>JAGOAX010000007.1 GCA_017983695.1 Ferruginibacter sp.
AGCATATACCAAAGCCAGACCGGCGTAATAGGTGCATAGATCAGTTTAAAAGGCCAGGCTTCCCAATTGGTTATTTTGTGTAGTATATTTTTCAAATCAAATATTAAAGGTTCAAAAATAAACCCTTAACAGCAAACGGCAATCGTAAAACTATTAATTACATTTGTGTATTACAAATTAATACTTATGCAGGTACCAACAATGGCTGAGATGATGGCAAAAGGCGAAAGCCCCGAAATATTATTTTGGGTGGGCTGTGCCGGAAGTTTTGACCAGCGGGCTCAAAAAATAACAAAAGCATTTGTTACCATTTTAAATAAAGTAGGTATTAACTATGCCATTTTAGGTAAAGAAGAAATGTGTACCGGCGACCCTGCAAGACGTGCCGGTAACGAATTCATGTTTCAGATGATGGCCTACCAGAACATACAACTGCTAAATGGTTATGGCATTAAAAAAATTGTAACGGCATGCCCACATTGTTTTAATACATTGAAAAATGAATACCCCGAACTGGGCGGCAGTTACGAAGTGATCCATCATGCCACATTTATACAGCAGCTGATTGATGAAGGCAAAATTAAAATGACCGAAGGCGGTACTTTTAAAGGAAAAAAAATTACTTACCACGACAGTTGTTATTTAGGCCGTGCCAATAATATTTACGAAGCACCACGAAAAGTTTTAGAAGCGCTGGATGCAGAACTGGTGGAAATGAAACGCTGCAAAAGCAATGGCTTATGCTGCGGCGCCGGCGGTGCACAAATGTTTAAAGAAGAAGAAAAAGGCACCACAAGAATAAATGTAGAACGTACTACAGAAGCATTAGCAACGGGTGCATCAGTTATTGCTGCGGCATGCCCGTTTTGTAATACCATGATGACTGATGGCGTAAAGAGTAATGAAAAAGAAGAACAGGTGCAGGTGCTGGATATTGCAGAGCTGGTGGCACAATCAATGTAAGCCCCCTCCGCCCCCTGAAGGGGGAACTGGCGAAGATTTAAACGAAGAACATTTTGTAAAATATTTTTTATGATGGATTTAGATTTACAAGAACATATCCCCGAAGATTTTAACGATAACTCCAAAGTATGGATTTATCAAAGCAGCCGTTTATTTTTAATGAGCGAAGCTTTTGAAATGGAAGACATGCTGAAAAATTTTGTTGCCACCTGGAAAAGTCATGGCGATGAAGTAAAAGGATTTGCCAATTTATTTTTTGGGCAGTTTATTGTTGTAATGGCAGATGAAACACAAAGCGGAGTAAGCGGTTGCAGTACCGACAGCTCGGTGCATTTAATAAAAGACATTGAAAAAAAATTCAGTGTAGATATGTTTAACCGGCAGAACCTGGCATTTATAGTAAAAGACAAAGTACAGCTGTTGCCACTCTCTCAATTAAATTATGCTGCCGAAAATAATTTTATAAATGGCGATACCTTGTATTTTAACAATACGGTATTGACCAAAAAAGAATTGCTGGAAAAATGGATTGTGTCGGTTAAAGATAGCTGGTTAAGCAAACGCATTGCTTTAAAAGAAAGTACCTAATGAAACTACAAACTAAAATTATATTAGCTGTAGTTGGACTTGCATCGACATTATATTTTTACACTTGTTATAAGGACTATTATTCTGAGTACGATTTTGTGGAGGATCAATTGAATAAAATTGATGGTATTAAGATTATTAGTATAGATGGAAGTCCGGATTTAACACTGGAAGTTTATTCAGCCACAATTCAATTAAAAGATGGAAACATCTTATCCTTCTTGTGTGATTTTTCTGGGAAAGGTTTTAAGGAGACAGGAACAATAGATATAACGAGAATTAATAATTGGGAATTTCATGGAGCCGGGTGCCTGCATGGTACACATTGGAATCCCGGTTATATTGATGTTAGTCAAAATTCAACCTACAAGGAAATAAGAAAATTTGATATAAAAAATATCAGGGATGCAATTAAGCATTTTAATGAAATTAACGCTTTGCTAAATAAAATTCCCACGTATCCAGAATTTGACACTATAGTGAAAAATACAGATACCTTATTTTTTCAAAAGTTCGACAATAAAAAAGTTGTAGATTCATTATTGAAAACTACGTATTGCAGATAATAAACCATTCGCTCGGGTTAAGGCCTTTTCTATTTTATTTCTTTGTCATCTTAAGTAAAGCCGCTTTGTTAGGCGCTTTCTTCACCTTCTTACTAAAAATATAACTCAGTGCAATCCTGAAATTTTTTGTTTTGGTAGTACTGTAACTTTCCAGGTTAAAATTACCGGCGTAAGTAAATATTTTATTTTGCTGCTGCCGTAAAGGATCAATAACACTCAATGCCAAAATCATTTTCTTTTTAAAGAATTTTTGCTGCACCCCTATATTCATACTTAAGGTATTTCTTACGGTTCCCTGCGGATTGGCAAAGCGGTTAAAAGTAAAACTGGCATTACCGTTAAGTAAGGTATTAAAGAGGTAACTCCCGTTCAATGTAGAAAAAAATGAGCCACCATTCCTGTACTTATTTACTGTTCTGTCACGCAGACTATACACATTATAACTGTAGCCCAGGCTTAAATTAAGTTTTACTTTTTTGCTTAAGGTATATCCTCCCCAGGCATTGGCTTCGTATTCTTTACGGCCGCTAAGGTTTTGCCATGTGGTGTTTGTTTTTCCATCAGGTTGCAGTGTTCGTATAGAACTGTAAATGTTTTGCAACGCATTATACCCAACAGAACCATTTATATAATAGAGCTTATTCCATTTGCCCACAATAAAATCAAAGTTATCGGCGAAATAAGGTTGCAGGTAAGGATTGCCAAAACGGGTATTATACGGATCGCCATAATCAACACTGGGATTGAGGTGTGCCAACCCGGGGCGCTGTATAGTTCTTTTGTAACTCAATGTGGCGGTAATATCATTCTCCCATTTTTTTATAATGGTGGCAAAGGGCAAAGCACTCCAGTAATTGTTGGCATAATCGGTGGTTATATTGGCAATATCAAAACTGGTGGTGGTCTGCTCTACCTGCACACCGGCAGTTATATTAAACTCCGGCTTAACCGTGTAGCGCAGGGCAGTACGGTAAAAAAATATATCCTGGTGAAAACGGATATTATTACTCAGCAATTCGCTTTGCACAAAAATATTATCGGGCTTTTTTAAAAAACTGGTATATAAAATATTGTGGCTGTTACTGCGTATTAAGCCATTACCGGCATTAAGGTAAAGTTTATTATTTTTTAAAGGCCTGTCGTAATTAAACCGGATGCTGATGATATTATTTTTTACATCGGTTATTTGCTGCTGGCTGCTGTCGGTACCTGTAGGTGTGTAATCAGGGTTTAAAAATTGCTGAAAATAATCCCTCTCCGTGTTAGTAATACCAAAGTTTACGCCGGTAATTATTTTAAATACCACACCTGGCTTTTTGCCCTTGTTGGTATAAGTTACATTAATGTTTGGCGACCTGCTGGTATTGTTGGTTGTAATAAAACGGTTGCTCAGTTTATAAATTAAATTATTACGGTTAAGATTGGTGTATTCGTTTTCATTGTTGCTTTCTGCATCGCTGCTGTTGTAAAATGTGGTAAGATTGAAAGCATTCCGTTTATTCATATCATAGTCAAGGCTTATTCTTGCATTAGGCCGCAGGCTGTTATTATTGTTATTGCCAATAATATTAAAATAGTTGGTTGAATCTAAATAAATATTCTGCCGGTTACTATAACTGCTGCCTTCATATTCGTTGTACCCAAAACCTGCACTTACATTTAAAGCAATTTTGTTTTTACGGTAACTGAAATTTCCGTTAATCCCATTCTCTCCTCTTGTACCATAACTTACATTTAACCGGCCACTCATTCCCACACGGCCTTTTTTTGTAACAATATTTATCACCCCGCCTCTTTCGCTGGCATATTGCGGTGGTGGCGTAGTCATCACTTCAATTTTATCAATCATGCTGCCGGGCATACTTTCCAGCAGGTCCTGTAATTGTTTGGCATTAAGTTCTACAGGTTTATCATCAATTAATATTTTTACATCTTTACCTCGCAGTTGCACTTTACCATCATTATCTACATTTACCAGCGGTGTTTGTTTTAATAATTCTGTGGTAGATGCCCCTGAACTCAGCGCTGATTCGCCGGCATTAAAAATTATTTTACCGTCTTTGCTTTCTATCAATGGTTTTTCAGCATATACCACCACTTCTTCCATGTCAGTGGTTTTTTTATGCAGCTTAATTTCATTCAGGTCAAAATCAAACCGCTCTGCCCGTATGTAAATACTGTCGAGTTTTAAATTATTGTATCCAATACTACTTACCTGCAGGCGGTAATAGCCAAACGGTAATTGCTCAAATAAAAATGAACCGTCTTTAACGGTTATCACAGTTTTAGAAAACCCGGAGTCTGTAAGTTTTGTAAGTATAACTGTAGCAGCAGTAATGGCTTTGGTATTATCAGCATCTAGAATGCTGCCAATGATTATACCGGAGTTTGCAATATGCTTTGCAGAATCTTTTTGAGAAAAGGCAGTAAAAAAAAGGGCAAGAAAAGAAGCGGTTAAAGAAAATTTCAACTCAATACTGTTTTTGTAAAACAAAGTTATTGTATTCCACTTTTGTTGTTGGTGTTTTGTTACCAGCGGTGCTCTAATGTTTTAAAAATCAATATTAATAAGTAATCTAACTACTCGGTTCATTTAAAATTGTCGCTTTATTTTGACCTCTCCCCAAACCCCTCTCCAAAAGAGAGGGGCTTTAGACCCTAAAAATTTGAAAAAATTTATTATAAAAGACAATAATCATAAGGCAATTTTTAAATACCCTGTGCCACTGACATACTGACACAAATTAATGCCTTTGTGCTATCTTTGCCCCCGTAAATAAAGACTTTGATGCAGGAATTAAGTACTAAAGAACATGATGAAGCAAGACAAGGTGAGGCTTTTGCTCCTTTTGCCGTTGATGCTAATGCATATAAAAAACATTTTTATATAGAAAGCTATGGCTGTGCCATGAACTTTGCCGACAGTGAAGTGGTGGCATCAATACTGCACGACAGTGGCTTTGGCCCTACTAAAAATGCTGAAGAGGCTGATGTGATATTTATAAATACCTGCTCCATCAGGGATAAGGCAGAGCAAACCGTACGCAAACGTTTACAACAATTCAGAGGTATAAAAAGACAAAGGCCGAACCTGGTAGTGGGTGTTTTGGGCTGCATGGCCGAGCGGCTTAAAGCTGCTTTTTTAGAAGAAGAGAAGCTGGTGGATATTGTTGTTGGGCCGGATGCTTACAGAACTTTGCCTGGCTTACTTGAAGAAGCCGAGAGCGGGCAAAAAGGTGTGAATGTATTATTGAGCAGAGATGAAACCTATGCAGATATTGCACCTGTACGATTGAACAGCAATGGCGTTACCGCTTTTGTAAGTATTATGAGAGGCTGCAATAATATGTGCAGTTTTTGTGTAGTACCATTTACAAGAGGCAGGGAAAGAAGCCGTGATGCAGGAAGCATCATTAAAGAATGTACTGATCTGTTTAACCAGGGATATAGAGAAGTTACTTTGCTGGGTCAGAATGTTGACAGTTATTACCAAGCCCCCTCTATCTCCCCCAGTGGGGGAGGAAAAACAGGAGAAATTAGCGAAGATGTTAATGGAAGTGCACCCGGTCAATCTTCGCAAAGCTCTGCTCCATCTCCCTCCCCACAGGGGAGGATAGGAGGGGCTGCAGTTACCTTCGCTTTACTGATGGAAAAAGCAGCATTGATATCTCCACTCCTCCGTGTTCGTTTTTCCACTTCTCATCCAAAAGATATTACCGATGATGTGTTACACACTATCGCCAGATATGAGAATATCTGCAACTACATTCACCTGCCGGTACAAAGCGGCAGCAGCAGGGTTTTACAATTGATGAACAGAACGTACAGCAGGGAATGGTATATTGCTAAGGTTAACCGTATAAAAGAAATTATACCCGATTGCGGATTAAGTACCGATATGATAACGGGTTTTTGTACTGAAACCGAAGAGGAGCACCAGGAATCGCTAAGCCTGATGGAATATTGCAAATACGATTTGGCCTACATGTATTTTTATAGCGAACGCCCCGGCACATTGGCTGCAAGAAGGTTTGCAGATGATATTCCTGAAGCAATTAAGAAAAGAAGGTTACAGGAAATGATCGACCTGCACCGCATTCAATCTTTACAAAGTATGCAGCGTGAGGTTGGCAAAACACGTAAAGTATTAATAGAAGGCACCAGCAAAAAAAATGATACTGATTTTTATGGCAGAACCGACCAGAACAAAGTAGTGGTTTTTGCCAAAGGAGATTATAAGTTGGGAGATTATGTAACTGTAAAAATTATTGACTGTACAGCAGGTACATTGATAGGAACCCCCTCCGCCCCCTAAAGGGAGTCGGGCATAAGCGTATTAAGATTTACCAATAAAGAAGTTTCAAATAATATTGAAGCCACTTTGCAAAGAATAGGAAAAAATATTAAATAATTTAAAAACAAGTTCCCCCTTTAGGGGGCGGAGGGGGTAGTATGGATTTACAAAGCATAAAAAACCGTTTCGCCATTATTGGCAATTCACCTTCATTAAACCATGCATTGAATATTGCAGTGCAGGTAGCTAATACCGATCTGTCTGTTTTAATTAATGGTGAAAGTGGCGTGGGTAAAGAAGTATTCTCACAGATCATTCATGCCCTAAGTGCAAGAAAGCATAATCCGTTTATTGCTGTAAACTGCGGTGCTATTCCCGAAGGCACTATCGACAGCGAATTATTTGGCCACGAAAAAGGAAGTTTTACCGGCGCAATGGACAGTCGCAAAGGATATTTTGAAACGGTTAACGGCGGTACCATTTTTTTAGATGAGATCGGTGAAATGCCTTTAGGTACTCAGGCCCGTTTATTGCGTGTGCTTGAAGCAGGCGAGTACATACGTGTGGGCAGCAGCAAAGTGCAAAAAACCGATGTTCGTGTTATTGCTGCTACCAACAAAGAGTTGATTGAATTTACACAAAGCGGAAGGTTTAGGGAAGATCTGTACTACCGTTTAAATACAGTGCCCATAAGGGTACCAGCATTACGTGACAGAAAAGACGATATTCCCTTATTGTTCAGAAAATTTTCTACCGACTTTGCGGATAAATATAAAGCACCCGCTGTACAACTGGATGAGGAAGCAAGAAATGTATTGATCAATTATACATGGCCGGGCAATGTAAGAGAATTAAAAAATATTGCAGAACAGATATCTGTACTAAGCCAGAACAAAAATATTAATGCCACGCAATTAAAAAGTTTTTTACCCGAACATAATTATTCAAGATTGCCGGTGTTAGCGGGTGGTGCTGGTGTGGTTAGCCAAAGCGAATTTGCCAACGAAAGGGATATTTTGTACAAACTTTTTTTCGACATGAAGAAGGATGTGAACGAATTGAAAAAAATGTTTTTCGACCTGTTGCAAAATCCATCCATGGCACAACATGCTCCTGTATTTACCAACGACCTGCAGGAGTATAATAACAATACTAATTTACAACCAGCACTCGGGCAAATCAATCAGCCGGTGTTTTTGCATAACAATAATGATATTCACCAGCATGAAGATGTGGAAGAATCTTTAAGCATAATGGATAAAGAAAAAGAACTCATCATTAAAGCATTGAAAAAGCACAAAGGCAAACGTAAAGATGCTTCGCTTGACCTGGGTATCAGCGAAAGGACTTTGTACAGGAAGTTGAAGGAGTATGATATTGAGGAGTAGAGCCCCTAAATCCCCTGAAGGGGACTTTTTGCAGTAAGAAATTTTATATAGTATTTATTTTTGCAAAAGTTATTTTTATTGAAAAGCGAAGCTTTTGCATCTAAGCTTTACCAAACTTATGGTTTATGCAACAGCTTTTAAAATTAACTGCCCTCTTCATTCTTCTAAGTGGTTGTAATACATACAAAACAAAATACCCGTATTCTCTGGATGATTTCAAGCCTGAGTTGAGAAAGCATTTGGAGAAAATAGTTTCTAATCCTTTCCCTGATAATATAGATGAGGCTGCTGCAAATTACCTTGATAATCATACTTCAGAAAAAGAACTTCGAAAAATCATAAAGTCAGAACATCCCCTTTTAAGGGCTGTTGCCTTCAAATATCTTTCATTAAGAGAATCTGTAGATTTCAGTAAAGTATTACTTGAAAATCTAGACGATACAGCTTTTGTTTCCGATTACTCTGGCGATGTAACTACAGTTGCGGATTATTATATAGCCAAAAGTAGGGGTCATTCAACAATTTTAAAATCGGATTTAATGGATGAAGTTATCAATAAACATCCTTACTTGTCCTATGCTGCTAACTTCGTTCAATACGAAGCTCCTTCGAATGAAAAATACTATGTTTCATTAAAAAAAATCATTGCAGCCCCATATCCGTTACATTCTAGGTCAAGGAATGGCCTTATAACTAAACTATCTGAATACAAAAAAAATGAAGATACCAGTAGTATTGCTTTTGAAATTAGTCGCAATTGGTATGGCAATGAGCCAGAAAAATTTGCTCTGATTGAAAACAATCCAATAGACAACTATTTTTTTGTGATAGAAAAATTTTACACCCATATATTGCATTTTAATCAAAGAGGATTGTTGCAAGAAATGTTTTGGCGGGATCAAGATCTTGAAAGAACTTTTAAAAACTTTATCGCCGCAACTGCGGCTTATAAATCGAAAAGAAGTGCGGAGATATTGTTAGACATTGTAAAGAAAAAACTTTATAATAAATCAACTGCAAGTTTTATAGACAAAAATCGCCTTGAATTGGAATTTAAATACCATTTACTTGAGGATATAAAAAGATATAATTGTAAATATTACAAAAATATATTTCCTCTTATTGAAGAAGGGGCAAAAAAATTCAGTGATAGCTATATTGCTAACGAACCCAATTCCAACTTTCAGCCTAACCAGGTAGAAGAGAAAACCACCTGGTAAAATCAACACCCAAATCTTTAACAAACTTAATAAGTAAAAACTTATTAATTTGCCCCTTCAATGGCACCACAATACAAATTCAATATTGGCAACCGCATAAAATTACTGGCAGCCTGCTGCTTAATAGTTTTTACCTGCTCCTACTCTACCTGCAAATATGGTTTTAAAGATACTTCCCCCATACCGGAAGAAGTAAAAACATTCAGGGTTAGCTATCTTACCAATAAAGCACAATACGTTAATCCGCAATTAAGCCCGGCATTAACCGAAAAATTAAAGCAAAAAATAATCAATACCACCAGGCTGCGCCAAACCAATGGCGACGATGCCCATTACGATATCAGCGGCAATGTAAGCCAGTACTATACCACCACCACCGGTATCAGCGGCAATAATGCCAGCCTCAACCGGTTAAATGTTACTTTTCACCTGGTATTTAAAAATACGCTGGACGAAAAGAAAAACTTTGAAGCCGACCTGCCCGTCAACCTCGATTTTCCGGCCACACAAAGCCTGTCGCAGGCAGAAGCCAGCCTGAGTACGAAAATTGTTACCAATATTGTAGATGCTATTTTTAATAAGATTTTTTCTAACTGGTAAAAAACAGTTTGCCGTTTACAGTTTGTAGTTTAGTTTTGAGTTATGCAGCTGCCAGCCTCCCTTTTTGATGTGATACTAAAGCAAAATTTTTCCGGTTTAGCCAGTAAAGATTATTTACAACAGGTGGCCAGCGAACATCCTTATTTTACTCCTGCACAGTTTTACCTGTTACAGCAAATACAACCCGGCGACAGTAATTACGATTATCAGGCTGCAAAAACAGCGTTGCTGTTCAATAACCCGTACTGGTTAAATTTTCAATTGCAACAGGCTAACAAACCTGCTGCCATTGTTAAAGTAGCACCGGTTATTCCGATGTATGCAGAGAATGCGGATAATAATGATGACGATGTTATTGTAAGTGAAAAAGAAATTGATTCATCTGAGCCAACGCCGGTTACTGAGAATGCGGATAATGACTCGATTGTAATAGAAAACAAGCCCCATTCATTTGAGCCAACACCATTTGCAGAAAATACAGATAATGATGATGATATTGTTGTAGCTGCAAAAGAAACACCTGTATTTGAACCTGCCCCGGTTATTGAACATATAAATGGCAATGATGATGAAGCATTTACCGACCAGGAAATAGCACCTATAAAAATTGATATGACAGCCTCATTAAACCAGGCAGTTGATGATAAGGCATTAAGCTTTGAGCCGATGCACCTGGTAGATTATTTTGCATCTCAGGGAATTAAATTAACCGAAGAAGTACAAACAGCCGATAAACTGGGCAAACAGCTTAAAAGCTTTACCGAATGGTTAAAAACCATGAAGAAAATTCATGTGCCGGCCAATGAGCCCAATACCGGCCAAACTGATATTGCCATACAATCCCTTGCCGAAAGAAGCAATAGGGAAGGCGAAATAATAACCGAATCCATGGCCGAAGTGTTTGCCCGGCAGGGCAAAACCGCAAAAGCTGCAGAATTGTACCAAAAATTAAGTTTGCTCAATCCCCTTAAAAGCGCTTACTTTGCAGCCAAAATCGAACAATTAAAAGGAGTATAATATGTTAGTTTTATTTGGAATTTTAGTGATTATTCTGTCTGTGGTTTTAGGTTTGATCGTATTGATACAGAACCCTAAAGGTGGTGGTTTATCTGCAAGTTTAGGTGGTTTCAGCAACCAGTTAATGGGTGTAAAACAAACTACTGATGTGCTGGAAAAAGGCACCTGGTTATTTGCAGCTTTAGTAGGTATTCTTTGCCTGGTTTCGCCAGCTTTTATACCAAAAGGCGCTACTGGCTCATCTCAAAATGATGAATTGCTTAAAGGCGTTAATGCTTCGCCTGCTAAACCGGCCGTTACACCTAATGCTACACAAATGCCGGGAACTGTGCAACCTAAAACTGATTCCGGTAAATAAGTTGGTACAAACTTTATAAAATATTTTTGAAAAGCCCCGTTTTACACCGGGGTTTTTTATTTTACTTTGTTACACATGAAAAAGAAAATCATTTACACTTTCCTTGCCCTTATTTTAATTGGTGGCGCTTTTATTGGTTATAAAATTTTGGGGCCTACAGTAAACGCTCCTGAAAAAAAATATTTTTACATCAGTACAGGCGAAAATTATGAAGGCGTGATAGCAGACTTACAGGACCTTAAAATTATCACAAGTGAATTCTGGTTTAACCTCGTTGCCAAAAAATTAAATTACCCTAAGGCTGTAAAAGCAGGCCGTTACGAAATTAAAAATGGTACCAGTATTTTAACCTTGGTGCGTATGCTGCGGTCGGGCAGTCAATCGCCGGTAAAACTTGTAATAAATAAAATAAGAACTAAGGAAGACCTTGCCCAAAAAATTGCTAGCAGCTTTGAATGCGATTCATTAAGTTTTATCAGCTTACTGAACAATACGGATTCTTTAAAAAAATATAACCTGGACACCAATACAGTAATGACAGCTGTAATTCCTGATACCTACAGTATTTTATGGAATACTTCGCCTGCAAAAATCTTTAAAAAACTATATACCGATCAACAAAAATTCTGGAATAGTGAAAGAACAAACAAAGCTGCGGCATTAAATATGACACCACAGCAAATTTATACCATGGCAAGTATTGTAGAAGAAGAAACCAATAAGGAAGCCGATAAAGGAAAAGTTGCCAGTGTATATATTAACCGTATTGAAAAAGGGATGAAACTAGAAGCTGACCCCACAGTAAAATTTGCTATGAAGGATTTTGGTTTGAAAAGAATTTACCACAAACATCTCTCGTATGCATCAGCATACAATACCTACCAACAAACAGGTTTGCCACCCGGCCCTATTTGTACACCTTCATCAAAAACAATTGATGCGGTATTGAATGCCCCAAAAACCAATTATATTTTCTTTGTGGCTAAACCCGATTTTAATGGCTACTCTAATTTTGCTGCCACTTATGAAGAACATTTGGTGTACGCAAAATCCTATCAAAATGCATTAGACAGTTTAATGAAGGCAAAAGCAATGCAATAAGTTCATGCCTTAGTTATTGGAAAAAAAATTATCTTGTAGTACACAATGACTAAACTGGAACGCATATTAATTACCAAAACTCCGATGGCCTTTGTTTTACGAAAAAGCCAGCATTGGTATTTACCGGGTTTTGAGGGGGTTCCTTTATATGATGTAATAAAATTCTTTTACCGGCAGATTAAAACAGTTGGGCTTAACGAACGGGCATCGGCTATAGCATATAATTTTATAATGGCTATACCGCCATCCTTTCTTTTTTTATTTACACTGATACCACAATTGCCATTCTTTAAGAAGAAAGAAATCTTACGGCAGCTTACCCTCATTATTAAAGATATTATTCCTGCCGAAGGATATAATAAAACCATTATCACTTTTATTAAGGAAACATTTTTTGATACCCCTGTTTTAAGCTTACTGTCATTTGGTTTGCTATTAGCACTTTTTTTTGCATCCAACGCTATGATGGGGTTAATGCGTTCTTTCAATAAAAATTATATGGGTTTTGAAAAAAGAAAAGGACTGCACGACCGTTGGATCGCCATAAGATTAACTGTTTTAATTTTTGGGCTGGTATTAAGCTGCCTTATTTTATTAATAACTCAGGGTGCTGTTTTAAAATGGCTTAAAGTAAAAAGTGATTTCTGGCTCGGCTTTATTTATTATGGACGCTGGGTTGTTATTGTTGTACTAATATTTTACTCTATAGCATTCATTTATAAATATGCGCCTGCTGTACAAAAGCGCTGGAAACTAACTTCTCCCGGTACTATACTGGCTACGTTTTTAAGTATCGCAGCAACCGTCGGCTTTTCGGCTTTTGTAAATAATTTTGGCAAATACAATGCCCTGTATGGCTCCATCGGAACAATAATTATGCTAATGGCCCTAATTTATATTAACTCACTGGTTTTATTAATCGGGTTCGAATTAAATGTTAGCATTAAGTCGCTTAAATTAAAAGCTGAGCACCGTGATGCCGAAGAAAAAAAGAATGCTGCAAAGCAAATTACATAAACGGTTTCCATTTCTCTTATGGTTTAGTTAGCTTTAGTAAAACTCATTTTATGAAAAAGATATTTTTCGCCTGCACAGCCATTGTATCAATGGCTGCAATGTCATTTATCATTAATGGCCCCCTGCCTATTGGCAGCACTATGCCTAAAGCAGATGTTAAACTGAAAGATATTTCAGGCAAGGAAGTATCTGTTGGTGAAGTAAAAAAAGAAAAAGGTGTTTTGGTAATGTTCAGTTGCAATACCTGCCCTTATGTAGTTAAAAACCAGCAACGCACTGTTGCTATTGCAGCTTATGCACAGAAAAATAATGTTGGTGTAATTATTTTAAACAGTAACGAAGGACAGCGTGATGACGATGACAGTTATGAGGCTATGAAAACTTATGCCAAAGAACAAAATTATACCTGGCATTATGCAGTAGATAAAAACAACGAACTGGCCGATGCCTTTGGAGCCAACCGCACACCTGAATGTTTTTTATTTGATAAAGATTTAAAGTTGGTATATCATGGTGCTATTGATGATAACCCTTCTGATGCCGGCAGCGTAAAACGTAATCATTTACAGGAAGCAATTACTGAACTTACTACAGGCAAGGAAATTTCAATAAAAGAAAGCCGAAGTGTGGGTTGTGGTATTAAGCGGAAGGGATAAAACATTATTAGTTAAAAACTACTTTTAACGACTCCTATAAAAATACAACTTGGTTTCAAGAGATTTAAAAAAGTAACAAAATATTATACGAATAAAAATTCTCCCAATAAAAAACCCCGGTAATATACCGGGGCTTTTTATTTATTCAAAAGTTGTATTAATAATTCCTTGCTTTCATTTCCACTCTCCTGTTTTTGGTACGGCCTGCCGCAGTTTTATTATCTGCAACCGGCATATCCTGTCCGTGACCTGTAGAAGTCATCCTGCTTTCTTCCACACCTTTGCTTGCCAGGTAAGCTTTAACAGAAGCTGCCCTGTTGTCGCTAAGTACCTGGTTTTTTTCAGGTTTACCCTGGCTGTCAGTATGGCCATCAATATCTAATTGCAATGTTTTATCATCAGCCATAATTTTAGCTACTTCATTTAAAGACTTAAATGACTTAGGTAATAATTTAGCGCTTCCTGTTGCAAACAGGATATTTTTTGCAGCATAGTTGATTTTATCAACTACAACCTGAGGAATTATTGGGCAACCAAAATTTGTAGCTGGTCCTGCAATAGTTGGACATTTATCTTCTTCATCATTTACTCCGTCTTTATCAGTATCTGGTACGGGGCAACCCTGGTAACGGGCAACACCTTTTTCAGTAATACATTTATCCTGTTCGTCGTTAATCCCATCTCCATCAGTATCTGGTATAGGACAGCCATTGTATTTTGCCAGGCCTACCACATCAGGACATTTATCAGATGCATCTGCAATACCATCACCATCTTTATCTGGACAACCCTGTAAAGAAACCAGGCCTTTTACATCAGGACATTTATCATTATCATCAATGATACCATCGCCATCCCTGTCTTTTGGAGCCTCTACAACCGGCGGCAATACTACGGGCATAACCGGAGGTGCTTTTGGTTTACCAATATTACCGGCTACGCCAAAACTATGATAGAAATGATAAGCTGCATTTTCTGTAATAGGAATGCGGTATTGAGAATTGAGTAAAAGGAAAGCGTCGTCAAAAAGATTTACCTGTAAACCCACACCTGCAGGTACAAAAGCTGAATAATAACCTTTATACTTAGCAGCGCCAAGACCTGCCGCAATATAAGGACTCACCCAATATTTATCTGACAGCAATTTTACATTACCTGTTGCAACAGCTTCCAGTAATAAATTAGTATTTCCTAAAGATACCTTACCCGGAACCGGGTAATCTACAAAAGAACCTGAAATTCCGGCTTCAATATCAATATTATTACTAAGCCCCTGAAGATAGCTTAGTGCCAGACCTGCAGCCATATTTTTTGTTTGTGTAAATTCTTTTGAGCTTAATACTTTTGACAAACCGGAGGCCCGTATTTTAGCTGCAGTTTTAAAATCATTTAAAATAAAGCTTACTCCTATTGCAGGACGCTTTTTGTAATCATCCTGACCAAAGCTGTTTATAAACAGCCCAATGGCTAAAAATGAAAATAAGATTTTCTTCATATCTGTTAGTTTACTTAGTTGCCGCAAAAATACTGGCTTACGTTCAAAACATAAAATAATTTACCCACATTATTGGTTTCTAATACATAAGGCAGACAATTATTGGCTATAAAATGCTGCAATAAATATATTATGGTGCTTTTTTGCCTAAAACTTCAATTTTTACCCTTGTAAGGCCTGCGCCAACATAACCTAATTTAACTGCTGCGGCCTTACTAAGGTCAATTATACGTTTCATCCTGGGATGCAGCCTGTCGTTTGTTTTTACCACTACCGTACGGCCGTTACGCAGGTTGGTTACCCTTATCCATGTACCTAAGGGCAAAACATTACAGGCACAGGTAAGTTTCTTTTGACTGAAAATTTCGCCATTGGCTGTTTTTCTACCCTCAAATTTATTAGCATAAAAACTGGCCTGGCCATACAATACTCTTTTTGATTTGCTGCTTTTGGCTTTTGTTGCCGTATCGGCCTGCTGGGCAAAAGTTTTTAATGGCGCAATAAAAACAATTGCTGTAATTAATACCAGCGCCAATTGTACAATTTTTTTTTGAGCAGATGAATGTGGTTTCATGCAAGCCATTAAAAGAGTTAAAGATTTATATTAAACTGATCTCCTCACTTTCCGGCAAAGTACTTTTCTCTAAGCACTTTATCTTCTCCGTAAATATCATCATAAAATTTTATTTTTCCATCTTTTCCTTCACAGCTGAAATAACGGATATAGAGTGGTATCTTATTTTTTACATCAATCCGGTGACGCTCTTTATTTGCAATCCAGTTTTTTATTGAATCGGTATTATACCTGAGTGTATCGGACGGCCGCTTATTAGCACTATCATTTCTTACAATATAAAATGCCAGCTTTTCCCATTCCTGCACTCGAACACAACCATGGCTTAATGCCCTTGAAGCATTTTTAAATAAATAACGCTGGTTGGTATCGTGCAGGTAAACCGCATAAGGATTATTAAAATTAAATTTAAAAATACCCAACGCATTATTATCGCCGCTGCCCTGCATCACCTTATATGGAATACCCTTTGTGTACTTACTCCAGTTTACGCTATACGCATCAATTGTTTCACCTTTTCCGTTTACTAATTTTAAACCAAGCTTTGCCAGGTAACCCGGGTTATTTTTTAATTTAGGGAGGTATTGTTTCGAAATAATACTGGTAGGCACCGTCCAGGTAGGATAGGTTATCATATCTGTTATTGCGCTGTTCAATAAAGGCGTTCGTGTTTCAGGTTTACCACAAATCACTTTCGATTCCAGGGCAATAGTATCACTGTCTATCACCCATAAATAATAACCCGGCAGGTTTACCCAAATATATTTTTCCGGCATTTTTTCCGGTAACTGTTTATACCTGTCGAGTGTTATGGCTATTCTTTTAAACCGCTCTACATCGCTTGTATTTATTATTTTTATTAATGAAGTTGAAATTTTTCCATCTGCCTTTAAGCCTTTTTGCTTTTGGTATTTTTTTACAGCTTCGTTTAATTGTGCCGAATCGGGGAGTTTATTGGTAAATGTTATTGCATTGCTTTCATTCAAGCGTTTTTGAAAGGTTTTAATAAAGAAAAGCGAATCTTTTGTATCGCCTTTTTTATAAGGATAAGTTACATAAGTGTAAGTACGCCTATCCATACTATCTAAAAATCTTTTTATCCCTTTTTTTAAATCCCAATAACCTTTATGTACGGGCTGTACAGCATTTAATACCGCTGTGAATTGTTTTGTTTCTATTAAACTATTCAGGTTGTGTATAAAAAAATCTTTGCCGGTAACAGAATCTTTATTGATGGTAATACTATCGGCTTGCAGGCGGCCTTGTTTTAAATCTTTAATTAAACGCATGAATGCATCAGTAAACATCAGGTCGGCCCTGGTCCATAAAGCTGCATCCATTCTTGCCAGTGAATCAGTATCTAATTTATTTTTTAATGCGTTTAAATTTTTAAAATGATAATCCTTAGGGAAAAGGCCTTCCAGTTCTGCGCTAGCAATAAGGGTATATAATGAATCGGCCAATGGCTGCCATTTTTCTTTACTGCTCCATACCGGACCATAACCGGTGCTGCTGTAAAAATTATTTACAATGTCCGAAAGGTTAAGCCGGATACTGTCATCAACTTTCCCTGTATTATTAATAGCAAATTCCAGCACAGCTTTAATATTTTCTGCAGCTTTTTTATCCATGTGTTCCGGATCCTCTACTATTTGTTTATCCGCAGGCGTACTGCTGCTGTTACAGGATAATATGAACAGGCATAAAATAATAACTGTGATCTGTAAATAAGGGTTTCTGGTGTATAGCATATATCGGGTCAAAAAATTTGTAACTTGAAGGGCAGTTTAGTTTTTATTGAGGACTATAGCGTAAAGATTATGAACAAGATAATACATAGCATTCAATTATCGTTAATTTACAGTGTTGTTTTTTTATTAACACCGCTTGTTGCTGCTGCACAGGATAGTACGTTAAATAAATACGGGCTATGGGTAATCAGCAAAGCAAAACAGTTGCAAAAAACCGTACTGCAAAACCCGGCAAAACAAATGATGGATATTAAAAATAATATCCCGAATATAGTTTTGGACTTACGCTATGCAGGCACTAATAATTTTATGCACAAAAAATTATACCCTGCAATTACCACTACTTATTTACGCAGGCCTGCTGCAGATTCGCTTAAAGCAATTCAAAAGCAATTAAACCAATCGGGTTTTGGTTTAAAAATATTTGATGCTTACCGTCCGTATGCGGTAACAGAAAAAATGTGGGAGCCTGTGCAGGATGACCGATATGCTGCAGACCCAAAAAAAGGCAGTGGGCATAACCGTGGTGTGGCAGTTGATGTTACCATCATCAACCTTACAACAAAAGAAGAGCTGGATATGGGAACGGGCTTTGATAGTTTTAGTGATACTGCTCATCATACATTTAATAATTTACCTGAAGAAATTTTACAAAACCGGCTGTTGCTGAAAACAGTAATGGAACAACATGGGTTTAAAGCATTGGACACCGAATGGTGGCATTACAGTTTACCCAATGCAAAAGATTTTGAACTGCTGAACATTCCATTTGATGCTTTTATAATAAAAGAAAAAATTAAAAAAAATTAAACTCCTGTCAATGCTAAAAGAAACGCTGATTGAATTATTTGAAAGAGACCTGAACAGATTAATAACAGAAATAAATTTATATAAAGACGAAGATAATTTATGGCTGATAGAAAAAGGCATCAGCAATTCTGCCGGTAACCTTACGCTGCATTTACTGGACAATTTAAATCATTTTATTGGTGCCACACTTGGGCATACCGGCTATGTACGCCGCCGTGAAGATGAATTTAAATTAAAAAATATTCCCCGGGCAGACCTTGTTACTAATATTGAAAATTGTATCCTGATAGTAAAAACGACTTTACACAAATTAAGTGCTGAAGGTTTTGAAAAATATTTTCCGGTAGAAGTATTCGGAAAGGTTTCGAAAACAGATTTTATACTCACACACTTAACAACACATTTAACCTATCACCTGGGGCAGATCAATTATCACCGGAGATTACTGGACTAAGCAATTACTCTTTTAATATGTTGCGACAGTAACATAAAATCAGCAATTACCAATGCTGTTACCGCTTCTACAATAACAGGGGCTCTTAATGCCACACAAAGATCATGTCTTCCTTTAATAGAAAAATCTTCTGTTGTTCCTGTATCCCAGTTTAAACTGTTTTGTATTTTGGGGGTGGATGATGTGGGTTTTACTGCTAAACGAAATACTAATTCGTTGCCATTACTAATGCCGCCTACTATTCCTCCTGCATGATTAGTTCTTGTTTGTCCTTCCATATTTTCAATAGCATCATTATGCTGGCTGCCAAACATTTTTGCTGCAGCAAAGCCGGTACCAAATTCAACACCACGTACTGCAGGAATTGCAAAAAGTATATGTGATAACACTGACTCTACAGAGTCAAAATAAGGTTCGCCCAAACCAATTGGCAGTCCGTTTACTTTACATTCAATAATACCGCCTACAGAATCTTTTGCATCAATTCCCTTTTGCAAACCTTTTTCAAGATCGTTTTCACCTGCTATTTCGGTAACAGTTGCATTAAACTTTATTGCCGGCATCAGTTTTTTTGCAATAGCGCCTGCTGCAACAATACCTGTTGTAAGCCTTGCACTAAAATGCCCGCCACCACGGTAATCTTCATTACCCCCAAATTTTTGATGCGCCACCCAATCAGCATGTCCGGGACGTGGAATGCTTCTTTGTTTATTATAATCTTCGCTTCTTGTATTTTTATTCTCAAATAAAATAGTAATCGGGAAACCGGTTGTTTTTCCATTAAATATGCCCGACTTAAAAATCGGATAATCTTCTTCCTGCCTTGGCGTAGCGCCTTTTTGTTTACCCCCTTTTCTTCTTTCCAAATCGGGTAACAAATCTTCGGGTGTTAATGATAAACCAGCCGGGCAGCCATCAATAGTAATGCCTACACACTCGCCATGCGATTCGCCAAAAATATGTACCCGTAAAATGCGCCCAAAAGAATTCATCGTAAAAATTTAATTTATTAAAGATACATCAGCATTTAATAATTGTAAGTGTTCATAAAAATCGGGGTAGGATTTATTAATAGCCTCTGCCTCTTCAATTGCAGTTTCGCCAACTGCATTTAATGCAGCAACAGCACAAGCCATGGCAATACGGTGATCGTGGCGGGAATGTACTGCTGCACCCTTTAAACCCTGTCCGCCTTTTATCATCATCAGATCATCCTGCAAAATAATCTCCACGCCCATTTTTGCAAATTCTTCCTGTAAAGTTAATCCCCTGTTACTTTCTTTATGTGCCAAACGGCTAACGCCTTCAATAACAGATGTGCCATTGCAATAAGCAGCTAAAGCTACTAAAGGAGGAAAAAGGTCCGGACAATCTGTTGCATTAAAATGAAAAGGTTTTAACGCAGTTAATCCTGTTACCGGTGGAGCAATCTCAATTTGTTTTTCTTCAATTGAAATGGTGGCTCCACCTGCAATGATAGCTTGTAAAATTGCTTTGTCTGCCTGTGTAGAAAACGGATCTAATCCTTTCACCACAATCTTTCCTGCAATGGCACCTGCTACCAATAAAAATGCACCACCACTCCAGTCACCTTCAACTGTATAGTTAATTGGTTGATTGGTTAATTGGTTGATTGGTTTGATGGTGAAAGATTCGTAATTATTGTTTGCTACGTTGTAACCAAAATATTTCATCACCTGTAAAGTAAGGTCGATATACGGTTTGCTTTTTAAATTAATTACCGTGATAGTTACCGGTTGTGTTGCAGCCTTTGCAAACGCAAACAATAAGCCTGTTAAGAATTGAGAGCTGAGTGAGCCATCGATAGTAATATCTTTTGGCTGCAACGGCCCTTTAATTTTTATAGGCAACATCCCTTTATTAGACTCCACTTCTATATTAAGTTGCGGAAATATTTCATCAAAAAAATCCATTGGACGCTTCAATAAACTTCCGGTGCCATTAATAGTGATTGATTGATTGCTTAATGCAGCAATCGGTGTAAACATTCTTATAGACAATCCGCTTTCGCCACAGTTGATACCCCCATCCCCTAAAGGGGTGAAATTATTGTTACTGTTTACTAATAAACTTCCATCTTCTTGTAATGAAACAGACGCACCTAATTTCTGTATGATATCCAGCGCTGCTAAATCATCATTACTTTTTCCGGGATTGCTGATAACCGTTTTTCCATTATGGAGCAAAGCTGCAGCACAGGCTCTTTGCATAGAACTTTTGCTGGTGGGTGCAGTAAGTATTCCTTTTATTGCTGAGGGTTTTATTACAACTTTCACTATAATATTTCTTTTAAATGTTGATGCAATGCATCCAGTTCAACAGGTTTAATAACTGCCTCACCAATCTTATTCAGCAGGATAAAATTCATCGCATTCTTATCCCGTTTTTTATCCATTTTTAAAATCTCAAATACTTTTTGGTAATCCGTTTCCACTTTTACCGGCAAATGATATTTAGCCAGCAGCGCAACAATTTTTTTTGTTTCATTAAGATCAAATCCATTTAACTGTTGCGATAAATTACATGCCAGCACCATACCAATACTTATGGCATGGCCATGCAGCAGCTGGTGCATATTTTCTATGGCATGCCCGATGGTATGGCCAAAGTTCAGCAGCTTTCTTTCGCCCTGTTCAAATTCATCTGCAACAACAACAGTTGTTTTTATGATCACATTCCGCTCAATCAATCCGGCCAGTAATGTATCATCAGTTTTAAAATCATGCAGCGTAAATTTTTCCAGTAAGGAAAACAGCGCAGCATCTTTTATACAGGCATGTTTTATGATTTCTGCAAAGCCATTTACCCATTGTTCATCAGGCAGGGTTTTAAGCATCGAATAATCAAACAATAAAAACTCCGGCTGCTTTATAAGGCCAACTAAATTTTTATATACGCCAACATCCACACCGTTCTTACCACCAATCGATGCATCCACCATTGATAAAATTGTAGTTGGTACAAAACCAAATTTCAATCCTCTCATATAAATACTTGCTGCATAACCGGTAATATCTGTAACCACGCCGCCGCCAATACCTACAACAAAAGTTTTTCTGTCTGCTTCAAATTCTATCAACTGTTCTATAATATAATCTGCAGCAGCTTGTTGCTTATGCTCTTCTCCTGCCTTTATTACTATTGTTTTCCAGCCTTCAAATTTTTGGTGCTGCAGTTGAAAAACGTTTTCATCAGTAATCAATACGGTATTTTCCTTTGGAACCAATTGTTCCAAATAAGAAAACCCTGCATCAAAGTAATACGACACTTTTTTTTCTGAGAACCTATTTTCAACTTTGGTCATATAAAATCTGTGTTAATCCGATTAATCAGCGTCATCAGGGTTCTATCCCTTAACTATTCATCACTTTATTCTGATGATTGATACTTTCCAGGTGAATAGCATCATAATACTTGGTAATAAATTCTTTACTTAACCCTAATTTATCGCCTTTTAAAAATGCTTTTTCTAAAATTTCATTCCAGCGGTTGGTTTGTAAAATAGTGATGTTATTATTCTTTTTGTATTCACCGATCTTATCAGCAATCTTCATACGCTGGCCAAGTATGGTCATTAATTCATCATCAAGGTGGTTGATCTGTTCACGTAAGGTTGCCAGTGCTGTAACAAATTCTTTTTCGTCGGTATTTTCATGACGCCATACTAAAGCATCCAGCATTTCTGCAAACTTTTCCGGTGTTATCTGTTGCTTGGCATCGCTCCATGCATTATCCGGATCGATATGGCTCTCCAGCATGATACCATCAAAATCAAGATCGATACTTTTTTGAGAAACTGATTGCAGTAAAGTTCTGTTACCACAAATATGAGAAGGATCGCAGATCAATGGCATATCCGGAAAACGGCGTTTCATTTCAATAGGCAAATGCCACATGGGTGCATTGCGGAATTCAGTATTACCGTAAGAAGAAAATCCACGGTGTATCATACCCACTTGTTTAATACCCACTTTTTGTAAACGTTCAATACCACCCGTCCACAATTCTAAATCAGGGTTGATGGGATTTTTTATCAGCACCGGAATATCAACACCACGTAAAGCATCTGCTACTTCCTGCACACTAAAAGGATTTACAGTTGTTCTGGCTCCAATCCAAAGCATGTCCACATCAAACTGTAAAGCATCCTGCACATGTTTTGCAGTGGCTACTTCAACAGTAATCGGCATACCTGTAATTTTTTTAGCCTGTGCCAGCCATGGTAAACCTTTGGTACCAATACCTTCAAACAACCCGGGTTTGGTACGTGGTTTCCAGATACCGGCACGTAACATATCCACCTTGCCTGTGTTTGCCAAACGGGTGGCAGTTGCTATAACCTGTTCTTCAGTTTCGGCGCTGCAGGGGCCACTGATAATTAATGGACGTTTGTTCCATTTTGTCTGCATTAAATCTTTCATCGATTGAGTTGCTGTTTGCATGATTGTAAACCCCTATCCCCTGAAGGGGGAAATGTAGGAGATGATTTTTAATTATTAAATAGTTTTTTTATTTCCAACATTAGCAATCTTTTTTTGCCAAATATCTTTTGTCATTTCAAATTTTATTTCAGTCTTGCCATACATCCCTGCCTCCTTCCATCCCTGCTTTCTATAAAATTTTTCCGCTTTGGTACTTGCATCGGTACTTAACCAAACCGTTTCTTTTTGTTGAGTAAAATACCAGTCCATCATAGTATCGTGAAGTATTTTACCAATCCCATTCCCTTCAAAATCGGGATGTACAAATAATGCCCAGATATTATTGTCAATTAAATCGGCAATGGCAAACCCAATAATTGTACCATCATTTTCACAAACCCAGCCTTTTCCACGTAATGTTAAATACTCCACGCAATCTTTATCGGTAACCAGGCCGGGGTTACTTAAAACATTTTCTTTAACAGCGTTTCTTACCAGCTGTATTTGTTTAATATCGTTTGTTTGTGCTTCTCTGAAAATCATAGGCCCAATTTAAAAATCCCGTTTATAAAAAAAATTAAAAATATCAATACCGTCGAGATCAAGAACAATAAAAAAGCAATTTGTCTTAAATTAATAATTTTAGAAGCAATCTCTTTCGCTACTTTATCATTGTTTGTGTTTATAATTATCTTTAAATCTCTTTTTGCAGCATACCAACTCCAATTACTCACATATAAACTTTTATTTTCCAGTTGCTTTTTTAGTTTATACACTTTGATAGACAAAAGTATTTGAGTAAGTACCATCCCGAAAAAAATTGTACCAACAATTACTGATAACATATAAATTCTATTTCAAAATTCTTTTTATCTTATTTGCATTCTCCATCAATTCAATTAAATACTCCATATTCTCTTTTTCCAAACTGGCTTTAAATTTTCTTAGCTGCGAAATGTGTTCATTCAATACATCCAGTACATTTTCTTTGTTCTGCATAAAGATAGGTGCCCACATGGCCGAATTACTTTTTGCCAAACGCACTGTACTTTCAAAACCTCCACCAGCCATTTCAAAAATGGCGTCTTCTTCTTTTTCTTTTTCCAATACAGTATTGGCCAAAGCAAATGAAGTAATGTGTGAAATATGGCTTACATACGCCGCATGTACATCATGATTGGCAGCATCCATATAAATGATGTGCATGTTTACTGCTTTGTAAATACCTTCCACCAGTTCTAAAGCAGCTGTACTGCTTTTTTCCTTTTCGCAGATCACACAGGCCCTTCCTGCAAAAGCGCCTCTTACTGCCGCTTCCGGCCCACTATATTCTGTACCCCACATCGGATGCGATGCGACAAACTGCTTACGCATCGGGTGATCGCTCAGTGCTTCACATAATGCCGCCTTGGTTGAGCCAGCATCAACAACAACCTGTTTATCTGTTATCATATCCATTATCTGCTGCATTACCGGTATGGTAGCATCAACAGGTATGGATACATAAATAAAATCTGCCTGCTTTACCGCTTCTTCTAAAGGCAGGACTTCATCAATAATGCCCAATTCAATTGCTTTTGCAATACTTGCAGCAGAACGGCCGACACCAATTATTTTTTTGGCAATACCTTTTTCTTTCAATGCCAACGCCATTGAGCCGCCAATTAAACCAACACCAACTATTGCAACATTCATACTGCTTGTTTTATTCTTTTTATTGCTTCATTAATATTTTCTTCCTTACAACATAAACTAACTCTTACATATTTATCGCCTGCATTACCAAAAATACCACCGGGTGTAATAAATACATTTGCGCCGTATAATACTTTATCACTTAATGCATACCCATCTTTATAGCCTGATGGAATGGCGGCCCACACAAACATACCTGCCTGGTTTTTTGAATAAGTACATTCCAATAAATCCAGTAATTCAAAAACTTTTTCCCTTCTTGCCCTGTACACTTTATTTACTTCGCTATGCCAGTCTTCCTGCAACTCCAATGCTTTTGCTGCAGCTAACTGCAAAGGCAAAAACATACCACTATCCATATTGCTTTTAAAACGCAGCACAGCATCAATTTTTTCTTTTGCACCACACAACATACCAATACGCCAGCCAGCCATATTGTGCGATTTACTTAAAGAGTTTAATTCAATCACACAATCTTTTGCACCCGCCACACTCAGCATACTCATAGGTAAATCATTCAAAATAAAACTGTAAGGATTATCATGAACGATGAGGATATTGTATTTTTTTGCAAATGCAATCAATTGCTCATACATTTCCATTGTGGGCAATTGCCCTGTTGGCATATGCGGATAATTTACAAACATTATTTTTACCCGGTTAACGTACAAATTATTTTCAATCTCTTTAAAATCGGGCAGCCAGCTATTTTCTTTGGTAAGATTATACTCCATACATTTTCCACCGGCAATTGTTGCAGCACTTTTGTAAGTTGGATAACCTGGATTTGGTATCAGCACAAAATCACCTTCATTCAGGTATGTCATACAAATATGCATGATGCCCTCTTTACTTCCTATCAATGGTAAAATTTCTGTATCGGCATTCAGGTCAACTTTATACCATTTTTTATACCATGCAGCAATAGCATTTCTTAAAACAGGGCTACCTTTATAGCTTTGGTAAGCATGTGTATTTGGTTTGGTACTTTCTTCCTGCAATACTTTTATCACTTCGGGGTGTGGCGGCAAATCAGGACTACCAATTCCCAAACTGATAACATTTTTACCCTCTTTATTCATTGTATCAATCTCTCTCAGTTTTTGAGAAAAATAATACTCTCCAATACCTTCTAATCTTTTTGCTGTTTCCATACTTTTTTATTACACTGATTTTGCGAATTACACTAATTACACGAATTCATTTTCTATTACTTGCATTTAATTCGTGTAATTAGTGTTTTTTAATTCGTGTTATTAATCTTCCCGTTTTTATAAATCCCCAATACACTTAATCCGTCAGTCAACGCCTCTATTTTTTTTATTACTTTTTTAAACTGTTCAACAGTATCAAATTCCATATCTGCATGAAAAGAATATTTAAAATCACTACCCGGTATAGGCATACTTTGCAGTTTAGAAAGATTAATGCCTTCGTCTGCAATCTTTGTAAGCACTTTGGCTAAACTGCCTTTAGAATGATCGGTAAAAAAATTGATGGAAGCTTTATCGGCTCCTGCAATTTCATTTACAATATCCTGCCTTTGCAAAACCAAAAACCTGGTGTAATTACTTTTAAGCGTATGAATATTAGGAGCAATAATTTCGAGGTTGTATAAATCGGCAGCCAGCTTACTTGCAATGGCTGCAATATGTTTGCTTTTATGCTGGTGAACATGTTTGGCACTTAAAGCGGTATCCTCAGTTTCCACCAGTTTCCAGTTGTATTTATCTAAAAACCCAAAACATTGCTGAATGGCCATCGGGTGAGAATGCACTTCTCTGATATCATCCAGCGATACGCCGGGATTAACCAGAAGATTTTGTTTTATCTGCAGGTAAATCTCTCCCACAATTTTTAAATTGCCTTTCAGCAATAAATTATAATTGGGTAAAATGCTTCCGGCTATGGAATTTTCAATAGCCATTATTCCTCCATCGCTTTGCTTTTTATCAGCAGCAATTTTTACCACTTCCTTAAAAGTGGCGCAACAGATCACTTCGGTATTTTTTCCATAAAACTGCTCTGCTGCCACCTGGTGAAAGCTGCCCTCAAAGCCCTGTATTGAAACCCTTTTGCTCCCTGTCCCCCTGAAGGGGGAACTTAGGTCGATATTGCCTTCCTTAATTTTATCTCTTTGCATTTTTTAAATAAGTTTTCGCCCCTTATTCTCTTTGTAAGCCCCTTTAGGGGTTTGGGGCAAACAAAAATCCCCCGATTTTTATCGGGGGACTCTTTTTATGTTAGTCTGTTTTTTTATTCAGTTGTTAACAAGAGGCTCCCGGACCATTTTTAAAATAGTAGCTAAAATAAAAGAAGCTATGGTTGCCTTTGTTTGTCATTGAAAGTCAAAAATAACAAAACAACCTTATACCAGCAAAAAAAAATCCCTCTTAAAAATAAGAGGGACTAAATTGATTGCTTGTCATGTAAAAATCTTTATTGTAAACCGGTGATTAATACAAGCAACCCGGTACCGGTTAGGTAATTACTTTTTAACTGAATCAGCAACAGCTTTTACAGTTGAATCTACAGCTTTAACAGTTGAATCCATAACTTTTACAGTTGTATCAACTGCAGGTACGATTGAATCAGTTTTTGGAGTTTCTGTAGTTGCAGTTTCGCCGCTGTTACAAGCAGTAAATACTGATGCTACTGCGATTGCTAAAAATACTTTTTTCATTTTTGTTTGTTTAAATTTTAAAAATTATAATTTCATATTTATACCAGAATTAAAAAAAGGTAACCCATCCTTTATTAAATATTTTTTCGTTGTTTTGGGTTACCAATAATCATTAAACGTATTAATATAAACCGGGTGAGTACTTTAGAAGAAGAAAAATTGTTGTTAAAGGGGCTGGCAGCGAACGATAAACTGGCCATAGAAACGATTTACAGGGATAATTACGCTATGATTCAGGCTTTTATACTGAATAACAGCGGATCCCACGACGATGCCAGGGACATTTTTCAGGAAGCAATGATCGTTTTATTTGAAAAGACACGGACCGAGACCTTTGAATTGAGCAGCCAACTAAAAACCTATATTTATTCGGTTTGCCGGCGGCTTTGGCTTAAAAAGCTTAACCAGATGAACCGTTACAGCGGCCGGCTGGATAATATGGAAGAAACGATACCAGTGGACGAGGATATGGAATTGCACGAAAAAAGGGATACCGACTTTACATTAATGGAAAACGCCATGAGTAAGATTGGGGAGCCCTGCAAAAGTTTGTTAGACGCTTATTATATTCAGAAGAAGCATATGCAGGAAATTGCTGCCGATTTTGGATATACTAATGCAGATAATGCCAAAACGCAGAAGTATAAATGTCTGATGCGGTTAAAAAAATTATTCTTTGCACAATATAAAAATGGACAATAAAATGGACGAAACCCAATTATTAGACGCTGTTGAAAGGTACCTGAGAGGAGAAATGACTGAGCAGGAAAGAACCTACCTGGAAGAATTACGCAAAACAAATCCGGAAGTAGACCAGATGGTGGTGGAGCATACTTTTTTTCTTAATGAAGTAAGCAAGCACAGCGATACCAAAAATTTTAAACACTCCCTTCACGAAATAGAGAGCAAGCTGGTTGAAGAAGGTATAATAAACAAAACCCAACTTAAAGGGAAGGCAAAAATTGTTTATTTCTGGAACAGGTATAAGCGTACAGCTGCAGTTGCCGCCAGTATTGCCGGTATTGTTTCGCTGTTTAACCTGGGGCTTACTTTTTTTTACAGTAATAAAACAAGCCCACAGGCTATAACCGACCTTAGCAGAGAGCTGGCAGTTTTAAAGCAAGGTCAAAAAGAAACTAACAAAGTACTTAACGGTGTTATAAGTAAAATAAAAATTGATCCTAAAGCCACACCAAAGTCGGGTGGTACAGGATTTTTAATAGACGCTCAGGGTTATTTAATTACCAATGCCCACGTATTAAAAGGCAAAACCATTATTGCTACTAATGATAAAGGCCAGCAATTTTTAGCCAAAGTGTGTATGAAAGACGAGATAAGGGATATTGCAGTTTTAAAAATTGATGATAAAGATTTTAAACCTTACGGAGCTTTACCTTACAGTATTGGCAAATCTGTAAATCTTGCAGAACCTATTTACACAATGGGCTATCCTAAAGATGAAATTGTTTATGGTGAAGGTTACCTGAGCAGCGTAACAGGTTACAAAAGCGATACCCTTACCTACCAGATATCTATTGCTGCCGACCATGGTAACAGCGGTGGCCCAATTTTAAATAAGAACGGTGATGTAATTGGTATTTTAACCGATAAATCAGAAGGTGGTTCTGTGTTTGCTGTAAAGTCTTTATATATTTTTAAAGCAGTTGATAATCTTAAAAAAGATGCTGATTTTGCAGATATTAAATTAGCCAGCAACAATACCATTAAAAAATTGATCAGGGAAGAGCAGGTAAAGAAAGTGAATGACTGTGTATTTTTAATTAAGAGTTACGAATAAAACATTTAGCAAAAAGTAAAATAAAAAAAGGGCTTCAATTAATTTGAAGCCCTTTTAGTTTGTATAAAATATTTTACCATAACGAAGGTGGGTATTCCCCATCTGCCACCAGTTTATCAATACTGGCTTTTACCACCGGGGCATCTTCTTTATAAGTAACCCCAAACCATTGCGATGAGCAGGGAATTACTTTAATAGTACCACCTCCTGTTTTAACAAACTCATCTCCAATAAGCGGTATAAAAAATTCAGCTTTTATATTATGGCTGTTTGCTTTTACAAACTGGTGAAATAATTTTTCTGTTACCGGAAACAACGCCTGGTGAAAACACCAGAAGTTCATAGATACACTTGAATTAAAAGGTACCTGGTGCTTACCATCCTCTTCTTCGTAAACAATAGTATCTCCTTCCCGGTATATTTTTGTTCTTTCAGTAATGCTTACTAAATTATTATGGGCATCAACCTGGCACACACCACGGCTTACAGTACCATGCTCACTTAAAGTTTTTGCCAGCTCGTATCCAATAATAGAATATGTTTTTTCATCACACCCCTTATTTAAAAAATGGGCCGCTTTTACAAAAGCATCCTGTCCGTAAAAATCATCTGCATTAATTACTGCAAATGGTTCTTTAATCGCTTCCTTGGCACATAATATAGCATGTGCGGTTCCCCATGGTTTTGTCCGGCCTTCCGGTATAGGCATGCCGTTTAAATAAGAGCTCATCTCCTGGTACACATACTCCGTTTTTATCTTTCCTTTAAGTTTGGGTTCAAAAGTATTTTTAAAGCCTTCGGCAAAATCCTTACGGATGATAAATACCACTTTACCAAAGCCGGCACGTATAGCATCATAAATAGAATACTCCATAATAGTTTCGCCGCTGGGGCCAAACCCTTCCGTTTGTTTCATACTCCCGTATCTGCTCGCCATTCCGGCAGCCAAAATTAAAAGCGTAGGTTGCATCGATAATTTTAATTAATAAATGAAAAATTAATACTGATTTTTGTACAGCGAAATTAATACAAACCGATAAGTTATTCTAAAATGCTTTTTAATATTTCAAATGCTGCTGCAGATATTTTAGATGATGAATTATTTGTACAAAAAAAAGTATCGGTAACTGTACTGCGGTTAGATAAGATACATCCTGTAGTATCGGGCAACAAATTATTTAAACTGCATTATTTTTTACAGCAGGCAGGCCAGGCTGCACATAAAAGCATACTTACATTTGGCGGCGCTTATTCCAATCACCTGGTGGCAACTGCCTATGCCTGCCAGGCGGCAGGTTTAAAAAGTATTGGTATTGTAAGAGGAGAAAAACCTACCCTGCTATCTCCTACCCTGCAGCAGTGTATTGACTACGGCATGCAGTTACATTTTATTGCAAGAGAAGCGTATGATAAAAAAGATACCGCGGATTTTATTACAGCTTTAAAAAATGAATTTGGCGACTGCACAATCATCCCCGAAGGCGGTTATAGCAATACCGGCGCACAAGGTGCTGCTTTAATATGGCGGTTGATACCCAAAAACAAGTATACGCATATATGTACCGCTACAGGCACTGCTACAACACTTGCCGGCTTATTAATAAATGCCGGCAACGAAAAAATCATCAGCATACCTGTTTTAAAGGGCATGACGGATATTGAAGAAAGGATAAATTGTTGTGGCGTAACTGTAAATAAAGAACATCTGCAGATTTTTGATGGCTACCACTTTGGCGGCTATGCAAAAAATACACCCCGGCTTATTGAGTTTATGAATTACCTGTGGCAGCAGCACCGGCTGCCCACCGATTTTGTATATACCGCCAAATTATTTGCTGCCGTGTATGATAAAATAAAAAAAGATCATTTTACAGCGGGCAGCACTATCCTGTGCCTGCATACCGGAGGCTTACAGGGCAATCTTTCTTTGCCCCAGCATACTTTATTGTTCTAATTTGTAACATGGCTTTATATTTGTAAATAAAATTTTACTTGCTTATCCTCGTTAATATAAATATGCCCAGGGTTTATTTTTTATTGGTTATAGGTTTATGCTTTGGTACCGTTACCGCTGCTGCACAGGATACGCTGCCACGCATTACTGTAAAAAACCTGAGCGGACAAATAATTGTAAGCTGGGTAAATAATTACAGGGCCCCGGTTACTGCAATAAATATTCAGCGCTCTTACGACAGCCTTAAAAATTACACTACCATTGGTTCTGTATTAAATCCACAAAATATTGAGAACGGTTATGCCGATGCTACACCGCCTTATAATAAAATGTATTACCGGGTATTTGTTTCTTTTGAAGGTGGTACCTATCTTTTTAGTAAAGTGGTAAGGCCGGTAAAAGAAAAACTACCCGAGCCGCTGCTTGAAGACCCTTCACGTCCGTTTTTAGTAAAAGATAACTGGACGGCACAGCCCGTGTACGAACCCGGCAAACAAAACAATATAAAAATTCAACCCAAGCCGCAGTTACCACCTATTAACAATAATAACGACATCATTACTTATCCCAGCCGCCGCATTTATACCGGTAAGGATAATAATATTATCATTTCCCTGCCACTGGCCGAAACAAAAAAATATGCCGTAAAGTTTTTTGACGAAAATGATGTGCCGCTGTTTGATCTGAATAAAATAACAGAAACCTATTTAATTATAGAGCGTGTAAATTTTTTACATGCCGGCTGGTTTCATTTTGAAGTATATGAAAATGGTAAGCTGATAGAGAAGAATAAATTTCAGATCGCAAAAGAAGGAAAGAATTAAACCGCCAGTTTTACTTCAAAAACATTCTCAAAATTCCGTTTTATTTTTTCTTTGGCTTCGGTATAATCAACCTTTGCTCCCAATTCTTTTTCAATAGAAGTAACCTGTTTGTTTTGTATACCGCAGGGAATAATATTGTTGAAATAACTCAGGTCGGTATTTACATTCAGTGCAAAGCCATGCATGGTTATCCAGCGGCTGCAGCGTACGCCAATGGCACAAATTTTTCTTTCCCTGCCTTTTATGCCCGGCTCAATCCACACACCTGTTTCGCCGCTGCTGCGTTCGCCTTTAATGCCATATTCAGCAATGGATAAAATAATTACTTCTTCCAGGTTGCGGAGGTATTTGCCAATATCGGTATAAAAATTTTCCAGGTCTAAAATTGGATAGCCCACAATTTGCTGCAAGCCATGAAAAGTAATATCGCCGCCCCTGTTGGTATTAAAAAACTGAATATTGTTTTGTTCCAGCTCCGCTTCACTCATCAGCACATTATCAATATTGCCGCTTTTACCTAAAGTATACACTGAAGGATGCTCACATAGTAAAAAATGGTTGGTGGTTGGTGGTTGGTGGTTGGTGGTTGGTAGTTCGTCGTCAGTAGTGAGTGGTGAGTCGTGAGTGGTGAGTACTGATTGCCCGTTTCTTATGGCCGACTTTATTTTTACATTAGCCTGCAACAATTCTTCCTGGTAATCCCAGGCGGTTTTGTATTCAATAATGCCAAGGTCTTTAAATATTACTTCCTGCTTATCCACTGCAATTCATTTATTTTGCAAATATAATTGAAAACGAGTTGTTCGTTGAACTAACAACTAACTACCAACAACTAACAAATGAACTTAGAAGAATTAGAGATACCTGAATCTGACGAACTGTACGAACGCCTCACCATCGTTATAGATAAAGGGCAGGATGCTTTACGCATCGATAAATTTTTAATGAGCCGTATTGAAGGCGCCACCCGTAATAAAATTCAGCAGGCAATTGATAATGAAATGGTGCTGGTAAACGAAGGGCCCGTAAAAAGTAATTATAAAGTAAGACCGTACGATAAAATTGTAGTGTACGATAACCGCAACCCCGAAAGCAGTGAGATCATTCCACAAAATATTCCGCTGGCAATTGGGTACGAAGATGATGACCTGATGATAATTAATAAACCCGTGGGCATGGTGGTACACCCCGGCAGCGGCAACCCCAATGGTACTTTAATAAATGCTGTGGCGTATTATTTACAGCAGCAGCAACCCGAAATTGACGAAAGCACCCTGCCCCGTTTTGGCCTCGTACACCGTATTGATAAAAATACCACCGGCCTGCTGGTAATGGCCAAAACACAAAAGGCCATGGCCGATCTTGCCAAACAATTTTTTAACCATACTGTACACCGCCGCTACATTGCATTGGTATGGGGCGATTTTGAACAGGACGAAGGCACCATTACAGCCCATGTGGGCAGGCACCTGCGCTTTAGAAAATTATTTACCGCCTACCCCGATGGCGACCATGGTAAAGATGCCATTACCCATTACAAAGTGCTGGAGCGTTTTAATTATGTAACCCTTGTAGAGTGCAGGTTGGAGACCGGTCGCACCCACCAGATAAGGGTACACATGCAGCTGATAGGCCACCCGCTTTTTAACGACGATTTTTATGGCGGCGACCGCATTGTAAAAGGAACCGTGTTTACCAAGTACAAACAGTTTGTAGATAATTGTTTTGAACTATGCCCCCGCCAGGCCCTGCACGCCAAAGAGCTGGGCTTTATACACCCCACCACCCGCAAGCCCATGCATTTTGAAAGCGACCTGCCCGACGATATGAAAGCCGTAATTGAAAAATGGAGAAACTATATCGGGCATAAAGAGAGTTAGTTTTTTTGTTGACGGGCATTTGGAATACTGTTGAGCATCGTTGTGTCACTCACTTGTACGGCATACCATTATGGAACTTTTATTGTAGCGGAGATATTGGTAAATGGATAGAGAAAGACCAAAGCTGGAATCTTAAAACTTGCGTTTTTTGTATTGTTTTTATGTATAAATTTATAAATCAAACTTGTAGACAACACTAGTTTTGAACTTGCGAATATTTAGGAGTTGTCGGCAATACTTTAATATGCAGTTGAGTTTTATTGAAAGGTTTTTATTAATCTTCAAAGAATGCTTTTCATAATTTTTTAAAAAATAAATTACATGCCTGAACAAATTATAACATCAAATATGGTAGAGACAATAAAACTTATTGGTGCATTCGCAGGTCTAACCGCTCTAGGGTTAAAAATTTTCGAAGAGGTTATGGGATATATTCAAATAAAAGTATCAAGCAGTTATTTGAATGATGCATATTTAATAAATACAGAAGTTGAAAATAGCAGTAAATGGAGCAGAAAAAAGATTGATAATGCATTTTTAATAATTTCTCCGGAGAATACTAACATTCTGAAAACTGGAGCAAGAATCACATTGAATCTGAACCCAACTAATACTATTAGAAGCACTAATGATTTTAAAAATTTTACTAGCGATCTACCCATTTATTTATCAGGGGGGTACGCATTTATTCCCTTGGACTTTTATTATAGTGAGAACATCGCAATCGGAGACGAAAAATTGACTTATTCATGTTCCATCGATAGATCTCAATTACAGCCAGGATCGTATTCCGTCCGATTTTATGTATTTGATAAAAAACGCTATCACAGATCGACTCAAAGTTTAATGACAATAGTAAATTAGACTTACCCATTTAGCCACTGTTGGTATTCCTCACCAATCTTCGCTACCTTCCCCGCCGTTGTTGTGTCTATTGACCAACAATGAATAGTTCCCCCAGTCTGACATCTTTAAAATATTATTATGAAAATTTTCCTTTTGTTGTTTGTTTTCTACTATTTCTCTTTTTCTCCAAAGCAAAACGATACTCAACGAGTATTTGATGTTCACATTCACGGTAGCAGTGATTTACCTGATCAGTTGTTTAAATTAGAACAAGCTGGCGTATATAAGGCAGCAATAAGTACTTCATGGGATTTACAAAACAGCTATCGAGGTAAATCAAAAGTAAATCTTTTATTTGGCCTCATGTTTCCTTGTCCAAATGGGAAAGTACCCTATAGTCTTCAATCATGTTATCAAAACGGACAGGACTGGCCGGCAATCGAATGGGTAGAGGGGCAAATAAAAGAAGGCAAAATTGACTTTTTGGGGGAGGTTTTAAGTGAGTATTATGGCATTTCTTCTTCCGACTCTTTATTGTTTCCATATTACTCTTTAGCGGAAAAATATTCACTTCCAGTAGGTATTCATACGGGTGGAGCTGGCCCAAATCATGGCTGTCCAAATTTTAAAATAGAACTGGGCAATCCTTTACTACTGGAAAAAATATTTACCCGGTTTCCTCAATTAAAAGTTTGGATCATGCACGGTGGGGATCAGTATTATAAAGAAACAGTTACTGTTATGACTCAAAACAAACAGACTTATGCAGATATTTCAGTAATTTCTAATCCTGAGATAGTACCATTAGTACAATTTAAGATCATAATGAAAACTTTTATAGAAGCAGGTTTAGAAGATCGCATTATGTTTGGAACGGACAATGGAGATATCAAAAAGGTGATTGCTTCTCTTGAAAACCTTGATTTTTTGTCTAAGGAACAAAAGGACAAAATCTTCTACCAAAATGCTGAACATTTCTTCACCAGTACTAAGAAAACAAGATAATATTTTTTAACAGTTACCAGCACTTCAGCCAAAAGATTTTGGGGTTTTCACACAACTCCCCTCGCCTCTTTAAAACCGTAACTGCGAAACCCTGCTGCAGAAAAGTGCTTTGCATTTAATGCTGCTAAACCCTACCTTTATTGTATGCCTTCGTCGCTGCTGGTGTTCTGAATTCGACTGAACACGTAATATTCCACCGCACAGTCCTCAAGCAATTTTATTAGTTTTGTATCAAAGCAGCAACACATTCAATCTTGAAAAAAAATATCCTCCTCATATTACTTTTGTTAAGCCTTAAAGCCATGCCGCAAACAAATATACAAGGTGAATACTATTTCAGAAAAACCGAAATGGCTTCCGGCTTTAATTTTTCGGCCGATGGTAAATTTGAATTCTTCTTTACTTACGGAGCGGTGGACAGAAGCGCTGCCGGTACTTTTACAGTAAAAGGTGATACCCTGAAACTTAAAAGCAATAAAGAGCCGGGCAAAGACTTCAACATAACCGGTCAATCAAAACAGGGTAAAGGATATACCCTTAGCTTTAACCACGCCAACAAATATTTAACAGCCAATATTCTTTGCCTGTTTATTAAGGATGGTAAAGAACAAACTGCAACTACCGGCAATGATGGAAAAGTGGATATTGACCTGCCGGATTGCGATACCATTTATGTACAGCATCTTTTATATCCCGATATACTCACACTTGTAAAAGACAAAGCAAATAATAATAACAATTATATCCTCTCCCTTAATACATCGCTGGAGCTGGTAAGTTTTAAAGGTATTGATCTTACTATTGTTGATGATAAAACACTCAGCTGCCCTTCCAGTTATTTTCTACCCATGCCCGATATCAAATTCATAAAAAAATAGAACGGTTCTATCCTGGCAGTCGTAAACCTGCTTTTACTATTTAAAAAGCTGATTGTAATAACTGATGCTTATTTTCGCAATAAATAAACATTTGAAAAGCTACATGCAGGCAGGTATCCGGTATTTTATTAAAGTTGTTGTTTTAACCTGCAGCGTATGTTTATTTTCACTCGCTGTAAAAGCGCTTACAACGGATTCGGCAAAAGTTACTTCTACCCAACAGCAGGCCATTGATTATATTGAAAAGATAAACGAATTAAAACCAAGTGTACATTGGCCTAAAATAAAGCCAGGTTTATTTCTTAAAAACCTTAAGACCAATATTCATAACATTGTAAGCATTTACCCGGGCAGCAGTACTAATTTTTGTGGCTATGGTGCATTAACCTATTTGTTTTTACAGGACGATCCGCTGGGCTACGCCACCCTGTTACTGCAACTTTACAATGAAGGAAAAGCTACGTTCAGGAATATTTCGTTCAATCCGTCGGCTGCCATAAAACGGGCAGCCGGGGCACTTAAATTTAAAGGCCTGCTTGATATTAACCCGGCAGAACAGATGTGGTTTTTAATTCTTGCCGATCATTACAAAGGCTACCTTAATATTTTTAACCGCAAGTTTGACCCCGGTGACGAAAACCGTTTTTGGGCTTCGGTAAATTATGCCAAATTCAATCGCATGGGCAGGGATTTACTTAATTATAATTCCAAAGCAAAAGGCGCCGACCTGATGCGGCCAAGGGTCGGCAGCCTGTATAAATATATCAGCGAAAAGATGAAAACCGGCTCCGTTGTTTTGTTTATCAATAACCGCATTGTACATAAAAAAGACCATATTAAAATTAAACTGGGCGTACCCACTCATTTTATTGTTGCCGAAAAAATAAGTATCGAAAACGATACCATTACTTTTATGTACTGGGATTATGGCCGAAAAACACAGTTGCAGGTATCCACTGCTTTTTTTAAAAGAATTGTATTTGGTATTACCTGGTTCACCAAAAAAGAAACCGATGCTGAATAAAAGAACCTACATACTCATTTTATCATTAAGTGCAGGTTTACTTTTTTCCTGCTCACCCAAAAATATTTCAACAAAATATTATTACCAAAATGAAAAAGTGCTCGACAGGATTGAAGAATCATATAAGTCACTTTATCCGCTAGGGCCATTTAACATAGGTTTTACCGACCGGGATTTTAAAACCCTTTCGCTGGAAATAATTACAGACACCCTGAGTTATATTTATGAATTTAACATTGATGAAACCCGCCTGTCCGATACGCTTAAAGCTTATAACCTTAATACGGCAAAGATCAATACTTTAATTAAACAAATGCATGATATCCGTTGCACCTGGATATCTTATTCTGATTATTATGTGGATGAAAAGAAACAGACGATGATACTGATGTCGATAAAACCTGTTGCATTGAAATCGTTGTTCGCCTATTCCAAATATTATGTGCTTACTTATTTTCCGCAGCCGCAATACTTCGACAGTGAAGGAAGATTATTGGATAAAAGAAAACTCCGCCGCCTGCGAAAAATAAACGGCGAAGTTTTTAAAAGAATAAATAATAAAGTTTGCTATTCCATTACCGGGCACTTTAGGTAAGTCTTATTTAAGGATACCAGTTATGTTGCTTTATCCTTAGTATTCCTTATAAGGCCAATGCCTGAAAAAAAGAATACAGCACCCAGAATACCCGAAAAAATAATGGTCTTTACATTCCTGGTACCTTCTCCGCCATTCATAAATTGTACACCTGCATAAATAAGGCCTGCAATACCCAGCAACGATAAAATAATTCCAAGTACACGCTTTTCCATAATTTTTTTACAAGGTATACCTAATTAGGCCCGGCATAACATAAAGTGTGAATAATGTAACAATTGATAAGAATTGTGTAATACTGAAACGTGGTATAGATGATAGTTTTGCAGCTGTGATATTAACAAACATGCAATTACCCAATAACTAATTTAAAATACCTGCAGGCATCATGGCATGGATGCTGCCTTAAGGTTAAATAAAAATATTAAAATGACAAAGACAAAATTATTAATTGCAGCTGCCATCGTATCCGTTGGATTTACAGCTTGTAATAATTCTCCAAAGGAAGCTGAAGTATTAAATGTATACGTTGACTCGGTTGAAAAGCTGACACCGGTTTATACTACCGAAAACTGGACCATGATAGACAATGGTTACCAGGAAAGAGTAAAGAAAGCTGAAGCAGAGTATGCAGCAATGGATGCTGAAGGAAAAGCAAAGGCCGATGCCAGCAAAGCAAAATACGAAGCTTTAAAAGCAAAATATGAACTTGCTATTAAAGAGCAGGATGCTAAAGCTGCCGCACTGGCACCAAACTTCCGTAAAGCTTTAAGAGACCGTTTATTTGGCGAAGGAAAAATTGGTGATGATATGCAGTTTTCATTTGTTACCGCAGACAATTTACTGGCTACTTACAAAAACTTTGTAGATGTGGTTGCTGATAACAAAAGTACTTACTCAAGAGAAGATTGGGACGAGATAAATGTACTTTACGAAGCATTGGATACCCGTAAAAATGAAGTTGAAAAAGACTTGAAATCGGGAGACAATATGAAGATTGCCGGTTTAAAAGTAAGGTTTGCTTCAATCGCCTCAACACATAGAGGTGGTACCAAGGTAAAAGAGAACAACGAAGCAAAGCAATAAGTTTGGGAATTATAATTTTAAAAAGAACGTTTCAGGCAACTGAAGCGTTTTTTTTGTGAGACAATTTTACTGTGCTGTAATCCTTTGCCCAGGCTGTACAAGAAATTAAAACTGCTTCAGGCAACGTTTGTATAAAAAATGGTGTCAGTTTAAAAAAAATATCATGCGTTTATTATTCCGCCTTCTTTTTATATGCTTTCTTTTAACCTTCGTTTTTGCTTCCTGCACCAAATCGGACCTGGGCAGTGCATCATCAGAAACAAAAATTGGTGACGGCAGCGCTGCTGTTGGTAATGGCGGTGGTAGCCAGACCGGAGGCGTATTAACAGCCGGAGAATGGAATGATTTTGATAACTGGGATTTTTGGAAAAATCTGATGGCGAATGATACTTTTAAAATTTTTCAAACCAATTGGGGATTTTATGCCAATGAAAAATGGGCATTTACCGTTAAAGATGCCAACCATCTGCCTGTACCCGATGCAACAGTTGTAATACAATCGAACGGTGCAGTTTTATGGCAGGGCAAAACCAACCGCTTTGGCATTTTGCAAATACTCCCCGGTATATTATCATCAGCAGCAACAACAGCAATGCAATACACCGTGGCCTGCAATAACCAGGTATATGCTTCGGGCAGTTTAAATACTGCCAGCGGTAATATTGATGTGGCATTACCCATAAATATAAATGCAGCCACAAATGTTGACTTAATGTTTGTAGTGGACGCCACCGGAAGTATGACCGATGAAATAAATTATTTAAAAACAGAATTGCTGGATGTAATGAACCGTGCCGATAACCAGGTACCGGGCACTATGCGTTATGCTTCGGTATTTTACAGAGATTTTGGTGATTCCTATGTAACCCGTGCAACTGGTTTTACCACTACCAAAAGTACAGTTGTAGATTTTGTAAAAGACCAGAATGCAGATGGTGGAGGCGATTTTCCTGAAGCAGTGGAAGAAGCTTTAAAAACAGCCATGCAGCAAAACTGGAGTGTAAATGCCAGAGCCCGTATTTTATTTTTAATTTTAGATGCACCGGTGCATGAAGACCCACGAAAAATAAATTTGCTGAAAGAGCAGGTAAAACTGGCGGCTGCAAAAGGCGTAATGATTATTCCTGTATCTGCCAGCGGTATTGATAAAGCCTCCGAATTTTTATTCCGTTTTATGGCGCAGGCTACTAATGGTACTTATACTTTTCTTACCAACCACAGCGGTATTGGCGGTTCCCATATTACCCCAACCATTGGCAATTATCAGGTAGAGTTTTTAAATAACCTGATGGTAAGACTGATTACAAAATATGGTGGCAACTGATTTTTTTAATACCTATTTATTATTTAACTGTTACAACAAAATTGTTTTTATAAAGCTGCTGGTTATTCAGCAGTTGTTTACTATTTTGTTGTGCAATGGTAAAATTTTCCACCACTATATTAAAGTTTGACAGCCAGGGCGAAAAAACCGGCTGGACCTATATTATTATTCCTGCAAAAATTGCAAAGCAGTTAAACCCCGGTATTAAAAAATCCTTCAGGGTAAAAGGCAAACTGGATGAATTTATAATTGAAAAAGTGGCGCTGATGCCAATGGGCGAAGGCGATTTTATTATGGCTGTAAATGCTGCCATGCGTAAAGGCATACGAAAACAAAAAGGTGCCGCATTAAAAATTGAACTCGAGGTTGATAAATCTCCTATACTTCCGCCATCGGAATTAATTGAGTGCATGGCCGATGAACCTGAAGCGCTGAAATATTATAACTCGCTGCCGCAAGGGCACAGAAATTATTTTACTAAATGGATTGACAGTGCTAAAACCGATACCACAAAAGCCAAACGGATTGCATTGGTTATAAAAACCATGTTGCGTAAAATGGATTTTGGCGCCATGCTACGGGAAGAAAGAGATGAAAGAAAGAAGCTGATGGGGTAATAAGTTTTAAGTGGTAAGTTCTGAATTTCGTTTTTATTTTTTGTTCACTGCTATCGCAGTAATATAGTTGTACCCTTTTGCTCCACACGTTTACCTGTATCTGTATGAGTGTACTGCAGTATCCATACATAAGTTGCAGGGTCGGCACCCTGGCCTTTAAAAGTCCCATCCCATTTATTAGTCCAGTTGGTGGATGAAAATATTAACTGCCCAAAACGATTATACACTCTAAAAATAAGATCCCTTGCCTTATAGGCATTTAACGGGTACAGGTAATCATTTAGGCCATCGCCGTTTGGTGTAAATGCATTGGGTACGGCTATGTAACAGTTGCCCACCACAGTAATTTTTTGCACTGCCGTATCGCTGCAACCAATATTATTGGTAACAATCAACTGCACCGGTACAGCATGTATAACATTTGTATAAGGATAGGTTTGCTGTGGCGGTTGTTTCAGTAAACTGGTATTGCCGTTACCAAAATCCCAACGCCATTGTAAAATATTTCCAATACTGGTATCTTTAAATGTAGCCAGGTCGCCGGGACAAACTATTGAAGTAGCTTCAAAAGATGCTTTTAAATAATTGTCTAAAAAAATATTTGCTATGGCAGAAGTATCCCTGCACACACCATTGGAAACAATTAGCTGTACTGTTTTTTGTCCGAAAACAACATAACCTACAGAAGGATTTTGCAAACTGCTGCTGCGGACATTATCAAAATTCCATTTCCATAAATTCACTTCATTCCTGCCGTCGTGGGTATAATTTATAAAATCGGTTTTACAACCCAGCACAACATTATAATTAAAATCAGCATTCACGGTATCTTTTGTAGAAAAGACAAGGGTTGCGCCGGCAGGCGTTTCCTGTCCGCATTCATTAATGATCGTATTGTTATCTGTGGTGCTTGTTTGTAATATTATTTGATAAGTGCCTTTGGTTTGAATAGGTGCAGATAATTTTACTTTAATTACAGCTGTTAATCCATCTGCCGAACAAACTCCCGAAGCAGCGATAACAGTAACCGGCGAAGTACCAGCAATCATATTAACCCTGAAATCGCTTCCATCTGCAGCAATACTGTTGCAGCGAATGTACCGGAGTTGGTGACCAAAATTCAACAGCAATTCATCCGGGGCACAACCTGGCTTAGTAATGCTGTCCATTGGTGTTGGAAATACCGGAAACACCACCATCGGAATATTTTCTCCCACAGGAATTAACCTGTCACAGTTATCTCTTAAAGTATTTCCATCGGCACTGCCATTTTTTATAGAAATGGTGTAATTACCCGGTGGCAATGGTGTATCCAGTGTAAGAATTACAGAGTCCATATCAAATCCGTTACTGCAACCAAACCCAGCAGCAGCAATAATATTTGACACAGCAGGTGTAATCATAAACTCCGAACCATTGGCAGAAAGCGATCCACACTTCATGCGCTTATTGGTTTTAATTACTGCTTGTGTACCATCACAGATTGCTCTTGAGCTTTGTAAGTGTGGTTCTTTAGGGTCGGTAATGCTTGCAGAGCCACCGGTAAAATTTAAATCATAACCTGCATTGCTACCGCCCTGGCTATTCGTCCAGTTAGTAACCATCAATAAATAATCGTGGCCAACTATAATATTTGGCATTGCATTAAAAGGTGTGTTACCATTGGCATCACCGGCGCAATGCACATTTCCTGTAGCACCAGCCTTGCAGCCGGTTGGTGAATTGGGGAATGGAGGTGGAGTAAGGGTTGCACCATAAAGATTAACAGATATTTCCAGCGAAGCATCAGTAAAAACATCCAACGGATTGCGCCCTGTTACATCATACAAGCCCCAGTCGTAATCATCAGCAGCATTAATACCACTTATTAAAAAACCCAGTGTGCCGCTTTGGTAGCAGGTAAATTTATACCAGATAGAACTGCTTGATGTAACCCCTACATTATTGCAACCGGTTGAAGCAACATTGCCACCGATACAACTTGAAATTACAGTTTCCCGAAAAACCGAAGTGCCACAAACGGGGTATGCATTATCCGCCGTTTGGCCAGGCAGGCTACAGGTTTGTGCATTTATTTTTGTAATAAAAAATAATACGGCTATAGAATAAATTAGTTTTTGGCGCATACTGTTACAAAAGTATTTAAAAGATGCCTGCAACGGCATTTTTGCTGCGTGTGTTAATAAGCTTTTAACAGTAAAAGATGCCTGCTGGCTTATTAATTACATAAACGGCAACAACTATTTTACTTTGCTTTTTATCTCCTGTAATTTAAGCAATGCTTCTACAGGTGTTAAGCGGTTAATATCAACAGCTTCCAGCAATGTTCTTATTTCATCAAAGGTGGCGGAGTGGGCATCAAAAATACTGAGCTGCATTTTTGGCGTATTTAATTGCTTGATAGTTTCTTCAGTTTTATTGCCTTCCCTGCTCTCTTCCAGCTGTACTAAAATTTCGTTGGCCCGGTTAATTAACGATGGTGGCATGCCGGCCATACGTGCCACATGAATACCAAAACTATGTGTACTGCCACCCGGTGCCAGCTTGCGTAAAAAAATTATTTTATTACCTACTTCTTTATTGGTAACATGGTAATTTTTTACCCTTGGCAATTTATTTTCCAGTTCATTCAGCTCGTGATAATGTGTGGCAAATAATGTTTTGGGTGCATGCGGACTGTTGTATAAAAACTCCACAATACTCCAGGCAATGGAAATACCATCGTAGGTAGATGTACCCCTTCCTATTTCATCCAGTAAAATTAAACTGCGGCTGGTAATATTATTAATGATGCTTGCCGTTTCATTCATCTCCACCATAAATGTACTTTCGCCGCCACTTAAATTATCGCTGGCTCCAACCCTTGTAAAAATCTTATCCGTCAATGGAATTTTTGCATCCCCAGCCGGCACAAAACTTCCCATATGTGCCATTAAAGTAATTAAAGCAGTTTGGCGGAGGATGGCACTCTTACCACTCATGTTGGGCCCGGTTAAAATAATAATTTGCTGTGCAGCAGGATCTAGTAAAATGTCGTTGGCAATATAAGGTTCGCCAACAGGTAAATTTCTTTCTATAACAGGATGGCGGCTTTCTTTGATATCCAGTACCGTACCATCATGCAGCAAAGGTTTTTTATAATTAAAGTGCAGGGCATTATTGGCAAAGCAGGCCAGGCAATCCAGCACCGCCATCACATGCCCATTCACCTGCATAGGTGCAATATAATCCTGCAACTCATTCAATAATTTTTCGAAGAGCTGCATTTCGATGGCAAGAATTTTATCTTCAGCACCAACAATTTTTTCTTCGTATTCTTTTAATTCAGGAGTAATATAACGTTCTGCATTTACAAGTGTTTGTTTACGTATCCATGTTTCGGGTACTTTGGTTTTATGTACATGTGTTACTTCAAGATAATAACCAAATACATTATTGAAACTTATTTTTAAAGAAGATATGCCGGTGGCTATCGCTTCTTTTTGTTGTAATTCTATTAGGTAATCTTTACCGCCGCTGGCAATTTTTCGTAAGCTGTCCAATTCTTCATTAATACCATTGGCAATTACGCCACCTTTTGCTGCAGCTGCCGGAGGGTTTTCATTCAGCTCTTTTATTATCTTGTCTAAAATATATTTACATGGATTGAGCGAATCGCCCAATCTTTTTAAATAATCATTAGGAGCATTTTCGCAAATGGTTTTTATGGCTTCTGTTTGTTGCAGCCCCTTTGCAATCTGCAGTACTTCCCTTGGGTTAACTTTTTTAAGCGGCACTTTGCTTACCAGTCGCTCTACATCACCAGCCTGTTTAATATGCTGGCTTATTTTATTTCTTATATCAACTTCTTTAATAAAAAATTCTACTGTATCCAGGCGCTCATTAATTTTAGCCATGTCATTCAATGGCATTATCAGCCATCGTTTTAATAACCTTGCTCCCATTGCGCTAACAGTATTATCCATTACCTGCAACAAAGTATTGCTCCCATCGCCACCCAGCAATTCTAAATTGCGTATGGTAAAACGGTCCATCCATAAATGCTCTTCCCTGTCTATTCTTTGTATAGAGGTAATGTGGCCAAGATTAGGATGTTCGGTATCTTTTAAATAATGCAACACTGCTCCTGCTGCAATAATACCGTTGTGTAAATTTTCAATACCAAAACCTTTTAAACTGTGCGTACCAAAATGTTTTAATAAACCTTCATTAGCATAAGCTTCGGCAAAAATCCATTCATCTAATGTGTAGGTAAAAAATTTTGCGCCAAATAATTCTTTAAACTGCTTTTGCCTGTTGCGCTGAAAAATTACTTCGGCAGGTTTTAAACTCTGCAATAATTTATCGGCATAAGCGGCATCGCCTTCTGCTAAAAAAAATTCGCCGGTGCTGATGTCTAAAAATGCAATACCAATTTTATCTTCTTCAAAATGCAGGGCGGCTAAAAAATTATTACTGTTATGTTCTAATAATTTATCGTTGGTGGCCACGCCGGGAGTTACCAGCTCAGTTACACCACGTTTTACAATGCCTTTTGCCTGTTTGGGATCTTCCAGCTGGTCACAGATGGCAACACGGTAACCGGCTTTTACCAGTTTGTGTAAGTAAGTATCTAAAGCATGATGAGGAAAACCTGCCAGTTGCGATGAATTGGCATCGCCGTTATTTCTTTTGGTTAAAGTAATACCCAATACTGTTGATGCCTTAACGGCATCCTGCCCGAATGTTTCATAAAAATCTCCTACCCTGAACAATAAAATAGCATCCGGATACCTTGCCTTGATGGCATTGTGTTGTTGCATTAAGGGAGTTTCGGCCGTAGCTTTTGCCATAGTTGGCAAATATAACACCCCAAACCTCTAAAGGGGCTTTAGTGCCTGAAAATTTTATCAACTTATCAAATTCATGTTGTGTACAAAACAAGGATAATTTATTTGGCAAATACCATAAAAAAGCCGGCCATTAAGGCCGGCATCTCCGGGGGTTACATCATGGCTTAATTTTCCTGCTTGGTCAAAATTTCTTTTTTCATTTTTTCCCAAAGTCCGTCAAAGGTTTGATGGTTCTCCTCTTTCCATTTTTTACTAAAGGCTTTCATTTTTTCATTCCTGTCATCTTTGGTAAGCCTGAAAAATGCAGTAATGGCTTCCCCGTCATATTCATGCGCCATCTGGTTATACATTTCTTTTAACTGTTGTTCCTTGCGGATATTGCTATGTGCAATTTCAATTTCCATTTCTTCCCTAAGCATTACTTTTTCATCGTAACTGCCGCTGGGCAATAAAGTTTTTGCTATCACCGGCATCAGTTCTATCAGCATCAGTAAAAAAACAATAAGGTAATACCGGTATTGTAAAGCGCTGTTGTTTTTTAATATATTATTCAATGCCTCTACCCTTGTTAAAAAACCATTATTAAGGTATTGTGTAAAAGCGGTTTCTTCAGCTTTTATCTTTCCTTCCATTTCAGTTAATTCTTTTTCCGCAGCATCCAGTTTAACCTGTTCGGTTTTTAATAAGGCCTGGTATTCCCCATCCAGTTTTTGATATTCGTTCCGCTTGGCCAGTGCAATATCCTTAATGCCAATTTTCCCTGTACCACCGCTGCCGTCAGTTTCAGCCAAAAAATTTTCTCTTGCCTTACTAACATCAGCATATTTACCTGCTACTGCTGTTTTTATTTTTTCCTGCTGGCTGAGCAATTCATTTTTCCTGTTGCTGAATAAACTATCCAGTTCCTGGCGTTTTACCATTTTGCGTTTTTCATTGTCAAGCGATGTCTGCATTTTTATTTCCTTATCAAACATATACAACACCGCAGGTTGTGCCATAAACGTACCAATGGTAATGGCCAGTAATGCCCGGAAAAGTAATGGTGTAAATTTTTTCTTATTGAATTTGGTAATGCCTTTTATTAAGGCCCTGTCGATGGTAAGAATTATGAAGCCCATGAACAGCCCCAGTGCAATAGCAATTAAAAGTGAATCAACGATGGTGCTGAAAAAATACGTCCAGGTAAAAGTGGCAAAGGCCCAGGTGCCCAAAACTGTCATCCCGATAATGCGGTAGCGGTTCCTGTCTACCACAGAGTCTATCAATATTTCTTTTTCGGCAGTAGATAACCACCACAAAAATTCGCTGAATTGCGAGGGTACATAACTCTCCCTTTGAGAAAGGGCAACATTTCTTTCTGTCATTTTAAATGATTAAATGAGTAATAAAACGAATCGAAAAGTTGAGTTGAACCGAAATGTTGAGTTGAGTGATTGCAAAATAAATATTCCTGATGGATTAACGGGCTGTTATTGCATTTATTTTGGCATTGGCAACACATTAACAGTTCCTTAAACAGTATACATTAAACCATGGTTGCATAAAAGCATCTATTCACTTATCTTTGCAACGCCTTGAAAAAGAGCTATTATTTTAAAATAACATTTGTAAAAATGAAGAAATTATACGGTTGTCTTATTCTGATATTTAGTGTGATCACCATCAACGCACAGGCCCCAAAAGGTATTGGACAAAGCGACCCTGCCGCCAAAAAAGTGCTGGATGCTGTAAGTACCAAGTTTAAAACTTTTAAAAGTGTAACGGCTAAATTTATTTTAAAAATGGAAACCGGTGCCGGCAAAAGTATGAGTAAGGCTAAAAGCGGTACTGTTTATATGAAGGGCACCAAGTACAGGATAAGTGTTGCCGGTGATACGCCCCAGGAAATTTTTTGCGATGGCAGTAACGTATGGACCTATGATAAGGGCAGCAACGAGGTTACCATCAGTAAATTAGACCCAACCAATAATACCATTACACCACAAAAATTATTCACTAATTTTTACGATAAAGATTTTTTGTATAAACTTAACAGCGAAGTTAAAGGTGTGCAGGAAGTGGAGCTTACCCCAATTGATAAAACAAAAGCTTTTCATAAAGTATTGGTATCAGTAAACAAAGCTTCAAATACCATCACCTCTACAAAAGTGTTTGAGAAAACAGGCAACCGCTTTACCTATACGGTAAGCAGTATGAAAACAACCGGAGTTGTTGCAGATGCACAATTTGTTTTTGATGCAAAAAAATACCCCGGCGTGGAAGTGGTAGACTTAAGATAAAAGCTGAAAACTATTTTAAAAAGGGTTGAAAATAAATTTCAATCCTTTTTTATTTTCCCCATCGAAAGGTTTTAATATCAATACCTGCCAGGTCAAGTACCCTGTCAACTACAGTTGCTGCCACCTCTTCAATGGTTTTTGGTTTACTGTAAAAAGATGGTGTAGCGGGACAGATTATACCGCCTGCTAAAGTTATTGTTTCCATATTTCGGATATGAATAAGATTATAAGGCATATCTCTTGCCACACAAATCAGTTTACGCCGCTCTTTTAAAACCACATCGGCAGCCCTTGTAATTAAATCGTTTGAAATACCTGTAGCAATACGCCCCAATGTGCCCATACTGCAGGGAATGATTATCATAGTATTAAATTGCCCCGAGCCCGAGGCGAATGGTGCATTAAAATCCTGTTGTGTGTATATTTTAACGGGCAGGTTGTTATAGTCTTCGTTATCCAATTCTGTTTTCCACACTTCTTTAGCATTTGCCGTCATTACCACGGCCAGATCTGTCCATTGCTCTTTAACGCTTATTAGTTTATCCAGTAATATTTTGGGGTAAATTGAACCGCTTGCACCCGTAATTGCCACTACAATTTTATTCATGTAATTTCGTTTAGAATCTATCTAAGCTACAAAACAATTATTTCATGAAAAAGGTTAAATATTTTTTTCTTATAACAACAGTTTTGGTGGTTTTATACTCCTTTAAAACCCCTGAAAAAGAAAAAGTAAAATGGCTCAGCCTGAGTGAGTTAAATGCTGCTTACAATAAACAACCTAAGCCCATAATTATTGATGTATATACTAACTGGTGTGGCTGGTGTAAGGTTATGGATAAAGAAACCTATGGCAATACTGCTGTAGCCGATTACATTAACGAAAATTATTATCCTGTTAAATTCAATGCCGAAATAAAGGACTCTGTAGAATTGGGTGGAAAAAAATATGGTTATAACCCTGCCTATAGAGCCAATGACCTGGCAGTGTATCTTTTATTTGGCCGGATGGGTTATCCTTCTACAGTTTTATTATCAACTATAGATGCTCAGCCTGCGCCGTTAGCTGGTTTTTTAAAACCTGCAGAGCTGGAAGCGCCGCTAAAATTTTTTGGTGATGGCACTTACAAAAGCAAAAATTTTCCTGATTATATGAAAGACTTTACCGCTAAATGGTAATTTATTAATCACACCCTTTTACAGTTTTATAAACATTCTACAAGACCGATCTTGTTATAAAAATATTACTCCTTGCAACCTTTACCGCATGTAAACCGACTTTAAATTGGTTTTTCATAGGATAAGGTTTAATGGTTAATGGTTTTTGATTAGTGCCGGGTCTCTGCAAAGAGCCCCGGTTTTTTTGTGCTTTTTTTTATACGCAGGTATATTGTAATTTCCGTTCTCAATTCCCTGAATGCAATCACCAAAACTCGAACGCCGCCTGGGGCTTTTTCAATCTACTGTTTTAAACATGATAGATATGGTGGGTATTGGCCCGTTTGTAACACTCTCTATCGTTATTGGTTTTATGGGTGGTATGTTTTTATATGCCTGGATTGCCGGGGCCATCCTTTCGCTGATAGATGCTATGATATGGAGTGAGCTGGGCGCTGCGTACCCGTTAGCCGGTGGCAGTTATAATTTTTTAAAAGAAGCATACGGAAAAAATGGCCCGGGCAGGATGATGAGTTTTTTATACGTATGGCAAACGGTCATTCAGGCACCATTGGTGGCAGCCTCTGCTGCAATCGGTTTTTCGCAATACCTGGGTTATTTAATTGAACTGGATGCCTGGCAGCAAAAAGCAGTTTCGGGCATTGTTATTTTATTTGTTACTTTTTTATTGTACCGTAAAATTGACAGCATTGGAAAAATAGGCGTGCTTTTATGGAGTGGTGTATTGCTTACTTTAGGCTGGATAATAATTGGCGGCATTGCACATGGCAATTTTTTACAACCATTAAAAGATATTAATACAGATTTTAGCTGGGGGCAACTTGCATCATTTGTATTTGGACAGGCATGTATAAAATCGATGTACAGTTACCTGGGGTATTACAATGTTTGTCATTTGGGTGGAGAAATAAAAAACCCGGGTAAAAATATTCCCCGAAGTATGTTTATTTCTGTAATTGGAATAGCAGTATTGTATTTAGCAATGAATATAAGTGTAAGCAGCGTAATTCCCTGGCAGGAAATAAAAGCGTGGCAGGATAACGGGCAAAATAATTTTGTAGTAAGTACTTTTATCGAACGGCTGTATGGCGGCAGTGCCGCAAATATTGCTACAGTTATGATCTTATGGGTTGCCCTGGCTTCTTTATTTGCTGTAATGCTCGGTTACTCAAGAGTTCCTTATGCTGCCGCAGTTGATGGCGCATTTTTTAAATTCTTTGGCAAACTACACCCCACAAAAAACTTTCCCTATGTTTCGCTGCTGGTGTTGGCAGGTTTTGCTTTTGTGTTTAGTTTATTGTTTAAAATGAAACATGTAATTGATGGTATACTGGCCATGCGGATTATGATACAGTTTGTAGGCCAGGCCGTTGGTATAATTTTATTGCGGAAAAGAAACGGTACGGCACATTTACCTTACAAAATGCCATTGTATCCATTGCCAGTTATTTTAGCTATTGCCATGTGGCTGTTTATTTTTATTGCTACCGGTCTAAAAATTATCGTCTCTTTTGTAATTGTATTTGGAAGTGGGGTGATTGTTTATTTTATTTATGCAAAACTACAGCACAAATGGCCTTACAAAAAAAGTGAGACTATTGCATTGGAACAGGAAATTGAAACTATTGGAGAATAGTTTATAAAATTCCGGTGCTTACCAAAAACCTGCCGGTAAATAAAAAATGTATAATCAAAGGCAATTTGTATTTTATTGGTATTTGCAGCCCATATTGCCTGTAACGTTATTTCTATACAACTGCTTACTTTTTACCCGCATTTTTTATTGCTGATGCTTTACACATTTTAGCATTTGTGCAACTCTTAACATTTCTTTTAAAGATAAAGTCATCATCTGCAGTTAACGGAATAATTTTTGCCTTTAAAAAAGCATCTACTGTTTAACAGTACTTAAACAATAACAGCACACTAAATAATATTAAATGCTGTTAGCCTATTAACAACACTAAAAACTCTTTTATCGAAATACAGACTTTTACATTAAAGCAATTTTGTCACCTATAAATGTAAATCCAATGATGTCTGTATTAAAAAAATCTGCGATAACCGTACTAATTATTTTAATCGCTACTCCTTTTCTTCATGCACAGATCGATCTCTCAAAATACGAAGTGGGTTTAAGTGGTGGCGTATTTGTTTATCAGGGCGACCTTACACCACAACGATTGGGATCGTATAAAACATTAAAGCCGCAGTTTGCTTTACATGTGTACAGAATTTTAAGCCCGTCATTTTCTGTGCGGTTAAATGTAAACCGGGGCAAATTGTATGGCAACGATGCAAAATATAATAACCCTGAATGGCGCCAGCAAAGAAATTTTAATTTTACCACCCCCGTAACCGAACTTTCCTTACAAGGTGTATGGAATATTTTACAGGCAAGATCCCCCCGCTTTTCGCCATATCTTTTTGCTGGTGCAGGTATTTCATTTTTAAAAATACAAAGAGACTGGAGTAATATGGACCCTGCTATATTTGGAGAGAGCTCTGATGTGCAGGCCGGTCTTGCGGTAGATGCAGCAAAAACATTACCCCGTATCATTCCTGTTGTACCAGTTGGTGCAGGTGTACGTTATGCATTGAGCGACCGTTTCTCATTAACTGCCGAAACCAGTTACCGTTTAAGTTTTACCGATTACATGGATGGCTTTAGTAAATCGGCCAACCCTGGCAAGAATGATCATTACTTAAGCCATAGCATTGGCATAATATATTCGTTTGGGAAAAAAGATAAAAAATTGGGTTGTCCTTCGGTGAATTAACCGATGCCTGGCAATTCGTCCAGTTCTATTAATTTATTATCACTGCATTGAAAAGCCATGCAGTAGCTGCCATTGGTAATAACCAGGTATGGCACCTGCATGGCTATATTATACCGCAGCACCTGGTCTAAAACCTGTTTACTCAATTCCACATTCATTTCTTTACATTCAATAATCATCCATGGCCTGGAATTTTTATCGTACACTACAATATCAAAACGCTTTTTTAAATCGCCGAGTTTAACTTCCTTTTCTACAGCAATTAAGCTGGCGGCATACTTTTTAACAGCTATGATATATTGCAAAAAATTCTGGCGCACCCATTCTTCGGGGGTAAGTACTACCCATCGTTTACGCACTTCATCGAAAATAAACTCCCTGGTATCTTCCTTTTTTATTTTGGGTTGATATGCCGGGTATTTAATTTTAATCATTGAAGCTGAAAGGAATTTTGTAATTTTAAAAAACTGGCAATTTGAAAATACTAATCCACAAAGTTATGTGGTTGAAGTTTATAACAATGCTGAACAAAGAAATATTGATTGTAAGAAAAAAAAATCATAAATGAAAACAAGAGAAGAAATAGTAAACAACTGGTTGCCGAGATATACCGGCGAAGCTTTAGAAAATTTTGGCGAGTATATTTTATTAACCAATTTTGGTAATTATGTTGACATGTTTGCAGACTGGAATAAAGTGGAAGTGATTGGCCGTGACAGACCCATGCAATGTGCTACTGCGGGAGATATTACCATAATAAATTTTGGCATGGGAAGCCCCGGTGCTGCTACAATAATGGATCTGTTAACAGCTATAAACCCAAAAGCTGTATTATTTTTAGGCAAGTGCGGCGGTTTAAAAAAACGCCACAGCATTGGCGATCTGATTTTGCCAATTGCAGCAATGAGAGGCGAAGGAACGAGTAATGATTATTTCCCACCCATTGTTCCGGCTTTACCTTCTTTCAGTTTACAAAAAGCAATTTCCACCACCATCCGTGATTATGAAACTGATTACTGGACAGGCACTGTGTACACTACTAACCGCCGGGTGTGGGAACATGATGAAGAGTTTAAAGCATACCTGGAAAAAGTAAGGGCTTATGCCATCGATATGGAAACCGCTACTATTTTTTCTGTAGGTTTTCACAATCGTATTCCTACAGGTGCATTGCTTTTAGTAAGCGACCAACCCATGGTACCTGAAGGGGTTAAAACAGAAGCCAGTGATAAAAAAGTTACTTCGGGTTTTGTAGAACGCCATTTAAAAATCGGTATCGATTCATTAAAACAGCTAATCAATAACGGTGCAACTGTAAGGCATTTGAAATTTTAATTCACTACTTAATCTGATTGTACAATTATAAGAATTACATTACTATAATTTGCCATTCCTCCTCTCCATAAGAAACCTTTCTGTTGCATTCAGCAATCAGGGTGAAAAAAATATTGCTGTTAAAAACAGTTCTATCGAAATTAAAAGAGGTGAACTGGTTGCCATTGTTGGCGAAAGCGGATCGGGCAAATCAGTAACTGCATTATCCTTATTACAATTATTGCCTAAACAAAGTACTGTTAAAGGAAAGGTGTATTTCTATCAAAAAGAAAAACAACCCCTTGACCTGCTTAATTTAACAGATGCGGCAATAAATAAAATACGTGGTAAAAATATTGCCATGATTTTCCAGGAGCCAATGACTTCGCTGAATCCGGTTTTTACCTGCGGGCAACAGGTAATGGAAGCCATACAATTACATCAAAAGATAAATACTAAAGCTGCCAGGGAAAAAACTATTGCACTTTTTGAAAAAGTAAAGCTTCCTGATCCGGCGGCCATTATAAACCGTTACCCCCATCAATTAAGCGGCGGGCAAAAACAACGGGTAATGATTGCTATGGCCATGAGCTGTAACCCTTCTTTATTAATTGCTGATGAACCCACCACCGCATTGGACGTAACCGTACAAAAAACAATACTGGAATTAATAAAGGAATTACAACAGCAAAATCACATGGGTGTTATTTTAATAACACACGATTTGGGGGTGGTTGCAGATATTGCAGATAAAATTGTGGTAATGTACAAAGGAGAAATTGTTGAACAGGGTATTGCAAAAGAAGTATTACAATCGCCACAGCATGTTTATACAAAAGCATTATTGGCCTGCAGGCCGGCAGGTAAATTAAAGGGTGAAAGACTGCCGGTAGTAAGTGATTTTATTGGAGAAAAACAGATGACAGATGAGTTAGAACCATCAGCTATTCCACAGGATCCTCCGGGCATCTATCAACCATCAACTGTTCTCCGGGTTGAAAATTTAAAGGTTTATTTTCCTGTTAAAAAAAAAATATTTGGCAAGACAACAGAATTTTTTAAAGCAGTAGATGATGTCAGTTTTGAAGTACAGCAGGGAGAAACCTTAGGGCTTGTTGGCGAAAGCGGTTGTGGCAAAACCACCTTGGGAAGAACAATATTACAATTGATACCGGCTACATCGGGTAAAATTTATTTAGGCCAAAAAGATATTACACAAATTAAACCCGCTGCTTTACGCAACATGCGTAAAGACCTGCAAATCGTTTTCCAGGATCCTTATGGTTCTTTAAATCCACGTATTACAATTGGCAGCAGTATTCTTGAACCTTTGCAGGTACATCGTGTATTAGAAAATAAAAATCAACGGAAAGAGAAAGTTATAGAACTACTTGAAAAGGTAAGTTTAAAGCCAGAACATTTTAACCGGTATCCACACCAGTTCAGCGGCGGGCAGCGGCAAAGAATCTGTATCGCCAGGGCCTTGGCATTAAACCCTTCTTTTTTAATTTTTGATGAGAGTGTTTCTGCACTGGATGTTAGTGTGCAGGCACAGGTACTCAACCTGCTGAATGACCTTAAAAAAGAATTTGGTTTTACTTCAATTTTTATTTCGCATGATCTCTCCGTGGTTAGGTATGTAAGCGACAGGATATTAGTAATGCATAAAGGAAAAATTGTAGAGCAGGGAACTGCCGAACAAATTTATCATCATCCGCAAAATGAATATACACAGCTTTTAATCAACAGTATTCCCGGAAAAAATATCAGTCTTATTCATTGATATCCCTGTAATAATTTGAATAATTATTACCTCTTTCAGAAAAAAAGCTTTCACTTCCTTCCCTGTTTGCAAAAATTATTTTCTTAAGCTGAAATGCCAGTTGCTCATCAAGCGGCTCGTCTTCTTTTATTTTTTCGTCAGTAAATTTTGTATAAATGTTTTTATACGAAAAGCCAATGCTGTCTGCAGGTTGTAGTCCGCTTATGGCTATCCTCCATTTATCGTCTTTTTTCTCCCGGTACTTATAAAAGTAAACATAGCCCCTGCCCTTATCTGTTTCTACCAACTGTTTTTTAATGAATATGATACTATCCATTTTGTTGCGGTTATCGTCATCGGAATTGCCGCGGTATCTATACCCATAATTAAATGCAGAAAGGTATTTCCTTAAAAATTTCTTACTCCCGGAAAGCAATGTGCCTTTATCTTCAATTTTATCTTCCTCATCAATTTCTGTATATAAAAATGCTTTGGCCATTTCTTCCTGTATTTTATATTTTTCGGGGAACAGGCTGTCTTTTTTTAATTTATTTAAACGATAGTATAAAGCTCCGCGTCTTTCCTCAATACCTGCAAAATAATTAATGAGTGTATCTGGTACCGGTTTGTTTTTAGCCAGCATTTTAAGCATCAGGTCAAACTTTAACTGGTCATCTTTTACACGCCATAGTTTATCCATATACTTCGGTACTGCTGCATTCTTTTCATAAAACGGCAACAGCAATACGGTGTAATCCACCAGGTCGTCATTTCCATTATTGTTACTATAGTTATTGTAGTCCGATTTTTCATCTTCCTCTTTCGAAAGTTCGTCCTGTACTTTCTTTTCGTCTTTCAGCAATTGCTTTTTAAGTGCTATCCTGGCGTCAAATAAAATTTTGCTGAAATAGGTTTCGTAATCATTTGCCCCAAGCCTGTTGCTGTCAACAAGTTTTACCAGCAGGCTTGTTACTTTCTCTTTATAATCATTAAGATTGGTAAGCTGTAAAATATCGGGGAACAGGATTTTAAGCAGGTTTAGTGAATCTTCGTTTTCCCAAAAATTATTTTCATAAGAATAGCTGTTGTCACTAACCGGCGGATCCTGTAATACATATTGCTTAAACAGTTCGTAACCTTCTTTGGTTTGCCTGTTTACCAATGCGCGTAATACCTTTGCCTGAAACAGCGAAGTATCTGCACTGCTTTCATAAATATTTTTTAAAGCTGCCATCACCTGCGGATTTGCCGTTGAATCTTTTATATCTCCAATGGCTTCTATCCATGATGCTTTGGTTTCAAAATAATCTTTGTCTTTTAAAGAAAGGTTGTTTATTGCAGCAAGCATTTTTCCCAAATCCCTTTTCCCAAAATTCACATCATCTATAGCCGACCTAGCCAGTTTACGCAGGGTGGTATCTTTACTGTAATAGTCTTTAAAAAAAGTATCCGTCTTAAGGGCAAAAATATCGTTGTTGCCTATTTCTTTAAAGGGTTTGAATGAGGAGAAAAAATTAGTTATAAAACTACTTGGTTCACCGGAAGCTCCGGTAATTGTACTAACTGTATAATGCCGCTCGTTTTTCGACATAAAATAGCGGGTAACTATTCTTGAACAACCGGTATCAGTATAACGTACATAATATTTACTTATGCCGTTACGGTAACTGAATTTCTTTTCTTTGATGATATATATGCTGTCAATATCATTGTAATAACTGTTTTCGCCTCTTGCTTTTCTAAAAAGTGAATCCAGTTTAACAGTTAAAACAACATCATCTTTTATCGCTTTTGAAAGCGAATCTGCCGTAATACGATACTTTTTTAAAGAATCATTTTCAAAATAATATTTACCATAAATACCACTGCTCACTGTAATCGTTTCCCCGGTTGTATCATTTGCAAAAACCATAAATTTTGTTTTGCCATACTTTTCATATTCCTCATCATTACCACCCCTGTAATAACCATAACTGCTTCTTTTATTATATTGATGCATCAATGCTTTTAAGGAATCGTTCATTACCGGAACGATCGGTGTTTGTGTCTCAAAATTCAGCAGTGTATCGGTAAAGTTTTGAGATGTATTGTACACAAAAGGGGTTAAATTAAAAGAAGGGATAACCCTGGTATTTACCACTTCATTTTTATTTTTTCCTCTTGCTGCTATTAAGTAATGATTTGGCCCGCTGATTACATAATGAACTTTTAAGTACGCAGTATCTGCTATTTGATACAACGCATCAAGTGTAGCCACCTTGCCTTTTTCGCCAAATTTTCTTTCTAATGTTTTCAAACCTTTTTCCTTTCCTGTAAAACTTTCTTCGATAAGGCCAAGGTTCAGAGTATCTCTTAATAATTTTTCATCGTCAAAAATCGTTCTTTTTAAAACAAGATAATTTACGTTGTTATCATTTGCGGCATATACCCAGTCGCCGTTAAATTCATTTCTTACATATGGTTTATAAGGTAACTGTACCGTAAAGCCGCCTGTTGGTGGCTGGTAATTTACCCAGTTTGAGTTAATATGATAAGGTGATAAAGTAATTGACTTAAAAAACTCCGCTGCTTCTTTGCCCAAAACATAATTTTCGGTAGCACTCATTTTAAAAATTATTACTTCAAACGGTGTAACTACAATATTATACCGTTGCACATCGCCACGCCTGGTTTTATTAGTAAGGTCGATGCATTTGTAGCCGTTTTTAACTGTAACTGCACGACTTAAAATTTTACCGGGTATATTATCGTACAACATACTATCCACTTTTCTAAAAGCTTCCGCTTCAGAAATTCCTGTAAACCCACCTGGATTTTCAATTCTTGTAACGGTATAATAAGCACCATTGGCCATATCTGCATATTGCCAGCCCATACCACCAACCAGATCGCTGCGTTTATATAAAGTGCCCGGCAGCCTTACTTTATAAAAACCATCATCCGAAACATTATCAATAAAATTTACCGGCACATGCAGGTGGTCAATTTTTTCTCTTTGTACCGCATCCCTGTCAACCATTTTTATCGGTCTTAATTTGTAACCTTTCTTCCGCAGTATTTCTATCACTCCCCTTTCGCCAGCTAAATGGGCTGCACCTACACCAACAAAAAGCGAATTGCCTTTTTTCATAATCGTATCCATCGCATTGGCTTGCTTCTCATTGCGCTTGTATAAAAATTTTTCTGTAAACGCTTCCGATTCCAGCATCATTTTCTCTAAAGAGTCAAGCAGATCAAGGTCGCCTTTTCTATAAGCCTCATCTGCTTTTTGTTGTGGGTTCTCGCTGTAATCAAGATCGTAGTTTTTTTTCTTTTTTACTTTTTCATTGCTGCGGTCAATTTCCGCACCCATACTCAGCATCTGCATCTCGTAATAACTTTCAACACCGCTGCTGCGTTTGCCCAGTTTTTTACCGGTCTGGTAAATGTACATATCCAAAAACGTATCCTCTTCATAGTCATCCTGCCCCTGGTTATTACGGTACAGCAGCGAGTTAATGATATAAGGCTGCCGCTGTAAGGCATACTTTACGTCCTTGATAAAATTATTAGGTATCTTAAAAGTGCCTGCATCTATATAACTTCCGGTCAGGCTTCTTTCCGAATAAAATTTTTGGTACACTTCGCCATCTTTATCCATCTGTACCATATCTTTTTGCCATGTTTCGGAATTTAGCTCCAATGCCACTACATCACTTTTTTTAATGGCATAAAAAAAAGAATCGCTCAAGTGAAACACCTGCTTATTACTTACATGCATAGTGCCAAACAGGTACGATGGTTTGGTTAAACCATTGCTGCTTATTTCCCATAAAAGGCTGGGGTATTTTTTTTCAGTTTTTTTTGAAGACTGGCCATTTGCAATTAGTACGGATGCTGCAAGCAGCAAGAGGGTAGCTGTTAATTTCATTTATTAATGCCGTTATTTTAAATAAAGATAATACAAAGATTAAATAAGGGGTGCAATTCCATAATTGACCAAATCAATGTTTGGCATATCTATAACACAATTAAGATTTCCGTACCAGCCTGTTTTTGTTTTCCGCATGTTTACAGCTGGCATTGATTTGCACATTTATTTAAAAAAATCTGTATAACTACTGTTTTTCAATGTTCAAAACCCGGCATTATCCCTTATCTTTGCGCCTTCAAAATCATGCCGTAACATGATAAGTGCCTCCTGAAAGGCTAGTCTTTAAAACTTCTCTGTACACGGCATGTAACCTTTTAAAATATTAGTTACATGAAATTATCCCAGTTCCGTTTCGATCTTCCACTAAATTTAATTGCCCAGAACCCTACCAAAAAACGTGAGGATAGCCGTATGATGGTTATCGACCGTAAAACAGGCAATATTGAAAACAAACATTTTAAAGAGATTATTGATTATTTTGATGACAAAGATGTGTTTGTTGTAAACAACACTAAGGTTTTTCCTGCCCGTATGTACGGCCGCAAGGAAAAAACAGGTGCCAAAATTGAAGTGTTTTTATTGAGAGAATTAAACAAACCCAATAAATTATGGGATGTTATTGTTGACCCCGCCCGTAAAATACGTGTAGGTAATAAATTATATTTTGGCGAAAGTGATGAACTGGTTGCCGAAGTAATTGACAATACCACCAGCCGTGGAAGAACGATCCGTTTTTTATGGGATGGCACCGATGATGAATTCAGGGGCATGCTGGAAATATTAGGCGAAACACCATTACCAAAATATATTAAACGCAAACCCGAAGAAGAAGATAAAGAGCGTTACCAAACCGTATATGCCAAACACGAGGGTGCTGTAGCTGCCCCAACTGCAGGTTTGCATTTTAGTAAAGAGTTAATTAAACGTTTAGAGATAAAAGGTATTCGCTTTGCAGAAACAACTTTGCATACCGGCCTTGGAACTTTCCGCCCTATTGAAGTGGAAGATTTGAGCAAACATAAAATGGATGCAGAATATTACAGGGTGGAAGAAACTGCATGCAATATTGTAAACAAAGCAAAACAGGGCGGCCACCGCATTTGCTCTATTGGCACCACTACTATGCGTTCGATGGAAAGTAGTTTTACTGCACAAAAGTTATTAAAACCATCAGAAGGATGGACCAATCATTTTATACATCCGCCATATAATTTTAATATTGCCGATGCTTTGGTAACCAATTTTCATTTACCAAAAACCAGCCTGTTAATTATGGCTTGTGCATTTGCCGGATATGATTTAATGATAGAAGCGTATAAGAAAGCTATTAAAGATAAATACCGCTTTTTCAGCTATGGCGATGCGATGCTGATTATATAACTACTGCTATATGATTTTAAATTAAGGCTCCCCAGATTGGGGAGTTTTTTTATGGTACAGGCATAAAAAAAGGGCCAGGATAAAAATCCAGCCCCGTTTAAAATCCAATATCCTATGAAAAACCATTTGTAAGACGGACAAACTGTTAGAAATGTTGCAAATGAATTGTTAACAGTTTTAATTAACTTTAAAAGGTAAAACGATTGCATATGAAATCAATTGAACAATGGCTTGCTGAATATGGCGAAAGCCATAAAAACGAAACCAATAAAACCATTCACTGGATTTGTGTTCCCACTATTTTCTTTTCGGTTGTTGGTTTATTATATGGCGTAAAACTACCCTGGGCTGTTAACGGCATCCAGGTTAACCTGGCAATGGTAATCATGTTGCTGGTGGTAATTTATTATTTTTCCCTGTCAAAAACGCTATGGATTGGTATGTTGTTGTTTAGTATGTTGTGTTTGTGGCTTTGCTATTTGATAGAACAATCTGGGTTGATACAATTATGGCTATTCTGCTTAATAATATTTACACTCGCCTGGATCGGACAGTTTTACGGGCATAAGATCGAAGGTAAAAAACCTTCTTTTTTAAAAGACATACAGTTTTTAATGATTGGCCCCGCCTGGCTGATGAGTTTTATTTATAAAAAACTGGGAGTTGCGTTGTAAGGGAAAAGTAAAAATTAAAAAGTCAAAAAAGATGTCCTGGTTAAAGAGTCTTTTTTGACTTTTGCCTTTTGAATTTTTACTTATTAATTTTCTACAAACCAAACAACCCTGCGTTCAGTAATTGCAAAGTTTGATCTTTATAACTACGGTTTATTAATAAAGAAACATTATGCCTGCTGCCACCATAACTTACCATACGCACTGGTATTGGTTCAATGGCATCAAACAGTTTTTTCATTACATCTTTTGTTTCTGCAATTTCGTTACCTACAATAGAGACAATGGTATGATTGGTATCAATTTCTACAGTGCCAAATGGTTCCAGTTCTTTAATAATTTCTTTAAGATTTACATCATTATCAATGGTAACTGAAACAGCTACTTCAGATGTAGTGATCATATCAATTGAAGTGCGGTATTTTTCAAATACTTCAAATACTTTACGTAAAAACCCATAAGCCAGTAACATGCGGCTGCTTTTTACACGTATGGCTGTAATACCATCTTTTGCTGCAACAGCTTTTACACCAACGCTGCCTGCTTTTTCTGCAATCAAAGTTCCTTTGGCAGAAGGCTCCATGGTATTCAGCAATCTTACAGGCACATTATAAAATTGTGCCGGCCAAATACTGGCCGGGTGTAAAATTTTAGCGCCAAAGTAAGCAAGCTCAGCTGCCTCTTCAAAACTTAATTGCTCAATGGCAAAAGTTTTATTCACAATCCGGGGATCGTTGTTGTGCATACCATCAATATCTGTCCATATTTCGCAAACACTGGCATTAATGGCCGCTGCAATTAATGATGCACTGTAATCGCTGCCGCCCCTTTTTAAATTATCCACTTCGCCCCTTGCGTTACGGCAAATATATCCCTGTGTGATAAACAATTTTTTATCGCTGTGCTGTTTTAATTGTTGAGCCAGTTTTACTTTTATAGCGCCAACCTGCGGTTCATCATAAGCATCAATGGTCATAAACTCCAATGCAGGTAACAAAGCATGATCAATATTATTTTCTGTTAGATAAATAGAAAATAATTTGGTGCTTAACAATTCTCCCTGTGCCAGTATGTCCCTGTTTAAAGATTCGCTGAAAGATATTCTTAAAATGATGTACAAAAATTCAAAATGCTCCTGTAATACCCTGCCTGCACTTTGTAAACCCGATTCGGTTTTCAATAACTGTGTAACAAAATCTTTATAATGATTTTCTAATTTTTCAATTAACTGTTTGGCTTCTGCCTTATTATTAGTAGCCATCGCATTACCAATTTCTACCAAATTGTTAGTAGTTCCGCTTAAAGCAGATAACACCACAATCTTACTTTCATCATCTGCAGTTATCAATTGCGATACCTGGTGCATTCTTTCCGGCTTACCAACGCTGGTGCCGCCAAATTTCATTATTTTCATAATCCCCCCCTACGCCGCTATTGCGGCTTTTTTTAATTAAAAATGATTTTAAATTTTTTGCAAAAGTATTCCATGTAGGGGGCTATTCCAAATGCAATCAGGGAAAAGAGAGTGAAAACTTCTCCCCCATTTTTTTTAAATCCTCCACCACAGCATCTACCAAAGGTATTCCGCTAATCATACGTTCAGCTTCCATTTCCCGTTCCGGATCGCCGGGTATTATAACCCTTTCCTGCCCTTCAATGGTTTTTGCAGAACGAAACCGCAGTATCCAGTTATCCATATGCTGTTTAAATTCAGCTGCAGTTCTAAATGCATCTATTCGCATTGCGCCAAAAAAATGACCGATACCTTCGCCGGGCATATTTTCGGGCATAGGCACATAAGCAGGGAACGGCGGTACCCACGGCCCGTAATTAGCACCGCTTAATACCGCTGAAAAAATATCCACTATTGCACCTAATGCATAACCTTTGTGGCTACTATGTTCTCTATCGCTGCCTAACGGTAAAAGTGAGCCGCCAATTTTTAATTCATTGGCATTTGTACTGCTAGCTCCTTCTTTTGTTTGTATCCAGCCAAGCGGTGCGTCAGCATTTTTGCGTTGTAATATTTCCAGTTTACCATTGGCGGCAGTAGTTGTTGCAAAGTCAGCAACAAAGGCGGGTTCTTTACCGGCAGGTATGGCAACAGCAATGGGGTTGGTGCCCAGCATTCTTTCTACAGAAAATGTTGGCGCCACTAATGCACTGGCATTAGTCATGGCAATACCTATCATCTCATTCGGCAAAGCCATCATGGCATGATAACCTGCAATACCAAAATGATTACTGTTTTTTACACTTACCCAGCCTGTGCCTGCATTTTTTGCTTTATCAATAGCCACCTGCATGGCATAAGGCGCTACCACCAAACCCAGGCCCCTGTCACCATCAACCACTGCTGTTGAAGGTGTTTCATGTACAATTTTTAAATGGGGTGAGGCATTTACACGTTTGGCTTCCCACAAGCGTACATAACCGCTCAGCCTTGCCACACCATGGCTGTCAATACCACGTAAGTCTGCCGACAGTAATGCTTTTGAGGCTATCGCTGCATCTGCTTCGCTGCACCCTATCTTTAAAAAAGCAGCTGTGCAAAACGAATACAACTGCTGGTAAGTAAATATCTTTTCCATGCGGCAAAAATAAGTTATTACAAAAGAAAAGCCGCCCCGGTAAAGGACGGCTTTCTTTTTTGCTCAACTACCCCTTGTATAACTTATTTTATTGCTCATCCATAACAGCGTTCTTCTTCTTATTTTTTTGTTTTTCCTTCATCAGTTGTTTCATTTTAGCTTTTTGCTCATCATTTAAAACAGCGCCTGTACTTTTCAGCTGCTCCTGCCGCACTGCTTTTAATTTAGCTTCCTTTTCTTCAGGTGTCAGCTTATTATCATTCTTTATCTCATCCATCTTTGCCTTATTATCCTGCTGCAGCCCTTTTAATTTTGATTTTTGTTCCCTGCTGAGGTTTAAATCTTTCATCATTTGTTTTTTACCTACTTTCCCTTGCTTAGCACCTGTAACAGCTGAAAGAGAATCTGACGATTGTTTTGTGGCTGACTTAGCTCTTTGTACTTGCGCAAATGAGCAGGATATGCTAATGATAAACGCCAGCAGGATACTTATTTTTTTCATGTTCAATGATTTTTTATTTTTTATAGATACTAAATTAACCAGAAAGTTTAATGCGGGGTATATATAAATGCAAACCCCGCCATAAAGACGGGGTTAACAACGATTGCGTCCCTCAATAAAGTGGAACAGATTTGCTTGCCAGCTATTTTATCTTAAGAAAAGCATTTCTCTGTATTTTGGTAATAACCAGTGAGCATCATCAACTATCAATTCCAGTTTATCGACATGATAGCGGATAACATCAAAATACTGCCCTTTTACTTTTTCGCAATAAGCAATAGCTTTTGCTCTTGTATCAGTCAGCTCGTTGGCTACTTTCCTTTCTTCAATCATTTTTTCAACACTGTCGCCTAAAATAGAAATATGATTGCTTATTGCTTCCAGCAATTGTACCTGGTTGGCATAAGCTGGCTCTTTTAAGCCGGCATCTTTTAAACCTTTTACATTGTTGATTAAAATGTTTTGGTACTTAACAGCAGATGGGAATATAAATGTTGTAGCCAGCTCTCCCATTATCCTTGCTTCAATCTGCACTTTTTTAATATAATCTTCCAGCATTATTTCGTGCCTTGCTTCCAGTTCAGAATGGCTGTAAATATCGTTGTTGGCAAATAGTTTTTTTGCTTTTTCAGTAACATAAGCATCCAAAGCCAGCGGCGTGGTTTTTACATTTTGTAAACCACGTTTTTCTGCTTCATTTGCCCATGCTTCACTATAACCATCGCCTTCAAATAAAACTTTTTTACTTTCAACAACATATTTCTGGATGATCTGCATTATTGCAACTTCCTTCTTCTCACCTTTGTCAATCAACGCATCAACATCTTTTTTAAATGTTTTTAATGTTTCTGCAACAATGGTGTTAATTACAGTCATGTTAGTTGCACAATTGGCTGCTGAACCAACCGCACGGAATTCAAACTTGTTTCCGGTGAATGCAAATGGAGAAGTTCTGTTACGGTCAGTGTTATCCAGCATTAATTCCGGAATACTCTTATGAATATCCAGTTTAAGCATAGCTTCATCCTGCTCATCGAACTTACCGCCAACACGGGTTTCAACCTGCTCTAATACCTGTGTTAAATACTTACCGATAAATGCAGAGATGATTGCAGGAGGAGCTTCATTGGCACCCAAACGATGATCGTTACCGGCGCTGGCAATTGAAGCCCTTACAATATCAGCATAATCGTGCAATGCTTTAATGGTATTAACAAAGAATGTTAAGAACATTAAATTGGTTTTTGGCGTTTTACCAGGTGCTAATAAATTAACCCCGGTATCGGTAGCCATGCTCCAGTTATTATGCTTTCCACTACCGTTAATACCGGCAAATGGTTTTTCATGTAATAAAACTTTTAAGTTGTGGCGTTTTGCTACTCTTGTCATAATGTCCATCAACAACAAGTTGTGATCAACAGCAATATTTACTTCTTCAAAAATAGGCGCACATTCAAATTGTGCAGGTGCCACTTCATTATGACGTGTACGTAAAGGAATACCTAGTTTATAAGATTCAGATTCAAAATCTCTCATAAAAGCATACACCCTTTCTGGTATTGTTCCAAAGTAGTGATCTTCTAATTGCTGTCCTTTTGCAGGAGCATGACCAAACACGGTACGGCCTGTTAATACCAAGTCAGGACGTGCATTTGCCAAACCGGCATCAATTACAAAATATTCCTGCTCCCAACCTAATGTTGGTGTAACTCTTGTTATATTTTTATCGAAATACTGGCAAACGTCAACAGCTGCTTTTTCAATAGCTACCAATGCTTTTAATAAAGGCGTTTTAGCATCTAAAGATTCGCCGGTATAAGAAACAAAAATGGTAGGGATACATAATGTTTTACCCTGGCCAATTTCCATAATAAATGCTGGAGAAGATGGATCCCATGCAGTATAACCTCGAGCCTCAAAAGTTGCCCTTAAGCCACCACTGGGGAAAGATGATGCATCCGGTTCCTGTTGAATTAAGGCGCCACCATCAAATTCTTCAATTGGTGTACCATCACCTTTTAACGTAAAAAATGAATCATGTTTTTCTGCCGATAAACCGGTAAGTGGTTGAAACCAGTGCGTAAAGTGTGTAACACCTTTGCTTTCTGCCCAGGCTTTTACACCATTAGCAATTTGGCCGCCCATTGAACGATCAATTTTTTTACCACTTTTAATAGAAGCTGCCAAACTCTTATAAGCCTCGTCGCTTAAAAACTGACGGGCCACTTTAAGTGTAAACACATTTTCGTTAAAGATTCCGGTAATTTTAGACACGCCTGATACATTAACTTCCGCAGGACTACTGGCTAGGCTATCCAGTGCATTGAAACGTAAAGATTGCATATTTTTAAGTTTTATACCACAAAAAAACGTCAAAATTCGTTATAAAACAATTTTTTTATTGTCTTTGTTATAAAAAATTGACCATTTGTGGATAAAAACAAAATATGATTTTATTTTTTAATTTTAAAACCTTTACGCAATCGTTCCCAGTTAATATTACAAACCACCGGAGTTATTAAAAAGCATAAATAAACACTCCGGTAACGAACCAGGGACCCCAGGTTGGGCATGATATAACCAATAAAAAGAAGCATGGCAAGAGTAAAGAAAACTCCGAAAAGTATAAAAGTATTATACTGCTTATGCTCTTCTTTTCGTCTAAAAAAAATAAAAAGCACAAAAAGCAGCTGGTAAATTACTGTTTCGATAATTACCGGAAGCATACTTTTTGTTGGCACTTCATAAATATAGGGTCGTAACAAAAGGTGATTATAAGCCTGGGGGGCATTATATAAAAAACTTTTAAAGGTTGGATACAAGGTATCGGTTTCAAGTTGTGAAACGGCTTTGGGCAATGTAAAAAAATCGGCTTGCTTTTGCGCAACGGTTGCAGGTGGATTGACAGCCTTAAAAACACTGTTGATATTAAAAAAAATCAATCCCAATATTATATACCCGGCAATAAAACTCCGTAGCGGTGGCCAGTTAAATTTTTTAACCAGTACCCATATTATAAGTGCCGGCAAAACATTTATTAAAACATAACTCCTTATTAAAAATAATACAGCAAATGCCAGTATTATTACAAGCACCCTTTTTTTACTAAATACATTTTGCTGTAAAGAATGAAAAACGGCATATGATAAAAAGCCCAGCGTAGTAAATACAATTCCATCTTTTTGAACACCTGAAGTAAAATAGAGCATTGATGGCAGCAGGAAACAGCAGATAATTACACCCGGCTGCTGCTTTTTATAAATCTGGATAAACACCCTGTAAAATGCTACATGGCCTAAAAAACAAATGAAATTAAAGAACAAACTATTGATATAATAATTGCCCTGGCTAAAAATATCGCAAACAGAAAGAAATTTAATAATGATATTATTTCTCAGATCATTCCAGAAAGACTGAAAAGAATCAAATAAGCCGCCATAGCCTTTGATATAGTGAGAATGGAAAATATTGGTAAAATATTCCTTTGGGTTGTTCAATAATATCTGGTACTCTTTCCAACCCTCTCGGTTTACATCCCAGTAATCGTTGCCGGTATTATAAGTATTATAAGATATCCAGCCAATGGCCAGCCCTGCTATAATTTTTAATACAAAAAGCAATACGATCAACCTGGTGCTAAGCCCGGAGTTTTTAACAAAGGACACTTTAGTGATCAGCCAGCAAAGTATCAACAGGTAAACAAAAAAAAGAATGTAATCCAATACAGTAAATTTTCAATGTGGGAAGATAGTTAAAATATTTACTTTCTATCTACTGTAATAAAGTATCAGGATGTTACCTTTGCATTTTCAAACAATTTCGCCACATCATTTATGGAAGTAACAGTAAAAACTGCAGAACAATTACGTATTACAGCAGAAGAATTTGAATTAATAAAACAAAAGCTTAACCGCACCCCTAACTTTACCGAGCTCTGTTGTTTCAGCGCCATGTGGAGTGAGCATTGCAGTTATAAAAATTCTATTAAGTGGCTAAAAACCTTACCCCGTGATGGAAAAAAAATGCTGGTAAAGGCCGGTGAAGAAAATGCGGGGCTGATGGATATCGGCGGTGGTTACGGTGTAGTATTTAAAATTGAAAGTCATAATCATCCTTCTGCCATCGAACCCTTCCAGGGTGCGGCAACAGGTGTTGGCGGCATTAACCGTGATATTTTTACCATGGGTGCAAGGCCCATTGCATCTTTAAACAGTTTACGTTTTGGAAACTTAAAAGAAGCAAAAACACAACATCTTTTAGCTGGTGTAGTACATGGCATTGGCCATTATGGTAATTGCTTTGGTGTACCAACAGTTGGCGGCGAAGTATATTTTGAAGACTGTTACCATACCAATCCGTTGGTAAATGCAATGAGTGTGGGTATTTTAAAAAACGGTGAAACTATTTCTGCAACATCAGGTACTGTAAAAGGCAACCCTGTTTTTTTTGTAGGCAGCGCAACAGGTAAAGATGGTATTGGTGGTGCAAGTTTTGCCAGTGCAGATATTACTGCAGACAGTGCAGAAGATCTGCCGGCAGTACAGGTAGGTGATCCCTTCCAGGAAAAAAAATTATTAGAGGCCTGCCTTGAAGTGATGACAACAGGTGCAGTTGTTGGTATGCAGGATATGGGTGCAGCAGGTATTATCTGCAGCACCAGCGAAATGAGTGCAAAAGGCGAAATGGGTATGCGTATTGATCTTGACAAAGTACCCACCCGCCAAAAAAATATGAAGGCCTGGGAATTATTATTAAGCGAAAGCCAGGAAAGAATGTTGATGGTGGTGGAAAAAGGAAAAGAAAAAGCAGTGCTTGATGTTTTTGAAAAATGGGATTTGCCCTGCAGCGAAATTGGTGAAGTTACCGACGATGGTTTGCTGCATTTTTATATGAATGGAATTTTGGAAGCACAGTTACCTGCGTATGAATTAGTATTAGGCGGTGGCGCACCGCAAAACAGCAGGGAATATACCGAACCAAAATATTTTGAAAAGATAAAAGCCTTTGATGCAGCAACAATTCCTGTTGCGGCAGATTTAAAAGCGGTAGCAGAGCAATTAATTCAAATACCAAATATTGCCAGCAAAAAATGGGTATATGTACAATACGACAGTATGGTTGGTGCAGGCAATGCCAGTACCAATGCGCCAAGCGATGCCGCTATTGTAATTGCAAAGCCAACCAATAAAGCATTGGCACTTACAACAGATTGTAACAGCCGTTATGTTTTTGCCGATCCGTACAAAGGTGCCATGATTGCTGTTGCAGAAGCTGCAAGAAATATTGTGTGCAGCGGTGGCGAACCGCTTGGTGTTACCAACTGTTTAAATTTTGGTAACCCTTACGACCCTCAGGTATATTATCAATTTGTAAATGCTATTAAAGGAATGGGCGAAGCCTGTATAAAATTTGATACCCCGGTAACCGGCGGTAATGTAAGTTTTTATAACCAGGGGCCCGAAGGTGCAGTATATCCAACACCTACAATTGGTATGGTGGGCTTACTGGATAATGCAGATTGTAAAATGACAATGGATTTTAAAGAAACTGAAGATGAAATTTATTTAATCGGCATACCGAGAAATGATATTAACTCATCGGAATATTTACATAAAATTTGTGGCGTTGAATTTTCACCTGCCCCCTATTTTGATTTGGATGAAGAATTTAACCTGCAGAAAGCCATTCATAAAATGATTACCCATAAACTGATTGAATCGGCACATGATGTAAGTGAAGGTGGTTTATTTATAACATTAATGGAAAGTTGTTTTAATAACAACTTAGGCTTTAATGTAAACAATCTGAATACCGAAATAAGAAAAGATGCTTTTTGGTTTGGCGAAAGCCAGAGCCGTGTGGTGGTTTCGGTAGCAAAAGAAAAACGTCAGGACTTTGTACAGCTGTTAGAAAAACTGGAACCATTTGAAGTTGCATTTTTAGGTAATGTAACAGCCGGAGAAATAATTATTGACAGCGAAAGCTGGGGTAACGTAACTGAGTGGAAAGATAAATATGATAATGCGATTGGAAATTTATTAGCAGGACATGAAAGTGAGCATGCATTAGCTGCATTGTAATATATTTTACTTAACATTTGTAGTATGAAAAAAATATCTTTTCTCCTTTTACTTTTTGCAGTAGTAACAACACATGCTCAAAAGAAAACTACTTTTAGTATTCTTTTAGATTATCATACTTCATTTTTACCAACTACAAGTATCAATTTTAATACAATTGAACATTCTGAAGCAAGCCGTACTCCTGATACAATAACTTTAAATAAAAGATTATTTAACAGTACAGTAAACGCTTCTTATACAGCAAAACCCAGGCTGGCAGTTGGAGCAAGAGTTTCGCATAAATTAAATAAGACAATTACTATAACTGGAGGAATTGGGGTTTCGACTTTCAGTGCTATAAGAAGTAATACAATATCGTACAAATTAGTAACCACACAACAAGTAAAAGGGCCTTATACTTATAATCCGCCGAATAGCTTTTTACTTTATACAATCAATTTTCAATTAGAAAAAACAGGTTATGAAGGCTTTGCGAATTACTATTCTGAAGCTAAAGAGGAAAAAATTGAATTTATGACTATCCAATTGCCTTTAGGAATTTTAATTAGCCCCAATAAAAGTAAATTCAGTTCAGGCATAGAAATCATTCCTACTACCATCTCAAAATATAAAGTCACACCTTATCCATCAAAAGGGAGAGAAGGAAATCAACTTAATGCCTACAGCAAAGAAAATCGATTTAATATTTCAGCAAGAATTAGTTTTGGATATCAGATTAACAAATGCTTATCTTCTAGTATTTATTATGAGCAATATTTCCATTCATTAACACAAGGAGAAGCAAACCCTGAATTAACTCCTAAAACAGTTGGTGTTACATTAATTGCGAAACTTCCAACTTTTAAATAAATGAACACCAACTCCAACATAATAGTTACCGGTGCTGCAGGCTTTATAGGAAGCTGCATGGTAAGCTATCTTAACCAGCAGGGTTTTGAAAATTTAATATTGGTAGATGAGTTTGATGAAGACGATAAAGAACTGAACCTGCTGCATAAAAAATATATGGTAAGGGTGGAAAGGGAAAATTTTTTCGACTGGATCACTAAAGAAAAAATAAAAATTGATTTTGTTTTTCACCTGGGTGCAAGAACAGATACTACTGAATTTGATTACAGCATTCATAAGAAATTGAATGTTGAGTATTCGCAAAAGATATGGGCTTTTTGTACGCTTAATAAAATCCCGTTGGTGTATGCTTCATCGGCAGCAACTTATGGCGCCGGCGAATTTGGTTATAACGACAGCCATTACGTAATAGAAACACTGCACCCCTTAAACCCCTACGGTATTTCAAAAAACGAATTTGATAAATGGGCTGTTCATCATGCAGAGAATGAAAACTTTTGTCCGCCATTTTGGGCAGGCCTTAAATTTTTTAATGTGTATGGCCCTAACGAATATCATAAAGCCAGGATGGCCAGTGTTATTTTTCATTCTTTTAATCAAATAAAAGAAAATGGAAAAGTAAAATTATTCCGGTCGCATAAAGAAGGTTTTAAAGATGGTGAACAGCTTCGTGATTTTATTTATGTAAAAGATGTGATCAATGTCTGTTACTGGCTGATGCAGGAAACCAATAAAATTTCCACCAGCTCAATGAAATTATCTAATGGGCTTTATAATCTTGGTACCGGCAAAGCCAGGTCTTTTAATGATCTTGTAAAAGCAACTTTTGCAGGGATGGATAAAGAACCTATAATTGAATATATTGATATGCCGGAAGACATCCGTGATAAATACCAATACTTTACCGAAGCATCAATGAGTAAGTTGCATCATGCCGGGTATAACCATAATTTTTATTCGCTGGAAGAAGGTGTAGGTGATTATGTACGGCATTATCTAAATAAAAATTTATACTACTAATTTTAATGTTATGGATACAAAACAAGCCAACAATAAACAGGGTGCAAAAGCCCCTTCAGGGGTTGGGGGCAAAATAGCAATAATTGGCGGAGGAAATTTAGGCACTGCCATTGCCGAAGGATTATTGACCAGTAAATTCTGTAAAGCTGCAGATATTACTATTACCAAAAGAAATATTGCAACGCTAAAGCACCTTAGCGATAAAGGCATACATGTTACAGCCAATAATAACGAAGCCGTTAAAAAAAGCGAACTGGTATTATTAGCTGTTAAACCCTTCCAGGTGGCGGAAGTAATTGCAGGGTTAAAAAAAGACCTTACTGCAAAACATGTGCTTGTGTCGGTAATTACCGGCGTATCATTAACCGACCTTGCAGAAATGGTAAAAAAGAAAATTACTCTTTTTCGTGCCATGCCCAACACCGCAATTGCCATACAGCAAAGCATGACCTGCATCAGCCATGCCAATGCCACCGATACACAAATACAATTTGTAAAACAATTGTTTGAAACGGTAGGCAAGGTTACCATGATAGAAGATAAACTGATGGATGCCGCAACCGTGTTGGGTGCTTGCGGTACTGCTTATGCCATGCGTTATATACGTGCCAATATACAGGGCGGTATCGAAATTGGTTTTAGTGCAACAATTGCAAGCCTTATTGCTGCACAAACAGTAAAAGGCGCTGCCGAATTATTATTGCAAAAAGGCAGTCACCCCGAACAGGAGATTGATAAAGTAACCACACCTAAAGGTTGCACCATTGCCGGCCTAAATGAAATGGAACACCAGGGTTTTAGTTCATCGCTGATAAAAGGAATTGCTACGAGTTATAATAAGATTGTGAAGGGTTAGTATGCTTCACCCGTTTCCATGTCAAGCTGGTAATACTTTAATTTTGCTTTGTAAGAAGTTCTTTTTTCTCCTGAATTTGTTGCTATATTAAAGAGTGAGGTTTTCATTACCCTATGTTTTGCTTTTCTGGTAATACTTTTGATGCCTTTAAAATAAAATGTATTGCCATCTTTTATCAATTTCGAAAATTTATCGGCTGAGTTTATGAAAATATCTTTCCCATCGCAAAACCCCCAGGCTGTTCTTTCGGGGTACTCACTTCCATTTTCCTTTACGTAGAGGAAATCGCCTGCTTGTCCTTCTTTAAATTCAAAGTTTACAATTGAAGGATTATTTGTTTTAAATTCTTCGAAATTTTTATACGCTCCCCTTTTGTAAGCAGCGCCGTTTAATATCGGCACATCAGTATTCTTTTTATTGTAAACTAAAATATCATTAAACGATAATTTTTTTGCCCTGGCTTGTATTACTTCAAAATTAATTGTAAAGAGTTTAGTCATTGCAGTCTGTAATGCCGTTACAATAAACTCATCGGCATTTTCCGGCAATTTTTTATCCATTGTAATAAGGGAATCAAACCTGTAAAGCGGATAAAAAAAACTGTCTTTTTGCAGGTAAAATTCCATTTTTGTTACAATACCTTGTTCCCATCCATTTTCTCCTTGTCCCTGGTGGCCATTGTCAAAAAAAACTGGTGTCATCTCTTCCGACAATCTTATTTTTTTTAAAGAAATGATGAGTTTGTTTTCAGTTACATTCTCTTTACTAATTTTTAAATAACCACAAAGCCAATCTGTAAGCTCTGTTATTGCAGAATATTCAAAATTACATTTGGTTTCTTTATTGTTAAACGCAGTATGATTATATCCAAGTGAGGTGGTATCATCTCTGTAATCAAGTAATTGCAAAGAAAGAACCCCACCTCCCAAAGATTGTTCTGCAATTTCTGGCTTCAGTTTTACTTTTATTAATGTCCCGGCTTTTAAAACCCCGGTTTCTATTTGTGCAGAAACCTGTTTGGAAAGAAAAGAAATTACGATCAAAACATATATTCTTGTCATAAGTTTATGGTATTTATAAATCATTTCTATTTCTCACTTAAGTTGTTGCTGCCAAAGTACCATTTTTCCACAAATTTTCCCTCAAATTTCCTCCTCCCAAATAATCGTCCTATCTTTACATGACCTCTAGGATTTCTTCTTTTATGAATCCCAATTGGTCAGGGTAGATTGGGTTAACAAATTCGATAATTTTCATTGCATAAAGATCAAGCGTTGAAGTGAAGCTCACGTCAATGTTGATATTTATTTTTTTGTTTTTCCCAAGCCTTTATTCAACTACAAAAATCATGATTATGGCAAAATATATTTTTGTAACCGGCGGTGTTACATCATCATTAGGCAAAGGAATTATAGCAGCTTCGCTTGCAAAGCTTTTGCAGGCAAGGGGTTTAAGGGTAACAATTCAAAAATTTGACCCGTACATTAACGTAGATCCGGGAACACTGAATCCCTACGAACATGGTGAATGTTTTGTAACGGATGATGGTGCCGAAACCGACCTTGACCTTGGCCATTACGAACGTTTTTTAAATACCCCTACATCGCAGGCCAGCAACGTAACCACAGGCCGTATTTATCAAACCGTAATTAATAAAGAACGTGAAGGCGCCTACCTAGGTAAAACGGTGCAGGTAATTCCGCATATTACCGACGAAATAAAACGCCGCATGTTGCTGCTGGGTAAAGAAGGTAAGTACGACATTATTATAACAGAACTGGGTGGTACCGTTGGCGATATTGAAAGCTTACCCTTTGTGGAAGCTGTACGCCAGCTGCAATGGGAAATGCCCGAAGAAAATTGCATGGTGGTACACCTTACTTTAATACCGTATTTAAGTGCTGCTAAAGAATTAAAAACAAAACCTACACAACACAGTGTTCGCTTACTAAGCCAGGAAGGTGTACACCCCGATGTGATCGTTTGCCGTACCGAGCAGCCATTAAATAATGAATTAAAAAAGAAAATTGCTTTATTCTGTAATGTAAAACCCAACGCAGTAATAGAAGCAATGGATGCCAGCAGCATTTACGAAGTGCCTTTAATGATGTTGCAGGAAGGCCTGGATATTATTGTGCTGAAAAAATTACAGATCAACGGCTATGCTGCGCCGGAATTAACAAAATGGCGTGAGTTTTTAGATAAATTAAAATACCCTAAAACAAAAGTTACCATTGGTTTAATTGGAAAGTATATTGAGTTACAGGATGCCTACAAATCTATTTTAGAAAGTTTTGTGCATGCCGGTGCCATGAATGAATGCAAGGTAAAAGTGGTGGATGTACACAGCGAAACCATTACCGAAGATAATGTGGCAGAAAAACTGAGTAAGTTAGATGGCTTGCTGGTTGCTCCCGGTTTTGGCAACCGTGGTGTAGAAGGTAAAATAACAGCCGTAAAATATGCAAGGGAAAATAACCTGCCGTTTTTTGGTATTTGCCTTGGTATGCAGATGGCAGTAATTGAATTCGGCAGAAATGTTTTGGGCTGGGCCGATGCCAACTCAACCGAAATGGTAAAGGATACCACTCACCCCGTTATAGATTTAATGGATGAGCAAAAAGATATTACTGCAAAAGGTGGTACCATGCGTCTTGGTGCTTACCCCTGCCATATTAAGGAAGGTACATTGGCACACAGAATTTACGATGCAACAGATATCAGCGAACGCCACAGGCATCGCTGGGAGTTTAATAATAAATACATTGCCGATTTTGAAAAAGCAGGTTTAATACCAAGTGGCAAAAACCCTGCAAGCGGTCTGGTTGAAATTGTGGAATTACCCAACCATCCTTTTTTTATTGGTGTGCAATATCACCCCGAATTAAAAAGTACGGTAGAAAATCCTCAACCCATATTTGTACATTTTGTAAAAGCGGCAAAAGCTTTTGCCGAAAAAAGAGATGCGGTAAAAAATCCGTTGTTGCAGAGTGAGATGATTTAGCCCCTATCCCCTAAAGGGGAAAATGGAGAGGATTGATGCGATTATTTTTTTGGACAAACTTTTTCGGCAATATTGAACATCGTTGTAAATATGATTTTGTTGTTTTTTGCTTTTAATAAAAGCAAAAAACAATCTCACTTGTACGGCATACCTTTATTGAACGCCTTCAGTACAAAACAATTTTTTTAATTTATTCAGTTTACAGCTTGAAAAATAATTTCCCCTTAAAATATTATTCTGCTCAAAGTTCTCCGCCAACTGGCGGAGGATTTAGGGGGCTTAAACTTTCAATGGACGATCTCAACCGTAAATCGGTGGAGGAATTTAAGCGGTCTGAAAAAACTCCTGTAATTGCCGTGCTGGAAAATATCCGCAGCGCTTATAATGTGGGCAGTGTGTTTCGTACCGCAGATGCTTTTTTACTGGAAGCTATTTACATTACTGGCTACACTTGTATTCCACCACATAAAGAAATAAAAAAAACAGCTTTAGGCGCAGAAGAAACGGTAGACTGGAAACATTTTACCAATGCCTCCGAGGCTATTATATCGTTAAAACAAAACGGCTATAAAGTGTATGCTGTAGAGCAGGCCATCAACAGTATTTCTTTAGAAAAACTGGCGGCCGCAGCTGATGAAAAACTGGCTTTTATCTTTGGCAACGAAGTTTCCGGGGTGGAGCAAAGTACTATTGAACAATGCGATGGCTGTATTGAAATTCCCCAGCTGGGCATGAAACATTCTTTAAATATTGCCACCGCTGCAGGTGTGGTGTTATGGGAAATTGTGAGGGAAAGAATTTCTTGAATTATAAATTATGAATTATAAATGTCTTCAATAAAAAAATACCTTTCACTCGTAAAATTTTCACATACCATTTTTGCAATGCCTTTTGCGTTGATTGGATTTTTTTTAGGAATAACTTCATTTGGTTACTGGAATAGCTTTTACGATCAAAAAAATTATGAATTGTTTTCATTTAGTAATATTGAATCGAAAATTAAATTCTCAAATTATTTTGAATTTTATCCAAAATCAATTGAAGAATTTTTAATACGATTTGCTCTCGTTATCCTCTGCATGATCTTTGCCCGTTCTGCCGCCATGGCCTTTAACCGCTGGTTAGATGCTAAATACGATGCACTTAATCCACGTACAGCAGTAAGAGAAATACCGGCAGGTATAATACAGCCCAACAATGCATTGTTATTTACAATCATTAACTGTGTTCTATTCATCACCTGCACTTTCTTTATCAACAGGCTTTGTTTTTATTTATCGCCGGTAGCGCTTTTTGTAATTTTATTTTACAGTTATACCAAACGTTTTACTGCACTATGCCATTTGGTTTTAGGTGTTGGGTTAAGCCTTGCTCCTATTGGTGCATACATTGCTGTAACGGGTCAATTCAATTTGCTGCCCATTCTTTTTTCATTTGCTGTTTTATTCTGGGTAAGTGGTTTTGATATTATCTATGCATTACAGGACGAAGATTTTGATAAACAACATCAATTGCATTCTATTCCCTCTGCCGTAGGCAAAACAAAAGCTTTACGCATTTCCGAATTACTACACCTGCTTGCTGCATCCTGTATAATGTATGCAGGTATTTACGGGCAGTTTGGTATTTTGTATTGGTGTGGCGTGGCTGTTTTTATTGGCTTATTGATCTATCAGCATATCTTAGTAAAACCAAATGATTTAAGCAAAGTAAATATGGCGTTCTTTACTACCAATGGCATTGCATCGGTTGTTTTCGCCATCTTTGTAATACTGGATTTATTTTTATCATAAAAAATCGATAATTCCCCCTTTAGGGGGTTAGGGGGTATGGCAAGAATATTAGCAATAGACTACGGCGGTAAACGCACCGGCCTGGCAGTAACCGATCCATTACAGATTATTGCCACTGGGTTAACTACTATCGACTCCAAAGAACTCATTCCATTTTTAAAAAAATATTTTTCTACCGAGCAGGTAGAGCTCATTATTATTGGGATGCCCTTAAACTGGGATGAAACCGATACCCACGGAACTCCCCTGGTAAAAGCTGCTATAAAAAAACTGCAAAAAGAATTCCCGGCTATGCCCCTTAAAACTGTTGATGAACGTTACACTTCAAAAATGGCAAAAGATGCCATGCTGGAAATGGGCATGAAGAAAAAAGACCGGCGGGTAAAAAGCAATGTTGATCTTATTGCCGCCACCATAATACTGCAGGAGTATTTGCAATCTGTACAATAATTGTGTAACCGTAAACTGGTTACTTTGTTGATTTCAGTTAATTTTGCAGCTAACATTTAAGCATTTTCATGATTTTACCGATTGTAGCCTACGGCGCTCCTGTTTTAAGAAAGGTTTGCAGCGATATTGAGGCGGATTATCCCAGCCTGGATAAATTAATTGCCGATATGTGGGAAACCATGTACAACAGTAATGGTGTGGGTTTGGCTGCACCGCAGATTAACGTACCCGTCCGTTTATTTGTAATGGACAGCGAACAGATATTTGCCAATAAAGATGAGGATGAAGAATTAAACTATCCTGATGAGCCGGGTTATAAAGGTGTTTTTATTAATGCACATATTAAAGCATTAAATGGTGAGCCCTGGAGTTACAATGAGGGCTGCCTGAGCATACCAAAAATAAGGGAAGATGTTAACCGTGAAGAAGAAGTAACACTGGAATATGATGATGAAAATTTTACCCATCATGTAAAAACCTTTAATGGTATTACTGCCCGTGTTATTCTGCATGAATACGACCATATTGACGGAAAATTATTTATTGATCATATCAGGCCTTTGAAAAGAAAATTACTGCAGGGTAAACTCAACGATATATCCAAAGGAAAAATAAAAGTGGATTACCGAATGGTTTTTCCTAAATAAGTTTTAATAAATCAGCTTTATCTTGCAGGCATGAAACACTTCATGCCTGTTTTTATTTGTATGCTGTTTGCTGTACCTGTTACTGCACAGCAACAAAACGACAGTATAATAATGGTAGGCAAAAAAACCATTACCCTTAGTGAAGTGGTACTGAATAATAAATTAAACATCCCCGCCTTTATTGAACGCATAAAAAACGATACCAGTTTTTACAAAGCCTTTCGCAACCTGCGCATATTACAATTCAGTGCTATTAACGATATCCGCATTAACAACAGCGATGGTGAAGCTAAAGCCAGTTTATACAGCAAAACAAAACAGCTGCGTAGTAAAAATTGCCGCAGCATGCAAATACTCGAAGAAAAAGTGACTGGAGATTTTTATACGGATGAACGTAATTATAATTATTATACAGCACAAATGTATGCGTCACTTTTTTTTACCAAAGATTCTGTTTGTGGCGAGGATAATATTGTATTGGGAAGAGAATTTAGTACATCAGGAAAAAGCGGCATGGAAAAACATAAGGAACAATTAAAAAAACTCTTCTTTAATCCCGGAAAAAAAATAAACGGCATACCCTTCATCAGCAATAAAACTGCAATTTTTGATGATGACATGGGTGATAAATATGACATGAATATTGATATGGACATTCATAACAATACCAATTGCTACATTTTTAAACAAACCGTAAAGCCAGAAAATAAAGGTGATGTGGTAATTGATGAAATGACCACCTGGTTTGATGATAAAACCTATGAAGTGCTGGCAAGAAATTACAGCCTTAGTTACGATGCCGGGGTTTACGATTTTAAAGTGCAGATGGAAGTGGAGCTTACAAAATTTGACAAATACTTAGTACCCTCATTGATACGTTATACCGGTAACTGGAAAGCCATTTTTAAATCAAGGGAAAGAGGGGTATTTACCGCCACGCTTTTTGATTTTAAATAAAACACTTTCGGTAATTATTAACGTTTAGATATTTAATTTTAGCAAATGAATTATTTTTTAAAGAAGATATTACCCTTTGCATTGATTTGCATTACCCTGCCTGCTATTGCACAAAAAGCCGGACGGGATTTTAAAGCTATTGACGAATTTGTAAAAAAACTGGGAACGCTCGATAGCATGAATATGGGAACCATCAGTAACCTGTTAACCAAAAATTACGAAGATAAAACGGATAAGGCCCGTGCCATATTCGACTGGATTGCGTATAATATAAGTTACGATTACAAAGTTGCCAGGAGTGGCGGCACAGAAAAAAACTCTTCGACCGAAGTATTATTATACCGAAAAGGTACAAGTGCTGGTTATGCCAACCTTTTCCAGGATATGTGCAGCAGCGCAGGCATACGCTGCCTTACTGTTGATGGTTTTGTAAAGAATAATATAGAACAAATCAACGATAAAAAAATAGAGATCAATCATACCTGGGCGGTGGTGCAATTAGGCCTAAGCCCCGAAGCCTGGTATTATGTTGATGCCTGCTGGGGCAGTGGCTATACCGATGCTGATTTTAAAAGTTTTACAAAAGCCTTTAACCCCGATTATTTTTTTGCAGACCTTACCCTTTTTAACTGGCAACATTATCCTGATAATATAGCCTGGTATTTAGGTCCGGGCAGGCTAAAAAACAAAGCTGATTTCTTAAACCTCCCTATAATTAAGTCTGCAGCTTATGAGTTTGGATTAAAGAAATTTACACCAAACGATGGTGCTGTTAAAGCAAAGACAGGTAAGCCGCTTTATTTCAGTTATCAATTAAATACCAATGCTGATATATCTAAAGTAGCACTTGTAATAAGCGATGGAAAAAGTAAAAAAACGAAGGACATGGATTTTGTATTCAGCAATAACATCCTTTCTTTTTCTTATAAATTTGAAGACGAAGACAGCTTTCCGGTTACTGTTTTAGTAAATGGTAAAGAATTAATGACCTATGCTGTTGAAGTGGAGGAATAAAAAAACCTCAACTTTTGGTTGAGGTTTTTATAATTTATGCCCTTTGTTTTACAGGGGCTTTTTTCTTTACTTTTTTAAGCGCCGCTTCAATTTCCTTGCTTAGATTATCAAACGATAATTTACCAGTTACCGGCTCGCCATTTACAAAAAATGAAGGCACATCTTTAACGCCTTTATTAATGCCATCTTCAAAATCGTTACGTACCTGCCAGCCAAATGTAGAGTCGAGCAACTGCTCTAAAAAATGCTTATTAACTACACCTGCTTCTTTTGAATATAATTTTAAACTGGTGGTACCTAATTGACGGCGGTTTTGGAAAAGGATGTTGTGCATCTCCCAAAATTTACCCAACTGGGCAGCAGCTAAAGAAGCTTCAGCAGCTTTCATTGAGCGTTGGTGAATCCTGGTTTGCGGAAAATGACGGAATTGAAATTTTATTTTACCATCAAATTCTTCCAATAATTGTTTTACCACCTCGTTGGCCTTTGCACAATCTTCACTTTCGTATTCGCCAAACTCCGTTAATGTAACAGCTGCCTCGGGATTACCTACAAATATATCTTTGCTCGGAATAATCTCTACAACCTCTTTTGGTTTCATTGCCATAATTTATCTTTTTATCTTTTGCCTGTTGTTTTGTAACAGTTTATTTATACTAAAAATACCTACTTTATTTTTACAGCTGTTGCTTTTTCAGTTTCAGGTATTTCATTTCTAAATACCACGGTACCGTCAAATACATCTACCAAAACCGGCTTTGTTTTATCAATATCTCCGGCTAGTAGCCTCTTACTCAACTGATTAACAATTTCTCTTTGTATTAAACGCTTGAGGGGTCTTGCACCAAATTGAGGGTCGTAGCCATTTTCGGCCAGGTAGTCTAAAATATACTCACTGAACTGCAAATTTACGTTATTTTTTCCAATTAATTTCTGCAAATCAGCCAATTGTATGCTTATTATACCCTTTATCTCCTTTTTCATCAATGGTTGAAAGAGAATCGTCTCGTCAATCCGGTTTAAAAATTCGGGGCGTATGGTTTGCCTTAACAGCTCCAGCACTTCAATTTTTGTCTGCGCTACTACTTCTTCTTTATTTTTTTCGGTCACCTTTTCAAAATTTTCCTGGATGATCTGACTGCCTAAATTGCTGGTCATAATAATAATGGTGTTTTTAAAATTTACCACCCTTCCCTTATTATCCGTTAAGCGTCCATCATCAAGCACCTGCAACAAGATGTTGAATACATCCGGGTGTGCTTTTTCAATTTCATCCAGCAAAACAACGGAGTAAGGTTTGCGGCGTACAGCTTCGGTTAATTGTCCACCTTCATCGTAACCTACATAACCGGGAGGTGCTCCCACCAGCCTGCTTACAGAATGTTTTTCCTGGTATTCGCTCATATCAATTCTTGTCATCATGCTATCATCATCAAAAAGATATTCTGCCAATGCTTTTGCCAATTCTGTTTTACCAACACCGGTTGTGCCTAAAAAAATGAATGAGCCAATTGGTTTTTTAGGATCCTGCAAACCTGCCCTGCTCCGTCGTATCGCATCCGAAACTGCTTCAATAGCTTCATCCTGCCCTACTACCCTTTTATGCAATTCATCTTCCAGGCTTAATAGTTTTTCCCTTTCGCCCTGCAGCATTTTTGCAACTGGTATACCTGTAGCTTTTGCCACATTTTCTGCAATATCTTCTGCATCCACTTCCTCTTTCAACAAGCGTTTTTCGGTAGAAGCATCCAGTTGCTTAGTGTAATCTTCAATTATTTCCTGTTGCTCTTTTACTTTTCCATAGCGTATTTCTGCCACCTTACCATAGTCCCCTTCCCTTTCGGCTCTTTCTGCAGATTGTTTTAATTGTTCAATTGCAGCCTTGGCATTCTGAATTTTTTCAACGATCTCTTTTTCCTGCTGCCATTTGGCTTTATAAGTATCTCTTTCTACAGCAAGATTAGCAATATCGGTATTTAGTTGTTTTAATTTTACCTCATCATCCTCTCTTTTAATTGCTTCTCTTTCTATTTCCAGCTGGCGAATCTGTCTTTCCAATTTATCGAGCTCTTCGGGCATACTGTTCATTTCCAAACGGAGTTTGGCTGCACTTTCATCAATGAGATCTATTGCCTTATCGGGTAAAAAGCGGTCGGTTATATAGCGATGCGATAATTCCACTGCAGCAATAATTGCTTCATCTTTAATACGCACATGATGGTAGGTTTCATACCTGTCCTTTAAACCACGAAGAATAGAAACCGCATCTTCAACAGTAGGTTCATCTATTAATACTTTTTGAAAACGACGCTCCAGCGCTTTATCCTTCTCAAAGAATTTTTGATACTCGTTCAGGGTTGTCGCACCAATTGCTCTCAGCTCTCCTCTTGCTAAAGCAGGTTTTAAAATATTTGCTGCATCCATGGCACCATCGCCACCACCTGCACCAACCAGCGTATGAATTTCGTCGATGAATAAAATAATTTCACCATCGCTTGTACTCACTTCCTTTACCACACTTTTTAAGCGTTCTTCAAACTCGCCTTTATATTTTGCACCGGCAATTAATTGTCCCATATCCAATGCATAAATAATTTTTGATTTCAGATTTTCCGGCACATCTCCATTTACAATACGCATTGCCAGGCCTTCGGCTATTGCTGTTTTGCCCACTCCGGGTTCACCAACTAAAATAGGATTATTCTTACTCCTTCTTGATAAAATATGTAATGTTCTCCTGATCTCCTCATCACGCCCAATAACCGGATCTAATTTTCCGGCTCTTGCCATTTCAATTAAATTTTTGGCATATTTATTTAAGGCATTAAACTGCGTTTCGGAAGTTTGAGAAGATACGGTAGAGCCTTTTTTCAATTCTTTAGTTGCAGCAATCAACCCTTTCTCGGTAAGGCCTGCATCTTTCAATAATTTTGCAGTATTATCATTACCCTGCAACAGCGAAAGTAGTAAGTGTTCTGGTGCAACAAACTCATCATTAAATTGCTTTAATACATTGGCAGAACGCAGCAATACATTATTCATATCCCTGCTTACATTTTGTGCCGGCTCTCCGCCAGAAACTTTTGCCAGTTTACCAATACTTTCGTTAAGCTTGGTTTCAACAAAATTAATATTGACATTATTTTTCTTCAGTAAAAACTCAATGGGAGAATTTTCATCATCCAGTAATGCTTTCAGCAAATGCTCTGTTTCAATATTGGCATTATTATTATTAAATGCCAGTTGCTGGGCATGCTGTATAATTTCCTGCGATTTTATGGTTAAGTTTTGTAAACTCATAGTTGTAATTTTAAACTTAGGCGTCAAATTATAATCCAACAAAAAATCTAAGCAAATATGTCATATAAAAAGCAATCTATCTGCCGCAAAAGCAGCCTGTGTATAAGTTTTCTGCTACTATTACAGGTAGTCAATGCTCAATACAATTTTAATAAGGCTGACGAATGGCTCACTACCAATTTAAAGGAAATTGGAGGCCGGGCAGTATTGGTGATTTATAAAGATGGTAAACTGGTTTACAGCAAAGCAGAAAATGAGCTGAGTGGGAGACAAAAAAGAATTGGAAAATTTATTGCAAAAAGGCAGGTTAAAGATGCAGATGAAATAATGCAGGATTTTACCATTGCCACAAGAGAACGAATTGCCAGTTGCAGTAAATGGTTAAGTGCAGCACTTGTAATGACTTTTGTTGATGAAGGGAAATTAAATCTGGAGGATACCATTGGAAAATTTTTACCTGTAATGACGGCTAATGGAAAGGGTAATATAAAAATATGGCAATGCCTTAGTCATTTAACGGCAATTAAATCCGGCAGCTTAAAAGAAAACTTGAGTGCAATGAAAGATATGAACAGCATGGATGAAGCGATGGATGCTATTGCAAAACAACCTATGGAAGGTGAGCCTGGTAAAACTTTTCACTATAGTAATACTGGCCTGCAAATTGCCGGTGCCATTATTGAAAAAATAAGCGGCAAAAGTTTTGAAACATTATTTGCAAAAAGAATTGCCCAGCCATGTAATATGAAAAACAGCGATTTTGGGAAAGGCAAAGTAGCATTACCTGCCGGTGGCGCATGGAGTACTGCAGAAGATTACCTGAACTTTTTGCAAATGATTTTGCATGAAGGCAAGTTTAATGGCAAACAGGTTTTAAGTAAGTCATCAGTAATTGAAATGCAGAAAAACCGTGTAGGCAAAGACGCTGTTGTAGTTTCCTCGCCAGCCGAAGCCGGCAACTGGGGTTATGGTTTTGGAGAATGGGTAATGGATGATGTATCAGGAGAAAAACGTTCCGATGCCATCACAAGCCCGGGATTATTTGGCAGTTTTCCCTGGGTAGATAACAAGCTTCAATATGCCGGTTTCCTGATGACATTTAACCTTAATAATAAAGGTAGGAATGAACGCTATAAAGAGCTTAAAAATATAGTAGATAAAACATTACAGGAAAGGTAGGCCGAAAATTACCCTGTTTACACTATTTTTGCGGCGGTTTAAAAAAGGATTTGCATTTAATGCTCTCAGTTATTTGCTGTACCCCGATTTGAAAACATTCCGCATGAAAAGATTTTTATTGATTTTACTGGTATCTGTATACTCATTTTCCAGTTTCGCTCAACAAAAAAATAAATTAGTGAAGGGCATGTACCTGCAATGGGGTTACAATACCGAATGGTACACCAAAAGCAATATACATTTTAAAGATGTGGTTAATGGCGTACCGCATGATTTTACTATTTATAAAGCCGTGGCACATGACAGAAATGACCTTGATGCTATTTATAAAAAACCTGTAGAAATAAGTATCCCACAATATAATTATAGAATTGGTTTTTATTTAAATGCTAACCATACAAAAGCAATTGAAATTAATTATGATCATACCAAGTATGTGGTATACGACAATCAAATGCTTCGGGCCAAAGGTTTTATCGGGCCGGATTATTTTGATAAGGATACCGCTTTCAATGCATCACAATTACATTTTGAGCATACCAACGGCGCCAATTTTTACCACATCAATTATGTACGCCAATATCTTTTAACTAAAAAAAATAAGCGGCCATTATTTACTGCTTTATGGAAAGCGGGAGCCGGCATACTTATACCAAAAACAGATATTACCTTAAGTGGCAAAAGAATAGATAACCGTTTCCATATTGCAGGTTATTGCTTTGGGGCTGAAGGTGGAGCAAGATTTTATTTTTCAAAAAAATGGTTTTTAGAAGGTACTGCAAAAACAGGTTTTGCCAATTACACCAATGCACTAGCTGCCGGTAGCGGAAGAGTCAATCATAGTTTTGGCTATTTTGAATTGATTGGTACGATTGGCTACGACATAAAATTCTGATAACAAAAGTTTAATAAAAAAAGCCCGGCATGATGTTGCAGGGCTTTTGTATTTTTATGTAAACCAAAAAAGATGTACGAACATAAGAAACAGCCCTTGGCACCAAAACATGTTTATTACCGCAGGCTTTGGAAAAATTTTTTTGTGGCCGCATCTGTACTGCTGCTTTGTTTATTAATCGGGATTATGGGTTACAAACAAACCGTACCGGAGTTTGACTGGTACGACAGCCTGTTAAATGCTTCCATGATTTTAAGTGGTATGGGGCCGGTAATTGACGGCGATATATGCCTGACCAAAAGCGCCAAAGTATTTGCTTCTTGCTATGCGTTATTTAGTGGTGTAATGTTCATTTCCACCATTGGTATATTAATTGCGCCAATTGCCCATCGCTTTTTTCATAAACTTCATTTGGAAGATAATACCTCAGATCAGGAATGAGCTTTACGTTAAACAATACCATCAAAATTAAACAACAAGCAAAACAATTAGGTTTTGACTATTGTGGAATTGCCAAAGCTGTAAAACTGGAAGAGGATGCAAAACGTTTAGAAAACTGGCTGAACAAAAGTTACAATGGGGCCATGAAATACATGGAAAATCATTTTGACTTAAGAATTGATCCGTCAAAATTAGTACCTGGCGCAAAATCTGTAATTACATTATTACTTAATTATTTTCCATCTGCACCGCAAAATACAGATACCCCAAAAATTTCAAAATATGCTTTTGGTAATGATTACCACGAAGTGATAAGAAACAAATTAAGACTGCTGCTGCAATACACAAAAGAAAATATTGGTGAAGTTAACGGCAGAGGTTTTGTAGACAGTGCCCCTGTATTGGAAAGAGCCTGGGCACAAAAAAGCGGCTTAGGCTGGATTGGTAAAAATGGTAACCTGATAAACAAACAAGCGGGTTCATTTTATTTTATTGCAACGCTTATTGTTGACTTAGAGCTGGAGTATGATAATCCGGTTGCAAAAGACTATTGCGGTAGCTGCACAAAATGTATTACTGAATGCCCTACCGAAGCCATTTTACCTGACAAGGTGATTGATGGCAGTAAATGTATTTCTTATTTTACCATTGAGTTAAAAGATGCTCTGATTCCGGATGCGATGAAAGGTAAATTTGAGAACTGGATGTTTGGTTGTGATGTTTGCCAGGATGTTTGCCCATGGAACAGGTTTAGTAAGCCCAACAATGAAATTAATTTTTTTCCTCTGCCCGAAATTTTAAATTTTACTAAAAATGATTGGGAAGAATTAACCGAAGAAAATTTCAAAATTATTTTTAAAGATTCTCCAATAAAGAGAACAAAATTTACTGGTATAAAAAGAAATTTAAAATTTATTGCTAAATAAGAAAGCCGCATTTCTGCGGCTTTTCTCAATTGCTATTATTCCCAAAAAACTATATTGCCGGATCGGCAGGAGTGCTTGTATTGTTATCCCTCTCTGTTAAAGGGTAAGGATAAAATGTTCTGTTTCTTTCTTCATTTGCTGCATTTGGTGCCGGCCTTGCAAACCTTCTTGCATCTTCCAGTTCCATGCCACTCATAAATAATTCTATTCTTCTTTGTTTATAAATATCAAGCAGCAAATCTGCTGTAGTTAATGGACCCGAATAAGCAGCCTGGCTTGCACCTATGCCATAAATATCTGTTGTTTTTGTTCTTACAATATCCAAAGCTGTTTTAGAAGGTACAAAAGAACTCTGTCTTGCTAAGTTTTCTGCAACTATTAAACTCATTTCCCCGGGTAAATAAACCGGGTACGCAGTTGTAAGCACTGCTGCAAAACCTTTCATTGGATAAATACCTCCAACCCTGCTGATGTAAAAACCAATACGGGGATCGGTTGCTGCAGGTACCGGTGCTAATCCATTTCTTAATCCTAATGTAGAATCAATTGCACCGTAAACATTCTGTGTTACATTCTGTTCGCCTAAAGGATTAGTAGTTGTTGCTGTAAATCTGAATTCTGATTTTATTATCAGACTTGCAGCCTGTGCATTTGTAATTGCTTTATTACCACTTGCAGCATTATAGGTACCTGTTACCATACTATGCATATTATAATAGCGTGCTAATAATGCCTTAACCGTGTTTTTCATATCGATACCTGCAGGTACTTTAGATATGAATTTTGCACTTGGTGCAGTGGTGGCTAAATCTGCATCCACACTTTCTAAAACAGTAATGGCTTTTTGTATAGCATCAATCCGTGGAGAGAAGCTTGCATTAAGTCCTTTGGTTAAAGGTATTTGTTCAAAAAACTGTGCCATGGTACCTAAACTTAAAGCGTAAAAAATACTGGCGTAAGCTTTTAATCCAACTTTATCTGCAGGATCAACAGCAATAGCAAGATTATCTAACACGGTTTCTGCTTCAACTTTCAATAATAAATTCTGTGTCCACAATTGTGTTGAAATAGAATTGTTGGGTTGTAAAGCACCTTTACCGGTTTGGGCAGCAGCCTCTGCAGTATTACCTGCATTTAATGTATTTAATGCATACACACTATATGCGCCGCCGATAGGGGCATTGTATAAAGGGCTTTGTCTGCCAATGGTAAATCTTCTTTGTAAACCGGCACACAAATTCATGAGGCCGTCAACACTTGTTGTTACGCTGGGTACCGAAGCTGTGCTTGGGTTAATGTATTCTTTATCGCAGGAAGTAAATATGATACAGTTCGCTGCTAATAAAAAAACAATGATTATTTTATTAATTATCTTTTTCATTTTATTACAGTTTTTTTAATTAAAAAGTTGCTTTAAATGTTAACTGAAATGTTTTAGGAATAGGCACATTTCCAAAATCAATTCCTCTTAACACCGCACTGTTACCTCCTGCATTTGTTTCAGGATCGTAGCCATCATAAGTATCCCAGCTTATTAAATTTCTTCCTACAACAGAAACTGAAGATGATTTAATAAACTTAGCTAACATTGGTAATTGATATGATAAAGCAATCTCTCTTAACTTAATATAAGACCCACTCTCTACCCGCCATTCTTCTGTTGCATATATACTCCAGATATACCCTCTTGGTAATTGGCCTTTTGCTTCTTTTTCGGCATAGTCGCCAATACCAACCCCTTGCCTTGTTCTTCTGTCGGCATTAAAAACTTCCTGGCCTTGTGCGCCATCAATTAAAAAACTGAATGACAATTTTTTATAGTCGAAATTATTACTCAAACTTAAAACCCAATCCGGGTTAGGGTCGCCAAGTACCTGTCGGGCTAAGTTGGTTCCCGTAGTGGTAGCAGCAATTGGCCTTCCGCCTGCATCTAAACTTAAGTTGCCATTTGCATCCCGTACAAAATAGTTACCAAAAAATGCGCCTACCGGGTAACCTGCTAATATTACTGATGGTGAGCCGCCATTATTAGCTAAAGTAATTGGCGCAATTTGACTTGAGGCAGTTACTAAATTCTTATTCCTGTTTATAGAACCATAAAGCGACCAGTTGAAATCTCTTTTTTGAATTGGGTTTGCATTAATTCCCAACTCCCAGCCTTTATTAGTAAGGTTACCTACATTTTCAAAGCGACTGCTTCCTCCACTGCTTGGTGCTAAAGTTCTTTCCACTAATAAAGAGTTATCAATAATTTTTTTATTGTACACTGTAAAAGCCAGCCCTAATTTATTATTCAAAAAAGATAAATCAGTTCCAAATTCGAATTCACTGGCTCTTTCTGGCTGTATAATTTCATTACCTAAAGCAGTATTAATATTATATGTGGCTACACCATTAATAAAGTTTGAAGTATAATTGGTAAACCTGTCGTAAGTACCAATACCGGTAAGGTTTCCGGCCTGGCCCCAACTTGCCCTAACCCTTGCAGAATTAAACCAGTTCATTTTTGCATTCTCCCAAAATGCCATATCGCTTATATTCCAGCTTGCACTTAATTTAGGATAAAAATAAGTACGGGTATCTTGAGGGAAAGATGTACTTCCGTCAATTCTTCCTGCGGCAGTTAAAAAGAAGATATTGTTATATCCAAAAGTTTCCTGTGCAAATCCGCCAAATACCTGTCTTGTGTCATCTGTATATCTTGATGGTAAAACAACTGATGCTCCATTTATTGTTGAAATGCCATTCAGCATATCCCTGCCCTCATTAAACAAGCCGCTTATTTTTTGGTATTGGTGATTAAACCCAACAGTTGTTAATGTAGTTAGCTTATTAAATTTTGCAGCGTAAGAAACGTTAAAATCATTGTTGATTGCAAAGGTGTTTACCAAAACATTTGATGCATAGCCCAATCCTTCCTGTGCTGAGATATATGGATACCGTTTGATGGCATTAGCACCTTCCTGTGCAATATTATCAATACCCAAAATATAATCTATACTTAAACCTTTTGCAGGCTTAATTTTTATTTGCAGATCACTGATGGTTCTGTTAACTGCCTGTGTTAAACTCATATCGTTAATAACACTTAAAGGATTAACCCTTGTTGGCTCCACACCTTTTAAATTACCTGAGGCATCTCTTTGAGTAATATCGTAGAGGTTATTGGTAATATTTATGGAGTTGATCGGGCTCCAGAAAACATTGCCATTAGGTTTTTCGTTACTAAAACTGTTTGTGTAAGCTACACCGCCAATTACGGTAATATATTTATTTATGGTTTGCTCAATTCTCGATTTAAAATTGAACCTTCTGAAATCGGTACCAATAATTATCCCTTCATTTTTATAATAACCACCGGAAAAATAATATTTCGTTTTATCGCTGCCACCACTTAACGAAATATAATTATCTGTACCTAAGCCATTATGAAAGATATTATCCTGGTAATCGTAACGTGTTACATCTACTAAATCAGTTGCCAATGTTCTTGGTTGCCCATCGGGTCTCGTATAGGTAATTGTAGCTCCGGTATATGGCGTTGGTGATGTAGATGCATTACTGATATTACCAAGACGTAAGCCTGCAGTGCCAAACTGTTTACCATATGTGGTTATATAAACTCTTTTTCTTAAAGCATTTGAAATAAGACTGGTGCTGAAATCAATTTTCATTTGGCCGGCCTTCCCTTTTTTAGTTGTTATTAAAACCACACCGTTACTTGCCCTGCTACCATAAATAGCTGATGCAGCTGCTCCGGGAATAACATCCAGCTTTTCAATATCATTGGGGTTGATATCGGCCATACGGTTGGTACCAATTTCGGCACGGGCACCAGCAGGTACATTTAAGTTGGTAACGTTAGTGGTAGAATTATTTACAATCACACCATCTATTACATACAAAGGTTCGGAGCTACCGCTGATAGTACTGGTACCTCTCATACGTACAGAAATACCACCAGATGGATCGCCACTGGTTTGCGTTATTTGTGCACCGGCAACCTTTCCCTGCAAAGCAGCACCAATATTACCGCTACCGGTATTTTGTAATTGTTTTGCACTTACAGAGTTTACGGTGTTACCTAATTGTTTACGTGTTTGGGTTAATGACGATCCGATAACCACTACTTCATCCATTCCCAATGCATCGTTTTGCAATTGTGCGTTAGCACTAACATCTGCATTATTGCTTACCGTAATAGTTTGTTCCACACTTTTAAATCCAACACCAGAAAAAACCAGGGTGTATTTTCCCGGTTTCAGTGAGGCAGATAACTGGTAGGACCCATCAGCTGCGGTAAATGTACCTGCATTATCGTTTTTTACAGAAACAGAAACACCGGCAACAGCTTCGCCTTTGTTATTGGTAACCTTACCGGCGATCTTTACCTGCGCCTGCGTGGTAAAGGCAAACAGGTTTAATAACAGAAAAAAGCAAAGCCATTTCTGTTTAATTAGTTTTTGTGAAATAAAGTTTCTCATGTTGCATTTTTTTTGTTTTAAAAAATTGTTTTAGATAATTGTCAATCCACTTTTATTATAAGGCTTTAATAGTTTATCATTTTCATCTAATTCTGTAATCAAAATATCAATTTCATTTATTTCGCAAATACGGATGGGTTGAGTTGAATTCAATTTTTCTGAAATGGTAAGCGATACCACTTTTTCCGATGCTTCAATCATGGCTTTTTTAACCTGTACAACTTCCCAGTCATTATCAGTTAGCCCATGCTCCAGGCTTAAAGCATTCGTTCCTACAAAACATAAATCCGCTTTTATCTGTTTTATCTTTGCGATAGCCTCTCCGCCAACAGTTATCTGCGAATTTTTCGACAGCTTATCGCCGATAATTATTACATCTATATTTGGATGATGCATGTATTCTATAGCTGAGGGCAAACTTCCGGTAATAAAAGTTGCATGCAGGTTTTCGGGCAATGCTTTAGCTAATTCAATAATAGTTGTACCGCCACTTGTAAGTACAAACATGCCGTCTTTTATAAGACTGGCTGCTTTTTGAGCAATTTTTTTCTTATTCTCTATCGCATAAACTTTGGATGAATTAAAGGAGCTGTGAAAAGATTTGGATAAAGCACCTCCGTGTACTTTTATTAATTTGTTATGGTCTGACAATTCCTGCAGATCTCTTCGTATCGTGTCTTCCGAAACATTTATAGCGGAACTTAAATCACTACTTAAAACACGGTTGTGCAAGTTTACGTTGTGCAGAATAAAAGCCTGGCGTTCTTTCTTAAGCATGATAGTCTTTGGGTAAAACAGGCTTGTAAGATAGAAAAATTGTTGAATCCTGCAAAATATTGCAGGATTTTTTTATAAATACAGCAGAAATCCGCAACTTTGGGTTGCAGCTTTCTATCAAAACTAAAACGAAGAACAACAACTATATTTACCATTATGAACCTTGACCTGGAAAAATTGTACGCTATCTCTAAAAAACCTGTAAGAAAAATTATAGGCCTGATGAGCGGCACTTCGTTAGACGGGCTGGATGTGGCGTTATGCAGTTTCTCGGGAAATGGGTTAAACACAAAAATTAGTTTATTACAATTTGACACCATAGCTTTTAATGAAGATTTTAAAACAGAGATCAAAACTATATTCAGTAAAAAGAATATAGATTTTGAAAAATTATGTTTACTTAACCCCTGGGTAGCATTACAACATGCCGCAATAATTAATGCCTGCTTACAAAAATGGAATATTAATAAAGACGAAATAGACCTGATAGCCAGTCATGGTCAAACAGTTTATCATGCTCCCAAAAGTTTACACCAGCAAACCAAATTTGGTAATGCTACTTTACAAATTGGTGACGGGGATCACTTAGCTGTTGCAACAGGCATTATTACTATCAGCGATTTCAGGCAAAAACACATTGCAGCCGGAGGAGAAGGTGCTCCGCTTGCAGTATATGGTGATTATTTGATTTTTGGTAAACCGGGAGAAGACAGGATTTTATTAAACATTGGTGGTATTGCTAATTTTACTTATTTACCCGGTAACATGAATAGTGCTGAAATTTTTAGTACCGATACCGGGCCTGGTAATACAATGATGGATGCTTTGACACAAAAACATTTTACAGGAAAACATTTTGACAAAGATGCTGCTATTGCATTACAAGGAAAATTAAGTCATACTTTATTAGATGCCCTGAAAGAAAATGATTTTTTTCAGAAACCTTTCCCAAAAACTACAGGGCCGGAATTATTTAATTTAAATTATTTACAACAGTCAAAAGAAAAATCATCAACAACCGGCATAAGCATAGAAGATACAATGGCAACCCTGAATAAATTTTCAGCTGACACCATTATAGATGCAGTATTAAAATCAACTGATAAAAATAAGAATTATCAAATATATTCCAGCGGCGGCGGTATGCACAATCCTTTATTGATGCAACATTTAAAAGAAGGTTTACCTAATTTTAGTTTTTCTACAACAGCTGCATTAAATATCGATCCTGATGCCAAAGAAGCAGTATTATTTGCAGTATTGGCTAATGAATGTATTTGTGGTAACGGTAGCTATTTGCAAAAAGGCATTGAAGGCATTCCGGTTGTTTCGATGGGTAAGATCAGCTTTCCTTCTTAATACCTATTTCTCTAACTCAATTTGTTTTTTTAAATTATCAAGCGATAATTCCACCGCATTACTCATAGCTTTATCAGAAACCAGGGCACGGAATTTTTCCCATGGATACCATTTTAATTTTTCGGTAATTGTAAAACTCACGGGTATAGAATCAGTGGTTGATTTGTATACCGCTATTTCACATTGCAGTTTTCGCCCCCTGTTGAATTCCCATTTTGTAACTATCATAGTACTGTCTGCCATTACAGTAGCATTGGTTAAAGAATCAGTTTGAGAAAACATATTCCACTTTTTCCAACTTGTAACATCAGATAATTTATTAAGAATTTTATTCTCGCCGCCGCCAATATTAATTGTTTTGGAAGTTTGTATTACTGAAGGAAACAGCAATGAAATTAAAGTAAATAAAACACCAAATACAATAATATTTAACACTAAAAATTTTACATACTTCATAAGTTTATTCCCATTTAAAAACTTTTACTGCAATTATATAAATAACAATCATCCATATTGCCAGTATGCCAAGCTCTTTCCAGCAGTTCCATATATGAAGCCCTGTAAAAGAAATTTTCCGCATAGCATCATTAAATTGTGCCAGTGGTAAAGCCCTGCAAATTATCTGCAACCATTTAGGAAAAACATCTATTGGAAAAAATGTTCCCGATAAAAGCATTTGTGGAAATGCAAACAGGTTTATCCATAGTGGTATTGCTGTATCTGTTTTTACAATACTGCTAAAAATAAGACCTACGCCCAACAGAAGCAATAACATTATAATTGTAAGCAATGCCATCTCCAAAAAAGTAATCAACCCATTTACCAAAGTAAAATTTAAAAAGAAATAACCAAGCCCTATCAGCATTATTACATTAATAAGCTGAAATATCAGGCGACTTATTCCAATGCCTAACAAGATATTTATCCGGCTCACCGGGGTGGCATAAAATCGTTTTAAAATTAATTGCTGTCTGAATTGAAAAAAGGTAAATGAAATACCAAATAAGGTGGAAAATAAAACGGAGAAGCCTAACATACCGGGTAACACAAAATCTATATTCCGATATTCTCTTACTGCATAAACTGTAGGTATTACCGACGGGGTTTTTAATAAGCCCGCCTTTTGCATGGCAATTTTATTGGTAATATTTGTAAATATCTGTTGTAATGCACCAATTGCATTTCCGCTGGCTGAAGTGGAAGTATCCAGGATAATATAACTTTCATTTCCGGCGCTATCCGTTATCTTTTTTATGTTAACTATGGCAGATATATTATCCTTTTCCAATGCCTTACGCATGGCAGCAGTATCAGTAACCCCGTCTTTTTTAAAAGAGGAAATTATAATAATCGGATTAGCTTTTATACTGTCATAAACTTCGTTTGCAGTATCGGAATTAGTAGAAAATGCAATACGGTAATGCACACCGCTACCCCTACCAAATGAGCCAAATATAAAGATGAATATTATTGGAAATAATAAACTGAAAAACAGAGCACTAGGGTTACTGAGAATAGACCGGAAGCTTGCTTTTATAATTGCTAAAAACGCCTTTAGCTGGCTATATTTTTGCATCCACCATGTTTTAAAAACGTAAAGCTATTGGTAAAAAAGGATTAAAAAAAATTTGCACCTTCTGACAGATGTCGTATATTTATGCGTCAAAGGTCGGGTACATGAAAAAGAAAGTAAAAAAAGCGATTCCAGCTAAATATAAACAAGCTGGTGAAATTAATAAGGTTGAAGAACCTCATGTTCCATATTTTACTAAAAGTGTAAAAACAATCCCCTCTTTAAAAGATTTTACATATACCGAATTTAAAAAAATTGCAGATAAAACTCCGTTCACACAGGCAGAATGGGCTTCTCTCTTACATATTAGTGAACGTACTTTACAGCGCTATGCAAAAAGTAATGGTGTTTTTGCGCCTATTAACGCCGAAAGAGCTATGCAAATTTCAAAAGTTATTAAAGAAGGTATAACCACTTTTGGCAACGTAGATTTATTTTATGCCTGGATAAAACGAAACCCTTATATGCTGGAAGGCAATTTATCTTTTGATTCGTTAACTACCATTGAAGGCATTCAAAAAACAATGACACAATTGGGAAGAATACAACACGGGCTTTTTGCATGATAGTTTACAGAATAAGTAATGCCGTTTATAAAAGCGATATTTCCGGTACCGGTGCAAAATTAAACGGTGCCAGGTGGAATAGTAAAGGCACTCCTATGTTGTATACAGCAGAGCATATTTCACTTGCTGTTTTGGAAATGTTGGTAAATACAAACTTTAAGGATTATAGTATTGAACTGGATCTGTTATTTATACAAATTGCCACAGATATACCAGTTACCGAAATAAAATTAAACAAATTAAAAACCAGCTGGAAAGAAGATTTTGCCTATACAAAATTTATCGGTGATGAGTTTATAAAACAGAATCACTCCTTGTTATTAAAAGTACCGTCGGCTGTAATCAGTGATGAATATAATTTCTTAGTAAATCCTTTACATGCTGACTTTAAGAAAGTAAAGCTTATCAAAACAAAATCATTTTGGCCCGATAAAAGACTTTTCGCTATATGATGAATAAAACCTACCTGCTGCTGGGCAGCAATATGGGCAATAGCCAACAGCAATTATTAAAGGCTGTAAAAAAAATAGAGCAGCAAATTGGCAAAACTATACGGCATTCTTCTTTATATACAACTGCTGCATGGGGCAATACCAAACAACCCGATTTTTTAAACCAGGTAATTGTTGTACAAACATCACTTACTGCTGTACAAACCATGCAAACTATTCTTGCCATTGAAAAAAAAATGGGCAGAATAAGAACTAAAAAAAATGCACCGCGTATTATTGATATCGATATTCTCTTTTTTAATAAAGAAATTATCCACACAAAAGAACTGCATATCCCCCACCCCCGCCTCCAGGAAAGAAACTTTGTTTTAATACCGCTTAATCAACTCTCACCAAATCTTAAGCACCCAGTCTTTAACAAAACTATTAATGAGTTATTGAAAGCAGGTATTGATCCCCTGACTGTGAAAAAGTTTTAATTGCGGGTGTAAACTTTCCACTTATTTTGCAGCTACATATTTGCAGCGAACATGGGATTTATTTATGAAGTATAATTTTGTTACAATTGAAGGGAATATAGGAGCCGGCAAAACCACGCTTGCCCACATGCTTAGCAAGCACTTTAATGCAAGATTGATTTTAGAAGAATTTGCAGACAACCCTTTTCTGCCAAAGTTTTACGAAAACCCCAGCCAGTACGCTTTTCCGCTGGAATTGTTTTTTATGGCAGAGCGATATAAACAGCTTAAAGACCTGTTGCAAACCAAGGATATGTTCCAGGCCATTACTATTTCGGATTACCTGTTTACCAAATGTCTTTTATTTGCTAAAGTAACCCTGGCCGATGAAGAATTCAGACTGTACCAAAAACTTTTTGAAATCATCAACCCACAAATAGTACAGCCCGATATTTTAATTTACCTGCACAGTCCTGTTAGTAAATTACAGGAAAATATAAAAAAACGTAACCGGGAATATGAACAGAGTATTCCAAATGATTACCTTTTCTCGTTACAGGAAACTTACACCCAGTATATAAAACAGCATAATATTAAAACGCTGTTTGTCGATTGTAGTAATGCCGATTTTTTGGGTAATGATCTGCATTTGAAAGCCATTATTGATGCTCTTGATAAAGAATATGATGATGGGCAACATTATATCAGCCTGCCTTAAAAATTTCTTTTCAGGTAACAATCAACTCAAAAAAAGATTGCACCTTCGCAGTAATGAGTGTATTATTTAATAAAGAAGGACTATCGCCGCTTAAAGAAAAAGAATTTCGCCTTTACATTATCTGCCGCTTCATTTATATTATGGCTTTACGTATGGTTGGCACTGTAGTCGCATACGAATTGTTTCAACTTACACAAAGCTCATTTGCTATTGGCCTGGTGGGCCTTTCAGAATTTATTCCGGTTTTTTCGCTTGCCTTATATGCAGGTCATGTAATTGATAAATCAGAAAAAAGGACCTTACTGCTGAAAGGAATGCTTTCTTATTCGTTTTGTGTTGTGCTCTTAATTGTTTGTACATTACCTGCAGCTCAACATACAATCAGTAAGCATTGGCTGGAATATTGTTTTTATGCTATTATATTTTTAACCGGTATCATAAGAGCTTTTGCAGGGCCGGTTTCGCATGCAATTGTTGCGCAACTGGTGCCAAGAGATGTTTTACAGTATGCCGCCAATATCAGTTCTTCTACCTGGCTTATTGGCTCAATAACCGGGCATGCCAGTGCAGGTTTTTTAATTGCCGGTATTGGAGTAAACAAAACCTTCTTCATCATCCTGGCTTATATCTTAATTGCAGCCACCATCTTATCGTTTGTAAAAAGAAAACCTGTTTTAGTTAAGCAAAAGGATATTCCTGCATGGGAAAGTGTAAAAGAAGGCCTGCGTTTTGTTGCAGGCAATAAAATTATGCTGGGTGCTATTTCATTAGATCTTTTTGCAGTTTTATTTGGTGGTGCTGTTGCGTTGATACCTGAATTCAGTTCGAAAATTTTACAAATTGGCCCGATTGGTTTTGGCTGGCTTACTGCTGCATCCGATATCGGCTCTATCACCATAATAATTTTGCTTACCCTTTTTCCTATGAATAAAAAACAAGGCAAAAGAATGTTACTAGCTGTTGCAGGTTTTGGCGTATGTATTATTGCTTTCGGGTTATCTAATATTTACATCATTTCATTTATTGCATTGTTGTGCAGTGGCATGTTCGATGGCATAAGTGTTATGGTTCGTGGCACTATTTTACAATTAACCACTCCCGATGAAATGCGGGGCAGGGTTTCTGCAGTTAACTCTATGTTTATTAACAGCAGTAACGAGCTGGGCCAGTTTGAAAGCGGTTTTGCATCACGGGTTTTGGGCCTGGTGCCTTCGGTAGTTTTCGGTGGTTTTATGACGCTGCTTGTAGTAGTGATTACCTGGTTTAAAGCTCCTGCATTAAAAGAGATGGAGTATTAGATAAAAACCGTTACCTGCAAGACTATATTATTTTATTACCATCAATTTTTCCAATACATAATAAACAATAGGGCAAAAGCTTGAATTTTTTAAAGTAAGGGGTTGCCTTTTTTGAAGAACATCTTCATCAGTATAAGGGAATCTTTCACAATCTGAAGGACGCACTTCGTAAATACTGCAGTAATTATCAGCACCTAAAAAAGCACAGGGTTTGGTTTGTAATACATAATCACCTTCATTATCCACACGTAGGTAAGTATTTATAAAATCGCCTTCCTTCATCCGTAAATGTTTACTGATACGTTTTATATCGGGCGTTTTAAAACGTGGCGAATAATTTTTGCAGCAATTGGCACATTGCAGGCAATCAACTTTTTCAAAAGCTTCTTCATGCAGGTCAGGCAATGCTTTCAGCACTTTATTTTTATCAGCCCGGTGTAATAACTGTTTGTATTGTTTTTGATGATCGGCCGATTTTTTCTCCCAGTTTTCAAATAAGTCTTCTTCCATAAAACAAATATCGGTTTAATGCTGTTATTATTTAAAGTAAAAAATAACCTTACACAAATAAAAGTATACTTTATTTTTTATGAAAAATTTCTCTTATTTTGTATCAAATATTTTAACATGCTAAACGTAATTGTTCCATTAGACTTTTCTGAAGTTTCTTTTAATGCAGCACACTACGCCTACAACATGTATAAGAACAGGAATGATGTTACTTTGATTTTATATCATTTTTATTCAGCTGATGAAGATGTGGAAACAGAACGCAATTACCTGGAAAGCCTTAAAACAGAATTTTCCAATTCCGCAACCACCATTGAAACGCTACTGGAATCGGGTGATGATTTTATTGAAAGCCTTAGTTCATTTGCCCATGTAAAAACCGCCTACATGATTGTAATGGGGTTGGTTGGTAAAACCGGTTTAGCGCTGCGTTTCTCCGGTTCCAACACCTTAAAAATGGCAGAAAAAAATATTTGCCCGGTTTTAATTGTACCGGAGCATGCCGGTTTTTCAGGCATCAGCAATATTGTAATTACTTCCGAAATGAAATATGTGGAAGAGAGCCCTGCCCTGCTTGCAGTAAAAAGAGTACTTGCAGATTTTAAACCCTGCCTGCATATTTTAAATGTTGACAGCAACCATTATATAGCTTTAACCACAGCATTTAAAGAAGAAAGGGATAAGATGGAAAGCTTACTGGCGGAGTTTAAGCCTGAATTTTACTTTATGCGCCTATACGATTTTCATGAAGCTGTTAACCTGTTTGCAGCAGATAAGAAAATAGACATGATCATTATTGCTCCTAAATACCATAGTTTTTTTGAACGCCTGTTTAAAACCCAGCATACCAAAACATTGATTTACCAAAGCAAAGTGCCGGTACTTGCCATACAAGATTAACAGCCTCACCCCAACCCCTCTCCAAAGGAGAGGGAACTCGGAGAATAGAGTTTTTAGATTTTGATGACTCTCCTTTTTAAAGGTTATCCCTCAGTTTTCCACACATTTGAACTAATGAACTTATAGCCGCAATTTCTTGTTATGTTATCTTAATTTTGCGGCAACTTTTATTGCTCCATAACTGCATCGCAACCTTCTCCGCTTATTTAAAAGCCCAGTAAAGATATACTGTACAAGAGTGCGACGCCAATGAAGCCAGATAGTGAAACAAAAGCCCGGTACAAAAAAACAAACTAAAATTAAAACGGAAGCATGAATCTTTTTGAACAACAGCAGCAGGAATTTACAGCAAGGCATATTGGACCAAACGATGAGGAAACCAAGGCTATGCTAAACGTAATTGGCATAAATTCAGTAGATGAACTGATCAATAAAACCGTTCCTTCATCTATCCGCCTTAAAAACCCTTTACAAACCGCAGGCCCGGTGAGTGAATTTGAATACTTGGCCGACTTGAAAAAAACCGCAGCACTCAACAAAGTTTGTAAATCTTATATTGGCCAGGGATATTACAATACCATTGTACCCAGCGTTATTTTAAGAACAGTTTTTGAAAACCCCGGATGGTATACCCAGTACACGCCTTACCAGGCAGAAATTGCTCAGGGCCGTTTGGAAAGTTTATTGAATTTTCAAACAATGGTAAGTGACCTTACAGGCTTACCTATTGCCAATGCCAGTTTGCTGGATGAAGGTACAGCTGCTGCAGAAGCCATGGCCATGTTGTTCAACCATAAAAACAAAGACCACGACCATATTACAGCACCAAAGTTTTTTGTTGATGAAAACATTTTTGCACAAACAAAAGATGTTTTAATTACAAGAGCTACTCCTATACAGGTAGAGCTTGTATTTGGCGATTATAAAACCACGGCTTTGGACGATTCGTTTTTTGGCGCAATAGTACAATACCCAAACAGCAATGGTGCAGTAGAAGATTACAGTAATTTTATTGATAAAGTGCATGCGGTAAATGCACAAGTTGTTATGGCTACAGATTTGCTGGCCCTCGCCTTATTGACGCCACCCGGCGAATTAGGTGCAGATGTAGCCATTGGCAGTGCCCAGCGTTTGGGCGTGCCCATGGGTTTTGGCGGACCGCATGCAGCTTTTTTTGCTACCAAAGATGAATTTAAAAGAAACATTCCCGGACGTATTATTGGTGTAAGTATTGATGCACAGGGCAACCGTTGTTTACGTATGGCATTACAAACACGTGAGCAACACATCCGCAGGGAAAAAGCTACCAGTAATATCTGCACGGCACAGGCATTATTGGCAAATATGTCGGCCATGTATGCGGTTTACCATGGTGCAGCTGGATTAAAGAATATTGCAAAAAGAGTAAGCCTGCTGGCCTTAACATTAAGTGAAGAACTGGATGAAATGGGTTTTACCAATGTGAATGAATATTATTTCGACACATTAAAAATACAGGTTAAAGATGCATCGCATATTTGTAAACTTGCCGAAGCCAGGGATATAAATTTCCACTATTTTGGTAATGAATATATTGGTATTGCTTTGGATGAAACCACCACGCAATCTGCTATACTTGACATACTGCATATTTTTGCCACATCGCAAAACAATGATACTGCTGTTGCCAATTTTGATGCAGACAGTTTACTGGAAAATATTCCGGCTGCATTAACCCGTACCTCTGAATTTTTAACGCACCCGCTTTTTAACACCCACCACAGTGAAACAGAAATGTTGCGTTACATCAAATATTTAGAGAATAAGGACCTGAGTTTAAATACCTCGATGATAAGTTTGGGCAGCTGCACGATGAAACTGAATGCTGCCACACAATTAATCCCTGTAAGCTGGCCCGAATTCAGCAGCATACATCCATTTGCGCCTGCTTACCAATGGAAAGGTTACCAGCAAATAGTAAGTGAACTTGAAAACTGGTTGAGTGATATTACCGGTTTTACTGCCACCTCTTTGCAACCCAATAGCGGCGCACAAGGTGAGTATGCAGGCTTGTTAACTATCAGGGCTTATCATGCAGACAGAAATGAAGCTAAAAGGAATGTGATATTGATACCTATTAGTGCACACGGCACCAACCCTGCAAGTGCGGTAATGGCCGGCTTTAAAGTAGTGGTTACAAAATGTGACGAAGCCGGTAATATTGACGTTGCCGACTTAAGAGCTAATGCAGAAAAATACAAAGACAGTTTAGCAGGGTTGATGGTTACTTATCCAAGTACACATGGTGTATTTGAAGAAAGCATTAAAGAAATCTGCAGCCTGATACATGATAACGGCGGATTGGTGTATATGGATGGTGCCAACATGAATGCACAGGTAGGCTTAACCTCTCCGGGTAATATTGGTGCCGATGTTTGCCATTTGAATTTACATAAAACATTTGCTATTCCCCATGGTGGCGGTGGCCCGGGCATGGGACCAATTTGTGTTAACGAAAAGCTTGCACCATATTTACCATCGCATGTATCTCATACAACGGGAGGCAACCATCCAATTAATGCGGTTAGTGCTGCGCCCTATGGCAGTGCCAGTATTTTATTAATAAGCTACGCCTACATAAAATTACTAGGCCCCGAAGGGTTGAGGAAAAGCACAGAATACGCTATCCTTAATGCCAACTACATGAAAGCCCGTTTGGAAAATGATTATAAAATATTATACAGCGGTAAAAATGGCACCTGTGCACATGAGTTTATTGTTGACCTCCGTCCGTTTAAACAAAGTGCCGGTATAGAAGCTGAAGATGTTGCCAAGCGTTTGATGGATTATAATTTCCATGCGCCTACTTTAAGTTTTCCCGTTGCAGGCACCATAATGATTGAGCCAACTGAGAGCGAAGACAAAGCAGAACTGGATCGTTTTTGCGATGCTTTATTAAATATCCGTAAAGAAATTAAAGCCATTGAAGATGGTAAAGCCGATAAGGCCGACAATCCTTTAAAACATGCACCGCACACACAGTTTGTAATTTGCGCCAATGAGTGGAACCATAATTACAGCAGGGAAACTGCAGCTTTTCCTTTAGCGTTTGTAAAGCAAAATAAATTCTGGCCCAGCATAAGCCGTGTTAATAATACTTATGGCGACAGGAATTTAATTTGTACCTGCGAACCTGTGGAGAGTTATATGGAAGCGGTGGAGAGTTAAATTGTTTTCAATAATAAATTTTATTAAAAGTTCAACTGCTAAGTTGAACTTTTAATTTTTTAGGGCCGGGCATCGTTGTGAACCTGGCCTTAATAACACAAAAAAGTCCGGCCATAAAGCCAGACTTTCATCAGAATTATTTTTTTTCAAGCTTACAACAAAATATTACACCGCTTTTTCTTTGCTCTGTGTTAAACGTGTAAACTCACTGCCGCTAAAAATTTTCGACAGTCTGTGGTCTTTTGTTTTTTGCCATTCAGGAATACTTGCTTCGGTAACAATACGCCAGAAATTCTTTGCTTTCAGATCCTGGTAGTCAGGAGATTCAACAAATACACCAATGATGGTATTACGTTTTTTAAATTCAATCTTAACCGATGTTTTAGAAAGATGCGTCGGCTCAAGGAACTTTACAATCAGATCATTATTCATTATGGAGATTTGCTGCAAATATAGGCTAAATAAGGCTTACGGGCAGATTTATTTATAAAAGACAGATTATACCCTGTAGCAAGCAGCATTAATATTCATGCCTGCACCAACCGATGCAAATAAAATTACATCGCCTGTTTGCAACTTATGTTCGGGCATATTTCCTTTGTTAACCAGATCGTATAAAGTAGGTATAGTGGCAACAGAACTGTTACCTAGTTTATGAATGCTCATCGGCATAATATCTCCGGGCACTGTACGAATACCATATAATTTATACATAGCTTTAATAATACCTTCATCCATTTTTTCGTTGGCCTGGTGAATAAATACTTTTTTCAATTCGCTTATATCCACACCTGCTTTATCCAAACAATCTTTCATTGCAAGCGGCACATATTTCATGGCATATTCATATACTTTTCTGCCCTTCATCTTTATGTAACGTACACGTGGATCTGAATCAGGGAAATTAGATCTCCCCATATTTAAATATTCTACTTCATCCATACAATGCGACTGAACACAGCTGGCTAAAATGCCGCTTTTGGTTTCGGCAGCATCCTTTGCTTCCAGTACACAAGCCCCTGCCCCGTCAGAAAAGATCATACTATCACGGTCGTACATATCTAAAACACGGGATAAAGTTTCGGTACCTATTACCAAACATTTTTTTGCAATGCCCGCTTTAAAATAAGCATCCGCCTGTATTACTCCCTGTAGCCAGCCCGGGCACCCAAATAAAATATCGTAAGCCACACAATTGGGATTTTTAATTTGTAAAGCATGTTTTACCCTTGATGCCAATGCAGGTAGCACATCTGTTTGAATGGTATGCTTGATAACGTTACCGAAATTATGCGCTACAATTACCTGGTCAATTGTTTCTGCATCACAACCGGCATCTTCCAAAGCAATTTTTGCAGCAATAGCAGCCATATCAGATGAGTTCATATCTGCATCAACATAACGCCGCTCTTCAATACCGGTTATCTGTTCAAATTTATCTGCAATTTCCTGCGGATCTGTTGCAATTTTTTTGTTGTCCTCCCCGTAAAAACTATGAATTGTAAAATCCTTATTGGTTTTTATATTATCCGGTATATAAGAGCCGGTACCTGTAATTACTGTTTTAGCCGAAAGCATATGTTGCTTGGATTTACTGATTGCCTGTATTACTAAGTTAGTTATAAATTATCAGGTTCAGAATTAAAATTTATTAAATGCATGTACATTTATGCATCAATTTTTTATTTATGAAATGGCGTAATTTCCTTGCTTTTATTGTCTTTACTGTTGCTGTATTTAATTGCAGTTATGGCCAACAGGCAGTTTCTATTCCTGCATATACAGCTTATGCGATACCTGCAGAAGAAAGTAATAATGATGGTGAAAGCAACTTATTTAAAGAGAAGGCAGGGATACAAAACTGGACGGATACTAAACAACAGATTCAATTTTACTTCAGCATCCGCAATACAGGTAAACTTAATCTTTCATTATTACTAAAAAATGATGTTGCCGGCAATAAGTTAACCGTTTCTTTTGCCGGCAAAAAGTTTACCTGCATTGTTCCACAATCAAAAAATTTTAAGCAGGTTGCTATTGGCACTGTTGAATTAAAAGAAGCCGGTTTTTATGCACTTATACTTTCTGCCCCGGTAAAAAAAGGAAAAACAATTGCTGCAATAAAATCGCTTGAGTTAAGTGGTACCGCAACAAAAGACATGCACTTTAACGCCAAGACAAGGAAAAATGCTGCATCTGTTCATTTAATGTACCCTTTGGATGACAGCATGAAAGTGGTTTCTTTTTATAACGAAATAACTGTACCGAAAGATGCAGATGTTTTGCATAGTTATTATATGGCTTGTGGCTTTGCCAGGGGATATTTTGGCATACAGGTAAACAGCCCTACAGAAAGACGGGTTATTTTTTCGGTATGGGATGCCGGTAATGAAGCCGTGGACAGAAATAAAGTAAGTGATGATAATAAAGTACAATTGATAGGAAAGGGAGAAGATGTTTTTGCAGACGGTTTTGGTAATGAAGGAACGGGAGGCCACAGCCATTGGGTGTATAACTGGAAGGCAGGGCAAACTTATAAATTTTTAGTAACAGCTGCAACAGACAGTACTTCAAATACAACCAGCTATGCCGGTTACTTTTTTATTCCTGAAAAACAACAATGGAAATTGATTGCCTGCTTTAAAGCACCAAAAGATGGAAAACCTCTGCGGAAATTATATTCGTTTGTAGAAAATTTTGACGGCAGCAACGGACAGCTTTTTAGAAAGGCAAATTTTGGTAACCAATGGATAAGAAGGGAAAACGGCGACTGGAAGGAAATTACTGAAAGTAAATTCAGTTATGATGCCACGGGTAAAGCTGGAGACAGAATTGATTATGGTGGCGGTATTGAAGATACTACTTTTTATTTGTGGAATGGCGGCTTTAAAAAAACTACGACAAAGTTTGGTGACTTGTATAACAGAACTGCAAACAATTCAAAACCCGTTATCGACTTTTATAAAAACGTGGATAGTCTAATTGAAGCTTTAAAAGAACGGGAACAAATATTAAATGCTATCGCATCCGGTAAACTAGATACCACCGGAAGTTCAAATGGCGTGTTTTATAAAATTTTAAAGGAAGGGGACGGTCCAGCAGTTACAGTAAATGATACTCTTGTTATTAATTATAAAGGGCAATTGCTGAATGGTTTTGTGTTTGACCAAACCAAAGACAGCCCTGCAACCTTCCCCTTAAAAAGATTGATAAAAGGCTGGCAGATTGGTTTACCATTTTGTAAACAAGGCGGAAAAATCAGGATCATAATTCCCTCAGCCTTAGCATATAGCATTAGAAATATAGCTGTAATACCGCCAAACAATGTTTTAATTTTTGATATAGAGGTGCTTGCAATTAAGCCCGGCAAATAATGGCATTATAAAAAATATTCACATTTAGGCATATAAAAGCTATATTTGCACCTTATTAAATAATACAATACAATTTAAAATGGACAAACAACAAGGTACCGTTAAGTTTTTCAACACTGAAAAAGGATTCGGTTTCATCAAACACAACGACTCTAACAAAGAAACTTTTGTACACGTAAGTGGATTAAAAAGTCAAAATATTAAAGAAGGCGACAGCGTTGAGTTTGATTTGCAAGAAGGCAAAAAAGGAATGAACGCAGTTAATGTGGAAGTGGTAGGATAATTACCTCATCATTTTAAAAAACCTTTCAGGGCTACATCAAAAATGTAGCCCTTATTTTTTACACTACTTCTCCTTCAATATCGTAATCGTAGGCTTTTGTAATTTTTACATTTACAAATTCGCCTGGTACTAATTTCTTTTTACTTTCAATAATTACTTCATTATCTACTTCCACACTATCAAATTCTGTACGGCCTAAATATCTGCCGGCCTCTTTTTTATCAATAAGTACTTTTAATGTCTTGCCCACTTTTTCCATATTCTTCTCCAGGCTTATCTCCTGCTGCACTTCCATTATTTCCTGAGCTCTTTCTTCTTTTTCTTCGGCAGGTATATCATCAACAAGATCATGAGCGCTGGTACCTTCTTCGTGGCTGTAAGTAAAAATGCCTACACGGTCAAAACGCATTTTCTGTAAAAAGGTTTTTAGTTCTTCTAAATCATCCCTTGTTTCTCCCGGAAAGCCTGCAATTAAAGTAGTACGTAAACAAATATCAGGAATACGGTTTCGTATTTCACCAACAAGGTCTTCCATCTCTTCCCTGGTAATCTGCCGTTTCATTGCTTTCAGCATATTATTGGCAGCATGTTGCAAAGGCATATCAATATAGTTGCAGATATTTTCCCTTTCTTTAATTGCATCAATAATTTCTATCGGAAATTTTGAAGGATAGGCATAATGCAAACGAATCCACTCCAGTCCTTTTACATCAGCCAAAGCATGTAATAGCTTGGGTAATTCTCTTTTTTTATAAATATCAAGCCCGTAATAAGTAAGTTCCTGTGCAATCAGCATTACTTCTTTTACACCACGGTCAACCAAACGTTTGGCTTCATCCACCAGCGATTCAATTGGCCTGCTTACATGCTGCCCCCGCATAAGTGGAATGGCGCAAAAAGAACAAGTACGGTTACAACCTTCGCTTATCTTCATATAAGCATAATGTTGTGGTGTATACAAAAGACGTTCTCCAATTAAATCAGCTTTATAATCTGCATTAAATTGTTTTAACATGCCCTGCAATTCCATCGTACCAAAAAAAGCATCTACTTCCGGTATCTCTTCCTCTAAATTATTTTTATAGCGTTCGCTTAAACATCCTGTTACATATACTTTATCCAGTTTACCTTTCTTTTTCAGCTCTACCTGGTCTAGAATAGTATTGATACTTTCTTCTTTGGCTTTTTCAATAAAGCCACAGGTATTTACAATTACAATATTGTGGTCTTTTTTAGCATTTTCATGCACAACATTAATATCGTTGGCAATCAGTTGCCCACTTAACACTTCACTATCCACCATGTTCTTACTGCAACCCAGAGTGATGATATTTACTTTGTCTTTTTTTAATGATTTTGTCTTCATAATAATAAGCGGCAAAGTTAAGCCTTTGCCACTGCAGTTGTAAGCGTCGTTTTTAAAATAATTACCACCAAACTGTGATTTTTTTGATACTGCTGCGAATAATGAAGAAAATATTGTTATTTAGGATTGAGGTTATGCAAAACAATAAGGAAGCGTTTATAAAACTGGTAGAGGAACACAAACTTATTATCTATAAGATTTGTAACTCGTATTGCAAAAACCAGTACGACCGTGCCGACCTTGCACAGGAAATTACTTATCAGCTTTGGAGATCATACAATCATTATAACCACAGTGTTAAATTTTCCACATGGATGTACCGTGTAGCGTTGAATGTTGCCATAACATTTTACCGCAAAACAAAAACAGGCGAAGCAATCATTAAGCTATCTGAACCAGATATAGAAATTGAAGACAAAAAAGAAGACACTGCAGAACTTGAAAAAAATATTGATACACTGCAGCAGTTTATAAGTGAACTAAAAGAACTGGACAAGGCACTGATGATACTTTACCTTGAAGAAAAAACCTATAGTGAGATAGCAGAAATTTTAGGGATTACAGAAACAAATGTTGCTACACGTATAAGCCGTATAAAAGATAAACTGAAACAAAAATTCTTAAATACAAAATAATTAAAGTTATGGAAGATGTTACATTAAAAGCCCTTTGGAAAGCTCAGGATGAAAAGCTTGACAGGACAATGAAACTGAACTTTTTCATCATGGAGTCGTTACAAAAACAAAAAGCGCAATCAAAACTTAACAGTTTGGTAAGATTAAAACTGGTAGCTGTTATCCTGGGAGTTTTATGGGCCCTGTTCTTAGGCGTTCTGGTTTACGGAAATCAATTACAGAATATTTATTTTACTGTTTCAGTAGGTATGATAATGCTTATTACTGTTGCGGCCATTGTTATTTATATAAAACATATTGTACTCATCAAAGAACTGGATTACAGCCAAAGCATTACCGACACACAAAAAAAACTTGCCCGGTTGCAGGCATCTACATTCAGCAGCCGGTTTATACTTTTACAAACACCATTTTATACAACCTGGTTCTGGAGTACCGAAATGATACAGGACTCAGTTATTAAATTCTGTTTGATCGCTGTACCCATCACTCTGCTTTTTACCATACTAACTATCTGGCTTTACAAAAACCTCACACCCCTTAAAATGCACAAAAAATGGGTAAGCTACCTGTTAAAGAACGATCCCGAGCAGGTTCCTCTTTTACAGGCGCAAAAATTTCTTGAGGAGATAGAAGAATTTAAAAAATCCTCTTAAGAATATCCACTGCTACAAGACCTGCAGATTTTCTGTAATTTACTGCTAATTGAAGAATATTTTCCTAAAAAACACAAATATTTATTGTTTATCAATAAATATCTTATTATCTTCGTTGCGTAATTTAAACTTTAAGAATTATGTCAAAAACAAACAACTTCGTATTTTGGGGCTTATACATTGTAGCCTGGCTCATTTTTGTCGGCTTGTCCATTGAAGCAGGAGGCTTAATAGTAAATTTCTTTTTCAGTCTGTATAAGCCTGAATTTGTCCAACATCTTTATCAAAAGCTTGACTTAATTGAAATGTATAAAGAGAGTAGATTAGCTTTTTTCGGCATCTATAGCTTTATTCTGATCATTTCAATTTTAAAAGCTTGCTTGTTTTACATAGTTATCAGGCTAATGCACAAAATGGATCTATCAAAACCGTTCAATACTTTTGTTGCGAAACAAATTTCACAACTTAGTTATTACACCCTTTCAATTGGACTGTTAAGTTATATTGCCAGGCAGTCAGCTAAAAATTTAATGCATCACGGATTTGATACCGACAACCTGAATCAATTTTGGGCAGACAGTCAAGCATTTATTTTAATGGGAGCAGTAATCTATATTATTGCGACTATTTTTAAAAAAGGAGTAGATATTCAAAACGAAAACGATTTAACTGTTTAACTATGCCAATCATTGTAAACTTAGATGTGATGATGGCCAAAAGGAAGATGTCATTAAATGAGCTTTCTGAAAAGGTTGATCTAACCCTGTCTAACCTTTCCATACTAAAAACAGGTAAGGCAAAAGCCATTCGTTTTAGTACACTGGAAGCCATCTGTAAAGTGTTGAATTGTCAGCCCGGAGATATTCTGGAATTTGTTGAGTGATTAGTTGCTAAAGCACTGATGAGGAGGATATTTTAAAATGATTGTTTTAAAATATCCGGGGCTTAAAAACGTCTTCATCAATAACGAAAGGTAAAATCATTACCATTCATCCATGAAAAAACACAATTCATGAATTATTACAATCTTATTACAAAACTAGCGTGGTAAATTGCGCCTGCATATTTAAAATATAAATAAAGTATAGACATGAAACAAAAACTACTGCTATTTGCAACTACTATTCTGTTGCTTGCATTTCAGCCAAAAGCCCAAACACTTTCTAAAGTTACCGGTCAGATTAAAGACAATAATGGTAATGGTATAACAGCAGCAACTGTTATGTTACTTAAAGCCAAAGATTCTGCCCTGGTAAAAACAGCCGTTACCGATAAAGCAGGTATTTACGAACTGCTTTCTATAAAACCCGGCAATTATTTTATACGAACCAGTATTACCGGGATGCAAAAAACAAGTTCTGTAATTTTTGAGGTGAAAGAAAATGAACCCACTAGTGTTGCCGCTATCACGGTAACAGCTACGCCTAAAAATTTACAGGAAGTAACTGTTACCAGCCAAAAACCAATGATAGAAGTTAAGGCCGATAAAATGGTTTTAAATGTTGAAGGCACCATTAATGCTGTTGGCAGTGATGGTATGGAATTGTTGCGTAAAGCGCCAGGAGTTATAGTTGATAAGGATGATAATATCAGCCTTGCCGGAAAGAATGGCGTTCAGGTTTATATTGATGGTAAACCAAGCCCTTTGTCGGGCACAGATCTTTCTAATTATTTAAAATCATTGCAATCATCGCAGATTGAAGCTATTGAATTAATAACTAACCCTTCTGCCAAATATGAGGCAGCAGGTAATGCAGGCATCATCAATATTAAGCTTAAGAAAAATAAAAGCTTAGGTACAAACGGGTCTGTAAATGCAGGATATAATGTTGGAACATATGGTAGATATAATGCCGGGCTTAATTTGAACAATCGGGGAAAAAAAGTAAACGTTTTTGGTAATTATAATTTTAATCATGCACTTAACCTGATGCAGTTTAATTTACAGCGTTCCATACTGGATACTTTTTTTAACCAGAAATCGGAAATAAAAATGCTGAATACCACTAATGGTTTTAAAGCAGGCCTGGATTATTATATTGATAAGAAGAGTACCATTGGGTTTATGGTTAACGGAAATATAAACGACAATAATGTAAGTAATTACAGCACTACACCAAAAAGTTATATTCCAACTGGTGCCTTGCAAAATACTTTAATTGCAGACAACAGCACTGATGGTAAAAGAAATAATGTAAACTTTAATACCAACTACCGTTATATCAATACAAAAGGACAGGAATTAAACCTTGATGCAGATTATGGTATGTACAAAAACAAAAGTGATCAGATGCAGCCTAACTATTATTATCTACCTTCGGCTACTACACCATACGACAGCAGGGTTTATAATTTCTTAGCCCCTTCTGACATAAACATATTTGCCTTTAAAGTAGATTATGAACAAGACTATAAAAAAGGTAAATTAGGTTTTGGAGGCAAAACATCTTTTGTAAAAACTAAAAATCATTTTGAAAGATATAATGTGTTTACCAGCGGTTCGGTTTTAGATGTACCACGCAGTAATGAATTTGAATACAACGAAAATATAAACGCATTGTATGTCAATTACAATAAACAGCTTAAAGGTAAGATGATACAGTTTGGTGTCCGGTCGGAAAACACCGTATCGCAAGGTGATACCTACGGGCTTTATTCCAATGGCACTGTAAACACGTCAAGCAAAACATCATTTAAAAGAAATTATATAGATTTCTTTCCAAGTGGTTCAATTACATTTAACAAAAACCCAATGAAGCAATGGAGTTTTAGTTACAGCAGAAGAATTGACAGGCCTGCGTACCAGAATTTAAATCCATTTGAATTTAAATTAGATGAATACACTTATCAAAAAGGCAACACTGACCTGCGTCCTCAATACAGCAATATTGTAAGTATAACCAATGTATATAAATACAGGCTTACCACTAAATTAAGTTATAGCCATGTAAAAGATATGTTTACACAAATAGTTGATACTGCTGAAAAAAGTAAAAGTTTCATCACCCAAAAAAATCTTGCAACACAGGATATTATCAGTCTGAATATAAGTTACCCTTATCAATACAAATGGTACAGCATGTTTGTAAATATCAACAGCTTTTACTCCATGTATAAAGCAGATTTTGGCGGTGGCAGCAGAACAATTGATCTTAATGTAGCTACATTATCGCTTTATATGCAGCACTCTTTTAAATTAGGCAAGGGGTGGACAAGTGAACTCAGTGGTTTTTATAATTCCCCAACTGTATGGCAGGGAACTTTTAAAAGCAAAGCATTGTGGAGTGTAGATGGTGGCATTTCTAAACCGATATTAAAGAATAAAGGAAATATTAAGGCTTCGTTTACTGATATGTTCCGTTCTCTTAAATTTAAAGGGGATATTAATTTTGCCAGCCAGCAAACAATGTTTTCAGGTTATGGAGACAGCCGGCAATTTAAAATAAACTTCTCTTACCGTTTTGGCAGCAACCAGGTAAAAGCTGCACGTAACAGAAACAGCGCTACAGAAGACGAAAATAAACGTACACAAGGAGGCGGTGGAGGTATTGGAGTGGGTGGTAATTAAAATAAGAATGTTATAACAAAAAACCCCATCAAATTTTGATGGGGTTTTTGTTATTAAAAAATGTTTTATGCCGACTGAGAATTTAGATTAACTATCCTTATCCTCTCCGGTTAATTTCCAAACAATTGCTGCAGCAACACCACCAACAATTGGTGCCACAACAAATAGCCATAGTTGAGACAAAGCTTTACCGCCTGCAAAAATTGCCGGACCAAAACTACGTGCCGGGTTTACCGATGTTCCGGTAATGGGTATTGCCACCAAATGAATTAAAACTAAAGTTACACCAATAGCAAGGCCAGCCATATTGCTGTTACCATGTTTTGAAGTAACGTTGAAAATAACATACAGGAATAAAAAGGTAAGTACAGCTTCTGTAATAAATGCGGCAGTAATATTATAGTTACCCAAATATCCTTCGCCCCAGCCATTTGAGCCCAATGCCCACTCTCCCATTTTAAAGTTGCCCTGGCCAGATGCAATCAGATACAAAATTCCTGCCCCTGCAACTGCACCTGCAAACTGAGCAATAATGTAACCTGCGACATCTTTGGAATTTATTTTTCCGGCAACCAGCATCGCAATAGTAATTGCCGGATTGATGTGGCAACCCGAAATGCCACCAATGGTATAAGCCATTGCAACCACTGCCAAACCAAATGCAAGTGAAATACCTAATAATCCAAGGCCGGCGGTTCCTCCATCAACATTGCCTCCCGAAATTACAGCTGCGCCGCAGCCAAATAATACCAACGACATAGTGCCGATTAATTCTGCTAAATACTTCTTCATGTTAAATTGTTTTGGTTAAAAAATTTCAGTCGGTTAAGTAAATCAAAAGGATGCAAACGGTGTTAACATTTTTTACACAACTATCTTTACAAAAAAATAATAATGGCACTTACAATTGGGCAGCAGGCACCTGAATTTAGTTTATTCGACACTACCAAGACCAAAATAAATCTCAGCGACTACAAAGGGAAAAATGTATTACTGCTCTTTTTTCCTCAGGCATTTACAAGTGTATGTACAAAAGAATTATGTGCCATACGTGATGATATCAGCCGGTACAACAATACCAGGGCTGAGGTTTTTGGTATTTCGGTAGATTCTGTTTTTACCCTGAGAAAATTTAAGGAAGATCAGCACTACAATTTTACTTTTTTAAGTGATTTTAATAAAGAAGTTTCAACGTTGTATGGCACTTTATATACCGAATGGATACTGGACATGAGAGGAGTTTCTAAACGATCGGCCTTTATTATTGATAAAAACGGCATATTTCAATATGCAGAGGTGCTTGAAATTGCTGGAGATTTACCCAATTTTGAGGAAATTAATACAATACTTGAACAATTAAACTAATACTTAAGCGTTTTAACCTTACAGGGTAACCCCTTAAAGGCTTCCTTACAAAAAATGGCACCTTTTTAGCAGTTATAATTTTTTAAAATATCGAAGTATTTAATTACTTTTACTTTAGTGAAACAAATTTTTTACATTATTATCTTTATTATTGGTTTAAACTTTACTTCTCTTGCTCAAAATAAAATTGCCTCTCCCGGCAATAATTCTGAAAAACTGATAAAGTTGTATCCAATTCCGGCCACTACGGTTATCAATTTCGATTTCCAGAGTGGGTATGATAAATCTTTTTCTTTTTTGGTTTATAACTACACGGGAAAAAAGGTATACGAATTAAAAAATCCACCCGAAAAAATTATTCTTTCCCTTGCCGATTTTTCAAGAGGCTTTTATTATTACCAGCTACGGGATAAAACAGGTCGGCTTATTGAAACAGCACGTTTCCTTGTGTTGAAGTAATCCACTTAATAGTACTTTTTCATTCTTACTTACAGTACCTGTACAATTAAAAACTTTAAATAGTGTGTATTCTCCTGCCCTCTTATTATGGGATGATCCGCTGATTGGGCATTAAATACCACCTGCCTTATTTTTCGTTTAGCGTCTTTTGCAGCCATTGCAATAATATCTAAAAATAATTCGGGTTGCACTAAATTGGTACAACTTGATGTTACCAAAAAACCTCCCGGTTTTACCAGCTTCATGCCACGTAAATTTATTTCTTTGTACCCTGCAACAGCTTTATCAATACTGCTGCGGCTTTTGGTAAATGATGGCGGATCCAGCATTACCACATCCCAGCGTTTCTCTTCTTTGCTCCATGTTTTCAACACATCAAATGCATTTACGCATTCAAAATGGCATATTTTTTCCAACCCGTTTAATGCGGCATTTTTATTACACATATCTACTGCATTTTGAGAAATATCTAAACCCAAAACTGATTTTGCCCCATAAAATGCAGCGCTTATTTCAAATGACCCTGTGTAACAAAAAGCACCGAGCACATCGGCATCTCTTACAATATGCTGTATGGCCCTGCGGTTATCCTGCTGGTCTAAAAAATAACCTGTTTTTTGCCCATTAGCAATGTCTACATTAAATTTTATCCCGTTTTCAGTAATTACAATATTAGTATCAAATTCAGGGGAAAGAAAACCTTTATGTTGTTCCATTCCTTCCAGCTCACGAACCGGTACATCATTACGTTCGTAAATGCCCTTGGGTGTAAATAATTCATCCAATGCTTTTACAATCGATGGCTTCCACACATCAATACCCAACGCTAAGGTTTGTATCACATAGTAATCATTGAATTTATCAATGATCAGTTGCGGCATATCATCGGCCTCACCAAAAATAAGGCGGCAGTTTTCGGTATAGCCAATCCGCTGACGGTATTCCCAGGCTTGTTTTATCCGGTTATAAAAAAAAGCATCGTCAATGGCTTCATTTTTATTACGGGTTAACAACCGAACCGATATTTGAGACTGCGGGTTATAATACCCCCTGCCAATAAATTTTTTATCAAAAGTATACACCTCCACTATTTCACCGGGTTTTGCATTGGTATCCTTTTCCTTTCCGGTATTTACTTCGTTAGAAAATATCCAGGGATGGCCGCTTTCTACCCTCCGGCTTATATTTTTATTAAGAATAATACTCTTCATGGCGCAAAGGTAACAATTGCAAAAGCTTAATAAGGCTTATAATACGGCAGCGACTATTAAAAATATTGACAATTTGGCTGTAAAACAGGGCTTGGCAAAATGTTTGACTGTTGTACCTTCGCAACCAATTTTAAAATTAGTATGGATCAACAACAAGCAATAACGCCAGAGGATAATATTGAAATGAACATTAATGCAGATTCCGATGTACCCGGCAACACTCATTTAAGCAATGAAGGAGCCGAGGATGTAACTGAAAAACTACAGGCAGAACTGGAAGATCAAAAAGATAAATACCTACGCCTTTTTGCCGAATTTGATAACTATAAAAGACGTACTGCCAAAGAAAGAATTGAATTATTTCAAACAGCAGGAAAAGATGTTATTATTTCATTGCTGGAGGTAATGGATGATTGCGACCGGGCCGAGAAGCAAATGCAGAAAAGTGACGATGTAGCTTCAATAAAAGAAGGTATTGGCTTGGTGTTTGGCAAATTGAGAAACACCTTAACTAACAAAGGTCTGAAGCCGATGCAGAGCGTTAATACCGAATTTGACGTGGAAAAACATGAAGCTATTACCGAAGTACCTGTACCAGATGATATGAAAGGCAAAGTAGTAGATGAGGTTGAGAAAGGATATTATTTAAATGACAAAATAATCCGCTTTGCAAAAGTGGTGGTTGGTAAATAAGAATGCCCCTAACCCCTAAAGGGGAACCGGAGCATTAGAATTCAAATAATTTAATTTTAATAACAAGGCCTGAATCAGCAGGCACCAAATTCCCCTTTAGGGGTTAGGGGCATGAAAAAAGATTTTTACGAAATATTAGGAGTATCAAAATCTGCATCGCAGGATGAGATAAAAAAAGCATACCGTAAAGTGGCCATGCTTTATCACCCCGACCGTAACCCCGGTGATAAAGCAGCAGAAGAAAAATTTAAAGAAGCGGCAGAAGCTTATGAAATTTTAAGTGATACTGATAAAAGGGCGCAATACGATCGTTTCGGCCACCAGGCATTTAGCCCCGGACGTGGAGGCGGTGGTGGTTACAGTGGTGGTGCAGGTATGAATATGGATGATATCTTCAGCCAGTTTGGAGATATTTTTGGAGATGAAAGTCCTTTCGGAAGTTTCTTTGGTGGCGGTGGTGGAAGAAGAAGCAGTGGCGGACGCAGCAGAGGCGTAAGAGGTAGTAACCTGAGAGTAAAAATAAAATTGAATTTTGAAGAGATTGCCAAGGGTACTACTAAAACCATTAAGGTTAAAAAATATGTACTGTGTACTACCTGTGGAGGTAATGGTGCAAAAGATAAAAACAGTATAAGCACTTGCGGCACTTGTGGTGGCAGCGGCCAGGTACGCCGGGTACAAAATACTTTTTTAGGCCAGATGCAAACCGTAACCACCTGCCCAACCTGTAACGGTGAAGGCAGTACTGTTACACATAAATGTACTAATTGCAAAGGCGAAGGCAGAGTGTATGGCGAGGAAACTGTAACCATTGATATACCTGCTGGTGTACAGGAAGGCATGCAGTTAAGTGTTGGTGGAAAAGGCAATGCCGGTGAACGTGGTGGCAGCAATGGCGACCTTATTGTATTAATTGAAGAAGAAGCTCATCCACAATTACACAGAGATGGATTGAATGTAGCTTTTGATCTGCATATTTCAATTCCAGATGCTGTATTTGGCATACAGGTAGAAGTACCCACCATTGATGGCAGGGCTAAAATAAAAATACCTCCGGGCACACAAAGCGGAAAAATTTTCAGGCTTAAAGGCAAAGGTTTTCCTAATGTAAACAGCTACGAAAAAGGCGACCAATTAATACAGGTAAATGTATGGACACCGCAACATGTTAGCGCCGAAGAAAAACAAATGCTGGAGAAATTACAGCACAGTCAAAACTTTGTGCCTAAGCCTGATAAAAACGACAAATCATTTTTTGATAAAGTGAGGGAGATGTTTAGTTAAGGAGTGAGTAGTAAGTGGTGAATCGTAAGTTGAAATACAATATTTAAATTCTGCTGTTGTCTCTACTCACGACTGACATTATTCATCTTTTCCTTTCCTGCCCTTTTTTGATTTATAAACTTTACGTGCCTTATCTACGAGTTGTAAAAACTGAGTTTGTAAATAATCTTTTTCGTTGTAGGATGCTGTGGCAATAGTTTCAATATCGATCCACTCTGCATCTTTAATATATTTAGACTGTTTTATTTTTAGCCCAAACATAGTTACTGCTGTAGCAAACTGTAATTCTTTATCAATTTCTTTAAAAGGTATAAAATTAAGAGGACATATATTTTCAAGATATAACATCGTGGTATCTCCACAAAGATTATAACGCATCTGCAATTTTGCAATACCCTCGCTATCCACAACATCTCCGCCGAAAGATTTTTCATCCTGCGGAACAATTTCAAAAATAGCCAGTACGCTGCTGCCACTGCCCACTTCACCACCTTCTATTTCAATTGCCGTATCTGAAACTGCATCCCTTTTATTATCAAAGCCTATCAGCCGGTATTCTTTTACCCACTTAGGGTTAAACTGTGTATTCATATACACATCATCTGCAACAGCATAAAAAGTTTGGGTCAATTCTTTAACCAATACTTTTTCCGCTTCGGCAATATCATCTAAATAGGCGTAATTGCCATTACCCCTTTTTGCAAGCGTTTCTAATTTAGAATCTTTAAAATTTCCCATACCTACTCCAAGGCAGGTTAAAAAAACACCTGATTGTTTTTCTTTCGAGATCAGATCTTCTAATGCTTTTTCAGATGCAGCACCAACATTAAAATCACCATCTGTTGCCAGTATCACCCTGTTGTTACCGTCTTTAATAAAACTACTCCTTGCCATTCCGTAAGCAGTTAATATCGCTGCTTCGCCTGGCGTATCTCCACTGGCATCCAGTTCTTCAATAGATTTAGTGATCTTTTCTTTTTCTGCTCCGCTGGTTGGTTGCAAATGAATACCCACTGTGCCGCCATAAGTAACAATGGATACCGTATCAACTGCACGTAAGTTTTTTACAAATAGCTGGAAGGCGGCTTTTAATAAAGGTAACCTGTTGGACATATCCATACTACCCGATGCATCAATTAAAAAAACAAAATTTCCCGGCGGGATTTTATTAAGATCTAATTTTTTAGCATTGATATTTAAATATAGCAACTGTTTATTTTCGTCCCATGGACAGGATGATAATTGCGACTCAACCCTGAATACATTTTTATTTTCCGGTTCCCGGTAATGAAGGTTAAAATAATTTAACAACTCTTCTGTTCGTACAGCATCCGGCGGTACTGTACTACCCATATTTAAAAATCTGCGGATATTGCTGTAAGATGCTTTGTTTACATTTAACGAAAAACCGGTGTTGGGAAATTTACGGGCATCTACATATTCATTTTCTACCAGTTGAAAATAAGTTTCGTTATTTACATACCAGCGGTATTTAGAAGTTTGTTTAAAATCTTTTGTAACCGAAATTAATTTGGGGCGGTTACGGTTAACGTTTGAAGGCAATACTTTTAAGTTAATATACTGCCATTGATCGGCAGTAATTTTAACCGTTTTTACTTCGTACCCCTCAAGACTAAAAATGAGTGAATCAACAAGTACTTTTGTGGTAATACCAAAGCCCCCGGAACTACCTGAATAATACGACTGGTGTGAAGATTGTAAAACGATTCTTACATTCTGAAGTGGTTGATTTTTTTCATCCTTTACTTCGCCACGTATATAGTATTGCGCATTTGTAAAAGATGCAGCAGCAAGCAATAGTACTAAATATAGTAACCGTTGTGGCACAGGAAGTTTTAATCGTTAAAGTATCTGTTAAGACAATGTTTTTCCCTTTTTTGTTGCCCGCTATTCTTCAATTAATTGATAAATTTCTTTCAAATTCCTACCCAACCCATCAAAATCGAGCCCATATCCCAATAAAAACTTATCTGGTACATTAAATCCAAGATAATCAATTTTAACAGGATAAGCCAGTGCATCCGGCTTATGCAGCAAAGCAGCAATCTTTAAGGTTGCCGGCTGCTGGTTAAATAACTGGGGTAAAAATTCATGAAGTGTTTTTCCCGTATCAACAATATCTTCTACAATTACAACATGCCTGTCTTTTAAAGATTCGTCGAGGCCAATAGAAGTAATTACATTTCCGGTAGATGTTGTACCCTTATATGATGCCAGTTTAATAAAACATATTTCTGCTTCAATAGTTAGTTCCTTAAAAAGATCGGAAGCAAACATAAAAGAGCCATTGAGTATGGCTATAAAAAGCGGCCGTTTACCTGCATAATCACGGTTAATGTCAGCCGCCAGTTTATTTATCTGTTCACTTATTTGCAATGCAGTAATGTAAGGTGTAAATTTTTTATTTTGTACTTCAATATTCATTTGCTGTTGTAATTTATTATTGCGAAACAATTAATTCCTGCCCGATGCTGAGTGTATCTGCCTGCAGTTTATTCCATTCTTTCAACTGCTTTACACTAACATTGTACTTTTTTGCAATAGCATAAAGCCCTTCTTTGGGTTGTACTGTATGGTTTTTTGCTGTTGCAGCTGCTGTAACAGCAACCGATTCGGTAACAAGTTTTTGGGGAGCAAGGCCTGGCTTCAAATAAATTTTTGTACCAGCTTTAATAATTTCATTGCCCCAAAGCCTGTTATAATCCAGCATGTATTGCATTTGCACACCATTCTTCTGGGCTATATCGTATAAAGACTCTCCACCCTTTACTGTATAAAAATCTTTATCGCCTGTTTTCGATTTTTTTTCTAAAAACACATACTGATTTTTTACAAGCATCCCGTCTTCGGCAAGTTCATTACAACTCAATAATTTACTTAATGGAATATCATTTTTTGTAGCCACCACCAGCAATGAAGTGCCTTTACCAGCATACACACATTTACTGCCATTAACAGTAATTACATTATCACTGATATCAAGTATACTTTCTTCAGCAACTTCAACATCATCTCCGGCATTATTTTCCGCTACTGCTGTTTCCTTATCATCCTGGTATTTATCCGGATCAAATTTGGGTACTTCATCTGCAGCAAGTAATGTGTACTGTTGTAAATTATATTGCTCAATATGTTTTATTAAAATCTGCGGATAACTTGGATTTGTAGCATAGCCGGCTTTTTTTAATCCATATGCCCAGGCTTTATAATCCTTTACATCTAACCTGAACAAAAAAGCATAGCGTTGTCCGGCTCTTAAAAAATTACTGTGGTCACGGTAGCTTTCATCTGCTGTTGTGTATGAGCGGAAACATTCTCCCCGGGCATCATCATCATGTGTTACACTGGCTGCAGTCCAGTTACTCTTACACTTAATGCCAAAATGATTGTTTGATTTTTTAACCAGGCTGCTGTTGCCGCTTTCAGTTTCTAAAATTCCCTGTGCTAAAGTAATGGCTGCCGGAACACCCATACGTTTCATTTCCCGTATGGCAATATCTTTATACAATTCAATATACTGCACAGGAGTTAATACATCCTGGGCTGCAGCTATTGCAACAATAAAAAACAGCAATCCCGTAACAAAAAATTTCTTCATGCTTTATAATTTTTTTATCAGCAATAATCCGTCCCTTACTGTAAGCATCACCTGTTCCACTCTTATATCTTTTGCCACATGCGCATTAAAGTCCTGTATTGCTTTTGCGTTTTTTCCTTTCAATGGTTCCTGTAAAACTTCACCATGAAACAGCACATTATCTGCCAAAATAAAACCGCCCTGTTTTACATATTGCAAAGTTAGTTCGTAATAATCAATATACCCCGTTTTATCAGCATCAATAAAAACCAGGTCCCATTGTTCATGCAGGTTAGGTATTATGTACCTGGCTTCCCCGATGTGTTGGATGATCTTATTATTAACGTTTGCTTTAGTAAAATATTTGCCTGCTGTTGCGGCATCATCTTCACGTAATTCAATAGTATGTATTCTCCCGCCGGGTTGTAACCCTTTTGATAAACACATTGCACTAAACCCGGTAAAAGTGCCTATCTCTAAAATACGCCCTGGTTTTATCATGCAACTTATCATCTCCAGTACTTTGCCCTGTACATGGCCGCTTAGCATTTGTGCATGTGGATGATGCTGCAAAGTAAAATCTTCAATCTCCTGCAATACTTCATCTAAAGGCGATGAAAAACGTTTTGCATAGGCTTCAACAATATCGTTGATCAGTTCCATTAAAAATTTGGCGCCAGCGGTTTTGATTTATAATAATCCAGCATAAAATCAACCACCTCATCTGCAGTGTCAAATAAATGAATCAGGTCTAAATCTTCGGAATTAATATTCTGCTCTTCCTCTCCCATAGTTTCTTTTATCCATTTTATCAATCCACCCCAGTAAGATTTACCAACTAATATCATTGGCGATTGTTTGAATTTTCCGGTTTGAATTAAAGTGGCCACTTCAAAAAATTCATCCATGGTTCCAAAACCGCCGGGCATCATTATAAATCCCTGTGAATATTTAACAAACATAACCTTGCGTACAAAAAAGAAATCGAAGTTTAATGACTTATCCCGGTCTATAAAAGGATTGGGATGCTGTTCAAAAGGCAGATCAATATTCAATCCTGCAGATTTGCCTCCTGCAATGGAAGCGCCTTTGTTGGCAGCTTCCATTATACCGGGACCGCCACCTGTAATAATTCCAAAACCTTCTTCGGCAAGCCTTTTGGATATTTCAACTGCCAGTTCATAATATTTATTGCCGGGTTTTGTTCTTGCACTTCCAAAAATTGAAATGCATGGCCCAATCCTGCTCAATGCTTCAAAGCCATCAACGAATTCTGCCATTATTTTAAATATCTGCCAGCTGCTGTGTGCCTGACTCTCTTTCCAGTTTCTTTGTTTTGATACATTAATTGTTCCGTTCATTTTCGTGGTTTAACTTATAAATACAATGCCATTCCACACTTATATAAAAGATGGAATGGCACTAACTAACTTTGTAAAGATACTATTTTATTTGAGGATTTAATGTGTTCCTAACCCATGAATGCCGGCATCTGACACATCATCCTGCCTGGTTAATTCTTTTTTAACACCTTTTTTTGAAATAAGCCACAAGCCAATGAATGTAATTAGTCCATTAATCAGGAGTAACTCAATACCTATCCTGTAATTACCAAACAATTCCGGAGAATAGATATTGAGCAGGTAACAAATTGCCGGAGCAATCAGGCATACTGCTGTTATTAAAAAACTATTAGCCAGATTACGGTGTGTAAAAATGCCAAAAGCAAATAAGCCCAATAATGGCCCGTAAGTGTATCCTGCAAGATCTAAAATTTTATCAATGATACTGTTATCTGCAATTTTAAAGAAAACCCAAATGCATACCAGGAATATAAATGTAAAAGTGAAATGTACTGTAAGGCGTAATTTTTTCTTGGCTTTTTCATCCAGGTCATTTCTTTTTTTCAGGTCCAGCATGTCTATACAAAAACATGATGTAAGTGCAGTTAAAGCACCATCTGCACTTGGAAAAAGTGCTGAAATCAGTGCAATGATAAATATAATACTCATGGCTGGAGGAAGCATATTCATTGCGACAGATGGAAACATTTTATCGCCTAAAATATTATTACCATCCAGTAATAATTGTTTTACCATTTTACCATTTACCATTACCTCTGTATAAGCTGCACCTTTTGATGTAGTGTACAAATAAAGCAACCCACCTAAAACCAGGAAAAGAAATAATACACTTACCAAAACAATACTCATGGTAATGATATTTTTCTGAGAATCGCCAAGACGTTTTACGCTGATATTCTTTTGCATCATTTCCTGGTCGAGCCCCGTCATAGCAATGGTAATAAAAGCGCCGCCAATAATCTGTTTTAGAAAAAAACCTTTGCTGTTAACATCGTAATTAAAAATATTAAAATACCCTCTGTTGCTTATTTCGCTAATAGCTTCTCCACCCGAGAGGTTAAGCTGATTTAATATAAATACTACACAAACTATCAACCCTCCAATCATTAATGAGGTTTGCAAAGTATCAGTATAAACAATTGTTTTTACACCACCTTCAAACGTATATAATAAGATCATTAATAAAATAACTGCTGCTGTAACTAAAAAAGGTACGCCTAATTTATCAAGAATAAATATCTGAAGAACATTGATCACCAGGTATAACCTTGCTGTAGCGCCAACTGTACGGCTTATAATAAAGAATAATGCTCCGGTTTTATAGGCAACAACTCCAAAACGCTGTAACAAGTAATTATAAATAGAAGTAAGGTTTAGCCGGTAGTATAAAGGAAGCAGGATAAAAGCTATAACGGCATAGCCAATCAAATATCCAAAAGCTACCTGCATATAGGCAAAGCCTTTAAAAGCCCCACCCGAAAAATCTCCCACACCGCCTGGTACACTTACAAATGTTACACCGCTAAGGCTTGTACCTATCATACCAAATGCCACCAGCATCCAGTTACTGTTTTTATTCCCACTGAAAAATGTATCGTTATTGCTGTTGCGGCTGGTATACCATGCTACAACCAGCAGAATTAAAAAATATGCAATTACAAATGAAAACAAAACTAAAGGACTCATAAAAGAATTTATAATGATTTATTAATAGCGAATAATTAGCTTGCAATAAAATTCAAGTTAATTAATTTATGGCAATTAAATCATTAGCAGTTTTTTGTGGTAGCAAAAACGGCAACAACCCATTGTTTGTAACTCATGCAAAGCAGTTAGGCCATATACTGGCAGAAAAAAATATTACATTAATTTATGGCGGCGGCAATAAAGGCATTATGGGTGCAGTGGCCAATGCGGTATTGGAAAAAAATGGAAAAGTAACCGGTATTATTCCGCAGTTATTAACAGACAGGGAGCATAGCCACCATGGCATTACTGAATTAATTGTTGTTGAAGATATGCACATCCGTAAAAAAATGCTGTACGAAAAATGTGACGCCGCAATTATTTTACCCGGCGGTTTTGGAACCCTTGATGAATTGTTTGAAATGCTTACCTGGAATCAATTAAGCATCCACAGTAAAGAAATTTATATTTTAAATACTGCAGGTTTTTACGATCATTTATTAGCACATGCAAAAAAGATGCAACAGGAAAACTTTTTGTATGATAATATTGAAGACAGGATAACTATACTTTCGTCTCCGGATGAAATAGAAAATTTTCTTTAGAATCTTCTTCTGTTATTTCTTCCCTGGAATAAAGGAACTTGCAAGCCGGCCTTTATTATCGGCTGAGCCCTTAAAGAGCCATCCTGCAACTGCTCAACATAAGGCGAGTTGATATCTTTAGTTACATCAAACATTATAGAAAGATAATAAAACATTGTACCCACTCCTTCCCTGCCGCTGCAATAGCCAGCCCCAACTAATAAGCTGTTGGCATCTACCTTATATTTTTCTATCGGGCCATTATATGCAGGCTTGTAAGTTATAGAAGTAAAATTATGCTCAAATGTACCCTGAACAAAAAGCATATTTACCGGATATATCCTTGCAAATACACCCGGCCCATACACCAACTGGCGGTATTTATCGCCTGAGTAATCTCTTTGGCCGGTATAAGTAAAGTTTACAAGTACGCCGGCATCTATTATTTTATTAATGCTGTATCCAAAACAAGGACTGATGCCCAATACGGTACCACCACTGTAAAACGATGCTGTAATACTTCCACCAGTAAACAAATTTTCCTTTTTAAAGCCTTTTGTTTTCGTCTCAGTTTCTTCTTGCTGTGCTTGTAACGAAACTGCCATTACCATCATTATAATAACTCCAACTAACTTTTTCATACTTTTTAAATTTACGGGCCATGTAACATTAATACTGTAAAAATCGTATAAAATACTGACGTGATAAAATGATGCTATTGAAGATAACTCCTTTTAAAATGTTAATTTTTATTAACACACTAAAAAAAATAAAAACTGCTGATTATATTTGTTACGAAATTATTCGTATTTAATTATTAAACCAACAAAGTAAAGCCATGAAACAATTTATTTTAAAACACAAAAAATCTGTAGCCGGTATTGCTGCAGCACTCCTTATTGGTATTATTACCATGTCTTTCCAGGACACACCTTTTTTTCCAAAATCTTTAGGTGTGCAGGAAATTTATGAAGACACTACAAAGCCTAAGGCAAAAGTTAACCAGGCCGAAATTGACAAAGCAATGAAAGAACTGCAGGTAACTTTGCAGCAACTTGCCGAGCAGATGAAGCAGATTGACATGAACCAGATTAATGCTGACATCAGCAAAGCATTAAAAGAAGTAGATGTACAAAAAATTATGGAAGAAGTACAATTAAGCCTGAAGGAAGTGGACATGAAAAAAATTATGGAAGAGGTAAGTAACAGCTTAAAAGAAATAGATGTTAAGGCAATTAATAAAGAGGTACAGGAAGCCTTAAAAGAAGTGGACATGAACAAAATAAATAAAGAAATTGAAGCGGCAATGAAAGAAGTAAAACTGGAATTAAAAAATATTAACACCGACGAAATAAAAAAGGAACTGGAAAAAGTAAAGGAAGAACTGGAAAAAGCTAAAGAAGAATTAAAGAAAGCAAAAAAGACAAGCGCCGTTTAATAAACGACCGGAAAAACTAAAATAGCCCCCCAACAAGTTGGGGGGCTATTTTCATTTATATAATAGAAGACTTAATAAAAACTTGGGCACATGGTAGCTCTGTCCTGATGCTGCGGATAAAAACCTTTTTTGATGATGCTGATTTCGCTGGCGCCACGATAATTATTGAATTTGTTTAAAGATGATACCGTAGCATCGTAACTAAATGTAAAACGGATACTATTCACTTCAACACCAACCATTGGTACAACAGCATCTCCAAGGCGATAGTACAAGCCGCCAATCAGTTGCTTTTCGCCAAACTCTGATAAATTATAATTCCCGTTTAAACCAACTACCAACTCCGATGCTTTTGCCTGCGTGCTGAAATACGCATTGGGGTTTATGATTACCCTGTCATTCACTTTTACAATTGCATTTAAAAACCCAATATGCCGCATTGGAATTCTACCGGCATTTGTAAGATCATTAAAAAAAGTTTCTTTGGGCCTGTTTACATGGTGAATGGAATAACCTGCGTTAATGTAAATATCTTCTCTTGGAAAATAAGCATAGTTCATGCCCGCCTGCACATCCATATAACTTACATTGTTGTTTGTTAAACTAACATTTGTAAAAGGATTATCAAAGAATTTACCATCAAACTGATCGGGGAATTTAAGTTTACTCTGGTCGATACGTTTGTTGGCCCAGCCCACATTAAACCCGGCACTGAGCAAGCTGCTGTTACCAAGCATTTGATGATAAGCCAGCGAACCATATATTTTTGTGCTGCGTAAACCTCCGCTTCCGGCTACATCATTTAATAAAACGCCGCCAACACCCAGCCAGCCATTCTCTAATTTATCTCTCAACAATTGAGCATCGGCAAAAATACTGGTGGTTTTATAAGGCACTGTCATTACTGCACTCCACTGGTTGCGGTAGTTAACTCCCAAACGATAATCTGCATCGGGAATAAAGCCCGTGTTGGCAGGATTGGTTGTTAACGGTGAATTAAAGAATTGAGAAAAATGCAGATCCTGTGCCTGCAAAGAAAATGCAAACAGTAAACTGCAAATTGTAAATACTGATATCTTTTTATTCGCCTTCATTCTTTATTTATCTTTCCTTACGCTGATTGTCAATTATCTTAATAATGATATATCGCCTGTTTTTCTTAATTTTTTACCATCGGTAAATTCTACATCAAGTGTATAAGTGTACACATCCATTGGTTGTAACACACCTTTAAATTTACCATCCCAACCCTGGCTTAAATCTGTTGTAGCAAATACCAGCTGCCCCCAGCGGTTGTATATTTTCCAGCTCATTTTACCAATACCAAAGCCTTCTACTTTTACAATACCATTATTATATCCGTTGCCCGAAAATCTTCCCGGTGTAAAAGCATTTGGCACATCGAGTAAAGGCAGTACAATAATAGGAACATCGTTTATTACTGTATCCACACAATCAGCATCATTAAACGCAAGTAATACCACTCTAAAAGTATCTGTTTTGTTAAACTGGTGTATTGGGTTTACATCTGTTGATGATGATCCATCGCCAAAATCCCATAAATATCTTGTAGCACCTACCGATAAATTAGTAAATACTGTTTTAGTATTTTCAACAGGAGGATTGGGACTCCATGTAAAGTTTGCTGTTGGTATTGGATACACGGTTATGGTAAAGTAAGCCGAAGTATCCACTTTGTTACAGGTGGTACTGTCAAATGCAATTAAACGTACATCGTAAGAGCCTACTAAATTATAAGTATGTATGGGTTCAAAATCAGTTGAAAAGGTACCATCGCCAAAATCCCACAGCCAGTTTATACCACCCAGCGAATTATTCTTAAATACAGGTGTATAAGGCACACAGCCTCTTGTACTGGTACTGAACAATGCTTTTACATTAGGATTAATCCTTAACATTTTTACAGTGTCCTGCGGCGAATTACAAAAAACTGTATCATCTACTGTTAATGTAATATTATACGAACCTGTTGAAGGAAATGTATGAATCTGGGCACCCAAACCTGCACGTACCTGTGGCGACCCATCACCAAAATCCCAGATAAAAGTACGGTTGGTATATACAGGTAAAGCTGCAGTGGTTAAGTTATCGAACCGGTAGCGTAAACTGGTACAACTATCTAATTTTGTAAAAGAAAAGTCAGGCACTACTTCATTGTTACCCACTCTAACAGTTATATATGCCGTGTCGGAAATATTACAGGTAGCAGAATCAATAGAAATTAATTTAACCCTGTAAGTGCCTACCTGGCCATACGTATGTGAGGTGGAATTGTTAGGAGCAAATGTGGTATCTGTTTTAGTATAAGTAATATCGCCATAATCCCAGATATACATTTTACCCTTTGCCAAAGTATCAATAAAGTTTATTAAAACCGGTACACAACCAATGGTATCAATTACCCCATCGATGGTTGCTTTTACACTGGCGCCAACACCTGCAAAATTCATTTCAATTTTTACAGCTGCTTCATTGCAATTAGTAGAGCCATTATTTATAGACCAAACCCCTGGTGTTGTAGGAAAAACTGCCCCACGGCTGCAATTTGCACACATGGCCTGGTAAATAATTCCGTTGGCATCAAAACGACTGGTACCGCCATCAACATGATCGCCGGTGCCACCATTTTGCCCAAAGTGGGAACCAAAAAGCTGGCTCACCCCGTTTTTCTCTAAAACAAAAAAGTAAAAGTCAGCACCATCGGCTGCAGGTAATCCCGGTAGCTGATCTTTTAAGGGCAGCCCATTTGTACCAGATGTTGGATAATTTTGTTGTCCGTTAATACCACCTCCCCAACCCGATACATAAACATTCTGGCAGCGGTCAACTAAAAATGCAGTTGGCGAAAGATTAGGCTCTGTTGAGTTGGTGCCAAAAACTGTAGAATATACATAGCCTGAAAGATCTGGCTGCAATTTGCTGATAAATTGCTTACCTCCGGTACTGCTGAAACCAACATTAAATACCAGCCAGCTACCATTTGTAGTGCCCATTATATACGGAAACCCAAATCTATCAAACTGAATACCATATATCAGGTCGTTGCCTGATGTACCCATGTAAGTGGTTTTAATAATTGCAGACCCGGCAGGCGTTATTTGTGTAATAAACCCATCAGTTTGCCCACCCCGGTAAGTACCGCTGATAACTCCTGCTTTATCTCCCTGTAAATCTGTACTGGTGGTGCCGCCTGCTACATATATATTTCCAGTTACAGGATTTATTGATAATACAAAACAGGCATCGTCTCCATTGCCCCCAAAATAGGTGCTGAATAAGACTGTTGCAAGGTTAGGTGTAAACTTAATTATTACACCATCCTGCCGGCCACCGCCAAAATTGGGTTGTAATGGATTTACTGTAGGGAAACCGTTGGCCTGGTTGGGAGCAGCATTAGATGATTGTGTACAGGATGCCAGGCAAATATTTCCATTACCATCTACTATTACCTCACTTCTTGCATCATCACCATAATTCCTTCTTGTTGCATCTGTACCGGAAATGCCAACATACTTAGCCCTTATATTTACACCATCATTACCTGTACCACCGATTATTGCAGAGGCTAAGAGTGCTGTACCTGTGGCATTAAACTTGGTTATAACAATATCATAGTTTTGGGTAGTACTGCTATTGCCGGGACCAAGTGCCGGGGTAGTAACAGGGTAATTTTTTGAAGAACTTCTGCCAGCAATAATTAAATTTCCCTGAGCATCGCAGATCATACTATGGGGCTGCTCATTACTGCTGCCACCTAAATAAGTAGCATACAAGCGTTGGCTGCCGTTTGCAGAAAATTTAAAAAAAGCCATATCATATGGCCCATTACTGTCTTCATTTACACCATTGCCAAAATTCACCTGTATTGCACCCGGAGATACCGGATAACCACTACCAAGAGAAATGCCCCCGGCATAAAAACTACCGTCTGGACCAGGTGTAGCAGTATATCCCCAATTGTCTGCTGAACTGCCGGTAAAGGATGAAAAAATTAATGAAGGATCAATCACTAATGTTTCATCGGCTTTATAGTTACTTACTTTAAATGTTACCACATTATTCTTAACCACATATTTGCAATCAACAGCTTCTCTTTTGCCATAAACCGATTGATAGGTGTACGGGTATAATTCTTTTACACTGCCTACAGATGTACCAATAATTAATTCCTTGTTTTTAACTTCCAGTTTTTCAACGCCGTCATACCGCATAGCAATGGCATTGGGGTTACCGCCGGGCCGTACAACCAGGTCGTATTTTAGTTGATCTCCTTCTGAGTAATAACGTACATCAATATTAGGATATACATTTTTATAAGTAACCGCCTGGTATATTTTACAATCGCCGGCCCATTTACTTGCATCGTTACCTACAAAATAATTATTGTAGGTAGACAATACTTTATCGGGGATGGCCTGTATGCTGTTACTGCTGCCTAAAAAGTTCACTTTGTATGCATGAGAATGCAGTGTAACTGCAGGATAAGTATTTACTGGTGGTTGGGCATTAGTACTGGAAGCCGGAGCCGGGCCGGCATTGGAATTTTTGGCATGACCATGTTGTATTTCTGAAAGCTTTTGCAGATCTGCCGGATTATGCAACAGCACAGTAAACCCTTTATTTTCCAGGAAGAAAGAACCTGTTGTAAAATCGCCCCTGAAATTAACTTTACTATCCCACTGCCCTTTATTCTCTACAAATTCCATTTGGGCATTAGCGTTGTAAGCAACAAATATTGTTGTGGCAAGCGCTAAAAAAAACTTAGTTATTTTGTTCAAAATGATCAACTATATTTTTTTACAATGTACATAAATATAACCACACATTCAATGATATTGTTCTCAAGATATCTACCGGATTTTTTATACGGCACCATTTAAATAACACTTACGAGATTTTACTCCAGGCCGTTTTACCCTTCTGCTGATGAAGGTAATTTTTAACCGGCAAATTCTCTGCCATAATAATGTCAGGATCCGTTTCTAATAAACTTTCTGCAACATTTCTTGCCACTTCCAACATCGCTTTATCGTGGACTATGTTTGCCAACCTGAAGTTTAATAATCCACTTTGCTTTGTGCCTTCAATGTCGCCGGGGCCACGAATCTCCAGATCCTTCTCTGCTATCTTAAATCCATCATTTGTGGCCACCATTATCTTTAACCTTTCCCTGGCATCGTTTGATACTTTAGGCCCTGTTAATAATATGCAAAAACTTTTTTCAGCCCCCCTGCCTACCCTTCCCCTTAACTGGTGTAATTGCGATAGCCCAAATTTTTCTGCACTCTCAATTACCATTACTGTTGCATTTGGTACGTTAACTCCAACTTCAATAACGGTAGTGCTTACCATAATTTGTGTTTCGCCTTTTACAAAGCGCTGCATATTGGTTTCTTTTTGTTTGGCATCCATTTTTCCATGCACCATACTTATCCAGTATTTCGGTTCCGGAAAAAACGATTTTACTTCTTCATACCCTTTCATCAGGTTCTCATAATCCACCTTACTGCTTTCTTCTATTAAAGGATAGATGACAAAAACCTGCCGGCCGTTGGCTATCTCTTCTTTAATAAAATCCATTACCTGCGGCCTTTTGCTTTCTGAACGGTGAACGGTATTGATGGGTTGCCTGCCCGGCGGCAATTCATCCATTACACTGTAATCAAGATCACCGTAAGCAGTAAGTGCCAGCGTACGTGGTATTGGTGTTGCAGTCATTACCAACACATGGGGCGGAATACTATTCTTCTTCCACAATTGTGCCCGCTGTGCCACGCCAAACTTGTGTTGCTCGTCAATAACTGCAAAACCCAGGTTTTTAAACAACACTTTATCTTCAATTACTGCGTGGGTGCCAATTAAAATATTCAAAGACCCTTCTTCGCAAAGTTTCAGCACTTCCCTCCTTTCTTTTGTTTTAGATGAGCCAGTAAGTATTTTTACACAAACCGGCATATCTTTTATTAAAGCTGTAATACTGTTGTAATGTTGCTGGGCTAAAATTTCTGTTGGTGCCATCATCACACTTTGAAAACCATTGTCTGCAGCAATCAGCATCATCATTAATGCCACAATGGTTTTACCGCTGCCCACATCTCCCTGCAAGAGGCGGTTCATTTGTTTACCGCTGCCTGCATCTTTCCTTATCTCCTTCAGCACACGTTTTTGTGCACCGGTTAATGCAAAGGGCAGGTAATTATTATAAAACGTATTAAAGCTGTCGCCAACTTTATCAAACACCAAACCTTTACTAAAACGGTGCCTTGTACTCTTTATTAAATTTAAACGCAGCTGTGCAAAAAACAGTTCTTCAAATTTTAACCTGCGTACAGCATGTTCGTAATGCTTTTCTGTTGCAGGAAAATGTATATGCCGGTAAGCCTCGTAACGGCTGATGAATTTGTATTGTTTAATAACCGGGTCGGGTAAATTTTCAGGCAGATCTTTTTCGGTAACGTGTTGAAACAGGGCGTAAGTCAGCTTGCCAATTACCCTGCCATTTAAACCTCTTGCTTTTAATTTTTCGGTAGAGGAATAAATAGGTTCTAAAAAGAATTTGCCTGTTGCTTTTGGTGCGGTTAGCGGTTCAATTTCGGGATGAGCAATTTGTGGCTTGCCCATAAAGAAACTTAGTTTGCCAAACACTAAATACTGGTGGCCTTCATGTATTGCTTTTTGCACCCAGTTTATACCCTGAAACCAAACCAATTCTATCTCACCTGTTTCATCCTGCAAATGTGCTACTAAACGGCGGCCTCTTTTTTCGCCAACAATTTCTATATCAGTTATTTTACCGGCTACCTGTGCATAATCAGTATTAAAATTAAGTGCAGCAATCTTATCCACTTTTGTTTTATCAACATGCCGCAGGGGAAAATAATTCAACAGGTCGTTAAAAGTAAATATCTCCAGTTCTTTACGCAGCATGTCACCACGCAGAGTGCTTACACCCTGTATGTATTCAATAGGATTGTTTAATATGGCTGATGAAGAAGTGATATGCAAATATAAGGCCCCCGCTATCTCCCCCCAAGGGGGAGGAAATGGAGAAGATTAATTAGATAATGATGTTTTATATTTTACATCTGCAATACAACATGTATTCTCAACAACATAAAGAAGATAAGTAGAGAAATATTATTGAAGTGCAAGATTAAATGTTGGAAAAAAGATTTGAGGCTCCGCTCCTTCTCTTTTGAAGAAAGAGGACTAGGCCGGATTATTTATTCCCCCCTTGCGAAGAATTATTATTGAACCGCCTGGGTTTACTAAAATTTCTTTTACCTCCACCACCGCCTGTTCTTTGGGGCATGGTATTATACAACGGTGCTTCGCCAAATTCTTCAGGCACTTTGGCTTTGGTTACTTCTTTACCCAGTAATTTTTCTATAGATAAAAATTTGCGCTGCTCCCTGGGGCTTATAAATGTATAAGCCGTTCCCTCTGCGGCGGCTCTTGCAGTACGGCCAATACGATGTACATAATCTTCGCCATCATGCGGCACATCGTAATTTATTACCAGGTCAATATTATCAATATCAATACCACGACTTAAAATATCGGTAGCAACTAAAATTGGTAATCGGCGGCTTTTAAACTGCATCAATACATCTTCACGTTTATCCTGGTCAAGGTCGCTGTGAATTTCGTCGGCCAGTAATTTGCCATGCTTTAGATCTCTTGTTAATTGCTTTACACTTTGCTTGCTACTGCAAAAAATTAATACCGATGAAAACTCTTTTTTCTTCAACAAATATTTTACCAGTGGAATTTTTTGTTCTTCATACACTACAAAAGCTTCCTGTACAATTTTTTCGTTGGGTTTGCTGATAGAGATATTTATTTCTGATGGTTGATGTAATATCTTCCTTGCCATCTCCCGTATCTTATGCGGCATGGTAGCCGAGAATAGTAAATTCTGTCTTTTTTTAGGCAGGTGATTTATGATGAACATGATGTCATCATAAAATCCCATATCCAGCATGCGGTCTGCCTCATCTAATATTAAATATTTTAAGCCGTCTAATTTTACATAGCCCATTTTTATATGTGCCATCATTTTGCCGGGTGTGCATATCACTACATCGGCACCATGACTTAATGCTTTTTTCTCCTGTACAAAAGCATTTCCATCGCCACCACCATATACTGCAATAGAACTTACAGATGTGAAATAAGATAACCCTTCCATATGCTGGGCAATTTGTATGGCCAGCTCCCTTGTGGGTACAATAACAAGGGCTGTGTTGGTATGGTCTACCTGAGGATCGGTAATAATTTTGTTGATCAGCGGCAATAAAAATGCTGCTGTTTTACCGGTGCCGGTTTGGGCAGAGGCAATTATATCTTTTCCCTGTAAAACTAATGGTATAACCTGTTCCTGTACAGGTGTGGCGTTTTCATACCCCGATGCTTCAATACCTTCTATTAAACGATCATCAAAACCAAATTCTGTAAACTTCAATATCTTATTTTTTAATTGAGTGTGAAGATAGGTTATTACACGAATTTGGACGAATTACACTAATTCTGCACATCTGGCAACTTAAAAATTCGTGTAATTAGTTTTAATTAGTGTAATTGATATTTATTTGGGTACTTTGTTATTATGATTAAAGTTGGCGAATACAATACATTAAAAGTAATACGTGAAGTGGCTTTTGGTGTTTATTTAGATGATGGCGACGAAGGTGTTTTGTTACCCAAACGTTTTATGCCCGAAAATGTAAAGATTGATGATGAGATCAATGTGTTTTTATACCACGATGGCGAAGACCGGCTGATTGCCACCACGCAAAAACCAAAAGGTATTTTAGGGGATATTGTAAAACTCAGGTGCATCAGCGTAACACCACAAGGTGCTTTTTTAGATAATGGTTTGATGAAAGATATTTTTGTGCCCAAGAGCAAACAGCAGCGTGGCATGATTCCCAATGGAGAGTACCTGGTAAAAATTTATTTAGATGAGCAAACCGGCCGCTTAGCCGCCACCGAAAAAATAGAACCCTTTTTAAGCAATGACGATTTAACTGTAAAAGTTTTGGATGAAGTTGATTTAACCGTTTACCGCCGTACCGATATTGGCTACGTGGTTATCATCAATAACCAACACACCGGCGTATTACACCACAACGAAATTTACAGGGATATTACTGCAGGCGATAAATTTAAAGGCTTTATAAAAAAGATTTACACTGAAGACAATAAAATTGATGTGGCTGCAGGCAAAGCCGGCTACAACCGTGTAGAAGATGAAACCGAAAAGATACTGCGACTGTTAAAAGAAAATAATGGCTTTTTACCTTACCACGATAAAAGTAACCCTGATGATATTTACTCCTTTTTTGCCATGAGTAAAAAAACTTTTAAGATGACGGTGGGAAATTTATACCGACAAAAGAAAATTAGTTTGGAGAAGGATGGGATTAAGTTGGTGTGAAAACGAATTAATACATGAATTTTTAGTGATAGCCCTGATTTTATTAGGGCTTTTTAGTACAGTAGACAAATTTGTATAAAAATAAATAAAGTAATACTTTTTTATTTCGTGTTACTTTTATATATTTGTCTTACAAAAATTAAAAAGTATGGAAACTTCTATCTTAACTACCAAAGGGCAATTATTGATTCCAAAGCGCCTTAGAAACAAGTATGGCATTAAAAGCGGTGTTAAAGTGGTATTTGAAGAAACCGACAAAGGTGTTTTGTTAACTCCAATGAATGAGCAGTACTTTAAATCATTTGCAGGTATTTTAAAAGGAACAGGTAATCTTAAAGAAGATATAAAGCAAATGAAAGAGGAGGAGAAACTCATTGAGGAAAAGAAAATGAACCTGAACACAAAAACAGCTAAAAAATAAATTTAATGGCGCATTTTGTTTTAGACAGTTATGCCATGTTGGCCTATTTTAGGAATGAGGATGGCGGAGAAAAAGTTGAACAGTTGCTGAATGACGCAGTTGCAGACAAACATGAATTATACATAACCTGTATTAATGCCGGCGAAATATATTATATGGCAAGCCGGAAAGATGGAGCAGATAAGGCTGAAATAGTCTGGAAAGCCCTACAACAATTTCCAATACATATCGTAGAAATAGATTTGGCTTTTACCTTAAAAGCTGCAAAGTTAAAAGCAGCAAATAAACTAAGTTATGCAGATGCTTTTGCCGCAGTTCTAACTATTGCTAAAAAAGCAACATTAATAACTGGTGATAGAGAATTTGACAGCTTACTTAAAGAAACCGGATTTAAGGTTAAATATATTGTATAAACTCCAGAATAAAAATCTACACCAACTCAATCACCGTAATCTCCGGCAGCACTCCCACTCTTCCGGGGTAACCAATAAAACCAAAGCCACGGTTTACATTTAAGTGTTGTGTGCCTTGTTTATACAGGCCAGCCCATTGGGTGTACATATATTGTACGGGGCTCCATTTAAAGCCGGGTACTTCAATACCAAATTGCATACCGTGGGTGTGGCCACTCAGCATCAGGTCAATATCGGGGTACTCTGTTTTTACCTGTGCATCCCAATGGCTGGGGTCGTGGCTCATTAATATTTTAAAAGGATATTTTTCTGTACCGGGGTGTGCAAGTTCCATCCGTCCGTGCCTGGGAAACCTGGCTTTATTACTCCAGTTTTCAATACCCAGCAAAGCAATATGTTCACCATTTTTTTCTAAAGCCACATGTTCGTTCATTAATAAACGCCAGCCCAAATCGGCATGCACTTTTTTTAAGTCTTCTAAGTTCTGTTCTTTACTTACACCATTATATGGCCAGCTTACATAATCGCCATAATCATGATTACCAAAAGTGCTGTACACTCCCATCGGTGCTTTTAACTGGTTGAAGACATCCATATACTCTCCCATCTCTGTAGCCCTGTCGTTTACCAGGTCGCCGGTAAATAAAATGATGTCGGCTTTTTCTGCCATTATTTTATTTACGCCGTGCAGTACCGCTTTTTTATCGGTAAAACTGCCGCTGTGTATATCGCTGATGTGAACTATTTTTAATCCTTTAAATGATTGGGGTAAATTTTCAAAAGCCAGTTGTAAGCGTTTTACATCGTACTTATATTTATTACCAAAGCCGTATAACAAACTTCCAAACAAGGTACTGCCAGCAGCAATACCCAGCCAGTTTAAAAATGCCGAACGGGTAATACCTTCGTTTGCTAAATCGGGCACAGCACCGCTTCTGCTGTTTGAAAAAAGTTTTAATGCACCCCACTGCACACCACGGCGTATATCATCTATTAAAAAGAAAACCCCTGCTGTTATTTTAGCTAAAAACAAACCGATTATGGTAGCAAATAAATAGGTCCTTATTTTTCTGCCTAAAAAATCCTGCCCGGTATACACAAATAATAAAAAGCCAATAACAGTAATTGCAGTAATGCCCCAGTAAATGGAATATACAATTGTTTTTGCCCTTGGTGATAAGGACTGGCTTACCGATTTAACGGCTTGAAAAATATAAGTATCCAGCACTAATGTTACTGTAATAAAAATTAATACTCCTAATGGTGTACGCATGAAAAAATTTAAGGTTTGTTGTTAATCCCGTTGGTTCGGTTATTGAAGTTAGACGATTGTGAGAGCAGAATATTTTAACTGCCTGTTAAATTTATTGTTTAGCACCTCCAGTTAAGAAATTCATCTAACTGGTTATTGATGGCATTTAAAGCAATGGCATCTGTAAACCTCCCTTCCCCATCCATTAATTTATTTACCTGCGATATGGGTAATTTATTGGGGTGTACCGTTATTTTCATATAATTTAAAATATCGGCCAGGTGATCCATCCCTCTTAAATTACCCGCCCTGCCGGTAGCATTGCCGGTAATTAGCGCCTGCTTGTTAAACCATATTTCATGCGAACGGCTGTTATCAAAAAGCAATTTTAAAACCCCGGGAAAGCTGCCATTATACTCCGGCACAATAAAAATAAATGCACTGGTAGGGATGATGATATTGTTTTCAATGGCTGCAAAATCGGCATCCCTGGTCATTACATTCACGCCTTGCAGCGAAAATAAACCTGCTTTAACTCCTTTCTCATCCAGTAAACGTTGATATTCTTTGGCTACTTTAAGTGTATTACTGCCTATTCTGTTGGTGCCCGAAACTATTGTAATCATTAAATTTTATATATTGTTTATAACTATAACAACAATGTTGATTCTTTGTTGCCCAATATTATGCCGAATAGTTAAATTTGCCAACCTGACACGAAAACCAGTTTTCAGTTTATAGTTTTGAGTTTATAGTTGGGACATTAGAATTAATCATTTACAACACAATAAATTCCCCTTTAGGGGCTAGGGGTATGGCAAGAATAATAGGCGTAGCGAATCAAAAAGGCGGTGTAGGCAAAACAACCACAGCAATTAACCTGGCAGCAAGTTTAGCGGTGCTGGAGTTTAAAACCCTGTTGGTTGATGCAGACCCACAGGCTAACAGTACCACCGGAACCGGTTTCGATCTGCATAATATTACCCAGAGCCTTTACGATTGTATGGTAAATGAAGCGCAGGCAAAAGATGTAATATTAAAATCCGACATTCCCTACCTGGATGTTTTACCATCGCATATTGACCTGGTGGGTGCCGAAATTGAAATGATCAATTACCCCAACCGGGAAAGTGTTTTAAAAAATATATTGGAGCCTATCAGAGATGAATATGAATTTATAGTAATTGACTGCTCTCCATCTTTAGGCCTTATTACCGTTAATGCATTAACTGCGGCAGACAGTGTGGTGGTGCCGGTGCAAACAGAATTTTTTGCACTGGAAGGTTTGGGTAAATTATTAAACACTATTAAAATTGTACAAAACAGGTTAAACCCCGATTTAAAAATTGAAGGTATATTAATGACCATGTATGATGGCCGTTTACGTTTATGTAACCAGGTGGTAAGTGAAGTACGCCGCCATTTTGAAGATATTGTTTTCAGCAGCATTATTCACCGTAATACCAGGTTAAGCGAAGCGCCAAGTTTTGGCAAGCCTGTAATATTATATGATGCCGACAGCAAAGGCTCCATCAATTACCTGAACCTTGCAAAAGAAATTTTGCAAAAAAACAATATGACCAAAATAAAAGAAGAAGACAGGATAATCAGCTAATTGGATATTGTGCTGATGTGCTAATCAACTGTTCAAAATTAGTAAGCACTTTGTACCAAAAGAATCAGCACATTAGTTTATCAGCTAATCAGCACATTATTAAATCATCACATTTGCATTATGACCCCTCCCAATAAAAAAGACGCTTTAGGAAAAGGAATACGCAGTTTACTGCAAAACATTGATGCCGACCTTAAAAGCACTGCAGGAAGTTTAAAGACTGAAGTGGTTGAACAGAACACCACATCTTCACGTGTTGCATTAGACCAGATTGAAGTAAACCCGAAACAACCCCGTAAAGATTTTGATGAAATGGCCCTGAGTGAATTGGCAGCATCATTAAAATTGCATGATATCATTCAGCCATTAACCGTATCTAAATTACCCAATGGCAAATACAGGTTAATTGCAGGTGAACGCCGCTTCAGAGCTGCTAAAATTGCCGGTTTAAGAGATGTACCTGTGTACGTAAGACAGGCTAATGATGTGCAGTTACTGGAACTGTCGTTGCTGGAAAATTTACAAAGAGAAAATTTAAATGCGATAGAAATTGCATTAAGCTATAAACGCCTGATGGATGAACTGGATTATACACAGGAGCAGGTGGCAGAGCGTATGGGTAAAGATAGAAGCACTGTTACCAATTATATCAGGCTGTTGAAATTACCACCTGATATTCAAATTGCGGTACGCAGCGGTGCTATTTCTATGGGCCATGCAAGAGCGTTAATAAATGTAGATCTGGTGGATAAACAATTATTCATCTTCAGCGAAATAAAAAAAAGAAGTTTATCAGTAAGGCAAACCGAAGAGTTAGTAAGAAATATTTATACACCCCATACTGTTAAACTTGGAGTAAAAACAGAGCTGCCTCCGGCATTTAAAAAGATAGAAGATAATTTAGCATCTAACTTTAACACTAAAGTAAAATTAACACACAATAAAAAAGGATATGGTTCTGTTTTATTCGAATACTATTCTTTAGAAGAGTTAAATGCTTTGCTGGATAAGTTTAAAATCACAGTGAGTTAATGTACCCTGAATATGGCGGAGCCTTTTAGAACATAAGAATTTAAATGACCTTTCTTAAATCAATAATTTCCATTATTATTTTTGTGCCTTCAATACAACTGTTTGCACAAACTGACAGCACAACAAAAAAGGTGACTGCAAAAACTGCTGTTAAAAAAGAGAAGGTAAATATATTTTCAATAGATACCACCAAACCTTACAGCCCCAGAATAGCTATTCTCCGTTCGGCGATATTACCGGGCTGGGGCCAGGCTACCAATAAAAAATATTGGAAGATGCCGATTGTGTACGGGGCTTTGGGAACCACTGCTTATATTTTTTTCAGGAACATCAAACAGTTTAAAGAAGCCAATGCTGCTTACAAAAATGCTATTGATGGTAATAGTTCCAATAACAATTTAATTCCCGAACCTTATTTCGGTGTACTCGGCCAGCCGGAGCTGATAAAAAATTTTAGAAACGAAGTACGCCAGAATGTAGATTATTCGGTACTATTTTTTATAGCTTTCTGGGGATTGAATGTAGTGGACGCTGCAGTAGATGCCCACCTTAAAACTTTTGATGTGAGTGATAACCTGAGTTTACAGATTAAACCCGGTTACAGCCCGATGGCTAATACCAACGGCATAAGTTTAGTACTCAATATTGGCAAGGTAAAAACAAAACAAGTACCTTCATTTTAATATTATTCATACAACATATTTTAAATTAATAATGAAAATTGCATTAATCGGCTATGGCAAAATGGGCAAAGCAATTGAAGAAATTGTTTTACAAAGAGACCACACTGCACCTTTAAAAATCGACATCAACAATATAGATACTTTTACCCCGGAAAATTTACAGCAATGTGATGTAGCCATTGAATTTACCGGTCCACACAGTGCAGTTGAAAACATTTTAAAATGCCTTGCTGCCGGCATACCCGTGGTAAGCGGCAGCACCGGCTGGCTGGAGCAATGGCCGGTAATTAAAGAAAAATGCGACGCTGTAAATGGCGCTCTTTTATATTCCAGCAACTACAGCGTAGGCGTAAATATTTTTTTTGAGTTGAATAAAAAGCTTGCACAACTGATGAGCAAACAGGATACTTACGAAGTGAGCATGGAGGAGATTCATCATACACAAAAAAAAGATGCCCCAAGCGGTACTGCAATAACATTGGCCGAACAGATATTACATGATGTTACCCGTAAAAAGAAATGGCTGAACGAGCAGGCAAAATATCCTAACGAATTATCAATTATAAGTAAAAGAATTGATCCGGCTCCCGGCACACACTCCATAAAATACAGTTCCGAAATTGATGATATTGAAATTATACATACCGCTCACAGCCGCACGGGCTTTGCCACTGGTGCAGTTTTAGCGGCGGAGTTTCTGCATAATAAAAAAGGCATTTACAGCATGAGCGAGGTATTGGGCTTTTAAATAAATTTTATGAAACTGTTTTTAATATCGCTGTGTATACTGGTGATCAATCCGTTTTTTACAAGGGCACAAAGCAATAAAGTTGATAAGCTTACTGCACAGTTGGCTAAAGCTGTTGCTGACAAAGATAAAACAGACATTTACAATCAGCTTTCTTCCGAAATAAAAGTAACCAACGTAGATAGCGCAATAAACCTTGCCTATAAGGCTCATGAATTAGCCACGAAAAATAATTATCCCTATGGCGAAGGCACCGCTTATTTATGCATTGCCCTGGCTAACATTGTTAAAGGCAAATACGAATTTGCTTATGAAAATGCAACGAAGGCAATAGCTATTGCTGAAAAAATTGGCAGCGATTCTTTACTGGCCTACTCATTTACAGTAGTTGGATCGTATTATTATAATAAAGGCAGTTACGATCAATCAATTGAAAAGTGTTTACAGGCCGTAAAAATTTTTGAACAAATAAATAACCCCGTAGGTGTACTAAAAGCTAAAAATATTATGGCACAGGTATACCAGCTGAAAAACGATATACCAAGAGCAGAAAAAATATTAAAAGAAAATCTGGCTTTATTCCCAAAAGCAGATGACCCAAAAATCAAGGTTTCTACACTCCACACATTGGCAAATATTTACGGTATGCAGGGTAAATTTGCCGAAGCGCTTGAACTTGATAAACAAGGTTTGGTTTTATGCGATGCTGAAAATCTTGAGTTTTTAAAGTCGCAGCTTTTTGATAATATGGCCAATTGTTATATGTACAGTAACCGCTTTGCCGAAGCAAAACAGTATTTTATAAAATGCCTGGCCATTGATTCTTTTTTTAATAATAAAAAACAAATGGCCGATACCTATTTAAATCTAGGTAACCTGTTTTTTATGCAAAAAAAATATGCCGAAGCAAAAGATAATTTATTTCATGCCATTAAATTATCTGACAGTACAGGTTATAAACAAGGTCAATTTGCAGCTTACCAGTTGCTAAGTGATGTATATAAATCCACTAATGAAAATGACAAAGCTGTTACAGCCCTGCAAAAAGCTTACAGTGTTAAAGACAGCATGATTAATGAACGTACGGAGAGTAAAATTGCAGAATTAGAAACCGTATATCAAACAGAAAAAAAAGAGCAGCAGTTAAAATTGCAAAGAGCTGAAATTACAAAAAAGAATTACCTGCTTATCGGTTCGGTTTTAGGAATACTGTTGTTGATTGCAGCCGGATTTTCTTTTTACAGAAAACGACAATTACAGAATGAAGTGCAGTTGCAAAACGAAGTAATGAAACAACAGGACCTGGCTACCAAAGGAATAATTACTGCCGAAGAAAATGAGCGCAAGCGAATAGCAGCCGACCTGCATGATGGTGTGGGACAATTGATGAGTGCGGCAAAAATGAACTTATCTGCTTTTGAAAATGAAATACAATTCGGCAATGAAAGCCAGAAAATTTCGTTTGAGAAAGTAATAGAGCTTGTAGATGAAAGCTGTAAAGAAATTAGAAGTGTAAGCCACCAGATGATGCCGAATGCCTTATTGAAAAGTGGACTGGCCAGCGCTATAAAAGAATTTATTGACAAGCTCGACAGCCGTGTACTTAAAGTTAACCTGCATACCGAAGGACTTAACGAACGGCTTGACAGTAATGTGGAAACAGTTTTATACAGAGTTATCCAGGAATGTGTAAACAATGTAATTAAACACGCCGGTGCAAACACTCTTCACATTTCGCTTATTAAAGATGAGGATGGTATTGCAGCCACTATAGAAGATAACGGTAAAGGCTTTGATACAAAAGACAAATTAAAATTTGAAGGCATAGGTTTAAAAAATATCGCATCCCGTATCGGCTATTTAAAGGGTACGGTGGATTTTGACAGTAAACCCGGCAGCGGCACATTGGTGGCAATACACGTTCCAATTGCATAATGAACAAAATACTTTATTTTCGGTTATAAACTTTAAATGAAAGACTCAAAAATATTACTTGCCATTGTAGATGATCACCAGATTGTAATAGATGGATTAAAATCTTTACTACAGGGCTACGACCAGTTTAAAGTTGTGCTGGAATGTACCGAACCTTTGCAGATGCCGCAATTACTGGAACAAACAAAGGTTGATATTTTATTAACTGATGTAATGATGCCGGGTATGAACGGTGCAGAACTTTCTAAAATAGTACACAAAAAATTTCCTCAAATAAAAATACTGGCGCTTAGTATGAGCGGCCAGGGCGATTTGGTAAACCAGATGATTACCGATGCTGATATTGCCGGGTATGTTTTAAAAAATATTGGTAAAAAAGAACTGATTGAAGCATTGGAAAAAATTTCGGCAGGCGGTATCTATTTCAGTGATGAAGTGTTACAGGAAATGACCAAAGCGAGTGAGATAAAAAAAGAAGGGGAAGAAGCTCATCTTACTGCAAGAGAAATAGAAATTATTAAATTAATAGAAAAGGAAAATAATAACAAACAAATTGCAGAGGCACTTTTTTTAAGCGAACGTACTGTAGAAACACACCGGAAAAATATTTTCAGAAAAACAAAAACCTCCGGGGTGATCGGCTTAATTAAATTTGCTTATGAACATAAATTAATTTGAGCTTATTCCACAATTAATACAAAATACTTTAAATACAAAAAGCGGCATCAGCCGCTTTTGTATTTAAATAAATCAGGTCAGGTTAAAAATTATATCCTAACGATACCCCTAATGCAGGTAAAACGCCATTAAATTTAGTATACTCAGTACCACCAGAGCCTTTAATTTTACCACCAGCATAATAGTTAATTCCACCAAATAAATCCAGGGAAAAACCACTATCCCAGATCCATTGGTTACCAACTACGGCTTTAACAATAGCTCCCGAACCAGAAACTGAAGTGCCACCAACTTCTTTTACTTTTAATGAATAAAAGCCCACACCCGGAGAAACATAAAATCCTTCTGGAGCGGTTTTACTACTACTAACATAGTATTTATAATCTACCCCGCCACCGATATTGGTGTATTTTACACCGCCTACACTCAACCCGCCAAATGCAGCGTTAATTTGAATAGCAGATTTTTCGCCAAATGCCCTTTCATAGGAAACGTTGGCACTTCCGAATAATAAACCCAAAGGATTTGCTTTAATAACATTTGGTTTAGCTCCATCTTGAGCAAACACATTAACTGCACAAATAGTAACAGTCAATAAGAATAATACTTTTTTCATTGTCAGATTGTTTTGTTTAGAGTTTAAAATATAAAAGTACGCTAAAAACGTATTTGAGATAATTTTATTATCTTAAAAGAATAAATAAAATTTATGATTCTCGTCAGTTTTATATGTCCCCGGGAGTTATAAAAACATCAATACAGTGCTATAAATTATCCAGCATATCCTTTGTCATTTTGCTTAAGTCATACTCTTCTTTCCAGCCCCAGTCTTTTCTTGCAACTGAGTCGTCAATGCTCTGCGGCCAGCTGTTAGCGATAGCCTGCCTGTAATCGGGTTTGTAGGTAATGGTAAACTCCGGGATATGCTTTTTAATTTCTGCGGCAATCTCCTTTGGTGAAAAGCTCATACCTGATAAATTATAAGAAGTACGAACAACTATTTTTTCTGCAGGAGCTTCCATCAAATCAATAGTTGCCTTTATAGCATCGGGCATGTACATCATGGGCAGGTAAGTGTCTTCACTTAAAAAACATTCGTATTTTTTTTCTTCTTTAGCATCATTAAAAATTTCTATCGCATAATCTGTAGTGCCGCCTCCCGGTGCAGATTTATAAGAGATCAATCCGGGATAACGGAGACTCCTTACATCCACCCCAAAACGCTGGTGATAATAATTACACCAGAACTCACCGGCATATTTGCTGATGCCATAAACGGTAATAGGTTCTATAACGGTTTGCTGCGGGCAATTTTGTTTTGGTGATGTTGGCCCAAACACAGCAATGGAACTTGGCCAGTAAACCTTTGTCAGCTTTTCTTCCCTGGCAATATCCAGTACATTTAACAGGCTCTGCATATTCAGGCTCCAGGCAAGGTTAGGATTTTTTTCGCCGGTGGCAGAGAGTATGGCCGCCAGTAAATAGATCTGGGTAATGTTTTGCCGTATCACCTGCACATGCAGCATTTCTTTATTCATTACATCAAGGCTTACATATGGACCCGTACCTTTCAGCAAATCATTCTCTTCTCTTAAATCAGATGCCACTACATTAGCATTACCGTAAATTTTTCTTAACGCCAATGTAAGTTCCACCCCTATCTGGCCGCTGGCACCAATAACTAATATTTTCTCTTTAACCATAACAGTTGTTTAATCTTTATGTAAATGTAGAATTGAAAAACGAATATTGTAGTTTTGCATTATGAAAAATTATTTACAGGATCTTTTCAGTAAACAACAATACGATAAAAAAAATTTCTTTTTAATTGCAGGCCCCTGTGTGGTGGAAAGCGAGGAGTTAGTAATGGAAGTGGCCGATAAAGTAAGCGCCATTTGTAAAAACCTGGGCATCCCTTATATTTTTAAAGCATCGTACCGAAAAGCCAACAGAACATCTGCATCTTCTTTTACAGGCTTAGGAGATGAAAATGGTTTATCGCTGATAAAAAAGGTAGGTGATACCTACCAACTACCCACCACATCCGACATACATGCGCATGATGAAGCTGCAGAAGCAGCTAAATATGTTGACATTTTGCAAATACCCGCCTTCCTTTGCCGCCAAACAGATTTATTAATTGCAGCAGGCGAAACAGGCAAAATTGTAAACGTAAAAAAAGGCCAGTTCCTCAACGGCCCATCAATGAAATTTGCAGTGGAAAAAATTAAGAACACCGGAAACGATAAGATTGGTTTAATAGAAAGAGGCAACAGTTTTGGTTACCAGGACTTGGTGGTTGACTACCGCAATATTACCTGGATGAAAGAAATTGAAGTACCGGTAATTATGGATTGCACCCATTCTTTACAACAGCCTAATCAAAGTGGTGGTGTAACTGGCGGTAACCCCGAACTGATTGAAACTATTGCTAAAGCCGCTATTGCAACCGGTGCCGATGGCCTGTTTATTGAAACCCACCCCAACCCGGCAATAGCAAAAAGCGATGGGGCAAACATGCTTAAACTGGACCTGTTACAGCCATTACTGGAAAAATTGGTACGCCTTCGGCAGGCTGTGGTATAAAAAAAGCCCTGAACATTCAGAGCCAATAATATAGGATAATAAGAAAAACAGAAAATTTGCAAATTGCCGCAAATTTTTAGTTAGATTTTAAAACGGGGCTAAATTATTATATACCAAAATTATACCAAGAATACCGTTTTCAATGTGTAAATTAGACACACTAATGACTGCAAAAGGCATAAAAGCCTGAATCTGCTATTATATCTGGCTTGGTAATACGTTAAACTCTTTTTTATAGGCAATAGTAAAATTGCTTAAATTCTTAAACCCAAGCGCTATCCCGGTTTCCTTAACAGAGTATTTTTTTGTACGTAGTAATTGCCGGGCTTTTAACATGCGGTTTTTCTGGTAATACTCATAAAGGCCAAGCCCATAAACCGTTTTAAAAAGATTTTTCAACTTTGTTTCACTCATCATTGCAGTACGGGCAAGTGTTGGCACTGTTGGCGGAGGTACCGACAGGTTGCTTACTAAAATAGATTCCACCTGCATCATTCTTTTTATTGCAGTATCATTAAGTGTTACGTTTTTGTCCTTATCTCCCATCCTGCTGTACAAACTCCTGAAAAATTTCTCCAGTAAAAGCATAACCCGGTTTTGCATGGTTACTTTTTGCATGGGATTATCTTCCTTAATTTCAAAAATGTCTTCCATCAGTTCCCGGTATTCAAAATTCAATACTTCAAAATTGAACACCGCCGTTTTTAAGGAAAGATATTTTTTAAAAACATCATCGGTACTTTTTATGCCAACTGTATTTTCAAGCCATGCTGCTGTAAAAAAAATATTGATGCAGCGATCTTCGGTACCGGCAGTGGCTGTATAAGAAAAGCCCGAAAGGGAATTGGTTAAAAATGCACCGGAATGAAACATGCCTTCATCATTAAGCTTATCCTCACCTATCTGCAGGGTTAATGCTTTCAGGTTTTTTATTTCGTCAAAACGCAGGGTATAGGATTCATCATTGGCAGGCTGACGGCTAAAATTTACATCTTCGTAAGTAGTACACTCGTTAATTAAAACCTGGAGCCCGTTGGCCAACTCAACTGCTTTAATATAACCTGTTCCAATTGCCGGAGGAAGTAGTAAGGTATTATCTATAACAGGTACACCAGCTGCTTTGGCAAGATCATGCAGGTAATCTATGTGATTGCAATATTTATAAGAAAAATTAAACACTGTTAAAGATTTATAAAACAGTATAGCCCGGTTTTTATTGTGCAGATAAAATATTTCCGGGTACTTTTTTAAATCGCTTTTTATACGCCAGGGTAAAGTTTGATACATTGTTATACCCAACAGCTTCTGCCACCTGCTTTATATTATGCTTTCCGCCCAATAACAACTCATTGGCTTTTTGCAGGCGTTGCTTTTGGTAATAGGAGTAAATACTGTCGCCATACATACTTCTAAAACTCTTTTTAAGTTTTGTGCTGCTCATCGAAACCAGTTTTGAAAACTCATCAATTGTAGGCGGAAGTTTTTTAAAATCAGTAACCAGTAATTGCTCTACATTTACCAATGTTTTAATCACTTCAGATGATAAATTAAATTTACTTTGCAGCAAATTCATTTTGTTATACAACAGTGTAAAAAATCTTTCAATTAATAAAGTAACCCTGTTTTGTAAAAATATATTTTGTAAAGGATCGTCTTTTTGCACTATCCACAATTCATCCATTAGTTTAAGATATACAGCATCCAATTGCTCCATGTCAAAACTTTCTGCTTTAATAGCTAAGTATTTTTGTAAAGCATCTTCGCCATCTGTAAGGCCAAGATATTTTTTTAACCAATCTTCACTAAAAAGAATTTTAACGGTTTTAAAACATGTATTTGCAGGTATCTCTTCGGTATTTGAAAAAGCATTGCTTGTAAGCCTTACAACCGAATGCCTTATGTTTGCCTTATGTAGTGCCTCTCCATTTGCACTAATAGTGGTGTACATACTAAAAACATCATCAAAATGTAAAACAAAATAACGCCGGGCCGATTGCATACGTTTTACTAGCAAATGCTGAGAGAGAGTTACATCTGCCATTATTACCTGTAACTCTTCGGCAATAGTTAATACTTTAATAATTCCTTTTCCTATTGGCGGTGTAACCATTATAAAATCTTCTCCGGTATAAGCTATATTAAGAGCTGCAGCCATATTCTGCAATATGACTTTACTATCTGCATGACTGATTTCAAAAGAAATCATGGTGAAAGTTTAAGGTTATTAGTTTAAATACAGGATTTTAAAGATGCCGGAGTGGATTTCTTCTGGCATTGAAAATGTACCGCTTTATATTCATCCAGAATGCAACAAAAAAATAGATGATTACCGGGGACCCCATAGTGAGAAAGGATATGTAGATAAAATATTTACGTATTGTTGATGTGGCAATACCCATTCTTTCGCCTATTGCAGTGCAAACCCCAAATACATGCCATTCTATAAAGTACCGGAACCTCTTCATACTGCTAATTTAAACAGAATTTTTTCTATAAACAAGCACTTTAAATAGTGGTCGAGTTTCAGTAAATTTGCCAAACTTCAATTTGACAAGGTGAAAATTTGATAAAGTGCAAATAGAAAACCTTCTCATTTCACTAAAACGGCTTCTCATTTTCAGATTGAATTATTTTTAAACCCGCCTGCCGTATGGCAGGTCTTCAAATTCTTACTATGGCTTTCGACATTGAAATGATTAAACAGGTGTATGCAAACTTTGCAACACGTATTGAAGCAGCCCGTAAAGCAACCGGCAAACCCCTTACACTTACCGAAAAAATATTGTATGCCCATCTTACAGAAGGCAATGCCAGTAAGGCTTATGAAAGAGGTGCAGCTTATGTGGACTTTGCGCCAGACCGTGTGGCCATGCAGGATGCAACTGCTCAAATGGCTTTATTGCAGTTTATGCAAAGTGGCAGAACCAAGGTGGCCGTTCCTTCTACCGTACACTGCGATCATTTAATTGAAGCCAAAGTAAACAGCGCAACAGATTTAACCAGGGCTAAAACAGAAAGTAGTGAAGTATTTGATTTCTTAGCTTCTGTAAGTAATAAATATGGTATTGGGTTTTGGAAACCCGGAGCCGGTATCATTCACCAGGTGGTATTGGAAAACTATGCTTTTCCCGGTGGTATGATGATTGGCACTGACAGCCATACTGTAAATGCAGGCGGCTTAGGTATGATCGCTATTGGAGTAGGTGGTGCCGATGCCTGTGATGTGATGGCAGGTTTACCATGGGAATTAAAAATGCCTAAGCTGATCGGTGTAAAATTAACCGGTAAACTAAGCGGCTGGACGGCACCTAAGGATGTTATTTTAAAAGTAGCCGGCATTCTTACCGTAAAAGGTGGAACGGGTGCTGTTGTTGAATATTTTGGCGAAGGTGCTACAAGCATGAGCTGTACCGGTAAAGGAACCATTTGTAATATGGGTGCCGAAATTGGTGCCACCACAAGTACTTTTGGTTACGATGAAAGCATGAGCCGCTACTTAAAAGCAACCGGCCGTGAGGAAATTGCTGTAGCTGCTGATGCTATTGCCGCACACTTAACCGGCGATGCTGAAGTGTATGCAAATCCTGAAACATATTTTGACCAGGTTATTGAAATTGACCTAAATACTTTGGAGCCACATTTAAATGGCCCTTTCACTCCCGATTTAGCCACACCCATTTCTCAAATGAAAGCGGCTGCATTGGCAAACGGATGGCCTAACAAAATTGAAGTAGGTTTAATTGGCAGTTGCACCAACAGCAGTTACGAAGACATTAGCCGTGCTGTAAGTTTAGCACAGCAGGTAATTGATAAAGGTTTAAAACTGAATGCGCAATTCAATATTAACCCCGGTAGCGAACAGATTCGTTACACCATTGAAAGAGATGGATTTTTAAGCGTATTTGATAAAATTGGTGCCAATGTATTTGCAAATGCCTGCGGCCCCTGCATTGGTATGTGGGACAGGGTTGGTGCCGAGAAAAAAGAAAAGAACACCATTGTACATTCCTTTAACCGCAACTTTGCAAAACGTGCCGATGGTAACCCCAACACTTTTGCTTTTGTAGGCAGCCCCGAAATTGTTACTGCCATGGCTATTGCCGGTACATTAGATTTTAACCCGTTAACCGATACATTAACCAATGATAAAGGAGAACAGGTAAAACTTGACCCTCCTACCGGTAATGAATTACCACCAAAAGGATTTGCAGTAGAAGATGCCGGTTACCAAAAACCTGCTGAAGACGGAAGTGCTGTGCAGGTAATTGTTGCACCAGACAGTAAGCGTTTACAATTACTCGATCCTTTTGCTGCATGGGAAGGTGTTGATTTAAAAGGACTGAAATTATTAATTAAAGCCAAAGGAAAATGTACCACCGATCATATCAGTATGGCGGGGCCATGGTTAAAATTCCGTGGACATTTAGATAATATCAGTAACAATATGCTTATTGGTGCCTTAAACTTTTTTAATGAAAAAACAGACAGCGTAAAAAATCAATTAACTGGTGAATATGGTACGGTGCCTAATACACAAAGAGCTTACAAAGCTGCCGGTGTGGGTACTATTGTTGTGGGTGACGAAAACTATGGTGAAGGTAGTTCACGTGAACATGCGGCTATGGAGCCACGCCACCTGGGTGTACGTGCCGTACTGGTAAAAAGTTTTGCCCGTATACATGAAACCAACCTTAAAAAACAAGGTATGCTTGGGTTAACTTTTGCTAACAAAGCCGACTACGATAAAATTTTAGAAGACGATACTATTGATATTGAAGGCCTGTTAGCTTTTGCACCCAATAAGCCTTTGCAATTAGTATTAAACCATGCCGATGGCAGCAGCGAAACAATACAGGTAAACCATACTTACAACGAACAGCAGATAGAGTGGTTTAAAGCCGGTGGCGCATTAAATATTATCCGCAGAGATTTTGCGGCTGGTAAATAAGTTGTTTTAAAAATAAATTTTTCCCATCTCCCGGTTTTTAAAGCCGGGAGATTTTTTTGGAACAGACTGAAGGAATACTATTGAGCATCGTTGTGTCACTCACTTGTGCTACATACCATTAATGAACTTTTATTGCAGCGGAGATTTTAGTGAATGGCTCGTGACACAAAAGCCAAGGCTTAGAGTCATGAGAAAAATGGCAAATAAAAACTTGCGTATATTTATGAGTTGGCTGCTATGCTTTTTAACAACACTCTCAAATAATAATTTTATGGATAAAAAAATCGTATTCATTTCTCACATTACTGAGGAGAAAGAACTTGCTGTTAAAGTGAAAGAACTAATTGAAACATCATTTTTAGGAATGATTGAAGTTTTCGTATCATCCGATGAACACAGTATTTCATTAGGACAAAAGTGGTTAGACAATATAACAAAGGCTTTGAAAACTTGTTCTATTGAAATTATATTATGTAGTCATAACTCTATAACACGACCTTGGATAAACTTTGAAGCTGGTGCTGGATGGATAAGAGATATTCCTGTTATTCCACTTTGCCATTCTGGACTAACACCTTCCAAATTGCCAATGCCATTAAATTTATTGCAAGCAGCAACAGCAAATGAAGTATCAAGTTTGAAATTATTATTTCCAGTTTTAGCACAAGCATTAGGCTCAAAGACACCAGAGGTCGATTATGAGACTTTTACAAAAGCTGTAAAAGAACTTGAAAAGAAATATACTTTTTGGACTGACGTTAATAAAGGCTTTGAAATTCTAAATTCTCACCATACACAAATTATTTCAGTGTTGAAAACTGGCAAAACAATTGAAATTGATTTAACCGAAAGTGATGAGAAAAAATTAGACAGTGCAATACAGCTTTTGAAACCTCACGACCTTGTAGACTTAAAGCGATTAGGAACTACTAAAATAACAACAGGAGGAACATTTTATGGCTTTAATATTATTCCATTGAAGCAACTTGCAAATATTTTTAAAGACACAAACTGCAAATGGTGACAATAGCACAGCAGCCAACATTAGGCTTGGCGTTATTAAGGCTTAGCCCTTGTTGGTATCACGAAGCCAACAGCAATGCCGTTGGAATGCAGGGTTGGGCAATGTGTGTAAGCGTACCAACAACGCAGCGTACTACCACAAAAAACAAACTCAAATAATGTATTAAATCAGTTACAACCTTTGCAACAATGTTGTTGGTACGCATTCGCTCTTTATCCTTACTTCGATACCAACAACGGCATTGGCTGGCGCAACGCTGGTTCCCTTCTGCCTTGGCCTTGGCTCAAGAGCCATTCGCTAAAATCTCAATAGTGGTATGTCAAACAAGTGAGCTCTGACATAGCAAAGACCGGCACCGCTGCGAACCCGCCGTGTTTACTGTGTATAAAGCTGATTAAACAACAACTTAAACGTTCCCCACGATTGTGCCCTGAAAGTAATCTCAGGCCCAAATGCATAAAGTTTTCCTTTGCCAACTGAAGCTTCAAAAGCTGTGATGCCATTCTTTAAATACACTTCTCCCCAACTCCAGCCGCTGCGTAAAATTTTATCATTGCCGAACCATGCCAGGGGTTTTATTACACCGCTGGTCACTGCATCCGGGTTCAATGTAAAAACCGGACTGTTGTCAAAATAAATATCTGTAAGTTTATTTAATCCCGAAGTGGCCGTTTGATTGTTATCAACCATCATTTGTAAAATACTTCCAGGCGTGTAATATTTATCACGGCCCAAAGTTTTTTCTTCTCCGTTCACAATCTCAACCATAGCATTTGCAACCGGTAATTTTAAATGATACGCCAGTTGGGTGCTGCTGCCAATGGTAACAATATTGCCGCCTGCTTCCATAAATAATTTTAATTGCGGAATTGATTTGGCTGCTGTAATACGGCCAAGCCTGTTCCTGTATTCTACCGGAATACTATCGGGGTTTGGATTGTTGAATCCAAATCCGGCATTTGTATTTACGCCGCTGCCAACAGCCGGTATAGCTCCACCAACAAAAACAATTACATCGTATTTCGATCTAAGGTTTCCGGTATCAACATCTTTTGCGTAGATAACATCAAAGGCATAATTAAATTTTTCTAAAATCAAACGTGTCCAGCCTGAAGGCATAGAGCCACCGTACATATCCCACAATGCAATTCTTGCTTTTTTAATTTTTGAAAGAGCTGTAGGTTTTTGATCAACGGCAATAAACTGAACATTATTTTCAGTAACATTCTTATCAATTATTGATTTTGCTTTTGCATTTGATGCAATGTAAAATGAACCATTGCTGAATGCAGCCCCGTTTACAACATTAGATATTCGGTACACATCAACACCTCCATTAATCAAATTGTTTACCGCTTTATAAGATTGATTGGCTCTTGCATCCAGCACATAACCGGCGGCTGAATTTTTTACTGCTACACCTGAAAGTTTTATTATTTGTCCAAGCGGATTTTTTTCGAAAGGCCCTTCAAAACCATCCATGATGCGGTCGAACTGAACACCTGCCTGGTAGGCCAAAGTCCAGCCGGCAGCATCATACGGCGGTACTGGCGGCCCACCGGGGTATTGAAAATCATTCGGGTGGTCCTGTGGTTCAAACATATCCAGCACATGCGGCCTGAAAGCCTGGTTAGTTTTTACGATGTATGAATTGGCTGGGTATTTTTTACCGGCCACGGTAAAATCGTCAGTTGCTTTTTGTACCACAATGCCCGTTTTTATTAAAGCATTTAAAAACTCTACAGCCGTGGCAAAGTCGGGTTGATTGGATGGAATTATATAACCACGGGGATCTTTAAAAGCAATATTCTTCATCACACTATCGTAAAACTTTACCGGCACTGCACCAGTATTGGCACGGTTTGGTTCTACAGCAGGCCTTACTCTTTTCAATGAATCCTGGTGAAGTTTATCTATGGCTGCAATTTTTGATGGGGATAGTGACCACGTATCTGTATTGCCTTTATCAATAGCATTTTTTCCCATACGATAAATATTCATCAGCAGTTCATCTCTATTGCGGGATGCATAATTTAATACAGCGTAGTTTAAAGAGACAGAGTAATCAATACTTTGCCTGAACAGCCATTTTTGCGGCACTATCGGGTTAGGGGTAGCCGCATTGGGTATTAAACGTGATGTAACCAGCGGTATGTTTGAGGGATTGGGGCTTCCCACAATTTCTGTCAACAGGCCAATCATGTTGTGAAAATAAGTGGTGGTTCGCAACCCCCCATTATACCAGGTAGAATAAACCGAACCAGCTTTGCTCGTATATCCCGGCTTAGCTTCGGCATTTAAACGGTTTTGCATGGCCGCACCTACTGCATCAAGCCCGGTGATAATGAGGGGGTCAAAAACATAATTGAAAGGGTCACGATATGGAGCGCCGGCAACAATAGAACCCGCCGGGCCTGCCTGGTGGTGATTGTACATGATCTGCGGAATCCATTCTACAAACAACTGCCTGCCTATATTTTGCGATTCTTTTAAGTTAAGCATATAAAAATCGCGGTTGTTATCATGCCCTGCATATTTTTCGTAAAGCCTGGGTAAATTAAAAGCACTTCTTTTTTCCGGCCTGGGTTCTCTCATATACCAGTTACTCTGCAGTTCCTGTCCATCGGGGTTGGCATGGGTCATTAAGATGATGACATCATTTAATATCCGTACTGTTTCATCATCAGTCCTGCTCAGCAGCTGGTATGCAGTTTCAATAAGCTGATGAATACCCACTACTTCATTGGCATGCAAACCGCCGTCGATCCAAACAACAGCTTTACCAATTTTGGCAAGCACTGTTGCCTGTTCAGGAGTTATATCAGCATTTCCCATTTTTTGCGAAATCTGTTTATACTCCTCCAGTTTTTTATGGTTATCAGGCGATGTTACAATCAGCATGAACTGATCTCTGCCCTCTTCGGTTTTACCAATAACTGTGTATTTGGCCCTGGGCGATGCATCCGCCAGTTTTTTAAAATAGGCTTCGGTTTGTGTAAAGTTGGCCAGTTGATAATTATCGCCAATGGTAAATCCAAAATGTTCTTTGGGTGTGAGAATATTTTGTGCAATAACAGTACTGATGCAAATAAATGAAATCAGCAGGCAGGCAATCTGTTTTTTAGGCAACATAGTTTTGATTTTAATCACCTAATATAAACATTTATTAAACCGAAAGTTTAATTTGAGAACAGTTTTGATAAAGTCAAAGAAATAAAAAGCCAACTTTACGAATATATTTTATTCGCCTTGGCTCGCTCACGAGCCATTCGCTAAAATCTCCGCTCCAATAAAATCTCAATAGTGGTATATCGCACAAGTGAGCTCCCCACGGCATCGGTGCCGCTACTCCTACCTCCGCCAGCCTTAACAAAACTTTTAAAAAATATATTTGATGTTTAAACATTAATTATGTAGCTTGCATTAAAATTTAAAACAATGACAATTACAAAATGGGCAATCGACCCAACACACAGCGAAATACATTTTAAGGTAAAACACCTGATGATCACTACCGTTACAGGTAGTTTTAAAAACTTTACCGCTGCTGCAGAAACAGCCAGCGAAGATTTTTCAAACGCAGCCATCAGCTTTAGCGCCGATACCAACTCCGTAAGTACCGGTAACGAACAGCGTGACGGCCACTTACAAAGTGCCGACTTTTTTGATGCAGAAAAATTCCCTACATTATCATTTGCCTCAACCAGCTACACAAAAAAAGGTGATGATGAATTTGCTTTAACCGGCAACCTCACCATTAAAGATGTTACCAAGCCCGTAACATTAACTGTTGAATTTGGTGGCGTGGCAAAAGACCCATGGGGAAATACAAAAGCAGGCTTTACTTTATCGGGCAAAATAAACCGTAAAGATTTTGGCCTTAACTGGAATGCAGTTACAGAAGCCGGCGGCTTACTGGTAAGTGAAGAGGTGAAAATATCTGCAGAAATACAGTTGGTACAACAGGTTGAAGCAGCCGTTGCAGAACAGGAAGCTGCTGTATAATTTATACCGTTACCTGCTGGTCTTTATACCAGCAACAATCTTTATACTTTAAACCGCTGCCGCAATAACAATCGTCATTGCGGCCGGTTTTTGCTTTTAGCCTTTGTACTACAACTTCGGGGTCCTGCTTAAAAATTTCCTGCAGCAGTTCATATAAGTCAGGATGTTTTTGTTGCAAAAGATCGGGCCGCTCAAAAAAATATTCCGACACCACAGCAAAAAATTCCGCTTTGTTGGTTGTGCCGTATGGATTGATATCGGATTGCTCTTTTAGTATCTTCTGCATTTTCTGAAAAGTCATATCCAGCCAGGGCAAAGTATATTGTTTTGATAATAATAATTTAGGTATGCCGTCTGTATCGCCATCTGCCTTATCGATCAAATGCACAAATTCATGTATGGCAGTATTATTTTTATCAGAATCGTTTTTAAAACCCTGCTGCAAAGCATGTTTCGATAACAGCATCTTCCCCTCCATATAGCCAGAGCCAACCATCCCCATAATATTCCGGTCCCCTCCTGCTGTTTTAAAATCATTATTAAAAGTGTCTGCATACAATAACACTTCCTGCAAATTGCTGTACTTCCACTCCGGAAAAGCAAATACAGGAATTACTGCACTGGCAGCTACCAGTATCCTGTCAATATCTTCAACAGTTGTATTAACACCGGTTATTTTTACATCAGCTAAAAATTCAGTTACCTCAGTTTCAAATTGTTTGCGCTTTGTTTTATCCAGCGCCCTGAAGAAAGAAATATTGTCGGACAGTATTACGTCATTTACATGAATTGCTTCTCCCAATGGGGTTTTACCCGGATCAGTTTTTGGTTTTGCCAGGAACACACCAAAAAGGATCAATAGAATTATTGTTACTATAAGCATTATAAATAAAATTTTATCTGCTGAAAGTAAAACTACTTAACTGTAACTACATTTGCAGCGTAATAAATAAGTATGGTACAATATAATCCTAAAGACTGGCTCAATTTTATTTTCCGGTTTCATAAATCGGACACTTTTATAAAACTGTGGCCAATGATATTGCTGATATGCGCCTACTCCGGTGCTATTGCCTATTTTGAAGTGGAGCACTGGAAATGGAGTGAGAAAAACAAAGTAAAAAACATTGTGCTGATGCACAGCCTGCTGGGCTTTGTAATTTCTTTACTGCTGGTATTTAGAACCAACACGGCTTACGACCGCTGGTGGGAAGGCCGCAAACTGTGGGGCTCATTAGTAAACAACAGCCGTAACCTGGCACTAAAGCTAAATGCATTACTGCCCAAAAACGATACCCAAAGCCGTACATTTTTTAAAGCAGCCATTCCGCAATATGCAGTGGCATTAAAAAATCATTTGCGCCAGGAGTCAACAAGGCTGGCACTGGATGAAGCCGAACACCCGGAGCTACTTGATATTGATCTGGATAAACATGTACCCAACCAATTATCGGCCATCATTTTTAAAAAGGCTAACAGTTTATTTGAAGCCGGAAAAATAAAAGGCGAACAACTGATTATTATCAACAGCGAACTGCAATCCTTTACAGAAATATGCGGCGCCTGCGAACGGATCAAGAATACGCCTATCCCCTTTTCTTATAGTGCTTTTCTTAAAAAATTTATTTTCTTTTATGTTATGACATTGCCATGGGGTTATGTTTTTAATTTAGATTACCTGGTAATACCCGTAGTGGGATTTATATTTTATGTACTGGCCAGTTTAGAACTGGTGGCCGAAGAAATTGAAGACCCATTTGGTACCGACAGCAACGATTTGCCAATGGATAAGATGTGTGAGAATATTCAAAAGCATGTAGGCGAACTGTTATAAATCTATTTTATATTTGCCCTTTATAATAAAACATTATGGCTACAGTAAAAACGGCATTGGTACAAATGAGTTGTTTAAAAGATAAACAGCAAAACATAAATAAGGCCATTGAAAAAATAAAAGAAGCTGCTGCAGCTGGTGCACAAATTGTTTGCCTGCAGGAATTATTCACCTCGCTGTATTTCTGCGATGTGGAAGACTACGAAAATTTTAAACTGGCAGAAGCCATACCCGGCCCTGCAACTGATACGCTATCGCAACTGGCAAAAGAATTAGGCGTGGTGATCATTGCTTCTTTATTTGAAAAAAGAACAGAAGGATTGTACCACAATACCACCGCTGTTTTAGATGCTGATGGTACTTATTTAGGCAAGTACCGCAAGATGCATATTCCTGATGACCCGGCTTACTACGAAAAATTTTATTTCACTCCCGGCGATTTAGGTTATAAAGTTTTTAAAACAAAATTCGCTACCATTGGTATTTTAATCTGTTGGGATCAATGGTATCCCGAAGCAGCAAGAATTACTGCATTGATGGGTGCTGAAATTTTATTTTATCCCACTGCTATTGGCTGGGCCACATCGCAGGATGAAGAAACCAATACCGAACAATACAATGCCTGGCAAACCATGCAACGCAGCCATGCCATAGCAAATGGTGTGCATGTGGTAAGTGTTAACCGTGTAGGATTTGAGCAGGATGGCGCCATGAAATTCTGGGGTGGTTCATTTGTCTCCAATCCATTCGGCACTGTTTTATACAAAGCAGCGCATGAAGCAGAAGAAATAAAAGTAATAGAGCTGGATTTGAAAAAGACAGACCGTTACAGAACACATTGGCCTTTTTTACGTGACAGGAGGATTGACTCTTATCAACCCATTACCAAAAGATATATTGACGAAGAGTAAGGCAAGTTAATAGTTGACAGATGTTAGTTGACAGTTTTTAAAATTGCTGTCGCATGAGCTTTCGTCTATCAACTTACATCTGTCAACTAACATCTAACAACTAACATCTAACTATGACTCCCAAAGAACTCGGCTACTACTTTCCTGCAGAATTTGCACCACATGCTGCAACATGGTTAAGCTGGCCGCATAAGGAAGCATCATGGCCGGGAAAGATCCATACCATATTTCCTTATTACAGCCAGTTTATAAAAGAACTTACTAAGGGTGAAAAAGTTTGCATTAATGTAAATGATGAAGCGATGAAAAATTTCGCCATTGTACATTTACAAAATGCTGAAGTTGATTTATCTAAAGTGGGATTCTTTTTTCATCCCACTAATGATGCCTGGTGCCGTGATCACGGACCTGCATTTTTAATTAACCCTGCTGCAACAGCAAATAAAAAAGTAATTGTTGACTGGGGTTATAATGCATGGGGCAATAAATATCCGCCATTCGATCTTGATGATAATATCCCTACGCTTATTGGCAACCACTACAACATCCCGGTGTATTATCCCGGTATAGTAATGGAAGGCGGCTCTGTTGAATTTAATGGCAAAGGAACCATCATGACTTCAACTGCATGTTTATTAAACCCTAACCGCAATCCACATTTAAACCAGCAGCAGATAGAAAAATATTTGTGTGACTATTACGGTGCCGAACAAATATTATGGATTGATGAAGGCATTGTGGGTGACGATACTGATGGACATATTGACGACACCGTTCGTTTTGTAAATGAGGATACTGTTTTAACTGTAGTGGAAGAAAATAAAAATGATGAGAACTATAATTTACTGCAACATAATTTAAAACAACTGCAGCAAATGCGTTTGCTTAATGGCAAACAATTAAATATTGTGGAGTTGCCCATGCCTGATGAACTGGTGTACGATGAGCAACGGTTGCCAACATCTTACGCTAATTTTTACATTGCCAACCATGCCGTAATTGTACCTGTTTTTAATTGTGCTAAAGATGATAAAGCCTTACAGATTATACAAACCTGTTTCCCTACCAGGAAAGTTGTGGGTATAGATTCTACAGAGATCATCTGGGGCCTGGGTAGTTTTCATTGTATGAGCCAGCAGGAACCATTGGTATAAATTTTATTCCCGGTTACTTATTTCTTACGCCTGATTAAAAAATTAAAATATTTTTTTAATCAAGCAACCTGTTTTATAAAAACCCCGTTTCAATAAAAGAAATCAGAAAGATGAGTACTGGTATTTTACCGGCACTTATTATGCTGCACCTGTTCACCGGCCTTTATTAATAGGGCTATCAACTACCTGTCTGTTTATGCATACATTTAAAAAAATCAATTATTTTTTTAGTGCTTTTTTATTAAGCACTTTATTTATTGTAAGTGGATGCGGCGATAAAGGCGGAGGCGTAACTCCACCACCACCGAATCCCTGTGCCAGTAAAACCATCACAGTTACAGGCGCTGTTACCAATACCACAACAGGCCAGTCAATCGGGGCAATAAATGCAACAGCTGTCGGAAGTACGGGCTTTACCTATCAGCTTAATAGCGGCACATTCCAGGCTTCGGGGAATTTTACAGGTTTAGCTGCAGGAACTTATACCATTACCGCAAAGGATACTGATGGTTGTACAGGCGCTGCTACTTTTACAGTAACCGACCCCTGCAGTATAAAAAATATAACCATAACCGCCACTATTGTAAATGCAGGTATTGGTTTATCAAATGGTTCAATAGCAGCAACTGCAAGTGGCAGCACGGGCTTTACTTACCAGCTTAATACCGGAGCTTTCCAGGCCTCGGGCACATTTACAGGCTTAGCCATCGGCACTTATACCATTACTGCAAAAGATGCGGATGGTTGTACAAAAAGCCAAAGCTTTATTGTAACAGATATTTGCACTGCAAAAACTATAACTGTAACCGGCACTGTTGTAAACACTGCTGTTGGTGTATCTAACGGATCAATAGCAGCAATTGCAAGTGGCAGTACCGGCTTTACCTATCAACTCAATGGTGGTGCTTTTCAAGCCTCGGGAACATTTACAGGTTTAGCCATCGGCACTTATAATATTACTGCAAAAGATCTGGATGGTTGTTTAAAAACACAAAGCTTTACTGTGGCAGATATTTGCACCGCAAAAACTATAACTGTAACCGGCACTGTAACAAATGCAGGCCCGTCGGCGGGTGCATTTAACGGATCGATAAATGCAACAGCAAGCGGTAGTACAGGTTTTACTTATCAGCTTAACAGTGGCAGTTTCCAGGCTACCGGTATATTTACTTCATTGGCAGCCGGAAATTATACTGTTACTGCAAAAGATGTAGATGGCTGCCTGAAGAGTCAAAGTTTTACAATAGTTATTGATGCCTGCCTTGGAAAAACATTGGGCATCAGTGCTGCAACCACACCTTCGGATAAATGTGCCAACACAGGAACTATTACTATTACAGCAACAGGCAGCACAGGCTTTACATACCAGCTTAACAGCGGAACTTTCCAGGCATCAAATGTTTTTACGGGTCTTGCGGTAAATTCTTACAACATAGCTGCTAAAGATGTTGATGGCTGTATTAAAACAGGTACAGCATCAATTACACAGGCACCAGCCGGCAGTCTTTTTTCGTCAGTAAAAACTATACTACAAAATAATTGTGCACTTAGTGGTTGCCACAGTGGTGCTGCGCCAACCGGCGGACTTAATTTTACAGTGGATTGTACAATTGTTGGAAGCTGGGACCGGATTAAAGCAAGAGCTGTTGATGCGCCAACAACAATGCCACCATCACCTAATCCGCAATTATCTGCAGCAGATAAACAAAAAATATTAGACTGGATTACAGCAGGGCATCAATTTACCAATTAATTTAAAACAGTTTTCAATAAATAAAAGTGTTGCCAAAAGCAACACTTTTATTTTGCATCAAACCATAGCTTTGTACTGTCATTCCAATCGCCGTTGTAATTAATGGTAAGCTCTTCGCCTTTTTCAATTACCCTTACAGTTTGTACATAAATAAGTTCGTCCTCATAGTCCATTATATACTCACAGTTGCTTGTATAACTATGGTTGTACATAGGTATAAGCCCCAGTGCCATACAGCATTTACCGGATTGCCCGGCAGGCAGGTCTTTATTTTTACCCCATTCAAAAATATAATCATGCAGTAAGGTTTTATCCAAATGAACCCTGTCGGTATTATCCATAATAATTACCGGCGATATTTCAATTATTACATCCGCAGGTATTTTTTCTCCTGTAAAAACACCCCTGCCCTTGTCAGTTGTTTTATCTATAAATAAATAAGGTTTAAGCATAACATTTGGTTAAAATTAAATGGGCTAAATTGCAATAGTCATTATAAAGCGAATTTAATAATAAAGTACCGATGTCTTTAGAACTGGAAGAAATATCACTGCAACAAAAATTTGAAGAAATAATTGTTTCGGAAGATAAACTGAGCATACAGGAATTTCTCAACCATCAAAACATAAGTGATGTTGCAGACCTCATTTACGAAAATGAAGAATATGAAACGCAGATCATTTCGCATATTTCCATACACCGTGCCGCCAGCGTATTTAAAATACTGGAACTACCCACGCAAAAAAGAATAATAAAAAATTTACCCCCATTTAAAACTGCTGAATTATTAAATGAATTGCCGCCGGATGACCGTACTTCATTCTTAAGTGAATTGCCCAGCAATGCAGTAAGGGAATTAGTAAAAACTTTAAACCCTGAAGAAAGAAAAATAACGCTTTCTTTATTGGGATATCCTGAAAACAGTGTGGGCAGGTTAATGACGCCTGATTATGTTTATGTGTATGAACACGACAGCATAGAAGATGTATTTAATACCATACGCCGCTATGCTAAAAGCAGCGAAACTATTGATGTATTATATGTTTTAAATAATAAGGGAGAATTGCTTGATGATATCAGGATAAAGGATTTTATAATGGCATCGCCGGATAAAAAAGTGAGTGACCTGATGGATGGCCGTTTTATTTCTTTACATGCAGAAGATGACCAGGAAGTAGCCAGTGAAGTTTTTAAAATGAATAACCGTGTGGCGTTGCCGGTGGTAAGCAAAAGCAATAAATTATTGGGTATTGTTACCATTGATGATATACTTTGGGTAGCAGAGGAAGAATATAGTGAGGATATGCAAAAAATTGGTGGTACACAGGCATTGGACGAACCTTACCTGGAAATGCCTTTGTTTAAATTATTTAAAAAAAGAGTTGGCTGGCTCATCATTTTATTTTTAGGAGAAATGCTTACTGCAACAGCCATGGGTTATTTTGAAGATGAGATACAAAAATTTGTGGTGTTGGCATTATTTATTCCGTTGATCATTTCTTCCGGTGGTAATACCGGTTCGCAGGCATCTACATTAATTATACAGGCAATGGCTGTAGGAGAAATTACAGTGGCTAACTGGTGGCGGGTAATACGCAGGGAAGTAATACAGGGTTTAATGCTGGGTACAGTATTGGGGTTAATTGGTTTCTTAAGAGTAATGATTTGGTCAAAAATTTTTCCTGCAATATATGGCGTACATGAAACAAGGGTTGCATTAACAGTGGGCTTTTCTTTACTGGGTGTTGTACTATGGGGAACTTTAAGCGGCTCTATGTTACCAATAGTTTTAAAAAGATGTGGCGCCGATCCTGCTGTATCATCTGCACCATTTGTAGCAACACTGGTTGATGTTACCGGGCTGGTAATTTATTTTTCGTTTGCGTATTTATTTTTGCAGGGTGTATTATTATAATTACTTCATAATTGCTGATGTTGCAGATACAGCACCATACTTCATGCTTTTAATAACAGCCTTCTTTCTTTTATAAGTGATGAGATACAGGTTATCAAATTCCACATCCGGTATATCGGCAGGTAGATAATTACTTATTCCGAATTTTTTAATGATTCGTAAGATGGTGTTACTGTGTCCGATGATTAGGATGGTTTTACCAGCATCTGCTTTTGCAATTATTTTATTGTAAACGTCTTCGCCTGTGGTATCTGCCTTATAATGTACAGTATCTATCCCCAGCTGAATACGCAAACTGTCGCCGGTCATTTGGGTGCGTTTATATTGGGTAGCATAAATACGTTCTATGTTTTTATTTTTTAGTTTACGCATTAAGTCGCCGGCTCTTTTTTTACCATTTGCTGTAAGCACAGGATCGTTGCCGCTTTCTTTTTCGGCGTGGCGCACCAGGTATATTTTGGTTTTTTTTGTAAGCCCCTGTGGTACCTGTGCAAGTACTACGTGTTGGCTAAACAGGAAAGCCAATATGGTTATAATGCTTCTCATAATAAATATTTATGGCCTAAATTAAGCCAATAAATCCTAATAGCCACAATAGCAGGTCGCTAAGCATCGTTAATGGTACAAATTTGTTATTTTGCACCCGATTTATAACCCTAAACGCTGCAATGAAAGCTGAATGAAGTAATGTTGCCGCTGAGTGTCCCGAATGATTTCGGAATAAACTTTGCCACAGCAATTCAACAGCCTTATTGAAGCCGGGTACAAAAAATCTTAAACTATAAAATTTATGTGTGGAATTGTAGGATACACCGGCCCACGTGAGGCATACCCAATTGTAATTACCGGCTTAAAACGCTTAGAATACCGTGGTTACGACAGTACCGGTGTTGCCCTGATGAACGGGGGTTTAAAAGTTTATAAAAAGAAAGGCCGTGTGGCTGATCTGGAAGAAAGCATTATCGGTAAAAACCTGCACTCCAATATTGGCATTGGTCATACCCGTTGGGCTACACATGGCGAACCCAGCGATCGCAATGCACATCCCCATACTTCTAAAAGTGGTAAACTGGCAATGATACACAACGGTATTATTGAAAACTATGCACAGATAAAAAAAGAACTGCTGAATAAAGGCTATGCTTTTACCAGTGATACAGATACCGAAGTACTGCTGAACTTTATTGAAGACATCAAGAAGAATAATGAATGCAGCCTTGAAGAGGCTTTACGCATCGCACTAAAAAGAGTTACCGGGGCCTATTGTATTTTATTAATTGATGAAGATGATCCTGAAACAATTATTGCAGCAAGAAAAGGTAGTCCGTTAGTAATTGGTGTAGGTAAAGGCGAACATTTTTTAGGCAGCGATGCCACACCAATGCTGGAATACACCAAAGAGGTAGTGTATGTAAACGATTATGAACTGGCTATTGTACGACCTGATGAATTAATTCTTAAAAATTTAGGTAACGAAAAAATCACTCCCTTTATTACCAAACTGGATATGGAACTGGCTGCAATTGAAAAAGGCGGCTACGACCATTTTATGCTGAAGGAAATTTTTGAACAGCCTTCTACCATACAGGATTGTTTAAGAGGAAGACTGGATGCCGCTGCAGGAACTATAACCATGAGTGGCATTCAAAATAATATAGAGCAGATAAAAAATGCCAACCGGATCATGATATTGGCCTGCGGTACCAGCTGGCATGCCGGCCTTGTGGCAGAATATGTAATTGAAGAATTATGCCGGATACCAGTTGAAGTGGAATATGCAAGCGAATTCCGTTACCGCAACCCGATCGTTCATAAAGGAGATGTGATCATTGCTATTTCGCAAAGTGGCGAAACTGCAGATACTTTAGTGGCACTGGAAAGAGCCAAAGAAAACGGTGCGTTTATTTTTGGAGTAGTGAATGTTGTAGGTTCTTCTATAGCAAGAATTTCGCATGCCGGTGCTTACACACATGCAGGCCCCGAAATTGGCGTGGCATCAACAAAAGCCTTTACCGGGCAGTTAGCAGTACTGATGATGATGGCATTGAAAATTGCCCACGAAAAAAAGAGCATTACACAGGAGCGCTATCTTGAATTATTAAATGAGTTGAATGATGTGCCTGAAAAAGTAGAAGCAATTTTAAAAAATGCTGACGAGCTAAAAGTTATTGCAGAAAAATATAAAAATGCCGGCGACTTTTTATTTTTAGGCAGGGGCTATAATTTCCCTATTGCACTGGAAGGCGCTTTAAAATTAAAAGAGATCTCTTATATACATGCCGAAGGTTATCCTGCAGCAGAAATGAAACATGGCCCTATTGCATTGGTAGATGAAAATCTGCCTGTATTATTTGTAGCTACCAAAGACAGCTACCACGAAAAAATAATAAGCAATATGCAGGAGATCAAAGCAAGGAAAGGAAAAGTAATTTCTATTATTACAGATGGCGATACCACAAGCCCTACGCTTAGTGACGATACATTTTCAATTCCACCGGCCGATGAATTAATTGCACCGTTGTTAAGCGTTATTCCGCTGCAGCTGCTCTCCTACTATGTTGGCGTGGCAAAAGGTGTGGATGTGGATAAGCCGAGGAATTTAGCGAAGAGTGTGACAGTAGAATAAAAATTTGTAGTTTGTGGTTTAAGGTTTGCAGTTCATGCCTTAAACCTGCGGAGTCCTCCCAACAGCAAACTACAAACCTTAAACCCCAAACTGGTAACATGAACATCATCAAAAAACTTCCTGTTGATAATCTCGGCTACAACTTTGTAGCGCCTCAGTTTATTCCAAAAGGTAAAGACGAATATCATTTACGCAATAAACAAAATAATAATGGCATCCAGTACAGGAAACTATCGGCACTGGAAATTGAAGTGCTGGTTCGTAACCGCAATACTTCCGATGACTGGAATAATATACTTGTATCTCAATTATTCAGTGCAGAGTTGGTAAAGAACTGTAAGTTCTTTGGCCTGGTAAGAATAGGAAAGCTGGAACCGCTTTACCTGGAATTTCATAATTTAAGAATGGCAGTAGGTTTATATAACAGTACCATCATCAGTTGCGACTTTGGTAATAATGTTTGTATAGACAATGTAAATTATCTCAGTCATTATATTATTGGCAACGAAGTAATGATTGCCAATGTAAACGAGCTGGCTACCACCGATAAAGCAAAATTTGGTAATGGTATTTTAAAAGAAGGTGAAAGCGAACAGGTAAGGGTTTGGATGGAGCTTTGCAATGAAAACGGTGGCAGAAGTGTGCTGCCTTTTAATAATATGCTGCCCGGCGATGCTTATATGTGGAGCAAATACAGGGATGATGATGCATTGCTGAATAAGTTTAAAGAGTTTACAGAAAACAGTTATGATAAACAGCATGGTCATTACGGTGAAGTAGGCGACCGCTCTGTAATAAAAAACTGTAAAATAATTAAAGATGTTTTAGTGGGTACCGATGCTTATTTTAAAGGCGCCAACAAATTAAAAAACCTTACTGTTAACAGTGATGAAAACCGCACTTCGCAAATTGGTGAAGGTTGCGAAATGGTAAATGGTATTGTTGGTTATGGCTGCCGCATTTTTTATGGCGCCAAAGCGGTACGTTTTGTAATGGCTTCGCACTCGCAGTTAAAATATGGTGCAAGGTTGATCAATTCTTATTTGGGTAATAACTCTACCATCTCCTGCTGCGAAGTACTGAACTCCTTAATTTTTCCTGCACATGAACAGCACCATAACAATTCTTTTTTATGTGCATCGGTAGTAATGGGGCAAAGTAATATTGCTGCAGGTGCTACCATTGGCAGCAACCACAACAGCCGTGCTGCAGATGGCGAAATTGTTGCCGGCCGTGGATTCTGGCCGGGGCTTTGTGTAAGCCTTAAGCACAATTCAAAATTTGCATCATTCAGCATAATTGCAAAAGGCGATTTTCCGGCAGAGTTAAATATACCTGTGCCATTTAGTTTAATAAGTAATGATGTTGCCAACGATACATTACAGGTAATGCCTGCTTATTGGTTTATGTACAACATGTATGCGCTGGCACGTAATGAACGGAAATATATTGACAGAGACAGGAGAACAGAAAAGATACAACAGATAGAATATGATTACCTGGCCCCCGATACCATAAACGAAGTATTTGACGGGCTGAAAATATTACAATCCTTAAAACCGGATGCCGCAGGTAAAGCAGAAGTAAGCGGATGGGAAAACACCGGCAGAACAATCAATGTATTAAAAGTACCACAAGCCATCAATGTTTTTAAAGAGCTGGTACAGCATTATGGTGTAATGGAAATAATGCATCATGCACAAAAAAATAAATTGGCAGATTTTGAAAGTTTTAAAAAATCATTGTCGGCAAAAATACAACGCAGCCAGTGGTTAAATGTTGGCGGACAGCTGATACAAAAAACAGCACTGGAAAATTTAAAGCGTAATATTAAAGCCGGCAAATTAAAAAGCTGGGACCAGGTACATGATTTTTACAAGCAACAGGGTGCTGCCTACGCAACAGATAAACTGCATCATGCGTATACTTCTTTATTAGAGATACTTAATATTACCCCCAAACAATTTACAGCAGCATTGTTTAAGCAATTATTACAACAGGCTGTAAGCACAAAAGAATGGATGTGCAAGGGTATTTATAGTGCAAGAGCAAAAGATTACAGCAACCCCTTCCGTAAAATGGTGTACGAAACCAATGAAGAAATGAATAAAGTTATTGGCCGCCTGGAAGACAACAGCTTTATACAGCAGCAACTGGCAGAACTGGACGAAATGAAAAAGCAGGTGAAGGCATTGGTGCGTAAATTGAAATTAGCATAGCCCTCCTTATCTTTACCCTTCAAATTTTTAATGTGAAAAAACTGTTTTTGATCGTTCTTTTTTCGGGAGTGGTATTTGCTGCTAAAAGCCAGACTCTGGCTCAAATAAAAAAAGTATTGGATACTACCAATAACCCCATTGGTTTTGTAAAATTTGTATTGAAGAAAAAATATTTTATCGATACCATTGCCGTGTTAAGTACCCGTTCTTTTCTGGGTAAAGCTGATAGCCTTGCCTACCATGGTAAAACCGGAAAAACTTACGGACCTTTTAAAGGCGAAAATATATTAGTTAAGATACTGGCTAAATTTCCCAATACTTTCTACCATGTAAATCATATTGTAATTGACACTGGTTTTTACCGCCCCGGTTTTGCCGAAAACCTGGCAGATACCATTATTGCAAAAATAAAATCGGGCCGCTCTACTTTTGCGTCACAGGCAAGTACTTATAGTGCCGATGTACCTTCGGCTGTAAAAGGTGGCGATTTAGGCTGGTTTGTACGGGGTGTAATGTTACCGCAGTTAGATGAAGCCATGGCAAAACATAAAAAAGGCGAACTGTTTAAAGTATGGACTCCCGCCGGCCTGCACATTGTAAAAATTGCAGACAATCCGAAAAAAGATATTGGTTATGCTTTATTGTTGAGGGTAATTATGTAAACGTATATTTATTTACGCAGTAGTAATTGTTGTGATTGTAAGAAGTACTTAAGCTATAAAATATTGTACTGCCAGTTCGTAGCCTTTCAATCCCAATCCGCTGATAACGCCTTTGGCTTTTGCAGAAACATGAGAGTGTTTTCTAAAATCTTCCCGCCCAAAAATATTGGAGATATGTACTTCTATAACGGGAGTGGTAACAGCAGCAATAGCATCGCCAATCGCAACCGAAGTATGGGTATAACCACCAGGATTAAAAATAATACCATCTGCAGTAAAGCCAACACTTTGCAGATGATTGATCAACTCCCCTTCTACATTACTTTGATAATACGTAAATTCAACAGCAGGAAATTTTTGTTGTAATGCTTTAAAAAAAGATTCAAAATTTTCTTTGCCATACACTTCGGGCTCACGTGTTCCAAGCAGGTTTAAGTTAGGCCCATTGATGAATGCGATTTTCATGCCCCAACCCCTAAAGGGGCTTTTAAAGTGTACAAAATAATTACAATATGCAAAGTAGGAAAGAGTTTTGATTATTGAACTCCAAAATTCCCCCTTTAGGGGGCGGAGGGGGCATTTATCAGGTTAATAAAATCATCAAACAAATACCTGCTGTCATGTGGACCCGGTGTAGCTTCGGGGTGGTACTGCACCGAAAATGCCGGTTTGTTTTTAATGCGAATACCTTCTATGCTCTCATCGTTTAAATTAACATGCGTTATCTCCACATTGTCATTTGCCCTTACAGCTTTAGGGTCAACACCAAAACCGTGGTTCTGTGTACTGATCTCACTTTTGCCGGTAATAATATTTTTTACCGGGTGGTTTAAGCCGCGGTGGCCATGGTGCATTTTAAAGGTAGGAATATCATTAGCCAAAGCCAGTAACTGGTGGCCCAGGCAAATACCAAACAAAGGTTTGTTGGCTGCTAAAATTTGTTTTACAGTTTTTATGGCATAATCCATTGGTGCCGGATCGCCGGGACCATTACTGATAAAATAGCCATGTGGTTTAAATTTTTCCAGTTCTTCAAAACTTGTCTTTGCCGGATGCACTTTTACATAAGCACCTCTTTCAACTAAACAGTTTAAAATATTTTTTTTGATGCCATAATCCAGTACGGCAATTCTTAAATCGCTTTTTTCATCTCCCAAAAAGTAGGGTTCCTTTGTACTTACATACGAAGCCAGTTCCAGCCCATCCATTGATGGTACTTTTTTCAATTCGGCTTTCAGTTGGTCCACATCCAGTGTTGCAGAAGATATAATGCAGTTCATGGCCCCTTGTGTACGTACATGTGCCACTAAAGCTCTTGTATCAATACCATCAATAGCAACCACGCCCTGTGCTTCAAAATACTCCTGTAACGAAGCATCGGCCATAAAACGGCTGTACTTATCTTCCAGGTTGCGGCCAATAACTGCTTTTACTTTTACACTGTCGCTTTCCACATCAGCAGCTTTAACGCCGTAGTTACCAATATGCACACTGTTCATGATCAACACCTGTCCGTAATAACTGGGGTCGGTAAAAACCTCCTGGTAGCCCGTCATGCCGGTATTAAAGCATAGTTCACCTGTGGCAGTGCCAATTTTGCCAAAAGCTGTGCCGTAAAAAACATTTCCGTCTTCTAAAATTAAAACTGCGGGTTTGGGAGAAGTATTAGTCATGTATAGAAAAGTTTTGCAAAGAAAGTAATTCCATCGGGTAATTAACAAATAAAATTTTTCACATTTTTGTCTGAACCGTGATTAAGGTGGATTAGATTGATTAAAGGGATATTTCTTTTCATTAATCCAAATATCTTTAAAATCCTTCTAAATCCCTGTTCAGACATTCTCAAAAAAAAACTCCGATAATAAAATCGGAGTCTTTATATGAGCAGTTAATTTCAAAATTATGCTTCGGTTTTTTCTTCACCAGGTGTTTCAGTTGCAGCTTCTTCAGTTGTTGCAGCAGCTTTCTTTTTAGCACCACCGGCTCTACGTGTTTTTTTAGCAGGCTCAGCAGCAGCACCAATTCCTTTACCGTAAATTTCGTTAAAGTCAACCAGTTCAATCATTGCCAGTTCTGCATTATCACCCACCCTTGCACCAAGTTTAATAATACGGGTATATCCTCCCGGACGTGCCGCAACTTTTGGTGCAACTACAGTAAACAATTCCTTTACTGCAATTTTATCGTTTAAGTAGCTGAACACAATACGGTGATTGTGCATGATCGCTTCTTTACTTGATGTGTTTTTTGTTTTGGTAATGATAGGCTCGATGTAAGTACGCAATGCTTTAGCTTTAGCCAAAGTAGTGGTAATTCTTTTGTTAGTGATTAACTGGCAGCCTAAGTTCATCAACAGCGCTTTTCTGTGAGAAGCAGTTCTGCTGAGGTTGTTGTTTTTGTTTCCGTGACGCATGACATTTTTGTTTTTGTGTTTCGTCTGTACCGTGTCAGGAATTACAGACTACTTCCGTTATAAAAGCTCCGGTTCCCCTTTAGGGGCGGAGGGGTTACTCGTCGTCTAATTTCAATTTGCTTAAATCCATTCCAAAGCTTAAGCCTCTTTCATGCAACACCTGCTCAATTTCACTTAAAGATTTCTGACCGAAGTTTCTGAATTTCATCAGGTCTTCCTGTTCGTATTGTACCAGTTCGCTTAAAGAATTGATCTTAGCTGCTTTTAAACAGTTGAAGGCACGTACAGAAAGATCCAGATCTTCTAACGGCGTTTTCAACATTTTGCGTAATTGCAAAGTCTGTTCGTCAACCAGGTCTTCTTTCTTATCTTCTTTGGTATCAAAAGTGATGTTTTCATCAGTAATGATCATCAAATGCTGAATTAAGATACGGCTGGCTTGTTTAACTGCTTCTTCAGGATGAATAGTACCATCAGTGTGTACTTCCATGATCAGTTTTTCAAAGTCAGTCCTTTGTTCAACACGGGTATTTTCTATCGTGTAACGTACATTCTTTATTGGAGTGTAGATAGCATCAACAGGAATATATCCAAAGTGTGAACTTTTATCTTTATGATCCTCTGCAGGAACATATCCACGGCCTTTACCGATAGAAATTTCAATATCCAGTTTAGCGCTGGTATCCATTGTGCAAATAAGCAGTTCAGGATTCATCACTTCAAAAGAAGGAGAAGCTTCACCGATCATACCTGCAGTAAATTCTGTTTTATTTTTTATTGAAAGCGTGATCTTTTCAACATTGATATCATGCTCCACTTTCTTTTTAATACGAACCTGCTTAAGGTTAAGAATAAGTTCTGTAACGTCTTCTGTAACGCCCTTAATAGTTGCAAACTCGTGGTCGGCACCAACAATGTTAATACCAACAATAGCATACCCTTCCAGAGAGTTTAATAAAACCCTGCGCAAGGCATTACCAATAGTTACACCATAACCAGGCTCAAGCGGACGAAATTCGAAATTAGCTTCAAAATCTGTTGCTTTCTGAAGAACGATTTTATCAGGCTTAACAAAATTTAAAATTCCCATTTTATTTGGTGTTTAAATGTTTAAAAATTTTTGAACCCACCCGAAGTACCTTGATGACACTTCAGTGGCGTCGCACACTTGTACTGTAGTAAATACATCAGCAGTAAAAAGCCAATGATTATTTAGAGTACAATTCCACGATTAGTTGTTCCTTAATATTTTCAGGAACACTTTCTCTTTCCGGATAAGCAATAAAAGTACCTTTTACTTCTGCTTCACTCCAGTCTAACCAGCTAAACTTAGCGTTTTTACCACGCAGGTTGGCACTGATAGCTGTGTTGGCAGCACTCTTATCTTTTAAACCAATAACATCACCAGGTACGCAGCTGTAAGAAGGTACATTCAACACTTCGCCATTTACGGTAACGTGTTTGTGAGATACCAACTGACGTGCAGCCTGGCGGCTTGGTGCAATACCCATACGAAAAACTGTGTTATCCAAACGGGCCTCTAATAATTTAATCAGGTTTTCGCCGGTAACCCCTTTTCTGCGGGCAGCTTCATCAAATGTTTTGCGGAATTGTTTTTCAAGTAAACCGTAAGTGTATTTTGCTTTTTGCTTTTCTCTTAACTGCAAAGCATATTCACCTAAAGTTTTGCGCTTACGTGTAGCGCCGTGCATACCCGGAGGGTTGCTGTTTTTAGTTAACCATTTACCATTACCGGTAATTGGCTCACCAAAAATTCTGGAAATTTTTGTTTTTGGGCCTGTGTAGCGTGCCATAATTTTTAGTCATTTAGGTTTTTTTTGTAACGGTGTTTTCATCGGTAAAAAACCTTAAAAAATTAATGAAACACCCTTTTGTAAAATGATAAATTCTGGCTTTATCAATAATATGTCAGATGTACGATGTTAAATGTACGGCCTGTATTAAATCCAACACCGTACATCTGACATCGTACATAAATTAAACTCTTCTCTTTTTAGGAGGACGACAACCATTGTGTGGCAATGGAGTAACGTCTTTAATAGTTGCTACTTCAATACCGTTTTGAGATAAAGAACGGATAGCCCCTTCACGGCCGCTTCCTGGTCCTTTTACATAAACGTCCACTCTTTTTAAACCGGCATCAACAGCTGTTTTAGCTGCATCGGCACCAGCCATCTGAGCTGCATAAGGTGTATTTTTCTTACTACCTCTAAAGCCCATTTTACCGGCACTTGACCATGAAATAACCTGGCCCTGCTTATTGGTTAAACTGATGATAATGTTGTTGAAACTTGCTACAATGTGAGCATCTCCGTAACTGTCTACTTTTACAACTCTTTTCTTTGCAGCTGCTTTTGCTCCCTGGGCTTTACCAGCCTGTGCTTTTGCCATAATTAATTTTTAACTTAGGTAATCTTAAAAATATTCACGCTTTCGTCGTGACTGAACCAACCCTCCTGCCGACTGACTTTGCTATCTGGCGATGATTCAAAAAAACTGTAGTCCTTTTATCGCTAAAAGCCTAATGCGAAAAGCTAAAAGCGTGATACTTTTAGCCTTAAGCCTTATACTTATTTAGTTACTTTCTTTTTACCGGCAACAGTTTTACGCTTACCTTTTCTTGTACGGCTGTTGGTACGGGTACGCTGGCCACGTAAAGGCAACCCTTTACGATGACGTAAACCACGGTAACATGCAATATCAAGCAAACGCTTAATATTCATCTGGGTTTCGCTACGTAAAGCACCTTCGGTTTTAAACTCGTTGTTAATAATGTTACGGATGGCAGTTTGCTCATCATCATTCCATTGATTAACTTTTTTACTTGTATCAATACCTGCTTTAGTTAAAATGTAAACTGCAGTAGAGCGTCCAATACCATATATATAGGTAAGTCCGATTTCGCCTCTTTTATTTTTTGGTAAATCTATACCGGCAATACGAGCCATAGTTATTCTGTTATATTTTAAATACTAAATTGTAAATACTGAAAATTACCCTTGCTTTTGCTTAAAGCGTGGGTTCTTTTTGTTAATCACATACAGCCTTCCTTTTCTCCTCACAATCTTACAATCAGTGCTGCGTTTTTTAATAGAAGCTCTTACCTTCATTTTATTAAGTTTTACTTTTTAACTAAGTTATTTATATCGGAAAATTATTCTTCCCCTTGATAAATCATATGGGCTCATTTCCACACCTACTTTATCCCCTGGTAAAATACGGATGTAATGCATCCTCATTTTACCCGAAATTGTGGCTAAAATTTCGTGTCCGTTCTCCAATTTTACCTTGAACATAGCATTGCTAAGCGCTTCAACTATTGTTCCGTCTTGTTTAATAAGTGCCTGTTTAGCCATAAATTTGGGAGCGCAAAGATAAGAGGATTTATTTAATAATTAGCAAAAAAGAACGATATTTACCAACAAATCAATCAATTTTCCACATGAAGAAGACATATTATGCCATTTTAACGCTGGTTATAGTAGGAATTTCGTGTAAAAAAACTGACCCCTCCCCGGTAATTGTGCAAAATTACATGACTTTAACGGCCGGTAACACCTGGACCTACGAAATAACCAACAATATTACTTCAGCCACCACTACTAATATAGTTAGCTCCACCAACAGGGATTCTACCATTACTGGTAAGGTTTACCATGTTTTTACAAATAGTAATGGCGCTGCTAATGATTATTACAATATTACTCCCGTTAGCGCAGGCAGTGATTATTATACATTCAGGAACCTTAGTGCTGCGTTACCTAATACAACACTTGAAACTGTTTACTTAAAAGACAATGCTGCTCTTGGGCTTAGCTGGAGCCAAACCGAAAATGTTGCTTTATTTTCCGGAGTGCCAACAACAGTGCCGGTAACCATTACAAATACCATTGCCGAAAAAGGTGTAAACAGAACTGTAAACGGCAAAGTGTACAGCGATGTTATACGTATTACAACTTCTCTAACTTCAACCGCATTACCTTTAGGAGCTATTGTTACAGATATTCAGTCGTATTATGCGCCTAAATATGGTCTTATTGAGAATAAAAACAAAATCGTTGTCACCACTTTACTTATTAATACAGATCAAACAACTATTTTAAAAACTACATCTTTTTAGTACCCTCTTTACTTAAAAGTTTTGCCATATTTACCAATAGTATTAAGGCCGAACCTGTTCATTCACTGAATCCTTAGTTATATATAAGTTTAAATGTTTGCCTTTCTTTACTCACTAAATCGGTAATAGTTAACAGGTACACTCCTCTTTGCATCAAATTATTTCGTGGATATTGAATGCGCAGGTTTTGTGTATTTGAATATGTGGCCGAACTTATTTTTTGCCCCGTTATACTCTTTATTTCAACCAGATAATTTTTAAGTGTATTACTTTTTATTGAAATGAACAGCATATCATTTACCGGATTTGGATAAATACTTATATCAGATTTAAAATTGTTGATTAATATAACATTCGTATATTTTATTGTATTATCAAGCGTTGTAATCTTTAACCGGTAATAATTATACCCTGCAAATGGATCTCTATCTAAATAATAATACGAAGAAATACCAGCTGCAGCCATGATGTTATTTATAGTTTTATAATCTACAGTATTATCAAGTTTTTTTTGCACACTGAATTCTTTAGTTTCCTTTCCACCCGTATTCCAATACAACAGGTTCCCCTGCTCTTTTCTTACCCCGGTTAAAGTAACATCAACCGGTAAAACCATATTGCAGAAACCAGTTAAAATATAATTGGCATACCGTATCATACAACCATTATTAACCACTATCCTGCAGAAATACCTGCCGGTATCAGACGGTAAAAGATTAGGGAAATATAATGATGTACCGGTACCAACAACAATACTATCGTTGGGTACAATTCTTTTATACCAGGTATATTGTGCATTGGCAATAGAATCCACCCTTAAGGTTAAACTGTGATTAAAGCATTCCACCGTATCCCAGAATACAATAAAATTAGCCAGGGGCAGTACGCTTAAATCATATAAACTTGCATTACCACATCCATCAACTACCCTTAATCTTATAAGTGAATAAATTGTACCGTTATTAATATTGAAATTCGGACTTGCCTGTGGAGCAGTAACAATACTTGGCGAAGCTGGAACACTGCCTATAATTTCATAAGTATACGGCGCTATACCGCCTGAAACATTCACACTTACACTAAAGCTGTTATTATCACATTGGTAAGCATTTGATCCCGATAAAACCGGGAAGATATAAGGCCTTACCACAATGGTATCATACACATGTTTATTACAATCGTTAATATAAGTATCGAAAATGAAAGTTGCAGGTTCAAGATTTAAAAAAGTAAAATTATATCCTGAACTTAAGGAAGCGTTTATTGAAACAGGCAATCCATTCTTCTTAATAATTTTTGGTGTTATATCGCCGCCAATGTTATTGTTGGTAATGTTTACCAAAACATCTGCAGATCCATTTGGCCAAATTCCAGTTGGGCACTTAGGAGAAATTGTAATTACCCTGTCTACAATACTTATAACAGGTGCTATTTCCAAAGAATCCAAATTACCACATTGGTCTCTTACCACAATTTTATATTTTAATGGTACAGGTAAACCAGGCATATTATTAAACGTATAACTGGAGCTGCTTGTAAAAACCGATTGCAATAAAACTCCTGCCGGAGAATACAATGAGACTGTAAAAACAGGGATACCGGAATTAATATCAACTTTTAAATTTGAAGTACCCAGTATTGTACAGGATTTTTTTGCAGTAAGACTGATATCTGTCTTTGGTGGTTTTACATTAAAACAACGGGTAATCAGTGTGTCGTAACAGGTGGAATCGTTGCGGATTGTTATACAATAATTGCCATAAGGCAAACTTGTGAATATGCCGGTAGTATTACAACCTAATAAAATGTTCAAACTGTTATAAATACAAAATTGCGGATTATTTAAATTTTGTTTACCGGTAATTGTTGCTGTAAATCCTGCACAATTTTTATTTGATATGGATACCGATGCCCCAACGGAAGGAATTGGACGGTTTACAGTAAAACAACGGGTAATTGTGGTATCGTAACAACTGGGATTATTTATTATGTCGATGCAATATGAGCCGTAAGGCAAATTATCAAATACACCCGTACTGTTACAAATAATTAAAACATGATCTGGTGTAAATAAACAATATTGAGCATTGTTTAAATTAGAAGTATCAGCAACAATTGCTGTAAATGTAGAGCAGGTTAAATTTGTTATAGTAATATTTGGACCAACACCTGGCACAGGCCTGCTTACAGTAAAGCATCTTGTAATTGTAGTATCATAACAAGCAGGGTCATTGAATATTTTAATGCAGTACCTGCCAAAAGGAAGGTTTGTAAATACACCTGTTGAATCACAATACAGCAAAACATCACTTGAATCGTACAGGCAATAATAAGCATTGGTAAGATTTGTTTTACCTGTAATGTTTACAGTAAAACCTTTACATGTTGTTGTGATAATTACATTTGGATTAACGGAAGGCACAGGCGTGGTAACTGTAAAGCACCGGCTGATTGTAGTGTCATAACAATTGTCTCTTATCTCAATACAGTAACTGCCATATGGTAATAAATTAAAAACACCTGTTGTGTTACATTCTATTAAAGTATGTGTGTCTGTATAAATACAATATTCCGGATTAGTCAGATTTACCTGTCCGGTTATTGTAGCCGTAAAAGTAGAACAAGCCTTATTGGTAATTGCTACCGCAGCATTTACATTTGGTTTGTAGGGATCTGTCCATATAACCGATTTTATATTACCACATTTATCTTTTACAAAAAATTTTACGCTGTGTTTATTCCCGATATAATAATTAAAAGTGTTTGTTGTAAACCAGGTTGTATCGCCATCGGTAACAGAAGCTCCATATAAAAACCCATTAAACACGCTGTCGGGTGTAACTTTACCCTTAATATCTTTTAAGTTAATAGTAACTGAAATACTATCGCAACCAACTTTTGTTACCGGGTAATTGTTGATGAACCAATCATAATTTTGCACCGCAATACCTCTTGTTTGAATGGCTCCGCAGGAATCAGTAAGCTGAATTAAGTAATTGCCGCTTATTAAACCTGTAAAGTTTCCTGACAAACTAATGATACCAATCCCGGAAGCTGATGGAGCAACAATTTGATAAGAAAATGGCGCTCTACCAAAGCTTTGCCCTGTTACGGTTATTGTACCATCATTTCCATTTATACAGGTTACATCTGTTGAAACCATTGTGAAATTTGGAGCAGCATAATCCCCGGCTATAGTTATGCTATCCTGATCATAAATACAATTTGCTATAACATCTTTTATTATTATTAAGTACCTGCCCGCAGACAGCCCGGTTATAAGGCTACTGGAAGTAAAATTTGTTACTACCGGACCAGATGCTTTATACTCGTAGTTGCCGGATCCTCCTGTTGCATTTATTTGCACTGAGCCGGTTGCTGCACAACGGGATTCATTTGTTATGTAAGTTGCGGTTAACGATGTACATGACTGGGAAAATCCAATTTTAGGCAAAAATGAAGTGAGGGAAATTACCAGACAGTAAACTATCAGTAAGTAGAGTTTTTTCATTCAGGCAGGATTTAGTTTATTCTGCAACGCACTTCTTTTTGTGTTATTGCATGAATAAAAAAAAAAGGTGATTTAAGTAGAAAAACAGGGTTTTTTACTGTATGATTTATGCTTTTTACATATACAATCAGCTAAGCTATTAGTAATTTTCCGGGTGAAATACTTGGGTTTACTAACGGTTAATACTATCGAAATTTTAAATACCAGGAAGTATAAGAATAGCAAAGGGGGTCGCCTGGTAAAGCAACCCCCTTTGATACTAATTTTTATTTCATTATTTAATCAAACGACTCATCATTCAAATGCACTTTTGTCATATCGTAAAAATGGTTTTGTAACTGGTGTAATGATATAGGCTGCATGATATGCCTTCTTTCATCCCTGTACCATATCTCAAATTTTGAAAAATCATTTTTTGCCGGAAGCAACATCCTGAACGCTCCTTTCATATATTTTACAGTTCCATCATCGTTATCCTGTTTATGAAATTTAAGATTAAGTAATTGTGCTTCATCAAGCGGTATTGGGCTCAATTGCTCTGTCTCGTACCAAAACTCCTGCGCTCCTGTATCAACACATACCTGTTTTTCATTACCATTTAAATTGGTTACTTCTCCCTTTTTTTTGTCGCCATCGTTATCGGCAAAAAGGTAATCGCCTACTTTGATTTCATTAAATTTTATCATAGCAAATCGTTTTTGTTATGCCAATTTAAGGAAATTTTTTGTTGATGAAAATTAATTTATCAGCGATTGCCGGATTAATATTGCTGCTCATAGCCACAAAATTTTATTCCGCCCAGCTCATTACATAATTCTTATCCTCTATTTCCAGGGCCTGTTTGGTAAGCATCAACGGTCGGAAAGTATCTACCATTACAGCCAGCTCTTTTGTTTCTTTAGCACCAATACTTTTTTCCACTGCACCGGGGTGTGGCCCATGCGGAATACCGGCCGGATGCAGCGTTATCATTCCCCTGGTAACATGCTTACGGCTCATAAAATCCCCATCCACATAATACAATACTTCATCACTGTCTATATTGCTGTGGTTATAAGGAGCAGGTATAGCATCGGGATGATAATCATACAAACGTGGTACAAAACTGCACACCACAAATGCATTGGTTTCAAAAGTCTGATGCACAGGCGGTGGCTGATGCACCCGCCCGGTTATCGGTTCAAAATCATGAATAGAAAAAATATACGGATAGCAACAACCATCCCATCCAATTACATCAAAAGGATGTGTACCATAATGCAGGCCGTACAACATGCCTTTCTTTTTTGCCTTTATTAAAAAGTCGCCCAGCTCATCGTGTGTTTTTAAATTTTGTGGTGTACGGATATCCCTTTCGCAAAAAGGAGCATGCTCCATCAGTTGCCCGTACTTACTCATATAGCGTTTGGGAAAACGCAGTGGCGAAAAAGATTCAACAATAAACAAACGGTTATTTTCATCATTGAATTCAATTTGATAAATGGTTCCTCTTGGTAAAACAATATAATCACCATAACCAAAAGGTAATTCACCATATTGTGTTTTTACCGTACCGCTGCCTTCGTGTACAAAAATCATTTCGTCGGCATCGGTATTTTTGTAAAAATAATCCGTCATACTTTGTTGTGGCGATGCCAGCACAATATGGCAATCACTGTTTACCAAAACCGGTATACGGCTCTGTAAAAAATCTTTGGCGGGCTTTACCTTAAAACCTTCGAAGCAACGGTGCTGCAGCATTTTTTCTTCGGCTACCTGTGGACTTACATCCACCTGTGCCTCAGTTTTTATTATTTGTGTAGGCGGATGACAGTGATACAACAAAGAGTAATCATCGCTGAAGCCTTCGGTGCTGAATAATTGTTCGCTGTACAAACCACCATCGGGTTTGCGGAATTGTGTATGGCGTTTATGAGGTATACTACCTAAAGTAAAATAGTGTGACATGAGAATTAAGAATTAAGAATGAAAAATTAAGCATTAAAAACCATATCCTTAATTCCGGCAAAGTTCAAGTGATGCCAGCAGGAAAATATACTTCCAGCTGCGCTTATCAATATAGTAGGTAAAGTTGCGGTGAAATGGCATTTCTGTATCTTGCTATGTAAATCTACAAAAAAATATTTTGACAAGGATAGGATTAATTTCAGACACCCATGGCTTTTTGGATAACACTGTTTTTGAACATTTCAACAACTGCGATGAAGTATGGCATGCCGGAGATTTTGGCAGTGATGTGATTGAACCGCTTAAAGCCTTTAAACCTTTAAAAGGTGTGTATGGAAATATTGATACAGCGATGATAAGGCGGGAGTTTCCCGAACAACTGGTATTTATGTGCGAAGAAGTAAAAGTGATGATGCGGCATATCGGCGGCTATCCACCAAAATACAATCCACAAACAAAAAAAGAGTTACTCATTCACCAGCCGCAGCTGTTCATCAGCGGCCACAGCCATATTTTAAAAATAATGTTTGATGATAAAATAAACTGCCTGCACATGAACCCCGGTGCAGCAGGTAAAAGCGGCTGGCATAAAGTAAGAACCCTCATCCGTTTTGTAATAGATGGAAAAAACATGAAAGACTGTGAAGTGATTGAGCTGGGAAAGCGGTAAGCTAACCGCTTATGTAAAATTTCATCAAGGCCTTTGCCAACTATTTACCTTTAAAAAAAATTGCTATGAAATTATACCTTCTCTGCTTTTGCTGTATAGCACTTGTAACTGCAAAAGCACAAACACCCGAACAGGAAATTGAAGCCGTTAAAACAGTTTGTAATTATTATTTAGATGGTGGCACTAATGGCGACAGCCTTATGTTTTCCAAAGCTTTTAGCCCTGGCGGGCAAATGCAGTATATGCGTAATGATACATTGGTTGTAGTAAGCCTTAAAGATTTTATGGCACGTATGCAGCATACGCTTAAAAAAACAAACCGCACCACAAAAATTGAAAGCGTGCAGGTGTTTGGAAATGCCGCCACAGCAAAATTAACTATTGAGTATCCTACTTTTTTCTTTCATGATATTATGAGCCTGCTTAAAACAAAAGAAGGCTGGAAAATAGTTGGCAAAATTTTTTACCGGGAAATGAAAAAGTAAAACAGGAAAAGTCAAAAGTCAAAAATCAAAAGTCAAAAAAAAATATTACCGCATTTTGACTTTTGACTTTTATTTTTACTCCACCCAGTCTGCAATAAAAATATTGGTATCTCTTGTGCCGCCGTTATTACGGTTGCTGCAAAAAATCATTTTTTTACCATCGGGGCTAAACATGGGGAATGCATCAAAAGATTTTTCTTCAGAAATTTTTTCCAGTCCGCTGCCATCTTCATTTATAGTAAACAGGTTAAATGGAAAGCCGCGTTTGCTCTGGTGATTGCTGGCAAAAATTATACGTTTGCTGTCGGGCATATAAGCAGGTGCCCAGTTGGCATTACCAAATGCAGTTACCTGTTTTACTTTTTTGCCATTTACATCTGCAATAAATACTTCCATATTTGTTGGCGCCACCAGGCCTTCGGCTAATAATTCTTTATACTCTTTAATTTCTGCCTCAGTTTTGGGGCGGCTTGCACGCCAGATTATTTTTTTCCCATCAGGGCTAAACCATGCTCCGCCATCATACCCTAATGCACTGGTTATTCTTTTTTCTTTGCCGGTTTTTAAATCCATAATGTACAGATCAATATCGCCACCTTTAGTGCTGGTGTACAACATTTTTTTTCCATCAGGAGAAATAGTCGCTTCAGCATCGTAGCCTTTACTGGTAGTTAATTGTTTTACAATTTTACCATTAAGGTCAGCCATAAAAATATCGTAACTGTCGTACAGCGGCCAGATGTATTTATTGCCGTATTTTTTTCTGTCTGGTACAGGCGGGCAGGTATCGGCACCTAAATGTGTAGATGCATATACCACGTGTTTACCATCTTTTAAAAAAGCGCCGCAGGTGGTACGCCCTTTTCCTGTACTTATTAACTTAGGTTCAAATTTTTCGCCGGGTGCAGGTACTTTACCAATATACATCTGGTCGCAGGGAATACCTTCTTTTAAATACGTTTTTTGAAAAATGATCCATTTACCATCAAAACTAAAATAGGCCTCTGCATTATCGCCACCAAAAGTAAGCTGCTGCACATTGGCAAAATGTTTTTCGCCGGAGTAACGAATGGTATCAGTATAAACAGTTGACGGTTTGTGGCTGTTAGTTTGTGGTTTAAACGAACTTACCACTATTGTTAAAACAAACAATACCGCAACAAACAAAAGCATTCTTTTCATATCTAAAATTTTAAGGTGGCAAAGATAAGTTTCCTCATTTTGCCAATTGTCAGAAAATTGTCAACCTGATTAAAATCAGTGGCGTAAATTTGCATTTATGACAACTATCATACGACAAACCCTTTTTGCAGCTGCCCTCCTGCTGTTTTTTGTTTCCTGTAATAATGAGCAACCAGTAACAAAGCAGGACAATACAATGCCTGCAAAGGAAAAAGAACTGAGAGATGCCATTGTTGCAAAGCCGGATTCGCTTTTACTTACCGAAAACCTTATACAATATTTCAGGGAGAATGGTAATTACGATATGGCTATTAAAGAAACAGACAATGCTATAAAAAAAGATACGGCCAATGCAAGGCTATGGGATATTAAAGGCACTTTACATTTTGAAAACGGCGATACTACAAAAGGCGTGCTGGCAATGGAAAGATCAGTGGACTTTTTTCCCGAGCCTGCCAATATTATTATGCTGGGCAGCTGGTATGCACAAACAAAAAATGCCGAAGCGCTGGAAGTTGCCGATGCATTATTAGTAGGTAAAAAAGCCAATGCCGAAAAAGAAGCACTCTTTATTAAAGGTTTATATTACAGCAATACCGGCGATAAAGATAAAGCCATTGCATTTTTTGATGATTGTTTAAAACTTGATTATACATTTATGTTTGCCTACATGGAAAAAGCAATACTGATGTACAACAGTGGTAAATATGAAGAAGCGATAAATATTTTGAATAAAGCAGTTACCCTGCAAAACAATTTTGATGAAGGCTATTACTGGCTGGGCAAGTGTTACGAAAAATTAAAGAAGACAGATGCCGCTATTGAAAGTTATAAAACAGCGTTACTGTATAATGCCGATTATGCCGAGGCAAAAGATGCATTGGGAAAGCTGGGTGTGAAATAGTTCTCTGTTTATGGTTTGTGGTTTGTAGTTTTTGGTTTGTGGTTTGTAGTTTTTGGTTTGTGGTTTATAGTTACCGGTTTTATATAACTTTGCGAATTCATAATTCATAATTCATAATTCATAATTCATAATTCATAATTCATAATTCATAATTCATAATTCATAATTCATAATTCATAATTCATAATTCTAATGCCCATCATCGCCCCATCATTATTAGCTGCCGACTTTTATAACCTGCAAGCCGAATGTAAAATGCTTAATGAAAGCCAGGCAGACTGGTATCATTTGGATGTGATGGATGGCCGCTTTGTACCCAATATCAGTTTTGGGCCAATGTTGATTGAAGTATTCAGAAAAAATACCACCAAGATCTGCGATGTGCATTTAATGATTGAAGAGCCGGGCAATTATGCCGAAGCTTTTAAAAATGCCGGAGCCGATATCCTTACTGTACATATTGAAGCCTGTACGCATCTGCACCGCAATATTCAGCAAATAAAAACTTTGGGGATGCAGGCTGGTGTAGCGCTTAATCCGCATACGCCGGTTGAAAGCTTAAAAGATATTTTAGCAGATATAGACCTGGTTTGTTTAATGAGTGTAAACCCGGGCTTTGGCGGGCAATCTTTTATCCCTTACACCCTTACCAAAATTAAACAGCTGCGTAAAATGATCGACGAACAATCATTGAATGTAAAAATTGAAATAGATGGCGGCGTAACTGTTGCCAATGCAAAATCAATTATTGATGCAGGCGCACATGTACTGGTTGCAGGCAATACTGTTTTTAAATCGGCCGACCCTAAAGCAACCATCGCACAGTTAAAAGCTATTTAGCAGCCTTCAGGGTATCGTAGATCTGTTTAATTACATCAGCATCCATTTTTACCCAGTTGGGTTCTTCCTTATTCCATTTATATTTTTTGGTAATGATGTTTTCCAGCATTACCTGCGCTTTAAATGCCTGCTCTTTATTGTAAAAACAATTCACCCATTTTTCTTCCAGCTTTTCTTTTCCTGTAACGGTAATGCCACCGGCATACCATTTAAAACAGGTAGGCAGGCCAATAAAAGAAATAGTGTTACCAGCTCTTGCCACATTATCGTTTAAAAACTTACTGTAAAAAAGCACACACTGCAGGGCACGTAATTTTATAGCACTGTCGTTTTCTGCACGGGCAGGTTTTTTGCGCCATAAATTATTGGTGCTGTAAAACGGATCGTCAGTTACATTTTTTTGTACTTTACCATCGGCCTGGTACTCTGTTCTTTTTTTATCGGCGTTATTTATTAAAACCATACTCTTTGCACCAATGGCTGCAATTTTATATTGTGCGTTGCTGCCATCTGCATAAACAATAGTAATCGTTTTATTAGGTTCATCAAGTGTCCAGTTGCCAAAGCGTATGTTATCACGTGGGTTTTGCACTACGGTATTATCTGCAAAAAACGAAAAGCCACGGTAAGGCATTTCAAAACTGCTGCTGCCTCCCGAAAGTACAGCCTCCTGTGCATCTTCCTTATCCTCCCAGTTTTGGCTAAGCAGTGTTTTTATATCCGTAGCCTTACTGATATCGTTAAGCATTGCAGATGTGGCTTCGGTTTCTTTTTCTGTTGCTGTAGTTGCTTTCTCTTTAGTATTGCCATTGTTGCAGCCGGTAAGTATCAATACAGCAGCTATAGTTTTTATCAGTATGCCCTTCATAAATTTATTTTTTCAAAAATATTAATAAGAACCAAGAATATGACAACACACTGTTAAAAAAAGAATAAAATATTTACCTTCATTGTATGAGAGTATTCCTGGCACTGGTAACCACCCTGTTTTTTTTAACCGCTACAGCCCAAAAGAAAACTGCATTGGTATCAGGCAGGGTAATTGACGACAATGAAAATCCTTTACAAAAAGTATCTGTAGTTATACTGGGCAAATCAACAGGCACCATTACCAGCGACAGCGGATCGTTTACCATAAAAGTACCAGCCGGTAAAGCTTTTGCACTTATATTTTCTTACGCCGGTTATAAAGATGTACAAAAGAATTTTTATTTAAGCGATGGCGAAGCAGAAACTACCATCATTAAAATGGAAAAAGACGGCAAGGTTTTAGAAACCATTACTGTAACCGACGATAACCAAAGAACACAAACCGGCCTCATTAAAATAAATCCTAAAACTGCACTTACTTTACCCAGCACCATTGGCGGTGTGGAAGGCCTGATAAAAATACTGGTGGGCAGCAATAACGAACTTACATCGCAGTACAGTGTACGTGGCGGTAATTACGATGAGAATTTAATGTACATCAACGATTTTGAAATATTCCGCCCCTACCTGGTACGCAGCGGCCAGCAGGAAGGATTAAGTTTCATTAATCCAGAGTTGGCAAAAAATGTAAGTTTTTACAATGGCGGTTTCCAGGCAAAGTATGGCGATAAGATGAGCAGCGTGCTGGACATTCAGTATAAAAAACCAAAAGCATTTGGTGGCACCGTGTATGTAAGTTTATTAGAACAGGGTGTACACCTGGAAGGTGCCAGCAAAAAAGGAAACGTTACTTATTTACTCGGCATACGTAACAAAAGCAACAGAAATTTATTGAGCAGCCAGGAAACCGTAGGCGCTTATATTCCTGCTTCATCTGATGTGCAGGCATTTGTTACTTATAAGGTTAGCGAAAAACTGCAGCTGGAGTTTTTAGGTAATTACTCTGTTTCAAAATTTACATTGTATCCGCAGTCGGCACAAAAAACCACTTCAGTTTTTTCGCCATTGTTTACTGCCAACCTTGGCTTGGATATTTATTTTGAAGGCAAGGAACAGGATGGTTACAAAACCAGCCTGCTAGGATTAAGCATGCTGTACAATCCCACAAAAAAATTAAAACTAAAGTGGATGCTGAGCCGCTTCAGCAATAAAGAAAATGAAAATTTTGATATTGCAGGCGCCTACCTTTTTGGCGACAGGGATTTTGACAAAAGCAGCAGCAGCTTCGGGCAGATAATAAATCCTTTGGGTGCAGGCTATTACCAAAACTATGGCCGCAATACTTTAGATATTGCCGTGTACAATGCCAGCCTTAAAGGCAGTATCGACAAAGGCAAACACTTTATTCAATTCGGCAACAGCATCGAGCAAACCAATATCAACGATAAATTAAACGAATGGGAATACCAGGACAGTGCCGGTTATTCACTGCCGCATAACCCTGCCAACCTTAATTTATTTAAAGTATTAAAATCAACTGCCGATCTGTCTATTCAAAAATTCAGTGGTTATGTGCAGGATAATATACGCCTGGGCAATACCACAAAAGATATTACGCTGCAGGCCGGCATCCGTTACAATTACAATTCGCTTAACAAAGAATTTTTAGTAAGCCCCCGCATGCAGTTAAGTTTTAAACCGCAATGGAAAAAAGATGTGGTATTAAAATTTGCAGCAGGCGCTTATAACCAGCCACCGTTTTACAGGGAGCTGCGTAAATACGACGGCACATTAAACACTGCCGTTAAAGCACAAAAAAGTTACCAGTTTGTTGCCGGTATGGATTATAATTTTAAAGGCCCCCAGTCGAGGCCATTCCGCATAACAACCGAAGCGTATTACAAAAGCTTACGTGATGTTGATGTGTATGATATTGACAATGTAAAGATCCGCTATGCCGGAAACAATAATGCCAAAGCTTATGCCACCGGTATTGAGGCCAGGTTATTTGGCGAGCTGGTTAAAGATGCAGAAAGCTGGTTGAGCATTGGTTTTATGCGTACCAGAGAAGATTTGAAAAACGATTTTTATTACCAGTATAAAAATGCCGCAGGCGAAATAATTACTGCACAAAGTACCGACCAGGTGGTTAAAGACAGTATGCAAACCGAAGTGGGTTTTGTACGCCGCCCTACCGACCGTTTAATAACTGTGGGTTTATACCTGGAAGATTATTTACCCACCAACAAAAATTTTAAAGTGCATTTAAACATGTTGTACGGCAGCAACATGAGCCATAATATACCCAACAGCGTACGCTACCGCAACGGCCTTATTATTGATCCGTATATAAGAATTGATATGGGTTTTAGTGCACAGCTCCTCAGCGAAAAACAGGCCCGCCGCAGCCACAGCCCTTTTAAAGATTTTGAAAACATCTGGGCAAGTTTTGAAGTTTTTAATTTAATTGACCGGCCCAACACCATCAGTTACCAGCTGATAAAAGATTTTGCCAACAACGTGTACAGCATCCCCAACCGCTTAACACCAAGGCTGGTAAATTTTAAAGTTGTGGCGAGGTTTTAGAGTTTTTGAATATTCGAAGTTTGTGCGTAGATTTAAATGTTGACAGCAAGTTTATTCGAAACTTTCTACTAATTCGAAATGAAATTAAAAACTTTCTTTTTATTATTTATACTCTGCTCAAATCAAAACTTATTTGGACAGAATTCAGAGTTGACAAAAACTAATTTACTTAAAGTTTTTAAGGCAAGTATTTATCAAGATTCTAAAACTAAAATTCGGACAAACTCAAATCCTTGGATAGTTTGTAATAAAGACAGCGCATTCTATAAATCGGAAAGTATTCTCCTTTCAAACAACTCAGCATCATTATATCATTCAAACTGCTGTAACTTTATCAATTGGACATTTTATAAAGGCGATGCTTTTGTTTTAACTAAAGAGCAAACATGCAATGAGCCATCAACTACTGACATTACAAAACCGGAAGATTGGTTTAAGGTTAAAGTTTCAAAGATTGGCCAAGATCTAATTCTAGAAACATTTAATCAAAACAAGTCGATTAATAAATTCAAAGTTATTTTCATTAACCCAAACAGTCGATTAGTTAAACTTCAATACATTAAATAAACCCTGCCCCCCCGCCGCAGGTGTTCCATCAATCCCTCATAAACCAGCAGCAACAAACCGAATAAACAGCCGTCTGGTTTCCGGCCAACGGCACAAAGAGTTCATTTTTTTAATACTCAAATGAATTTGTATATTTAGTTATGATTGACATTTCAATTATTAAAGAAAGCTATTCAAATATGCTGGACAACCAGCTTATCAATATCGCTACTCAAGATGGTCATAACTTAAGCCTGGAAGCATTTAGTATACTAAAAAGTGAATTCCAAAAAAGGAATCTTGAATACTCTTTTATTGAATCTATAGAGCAACGGAAAATTCAAATTCATCAGGAAGAAATTCAGAGAATAAAAGAAAGTTCAGATGAAAAATACACTGAGGCAATATGGAATTATATACTAACAAAAAAAGAAAACGAAGTTTCTGAAAAGGAAATTCTGGATGGATTACTTGAACGGGGCCTGGATGAGGATGGAGCTAAAAAGATGCTATCAGAGACTGAAGACAAAGTTACCAAACTTGTAAACCACTATGATACGCAGATGATTATTGGAGGTCTAATTTTTTTGCTGGGAGTATTTATAACTCTTGTAACATATTCGCAGGCAAAAATGAATGGCGGTATGTATGTAGTTGCCTGGGGTGCAATATTATTTGGAGCATTGAGATTTTTCAAAGCCATTCCACAAAAGAATAAGAATAAAGTACTCTTAAATAAACTTTCACTAAAGAGTGAGTAGTATTTACAAACAAATTTTGTGTTAGCCAGTAGCAACAAGCCAAATAGTCCGCCGCCTTGTATAGGAAAATGTTTTACATTTGAAATTATTAAACTGAAAACATGCGAAGGCGAAAGATCATACCTTCAAACTTTTGATAAATGGCTATAACGAAATCAAAATATAATGCCCTGCTAAAAGAAATAAAGCAACTGGTAGAACAGGCAAGGCATAATGTTGTACGTAACATTAATACCGAACTGCTACTCACTTACTGGAATGTAGGCAAAATAATTGTTGCCAAAGAACATTCTGAACAATATGATGAAACTTCTGTGAGGAATATGCTGCTTGACATTTCAAAAGAGCTGACAAGGGATTTAGGAAAGGGATTCAGTCGCAGCCAACTTACTTATATGCGTTTATTCTTTTTGCGCTTCCCAATCTTCCAGTCCCCTGGAAAACCTGGTGTGACAGTGTCACACCAAAAAGGGAAATCCGCAAAAGCGGTTGGTCTGACAGTGTTAAACCAATTAAGCTGGTCACATTACTATGAATTATTGAAATGCAATGACGAAATGGAAATTGGTTTTTACCAACAGAGTGCTATTAATGAAAATTGGTCTGTAAGGGAATTGCGCCGTCAAATGGACACAGCTTTGTTTGAACGTATTGCACTAAGCAAAAATGCTAAAGGTGTAAAGAAGCTGGCTTCAAAAGGACAGGTTATTGAAAGTAGTAATGATATTGTCAAAGATCCTTATGTACTGGAGTTTCTTAACATCCCCGAACATTACAGTTACACAGAGAAACACCTGGAACAGAAAATTATTGACAACCTTCAAAAATTTATACTTGAATTAGGCAAAGGATTTGCCTTTATTGCAAGACAGTTTCGTATTACGCTCAACAACAAACATTACTGGGTCGATCTTGTTTTCTATCACCGGATATTAAAATGCTTTGTGTTAATTGACCTGAAAATAAAAGCAGTAGAACATAATGACATCGGACAGATGAACCTTTACCTAAACTACTTTGAAACAGAACAAAATACAGAAGGCGACAATCAACCTATCGGTATCATACTTTCAAAGTATAAAGACGATGTAACAGTGGAATATGCCATCAGGGGAATAACTAATAAAATTTTAGTTTCAAAGTATCAGCTATATCTGCCGGACAAAAAATTATTGAAAAAGAAAGTAAAGGAATTGTTAGATAAAAAATAACCGTTGCACAGGCCCGCACTCCAATTCATACAGCCAGAAATGACAAACGACTATACCAAACCAAAAATTGATAAAAAATATATCGCCGTTTTTGCTATTGCTGTATTTTTATCATGGATACTACACGAATTAGCCCATTGGGCAGCTGGAGAATATTTAGGATATAAAATGGGTATGACTTTAAATAAGTCCTACCCCATAAGCGGACAGCTTTCAAAAGATTTACATTATCAAATTATAAGTGCCGCCGGGCCAATTTTTACATTGTGCGAAGCTTTTTTAGTTTTCCTTCTAATGGCACAACGAAAAAGAATTTTATTGTATCCATTTATTTTTACTTGTTTTTACATGCGGCTTTTTGCAACAGTAATCAGTTTTCGTCATCCAAACGACGAAGCAAGAATTAGTACTGCAATTGGAATTGGCAAATTCACTTTGCCAATTATTATGACAGGTATTTTATTTGCATTACTATACAAAGTATCAAAAGCATACAGCTTTAACACTAAATTTAATCTGGCAAATCTGGGTTTGACAATTTTATTTTCTTCATTAATAATTTTGGCAGATATGTATTTTAAAGTACGAATACTTTGACTTAAAATAGTCGCAACGATTGGTATTACCCACTACTATAAACCATCCCTCTATTTAACATTTAAACTAAAATGACCGCAACCTTTTTTGCCACACCAGCTGAATTTAGAAAATGGTTAAAAGATAACCATAAAAATAAAAGGGAACTATTGGTGGGCTTTTATAAAGTGGGCAGTGGCAAACCTTCAATAACATGGCCGCAATCTGTTGACCAGGCGCTTTGCTTTGGCTGGATAGATGGTATTAGAAGATCGATTGACAAAGAAAGTTACAGCATACGTTTTACACCACGCAAGCCCACAAGTATATGGAGCGCCATCAACATAAAAAAAGTAGAACAACTTACTACAGCCGGTTTGATGACTGCTGCAGGGAAAAAAGCATTTGCTTTAAGAACAGCAAACAGATCCGGAATTTATTCTCACGAAAAAGAAACAATAAATCTTAACCCTGCTTATGAAAAACAATTTAAAAAGAATAAAACAGCCTGGAACTTTTTTAATGCACAACCACCATCTTATAAAAAAGTAATGACACATTGGATAATGAATGCAAAGCAGGAAAAAACAAGAATAGCAAGGCTTGAAAAAACAATACAGGAAAGTGAACAGCAAAGACGGATGCAATAAAATTAAAACATAAAAAATTGCTGACAAAAAAACACCATTTTAAATACCAAACCATTTTTCTTTTCGTTTTATATTAACATACTGTTGATAAGTAAATTTGCCATGTATCAATTACAATTCGTTAAATTTGAAATAGAAGTTCAAAAGTACCAACGCAATATTTAATTGTAAACTAAGTGCTGCTATGTTTGGTTGTTTTTTTCGCCACAACAAAAACAGTGCGTAAAATTGAAAACCTTTGACAGAGACGATCATTAACCTCGAAACCGTTAACCCTATTGAGTTTTTTGGAGTAAATAACGGAAAGTTAGACATCTTAAAAAAGAAATTCCCGCTTTTAAAAATCCTCAGCCGTGGCACACAGATCAAGTTAAGTGGTGCCCCCGAACAGATTGAAGGTGCTAAAGAAAAGATCGATCTTATTCTGCAGTACCTGGAACGTAACGGACACATGAGCCCCAATTATTTTGAACAGATACTGGGTGGTGATGATGAACGGGTGGTTGATAATTTTATGGACCGCAACCCCAATGATGTATTGGTGTTTGGCCCTAATGGAAAAACGGTAAGGGCACGTACTGCCAACCAAAAAAAGATGGTGGAAGCCTGTGATAAAAATGATATCCTGTTTGCCATTGGCCCTGCCGGTACCGGTAAAACTTATACTGCTGTTGCTTTGGCAGTAAGGGCATTAAAAAATAAAACAGTTAAAAAAATAATTCTTACAAGGCCTGCAGTTGAAGCCGGTGAAAGCCTTGGTTTTTTACCCGGCGACCTTAAAGAAAAAATTGATCCGTACTTAAGGCCATTGTACGATGCACTGGATGATATGATACCTGCTGATAAATTAGGTTATTATATGACCACACGTACTATTGAAATTGCGCCGCTGGCTTATATGAGGGGCCGTACATTGGATAATGCATTCATCATTTTAGATGAAGCACAAAACACCAACGACCTGCAGATAAAAATGTTTTTAACCAGGATCGGCCCCAATGCAAAAGCCATTATCACCGGCGATCCTACACAGATCGATCTGCCTAAAAACCAGCAAAGCGGTTTATTTAAAGCAACCCGTATTTTGAAAAATATTGATGGCATTGCTCATATTGAACTGGATGAAGAAGATGTGGTAAGGCACCGCCTGGTTAAATCAATTATTAAGGCTTACAATAAAGATGATGTAAGTAAAATGGAAAATGAAAACAAAAAGAATTTGTAGTTTTGTGTAAATGCTTTTTGTAAAAAATACTAACCTCCGAAATATAATGGGGTGGCTTACAGGCTGCCTCATTTTTTTATGTACTGCCTGTAATAGCAACAGCAATAATTATAATACCGGCACAACAACAAAACAGGATTCTCTTAAAGCAGTACAACAAATAACCAACGCTTTATTAAAAATTGATACTGCAAAAAAAACAGTGGCGACCGGCGACCTGGTGTTAAGAACCGGCAATGATTTTACCAGCGAAAGTTTACGCAGCCTTAACCAGCGGGATAAAACTTATTCGCATTGCGGTATTGCCAGTATTGAAAACGATACCGTATTTGTGTATCATGCTTTGGGCGGAGAGTTTAATCCCGATCAACGCATTTGCAGGGACAGGTTTGAAGATTTTGCAGCCCCGCAAGGTAACCGTGGCATTGGCATTTACCGCTACGGGCTTACTGCTGCAGAAATAAAAAGCCTGGTGATTACTGTAAAAAACCTGCACGCCATGGGCATTATGTTCGATATGAAGTTTGACCTGCAAACCAACGACCATATGTATTGCGCCGAGTTTGTGTATAAATCTTACCTGATGGGCACCAACGGAAAACTGCAGTTTAACACCAGCCATATCGGCGATTTTGCATTTATAGGGGTCGATGATTTGTTCCTGCAACCACTTTGCACAGTACAAAAAAAGATTTTATATCAATAATAGTTAAAACATGAAAAATAAAATTATTTTTGAGCCCTAAAACCTAAATTATATAGTTATGAAAAGAATTTTTATGGCGGCAGCGGTTATTACAACCGTATTATTTACGGGTTGTAATGCCGGCGGTGGCGACCCCAAAACTGTACTGATGGCTTTTTTTGAAGCCATGAGTAAAAAAGACATTGCCGCTGCAAAAAAGCTGGCAACAAAAGACAGCGAGCAAATGTTCAGCCTGATGGAAATGGGTATGAAGATGGCAAAAGACAGTAAAGACGCTGATATGGACAAGTTTGATAAAACCAAAATGGAATTTGGCGAACCAAAAATTGACGGTGATAAAGCTACCGTAGAAGTAAAAGACAAAGAAAAAGGCGAAGCGGTTAATTTTATTTTGAAAAAAGAAAGCGGCGACTGGAAAGTAGCATTTGATAAAGCATCGATGATGCAGATGGGTGCAGAAAAAATGAAAGAAAAAGGAATGGATGGCGAAGCTGCTATGGACAGCATTAACAGCGGCCTGGACCAACTGAAAAACATGAACACCGATTCTTTAGCTGATAAAATGAAAGAAGGACTGGACAAAATAAAAGAGATGCAGGAAAAAAATCCTGAGGCAATGAAAAAACTTGAAGAAGCAGCAAAGAAAATACAGGAAGACGCCAAAAAGAATTAAGCAATACTACAATTGTTTTATAAAAAGTGCCCCGGAAAAATCGGGGCGCTTTTTTATTTGCCTTATGCCAAAGATGTTTAACTTTAACCATGATTAAAAAACTATTACCTGTCTTTGTATTATATGTACTGCTTTTATCCTGCAATAACGGTACAAAAAAAGAACCTGTTACCGATATTGATGTAGCCACCACTTTTATAAGAGCTGTACTGAACAATGATTTTAAAACTGCAGAAAAATACCTGCTGGTTGATGAAACCAACAAACAGTATTTTGAAACCTTTCGACGTCAATACCAATCAAAGGAAAAAGCAGAACTGGAAAATTATAAAGCTGCCGACATTAGAATCTACGAAATAAACCCCGAAAGCGATTCTGTACACCTGGTGAACTACAGCAACTCCTACAAAGAAGAAATTAAGAATAAATTAAAACTGGTTTGGGTAAACAGCCAGTGGCGGATTGACCTGAAATATACTTTTGCAGAAAATCAGTAAGTGCTTATGTTCAAAAATTTTCTTTTAGTGGGTTTGGGTGGCGCCATAGGTTCTATGTTGCGCTATGCCATTAGTTTACTGGTAACTGTAAAACAATTTCCGTACGGCACGTTTATAGTAAATATTGCAGGCAGTTTTATTATTGGTGCGGTACTGGCTTTAAGTTTAAAAAACGAATTGTTTTCAAATAACTGGAAAATATTTTTAGCCACAGGCATTTGTGGCGGCTTTACCACCTTCTCTGCTTTTGCTGCAGAAAATATGGCGCTGTTACAAAGTGGTAAATATGGAATCGCATTTATTTATATAATGGCAAGCCTGTTATTAGGCATTGCTGCAGTTGTACTTGGTTTTAAACTCATCACTCCAAACTCATAATTTATGTACGTACTACATCCCTGGCATGGCGCTCATTATGGAAAAAAATCTCCGCAAATTGTAAATGGCTTAATCGAAATACCACAGGGCAGCAGGGCCAAATACGAGATAGATAAAGAAACGGGATTACTAAAATTAGACCGTGTTATTTATTCCTCTTTTCACTACCCGGTTAATTATGGTTTTATTCCTCAAACACTGGGGCATGACGGTGATCCGCTGGATATACTGGTTATGTGCAGCGAAAGCATTCAATCGCTTTGTTTGGTAGAGGCAACAGTTATTGGCAATATGCAGATGATTGATAATGGCGAAAAAGATGATAAGATTATTGCAGTAGCTACAAAAGACCCCGGCGTAAATTATATTACTGATGTAGATGAACTGCCCAAACATTTTATTGCAGTATTAAGAAACTATTTTGAAAATTATAAAGTGCTGGAAAATAAAATAGTTGAGATTGATGAGTTTCAGCATAAAGATGCGGCATACAAAGTAATTGATGAAGCTATTGAGTATTACAAAGAAAAATTCCCCAAATGACCATTAAAAATAAAAATATGGACATACAAACTATTCTCATCATTATAATGGTTGGCATTGCCGCTGGTATTTTAGGCGGCCTTGTTGGCGTAGGCGGTGGCATTATAATTGTGCCTGCACTGGTATATTTTATTGGCTTTAGCCAAAAAACTGCACAGGGTACATCATTGGGTTTAATTATGTTACCCGTAGGTATTTTGGGTGTATTGCAATATTACAAACAGGGCCATGTTGATTTTAAAGTAGTAGGTATTTTAGCCGTAGGTTTTTTAATAGGCAGTTTTTTTGGCAGCAAGGTTGCATTAAGCCTTCCGCAGGAAACTGTAAAAAAAATATTTGCCGTACTGATGATCCTTATCGCTATTAAAATGTTATTCTTTGATAAAGAAGTAAAAGTTGCTGAGCATACTACCACTACAGAAAAAACTGTGACCACAAAAATTTCTTCCGGTAATGATGGTTGACCTGCCTGCCGGCAGGCAGTTTAAAAATATCTTTTTATTATCCGCAGCTTGTGTGTTCTTTCGCCGGTATCAACATTTACTATACCCTGGTTATCTATTTTATCTATCCTCACTTTTCCCGAGGCATGAATGATCTCGTGTTCATTTAATAAAATACCCACATGAATGATCTCACCAGCGTCATCATCAAAAAAAGCCAGGTCGCCGCAACGGGCCTGCTGTAAAAAAATAACAGTTTCGCCCTGTGTAGCCTGGTGCTGTGCATCACGTAACAAAGGGTAGTTTAAAAACTTAAATACCATTTGTGCAAAGCCGCTGCAATCTATACCGAATACCGATCGGCCACCCCACAAATACGCTGTGTTTAAAAATGTAAATGCAATTTGCTGAATGGTTGCTGCATCTCTTTTTATTTTTGCAGGCTTCCACACTTCGCCGCTGAATTCAACTTCATTTTTATCCCATACTATTTTACCGTTCTTTATTGCAGTCAACGAACTGCCAAACGGCACCATCATCACCTGTTCATTATAATCCAGTTCATTTATCCATCCGGCTGCCAATACCTGTTCGGGACCATTGTACACTGCATCACTTATTTTTTGCACCTGCGCTAACTGGCACCAGCCCGAATAGGCATCTGCCTTACACACAATATGTATCCACCCGTTGTTGCCGGTATCAATAACTGCACAGTATTCGCCAAATAATAACTGGCTTACCATTTCAGCTTTGTGATCCGGCTGCATACGCAGGGGTGCAACGGGCACACAACAAACAGCGTAACTCATAAATACAATTTACGTTTAGCTAAAATTATGGAATTTCAAGTATGTTTACATCTAAATAAAAGAAAACTTACTGTAGCCAATTTTGAAACCCGGCAAATACAACCATATTGACGATAATGAATTGCTGCAACGCTTTTATGCCGACCATGATAATGAATGGCTGGGCATACTGCTGCAACGCTATACCATGTTATTACTGGGTGTATGCATGAAGTATTTAAAAAATGAGGAAGATGCCAAAGACAGTGTACAACAGGTTTTTTTGAAAGCTATACATGAACTGCACAAGTATAAAGTGGATTATTTTAAAAGCTGGATATACATGGTGGCCAAAAACCACTGCCTGATGAAGTTGAGGGATAAAGGAAAATATACGGCAGAGATAAATGAACATTTAATGGCTACTCCCGATGAAACAACAGATAAAAATAATTATATTGAAAAAGACAGGGCCCTTACCGATATGGCACAGGCTTTAACACAACTGAATAAAGAGCAGCAACTATGTGTAACTTTGTTCTATCTTGAAAAGAAGAGTTACCAGGAGATTGTAGCACAAACTAATTTTTCTTTACTGCAGGTAAAGAGCCATATTCAAAACGGGAAAAGAAATTTAAAAATTTTACTTGAAAAAAGACCATAGACTTTTATGAAATAATGAGCGACGATTTAAAAAACATATTGAACAACAGTAATAAAGATATTGATAATCAAAAGCTGATGGATTATCTCAGCCAACAGTTATCAAACCAGGAAAGCCATGAGCTGGAAAAGATGATGGCCGAAGATGAATTTATTAATGATGCTGTGGAAGGACTGGAACAATTCAGCAATAAAAAAAATATGGCAGTTTCTGTTGAACACTTAAACAGCGAACTGCAAAAACAAATAGCCAAAAAGAAAAGCCGTAAAGAAAAACGCAGATTAAAAGACCAGCCCGGAATTTATTTTACTATTATACTTTTATTGCTGTTGATAATTATCAGCTATGTGCTTGTAAAAAAATACAATGCCAACCAACAACCCTTACCAAAGCCTGCACAAACAGCCTTGCTTACAATGGCACATGAATAGCCACCAGGGTTCCTTTTCCCGGTGCCGAATCAAAGTCAACAGTGCCTTTAAGATATTCAATCCTGGTACGGATATTTTTTAACCCGATACCTTCTGCTTTTTCTTTTTCGCCAACAGAAAATCCTCTGCCATTGTCTTCAATAGTTGCTGCAATACCATCAGTATCTTTAATTAAAGATATATCCAGTGCATTGGCGCCGCTGTGTTTAATTACATTGTTCACACATTCCTGAATTACCCGGTACAACACGGTTTCTACATTACTATCCAGCCGCTCATTTAAACCCTCGCTATATAAATTTACTTTTAAAATACGGCTGTCTATCTTATCGATAAACTCTTTAACTGCACTGCTTAGCCCGCTTTTTAATAAAGCATTCGGCATCATATTATGGCTCACTGTTCTTACTTCTTTACAGCTTTCGTCAACCAGGTTTACAATTTTTTCAAAAGCAATCCTGTCTTCTTCAGTGCCAAAATTCAAGCGGCTTTCAATACTGCTTAAATTCATTTTTGCAGCACTCATGGTTTGCCCTACCCCATCGTGCAGATCACCTGCAATACGTTTGCGTTCATTTTCTTCGGCTTCAATAACGGCTTTTGTGGCAATATCCTGTTGCTTAATAATGGCTTGCTGCAATCTTTTTTCCTGTGTAAGCCGGTATCTTTTATAATAAGAGAATGCCAGCAAACCACCAAGGCCCAGCAAACAAAGCAAGCCAATGATCCAGTATTGTTTTCTTGTATTTTCAAATTGCTGTTGCTGTAACTCCTTCTCTTTTTTTGTAGTTTCATATTTTGTCGACAGCTCCGAAATATTTTTATGTATCTCCATATTCATGGTAGAATCTTTCAGCGTACTTAATTCCGCAGAAAGATCCTGTGCCTTTTCCAGCTCACCTTTTACAGTATAATAAGTAACCAGTGAATTGATAACCTCTATCTTTTCTTTTAAAAAATTTTCTTTATCTGCAATAGTATAGGCCGTATCGAAATATGGCTTTGCTTTATCAAATAGCCGCAGGTTCAGTAGTGATCCGCCAATATCCACGTAATCTGTAATCATGCCATACTTATCATCAAATGCTTTATCAATCGGCAGGCATTTATAAAAATAATTCAGCGCTTCGGTATAATTTTTTGTGTTGCCCGATACCTCACCTAAATTACTTAACACCGTAACAATTGCGCCACTGTCTTTACTCTGGTAGGCAACGGGTAATGCCTGGTTTAAATAAAATTTTGCAGAATCATACTGCTGTTTTTCGCTGTGGATGGTACCAATATTATTTATAAGCATGGCCACACTCTTTAATTCATTTGCTTTTTTTGCATACACCAGTGATCTCTTATAATACACCATTGCTTCATCGTAACGCCGCAGGTTTTTATATACAATGCCGATATCGTTCAACGTAATACTCATGCCATAATCATCGCTGTACTTTTCTTTTATGGCTAATGCTTTTAAATGAAAAGCTATTGCAGCTTCATATTCGCCACGGTATTTTTTTGCAGCCCCCAATAAAGCATAGCATTCCGACTCCCGTTTTTTATCATTTAGTTTTTGCGCCAGTACAATTGCTTTTTCAGCAAAACCCTCACAGGAATCAAGGCTTACCCTTAAATAATTTTTTGCTAACTGGTAGCTGGCTTTTAATTTAATACTGTCAGTTGTACTGTTTAAATCCTCCAGTAACTGTGCTTTGGTTTTCTTTTGTGCCTGCACACCAATGCTTCCCGTTAACAAACACCAGTACAACAACAATTTTACTATACGCATACCCATCATTTTTATATTCCTTAAAATTAACTTTAACCGGTTACTACCCAATACCCACAGCATGGTATTTTGGTAGTGTCTCAGTTTGAAAAGCTGTCAGGTTGAGCTTGTCGAAGCCGGTATATCTTCAGCTTACAACCCGCCTTCGACAAGCTCAGGCTGACAACTTTTTGATGCAAAACTTTCAAACTGATACACTCCTGGTATTTTAATGATCAGCAATATCAAATAAAAATCCCTTAAAGCACGTGCTTTAAGGGATCAATAAAATATTACTACTGATTATTGTTTTACAAAACGTATAGTTTTAGATTTTCCCTCTGCAGTATAACCCGTAATTTGATAAGTACCTGCTGCAAGACCGGAAAGGTTCATACTAAACTGGTTGCTGCCTGCAATTAAATTGTACCCGATTTTTTGTACCTGCTTGCCTGTAATATCTGTAACTAATACATCCATCTTGGTTTTTTGTGCAGCGGTAACATTTAATACAGCATTGTTGTTTACCAGTGTTGGCAACAGGCCAACTATATCAAACCCTGATGCTGCGTTTAATAATGCGATTGCTGCACTGTAAGATATTTTACCATTAGCGTCTATCATTTTCAGGCGGTAATAATTTGTACCCTTCAACGGACTATTGTCTGTAAAATTAAATGGTTGTTCACACCGCAATGCATCAGCAGTAATTGTAGTAATGCCGGTAAAAGTTCTGTTATCTGCACTACGCTCCAAACTCATAGTTACATTTGGATTATTGGTGCAGGTAACTTTCCATACCAAATTATGAGAACCGTTTTGTTTGAACCCGTTTAGGTAATTAAGTTTAACGGAAAGGGCAACATTAAGCTCACCTGCAATTGCAAATTCTGAGAAGCCGGACATTCCCGTTCTTTGTAAAATATGTAAGGCGTTTGAGCCAGTTGTTGTCACATGCGTTCCATCTAAAACCCAGGGCTGCATTGGTGGAGTTGTGGGACGTTTTACCAAAACTGTTTGCAGGTAATTAATGACAACATTATCGCCATTACCTGTAAAGGTTCCGGTATAAATACCCCCGGTAAGATTAATATCTGGATCAATAAACCATGAACCATTATATGCAACTGTATTAAGATTGATGTCGGGTGCTCCTCCATCCAGCTCAACTAATGGACCACCATTAAACCAGCCAGCATATCCAACATTCCACCTTGCAGATAAAAAACCTGCTACGGGAGCTGTTGTATAAGTGATACTACATAATTTGTAAAAATCTGCATTGCCTACAGGAAAGTCGTAAGAATTAGTAGCTGTGGCGATAGCTCTTTGCAAAGTTCCTGTTCCGTTGGTTACTACATAACTATTTACGTTATACCCAGCAATTGCTGCCGGAGCATTATTTGAAATTGTCAATGTATTATTACCTATTGTTAATTTACCGCTGGTAAAAGTTAAAATGTTATTTAGTGTAATATTGTTATTAATTGTTAACCCAGCAGCATTATTTAGTGTTACAGCTTCATTAGCACCAAAAGTCAATGTTCCAGCATTAGTAATACTTTGCGCAGCAGTTCCATTAAATGTTAATGTACTTGCCGCAGCAGGATTAAAAGTTAATGTTTGTCCGGCTGCTACTGAAATATTTCCTTTTACATTGACTCCTCCTGTAGTTAAGTTTATATTTAAAGTACCCAGCGTAATGGTAAGATTATCCATCGTAAGCGCATTAGCACCTGTTGTAGATTGATTAAATGTAGCAAAGTTTACCTCATAATTGGCATACGTTCTTCCAGAAAATGAAGGCGCAGCATTTTGTTGCATTCTAAATAGACTACCTGAATTAAAAGTAACTTTAGAATTAGGGGCGGCGTATCCAAATGGATTTGCTCCTGTGTTTTGCACAAATGTTGTTCCTGTATTAAAGACAATTGAATTGAAAGTTCCTGTCGCTGTAAATACATTTCCTGTGCAGCCAGTATTCTGTGAAAAAACTGAGGGGCTGTTAAAATTAATTGCATTGCCATCAAAAGCATCCAGCCTGTGGAGTGAAGTAGAAAAAGCCATATTACCTGTTATATTACCAGTTGCACCTGTACTTAGTGTTATTGTGGTAGCATTTGCCCCGTTAATATTAAGTGTAGAACCTGCTGCAACTTCCAAATCATGTCCGGACAGCAGAAATCCACCTATCGTTAATATAGTGCCTGCTACAGCCCCCTGTAAATTTACAGTTGTATTATTGCCTACTAATAGTTGTCCAACAGTTTGAGTGGGAATATTTGTAACAGTATTAGTTACACCATTATTAAAAAGAAGTACATCTGAAGTTAGTAATACAGTTCTATTCGGAGTCCAGTTTGTAGCTAATTGCCAATCTGTACTGCCAGGTGTCCAAATATAAGTCTGAGCAAGAGCGTTAAAACTTAAGGCAAAAATTAAAAAATAGAGTGTAAATATTTTTTTCATAACTACAAATTGTGCTTAATTAATAAGGAATAACGAATAAAATTATAAACCTGTAGTTTTTGAGGGAGCGGAAAGAGGCGGTAATCTGCCTTTACAGCAAGATACATCAAAACATAAAAACGCTGCTATTATTTTTATAATATAGCCAATAATATTTTCCACATTAAAATCAACATAAAAAAATAGTGGTAAAACAAAAGCCTTCCATGCTTATGGAAGGCTTTTAAAAATTATCGGGAATAAGTTTTATACTGTTGTTACTCAGCTTCTTTGCTGCTTCAACCGGTTTGTTGCATTTATTTTTTTCTGAAAAATATCCGGATGGGTACACCGCTTAATTTAAAGTGTTCCCTCAACTGGTTTTCCAGGTAATTTTTATAGGGGGTTTTAATATCGTCGGGGTAATTACAGAAAAATGCAAAGGTGGGTGTATGTACCGGCAGCTGTGTTATATATTTTATTTTCACCGCATTACCTCTTACCACCGGCGGGTGGTAACTTTCAATGGCCTTAAGCATTACTTCATTCAGTTTGGATGTAGGTATTTTACGTACACGGTTTTCATACACTTCCAAAGCCATTTCTATGCTTTTAAAAATCCTTTGCTTTTCTGTTACCGATATAAAAATAATGGGCACATCAGAAAATGGTGCAAACTTCTTTTTCAATTCCTTTTCGTAATCCTTAACGGTATTGGTCTTTTTATCTTCTACTAAATCCCATTTATTTACCAGCACCACAATACCTTTTCCCTTTTTTGCTGCCAGCGAAAATATGGCAAGGTCCTGTGCAGTTAGTCCTTTTCCTGCATCCAGCATCATCAGGCATACATCAGCTTCGTCCAGCGCTTTAATGGCCCGTATTACCGAGTAAAACTCCAGGTCTTCATGCACTTTTGCTTTTTTGCGGATACCTGCTGTATCTATCAGTATAAATTCTTTATTGTATAAATTGTAATGGGTATGAATGGTATCTCTTGTTGTGCCTGCTATATCACTTACAATTGTTCTTTCGGCACCAATCAATGCATTTAGTAAAGATGATTTACCAACATTTGGTTGCCCGATGATTGCAATTTTTGGTAGCTCATCACTATCCATCGTAGCATCATCGTCAGGTTTCATCAAAGCTGTAATGGCATCTAAAATTTCGCCGGTACCACTGCCGCTTATTGATGACACAAAAAATATATTATCGAACCCAAGGCTGTAAAATTCACTGGCTTCCAACAGGCGTTCGTGGTTATCTACTTTGTTTACCACTAAAAAAACCGGCTTATTACTGCGGCGTAAAATTGTTGTCATGCTCTCATCCAGATCGGTAATGCCTGTAGCTACATCCACCATAAAAATAATGGCATTGGCTTCTTCCATGGCTATTAACACCTGCTTGCGTATTTCTTTTTCAAACACATCATCGCTGCCGGCCACAAAACCGCCGGTATCAATTACGTTAAAGGTTTTGCCTGCCCATTCGGCAATACCATACTGCCTGTCACGGGTTACACCGCTTACATCATCTACTATGGCCTTACGCTGTTCCAGCATACGGTTAAAGAACGTACTCTTGCCTACGTTTGGCCTTCCTGTTATTGCTACTGTAAAACTCATTTTATGTACGATTTACGATGTACGATGTACGACCGCCTTATCATTCAGGCGTACATCGTACATCACACATCAAACATTTAATATCCGTATTCCTTCAACTGCATTTCATTATCCCGCCATTTAGGACGCACTTTTACAAATAATTCTAAAAACACTTTGCGGCCTAAAAAGGCTTCAATATCTTTCCGGGCATTGGTACCTAATTTTTTTATCATGCTGCCGCCTTCGCCAAGTATAATACCTTTTTGTGTTTCCCGCTGTACAATGATATCGGCACCAATTTTTGTTAGTGTGGCTTTATCTTTAAACTCCTGCACCAGCACAGTTGCATGATAAGGAATCTCTTCACCATACAACTCAAATATTTTTTCCCGTATCATTTCGCTTACAAAAAATTTGGTCGGCATATCACTCAGGTCATCGCCTTCGTAAAATGGTGCTCCATCGGGTAAGTAAGCTAATATTTTTTCTAATAAAAAATCAATACCCTTTTTCTTTAGTGCCGATAACACCACCACTTTTTTACAGTAGGGTTGTTTCCTGAAAAACTCAATGGCTTTTTGCTGCTGTTCGTCACTGGCTTTATCAGCCTTGTTTAACACCACAATGGCCGGGGCTTTTAAATGCAATGCAGTAAATATTTGGTTACTCTCTTCAAAATCCTCGTTAACATCCACCATCAATAAGGCCACATCAGCATCTTCCAGGCTGCCTTTTACAGCCTGCATCATTTTTTCGTGCAGTTTATAGCGGGGTTCTATAATGCCCGGCGTATCAGAAAAGATGATCTGGTAATCTTTTTCGGTTAAAATAGCTTTAATGCGGTGGCGGGTGGTTTGTACCTTATGCGATACAATAGCCATCTTTTCGCCCATTAATGCATTGAGCAGTGTACTTTTGCCGGCATTGGGCTTACCAAATATGTTTACAAAACCTGATTTCATGATTTATATTTCATTAAAATAAATTTGAAAACCGGCCCAAGACCTGAAAGTGAAGAGAAGGTAGTCAAATTCATCAACCAATTTGTTGAGAATAAAAAAGGCTCTAATCAGAGCCTTAGATTTTAGTTGCGAAGACTGGGATCGAACCAGTGACCTTCGGGTTATGAGCCCGACGAGCTACCGCTGCTCTACTTCGCGGTGCAAAACTAAGGCTTTAAGCCTTTGCAGCCAAATAATAAGTTTCGTTTGTACATTTGAGCATGATAAAAAAATACTTAACTGCATTTTTATTTATTGCGGTATTGATTGTTGCTTTTGGATGCAAGGCAAAGATCAAACAGCAGAAAGATGAGGTGTATAGCCGCCATTTGCAAAGACAGGTAAAGCTTTCCATCATTTCCACACCGATGCCCGATGATAAGAGTGACCTGAATTTATTGCTGTTGAATGACGGGCAGGACCTGGAAAAATTACATGTAAAAGAAATTGTAGACAGCCTGTACAGGAAAAAACTGATTAAACCCCTGATTATTGTTAGCATAATTGCCGGAGACAGAACCAAAGAATACGGCGTAAGTGAAATGCCCGATTATATGAACCATGGTAATAAGGCTGATAAATACGCCGCTTTTATTGATAATGAATTATATGCTTTTGTAAAAAAGAAAGCCGGTGTAAGAAAATTTAAATCGGTGGTTATAGCCGGTGGTGCACTGGGTGGCTTATCGGCTTTTGACATAGCCTGGGATCATGCTGATAAAATTGATAAAGTAGGCGTTTTTTCCGGCTCGTTTTTATTTACAAGCAAATCGCTGGAAGACCCAGGTTATACAGATGCTAACGACAGAATATTACTCAATAAAATAAAAGCATCCAGGAAGAAACCCCGCCTGGCGTATTGGTTTTATGGAGATGATGCTAATGAGAAGGGTATGCGGTATATGGATTCAATTACTATTAACCATACAAAAGACCTGGTTGCATTACTAAAAACCAAAAACCTGCCCACTGTTGGTGAAATTAGTTATATAGAAAATGAAGGTAACTCAAACGATTATAGCGAATGGCGGCATCACTTACCTGCATTTTTATTATGGGCTTTTGGAAAATAAAAATGCCCCGTATGAAACAGGACACTCATTTATCCTCAAAGAAAAAAACGTTATCTGCCCTTTTTTTCTACGCTGCTTGCCCCTCCGCTGTGTACTTCTTTTTTAACAGCATCGCCTTTATAAAAAATATCGCTGGAGCCACTTGCACTTGCACTTAATTCTTTATTTACGGTAATGTTTATGTCAGACGCTCCTGAAGCTTTGGCTGTACAATAATCTGTAACCAGGTCGTAACCTTTTACATCACTTGCACCGCTTGATTCGATATTTACAGTTGTTGCAGTACCGCATATTTTTACATCACTTGCTCCGCTTAATTCCATTTTTAAATCGGTTACCTTAACGCAGCCTTTAAAATCGCTTGCACCACTCATGCTTAATTTTAAAGATGGTACAGTAACAGTACCTGAAACCTGCACATCGCAGGCGCCGGATGCATCAACACCTTCTAAATTTTTAAAAGCCACATATACTCTCATTTGCCTGTTCTTCCAGCTTTCCCAGTTTTTATTTCCATCATAATAAATTTTAAGTACGCCGTTTTCAACAATAGTTTTAATGCCTTCTTTAAACTTATCTTCATTAGCACTTACTGCAACGGCTTCGTTGTCGGACTGTGAAAGAAAAAGGTCGATACCACCGGAAATTTTAATACTGGTAAAGCTTCCGTTAATGGTTCTAACTTCTGCATTACGATCGTTAACTACTTCTTTTTGTGCCGCTGCAACAAAAGCTGTGCAGCTGATCAACACAATTAAAAATATTTTTTTCATGTGTCTATTTTATTGTTTTTGGTCACATGGAATTCGCCTATAACATTCTATTTGTTATCAACTGTTATTATGGCTCATTTCATACACAAACGTTTTTAAAATTTTATGCTTTTTTAACCATGCCGCCACTATTTACGTCAAGGTCTTTTATAACAGCATCGCCTTTATAACGGATGCCGCCACCACTATTGGCTTTTGCATTTAATTCTTTATTAATGGTAACCCGTACACCGCCGCCGCTTGATGCTTTTGCATCGCAATACTCAACAGCCAGGTCGTAACTCTTAAAAATAGCCCCGCTGCTTACATCAATTTTTAATTTGGCTGCACTGCCGGTAATTGTAATGGCCGAGCCGCTGTTTTGGTCAACAAACAATTCCTTTGCAATTACTTTTCCATTAAAAGAAGAACCACTTGTAAATTTCATATCCAGTCCGTCAACAGTAAAACTGCCCTGCGCTTTTACCTCAGCACCCGCAGAAGCATGTAACTTTTCAAGCGCTTTAAAAGATACATAAGCTTTCAGCTTTCTTTTATCGTTTGTTGACCAGTTAATGCCTTTAGTATCAAAATAAATTTTTAATACCCCGTTTTCCACCTCGGTTTTAAAACGCTCCATATACTTTTCATCGGAGGAGCTAACAGCAACAGATTCTTCGTTACCCTGGGTAAGGTAAAGATCTACCCCGCTGGAAACGCTAATGCCCGTAAAGCTGCTGTTAAGCGTTCGTTTTTGGGCATTGACATCGTTAACAACTGTGTTTTCCTGTGCAAACACGGCCAGGCTAAGCAGTGTTACAAGGGATAAAAATAATTTTTTCATGGCTATACTTTTTAATAATACGAAGTACGTAAAAGATTTGTTACACAAAATGCAAAAATATTTTACAAACTACCCTACCTTCGCAATTCAAAGTTCTTATTTAACCGACTGAATTTCCGGGGTGTCCTTAACTGGACTGAGATTACACCCGCCAACCTGATCAGGATAATGCCTGCGTAGGAAGAAATGACAAGCCCCTAACCCCTAAAGGGGAACTTATCGTAGCGGATATACCTGCTTCGGATTTCAGCAAAACACTTATTGAGATGAAAGTATTATTGAGCACATTGTTATGTGTGGGCACTGTTGCATTATTTGCACAAACCAAAAAACAATTCAACGACACGGTGTATTTACAACCCGTAGAAGTTAATGCAGTAAGGGCCGGCGAAAAAACTCCCTTTGCAAAAACCAATCTTACCAAAAAAGAAATTACAAAAATTAACCTTGGGCAGGACCTTCCTTTCCTGTTAAACCAAACCCCGTCGGTTGTTGTTAATTCCGACGCAGGTGCTGGCGTAGGCTACACCGGCATCCGCATCCGTGGCAGCGATGCCAGCCGCATTAATGTTACATTAAACGGCATTCCTTATAACGATGCTGAAAGCCAGGGCACTTTTTTTGTTGACCTGCCCGATTTTTCTTCCTCTGTAAACAGCATCCAGGTGCAAAGAGGTGTTGGTACTTCTTCAAATGGTGCAGGAGCATTTGGTGCAAGCATTAATTTAAGTACTAACGAAATAAACAAAAAGTTTTATGCTGAATTAAATAACAGCGCAGGCTCGTTCAACACTTTTAAAAATACCCTGCAATTTGGCAGTGGTATTTTGGGAAACCATTTTACTATTGATGGCAGACTGAGCCATATCAGCAGTGATGGATATATTGACCGGGCAAAAACCAAACTGCAATCTTTTTATGTAAGCACTGCTTATGTTGATGAAAAAAATTCGCTGCGGCTAAACATTTTCAGCGGCAAAGAAAAAACCTACCAGGCATGGAATGGTGTGCCGGAATACCTGCTGGGTACTGACAGAACTTATAACTCTGCCGGTACAGAAAAAGCTGATGCCCCTTATGATAATGAAACAGACAATTACACCCAAACACATTACCAGCTTTTTTACAATCATAAATTCAACAGTTACTGGAAGGGTAATGTTGCAGCTTTTATTACAAAGGGCAAAGGTTATTACGAGCAATACAAAGCCGATAAGAAACTGGCAGATTATGGCCTGCCCAATTATTTTGATGGCACAAACACTATTACAAGAACAGATATTGTAAGAAGGCTTTGGTTAGACAGTGATTTTTACGGCAGTATCTTTTCTGCTCAATATCATAAATACAAAACAGCATTTACTATTGGTGGTGGCTGGAACCAGCATGACGGCAAACATTTTGGAGAGATAATATGGGCTAAAGTGCAGGCCGCTGTGCCTGCCAATTATAAATGGTACGACTTAATAGCACATAAAAAAGACCTTTCGGTATACAGCAAACTTACACAGGAGTTAACTAAAAATTTATATGGTTATGTTGATGTACAATTCAGAAATATCAACTACGCAATTAACGGGTTTAGAGATAATCCTGCTTTAACTATAAAAAACAATTACAACTTTCTTAATCCAAAACTTGGTATAACTTATAACAAAAACAACTGGCAGGTATATGCTTCATATGCATTGGCGCAGCATGAACCCAACCGTAATGATTTTGAAGCAGGCACAGCCCAGCAACCAAAGCCGGAATTATTAAATGATTTTGAAGCTGGTATTGAACAAAAGAAAACCAATTATTCTTTTGGTGTTAACCTTTATTACATGAAGTATAAAGACCAGCTTGTATTAACCGGTAAAATAAATGATGTGGGGGCTTATACCAGGACCAATATACCTAAAAGCTATAGAGCCGGTGTTGAATTGCAGGGCACTTATGTTGCAGCCAAATGGGTAAATATTGCAGCCAATATCGCCTTAAGTAAAAACAAAATAAAAAACTTTACAGAGTATTTAGATGATTACGATAATGGCGGCCAGCAAACTAATTTTTATGCCTCTACAGATATTGCTTTTTCGCCCAATGTAGTTGCCGGAGGAAGCATAAATTTTACACCTGTTAAAAATGCGGAGATAAATTTGATGAGTAAATATGTAGGTAGACAGTATTTAGATAATACTTCTTTAAAATCGAGGAGTTTAAATCCATACTATACACAGGATGTAAGATTAAGTTATTTACTGAAAGGCAAAGTATTCAAAGCCACCGATATCATTTTTCAGCTGAATAATATTTTCAGTAAAAAATACGCCCCTAACGGATACAGCTTCAGCTATATTTATGGCGGCAGTGTAACAACAGAAAATTATTATTTTCCTATGGCACCTTTTAACTGCATGGTGGGGGTGAATATAAGATTGTAGATAGTGAGGCGTGAGTTGTGAGGCGTGAGTGACAGCATGCTATTTCAAATTGTATGCTGTCACTCACAACTGACGTTTCACCACTCACGATACTATCCGCCAAACCTCTCTTTCCAGGCAAGCATACCTCCAGTAAGGTTTTTTACATCGGTAAAGCCAAATGTTTCCAGCATTAATGCAGCCTGCCCACTCCTGTTACCACTGCGGCAGTACACAATCACTTCTTCGTTTTTTAAATTATCTATTTCATCAATCTGCATGGTTTGTACTTTTCCTAACGGCACCAGTTGGCCGCCGATATTAAATTCTATATTTTCATGCGGCTCCCGTACATCAACCAGGTGCAGTTTCTCTCCGGAGTCTAACCGGAATTTTACTTCGTCGGCAGTTATTGTTGTCATACAATATTTATTTTTTATTGATTATCTAAAGAATCTTTGGGCATTTTCATAATGGCAGAAAGCCAGATGTCCATCAGTTGGCCCGATTGAATATACCGGGGCTTTTTTTCCTCATCAAAGCGTTCGGGGTTTTGTTTATACACAAAAGCATTAGCGGTATCTTTTACGCCGGGGTCTGTTAAAATTGCACCAATACTAATTCCATTTGCTTCAAGCAATGCTTTGGCTTCGCTGTAAGTCAATCCTAATAATGAAGGCACGATGAATTGCTGGTTATCCAGCCCGCCACCTATTACCAAACTTATTCTACTACCCCATTGCACTTTTGCTTTTTCGGGAATCCGTTCCCCATTGTATTGTTGCTCTAAAACTGTTCCCACCTGGAAGTCGGGCCTAAAGGTGGTATCACCCAATTTTAAATGATTACGCTGCAATATATCCAGGGCAAAAGCAAGGCTCTGGCCCTCCAGTTTTGGCATATCGATCATTGGAGGAGTAACCCTGTTTACAGTTAAAAAAACGGTACGGTTAATTTTTACTGTAGCGTTTGCATCGGGTAATTGTTTTAGTACAATACCTCTTGCTGCTGTATCTGTAAAAATCGAATCCTGTATCTCTACATCAAAACCCTGTTTCTCCAGCAGCTTAATGGCCTCTTCAGTATTTTTGCCCAATACAGCAGGTACAGTAAGGTATTCTCCGTGTTTGGTTATCCAACCCAGCATTTTTAAAAACAGAAAAATTAACAGAATGGCTAATACCGCAGCAGCTGCAATATTAACCCACAATGGACGGCTTGTTATAAATTTAAACATTTAAATAGTTTACAGTTTTTTACTTCTAATTATTGAAACATTCTTCAATTAATGCGGTATAAAATTCTTTTAAAGTCCACCCCATTGCAACAACCTGCTGCGGTACAAGGCTGGCAGCACTTTGCCCCGGCACTGTATTTATCTCCAGCATATAAGGATTGCCATCTGTTTCATTATAAATAAAATCAATCCGCACAATACCGTTGCAATTAAAAACTGAATAAGCTCTTCTTGCTTCGGCCCTCACTTTTTCAGCAATGCTTTCTTCTACGTTTGCAGGCGTAACTTCTTCGCTGGCACCTTCGTATTTTGCTTCAAAATCAAAAAACTCATTTTTAGAAATTATTTCTGTTATGGGCAATGCAATTATTTTGCCTTTACTTTTAAACACGCCAATGGTAAACTCCCTGCCGCTAATAAACTCCTCTACCAATACCTGGTCATCTTCATTAAATGCCTTATCCAATGCCTGCTGCAATTCACCGGCCGCTTTTACTTTGCTTATGCCTAAACTACTGCCACCGTTATTTGGTTTTACAAATAATGGCAATTGCAGTTCTTTTAAAATAGTATCACCTGTTACCGGTATATTTTTAAACAGGTGCAAAGACCTGGCCACATGCATACCGGCAAATGCAGCTACTGCTACGGTGTAACGCTTATTAAAAGTAAGAGCCGATGTTGCCGCATCGCAGGAAGTGTAAGGAATTTTAAGGCAATCGAAATAGCCCTGTAGTTTTCCATCTTCGCCAGGCGTACCATGCAGGCCAACCAATACGGCATCAAAATTTATTTTGGTACTATTTACAGTTATTGAAAAATCGTTTTTATCAACCGGAATCTTTTGTCCATCAGCAGTCATATAAAACCAGTCGGCAGGATTAATATCAATTTTATAACAATCCCATTTATCGGCATCAATATTTTTTTCGATGGTAATGGCGCTTTTGTAAGAGATAACTGCTTCGCCTGAGTAACCGCCTGTAACAAGGGCAATCTTTTTCTTCATCAGTTTAAGTGGGGTTGTTTAAACAAAGAAACGAAAAATAGTTTTCTGTTTTTGGGTTTAGTTAGGGTTTAAGGAATTTTTATGGATACACTATTGGCTATTGTTCACTTCCTGTTCGCCAATTCCTTCGTTCCCGCTATCCAGCACAAACTTCCAGTTACCATCGGTTTGCTTTTTCCAGATGCTGACATAAGTGCCATACAGGGTGGTGTCTTTACCGCCGGGTTTTAAAGCATATAATCCGTAGGTATAACCCAGCTCACCTGATTGTGCAATTGTGCCTCCTTTTGGCTCCCATTGCAAAGTGTATGAACTGTCGTTTAGCTGGCTTAAAAAATCAATGGCATCAGCTCCAATAAGCGGATATTGAGCAGGACGTAGTAAAATGCCATTACTGTCAATGTATTCCATAAAGGCATTTTTCATCCCTTTTTCCAAACTTAGTTTAGAAAAAGCCCGGTCGGCATCCATCATTTTTATTTTTTCGTCAATACCGGCAACTGTTTTTTTCTTTTCAAAAAAATTGCAGGCTGTAAACAAAAAAACAACCGTTAAAAAAAATAACCCTTTTTTCATACCGCAAACAATTATTGATTATACAAAAAGGCGAAAGTATTATTAAATACCCTCGCCATTGTAGCAGGAAATATCACCTGCCTGTAATATCCGCCTTTCGGCGGATTATGAAAATTTATTTGCATTAAATGTGCATCTTATCTTTCTTCGCCAGCAACTCATCTACAGTTTCTGTATACATTTCATCAGGTACACAACAATCTACCGGGCAAACTGCAGCACATTGCGGCTCTTCATGAAAACCCTGGCATTCTGTACACTTGTTAGGCGTAATGTAATAGATATCCGTACTTACCGGAGCCTGTCTTTGATCGGCATCAACCTGTGTGCCATCTAACAAGGTAAACATTCCTTTTACCGTGGTTCCATCGGAAACCGCCCACTCTACTCCACCTTCGTAAATTGCGTTATTAGGGCATTCTGGTTCGCATGCTCCGCAGTTAATGCATTCGTCTGTAATCTTTATAGCCATCCTTCGTATTTTTGATTATTAAAAAAACAATTTTTAGTTGATAGTGCAAATTAAAATAACAATATGAATCTACAAAATAGAATCGGATTATTACAAAAATTAAAAGATTATTTAGAAGATAACGGAACTGAATGGCAAGAGGTTAAAGCAAGTGCCACTGCACACAATGGATGGTTTATTACAGATTTTATTGATCTGGCTGTTACCAATATCTGCTCCGTTTTTTTACAACCCGAAAAATTAACTGCCTGGGCAAATCATTACCACCTGGATGATAATATTAAGGGCAAGAATATAGGGGTGGTTATGGCGGGTAATATTCCTTTGGTAGGCTTTCATGATTTTTTATGTGTTTTTGTAAGCGGCCATTCTCAAACTATAAAATTATCTGGTAAAGATGATGTGCTGCTGAAGCATATTGTGCAAAAATTATACAGCTGGGATATAAGTGTTCAAAATTATATTTCATTTGCCGAGATGCTTAAAGGCTGCGACGCATACATTGCCACAGGCAGCAATAACTCAGCAAGATATTTTCAGCAGTATTTTGCCAAATACCCCAGTATCATCCGACGTAACCGTACTTCTGTAGCCATTTTAACAGGAACAGAAACAACAGAAGACCTGGATAAATTATCAGACGATATACATTTATTCTTTGGCCTGGGTTGCCGTAATGTTACCAAAATATATGTGCCCGAAAACTATGATTTTGTTCCTTTACTCAGGGCTTTTGATAAATACAAATATTTTGCTGATCATAATAAATATAAAAACAATTATGACTACCAGCTTTCACTGGCGTTAATGAATAATATTTATTACATGACCAATGAAGCTACCTTGCTGATTGAAAATGAATCCATCTTTTCGGCCATCAGCCAATTGAATTATAGTTTTTATAAGGATGTAGCTGCTGTTAAAAATGCCCTTGCAGAGAACAATGATGTACAATGTATTGTTGGTATTGGACATATTGCTTTTGGACAGGCGCAACAGCCCGGTTTATTTGACTATGCCGACGGAGTGGATACCATGCAGTTTTTATTAACGTTGTAGGGAAGGTTTAGGGGTTTAGAGAACCATCTACGAAGCTCTTCCTAATTAAGTGTTAAAGATGGCAGTTGGTAAATCTCATTTTGTCAGTTCTTCGTTATTTTGTACTGTCAGGCATAAGAGTTGATACCTGGTAAGTTCAGATGTAGAACATGTACAAAAAATTAAAAATTTAAAACACAATAAAACCTACGTAAAATGAAACTGAAACAAGTCTTATTCACAGTAGCAGTAAGTGCTGTTACCTCCCTTGGAGTTATTTGGGGTTATGGTAAATTTATTAAGCAGAATAATTCTTATGCAGGACAGGAAACCGGTGTAGTGCCTTCCAATTATAAATATGCCGGCCTGTTTGATGGCAACACACCGCCAACTGGTGCTCTTGATTTTACCGGGCCTGCAGCTGCCGGTACACCAGCAGTGGTGCATATAAAAACAAAAACAAATGCCAAGCAGGTAAACAATAACTTACCTAAAACACCACAGAGAAATCCCTTCAGCGATTTTTTTGGAGATGATGATATGTTTAACCAGTTGTTTGGTGGAAGAAGTAATATCATTCCGGAACAAAGGGCCAGTGGTTCGGGGGTTATCATCAGCGAAGATGGTTACATTGTTACCAATAACCATGTGGTGCAAAATGCCGATGAATTAACGGTAACATTGAGCAATAAAAAAATATACAAAGCAAAAGTTGTAGGTGCCGATCCTTCCTATGACCTGGCAGTTATTAAAATTGAAGCAGCAGGTTTACCATTTTTATTATACGGTAATTCCGATGATGTAAAAATTGGCCAGTGGGTTTTGGCAATTGGTTATCCTTTAAATTTAGAGACCACCGTAACAGCAGGTATTGTTAGTGCCAAGGCACGTAGTCTTGGTTTAAACAGGGACAAATCCGGCGCAATGGGTGTAGAATCATTTATCCAAACAGATGCTGCTGTAAACCAGGGCAACAGTGGTGGTGCATTAATTAATACCGAAGGAAAACTTATTGGTATCAATTCTGCCATAGCATCCCCTACAGGTTCTTATGCAGGATATTCTTATGCCATCCCTGTAAACATTGCAAAAAAAGTAGTAGATGACCTGATAAAATTTGGCACCGTACAAAGAGCATTCTTAGGAATATCCTATGCACCTGATGGTATATCTGAAGAACAGAAAAAAGCACAGGGTATCGGCGAAGGAAATGGCGTATATGTTACTGACGTTTCTAAAGGCGGAGCTGCAGAAGCTGCCGGTGTTAAAAAAGGTGATTTTATAACCAAGATAAATGGTGTAACAGTTACTTCGAGTGCAGAAATGGTAGAACAGGTGAGCCGTTATAAACCCAGCGATAAAGTAAGCATCAGCTACGAAAGAGGCGGCAAAGAAAATACATCTACTGTAACCTTAAAAAACAAGGTAGGTAATTTTGATATTGTAAAAGCTGATGCCCTGGTTGAAAGTCTTGGTGCAGACCTTGCAACACTTGATTCGAAAAAAGCGAAGGACTATGGTATTAACGGTGGTGTGGTAGTCAAAAAAATAAATGGTGGTGCGTTAAACGATCAAACCCGTATGAAAGATGGTTTTGTTATTTTAAAGATCAACGACAAAGAGGTAAAGACAGTGGATGAATTGAAAACTGCAGTAGGTGCAAACAAAACCATTACCATCAGCGGATTTTATCCTGGATATGATGGAGTGTATGAATACCCGATTACATTAGGACAATAAAAAATTGAAAAAAAGCTGCCGCAAAATATTTTTGCGGCAGCTTTTTTATTACCGGTATAAAACCACTGCGCTATATTTTTGTAGCGATATAGTTCCCGATGATATTTTCACATCATTGTTAGTATCGACAGCAATATTCCATTTGCCTTTTGGTAAACTGGTCTCTTTACTTTCAGCATTCCCATTAAAAACAACAAAAATATTTTTCCAGCTGTCTTTTACAGCAGCTCCATTAATAGTATAAGCGATAACACCTGCAGGAGCATCTTCGCTGAAACTAATATTTTTACTCATCAATTGATTTGTGGTCATTCTAAAAGCCGGGTGGCTCTTGCGCATTTTTATCAGTTGTTGTACTAAATTAAAAGTGGAAATATTTTTACTCTTACAGCTCCAGTTAATTTTATTAATACTGTCGCCTGCATTATAAGAATTTTCCACTCCTTTTTTATCTCTCAGTAATTCTGTACCTGCATGCAAAAAAGGAATGCCTTGTGATGTTAGTACAATTGCCAGAGACAACTGGTGCATTTTTGTGATGTCTTCCCTTGAAGCTTCAGGGCTGGATAAAGAAAGCTTATCCCACAAAGTATTATTATCATGACATTCACTATAAGTAATTACATTCCACGGTGCTTTTGAGTATGCCTCTTTTGAATAATTTACTTTTGACAGATCTACCTGTGGATGATTGGATGCTGCCACTATCCCAAACTTCACCGACTCTTCCATTCCTTTTTTACTGCTTGCAAAACCACGGTCTTTTATTTCAAAAACACTTCCCTTAATACCATCACGAACGTCATCGCTGAATACAGCTATTTTGCGAAGCTTTGCTGCATTTTTTTTCAATGCCCGTTCAGCATCAGGTATAGGGGAAGCTCCGGCAGTCCAGCCTTCGCCATACAATAAAATATCGGGTTTTATTTTGTGCAATTCATCCGAAATAATATTCATGGTTTCAATATCATGCACTCCCATAAGGTCAAAACGAAATCCATCAATATGATATTCTTTTACCCAATACAATACACTTTCCAGAATAAATTTCCGCATCATCGGCAGTTCGCTAGCAGTTTCATTTCCACAAGCTGTTGCATCAGAAAAACTTCCATCTTTTTTATGCCTGAAATAATACCCCGGCACCAATTGATTAAAATTAGAACTCTTTGCATCTGCCACATGATTGTACACAACATCCATCACCACCCTTAATCCATTTTTATGAAAGGCTGCCACCAATTGTTTTAATTCATTAATTCTTGTAGCACCATTATATGGATCGGTACTGTAAGAACCTTCGGGGGCATTAAAATTCAGTGGATCATATCCCCAATTGTATTGTTGCTTTGCCGGTTGAGATTCATCTACCGAGTTATAATCAAAAAATGGCAGCAGGTGAATATGTGTTACACCCAATGTCTTTATATGATCAAGGCCTGTTGAAAGTCCTTCTTTATTTTTTGTACCGGGTTCTGTTAATCCTAAAAACTTTCCTTTGTTTTTTATGCCGGAGTTTTCGTCAATAGATGCATCTCTTACATGCAGTTCATAGATCACCGCATCCATTGCTTTATTGGATGTAGAAAATGCCGGGCTTTTATCAGCTGCCCATCCTGCAGGATTTGTTTCTTTTAAATTTATTATCATCGCCCTTTTTCCATTTACACCAACCGCCTTTGCATAAGGATCGGGCAGCTCATTGCTCCAGGTATTATTTATATTAACCCTGAATGTGTAAAAGGTCCCTTTCCAGTCGCCGGATAATTTTGTAAACCATGTTCCGTTAAGCCCTTTAGTAAGTTGTACCGTTTTTAATGGCCCTGCATTCGAACCATCTTTATATAAAATTAATTCCGCTGCAATTGCTGTTGGGCTCCATATCCTGAATGATGAAGCCGTTTTGGAATAGCTTAACCCCAGGTCAGTTCCCCTGTAAACAGGATATGTATTAAAGTCGGGTTGTGCAGTTATTTTTTTCATCGTTACAAAGCAAAGTAATAATATAAATATCCTTTTCATATACAGCAGTTTCTTATAATTATTAATTAATTTATTTTTTCAAACACAACATATTCCCAGGCTGACAGTATAAAGCGGCTGCCGGTTTGTATAGCAAACTGTTCACCGGTAAATACATTTTTAAAATTACCCTTTACAAGTTCGTCCTCAATAATACATTCAATAGGGTATTTGCAGAGATTTAAAAAAACCAATACTTCATTTTCTTCAAAGGCTCTTAAATACACCAGCAATACATCATTTGCATTGGTGCGTACCAGTCTTGTACTTACGGTTCTGTCTCCGGCTCTTAAAGCAGGATTATTTTTACGAAGGCTTAACAGCGTTTTATAAAAATCATGCTTAGCATATTTGCCATTCCAGTTAATCGGATCCTTATCAAAAAACTCCAACCGTTTAAGATTAGGTAATTCCTGTCCGCTGTAAATTAATGGAATACCATTCCAGGTAAAACTGAAAACTGCAAGTGTATCTGCAGCATCTCCATACTTTTCAAATTCTGTACCATTCCAGGTATTTTCATCATGATTGGAGGTGAACCATAAAAATAAATTATCGTTTCCCGCCATCCGGTCATATTCCTTCAGTACAGCATCCAGTATTTTTTTATCCTGGCTGCCTTTATAAAATTCAGCGGTCTTATGCATCCAGGCCCAGGTATAACAGGCATCAAAAGCCTGGAAATAAGTGGGATGATCGATAGGATCACTTTCTGCTAACCAGAACAATGTTTTTATTTGTTCCAGCGATGTTCTTGCTTCTATCCAAAAATCCAGCTGTACCCAAAAAGCAAGATCACAACGAAAGCCATCGATATCACATTCCTCTACCCAAAACTGCATAGCGGCAATCATGGCTTTACGCAACTCAGGGTTATTAAAATCCAGTTCGATAATATCATCCATGCCGCTGGCTTTTTTAAAATCATCCGTTGCAGCGTCTCTCTTATAATAATCAGGGTGTTCCACCGTCCACACATGATCCCAGCCTGTATGATTGGCCACCCAATCTAATATTACTTTAAAACCCATTTCATGAGCAAGGGAAACAAGATTTTTAAAATCGTCCATCGTTCCATACTCTGCACCCACACCAGTATAGTCGCTGCAGGCATACTGGCTACCCATGCTTCCCTTCCTGTTTTTTACTGCGATAGGTGTTATTGGCATAAACCACAAAACAGCAACGCCCATATCTTTTAAACGGGGCAATTCTTTTGCAAAGGCATTAATGGTTCCTTCGGCTGTATATTGACGAAGGTTTACTTCGTACACATTGGTATTAAAAATCCAGTCAGCTTTTTTAAACATAGGTGTTGTTAGTTTATCTATCGCAACAATTTACATTTTTGCAGTTGTGCTGCTACAAAAGTAAATTCCCATTTTGAAAATTTGGTTTACCCAAAAGTAATGTGGATTTTTCAAATACTGTCATTCAAATAAATAAGCTTTAACAGGTATCTTTGCAATTGTTATAAAAAACGAAATGAAGCAATTTGATGTTCCCATAATTTATCGCAGCCCTTTAATATCTGCCATAAAAAACAAACGTAAGCAGCAGGATAAAATGAAAAAAGATTTTACTCCCACCCTGCTTGATTTTGGCCCTTTACAGATTTATCTTGCCCGTCACTTTGGCTTTTGTTATGGCGTGGAAAATGCTATTGATATTGCTTTTAGAACAATTGAGGAAAACCCCGGCAAGCGTATTTTTTTACTGAGCGAAATGATTCATAACCCACACGTAAATGCAGATTTACTGGCAAGAGGCGTACAATTTTTACAAGATACCAATGGCAAACAAATTGTGCCTTATGAAACCCTTACAAAAGATGATGTGGTGATCATCCCCGCCTTTGGTACCACGCTGGCTATTGAGGAAAAATTAAACGCTATTGGCATCCCTGTTGAAAAATATAATACCACTTGCCCCTTTGTAGAAAAAGTATGGAACCGCAGTGAACAGATTGCAAAAAAGAATTACACTGTGGTGGTACATGGCAAACCAACGCATGAAGAAACGAGAGCTACATTTTCACATGCTGCCCACCATACCCCAACTGTGGTAGTATTTAATATGGCGGAAGCCATTGCTTTGAGTAAATATATTTCCGGAGAAAAAAACGCCAACGATTTTTATACAGCATTTGCAGGAAGATTTTCTGATGGCTTTGATGTAACAAAGAACCTGCAGCGTATTGGCGTGGTTAATCAAACCACCATGCTGGCAAGCGATACACAGGCTATTGCCGATTTTTTAAAGCAGTCGATGATTAAAAAATATGATTTAACAGAAGCAACCATTGAAGAACGCTTTGCCGAAACAAGAGATACTTTATGTTACGCCACCAATGATAACCAGAGTGCAGTATATGGCTTACTGGAAACTACCGCAGATTTAGCCATAGTTGTTGGAGGTTACAACAGCAGTAATACTTCTCATCTTGTTGAATTGTGCGAAGAAAAATTACCTACCTATTATATCACCGATGAAGAAAAAATAATTTCATCAACTGTTATCAGTCATTTTAATTTTCACACTAAAGAAGAATTAACAACAACTGGTTTTCTGCCACAAAATGAGCGGGTGAAAATTTTAATTACCAGCGGTGCCAGCTGCCCCGATGCATTGGTGGAAGGTGTGATTGAGAAACTGGCTTCATTTTATAATGTACCCACATCTGTTGAAGTATTAACAAAATCATTCTAATTATTTGCATAAACAAAAAACCTGTAAGCGTTGATACTATCAAACTGCTTACAGGTTTTATCAGTATTTAAATACTCTTATTGTTTAATAAGCTTTTGAACAAATTGAATATTGCCTGTTTTATCTTTTACCTCTACCATATAAACACCTTGTGCCATACCAGCCAAATCAGCAATGTTTACCTGGTTATTTCCTTTTACAATATTGTAAGCAGATGCCTTTACAGTTTTGCCCGCCATATCCATAATGCGTACTTCTGCAATTGTGTTCACACTGCTGTACATTGCTATGTTTACATTATCTATAACAGGGTTTGGCCATGCTTTTATACGTTTTATGTTAGATAATCTTACTGTTACAGTATTTGAATAAGCTGTTTTGCCATCAATATCCACCATTCTTATCCTGTAATAAATCACCGAGTATGCTGTTAAGGCACTGATGTCGTTTTGTAAACTGTAATTTTTAATACCGGTATAATTTCCTGCAGCAGCCAAATCTCCAACAGCAACAAAATTTATATTATCAACACTACGCTCTGCAAAGAAGCGGTTGGTATTAATTTCGTTTTCTGTTTTCCAGTTAACTGTTGCAGTTGTACCATTTAATTCAGCCCTCACGCTCATTACTTGCAATGGCAAAGGTAATAACCAGCTTATACTATATGAAGCTGCATTGCTTGCTTTACCAGCAGCATCAACACTTGCATAGGTAAAACTTAAACCAGTACTACCATTTGCAGTGTATTGTACCTGTAATAATGCAGGGTTATAATTACTTATACTAGTGGGGCTGGTTATCTCAATACCATTATAAAACAATTTATTCCCATTCATGCCGGCAAGGCTTACAATATTAAATGTATTTCCACTTCCCAATGGCCCGTCATCGAGATCAGAACCACTTAAAGGCCCCGGGCTATTAAAAGTACCAGTACCATTTAAAGTCTGCATTGCTCCACTTACCGGTTGAGAAATATTATATGTTTGAGTAGGGGAAGTAGGTGGCCTTTCTATACCAAAATCTTTACCTGTAATATTTGTACCTGCAACTCCTGTATTAAATGGTTGAGCTAGAGGAGATGTATTTGTCCAGTTTGAAAAAGTGCCGGTTGCAGGTGCCGAATTTCCAAATGTACCTGCTGTTGTACTTAACTGTACAGATACATTTAAGTTTTGTGCCACATTTGGAAAACTATACGTTCCGTCTGCATTTACTGGGATTGTTGCAATTATTTTACCGGTAGCAACATCTACCAGATTGGCATTTAATCCGCTTCCGGAAGTGCCGGTTTCTCCACCATTTTGAATACCTGTAAATCCACCTGCAGCACTACCATTAACATCATTCCAAACCGTACCGCTAACACTTATGGTTTTGCTAAAAGTAATATTGCCAAACGCAATGGCTTGTAAAATAGGATTAGCCTGTGCAGCTGCAGGATTACCATATAAAATAGTAAATGAAGTAATCACCGAAGAGCCAAAATCGACTATTACAGTGCATTGCTGCGATGTAGCATCCATAGCAGTTGAGGTTGCATTACCGCCTTGGCCGCTGGTAAGATTAGCATGTGCTGCATTACCATTAATTGTTGTAAAATTGGATGCCGCATTAAATTTTGTAAGTGTAGGTAAAATAGTATTACTGCCATCACTTCCACTAATAACCACAGAATCGAAATAGGCGGTACTTGCGGCATTGTTTTTATCAATATCTGATATACTGATTTTAACACCGCTTACAGGCTGGTTAAATGTGAAAGTAGTCGTCATTGTTTCGGTTCTAGTGGCAAAATTCATATCAATTTCTATTGCACTTGATGAACCGGCAACAACAAAATCCCCAGCACCATTTACCCTGGGATATGGAGAAGTAAAAGTACCAGCTCCACCAGTACTTACCATCCCTACAGTGGCATTAACCCCAGAGCCCCCTATATTGGTACAGTTACCAGATGTACCCGGAGCACCCCAAGCAGGGGAAAACGACGTACCCCAGTTAAGCGTATAAACAGTTTGAGAATAAGTACTACTTGTAATAAATAGTACGGCAAAAAGAATAGTGTAAACCTTTTTCATTTAATAGATTTTTTGTGTTGTTTGGAATATATAACTCTTCCGTTTTTCAAGAACGGATTTTGAACAAGATCATTTTTGGTGGGATAAGGCTTCATATTTGTAGTACACTAACTACAAATCTTAAGTTCGCCACAAAAGTAATAAATAATACTATATAAAAAACTGATTTCTAAATTTTCTGATGAGCTAATCCTAAAGCAAAGTCTAACTGTTCCTGCATGGTTAAGTTAGTATTGTCTATTTCAACCGCATCGGCAGCTTTGCGGAGAGGGCTTATTTCCCTGTTGGAGTCAATATAGTCACGCATTTCAAGATTTCCCTTAACTTCTTCAATAGTAATATTTGGATTTTTTTCAAACATCTCTTTAAACCTGCGTTCCACCCTTACTGCAATATCTGCAGTCATAAAGATTTTCAGTTCTGCATTGGGAAAAACAGTGGTGCCGATGTCCCTGCCATCCATAACAACTCCTTTTTTGTCGCCCATTTTTTGCTGTTGTGCTACAGCAAAATCTCTTACTTCTTTTATGGTGGCCACTTCACTTACTTTTTCTGCAATAACAAGGTCCCGTATAACGTACTCCACATTTTCATCGTTTAAAAAAATATCTGTCTGTTGTGATTTTTCGTTGTGATGAAAATCGATATGAATATTTTGCAGCGATGTTATTACTTCTCTGCTGTCCGTCCAGTCAACATGATTTCTTAAAAAATATAATGTAATGGCACGGTACATGGCTCCACTATCGATATACACATAGCCTAACTCTTTTGCCAGCTGCTTAGCCAAAGTACTTTTACCACAGGATGACCAGCCATCTATTGTTATAATTATTTTTTTTGCCATTGTGTTACAAAAATGCTTCAAAAAATTGCTAATTCAAAATCAACTTCGCAATTAAATTAATAATGGTATAAGAAAATTAAACAGCACTATTTCTCCGGAGGAAAAGCCTCGCCACGGTGGCAGGTTTTGCAGGTAACTACATGAAGGTATTCGGGCCTGACTGCGGAATCAAAATAAAAATAATTTTTATTCAGTTCAATGGTCATCCGCATCATACGCCGGGCATTCTCTTTCATAGGGTCCGCATCTGAAGCATAATCAAGGCTATCAACTAACCCTTTTTTAGCCACATGACAAAAATTGCATTTTACACCTAAGGCAACGTTATAAGTTTGCATGATGCTGTCTAGCTTTATGTCGCTGATATCCCCAGGGAGCACTTTAAGGTTTCGTTCTTTATAAAAAGGCAGCCCCATACCAATACTAATAAAGGCAATGATACAAAATGCCACAATAACCATTTTATTTGTTCTCATCTTAAAATGCTTTTTTAAAATTAAACTAAAAGGGCTATTCACTTTTATGCGAATAGCCCTTTATAATGTTAAAGTATGTTTATACTTCCGACTGTTTTTCTTTTTTTGTTCCCTGTTCCTTTAAAGTAAACTTAATTTTTTCAGCTTCTTTATCAAGATCGGCAATAAGTACATCTCCGTTCTTTACCGTCAAATTCAGTATTTCTTCTGCCAGCGGATCTTCCAGGTATTTCTGAATGGCCCTGTGCAGCGGTCTTGCACCAAACTGGGAGTCGTATCCTTTGTCCGCTATAAAGCTTTTAGCCTCAGGTGAAAGCTCCATAGAAAATCCAAGATTAGCAAGACGTTTCATTACTCCTTTCATTAAAATATCAATGATCTCAAAAATATTTTCTTTTGTAAGAGAATTAAACACCACCACATCATCTATACGGTTTAAAAACTCAGGGCTGAATGTACGTTTCAAAGCCTTTTCTATTACAGCCTTATTATTCTCATCGCTGTTTTCCATCCTGGTTGCTGTAGCAAAACCTACACCATCACCAAAGTCTTTTAACTGCCTTGCACCAATATTTGATGTCATGATGATAAGCGTATTTTTAAAATCAACCTTACGACCCATACCGTCTGTTAATTGCCCGTCATCCAGCACCTGCAATAAAATATTATAAATATCCGGGTGTGCTTTTTCAATTTCATCTAACAGTATTACGCAATAAGGTTTGCGCCTTACTCTTTCTGTAAGTTGCCCGCCTTCTTCATATCCAACATAGCCGGGAGGTGCGCCAATTAAACGGCTGACAGTGAATTTTTCCATGTATTCACTCATGTCAATACGTATAAGAGCATCATCACTATCAAACATATGTCTTGCCAATGACCTGGCCAGTTCGGTTTTACCAACACCGGTAGGACCAAGAAAAATAAATGTACCAATTGGTTTTTTAGGATCTTTCAATCCTACCCTGTTGCGCTGAATGGCTTTAACCACTTTTGAAATAGCATCCTGCTGTCCAACAACAGCCCCTTTTAAATCATCGGCCATACGGCGCAGCTTGTCAGTTTCTGCCTGTACCATGCGTTTTACCGGAATACCTGTCATCATGTGTACCACTTCGGCAATATCTTCTTCTTCAATCGGGAAACGTTTATGTTTACTTTCCTCTTCCCAATTATTTTTTGCTGCTTCTAATTCTTCCTGCAATCTTTTTTCTGTATCCCGTAATGATGCAGCTTCTTCAAAACGCTGACTTTTTACTACTTTATTTTTTTCCAGCTTAATGTCTTCAATCTTTTTTTCCAGCTCTATAATTTCCTCCGGCACATTTATATTTTTAATGTGCTTCCTGGCACCCACTTCATCCAATACGTCAATAGCTTTATCTGGTAATAACCTGTCGGTCATATACCTGTCGCTTAATTTTACACAGGCTTCAATAGCCTCATCACTGTAAGTAACATTGTGGTAATCTTCGTACTTACTTTTTATGTTGGTCAAAATCTGTATCGTTTCTTCAACCGAAGGTTGTTCTACAAGTACTTTTTGAAAACGACGATCCAGTGCTCCATCTTTTTCAATATGCATCCTGTATTCATCTAATGTAGATGCACCAATACATTGCAGTTCGCCCCTTGCTAAAGCCGGTTTAAAAATATTACTTGCATCTAACGAACCGCTTGCTCCGCCTGCACCTACAATAGTATGTATCTCATCAATAAATAAAATAACATCACGGTTTTTTTCCAGTTCATTCATTATGGCTTTCATCCGTTCTTCAAACTGGCCACGGTATTTTGTGCCTGCAACAAGTGCTGCCAGGTCAAGGCTAACCACTCTTTTATCAAACAAAACTCTGGATACTTTTCTTTGTACAATACGTAGTGCCAACCCTTCAACAATTGCAGTTTTACCCACTCCAGGTTCCCCGATTAAAATGGGATTATTTTTTTTTCGGCGGGATAAAATCTGGGATACTCTTTCAATCTCATTCTCTCTGCCCACTATCGGATCAAGTGAGCCACTTTCGGCCAGCCGGGTTATATCCCGTCCAAAATTATCCAGTACCGGCGTTTTGGTTTTGGGCTGGTTTGCAGCTCCGCCACGTTGCCCTTTTTGCTGTTGGCCATATTGTTTTTTCTCTTCGTCAAAATCATCATCGCCTTCATCGCTAAACTCTGCAGATGGTGGTGTGCTGGTTACAAAGCCCAGCTCATTTTTAAATACGTCGTAATCCACATCAAACTGATTTAAGATTTGTGTTGCAATATTCTCTTTGTTTTTGAGGATGGAAAGCATCAGGTGCTCACTCTCTACCAATGCACTTTTTTGTGCCTTGGCTTCAAGCACAGTTATCCTGATAACCTTTTCGGCCTGCTTGGTTAATGGCAGAGAATTGATATTGGCAATATTTTTCCCTGTTTTATCTTTTACTGCCATTTCTATTTCCTTACGCAGCTCAAACAAATCTATGTTCAACGATTTTAAGGTCTTTATAGCTGTGTTTTCTCCGTCTCTTATCAATCCTAAAACCAGGTGCTCTGTGCCAATAAAATCATTACCTAACCGCAGTGCTTCCTCACGGCTGTATGAAATTATTTCTTTTACCTGGGCTGAAAAATTGTTATCCATTTCCTGTTAAATTTAGCTTATACAATAATAACGATAATTTTGATGATTAAGTTTGCGGCAAAGGCGAAATGTTAATATGTTAAAAAGTTAAAATTTTCGCCTCAAAAAGTTTTGAGACATTTATAATAAACAAATTATCTTAAATTAAATTCCTTTATTTTACAACGCCAATCAACCTTAATCTGTAATAATGAATGTCAAAATAGATACCAAAGAGAAATTCACTGTTATTACGCCTCAGGAAACCGTTTTAGCTGCTAATATGACAGCCGAGCTAAGCAATTTGTTGCTCGAAAACATTCAAAAAGACATTCGCAATGTTATTTTGAACATGACGAATGTGGAATTTATTGCTGACAATATTGGTGTTTTACTGGCTTTTGTACAACAACAATTTTATGAACGTAACTGCTCGTTTGTTATTTGTAACCTTCATGAAGTAGTAGAAAAAAACCTTGCAGACATTGAATTATTAGAATTAATGAATGTAACACCTACTGAAAGCGAAGCATGGGATATTGTACAGATGGAAGAGATAGAAAGAGAACTTTTAAGTGATGATTAGCGTTTAGTTGTGCAGCAATTACATGTTTAATTTACCAATCGCTTAATTAAACCATGCAACATATTTATTTAACTACCTGTCATACAATAAATAATTATAAATTCTTAACCCTTATTAATGCTTGCACTTACCATACTTGGCAATAACTCGGCTATTCCTGCTTTTGACAGAAACCCTACGGCACAGGTTTTACAAACACAGGATGAAAGTTATTTAATAGATTGCGGGGAAGGAACACAAATGCAAATGACCAGGTATAAGATCAGGCGCAGCAAAATTTCCCGGATATTTATTTCACATTTACATGGCGATCATTATTATGGTTTAATTGGTTTACTAACCAGTATGGCTTTATTGGGCCGTACGCAGGATATACACCTTTATGCACCGGAAGCTTTAGAAGAAATATTACAATTACAATTGCGTGTTGCTGATACGCACCTGCCCTACAAACTGCACTTTCATGCTTTAAAAACTGAAGACATGATTGTGAATGATAAAAAAATGACGGTGGAATGTTTTAAAGTAAAACACCGGATTGAGTGCTGGGGATTTTTATTTCGGGAAAAAAGAAATCCCAGGAAGGTTAATCCGGAAAGAGCTGTCATTTATGAAATACCCTCGGCATTTTATGAAAAATTACAACAGGGGTATGACTATACCACCAAAAAAGGAGACATTGTTCCTAACGACGAAGTAACGACTGCCGCTCCAAAACCTAAAAGTTATGCTTATTGCGGCGATACCGTTTATGATGAAAGCCTTGCCGGTAAAGTACAGGATGTAGACCTGCTCTACCACGAAGCTACTTATTTAAAAGATTTACACGAAAGGGCTGCAAGCCGCTTTCACAGCACCACACACCAGGCTGCAAGTATTGCTAAATTGGGGAATGTAAAAAAATTACTGATTGGTCATTTCTCGTCCAAATACGAAACACTGGATGAATTTTTACCTGAGGCCTGTGCTGTTTTTGAAAATACAGAGCTTGCACTGGAAGGGGTTTGTTATAAGATTTAGACTTTATGGAATTAGTAATTGGGGATTGGGAATTAGGGTTGAGTAGCGCCTTTCATTTTTACCCTGTAATATCAATTCAAAATCATTCGCAATTTTATATTCCTAAATACAAATACCTAATTCCAAATTCCCTTACTACTCTTCCAGCTTTATTACATTATTATATCCGTCTGCCATCATCCAAACATAAAATTCGGCAAACCATTTGTGCCAGGCTGCTTCATTATGTTTACCAGTACCGTCAACAAGAGTATATATCATGGTGTTGGAATTGCCTCCTAATTTTTCTGCAACTTCATTCATGAGTTGTATATGCCGCTCTCCTTCCTGCCCACCTATATAAAAGAAAAATTTAGCACTCACTTTTTTTGAGACTGAATCTGTAAACTCCTTTAGTGCCTGGGCTGTCCAAAAAGCAGGAGAAAAGACTCCTGCCTTGCCATAAACCTCAGGATATTTTAATGCAGCATAATAAGATATTACCCCGCCCATAGAGGAGCCGGCTATAATGGTGTTATCTTTCGAGGGCAAGGTTCTATAATTTTTATCAATAAAAGGTTTTAGTGTTTGCGTTATAAAATCAACGTACGCCTCTCCCTCTGCAGAAAAACTTTTAGATGTGGTAGAATCCTTCCAGGTAAATTCATAGGGGTTATATTCGTTCATTCTTGTTGCACCACCGTTATCAATGCCAACAATTATACTGGCCTGCTTACCCTTTGCAAGTAAAGAGTCCATACATTCATCAATACCCCATTCGCCATAACCACTGGCGAATGTATCAAACAAGTTTTGCCCGTCGTGCATATACAACACAGGATATTTTTTATTTGATGACTGATAATTGGCAGGCAGGTATAACCATATTCTGCGGTAACGGTTTAACTGCGGCATATAAAAAGCCGTATCAATAATTTTTACATTTGCTGATGCGGTATGTGTTTTTTCTTTTTCAACAACAAAATCATCCATCCAGCCATCAATTGAATAAAGTAATGTAGTATCGGAACTTAATTGAACAGATTTATTTGCCACATCTTTTCCTGTATTATCACATTCCACTTTTTGCCAGCTGCCTCTTGTAAATTTAAACTGGTATGCCCCCGCAGCAAGGTTTTTGATCTCTACTGTTAAACTGTTGCCGTCTTTTAAAAAAGCATAGTTGTTATTGCCAGGTGCCCAGCCGTTAAAATTACCTGCAACAAAAACGCCATCTTCTTTATGTGCAGATGGCGTGGCTGTAATTTGTATACGTAAAGTAAATTGAGCAAATGAATTAAAAGCAATACATAGCAACAGGAGTAAAATATAAATTTTGCAACGCATCGTTTAAAATTAAGTATGCTTTTATTTTTTTAGGTATGCTTTAACCTTTTGATGAATACCGTCGCTTAATGGCACTACAGGTAAACGCAATACATTTTTAATAATTCCCAGCTCATATAAAAATGCTTTTACCCCTGCAGGATTATTTTCCGCAAACAACAGGTCATTTCCCTCCAGGCATTTATAATGCAATGGCCTTGCGGCAGCAAAATCGCCTTTTAAACTCAGGCGTATCATCTCACTAAAATCTTTTGGAAAACAATTTGCCGCAACACTGATCACACCATCCATGCCACAGGCAATTAATGGCATAGCAACATGATCATCGCCGCTTACCAGCAAAAAATCTTCTGGCCTGTCACGTAATATATGCATGCACTGCACCATGTTACCACTGGCTTCCTTCATGCCGGCAATATTTTTTTCTTTTGCTAAACGCAATGTGGTTTCGGCAGTCATATTACTTCCTGTTCGGCCGGGCACATTATATAAAATAATTGGTTTTGGCGACGCTGCTGCAAGTGCTTTATAATGCTGGTAAATTCCTTCCTGCGATGGTTTGTTATAATAAGGGCTGGCACTTAAAACAGCTGTCGCCTTTTCAAGTGGAAAGCTTTTTAAATTTTCAATTACTTCTTTGGTGCTGTTACCGCCAATGCCCACCACCACAGGCACACGGCCGTTAACTTTTTCGTAAGTGAAATTTACAATGTCTAATTTTTCCTGCTTTGTTAATGTCGGGGTTTCCCCGGTCGTGCCCAGGGTAATTACATACTCCACCCCATTTTCAATATCAAAATCTATCAGTTTACCCAATGCATCATAATCAACTGCTTCATTGGAATCAAAAGGCGTTATCAATGCTACGCCTGTACCCGACAATGTTTTTCTCAAACTCATGTATTAAAAAATTTGGGTAAAGTTATTATTAACCTTTCAAACAATAAAACAAAAATCCCCGGTATGTCCGGGGATTTTGAAATCCTTTATTTTCTGGTATTTTAGTTCTTACTATTAAGCGCCATTGCAGTAGCTTCCCTTAATACCCTGGATTGAATTAAGTAATTTTTATTGGGGCTGTATATAAATAAACAAGTGCCGTTTTTAATTTTATTAATAATGGATTTATGTAATTTTTCAGGTACTGCCGGGCAACCCTGGCTACGGCCAATATACCCTTGCGATTGTATCAACTCTTCGTTTACATAACCGGCGCCATGTATTACAATGGCACGGCTGTCGGCTTTATCATTAATCCCTTTTTCCAATCCCTGCAAATGCAGTGAGTAGCCATTTTTACCGTTATAGGTGTCCATAGTTTCATAAAAACCAAGGCTGCTTTTATTGCTTTCCGGCTTGTTAGAAAACTGGTTAGCATATTCCTTTCCCGAGTTTATCCCATGTGCTACATAGGTATTAAACAGTACTTCCCTTTTTTCAAGATCAATAATAAATAATCTTTTTTTAGATGAGGGCTGGCTAAAATCAACTATTGAAATAATATTATCGTTAGCAATTTTCCCTGCTTTTGAAAGATAATCAAAACCCTGCATGGCCATTTGAAAAGCCTGCTGCGATAAGCCTATTAAATTTAAACGCAGGCTGTCGTAAATATCTGATACTATATTATCTGTATTAACCGGGGTTAATGCAGGAATTGAATCTTTAGTGATAAGAGTCTCCAGTTTATTTTCAGTTGATCTAATAACCTCTGCTGGTTTGTATTTTGCAAATACAAATGGCAGGTGCAGCATAAAAATAAATATGGAGGATAAGAAAAGATAGAATTTTTTAAAGCGGTGCTTTTTCATGTTATTAAGATATTGGTTTTACAATCACAAGCAGCCGCAAAATTAAGCATGGAGTTTGTTTTTGGTTTGTTAAAAACTAACTCTCATTCCTAATCCTGTCAAAATAAATTTAAAACCATATCTAACAGCCTTTAAAACCAGCTCTTTGCGGAACAATTTTGAGTTATACAATTTTTTCCACCCTGCTGTTTTATTCCCCCTTTTTCGAATACCTGCTTAACGCTGTCTTTGCTGCAACACCCCATTCCTTTACATCTTTCTTTTTCCATTTGCCATTTGATGCAGCTGATGGATTAAGTACAGAACAGGTTTCTACTTTATCTGACACTGACCAGGCAACCCAACTTAAACCTTTCGCATCCATCCAGGATACAAATTTATTCCACTCTGCATAATCAATAGGGCCGTCGCCGCTGGCTTCCATACCGGCACATTCCGAAACAAAAATGGGTAAGCCTTTTGCAATCGCTTCATCAGTTCTGTCTCTTAACCATTGCTTGTGGGTGCCTGCGTAAAAATGCATCGTGTACATTAAGTTGTCGTAGCCTTTTATGGGGTCTGCCGCAGGTAACTGCACATCCTGATCCCACTTAGGACTGCCCACTAAAATAATATTAGCAGCATCAATACTGCGGATAGTTTTTATCAGCTCTTCTGAATACGCTTTCACCTCGGGCCATGTTTCATAATCGGGCTCATTAAATATTTCATAGATCACATTAGGATATTTACCATAGGCGGTCGCCATCTCCTTAAAAAACTCCACAGCTTCTTTTTGTTGTATGTTATGGCTGTGCCAGTCGATAATAACATACACGCCTTGCTTAATGCAGGCATCAATAACATTTTTCATAAGGGTTTTTGAATTTGCCGGGTCTTTCAAATAACCTTTGTTATTTAATTCAATCCCCATTGACGCTCTTACAACGGTGCTGTTCCAGTCTTTATACAAAGTTTTTACAACTCCCTTATTATAAAATCTTGGCCACAGGTTATGCCAGCCTAAACTCATGCCGTGCAATGCAATTGCCTGCCCCTTTGCATCGGTTAATTGAGTGCCCACTACTTTTAATTGCCCATGCTCCTTTACCGGCTGCGATTGTACAGCCATGGTAATAATTGCAAGAATTACTGTAATAAAAAACTTTATTCTCATGTTGAAATTATTACCTGGTCTTATAAATATTTTTCAGGTCGTTTTCAAATAAAGTGTACCGGCTATTATAAAATTTTATAAAATCGGTTTCACTTACATGGCCCGGAAATGGTGCATAATAATGCGTAGGACTTGTAACATCATTACGCCAAACCAAAACATAAGTTAGCTTTAATTTTTCTTTTTGTAAAGATTTCAATAGTGTTTCTGTCCACCAGGTGGTATTTGGAATAGATTCCAAACCGGTTTCGGTAAAAGCTGCCAGCTTACCAGCTTTCTTTGCAAAATTGGATACAATTTTTAATTTCAATATTCCTGAATCCAGGTTGTATTTTCCATAGCGGCCAAAGTCGTTATAATTATCCATACCTACCATATCAACAAAATCATTACCTGGATAACGTTCTAAAAATTCTGCTTCTGTACCAAATGTATTATCGGGAGAAAATGCATAAATAAAATTATGTACGCCTAAACTATCTCTTAGATAGGTAACGGTGAATTGCCACAGGTTTTTAAATTCGGCTACACTGCAATAAGGTTTGCCCCACCAAAACCAGTAACCATCAAACTCGTGATAGGGACGAAAGATCATCGGTACTAATTTACCATCCTTTCCCTTTGTTGATTTTGCCAGGTCGGCAATGGTACTAAGTATGGCTTTGTATTTTTGATGATGAGACCCACCGGGAATAATGTTTTTTACTGCGGGAGCTGTGGTAGAATCTTTCCAGTAAAAATTTGGTTCAGATACCGGATTATTAAAATGCCAGGATACGGTGGTGATGCCACCACGGTTGTAAGTGTCTGAAATATTTTTTTGCAATGCGGCTTTTTCTTTTGCAATACTATTTTCGGATCTGCCGGATAGACCGCTGAAATCTACACCAATTACAGCCGGGTGAGAACCGGTAACTGATTTCACATCTGACCTGTCAGCTTCGCCTTGCCAACCATGCCCGTATTCTGTTGCATGCTGGTGCCCAAAAAGAATATATTTCTCTGAAAGTTTATTGAGGCTGTTATACAATGCCTTTGTTTCTGCAGTAGCATTAGCATCAATAATTTTATACTTATTTTTTTGAGCAAAACAAAATGTTACAGCTAAAATAAATGTACCAAAAACGGAGAGACATTTTTTTATTCCCATTTTTAACTTTTATTATTGCTTCAATAATTGTTTAATAAAAGGAATTAATTGACTGGCTATCACTTTATGATCGGTAATAGATGGATGATAACCACAGCCAGCAGGCTGCATAGCATTAAACCAAAATGTTTTTATAGGTTTACCCGGTTGTATTTCGTCATTAATTTCGTTTTGTACTGTAGTAATACACTCCTGCAGTATCAGGTTGTTCTGCCCGTCAATCATCGGACTGTTAAATAACACAACTTGTACTCCGGGATAATGACTGTAAATAGTTTTAATAAATTTTTTATACTCTGCAATGTATTTCAATTTATCAAATGGCAGCCTTGCTATTTTACCATCGCCGTTATTCAAATCATTGGTGCCTAATGCAATGGTTACAATATCCGGAATGTAACTGCTAAAATTCCATTTGTTGGTACTGTCGGTATTTAAAAAAGCATTTTGATATTGCTGCGGTACAGTGGGACCATCACTGTTCCAGTTTCGGTAAATGCCTGCACCAGAAATGGCACTTATCATATACGCAGCATTTACAGCTCTTGCTGTTAGGCTGGCATAACTAAAGTAGGCATTGTGTTGATCGTACCATTTGCTGCCATTACCGCAGGGTATTTCCATATCGTTACCAAAACCACAGGTGATGGAGTTGCCGATAAATTCTATTTTGGTTTTAAAATCTTCTTTGAGTGCGGTTAAATTTTGTGCATCAATTTTTGTGATGATGATTTGTCCGTTAGCAGCTTCGGTGGCTTTGCTTATTACCAGTTTGTGCTGCATATCATTTCCAACGGCTTTAATGATGTAAGGAATGGCCACCTGTACATCTACTTTTTGGCGGCCTACATACATACCATCCAATTCAAAATTTACATAGTTGTAATCACCCTGGTATGGTGTTGCATTCTTAAGATATACTACACAGTCCAGCCCTGTAAAACTTACGGTGCAGGATGCTGCGGAAGCGCTTAACGTAACCGTGCTGTCAGCATTTTTTATGGCACGTCCCATAATGTTGCCATCGGCTGGTGTAAATACTTTTTGTGATACAGCATGTTGTGTGCTGCTGCATGTGAAGAGTATTGCAGTTAAAAGTAAAAAGGCAATGTTTTTCATTTATAATTTATGTTTTTATTTATCGCTTCGATAAAGGTTCAATAAAGGTATGCGGTACAAGTGAGTGACACAACGATGATGCCATGAAAAACAAATGCTGGTTTCAAAAAAAAATTACTTTCCAGCGATAGCTGGCCGCAACGCCGTTGCTGTTGATTGAATTTTTAGTGTCCCTTGTTTTAATCCATTAGCATTTGCGGTAATAATTATTTCGCCTGCATCGCTTGTTGACTGTACAATTACTTGTGCCAGGCCGCTGAATAATTTTCTTTTATAAACTGCTGCAGGTGTTACAATTTGAAAAAGCCCGGGGTTCATATTTACATTATCCCAGGCTTGATTTTTTAATAATGGCGTTGCGGTGATGGCAATGGTATTATTGCCGGGGTGTAATAAAGCTGCGTCTAAAATATATGTATTGCCTTTTTCGCTTTTTAAAATATTGCTGGCAATTTGTTTTCCGTTAATATAAATAGATTGTTCTTTACCCAAACTGTTGTAAAGAAAACTGACTACATCGGCAGCATTTATTTGCGGCAAATTAAAAGTTCCCCTATACACTACTGCTTTTGCTTTTTCACCAAACTCTTTTGTACGGTCGTCTTTAAATGCCGGTTGCCATTGTCTATCATCGTAGGCTTCGGCAGTTTCTTCAACCGTATTTATATCGCTGATAATTTTTTCTCTTAAATTTTCTATGGATACCACTTCAATAGTTTCCAAATATTTATCAGCTTCCAGCGATGAAGGATTGCCATTACCCACGCCAATAATTTTGCCGGGGCCGGTAATGCTGAAGGTAATTTCGTCGGTTGCATCGGGCACATGCAGATTATTTTTATCCAATGCATCAATAGTGATCATTACAATATCTTCTTTATTGGCACTGATGGTATTTTTATTGGCCCTTACATTTACTACAGCAGCAACATTGGTGGTTTGCACTTTGTCGGTAATTACTTTTTTACCATTTTTATATCCAATGGCTTCTACAACTCCGGGTACATATTTTACTTTCCATGCTAAATGCCCGTTTACTGGCATTGCTTTTTTACCTGCGCTTTTTTTATTTACAAACAATTCCACTTCGTCGCAATTACTAAATGCCCACACGGCTATCTCCTGCCCTTCTTTTCCTTTGTGGTTCCAGTGTGGAAAAATATGCAGGGTTGTTTTATCCGTCCACCAGCTTTTCAAATAATATACATTGTCTTTTGCAAAACCACATTGATCTACCATACCAAAATACGAACCGATGGACGGAAAACCAAAAGGTGTTGGTTCGCCACGATAATCAAAACCTGTCCAGATGAACATGCCGGCTAAATAATCTCTTGCCGCATAATGTTTCCAGCCATCTTCAATAGTTAAAAAATTGGGATAAGGTTTTTTATCGTAAGCCGCCAGCCATTGATTTTTTTCATCATCAAAATAAATACCTCTTGTTGCTCTTGTGGTACCTTCTTCGGTGCCCCACATGGGTTGATCAGGAAATTCGACATGATGTTGATCGGTATTAATCTGCCCTACATAATTTACTCCCATTACATCAATAACATTGGAAATTCCTTTTTGCCAGCCACCACTAATTGCGGCGGTAATAGCACGGGTACTATCAATTGATTTTGTAAAAGCTTGCAATGTGGTGGCTAATTTTGCACCGAGTTCATTACCTTCTACACCCCACTCTTCATTGGCAATACTCCAGCTAATTATGCTGGGATGATTTCTATCCCGAAGCATAAAACGCTTCATGTAATTAAAGTGTGTGCTGCTAACGCCGAGTAACCTGTTTTCATCAATCACCAACATGCCCAGCCTGTCGCATATATCCAGCAACTCTGGCGTAGGCGGATTGTGTGAACACCGGTAGGCATTGATTCCAAAATCTTTTAGTGTTTGTATTCTAAACTCCTGCAACGCATCGGGCATGGCGGCGCCTACACCTGCATGATCCTGATGATTGTTGGTGCCGTGGATTTTTATATTTTTTCCGTTTAAGAAAAAACCTTTGTTGGCATCAAAGCGAATGGTACGAATTCCAAAACTGGTTTCGTAATTATCCAATACTTTTCCGTTTTCTACAACAGTAGTAATTAATTTATACAGGTAAGGATTGTCCAGCGACCACAATGATGGATCGGTTACAGGAATAGTTACAGCTATATCTTTTTGCTGGTAAGAACTGAAGTGTATATTTTTTATATTTTCTGTTGCGATAGTTTTGCCTGTTGCATCAATAATGCTTTGCTGTACATCAACCGTTTTATTATTTACAAATTGATTGATGATGTTTACTTGTGCATGTACATCCGCTGCGTTATTTTTTACGGTTGTTGTAACAAATGTTCCATCAGTTGCAATATGCAATGGCGATGATTTATTTAACCACACATGGCGGTAAATTCCTGCGCCTTCATAAAACCAGCCTTCTTCCATAGTGGCATCGGCTCTTACTGCAATTACATTCTCGCCACCGTAATTTAAGTACTCAGTAATATTATATTCAAAACCGGTGTAGCCACTGGGTTCGGTGCCCAAATAAAAACCGTTTATCCAAACAATGGAATTTCTAAATACGCCATCAAATGCAATGCTGATCTGTTTGCCTGCATCTTTTTTATCAATAGTAAATGTTTTACGATACCAGCCCACACTTGCATCAGGAAAATTTCGGCCAATAGCTTTAAAGCCATGACTAAAGCTGGCCAACCTGTTAAAAGGTTGTTCTACCGCCCAATCATGCGGCAGGTTTAATTTTCTCCAACTGCGGTCATCAAAATTTGCAGCGGCAGCACCATCGCCATAAGATGCTTTGGTTAAGTAAGAAAAATAACCGGTGCCGGTATTAAAATCTTTTTTTGTATCGAAGGGATGGCCAAAGGCAAAGCGCCAGTCGAAGTCCATTAGTAAATGTTCTCTTGACGAAACATCATTTTTATTTTGCGAAAAGATGTTATTTACAATTATTAAAGACAGTGCTACAATTAATAATTTATTTTTCATCTTTTAAAACTATTTATTTATTACCAGGTAAACTACCGAACGGGCCGGCACCGATACATTAATACCGCCACTGGTTAAAGCACTGTTTGCATTAATAGTTGTATATGTTGCAGAAGGTCCCCCTGTTGGTTCTGTTGGTCCGTTTCCATTCACATATACTTTTGAAGAGAACTCTCCATTATCGCTCCCCCCGGTAAGTGTGTACCAATAAAATTTTGTTCCGGCTGTTGCATTTTGTAAAGTTACATTTACAGTTTCTCCCAATGTGCCCTTGTTAACCAGTATCACTCCTTTTTCGCCACTGGTAAATGATGATGCATAAGCTAAAACACCTCCTACCGTTGTCGATTTCAACATTCTGTCACCCATGTATTTTTGAAAATAGTACATATAATAAAATGCCGGACGTGGATTCCATTTTACAACACCCGGTTCGTTACCGGAATTAAAGAGGCCATGATCGTTTCCATTATCATAACTGTTACTTAAATCCCAGCGGCAAACAAATCCATAATTATTTTTTACAGATTCTGCCATTGTAATTAATGCATGCATACCATTTACAAATGATACCTGTTGTTTAGAACCTTGTGATGTGATATTGTATTCGGTAAGTGCAACAGGTTTAATTGTATTGCCTGCACCGGTCAAACCATTCTTATAAAAACTCATCATGGCAGCAGTATTGCCTGTTGCCGTTGTTAAAATTTCAGATGCGGTTGCATTGGTTTGATAAGGCGTGTAATAACTGTGAATGATGTAAAAATCAGTGACAGTGTTTACCTGTGGCAACACTCCTGCATTCCACAACTGATCAGTTGCTGTTTGCCATGCGGCAGGTTGTGCTTCTAAAATATAACTGCCGATGTAAATTGTTTTACCAATTTCCTGTGCGGCTTTACGCATCGAATCGATAAATACTTTTACATGCTGGCCGTATAAAGTACCGGTAATAATTTCCGGCTGGCCATCTTTATTATTGGCAGTGTTGATTCTGTAGCCAGCTTCCCAGGTACCGTTGCATTCATTACCAATTTCCCAGTACTTGGTGCGGCCATTATCAAAGCGTACCCAATCAGCCGCCAAATGTGCCGCTTGTGCAACAGGGTTGTTTGCTGTGCTGTAACGGGCATAACCATAGTTCACCGTTATCATTCCCTGGCTGCCGGTTTGTTGCAGCATGGTATAATAACTGTTTAAAGAAATAGTCCAGCCATCATTTGTTTGTCCACCCCAGTAACCCGCTGCCGATGCTACACCACTTGCATCCAGCAATTGTGCAGGCGCATCTGCCGGAGGATTATTAAAAGGTTTGTTCCAAAAATACATATCGCTGATGCTGCCGCCGGGAAAACGTACAACATTAGGTTTAAGGTTTGTAAGATGTGCCATCAACGGTGCTTCTGTTATCATCTGCGTCATCCAGCTATTGGCATTGTGCGTATTATATGTAGCTGGAATTTTTGTAAGCACTGTACCTGCATCTATAGTTACATAAGATGTAGGGGTAACTGTTGGCTTGGCAACATCAATAGCTGTTGGCGCAGTAAATGTTTTTCCTGCCCATTCATTCATAAAAAAACCAATCGTATTGGCTGTTGCCGGATCGGTAGGCGTAACATTACCGCCACCTCCTCCACCACCGGTTCCACCTCCTGTGCCTCCGCCTGAACTTGGTTTATCACCACAGGAAATTGTTATCACAACTATAGATGCAAATAAAAAAGCCAGTAATTTTTTCATCTTCATTTTATTAATATTTTATTTAGATAAGGAAACATTAATACTGTTTCCGTTGTATTGTATAAATTTTCCTGTTGTTACCATAGTATTTTTATCTACTAATATTATTTTAAAATTTCGTGTTGATAACATTCCTTCAAAACTCCCTTTTCTTTCTTCAATGGTAATACTGTTTATTTTTGCGCTGTATAAAATTTTAATGGTGGCTGATTTGCCATTTTCATAATTGTAATTTTCGTTCTCATCTTCATACAAAACAAACGATGCATCTTTTTTTCCGTAAACAGTTACAGTTAAACTATCAGCAAGCTTTTCGGTACTGTACTGCATTACTGGGCCGGTAATAATAATTGACCCTTCTTTTACATACACCGGACTATTACTGATGGGAGCATCTGCCAAAACAGTTTGGCCGCCGCCATACATTTTATTTGTATAAAAATTATACCAGTTTGTACCGGCAGGCAAATACACACTTCTATTGCGTTGTTTAAAATTGTAAACAGGATTAACCAATAAAGAATTGCCACACATAAACTGGTCATTGATATTCTCTGCCTTTTTATCTAAAGGAAAGCCCATCATCATCCCTCTTAAAATTGTTCCGTTGTTATAATGTACATCTGCAGCCAATGAATATAAATAAGGTAACAATTTATACCGCATTTCAATAGCCGATTTCATTGCTTTAAATGTTTCTTCATTTTCGCCGGCAATATTAAATGGCTCCCTGAAAGGGAACTGCCCATGTGCCCTGAACATGGGAAGAAAGCTGCCGAACTGGTACCATCTTGCCTGTAACTCTTTCCATTCGTCTTTATCATTTCCCTGTACATATCGGTTTTCAACTGCAAAACCTCCAACATCAAATGTCCAGTAAGGAATGCCCGACATGGAAAAATTTACACCTGCTGCAACCTGGTCTTTCATCTCTGCCCATGTAGATCCAATATCACCACTCCACACTGCAGAGCCATAACGCTGAATGCCGGCAAAGCCCGACCTTGTTAAAATAAAAACTCTTTTATTATCATGCATTGCCCTTTGCCCTTCGTAAATACCTTGCGAATTAAGCAAGGGATAACTGTTGAAATATTTTATTGCCGACCCCATTGCATTAGGGTAAAACAAATCCTTACGTTTGGCAATAGAAACATTAGAGTGTACATCCGGCTCAGGTGCATCCATCCACCAGGCGTCTATCTTTTTTTTGTACTGATTATCTTTCAGTAATTCCCAAAACTGTTTTCTTGCCGCAGGGTTATGTACATCAAAAAATGTAGATACATATCCCAGCCAGTCCTTCCTGTTTTCGTCTGCATTTTTGTTTAGCAGAAAGCCCTGCTTATACATCAAATCAAAATTGGAAATCCCTTTATAAAATTTTGGCCAAACTGAGATCATAAATTTTGTATGATACTTATTGTGCAATACCTCTATCATCGAATCGGGATTGCTGAAACGGTCGGCATCAAACTGCTGGCTACCCCATTCATTTAATTTCCAGTATTGCCAGTCCATTACAATATTATCCAGCGGAATATTTTTTTCACGAAATGTTTTTACAGTAGATAAAATTTCATCCTGTGTTTTGTAACGTTCCCTGCTTTGCCAAAAACCCATTACCCATTTTGGTACAACAGGCGCTTTGCCGGTAAGTGTTCTGTAACCACCAATAATCTCATCATAAGTTTTTCCATAAACAAAATAGTAGCCGATATTATCGCCTGCTTCGGATGTAAACTGGTATAAGGTTTTTTGTGTTGCAGTTGCCGGTGTTGTTATTTTACAGGATAAAAAAGATTCCCCGCCATCCGGTATCCATTCCATTTTAAAAGCAATTTTTTTATTGCCTGATAATTGTACGGGTACAAAAGCTGTAAAGGGATTCCAGGATTGCCTCCACCTGTCTAATACTAATTTTCCATCAAGCCATAATTTTAAATAGCCTCCTGCCCACAATCTTAATGTATGTTCGCCGCTTGTATTGCCCAGTAAAAAACCTTCATACACCGCTTTGCCTTCCTGCATTTTAAAAGAAGTGGGTAGATTAGGCATTGATTGCAGGTCGGCATAGTCAATTACATTTTCATCCTGTTGTACAAATATTTTTGTGGCTTCTTTTTTGGAGGAGTAAGTCGCAGTTAAACTACCGGCTTTATCATTTTGATCAAATAATTTAATGCTATTCATGTCGGCAAAAATTCTGCCATCGCCAAAATCTGTAATAGAATAATTATCCCAGAGAATACCATAATTTTTATTGGATACCAGGTAAGGAATAAATACTTCGCTGTTGTTCTGGTACAAAGTAAGGTTACTGCCTTTTTGATTCATTATGCCCTGTGCATGTTGCCCCAGGCCATACAATGCTTCGTTTGCAGGAGAAGCAAATTGTTGTGTAATTTTATAAGATGATGATTTTTCTAATTGAACCTTTTCAAAGGATTTTGCTTTTTCGCCTGTGATCAGCTTGCCATCTTTTGTATAAAAATTTACAAGCCCTGTTGTTTTTGAAACAACAGCTTTTATTAATGGTGTACTCAGCGTTACTGTTGCTGCTGCATCCTGTATATTAAATTGCTGGCCTGCATTATTTTCAGCTGCAATAATAAAACTGGTATCTTCTTTTAGCTGTTGCACGGGAGAAGAAACAACCTGTATAATATTGCTGCCCCATACTTTTAACTGTACGGCTTTTGTGCCGGTATTTGCCGGATAAACAATAATGCCATTTTCAATTTTTGAATAGCCTGTTTTTTGTGCCGAAACAGTTACTGCTAATCCTGCAAAAAAAATACTTAAAAAATATTTTATCATCATATTGAATTAATTATTCCATTTAAATTTGCCAACCAATGTTCCAATCATCACTTCAAAATCACCAGGCTCGGTAATAGTTTTTAATTGTGCATTTACAAAAGCCAGGTCATTTTTATCAATAGTAAATTTCACCTGTTTACTTTCTCCTGCTTTTAAATCTATTTTTTCAAATGCTCTTAGCCTCTTGTTGTTGGGAACGATGCTTGCGTACAGATCTTTAGAATATAATTCCACGCTATGCTTGCCATCTCTTTTACCGGTATTTGTAACTGTGACACTAACTGTTAATTTTTGATCTCCCTTTAATGCCCTTGTACTCATTTGTAGATTACTGTATGCAAATGTGGTATAACTCAAGCCATGTCCAAAAGCAAACAGGGGATCGTATCCATTCCACAAAACATCTGCATTAAAAATTTCTCTTTTTGTTTCAGTTATTCTATGGTCATACATCACAATCTCTCCCATACTTTTTGGATAACTGAATGGCATTATGCCATTGGGATTATAATCTCCAAATAAAACATCTGCTGTTGCTTCTGCAGTTTTCCTGCCACTCCAGAAAGGCAATACAATTGCTTCGCACTGCGGTTCAATATTGGTTATAAAGCGAGGCCTTCCTTCCTGTAAAATCAATATTACTTTTTTACCTGTGGCAAAAGCTGCTTTGGCTATAGCCACCTGTTCTTCAGGCAATGCTAAATCTCTAATGTTACCCGGGCTTTCTGCATAAGCGTTTTCTCCCAAACATAAAATGATCACGTCTGCGTTAGCAGCATTAGCTTTTAATTTTTCAACATCGTAATTATCTTTATTATCAAACCCTTTTCCACCAACAGCAATTACATTGGCTGCGTCGATTTTATCAGTAATGGCATCAACAAAAGTTTTACTTCCTTTCGGATACCACTCTTCCTGGTTACCCTGCCAGGTGTAACTCCAGCTGCCATTCAACACAGCAATACTTTGTGCTGTTGGCCCCATTATTAAAACTTTTTTATCTTTTGCTAAGGGTAAAATATTATTGTTGTTTTTTACAAGTGTAATGGCTTCATGTGCGGCATCCAAAGCAAGTGTTTGATAGGCTGCTTTCCCAAAATTTGCTGTTGCATTTTCTTCTGCATAGGCATTTTCAAATAAGCCGACTTTATATTTTAATTTTAAAATTCGTCGCACTGCATCATTAATTCTGCTTACAGGCACCTCTTTTTTTGCTACTGCTTCTTTTAACAGGTCAAAGAAAGTGTAATCACCCGGCACCATGCTCATGTCTATCCCTGCATTAATAGCCATCACTACTGCTGCCCTTGGCGTAGCAGCAACTTTGTGTATGCTATGCAGACGGATAATGTCTTCCCAATCTGTAACGATCAAGCCTTCAAAACCTAATTCTTTTCTTAATAAATCTGTAAGCAATACTTTACTTGCATGAACAGGCACTCCATTAATATCGCTTGAATTGATCATGATGGATGATGAACCTGCTTTAACTGCAGCCCTGAATTGTGGCAGATAATATTCTCTCATTTCTATTTCGGGCATGTAGATGGGTGTTCTGTCTTTACCCGTACGTGAAGCAGAATAACCCAAATAATGTTTCATACAACTGGCTACTGCTGTTGAATTGTTTAATCCATCTTCTTCGTAACCCCGTATTGCGGCCACGCCCATTATTTTACCTATGTAAACATCTTCGCCATAGGTTTCAGGAAAACGGCTCCACAATGGTTGCCGTCCCAAATCCAATACAGGAGCAAAATTCCAGCGTGTGCCGGATGCCCTTAATTCTGCTGCAGTAACTTTTGCTGCTGCTTTTACCAATGCAGGATTTCTTGTAGCAGCCATTGCTAAATTGTGCGGAAACAAAGTTGAATTCAATGTATAGGTTTGGCCGTGTATAGCATCGAGGCCATAGAGGATCGGGATTTTTAAAGCGGTATTTTTAGTTTCGTCTTGTATTTCTTTAATCACTTTATGCCATGTGGCAACATCAAATGCATGAGCCGTTGTGTTTAGCACAGAGCCTACTTTATATTTTTGAACAGCATCTTTTAAAGCTGTGGCATCAATCGTACCATCTGTATTAGCCCACCCACCTTTTGCAATTACGGCTAAAGTAACCTGTGTCATCTGCCCAATCTTATCCTCTAAAGACATTATATTAAGAAGCTGCTCTACTTTAGCATCGTAAGTATTTTTCTGCTGTGCAAAAGACTGAACACTTAAAAAAATGAGTCCCACTAAATATATCCTGTATTTCATTGTATTGGTTTTAATTTTTATTTTCAAGTAACGTAATTCTTTTTATTATTTCGATAGCAGCACGGCTGTTGTGATAAGGGCATTTCCAGATACCCACTTTATCTTCCTGCATTGGTTCGTAATTTTCTTTTACGCCCCAAAACCATTCGCCGTTTTTTTTATCCTGTATATGCTGCTGCACAAATTGCCATGAAGCCATCGACCTGTCTAAATACATTTTATCACCTGTATTTTGCCAGGCATTAAAAAATCCTACCATCGCTTCGGCCTGTGGCCACATGTGTTTTTCTTTTGTCAAACGATTGGTTGCAGGTTCATATTCGTACCATAAACCACCATCATTGTCTAACCCGTTTATAACTGCCCCTGTAATTTCTACAGCTGCTTTTTTTACTTTTGCCAGTAAATTTTTATCTTCAATTACTTCCGCAGCTTCCTGTAATAACCATGCAGCTTCAATATCATGCCCGTAAGAAACTGCTGTGGATTTTGGCTGCCAGTCTTCATTTAAAAATAAATGCTGGTGTTTAGTTATAGGGTTGATAATGTATTTTAAAAACTCCTGTATTAATGCTGCTATTTTTTGTTTTACAGGTTCGTAAGGCCAAACCTGGTACAATGCGGTAAAAGATTCCAGCACATGCAAATGGGTGTTCATTGTTTTTTTCTCATTTGCATCTTTATTGCTTAACCGCAAATCAGAAATCTCCTTAAAATCCTTTGTAAAAGCTTCTATATAACCTCCCCTGTTTTTATCGTAGCTGTATTTTATAATAGTGCCGTACAAATTAATAGCATCCAGTATAGCATCTGCATTTTTACTGGCTTTATAAAATTCGCTAAAGGCATAAATAGTAAAAGCAGATGCATATATTTGTTTTTTTGTGTCAAGAGGATTGCCTTTGTAGTCAACTGTCCAGTAAACACCACCATTCTCCTTGTCGATAAAATACTTGCGGATATAATCAAAAGCTCTTAAAGCAAAAACTAAATAGGTTTCGTTGCCTGTTAAATTATATGCTGCAGAAAAACTCCACAATATCCTGGCATTTAATACCGAACCTTTGGGAGCATCAATAACAATTTCATTATCGCTTTTTATCTGCCCGACAAATCCGCCATTTTTTTCGTCCACCGTATTTTGCATCCAAAAAGAAAGAATTGCCTCCAGTTCGTTTTGCATTGCTGTTTTATATTCTGTTAAATCCATATCCCTACTTTGGCTGCAATAGTTTTAGTTGTTGTTTTTTTACATAGGCTAAATTATCTTCTGCAATTTTATTTACGGTACTTGCCGATGCTGATGAAGTCAATCCATCTTCAGGTGTGTTGATCACATAATCCAATAAACGTTCAATAGTTGATGTGGCTACATGCATCCTGGTATCGGATGAGGCGTAATAAATAAATACCCGTCCGTCATCATCTGCAATCCAGCCATTACAAAATACAACGTTAGAAACATCACCTACTCTTTCCATTCCTCCGGGAGCAATAAAATAACCGGCGGGATGATGTATTATTTTTGTAAGATCGTTCAAGTCCGTCATGAACATATACAACACATAACGTAACCCTGCAGCAGTATGACGAACACCATGCGCCAGGTGTAACCAGCCCTTATCTGTTTTTATTGGAGCCGGACCCTGGCCATTTTTTGCTTCATACACGGTATGATAAACTTTAGGCGCAATTACAATTTCCTTTTCAATTACTGCACTTTCAATAGAATCGCTTAATCCAAAACCAATACCACCACCTGTACCGGCTTCAATAAAGCCATCTTGCGGACGGGTGTAAAATGCATACTTACCATTTACAAACTCGGGATGCAACACTACATTTCTTTGTTGGGGAGAAGGCGTTTTTAAATCTTTCAAGCGATGCCATTTAATTAAGTCTTTTGTACGAACAATGCCACATTGAGCAATAGCCGCAGACTGATCTCCTGCCGGAGCCGAGGGGTCACGTCTTTCTGTACAAAACAAACCATATATCCATCCGTCGTCATGCTCTACCAAACGCATATCGTAAATATTTGTCTCCGGCTCATCTGCTTCAGGAATTAATACCGGTTTATCCCAGAACCTGAAATTATCAATACCATTATCACTTTCGGCCACTGCAAAAAAAGATTTCCTGTCAGCTCCTTCAACCCTTGGCACCATAATATATTTGTCATTAAATTTTATAGCCCCTGCATTAAACACGCCGTTAATACCAAAACGTTCCATTAAAAACGGGTTGGTTTGCAGATTAAAATCGTACCGCCAATGCAATGGTGCATGCGCTGCCGTAAGCACAGGATTATTGTACTTTGTTATAACCCCGTTATTCGATTCGCTTTTAATGTTGGGCTTACAAAGCAAACTTTCGTGAGCATCCTCCAGGTTTTTAAACCGTCTTTCAAAATCTGAATTCATAAAAAATATTTAAAGAATGTTTATCCTAAGCTAATCTTCCAGCTTATTCCACCATGTTTTTTTAAGTATGGCTATTATTATTACAAGAATGATAATTGTTATCAATAAGGGCAATTTCATCCACAGAACCACATACATAGGCAATATGGTTAAACACAATTGCGCTATAATGCCCAACACCACATTAAACATGTCCAGCTTAAATCTTTTATTGGCTTCAAAAGAAGGGTTATCTATAAGCACCATTTCATGTACAGGTTGCCAAAAACCCCATGGCTTTACAGTGCTGTAAAAATTTTTCAATACGGCTGTATCTGTTGCAGGAGCAGTAAATGTACCTATCAAACATCCTGCAATAGAAATAATAAATAAAACAGGGAAGTAGTATAAGAATTCTATACCTGAAAATAATCTTGAGAAAATTAACGCACCGGCAACACCTGCAAACATGCCCCAGAAAAAACCGTTTGCATTAAAGCGCCACCAATACCATTTTAATACATTGGCTGCAATATACCCGCCATACAAACCAGATACGATCCATTGTAAAATACTGTTCACATCTTTGGCAAAAAATCCTATCACAATACCAACAGCTACAATAACAATACCCGACAGGTAATTCATCGTCATTGTTTTTTTATTGCTGGCATTTGGATTGATATGCTTTAAATACACATCGTTTACAAAATAAGCCTGTGCTGCATTTAAGGTACCAGAAAATGTTCCCATAAATGCCCCGAACAACCCGGTTAATACCAGTCCCAAAATCCCGACAGGTAAAAAATTGTTTATGGCACCTGGTAATATCTTTTCAAAGTCAACGCCACCTGAACCGTTATCTAAATTCAATTCATTATAATACAGTACGCCTAAAACTGTTAACCCAATAATCATGGAGTAACGCACCGGCAGTAACACAAGTGAAACAAAACCCGTCATCTTTGATGCCTCTTTTGGCGATTTAGTGGACAGTATCTTCTGCATATCATAATTAGGTGCCGAGCCAGCTAATGATGCAAACACACCTTTAAACAACATCATCATAAAAAATATTCCAAACAGGCCATAGCCATCATCATTAATTTTTGTTGCAGCATCATCAACAATACCTTTCCAGCTTAAGTCAAGGTTCCAACTAAAAAAAGGATCATCCCAGCCATGTGGTACGTTTAATGATTTACCATGCAGATGCTGCATTGCAATTATTGCAATGGCAAAACTGCCAATCGTCATAATGGAATATTTTATAAGATCGCCAATTACAATACTGTGCATACCACCAAGTACAGAATAAAAAACAGCAAAGAGGGTAAACACAATACCATAAAAATGGGCTACATATTGTGGTGCAACATTAAATGGCACATAATCTTTCACAACATCCCATGGTATAAATATTTCTACAAACTTACCAAGCCCCACAAAGCCATAAGCTAAAAAACCAAGGCAGCCAATTAATGCAAAAGCAACTACAACAGTATGCGATGCATTTACGCCTTTACCTTTTATACCAAACCTTGTTGCCAGCCATTCGGCACCGGTATTAGCATTACTTCTTCTTAACCACTTACTTAAAAACATCATATTAAACACCTGGTTAAACACCGGCCATAACCAAGGTATCCAGATGCTTTTCATACCATAAACAAAACATAAAGCCACCATCCACATGGTTCCGCTAATGTCAAACATATCTGAGGCATCACTTAAGCCCAGCATATACCAGGGCAGTTTTTTTCCGCCCATTAAATAACTTTCTTTATTCTCTCTTGCCTTTTTACGCAGGAACCAACCCAGCATCAGCATGGTTACCAGATAACAAAGAATAATGGCAATATCTATAACTTGTAATTTCATTTAAGTCTTTTAGTGCCGGTCTTTAAAAATTTCTTTCAACGTGCTTTATACAGATTTTCTTTTGCTACATCTTTTTCAAACAATGTTTTTTCGGCTTCATAAAATTTTATAAAATCTTTTTCTGAAAGCTGCCCCTTATTTGGAACATAATAATGCATTTTTTTTGACCACTCGTTATAACCATGATTGCGCCATAACAGTACATAAGCTATAGTATGATTGCCAATAGCTTTTTGTAAAACATCTGTCCACCAGGTTGCGTAAGGAATAGCTTCGTAACCGGTTTCTGCAATGGCAGTTAGTTTGTTGGTTTCTGCAGCCGCACTATCAACAATGCTCAAAAGCCGGTCTACATTTTTTGTAAACCCATCATCTTTTGAAGGATCGCCCCATTGATACGTATCAAAGCTTAACATATCCACCATATCATCTCCGGGATAGCGTTCCAAAAATTCATCCTTTGTTTTAAAATCTCCGCCGGTATTATATACATAAATAAGGTTGTGGCATTTTTTTACTTCTTTTAAATAATAATTGGTAAAGCGCCACAAAATTTTAAACTGTTCGGCTGAACAATTATTAGGTCCCCACCAAAACCATGTACCGGTTAACTCATGATAAGGACGAAACAGTACGGGAATTAATTCTTTGTTTTCGCCTTTTAATGAAAGTATAAAATTTGCAGCCTTATCAAGCCATGTTTTAAATAATTCGTGACTGGCACCACCAGGTAAAATTGAAGCTACAGTACCATGTGCAGTATCCCATGAATTGCCGCCGGTTGATGGATTATCGAAATGCCAGCTTATAGTAATTACACCGCCCCGCTTATAAGCATCTTTAATATACTGCCGCATATTTTTAAATGGCACACCATCTAAATTTTTTTCGCCGTTGTTTCTTTCTAACCCACCCAAATCCCATCCGTAAATTCCGGGATAATCGCCACATACATCCTTTACATCACTCCGGTCTTTTTCGTAACGCCAGTTTACTCCATAGGCCAAATCATCCTGGTGGCCAAACAAATACCCTTTTGCTGAAAGTGTTTTTAAATTCTGATAAAGGGCTTTTGTTTCTGCTGTACCATTTTTATCAGAGAGCGTAAAAGGTTTTTCCTGGGAAAATGACAGGCAATATGTACATAAATAAAATATGGTAAAAAGGGATTTATATAACAACTGCTTTTTCATGACCTATTTTTTTAAAAGCTCTGCATACTTATTTATTAATGCCCAGGTAGAAGTATCAGATGAAAATACAGAATTTAATCCTTGTTCTTCCATTGGCGGATCACCCAGTAAATCATCACCTTCCTTCCAAAAAGGCGTTTCATTTTTTGCAGGTTTGCCAAAGCCGCTAAATGTCCAGAAATTTATTCCTGCAATTGCAGACCCTGATGTTTTGCTTACAACCAGGCTTTGTAATACAGATTCATAATACTTGTCCCTGTATTCAACAGTTGAGTTTACAGCAAATGAAAAATTATCACGGGGCATACCAAATTCCTCAACCACCAAAGGTTTATTTATTTTCATCATCACTGCTTCATGCTCTTTTATATAATCACTTGTTTTTTTTATTACAGATTGAAAATCATTTTTAAAAGTGCTGTCTTTATACCAACCCCAGTTTTTAGGCCAGATGTGAATGGTGGCATAATCAATATTCTTATCTGCATGTATCTGCTCAAACACCTGCATATTCTCTGTACCCATATATCCTTCGGTGCCTAATGTAAGTAAATGGTTTTTGTCTGCAGTTTTAATTAACAAACCTGTCTGTTGTAAAAAAAGTTTGTAGGCATCAATTGCAGCCGGCCGCATTGGCCTTGGCTCGTTTGCAATTTCCCAGGCCATTATTGCAGGTTCGTTAATATATTTTTTGCCGGTTAATTTATTGGTGCGTTTTAAAATCATCTTTACAAAAGCCCAGTAATCATTTTTGCAATCATCACAGCTGTAAAAGTTACTTGTTAAATCCTGCTGTTCATCCCAGGTAAATTTTTTGGCCAATGTGGCATCATCAATTTTTTTATGCCAGTTTAAATATTGCAAAAACCCTCCGCTCCACTCCCAGTTATTGCTAAAATAGAAAACACCATACATATTTCTGCTGGCCAGTTGCTGCAGCAAAAAATCCATCCCGTCTAAAATATCAGTATTGTATTTACCTGTTGCAGTTTGCAAAGCAGGATGAACCGGTTGTACACCATTAACCAATTTGTCTTCGCCCTGTGCACCAACTAAAACCCTGATGTTTGTAACACCCTGCTTTTTTAAAAAATCAAGCTCTTTCAACAGCCTGCTCCTGTTTCCTCCTTTGCCATCGGGCAATGCCAGCAAATTGGCATACCACATATTAGTACCAATAAAATAGCAGGGGGTATTGTTTATAACAAAATTATTTTGTTGCTGCCGTACAAAACCGCTTTGAGCATTTACACTGTTGCAACAAAAAGTAATAAAAAAGCAGGCTATCTTAACTAAATTATACACTGTTTTCATTTATGCAAAACGCCGTTCCAGAACAAATAAATGCAATTATGTTCCAGAACGACGTTTATACGATTAACCAAACTAACTGCTGAGAAAATTTTTATTTTATAAACATTATATTATCAAACAAAATAGTTTTACCTGCATCAAAAATCTGGAAGGTTACATTATCTACATTTGTTGTGCCCGGAAAATCTATAGCTAAAGTGTACCGGAAATATGTCCATTTATTTGCAGGCACTGTAATAACTTTTTGATTGTTCCAATTAAGCCAAAACTGTACATTCTTATCTACATCATCGCCCTTTACCCAAAATGTAAAATATTTATACCCGGTTAAATTAATAGCGCCGCCACCTAATTGCATACCGCCCCAGCTTCCTGTTGGATCAAAAGCCGCCCTCAAACAACTTGTACCGGTAATTTTTTCTGTTGCTGATGCCGCATAAGTTCCGCCCCATCCCCAGTTTTGAAATCCATTTGTCAGATCATCTTTAAATACACATTGTGCCTGGTCAACATTTACAAATTCCATACTGGTTGTATTATCACCAGATGCATTTGTTAAAGTTAATTTACCCCTGGCAATTGTTGTAGCCGGCATTCTTATAACCATTTTTTTCCTGCTTTGAGAAACTATTGTTGCTGCTACGGTTGTACCTTCAAAAACAACTTTTGAAACCGCTTCAAGATTAATACCATCTAAAGTAACCAATGTATTTGCTTCAAAATCGGTTGGAAAAGCTGTTGCCACACCGGGTAATGCAATTACATTAAACGGAACTGAAAGTACTTTTCCTTCGCTGTTGGTAAGTACAATATTTTGAGGCCCGCCAAATGCTGTATCCGGAACTCTGAATATCATTGAAAGATCGGCATTAAGCGTGGTGCTAAAACTAGCAGGAACATTATTTTTATCAAATACGATGGTACGCATTTGCCCTAAACCCGAACCTGTAATTGTTATTGTTGTACCGCCACCACCTTTATCAGGCGAAACTTTTGCAGCAAAAGGCAAACCTGGATCATAATCAGGACTACCGTCACTGTCTTTTTTACAACCGTTTATTGCAACCGCTACAAAAAGGGATAGCAACATTAAAAGGCTATTTTTTACAGAAATTATATTTTTCATATTTTTTATTTTATATCGTTAAACTATAAATATTAATAATAAGCAACTGGTGGCTTTGCCAATTCAGGATCCTGAATAACTTCTCCAATCGGGATTGGCAGGTATAAATTTTCTTGTGTAAAATTATTAGCAGCATTTACGGGGTTGCCAATCCAGCCACGATTTTGAGTTGCAATTATTGCTTTGGCTTTTGTATATCCCTGGCGTTTAATATCAAACCAGGCATCGCCTTCAAAAGCAAATTCAACAATCCTTTCATGAAAAATATCATCGGCTGTAATAGATGATTTTGAAGCTAAGCCAGCCCTTGTTCTTACTTTATTAAATGCGGCTAACGCTGCTGCATCGCTGGTTGATGCTCCGCCTGCTAACACTGCTTCTGCATATATCAGTAAAACATCGGCATAACGTAAATGAGAAGTATTTTTTCCGGTATTCATACCAATTACAGGTTCTCCACCAAAACCGGCACCGGGACCAACTACATATTTTGCAATATTTGCTCTTACATCATTTTTTTGTCCGCCATCACCGAGTGCTTGCAGTGTATCATATTTATAGCCATTTGCCATAAAACTGTTGTAAACGTTATTTGCATTTTTAGGTTTCCATTCAGTCTTGTTCCACCCATGCTCCATTATCGAACCTTTGCGACGGATATCACCGCTTTCGTACTGGCTTAAAATCCATAATGATGGCCTGTATAATTCCCACATATTAGCCTCGGAAGTTTGCAGGTTACTTGGTCCCCTGTCTGGTTGTAACTGGTTACCGCTGCCCCATGGATTACCGGTGTTAGGATGCTGCGTAGAGAATAAAGCCTCGATATGATTATTAGTAGCACTTGTGTTGAACATTGATGCATAATCAGCCATTAAAGCAATTTTACCTGTGCTGTTGGCATAGGCAATTACTTCACCGGCTTTCATTTTTGCACTATCGTAATCTTTACGGTATAAATATAATTTTGCCATCATTGCCTTGGCAGAATATTTAGTTAAACGACCAGGCTGAGGATCTGTTTCGGGTAAAGTTGCTTCTGCTTTTTTTAATTCTTCCAGTGCATAACGGATAACATCTTTTTCGTAATACCGTGGAATATTTAAATTTCCTGACAATGCAATTTTACCTGGGTCTTCAACAATTGGTGCAGCACCCCAGGCACGGCCAATATAAAAAAATGCTGTACCCTTAATAAAATGACATTCGCCTAAAGCAGGATCGAGGTACGATGCACTGCCACCGGCGGCTTTTTTATCTTCAAATGCTTTTATTAAAGCACCGGCCCATCCATTTATTTTGTATAAAGATTTCCAGGCATCAGCAATACGTACCGATGTTGATGTCATAGTAAAATTTGAAAACGGAGGATCATCCGAACCGCCTGATATTTCGGTACCGGCCATTACATCACCTATACCATCCATTGCCCTGTTTTCGTAACCGGCCCATGGCAAGCCGTACAATGTACTGGTACCGGATCTTACCTCTTCGGCATTGTTATAAAAATTGGTTAGTGTGGCGCCATCTAAAGTACCACGTTCTGTAAAAGTTTTTTTGCAGGATGCCAGCAGTATCAGTGCGCCTGCCAGGTATATAAATTTATTTTTTTTCATTTTCTTAGTTTTAAAAGTTTACAATTAAAATTCAACGTTTGCACCAAAAGTAAATGAGCGAGGGTTTGGATAATGCCCCATATCTACATTCGTTAAATTAATACTTCCGTTAAATGCGCCAACTTCAGGATCGTATCCGCTGTATTTGGTAAAAGTGTACAGATTTTGACAAGAGAAATAAACACGTAAATTATTTATCAGTGCTTTTGAACTGTATTTTTTTGGTACACGGTAACCAATAGCTACGTTTTGAATACGGGCATAAGATCCGTCTTCAATATACCTGTCGCTCATGGCTCTGTTATTGGTATTTAATTGTGTAAAGCGTGGTGTATTACTGCCGGTATTGGTTGCAGAATACCTGTTTAAAACTGATCTTAACTGGTTATCGTAAGGATTAGATAATCCTTCTGTTTGCCATTTAAGATAATTAAATATTTTGGCACCATAACTTCCCTGGAAGAAAACAGCCAGGTCAAACCCTTTATACATGAAAGTATTAGTAAAGCCATAAGTGAATTTTGGTAAAGGGCTGCCAATATTAGAGTAGTCTTTATCATCAATTACTTTATCGCCATTAATATCTTTAAACCTAACATCACCTAACCATGTTTTATCCTGAGCAACGGCTAAGCCAAACTGTGGGTAGCTGCTTGCCAGTTCTGCTGCAGTGCGAAACAGGCCATCTGTTTGTAATCCCCAGAAAGAACCTACAGGATTACCGGGTAATGTTTTTGTAATTAAACTTCTATCGTAATAAACCCTGCCATCAATTGAAGCGGTGGCATTAAGTAATTTATTCAGCTTGTTTTTGTAAGAAGAGAAAATAATATTCGATTTCCATGTAAAATCTTTTTTGGCAATATTGGTGGTATTGATTGAAAGATCGAACCCGGTGTTTGACATATTACCCACGTTACCGATCGGAGCCTTTAAATCATCCCAATTAGATCCAATGCCCAAAAATGTAGTACCCTGTGTAAACAACAACATATCTCTTGTTGTTTTTTTGTACATATCAAGGTTCACCTCAACTCTTCCTCTTAATACCGAAAAGTCTAACCCAATATTTTGTGTTTCTACTTTTTCCCATGACACCAAAGCATTAGGTATACCATTAACCATACTTGCCGATCCAAAACCTACTGGTGTTAAATCGAAACGTACTGTAGAGGTATAAGGAGGATTAGGTGCACCACTTGGCAAATTCTGTCCACCAACAGCACCGTACCCAACTCTTACTTTTAAATATCCTACATATCTTTTTAAACTTTCTCCAAATTTTTCGTTGGTAACAGTCCATGCAGCAGAAGCGCCGGGAAAGTAACCCCATTTTTCTTTAGGAGAATAATTAGATGAAGCATCTGCCCTGTAACTTAATGATACCGAATACCTGTTATCATAAACATAGTTACCTCTTACAAAATAACTTTCCATTGCCCAGTTACTTTTACCACCACCAAGTTCCATTGCATTTCTTTCTGCAGTTGTACCGCTGCCACCTGCATTTAAATCAATAATATTATTACGCAGGTTTATTTTTTTACCGCTTAACGATTCGTAGTAAGAGTATTGAGCTTCGTGACCACCAGTAGCACTTATATTATGTTTGCCAATGGCTTGATTGTAATTTAAATAATTACGTAAAGCATAGTAATAACTGTTGCCGCGATATTCGCCTAACTGGCTTTGTAATGTATTATTACCAATATTGCCGGCCAGTTGAAAAGCAATATTGTTATTAGTTCCCATTGAATATGAAATTTCATTTCGCAGGTTAAAATATTTCAACAAAGAAAGATCCGCATAAATGCTTCCAAATATTTGTGTGCTGGTAGATTTATTGCCTCTTAAACTTGCACGTGCCACAGGGTTATCCTGATTATAGGTAACAGCACCAAGCTGCTTATTGCCAGCCCACGATCCGTCCAAATTCTTTACCGGTATCACTGGGTTTTGTATAACTGACCACCAGATGGTTCCTTCAGCTGCATCTGCCAATGTTACGTTTTGAATACTGCGGTTTACATTGGAACTCATACCAACCTTTAACCATTTTTTTATCTGATTATCTAAATTAAACCGTGCAGAATAACGTTTAAAGTCAGAACCGATTAATATACCTTCCTGGTTAAATACACCAGCCGAAAAATAATAGTTCATATTATCCTTACCTCCTGAAAAACTTAGTTGATGATTGCTAACTGCGCCATTTTTAAAAATCGCATCCTGCCAGTCGGTACCCCTGCCTAAAACAGAAGGATCAGCAAACTCTGGAGTAGGTAGTAATCCTAAGTCTGCAACAATACTGTTTTGATAAGTAGCATATTCAGGCAGGTTCATTATGTCTAATTTTTTTTGAACATAAGAGCGGCCATAATAAACATCATAAGCAATTTTTCCTTCGCCGGCTTTACCTTTTTTAGTAGTTATTAATACAACACCATTTGCTGCCTGGGAACCATAAATGGCCTGGGCCGATGCATCTTTTAAAATATCGATCGATTCAATATCGCTTGGGTTGATGGTTGACATCACACTATTACCTGTTTATCCGTCCGAACCACCAAGACCGGCATAACCTGCGTTTGATTTTACATTACTTACAAAAGGAACTCCATCAATTACAATTAATGGTTCGTTACTGTTGATAGTGGTAATGCCACGTACCCTTATTGAAACACCGCCACCTGGCTGTCCGCTATTATTTGTAATAGTAACACCGGCAACTTTACCTTGTATGGCCTGGTCAATACCGGCAACAGGCATATCTTTTAAATCTTTTTCTTTTACCGAAGAAATTGCAGATGTAACATCTGCCCTCTTTCGGGTACCATAACCAATTACCACAACATCAGATAAAATTGATGCCGTAGTTTTTAATACAACCGAAATATTGGTTGCTTTTCCTAATGGAATTGTTTCAGCTTCCATACCAATAAAAGTTATTACTAAACTTTTTACAGCGGCAGGAACATCAATAGAGAATTTTCCGTTTACATCAGTGGTAACTGCGGTTGTGGTGCCTTTTGCAGTTACGGTTGCGCCAGGCAGTGTAACACCTTTTTCATTTGAAACAGTACCAGTGATTTTTTTCGTTTGGGAAAATACTGAGAAGGATAATATGCAGCACGACAGCATGCACAGCAGTAGTTTACTTTTCATATAGCAATTTTGTTTTACCAAAAGTAATTTCTATCACAATACATATAGCATACTATTTTATCTTAGTTATGTATTTTTTTAACCTAAATTAAAAGTACAGATGTGAAAAATACTTAAAATCGTTGATTTCATTGGGTTAAAACGATTTCTAACTCATCCGTGTACTAATATTATTTTAATCCAGAGTTTTCTTTTTTTATACATTTGTGATGATTTCCGTATTGCTTTAACAGGAGTGATTGCCTGTTTACAATAAAACGATTGCCATATGAATGAGAAATTGCTAAGAGAAATTACTCCACTTACACAAAGCGACTGCTTTACAATGTTCTATCGTGTAAAGTCAGAATTTAATTTTCCACTGCACTACCATGAGGAGTTTGAGCTGAATTTTATAGACAATGCTAAAGGGATAAAACGGGTAATTGGCGACCATATTGATGAAATTGATGAACTGGAACTTGTTTTAATTGGCCCTAACCTGCAGCATGGCTGGTTTAATCATAAAAGCAGGAGTAAAGAATTTACTGAAGTCACCATCCAGTTTCACAGGGATCTGTTAGATGAAAAATTTTTACAGCGTAATCAAATGAGTCTTATCAGAACCATGTTTGAAAAATCACTTCGTGGTATTTTATTTTCGAAAGAAACTATTACAGCGATAAAACCAAGGCTGCTCAACCTTACAAAAAAACACGGCTTTGATTCTGTATTGGAATTAATATCCATCCTTCATGATTTATCTACTTCAAAAAACATGAAAATATTATCTGACCTGTCATTTAAAAATGCAGAGACGATTAATTATACCAGCAGGCGTGTTGAAAAAATCATGCATTTCCTTAATTCCAATTTTGATAAAAATATTACACTGGCAGAAGCTGCACAATTGGCATCCATGAGTGAAGTGGCCTTCAGTCGGTTTTTTAAAGCCAGAACCGGAAAAACATTTATTGATACCTTAAATGAAATACGCCTGGGCAATGCTTCCCGTATGTTGATTGATACCACACACGGCATTAATGAAATTGCATTCAGGTGTGGCTTTAATAATATTTCCAACTTTAACCGGATTTTTAAAAAGAAAAAAGACTGTACCCCAAAAGAATTCCGGCAGGAATATAATGCCGAAGGTGTACGCTCATTTATTTAAACTAACCTGGTAAAATTAATACGCTGGCAGTTATTTTTTTACCGGGCTGGTATCTACTTCCCAATCATCTGTCCGGAATAAATTAACCGGTAAACCATCTGCACTAAATAAATTCGGCATGGCTGTGTTGCTGAAACCAAAACGTACTGCAACCGGTGCTTTAATATCTTTATTAAAAACAACAACGGTGTTACCTTCCAGTTTTACCATTGCCGGAAAAAAAATTTTATCAGCCCCGGCAATAAAAAAATCGGTTGCTGCAGTTCCTTTCAGCATCAGTCCTTTATCCGCCTCTGAAAAACTTATCCTGATTTTATTTTTTTCTACCTGCATAGATTTATACAGCGGGCTTTTAAATACAATATTTGTTTTACCGTAATTATCTGCTAAAGCATAATTGGCCAACCGCTCTCCCACTTCTTTTTTTAGTTTAGGATGAATATCATTAATATTATCCACCAGATCACTGGTAACTACCATGCCGGTTTTTGCAAGAGCTATGCTTTTTGTTTGCGCCTCTCTAAGCAAAGCACAAATATTATTATTGCCATAACTATACGGGGCAATTTGTACAAAGTAAAATGGAAAATCATTATCCCATTTCTTACGCCAGGCACTTATCATCGCAGTAAATAATTGCTGGTACGTTGCTGCGGTTTCGGTATTACTTTCTCCCTGGTACCAGATGGCGCCGGCAATTTTAAATTTAGTTAACGGCGCTATCATTGCATTGTAAGCATAAGCCGGTGTACTTGGCCACCAATCGAAAGCTTTAAGCTTTGCTGCGGCTTCTTTTAAAATTTTATCGTTCAGTATTATATCTTCCGGTGTCCATACTTCAGCAGGCGTACCTCCCCAGCATGCACTTATTAATCCTACAGGAACATTTAATTGCTCATTAATTTTTTTGCCAAAAAAATATGCGGCAGTACTAAAAATTTTCATGGTTTCCGCTGTACAAACCACCCACTCTGCCCGTACATCTTCCAGCGGAAAGATGGATGTAGTTTTAGGTATATGAAAAAACCGGATTTGGTTATTAGCAGCATTCTTTACTTCTTCGTCATATTTCATTCCCCAATTAACATTCATTTCCATATTGCTTTGCCCGCTTGCAAGCCATATTTCGCCAATTAAAACATCTTCAATAATTATTGAATTATTATTACCCTTTACTGTAATTGCAAATGTACCCCCGGCCTTTGGTGTATTGATAACTGTTTCCCATTTTGCTCCAGATGTTGCTTTGGCAAAGTATGTAGTGGTATCCCAGCTGGGTTTAATGGTAATATTTTCTGCCGGGTCACTCCAACCCCATATTTTTATTTTTGACTGCTGTTGCAACACCATATGATTACTGTAAACAGCAGGTAGGTAAATCTTTGCAAAAGAGCAAATTGATAATATGGTCAGGCATATTAAAAAAGCGATTTTTTTCATAATAAAAAAGGTTGGTGTTTGTAAAAACAAAAATGCTGTTGTTGACTTTGCAATTTATTGTTTTATTTCACATACTGTTAAATAATCCATTACTTTAGTTTTATAAATATTAAATACATGAAACGCTATTGCCTTACAGTAGATTTAAAAGACGACGCTGCATTGATTGCTGAATACGAAGCATATCACAAAACCGTATGGCCCGAAATTTTGCAAAGCATAAAAAACTCCGGCATTATTAATATGGAAATTTACCGTTTAAGCAACCGCATGTTTATGATAATGGAAGTTGATGATAATTTTTCTTTTGAAAAAAAAGCTGCCCTCGATGCAGGAAATGCTAAAGTACAGGAATGGGAAGCATTGATGTGGAAATACCAGCAGGCTTTACCCATAGCCAAACCTGGCGAAAAATGGATGCTGATGGAAAAAATATTTCAGCTGTGATAGTTGTTTTAACAATACAATTATTATCTAACATAAAAAAAGAGGCTGTTAAATACAGCCTCTTCCTTAACATCGTCATTTACTTTTAATTCAGTTTTACCAGTTTTACTTTTTGTTTATTAATTCCCTGGCTTACTTCAATAATATACGTACCTGATCTGACATGTTCACCTAAAATATAGGTATTTCCAGGTGCCCCGTTTTTAACTTCCAGCAGTCTGCCGGCCATATCATACATTCTTATAACAACTGTTTCCTTTGCAGCACTGTTCACTTTCAGGTTAAAATAATTTACAGTCGGGTTGGGCCAGGCAGATATTGAAAGTCCTGTAGCTTCGGCCTCTGTATATTTCTTACTTATGCCTGGTTCAGCAAATGTAATTGGCGGTGGCGGTGGTGTACAAATTGGATTTGATGTGGCCACAACGGTAACTACTGTTGTACACGTTGATATATTACCATGAGAATCCTTAACAGTCCATTTGATTGTGGATACCCCAAGGTTAAATAAACCACTTGCATTAGTACCTGAGCCACTCCTGCTGGTTACACCTGTGATTTTATAAGTTGTACTTACAATGGCACAATTATCACTCTGTACCATTGGTGGTATTGTGTAAGTGTTATTGGCCACTTTACACAAGGTTTGTGCATCAGGGCAAACAAGTGTTGGTGCAGTTACATCTTTTACTGTAACAGTAAAGGTGCATGTTTTTGCATTGCCTGCTGCATCAATTGCTGTATAGGTAACTGTACTTACACCTACCAAATAGTCCATTGTTGGAACATAGTTAATACCCGGTGTATTTGAAGATCCGTAAGTAACCCCTACCATTGCCCATTTTAATGTAACAACTTCGCAGTTATCGGTAAATACAGGCTGCGGTAAAGTTACCTGTGTAGCATTACAATTAGACCCTGTACCTGCATTCACTATCACATTTGCAGGACATGTTATAACAGGTTTCTCTACATCGTACACAGTAACCCTTTGTACACAGGTTCTGGTATTACCGCTCTTGTCTGTTACTGTCCAGGTTACCAGGTTCACACCTTTTTGGTAAACTGCCGGTGCATTATTGGTTACAGATACAATACCACAATTATCACTTACAACTGGAGTACCAAGACTCACCGGGCCGGTTTTATAACATTTACCCAGGTCTGTGTTTACAGTTTTGTCAAGTGGACAAAGAATGTTTGGTGGTATTGTTTCTATTACCAGAACTGTGAATGAACAGGTTTTTACAATACCCCCGGTAAATGTGGCTGTATAAGTAACTGTAGTTGTACCCACATTCATATTCCGTAACCCAAGGTAGTTGATGCCCGATGTAGGTGAACTTAATGTTGTAGCACCTGTCAGTTTCCACGTAAGTTTTGTAAGTGTACCGCAGAAAACCGGGTTAGGCGTATTCACCGCTTTGAAACAGATCACATCGTTGATCGTTTCGGTCATATTAGCAGGACAAGCGAAATAGTGTACCGGGTTTACTGTTACCGTTGCAGTAACAGGTGTACCTGTACAGGTTACTCCTGCATTTGTATAAGATGGCGTAATGGTAAATGTAACGGTAACGGGCAAGCCGGTTGTATTGGTGAGTGAACCACTGATATTTCCGCTGCCATTGGCTGCTATACCTGTTACTGTAAGATTATCTCTTGTCCAGTTATATACAGTTCCAGCTACGCTACCACTATTAACAATTGGTGTTATAGCAGTACCCGTACAAATTGTTTGAGATGATGGGGTAGCCACGACATTGGGAATTGGATTAACAGTAATTGTTTGTGTACACTCCGCAAAATTGTTACTGCCGTCGGTTGCCCGGTATGTCCTTGTAATGGTATAAGGAATCGTTACAGAATATCCATTCACTACATCTCCCTGCCATGTAACCACAGTGCCTGTACAATTATCGTTTACGTTTGTTACAGAAGCAATATTTGCTGCTGGTACTCCTGTAGGTCCACATACAGTGATTGGGCCGGGACATGTTAAGGTTGGCGCCTGGTTATCTGTTACCGTTATTGTCTGGTTACAAGTTGTTGTGTTACCGGCTCCATCAGTGGCAGTCCATAAAACAGTGTTGCTGCCTAAGGCAAATTGAGTGGCAGCCGTAACCGGGTTGCCGTTAAATGTTGCAACTGTTGTTACACCCGAACAATTATCACTGGCTGCAAGTGCATTTTTAGTGAGGGTAATATGATCGGTATTTAATTGCTGGCCATTTATATTTGCACCCAAACCAAACTCTATACGCAACGGACCCGATATGGAAATATTATTTACAACGTATGTACGGCTATAGGTTACAAAAGCTCCCTTTACCAAAGCAGGATCTGCTGATGCAACAGGCGTAAGTAATGTAGCGCCTGCATACAGTCTGAGTACCGGAGGAACTGATGCAATGCCGTTATCATTTCTCCATCCAAAATCTGCTGTTAAGGTATAGCTTACATTTTGCTCAAGGTTCGCAGTTAATGTTTGCGTCATTGTCTTCTCAGCTGTACCTCCTCCAAAAGTAGCCCCGTTCATCCAGGTGATCATATCACGCTGGGAGCCTACATTGAACTGGCTGTTATAATTGGTTAAACCCATTTGTGTATTAAATGTCCAGCCGGCCAGGTCAAATAAATTTCCTACAGATCCATCGCTGAATGTTACGGTAGTCCCAGGCATGTTAAGATGACTGGTATGAATGGTACCGCCGGTATTGGAAAATAATGGTGCGGTCACAGTGGTTGATCCCGCTTTATAAAGAATTTCGAAATCAGGATTAACAATAGTTACCGGAAGGGATGGTGCAAGCAACACATTGGTTGCATAACACTGGCCCGGATCTGCATTGACTGAAATGGGTGCAGGACAGGTTAATGTTGGATTCTCCATATCATTCACAGTTACCGTAAATGTACAGGATGAAGTACCACAATCATTGGTTGCTGTAGCAGTAACAGTAGTAGTACCTACTGGGAAAAAACTACCGGAAGCATGCGAATAAGTTATTACTGGTGAAGTGCCGGTTGCAGTGGCAGTCGGATAAGTAACATTAGCGCCACATTGGCCTGTCGTATTATTTACTGTAATGTTAGCTGGACATGTAATAACAGGTTGCGTACAAACACAGCATATTGGTGTTGATGTTGTTAAAATAATAGAAAATCCACGCACTGAACCAACATCTGCTCCTGCATTATCGCTTACATTTAATGTCCAGGTTCCATTGGCAGTTTGCCCATCAAATGCCGAGAAAGGATTTTCAGGAGCATAATTTCCCGATACACCTCCTGTAGCCGGAAGTGTTGATATTGCCGGAAATGCGCCATCATCATCAAAGAATAAACTACAAATGTTATTTCCTCCACTACCACGGCTTTGCATGAATGTTACCGTTGTGCCTGCTGGTGATGTAAGTTTAAAAGTAAGATCAGCTAAAAAAGTATGGTCTACTGCAGCGTTGGTATTGCCTATAGTTGCATCACATCCGGCTAATGGATCAAACCGGAAATTTAAATCAACAACTTTAGTTCCGGCACCGCTTACAGTTATAGGAATATTTACTCCTGCAGAAACATTATCCGGAATGGCAACAGCCGGGCCTGTAAAACTGAAAGTACCTACAGCTGTTGAAGTAGCACCTGTTATAAAGGTGTAAGTAACAGTGCCGAGATTGGTTGCACCATCCTGCAATTGCAATGTTGCTGTAATCATGTCGCCGCAGTTTAAGTTTGCTGCAGTAAAAGTGAAAGACTTGGATACAGAAGGTCCTCCGCCAACTACTACGCCATAATTTTGAGGGCCACTTGGGCTTGTAACGCCGCCGGTTGCCTGTAATGTTGCTACCAGGTTGGTTGTATTAAGCCCTCCTGTATTTGATAAAGAAAAATCAACAGTAACCGTTTCATTTGGATCAATAGCACTATTGGCCGGTAAACAGGTTTCTGCAACAAGAGTTGCGCCTGCTGAAACAATTATAGCCGATGGGGCAACGCAGCAGTTAACTACTGTATTTCCACCATTGGTTACAATTACATTATTAGTAGTGCAGGTACTATAGCCAGCTGGCCCCGTTATTACTACGGTATAAGTACCGGAACCAACGAGAATAGAATATTCTCCGGCTGCATTCGTTTTTGTAAAGAAGCCATCCGGCGTAGTAACAATAGCGTTTGCAACCGGTGCTTCTGTTACGCAATTGGTAACAATTCCACTAATAGTTCCCCTGTTTGAAACCACACAAGTGGGATTAACTTTAAAGCTACCGATACGGGTAAGCCAACCTAAGGTACTGGTAGCCTGGCTTGCAGCGGTATAATACTCCTGGGTGTACCAAAAAGTACATTCATCTATAGGGTCAACCGACATGGAACTATAATCTCCCCAGCGATTGGCAGTACCTAATTGTACTCCCGAACCGGCTACTAATGTGTTTTCACCTTGTGCCATCGTTCCGGGTGGATCGCTTGTAAGCCGACCAGTATACAAAATAGATGGATGAAGTGTAGTACTTGAGGCGCTATATCCTAATCCTAAATTACCCTGGCCATCCTGGGCAATGCCCGCCATCCATATATTTCGGCCATTAGCTCCATCACCGGCACCAGGTGCATAAATCCCTTCATCATTAACACTCATAACACCTCCTGCACTTCTGCGTAATTCAAACCATTTAATACCGGCCTGGTAAGTTGCTGCAGATGTAGGATTTACTCCACTCACATTAACAGTAAAGTTGCCCACAAAAGACTGTTGTCCGCCGGGTAATATGCGGTAGGCTAAACGATGCATCAGGCGGTCTGATAAGGCATCCAGATATGATGTAGTTGTTGAAGGCGCAGGCTGTTCAATGTCAGCCCTGCTGGCAGGATTTCTTGCATCAAAAGCAGCAAGAGGAAGATCGGTACCGCCAACCTGTGTAAAGGTTGAATTGGCTGGATTGGCAAAATCGGCATGAAAAGCAAATATGCGAAGCCCGTCTGTAGGGTCTCCATATTCAGTTGCCCTAAACTCCATAAAAAGATTTGGTGTGCCAACAGGTGGTGTTGCATAACCATCAAGGTCGGTAGGCAATTGCCCACCACATGATGGACAGCTGGCAGCCTGGTCAAAATATATAAAGCTGGCTGTTGGGTCGCCCACTAACATTTTAGCCCTGTCAAAAGCAAATGCTCCTGCACCGGAAAAACTAGACCCATTTGTAAATTGATTGTCTGCCATATAATACCCATCAGGCCACACACCAAAATGAGGATAATCGTTTAATTTATTATTGGGCATTAAGAAAGCATATACATAATAGGCGCCTGTAGGATCTCCCGTTTGTGAAATAGCTATCATCTCATAATATACACCGCTTGATGATGAAGTAAAATAAAACTGGCTGATTAACCAACGATCGGCCAATTGGTCATATAAAACAACTGGGTCGCCTCTATCAGTTGTTGAAAAAGGAGCTCCTAATGAAGCAAACAAAGTGCTCATTTTAAATTTTGGAACTATTAGGGCTCCTGTACTTTTATTATAGATACCAACCAGCAGGTTTGTAGTTTGTACGTAATGGTTGGGACCTACATCGCCGTTACAGTCCGGCGGATAAACTCTGCTTCCAAATGCCGCAAAGTTATCTGCGCTGCTGTTGCCATCAAAGCTTGTAATTGCAGCCGGAATATTAGGCTCATGTACAGCTATGTTTTGCATATTGGTAGCAGGTTCTCCACCTTTACCTTCCACAATTTCTTTAATCCTTACCTCATTCTTTTTATTTATGGCTTCGCCCTCAACATTATCATTCATTTGTTTGTATTTTTTCCCGGGCTCAGGTTTGGCTATGCCAAAATCCCTTACAGGTGAGGTTACAGCAAAAGCAACTGCTTTTGAAACAACTGGTTTTTGTGCCCATGATGCATAGAAACAAAATAAAGCAACTAACATCAAAAGTGTTTTTTTCATAAAAGTGTTTTGTCAGGTTGAAGAAAGGTTTTAATTAGAGATAGTTAAGGTTAAAATGAGTATTATAAACTTATCAGGCAGGGCAATAGACCGATATACATATCCCCGTTGCTCATTTACAGAACACCAGAAAATGTTTATTCAATAAATAAAAAGTGGGAGGTAGTTGCTACAATTGATTTCTTAAAGTTGGGGAAAAGGTATTTCCAAAAAAGGATAGTTGAATTATTTTATTCGCTTATAAATGTAATTATTAAACCCAATAATTCAAATTTATTTTTACGCACACATGAATAATCATATGCCTATCTATTCAATCCCTTTACTGCAAAGGGTTACAGCAGGTACATATTTTTATTCATACAGCTGTTTTAATTAATTAAACACATTTTTTAATTTACGTAACCCTTGATTTTTAAAAATGATGAGCTAACTCAGTAATTATTTTGAACTTAAAATATAATTTTTAGGTTTCCTGAACAGTCCATTTTTAGTAGGTCAGTAATAAAAAATCAGATGGTGAATGACGACCTGAGTAATAAAAAGCGAATTGCATAAATAATACACACCCCGCAGTTAAAATACAAAAGTTGGTTATTTTATAAATCTCATCTGTAAAACGCTTTCAAATTTTATTCATGAATACACAGTACCGGAATATGTGTATGATACAATAAATGTTTAGTATGACTTTGAGCAAACATTTTTTGTAATAATGGATGCTTTTTAGGAATTACTGCTATCCAGTCTAATTTCTCTTTCGCTGCAAACCAGTTTATTCCTTCAGTAACATCTCCGGCCTGTATAGTATTATATTGAACTTTTATATCTTTCAACAACTCATTTATGGTTAAGCTTTCATTCATCATCTCAAGTCCGGGGCTTTCATTGAAATTATTTACATTTAAAACATGCAGATCTGCCCTAAAATCATTTACCACTTTTTTTAATAATTCAACCGGAGTTGTTTGTTTTATTTTTTGATAGTCGCATGCAAAACCAATTTTACGTATTGGTATAAATGATGCTTTTGAAGGGATAACCAGTACCGGGTATTTTAATTCCTGGATTGTTTTAATAGTATTACTTCCTACTATTAATCTGGTAAGCGCATTTTTACCTGACAAAGCCATAACAATAAGATCAGGTTGTATACTGTCGCAGAGTTCTGCTAAACCTTCCTGCAATGTTGCCATTTCTGCCTTAACATTAACTGTAATTTTTACTTTTATTTTAGATAACGTGTTTTCTTTCATCACTTCCAGTTCATGCGCTGCAGCCCTTTGGGTTTCTTCCATATCAAATGCCGGATAAGCAAATTCATGCATTACTACAGGTAACTGATAAGCATGATAAAGTAAAAGGTCTGCTCCATAAAAAGCTGCAAGATTAGCTGCAAATTCAGTTGCATTAGCTGAGTTTTCTGAAAAATCAACCGGAACTATAATTGTTTTCATGTTAAAATGATTTACAAATTAAAGCTACTGTCTTACTATTATTTATCTAATGATATTTATCAGTTGAAAAGATGATTTACAAGCAATAAAACTAAGGTAAGGGCATAAAAAAAGCCCCTCAGTAAACTGAGGGGCTTTAAATGAATATGGCAGCTACCTACTCTCCCACATTTTTGTGTAGTACCATCGGCCATGAGGGGCTTAACTTCTCTGTTCGGTATGGGAAGAGGTGAACACCCTCGGCAAAACCACCATAAGACGGTCATGTCGAGCTGATTAAAAAAATAATCAGTGACAATAAATAATATAACATATTGGGATAAGTTGCAAATAAAGAGTAATTAATTATAATTATTTTTCCTAAGAAAAATAAAAAATAAAGCTTACGGGCAATTAGTACTACTCGGCTTTGATGTTACCACCTGTATACCTATAGCCTATCAACGTCGTAGTCTCCGACGACCCTTAAAAGTAAACTCATCTTGAAGAAGGTTTCACGCTTAGATGCTTTCAGCGTTTATCCTGGCCGTTCATAGCTACTCTGCATTGCACCTGGCGGCACAACAGATACACCAGCGGAACGTACGACCCGGTCCTCTCGTACTAAGGTCATGTCTTCTCAATTTACTAGCGCCCATCACAGATAGGGACCGAACTGTCTTGCGACGTTCTGAACCCAGTTCACGTGCCACTTTAATCGGCGAACAGCC
>JAGOAX010000008.1 GCA_017983695.1 Ferruginibacter sp.
TCCTGAGAGGAGTTTTTGGAGATAGTCAAATTAGCCATATTAAATTTGTAAAGCAATAATATATTAAATATTTTATCAATAAAAAAGAGCGATTCATAAATGAATCGCTCTTTTTTATTGATATTCAATCCTTTTTTTGTTTAATTCCGTAAGTTAAAATAATTATGCACAGATTATAAAATATTTTGTTTTCTAAAATAAAACTTATAGTTTTACACTTTAACTTATCTACCCCAAGGTCAACCACAAACACTGTTTTATCTCTACTCTAATTCCTATGTATTTCCTCCCTTTTTAAGGTGATCCAATAACTTGTTTTATTATTAAATAAATTTTAGTTAATTCTGAAATCGTATACTTATGGCAAGAAGATTACTTTTTATCCTGTTTACTTTTTTTTGTTGCAGTATAAAAGCACAAACAGTACATTTTTCAATTCAGGCTCATGCTGATGACTGGCAGCTTTTTATGTCGAGCAGGATAATCTCGGATATGACCGTAGCTAATACCAAAATGGTATTTATTACTTTAACGGGGGGGGATGGAAGTGCAGGTGCAGGCTCCTATGGTACTAGTGGTATACCGTTTTACTTAAGTAGAGAAAATGGATCCGTTTATTCTTCAAAATTTGCGGCTGACTTAACTACTGGTTCTGCACCATTAGATAATCCAACAGTTTCGGCAGTAACAATTACAACAACCAGCCCCGTTGGCAGCCATACCGTATGGAAATATACTTACAAGAACACAGTAAATTATTTTTTACGGTTGCCGGATGGTAATGGAGCAGGGGAAGGATTCTCCGCTAATCATTTGCAAAGTTTGCAAAAGCTAAAATCCGGAGCAATTACAGCAATAAATGTTGTTGGCAATACTTCTAATAACCCATCTTCGGGGCCTCCATTACTTACCTATACCTGGAGCCAGTTAACAGCCACAATAAGGAAAATAATTAATGATGAAAAAGTTACGGGTACTCAATCCTGGATACATGCTGCACATACAATTACCGGTGCTCAAACAGCTTATAATACGAACGATCATTCAGATCATCGTTATTCTTCACTTGCCGGGCAGGAAGCAGTTGCCAGCGGCATGGGCTGGGTTGGTGTTAACGGATTTATGGATTATAACTCTTCTTCTCAGGGGGCTAACTTAAGTACTACACAGCATACCAATGCTGCTATTCTGTTTGGCCTTGAGGTTTTTGGGATGACTGAAAGCCATTATGAAAGTCAATTTGTTACCAATCATAAAGACTGGTTGCCAATGGATTATTTCCAGGTTATAAAAACCCCTTCAGGTAATGCCCCGGTTGCCCGTACTAATGAAGAAGCTAATGATGCTGTTGGCACTTTAAAAAAAGAGAGTGAAGGAACTGAATCTGGTTCGGCTTTAACAAAAATCCCAATGATAATGTCAGTCACTTCTCCTGCATATGTAGATAAAGATATAACCATAAGCATTAGCCCTTACGAGGCTGGGCAACTTTCAATAAGTGTTTATGATATGGCGGGTAACAAAGTATACGATTTAGTAAGTACAGTAAAAAAAAGGGATGCCCTTTCAGTAACCTTAAAAAGTGCTGTTAAAACAAAAGGAAATTATGTTTTAAAAAGTATATTAAACAACAGGTTTACAGAAAGCTGGAATATTACAGTGGAGTAACAATTTTAATAAAACTAATCATGATGAAAAAGATATTTTTACTTATACTGATTTATATATCTGCTTTTAAAGTGCAGGCACAACAGATAAACTATTATGTAGCGGCAGATCAGGATGACTGGCAATTATTTATGTCGAAAAATATGACTGCTGATTGCAACGGAAATAAAGTGGTTATAATTACACTTACAGCAGGTGATGAAGGTAATGGTGCCAATACATTTGGTGGAGCTGCCACTCCTTATTATTTGGCAAAAGAAACAGGTGCTGTATATTCTTCAAAATTTATCAGAGATTTTAATAATGGTTCAATTTCTCCCAATAATACCTACCCGTTACCAACAGTATCAACAGTAACTATTAACAGTAAAAATTTAAAAAAATACTATTATGGAGATGTCGGTGGTAGTGGTGCTGTTGTCAATTATTTTCTTCGTCTTCCTAGTGGCAATTCAAATGGTGCTGGTTATGGTACTACAGGAAATCAGTCTTTACAAAGACTGAAATTAGGTAATATTGCCAATATGACTTCTGTTGATGGAGCTAACACATATACCTGGAGCCAATTAACAAGCACTATTTATGCTATCGTTATGGCCGAGAAGGGTACAGACAACCAGGTTTATATAAATACAGCCACCCAAAACACTATGACCAATCCCGATCACTCTGATCATTATTATTCAGGTATGGCTGCACAGGAAGGTGTATTAGCAAATTTAGCTGTAGGCATACGTGAATTTGTAATGGATAATTCTTCAACAATACCTGCTAATTTATCAAATGAAGAACTTTCAGATGCCAGCGCTTTATTTGGAGTTTATAACTGGAGTTTAATAAGAAACAGATACTCAAATGCACTTAATACTACAGTAAGAAACTGGCTTGCTATGGAATCTTTCAGCAATAAACGTAGTCCTGTCGGTTCTTTACCTGTAACCTTATTAGATTTTTCCGGAAAGTTGAAGGGTAATAATGTTTTATTGGAATGGACTACTTCTTTTGAAATAAACAGTAAAGAGTTCCAAATAGAAAAATCAACTGATGGGGTTACATACAGTAAGTTAAACACTGTTGCCGCAGCAGGAAACAGTTTTGCAGAAAAAAACTACAGCTACCTTGATGCTGAAGCTACTGAAATAAATTACTACCGGTTAAAAATGGTTGACATTGACGGTTATGCAAAGCAAAGTAACGTCATAGTTATAAAAAATAGTGGCATATTATCCCAATCAATTAGTGTTACTAATATGCCGTTTTCGGATTTTATAAACATAAGGTTTGCAAAAGTACCTACGGGCAAAACCATGTTAAAGCTGTTTGATTTATCTGGCAGGTTAATAAGTGTAAGTGAAAAAAATAACCCTGTATCTTCCATCATTCAGTTTGATAATTACAATAAAAATATAGCCAAAGGGATATATTTATTGCAGGTAGAATCTGAGGGAAAACAGTTCAATATTAAAATAGTAAAGGATTAATAAAACATTAGTTACAAAAAGAAAAGCAAGACTTTAAAAGTCTTGCTTTTCTTTTTAAGTCAATTCTAAAAGATTACCGTAAAGTTTATGAAAATTTAAAAAGCATTTTTATCGCCTTTTAAAACCTGGTATACTGTTAAAAAAAGTATTTGTAAATCAAGAAATAATGTCCAGTTTTCGAGATACCACAAATCCTTATTAACCCTCATTTTTATCTGATCGGGATTTGTAATTTCCCCTCTAAAGCCATTTACCTGAGCCCAACCTGTAATACCGGGCTTTAAAAATTGCCTGATCATATAATCATCTACAAGTTTTGAGTAATCGGTAGTATGTTTAAGCATATGCGGTCTTGGCCCTACCAAACTCATTTCGCCTTTAAATACATTTAAGAATTGTGGGAATTCATCCAGACTTGTACGTCTTATAAAGCTGCCAATTTTGGTTACACGGTTATCATTTTGCGTAGCCTGCCTTAAGTCAGCATCTTTATTTGTCCGCATACTGCGGAATTTTAAGCAATAGAAAGATTTTTTATTTTTTCCTGTACGCAGTTGCGAAAAGAAAACCGGCCCCCTTGATTCCAGCAAAATTAGTAACCCCAATATTGGAACAAGCCATGATAAAACAAAAACTATAACTAAAAAACTTACCACTATATCCAACACCCTTTTTTTAATCCTGTTACCTACATCATCCAAAGGGTCGCTGCGTAATGAAAGTATTGGAAGATCTCCAAAATACTCTATATGAACATCCCTGGTAATAAAAACCGAAAGATTAGGTACAATTTTAAAGCGAATGCATTCTTTTTCCGATTGATACATTAATTCATAAATATCCTTATTCTGTTCTGGCGTAATAGTAGAATATATTTCTGCCACATCAAATTCTTTCGCTACACTCAATGCTTTCCCAATATCAGTTATAATGGGGTAATGCGATAATTCATGTACATTTTTATCATCTTCAATAAAGCCCAGTAACTGTGTATTCAGTCCATCTTCTTCAAAATATTTTGCCAGTTTTTTAGCTGTATCATTATAGCCAAGGATAATTACCTTTTTTATAAGATAGTGTGTGTTTTTAAAATACTTTTTTATCCCCAGGTAAAGAAACCTGTTTGCTAAAAGCCCCACTCCAAACCCCAGCATACCAGATATTATAAATAAACGGGAAATTTTAAATTCACGTGAAAAAAACAGGTAAAATAAAATAGAGATAATCCACAAAAGGTAAACCTGTGCCGTTCTCTTTGTAAAAAATTCGAATTGTAAAATAATTTTCCCGGCATAGTTTCTAAAAAAGAAAGATAACAACAGCCATGCAATATTGGAAATAACCCAATACTGAAAATAAACGCTCCAGTAATCGGGCGGCAGGCCGGCCGTTAATATAACTTTACAAAAAAAGTAGACTATGTTTAATACAAATAAATCCAGTGCTATCAGGGTTATTTGCAGGTATCTTTCAAATTGTGTATTCATGTCAGAAAATTTATAAAATTTGCATTGTTACAATGAACAAATTTTTGTTTACACAATTTTTTATTGCTAAGGTCATTTTGTATGCCATGAAAAATTGATGCCGGTTATGCAGTAATCTGCTCGGATGAATAAATAGAACTAAGCACCTCAATAATTCTTACTGAGGTATTACCATCCCACAGCGGGGGAACAGAACCATTTTTCCAATCTCCTTCAATAATTTTTCTTAAATATAACTTTAATTTAAAAAGGTCGTCGCCTATCAATTCGTTTGTTCCTAAAGTTACAGTTTCCGGTCTTTCAGTTGAGTTACGTAATGTTAAACAAGGTATATGTAATACTGTAGCTTCTTCTGTTATTCCACCGGAATCGGTAATAATCCCTTTTGCATGTTGCACCAGGTAAATAAACTCCAGGTATCCCTGGGGATCGATCATTAAAATATTTTTACTTTTTATTTTAAATTTATCAATAATCTGGCGTGTACGTGGATGTACAGGAAAAACAATTGGTATATCTGCCGCAGCTTCTTCAATTGCAGCAAGAAGCGTAGCTAATTTTTCCGGGTCATCTACATTTGAAGGCCTGTGGAGAGTTGCAAGAAAATAATTTTTTTCCTGCAGTTTATATTCATCATAAAATACTGGTTTATTAAGCCTGCCTAAGTTTTGATACAAAGTATCAATCATTGTATTACCAACAAAATGTATTTTGTCTTTACTAACTCCATTTTTCAGCAATTGCATATTTGCCAGTTCGCTGGTAGTAAAAAAGTAATCGCATATTGAATCTGTTACAATACGATTGATCTCTTCTGGCATTGTCATATCCCCCGATCTGATACCGGCTTCTACATGCACAACATCAACACATAGTTTTTTTGCAGTAATTGTACAGGCCATTGTAGAAGTAACATCACCTACAACTAAAACTACTGACGGACGGTTTTCCTGTAGTTCTTTTTCAAACTTAACCATAATGGCCGCTGTTTGTGCTGCCTGCGACCCGCCACCGCATTCCAGATTTGCATCGGGCTCAGGTATGCCCAATTGCTCAAAAAAATCTCCGCTCATTTTCTTATCATAATGCTGGCCGGTATGTACGAGCCGGTAATTAATATCTTCTCCCTGTGCCTGTGCGGCTTTAATTGCTTTTATGATGGGAGCAATCTTCATAAAATTAGGGCGTGCCCCTGCTATTAGAGTAATTTTCATTAATGTAGAACGCTTAAATACGGTTAATTATTTTCTGATATAAGTGTTTTATCAATTTCAACGCTTTACTTTTTACCAAAGATCTGTTTGAATTTTTCTTTAAACACCAAATAAATAAATTCTGAGTTACCAAACAAGTATCGCTTCCACATACGCCCTGGTTCCTGGATTACACGGTAAAACCATTCCAGTCCGGTCTTTTGCATCCATACCGGTGCCCTTTTAACAAAGCCTGCCACTACATCAAAACTACCGCCAACACCCATTATAAAAGGTGTTTTTATTAGTTCTTTATATGTATTTAAAAAGATTTCTTTTTTAGGCGAACTCATAGCAACAAAAAGAATATGTGCACCAGAGTCTGCAATTTGCCTGGCTACAGTTTCTTCTTCTTCCTTGCCGAAATATCCATTGCGGTAACCGGCAATGATGTCTTTGCCAAATGTATTGGTATAGGTATCAACCACTTTTTTTACAATTTCTTCTTTAGCACCTAAAAAGAAAATGCGGTACTTTTTTTCGGCTGCCAGCTTCACCAGCTCACCCATTAAATCAATACCTGCCACTCTTTCAGGTAAAGGTCTGTTGAGTAGGCGTGCAGCCCACACAATTGCCTGCCCATCTGCATTTATTATATCGCAGTTAACTATTGACTCTTTAAGTGCCTGATCTTTTTGTGCATTAACAACCTTTGCCGCATTTATTACCACATGATGAATGGGTCTTTTTTCAACTATTGCATCATTAATTAAAGCAATAGTTTGCTGCATTGTTAAAACATCAACAGGTATATCACAAATTTTTATTCTGCTCATGGTGTTCAAATTTTATATAAGTTGATAATGCATAAAACATCCACGCCTGTGCCCAGCGTATATAAGATATTTTTGAAGAAAAATATTTATTAATCTGGTAATAAAAAAAGCCTTTGTCCGACTGCATTTGGGTAATGGTCCAGTTTAAAACTTTATCCATGATCTGCTGGTGTTGTTTAAACTTACCCAGCTTAGCCAGGGTAATTACCATTTGTGCCGGCGCATGTATATCAATTGGATAAACGGAATTATTATAATACTTCGGAATTCCTTCATCTGTAAAAAATGTACTAATATAGTATTCAAACCCTTTGTCAACCTGTGTTTGATAAGAGTTATCGTTTGAAAATTTCATATACTCTGCAATACATTCAAGATTGTACCCGGTATGAAAATTATCTATCCATTGATGAAAAGGCAGGGTACCATATCCCCAGGATCCATCCGGTTTTTGATAGTTACAACAAAACTGCACAGATTTTTTTGCCTCGTCAATTAACTCCTTTTCTTTTGTAAAGCTATATACTCTTGCTAAAATACGGCTGCCCAGCAATGAAGCATTAAAAACAACACTCTTATCTAAAGGCGAATAAGAAAATGAAAAATTTCCTTCGCTGTCATATGTTCTTGATAAATCTTTTAAAACAAAATCACATGTACTTCTTGCTGTAGTTAATAGTTCCGGCGCTCCTGTAATTTCATATGCATCCAGCAGGGCGTTGGCAATAAAGGTTGATGCCACTACTGTTGGTGTATATTCAGGTTGAAAAAAAGCCCGTGCCTGCCAATCGAAATTATAGCCCCAGCATGCACCACTCCATCCTTTACTTTTAAGCTGGTCTATTTCTTTTATTAAAAAATTTATTTTATCCAGGTATTCCGGCAGGGCTTGTTGCCGGTAAAGATTACAATAGCCCGATAAAAACAAACCTAATGCCTTGGGGTTATAATCTTTTTTAACCCCAAGCAACGACCTTAAATTTAATGGAGAACGTTTAAAAAACTGTATCCACGCTAACCGCATAACCCTGCTTGACGACAAGCCCGGTACCCATTTAAAAAAACTGCTGGTTAAACCATCATACGGATCGTATCCTTTAAACTTTTCAGTTTCGCAATATTTTTTAAGCCTGTTAAAGGGCTCTGTAAATTTTGAGTTCAATACTATTGGGTTTGATAACGGGTAAACTTTTTTGCCTTATTGCTTCAAAATATTTAAATCTATATGGTTGCTCAACCATGGGTGAATTTCGTAAAACGTAATGCCAGCCTCCATCTTGTTCTCCTTTTGTATAAAACTGCTGCTGCCGGCATATTTTATTGCAGCTACGGTTCTTTCAGGTAATTTTTTTCTTAAAATTTTTCTTATCCCATTTACGCTTTTTGCCTTACTGTAATCGCAGGGATAATACCCTATAATTGACCCCGAGTCTATTCCTTTATCAATAAAATGCATTGTTGGAATAACAGGCACATTTAAAAGTGCTGAATAAGCAATGGTTGATTTTCCTCTAAGCTGCGGAAGATACCCCCAGTGATCATTAATTAAACCTTTTCCAAATACTCCGAAAATATTTTCTTTAATTATAAAATTAAGTTTATGAAATCCAATATCGAAATTACCTGCCTTTAATACTTCACCAATCTTTTTATCTTTATAATTAAAGTTGAGTGTGCGGTAAGCATAAAAATTACCTGCCAGTAATGAAAGTATTTTAACAGGCAAACCAAACTTTAAAAAACGGTTGATGTGCTTATTAGGATGATGAGGTAAAAAAAACTGCTCAACATGGTGGCCTTCTTTTTTTAGCTTTTTTGTAATAGTGCCAAAAAATGGAGGAAAACCAACGAGACCTATTCTTAACGGAGTAGTATTTTTATACTCAACTTCACTTAAATCACTGCCGCTTATATCTGCCGGATAATTATTTAATTGAGCAGGCTTTTTGTGGCATTTATTTTCATCGAGATTTGCATTAAATCTTGCCATGCAGGCATCCATCAGTGCTTTGTCAACATTGTTTTCTTTGTAAAACCAAAGTAACTCATTAAAGTACCTGATATCGTCAGTTGACAAATATCCAATGGAAAGAAAATTAAGCACCCTGCTTCTTTGCCCGGCTTCTAATGGTTTTTTTCTTTTGTAATGAACTTTAAAAAGCAGTTCTTCAAACGAAGAAGGATCGGTAATGAATTTTTTTTTTATTGAATCCCAATCAATAACCACTTCACCCAGTAGTACTGTAATGTCGAATTGGTTGATACCGTTTAATTGAAATTTTCCGGCATTGATTGATATGTTAGGGTCAATGGTCTGCATTTTTAAGCAGTTTTTAATTTTATTACATTCGTCTTTACATCAATCTCTTTCAAATATTCTGTAAGACTGCTGAATTCTGCTATATCTCCATATTTTTCGAGAACATAAGAAAGGAATCTTTCAATGTCTTTAAAATAATTATTGTATTGTTTGGTATGGCACTCAATCAATATCGGTATTCTTTCAAAAGGAGTGTCTGATAGCCTGCTAATAACCTGGTCGAAACTTGTTTTTAAGTAACTGTAAGGCTGGTTACCGATTTTAAGATGCGTTTTATAGTTTACAAAAGGAAACCTGGGCCTTGAATCTTCAGACACGGGAGATAACCCACTGATTTTTTCAGGTATCTGTCCATTATAAAAATGACGGATTGAATCCTTTTTAGAAATTTTTCTTTTAACCATATCTGCAGCCAGGTAGCTAAGCCCTTTTATTCCTGGCGTTACAATCTGAAGTGGAATTACGGTAATTTCTTTTTTCTCGGGTGATACTTTACACAAATCATTGTAATCAGGATAATAAGGCATGTTGGGTTCTTCCAAGGTTGTATAATCTACACCATTACTGGGTAAAGCCATTCCCTTACGAACACCCATAACTATTCTTATTCCATGTTTTTCCATATTCTTCAAAAGATCTCCTGAAGGCTGCAGGCCCCATGAACCGCCTTTATAGGCAATTACTTTATAGTCTGGATCGATTGGTGTAATTAAGTTCTCAAGGTAATTTACAGATTCTCTGATCAGCATATCCTGGTCGGCATTGCTGTATCTTCCAAAATTCCAGTTATTACCTAAATAAAAGAAACCGTCTTTTAATGTAGCATTCATCCATTGCGGGTGCAGGTGAAGCTGCACATCGAAACCGTAAGATTTCATCAGTAGAATATTATCATCCCACAGGTTTTTTTGCAGTTTAATGTTATAGTCGGAATGGATATGATTGCTGTAAACCAATTGCTGTACCACATCAACCATAAACGTTAGCTTGATGCCGAGCCGATTGGCAAGTTTCATAAAGAACAGGGAAGGAAGGTATTGTAATTGTGCCACGTTGCCCAGCCCATTGCCCATTACTTCCCAATCATCTTCAATTAATATATTGAATCTTTTTTTCATTTTCGTAGTCGGGTTTTAATAATACTGCTTAACAGTCTGAAAAATTAAAACGAACTTTTCAGACTTTTAATATTTAATAAATACATTTTTTTTACCATCCGGCACTCTTATCGCCTTCAGATGGTCTAATTTGAATGCAAGATGGCGATATTTTTTAATTTAATTTCCTGAAAATTAATTTTTTCAGGCTTCTTTCGGCTTGTTTTTAAGCTTCGTCAAGATGTATCTCCTGGGGCATACCTGTAAAAAGGCTATCGTGTATTTTAAAAGTAGTTAAAGTTGTAAGGCATATTGAACGGAAGCTGATCGGGCTGTCGTTGCCTGATTTAAGTGCGTTAGCAAAAACAGTAACTTCTTCTTTATGCCCTTTGCCTGATGATTTCAGTTTAATTGTTTTACCGTTTTTATAAATCAACCCATCCCTGAAATCGTTAATAATCCCGATTTTAGATGCACTGAAAACTTCAATCAACTCTTTTGGCATTCCTTTATCGCCATTAGCAAGGTAAGTAAGGTTGCCAACTGAACCATCTTTGAATTTTACAACAATGGCAATATTATCTGCTGCTGTTATTTTATCATTTGCAGTGTTAATACATTCAGCATATACTTTTACCGGTTCTGAACTAGTGAAATACTGCATAAGATCAATAAAATGGCACATCTCGCCTATGATTCTTCCTGCACCCGTATCTTTTTGTTGCAGCCAGTTATCTTTTGGAATAAAGCCTGCATTTATCCTGATATTAACAACCATTGGTTCGCCTGTATTCAGAAATTCTTTTTTTATAGTTTCGCTTATTGGTGCAAAACGCCTGTTGAAACCTACCAAAAGTGGTTGTGTATGTTTTCTTTTAGTTTCAATTACCTGGTTCAGTTCTTCTTCATTTATTGCCAACGGCTTTTCTACAAATACATTTTTATTTGCCTCAAGCGCTTTAATAACATAGTCTGCATGTGAGGAGTGTGGCGTAGCAATAAATACTGTGTTTATCTTTTCGTTATTAAGAACATCATTTATTTCTGATGAGCAAAAATTAAATCCAAATTTGCTGCCAACATTTTTTGCTGTAATGCCACGTGAAGTAACTACGCCATCAAGCGAACACCCGGATGACTTTACATTAGGTATCAGGTAACTTTGTGCAAAACTACCGGCACCAATAAAGCCTGTATTTATAGCTGACAAAGGTTTGTTAGCTATATTTATTGAAGACCTTGATTTAGCTTCATTCTCTGCATATTTCAACAAAATACCGATATGATGCTCCTTCACTTTTCCCAATATGATGTCATATGCTTTCTCTGCATCATTGATATTTATGATATGGGTTGTTAGTGGTTTTAAATTGATCTGTTTCCGGGCAAGAAGATCAAGAAAGCTTTCCATATTTCGCTGTTCTGTCCATCTTACATAAGCATATGGATAATCCTGGCCATTTTCTTCATAATTCACATCATACCTGCCGGGGCCATATGAGCATGACATTTTAATATCAATTTCCTTCCTGTAATAAAAAGGATCCCGTGGAATATTCATTGGCACAACACCCACTACAACTACTTTACCTTTTTTCCTGGCTAATTCTCCGGCCAGCTCTATCGGGTCATTTGATTGTGTTGCTGCTGTAATTATAATGGTATCAAAGCCATGCCCATTTGTAAAATTATCGCAGGCATTTTTTAAATTAGGGTCAGTTCTTAATAAAGCTTTATCTGCAGAATGTTCATTTGCAATAGCAACAAATGATTCTGAAAAATCAGTTCCAAAAACAGCACAGCCATTGGCACGTAGTAATTGACAGGTAATTTGCCCGAGAAGACCAAGCCCTATAACACATACCTTTTCGCCTATCTGAGCTTCGGCCTGGCGAACACCCTGCATGGCAATTGCGCCAAGTGTTGTAAATGCAGCATCATCAGAACTAACTTCATCCGGAATTTTTACAACAAGATTTTGTGGCACGGCAACAATCTCTGCATGCGAAGCATAATCCACGCCGGCACAGGCAACCCTGTCGCCTGTTTTAAACATTCCGTTTGTATCCATACTTGTTAAAACAACTCCACTTGTGCTATACCCCATTGCTTTTAACGAATCGAGTTTTGCCCTTACCTTACTGATGGTAGCACTCAGCCCTTCTTTTTTAATATTCTGAATAACCTGTGCAACAAGATCAGGCCTTTGCCTTGCCTTGTTTAAAAGGTTTGCCTGTGCAACTTTTACTGTCCCTCTTTCGGTTCCGGCACTTATCAGTGAAAACTGATTTTCTATAAGTACCATCCCTTCTGACAGCGAAGGCAGGGGTACATCGTCTACATACAATTCACCCGTCTTAAAATTCTGTATTACCTGTTTCATTTTTTTAATTTAAACTATGTGCTTTAATTTTTATATTATAAAATCAATTATTATTCTTTTTCAGTTACCTTATTCTGTTTTTTTGTAAATATTCCGTATTGAGGTTTATTTAAAATCATTTCCTTTATCATAATTCTTGAAACAGAGTCGATACTATGCAGTGGGTCAAGGAAATTATTTTTATCAGATGTGATTACATTTGGCCAGTTAAAATCGTACATATCTCCAAAGGTCCTTACATCTTCCTTGAATTTCTCATATTCTTTATTCAGCTTAAATTCATTTATTTTATTTTGTACCTCGGTATGTGTTGGAGAAATAATAAACACAAGCTTTATATTATTTTTTAAACAGTAAGCCGATATTTTTTTGAGATCCTCATAATAATTTTTCGGATACGAATAATTCTTTAAATACCGGTCTTCCTGTGTAAGCTCATACTGCCAAAACTCTTCTCTTGAAAATGGCGGAGCCTGCAGTTCGACACGTTGGTTAAACAGTTGAGACTTTAGTATAAGCATTGTATTCTCAATAGTAAACTTGCTCGTTAAGTATAAAGGAGCAGAATTTTTTACCTCGAGGGCTGCCGATACCCTGTCTTTTAACAAAGTGCCACTATACCCTTCAATTGCTATACCTATATAAACCTTGCTAAGCTTATTTCTTGAGCTTAAGTCCCAAAATATTTTTATAACGTCCTGTAAGGATCCTGCACCTGCTGCCAGGTTAGCCACTTTTTCGCCGTTAACTTCTTCAAAAAACTCAGGCATTAATCTTTGTGCTCGTGAGTCACCCAGTACAATTGCCGGATAAGGGTTTCTTTCGTATTCAATAAGTCTGTACAAGTAAGTATTTTTTTTTCGGGCAAGATTATTTTTTAAATCAAGTAATTTTCTATTTTTTTCGGCCGAAAAAAAATTAAACGGATCTATCATAACCTCCAGTGCAACCAGGATTATAAAAGGTACTATAAATATTAATATTTTTTTTAAAAACAAGCCCATACTACAACTAATATTTAAAACTGGAAATAAACAAATTGTTCTCCACTAAAAACACCAAAATAAAAAATTACAAAAATTACAAAATAATAAGAAAGCCATCTTACCACTATATTCTTATTATTGAATAAAAGAATTCGGCCGGGATAATACTCTTCCATAAAATCCTTTGCAAATAAAATACTAAACGCCAGGAAGCCGTATAACATTGTGTCCCCATCTTTATAAGGCAAGTGAAAAGAATCGGTAACTATTCTTCCCAAAATATGCAAAACATCAGCAACATTAGCTGCATCGCCACCAAAACTTAAAGACAATGCAAATAACAGGTAAGTAAATACACAGCCCAGTAAAATATACCACCATTTTACCTTGAGGTTGAATTTATTTTCAAATGAATCTTTTCTTTTTCTTGTAAAGGTTTCAATACTTAAAGCAATACCCTGTATAGCACCCCACACAATAAAATTCAGCGCAGCACCATGCCATGCTCCGGAAATGATAAAAGTTAAATTCAATGCTAATACAATTCCCCATACTCCATATTTTCTAAACCCAAAAGATAACGGGGTGTACACATAATCTGTTAACCATTTTATTAATGATATGTGCCAACGTCTCCAGAATTCGGACATTGTTGTTGCAAAAAAAGGACGATTAAAGTTAGGTATTACATTAATCCCCATTACCCTGGCGCAGCCAATAGCAATAAGAGAGTATCCACCTAAATCGCCATAAACACGTATTGGCTGCATCAATGTTGCCAAAAGTAAAGAGGAGCCCACATGCTGGTCTGCATTTTTAAAAACAGCATCAATATATATACTTAATCTGTCTGCAACAGCCAGCTTCATAAAATAGCCCCAAAGCATAAGCTGTAAACCTGCAACCATCATTTGATAATTAAATTGCAGTTTACCTTTAAACTGTTTAAACATGTTCGGGGCCCTTTCAATCGGGCCAGACATAACAACCGGAAAAAAAGATAAAAACAGCGCAACTATTCCAAAATTTTTTTCCGCATCTATTTCTTCGTTATAAACATCAATGGCATACCCAACTGCCATAAATGTATAAAAAGAAATACCCACAGGTAAAAACAAACTTAAATGTGGAAGAGGCAGGTGCAAGCCTGCATAATTAAGTAAAGTAAAAACACCTTCATTTACAAAGTTAAAATACTTAAAGAAAAAAAGTGGCAATAATGTAATAATAATGTCAACAATGAGTAATTGTCGTTTCCGTTTGTCTGTTTTTGCTTTGGCAATTAAATTCGTAAATAAGTATGTAGTTAAAGTAACCCCTGCCAGTAAAAGAGCATATACCGGTTTAATATTAATATAAAAATAGTAACTGGCTATTAACAGAAATCCCCATCTGAATTTTTGCGGTAGCAGAAAGTACAGGATTATTACTGTTGGGAAAAATATCAGAAAATTAAAAGACGTAAAAACCATGAAACTTATAATTTAGAACTGATAATAGCAATCATATCGCCTACATTTGCCATTTTGTTAAGATCCTTTAATCTGAACTTAATGGCAAACTTTTCCTCTACTTCCGAAATAAGAAGCATGTGAGATAAAGAATCCCATTTTTCAACATCAAGAGCGCTAAGTTCATCTGTGATTTCCAGCAACTCATCTCCAAATACTTTCCTGAATACAGGTGTCAGTTTTTCTACTATTTCAGTCTTTTCCATTGTTAATAATTTTCTACGGTTAAGGTTTTATCTATTATTTTTTAAAAAATTTTTCCATTAAATACTTTTCGTTACTGGGTAGGTAATCGTATATGTCTTCGTTATCTGCTTTATATTTTTTTACAATTGTAAACCCGTGTTTTATTAAAATTTTAATTGCAAAAATGCTATTTTTAAATATCTGGCATTGTACTTTTTCCAATTCTGGATATATAGCTAAAGCATTTTCTTCAATTACATTCATCAATTGTGTATCAAGCCCCTTACCCTGATGCTCACTTAAAATATGAAAATATTCAAGCTGAAGTGTCATAGGCTCCCTATCTATCAAAACATCCTTAATTATATGCGACTTGGTTTTTAAAAATTCTATACTTTCCTTTCCAAAAGTATAACTCATTAAATTCGATTTTAGTATTTTTGAAGGTATACATCCGTTAAATCCTTCTATCCAAGCACCAGATCCGGAAATTGGTTTACCATTATACTCCGTAACTATAAAACTGCTGAGAGAAAGCTCACATCCATCTATTTCTTCTTCAAACATACTTATAATCAATTCTTTCGCTCTGCTTTCGGGTATATTGAATAATGTCGTAAAACTTAAATTTTCAGACATCCCTTTTTCTGATGCTATTATTACATCGGCAAGGAAAGGTATATCCTCAGTTTTAGCTTTTCTAATTAAATAACCATCCATACTATAGTTTTAAAAAAGTAATTCATTTTATTTCCTCAGCTTTAACTCAATCAGGTCAACAAGACTTTTTAAGTTATCCATTTTACCCAATTCCTTCAGTTTAAATTTTATCGAAAAAAGTTTTTCAACTTCTCCAATCATTAGCATATGCGTTAAAGAATCCCAATTGCCAACGTCATTGGCTGTCAGGTCATCTCTTAATACAATTGTATCATCATTAAAAACAGTTCTGAAGATTACTGTCAGTTTTTCTGTAATTACAGAGTGATCCATATTTCTTTTTTATAGTTTTAATTTAATGCTTAATTAACTTCAAAATCGTCCGATACCAAAAAACCATCTTTAAGTCTGATAATAATTTCATCAGCGGCTGTATCAAGATAAAAACCCATGTCGGCATATTTATTTTTTAAATCTGCTTCTTTTTCCACTCCCGGCAATGCTGCAGCCCAAATAGTATAGTTTTTATAAAATGCACCTTTATAAGGTAGCGATACTGCCCTTATAAGATTATACACTTCCGCTTTTGATTTTGATAAATCTATTTCCCTGTCTGACTTTTTTAACGGTCCAAAATAACTAACATCTGCCAAATCCTGTTTTGCTGGTTTAAAGGTTGCATCTGCCAACAAGTCTAAAGCTTTTACTACAATTCTTTTATAAATGTCAAGCATTTTGGTTTGAACATGTACAATATAATCGTCAGCAGCAACAGAAAATCTTTCCTGCACAATTATTTCTCCTGTATCTACATCAGCATCTATATAATGTACCGTAACACCAGAATCATTATCACCATGCAAAATGGCCTGATGCTGGGGAGATAGGCCCCGGTATTTTGGTAAAAGTGAAGGATGAATATTTATTGCTCCTTTAGCAGCCAGAGAAAATATTTCTTTACGGAGAATTTTTCTAAGATGTGCAGCAACAATTACATCCGGCTTTACTTTTATTAAATAGTCTTTTATCTTTTCTGAGTTTATATTTTTATCTTTTATAAATTCAATATTGTATCTGGATGCTGCTTCTTCCAAAACTTTATGGCTTTCATTAAAATTATCAGGCGTAATTATTAATGAAACCTGGTGCCCACTATTAATTAATGAGCCAGTTACAGCAGCAGTATAAATATCTTCGCCAAATACTACAACATTCATTTTTAAAATTTTTCTTTTAATGGTTTCCTGTCAATTTTTCCATTGGTATTCAATGGAAATGAATTTATAAACCGCAGCTGTGTTGGAATCATGTAACCCGGCATTTTTGTTTTCATATAACTAATCAGTTCTTTTGTATCAAACTCTTCAGCTTCTATAACCATCCCAATTTCTGTGTTGTTAATTTTATTTGTAAAAGCAATGGCAACAGCATTAATTTTTTTCAGGTATTCTTTGGCAAAAAATTCTATTTCAGAAAGTTCAACCCTGAAACCCTGTACTTTTATTTGAGAGTCTATTCTTCCCAAATACATAATATCCCCATCTGTATCTGCAAGGCAAAGATCTCCGGTTTTATAAAACCGGGTAGCAATTCCATTATAGTCAATGTAAAAAAAAGCTTCTTTATTTTTTTCTTCGTTTTTCCAGTAACCAGGTGTTAATTGCACACCACCAAGACATAACTGACCTTTTTCTCCGGGTTTAACTATTTCATTATTCTCGTTAACAATAATCGTATATGTTTCCAGCATTGCCTGGCCTATAGATAACAGGCCATTTGAGGTTTTATTATCCTTAGCTGGTTCATAGGTATAGTGTGTACAAAAAATTGTGTCTTCTGTTGGCCCGTACACATTCATTATTTTGGCATTGGGAATACAATTTGCCCATTCCTTTGTTACATCTAAAGGAAGTGCCTCACCACAAAACAAACTATACTTCATACTTGCACTATCTATCTCTTCAAAATACGGACGCAGGTAATGAATGATAGAAGGCACCATCAATGCATGTGTTAAATGATGCTCCTCCAATAACTCGGCAATATAATTAAACTTGATTTTATCTTTTGGAATAGTATAAACACAAGCTCCCTTTAGCAATGGCGCTAAATAAGACATTACAGACAGGTCGAAAGTAAGTTCAAACATCTGTAAACACTTGTCTGTTGCATCCATTTTAATATCCAGTGCAAAAAAAGCCTTCATAAACCCTGCAAGGTTTAATCTACTGATAGGCACACCTTTTGGTACGCCTGTTGTTCCGGACGTGAAAAATATATATGCAAGCGCTTCGTCAGCAACCTCGTGTGGTATTAAATTATTTTTTCTAAAGATTAACTCTTTTGACTTTATAACAATCAGATCAGTAAATAATGATTGGCTGGATGAATCTATAACTGCTACTGCTCCTGCCTGGCTTAAAACATTTCTGTTACGTTCTGCAGGTGTTTCGGGATTAACAGGCACATAACATTTTCCCTCTAACCACAAAGCAATAATGGCCGCATATGTTTCAATATCATCATTGGCAACCAATCCAACATTAATATCATCTTGCTGTAAGTCCTTAACTGCATCTCTTATTGCAGAAACTATTTCGCCTAACTGCTGGTAGCTATAAAAAACATTATTAATGCAAAACGCATTGTTATCAGCACATTTATTGAATGATACTAATAATGGTTCTAAAACCTGCTCTTCAAATGTATTTTTATTTTTCATATTAACCTGTTCAACAATTAAAAATATTATATAGTAATGTCTTCATTTTTTTACCCGTCGATATATTCCCTGCACCATAATTCCAGCGTAAGTAACTGGTATATCTGGTAGGCATTATCCTCACTTCCATTCCTGTCGTTATCAATCAGTTTTTTTACAACTGCATAGTTCACAAATCCTCTTTTTGTTATTGTCTGTTCAGATAATAATTCGTCAACCATCGGTCTTAAATCATTTGATATCCACGATCTGATAGGTGCACCAAAAGATGCTTTAGGCCTGTAAATAATTTCTTTGGGAAGAAATTTTTCTGCAGCCTTTTTCAATACAAATTTTGAAATTCCTTTTTGTATTTTATATTTTCCGGGAATTTCCATTGCTTTTGTAATAACCAGTTTATCTATAAACGGAACCCTCACTTCAACAGAAGCAGCCATGGAAGCCCTGTCAGAGTAAGTTAAATTTAATCCCAGCATAAACATGTTAATGTCTGTATTACAAATACGATTGAAAGGATCGTCTTTAAACTTAGAATCGAATATTTCTTTATGCTCCGTATTAATAGCTTCAATTCCCTGCCAGTAATCTGCTTTTAATAATTCTTTTAACTGGTCGGTGTCATAATAAGAATAGCTTCTCATATAGGCACGTTCAAGTGGCATAGTTGCAAAACTCATAAAGCGTTTTGCCCATCGTCCGAATTTAAATCCCCTGCCCGAAATTTTAACCGGTAACAGATTAACCACTTTTGAAATTATATATTTTACCGGTTGGGGTAACCTGTTAAACCGCTGTGCCATCATAGTGGCTTTTTGCCTGCGGTAACCAAAAAATATTTCATCGGCACCCATACCCGATAATAATACTTTAACGCCTTTATCTCTTGCTGCTTTGCATATTAAATACGTATTAATAGCCGCTGGGTCTCCAATAGGTTCATCTAATGATTTTACCATCGCCGGCAAATCTTTAAGAATATCCGGGCTTATTTTTATTACGTTATGATCTAAATTAAACATACCGGCAAGCATGTTAGCATACTTCTCATCGTCTGGCATGCTTTCGGCTTTTTTATCTTTATCTTCTGTACCGATAGTATAGGTAGATAAGTGGTCATTTGATTTTTTTGCCAGAACTGAGATCAATGAAGAATCAAGACCACCGCTTAAAAAACAACTTACAGGTACATCGGCTACCATATGACGTTTAACTGATGACTCCATAGTATCAGCAACATCTGTAGCTATACTGTCAATATTAGCAGATGCTTTGCTACCAGTATTATCCTGTAGTTCCCAATATTTAACCAGCTTAAGGCCTGTTGTTTTATTGTAAGAGATATAATGTGCCGGAGGAAGTTTATAGCATCCTTTAAACATTGATTCATTACCTGATATCCATATATAGTTTAAACAACTAACAAGAGATTTTGGGTTGATAGTTTTGTTGAAGCCCGGAACATGAACCAGAGTTTTCAATTCGGAACTAAAAGCGAATGCACCATTTATTTGTGTATAAAATAAAGGCTTTATTCCAAAATGATCACGGGCAATAAATAATTCACCTGTGGTTCTGTTATAAATAGCAAAAGCAAACATGCCAAGAAAATGATTCAGACAATCATAACCATAATGTTTGAACATCTCCACCACTACTTCAGTATCCGACGAGGTATTGAATGTTACCTGCTTCTCAGCAATCAGTTTATCCTGAAGTTCTTTATAATTATATATTTCGCCGTTAAATACAGTTACCAGGTCGTGTTTATGAAAAGGCTGGTTAGCGGCCTCACTTAAATCAATTATTGAAAGACGTTGGTGAGCAAAGGCAATATAATCATCCTGCCACACAGACTGATTATCCGGTCCACGATGCTGCTGAATCTTATTTGCTTTTGAAGCAAGATCAGTATTATTTTCAAAACCAATAAACCCGGCAAGTCCACACATTTAAAAATATTTTTAAATTTTAAATATTGCTGATTATGTCTTCAGCTAATTCCTTTTTAAATCTTATTAAAGTATTCCATCAGCTTGGCAACAATTTTTTCTGCTGTAAAGTTTTCTGCCAGTACTAAATTATTCCTGCCCATTTTATCCTGTAATGCTTTATCATTTGCCAGCATACTCATTTGCTGATACAATTGTTGCGGATTTTTCTTTTCAACCCACAGGCAATGTTCCCGTTCTGTAAAGTAATCTGCTGCTGCTCTTATTTTAGTTGTAATAACCGGCTTGCCAGCTCCAACAGCCTGAAATACCGCCATCGGAAATCCTTCCTGATGGTAAGTTGGTAAAATAAGTATATCACAGTTAGCGTAATAACTTCTTGTTTCACTCTCGGGTATATGACCCAGTAGACTGATATTTTTTTGCAGGCCATATTCATTGATTAACCTATTAGCCTCTGTAACAAGTGGCCCATCTCCCAGGCAAAACAATTTAAAATTGGTTTTAACTTCTTTTAATAATCTGCAGGCTTCAACCAGGTCTATAATACCTTTCTCATGCATAAAACGTCCAACAAACAAAAGCACGGTTGTTTGTTCTGATAAACCTGCCTTTGTTTTAAATTCACTATCCTGCTGATATAAATTTTTATCAATAACATTGGCCGTAACCTGAACCTTACCGGCTGGTACACCAACACTTAAAAAATTTTCACGCTCTTCACTAGATAACACTAATAATAAAGCCGCTTTCTTAAATATGTACTTTTTAAGCAAGTTTGTTTTTGAAAAAACAGCAGCGCTTTCCGAACCGTGAAATTTTAATACTATTTTAATTTTTTTGTTTTGTGTTTTTAAAATAAAAATAGTGATCGAGTCCCTGATTAAGGTTTTAAAATCAAGTGCTGTATTCAAATAAACAATATCGCTTTTCTGGATGGCCGCCTTTTTTTTAAGATCGAATGCGTTTTTTAGCAACAGCTTAAAACTTCCTATCAATCCATTGGCTGCACCCCAATTACCATAGGCACAGGCTTCTGTTGTTGCTCCGGCTTTTTGAAATGCATTTATTTCTGCCTGTGCAATTTCTGTATGTGTGGTACCATGTAAGCCAAATAGTATCTTCATTATTATTTTAAGTATAACTTAAGCTGCGTTAAAAATTAATAACAATTTTTCACTTATCCTTTCAGAATCAAAATGTATTTCTGCCGTTTTCCTTGCTTCTGATCCCAATGAACTTATTTTCTCCGGATTCTTTATAAATGCTAATAAAGCTCCTGCAATATCACTTGCAGAATCCGGGTTTATCAGCAAAGCATTTACATCATTGAATAAATATTTAGACACATCGCCAACTTTAGTTGCAACCACGCCTTTACCCGAAGCTAAGAATTCGCCCAGTTTAAAAGGAAAGCCTGCATTGGCAAACTGCGAATTGATCCTGGTCATGCAGAATATGTCGCAGCCGTTTAATGTGGTATAATATTCATCCGTATTTAAAAATCCTTTGAAAATGATCCTGTTCTTATTCTCCGATCTTCCTATTCTTTGCTTTAATTTATCAGTATCCGCCGGGTTACCTAATCCCGTTAAAATAAGCTGGATATTTTTATCTTCCTTACTTACGGTATCATATGCATCAAGTAGATAAGCTAGTCCATCCTTTGGGGCAAAGGAACCTCCATAAAATATTTTCAAGTTGTTTTTATCCGGCTGGTAACCGGCATTTTTAAAATAATTGAGGTTAACGGTTATTGGTATTAAATATACCGGGGCTTTGCCTTTAGCAATAATTTCGGCTCTGGAATATAAATGGTCAGAAATAGCAACATAAGCACTTGTAAAACGCCTGGAAAGTTTAAATAAAAACAACGAGGTTTTAATTCTTACTTTATTGATAAACCCAACATGAGCCTCATAGCGGTTGTCTTCAATAATATCAAGAATAATCTTGTAACCTATGAGCTTTGCATACAGTATGAATACAATATTTTTCAGGTCCGGGTAATTATAATTGTAAAGGATATTTTTATACCCAGGTATTTTACTGTTTTTTAAAAAAGATATTCCGCCAGCCCAAAAACTGAAAATGGAAAAAATATTACTCAACCGGAAACCAATGACCTTAAAATTTATATTGTTGAGATTTCCTTTTTTTCCGATCGGCTCTTTATTGTCAGATTGATAAATGAGGTTATTTGCAGTTATTAAATTCTTACTGATCAGCGGCTCAAACAGGTTTCGTACCCGTGTTGAACCAGCCATCCCATCAAAACAGGAAACACCCATTATTACAATATTACAGCCGGAAGAAGTCATAACTAAAATGTCGTGTTTTGTATTTAATTAAGATACCAAAGATGAAATCACTTCTTTAAATTCATTCCTGATCTTAACCGAATTATAATTTGCCTCAGCGATTCTAATTGCATTTTCAGCTAATTCCTTTCTTAAAGTATCGTTGGTGATCAATGTATTTATTGCTTCTGCCAATGCTTCCACATTATTTTCAGTTACCACTTTAGCCCAGTTATTTCTTTGCCCATCTTTCATAAGCGCTGTTTCTCCTGGGCCAAACATAATAACAGGAGTGCCGCTTATCATGTATTCCGGAGCTTTGGTTGGCATAGAATATTTTATAAACCTTATTGATTCTGTCGAGAAATCGTAGGGCAAATAAAGAAAGTCGGCCTCCGCAAAAACTCTTGGCAGCTCATCGTAGGGTACCATAGCTTTATGCGTTACACAATTATAAGTGTCAACCCATAAAGGTTTGTCTTTTGTTTGCAGAATGAATTTTACCGATCTGTGAAACTGCATGTTCACTTGCTCAATAGCCTTTGCAATTGTTTCCAGCGATGTTTCAATACCAGGTCCAATTCTTCCTGCATACAGGATGGATGGTGTTGTACCTAATTCATAATTTTTTCTCTGGTGGCTTTTCCAAAAATCAATTTCAATTGGGTTATGAAAAGTGATAAAATTCTTGCCATACCTGGTTTTATATTCTTCTGCCATATCATGGCTTATACTTAATAAAATGGTTGACTTATCCATCAAAGCCCTTAACTCACGATCAATTTTTTTATACCAGACATTTTTAAACGGTCCCTTTTGGCTGATGGTAGAAGGCCAATCATCCATTACATGATAAATCATTGGCTTCTTCACATACTCCTGTAATAACCGGCAAAACAAAACCCCTTCTCTTGATGTTGCCTGTGCATATATAACGTCCGGGTTATACTCATCAAGCCATTTACACAATTTATCTGATAGCGTGATTTTAGATATACTATGAAAGAGGCCGATATATTCTAAAGACGGGTAAAAATATTTATCAATTATTTTTGTTCTGAATTTTGCTTTGGCCGATACCGGTCCGGGTTTATCATTGCTTTTTTTTACTTTAACGCTACCTGATAAAACTTTACGCTGTAAAAGATTAAACGGAAAGTTCCATTTGTATTCTTCACTACCAAGTAAATAATAGGTGTCGCATATTTCAGTGTTTAAATTATTGAACATATGATCGGTACATACTACCGCTATTTTATCCTTATCCCAACCACCAAAAAGATTAGCCTGGGTAATACCACCACCAAAATTGTTGTTAAAGGGTTGCCCGATAATTAAAACCTTTGGTAAAGACATTTTAAAATTTAATTTTTTTGACCCGAGTGTTAAAGCTTATTAATTTCATCCCTGCAAATATGTTTTAATAGTATTGTTTGACAGGTTCCTGATCTTTTCTGAATAACAAATCCCTACTGATACCCAAACCAGTAAATAATTCATAGTAAAAACAATACCCCCGGAAGGATACAGATAAACGATCCATAACAAAACCCACATCGCTGCAGCTTTTGACAAGACATTTCTCGACTTGAACAGGCCTTTGTATACTGCCGGAATAAACATCAAAAGCAATAATGCCAGGCTTATTATACCCCCCTTCAAAATTATTTGTAAATAACCTGTTTCAATATTATCCCGGTATCCAGCTCCTTCGGCATCATTTACGTTTTCCACTATCGGGCAATAATATTTTCCCTTAATTCCTTTACCAATGATCCAATCTGTTGAAGACATATCTGCATACATCCAAACTTCCACACCTGACCTGGTGTCTTCTTCCCCTCTTTCAATAAGAAAACTAAACATAGAATGCTCTTTCATACTGGTTACAAGCAGGAATGCAGCCCCTGATAAAATCACTGCCATGCCAATTATCAGAGCTTTTTTTTTAGTCCCCATTATATAGATCATACCCACACATGCCGCCGTACTTGCACACATGAATATCAGCCCCCTGCGTGCCCTGAAAATGGCAAAGAAAAGTGTAACGAGTAAAACCAGTATGGCAAAAATATTTTTAGTACCAATACCCAATAAAGTCTTTTTTCCACCAAAATAAATAGAATTAAATACCAGAAAGCCTATAGGCAGAGCCAGAAAAACAGAAAGATTCTCAACCAGACCCTGACTTATCAGGTTCAACCGGTCGTAATCATGCAGCGTATCATAAAATATAAAAACGTTAAGCAGAAAAAACCCACCAAAAATCAGTAATATATCAATTACTTTTTTATATACCCCAATGTTTTTGGGCAGTAATATAACCACAGAAGCGAAATAAGGTAGTATGCCGAAAGTAGGATCAAGGAACATTTGCTTTAGAGCGTCCTTGTCATATACTGCCCCCCGCAAAACAATAGTTACGGAGTAAAGTAAATTAATAATAAAAAGTATTTCAAGGAGCTTGTCATCAAACTTAAACTTCATTAAACCAGACCCGCCGGCAACCATTGCTATAAATCCCATAATCTGAACAAGCTGGCAGTTGGCAGGCGTTATAAAAGACGCTTCGGCTGCTGCAAGTACAAAAAAAGCCATATAGATAGTAAGCCCATACCAGAATAGACTGAGGCTTGTTTCCTGCTTTTTGGAAACCGTAAGTAAATTTTCCCCGATGTATATATTTTTCTGTATCACAGAATTTCAAAAAAATTAAATTTTTATATTTTTTTATGTAAGCTGTTCCGGTATAAGGAATGGCTTAATCTTTTTTTAACCAGATTAAGAATGATGCTAGTTCTTTTTAAAAGTCTTTTGTCCCTTTGTATTAATATAATCCAGTAAATATTTACTTAACGTATGGCCGGCTTTTATATGACCGCTGTTTTTCCAATGGCCGCCATCAATGGTCAAATAATCCTCCTTAGTAAACTGGTCTATCGGATCAATGTATTTCAACGATAATTCATTCAATATTTTTATTGTATTCTGATAATTCACATCTTTTTTCGTTACGTCATCAAGTGAAGGAATAACCACTACAATTAATTCGGCATTATTTTCTTTAACATAGTCATTTAACTGTTTAAGATATTCTTTTGTAGAGTTGTATTGCTTATCTGCAATCTTAGTTTTTTTGCCGCTTAACCGGTTTGTGATTTTAGTTTTAAGATCACTAACAAAAGCAATACACCTGCTTCTGACAAGTATTTTTTGCACAAAATTTAATTCCTCCATCGGATAAGATCCGGTAGCTTTTTTATACGCCTCCCTGTTTGTTATTTTAACCGGGTTTAAATCCTTATCCAGATCGTATTGATTATAGCAGGATGCCAGTTTATTAAATACTAATCTGTCGAATGGAAGTATATTATCTCCAAAATCGTTACCCACATAAAATCCTAAAACAACGTAATTGGATTTTTGCCGTGGTAAATATTTTTTTGCGGTAAAAAGTGCATGGTTTGTTCCGGTAGCCGGCATTCCCGTGTTCCAAACCATTGATGGATATACTTTTTTAAGGTCGCTTTCAAAAATATCAACATAAGAACTGCCTATGTCTGAAGAGGCTCCCCAAGTGAAACTGTCTCCTGTCACCAGCACCTTCAATGAATCAGCACCTTGTGAAACTTCTGTAAAATCATCCTTGTCATGATAACCATCATTATTGATCATCATCAGTCTTTTATAATACCATATTTCCCGTAAAAAATATACCGAATCTTCTTTAGTAGCCTGATGGGCTACATACCTGGGGCCATTAACTGAATCGCAGGTCCACCATTTTGCCTGGGTATATGAAACCTTTTTCATTACATCATACCTTGATTGGTAGTGCATAAAAGACAAAACAATTTCGGAGATTATGAATATAACTGCAAATAAAAATAACAGCGTAAAGAAAACAAACTTTAGTTTTTTTCCTTTAGAGATATTTTTTTTTTCGCTTTGTTCCGACATAAAATAAATTTAATCCAGTTTAAATTCTTCTTTCCAGTTAGTATCATTAGCCAGTTGGGTTTGGTTTCTTTTATCAAAAACAAAATTACCAACAACTAAAAAATCCATTTCGGTACGCATAAAACACCGGAATGCATCATCAGGAGTACAAACAATAGGTTCGCCTCTTACGTTAAAACTGGAGTTTACCAGTAAACCGTAACCGGTTTGGTTTTTAAATTCATTTATTAAATTCCAGTATCGTGGATTGGTTTGTTTACTTACGCTTTGAATCCTGGCTGAGTAATCTACGTGAGTTACAGATGGAATATCTGAACGAAGATGATAAAGGCGATCCATCATTTCCAGCGAATCGTAATTAGCCGGTAAAGGCTTAAGATGCTTCTCCTGCACCGGCATTACTATCAGCATGTAAGGTGATGTGCTATCTAATTTAAAATATTCCTTCACATCTTCTTCTAAAACCGATGGGGCAAAAGGCCTGAACCCTTCCCGGTACTTAATTTTAAGATTCATTTTTTTCTGCATCTCAGGATTTCTTGCGTCGCCTAAAATACTTCTGCCTCCTAAAGCTCTTGGCCCGTATTCCATTCTTCCCTGGAACCAACCCACAACATTACCTTCTGCTAATTCACCAGCCACAACTTTTGTCAGGTCATCAAAGTTCTCATAATATTTATACTGAGCTCCGTATTTTCTTACCATGCTCATTATTGCTTTATCGTCATATTCAGGACCCAGGTAAGCACCTTTCATTGCATCAGCAACGTTTGTATTTATTACTCTTTTTTCTCCTTTCCATAAATACCATCCAAGATATGCGGCACCAAGGGCACCACCGGCATCACCAGATGCTGGTTGTATCCAGATGTTTTTAAATACTCCTTCTTCAATAAGTTTTCCGTTTGCCACACAGTTTAATGCAACACCGCCAGCCATTACTAAATTGTCGCTGCCGGTTATTTGTTTTGCCGTTTTAGCAAGCTTTATTACAATCTCTTCGGTTATCTGCTGAATGGCTAAAGCCATATTCATATAATCCTGGCTTATTTCCGACTCCGGGTTTCTAGGTGGCAGACCAAATAATGTTGTCCATTTTGCATTGTTGGTCATCTTTAATCCTGTTGCATAATCAAAGTATTTCATGTTCAACAGAATCGATCCGTCATCTCTTACATCTACAAGTTCTTTTAAAGTTTTTTCTTTAAACTCTTTTGTTTGAGGCGAATTAGGATTACCATAAGGAGCAAGCCCCATTAATTTATATTCGCCACTGTTTACTGTAAACCCTGTATAATAGGTAAAAGCAGAATATAGTAAACCAATTGAATGAGGGAAGTGTAATTCTTTCAGCATTGTAATGCTGTTTCCTTTACCATGGCCAATAGTTGTAGTAGCCCACTCGCCCACACCATCAACAGTTAATATAGCGGCATCTTCAAACGGTGAAGGATAAAATGCACTGGCGCCATGTGATAAGTGATGTTCTGGAAACAGGATAGGTATTTTAGCGTCGCCGAATTTCTTGAACTCATCCTTAAGCATCTTTTTCATAAAGAGCTTTTCTTTTATCCAGACAGGAACCGATGTTAAAAAACTATTTAATCCCTTTGGAGTAAAGGCATGATAAGTTTCAAGTAAGCGCTCAAACTTGATAAATGGTTTATCGTAAAATGAAACAGCCGCCAGGTCATTAAACGTTATGCCGGCTTCGCTTAAAACATATTTTACTGCCTCGTGTGGAAAGGCAGAATCGTGTTTTTTGCGGGTAAACCGCTCTTCGTGAGCTGCTGCTACTATTTCACCATCGCAAATGATGGCTGCCGCACTATCATGATAGTAGGCAGAAATTCCTAAAATAAATGTGGCCAATGCTGATTTTTTTATTGAATTAAAAAAGGGTATAAATAAATGGCGCTATGGCTGAACCTGCTGAAAGAACTATTAATACGCCAAATACTAACAGTACTATAATTAATGGCAATAGCCAGAATTTTTTTCTGACTTTTAGAAAGGCCCATAATTCCCGTAAAAATTCCATGGTAAATTTATTTTAAGTTTCTTAAAAAGGATTTTTAATATCGTTTGCTGTAAATTCAATATCACGTGTTATCATTACCGAGTCTTTGCTCTTTTTAAAACCAGTAAGGTTTAATGAATCTTTCCCCATGGCACGCCTGATTAAACCCATCGGCATGAGAAATAAAATATACACTACAGATAACAGCACTTTCGAAATCACCATTCCCAACAAATTTGTAAGCCCAAGCCAAACAATTGCAAATGGATAATAAAACATGGGGAATGCCATATTTATTACCAATACCGGTATTGCTATTTTATAATAAATGACATTTTGGGTAAAGTATCCCAGTAAAAGACAAATCAATGTCATAGCCATTCCGGTATCGCTGGCTTCTTTTTTCGAGATCGATTTGGGAAACACTTTTTCTTTAAAAAAATTTATCATGCTGTTTTGCTGGTTTACTGGTTTATTTTTTTAATCGAAGGGATAACGCAAATGTATCATACGATATTGCTTGTATATTACAATTTGTAGTTATACCCCTTTTATCTGTTCAAATAATTCTAAATGCTTTTTTACTGTTTCCGATGGTTGAATTTCCGGCAACAAATACCCCTTGATATTGTTTTGCAAACAAAACTTTATACCTTCGGAAACGTCGGCTGCATCTTTATATTTTGCAAGGTAGCCGTTTTCTTTATGGCTGATCATGTCGGGAATACCTCCCACATCAAAACCAACAACCGGTGTACCACAACTTAATGCTTCCATCACTACGTACCCAAATGCTTCAGCTAATGATGGTGCGATAAATACATCGGCAGCATTATACACAAGTGCCGTAGAATATTCGTCTAGCAAATACCCCATAAACTTAGTCTTGTAGGGAATAGCATCAGCAATTTCCTTATTATAAGCACTTCCAAAGATCAGCACAGATACGTTTTTTAAAGCATCCTCCTGCTTTAAGAGTTCCATCGCTTTTTGCAGATATTTCCAGCCTTTATAAGGGCTGTTAACAGAAATGGCACCAAAAGCAATTACCGTTTCATTGCCGTCAATATTCAGGAATTTTTTTGCAACATTTTTATCTGTTGGTTTAAAGAGACTGCTATCTAGAATGTTGGGAATATAATGCACCGGTTTATTTTTTGTAAGCAAAGATTCTTTGGCACAATTATACAACCACCGGCTTGGTGATACAAAATGAAGGTTATTATATTTAGAATAAATTTTCAATTTTTTTCTGAATTCCCTGGCAGACAGGTCGTTTTTTTTAACTGCCGGAAACATTGGGCAACTATTACAACCTTCAGTCTTATATTTTTCGCAGGTGAAACTGTGGTGACAGCCTCCCGTTATAGCCCACATATCGTGAAGGAAAATTATTACGGGCTTATTAAGCTGTGCTATTTTTTCAATACTATTCAGATTTAAAAGTCCTTTTAAAGCCCAGTGTATATAAATAATATCTGCATTTTTTACTTCCTCAAGCCTGGCAATATTATTTCCTAAAACAGGATAGGAAAATGAACCCAGTAGCTTATTGATCTTTCTTGTCAGGTAACCCTGTATCTTATCTTCCAGTTTGGAGATCAGTCGAGCTCTTGTACCCAAATAGGTAACATTGGCAGCTCCCTGTACACTGTGCTGCATTGATACAATAGTTGATTCAATGTTAACAGCCACAAAAGCTTTTTGAAGCCTGAGCGCTGCCCGGCCTGCCGACTCCATAGAATATTGTATGTGTACAACCTTCGTCATGTTTTATCTATACCAAATTTTTGCATTCGACTTTTTGTAAAAAATATTATAGAATTGAACGGGTGCTATTATATACCCAAATACATTTGAAACAATTGACGATATAATTACTGCCGGCACACCCATGTTAAAATACTTAATAAGCAACATGGATAAACCAAAAAAGCAGATTGAGCCCCCGATGGCTGCAAAGAACTGGATTTGTAATGCACCAATTCCATTTATAACGCTAACAAAAATACTGGCAAACATAGTTGTTGAAAAAAATACAAGGCACAATAAAGAAATATTAAAATCAATATGCACACGGCTATCCCTTATCCATAATTCATACACTTTACCCGAAAATGCAAGCATGATCAATCCTAATACAATAAAGGGGATGAGTATTTTCAGATATTTCTTCACCGCATTTTTTATCCATTCCGTTTCTCCTGAATTATAAGCATCTGTAACGCTGCTCCACAGCGGAGTCAGCAAAATTGTAAATCCCATTTGCAATACTGAGAAGTATTTAAAAGCAATGCTGTAATCGGTAACGGCTGAGGAGCCGATATAACGGGCTATAAGAAAAAGTGATGTTTCAAATTGTATAACAGCAGCTATTTGAAGAACAAAAAATTTAGTCCCCAGTTTCATTATATCCTTCGCATACTCTTTTTTAACAAGCTTAAGCGATGGGGTATAGTCTTTAAGTCTTGTGCTGAAAAAATAAATATTGGCAGCTATTAAAACCAATACCGGTGCAATACCAATCGATAACCCCAGGTTTAACAGTGAGCCTTTGGTGAATTTAGTCATTAAAAAAATCAACAGTAATCCAAGTAGCTGGCCCAACATATCCAGCAATGATGCTTTTGCCGGTTGCTGGTCTGCCGTTAAAATGGTGTTGATTACCCTGAAAACAAACTGAAAACAGAAATAGGTAAATATCAAAGTTGCCAACAATGATATTTCACTTTCCATTGTTGCAGGCAGGTTTAATAGTTTATGCCAGCTGATAAACCGGTTTACAACCATCAAAATAATCCAGAGCGAAATAAAGATGATACTGATGTAATAATAAGTTGTGCTTATGTATATACGTGCAATGTTCTTATCGCCTTTAGCTTTGGCTTCGGCAAATTTATTGCGCAACCCATGGGTAAAGCCTATATCAAAAAATGAAATCCATGCAATCATGGAACTTAGTGTAAGCCAGATTCCGTATTGAGATGGATTTATATAATTAATGGTGAGTGGAACAAGGATTAAACCTATAGCAATACTTGCACCTTTAATGAATAAAGAGCTGATAATATTCTTCTTTGCCTCAAGACTTCTTTGATGCCCCTTGGTAAAAAAATTTGTAACAAAAAGCCATAAGCCTCCAATATGTTTTTTTATCAACATTATTTCCTGTGTTTTTCCGGTAATAAACTACCGGATGCCGGGTAAGCAAATCAAAACTTTGTAAGCTAGTTTAACGTTTGTAAAAAATAACTGCTTTTTATCTTCTTATCTATTTTTTTTTATGTTCACCAAATCATTTGCCACCATCTCTTTAACAAGTCCTGCAAGATCATACTTTGGCGTCCACTTTAATTTTTCATTTGCTTTTGTTGCGTCGCCTATAAGTAATTCTACTTCTGTAGGCCGGAAGTATTCTGCGTCAACAGCTACTACTTCTTTACCCGCTGGCAATTGGTATGCCGGATTAGTACATGCTGCAACATATCCTTTTTCTTCTATTCCTTCTCCTGTAAATTTTAATTCTATACCAACTTCACCAAATGCCAGTTTAATAAAATCTCTTACGCTTGTTGTTGTACCGGTTGCAATTACAAAATCCTCGGGTTCGTCCTGTTGTAAAATCAACCACATCGCTTCCACGTAATCTTTTGCATGCCCCCAGTCTCTTTGTGCATTAAGGTTACCTAAATACAAAGTATCTTGTAAACCATTGGCAATAGCTGCTACAGCCATTGTAATTTTTCTTGTAACAAAAGTTTCTCCACGTAAAGGGCTTTCATGATTAAATAAAATACCGTTACATGCAAACATTCCGTATGCTTCCCGATAGTTTACTACTATCCAGTAGGCATACAATTTTGCAACAGCATAAGGACTTCTTGGATAAAACGGGGTTGTTTCTCTTTGCGGTACTTCTTGTACCAATCCGTATAACTCAGATGTAGAGGCCTGGTATATACGGGTCTTTTTCTCCATTCCTAAAATCCGCAATGCCTCCATCAGGCGTAAAGTTCCAATCCCATCTGCATTAGCAGTATACTCCGGCATATCAAAACTTACTTTTACATGGCTCATTGCAGCCAGGTTATATATTTCGTCAGGCTGTGTTTCCTGTATAATTCGAATAAGATTGGTACTATCTGTAAGATCACCATAATGCAAGGTAAATCTTACGTTATTTTCATGCCGGTCCTGGTATAAATGATCAATACGGCTTGTATTGATTGAAGATGAACGGCGTTTTATTCCATGAACATTATACCCTTTTTCTAAAAGGAGTTCAGCAAGATAAGCTCCATCCTGACCGGTAATACCGGTAATTAATGCGGTTTTCATTGTTTTTATTTTTTGTGAAATACTTCAATCAGGCAAATGTAGGTGCCTGATGTTTAATTAGAAAATCCTGGTAAGCTGTTTTTAGTCCTTCTTTAAGGATGGTTGTATGGTGCCAACCTAATTGATGTATTTTAGATACATCCAGTAGTTTTCGTGGCGTTCCGTCTGGTCTTGAAGTATCAAATACCAGGTTGCCTTTATATGCTGTAACCTCTTTAACTATTTCTGCCAATTCTTTTATGCTAATGTCGGCCCCACACCCAATATTTACAATTTCCTTGTTATTATAGGTTTCCATTAAAAAAATACAGGCATCAGCTAAATCATCAGAATATAAAAACTCTCTCCGTGGGCTACCGGACCCCCAAATAACAACTTCTTCTAACCCCATAGTTTTGGCCTCATGAAATCTGCGGATTAATGCAGGAAGCACATGAGAGTTTTCGGGATGATAATTATCATTTATGCCATAAAGATTGGTAGGCATAACACTTATGTAGTTAGCCCCGTATTGCTCCCTGTAATTTTCACATAATTTAATACCCGCTATTTTAGCAATAGCATAAGGTTCATTAGTGTATTCCAAAGCCCCGGTTAAAAGATACTCCTCTTTTATTGGCTGCGGGGCCATTTTTGGGTAGATACAAGAACTCCCTAAAAAAAGTAATTTAGTTACTTTATTAGCAAAAGCAGCATGTACAATATTGGCTACAATTAAAAGATTGTCATACAAAAAATCGGCTCTGTAAGTGTTGTTAGCTACAATACCACCAACCTTACCTGCAGCAAGAAAAACGTACTGAGGTTTTTCAGTTTCAAAAAAGTCATTTACTGCTGACTGGTTACGGAGGTCAAGCTCTTTTGATGTTCTGTAAACAAGGTTTGTAAACCCCTTTTGTTCTAATGCTCGTACAATTGCAGAGCCCACTAATCCTTTGTGGCCCGATATGTAAATTTTGTCTGTAAGTTTCATTACGATTTTGCAAATGAATAATTTAATGATGCTGCTCTTTCCCTGCCAAAAACACTGTCTTCTTTAAGGGTGGCAATCATTGCATAACCTAACGATGGAAGGTTAATTTTTATTGTTTTATTTTTTATTGTAATAAGATTTCCTTCTATTTCATAAGAGGACTTATATACATTGCGTTCTATAACATTACTGTTAATTTCCAGTTTTTCCAGGCCGATATTTTGATAATCACCTGTAAACTCTTTTATAGAACCAACCTCTGCATCGCTTATTACAGCGGGTCTGCCCAGCCAGTGTAAAAGATTAATCACACCATCCATCTGCCTTAATAAGATTGTTTCCTGTTCTGTAATATATACAAAAACATACGACTTAAATAAGGGCTTCTGTACTACCTTATTTCTTCTTGAACTTTGTGCATCAGTACTAACTAACGGAATAAAGTTTTCAATTCTTTTTTTGGTTAACAAAGTAGCAACTTTTTTTTCATGTTGCGGCCTTGTGTAAAGAATATACCAATTTTTCTGCATAACAATTTTTTAAAATTATAAATGTGCAGTTAATCAGATAATGGAACGAAAATTAGTTAGTCAGATATTTGGAATATTCAGTTAGTCAGATAGGAATAGGAGGATAAAAGGTCAGTTAGTCGGATATTTAGAATAATACTTGGATACTACAAAAGTAAAACAATTTTTTAATTATACAAGGCTTCGCCAATCTCAGTCACTGTATAATTATGAATTGAGTACATTAATTCTTCATACGTGTTGGATAATTTTAATTTATTAAGATGCTTTTTTTGTTTTATTTCCCCTTTCTTTATTGCCATACACATAATCATAGCCATACCCATAATTGTTTTTGAAAACACCTCTTGTTTTAACCCCATTAAATACAATCGCCGGATTCTTTATAGTATTGATTTGATTATTTTCATCAATTCTTTTAATTAATACTTTAGGGGTATAATTATGCCTGATTACATATAGGGTAGCATCGCACATTCCAGATAAGATATAAGCATCTGTTACCAATACAGCTGGCGAGGTATCAATAATAACCATGTCAAAGTTATTATCTAAATAATCAATTAAAGATTTTATTTTTCCATTCGCCAAAAGTTCTGTAGGGTTTTCAGGTAAGCCTCCGGCTGAAATAAAAAACAGGTTTTCAAAAGCGTCTATTTTATTGATAATATCCTCTGCCTTTTTTTCATCTGTTAAAAACTCGGTTACGCCATCCTCAAAATCTACATTTAATTTTTTTGAAAGTGTCGGGTTATTCAAATCCAGATCAACAAGCACTACCTTTTTACCGGTAAGAGAAAGACTTACTGCAAGATTAACCGCAACAAAACTCTTCCCTTCTCCTGATATGCTTGAGGTTAATAAAAGTTTTTTATGTGATGGATCAATACCTAAAAACGACAATGATATCCTCAACTTTCTAAACTCCTCTGCTACAAAACTCCTGGTGCCCTTTTCAATTACTAGAGAGGTGTTTGTTTTTTCATAAGCAATTTCTCCAATTATAGGAATCTGGGTCATTTTTTCGATTTCATTACGGTACTTAATTTTACCAGTAAAAGAATCCTTAACAGTTATAAGCCCAACACAAAAGCCCAATGCACCCATAATTGCCATTATATAAATCATCTTCTTATTGGGACTAACAGGAAATTTACTTGCAAGTGCACTATCTACAATCCGTGTGTTCGACACTACTGATTCTATTGTCATTTCAGCTTCCTGCTTTTTTTGCAATAAAAACTGGTATTGATTGGCTTTTGTTTGATGCTCACGACTTATTTGCAGTAATCTCTGTTCTTTTTGTGGAACTGATGACAACAAATTATTATACCCTCCAGTGGTAGCAGCCACACTTTGTCTTGACGCAGTGAGTGTTTGTTTGGTATTCTTAATATTTTCTAAAATTGTAGGCTGTAACTTATTGATCTGATCTGCAAGTGCAGTTAGAGACGGATTATTTTCTCCAACAGTTTTTTTCATACTCTCATATTCCATCTGCTTTGTACGCAACTGGTTTAACATTGATGTAAGTCCATCATCTAAACCTAAGGTAGATGGTGCCAGCATTTCTCCATTTCCTTTATTTGCAACCGACTGTTCAACCTGGTTAATCATAGATAACTTCATGTTCAACTCGCCAAGTTTCTGATCATTTTCGCTAACATTTTTTAAATAGTTAATCCCTTGAATGCTAATATCAGCCGCTCCGTTGGACGATTTAAATTGTTGTACTTTTCTTTCTATGGAATCCAGGTCATGTGCTATTCCATTTAACTGTTCGTTTACAAATGCTAATGAACTTCGGGCAGATGAGTTTTTTACATTAATTGAAATCTCATCATAAATAATTATAAGCTGGTTTATAATATTAACAGCCCTTTGTGGTATCGCATCTTTATATATTATTTCAACAATGGCCGACTGCTTATTGGGTACTATCTTAAGCCCATCTAACAAACTGGAAGCGACAACACGTACATCCTCAAGCGAAAAATAAAGTTGATTTTTTGCTTTGGCTGCATAAGAAAAATTATACTTATTAGGTATAAACTTAAGTACGCCATAAGCTGTATTTACAAATTGGTTAATTGGGTATTTGTCAGCATTATTTAATGTTACCGTTTGGCTGTTTTTATCATAGTTAAAATTTACCTTCTCTACCTCTTGAATTGAAGTTGGATCTTTTACCTCAATCACTATAGGTGATAGAGTGTAAGCATCACCAGATTTTATCTTCCCTTCCTGGGTTACCGGAGCATATAAATAAAGCGATTTTACCACCCTTTCCATTAACTCCCGGGACTTTAAAACTTCTATTTCATTTTCAATACTTTTTTTTGCTTCTATCAGGTTTAAAGATTGTGCAAACTTATCTTCCCCTCCTCCCCTGGTATCATCTTTTATTATTACTGTTGCCGAGGCCTGATATAAAGGTGTGGCATAGCGCAGATATGCGTAAGCCAGAGCCAATGCTATAAGTGCAAATAGTATAAACAAAGGCCAGTAGGGCAGATATTTTGATATCAGCTGCTGCACCATATTAGTATCCTTATCTTCCGATGCTATATGTACTCTTTTCTCCATTTATCTTTTTTTCTAAAATTATTGTATAACCCTGTCCAAAACAAGCACTAATATTGAAATACCACTCAATACTACCGGTATAATTTGTTGCGACCTGCTGGTTGTAGCTATTTTAGCCTTATTAGGTTCAACATAAATTACATCATTGGGCTTTAAATAATAGTAAGGTGAGTTTAAAAAATCTAAGGCATTAATATTTATATGCCTTGTTGTTCTTTTGCCTCCCTCTTCTCTTATTAATAAAATATTATCTCTTTTGCCATATATAGTAAGATCCCCTGCAAGTCCCAGAGCTTTAACAAGCGATATCTGCTCACTGGGTACATTAATTACAGAAGGATTTGCTACTTCGCCTAAAACGGTAACTTCAAAATTAAGATGTCTTATTTCAACGATGGGCTCTAAAAGCAGTTTTGTTGCTAAAATAGCCTTAGTGATATTTTCTTTTAATTGTTTTTTAGTTAACCCTGCTGCCGCTAAACTTCCAAGCGTTGGAAGTACAATATTTCCATCGCTATTAATCAGATAACCCTTGAAATTAAGATCATTTGAATTAAAATCGGCTGATGCAGTCTTACTAAGACTGCTAATTGTAATATTTAATATATCATTTTTTTGAAAAGGCGCTTCAATTATACCGGTTGTAGGGGTAAAAGTGGTGTCCTGTTGACTTTGAAAATAAGAAATATTTTTTGTAGTGGTACAGGATACAAAAAACAGTAAACAAATCGCAAGAATAACGAAAAAAAATCTAGTTCCCATATTGTGTGATTTAGAGTTAATACTTATAAAATAACTATTGACTTTGGGGGACGTAGCTTTAGCACGAAATATTGAATAATTGCGGTTTTGGCACGGATTACGAATCTAAATTAAGGTAAGCTAATATACCCGAGAGGCTATATCAGGTTGTAAAAATACTATAAAAAACATAATATCAAAATAAATTTACTATTATATTAAAAAAAAGTTTTGATATTAAATAAATATACAATTTACTGGCCCCTTTTCTTAAATCTGATACTTAAGTGCTTAATACCTCGCTATTATTTATTACTATTTCTTAAAATCGGTTGCTTATTATAATATCGTTGTGCTTTACCAAGAAACAAATACTGTCATTTTAATGCCTCTCGGTTAATCTTTTGTATTTTTAATTCTAACCTAAGTTATGAAACAATTTACGCTATTAATTTTCTTACTTTCTGTCAATTATTTATTTGCCCAAATTACAATACAAAAAGATACTAAGATAGAGCAAATGGTTAAAGAGGTATCTCCGGATTCCCTTCAATCTTATATAAAAAAATTGGTTGCCTTTGGCACACGAAATACTTTGAGTACCCAACCTGGTACAGCCCGTGGTATTGTTGCAGCAAGAAATTGGGTGCTTACTAAATTTCAAAATTTAGCACAACAATCATCCGGCCGCTTAACTGCATTTATTGATACTACTACATTACCGCCTGATGGCAGAAGAGTAGACAGGAAAATATTATTAGGAAATGTAGTAGCAACTTTAAAGGGAACGGACCCTTTAGACAACCGGATATTTATTATTAGCGGCCATTTAGATAATATGCGGAGCAGCCCCACAGATAGTGTTGGTGATGCTCCAGGTGCCAATGATGATGGTAGCGGTACCGCTGCTGTTATTGAGTGTGCGAGGGTAATGAGTAAACATTCATTTGCAGCCACCATTATTTTTGTTGCCGTTAGTGGTGAAGAACAGGGTTTGCTGGGTGCTGCTTTTATGAGCGAAAAAGCAAAAAAAGAGAACTGGAATATTGAAGCTGTTTTAAATAATGATATTATGGGCAGCAATAACAGTAATGAAACCAATATTATCGATAACACAAAAATCAGGGTGTTTAGCGAAGGCCTCCCTGCATTTGAAACAGAAAAAAATGCCATTAATATAAGAACACTTGGATTGGAAAACGACGGCAAATCCCGGCAACTTGCACGTTATGTAAAAGAAGTTGGCGAACGTTATGTTGACAATCTTCAGGTTGTAATGATATACCGTAACGATCGTTTTTTACGTGGTGGCGACCATACACCATATGTACAAAGAGGATTTGCAGCTGTACGATTTACAGAAATGAATGAAAATTATACCCGGCAACACCAAAATATACGTACGGAAAACAATATTCATTATGGCGATCTGGAAGAACATATTGACTATGAATACCTGAGGAAGAACACTGCAATGAACCTGGCAAATCTTGCTAACCTGGCAAAAGCACCGTCAATGCCAGACTCTGTAAAAATGGATGTAAAAAAGCTAAGCAACAATACTTATCTTTTTTGGAATAAGCCTAAATCAGGTACTGTAAAGGGCTATTATGTTTTAATAAGAGAAACCACCAGTGCTGTGTGGCAGAAAAAGATATTTACAACAGCAACAACAATAACATTACCCTATAGTAAAGACAATTATTTTTTTGCAATACAGTCGGTAAATGAAACCGGAAATGAAAGCCTGCCAGTTGTACCGGGTGTTGCAGGAAGATAAAGTCTAAGAAAGATTCATTTGATTAAGAAGTAAAACAAAACGCTTGTTTTACTGCTTATAAATAATAAGGCTCCCTAAAAATAGGGAGCCTTGCAAACCAAAACCCTAACAAACTACTTTTTATTTTTCCTTTCAACACCTATTTCTCCGGTAGCTGAACATTTAAGTTTTAATACCTGTTTGTCATTTTCAACAGTTACATAATAACTGGTTTGCCCTTCATAAGTCATTTCTGTAGCTGTTTTATCTACGGTATACCCAGCATACTTATTGGCAACTGCCATTGAAATATTAAGCGGCAACTGAGTGGTGGCGATAATCCTGGAAACGCCCAACAATTCACCGGTTTCATTGTAAGCTGCACTTACCTCTTTTGCATCCAATTGAAAATTGGCAAAATAAATGTCGTTGCTTTTTTCCCAGCTTACATTTAATGCCTTAGTAAAGCTTTTTTCAAATTCGGCTTTAACTTTTGGAGATACTTTTTCGGGGCCACTGGCGGCAAAGGCACTTGTGGCGAACAGCAACATGGTTGCTGCAAAAACTGTTTGTAACTTTTTCATAACTATACTTTTTAGGTTTTAAAAAAACTGCCTCATGACTGGCAGCGGTTAATGATAAAACAAAAGTAGTTGATGTATTTATTGCATAAAAGCTATTATTGACCAGCAGCACTATCTAACAGTAAACATAGTATAAACGGCAGGTAATATTAAACGAGTGTTTTTATCAGTACCCTGAAAGCCTTTGTGGTATTGATTTTTGTGCTTTTCTTAATAAAAATATAAAATTTGTATTGGTTATGTTAAAAAGTAGATACGGTTTATAAAAATCATGACTTTTTAAAAGGTATCTTTATAATTCAACCGTAGTGCAATGAATTATCTTGCTCATGCATGGCTTTCTTTTAACCACCCACAAATTTTAGTGGGCAATATGATTAGTGATTTTATAAAAGGTAAAAAACAATTCGACTATCCATCCATCATTCACAAGGGAATTCAATTACACAGGGCAATTGATAATTTTACAGATGTGCATGAAGCAACACAACAGTTAAAATTATTTTTTAAACCTCAATACCGGTTATATGCCGGAGCCTTTGCAGATGTAGTTTATGACCATTTTTTAGCAACGGATGAGGCTGAGTTTTTAACTGAGGCCGATTTGAACCGTTTTGCCACAACCACTTACCAGGTACTGGAAACAAACTTTACAATACTGCCGGAAGCGTTTCAAAAAATGCTGCCCTACATGAAAGAATATAACTGGTTATATAATTACAGGTACAAATGGGGCATTGAAAAAAGTTTTGCTGGTCTTGCAAGGCGTGCACGTTACCTGCCCGAAACTGCTGTGGCATTTGAACTGTTTAACGAAAATTATGACGCCATGCGGTTAATATACCAGCAATTTTTCCCTGATATAAAAAGATTTGCCGCACATCAAATGCAGCAATTATTAAATACCTGATTCCGTTATCTTTGAAAAAAATATTTTATGATTAGATTGTTGTTACCGTTACTTGTATTTTGTCTTTCTGCAACTGCAATGTCTGCCCAAACAAAGTTGCCGCCGGTAGATAAATCTCCAATGGATATGAGCTATTATCCAAATGGATACCCGGTATCAAAAATTCAGGATAAACCAACAGACCCATTAGTAGCAAGAGTAATTTACAGCAGGCCGCAAAAAAATGGTAGAACAGTTTTTGGCGATCTGATAGAATATGGCAAGGTATGGCGACTTGGGGCAAATGAAGCCACTGAAATTGAATTTTATCAAAATGTAAAAATCAGTACAACTAAAATTAAAAAAGGCCGGTACACAATGTATTGCATTCCATATGCGGATAAATGGACCTTTATCCTTAATAAGGAAACAGATACCTGGGGTTCGTTTAAATACGACATGAAAAAAGATGTGGTGAGAATGGATGTTCCGGTACAAAAGCAAACTGAAATAACTGAATCCTTTGCCATGGCTTTTGAAAAAACAGCAACTGGTGCTTCTTTATTAGTTGCATGGGACGATGTGAAAGTAAGTTTACCTGTTTTTTTTTAATTTGTATTTATAAATGCTGATCAATAAAAAAATATCCAGGGGTATCATTTACATTATTACGTTATGTTGTTTTAATGCATGTACTCCAATTAGTAATAACAATGCTGAAATAAGAAAACCTGTAATTGAAGCAGCTAATCCTTATGCTGCCGTTGATAAGTCTGTAATGGACATCAGCTATTTCCCCGTAAACTATCCCCTGCTTAAAATGAACGGCACTGACAGTAATGGTTTAGCTGCAAGATTAATTTACAGCAGGCCTCAAAAAAATGGCAGAACAGTTTTTGGCAGCGAAAAATGCATACAGCAATATGGAACCTATTGGCGCCTGGGTGCAAATGAGGCAAGCGAAATCGAATTTTTTAAAGCTGCAAATATTAATGGGCAAAAGATTCCTAAAGGGCGTTATATTATTTACTGCATCCCCTACGAAACTAAATGGATTATTACGCTTAACAGCAATCTTTTTTCATGGGGCTTACATCCCGATACATCAAAAGATATTGCTAAAATAGAAATACCCGCATTTAAAACAGACAAAAGTATTGAGGTATTTACAATGGTATTTCAACCATCTGCAACCGGTGCCGGTTTATTTATGGCCTGGGATAATGTAAACGCTGTTTTGCCAATTACATTCGATTAATACAACAAATATTTCCTGTTTTTCGCCGGGCTTCCCTCAATATTTTTATTGATATTTACAATATGTGCGGAATTGCCGGAATATTATCAACCTCTTTAGAGCCCATAGCTGAAGGTCATTTAAAAAAAATGATCAATACCATTGCACACCGTGGGCCTGATGGAGAAGGAATATGGCGTAATGAAACCCAAGACGTGTTATTAGGCCATCGCCGTCTTTCTATTATAGACCTTAGCGAAAATGCCGCCCAGCCAATGCGCTATTTAAACCGGTACACCATTGTACATAACGGCGAAATTTATAATTACATCGAACTAAAAGAATTTTTAACCGATAAAGGATATAGTTTTCAATCGCAGTCTGATACAGAAATAATTTTAGCAGCGTATGATTTTTGGAAAGAAGAATGCCTGAAACATTTTGACGGCATGTTCGCCTTTGCCATTTGGGATGAAAAGGAACAGCAGCTTTTTGCAGCAAGGGACCGCTTTGGAGAAAAACCATTTTATTATTATGAGGATGACCGGTACCTGGTTTTTGCAAGCGAAATGAAAGCGCTGTGGGCTGCTGGTGTAGAAAAAAGTATTGATGAAAAAATGATGCTGAATTATCTTACCCTTGGATATGTGCAAAATGCTGCTGATAAAGAGCAAACTTTTTTTAACAATATTTATTCGTTACCGCCTGCTCATTATTTTAAATATACACCCTCCAGCCATAGAGTGGTTGTAAAAAAATACTGGCGGCTTGATAAAGAGATCAGGATTACAATTACGGCAGAAGATGCCATTGAAAAATTTAATGCATTATTTACTGCGGCTGTAAAAAGAAGGTTGAGAAGTGATGTAACGGTAGGCACCAGTTTAAGTGGCGGACTCGACAGTTCTTCCATTGTATCTACAATGCAGGCATTGAAAACCAATGGAGCTGAAGTAAAAACATTCTCTGCAGTTTTTCCCGGTTTTGAAAAAGATGAATCTCCATATATAAATCTTATCACAGGCAAAACAGGTATTCATAATTTTAAAACACAACCAGCTGCAGATGGTTTAATTAAAGATTTTGAAAAGCTTTGTTATCACCAGGAGGAACCTTTTTCATCATCCAGTATTTATGCCCAGTTTAAAGTTTTTGAATTGGCCAGACAACAACAGGTAAAGGTTTTACTTGATGGGCAGGGTGCCGATGAAACACTGGCTGGTTATCATAAGTATATTCATTGGTATTTGCAGGAGGTATTAAGCCGGTATAAATTAGGTGCCACACAAAAAGAAATAATTGCTTTAAAGAAAAATAACATCCCGTTCAATTGGAATATTAAAAATTATTTTGCCGCTTTTCTTCCCATGCATGCAGCCATGCAACTGGAGAAAAATGAATACCGAAAAACTATTCGCCAGCCTGATATTGCTCCTGATTTTTTAAAACTACAAAGAGGCCGGGAATGGGAAGGCATACACAAACCTGTTGTTACCAAGCTTAACGATATTCTGCACTTCAACAGCATAGAATTTGGATTGGAAGAATTGCTGCGGTATGCAGATAGGAACAGCATGGCACATGGTATAGAGGTACGCCTGCCTTTTTTAGACCATACACTTGTAGAGTTTATTTTTTCTTTACCCTCTAATTTAAAAATACATGAGGGTTGGACAAAATGGTTGTTAAGAAAAGCAATGGATAAAAAACTACCCGATGAAATTGTTTGGCGTAAAGACAAAGTGGGGTACGAGCCACCCCAACAACAATGGATGGAAAACAAAACACTGCAGGAATATATGCATGAAGCCAAAAGAAAATTAGTGAACGAAAAAATTCTTACCCAAAAAGTATTAGATAAAAAAATTGACCCCAAAGCTGCCCATGCCGATAATAATTACGTCTGGCGGTATTTATGTGCTGCACAATTGTATTAAGCGGCATTAAAAAATATTTTCTCACCTTTGCTCCCTAATAATTAATTATACAATGAAACTTGCCACAAAATTAATACATGCCGGTGCCACACCCGACCCAAGTACCGGAGCTATAATGACGCCTATTTATCAAACCTCTACTTATGTACAGGAAGCGCCGGGAGTAAATAAAGGTTATGAATATGCCCGTAGCCAAAACCCAACCCGAAAGGCACTGGAAGATGCTCTGGCAATTATTGAAAATGGCAAATATGCATTAGCATTCAGCAGTGGCGTTGCAGCAACTGACAGCGTAATAAAATTATTGAACCCCGGCGATGAAGTGATTGCAGCCAGTGATATGTATGGTGGCAGTTACCGCCTGTTTACCAAAGTGTGGGAACGCTATGGTATAAAATTTATTTATGTTGACACTACTGATGCAGCTAATGTACAGGCAGCAGTAACCACCAACACAAAATTAATTTGGGTAGAAACGCCAACTAATCCATTAATGAACATTACCGATATTGAAGCCATTGCTGCAATATCCAAAAAGGCAGGCGCTTTACTTTGTGTGGACAATACTTTTGCATCGCCCTATTTACAAAACCCCTTAAACTGGGGAGCTGATATTGTAATGCACAGCGCTACAAAATATTTAGGTGGCCACAGCGATGTGATACAAGGTTGCTTAATGATGAACGATAAAGAACTAAGAGAAAAATTATACTTCATACAAAAAAGTTGTGGTGCAGTACCAGGCCCACAGGATTGCTTTTTGGTATTAAGAGGTATAAAAACTTTAGGTGTACGCATGAAAGCACATTGTGAAAACGGTGAAAAGATTGCACAATGGTTGCGAAAGCATCCAAAGATTGCGAAAGTGTACTGGCCGGGTTTTGAAGACAGCTCCGGTTATGCTGTTGCCAAAAAACAAATGACAGGCTTTGGAGGTATGATAAGTTTTGAATTAAAAAATGGTAGTGATGCTGAAGTAAAAAGAGTTTTGTCTTCTACCCATTTATTTTCTCTTGCCGAAAGCCTGGGCGGTGTAGAAAGTTTAATTAACCACCCTGCAAGCATGACGCATGCAAGCATACCACGTGAAGAAAGAATTAAAAATGGATTAAGTGATGGTTTGATAAGGCTGAGCGTAGGTATTGAAGATGCTGATGATTTGATAGAAGATTTGAATAAAGCGATTGGATAGTTTAAAATGAAACTATTATACTACCTGTATTATAAAGTGTATAAAACATACAACAGGATTGACAAAGTAGTAAAGTTATACTGGAGGCCAAGATATCATGCTGATAATTTTGTTACTATGTTTCTATTCAGCATTCCTTTATGGGTAACTCTAAAATTAAATTTGTGGGATACAACAATGGCAATACAGTTTATACTTGCTTTAGTGGCTGTATTTACATTCATCGGTTTAGGAATTTTTGTTGAAAGAAAGATAAGGACAAAAGCTATTGGGCTTTACATGAACGAATCAAAAAAGCAAAGTATTATTGGTGCTCTGTTGGTAAATGTGTTTATCATTATTTATTCCCTTTTATGGTTCTATTTACTTAAATGATAAAAAATAATCTCAAAGAATTTCTGGATAGTAAGGTTGATTATTACAATCAACCTTCTTTTATTGAAGCCGACCCCATTTGCATTCCGCACGGGTTTACAAAAAAACAGGATATAGAAATTGCCGGGTTTTTTGCCGCCATATTTGCCTGGGGCAACCGTACCACTATTATTAACAAGAGTAAAGAGTTGCTTGGGCTGCTACATAATTCGCCACATGATTTTATACTGCAGCACAACAGTAAAGATTTAAAAAAACTGGAAGGTTTTAAACACCGCACTTTTAACACTACCGACCTTTTATATTGTATTGAATTTTTAAAATATCATTATAGCCGGAATGATTCGCTTGAAACAGCTTTTACAAAAGGATTGCATAAAAAAGACGGTACTATTGAAAACGGGCTGAAAGAATTTTATAATTACTTCTTCTCCTTACCTCACATACCGGAAAGAACAAAAAAGCACATAGCATCTCCCGAAAAGAAATCTTCCTGCAAAAGATTAAATATGTATTTACGCTGGATGGTACGTAATGATAATAAAGGGGTTGATTTTGGCATCTGGAAAAACATCAGCCCGGCACAACTGGTTATACCCATTGATGTACATGTGGCCAGAGTGGCTAAACGGTTTAACTTATTACAAAACAATACACCTGATTGGCAGGCCGCTTTGGAATTAACCGCATATTTACGAACTTTAGATAAGCATGACCCAGTTAAATATGATTTTGCACTATTCAGCCTGGGTGTAATTGAAAAACTTTGACCAACCCGGAACTAATACAAACAATTAATACCGATCTGGCACTTGCATTGCCCGAAAAAATTTCTTTTGACAAAATGCAGCATGAATTGTCGGATTATATCAATCAGCTTATTAAAATTGATTTTGAAAAACTCGTGGCTATTTTATACAGGATTGATGTGAATGAAGAAAAATTGAAAACTTTTTTAATTTATAATCCTAACGAAGATGCCGGAAAGGTAATTGCTGACCTGGTGGTTGAAAGGCTGCAGCAAAAAATAAATTTAAGAAAACAATTTTCGGGCAAATCTTTAACAGATGACGATGAAGAAAAATGGTAATTTTGTCCCTTCTAATTAAACATGATTATGTTTCAGATAGCTGAAGTTAAAGATACTGTTGCACAAAAAACATTTATACGGTCCATATATTCCTTTTATAAAAACGATCCTTCATTTATTGCCCCGCTTGAAACTGAAGTTGAAAATATATTTGATCCAACCCACAATTCATTTTTTAAACACGGCATTTGCACCAGGTGGCTTTTATACAACGATAAAAAAATTGTTGGCCGTATTGCTGCTTTTATTAATCACGAAAAAGCGAAGGTTACTGATGTGCCAACTGGTGGCATTGGCTTTTTTGAATGTACTAACGACCAGCAGGCTGCTAATACTTTATTTAACACCGCTATTGCCTGGTTGCAACAAAATGGCATGCAGGCCATGGAAGGGCCAATAAATTTTGGAGAGAATGACAGCTGGTGGGGATTACTTATAGATGGTTTCAGGCCACCATCAATGAACATGAATTATAACCCGCCATATTACCAGCAACTATTCGAAAATTTTGGATGGCAAAAAGAATATGATCAGCTAACCAATGTAATTGATTTAAGAAAAACCGTTCCGGAAAGATTTACCAAAATTGCCGAATGGGTTACTAAAAAACCCGGGTACAGTTTCCGGCACTTTACTAAAAAAGATTTTACCGGTTTTTCGGAAGATTTTAAAGAGATATATAATGATGCCTGGCGGGATTTTGAAAATTTTACGCCTATTGATTCTGCTTCAATTAACGACCAGTTTGAACGCATGAAACCAATACTGGATGAAAAGATAATCTGGTTTGCCTATTATAACAACGAACCCGTTGCATTTGTTATTTGTCTGCCTAACACCAACCAGATATTGCGTTATGTAAATGGCCGGCTTGATTTTATTGGTAAATTAAAATACCTGTGGTATAATAATACAAAAAAAATAGACCGTATAAGAGCAATAGTGATGGGAGTAAAACAAAAGTATCAGCACAAGGGAATTGAAAGTGCCTTAATTTATATTCTTAAGCAGGAAGTAGTGCCCCGCAATACTTTTATGGAAGTGGAACTGGCCTGGGTGGGAGACTTTAATAAAAAAATGATGGATGTACATGCTGCAACTGGCGCACACTTAGAAAAAACACACCGAACGTACCGTTATATTTTTAAAGGAAACAGTTAATACCTGCCCTTACTCAAACATCAACTGTTCTTCCTTTTCTTTATCATCTGCTTCCACTTTTAAATCGAACATGGTGCCAAATACATGGTCCCATAAAGTAGAGCTTACGCCAAATCCCATTTCGGTATTTTTATAATGATGCAGGTGGTGGTTGCGCCACAAAGGCTTCATCCATTTAAAAGGTGGCTTATATGCATGTATGGCATAATGCATAGAGCCATACATTAAATAACCCGTTACAAACCCTGGGAAAAGAGCAAACACATAAAAGGCAACACCAAATAAGCTGCATAGTAAATACAATACAAAAAAAACAAAAACTGCCAGCATAAGGCTTGGTACAGGCGGCATAAATAATCTTTCTTTATCTCTTGGATACTCATGGTGATTACCGTGTATTACATAAACAATTTTGGTGGCCTTTTTAAACCGGGCAAAAAAGTGAAATATAAACCGGTGCATCATATATTCAAAAAACGACCAGGAAAACACACCTCCCAAAAAAGCAAGCAGTATTTGTATGCCGTTTAATTGTATAACAACACTGCTGTAATACAACATAGCTGTAATAACCGGCAAATACATGCCCCATATTACCAGCGGATGTGTTTTGGTAAGATGTTCGAGATGCTGGTTTTTAAATAACCGGGCCTGACCCTTATTATTTATTTTCTCAAATTTCATTATATAGTTTTAGCAACACAAAATTAACCGTTCACATTAAAAAACAATAGCTCTTTTGTTAATTTAGTAAGTCTATTATTAGCTATTTTTGCCCTCAACTTATTCAACCATGAAATTAGTAACTTATTTAAAAAACGATCAGCATCAACTGGCAATTTTAGTAGATGGTAATTTATATGATACCGATGCATTGCACCCCGATCTGCCAATCAGCATGTCGATGTTTTTAAATTATTGGGATGATATAATGCCGTTGGCATTGGCTTGTGAACGCCGCATTAAAGAAGGGTTGGTAAGAAGCACTCATGCCGTTCCGTTCAGCGATGCAGAAATTTTAGCGCCTGTACCACACCCCACAAGTTGCAGGGATGGTTATGCCTTCCGGCAACATGTGGCCGCTGCAAGACGCAACAGAAAGGTGGACATGATACCGGAGTTTGATCAATACCCCATTTTTTATTTTACCAATCACAACAGCATACAGGGGCCAGGCGAAATTGTTTGTATGCCCGATCATTTTGAAAAACTGGATTTTGAACTGGAGGCTGCAATCGTTATTTCTAAATCGGGCAGAAATATTCCTGCTGCTGAAGCAGATGAATATATTGGTGGATTAATGATAATGAATGACATGAGTGCAAGGCGTTTACAGATGGAAGAAATGCTGTTGAACCTTGGGCCGGCAAAAGGAAAAGATTTTGCCACAGTTATTGGTCCCGTGCTGGTTACTTTAGATGAACTGGAACAGTTTGAAGTGCCTTGCAAAGAAGGCCATACCGGTAAAGCCTGGAATTTAAATATGAAATGCTGGGTAAATGGTGTGCAGGTTAGTGAAGGAAATGTGAGCGATATGGACTGGACCTTTGCTGAAATAATTGAACGCTGCAGCTATGGTGTTAACTTATTTGCCGGCGATGTTATTGGCAGCGGCACAGTGGGCACCGGTTGTTTTTTAGAATTAAATGGTACAGGAAAACTGAACGACCCTGATTATACAGAACAATGGTTACAGGAAGGTGATGTGGTAGAAATGGAAATTGACGGCCTGGGTAAACTAAGCAACACCATTGTAAAAGACGAAAGCGATTTTTCTATTTTGGCTTTAAAGAAAATTTAATGCAATAGTTCATCAACTTTTTTAAAGGAATAGCCTTTTTGTTTTAGCGCCTTTATCAAATCATTCAGCTTATAATAAAATTTATCTGTACGCTTTGCATCAGTGCCAATATGTAATAAAAGAATAAAACCGTTTAACCCCTTACTTTCTTCAAGCTGCAGTATAGAGTTATAAATTTCATCAGTGGTTCTGTAATTCTTCATGCCGGGAGTGGTATAGTCTGCATTGCTTTTTGTACCAGCTGTAAAATTGATCAGTTGCAGGTTCATTCCCTTTGTCCATGCAGCAATAGAATCGTTATACCATTCGTAAGGTGGTAAAAAATATTTTCCATGGCTGATACCCAGTTTTTTCATGGCCGCATAATTCAATTTTAAATCGTTGGTAAACTCCTGCCTGGTTACAAGTAAACTATCTCTTTTAGTCCAATCGACATACAGTAAATGTTTGTTGGAATGTGGGCCCAGGTAATGGTCATCTTTTTTTAGCTGTGTAATTATTTTTTTAAAAGCAGTGTTGTTATAAAAATCCCCCGTAAAAAAGAAAGAGGCCTTTATTTTTTGTTGCAATAATGTTTTTGCAATCAAATCTCCGCCATCGGCAAACTCATGGCCCGTAAAAACAAGCGCCATATTTTTTTGCAGTGTATCGCCCCGAACAATAGCTCCATGATTATAACTGTAGTTTTTATCCCGCCGTGAAATTGTACTATTCTCTTTTGCTGCCAGTAAATAAATTAATGATGCCGTACCATCCATTGTAGGTTCGTTGGTACTGTAATCTCCATAATCATCGTGGTACACCACCAGATCACTTTGAAAAGCCGCATATTCATCCGGCTGGTATAAAGTAATACCAATTAAACTTTTATAGATGCTGCCATACACCGGACCATCTACAAGGCCGCCATCAATGGGATAATTTTCAAGATGGGTAAATGCGGAATGAGGGTCTTGCGGATTGTCGCCGTTTTGCGGTAACCCATACACAAAACTGGTACCCCATGGGTTGCAACCCAATAACCAGTCGAAGTTCGCCTGTTCCAGTTCTTCAAAACTATTATCCTTGCTTAAAGTGCGGTACCAATAACATTGTGTGGCAAATGATGTGGTTAAATTATTGCTGCACCATATAAAGGGCACACCACGATAAAAAGCATTCCCGCTGGCTTTCCTCCATACTTTTTGTATGCCTTGTTTGTAATAATTTAATACAGTATCGGCATAGCTCCCGAAACTGGCAACAAAATTTTTATCATACCTTTTTCCCGGGGCAAACTGTTTGCTTTGTATTGCTTTTATCAATTCATAATGCCCGAGGTTGATAAACGGATACCATTGATAATGTTTTGCTGTATCTGTTCCTAACCAGGGTGTGATATTTTCTTTTTTTGCATACGCCAGTGCCTGCACCATATAATAACCATTATCTGCAGCGCCGGAAGAATGATTCACCATGTCATGTATTGCAGTTGATGCCAGCTCCATATCATCCGTCCAGTTTTCTTCTGCATAAATGTAGGGCGACCGTACCGATGCGGTTTGGGTAACACCTGGTTTCTTCAACGCATAATTATAAGCATTGAATGCTTTGTCATAATACCCATGTCTTTTATCATGCTTCCTGAATAAACTATCTGTTTGATACAGTTCGTGTGCTAATGCATATACACTTGCAAATTTTGCTGCGGTAGAACTGGTGCCGGTAGTATTATTCATAAACTTTCCCCGCTGCTGTGGTTCGCCACTTAAAAAATATACCGGCCGCTCAAATCCTTTACCATAAAAGCTGTCTTCTTTTGGAATACGCATACCCATATGATCCCTATCATCGCCCAGTTGATTGAACATGATATTTTCTGACGGATTCATTTTTAATAACCAGTCAATACCCCAACGGGCTTCATCAAGCACATCGGGTAAACTATTTTTTCCATCCAAACCGTTGGCCAGTTTTTCATCTGTAAACACAAGTGGAAAATCACGATAGGCCATCAACAAATGATAGGTTGCATTGGCAGATGTAGAAGCGTACTGTAAATAATCGCTGGCGTCGTGCCAGCCGCCGCTTACATCAATATGTGTGCTGTCGGGCATCGGTCCATATAAAGTGTAGCCATCATGCTTATGGCAGCTGTCTTTTAAAAAAGGATTGAAACCACTACGCTGCTGCCGCATATAACGCAAACAAAAATCTGCCGTGCCTTTGTATACATTGTCATCTATTTTAAATACCGGAGAGTGTATGCCACCAGCAACAATATAGTAAGTACCCGGTTTCGAAAATTCAGAAAAAGATAATCGTTGTGTTTGTGCAAAAGGGCCATAACTACCAAAAGCTTTACCGGCATTCTTTTTAAAAACTGTTTTTTTTGTTGCAGCGTCTGCAATATAAAATTCTTTAACCGGCGCATTCTGCCTGCTGCACCATATGGCTGTTTTTATGCTTCGGGTTGTATAGCCTAATAAATTTATCCTGATTACCTGCTGTTGTGCCGATGCCGCTTTAAGTTGCAGTATAAAAAAAAGGCAGTACAGTATTTTCTTTATTGGCATAAATAATTTTGAACAATGAATTTACAACAAACAATACTATAGTTTTTATAAGTAATTTTATTGCTCAATATTTACAAAGATGAGAATTGTTCCGGGAGAAATAAAAACAGGCGAATTGCATAGTTTTCTTTTAGGTGCTGTTGCGCCAAGGCCCATTTGCTTTGCAAGTACACTTGATAAGGATGGTAACCCCAATTTATCGCCATTTAGTTTTTTTAATGTGTTTGGCAGTAATCCCACAACACTTGTTTTTTCTCCATCGAGAAAAGTACGTGACAATACACTTAAACATACTTTGCTGAATATTTACGACACCAAAGAAGTTGTGATTAATGTAGTGAACTATGCTATGGTACAGCAGATGAGCCTCAGCAGCTGTGAATATCCAAAAGGCATTGATGAGTTTGTTAAATCAGGTTTTACAAAATTACCTTCAGAAAAAGTAAAAGCCTTTCGTGTAGCTGAAAGCCCCGTGCAACTGGAATGTAAAGTGAGGGATATTATTGAAACAGGTACGGAAGGTGGTGCCGGCAATCTTATTATTTGCGAAGTATTGGTGATGCACATCAACGATAATATCTTAAGCGAAAAAAATCAGATCGATCCGCATAAAATTGACCTGGTAGCCCGTATGGGTGGCGATTTTTATTGCCGTGCCAGCGGCGCTGCCGTGTTTGAAGTAGCTAAACCCAATACACAACTGGGTATTGGTGTAGATGCTTTGCCCGAAAGCATACGTAACAGTAATATACTTACCGGTAATAATTTAGGGCAGCTGGCCAATGTAAACGAACAGCCTTTTGTAGATGCAACATTTAATGATGATAAACTGAAAAATATTATCCAGTATTTTTCCATTAACCCCGATGAGATGGATAAAGAGCTGCACAGGTATGCCAAAGAATTATTAGATGCAGGCAAGGTAAATGAGGCCTGGCAAGTGTTGCTGGCAGATGTATAGGTATCCATACGGCTTGGAGCTGTAAAGACACCTGATCGTTTTTTATTTTAACCCCAACCTTGCCATCAACATTTCCTTTTTGGCCTTGCTAACCGAAAGTTTCTCTCCGTTTTTTAAAACAACATTGCATCCATCTGTACGCAGGAATTGAGATATGTAAGAAACATTTACCACCGTAGAATGATGGATCCTTTGGAACATCTCTGGAGAAAGAAGTTCCTCTACATCACCAAGTGTTCTGGATATAAGCATAGCTTTTTTTCCTTCAATAAAAATTTTTGTATATGCTCCTTCGGCCGTACAATAAATAATTGATGATATATCCACAAATTCATAACCCTCACGTTGAGGTAATGCAATCTTTTGTTCGGCAGAGGTCTGTCGCATATTCCGCAACAGGTTACTGATATGCTGCACACTGCTGCCTTCGTCCATTTTCTTTTCTACTTTTTGAACTGCGGCTTTCAGGTCATTGGCATCAATTGGCTTTAATAAATAATCTACGGCACTTATGCGGAATGCCTTTGCTGCAAACTCATCATGTGCTGTGGTAAAGATGATGGAGAAATTTATTTCACCTAAAATCTCCAGCATTTCAAAACCATTCATCCAGGGCATTTCAACATCCAAAAAAACCAGATCAGGATTTAATTTCTTAATGGCCATCATCCCTTCTTTGGCCGATGAACAGGCTTCTACTACTTCAATAGATGAGCAATGCTTTTGCAGGTCACTTAATAATGCCTTTATACAATGTTGTTCATCATCAATAATAATAGATCTTATCATGATAGTTCTTCTTTGATTTTAATAATAACCGCTGTTCCCATTGCTGTTCCATTTTCATTTTTTTTATCAATAATCTCCAGTTCTGCCTGCCGTTGCTGCAACAGGTTATTCAATTCCAGTCTTGATTGTGTAAGGTTAACCCCTTTTGATTGGTGAGTAAGGCCACTATCCGATTTATTTTGTCGAGATGCTTCTCTGCCAATACCGTCATCATCAATAACGATTTCTATAATGCCATCCCTACGTGATACATTCAGTGAAACATTGCCGCCGGTATTGCGGGGCACAATGCCATGCCAGATGGCATTTTCAATAAAGGGTTGAATAATGAGTGCAGGAATCTGTATCGATTTCAAATCGATATTTTCATCAACATGCACTGCGTAAGTAAACTTTGTATCAAACCGCATGGCTTCTAACTGCAGGTATAATTTACAAGTTTCAATTTCATCATTCAAGCTGATCTCTTTTCTATCTGCATTGTTTAACAAAGTACGGATAAGCTTTGAAAAGGTAGTAAGATAAGTAACCGATTTTTCATTTTCATTCTGTTGTATTAATGATTTAATTGAATTCATACAATTGAAAATAAAATGGGGATTCATTTGGGCACGAAGTGCTTTGGCTTCCAGTTCAACTGCCTGAAGTTTAAGTGCGGCTTTTTCCTTCTCCTGTTTTTTATTACGCTGTTGGTTTTGATAGAAAAAATATATAATGTTCCATAACATTAGCAAAAAAGTTCCGTTCATTACAGTCTCAAAAATCATAAATACATTTTCAGACATAGGATTTCTATTCCATACGTAAATAATCAATTCTATATTTCGATTACGTGCAAAAATTCCAACAAAGGCACCAAAAAATACAGTTAGAATAGAAATTGGCAAGATCAATTTCCAAAAGGATTTTTGTGCTAGTTCCCACTTCTTGATATAAAAGCGCACCAGATGGCTAAACAAAATCCCTGATATCATTATCTGAACTAAATATCTAATATTACCAGGAAACTCTCTTTTAAAATCTGCCCCATAAGAAATACCTATAAATGATATTACTCCAAGAGAAAACCATCCCCAAAGCTGGCACTTCCAATACAGTGATATTTTTAAAAGGTTTCGTTTCATTCTGATTCTTTGAAACTTAAAATTACAGTCGTTCCTGTTGCTAATCCATGCTCATCTTTCTTATCAATAATCTCCAGTTCTGCCTGCCGTTGCTGCAACAGATTATTAAGCTCCAGCCTTGTTTGTGTAAGGTTCACTCCCTTGGATTGATGGGCAAGGCCGCTGGCAGATTTATTTTGTTGTGAGGCTTCTCTGCCAATGCCATCATCATCAATAACAACTTGTATAACTCCATCTTTACGCAACACATTCAGTGAAACTTTACCACCGGTATTGCGTGGCACAATGCCGTGCCAGATAGCATTTTCAATAAATGGTTGAATAATGAGTGCCGGTACCTGTATGGATTTCAGGTCAATCGTTTCATAAATTAATACTGCATAAGAAAACTTGGTATCAAAGCGCATGGCTTCCAGTTGCAGATAAAGTTTGCAGGTCTCTATTTCATCATAGAGGCTGATCTCTTTTTTATCTGCACTGTTGAAGAGGTTACGAATCAGTTTTGAAAATGTGGTGAGATAAGAAACAGACTTTTCTTCATCATGCTGCTGTATCAGTGATTTAATGGAATTTAAACAGTTGAAAATAAAATGCGGATTCATTTGGGCACGAAGGGCTTTGGCCTCAAGTTCAAGTAGCTCTATTTTCATATCCGCACTTTTTTGAATTTCACTTTTTAAATTTTTTACGTACTTATAAAGAAAGTAAATAAGATTCCAGATAAATAAAAGTGTAAAAGTGTATGGTAACCCTATAATAAAACCATGTATCAATTTAGGGTTTTTATATAATATTTCAAATATTCCAAAGCCGGGATTATTTAAATAATTTATTCCAGTAAGAAAAATTAAAAGGATACCAAAAGGTATAGTTATTAAAAGCAAAAAAATAAATTGGCTCCACAGGGATTTTTCTATAATTCTCCATTTTACTATTTTCATTTTCATTAAATGAGTACTCAAAACACCTAAGATGAATCCTTTGAAAGCTGTAAGCAAATCATTGGCAGAAAAGCCGTTGAAATAAAAGGGTATAAAAAACATCCATGATATAGAATACAATCCCCATCCAAAAATTTGGCACTTCCAATACAATGATATTTTTCTAAAAAAAGGCATTAGTATATAAATAGCTTAATTTCTTAAAGTTATTACCTTATACCACTATTTCATAGCTCTCTTTGGCCTTTCATTCATTTGCATTGGTAACTGGCGTGATTTCCATCATAACCTGACTGCATTCGAAAAAAAGGAACCTTATTTATTGGCAAATTACTTTGCAGCAGGTCGTTTTAAGTTGAAATTTCCCATTTTTCGTTAATGTCTTTTAACATCTTGCCTTGTCATTTTTAAAATCACCAACTCATAAAAGCCAACTGCTAATTGCTGCTATGGATACAGCCATGTTGATAATAGTTTAGCAGAAGTAAACCCAATTAACCATAAACTTCAAAACCGTTTTTAACATGAAAGTAATTATAGGTTTCATCTTTTTAATAAATGCTGCTCATTTATCCGCACAAACAGATTCGGTAAATGGTAAAAGTCTTCACTATATCATTCACCTAACCACCATGAACGATAATATACTGAAAGGTTTATTGCTGGAGGTAAAAGATACTTCTATACTCATATACCCCGGGAAATTTAAAGAATGGAAAAAAGGCATAAAGTATAAGTCTGTTGAGTTTGGCTATTCCAATATCCGGGAACTGGCACTAAAAAGAAAAAATCATTCCAGAAAAAAATATTACATCGATGGCAGCAGATTATTATTTAATGAACTTAAAAAATCAACAAAATGAAACATGTAATCATTATACTCGCCCGTTTCAGATCATTTTATCTTTTAGCATTAGTCCCTTTTGTAACCCTGCAAACAGTGGCACAAAATACTTTTGACAATTCCAGTCAACCACAACGTCGGCTGAATTTTATGGTCTCCCCCAAACAAAAAAAGTTTGACCAGGCGCCGTTTAGTTTTCAGTTACAGGCAAAACTAATGCGTAAATATCATAAAGCTGATTTTTATGTCATCATCGTCTCTTCGTCAAAAGAGATGGTTAAAAAAATTACCCATATCCTGGAAAGGAAAAATGCCCTGATCGGCAATATCTGGTTCGACAGCCATGGCCATTACCAGCGTCGTAGATCGCTTTTCGAAATTGGTGAAGAAGAATTTAATTATAAAACCATCCGGGACAGTGCCCTTACCGTTCATCTGAAAAAGCTATCCGCTTATTGTGATACGAATACTAATGTTGGGATTGGCTCTTGTTACGGTGGCGCTACTTACACACTGCCTGCTGTAGAAACTTTTCCGGCACAAAGGATGAATGGTGATTCATTAATGATTGGCACAAGTAAGTTGTTCAGCAATGCTACGGTGTATGCCTGCGAAAGTTTTGTAATGACCGGCGTGGGAATTATGAATGCTAATTATGCCTTAGCCGGAATGCCCGGCAGGAAGAAATTTAAAGACCCCATTTATGCTCCTGTATGGGAAAAACTTGGAGAATGGAATTGTTACTCTGGTAAAAATGGTGAATTTAAAAAACCGGTAACAGTTAGCCTGCACCATGATGGAAGAATTTCTTACAAGCAAAGAAATTATTTATCCTTTTCAAAAAACAAGAAGAAACTTGAAAAAAAAATTCAAAAATTCAAAAGAGGAAATTATAATTTAGCCAATTTGTATCAAGCTATGTAATTTTTTTTAATAAAAAACCCCTCTTCTAATATATTACTTAGTCCTATGCAAAAGAACTACTGGATAACGGCAAAGTGCAACAGGCCTGGCAGGTACTATTAGCTTTAAACTAATTTGTTTACATTTGTTTTGCATCAAACCCGGGACATGAAACTATTTGCAACAACTATTATTTGCGTGGCAATTTTAAGTTTGCCGCTGCTAATGCCATCCTGCCAAAAAAATCCTGGTACAAATGATGCTTCTAAAAAAGACACCTGGACAATACTGCAGGAAAATATATTTACTCCTTCATGTGCGGTAAGCGGTTGCCATGCTTCAACAACCGATGCTACTTACAGCCAGCATAACCTGGTATTGACTGCAGCCGCAGCTTACGATAACCTGGTTAATAAAGCCGTAAAAAATACCGCAGCAAATGCTGATGGCCTGGTAAGGGTAAAGCCGGGAGATTATCTTAAGAGTTTACTGTACCATAAAACCGATTGCCAGGCCGGGCATCATGCTGCTAATTATGGCGCCACCATGCCAATGGGCAGCCAGTATTTAACTTTAGGCCAAATTGAATTTATTAAGCAATGGATAATAAAAGGTGCGCCAAAAACCGGCAGAGTTGTAGATGAAACAATATTGGGTAACACCACCGTTTGCACACAGCCTTTTATACCACTTGATCCACCCGCTGCCGCAGATGGGTTTCAACTTAAAATAGATCCTTTTACCGTAAGCCCCAACACCGAAAGGGAAGTTTTTGTAAACAGAATTACGCCGAATACCGCTGCTGTTTATGTAAATAAATATACCATGAGGGGCAGGCCCAACAGCCATCATTTTGTTTTGTATGGTTTTCAAAATACAGCCCTGCTGCCTCCCGTAAATACTTTAAGAGATTTATATAATGCTGATGGCACCATTAATGTTACCACTTTTTCGCAAATGCAGAACCATCTTTTTTTAGGCGGCGGTACAGATGTAAATGCCACTTATACTTTTCCTGCCGGTGTTGCATTAAAAATCCCTGCCGGCACTGCACTTGATTTAAATGCACATTATTTTAATAAACAAACCTCCAGTTTTACCGGCGAAAATTTTATCAACTTATATACAGTACCGCAGGCTACCGTTAATAAAGAAGCTAAATCAATAAACTTTGCCAATTATAATTTCTCTATTCCTGCCAACCAGCGTAAAACAATAACCACCAATTTTACATTTTCCAACCCGGTAACAGTTATTATGCTTACTTCTCATTTTCATAAAATGGGAGAGCGTTTTGTAATAAAGATATTGGGCGGACCAAGAAACGGGGAAATTGTTTACGAAAACACCGATTGGCAGCATCCCCTGGTAATAAACTATGCAACGCCAATACAACTTAATGCAGGCGAAGGCCTTACCAGCGTGGTAACATACAATAATACCAGTAACAAAACCGTAAACTTCGGTTTAACCAGCGAAGATGAGATGAACATCATTTTTGGGTATTATTATTAATCAGCCTTTAACTTTTACTGCGGCGGCTTTTTTTTATTTTCACGTAATGAAAAAGTTATTTGCTGTACTCCTGTTATTCCCGTCGCTGTGCTTTGCACAAAATAATTACAATTATAAAAATCTTGTGCTTGAAGGTGGCGGTGTACGTGGCCTTGCTTATGCCGGTGTATTTAGTGTGCTGGAAGATAAAGGCATTTTACAGCAGGTAGAAAAAGTGGGCGGCTCATCTGCCGGTGCTATTGCAGGTTTATTGGTATGTGTGAGTTATACTGCAAAAGAAATAGATAGTATAATGCAGGAATTAGCCCTGCAGCAATTCAATGACGGCAAAGGTGGTCTTATCGGCAAATACAAAAGGGTAAAAAATGATTTTGGTATTTATGAAGGGAAAAAGTTTGAGGCCTGGTTAAAAAAATTGGTGAAGTACAAAACAGGTAAGGAAAATTTAAGCTTTGCGGAGTTACATCAGCTGCGGTTACAAAATAATTTATATAAAGACCTCTATTGCACCGGCACCAACTTAAGCAGGCAGCAATTAGAAATTTTTTCTTTTGAACTTACACCCGATATGCCGGTTGCCCTTGCGGCAAGAATCAGCGGTGGCGTGCCTTTATATTTTGAACCTGTTGCATTAGATGATAATAAACAAAAGATAAAGAAAGGGGATACCAGTTCTTTTATTAATTATTATGTAGATGGTGGTATGCTCTGCAATTACCCCATCAGTATTTTTGACAGCTGCGAAAACATTAAGAATCCGCTCTTGTGCAACCAGGTAAAATTCAATATGCAAACCATTGGCATAAAGCTGGAGCGGCCGGAGCAAATTGATTCTTTACAAAAAAACAATATCACCATTCCGCCTTATTCGGTAAATAATTTCAACGAGTATTTAGCAGCTTTCAGCAACCTGATGATAGAAACACTCAACCGCAAATATCCCGATCTGGAAAATGAAAGGGGCAGAACGATCTATGTCAGCTATGGCAACGTCAATTCCAAAGTAAGAAAAATGAAAGCAGAGGAAAAGCAATTACTCTTTAACAATGGCGTAATAGCGGCAACCAATTTCTTACATACAAATTTTTAATACCATTTTTGTCCAAACACTTTCTTTAATATATCGGTTGTTCTTGCAGCAATATTGGTCCTGATATTTTTCTCTTCTATTGCCACCAGGTCAAATAAAGCAGCAGTTGCCTTATCAGTAACAAAGCCGGCCAGGTCAGGATTTATCTTTTTTACCAGGGGAATACTGTTGTATTTACTCACCATATCGCCATAATATTTTGTTGCATCCACTTTATCTAATGAAGCTTTTATAACCGGTAAAAAAGCAGCAATTAATTTATCTGTTGTTTTCTCCCTGAAGAAATGTGTGGCACTGGTATCTCCATTTTTTACCAGCCCGATCGCATCCTGTAAGGTCATGCTTCTTATTGCATCAGCAAAAATGGGCTTGGCATAACCAGCTGCATCTTCGGCACCACGGTTAATTTGCAGAATGGCTTTATCCACCATATTGTTAAAACCAAGCGTACGCAATGTATTCTCCACTTTTTTGGCATCAGGCGGTAATAAAATTTTATATAAAGCATCTTTAAAAAAACCATCTTCTTTATTTAGCTTTAAAACAGCACCCGCTAATCCCTGGCTCAACGCTTCTTTAATGCCCTGGCCGGCTTCTCCTTCTGTAATGCCGCCGCCAACTCCGGTTGGTAATTTACTTAACACATCGCATCCGCTTAATAAAATAACACCTAACACTACAGTAAATAATTTTTTCATGTTGTTTCTATTTTAGTTAAAAGTTAAACAAGTTCCTTGCCAGATTTACATATTACCTGTATAGACTGCAATTATGGAGGATTGGGTTGCATAAAGTATATTTGTGCCCCCGTCCAATGAGGGAACAAAAAACATATTATTTATTTATGAGTACACAGCACTTAAGTGAACAGGAAATTATCAGGAGAGAAAAGTTAGAAGAACTTAAAAAATTAGGTATCGATGCTTTTCCGGCACCGTTGTACCCGGTAAACACCACATCGGTTTATATAAAAGAGAATTATAAAGGAGAAGAAAATAAGGCAGATTTTGCAGATGTATGTATTGCCGGCCGCATTATGAGTGTACGTGATATGGGCAAAGCAAATTTTGCAGTGATACAGGATGCTGTAGGAAAAATTCAATTCTATATCAAGCAGGATGATATTTGCCCCGGCGAGGATAAAACAATGTATCAAACTGTTTGGAAAAAATTGGTTGATATTGGTGATATTATTGGCGTAAAAGGTTATGTATTCACTACCAAAACCGGTGAAACTTCTATCCACGTAAAAGAGTTTACTATTCTTACCAAATCATTACGCCCTTTACCAATAGTTAAGGAAAAAGACGGCGAATCATTTGATGAAGTTACAGACCCTGAGTTCCGTTATCGTCAGCGCTATGCAGATTTAATTGTGAATCCAGGCGTAAAAGAAACTTTTATCAAGCGTACCAAAATGGTTAATTCCATTCGTGAGTTTTTAAATGAACGTGGCGCATTGGAAGTTGATACGCCCGTTTTGCAAAGCATACCGGGTGGTGCTGCTGCAAGGCCTTTCACTACACATCACAATGCATTGGATGTACCGATGTACATGCGTATTGCTAACGAGCTGTATTTAAAAAGATTGATCGTTGGTGGGTTTGAATGGGTGTATGAATTCAGTCGCAACTTCCGTAACGAAGGGATGGACCGCACCCATAATCCTGAATTTACCGTTTTGGAATTTTATGTAGCGTATAAAGATTATGAGTGGATGATGGATACCACCGAACAAATGCTGGAGAAAGCAGCTATTGCCACAAACGGCACCAGTAAAGTTTTGGTTGGTGAAAAAGAAATTGATTTTAAAGCCCCGTACAAAAGAATAACCATGTACGATGCTATTAAAGAATTTACCGGTTTTGATATTAGTGAAATGGATGAAGCAGGCATAAGAAATGTTTGCAGGGAATTAAAAATTCATGCAGATGAAAAATGGGGCAAGGGAAAACTGATTGACGAGATTTTTGGTGCTAAATGCGAAGGCAACTATATTCAGCCAACTTTTATTACAGATTACCCGGTAGAAATGAGTCCGCTTACCAAAAAGCACCGCAGCAAACCTGGTTTGGTAGAACGTTTTGAGTTGATGTGCAATGGCAAGGAAATTGCCAATGCATACAGTGAATTAAACGACCCTATTGAACAACGGGAACGTTTTGAAGAGCAGGTAAAACTAATGGAACGTGGCGATGATGAAGCCATGTTTATTGATCATGATTTTTTACGAGCCCTGGAATATGGTATGCCGCCAACAAGTGGTATTGGCTTTGGTATCGACAGAATTGCTATGTTACTAACCAACCAACATTCCATACAGGATGTATTATTCTTCCCGATGATGCGGCCGGAGAATCAGCCTGAATAATAAACTTAATCTTACATTAGCAGTATGAAAAAAAATATTTTCATACTGCTTTTTTGTTTTTGCCTGTCAAATCTTTTTGCCCAGAAAAATATTACCTGTTTAATTAAAACAGAACAGGGTAACATCACCATTGAATTATATCCTGCAAAAGCTCCGGTAACTGTTGCTAATTTTTTAAACTATGTGGATGCACATTTGTACGACAGCAGTTCTTTCTTCCGTGCTGTTACCTTAAATAATCAACCCAATAATGCGGTGAAAATTGAAGTGATACAGGGTGGTAATGTAGATTCGCTGAAAGAATTTGCACCCATTAACCTGGAAACAACAACGCAAACCGGCCTGCTGCATAAGGATGGTACTATATCTATGGCAAGAAACGCCCCTGCATCTGCTACCAGCAGTTTTTTTATCTGCATTAACGACCAGCCTTCACTGGATTATGGTGGCAAAAGAAATGCCGACGGACAAGGTTTTGCAGCTTTTGGTAAAGTGGTAAACGGGATGGAGGCAGTAAAAAAAATTCAACAACTATATCCTGAACAGGGGCAATATTTTAAACCTGTTGTACAAATTATTTCCATCACACGAATACAATAAACCATGCAAAAGATCTTTATCCTGTTTTTATTTGCTGCTGCACAAAATGTAATGGCACAAAATTTTGTAAGCAACCAGCGGCCCAGCAAAGGAACAGAACGTGTTGCCGCATTTAACCAACACCAGGCGGCAATAAATTTATCTGCTTATAAAAAATTGCAATGGCGCAATGTTGGGCCCGATAATATAAGTGGCCGCTGTACTGATGTGTGGGGCATCTCCGGCAATAAAAATATTGTGTATGCCGCTTTTGCAACAGGAGGTTTATGGAAAACAGCAGATGCAGGCAAAACATGGCTTCCGCTGTTTGATAAACAAGGTACCCAGTCAATTGGCAATATGGCAATAGCTCCATCAAACAATAATATTATTTATGTGGGTACCGGCGAGGCTAATATTTTCAGAGCGTCTTTACCAGGTATTGGTATGTTTAAATCTGCCGATGCAGGTAAAACATGGCAGCATATTGGTTTGGAAAATACCGGCACTATTGCAAGGGTGATAATACATCCAACGGATGCATCAACAGTTTATGTTGCGGCAGGTGGTAATGAGTGGAGTTATAATAATGACAGGGGTGTTTATCAAACTACTGATGGCGGCAAAACATGGAAAAAAATTTTAGGTGATGATAATAAAACAGGCTGCATCGATTTAAGAATGGATCCATCGGATCCTAATACTATTTATGCTTCAATGTGGAACCGCATACGCAAACGCTGGAGCGATCCTGTGCCGGAAGATAACGATCATATTTACAAAACCATAGATGGGGGCAAAACCTGGAAGCCGCTTACCAATGGACTGCCTGATACAAAGAATACCGGTAGAATAGGAATTGATATCTCCAGGAGCAACCCTGCTGTTATTTATGCTTTTGTTGATAACCACGATAAAAAAAGAGAAGTCAAAAAAGGAGAGCTCGATCCTTACGGAAGGCCAATAGAAATTGTGGTAAAGGGAGTGGAAGTTTACAAAAGCAGTGACAAGGGTGAAAGCTGGACAAAGATGTCAGAGAACAACAATTTTATGGAAAGGTTTTGTGGCACGTATGGTTGGGTAATGGGGCAGATAAGAGTAAACCCTTTAGATGAAAACTGTTTGTATATTTTAGGATTGGCTATGGCAAAATCGAATGATGCCGGTAAAACATGGAAACGTTTTCAACCAAAAGATACCACCAGCGATTATATTCATGGTGATAACCATGGTTTGTGGATTGACCCGGCAGATTCTAATTATATTATTAACGGTGATGATGGTGGCGTTGCATTAACCTACGATGGCGGCAAAAAATGGAAAAACTTTTATAAGCAGATTCCAACAACACAATTCTATAATATTACTTACGATTCAAGGGTGCCGTACAATATCATTGGTTCAGTACAGGATGAAGGCTCATTTATGGGAAGCATAAAAAATACTTTTGGTATTAAAGACAGTATCATCAGTAAATGGAAATACGGACCGGGCGGAGAAGGTGTTATTCATGCCATTGACCCCGGCGATGCCAATACCATTTACACCTCTTCGTTTTATGGCCGCTTAATAAAAGCTAATCTTGATTTACCCGATTCCGTACAGGAAAGAAATATTGCGCCCAAAAAAGCTGACGATGAAGAAACGCACAGGGGCGAATGGCTTGCCTATACTATGATATCGCCACACAATAGTTTTACTGTTTACCATGGCATGCAATATTTATTTAAGTCGGCAGATAGCGGAGCTACATGGAAAAGGATCAGTCCCGATATGAGTAACAACAATAAACAACGAATGGGTAAAACGCCTTATGCTATTAATCACCAGGCCATAACTGCTGTTGACGAATCGCCGTTTAAAAAAGGATTATTATATGTTGGTACCGATGATGGCAGGGTTTGGATAAGTTTAAATGATGGCGGTAACTGGAATGAAATTACTAATGGCCTGCCTGCAAATGCACATGTATCAAGATTGGTAGCATCAAAATATAATGCAGCAACAGTGTATGTAACATTAAGCGACAGACGGGAAGATAATATTACTCCTTATATTTTTAAATCGTCCGACATGGGGAAAACATGGATACCTGTTGCAGGTAATTTGCCACATAGCCCGGTAAACGTTATAAGAGAAGACCCCAACAAAAAAAATATTTTGTATTGCGGAACAGATATGGGAGTTTATGTAAGCAATACCGGTGGGCAAAAATGGATACCGTTAAATAATAATCTGCCTACTATTGTATCTGTACAGGATCTGTTTATTCATCCTAAAACAAATCAATTGGTAATTGCAACTTACGGCAGAGGCATATATGCTTTGGATGATATAAGTATGCTGCAAAAATAATTGTACCGGGTTTTGAATATTGAATAAAAATTGAAGCCCTTTTCTTGCTGTAAATAATTAGTTCAAAACACTTGCAATCCACATTTTTAAGCATTAATTTTCATATATAACCAAAACCAAGTTATTATGAAACAGATAATCTCTTCCCGGATAGCAGGTATTATTTTTGCCCTTGCCGTTGGTACTTTTGGTGTGTTGCATTTTATGAATGCAGAGGAAATGAAAAGCGGTGTTCCTGAATATGTGCCCGGTGGCATAATATGGATTTATGTAACAGGTGCCGGTATGATACTGGCTGCAATTGCTATAATAATAAATAAAGCTGCACGCCTTGCCTGTTATTTACTGGCAGCTATGTTTTTAATTTTTGTGTTTACACTGCATTTAAAACACCTGGTAAACGGCAATTTTACCAATGTGTTAAAAGATACCGCCATGGCAATGGGTGCAATTGTTATTGGTAATAATGCTACTGATTAATATCTTATAGAATGGGCCACATTTTGTGGCCCATTCTATTTTATTTTTTCTTTCCGATTTTACTTCTTGCAGTAAGATAATCTAAGAAATAAATAACCCGTATTGAAAAGCTGTTAGCCTGTGGATTTCTAATAGTTTTATCAAAATTGCTGAAATAATTATTTTCAAATTCCCGGTTAAATGATTCGGAAATATCTTTCCATACGATATTAATAAAACTGCCTTGTGCAAACTGCCAGGTGTACACCAGGTCGGTACTGAGAAAATTATAATTCTGATTTACATTTTGTGTAAACGGTACTGCAGGTGCAACAAGGTTACCGTATTTATTTAATTCGTAAAACTGCTGCGGTGCCACTTTGCTCCAGTAATGCCTTGCCCTTAAAGTAATGCCCATTTTATTGGTAAAGCTGTATTTCATGCTCAGTATATTTTCTACAGTACGTAAATCTCTTCTGCTAAAAATAACTGTATCATTTATAGCACCCATTCCTGAATATTTTACAGCTGCAAAACCCTGGCTGTTTTTATGAAACTCCATACTTAAAGAATTATCGATAGAGAATTTACTGCTGAAACGTATTTTACCAAACAGGGTTGGGGTAAAACTTTTTCTGTTAAACACACCGCCGGTACCGCCAAATATTTCTGCACCCCATGATAATTTTTTTGATTGATTACTATTCCACCACATACCGCCGCCAATTCTGCCCTTATTTTGAAACACCCTCCCCGGTACTCTTGCTTCATAAAAATCATTGATGCTATACCCCCAGTTTATATTGGCACCTACCCACCATAATTTCTTTGTTTGTCCATTCATGTTAACATTTCCACCACCGCTCTGGTACATCTTTTCTTTTCTTTTTAAAATATCTATTGGTGTAACCAGCCGGCTGTAAAAAGTATTAAAATTCAAACGAAGTTGTGTGAAGATCCGTTTTGGCTTTACCCAGTTATACCCCATCCATAATCCCTGGTCCATTGTGTTATTATTGGTGAAATACCCAAGATCACTTTTATCATATTTATCGTTACTTAACTCCTGCCAGATATTAAAGTTAAATTTACCGCTCGTTTTCCCCATGTAAACCGAATGAGCATAACCCGTAGTATTCTTTGCGCCCTTACCCAATACATTACTTACACTGGCACTGCCACCAACATTCCATTTATTCTTTTTATCATTTAAATCAAATAAAAATGCACTTACATTAGCATCATAGTCTTTACCCGAACGCCATACATTGGTGTTTACAAAAGAAACACTGCTGTTATTTTTCATGGTTTGATCCAGCACAAATACATTATAATTAGTAAGTGGGTCGGTTTCAATTTTCCGTTGTTGCTTTGCACCGTTTTCCACTAGTGCATATTGAGGTTTTGTAACAGCATTTAGAACACCTATACCCAATCCTTTCTGGCTTCGGCCACTTATTTTTGTTGCGTTTACCAGCCTGCTTTGTTGCGGATTTTTTAAAACTGCTTCATCGCTACTTAATCCACCATCTACATCCCAGTAATGAATCGGCTCTCCACCAATACGGCGGCTGTAAAATAAATTTCCTTTATTAAATAACTCTGTGCCTTCTGTAAAAAATGTTCTGTTCTCATCGTACTTTACTTCAAAGGGAGTAAGGTTCAATACTCTTTTATCACTTTGCACCTGGCCAAAATCGGGTATTAAGGTCATATCAAGTGTAAAGGCCTGGTTCAATCCAAATTTTACATCCATACCACCATTTACCTGGCTGTTCCAGTTTTTTAAATCGGTTTGGTTATAGGGATAATGATTGGCATAAGTAGAAAAATAAGGAGAGAACTGTAAACGCAATGGAGGTTTAATATCCTGCAGGCCGGTAAGCATTCCTTCCTGTGTTAAAAATCCGTTTGCGGTAGGATCAATAGACTGCCAGAATAATTGCTCACCGCTTTTTTGCCTGCGCCTTACAATATTTAATCCCCAGTCCTGTATTTTCTTTTTTCCAAAACGAATAGCAGAGTAAGGCAGGAACATTTCAAAGCTCCAGCCGTCATTATTAATTTTTGCATTGCTTTGCCATACTGCATTCCAGCTAAAGTCTTCGCTGTTACCATTAGGGTTGGGTGCCTGCTTGGCATCCATTTGCTCACCAAGTGGTGTAACAAAATATTCAAAGCCATTTATCTTATCATTATAGGTATCAAAAATTACACCTACAAAATCATTGTTACCAAATCCATCCCTGCCTATTAATTCAGATGCAATACTGTCTTTGGTTTTTTCGTGAAAATATCCGCCGATATAAATGCCTTCGTTATTATATAAAAAATATACTTCGCTTCTATTATCCGGATTCTCGGGTTTAAATGGAGTGGGGCGTAATGCTGTAAATTTATCTGCTACAGTAGTAGTTTTCCACTCCGGTTCATCTAAATTTCCATCAATTTTTAATGTGGTTAAAATACGTTGTGCGGCAATCTTTTTCTTTTCTGTTTGGCAGAAAGCAGTGGCGGTTAACAATATGCAGCAGCATATTGCTAATAATTTAAAGCAATTCATGGCTATACTTTTTGGTTTGATTAGGCATTATTCATGGCGTAATAATGCAGGTACGAAATTAGACGTACAAGTGAGTAAAATGTTACCACTCATCAAACAAAAATTCTTTTAGCCTTTCTTTAACAGGAAAAATTACACAAACAAATCTTTATACAATTGTGCACCGGGTACTACAGAATATTTACTTAAGTCTGTAATCCCTTCAGCAGCTAATACATCTTCATCAATAAATGTATTACCTGTACATTGTGCGGAAGGTTTAGATAAAATATAATAAGCAGCATCTGCAATAATATCAACGGTGCGGCTCATCTTCATCAGCATTTCGCCGCCTAATAAATTATTTACAGCAGCAGTAGCTATTGTAGTACGTGGCCATAACGCATTGGCCGCTACATTGTATTTTTTTAATTCTGCCGAAAGGCCCAGGGCAATCATGCTCATATCATATTTACTAATGGTATAAGCCAAATGATTTTCAAACCATTTTAAATCCATATTAATTGGTGGAGATAAATTGAGTATATGTGCATTGGTTCCTTTTTTAAGATGAGGGATGCATGCACGGCTTACCATAAAAGTTCCTCTTACATTGATATCATACATCAGGTCGAAACGCTTTGGTTCTGTTTTTTCGGTTGGTGTAAGGTTAATAGCAGAGGCATTGTTTATTAAAATATCGATGCCGCCAAATTTTTCAACTGCTTTTGCAACTACATTATCTATCTGTTCTTCAAAACGAATATCGCATTGTACCGCCAGCGCTTTACCACCGGCCTGCTCCATTTCTTCGGCAGCAGAAAAAATAGTGCCCCCGAGTTTTGGATTTTCCTCCACACTTTTTGATGCAATTACTATATTGGCGCCTTCAGCTGCAAGGCGCAGGCCTATAGCTTTTCCGATACCACGTGAGGCGCCTGTAATTAAAACGGTTTTGTTTTGAAAAGACATAGCATGCAATTTTTGATGATAACCAAATGTAGTTGATTTAGGTATTACTTAAAATACCATCGCAAATATTTATTTACCTGAATCAATAAAAACCCTTTCAGCTTATTACTAAACTGAAAGGGTTATTTTTCTTACTAAGCTGTATGTTTTATGAATTTAAACTTACCTCGTAGGTTTTATCGGTGTTAAGTAGTTTAGATATAAGGCAGTTGGCTTTTACATCTTCAATACATTCATCAAATTTTTCCTGGCTTATACCCGGTACAGCTGCTTTTACTACTATATGAGCATTTGTAATTGCTCCGGCATCTAAAGTGATAGTGCTGTTTACATCTATAGTTTCGGCAGTAAAACCGGCACCACTAATTACAAAAGTTAACTTCATGGCAAAACAGCCTGAAAGTGCCGCTGCCACCAATTCTTCCGGATTAGTACCTATTCCATCTGCAAAGCGTGAGTTAAAAGAATATTGTGTTTTGTTTAAAACCGTACTTTGTGTGGTTAAATGTCCACTACCTTCTTTTCCGGTACCGTTCCAAACGGCTGTTGCGTTACGTTTCATTGTCTGTTTTTTTGTGAGTTATTTATTTTAAAAGATTTGTATACTCTGTTTCTTTAAAGCCAACAATTATTGCATTGCTGTATTCAACAATTGGTCTTTTTATAATACTGTTATTTTGCAGCATAACTTTTATTGCAGTGTCCTCGTCAATTACTTTTTGTTGTTCTACTGCCGGTAAATCACGCCAGGTGGTACTCCGCTTGTTAAAAATAGTTTCCCAACCCTTTTTGCTGCACCATGCTGCTACCTTCTCTTTGCTAATGCCCTGCAATTTATAATCATGAAATGAAAAAGCAATATTGTTTTTTTGCAGCCATGTCATTACTTTTTTGGTAGCATCGCAATTTGGAATGCCGTATATGATGACTTTGCCCATTCTAGTATTCCGGCAATACCGGTTTTGTTTTCATAATACCTTCTATTTTTTCCATTACTTCGGGGGTAAGTTTTTCAAGAGCATCCAAAGCTTTTAAATTATCCAACAATTGCACTTTTTTTGTAGCTCCTAAAATAGCCGTACTTACATTTGGATTTTTTATACACCAGGCAATACTTAATGCTGCCGTTGTTACACCTAATTTATTGGCAAGCTCACTCAGTTTTTTTACCTTTTTCACTTTTTCATCTATCACCCAACGTTGTTTAAGCCAATCGAAACCTGCCAATGCAAAACGGCTGTTTTTAGGAATAGCTTCGTTGTACTTACCGGTTAACAGCCCGCTTGCCAATGGACTCCATATGGTAGTACCCATTCCTACGGTTCTAAAAATATCCAGGTATTCTTTATCAATTTTTTCTCTTTCAAATAAGTTGTATTGTGGTTGTTCCATCGTTGGGCCAATCAGGCGGTAATGTTCTGCCACACGATGTGCTTCCATAATTTCCACACCGCTCCACTCACTGGTGCCCCAATATAAAATTTTGCCCTGCTGAATAAGATGATTCATGGCCCATACAGTTTCTTCAATGGGAGTATTTTTATCGGGGCGGTGGCAGAAAAACATATCCAGGTAATCTACTCCTAATCTTTGTAATGCTTCATCACAAGCTTCTAATACATGCTTACGGCTTAAACCGGCTTGGTTTGGTTTATTCTCTTTTCCCCGCCAACCCCAAAAAACTTTTGACGAGACGGTGTAAGAAGTACGATCCCATTTTTTCTTTTTCAACACACGGCCCATCATTTTTTCACTTTCGCCAAGTGCATAAACTTCTGCATTGTCAAAAAAATTAATGCCATTGTCGTAAGCAATACCCATTAACTCATCTGCAACTTTATCATTAATTTGTTTGCTGAAGCTTACCCAGCTTCCAAAAGAAAGTACACTAACCTGTAACCCTGATTTTCCGAGGCGGCGATATTGCATAAAATATTTTTTCTTTAACCCTGAGAAACGAAGTTAATATAACAACTGCAGGAAAATATTGTTTAAATACAGTTTAATATTCCGGAAATTCTGAAGACGAGACTTTTATAATGGTATTGGTAGGATACTTTATCCATTTGTCTTTAAAATCCTGGCTGGTTTCAAAGCCAGTGCCATTAATGATCTGCATTTTGGTTCTTATCTGCACCGGCTTATCTGTATAAAACTGGTATACCGGCCGGTTCCTGTCCCAATACAATTCATTACAATACAGGGTATCGCCATTTTTCAGTCCTATAAAACGTACACTGTCCCTTAATAAAACCTTACTCTGGCTTTCAACATACTTGGCATATTTGGCATCCAGAACGCTTTCAATTTTACCACTGTCGTTATAAAAATCTACATGTATTTTTTTTGGAAACTCAACATAAGGCATGGTATCCTGTACCCTTAGCATTAACGGCGATAACAGCTTTGCTTTGGCCTTGCCGGAAAGTGTGTAATTAATATCCACTTTAACAGCTTCTTCCACGCCTAACTTTTTTGCAGCCAGCTTATCAACTTCTGCTGCATTATTTTCGCATGCAGATAAAAAAATGCAGCCTAAAATAAAGACTGCAATTAGTTTGATATATGCTTTTGTAAAAATCATTATTAATCGTACCTCAATTTTCTAAACCAACGTGCATTCATAGAAACACCAATACTAAAGCGTACCATATTTTCACGCAGGTTGTTTTTCTTATCGCCCCTGCCTCCAATTTCCAAGGCTGTGTTTAACATTACATATTCGCCTGTATAGCTTATTCTTTGTAAAGAAGTCAATGGCATTCCAGTGCCTAAAGTAAAACCATACTCCGGGCGGCTGTTATTGGTTTTAATATAATCCGGACCATAAAAAAAGCCTGCCCTGTATTTTACAAAATTGAAATATTTTTTTACCGATGTCCCCACTTTTGCAGGGTAATATTGGCCGCCTACTCTTACTACCCAATTGTTTTGTACCTGGTCTGTTTGCCCATAATACCTGTAATTACTCCAGTTACTCATTTCATAATCGGCACCAAATGTCCAGTGTTCGTCGGTATAACTAAATCCGGCACCAAATGTTGATGGGTATTGCACTGTTCCCTTAACGTTCTTGTTTTCATAAACGCTGTCGATACGATAAGTAGCAGTATTGGCATCGTAATTAAAAGTTTCAACTACTTTGTCACTTGAGCCATTTAAATTTTGCTGCAGGTTGCCATAAGCGCCCAACCTTAATACTTTTGGCGCTACGTCCTTTTTATCTTTATTTAAAATGATATCATACTGCAGTCCACCACTTATAAAAAAACCACCTAAGGAAGTTCTGTTCTCGGTATTGGATTTATAATATTCCACCGTATCATTAATAAGTATCTTTTTTGTACTGTAATCTTTGCTGCCAAACATATAGCCGGCATTAATACCCAAACTAAGGTTTTTAATTTTTAAACCAGTACCAACAAAAGCCTGGTTAAGTCCGCCGGTACCTTCGTACAATGTGTATACACTGTCAATACCAGTAAGCCTGGACCTGTTCTCTATTTTATAATTAATTTTTGTTACAGGCTTTAACCCAAAACTCATTCCCCAATTAATATCTTTTTTACGCATTTTTTCGGTTGTCAGCGGAAAGCCCAATTGCAGGTAAGAAAGCACGGTATTAACTGAACTGAATTTTTTGACCGGGTTGGTACTTTTTAAGGTTCTGAAATCTATTTCGGCACCAATATCAAAAATAGTATTGGTTAAACTTGCCAGTGTGGCAGGGTTTATAAAATTTATACTTTGATAATCGATGGTAGCGGCAGAAACGCCCCCCATACCACGGGTGAAAATATTATGATTGGGAGCCAGATCGCCTAAACCATACCTAGAATAGGGGGAATTTTCCTGTGCAAAAGCCGTTGTATAAAAGCCACAAGCCACAAAAAGTACGGGTATAAATTTAGCCATTGTTAGTTTCGCTGAGTGCATAAAGTCCTTTAAATAAAAAATTACTGTCGGCAAATATCCTGTTTTTAAGCCGACGAGCAAAATAGGCTGAATCCCCCCCGGTTAAAACCACGTTAAAGTTCCCGTATTTTGTGGCATATGCATCAATAAAACCATCCATTTCATAGGTAATTCCGGCTATTACACCGCTTTGCATATTTGTTTTGGTATCGTATCCAATTATGGGGAAATTCCACTCTGGTTGTACCGCCGGCAGCTTATCAGTAAAAACCTGCATGGCTTTAAAGCGCATTTCCATACCCGGCGAAATACTGCCCCCCATAAACTGGTGATATTGATTAATAAAATTATAGGTAATGCAGGAGCCCAGCCCAATTACCAGGTTATTTTTACCGGGGTAAAAATGAACCGCTGCGGCAGAAAGTGCCAGCCTGTCGGCACCAATAGTTTCGGGTTTGCCCACCGATGCTGTAAAATTTGCTTTAGTAAGATGAGAAAGTTTATGAAATTTTGTTTGTGCCGCCAGTAAAGTTTCAATGGCTGGGTTATGATTTATAACAGAGGATAAAATTGTACGCTGCGGTTGATGCACATACAACACTCTTTCTATGGTAAACAGTTCTTCGTTAGGTAAAGTTATTTCTTCAGTAAACACATCGTCGTAAAAAACAGCGAATTTTAACCGGGTGTTCCCAAAATCAAAGCAAAGTGTTTTCATTAAATTTGTTTAGATTTTTAATAAGCTTAATTACAAACTGTCAAGTCCTTTCAAATTTTTAAAATGTCCGTTCAACTGTACCCGCTCTTTTAGTATTTCCATTTCTGCTATTACAGGTATTACTTTTTTAAGGTGGCGCTTTAAATATTCCTGGCGCTGTAATTCATGTAACAGTTGCAAAAGCTCATACTCTTCTGCCAGTGAAAGCCCGGCATGATGCGCCACGTCGTAACTCCACAATTCTTCATCAGGTTTTTTAAACTCTTTATTTATTTTAAGCAATTTATGCAGCTCCCGTATTGCTATAATAATATTTTGCATTAGGGCCCTGTTGCCGCTTTCAATATTTGCAGGATAATTTACAATAGCGCCGCTGTATAATTTCTCGGGTAATTCTTTTATCACTTCCAGGATGGTGAACACTTCCAGCCCTTCGGTTTTAATATCCATCTTACCATCATCGTAAACCGTGGTAATCTCAAGCAGCTTTACAAGCGTACCCATATCATTTACTTTATTATCTATCACCGGCGCAATACCAAATGGTTTTTTGGTTTCAAAACATTCTTTTATCAACTGCTTATACCTTGGTTCAAATATATGCAGGTTAAGCTGTTCACCCGGATATACTACAATGCCAAGAGGAAATATGGGAATAAAATTTGTCAATTTTTATCTTTTAAGTTTTTATTCATCTCTTTTAAAAAAGAATATTTTAAAAAAGTGTACCATGCCGTGGTTTTTGCAATAAGGTAACCTTCCCATCCATCTAAAAAACCAAGGCGTAAAATATAATGCTGAAAAAAAGTAAAGCCCGGTGCCATACGCAATTTAAAAAAGCTGGCCTGTTTTCCCTGCAACTGGTATTTTTGGGCATTCAGCCTGGCATAAGCAATGGTTTTGCCAATGTATTCATCAATATGCTGCGTAGTGTAATGCAATATATTGCCCGGCAGCATTACCACTTTAGTTTTGTTGCCAAGCATTAAGCCTTCATGCACTGCGGCTGTATTCCACCTCACTTTATTGCGGTTAAACAGGCGAACGTGTTTATCGCCAGCCCATTCTCCAAACCGTATCCACTTATTACAGAAAAAATTTTTAAACTTACAATTATACACCGTCTCTTCGTCATTCAATTGCAGCTGCATAATTGCCGCTTTCAGTTCCGCATCTATGGCTTCGTCTGCATCAAGGTTTAATATCCAGTTGTATTTAGCTTCGTCAATTCCTTTATTCTTATTCTGTCCATAACCATCCCAGGTGGTCTCAATAATTGTAGCGTTAAATTTTTTACAGACTTCAATAGTGGCATCGGTACTACCACTGTCCACAATTATAAAATCATCGGTAAGGCCCTGCAGGCTTTGCAGTGTGGTACCAATTATGTGTGCTTCGTTTTTTGTTATAATAACAACCGATAGTGGCATTGCTTAATTCGCTTTTATCAACAGCTTCTGTTTGCAAAGAAACAATAAAGAGTAACAACTTAAACGCCTGCTCAAAATTAATTTGTTACTTTGCTGCATGTGGCAACAACAGTTAACTGAAATAAAACAAGGCAACAGTAAAACACTGGCCCGTTGCATTTCAATTATTGAAAATGAAGTGGCTGATTATGAAAGTTTACTGGAGCAGCTTCCATCATCTGCAACACCGGTTATTGGCATTACCGGCCCGCCGGGTGCCGGCAAAAGTACGCTGGTTGATTCGCTAATTGGTTTACTGGTTAACGAAGGAAAAAAAGTAGGCGTTATTTGTGTTGACCCATCTTCACCATTTAATTTAGGCTCTTTACTTGGCGACCGTATACGCATGAGTGAATGGTACAACAACCCGAATGTTTTTATCCGCTCATTAGCTACAAGAGGTTCACTGGGTGGCCTGCATCCAAAAATTATTGAAATAAGCGACCTGTTAAAAGCTGCCGGTTTTGATTACATTATAATTGAAACTGTTGGTGTGGGGCAAAGTGAAGTTGAAATTGCAGGACTTGCTGATGTAACGGTTGTAGTAGTAGTGCCCGAAGCCGGTGACGAAATACAAACTATGAAAGCCGGCCTGATGGAGATTGCAGATGTGTTTGTGGTAAATAAAGCCGACAGGCCGGAAGCCGATCTGTTTGTAAAAAATTTACGGTTGATGCTGGCGCCTTCGTTTAGTAATCATGCAATGCCGGTACCGGTTATAAAAACTATTGCAGCGCAAAAAAAAGGTATTAAAGAATTGTGGGAGCTTGTAACTACTATTCAACAACAAACCACACATAACAAACGGCATTTTTGGTTAATTGCAGCAAAGGCTTTTCATCTTATTGAACAAAAGCGGATGAAGGATGTTAATAAAGAAGAATTAAAAAATAAAATTGAAGCCGAAGGAAATACATTTAACTTATACCGCTTTATAAAAAACTATTACTGATGGAAATAATACCGAATGAAAACCTGCCACACATTTATAAATGTGAACCTGCAATGGTAAAAGTTGTGCCGGGAAAAACTTATGCCTGGTGTACCTGTGGCCTCAGCGAAAAACAGCCTTTTTGCGATGGTACTCACAAAAGAATTGAACCAATAATAAATGAGGCAGGGGAAACAGTGCTGCCGTTCAAAAGTTTAAAAGTAGAGTTTGATAAAGAAGAGGAAGTATGGTTTTGCCAATGCAAGCATACGAAGACTCCGCCATTTTGCGATGGCACACATAATGCTTTAAAATAGGAATTATTAATCCCTGTCGCAACCAATTGGTGCACCCGGCGGCATTACAGCATGAATGGTTGGTTTTGCTTTTTCCGGTGTTTCCATTCTTTGCAAGGCTAAAATAAAATTGGCCAGCTGAGTTTCTTCTTTTACAATTTTTTGCTGCGTTGTTATATACTTTTTTAAATCGCTTAATGATTTTTGCACAACAGCCTTTACAGCAAAAGATGCATTATCGTCAATACTTACTGCTAATAAATAAGTGAGTAATATTTGTTGGGTTTGTTGCTGAATCAACTTTTCCATTCCTGTTTTGGCTGCTGCTTTCCAGGTTTTGTTTAATAAAACAGTTATCATTTCATTTAACCCCAGCCCGCCGTTTGCTGCTTCATATTCCACCATCCGGTTTATTCTTTCTGTATTAAATAAAAAAGATAAAGGAAAATCTGCAGCAGTTTCTGCAGGTGATAAAGCATCAAAGGCAAGGCCTGTTCTCTTCTTAAATAATTCTCTTGTAAAACCATATCCCGATGGACGTGGTGGAATTAATTTAACAATGGCATCGGGTAATAATAAAAATTCAGGATCTAAACAACCGGTAACTGCATTCAATGCTTTTAACTGTTCTTCTTTAGTTAGCGGCTTTGTAATTATTTGCCCATCGCCACGCAATGCATAGGTATAGTTTAACCCGCCTACCCATTTTGTCACAGCTTCCAGTTGATAGCGGTGGTATAAATATACCGGCACAAGCACATCTTCAAGCATTGCCATTGGCATACCCGGCCGTATATTTTTTTCTCCAAATTGTGCCAGTGCTTTGTTCCTTACTTTAATTACTTCATTTAATTCTGTTACTGGGTTGGCGCCATTGTCCCATAAATGTGCGTAAGGGTGCAAACCGCCGGCAGCCCTTGCATCCCTGTCGCTTATAAACTGTAACCCTTTTTTAATAGCATCGGTTAAAATTTTATTCAGTGCAGCAGATTCATTTGTTACAGCAGCAAAATCCTTATAGCCCCAGGTAATGGCAACTTTATCCCAATCGCCAATCTTATCGTCATAAGCATTGCTGAGGTCAATTTCTCCACCAGCATTTAATCTTGCTAATGGATGCGGATAATCCATAACACTTGCCCTGTTACTTATGCTGGATGCATAATTATGCATTAATCCCAATGTATGTCCCACTTCATGTGCTGCCAATTGTTTCAGCCTTGCCAATGCCATTTTCAGCATTTTATCATCTGCAGGCATACCGTTCTCAAATGGTGCCAGTAAACCCTGTGCAATTAAATAATCCTGCCGCACTCTTAAAGAGCCTAATGTTACATGCCCTTTAATAATTTCTCCTGTTCGTGGGTCAACAACCGATGCGCCATAACTCCAGCCCCTTGTAGAGCGGTGTACCCAATTAATCACATTATACCTTACATCCATCGGGTCGGCAGTGTCTGGTAATAATTTTACCTGGAATGCATTGGTATATCCTGCAGCCTCAAAAGCCTGGTTCCACCAACCTGCACCTTCCAGTAATGCACTTCTTATCGGCTCAGGCGTGCCGTTATCTAAGTAATAAATAATTGGTTTTACCGGTTCACTCATTGCCGCATTTGGGTCTTTCTTTTTTAAGCGGTGGCGGATGATGAAATTTTTATCTACCGGTTCGCTTACCGGTGTACTGTAATCAAAGTAAGATGTATTGATAAAACTGCTCCTGGCATCAAACACCCTTGGTTGATAATCATTATCGGGCAACTGCACAAAAGAATGATGCATGCGTAAAGTAATGGCTTCGGCTGAAGGCGTAACAGATTGAACAAAATTTCCAACTGCACCGTCTGCATTGGTTAAAGTAATAGTGGCTTCTATTTCTGTATTAAGCGGAAAATTTTTTGTTCTTTCCAGGTAAATGGCCGAACGGGTTTTATCAAAAGTAAATACGCCCTGTTGCGACTGCCGGATGCGGTTACCAACTCTCATTGCATCTCTTAAAATAAAATCTGTTGCATCTACCAATATATGAGTATTACTTTCTGCCTCTACTGTAAAACCCCATACTACAGACTGTGCAAAAGATTGCTCTACCGCTCTTTTTTCATTCACATCTTTTGTTATTGCCCGGTAAGCATAATTAGGTACGGTCATTAAAACTTTTCTTCCGGTACGGACAAATTTTACAATTTTTGTTTCACCTAACAAGCCCCTGTCTAAACCAATATCGTTTGAGCCCAGCCCGGCCGGTAATGATTGCTGGTATAAAATTTCAGTGTCCGGTTTATTGATCTCCAGCCATATTTTTCCTGTAGTTTCTTCCCAATAAAAATTTAAAAAGCCTTCCTGCTTTTTCATGTCTTTTGTTTTTTCTTCAATAGTCGGCAGTTTTTGTGCGTAGCCAAAAGAACAAAGCAGTAACAAAACAGCAAAACAATATTTCATGTGCAGTAGTTTAATACACACAATATAAAGAATCTTATAAGTTTTTGTAAACCTAAAATGCAAGAGGAAACTAAACCTGATCGGTGGTTTCTTTATTGTTCTTCCACCAGCGGTAACCAATAACACCAACAATGGCAAAGGGGGCCATCATTAAATATATTATACCTCTGTTTAGGGCCTTGGCAGGTTTTTCACCTAATTGAGACGCTGTCTTTGTACAAACAGAGCATTGCCCCTGTGCTGCAGGCGAAATAAGAACTGTACAAAAAATCAACACCAGTATAGTTAAAAAAATTTTCATGTAATGCAGCAAAGCTACTAAACAATCAGTCTTAAGAAGTAATTGTTTAACAGAATTTTTTTTAAATGGCGCTGTTAAACCCCAAACTTACTTTTACTTTGCTGTAAAATTATTCGTCACATGTTAAGATGTTTTTTTATTTTATTTACCTGTTTACTATTTGCTACAGCTGCAAATGCCCAAACTGTAAAAAAAGCTATCCCGTTTTATAAAAGCGGTTTAATATACAGGGATAAAGGAATGTTTCTTGAGGCGATAGGTTCTTTTAAAAAAGCTATAGCCCTGGATAAAAAATACGATTCTGCCTACCTGGAACTTGGCGGCATTTTTTTAAAAATAAATATGGCTGATAGTGCCATTGCGCTGCTTAAAAAGGCAGTAAAAATAAAACCGGGCTTTACAGCAGGTCATTTTACTTTAGGAATTATTTACAGAGATTATAAAAGAATTTCGGGAGAAGCTATTGTGCATTTTTTAAACGCATTAAAACTTGACAGTACCAACAAGGTAACATTATACAGCATTGCATGGTGTAATAATGACAAAGGAAATTATGCCGAGGCCGTGAAGTATGCTATAAAAGCTCTTGAAATTGATAATAATTACCGGCCTGGGTACAACGAACTGGCACATGCCTACCGTAACCTGAAAGCATACCAGGAAGCTATAGATCAGTTTAAAAAAAACCTGGCAATTTCTGTTACCGACCAACCTTTGTACTACAGCGCTCTATGTTACCTGGAGTTAAAAGATAAAGCAGGCGCAGAAAAAATGTATGAAGAGTTAAAAAAAATAAACGCAAAATCTGCTGAAGGATTGCGCAAAAAGATTGACGCGGCACAATAACTTTATTGTATCTCTGATACAAAGGCGGCGTTGTGAAATATTTCCTGATCAAAAAATTTTGGCTCCGTTACAAACGCTTCCAGTTCTCCTTTCATAATTGTTGACGATAACAGGTCATCTGCCCGGTATACCACCGGCGTTTGTGCAGCCAGTAATTTTTTTGCTGCCTGCAGCGTTACTGCATAAGCATGAGTACAATCGTGAAAACCTGCTTTTTTTAAATGTAAGCTGTGGGGTTTTGGTAAAAGATTGTTCACCATTTTGTAAGTCCATTTCATCAGGCCAAGCCTGCTTAAAATTTTATACAACATTTGTTTGCGCTTTAATGCCGCAGTTACATTTTCGTGTTTTAAATAGCCTAAATATACCAGCTCCCAATTGTCAGGTAATTCATTCAATGCAGTTGGCAGCTGAGGAAGATTATTGTAGAGGGGTAAAATATCATCTTCCAGTATCAGCACTTTTTGCCAGTTATGCTTCACCATTTCTTCATATACCATCCGGTGAGAAAGAGAGCAGGCTATTTCGCCCAGGTTAAGTGCTTTCCCCTGGCGCTGAAGTTTTTGAGCCATTTGCTCATCGTAAGTACCATCTGTTTTTACTGTGTTATAATCAAGCTTCAGTTTATCTGCACCCCAAAAAAATTCAAAAGATAATCCTTCCAAATGTTTTTCCAGTTGCTTATGCCGATCTGTAAAACGGGGCACAGACACAACAAATACCTTGTCAAAGTATTGCTGCAACAAATTATTTATGTCGACATTAATTTTCAAGAGACAAATTGGTGAAAATAATATTTTCGCCTTTAATATTAAATGAAAAATTGTATTTGTTTACTGCAGCAAATACAGCCCTGGAGCAACCGGGTTTCATTGCATCATGTAATTCAATAATAATAACTTTTGTTTTGGGTATCCAGTTTTCAAAACTGGCAGAAAAAACTTCTTTCTCCGAGCCTTCAATATCTAATTTTAAAATATCAATACAGCTCCATTTCATTTTTTCCATTATTGCAGTAATACTAAGGGCCTCTAAAGTGTCGGTTCCGGAAGTATTGGTTTCCTCAATAGTAAAAGCATTATTGCCGGCTGTTGTATTAGTGATTTTTAGATGAGCACTCTTGTTCCAGATGCCTGCCTTTATCGCTGAGATATTTGAATAGTGTTTTATATTATCACTCAAAACATTGAAATTATCATCATCCGGTTCAATAGATACAATATTCGCCCTTGGATATTTTGTGGCAAAATAACAAGCAGTTAGTCCAATATTACCGCCACCATCAATAATATTTTTGGGCAAAAAATTTAAAGGTACATTATAGGTTTGTTGTAAAATCACTTCTTCAAAAGTGGCATAATCATAAGGATTATTGCGCATTTTAAAAGGGTGCTGTAAGCCATTCACTTTTATCCTTTCAAGTTTTTTTGTTTTTAGCTTAATATAAACAGCCAGTGCTGCTTTAAAACCTAAATGCTTTTTTAGTGTAGAAAATCTTGACATGTTGTTTTTAAAAACCCTATTTTTATTAACGAAGCTACAATTTGTGAAACTGTTTTAAAAATAATCATTTATGCGTCAGGAAATGCCCCGGCTAAAAGGTGTGGCTATAAAGAAAAAATCGCCGGACTATATTCACTTGTATTTTTTAATGCAGGATATAAAAGAAGCGCTAAACAACCATGCCAAAGGCAGCCTGCTCGACTTAGGCTGCGGTAATAAACCTTATAAAGAATGGTACGCCCCATTAACAACCGAAAGCACTGGTTGTGATGCTACTCAGAGTACCGAACACGTGGTTGATACGATCTGCTTAGCGACAGCATTGCCTTATAATAATTCAAATTTTGATACCGTTTTTTCCACTCAGGTTTTAGAACATGTATATGATCATCATAGTATGATAAAAGAGGCTTACCGGGTTTTAAAGCCCGGAGAAAATATTATTTTAACCGTACCCTTTACCTGGGAATTACATGAAGAACCGTATGATTTTTTCCGAATCAGCAAACATGGATTAAAGGAACTGTTTGAAGAAGCCGGTTTTGAGATCAGTTATATAAAAGCAAACGGGGGTAAATGGGCGGCCATGTTTCAAATGATGCTTAACACAGTATACTCCACATTTAAATACAAAACTGTAAAGGCCAAAATATTAAAAATACTTTTTTTAGAACTTAAGTTTACCTGGCTTATTAACCAGTTTGCCGTTTGGGCCGATAAAAAATACCGTGATGATGTGTGGACCCTCAACTATATAGTAGTAGCAAAAAAGGTATAATGAAATCAGTATTATTTTTCTCTTTAATGAATGGTAGCGCCTGGGGCGGAAGTGAAGAATTGTGGTATAAAACTTCTTTATGGATGTGTAGTAACGGATACAAAGTAGGTATCTGCTGTTATGACTGGGAAGAGAAAAAAAATAAATTACAGGTGTTACAAAATAAAGGTTGTACACTTTACCTGTTGCCCGAAAAAAAAGTATTAAAAAGCTTTTTAGGTAAATGGAAACTAAAGGCGGCTATAAAAAATATCCCTTTTGAAAAATTTGATTTTGTTTTGGTAAACCAGGGCGGATGGGAAGAAATAATACATGGGCCTTTTAAAAGATTACATGCAAGGCTGAATAAATATGCAATTTGTTACCACAATTACAACAGCAACGCTAAATTATCGGTTAGCAAACAACATCTTTTACAACAATGGATAAATAAAGCTGCTGGTAATATTGCACTGGCTGGTAAAATTCTTGAAGTACTTAAAACAAATTTTGATATTACCGTACCCAACCAGATTGTTTACTATAACCCCATTACATTTCAACCACCGGTATTAAAAATAAATTACCCTTTATTAGAAAATAATAATTATTTATGGGTAATGCTTGCCGAACTGGATATTTACCGTAAAGCACAGGATGTATTGATTGAAACTTTAGCAACAGAAAAATGGAAGAGTAGAAACTGGGTTTTACACCTTTATGGAAAAGGAAAAGATGAAGCTTTTTTAAAAAAACTTATTGAGGACCGTGGTTTACAGGATAAGATAATTTTACAGGGCTTTACAGACAATGTTCAAAAAGTACTGAGTGATTGTCACTTTCTTTTTCAAATTACACATATTGATGCAATGCCGATAAGTGTTGTGGAAGCAATGGCTGTGGCAAGGCCATGTATTGTTAGTAATGTTGGGGATATGACCAAGTGGATATCGCATGGTATTAATGGATTTGTTTGTGAAAGACCTACGATAGAAAATATTGATGCTGTTTTAGAAGAATGCTGGCAGCAAAAAGACAATTGGGGAGATTTTGGTGAACATGCTTATCAATGTTTCATTCAAAAATATCCACAGCCATATGAAGAAAAAATGGCTGCGCTACTGACAGCATATTACCACAAATAAAAATCCTCCGTTTTTATACGGAGGATTTTACTATATGACATATAAATTAAGCCGGTTCGCTCTTCATTTGTTTAGATACTCTTGAACGTTCGTTCTCATCCAGTATCACTTTACGCATACGAATACTTTTTGGCGTTACTTCAATACACTCATCCTGCTGAATGTACTCCATGCACTCTTCCAAAGTCATCATAATTTTAGGAGCTGCTTTGCTGGCATCATCACTACCGCTGGCACGGTGGTTGGTCAATTTTTTAGGTTCTGTTGCATTTACATTTAAATCACCTGGCTTAATATGTTCGGCAATAATCTGGCCTGCATACACCTCATCACCCGGGTCAACAAAAAACCTTCCTCTATCCTGTAATTTATCAATAGAATAGCCAGTTGTTCTTTCGGTATTTTTAGATAACAATACACCATTGCTTCTTCCAGGAATTACACCTTTCCAAGGGCGGTATTCAATAAACCGATGTGCCATTACTGCTTCTCCGGCTGTGCCAGTTAGCATGGTACTACGTAAACCTATTAAACCCCTTGATGGAATTTCAAATTCCAAATGCTGCATTTCGCCTTTGCTTTCCATAATGGTCATTTCACCCTTGCGCTGTGTAACCAGGTCAATTACTTTACCACTAAATTCAGCAGGTACATCTACTACTAAATTCTCATAAGGTTCATTTCTTTTACCATCAATTTCTTTCACCAATACTTGTGGGTTACCTACAGTTAATTCAAACCCCTCCCTTCGCATGGTTTCTATTAATATACCTAAGTGTAAAATACCACGGCCGTATACTAAAAAGCTATCTGCACTATCTGAATCTTCTACACGAAGCGCCAGATTTTTTTCTGTTTCTTTCATCAATCTGTCACGCAAATGGCGACTTGTAACAAACTTACCTTCTCTTCCAAAGAATGGAGAGTTGTTAATACTGAACATCATGCTCATCGTAGGTTCATCCACACTAATTACAGGCAATGCTTCAGGAAATTCTGCATCGCAGATAGTATCACCAATATTAAATTCATCTAAACCAACTATTGCACAAATATCACCTGCACTTACTTCAGTAGCTTTCTTTTTACCCAATGCTTCAAAAGTGTACAGTTCCTTTACTTTCATTTTCTTTATACCGCCATCAGCCTGCACCAATGCAATTTGTTGTCCTTCTCTTACAGTACCACGGGCAACTTTACCTACTGCTATCCTTCCTAAAAAAGAAGAATAATCCAATGAAGTAATTTGCATTTGCGTAGTCCCTTCATTGATTTTAGGCTCTGGCACATGCTCTAAAATAGCATCCAGTAAAGGGAAAATATTATCAATTTCGGTTAATGATGTGTTCATCCAGCCATTTTTACTGCTGCCATAAATAGTAGGAAAATCCAATTGCTCTTCAGTTGCATCAAGGTTAAAGAATAATTCAAAAACTGCATCATGCACTTCATCAGGACGACAGTTTGGCTTATCAACTTTATTAATAACGACAATAGGATGTAACCCTAAATGCAACGCTTTTTGTAATACAAAACGGGTTTGGGGCATCGGGCCTTCAAAAGCATCTACTAATAACAACACACCATCAGCCATTTTCAATACTCTTTCTACCTCACCTCCAAAGTCACTATGGCCCGGAGTATCGATCACATTAATTTTAACGCCTTTATAAGTTACAGATACGTTTTTACTGAAAATGGTAATTCCTCTCTCTCTTTCAAGGTCATTATTATCCATTATTAACTCACCAGTTTCCTGGTTATCACGAAAGATATTGGTGCTGTGCAGAATCTTGTCTACCAGCGTTGTTTTGCCATGATCTACGTGGGCAATAATGGCGATGTTACGAATATTCATTGTCTAAATTGCACAGGTAAAGTATTGAAAACCAACAAGGTTATGTTTTTTACCTATTTTTTTTGAGGTGCAAAGGTAGGTCATTTAACCGGGCTTTCCGCATTAAATTACAATGAAATTCAGTGTAAGTGGGTATTTTTATTTCATGGTCTTTAATTTAATTTTATCCTTAAATCATAGCATATGAAACAGTTTTTGCTCCTTTTACTAGCTGTTATATTATTCCTTAATCATACAGATGCCCAGGGTACTGCTACAGACTGGTATAATAAAGGTATTAAGCTAAATGATTCGGCCAGACATACAGCTGCAATTACGGCATACGAAAGAGCTATTGCACTCGATGCAAATTATTCAGATGCCTACTATCGGCTTGGCTGGACTTATAACGAGCTGGCTGTTTATGATAAAGCCATTGAAAAATTAATTAAAGCATTGGATATAAAAAAAGATGACGCTTTTTCTATGCAGGAACTCGGTTATGCCTACAACAAAAAAGGTAATTACATAGAGGCACTTAATTATTTAAACAAAGCTATTTATCAAAAACCTGATTATGCACGTGCTTATAAACAATTGGGTGATGCTTATGGTGGACTGAAAAGAAATACAGAAGCTATTACTGCATATGAAAAAGCCTATTCCCTGAATAGTAAAGATGAGGGCGCCTGTTATGAGGCCGGCTACTTATATAATGCAACTGAAAAATACGAGCTTGCCATATCATGGTTAAACAAAGCGGTAGCAATAAAACCTACTGTATCTGCATATAACGAAATTGGCTTTGCCAATTATAAACTTTTAAAAAATGATGAAGCATTTGCCGGATATAAAAATGCATTATTGATAAATCCCCAAAATGGAACTGCTTATAAAGGCATGGGTGATGTGTACCGAAGGAATTTTAAACCTGCTAAAACCGCAGAAGCAATAGAACAATATAGAAATGCAGTTAAGTACAATTCCAAAAGCTCGGGTTCGTATTTTGGATTGGGCTGGTGCTATAATGAAACACAGAAGTATGACAGCGCAATAGCAAATCTTAAAAAAGCAAGTGAGCTGGATCCAAAGTTAACCGCAGCTTTTACCGAACTGGGATATGCTCAATACATGAAGGGATACTATAGTGATGCATTGTACACATTTAACAAAGGCTTGTATATTGATACAAAAGCTACGCTGCCGCGTTATTACAAAGGGTTGGTTTATGTTGCACAAAAAGACAAAACAAATGCAATGTACATGTATAACGATCTAAAACCTTTGGATAACAGCCTTGCAGAAAAATTACTGCTTAAAATAAATGCGTTATAACAAATGATGCAGTGTACCGTTTTATAATTACATGATTTTATTATTAAGATTATCTTTGGCATTGAAATCACTGTTGTTTTTTTGAACAACATAATATTTCAGTAAACATTTTTTTATGCCCGAAATAAGAAAAACAAATAAAAGAAAACGGATTGCCCTTGTAGCACATGACAATAAAAAAAAGGATCTGATTGAATGGGTGGAGCACAATAAAACTGTTTTGGCCAAACATGAGCTAGTTGCTACGGGCACAACCGGTAAACTAATAGAAGAAAAAATAGACCGTCCTGTAAAAAAATTATTAAGCGGCCCTCTTGGTGGCGATCAACAGATTGGCGCCATGATAGCCGAAGGAAAGATTGATGTGCTGATCTTTTTTTGGGACCCTATGGAAGCACAACCACACGATAGTGATGTAAAAGCTTTACTAAGACTGGGTGTAACCTGGAATATTTTATTAGCCTGCGACAGAGCCACAGCAGATTTTATACTTACTTCCCCATTAATGTATGACGAGTATGAAATTCAGATACCTGATTATAGCAAATACCTTAAGCGTAAAGTTGTGAGTTGATAATTGCTGCACTAAACCTTGATGTATATTTTTCGTTTATCTAAAAAATAACCTGCCAGCCAGCAAAGCATCATAAAGGCAATGGCAAACAATAAAGAGCCAAAGTAAGCACCGGCATGGCTGAATATATTTTTATACAACCATTGATAGTAGCTGGTATTTTCATCTGCCATAAAAAAATACAGTAGTATAGCAGCAAGTTCAGATAAGAGATAAATAAATAAAGGGTTGCGGCCGAATACTTCAAAAAAATATGTCCAACGGGTTTTATTTTTATAACTGATAATATAAATAAGCGCCGCAAGTATTATACAATCGATCCCGATAGTGAGTACAACAAAAGAGCTGGTCCATAATTTTTTATTTACCGGCAAACTTAAATCCCAGCTATAAGCTAAAAACAATAAGGCTGCTCCAATGAGCAATAAAACAGTAAGCCCCTTAAAAAAATTCCCTTGTCCTGTTTCATCATTCAGTCGAACGTTTTGTTGAATATACTTTCCTGCCAGGTAACCGCCTGTAACATTAACTATAGCAGGCAATGTACTTAACAGTCCTTCGGGATCAAAAGCTACACCTCCATTACCATGATACAAATGCTTTTCTCCCAGTAGCCATTGATCAATACGCATTACTGCATTATCCTGTAGGCCCAAAGGATCCGCAGCATCACACAGTGTATATAACAGCAACCAATAGGCCAATAAAAAAATTATGCTGATGATAACCGTGGTTTTGGGTTTACAATAATATACAATAAGCGATGCAACACCATAGCAAAGCGCAATACGTTGCAATACACCAAAAACCCTTGTTTCATCAAATGGAGCAAAAATAAAATCCCCGGCAACATCTCTTTTTACAAAGGGAAACCAATACATCAGGAAGCCTAATAAAAAAATTATACCTGTTCTTTTAAATATCTTCCACAATACCTGGCTTTGAGAAAGTGTTGCCCATTTTGGGATAACAAAACTCATGGCATTACCAACAGCAAATAAAAAAGAAGGAAACACCAGGTCGGTTGGGGTAAAGCCATGCCATTGGGCATGGTGCAATGGTGCATAACTGGTATCGCCATTGCCCGGGGTATTTACAATTATCATAAAGCATATTGTCATTCCCCTGAACACATCAAGGGCGGTAAAGCGTTGAGCAGCTATCTTCATAAGCAATTATTGTAAGCTACAAAATAACCAATTTTAAACAACTGCACATTTTAACCGGATAGATTAATTAAATTTGTTGTTGCTGTATTGCAAAAAATTTATGCCTTTTAAACTCAACTCTTCATATGCTCCTGCAGGCGATCAGCCTCAGGCCATTCAGCAACTTACCGAAGGTTTGCTGAATGGAGAGCGCTACCAGACCTTACTAGGTGTAACCGGCAGTGGTAAAACTTTTACCATGGCCAATGTAATACAAAATGTGCAGCGGCCTGTGTTGGTATTAACACATAACAAAACACTGGTGGCGCAGTTGTATGGTGAGTTCAAACAGTTTTTTCCTGATAATGCGGTAGGTTATTTTGTAAGTTATTATGATTACTACCAACCCGAAGCTTATATGCCGGTTAGCAATACTTATATTGAAAAAGATCTAAGCATTAATGATGAACTGGATAAACTGCGGCTACAGGCCACCGCACAATTACTCAGTGGCAGAAGAGATATTATTATTGTAGCCAGTGTAAGTTGTATCTATGGTATGGGTAACCCAACCGATTATGAAAATGGTATCATCCGCATTACGCAGGGCCAGCAAATTTCACGTCAGGGATTTTTACATGCATTAGTCAATTCTTTATACAACAGAAGCGAAGGTGATTTTACAAGAGGAACTTTTCGTGTTAAAGGCGATACCATCGATATTAATTTACCTTATGTAGATTTTGGTTACCGCATTACTTTTTTTGGCGATGAAATTGAAACCATTGAAACATTAGAACTCAGCAGCGGCAAACGCATCAGCAGCGTAGAAAACGCTGCCATCTTTCCTGCAAACTTGTATGTGGCGCCAAAAGATATGTTGCAGCAGGTGGTGCATGAAATACAGGATGAAGTAGCCGCCCAGGAATTATATTATAAAAACTCCGGAAAATATATTGAGGCACAACGCATCAGCGAAAGGGTAAATTATGATCTGGAAATGATACGTGAGCTGGGTTATTGCAATGGTATAGAAAACTATTCCCGTTTTTTCGACAGGCGTAAACCCGGCACCAGGCCTTTCTGTTTGCTGGATTATTTTCCAAAAGATTTTATTTTGATGATCGATGAAAGCCATCAAACCATTCCGCAGGTAAGTGGCATGTATGGTGGCGACAGAAGCCGTAAATTAATTTTAGTGGATTATGGTTTTCGCCTGCCCAGTGCCTTAGATAACCGGCCATTAAATTTTAATGAGTTTGAAGCAGTAACCGGCCAAACCATTTTTGTATCTGCAACACCTGCAGATTATGAATTGGAAAAAAGTGAAGGCATTGTGGTGGAGCAGGTAGTAAGGCCAACAGGCTTATTAGATCCGCCGATAGAAGTGCGTCCTTCAATAAACCAGATAGATGATTTGCTTGATGAGATTGACAAAAGAATTACCAAAGGCGATCGTGTTTTGGTAACCACACTTACCAAACGCATGGCCGAAGAGATGACGAAATATCTCGAACGCATTAACATAAAATGTAAATACATACACAGCGAAGTAGATGCTTTGGAAAGAGTGGAAATTTTAAGAGAACTGCGCCTCGGTGTGATTGATGTTTTAGTTGGTGTAAATTTATTAAGAGAAGGATTAGACCTGCCCGAAGTTAGTTTAGTGGCTATTTTAGATGCAGACAAGGAAGGCTTTTTACGTAACGAAAGAAGCCTTACTCAAACTGCAGGAAGGGCTGCCCGTAATGTAGATGGCCTGGTAATTTTTTATGCCGATAAAATGACGGAGAGTATGCAAAAAACAATTGACGAAACCTATCGCCGCAGAGAAAAACAAATTGCTTACAATATCGAACACAATATTACGCCTACTACCATTAAAAAAGATACCCAGCAAATTATGGCGCAGGGTTCGGTATTGGATGTAAAAGGTTACGACCCGGCCAATCCTTATTCCATAAAGCCCGATGAAGACATTGTAAGCATTGCTGCAGAAGACGAGGCGGAATACAAAACCATTCCACAAATGGAAAAGGGTATTGGCAAAATAAAAAAGCAAATGGAAAAAGCTGCTAAGGATTTGGATTTTATGGAGGCAGCAAGATTGAGAGATGAAATGTTCAGGTTGCAAAAGGAACTAGAAGGGATGAAGAAATAATAAAATTTAATAATTGTCTCTAAAATTATTTTTATAGATTAATATCTAGGTCTTTAAAAATAGTGTTGGCAGAAAAGTACATTGGTATTAGTATAGATTTTTATCATTTTAGAATGAATTCAATACAAAATGATTATTTTAGGTAACATATTTTTTAACTTCTCTCAAAAACTAAATTATGCCATTTAACAAATTACACAGTTTTTCAAATAGTATATCAAAATCAGATTACACAGATTTGCCTGAACTTTTAATTAAAATTACTCGCCTTTTTCAGCAGTATTTGAAAGAGAATAATTTTATTGCTGAACTACAAGATCCGCATGGAGATAACTTTTCAATGACAATTTTTCATCCATCTAATCTAGATCATGATGATAATAATATTCATTTTGAAATAAAGTTCAGAGCATTCAGTTAATAGAAATTTGATTATGTTAAACCATTTTTTATGCTCGTCCCTTTTCTTTTGGCAAATAATAAGTATTCATTTATAGACTTAGTATCTCTAGAAATAAAAAATAGAAGTGTACAGTTTGACTCAGCCGGTTTTTTTAAAGAAGGCTTTTCAATTGTTACAAAAGGGCAAAAGAAATTTTTTATTGATGAGCATTTTTATGAATTAAAAATAAACGAAGAATATATTGATATCGAAGATTTTTATAACGGATTAGCTATCATAAAAAACATGGAAGCTTGTTGGTGCATAAATAAGTCTGGACATAAAATACATACCGAATCCTATAGTTTAATTCGCTTTAGAGAAGATGATTTTATTGATATTATTGCTTATGAATATATTGATATTATTAACCAAGGAGAATGGTGGGGGCGAGAAATACATGAAGAGAAGTATGGATTGATGGACAAATCTGGTAATATTTTGCTTGAGCCGTCAAGTAGCTACCCTATAAAATTTTATAACAATATTGCCATAGTGAAGATTGGGGGAGATTATAAGATTATGGATAGAGCAGGAAAACTTGGGCGAAGATATTATTATATTAGTCCTTTTAATGAACCCGTTACTGGCGCTATAGGAATTGATAAATTATGTTACATAATAAACAAGGAAGGAGAAATACTTCATGAAGTTAAATGTTTAGAAATTTCCAGCTTTAAATGTGGTCTGGCTTTAGTAAAACTAGAATATAGCATCTATTCTTTTTGTGATTTACAAGGAAAAATTGTTGACTACACTAGCAATAACTCCCATGAATTTTATCAAGGCTTTAGGGTTATGCATACAATTATTGAGTCAAGTCAAAAATATTTTTCACTTAAACAAGCTGAATCATTGCCTCATAAATACGCTCTAATTGATACTAGTTTCAAATTAAGAACCGGTTGGATTTATGATTATATCGAAGATTTTAACGATGGATATGCTGTTTTTAAAAGAGATTCCACAGTAGGTTATATTGATGAAAATTGTATTGAAGTTTTTACAAATTATAGTCTAGTGGAATCATTTAATAATGGTTATGCTTTAGTAAGTATCGGTGATTATAACTCAAAAGGGGCTTATTTCGGATTATACGGAATTATTGATACGAGAGGAAATAAAATTTGCCCTATTATTTATGATTCTTGTACCATATTTAATAAAAAATATTTTCTTGTTGAACAAGACAATAAAAAGGGAATTGTTGATATTAGGGGTAGTCAAATACTTGACTGTGTCTATGATAATATTATTGAAGAATATGACGATTTATTTTATGTAGAAAGTGATAATAAAAAATTTGTTGTCTCTGAAAAAATAGGAGAGTTTACTGAATTTAATCCTCACTTGACTACAAATGACAAAATCTTTGGATTACCTTTTTAAATAGCTTAAAAGAAAGTAGTATCTGAATTTTAAGATTTAGGTTTAATCAATTTATTTGCAATGTATAAAATATCTCACCCTCTTATTCGTCTCCTCTAAGAGAGCTCATAATCTTTCAAAAAATATATTTACAATGATAGTGTTTCCGGTAATTGTTATCGCCATAATAGCCGTGGTATATCTTTTTATGCAGCAGGAAAAATTTGGTAAGCCGCCTGCCGGAGAAAGATTGGAATTGATACAGCAATCCATCAATTATAAAAACAACAGCTTTCAAAACCAAAGCCATACCCCTTCTTTAACTGAAGGGGCTACCTATTCATCTGTAATGAAGGAATTTTTCTTTACCAAAAAAGAAAGGAAAAAACCATCACAGCCTTTACCGTCAGTAAAAACCAATTTACGGCAACTGAAAAAAAATGAAAATGTGTGGGTTTGGATGGGGCACTCCTCTTATTTTATGCAGGTTGATGGTAAAACCATTTTAGTTGACCCGGTGTTGAGTGGTGCCGCATCACCATTAAGTTTTACTACAAGGAGTTTTCCGGGTGCTGATATTTATACTGCCGATGATATTCCTGAAATCGATTTTTTATTTATCTCCCACGATCACTGGGACCATTTGGATTACGACACCATAAAAAAATTACAGCCCAAAATTAGAACCATCATTACCGGTTTAGGTACCGGTCAGCATTTGGAGCGCTGGGGTTTTAGTGCAGCAATGATCATTGAAAAAGACTGGAATGAAACCGCAACACTTGCCGATGGATTTAAAGTAACTGTTACCCCGGCCCGCCATTTTTCGGGCAGGGGTTTTAAAAGAAATAATGCTTTATGGGTTTCGTTTGTTTTACAAACACCGGCCCATAAAATTTATATTGGTGGCGATAGTGGTTATGATGAGCATTTTAAAACCATCGGTAACCTGCATGGCCCGTTTGACCTGGCGATATTAGAATGCGGGCAGTACGATAAAAACTGGAAATATATTCATATGATGCCCGAAGAAGTGGTGCAGGCTGCACAGGATTTAAACAGTAAAAAATTACTGGCGGTACACTGGGGTAAATTTGCCTTGGGCAATCATGCCTGGGATGAGCCGGCAGTAAGGGTACACAAAGCCGCCCGGGAAAAGCAAATGAACTTACTTACACCAATGATTGGTGAGCAGGTGAATATTAATGACCCTCACCAACAGTTTTTGCCCTGGTGGGAAAATATTGATTAATTACTCAACAGGTTCCGTTGCCTGCCCGCCTGTACCGGAAGTTTTGAAAAGGCATGCCTTTCTTAAAAATATTTTGCTATCTTACTTATCCTAAATTTACCGGGTATGACAACAATAGCTTTATATAACCTTAAAGGCGGCGTGGGCAAAACCGCCAGTTGCGTAAACTTTGCCTATTTAGCGGCGGCAGATGGTTTTAAAACCCTTTTGTGGGATATTGACCCCCAGGGTTCCTCTTCTTTTTATTATAAAGTAAAGCCTAAAACACACCCTGGAATAAAAAAACTAATCACCAAAGATGCTCACCTGGAAAATGCCATCATGAGCACGGATTTTGAAATGCTTGATGTAATACCCGCTGATAATGATATCAAAAGTTTTGATATCATGCTGGAAGAAATGAAGGGCAATAAAAACAGGCTGAAATCAGTATTGAAGCAATTGGATAAGGAATATGACTTTGTTTTTATTGACTGCCACCCCGGCTTCAGCGCATTAAGCGAAAATATTTTTAATGCGGCTGATATAGTACTGATGCCGGTTATTCCAACCACGCTATCTATCCGAACTTACAATATGGTAAAAGATTATTTTAAAGAAAAGGACCTGGACATCAGTAAAATGATGTGTTTTTTTACCATGGCCGATCTGCGTAAGAATATGCACAACGAAATAATGGAGGAATTGTATAAAGACAAACGCTTCTTCCAAAACTATATCCCGTATTTATCCGATGTAGAAAAAATGGGTATTCATAAAGCACCTATAATGGAATTTGCCAACAGCAGTTATGCTGCAAAATGTTACAGGGAATTATGGACAGAAATTAAAGAAGGGGTTTTATAAAAAATGTTTTCTTACTTTGAAAAAACAAACACACTAAACTAAAGGCTCAAAAGCTCCTTTAGGGGCCTGGGCGGTACTAACTACTTATGAAAAGAGAAATAACCAGCTGGTTTAGCCCGGCCCTGCAAAAAGATATGCCCATTGTTACTTACGGTGATTATGGTTTTGCATTATTATTAGTTCCTACTGCTGCTGCCGATTATTTAGAATATGAACGTTTTCAGCTACTGGATACGCTGGCACCGTTTATTGACAGCGGCAAGGTAAAAGTTTTTTCCGTTAACAGCATCAATACCGAAAGCTGGTTAAACAAGCAGATGATAGGCGAACATAAAGCCATCCGCCAAAACCAGTTTAATGAATATATTTATAACGAGGTAATTCCTTTTATAAGAACCAGCACTTCGTGGGAAACTCCCATTATTACCTGCGGCGCTTCGTTTGGTGCTTTGCACAGTATGAACCTTTTTTTAAAACGCCCCGATCTCATCAATGGTGTTATTGCAATGAGTGGTGTTTATAATTTAATGGAATATACCGATGGTTTTTATGATGAGCAGGTTTACTACAACTCCCCCATGCATTATATTCCCAACCTTAGCGATCATAATGTACTGGAACAGATACGCAGGAGCAACCATATTCATATACTTACCGGTAGTGGAGAATATGAAGCCCCCGATGCCGCAAAGGAATTTGCAGGTGTGCTGTACAATAAAGGCATTACTTACGAACTGGATGTATGGAACCACGACTGGAAACACGACTGGCCTACCTGGAGGGCTATGTTACCACATTATATCGGCAGCAGGTTTTAAGTTTTTAACATTATACAATAAAAAACTGCTTTTTCAGTTATAATCAGGAATACCTTATTATAATATCCTAACACATGAAAAAGCCAGTACTGCTGTTTGCATTAAAATGCTCGGTAATTATATACTTCGCCGCCTGCACTAATATTGAAAAATTTTCCGTTTCAGATGCTGTATCACAACAATTGATATCCAAGGGATCGTGGAAGGTGAATTGCTATGATAATGCCAACATTGACAATACCTGTGCTTTTGAGGGATACAGTTTTAGTTTTGACGCTTATGGTAAAGTTACTGCCCATAAAAATGGCATTGCTATTGAAGGCAACTGGCTGGAAGATAATATCTCAAAAAAGATAACCATCAGCTTTACAAAAGATCATCCCGCCTTATCTCAGTTAAATGACCATTGGAATATTTCGTCGATAAATAATGATGGTATAACATTCGAAAATAATACTGAACAGGATGCCGAAAAATTATACATCACTGCTTTATAAAATAATTTACTACCCCATTTCTTCAGCCGCTTTGTAACCAAAGCGGTTTTTTGTTGTAAACCCTTCTTGATTTGCAATGCCAATTGTTTTACTTTTATGGCATGCAAAAAAAATTATTTTTATTAGATGCATTTGCTCTTGTTTTCCGGGCATATTATGCATTGATACGCAACCCCCGTATTACCAGTAAAGGAAGAAACACCAATGCACAGTTTGGTTTTACCAATACGTTGATAGACCTGATAAAAAATCAAAAGCCCACGCACATGGCAGTTTGTTTTGATACCAGTGCTACAACAGAACGCCATACCGATTTTGCAGACTATAAAGCCAACCGGCAGGAAACACCTGAAGATATTTCTGCTGCCGTGCCCGATATAAAAAAGATAATCGAAGGGTTTAATATTCCGGTTATTGGTATTGATGGTTATGAAGCTGATGATGTAATTGGTGCCCTTGCTAAACAAGCCGAAAAAGAAGGCTACGAAGTTTTTATGGTTACGCCTGATAAAGATTACGGACAATTGGTTAGTGAAAATATCAAGATCTATAAACCACCTTACCAGGGTGGTAATTTTGAAATACTTGGGCCAAAAGAAGTATGTGCCAAATGGGATATTGAAAGAGTAGAACAGGTGATTGATATTTTGGGTATGATGGGTGATGCGGTAGATAATATTCCCGGCATACCGGGAGTGGGAGAAAAAACTGCTGCCAAATTATTGAAGGAGTATGGCACATTAGAAAACGTATTAGACAATGCTGAAAAAATAAAAGGTAAGCTGGGTGAAAAAATTGTTGCCGGCAAAGAGTTGGCCATGATGAGTAAAAAATTAGCAACAATCATCACTAATATTCCTGCAGCAGAATTTCATGAAGAAAATTTCAGGATTAAAGAAATGAATAAAGAAGTGCTGAAAGAAATTTTTGAAGCACTGGAATTTAAAACTTTGGGTAAAAGAATTTTAGGCGATGATATTGATGGCGCACCTGAGGCATGGAATGGCACTGAAGAAGCTAAACCTAAAAAAGCGGCTACAGCTCAAATGGACCTCTTTGGAAATATTATTGAGCAACCCGAAGCTGTAGAAGTAAAAATTAAAAACGAAGATCAAATCTCCGCTGCTGATAAAAACATCAACAACACACCGCATGATTATTCCCTGGTGCAAACCGATGCTGAAATAAATGACCTGGTAAAATATTTATCGTCCTTTGATGAAATTTGTTTTGATACAGAAACAACCGGCATTGATGCCAACGAAGCAGAAATAGTTGGTATGAGTTTTTCTGTTAAAGCCGGAGAGGGGTTTTATGTTTTTTGTCCGGCCGATGAAAAAGAAACTGCACGCAGGTTACAGTTTTTTAAACCGCTTTTCGCAGATGCATCCAAAACCTGGATTGGCCATAACATTAAATACGATATGCTGATATTGAAATGGCAGGGCATTGAAATTGCCGGTAATACTTTCGACAGCATGCTGGCCCATTATGTAATTGAACCCGATGGCAAAAACGGGATGGATGCATTAAGTGAAAAATTCCTGGGTTACGAACCGGTACATATTGAAGAATTAATTGGTAAAAAGGGGAAAGGCCAGGGAACCATGAGAGATGTGGAGCCTGAAAAAATAAAAGAATATGCTGCGGAAGATGCTGATATCACACTGCAATTAAAAACAGTGTTGTTGCCAAAGTTAAAAGAAAGAGAAGTAGAAAAAGTTTTTTATGAAGTGGAGAACCCTTTGGTAAAAGTTTTAACCGCCATGGAATATGAAGGCATAAGAATAGATGAAGCTTTTTTAAATGAATATTCAAAAGAGCTGGAGAAAGAAGCCAAAGCTGCAGAAGAATCTGTTTACAAACAGGCTGGTGTTCGTTTTAATTTAGCATCGCCAAAACAACTGGGCGAAGTATTGTTTGATAAAATGCAGATCGATCCCAAAGCAAAAAAAACTAAGACCGGCCAGTATGCAACCGGTGAAGATGTGTTATTAAAACTGGCGGCCAATAATAAAATTGTTGATGACATTTTAGTTTTTCGTGAGTTTACGAAATTGAAATCAACTTATGTAGATGCGCTGCCATTAATGATCAATAAAAAAACCGGCAGGGTACATACTTCCTATGCACAGGCGGTTGCAGTTACCGGAAGATTGAGCAGCAATAATCCAAACCTGCAAAACATTCCTATCCGTACAGAAAGAGGAAGAGAAATTCGCAAAGCTTTTATTCCAAGAGATAAAGACCATGTTTTAATGTCGGCTGATTACTCACAAATTGAATTACGCATTGTGGCCGCTATCAGCGGCGATGTAAATATGTGCGAAGCATTTAAAACCGGCAAGGATATTCATACCGCCACAGCCGCAAAGGTTTTTAATGTGGAAGAAAAAGATGTAACCAAAGAAATGCGTTACAAAGCCAAGAGCGTAAACTTTGGAATCATTTATGGCCAGGGAGCATTTGGTTTGGCCGAAAACCTGGGCATCAGCCGTACAGAAGCAAAAGAAATTATTGACAACTACAAAAAGCAGTTTCCCAATATTCAGAAATACATGGATGATACCATTCATTTTGCACAGGAAAATGGTTATGTAGAAACACTGATGGGCCGCAAGCGCTGGTTGAAAGATATTGGCAGTGCCAACTTTACCGTTCGTGCATTTGCCGAACGCAATGCCATCAACTCCCCCATACAAGGCAGTGCGGCCGATATGATAAAACTGGCGATGATAAAAATTCATGCAGCATTCAGCAAACACAATTTTAAAAGTAAAATGCTTTTACAGGTGCATGATGAATTGGTTTTTGATGCACACAAGGATGAAATAGAAATAATAAAGCCTATCATTTTAAACTGCATGCAAACTGCACTTGCATTGCCCAATGATGTACCAACGGATGCGGAACTGGGTATGGGAGATAATTGGCTGGAAGCGCATTAATTTTTTGGCTGAGTCATTCCTGCAGGAATGACTCAGCCAATTTACTATATATTAAATTCTGCCCAAATCCCAGCATGGTCAGATGCTGCGTTGGCTATAGAGGTAACCGTATCAAATCTTTTTTCGGTGCCGTTGCTGTGGGTGTTTAATTCAAACATACCCCTGCGTTCTACACCGGCATCTTTAAAAGCATCTTTTAAAGGTTTGCTTACCAGCAAATAATCTATCTGCAATTTTTTCTTAAAAAAATACGTGTAGGTCTTTTCTATATCGTTCCCGAATTTAATTTTTAAAACATCGGTAAGGTTTTGTGTGTTCAGTAAAGTCTGTAATGGTGCCGAATCGGGAGTATCGTTAAAATCACCCATTACTACCACCATATCAGTTTTTAAATCGTAGTTGTCCTGCAATATTTTTTTTACGGCATCAGCCTGTAGTTTACGGCGGGCATCGGCGGTTGATTGTGATGCGCTGTAACCTTTGCTTTTAAAATGATTACACAAAACATACAACGATTTACCGTTGGCAACCTCCAGCTCAATCTCCAGGCAATCTCTGCTGAAGATAAAAGATTTGCTTGTTGGTTTTTCCTTATCAAAAATATGTGTGCGGATATTTTTAATGGGATAGCGTGACAGCAACCCTACATCAATACCCCGTGGGTCGTTACCATCAATTAAAATATTGTACGGAAATTTTTTTGTACCCAGCATATCACTGTTAAAACTACCAATGGTTTCCCTGTTCTCAACTTCTACCAAACATTGTACATCTGCATTTAATGCCTTTAAAACTTTGGCTGTATTTATACGGGTGGTTTCTGTAAATTTTGCCCGTTTAAATTGTATGCTGCCATCCCAATCTTGTACACCATTTGCAGCCACTCCTTTAATAGCAAACAATTGCCGCTTAAACAGTTTTCCCCTGTCTTCAGCTATCTCAATAAATTCTTTAAGTGAATTATACAACGATAAAATTTTTGGCTTGTCGTAAACCTGTTTATTAAGTTCTCCCTGCAGCTCGCCAATTCTATTTAATATTTTATCGCCATCTGCATTGTCTTTAAATGTTAAAACAATAGCCCTGCTAAATAAATTTTCGGTGTTAAAAGTTGCAATACGCATGATGTATGTTTTAGGTTAGTATAAATGTACCCAGCAGTTTTCAAAAAAGCAATACCACTTTCAGGTAATTGCCTCATCCGTATCTTTACACCATGAAACCAATTATAATTTACTGCTACGATGCTTACTGCGGCTGGTGCTATGGTTTCAGCCCGGTAATGAAAAAGATAGCAGCCCAATACAATAACCAATTCGACATAGAAGTATTAAGTGGTGGCATGATGATTGGCGAGGGAAAAATGCCTATAGAAAAAATAGGTCCTTACATACAGGGTGCTTATAAAAGAGTGGTGGAATTAACAGGTATACAATTTGGCGAAGATTTTTTATGGCATATCAATAATCCTGACAAAAGTGACTGGATAATGAACAGTGAAAAACCTGCCATTGCTTTATGTATTTTTAAAGAACTGTATCCTGAACAACAGATTGAATTTGCTTCTGACTTACAATTTGCATTAAACTACGAGGGAAGAGATTTAGATGATGATGAAGCTTACCGTCATTTACTGGAAAAATATACCATTGATGAAACAGATTTTTACAGCAAGCTTAAAAGCGAAGCCTATAAAGAAAAGGCATACTACGAGTTTGCGTTGTGCAAACAATTACAAATTACAGGTTATCCTGCCGTACTGCTGCAACTAAGCGAAAGTAAATTTTATTTACTGGCAAAGGGTTATACTGATTATGAAACCATGGATAACACTATTCAATCTGTATTAAAAGAGATAACAGCTCATACATAAAACATGATATTAACCGTAACATTAAATCCCTGCATCGACAAAAGTTCTACAACAGGAAAAATAAAACCAGAAAGTAAACTGCGTTGTACAGAAGTGGTGAACGAGCCCGGCGGTGGTGGCATTAACGTAAGCAAGGCATTACAAAAACTGGAAACACCGTCAGTAGCATTATTTCCGGCAGGTGGCAATAATGGAAATATGCTTTGTCATATGCTGAAAGAAGAAGGTATTCTCTTTCATGCTGTGGATACAAAAGTGGAAACAAGAGAAAACTGGATAATGCTGGAAACATCCACAAACAGTCAATTCCGTTTTACTTTTCCCGGAAGAGAAGTAATGGAAGAAACTATTACAACATTGGTAGACCAGATCCGTTCTTTTGCACCAACATTTGTTGTGGCTAGCGGTAGTTTACCGCCGGGTTTACCAGATTATTTTTATGGTTTGATAGTTAAGAACGCAGCAGCAGTTGGTGCAAAATGTATTGTTGATACCAGTGGCCCTGCATTACAGGCCCTAAAAGGAAAACATGCTTATCTTATAAAACCAAATATTAGTGAGTTATGCAAAATGCTGCATATAGACTGGTTAGATAAAACCGACGTACCTAATGCAGCGCAACAGGCCATTGCAGATGGCTTTGCAGAAATTATTGTAGTGTCGATGGGGCCGGATGGAGCCTGGATGGTTAGTAAAGACCATCGTTATTTTGTACCTGCCCCGCCGGTTGAAAAAAAGAGTACCGTAGGTGCAGGAGACAGTATGGTGGCAGGTATAACTTATATGCTGCAAAAAAATATGCCGTTACGGGATGCTATTCGTTTTGGTGTTGCCTGCGGCAGCGCTGCCACCATGAATGACGGTACACAGTTATTTAAAAAAGAAGATGCAGAAAAATTATTTGCAATCATCAATGCTTAAAAGCCGTTCATCAATTTCAGTTGCAGAATCAATAAAGATTTTTTATTTTGTAAATAAAAATTTTATGAAACGAATTGCTTTTACTATCTGCTCTGCAGCATTATTGTTGATAAGCTGTAACGACAGCGCTGACAAAACAGCAACCGAAGCCACTCCTGCCGAAAAAGAAAAAACGGCCGAAGTAAAAACAGAAGCTGCTCCGCCGCCAATGGACAGTGCTGCCATGATGAAAGCATGGATGGATTTTGCCACCCCGGGAGCAATGCATAAATGGATGGAAAAAACAAATGGTACATGGGTATGTGATTCTGTAAGCCAGTGGGGCGTGGATCCATCTGCTCCGCCAATGAAATCAAAAGCAACAAATATACAAACCTCTTTTGCCGGCGGCAGGTATGTAGTTGGCAAATTTACCGGCACCATGATGGGGCAACCATTTGAAGGCATGAGCACCATGGGTTACGATAATGCAAAGAAAATGTTTGTAAACACCTGGATTGATAATATGGGAAGTGGTATTGTACACATGAGCGGTACTTATGATGAAGCTACAAAAACATTGAATTTAAAAGGCCATCAAACAGACCCTATGACTGGTAAAGACAGTGATTTAAGAGAAGAAATGAAAATGATTGATGATAATACCTACACTTTATCGATGTACGGCACAGGCATGGATGGTAAAGAATCGAAATTTATGGAAGGAACATTTAAAAAGAAAAAATAAAGATTTAAGTAATACACAGGCCCTGAAAAATCAGGGCTTTTTTATACAACGTTATATTCATTAACTTGCTTTTAAAAATATCGATATGCATTCGGGTAAACAATATTCATTTAAAGAAGTAATTGTATGGACAAGAAAGGATATTTATTTTTTACTTTTGGTTGCTGCCGTTCCTACCTGTTGCTATGTGCTATTGGATTTTAAATGGCTGGCTATTCCCTGGTTGCCCATTGCTTTACTCGGTACTGCAGTTGCTTTTGTTGTAGGTTTTAAAAATAATGCCAGTTACGACAGAATGTGGGAAGCCAGGAGAATTTGGGGAGCCATAGTAAATGCCAGTCGCGGCTGGGGCATAATGGTTAAAGATTATGTAAGCAGCAAACATACAACGGCAGCTATAAGCGATGAAGAATTAAAAAAAATTCACCAGCAATTATTTTACCGGCATTTTGCCTGGCTTACAGCTTTACGTTACCAGCTAAGGGAGCCGAGAACCTGGGAAGCTGTTTATAAAAAACACAATGCTGAATACAAAGAAAAATATTTTACAGTTGATGAACATGTAAACAAAATAGATATTGCTTTACAGGCTTACCTTACTGATGAGGAATATAAACTGGTAATGCAAAAAACCAACCAGGCCACACAAATTATAGCATTACAGTCAACTCATTTAAGAGAATTATTGGAAAAGGGATTGATAGAAGATTTCCGCCACATGGAACTGGAAAAGATTTTACTGGAATTATATAACCAGCAGGGTGCAAGTGAAAGAATTAAAAATTTTCCTTACCCCAGGCAATACGCCACTTTAAATAAATGGTTTATAAAGATCTTTATTATTTTATTGCCGTTGGGCATGCTGCAGGAGTTTGAAAAACTGGGCGGTAATTTAATATGGTTATCCATTCCCTTCAGCGCATTGGCAAGCTGGGTATTTACTACTATGGAAAGAATTGGGGAAAGCAGTGAAAATCCTTTTGAGGGCAGCGCAAATGATGTACCCATAACAGCTATGAGCCGTACCATTGAAATTGATTTAAGAGAGATGCTGGATGAAACAACTATTCCCCCGGCTATAAAACCAACCAATAACATCTTAACATAAAAAATTACTAATGGATAAAATTGAAAAAATATTTTCCAACAACAAAGAATGGGTGGCAGAGAAACTTGCAATAAACCCTTTGTATTTTAAAAACCTGAGCAAAGGCCAAAGCCCCGAGTTTTTATACATTGGCTGCAGCGACAGCCGTGTTACTGCCGAAGACCTGATGGGTGTACAACCAGGTGAGGTTTTTATACACCGCAATATTGCTAACATGGTTATCAGTATTGACCTGAATGTGATGAGTGTATTGAATTATGCTGTGCGGCATTTGAAGGTAAACCATATTATTGTTTGCGGCCATTATGCCTGCGGTGGTGTTAAAGCTGCCATGCAAAGTGACGATATGGGCATACTAAATCCCTGGCTTAGAAATATTAGAGATGTATACCGTTTGCATAAAGAAGAATTGAACGCTATTACTGAAGGAGAAGCAAGATATGACAGGCTGATTGAATTAAATGTGCAGGAACAATGCGTTAACCTGATAAAGACTGCAGCTGTACAACAGGCATATAGAGAAAGAGGCCTCATGGTTCATGGATGGGTATTTGATATACACACCGGTAAACTTATCGACCTTAAAATTGATTTTCCAAAAATACTGAGCGATATAATGGAGATTTATAAACTGGTGTAAACTATTTTATTGCTACTATTGCCCTGGGCTGTCATAAAAAAAATTACCGCTTCAAATTCTTTTCATACATCTCAATCCATTTTTCAACAGTTATTTTGGTACACAGTTCGCCAAGTAAATCAAAGGGAATGTTCTCCGGCTTTTTAAATCGCATACAGCTTTTACCCATATCCAGTTTACCCAAACCGGTTTTGGCGTATTCATCAATAAACCATTTAAGTAGTTTAGGGTCGGCATAAATGCCCATATGGTAAAAGTTAATGCTATTTTTTTGCGAAGCAATACCTGCAAAGGGCAATGGATCTTTTGGATTACAATGATAGCCTGCAGGGTAAATGGAATGTAGTACAAAATATCCCATATTGCCATAACCCATACCTTCTTTAAATCCTTTGGGCAAATTTTTCAGCATTATTTTACGCAGTTTGTTCATTGCCGCCTGCCTGTCTGCAGGAACTTCTGATAAGTATTGGTCAACAGTTGTTGCTTTTGATTGCATGATATTAAATTAAAAATTAAGAATTCTGAAAAACTCAGGCCATGGACCCATTTCTTCTTTATACTGTTTAGCCATTACCCTTGTAATTTGTGCAATATGCGTAAGGTCATGCACTACCCATGTAGCTAATAAATTCCTTAAAGTTACATCGCCCAAAACAGGGTGCATTCCTTGCCTGTCTAAATCATCTTCGGTTAAGTTTAATGCTTTAAACCAAATCATATTTTCTTTACGTATCACAGTAAATTCATCCAGCAGTTGTTGTAAAGATTTGCCTTTGCTTTCTTCGTACTGTGCAAAGCGATCATATCTTTCAAAAGTTTTTGTGTTGCCAAATTCCAGTATCATTTTTGCTCTTACCACCCAATCGGTTTTTTCTCCGTGAACCAAATGTCCAATCACATCATAAGGCGAAAATGTTTCGGGGCCTTCGTTGGGCATTACCCAATCATCCGGTAAACCGGAAAGCAAAGCCTGTAAAACAGCCGGTGTTCTGTCCAATATCTCGTATGATCTTTCCAGGCTGTATTTCATTTCTTTTTCTTTTTAGAGACTTTGGCAATTGCATTAAACTCCAAAGCCAGGTTTATCCAGTACGCCAGTTTCTTTTTTGTATTCAGGGCTTTTATATCAACAAATACATAGCCTTTCATGATTCGTCCGGTAAAATCCATCGGCCTGCATCCTTCTTTCTCCATTACTTCTTCCATTAAGTCAGGATTAAGACGAACCATCAATCTTTCCTTTTCAACACCAACACACATTTTATCGTTTACCATAAAGCAAAGTCCGCCGAACATTTTTTTCTCTTCTGTAATTTTATGTGTTAGAGTAATTATTTCCCTTGTTCTGTCAGCTAATTTTTCGTTGTACGCCATAACAGATTATTTTTCCAATACTGCTTTTAAATTTGTTAAGCCGGTACTAAAATCATCGCCTATAGCTTTATCCATATTCATAAATAATTTCATTATGTTCATGGGGTAATTCATCTGGCTTTCAAAGCCCCAGCCAACTTTAGTGGTATTATCATTTATTGCTTCAGTCGTCATAACAGCTTTGGCAACCGATTTAAATGGTTTTACAAAACGCAATTCATAATCTACTTTTTTCCCTTCTTCAATACCTTTTATTTCCTGTTCGCCCTGTCCAACTTTTTTATTGCCTTCCCAGGCACTTACAAAACCAACAGTGGCATCGGTACCACGATACTCTTTTTTCATGTTGGGATCCATAGATGCCCATTTGCTGAAGTTGTCCTGGTTCTTTAAATATTTTATATAGTTAAACACTTCACTCTTTGGTTTATCAATAATAATTTCTCTTGTGGCTTTCATGTCTTTACTTATAAATAATGCTGCAATCAATAAAAAAGCAACGATGCCGAGAATAATATAAAGTACTATCATAAAATTTATTTTTTGTTTTGTGATTACTATTGTGGTACAGAGTGTAAACCAATTCTGTTTCCTTCAGTGTCAATAAATACAGCCATATATCCGTACTCCGGAGATATTTCTGTTTTAGGCACCATTATTTTCCCGCCGGCAATTTCAACTTTATCTAAAACATTTTGCACATCAGGATTGCCATTTAAATAAATAAGCGGCCCATCGGTAACAGATGGTTTATGAAAACCACCACTATCCACCACAGCGCCGCCAACTCCCATCATATCTTCCAGCGGAAACAACCGCATTTTAATATTGGGCGTATCCATAGGTATCAGTTGTACATTAAAAATGGTTTCGTAAAATTTTGTGGCTCTTTCTAAATTGGTTGATGGAATTTCGAACCAGCTGATGGCGTGTTGCATACTATTTTATTTTTAGGGATATAAATTTAATTTTTATTGAGCAATATACAAACTGTCATTGCTTTCTTTATCTTTTACTGTTACTTTCCACATATACATGCCATGTTGTAGGTTGGTTACTTTTTTAAACCCGTTTTGTGTTAGCAGGTAACTTGCCTGTGGGCTGCGATGGCTGTGAGAGCAGTACACAATAATTTCTTTGTCTTTATAAGTAGCCAGTTCTTTTATTCTTGTTTGCAGTTGCTGTACTGGAATATTGATAGCGTTCTTTAACCGGCCGAATTTATCCGGCGCTGTACCATTAAATTCTTCTGCAGTCCGTACATCTAATAATAAAATATTACTGCTTCCGGCTTTTAAAATGTGAGCATATAAATCGGGTGGCGCTACAGTACCATGTACAATAGAGGTCTTTTTAACCAGCCGCATATTGCAGTGCATGCAGGTGCCCGGTGTTGTTGCAATAATTGTATCGCAACTGCTGCCGCAGGGCAGGCAAACATATTGTTCTGCAGGTTGGCCTGTATTATTCGCCGGCTTAGGTTGCCCTGTTGATGATACACAATTCTGTAACAGGATTACTGTAATTGATACAATGATTCCGGATAATATTTTTTTCATCAGGTTAGTTGATGTCTTTTCCTTCTTTAAGTTTTGCTATTTGCCCTTCCAGTATTTTTTTTGCTGCATCACTGGGTGTTTGTGCCATTGCCTTTTCTGCAAACTTAATGGCATTTTTAAAATCGCCTTTGGCTGAATAACCACTCATCAATCCATTATTTACACCAAACATATCGCCATATCTTTTTTGGCTGGCTTTAAAAACCTCTAATGCCTTATCCGCTCTTTTTTGAGTAATCAATTGCCTGCCATAAGCTGTGTACTGGTTGGCCGTAGCAATTAGTAAAGCTTCATTCATAGTAGAATCTGCATCAGCAATGCGGTTTACTTTTTCATAGGCAGTGGCAAGATTGCGTAAAGTGATAAAAGTTTTTTGCCCACCAGGTCCATCAATAGCGTTTTTACTCCAGCGCAAAGCTTCTTCTAAATTAATATTTTTGTTTAGGCAGTATTGTGCAGCTTGTAATTCCAGCGCAGGTGTAAAACTTTTACGGCTGGTCATTTCTTTTCTTAACCCGGCAATTACAATATTATCTACATCTACACTTATTTTAAACGGAACTGAAATTTTTTCCCATTGCATAGCGATAGTGCAACTGGTTTCTTTGTGATCAATAAATTCATACTTCAGCCATTCCACACTTTTACCTAACGCTACGGGTTTTACATCTACTCTCAACACATCATCCTTTTCAGTATAACTAAAACTTCCCCATGCTTCGGTTTGGGTAGAAAAAATCAGTGTAACATTATCGGCACTCATTGCCATAAATAAGGCATAGGTCCCTGCTTTAATATCCTTGCCCTCTACTTTTACATCATGCTCAAATGTAATTGTGGTGGCTTCATTGGCGCCGGCCCTCCATGGCGATTCATTTTTTCCGGTAACAAAATTTTGTTCTTTAAAACCATAGGGAACTTTAGTGCCAAACAGCTGGCCTTCTCTTTTATTTACATCGGGCCTGCTGTATTTTATGGTGATGGATGTTATACCAACTTCTTCGCTGATAGTAGCTCTTGGGTTTCCGCCGCTGGGTGGCAGATCCATTTGTGCAAAAGCAATATGTGCAGTTAAGCTTATCGCAATAAACAGGCTTAATTTTTTCATTTGTATGTTATTTTTTATTTACAATGATTAAGAAAAATACTATCTGTTATTTGAAAGGCCTGGTACCGGCTGTCTTTTTTATTTATATCAACTGCTATCCCTTTCATGGTAAAATTTTTAAACCGATGTTCCAGTTTAAGAATTAATCCGCCGCCGGTTTTTTCTCCGTACACATCCATGTTATACGCTTTGTGTTTGTTATATGTTGCTGGTGCAATTTTTAATTCTTCGCTAACATAATATTTAACCAGCGAATTTCTTTTCTGCATCTCCAGTATTTTACAGGAATAGCCCAATACTTTTTCGCCAGTGGCATATAATTTCCAGCTTAGTACAGAATCGGTCGCAACATCATAATCTTCACATTCGTAATGATTGGTATTGCCTGTTTGTGATAAACATTTATTCAACCTACCCGAATATGAATACGTAGTAGTGTCTTTTCCTGAAAAACTGCTTTGGTAATTACCCTGGTCATATTTAAAAAAACCTTTTACAGGCCTTTCAATCTTTAAAGAATCTGAATTCAATATACTGCTTTCATAAGTGTAAGCATACTCAATCGTGCCTGAAAAAAAAGTTCTTTTTTTATTACTGCTGCAACCTGCTGCAAGTAATAAAAAAAATATGGTACAGCTTTTTACTGAACTGTTCATAATAAATTAATTCTTTTTTCTCCGGTATTCCAAATCATACTCAGTAGCCCAGCTTACACCATTGTCTTTGCTGATCTCTCCATGCTGGCGCAGTTTATCGGCACCTAAATTAGTAAAGGTCATTTTCCGTATGGCCATCGTGTCTTTACTGTATTTAAACGGTGTGCTTGAATAAATGATCTGGTTGTTTTCAAACTTACCCTGCAGGTATTCATTGGTGCCGCCGGTATTATCAACCCAGGTTTGCTGCCATTGTTTGGTAGCAGCATTATAAGTATTAAAGCTTTTGCCTGCATAGCGTAATCCCTGTTGCAGGCTTGCACTTGTCCATTCTTCAAAAATTATGCAACTGTCTAATATTAGGCTGATCTTGCTATCTCCTGCTTTTTTGCCATTTATACCAAAGGCTTCCCATTCGCCAATCCAAAAATCAAATTGCCTGTAAACAGGATTACTACAGGGCAATTTGCCTTTTTGTGCAACAGCAACATTAATGACGGTGCTCAAAGCAATGAGTGTGATAATTTTTTTCATAAACATTTTTTGTAATTGACAGTAATTACACAGCAACCGCTTCTTTATTTATCATTTTAAAATACCTTCTGTCATTATACCTATTTGGTTACAGCGTTCAGCATTTTTTCATACACGTCATCATTAGCTTCCCAAAGCTCCACCCGGTTACCTTCTGCATCCAGTATATGAATAAACTTACCGTATTCATAAATTTCCATCTGGTCAACAATGGTTACGCCTTCTTCCTTTAATTGTTTTACCAATGCTTCCAAATCATCTACCCGGTAATTTATCATGTATTGCTGCGATGCATCGCCAAAATAATCGGTGTCTTTTTCAAAAGGGCTCCATGCTGAGTAGCCTTTCTTTTCCTTGTCATTGCTATGCCGCCATTCAAAACTACTACCATATTTATCCATTACAATTCCTAAATGTTTGGCGTACCATTCTTTTTGTACATCAGGGTCTTTGCACTTGAAAAAAACTCCGCCGATGGCTGTTACTCTTTTCATTGTGTAATTTATTTTTTTCTGTTGTTGTACAAAATACAACTTTCATTGTGTTGCTCTTTATTTAATTTGATGAACGGGTATTGGTATAATTCCGGGAGGGGGTAAAAACCGACTTTGCCGGAGATGCCGCAGATTCAAAGTTTACAATTTTCCATAAATAATTTATTTTACCTGCATTCGCATTTTATTAACAAATGGCTTATGTAATTTTTTTAACCGGCACATCTTAGTTTCAAATTCAACTGTTATGTTTTTAACTGCATTAAAAAAAGATGCCCGATATTTTCAAATACTGTTTCAAACAATTTTTTTAGGTTATGGTATTATTTATTTAGGCTGGAAAGCTGAGTGGTGGCTGTATACAACTTACTTTACCTGCAGCATTATAACACAATTAGGTTTTGAATTTTTATTGGGTAAAAAAGAAATCGCTTATTGGAAACGTATCCGGTTTTCTTTTCCTTCAGTTTTAATTTCTTCATTTGGGTTAAGTCTATTACTTAAAACAAATCATCTTGAAATTGCGGCACTGGCAGCTTTTATTTCCATTGCATCAAAGTTTCTTATTAAAATAAAAGGCAAACATATTTTCAATCCTTCGGCACTGGGTATTGTTGCAGCTATATTATTTACCGGTAAAGCCTGGTTTAGCCCCGGTCAATGGGGTAGCAGTACGGTTATTTTATTCGGCGTTTGCTGTCTGGGTATTATAATAGTTACCAAAGTTCAAAAATTAGATACCAGCCTTGCTTTTTTAGGAACATTTGCCGCACTGCTGTTTATACGACAAATAATTTATTTAGGCTGGCCACTTGATTTTTTTGTACAATCCATCAGTACCGGCAGCTTGTTGTTATTTTCTTTTTTTATGATCACCGATCCTAAAACCACTCCCAACCATACCGCTGCAAGAATTATATGGAGTATGCTTGTGGCAGTTGTTGCTTTTTATTTAACCACTTTTAAATTTATTAATGGCGCACCTGTGTGGGTATTGGTTTGTATGCAGCCAATGGTACCGGTGCTTGACTATTTCTTTAAAGCAAAAAAGTTTGAGTGGAAACCCTCTTCTTCTCTTAATAAAAAAGAACAAACATTTTTAAATACTGTGTATAATAATTTATCTATTTAATAATTAAACAAAATGAGTATGAAAAAGAAACTATTAATTATCGGGGCTGTTATTGCCGTATCACCAGTTCTTTATTCCTTTTGCGGCTTTTATGTAAGCAAGGCTGATGGTACTTTGAAAAACAAAACCAGCCAGGTTATTTTGGTACGTGACGGTAATAAAAATGTAATTACCATGTACAACGACTTTAAAGGCGATACCAAAGATTTTGCCATGGTGGTACCTGTGCCTGTAGTATTGAGAAAAGATGATATTAAAGTGGTAGACCAATCAATTTTTCAGCGGTTGAATGATTACAGCGCACCAAGATTGGTAGAGTACTGGGATCAAAATCCATGTTATGGTTATGAAAAGGAGGATATGATACAGAGAAAATCGGTATCTGCAAGTATGGCCGAAGTAACTGTTGCTGGAGCCTTGCGGGGAAAAGTGGCTGGTGTAAAAATAGAAGCTAAATATTTAATTGGCGAGTATGATATTTTAATTTTAAGTGCGAAAGAAAGCAGCGGGTTAAAAGACTGGTTAAATGAAAACGGTTATAAAATTCCGGAAGGTGCTGAAGAGGTTTTGGATCCGTATATAAAAAGCAACCTTAAATTCTTTGTAGTTAAAGTAAATGAAAAAGAAAAACAGAAGCTGAATAATAATTTTCTACGTCCCATTCAAATCAGTTTTAATTCTCCAAAATTTATGTTGCCCATTCGTTTAGGTATGGCCAATGCTGATGGCGACCAGGACCTTATTGTTTACGCTTTTACCCGTAAAGGGAGAATTGAATGTACCAATTACCGCAATGTAAATATTGTTACAGGTAATAATGTACCCTTGTTTGTACAAAAAAACTTTGGGGCATTTTATGGCAATCTGTTTACACATCAGTGGGATAAGGAAGATAAGAGTGCGGCATTTTTAGAATATGCCTGGAATGTAACTCCTGTTAACCAGATGAAGTGTGATCCATGTGTAGGCAATCCGCCAACTGAATACGACCTGGTGCAGAGCGGTGTATGGTGGCTGGGTAATAAAGACTGGAGTGATTACAGCGATGTAGATAATGAAGAGCCTGATAACGGCAGTAAAAATGTACACTTTACAAGATTGCATTTCCGGTATAACAGAAAATCCTTTGCACAGGACCTGATGTTCCAGGTAACGCCCAATACAGAAAATTACCAGGCAAGATATGTGATTACACATCCCGCCACAGGAGACTTTACCTGCGATGCCGGAAAAAAATATTTGCAGGATTTAAAAGCAAGAAGAAAAAAAGAACTGCGTGAACTTACTGCTTTAACCGGTACCAATATTAATAACTGGCAGGATGAAGCAATTGCAAAAGATGATGAAGAAACCGTAGTTGAAGCACAATATGCAACACTGCTGCCACAGATAAAAAACGAAACAGAAAAGCGTGGCTCGACGGGGTTAATTTTATTTAGTGCTTTACTATTGGGTAGTGCCGGTTTTTTAAAATGGAAAGGATTTGTATAAATAATATTTCATGGTTTGGCTATACAGGTTTTAGTTTGTCCCCCGCTTTTTAGCGGGGGTTTTTATTGCCACTGAAAACACTGAAGCTCAATAAAATTTTCTGCAGGATAGCTGCTACGCAGCAAACATTGCCACTGAAACACTGAGGCACTGAAAAATACAGCATGCTTCCATTCAGTGTTTCTGTGCCTCAGTGGCAACCATCTTAAGCGAAGCTTAATAAATTTAGGTAAGCAAATAAAAAAGCCCCGCCTAAAAAGGCAGGGGCTCTTGCTATTCGTATTCACCATTTATTACTATTGTCCGGGAGGCCTGTTACCTCTTTGTGGTCTTGTAGAAGGTTCAATAACGTCTTTCCAGGTTTTCATTTGCTCTTCTGTAAAAACTGCTTTTAATTTAGTATCTCTTTCTTCAGCAGCTTTTTGTCTTGCAGCCATCATAGCGTCCCTGTCTCACCCGGCCGTTCTTATTTCATCCATTTTTTTATCGCTATCCCTGAATGATTGTATAAAAATACTGTCCACCAATACCATTTTAGCAGCATCCAGTTTAAAGGCGCTGTCTATTTTTTCATGTATCGTTTTCAATCTTTCTTCCGGTGTTCTGCGTTGAAAATTTCCACCGCCCTGTGCATTTACCGCAGTTATGCTAAACATTGCTGCTATAGCTACAGCTACAAATTGTTTTTTCATTGTGTTGTTCTTTTTATGTGTAATTAAAAGGGATTTATTTTTTTTCTGTGGGTGGTTTTTTCTTGCTCCACATTTTATAAAATAATGAGTCGAATTTAGGGAGTTGTTCTGCCGTACAAAGTTTTCTTACTGATACAAAATAATTCAACATTTTTTCCTCTACCTGCTTTTGGTTGCTGCCGGATTTTATTGACGCTGCAACAATAGCGCTATCAGAAAACCCTTTACTCCCCAGTTCTTTAAATTGTTCTTCCTTTGCAGATTTCATTGCTTCCATATCAGCCTTCATTCGCTCCCTGTTCTGTTTGCTTAATGTATCATACTGTTGTATCTGCTGTTCTGTAAATCCAACGTCTTTTTTCAAAAACTCCTTCATCATTGCACTTTTATCATTGCCACGGTTGGGTTTTTTACTATTATCTTTTTTATCTAAAAAAAAGAACAGCATGGCAATATTGGTAATTAACAATATGCCAATTATTAAAAGATAAAGTTTGCTTTTTGTTTGTGTACTCATTATGGTTCTATATTTTCAATATCACTTAATACGGCAACAGAAGTATTATACTCATCTGCCGATACATATTGTTCGTCTGCCGTTGTTGTGGTTTGGCCTGAATAATTTGAGCTAACTACCATTGCATTAATGGTAATTACCAGGCAAAGCCCTGCCAAGGCAATAGCCGGCCTCGAAATAAATTTTAAAACACTGTCCCAGTTGTTTTCAGGCTCGCTCTGCATTCTTGCATTTAATCTTGTAAAAAGATATGGCTTAGGTGTTGCCCTTTCGGCACCATCCAGGCTGCTTAATGCTTCGTCAATTAATTTGTTAATATTTTCTTTCTTGTTCATAATATTTAAGCAACGTTTTTTTCGTAATAATCTTTTAAAATCTGCCTTAAATTTCCTTTTGCTCTTGCAATCAGCGATTCTACTGCTGTTACCGAAAGCTCCATTACCGCCGCAATATCCTGGTGCCGTTGTGCTTCCAGCCGGTGCAGCGTAAAAGCAATACGCTGTTTATCGGGCAACTGCTGTAATGCTTTAAATAATTCTGCAGCCCTTTCTTTATTTTCCATCAACACACCGGGATGATTGAATTCTTCAGGGTGTATCTCTTCATCACTGTTATTGCCAAATAAACTCTGCATAAACCCAAACCGCTTTTTTCGTTTCTTCTTTTTTAAATGATCCAGCGATTTGGTTATTACAATACGATATAACCAGGTGGAAAATTTAGACTCGCCTTTAAAAGAACTTACCGATTGATACACCTGTATAAAAACATCCTGTGTAATATCATCTGCGTCATCTGCGTTTTGAACAATTCCTAAAGCCGTATTATAAACCATATTCTGCCATTCATCCACCAGCTTTTTAAAAGCCTGGCCATCTCCCTGCTGCAGCTGCACAATTAGTTCCTGTTGATTCAAAACAATTCAAATTATATCCTGTCTAAATTACTTAAAAGTTCGGATTACCACCGCCTCCGGGGAAACCTCCACCCATTCCTCCCCTGTTAAATCCTCCACCATTATTTTGTCTTGTTGCTGCAGTACCAAAATTCTTCAGTTTATAAGTAAAGGTCAGCATAAAGTATTGCTGCAATACCTGGCTTTGTGCATCCTCAATATACGATCCTGTTATCGTTCTTACAAGGCTTTGATTCTGTTTCAGTAAATCAAATACTGATAATTTTAATTCGCCAGCCTGGTTTTTCAGTATCTTTTTACCTATTGCTGCATTCCACAACCAAAAACTTTGGTTAAAGCCATCAGATAATCCGCTGTATTTATTTCCTGACACATCATTTTGTAAAAACCAGCCTTTTTTATTCAATAAATTCAATTGCGCTCCTGCACTTTGGTTTACATATTTTGTAGCTGTACTGTTTGTTGTGTTTGTAGACGAGTTATTAAAATTGGCACTGTACGATACATTGAAATCAACATACTCACTTACATTACTGGCCAGTACCACACCGGTATTATACGCATAACTGTTTGTAACGGTGCTTATGTTTCTTATCAACCCCGGTAATTTTGAATAACTGAACCCGGCATTAAGGTTTAATGTTGTTTTAATAAATTGTATAGGCATGCTGTATGTAAAAAAGGTACGTAAGCTTTTATAACCGTCCAGATTTATAGGTTTGGTTAACTGCGATCCTTTTTTCAAAATTATATTTTGTTGTATGGAAGAATCTGCCGCTGCAACATAAGTTGCTGTTGAAATATAATCGCTTGCGGTTTGCAAAAACAAATTGGCAAAAAAGCTTTTACTTGTTTTAGTATTAGTATAAGAATAACGGCCCGATAAGAAATTAGTATAAGATTGTTTTAATTCGGGGTTACCGCCGCTAACTCTTAAAGGATTGCTGAGGTTTACCACATCCTGCAACTGGCTTATAGAAGGGAAGTTTGTTGAGGCCCTGTAAAAAACACGGATATTAGTGTACATCCCTATTTTTTTACGATACATCAGGTTAGGTAAAATATTAGAAAATGATTGATTAACATTTGTTGTTGTTGGGTAAACACGCTGACTTTCGAGCTTTGAATTTTGAAAGTTTACACCAAAAGAAAGTTGTTCGTCCCTGCTTTGCCCCAACCTGTAATTAATACCTGCATTATTGGTGGTAATGGTATTATCAAAACGGTTAGATAAGGTTTCGTCAAACACTGTGTACTTCTGACCATCGTAAGTAAAGGTTTGCTGATCGGCCTTATTTTTTTGAACTGATGGTGTATAATCAAACTGCAACTGCCCTTTTTTACCAATTGGTTCGGTAAATGCTATGTTACCACCAATAGTTGTTCCGCTGGTGCTGTTATCGCTAAACCTGTTTTGTAAAGAATCGGTTGCAATGCCGTTATTATAAAATTTATATTGGGCATCGGTAATAGTTTCCCCGTCATTTTTATTCCAGCCGGTATTAAAACCAAATGAAATAGTACGACCCCTTTTTGCAAAAGAGTGGCGGAACATAATATTATTCCGGATATTATATCCGTTTCTGTCGGATGTGCTGTTGCTGAGCGATGTGCTTATAGAATCATTTAACCCGTAATAATTTTGTGAGGTAGCATTTGATACCGATTTATTATTTTGAAAACTGATACTGGGTATAATGAACAAAGAGTTTGAAGAATCTATTTTATATTCTAAACGCAAATTAACCCGGTGGTTATTATTATCACTTACCGAACTGCTTTTTTGCTGGCTGAATAAATTTTTAGGGTTATAAAATGTTTCAGTATTAGTTAAACTCTCGTTGTTATTAGTGCTATTGTTAAAAAAGTAACTGCCCGATAAAGTTAATTTTTTATTGTACACATTACTAAAGTTAAGGCCTGCTGCATTTGTTTTACTGATGCCATTTGACTGGCCTACATTAAAATTATCTGCTCCACCACCACCGCCGCCACCAGGTCGTCCACCACCACCGCCACGGTTACCACCACCACCGCTGCTGGTTACGCCCAGCAAATCCTGCGATGAAAAATTCTGAAGGTTGATATTATTAAAATTGCCCACTAGGGAAAGGCGTCTTTCTCCTTTAAAAAAACTAACATTACCACCGGCAGTGTACCGGCCATCTGTTCCGGCTCCGGCATATATTCTTCCAAACTGGCCATTACGTATGCCATTTTTAGTTACAATGTTTACTGTTTTTACAGAGTTGCCATCATCAAAACCTGTAAGCTGCGCCTGGTCACTTAATCTATCAAATACCTGAATCTTATCAATTACATCAGCAGGTAAGTTTCTTAATGCGGCTGTGGCATCATCACCAAAAAAATCCTTTCCATCTACTGTAACTTTTCTAACCTGGTCACCCATTGCTGTTACATTACCACTTCTATCAACCGTAACACCTGGCAGTTTTTTAATAATATCTTCTGCAGTAGCGTCGGGGTTTACTTTAAACTGGCTGGCACTATACTCAGTGGTATCGCCTTTTTGTTTAACAGGTTGCGCTTTACTTACAACAGTAACTCCCGATAAATCTGTGGCAATTTTTGAAATTGCAAAGGGAATAGCCTCTTTATTGCTGGCCTGTAAATTTATCTTTTGTTCAATTTTTTCGTACCCGCTATAACTTATTTTAACTGTATATACACTGGCTTGCAGGTTGTTAAATGCAAAGTTTCCTTTACTGTCGGTAACCTTCAGGTTTAGCTGGCTGCTGTCACGCTGCGAAACAAGTTGTATAGTTGCCCCGGCTATGGCACTTTTGTCAGCCTTATCGGTTAATTTACCTTTAAGCGTAAGATTTTGACCATAAGTTGTGGCTGATATAAGGCCCAAGGTCATTAAAATCAACAATTTCTGTATTCTGTATTTTAACTGCATACTACTTTAGACGACATGGCGTAAAAAACCTGTCGCCGGGCTAATAACATTGCTTAATTTGCTTTTTTACAATTAACTTGCAGCCCTAAAAATTTATCAGCATGGAGTATAATAAATTAGCTTCCGTAACCGGAATGAGTGGATTGTTTGAATTAGTGTCATCTAAAGCAGATGGCGCCGTAGTTCGTTCTTTAGAAGATAACAGTACTAAATTCATAAGCAGCCGTATCCATAACTTTTCTCACCTGGAAAGTATAGAGATTTTTACTGTAAAAGACAATGTTAACCTGGTTGATATATTTCTGGCCATGAAAGCCAGTGCAGAAAAACTGCCGGACAGTGGCAATGCCAAACTGGTAAAAGCTTATTTTGAAAAAGTGTACCCCGATATGGATTTTGAAAGGGTATATGCCAGCGATATGAAAAAAATGGTAAAGTGGTATGAAGTGCTGGTTAAAAACAATATTGAAATAAAATTATCGGAGCATGTTGAAGGTGAAAACCCCGAAGCTACTGCAAAACCAAAGGCCACTGCACCGGTAACAAAAGCTGCTGCAGTAAACAATGCACCGGCCCGTAAAATAAATACACCACGTAAAATGGCTTAATAAACTTTGAGAGGTTTGAGAAGTTAAAGTTTGCGCTTTGCTTTTCAAACCTTTTTTAAAACCAGCCCCTCTTTCTAAAAATCCTTATCATTGCCAGGGGAATAAAAAGCATTAACCCAACAGAAATAAAGAAGCCCCATTTATTGTGCAATAACGGAATCGTTTCAAAATTCATCCCGAATATGCCACCAATTACTGTGGCAGGCGCAAGCAGGCAGGTAACAACGGTCATTACTTTCATCACCTCATTCATCTTTAAATTTACGTTGCTTAAATAAAGATCGTTAAGGTTCATCATCATATCCCGGTAGTTTTCTGCAAGGTCGTTTGCCTGTACAATATGATCATACACATCTTTAAAATACTTTTCTGTCTTTTCTTCTATCAAGTCGTTTTCGCTGCGTAAAATGCCATTTACCAATTCCCTAACCGGTGCTATACTTCTTTTTAAAATGATCATTTCTTTACGCAGCATATTTATCTTAGCCAAAGTACGGGTATTGGCATTGCGTATAATATCTTCTTCCAGGCCTTCTATCTTTTCGCCCAGTTTTTCCATTACTACATAGTAATTATCCACTATCAAATCAATAAGAGAATAAAAAAGAAAATCTGCCTTATTTTGACGAACCTTACTGCTGTGAATTTTTAACCTTTCTCTTAACGGGGTAAACACATCCCTGTTAGCATCTTCCTGGAAACTGATTACAAAATTTTTGCCCAGCACAATACTTATCTGCTCACTTTCTACAGCCGAATCCTTTTCGTTAAAGTACAGCATATTCAATAAGCAGAACAATAAGCCATTAATTTCATCCATCTTTGGCCGATGGCCAAGGCTTAAAATATCTTCAGTAATTAAATTATGTATGCCGTAATGGGCACATATCTTTTCAACATCGGCTTTACGTAATCCATCTACATTTATCCATGTTGTTTTAGGAGATTCAAGAAATGGAAAACACTCCGGTATTTCTTTAAGTTCTTTTACATCAGCCCGAACAACATCATAATCGTAAACAAAAATCTTAATCTCTTCCGGCTCTTTTCTTACTGCAGTAATAGTAGGGTTTACTTGCAACACTTTTTTAGTACGCAGTAACTCCAGCGGATTTAATATGTAAGAAAAATATTTTTTGCTCTGTTCAAACATATGATGAAGATAAAAACAAATTATTGAATATTTTGTAATCTATTTTTCATTGCACGCAACCGGTATTTTTAAAATCCTGCACAAAAAAACCGGAAACTATTTCTCCCGGTTTTAATTTAAGATTTTTAGTTGTGCTTATTTTTTCTTTAAAAGCAATTTGGCATTTACCCACTCGTTTGATGCATCGGTAAAAGCAATTACCTTATCCCAGTTTTTTGCTGGCTCAAAATTATGCAGGTAATGCTTTTTAACTTTTACAGTAACCAGCTTATCGGTTGAGGTTGCCTCTACAGTAAAAAATCCACTTTCAGTCTCCACTTTTTTATTTAATGCTGCAACACCTTCTGCTGTGTAGCCGTCGGGTATTTCCAGATCGATATTATACTCAATACTTCTTGCAAAAGGCATGTATACATCTATATCTCTTTTACGCTGTTCCTGTTTTATTACCAGTGGCTGGCCCTGTATCTTTCCTATTTCAACAATAATATTATTGCCGGCTTTTTTTACCAGACCACCTAAATTAAAGGAAGAGCTGTACACAAAGTCGGGGGTAGTATGCCTTACCCCAAGGTTGTTAACTTTATACTCTTTAAGCTCTGTAACTTCCTGCTCCAGCCATTCTTTAGCTTCTTTTACAAAAGCATCTTTTTGTTTTTTTCTGGCTTCGGCAAAAGCGCTTCTTACCTCATCAACATATTTTTTACTTTTTTTACCGTCTTCCAGTTCTTCAATCAAAGATTTTTCTTCGTTAAATGCTTTTCTTTCTGCCTCATAAAAATCTTCGTACAGGATCAGATTTTTCTGCTCATCGGCTTTATAATATCCTTTTAAAGTTGTAGAACGTTTTACAGCAAGATTATTTTTATCGGCAGTTAATGACATTTTAAGATTTTCGACATGTGCATTTTTAGCAGCGGTGCTTACAGGTACTTTTGGACCTTCTGTAATATTGGTAAGCCCCATCATTTTTTTAATGCCCATTATAGCATTTGGATGATCGAACGTAAAACTTTTGGTGTTGGTAGCGCCTTCAATTTCGTTGGGTATATCAAAAGGCACATCAAAAATTGTTTTTACAGCTAAAAATTTATTTACGCCTGTTAAGTACGTTGTTGTAGTAAGGTCGCTGGAGCTCATAATTTCCGACATGCGTAAGCCCATACGGTCGTTGGTTACTAAAATTGCAGGATCGAGACCAGCGGCTTTTAAAGTACAGAACAAAGGAAACGACAAACCATTATAGGTATTATAACCCGAGCTGATCTTGTCGGAAAGTCTGTCGATACTAAAATTGAGCAGCTTGGTAAAACGCAGGGTATAAAAAAGCTGAGCTGCTTTATCTTCATCACTCAGTTCTTTAAAAGATATATCGGCTTGTTTTGATTTTTTCTTAGCATCACTTTCAATATCATCATATTCTGCTTTAGCCGCCTTCATCCAGTAACCATTATAATAACTTGTAGAAAGGCCGCTGGCCTTATCATCTAAAAATTCTTCACTGTCGGTATTCTTAGCTACTTCGCCGGGTTTTTTTGTATCCATCCATTTACTGCCTAATCCTTTATAGCCTAACGAAATGTTCATACGTATAAAAGGCAGCTGCATACCCGGTGCCACCCACAATGATGTTTCAAAAGGTGGCAGGTTGTTTTTTTCAACATCTACAATAATATCCTTATCATCGTTTTTGCTAACTTTTAATTCAGGGGCACCATTATAGCTGCGGTATTCAATGGCATATTTTTTTCCTAATTGTGCATGAAAAGAAAGACTTAAGATAGGTGCATCATCAAACAACAACACCCGGTAAGGTTTATTGCTCATATCATTGGTAAGGTTTTGCTCGGTGGCAATAAAATAATCGAGTATATCGCCGGGCTGCAAATCGGGTATAGCCACTTTTGCTTTTTTTTCTGCTGCACCATCTTTGGTTAACACAATATCATCTGCATTAATTTCTTTAATGCTGCCATTTGCTTTTATTACCCTTACACCAACATAAGAAGTAGTTTTATCAGAAGTATAAAAGCCACTCGTTTTTTCAAACTGTGTAAAGCTTAATTCCGAATAATCGGTTACTGCATTTTTATCATTTACTTTAACCATTTCTCTTACCACTTCGGTAAGAGATTGTTCTTTTTTGGGACCAAAGCCAAAGCCGTAAAATGCAAATTTCGATTTACTGTCGGCTGTAAGTTCGGTATGATGTGCAATAATAATTTTTGAAGCACCTGCATATTGCTGTGGAATATCTTTTACTTTAAACTGCGGCTTTTCCCATGCCCACACTGCTTTACGCATTTCTTCTGATTCCATGCGGTATTTTTCAGCGTCTTTTGACTGTGCGTTTACTGTTGTGAAAGCTGCAGAAAAAATAACTGCAACTGATAAAAGAAAATATTTCATTCGGTTTTAGTTTTTTTGTGTGAGTACAATTTGCTGATTATAAAAATTGGTAAGTTGTTCAATGTCCTTATTCCACTGCGAAAAATTTTCTGGTTTTATTTCTGACTGGTTGAGGATGATCTCATTTTTGTATAATACTTTTCCGCCAACATTATTATAGGATGCATTAAAGCTATATCCCGGTTGTTTAATGAATAATTTTTCCGGTAATGTACTTACCGTTTTACCGGCAGGTATCTGTATTTCGGTTTCAAACACCAGGTTATTTTTAAAGTTAAACCAGTAAGGCAGTTTTCTTTTAGCTGTATCTATTTTATAATTTTCAAGATTACGGCGGTTGTCTGCATCTAAATAAGTATCCTTATCAAAAACAGTAAGTACATCTTTCCACAACACATCATACTCCACTTTAAGGTCGGCATTATAATTAGAAAGATTATCCACTTTTAAATTACTGATCTCGAAATTCTGTTTGCCTTCGGCTAAAAATTGTTTTAAAGCATTTTCCTGTTTATCCTGTTTAATATCATTTAAGCCCGATAACATCCATTCTTTATTTTCTCCCTTCCATATTTGTGTTACATGGCCTTTAAGGCTGTTACCTTCTATGGCAAATTTTCTTGATTCTGTTGCTGTATTTTGTAAGTGAGTGGCTACGGGTACTTTTTCCAATGTATATTGGTTACCATTTTCTATCAGTGTTTGCCTGCCCTGAATTCTCTCTGCAATTTCGCCAAAGCCAATATACTTTTCGGTGGCATCTAAAAATACCGGCTTGCCTTTATTCATCCAGGCACATATCATGTGGTTATCTACCGAAAGTGAAGGCGTGCTGTAGTCGTAAGCAATATGTTTGGTGCCTATCCAGCAGCGGCGGGCATCTAAATTAATAGAACGTAACATTACCGTAAGCAGGTTGGCCATTCCTTTACAATCGCCATATTTTTTTCTTAATACTTCCTGTGCCTTCTCAGGCTTAAATCCTGCAATACCATTTTCAAAAGCAATGTATCTTATATTATCCTGTACCCATAAAAAAATCACTTTTACTTTTTCTTCATCAGTTTTCAATCCTTTAATAATATCTTCTGTTTTTTCTTTTACAGTTTTTTCATCGTTACCAATTTGTGCAACCAGGCCTTTATACCAGTCGTATTGTTCTTTAACTGTTTTAAAGTAAACATAATTTTCATCTTTTGGCTGCGCCGATTTACACATCACTAAAATATGCGGTGTAAAATAACTTGGGCCTGGCGCCGAATGTTCGTTACGCATGGCCGGAATATTTTTCATGGTGTAAGTGTACACGGTCTCATCACCATCGGGGCTTATGCTTTTTTTGATATTGAATTGTTTGAAATTAAATTCTTTTATCTCCAGCTGCATCCAGGAAGGAACGATGATTTTAACTTCCTGTTCCAGTATTTCCTTGTCATCCATAAAATACACGCTGGTAAAATAACGGGGATCTAACGTTGTTTTTTTAAACACCACTTCTGATGTGCTGCCTTTTTTTTGCAGGGGCAACATAAAATAACAAACATGTGCATCAGAGTAGAAAATTCCGTCGGAATTGTAGTACTCGTATTTTGGAAGAATGCCATGCTTTTTAGAATCGTTCACATAAATATTAACATCATCAATAGGTTCTATGTCATTATAAAACTCCACCACCTGCACATCTGTTCTGTAGCTGTTACAGGTATAAAGTTTGCGGCTTTCTTCTTTTATCTGCACCGGATGTTCGGCATTGCCTTTTACAAATTTGAATTCTTTGGTGGATTTGCTGATGACAACATTTTTATCATCTGCATCTTCTGTTTGTGCTGCTAAAAATTTGGTGGCTGTAAAAAGTATACTAAATAGTAGTATTTTTTTCATTGGCATTTTTTAGAGTATAAATAACGGAATATATTATTAAAAAGTATGCATTAACATACTACCGAAAAATTTTATAATAATTCGTACAAAGCCCTCAGTTTTTCCCTGGTCATTATTTTTTCCCAGTCTTTGCCAAGTGCATTTTCCCACAGTGGTTTCATGCCCAGCGATACGTTAATCATTTTGTCAAAGTCTTCATCACTTAAGTTGGCGCAAATATGTTGTGGTATGTCAATATTGTTCTTTTCCACCATCAGTTTAAACTCCTTCACACCTTCGGGATAATAATCCTGCAATTTATCAAACACAATGCAGTTACCCACCCCATGTTTGGTGCCTAGTAAATAACTTAAGCCATAGCTTATGGCGTGGGCTACACCAACCTGTGAGTACGCAATGCTCATACCACCTGCATAAGAAGCCATCATTAGTTTATCATCACTTTCTGCATCCCAGCCGGTTTTATTCACGTACACTTCCCTGCAAAGCTGCAAAGCCTTTTCGCCGTAGCTTTTACTAAATTCGTTTAAGTAGGTGCCGGTTAAGCTTTCAATGCAATGAATATAGCAATCCATCCCTGTATAAAAACGCTGGTTAGCGGGGGCATCGGCAGTAAGTTCGGGGTCTAATACAATCTGGTCAAACGGTGTAAAATCACTGTTCATACCCAGTTTTTTTGTTGGGCCGGTTAATACTGTTGTTCTGCTTACCTCAGCACCGGTACCACTTAATGTTGGAATACCTACTTTATATATGCCGGCCTTTTTCACTAAGTCCCACCCCTGGTAATCGGCTGAAGACCCAGGATTATTCATCATTAAGCCAACAGCTTTGGCAAGGTCCATAGCCGAACCGCCGCCAATACCAATTACGCCACTAACTGTACCAAACTCATCTTTTAGCTGGTTAGCTAAACTATCTACATAAGTGGTTTTTGGTTCGTAGGTTACATCTACAAAAATTATTTTATCGTTGCCTCTTAACGGCACTCTTTGTGCAAGCGGTTTGCCTTCAAAAAAATGATCTACCAAAAAAACCATTGGTGCGCCGGGTTTACGGTGTGGTGCAATAATTTCATCTAACTGGTTAAAACTGCCACGGCCATAAATTACATAGCCAACCATTTTAAAATTGCGGAATGCCATTACTTAGTTTTTTGAACCGCTAAATTACAAGAAAAATAAGTGCCGCAGGGTATTGGCAGTTTACAAAAAATAAAGCATCTTGTTATAAAATAAACAATATGCCCCAGCAGCAACAGTCCATTACAGTAACCGGTTTAGATACAGCAACAATTCTTGCCATAAGCTACAGCGCTTTTAAACAATTAAACTGGGAGGTGTTATATGCAGGAGATGAGAAACTACTTGGCGCCACGCCTAAAAGCTGGAAGACAAACAGCCAGCAAATAATTGCTACCGGCGCAGATGGACTGCTTACTGTAAGCAGTGAAATGATACAGAATGAATCTTTTGATCTGGGCGGACGGAATAAAAAAAATATTGCCGCATTTTTAACTGCTTTTGAAAATTGCAGAAATACTGTTACAGAAACCAGCCTGCAAAAAAATCTTACCGTTATAAATGAACTGAAGATTAAAACGCAGCAGGTTGCAGAGCAGGAGGTAAAAGATGCTGAAGAAATTGATGCCGCCATGAATTTATCGAACAGTAATTTATATGTTACTTATGCCATAATTACTATAAATGTGCTTGTATTTATTTTAATGGCTATAAATGGAGCAGGCATAATTGAGACAAATGGCTTAGTGCATATTAAATGGGGCAGTAATTATACACCTCTTACCCTTAGTGGCGATTGGTGGCGGCTTGTAAGTAATGTATTTATTCATTTTGGTATTATCCATTTATTGATGAATATGTACTGCCTGTATATGGTTGGTGTTTATTTAGAACCAATGCTGGGAAAGGTAAAATATATAACAGCCTATTTATGTACCGGTGTACTGGCAAGCATTGTTAGCTTATGGTGGCATAAAGAAGGTGTAAACAGCGCAGGCGCTTCCGGTGCTATTTTTGGTATGTATGGTTTGTTTTTAGCATTGCTTACTACCAACCTTATTCCAAAGCAGGTACGCCAGCCACAGTTACAAAGCATTGGTATTTTTGTAGTGTATAATTTGGTGTATGGGATGAAGGGTGGTGTAGATAATGCCGCACACGTGGGCGGGTTGCTTAGTGGTTTTGTAATTGGATACCTGTATGTTTTGGCCATAAAAAAAGAAAAACAAAACGAGAAAGCGGCATGGGTATTACCGTTGGTTGTATTATTAAGCATAGGAGGTGCTTATGGTTATTTGCAACAAAATAAAATGGGTACCGAAGACAGGAATAAGATATTGGCTGATGTAAAAGATGCCGGTTTTAAAGACAGTGAAAAATTCAACGCCGCACTTGATGAATTTACAGCAATAGAAGATAAAGCGGTTGCTCCATTAAGCGATACCACATTAACCGACCCGGAATTAAAAAACAAAATAGACAGTTTATGTTATCCTTTATGGGCGGAAGCTGAAATAAAACTTAAATCAACAAGTACTTACGAAGTTTCTCCAGCCATGCATGCAAGAGCAGATAAACTTTTAGAGTACATCGGGCTTAGAAAAAAAGAACTGGATATTTATATTAAACTGATTGATACCGGTAAGCAGGATGAACTGATTCCACAACTAAATGAAGTAAGGAAAGCTATAAATAGTTTGGTTGCAGAACTGTAAAAACTATAAAAGCTTGGTTGCCCGTTCTAAATCTTCCGGTGTATCAATCTCTACACCCATATATTGTGTAACCACCATTTTCAATGGTACGCCATTTTCCAAATAGCGGAGGCACTCTACTTTTTCGGCAGCTTCCAATGGTGTCATAGGCCAGTTGGTAAAATTAATAAGCGCCTGCTTACGGAATGCATACACACCAATATGTTCGTAATAAACCGAACTTACATTTTTATCTCTTGGATAAGGGATAACACTGCGGCTGAAGAACAGGGAATTCATGTTTTTATCAACCGCTACTTTTACATAGTTGGGGTCGTTAATAAATTTTTCGTCAAATAATTTTTGCATCAACGATGCCACCTGCACCTTTTCATCGGTGAATGTATCTAATAATTTTTGCAGGGGTTCTTTTTGTACAAATGGTTCATCGCCCTGTACATTTACCACAATATCTACATCCATATCTGCAACGGCTTCTGCAATGCGGTCGCTGCCGCTTTCGTGTGTTTTAATACTCATTTTTGCTTTACCACCGTGTGATACGATCTCATTAAAAATAATTTCACTGTCGGTAACCACCATCACTTCATCAAATAAACCTGTAGCAACAGTATTGTCGTAGGTATGGCGGATAACGGTTTTATCTTTCAGTAACTGCATAAGCTTTGCAGGAAAACGGGTGGCGGCATATCGTGCCGGAATCATGGCGATTGTCTTCATCAAAAAAAATTAATAAAAACAAAGTTACCAATTAAGTAAGTTAAGATGGCGTAAAACAAATTGGATTTCTTATATTTGGTTGCCATATATTTTTTTCGATTGCAGGTCATTTTATATTTTATAAACTAACTGTTATGCAAGCAAGCGAACTGTTGCAATCGTATTTGGTTGATGCCAACACCTGGGATGAGATGTATAAAGATGCATCCGTAAGAGAGCAATATAAAAAAGCACTCGGTTTTTTACAGCAACTTTCTATAGATGAACTGAATAAAAAAGAAGAACTGGCCAAACGCCTGTTTATGAGCCAGGGTATTACTTTTACCGTGTATAGCGATGGTGAAGGCATTGAAAAAATATTTCCATTCGATATTATCCCCCGTATCATCACCGCAGCCGAATGGGATTTTATTGAAAAAGGAATTAAACAACGCCTTAAAGCCCTCAATCTTTTTTTAAAAGATATTTACAGCAACCAGTTTATTATTAAAGACGGTGTAATACCGGCTCAGATGATTTACAGTTGTCCGCATTACCTGAGGGAGATGCACAATTTTCCGGTGCCTTATGATATTTACGTACACATTTCGGGCATTGACCTGATAAGGGATAGTGATGGATCTTTTTATATACTGGAAGATAATTTACGTACGCCAAGTGGTGTAAGTTATATGCTGGAGAACAGGGAAATTACCAAACGAATTTTTCCTGATCTGTTACCAAAAAACAATGTAAGAACGGTTACGGAGTATCCAAATATTTTACACCGCAACCTGGTATCATTATCACCCAGGCAAATTTATAATCCTACAATAGTTTTATTAACACCGGGTATTTACAACTCTGCTTATTTTGAACATACCACTTTAGCAAGGTTGATGGGTGTTGAACTGGTGGAAGGAAAGGACCTTGTTGTAGATAATCATAAAGTGTATATGAAAACCACCACAGGCTTACAGCAGGTGGATGTAATTTACCGCAGGGTAGATGATGAATATTTAGATCCGTTGGTTTTTGACCCCGGTAGTTTGCTGGGTGTTGCAGGTATTATGAGCGCTTACCGTAAAGGAAATGTAGCCATAGTAAATGCTGTTGGTAACGGCGTTGCCGATGATAAGGCCATTTATACTTTTGTGCCTGCCATGATCCGCTATTATTTAAATGAAGAACCCCTTTTAAAAAATGTACCTACCTACCAGTTAGGAAAAGATGAAGAGCGGGATCATGTATTTAAAAATATTGAGCGCATGGTGATAAAGAAAACCAATGCCAGCGGCGGCTACGGTATGCTGATGGGCAGCGCTTCTACCGAAAAAGAAATTGAGGAATATAAAAAAGAAGTATTGGTTAACCCCAGGGAATTTATTGCACAGCCCATCATCAGTTTATCCAGTTGTCCCTGTTATATGGGTGGTGAACTAAAACCCCGGAGGGTAGATTTAAGGCCTTACGCTTTATGCGGCCCCGACGGAATAGAAATTGTACCCGGCGGGTTAACAAGGGTGGCGTTAAAGGAAGGTTCGCTGGTAGTAAATTCATCGCAGGGCGGCGGAAGCAAGGACACATGGGTGTTGGCGGAATAGCCCCACCTATCCTCCCCCAAGGGGAGGGAAATTGCGAAGAACAAAGCGAAGATATTTTCGAAAAAATGAATCAGTCAAAAATTAATTTAATAAAATTAAAACATAATCTTCCGGTCAATCTATAACATTTCCCTCCCCTTGGGGGAGGATAGGTGGGGTCGGAGTACTTTTAAATATGCTAAGTAGAGTTGCCGATAGTTTATACTGGATGAGCCGCTATATGGAAAGGGCGGATGGTATTTTAAGAATGCTTAAGATCAATTACGCTTCTTCGCAGGATGATATACAGGAATTTTCGTGGAAACCCGTTTTAAAAATATTTACTTTTTTAAAAGATGAGGAAGCTGAGGCCCTGGCAAAAAACACCAGGGGTGTGTTGCAGTTTATGGTTACCGACAAAGAAAACCCTAATTCAGTTTTTAATATTGTAACACAAGCCAGGGAAAACGGAAGAAGTGTGCAGGATCATATTACCAAAGAGATGTGGCAATGTCTAAATGATTTTTACCACGCCATCCGCCAGGAAAAACTGATTGAACTTTTACAAAGAGAAGATCCGATAACAGTATTGGACAGTTTAATAAAACAAGGGTTGTTATATTTTGGTACTACCGATGTTACCATGAGCAGGGGCGAAGGCAATTCATTCATCAACATCGGAAAGTTTTTGGAAAGGGCGGTGCAGTCTGCCGATATTCTGGATATCAAATTCAGCGATTTAAATTATGAGATGGACAAACCTGCCGATACCACGTACTGGAAATATTTACTAATGTCGATATCCGGTTATGAACTGTATTTAAAAACTTATCGTGGCGGCTTTGAAGCAAAGAATGTGATGGAACAGATCTTACTGAATGAAACCTTTCCCCGGTCTGTAATATATTCCATTAACCACCTGCACCGTTATTTTGAAAGATTAAAGAACGATAAAAATATTTCAGGCTATAACCAGATAGATTTTATGATTGGTAAGGTAAAGAGTAAAGTAAAATTCAGTACCCCAGATTCAATTATCCAGGAAGGGCTGCACCGGTTTTTAACAGATACCAAGTTTGATCTTTTTCAAATTGGAAGTACATTGAATCAAAATTATTTTGCACACAGTTAGTGAGTGGTGAGCCTTCGGTTTTGAAGTCTTACTCACTACTCACAAAAAAATTATTAAAGTATAAAGCAACAACCACTATGCCCCGGTTTATCATACACCATATCACAAAATATACTTACGCCGAATTTGTAAGAGACAGCGCCAACCAGATCATGTTATTTCCTTTAAAAGACGACTACCAGGAAGTACAGCAGCAAAAACTGTTTATCACCAACGAGCCTTTTATTGAAGTGTACAAAGATTATTATGGCAATGAGGTTGGTTCGTTTATGAATGTTGCACCACATACCGAATTAAGGATTGAGTCTACCATTACAGTGTTAACCCGGCCCAGGCCCATTCCTATGGATAACCTCCCGGTACAGGAGCAATGGAATCATTTACTTGAAATAAAATACATGGTGCCGTTTATTGATTTTTTAAAGCAGGAAAATTTTGACCGGCTTGATGAAGTTAAAAAAATTGCAGATGATGGATTTTATAAAACAGTTACAGTATTTACTGCAGTTAAACAACTGACCGAATACGTGTACAAAAATTTTAACTACATAAAAGGTATTACCACAGTAGAAACCACGCTGGATGAAATATGGAAACTAAAGGCTGGCGTATGCCAAGACTTTGCCCATATTTTATTGGTAATGCTGCGGCTGCTGAATATTCCGGCACGTTATGTAAGTGGATATGTTTGTCCGCAAGACAGCAGCCTGCGTGGCGAAGGTGCTACCCATGCATGGGTAGAAGCTTATATTCCGTTTTATGGCTGGCTGGGTGTAGACCCTACCAACAACTGTGTGGTAAACGATTTACATGTGCGCCTTGCCATTGGCAGAAGTTTTAGTGATTGCTCTCCTGTAAAAGGAACCTACAAAGGCACGGCCAAACAAATCCTGGAAGTTGGTGTTTCTGTATCGCATGAGGATGGGTCGGTTGCAAAAGAAGAAGCATCAATATTAACACCAAAGCTGGTAAACGAAACACTGAATGCCGATGGTACCAAAGACGACAGCAATTCTTTTAGAAGATATATGCAGATGGTGCAGCAACAGCAGCAGTAATTTTTTAAATTCGGCTTCCTGTTGCTTTTTAAAGATAAATCACTCATGTAAATCATCTTCATTAATTGTAACCGGCATTGTTTTACTTTCGTAGCCGCATTTACTGCATTTATAAACTTGCTCACTTGCTATAGCATAACTTGAAAATAACCAGGTAAAAATTGCAGTAAGAAAATTAGTAGCGCCTGGTTTATTGATTTGTGTGATAGTTGTTTCATTGCACTGTGGACACTTTACGGATTTCATATATTCTTCATCAAACAATTGTAATAACTCCCGGGCTTCTGCAGCGTCTTGTTCTTTTACCACTAATTTTATACCGCCAATTGCATTAGATAATATAGGGTCGATGGTAACAGTATTCTCATCTTTTAAATAACACTCAACTCCGGCATCCTGAAGTTTTGTTAGCGTGATATTTGCTAAAAAATAATTATCAAAACTGCGTAATGTTATCATGTTCATAAAGACGGGATTTAAAATATTTACTGTTTGCCGTCAATTATTATCGGCGTATTTCCTTTGCCCATCACAATTACTTTTGCATTTTGGCTAAGTGCCAGTTCCTTCATGGCTTTAATCTGTTCGTATTGCAATTGCTGGTCGGTTAATCCAGTGTTGATAATACGCTGGTAATCGGCAATGCCCTGTGCTTCCACTCTTTTACGCTCTGCTTCCTGTTTTTCTTTCTGCAACACAAACTCCATTTTTTTTGCATCCTGCTCTGCATTTATTTTAGATTCTATCGATGCTTTTACAGAATTGGGTAATGTGATATTTCTTACTAATAACTGCTCCAGCATTAAGCCACGTTTTTTAAAATCTTCTTCTATACTCTTATAAATACGTTGCTGAAATTCATCTCTTTTATTACCAAACAAATCTACCGCAAGGTAATACACGGCATTATCCCTGATTTTTGTACGGGTAATGGGCCGCACAATTTTATCTTCATAGTCAGCTCCGGTTTCTCTTAATAATCTTGGTGCATCGGCACTTGTAATTCTGTATAAAACGGTAAGGTCGATAGTTACCTCCAGCCCATCGCTGGTTAATACCTTTATGGCATCATCGCCTGACTGATGGCCTTCGTCATTAACCCCACTCATGGTGTAGTTCTGTGTCTTTACATCCAGTTTTCTTATATCCAGCAAAGGATTTATAAAATGCAGGCCACTGCCCAGTACATCATTTTGTATGCTGCCAAACAAAACTTTTACCCCCACCTGCCCGGCATCAATTTGTTTTACGCAGGCTGTGGTAATACCTAAAATTATCAGCAGCAAAGCAAGAATGCGCCCCACTCCTTTAAATTTTGCCAATGCGGCATTGTTTTTTACAAGTATGCCTGCGGCAATAAAAACTATTACTCCCAGAATTATTAAAAACATCGTTTATAATTTTATACACACAAGTTCATTAAAACAATTAAAAGTTATGAGAAAGGTTTTGCACATAAAAACGCCTGAACCATGGTTCAGGCGTTAAATTATTTTAAGAGGAGAAAGAGATGTTTAGTTATTCAACATCAACGGCATTACCAGCATCAGCAGTTCCTCATCATCACCCATTTCGGTTGGTTTAATTATACCGGCTTTTGTTGGTGTACTTAGCTCCATATTTATTTCGCTGGTATCGGCACCGTTCAGCATTTCAATTAAAAATTTAGCATTAAAGGCAATTTGCAGGTCCTCGCCATCATACTGGCAGGCCATACGTTCGTTACCTTCAAAACTAAAGTCAACATCCTGTGCGGCCAATTGTAATTCGCTGCCGCTGATGCTTAATGCCACCTGGTTGGTACTTTTATTGCTGAACACACTTACACGGCGTAAGGCGTTTTGAAAATCGCCTTTATTCACCGTCATTTTATAAGGATTATCAGCCGGTATTACCACTTTATAATCAGGGAAACGGGCATCAATCAACCGGCACACCAGTTCGGTACCGCCATGTTTTACAAATAAATGATTGCTGTTGTAGCTAACATTTAATTCATCTTCATTATCAGGCAAAGAACCTTTTAATAAGCTCAATGGTTTTTTAGGAACGATGAAAGAATCTTTTTTAGGGCAGCTTACATCTTTACGGGTGTAGCGTACCAAGCGGTGTGCATCGGTCGCAACAAACGTAATACCTTTTTTATCCAGTTCAAAAAACACTCCCGTCATTGCAGGACGCAGGTCATCGTTGCTTACCGCAAAAATGGCTTTGTTAATTGCCGTAACCAATGCTGTTGAGGTCATGGTAAAATTATTGGCATCATCTGCAGCTGGTTCTTTAGGAAAATTATCGGGGTTTTCGCCCATTACTTTATACTTACCATTATCGCTGGTAATTTCCACAGCAAAGTTTTTATCAATATTGAATGTGAGCGGTTGTTCGGCTATATTCTTTAATGAGTCCATTAAAATTTTTGCAGGAATACAAACCTTGCCGCTGTCTTTGGCTTCAATATCAAGGTGCACTTTCATTACTGTTTCCAGGTCGGTGGCCACCACGGTAAGCTTGTTCTTTTCAATTTCAAACAAAAAATCTTCTAAAATAGGCAGCACCGTGTTTGCATTAATTACACCACTAATCTGTTGCAGTTGTTTCAGCAGGGCTGAAGAAGAAACTATAAACTTCATAAAATATATATATTATACCTTCAAAGATAAAAGATTGCTTGTAATGAAGATAATAAAAATTGAGGCGGTTGTGAATAACTATGTAATATTGTTATTAAAGCCGCTTTTTGCCACAGCCGCTCTATTTTTGTACTGAAATGAATTCCAAAAAATTTACACCGCAGCAGGCATTGCCCAAAGCCAAACATTATTGTGCTTACCAGGAGCGTTGCCATAGCGAAGTAAAAGATAAATTGTACGGGTTTGGTTTAACCACCCCCGAAGTAAATGAAATAATAAGCCAGCTTATTGAAGAAAATTATCTGAATGAAGAACGGTTTGCCCTACTATTTGCAGGCGGACATTTTAGAACTAAAAAATGGGGCCGGGTAAAAATTGCATATGCTTTAAAACAAAAGCAGGTATCGGCATACAGCATTAAAAAGGCACTTAAAAAAATTGACGAAGCAGATTATGAAAAAGTGTTGCGAAAGCTTTTTGACGACAAACTAAAAACCCTGAAAAGCGAAAAGAACATCTTTATAAAAAAGACAAAATTGCATGACTATTTAATGCAAAAGGGGTACGAAGTCGATTTGATAAGAGAATTGATTAAATCAATATGATTACGGATTGTAAAAAAAACCGAAGCGTTCAAACTTCGGTCTAAAATATCTATAATTCTCCGCCATTTGGCGGACCCGGGGCTTAAAATTCCGCACTCTTCGGATACCTTGGAAAAGGAATTACATCCCTGATATTTCCCATGCCGGTTACAAATTGCACCAAACGCTCAAAGCCCAAACCAAAACCTGCATGCGGACAAGCACCAAACTTCCTCGTATCTAAATACCACCATAATTCCTCCGCAGGAATTTGCATCTCTTCCATGCGTTTTAATAATTTATCCATGCGTTCTTCTCTTTGGCTGCCACCAACAATTTCGCCAATGCCGGGTGCAAGTATATCCATTGCAGCAACGGTTTGTCTGCCGGGTTCGCAATTATCGTTCTGGCGCATGTAAAATGCCTTTATCTCCGCAGGATAATCTGTTAAGATAACCGGTTTTTTAAAATGTTTTTCTACCAAATATCTTTCATGTTCACTTTGCAGATCAACACCCCATTTATCTATTAAGTAAGTAAATTTTTTCTTTTTGTTGTGATTGCTCTCTCTTAAAATTTCTATTGCTTCGGTATAGGTTAGTCTTTCAAAATTATTATCTACTACAAAATTTAATTTATCTACTAAACCTAATTCGCTTCTTTCTAACAAAGGCTTTTGTTTTTCTTCTTCTTCTAAACGCTGTGCTAAAAATTCAAGGTCTTCTTTATTATGCTCCATCGCATGTTTAATCACATACTTGATGAATTCTTCCGCAAGGTTCATATTATCTTCTAAATCATTGAACGCAACTTCAGGTTCAATCATCCAGAACTCTGCAAGATGCCTTGTGGTATTACTATTCTCTGCACGGAAGGTTGGTCCAAAAGTATAAATATCACTAAAAGCCATAGCTGCTAATTCACCTTCCAGTTGTCCGCTTACGGTAAGGTTGGTACTGCGGCCAAAAAAATCTTCCTTAAAGTTTATAGAGCCGTCTTCGTTTTTAGGAGCAGTACCATCTAAAGACAATGCTGTTACTTTAAACATTTCGCCAGCACCTTCGGCATCACTTGCAGTAATGATGGGGGTATGTAAGTAAACAAATCCTTTATCATTAAAAAACTTATGTATGGCAAATGCCAGTGCATGGCGCACACGGAATACTGCACTGAAAGTATTTGTTCTAAAACGTAAGTGAGCGATCTCTCTTAAAAATTCAAGGCTGTGTTTTTTAGGCTGCAAAGGAAATTTTTCTGCATCACTATCACCTAATATTTCAATTTCAGTTGCCTTTAATTCTACTTTTTGGCCTTTACCTAAAGATGCAATTACTTCACCTGTTGCTTTTATACAAGCTCCGGTAGTTAAACGTTTTAAAAGGGCATCATCAAACTTGCCCAGCTCGGCAACTACCTGTATATTATTATTGGTACTGCCGTCATTTAAGGCAATAAACTGGTTATTTCTAAACGTACGTACCCAGCCCATTACTGTAGCCTGGTAATTGGCTTTATCACTAGCCAGTAATGCTTTGATCCTGATTCTTTTATTAAACATAAATTCTATTTGTGGAGTGCAAAGATAAAGTTATCCAATACAAAATCTTCTGCAGATTACCCTGAATTGGCTGAATAAAGGCATTATCGGCTTTGATTTCGAAACCTGCAGGTGGTTCTTGTTTTTAAAAAAATTTGCACTTTCACGAAAAAACGCCGTAATATTGTGATGGAATCCAACTGATAAGGTTTATCCAATCATTCGCTTCATCAGCTACTCATATTCCATCAATTATAAATTCTCATTTACATTTTCAGATTTTAAGACGGCTTTTTTGAAGAAAATATTTTCAACTTTTTATGTACGATATTTCACAACTGAACGACCTGCTCGTTCCTGAATTGCTTGATGTTGCAGAACAACTCCATATCTCCAACGCAAAAAAATTAAATAAACAGGATCTGATAGAAAAGATCCTGGATAAACAAACCCATATGAGCACAGCAAAAAACGAAGACGAAAAACCCAAACGCAAACGCATTATTAAGCCTGCCGAAGGCGCTGCTGAAGAACAGCACGTAGCACCCGAAACCAAAATGGCGAGACCAAAAAGGGTGGAGGCTGAAAAAAGGCAACCGGTTAAAAAGGTAGTTGAAGAACAGGAGGAAGAAGAACTGCAACCTATAACCAGCGAACAAAGTACCATACCTGCTGCTATTGCACAAATGTTGCAGGCCGAAGATGGTGATATACAACAACCCGAAACACAAATAGAAGAAACGCCGGCACAACAGCAGTCAAGACAATTCAGCCAGCGCAGAGATACGCAACCATCATTTAATATAGAGTTTGATGGTGTTATTTTAGGCGAAGGTGTTTTGGAAATGATGCCCGACGGTTACGGATTTTTACGCAGCAGCGATTACAATTATTTGTCTTCTCCCGATGATATTTATGTTTCTCCTTCTCAAATAAAATTATTTGGTTTAAAAACAGGCGACACTGTTTACGGAAGTGTTCGACCGCCAAAAGAAGGTGAAAAATATTTTGCTTTATTAAAAGTAGATACCATAAATGGTAAAAGGCCCGATGAAGTGAGAGACCGTGTGCCTTTTGATTATTTAACACCTTTATTTCCTTTTGAGAAATTAAATCTTTGTACAAGGTCTGATAATTACAGCACCAGGATAATGGATCTGTTTACCCCGATTGGTAAGGGACAGCGTGGATTAATTGTTGCCCAGCCAAAAACAGGTAAAACCATGTTGCTGAAAGAACTGGCGAATGCTATTGCAGAAAATCATCCGGAATGTTATTTAATGATTGTACTGGTTGATGAAAGGCCGGAAGAGGTTACAGATATGGAACGCAGTGTAAGAGCAGAAGTAATTGCATCTACATTTGACGAGCCTGCAGATAAACACGTTAAAGTAAGTACCATTGCTTTACAAAAAGCAAAACGTTTGGTGGAATGCGGACATGATGTAGTGATATTATTAGACAGTATTACCCGTTTGGCCCGAGCACACAATACAGTTGCACCAAGCAGTGGTAAAGTTTTAAGTGGTGGTGTGGAAGCTAATGCCATGCAAAAACCAAAACAGTTTTTTGGTGCAGCACGTAAAATTGAAAATGGCGGATCGCTTACTATAATTGCAACTGCATTGGTTGATACCGGTAGTAAAATGGATGAAGTGATCTTTGAAGAATTTAAAGGAACCGGTAACATGGAGTTACAACTGGAACGTAAATTATCTAACCGCAGAATTTATCCGGCTATCGATATTGTGGCATCTTCCACAAGGCGTGATGACCTGTTGCTGGATAAAGATACCTTCCAGCGCATGTGGGTATTGCGTAAGCATATGGCCGATATGAATCCTGAAGAAGCGATCAATACATTGCTTAAAAACATGAGGGGTACAAAAGATAATGCAGAATTTTTAACCAGTATGAATGGGTAAATGATAAATATTTTTCCGTAAAAAAAGCCGCTGATAATTTCAGCGGCTTTTTTTAGCTGGACTCTCAGCTTGGAGTTCCTCAGCAACAATTTTATTCCTTTAAAATCAGGCTTTTAGAAAAGGAAGCAATTTAAATTGAGCTAATGTTTTTTTAAAAAGCTCATAATTGCAAGATGTTGTTCTTGTATCATCTCAAAGCTTTTTCCAAGCATAGACATCAAATCTGGCTGTTGATGATGTATCTGGCTGTTAGAACCATTGATTAATGAGTTATTATTGGATTCATAAAAAAATTGCTTTGGATCAAAATCGAGTAGCTGTGTAATACTTACCTCAAGAACAGTAGCAATTTTAAAAATAGTTTCCAGTTTTACCCCTGGTTCTCCTTTCTCTATTTTACCAATGGTTTCTCTGGCCACACCAGTTTTTTCTGCCAGATAATCTTGGGTAAAGTTTTTTAATTCTCTTAATTTTTTAATGTTGTTACCTACCATTTGTAAATCCATAATAAAACAGTTTAGGTTCACAAAATAGTAGATTTTTCTCACATATTGAGAGGTGGTTTTTTTTGCTGGTAAAGACAGAAAGTGATACTTGAATAAATAATTATTCTTAAATCAAAGTAATTTATGAAACAGTTTATCACCAAGCCAATTGCAATCCTATTTATTTCAATTTTATTAGTAATGTCTGCTTGTCAAAAGCAAATTGATGTTGTTTATGATGATATTGCAAACCTGCAAAATTTTAAAACTGAAGCAAAGGCTTGGTTTACAAATGGGGTAGTATTGCAGGAAAAAAAACTACTTGATTTACCCCATAATATACTGCCTGAAAATGCACCAGAAAGGCTATTTGCCAGAATGGGGAAAATAGAAAAGAAATTAGAATGGGAAAATGCCGAACTCTATAATCGGGATGATGTGCAATATTTGGTAGTACCCATTACTACAAACCTTAAAAAGTATAGCAACGATTATGAAATAGCAAAATCTATTGTTTTTTATAAATTGAACGGCGGAGAAATGAATATGACTGTAATAGAATTATTAAGTAAAAAGGGAACATCATTTGATGGTAAAGCAAACGAAATATTAGCTGCGGCATTTATTAATAAAGTAAAAGATAAAAAAGAAGCAGTACCGGTAATAAATGCCAGTTTGTTTTTTTATGATAAACACTATAAAAACATTGGCAGTTACGAGTTTAATAACGGGGCATTTACCCCATCTAGAAAAAAATTAATTATCAAGAATCAATCTGGAATAGGTGTTAACGATAGTCAAATAAATCCAGGTTTAAGTACTCCAAATAGCAGTTGTGAAACCTGGTATGTGGTTTACGATTGGCGTGACGAAAATGGTAATTTGATCTCTTGGGAAATATTATATTCCTATTTTGTAGGTGATTGCACGGCAGGCAATGAAGATCCCGAAGAAGAGATGCCAGAAGGCGTGGGCGCAGGTGGTTGGAATGGGATTTTTCTTGAGGATTGGGTTTTAAATCTTGTTAATGATACATGTCAAAATGCCGCATTAACTGCAATTTCTGGTGTTGGGATAAACAACACTATATCACAATACTATAATGGTTTTTCAACACCTAATAGCCCCATTAACCTTACTTTTGTTCCTGGAAGTGTTAGTGGTGGTGGCCCTGCAGTAACAACTCCAACCGGAAATCATCATTACACTACAACTTTAAGCAACGATCAGCTTGCATACGGATCTTTTTTAATGTCGCAGGAAGCCTGGGGTGCTATTATTGCCCATGAAATTTTACATATTTATATTTCCGAAGGAAATATTAGTAATATTCAGCCAAACACTCTTGCTCACCATCAGGCAATTTTTGTCAATCTAATTACCACTACAAGAGATTTACTTCATAATGCTTTTGGGCTCGATAATACAGTAGCTACTAAACTTGCTTTAAATGGTATGGCAGATTTATGGCAAAATATGCCTTACACCTTCGATAATCTTTGTATGACTCTATATGGTTATACTCAGGCGCAAATAAATGCTACCTTTGCGCAATATACTACTGGGCTGCTTGGAACCAGATGCAATTAATTATTACCTGAAAAATTAAAAAATATGAAACTGAAGAATTATGCATTGCTTTTAATGGTGTTATCCTGTTTAAAAACAACTGCTCAAAAGCAAATTGAAAATGAAAAAGACTTTAATAATTTCTTATACGAAGAAGTATCAAAGTATAATGACACACTCAATACAATAAAACAAGACGGAATATTATTTATTAAGTTTATGATTAAAGACGATGGTTTAATAAATAATATAGCGTTTTCTCACAAGTATTATCCACCTGCACTTTTATATGTATTAACCAATGTGTTAGGTAAAGCTAAAATTGCAGTTTCTAATGGTTGGGATAAAACGGCCACTTATGTGCTGCCATTGTCTTATGATTATAGGCCAGATATGACGCCGCCCATTACAGCTGAAAAGTGGTATAATAATAGTCCTAAAATTAACGTAGACAGTATGTTTAAGTATATGACCTATGATTTTAATGGATTTTTTAAAGTACCTGAGCCGCAACAAAGTTTATGGGGTATGAAGTGTGTTTTGCTGCCAATGGCAAAAATTTTGGCGCCACGTGTGTATTATTAAAAATTTATAAAGGAGAAATTGTTTTATAAAAACATGAGAGGCACAAAAGATAATGCCGAGTTTTTGACAAGTATGAATGGATAAGTTTTAATGAAAAATTGAAAATGAACTAATGGATAATGAAAGCCGTCTCAATTTATTGAAGACGGCTTTTTCTTTGGTAACTTAGATGGATAAATAACATGCCTATACAAAAAATAACCATAGAAGAATTTTTACAGCTTGCCAAACAGCATCCTGTTTTTGATGTACGCAGCCCCGGCGAATATATTCATGCACATATACCCGGCGCCATAAGCCTGCCTTTATTTACTGATGAAGAGAGAAAAATTGTTGGTACTGCCTATAAACAAGAAAGTAAACAAGCCGCAATAAAACTGGGCCTCGATTTTTTTGGTGTTAAGATGAAGAAGATGGTGGAGGAGGTAGAAGGAATTTGTAATTTGGAATTGGGTAAAAACGGCATCCCAAAACTCCAAATTCCCAATTCCCAATCCCTGCTTGTTCATTGCTGGCGTGGTGGCATGCGTAGCGCCGGTGTTGCCTGGCTATTGGATCTGTACGGTTTTAAAGTTTATACACTTGTTGGGGGTTATAAGGTATATCGCAAATGGGTGCTGGCACAATTTGAAAAAGAATACAACTTTAATGTTATTGGGGGTTATACCGGCAGCGGAAAAACTTTAGTGTTACATGAATTATCTAAACAACATTCGACAATTGATTTAGAAGCATTAGCTCATCACAAAGGCTCTGCATTTGGGGCTTTGGGAGAATTGCCACAGCCAAAGCAGGAGATGTTTGAAAATATTTTAGCAGCACAGCTGTCAGATGTTAGTAATAAGATGACAGATAATACGAACAACCGTCATCTATCAATTAACATCTACATTGAAGACGAAAGCCAGCGTATTGGCAACCTGCAAATTCCTATGCCGCTTTGGTACACCATACGTAAATGCCCTGTTTATTTTTTAGATATCCCTTTTGAGGAACGCCTGGATTATTTAACGGAAGAGTACGGAAAATTTGAAAAAGAAAAACTGGTTAATGCCATCATCCGTATACAAAAACGCCTCGGTGGCCTGGAAACAAAAAATGCCATTAACCACCTGCTGGAGAATAATCATAAGGAGTGTTTCCGTATTTTATTAACGTATTACGATAAATGGTATAAAAAGGGCCTCTATAACAGGGAAAATCTTACTGCATTATTAAATAAAATACCCTGTTCAGGCGTTGATACATCAATCAATGCTCAAAAAATAGTCTCATGCCATACCGTAACAGTCTAAAAATTATCATACTGCTGTTGTTACCTTTTGCAGGTTTTACACAATCTTTAGCCGAAAGAGATGTAACAGGCCTATGGAAAGGATTCATGTATAACGATACCACCCAACAAAATTACCGTTACGAAATTGCCATTAGTGAAAGCAAAGGAAAGCTGTTTGGTTACTCCCACGTTTATTTTATTTTAGGCGATAAAGAATACCATGGTGTAAAAAAATTAAAAATAAAAAGAGAAGATGATAGGATAATTACAGAAGAAACCGACTTGATCGTTCATAATTACCCGATTCCGCCGGCAAAAGGAGTGTACCAGTTAAATACATTAATACTACAGGTAAAAGATACGGTGATGATATTAAGCGGCGCTTACAAAACCAACCGTACAAGAAATTACCGGCCGCTTACCGGTTATGTACATGTAGAGCGGAAAGGTGATTACAGGCAAAGTGCATTAGTACCGCATTTACAGGAACTGGATCTTGCAAAAAATTTATCTTTCTTAAAAGAAGAAAATGTACCGGCTGAAGAAACCATGGTAACATTAAAACCAATCCCTTCGGCTGAAGAAGAAAAATTAATTGTAGCAGCTGCAAAAAAAGAACAGCCTGGGAATATTATTAAACAAACAACTGCACCAGTTGTTAAAGAAACTGCTATTGCAAAACCGGAGCCACCAAAAGTTGACCCTCCCGTTGTTGCAAAACAGGAAATACCAAAACCAAAAGAAACAGTTATTGTTAAACCTGTGCCCGAAAAAGTTAATGAGCCTGCTGTTACCAAAACAGCGCCGGTTAAAAAACCGGATGTTGCTGTTGCTAAACCAGCAGAACCTATTGTGGCCAAAGCCCCTCCTGTTAAAGTTGCCGACCCTGTTGTAATTACAAAACCTGCAGCGCCGGTTAAAAAACCTGATCCTGTTGATCCTTCTGCAGCAGTAGATCTCAGCAAAAGAAAAATTGAAAACCTTTCGGCATTATATTTTAAATCGGATAGTTTGCAGTTAACATTGTATGATAATGGTGAAGTGGATGGTGATACCGTAAGTATAGTAATGAACGGACAGGTGATAATGCCAAAAGTTGGACTAAGCACCAATGCCGTTAGAAAAACAATTTATACGCAGGAAGCGGGGGATAGCATTCAATTGATAATGTATGCTGAAACATTAGGCAGCCTGCCGCCCAATACCGGTTTATTAATTGTTTATGACGGAACAGACAGGTATGAAATAAGATTTAGTGGTGATATGCATAAAAGCTCGGCAATTGTTTTCAGAAGAAAGAGGGAATAGCTAACGATTGGGCTGATAAAAAAATTTGTTCTCGGCACTTCCACATTTACGTTGCAAAATGCTCAAGGCATATAAAAGCCTGTATCCCTAACTTTGCTGCATGAATGATATTAAACTCACCCAATACTCTCATGGTGCAGGTTGCGGCTGTAAGATAGCCCCAAAAATTTTAGATGAAATTTTAACCAGCAATTTTGCAATGCCCGACAATGCAAACCTGATAGTAGGCAACCATAGTAAAGATGATGCGGCTGTATATAATTTAGGCAACGGAACAGCATTAATATCCACCACCGATTTTTTTATGCCCATTGTTGATGATCCCTACGAGTTTGGACGTATTGCTTCGGCCAATGCTATTAGTGATGTATATGCCATGGGCGGAAAACCGGTTTTAGCAATTGCTATTTTAGGTTGGCCCATAAATGTTTTACCGCCAGCTGTTGCACAAAAAGTAATTGAAGGCAGCAGGAGTATTTGTAAAGAAGCCGGCATACCATTGGCCGGTGGGCACAGTATCGATTCGCCTGAACCAATTTTTGGTTTGGCTGTAAACGGATTGGTACCTGTTGAAAACATCAAACAAAATAACCAGGCGGCAGCAGGCAATATTTTATTTTTAACCAAACCATTGGGTGTGGGTATTTTAACTACTGCCGAGAAAAAAGGTATTTTAAAAGAAGAACACAAAGGTGTAGCCGCCAAACAAATGATGCAGTTGAATAAAGTTGGAGAAGCATTAGGGAAAATAAAAGGTGTAACGGCCATGACAGATGTTACCGGCTTTGGGTTATTAGGGCATTTGGTAGAAATGGCCGAAGGCAGCGGTTTAAGTGCGGTAATAGATTTTGAAAAAGTGCCGTTGATAATTAAGGATATAAAATTGTATGTAGATCAAAAATCAATACCCGGTGGTACCAATCGCAACTGGGATAGTTATGGCGAAAAAATTGGCCCGTTAAGTGATTTTGAAAAAGCCATGCTGGCAGATCCGCAAACCAGTGGTGGCTTATTAATTGCTGTGGATGTAAATGCAGTTGAAGAGGTGAAAAACGTGTTACAGCAAAACGGGCTGGAAAAATTTACAGCACCCATCGGTTATTTAACAACGCAGCAGGACAAAATTGTGAGTGTTGGTGCATTATAATAACGCATCAATCTTTTTTGCCAGTTTATGATCTTTATCGGTAACAATATCTCCGGCATCGTGGGTACTTAACCATATCTCCACTTTATTGTACACGTTTGTCCAAAGGGGATGATGATCCATTTTTTCTGCTTCAATGGCAACTCTTGTCATAAATGCAAATGCCGCAGAAAAGTTTTTAAACTCAAATTTTTTATAGAGGGTGTTGTTTTCTTCTATCCACATAATAATTCTTTTATAAGCTTGCTAAAAATTAAATACTCCAGGTTCTCTTTAGTACAAGGGAGTGATCAAAAGATAAGGTGTTGCTTGTGCTTAATTTTTTCATTCGTCATTTCATTTACCAGCTGTACACCTGGTAAAGATTTTATGGATTGCATCAAAGCTTTCAATTCATCAGTGGTTACCGCTTCTCCTTTCAATAACCATAAAAAATCGAGGTGCTTAAACTCCGGCAATAAATATTCCCCGTCAAACTGGTTATTGTACAGGTAATGTACCAAACAGGTGGAGGGTACTGCAAATTCATAAACAGAAAAAAAATATTTGCGTTGCTTTTTTGTTAACTGAATTTCAAAATCATTGTTTATCCTGAAATCGAAACCAAGTATCTGGTTTAGCTGCCAGCAAAATTGGTAATCCTTAATGGGCGCAACAATACCTAACAACAGGGAGTCTTCAAAAAACTCCTGTGCTAAAGATTCATTGTCTATTTTAAGTTTCATACTTTATCCCTAAAAGAATACTAAAAAACTATATCAAACACTAACTCTTCATTTCCTCTTTTCACTTTTACTTTTGTGGCTTCGCCTTTAGTAAACTTACCTAATGCACTCATGTAACTTTGCACATCGGTAAATTTTATATCGCCTAACTGAAGAATTACATCGCCGGCTTTAATACCTACTTTCTGCGCTATTTTTCCTTCACTCACACCATCTACACGTACTCCGCTACCGCTATAGGTATAGTCGGGCATTATACCCAATGTTACTTTAAAGCTGCTTTTACCCATTGAAACTGCTTCTCTTGTTTTGGCAAAAGGTAATTTTCCTTTTTTATTGGCAACATCAACTACATTATAAACAAACTTTACTATCTGCAGTTCACCATTGTAATTAATCTTATTGGCATCATCGCTTGGCTTGTGGTAATCGCCATGCACACCGGTAAAGAAAAACAATACCGGAATATCTTTTCTGTAAAAAGAAGTATGATCACTTGGGCCACTGCCGCTGCTATCGAATTTTATGGTAAAGAATTTATCTTTTTCTGTAAGCAGTTGCCCCCAAACCGGTGATGTACCATAGCCACCAATAGTAAGGCCGTGCGTACTATCACTAAGGCGGCCCACCATATCCATATTTATCATATAATTAGCATTGCTTAAATTAATGGTAGGGTGTTCGGTAAAATATTTACTGCCAAACAAACCCAGCTCCTCTCCCGAAAAAGAAATAAACAGGTAATTATTATTTTTAAATTTAGATGCCTTTAATAGTTTACTCATTTCAATAAGTGCTGCTGTACCACTTGCATTATCGTCAGCTCCATTATGAATTTGCATGGTGGTGCCGGTAAATAAAGAGTTATGATCTTCTCCATAACCTAAATGATCGTAATGTGCACCAACAATAATGGTATTGGCTGCACCATTATCAACATAGCCAATTACATTATGCCCCAGCCTTGTTTTATCTCCTATATCTACTTTTAATTTTATGTCCTGTGTTGCTGTTTCATCATACAAATATTTTTTCTTTATTTCTGCAGTAACATACAGTACAGGAATTTTTACCAGTTCAGGTTTTGCTTTGGGTTCAAACTTTAATCCATCAGCAATAGATGAGGTGTTATATATAATTAAACCTGTTGCTCCCTTTGCTGCAACATCACTTACTTTTGTTTTAATGGCATCAGTTAAATCAAAATGCGGATTATTTTTATTTTCTTCGAGTTTTTCTTTTAAATCCCAGAACCAAACTGTACCACTTTCTCTTAATGAAATTGACGGTGCTGCTTCTATAGAACCATTTGGAGAAAATATAAAAGGAAAATATTCCTTATCCACATCAAGATCAAACCCATTAATTATTAAATGCGAAGAAGCGTTAACCTGTTTGCCTTCGTTCACTTCAAATTCCTGTATAAAATTTCCATTGTCGCCTTTAGGTGTCAGCCCGGCTTTGGCAAATTCGCTGCTGATGTATTCATAAGCCAGTTTTTCTCCGGCAGTTCCTGTTCTTCTTCCTTCCAGTTTATCATCGGCCAGGTAACCAATATGTGTTTGAAGATTGGTTAAAATAAGTTTATCTGCTTTTTTTAGTTTTTGTGCAACTGCAAACTGTGTGGTAAATACCGCTAACCAAAGTAACCGTTTCATAATAATAATTTAGTAAGATGGAGCAAAGGTAATTCAGCTGATGGCTAATCCTGTAAATTGAATGTCAAATTATTTGCCAAAACTTAAATCAAATAGTAATTCAGCTCTTTTTTATGTTTAAGATTAAACCCCTTGTTTCTTATTTCGTAACCGCAAACCATTAAATGCCGTTAATTTTGCAACCAATTTTAGTTTGACAAAAAAGATAAACATAGCATTAGTAGGTAATCCCAATAGTGGAAAAAGTTCGCTTTTTAATGTATTGACAGGATTAAACCAGAAAGTGGGTAATTTTCCCGGTGTAACGGTGGATAAAAAAACCGGTACAACCACGATTGCCCCGGGTGTCGATGCGTTGCTGATTGACCTGCCCGGTACTTATAGTTTATACCCCAAACGTGCTGATGAATGGGTGGCATACAAAGTATTGCTGAACCAGGATGAAACCGTAAAACCAGACATGGTATTATTGGTTGCTGATGCCAGTAATCTTAAACGTAACCTGCTTTTCTGCTCACAAATAATCGATTTAAAAATTCCAGTGGTAGTGGCGCTTACCATGATGGACCTTGCCAAAAACAAAGGAACCCAAATAGACATCCCTGGTCTTGAAAGGGAATTGGGGGTACCTATTATTCCAATAAACCCCAGGAAAAACAAAGGCATCCTGCCACTTAAAAAGGCTTTGGGGTTAGCTATAGAAAAAATAGATCAAATACCACCTCGGGATTTTATTGATACGCAGGCTTTGGCAGCAGCGCCAATTAATGAGGTTAAAAAACTGTTTCCGCATATCAGTAATTACCGGGCCATTCATTATTTGATCAATCACGAAAATTTTTTACTGGATGATGCTACGCAGGAGTTGATTGAAAATATTGAGGTTGAGGCTAAATTCAATCCTACTAAAACACAAGCCGAAGAAATAATGCAGCGTTACGGACGCATTAAGCACATTATGCAACAAACCGTTGTAGAAAGTGATCCGTTGCAAAAAGCTTTATTTACCGAAAAACTGGATAACCTCTTATTAAACCGCTATTGGGGTTATATTATTTTACTTTCGGTTTTATTTCTGTTGTTTCAAAGTGTGTTCTGGGTCGCAACGTACCCTATGGATGGAATTGAATGGGTTTTTGGCCAGCTGGGTGGATGGCTTGGTAGCACACTACCTGAAACCTGGTGGAGTGACCTGCTTATTAATGGTGTGGTTGCTGGTCTTAGCGGCATAATGATTTTTATACCACAAATAATGATATTGTTTGGGTTAATAACCATTTTGGAAGACAGTGGTTATATGGCAAGAATAAGTTTTTTAACCGATAAGCTCATGCGTAAAGTTGGGCTTAACGGAAAAAGTGTAATGCCGATGATAAGCGGCTACGCCTGTGCTGTACCTGCCATTATGAGTGCAAGAAGTATTGAAAATAAAAAAGAACGCCTGCTTACTATAATGATAACACCATTATTAAGCTGCAGTGCAAGGTTACCGGTATACACCATTTTAATTGCTTTAATTATTCCCTCTAAATTATATTTTGGTTTTTTAAGCCTGCAGGGGTTGGTAATGATGTGCCTGTATTTATTAGGTACGGTTATGGCTTTAATTGTAGCCTGGGTAATGAAATGGTTTATTAAAAGTACCGAACGCAGTTTTTTTATCCTGGAGCTACCGGTGTACCGTGGCCCAAGATGGAAGAATGCCATTGCCACAATGATTGAAAAAGCAAAAATATTTGTGTTTGATGCCGGTAAAATAATAATGCTGATAAGCTTGTTGCTTTGGGTTTTAAGTACCTATGGCCCTAAAGAAAAAATGCAGGCAGTAACTGCTAAATACGAGCAATTAATTACCGCTAATCCACAACAAGCTGCCGAATTAAATAAACAACGTAAAACAGCTTTACTGCAAAACTCTTATGCAGGCACACTGGGCCAGGCAATTGAGCCAGCTATCCGTCCTTTAGGTTACGACTGGAAGATTGGTATTGCTTTAATAACTTCTTTTGCTGCAAGAGAGGTTTTTGTAGGCACAATGGCTACTTTATATAGTGTAGGAGACGATGCTGATGCCAACAACAGCACCCTACGGCAAAAAATGGCCGCTGCTGTCCGTACTGATGGCAGTAAAGTTTATGACCTGGCAACCGGTTTATCTTTATTGGTATTTTATGTACTGGCCATGCAATGTATGAGTACACTGGCTATAGTAAAACGGGAAACCCGTAGCTGGAAATGGCCCACTATTCAATTAATATATATGACGGCGCTGGCGTATTTTTTAAGCTGGGTGGTTTATGTGGCAGTGAAATAAGTATCCCAAAATTTCATTTTGTACTCATTTTTTTTAAAAGCCTGAGGTGCGATACAATACCGCCTATATATGTAGTTTGGTTAGGTTTAATTTTATATTGAAGTAACAGGTCGTATAAAATTCTATTTAGTGCCGGATAATGAATGTGATGGATGTGCGGAAATAGATGATGTGCAATATGATTGTTAAACCCCCCTAATATAAAATTTGCAGTTTTGCTGAATGGATGCATATCGTTTGAACTTTTTATCTGATTCATAAGCCATGACGAATTGATGTAGCCTCTGTCATCAACTGAAGGATAAGTTGTTGCTTCAACATGGTGGGTCATAAAAAAAGTAAGTAATAAGAAGAGCGATTGCGTTAAGTGCATAAATAAAAATCCAAGTAAAACTATTGGCCAAGATTGTAAAGAAAATAGCAAAGGCAAAGCTAAAATAAACCCAAAGTAAAATATTTTTTGTACCCAAAATGACAAATGATATTTGAGCCCTTTATTTTTAGTATGTTCCTCTTTTGAAAAAAGAATTATCCAGTCTTTTATAAACACCCAAAATAACGAATAGGTAGTGTAAGCAATTAATGCATATACATGTTGAAATTTATGGTACCAAAAATGCTGGCTACCCGGTATTACACGAATGAGTTTAGAGATTTTTAAATCAGAATCGTATCCCTCTACATTAGGAGCATAGTGATGAGAGTTAACATGTCTTTGTTTCCAGCCTTCTGCATGTGCACCAACCAGCGAATAGATTATAGTAAAACAGAGGTTATTTATTTTTTTACTTTTAAAAACAGTATTATGCGAAAAATCGTGTGAAAAATTGAAGGCAAAAAGTAAAGAAAGAAAACCATAAAGTACAAAGCAAAACACAAAAAGAAACGGATTTGCTATTTTAAATAAAGCCCAATAACTGCTAATTGTTAGTGAAAAATAAAAAATAAATTTCAACACAATAATAAATGCAACCTTGCTTTTATTAACCAATAATTTTTCGCCTACTTGCTGATAAATAGTTTTTAATAATTCGCTGTCTTCGGCAATATAAATATGCTTATCTTTCAAAAGCAATTGGTTTAAAATGTTGTTTACTGCCCATTTCTTTTAAAAATCTAAAATGCGATAATAAAGATTTTCTATAGGGCATTTCCATATACACCAATCCATGTTTTTTTGAAAGCTCCCTGAATATGGGTAGTATTTTTAAATAATGCACATGAGAAACATTGGGCAACAGGTGGTGCAGGGCATGAGCGTTAAAACCACCCAAAGTCCAGTTAAAAAATACACTTGCAGCATTATAATCTACAGAAGTACACATTTGTAATTTGGGCCAGCTCATATCCAGGTGGTTATTTTTATCGGGTACAGGGTGTGCTACATAATCAGAAAGGTGAGAAACGCCTAAAACGCCAACAAATATTAATGAAATAATAAAATGGTTTATAATAAAAGCCAACAACACGGTTGTCCATCCAAACGGCAAAAGATATAAGGGCAGTACAATCATATACCCAATGTATACTAATTTGTAAACAACCAGTTTAACAATTTCATTTGCCGGTATATCAATTTTTATAGTTCTGCTTGAATAGTTAAACAACATTAAAGTTTCCCGAAAAAAGAACCAGTTTATTGAGTAGAGTAAATATAAAAAGGGGGCGTAAATGTATTGGAATTTATGAAACCATTTTAATGGTTGCGATTCCGTCATTCTAAATAATGGGTTGTTTAATACATCAATATCACTGCCTTCTATATTGGTATAAAGGTGATGCGATTCGTTGTGGTTTTTACCCCACACGTAGGCATTGTTGCCCTGCAAATTAAAACTAAGAGAAAATAATATTTTATTCCAAAACTTACTTTTTACCGCTACGCCATGGGCAGCATCATGCGAAATATTAAAGGCGGTTAATAAAATACAAACCCCCATAAGCAGATAAAAAATGTAGAAATTAAAAGTAGTGGTACTTGTAATCATTAACCAATAAAGCACAATATCAAGACTAAAATAAAGAATAATTTTAAAAACCATTATCTTATCCCCGGTCTTCTGAATGCTATTCTCAGAAAAATACAGCTCTATTTTTTCGTTAAGTTCTTTGTAGAAAACAGAACCTTCGTCTTTTGTAAATTTTAATTTATTCATTATCGAATGCTTGGATTCAGTGATTGCTTTTCTGTTAAGTATGTTTAAAAAGAATATAAAAGCTTCAATAAATCTTGTACAAATTACTCTATTTTTTTACGGATTTATATAAATTATTATCGAATTGTTGTTAAGGCCACTATAAAAATATGTAAGGTAAAAAGCAGGTAGAAATTTTTATTTAGTTACTGCCTTTATTTAGCCATTCAATTGCTTAATAAAGGAATTAAAATAAACCCCCGGCAGATACCTGGGGTTATAAAAAATATTTTCCTTTACGCTTACCAATCCACTGCATAACTAATCCTGTTCTTCACCTGCGGATAAATTTTTCTATACAATTCATTTAATACATCTTCCTTACGGGGTTCGTTATAGCGTTTGTTATTTACTAATGCCCAATCGTTGTTATCAAGGGCACGACTGTCGCCGGTATAAGTAGCATTTTCTTCTTCCCACCTGTAATCGTCGCCATAAGTATTATAGCTTATATTTTTCCGGCTGGTAACATCAGTAATGTTTACATCCATCTGGCCACGGGCTGTAAAACTTTGCTTTGAAATATTAAGAGTAGCGTACACAGTTTTATAAACGGTTTTGCCAGTACTATCCTTACCTGCTTCAATTTGTTTGTTAACATTACGGCTGTAGTTGTATGTTGTTGGCCGTGGAATATTCATGTTGCGTAAAGTAAGGTCCACCACCCAATCCGGCTGTACATTATCTCTCCTGGCTTCCCATTCCGTATAAAACTTTGCAGGATAACGGCTGGCATACTTACCACCGAGCTCACGTATTAAAGTCTGCTGAAAATATTCGTTACTGTAATTATAACCGGTATTGCCCCAACCGCTGTTAAAGAAGAAGGAATTATCCTGTACAGGGTTTATCACCACATTAATGGTGGCATTTTGGTATGCCTCATCCATTTTTGATTTAACATCTTTATACCCGGGTACCCAATTGCCTGCTTTTTTAAAATAACTGTATGCTTTTTTAGCATCATCACGATAATTACTTTGCAGCAATGTAACAGCCTGTTGATAATAGTCGGCAGCTGCATTTTGTTTTGCATCATAAATATCATTTTGATAATTAACCGCATTTACCAAACGGTTTGCGCCATCTGTATTACTTACTGTTTCATACATTCTTTGCAGCGTACTGTATTCGTCAATAATTTTATCCCAACGGCTGATCTCTTTATAAGTCTTATAAGTGTTTATTTTTTTAAGATGATTTTGCTGCACCCGTGCATACACTTCCGGAAGTGCTTTAACAGCATCTTCATCGTTGCTGTGTTTACCTAATTTTTTAACAATATCAAACAGGGTTTTATCTTCATCACCTCTTGATAAATAGTCTTTACTGGTTTTACATGATGACAGTAAAAACAATGTAGCAGTAATAAGTAAAAGTCGTTTCATAATTTGGTTCCTCCTTTACCTGTAATACGCAAAGCCAGTGCCACCGGGATAAATAATACCTGTTGTTATAAATACTTTAACAGTTGCTGGGTTTCTACTTTTTTAACGCCTTTCCACCAGGCCGGCCATTGTTCCTGTTCATATAAAAAATCCCATACTTTTTCCAGGGGCGCCTTAATTTTCCAAACGGTAGTAAAAGAATAACTGTATTGTTTTCCCATAATTTAAGGTACGGAAATTTATAAATGAGGGATTATTCGGCTCCCAAAATCAAAAAAACACTGCCATTCACCAGCTTTTATGGCCATTCATAAATTCAAATGGCTTTTTAAAAATAAGTTTATTTCCATAAAACCCTTTACAGTAAAGGGTTTTATGGAAAACAGGCTAATATTCACCGCCCACTACTGTAAAAAATATGGTATTATGTGTTGCATAGTACTAAAATGTTTCTATCTTTGTGATGTGATAGGGGAAAACCGGTTTTCAATATCACAAAAAAGTATAGCCATGAATAAATTATTTTTCGTAAAGATCTTCGCAACACCCTCTCCTGCAGGAGAGGGCTGGGGTGAGGCTAAAACATTGAAGCCATGAACATTGATAACACAGCCAGCCAGATGCGGAAAGGAGTTCTGGAATTCTGTATCCTTTCTGTAATTCAGCAGGGAGAAGCATATCCTTCGGATATTATAGATAAAATGAAGGCCGCCAATTTTAATTTGTTGGAAGGCACATTGTATCCCCTGCTTACCCGATTGAAGAATGCGGAATTTTTAACCTACCGTTGGGTGGAAAGTAACAGTGGTCCGCCACGTAAATATTTTTCACTTACCGAAAAAGGTGCTGCCTTTTATAAGGAACTAGAAGCCACCTGGAATGAACTTGCCAACGCAGTAAAGGCAGTAACTGAGGAAAACACTAATCACTTTAACAACAACTTCAACAATCCTTAATAAACAAAAAGTATAGCCATGATTTGTTTTTTTAAGGCCATCAACTAACGAAACAAAAAATTAAAGCCATGAAACAAGTAATCAATATCAATTTCCAGGGCCGGGTGGTTCCAATAGAAACCACCGCCTTTGAAATACTAAAAAATTACACCGACAGCCTGAACCGTCATTTTGTTAATGAGGAAGGTAAAGAAGAGATCATCAACGATATTGAAAGCCGTATTGGTGAACTCTTTCAGGAGCGGTTAAAAAAAGGCGCCACCTGTATTACCGATGATGATGTAAACGCTATCATCAACAGTATTGGCCGCCCCGAAGATTTTGAACCAATGGATGATGCACAGCCAGGCAGTTCAACTGCTTCATCTGCAAATACCACTCAGCAGGAATCTGCAAACACTTATACCACAAGTGGACACAAGCGTTTGTTTAGGGATGAAAACAATAAAGTATTAGGCGGTGTTTGTGCCGGTTTAGCCAATTATTTTAATGTTGACATTGTTGTGGTACGGATAGTATTCGCAATCCTGTTTTTTGCTTTTGGTTTTGGATTATTGCCTTACATTATTATGTGGGTAGCAGTACCAAGCAGTGCAACTACTCAAATTGGGGGTGCTAAAAAAAAATTATTCCGGGATGGCGATGATAAGATGATTGCCGGTGTGTGCAGCGGTATAGGAAATTATTTTGGCATCAATCCATGGATACCAAGAGTATTATTCCTGCTTCCTTTTCTTTCTTTTATTTCACGCTGGGGTCATTGGGGCGGCTTCTGGGATTTTGGTGATGTGATCCGTTTTACTTTTAGTCCTACTTCATTAATAGTGTACATTATTTTATGGATCGTAATTCCTGAAGCTGTAACCACCACTGAAAAACTGGAAATGAAAGGAGAAAAAGTAGATATAGATTCTATTAAACACTCTGTGATGGAAGAAATGAAAGGTGTGAGTAAAAAAGCACAAAAATTCGGGGCAGATGCGTCAAGTGTAATAACTGAAAAAGCTAAAACCGTATCGAGTGATGTACAGAATTTTGGCAGGCGCAACCGTGGCGGACTGGGAAATGTAATTGCTATGATAGCTAAAATATTTGCCTACTTTATAATTGGATGTGTATGTTTTGCTTTTGTAATGGCATTGTTTGGATTAGGCATTTTCTCTGTTGGTGTTTTTCCACTTAAAGATTATATACTAAAAGGTACATGGCAAAATGTTTTTGCATGGGGTACATTGGTATTATTTATCGCAGTTCCAATAATTGCAATTATTACCTGGCTGATAAGGAAAATTGCCCGGATGAGAAATAACAGCAAAATACTGCGTCTTACTTTTGGAAGTTTATGGACAATTGGATGGGTTTGCATTATCCTGTTAATTACCTCAATAACCCGTGATTTTAAATCGCAAAGCCGCCTGGATGAGCAAGCAGTACAATTGGTAAATCCACAGGTAAATAAATTAGTAATTTCTTCATCTATGCCGTTTACTAAAAAATACTATAGTCGCAACTGGATACGTTTTGAGCCTTTTGAAAATTTAATAGACGAGGACACTGCTTATGTAAGAAATGTGTATGTAGAAATTGCAAAATCACCTAACGACAGTTTCCAGGTAACCATGAAGAAGACAGCAAGGGGATATATAAGAACAGAAGCAAATGATTTAGCGAACCGCATTGAATTTAATGTTACGCAAAAAGACTCCGTGTTGTTATTAGAGAAGGGAATTGCTATCAACAAAACAGATAAGTTCCGTAACCAGATGGTGATCATTACTGTATATGTACCCGTTGGAAAACAAGTTCGTATTAATAAAGGCATTGGATGGCCGGTACATTTTGGAGGCGGAAGATGGGACAATGATTGGGATAATGATATTTACGATTCTGAAGAAGATATCAGATGGCAGAGCGATGTTGATTATGTAATGAAAGTTGATGGATTATTTACACTGGATGGCAGAAAGGCAGATGGCTGGAATGACAGGAACCGCAAGTCAAAAAACCGGGATAACCAAAGAAATTATAACGGCGATGATTACCGCTATAACGACTATGATAAAAAAGCTGATTCTTTAAGAAGGATCCAGGAGAAGAAAAATCAATTCCGGTTAGATTCAATAGACAGGGAACAGAAGAAATTAGACAGTATAAAAGATAAATTAGAAAACAGTGTTAGTACAGACCCTGAACCAGGACCAATAAGTTCTGTACAAATGCCCGGCTTTAATATTTTGCCAAATATTTATTAAATAGTTTCGATAGTTGAGTTGAAGTTGAAACACAAAGGTCCTGCCGTTACTGGCGGGACTCTTTTTAAAAAAATTAACCACACCAAAATTATCAGTCATGAAAAAAAGAAGCCCGTTTTTAACTGCCATATTACTTACCTTGTTAATTTCAACCGCATGCCATTTTCATAATGGCCACAAGCGAACTGTAAGGGTAAATAATGATAATACCTCTTTAAAGATTGAATATTGTGGTGAAGTTTTTTTTAATGAAGATGAAACTGCCATTGAAGAAATTTCACCCGATGGATATGTAAAGTATAAGAGAAACGGGAAGCGTTTTATAGCCGAAAGTGATGAGGATGGAAATATTTCTTACAAATTATATAATGGCGACAATTACCTTGATTATACGGATGATAACGCCAAAGAATTTATTGCCGATGCTGTAAGAGAAATTGCAGCGCATTACAACCGGTAATAAATGATTTTTTCATTTGATTACTACAGTTATTTATTATTGAATAAGGAACACCTTACCTTTGTCTTTCAACCGACAATAATAAATAAATTTTGCTTTAATGAAGAACACTCCCTTTACAGAAAAACACATTGCCCTTGGTGCAAAAATGGCTGAGTTTGCTGGCTACAATATGCCTATATCTTACAGTGGTATTAATGATGAACATGCAGCGGTAAGAAATAATGCCGGCGTTTTTGATGTAAGCCATATGGGTGAGTTTATTTTAAAAGGTGATAATGCTCTTGATCTTATTCAAAGAGTAACCACAAACGATGCATCAAAATTAACAAATGGCAAAACACAGTACAGTTGCCTGCCCAATAACGATGGCGGAATTGTAGATGACCTGCTGGTGTATTGCATTGAAGAAAATAAAGCATATATGCTGGTGGTAAATGCAAGTAATATTGAAAAGGACTGGAACTGGATACAGCAGTTTAACACCAAAGAAGTGGAGATGCACAACATTTCTGATAAAACCTGTTTGTTGGCAATACAGGGACCTAATGCTACAAAAATATTACAGCCGCTTACCGATATGGATATTATGAACCTGAAATATTACACTTTTACAAAAGGTAAATTTGCCGGAGTGGAAAATGTTTTGGTAAGTGCTACAGGTTATACCGGTGCAGGTGGTGTTGAAATATACTTTGAAGATGTTGATGGCGATGCAGATAAAATATGGGATGCCATTTTTGACGCCGGCAAAACAGCAGGTATAAAACCAATTGGCCTGGGTGCAAGAGATACGTTAAGGCTGGAAATGGGTTTTTGTTTATATGGTAACGATATTAACGACACCACATCTCCATTGGAAGCCGGGCTGGGCTGGATAACAAAATTTACCAAAGACTTTACCAACAAAGCTTTTTTTGAAAAACAAAAAGCGGCAGGTGTTACAAAAAAAATGGTAGGCTTTGAAATGCTGGAAAGAGGAATTGCCCGCCACGATCATGAGATAAAAGATTTTGAAGGAAATATAATAGGGAAAGTTACCTCGGGCACACAATCACCGTCGTTAAGTAAAGCAATTGGAATGGGTTATGTTGATAATAAGTTTGCAGCTATTGATAGTGAGATTTACATCAGCATAAGAAATACTTTACTAAAAGCAAAAGTTGTTAAAATGCCTTTTGTGTAATAAATAATTATCCGCTTTGCCAAAAATTCATATTACAACCTTTATTGCAGCCCCAGTTGAACGTGTTTTTAATTTAAGCCGTAGCATAACCCTGCATAAAATTTCAGCAAAAGATACTAATGAAGAAGCCATTGCCGGTGTAACATCCGGCCTGATTAACTTAAATGAAACGGTTACCTGGCAGGCTAAACATCTTTTTAAAACAAGGCAGCACACTTCAAAAATATCTGCAATGGAAATACCTGTGCATTTTGTTGATGAAATGGTAACCAGCGATTTTAAAAGTTTTTACCACGAACATTTTTTTAAAGTGGTTGACAATGGTACCATAATGATTGACATCTTAACTTTTGAAACCCCGTATGGATTTATTGGCCGCTGGTTTAATAAATTGTACCTGAAAAAATATTTAGAAAAGTTTTTAGCAAAAAGAAATAACATCATAAAAGAATATGCCGAAACAGAAAAGTGGAAAGCTATATTGAATTAAATTTACCCCGATGCAAGCAACAAAACCAATACTGAATACCTGCCTTTCTCCCGCCTTGTTAAATCTGTACGATTTAAAAAATGCTGTAGTAGTTATCATTGATGTTTTCAGGGCTACCTCTACAATTGCATCGGTATTAAAAAATGGTGCCAAATGTATTATTCCGGTTGATACTGTTGCAAAAGCAATTTCGATAAGCAAAAAAATAGATGCAATTGCTGCAGGAGAAAGAGATGGAATGATTGCTGAGGGTTTACAGCATGGTAATTCACCATTGGAATACAGTAAAGAATTTATTGAAGGAAAAACGCTGGTGCTAACCACCACCAATGGTACCAAGTTATTGCAAATGGCTTTGGATAATAATGCAGATACCATTATCAGTGGTTCATTTCCCAATCTTTCTTCGGTGTGTAAATTTTTAATTGAACAAAATAAAAATGTGGTGTTAGGTTGTGCCGGCTGGAAGGACCGTGTGAATATAGAAGACACATTATTTGCCGGAGCCGTTATCAGTAAAATAAAAGAACACTTTACCATTCATTGCGACAGTTCCTTAACAGCCGAATTACTTTACGAAACCAATAAACATGATATTGTTGGCTTTGCGCCAAAACTTACACACTATCATCGCCTGGTAGACAGGTTTGGTTTAATAGAAGACATCAACTTTTGTTTAACGCCGGATGTGGCAGATGTGTTGGTGGTGTATGAAGATGGAAAATTGTTGGCTAAATAAAGCATGTAAAAAAATCCCTGTCATTTCTTATTTTTTGTAAGTTTTTCCCACAAACTTTCTTTTTACAAACCAAATGTCGCCGCTTTTCCTTTACTTTTGCAAATTGCCCTTTTCAGACCAGGCGCAGGCATAAAAGACCTGCCAGAATCTGAAATTTCAAATCGGCAATTATAAATTACTGATGGCATTATCCCACCTTATTAAATACGTGTACAATAATGGCTCTGATGAAGTGATCCGCCGTGGAAAAAAAATCCAGTCAATGGGTTTTGTTGAACTGGTAGAGCATGACCAGCTGATGGGTAGTGTGGTATTCCGTGTAAAAGACGATAGCTACAGCACTTTTTATAAAGTATATATTCAAAAGTATGCCGATCCGAAAAGTATTACAGTTCGTTGTGCATGCCCTTATAATTTAGGAGATATTTGCCGCCACGAAGCAGCTGCAATGCTTAGGTTGCAGGAAATGGTGGATAAAAATATGCTGGGCAATACGGTAATGCAGTACAACCAGCGGCACACCGTTGCCAAAATGAAATTTATTGAGCTGAAGATGATAAAACTTTTTTCATCTCCGGGTATATATGAACAGGCAGAAAATATTTTACGTTCCTCCAAAGCCAATATTTTAAAAGCAGCAGACGAAAGAGTGGAAGCAGAACTGGATTACGAAGGCCAAACCTTTCCGTTAGTACTTCAGAAAAATGATGAACGCAATTTTGATACCTCCTGCAAATGTGGCGAAACCGAACATCCGCTTTGCGAACACAAAACCATGCTGTTCCTGCAATTGTTAAACGCCTATGGCCCTTATTATTTTGATACCATCCGTAACTGGGATAAAGAAAAAAATAAACTGCTGCAGATATATGGTTATAGTTTAGACGATGATCTTACCGGAAAATTTGAGTTTACTTATAAAGATGGAAAGCCGTTTTTAAAAGTACTGGATACCTCAATAAAACGGGTAGTGGCTCCATCGGGAATTACTACAAGGCCTGCTGAAGTTTTTGTAATACCTGAGGTTGTGCCTGATACAGAAAATACTGCAGCAACACAAGCCGAAAAAAAGCTGGGTATTGTATTCAATTATAATGCTCCGGCATATCCCTACTTTACAGTTGACGTTATACAGGGCGATGCGGATGAAGAAAGTAAAAAATTTACCGGCAAAACAGAAAAGATCGACCTGACAAAATTTGTAAATACAGATGCTTTTAGCGAAGAAGACAAACAGCTATTGCAACAGGTACGTAAACTGCAACAAAGCGAAATAAATAAATACCTCGATCGTAACTCACCCTTCAGCGGAATTTGGGAAAACATCATTCAAACAGAAGGCGATGAATTACCGGAGGAAACAAAGAGCCTGATGGCAGAATACCTTCAGCCAAAACTTAAAAAAATATTTGAAGAGCAGGCTGCCAATAATTTCATTTTTTTTCTGCCTGAGAAAAAAACATTTAAAACAGAGAATTTAAAAGAGATTGAATTAAGCGATCATTTTATTTCGCCTGTATTTAAGGTGTTGGCAAAAAACAGTCATTTTGAAATTGCCTGTACTGTTAAGTTGCTGAATCAAACTATTCCTTTTGCAGAAAATGAATGCAACAGCAGCCTTGTTTTTTTACATGATAAAACCATCTACCTCTGGCAAAAACCTGAAGATATTTTACAGGCAGAAAAATTTTTAAAAGAAGGCAACATACAGTTAAGCAAAGAAAACTGGGCCGAAAAAATGCAGAAGGTAATAATGCCTTTAATAAAAGAATATCATGTAGAGTTTGATAAAAGCCTGATAAGAGAAATAAAAAGCGGGGAGCCGGAAGTAAAATTACAGTTACAGGAAAAAGGTGACTACCTGGTGTTTCAACCCATATTTACTTACCAGGGTTTTGAAACAAAAGCTACAGATAAAGAAACCATTACAATACCGGATGGTGATAAAATTTTAATAGTACACCGCAACAAAGAAGCAGAAGAGGGTTTTTTACAAAAACTGGAAGGCCTTCACTCTTTATTTGTACGGCCACACCACGATAACAGCAGCCTTGTATTAAAAGGCGCTGATGTGTTACGCAATAACTGGTTCTTTTTATTTGTAGATGCTATGAATGAAATGAAAGTGCCAGTATATGGCTTTGAAGCATTGAAAAATTTTCGTTTTAATACGGCAAGGCCAAACACACATATACATGTAAGCAGTGGATTGGATTGGTTTGATGCAAAAGTAGAAATTGAATTTGGACAACAACGTGTTGGTATCGATGACATAAAAAAAGCATTGGTCAACAAACAATCTTTTGTACAGTTAGGTGATGGAACATTAGGTATTTTACCAGACGAATGGCTGAAACGATATTCTTTATTATTTAAAGTTGGCGATGACAGAAGCAATCGCCTGCGCTTATCAAAATACCACATGAGTGTTATTGATGAGCTGTACGAAAACCGGGATGAGACCGAATTAAGTTTTGAGCTGGATGAGAAATTTGAACGCTTAAGAGAGTTTAAAAATATCCCCGAAATTCCTGCGCCGGAACACCTGCAACCAATTTTACGGCCTTATCAAACATCGGGTTTTCAATGGTTGAGTTATTTAAATGATGTTAGCTGGGGTGGTATACTAGCCGACGATATGGGTTTGGGTAAAACGATACAGGCATTAACAATGATGCATCATTACAAAGCATCAACAGGAAATTTAAAAGCCATTGTTGTTTGCCCTACCACACTAATTTATAACTGGAAAAATGAGGTAGAGAAGTTCACCCCAACTTTAAGCTGGCATATTCATCATGGAAGTTTACGAAGCCGCAGTGCAGAAGATATGCAGAAGCACAATATCATCATCACCACTTATGGCACATTAAGAAGCGATATACAACTGTTGTTAAAAATAAAGTTCGACTATGTTGTACTTGATGAAAGCCAGGCAATAAAAAACCCTTCATCTAAAGTAACCAAAGCAGCATGTTTGCTTGAAGCAAAAAACAGGTTATGTATGAGCGGTACGCCGTTGCAGAATAATACCTTTGATATTTTTGCACAGATGAATTTTTTAAACCCCGGCCTGCTGGGCAGCATGGAGTTTTTTAGAAATGAATTTGCGACACCTATTGATAAATTTGGCGAACAGGAACAAAAAGACCACCTGAGGAAATTGTTGTATCCTTTTATTTTAAGAAGAACCAAAGAACAGGTTGCAAAAGACCTGCCCGAAAAAACAGAAACCATTTTGTTTTGCGAAATGGAAAAAGAGCAACGTGAAATTTATGAAGCCTACCGCAACAGCTTCAGGGATAAAATACTGGGCGAAATTGATACACAGGGTATCAACAAAAGCCAGTTAACAATCTTACAGGGTTTAATGAAACTGCGGCAGATCTGCGACAGCCCGGCAATTTTAAATGAAGAGGATAAATATCCTAACCACTCTATAAAGCTTGAAGAATTAACAAGGGAGATAACAGAAAATATTGGCGAACACAAGGCGTTGGTTTTCTCCCAGTTTTTAGGAATGTTGGCTTTAATAAAACAAAAATTAACCGAAGACGGAATACCGTTTGAATATTTTGATGGCAGTACTTCTGCACAAGACAGGGAAAAAGCTATTCAGAATTTTCAAAATAATGATGTGTGCAGGGTATTTTTAATTTCGCTTAAAGCTGGTGGTGTGGGTTTAAACCTTACTGCTGCCGATTATGTGTACATTGTTGATCCCTGGTGGAACCCTGCCGTAGAGCAGCAGGCAATTGACAGAACGCACCGTATTGGGCAAACCAAAAACATTTTTGCGTACCGTATGATCTGTATCGATACTATTGAAGATAAAATATTACAACTGCAGGAACGCAAACGTAAATTAGCAAGCGAATTAATTGCCGACGATGCCAGCTTTGTAAAAGCACTGAGCAAATCGGATGTGGAATATTTGTTTAGCTAAACTACTAAGATGTAATAAAATCTTTCAGTCTTTTAAACTCCCTGTTATGAGAAGATTGGAAGAAGCTGTTAAAAACAGTACTTAACGATTTTAGCAATACTGCGAAAGCAGTGGGTTGGGATGATTCGATTTTTTTCATAGTGTTATCGGATTTTGAACTTTAAAATTACAAATTGTACCACCTTGTTGTCAAGAGTGTTTTTGCTGATTTATAGGGTCCGGTATTTTCCGAATGGATTAGGTTATTTTACAAGTGGTCCCTGCCATTTACGTCTGAACTGCTTGCCTTTTTTATAGTAACGTATAGGATATACATCCGGGTTTTGGCGGAGCTTCCCTAAAAAATTCATTACTACCTGCACCAAAAGGTTTTTTGTTTTTTGTTGGTTATTGGGTGTTTTCATAGTACAAAACATTATCTTTTTATGTAACGTAGGGCAATAAAAAAATATTGCATTTCCGGTAAGAAATGTTTAGCAAATACAATGCCGCTCAATTAATTTAACCGGTAAACCTGGGCAGGGGCGCTATTTTTAAGAATAATTAAGGTTTTATTGTCTTTCCAATAAACCATTTTACGGCTTTCGCCCCTTACTTTCAATCCATCAACAGTATGTGGCATAACACTGAATGCGCCTTTACCATTTCCCTGTAACAGGGCAGCAGCAGCAGCATCGTAATTACCTACCATTACTGCCGCATCATTACTATTGCCGCAAACCAGTATATCTTTTATGCCGTCTTTATCAAAATCATCAATCACCATATCATTTATGTTAGACAGTTGTGCTTTTTCGGGGAAGGGAACAAACCGGAATGCCCCATTGCCTTCATTGAGCAGTACCCCGGATTCAAAAAACCTGGTGGTATATATATCCATACCCTTTTGTTGATCTGCAGTAAAAAGTTTATCGAGTGTTGTGCCGGAATAATCTTTGTAGCGGATGAATTTTTTCCGCATGGCAGGCATCTGGTCTATCAGTTGGTCACGGCTAAAAAGCGGGTAACATTTCCCCTGTATGTAATAGCCCAAAACAGCATCGTAGCTTCCGTTATTATCAAAATCTTTTGCATACACCGTACAGGGATTATAATAATTTCCTTTAATGCTTGCATTAGTTCCCCGGTTACCCAAAATAATATCCTGGTCGCCATCATTGTCCACATCTTCTGTTTTTAAACAATACCACCAGCCACTAAATTCATCAAGACTTATTGTGGTATCTTTTTTTGTTGCAGGAGAAACAAAACTTACGGTTTGCATTGCTTTTTTAAATTGGCCGTTCTGCACTTTATAAATACCAACAGGCATCCACTCGCCTGATATTGTTAATTCATTTTTACCATCGCCATCCACATCGCTCCACGCAGCACAATTAACCACACCTGGGTTAAGCAACTCTGCTGCAGCTGTTGCTGTTATATTTGTAAACACGCCTTTATTATTCTGCAGCAACATACTTTTATCTGCCTGTGGAAATTTACCCGGTAACACATGCCCGCCAACAAACAGATCCAGATCGCCATCTGCATCATAGTCAAGTGCAGTTACACCAGAGCCATTAAAACCTTCGGTTGGTAATGCTTTGGCTGCTTTTATAAAATTTCCTTTACCGTCATTAATATACAATCTGTCCTGGTAAAGTTTGTCGCCTGCGGCAAACTCTGCTCCACCGCTTACTACATACAGGTCGTTATCTTTATCTCCGTCTGCATCAAAAAATAATGCACTCATGTCTTCATACGCTTTATCTGCAGTAAAAGCAGTTTGCTTTTTTTCTGTAAAAGAACCATCAGCGTTTTGTACCATCAGTTTGCCCTCTATGCCAGCAGCGCCACCAATAAAAATATCGGACCTGCCATCTTCGTTAACATCTGCCGATGCGTAGTAAGGGCCCTTGCGGCTGCATTTGTATGGGATTAAAGGCTCTCTTTTAAAATCTATATAATCGTTTTCAGTTTGTTTGTATTTAATTTTATTTTGTGCGGTAATGTCTGTAAATAAAGTTGGTTTGGTTTCTGTTACCGGTGTGCCGGGCTTTGCATCAGATTCATAAATTGATAATACCTGGTCGGCTTTTACATTTTCTAAAACTATTTTTTTAAGAAGGGGGAATGTTATTTCAACACGGGGAATAACTGTTTGTGCGCCTGTACCAAAATGCAACACATGCTCCATACTTGATATAAACCCTCGTTGCGGATTATAGCGTTGCATTTGTATCTGCCCTTTGGCATCGGTTAATTTTACTGTAGCACCATATACTTCTTCGGTTGATGTTGATGTTTTTAAAAACTTAAATCTTAAATAGTGAGCGGCAGCGGCATCATCACTGGTATTGTTTTTAAAAACAAAAGCAATATCATCTACATTGTTTACCACCAGATCCAGGTCGCCGTCATTATCCAGGTCGGCATAAGCTGCACCGCTTGAAAATGATGCCGGTTGATCCATCCATACATTGCTGTAATTATCAAAAGTTAAACTGCCGTTGTTATGGTAGAGATAATTTTTTGTTTTTACCGAGGGTATGCTCTGCAGCCATGTATCCAGATTAACACTCTGGCCCCGGTTCATCGAATTGATAATGGAGTCTAGTATAAAAACCTTATAATCCCAATCCGTAATATCTCTTTTAATTCCATTGGTAACATAAATATCCTTCCAGCCATCATTATCAAAATCTACAATCAATGGTGCCCAGCTCCATTCCGTTTCTGCAACACCGGCATGGTTTGCTATTTCGCTAAATGTGCCATCAGTATTATTCAGTTGTAAACTGTTTCTTGGATATTGGTAAAACAAATTAAACTGCAGCAGCAATTGAAACTTATCATAATTCTGATTTACTGCAAACAATTGCTTTTGCCTTCTCGGTTCTTCAACAGCCATATCCACCACATAAATATCTTCCAGTCCATCGTTGTTTATATCGTTAACATCCGAGCCCATTGCAGAAAAACTGGTATGGCTTAAATAAGATGTCATCTTATCTGTAAATGTTCCGTTTTTGTTATTGATAAATATAAAATCGGGCTTGTTAAAATCGTTGGCTACATAAATATCAGGCCAGCCATCAGCATTAAAATCACCAAGCGAAGCACTTAATCCAAACGCATGAGTTATAAGGCCGGCTTTTTTTGTAACATCAATAAATTTTCCGCCCCTGTTTTCAAACAGCCTGTCGCTTACATATACACTGGTGGTATCTTCTACATAAACCAGTTTACCATTTTCCATCCTGGCCGGTATCATCATCGATTTACTGAAATCATGCTGGTGGTTTACAAAAAAAACATCTTTGTCGCCATCGTTATCATAATCAAAAAAATAAGATTGAATGGTATAGCTGGCATCTTCTAATCCCATTGCTGCCGCATTATTTGTAAAGGTGAGGTTACGGTTATTGATATAGACCATCTTTTTTCTTAATGCAGGATCTTTAAATCCAGATTTACATACCACAATATCAAGGTACCCATCGCCATTGATGTCAACCATATTAACCCCGGTCTTAATCCCTTCGCCACCATTTACACCTGCAGTTGCAGTAATATCTTTAAACTGAAGATTGCCCTGGTTTAAATAAAGCTTATTGTATCCTCTTGTAGATGAAAAATAAATATCGGGTAAGCCATCATTATTAATATCACCAATACTTACACCTCCGCCAATGTAAAGGTTTTCGTACAGGTACATAAACATGTTGGCATCTTCAACAATATCATTTCTAAAGTTAATGCCGGTAGTTTCCTGTTGCAGTAACGTAAATTTTTTTTGCTGCGCCGTAACAGAAAAAAATAATGCTAATAATAGTGTTATACAAAATGTTCGTAAAAGCATAATTTTTATTTAATAGCTTTAAGGAAAAGCTTTTTTATAATATAACTGCCAATGGCCCTTCCCTGTAATATACTTATCCTTGCAGTTTCAGGATAATGAATGCCTCCATAAACACGGCTGTTGGATGATTGTATTGATGCTTCATAAAAAGAACTAAATTTTCGTGGTGGCATACCAAAAGGTATTTCCGTTGCGTCTGTAAATTCAAAATTATCGCCAAGCAAAGCGGTTAATACCGCAGTTGCTGCATTTGAAACAACAGAATGGCCACTTGTAAATTCCGGGAATGGCGGTGTTTGTATATAAGGCTGCCATTTTTCATAAATAATACGGTTAATAATTGTTATAGGGCGGATAAGGTTAGTGCGGTATTTTTCATCCCAGCAACTAATAAAAGCATCAAACATTGCTGTTGTTTCCAACGCATATACCTGCGCCGCTTTAGTTACCGGAACAGCTTTTTTTATGCAGGCCTGCTTAGCAATCATTACCCAATGCCCGGCAGGAGAAATTTTATGAATGAAATAATTAAGGTGCCCGATGTTGGCAGAAACATTTGGATTGTCATCCCAATACAATGCTGTTGCCTTACGTATGGTATCTAATGTTTTACCAATGGTATAGGTCTCCATCATGGTTTTGTAGAATACAGATTTTTTATCCATACTAAAAACCAGTTTTTCTTTTGGAGAAAATTGTGATGGTTTGGTAAGCGTTAATGGCCGTATAGTATTCCAGTGTGGTTCCAGCCCCTGTGCATAATCTAATGGTGTAGGTTGCCAGTCGCCTGCTTTGTTTTTAATTACATAACGTATCAACCCTCTCGATTTAAGATAGTTGTCTCTTTTTGTCCAGGCAATAATGGTATCAGCAACCAGCTTTCCATATTGAACAGAAATTTTTACAGCGCTGCTGTCGGTGCTTTTATATACAGAGTCTGTAAAAGCAACCCTCCAGTTTTCTATTTTATATTCGGTGCCTACTAAACTTTGTGCCACATATGAGAACGAAACACAGGCAGCAATAAAGTTATCAGCCCCTTTGGGAGCTGCAGGAATATTTTTTAACCCATTTAATTTCCCGGATAATGTTGGCAATGTTGCATCATCATTCTTTATACACTCATAAAACGCAATATTGGGGTAAACATAAATGCGGCTGGCAATTGGCGGAGTAAAAAGATCTTCCATAACCGTATTTACCAGGAGGGTGTTTAAATTGTGGAGTACCTGTTCTTTTTGCTGGGCAGTAATATTGGTTAATATTGAGCAAAAAAATAAGAAAAAAAATAACCTTCTTTTTTTAAACTTGTTTAGGCTCATCATACAGAAACTTTGTTTTGGCTTAAACAAATTTAAAGTAAATAATTGGTGATTTGGCTTAGGCCTGTTTGTAAATAATCTGCAGATTATATTTTATAAAAAACCGCCCTATTTAAAAATGGGGCGGTTTACAATTATTTTGCCGGATATTATCTCACCAACTTCAACTCCTTAATAATATTACCTGCTCCACCCAGTTTATCAATACACCATAATACATAACGTACATCAACACAAATGGTACGGTTCAAATCCTTATCAAAAGCAATTTTATGGCTTAATGCTTCATAATTACCGTCAAAAGCCAAGCCTAGCAAATTGCCGTTGGCATCAATAACCGGAGACCCCGAGTTGCCGCCGGTAATATCATTGGTAGTAATAAATGTTACAACCAAATCATTCTTTGCTTTATCTATGTATTGGCCAAAATCTCTTTTCTTTAACAGCTCTACCTGTTTTCTGGGCAGGTCAAATTCATAATCTCCGGCTACATATTTTTCTAAAATTCCTTTTGAAGTACATACATAATCGTATTTAACCGCATCCCTTGGCGCATAGCTTTTTACATTACCATAACTTACCCTCATGCTAAGGTTGGCATCTGGATACATCTTTTTAACAGCCACAGGGTTCATCTCCATAATACCTTTTAAGTAGGCCCTGCCTAACTCATTATTTTTATTTACAAAAGCATCATATAAAGGTGCAAACTTGGTATTGTAATTACTGGTAAAAGCATTTGCAAAAGCAAAGGCGGGGTCGGCCTGTAAAGTAACGGCTTGAGGATGTGCTGCAAAATCATCCCATTTGGCATCGTTAAGCAGCATGGTGTTTGCAAATACGGTTTTGGCCCAGCTTTTAAACGTGGCCTCTTCTTTAAGACTGCCGTATGTTCCTTTCATGCTTTCGTAAAAGCCAACAGGATGCTGGTTTTTATCTATGTTGTTATAATACATCATTGCAACGGCGGCCAATATTTTTTCATCGCTGGGTAAATCTTCGTTATTTAAAAATGTTTTACGGTTTGCAGTTGCTGCGGCTATCGCTTTTTTAATTTCTGCAGATGGTGTGCTTGGTTTTAACAATTTATCTTCCAGCGATTTTAATGACGCTGCATATGCCATTAGCGGCGAACCTGAAATCCCTTCATTTATATATTGGCGCAATTTGCTGTAAGGGGTCCACCCGGCATAATTTTTAGCATACTCTGTCATTATGTTTTCATATTCGGATTTACCTTTTGCCCAGGTGGTAAACTTTGCTTCATACTCTTCTTTTTGTTGCTGCGTATTAAACTTAATCAGCTGTTTTGTTTCGCCTTCAAAAAATTTCCAGTAGTTGGCAACTGTGGCATAGTTACTGGCTAGCTTTAATTTTACTGCAGGGTCTTTAACCATTTGCTCATGCATGTATTTTAACCTCATGTCACGCAGGCCCACCAAAACAGGATTTTCAATATCGTTTTTTAATTTAACCCCGTAACTGGTTTCGTAACGATTGGTGCTGCCGGGGTATCCGTAAGTCATAGCATAATCACCATCTTTAAATCCTTTAATACTTACCGGTAAAAAATGTTTTGGCTTAAGCGGCACATTATCTGTACTATAATCAGCAGGTTTGCCATCTTTGCTGGCATACACACGGAATACTGAAAAATCTCCTGTATGGCGTGGCCACTCCCAGTTATCCGTATCGCCGCCAAATTTACCAACGCTTTCGGGTGGTGTACCAACCAGGCGTATGTCACGATATCTTTTATATACATACATGATATACTGGTTACCCTTAAACATGCTGTAAATTCTTGCTTCAATTCCATTTTCTGCATCAGCTAACTTATCTGTTATAGCTTTTAAAACATCCGGTGTTTTTTTTACCCTGTCGTTCCATGTTAAACCTTTTAAAGCATCTTCTACTACTTTTGTTACATCTGCAATCCTGTCTAAAAACTGAACCGTTAAACTGCTTTTAATTTCCTGGTCTTTGTTGTATGCATAAAATCCATCTCTTAAATAATTATGCTCAACCGTACTGGCTGCATTAATGGCGTTGTAGCCGCAATGGTGGTTGGTAAAAATTAAACCCTGGTCACTTACAATTTCGCCGGTACATCCGGTACCAAAAAGTATAATGGCATCTTTAATTGATGATTTGTTGATGGAATACAGCTGCTCTTTCGTAAGCTTCAGGCCTCTTTTTACCATATCGCTGTACACCTGTTCGCCCAATAACATGGGCAGCCACATGCCCTCATCGGCGCTGGCTTTTAATAATGAGATTGATAATGCAATCGCTACAAAAAATTTCTTCATTTTGTCTTAGTTTTTAGAGGGTAAATTTACTCATTATTTATGTATTAAAAATTTGCACCGGCTTTTCATCTTACCAAATTATTCCTGTTGATGGCTTCGTTTGATTTATTATATTTGTTATCAATAACCTTTCCCCGTAATGGCCATATTTGATATTAAATTGCCTGCTTCAATTGCCAGGGCGCTTCATTTACCGGTAAGCGACCCCCGGAGGCAGCAAATTAAAGTACTTAAAAAATTATTACGTAAAGCAAGGTTTACCGAGTTTGGGCAACGCTATCTTTTTGACGAGATCTTACTCAGCCGCCACCCTGGTAAAAAGTTTCAACAGCTGGTACCTACTTATAATTACAATAAAATTTACGATGCCTGGTGGCATAAAGCCAAAGAAGGTGTGCCTGATGTTTGCTGGCCGGGGGTAATAAAATATTTTGCTTTAAGCAGCGGCACCAGCGATGCTACCAGTAAGTTTATTCCTATTACAAAAGAATTATTGCGCAGCAATGTACTTACCAGTTTTAAGCAACTGATAAGCTTTACCAAATACCATGATGTGCCCAAAAGTGCCGTGGGAAAAGGCTGGCTGATGCTGGGCGGCAGTACACAATTACAAAAGGGTGCTACTTATTACGCTGGTGATTTAAGTGGTATTCAACAAAAAAATATTCCACTGTGGTTCCAGGGGCTTGGTTTGTATAAACCCGGGAAAAAAATTGCCAGGGAAAAAGACTGGGGCAAAAAGTTGGAAGAGATTGTAGAAAGTGCGCCCAATTGGGATATTGGTTTTATTATTGGCGTGCCTGCATGGTTGCAGTTGTGTATGGAAAAAATTATTGAGCGTTATAAACTGAATAACATTCACGAAATATGGCCTAACCTTTCTTTTTATGTGCATGGCGGTGTTGCAATGGAGCCTTATAAAAAAGGTTTTGAAAAAGTTTTAGGCAAGCCCATCACTTATATTGAAACGTACCTGGCGAGTGAAGGTTTTTTAGCATTCCAAAACAGGCAGGATACAAAAGGCATGCACCTGGTATTGAACAATAATATCTTTTTTGAATTTGTGCCTTTTGATGATAATAATTTTGACAGTGAAGGGAATATGGTTGATGATCCGGAAACATTTATGATACATGAAATAGAGGAAAATAAAGACTACTCTATTTTAATAAGTACCAATGCAGGTGCATGGCGTTATGCTATTGGTGATACAGTAAAATTAATTGACAAGGAAAGAAGCGAAATAATCATCACCGGCCGTACCAAACATTTTTTAAGTTTAGTTGGTGAGCATTTAAGTGTTGATAATATGAACAAAGCCATTGAAATGGTAAGTGAAGAATTGAATATTTCTATTCCGGAATTTACTGTTGCAGGTGTACCGTTTGGTAATTTTTTTGCACACCAATGGTTTGTTGCCACCGATGATAAAGTAAATGCTGTTGACCTGGCAGTGCGTATTGACAATAAGCTGAAAGAACTGAACGACGATTATGAAGTGGAGCGTAAACACGCCCTGAAAGATGTAATGGTTGACGTAATGCCCGAGAAACGTTTTATGGATTTTATGAAAGCTAAAGGGAAAGTAGGCGGGCAACATAAATTTCCACGTGTATTAAAAGGAAAAATGCTGGAAGACTGGCAAAAATTTTTAAACGGAGAGCCGGTTTCGTAAATACTATACAGGAATTTCCAGTAAAAGAAGTATGGCATTGTTTGATAAAGCTTCAAAATCTATTTCGCCGGTATTCCATATTGCCAATCCGTCTTTAGCATGCAGCAACCTATCCTTCAAAAGCACCTTCAATAACAAAAACATAAATACTAATGTGTACTGGTCTTTTTTGCTATCATATTTATCAATAAAACAAAAAGAAGGTTTCTATAATTCAGAGGGCTCAGGAATTGAAATTAAACAGGTAGCAGTTTCTTGGTTTTCTTTTATACTTTTATTTAATGATTAATGCCATAATTAAAGGCCTTGCCATTGGTTTAATACTGATATTTTCGGTTGGCCCCATAATTTTTGCCATTATAAAGCAAAGCGTAAACCATGGCAGGCGTGGTGGTTTTAGTTTTGTAGCGGGTGTTTGGTTAAGCGATATTATCTGGGTGGTACTTAGTAATAGTTTTAGCGAAGTGGTACAACAACTGCTGAATTTTAAAATTCCCATCGGTATTGCAGGCTCCTGTTTTTTACTTGGCATGGGTATTTACTTTGCTTTTATAAAAAAAATAGAACCCCGTCGCTCACAGGAAATGATAGAGATTGCCGGAGATGAAATAACCCCTACAGGAAAAAGAACAAATTACTTTGCCATATTTACCTCGGGTTTTTTATTAAATACACTAAACCCGGTGGTAATTGCATTTTGGGTGGTAATAGCAGTTTCACTTGCGGCAGAGTATTCCTTTACACACCGTGTAATAATATTTTCCACCTGCCTTGGCCTGAATTTTTTGGCAGATATTGGTAAAATTCTGGGTGCCGGAAGCCTGGGAAAAAAACTAAGTGATAAAAATATTTTACGCATTAACCGCATATCCGGTTTTTTATACCTGCTGTTTGGCTTTGCAATTCTAAGTGGCATCGTTTATACATTGTTAAAATATTAACAGTAATTTTTCTTTATCATCCCCCTGCATTTTTATTTTACAGCATGAAATTTTTATTACCATTCTTTATCCTGCTTTCTTTTACCGCTTATACTCAATCTGCCGATTTTATTGTTTTAAAAAAGAATAGGAAACCAATGAAAACGTTTTTTGCCGGTACCAATATTGAAATCACCACTACCAGTGGCGCTTATATCAATGCGTTGATTAACGGAATAAAAAAAGACACCCTTTACCTGCAGCAGTTTATTGTAGCATACCTGCCCACCACATTTGGTACTTATATTATAGACACCATCGGAAGCTATCATTACAAATTTCATTACAACCAGGTAAAAGCAATCGGGCAATGGAAAAAAGCAACATTTAATACAAAAGGTAGTGGTGCCAGCCTGTTTGGTGGCGGTGTTTTACTTACCGTGGCAAGCGGTGTGGTGTATCTGGCTGACAGGGAAAAATTCAGTGCCCCATTATTAATTGCATCAGCCGGCCTGGCTGGGTTGGGTTATTTGTGGGCAAAAAGCGGAGGCAAAGGAATTGTAATTGGTAAAAAATATAAACTGGTTTATATGAACATGGGCAATAGCAAAACCTGATTGGTTATATTACATAAAATTTCAACCTTCACCAATGAAGCTTCTTTTTTCTAAAAATTTCTGGCGGATAGTAAAAAAAATATTTCTTTTTATTCTTCTTTTTCATGCTGGCTGGTTTTTATATTTTGTATTTACCACATTTTCTGATGCAGCCGGAAAAACAGATTTTAAAAATAAACTCCTCGTCTTCGCTATTGCTCTGGCTGCTGTTATTGCTGTATATTTTTTATGGTTGCGAAAAATTGAAGCCATAAAACAAACCATGGCTATTTTATGGCAGTTGTTTCTTACCGGTTATATCATCTTCTTTTTTTATTTTTTACTGGGGTTTGTATTTAACCCTCCAATAACAACAACACAGTTGGGAAGTATTTTTCAAGGCAATGGCTTATCCCGTGACTATATCAGCTACAACGAAATGGGTGATAATATTAAACTGGCTGTTATTGCCAGCGAAGACCAACTGTTTCCCGACCATGATGGCTTTGATATTAAAGCGATAAAGCTTGCCATGAAGTATAATAAAAGACACCCGAATAAAACCAGGGGAGCAAGTACCATCAGCCAGCAAACTGCTAAAAATATTTTTCTTTGGCAGGACCGCAGCAGGTTACGCAAGGCCATTGAAGTGTTTTTTACTTTTACTATTGAAACCGGTTGGACGAAGAGAATAATTCTGGAACGATACCTGAATATTGCAGAAATGGGCAAGGGTGTTTTTGGTGTGCAGGCGGCGGCAAAAAAATATTTTAATAAAGATGCTAAAGACTTAACAAGGGGTGAAGCTGCACAGATTGCGGCCTGCTTACCCAATCCAAAAGTGTATACCATAAAACCTTTAAGTAGGTATGTAGCCGGCCGCTACGATGATATTATGAGGCAGATGAATAACCTGGAAACCGACCCGGATGTACAGGAATTAATTAAATAATCGCATCAACAGCAATAATGGCTTTTTGCAACCGTTCCTCATAAGTTCCACTAATATTAACCCACGGTACATGCTGATTCACCATAATATCTTTGTAGTGGTGATATAATTGTTCTCTCGATTTTAAATCCGGGTATTCTCTCAATTCATCTTTTACCCAGGGCAAATCAATATTGCACAGTAAATACAAATCGTAATTACGTTCTACTATCCGGTTCAATATCCAGTGATGGCATTTTTCAAAAACAAACTCACACCACACTTTCATTACGTACATGTTGGTATCGATAATAAGTGGTGAGTGTTGAGTACTGTGTGATGCTGCGGCAGTCTCTTCAAGTTGTAATTGTCCTTTTGCTACTTCCAGTAAGTTATCAAAAGTATAATCAGTTCCATTTTTTAAAAGATATTCTCTTGCATATTCTCTTACCCATTCGGTTTTATAATGTGCTGCCAGTTTTTCACATAATGTGCTTTTACCTGTTGATTCCGGCCCTATAATTACAATCTTCTTCATTTTTTTAAACTGGCTTTCCACATAGGTTTTGTTTTCAGTACTTTTTTATGGATAGCGCAATTTTCATCATGTGCACCCGGCAAATACCCGGTACTCATTAAAAACTCATTTACAATTTCGCCGCCGGTAAATTTAAAAGTCTGCTTAAAAACCTTCATCCATTCTTCCTTAGTTTTAGGATGGTGATGGTTAAGCCAGTTTTTAAAAGAACCCATCTGTTTTTGTATCAGCAATATGGCTTTTGCATTTTCTATTGCCGCATTTACTTTTAATTTATTGCGGATGATACCGGCATCGTTGAGTAAGCGTTCAATATCTTTTTCTTTATACGATGCTACTTTTTTAATATTAAAATTATGATAGGCTTTTCTAAAACTCTCCTGTTTGTTTAAGATGGTGGTCCAGCTAAGGCCAGCCTGGTTTATTTCCAGTATCAGCCTGCAAAATAATTCATCATCGCTTTCAATAGGAAAACCATAATGCATATCGTGGTAAGTTTTATGAACGTTTTGTTCGCCGGGCTTAAGGGAATTGATATAGGTGCAATAACTCATGATACGTTAGTTTTTAATTCTTTTTTCCAGGAAATATATCCCATCCATGCCATTAGTAAAAATAAAATATACATTAAAGTAAACAGCATAAATCCCTTGTAAAAATTTAAAGGAATAGCTACAATATTACTTACTATCCATGCCAGCCAGTTTTCAATTTTTCTTTTAGCCATCCACCACATTGCAGTAACTGCAGAGCCGGAAACAAGTGAATCTAAAAACGGGGTGTTACTATTTGTAAACTGTTTCAAAGCAAAAAATAATATTACCCATGATGCTAAAAATAGAGCTGTTCCAACAATCAATTCTTTTTTATTGCACCAGCTTATTGGATATTGCAGGCCACTGTCTTTTTTCTTCGTCCAGTTATACCAGCCATATACACTCATTATAAAGTAGTAAATATTTAGTGATGCATCAGCATATAATGGCGGCGATGAAATAATGAAATAAACATACGCAGCCAGTAATACGCCGATGATGCCTGTTGGATAAACCAATACATTATTCTTTCTGGCATACCATACACTTGCAATCTGTGTTATTGTACTACCCCATTCCTGCCAACGGGTTAATTTGATATCAGTAATAAATTGTTGGTATATCTCTGGTAAGCCCAAAATATTTTTTTTAAATGTAATTAATTTATGTTGGTATAGCGCCGCATCGGCCGCAGGTATTTAACCCCTTTTGATGTTTGAAACCTGGTACCCACCTGCTGCCATTGGTTAGCGGTATTAAAGCGCCACACTAAAAAATGTAAATGTGGAAATAAAGTATAGCCCGTTTTACCGCTTAAGCCAATAGGTTGATCCTGTTTAACTGTATCACCAACATTTACCATTGCCCCGTTAAACTGTAAATGCCAGTATCCCGCTCTTGAGCCGTCTGCATGTTGTATAACAATTACATTACCGAATGGCCGGTATTTTTTATTCCATCCGCCTTTGTTGCCATCTTCTTTAACACGAACTACCACACCCTCCCTTGCAGCACAGATAGTTGTGCCCCGTTTCATTTTAAAATCTAATGCCGCCCTGTTTTTGTGTGAGTATTTGCTAAAGTAACCTTGTACCAATAAATGTTTTTTCTCTTTTTCAAAAGGCAGGTGATAAACAAAGCTGGTATCATCTTTAATAATACCTTTTTGTATTTGTTTGATTTGTTTGCGCTGCGGATTATTGCTTACGGCACAACTACACAAATAAACAGCCGCAGCAAACAAAATGATATGTAACCTGTTATTGATATTCATTAATTGGCATAAAGATAAAACGAACTATTGTATATCTGATTGGATTAAATTACAGTATATCAATAAAAACCAAACTGGTTGTTATGTTTAAAAAGATAAGTTTTGTTTTAATTCCGGTATTTTATATTGCTGCAGGCATTAATCACTTCCGCAGCCCGGATAGTTATTATAAAATAATCCCGGAGTATTTACTTTACCCTGTTTTTATAAATTTATTCTCTGGTTTTGCAGAAATTGTTTTGGGTTTACTTTTTATATTTTCCAAATCAAGAACCATTGCAGCTTATGGTATTATTGCATTGCTGGTTGCATTTATACCTGCACATATTGTTATGATACAAAACGGTTTTTGTTTGAGTAATGGTTTTTGTTTGCCTGCATGGGCTACATGGGTAAGATTATTTCCTTTACAGTTTTTACTAATGCTCTGGGCCTGGAAGAGCAGGAAATGATTTTAGTTTACCGCTTTGTAATATTTGCCAGGGCGCAGGTAAATAATTCCCTTTTTTGTTTGAAACCTTGTGGCAATATTTTTACCTGTTGCATCATACACCTGAAAATGTAAATGTGGAAAAGCGCTATATCCCGTATTGCCACTGTAACCTATATGCTGACCTTGCTTAACTGTATCATCTAAATTCACCAGCACGCCATCTTTTTTTAAATGCCAGTACATTGCTTCGCCGCCATCATCATGTTTTATAATAATGTGGTTGCCTTGCGATAAATATTCATCTTTTAATCCGCCTGTATCACTGTCTTCTTTTACGGCTGTTACTACACCAGCTCTTGCAGCACAGATTTTGCTACCCTTTTTCATTTTAAAATCTAAACTTATTTCATTTTTATGGCTCATCTTACTGTTATAAGCCTGTATCAATAAAAATTTACTGCCTTTTGCAAAAGGTAAAGTATATACAGGGCTATTGTCTGGTTTTACCCTTCCGCCCTTAAGGTCATATATTTCTTTATCAGTAAGCTGTGCTTTTGCAACAAATGAAAATGCCAGTAATAAAATGAAAAGTATACATTTCATCAGCAGAATATTTGTTCTAAGATACTTTAATCTACGCAGCAGAAAAAGTTGAATATAAAAATTATGTAGAAGAGTGCGACGCCAATGAAGATGAGTAAAGAAATATAGCTTGGTCCAAAAAAATAAAGCACTCAATTATGAGTGCCTTACCAATAAATTAATAACGAATAAACCAATTAACTATTCAGCTTCTGCCACCACTTCTTTCACTTCGGGAATCATTCTTTTCATCATGCCTTCAATACCCGCCTTTAATGTAATGGTAGATGAAGGGCAGCCGCTGCAACTTCCCTGCATAGACAAATTAACGGTGCCGTTATCATAACTTTTAAATTGTATAGCGCCGCCGTCCATTTCCACCGCAGGTTTTACATAATTTTCCAGCAGTTCTTTAATGCGTTTTACCACATCATCATCATCGGCGTTTACCTCGTTGCTGTTAGTGGCTTTCATGGCCACCACATCTTCCTCATTTACTACAGCCTTGCCTTCTTCCAGGTAATCTTTTAAAAATTGTTTTATGGTCGGTATCACATCCTGCCAATCTTCGGTATCGCTGGTTTTGGTAAGTGTAATAAAATTACTGGCTATAAAAACGGCTTTAATAAAAGGAAAAGTAAACAGCTCCTGCGCTAATGGCGAGGGAGCAGCACTTGCTTCGTCAGCAAAATCTATACTTTTACCGGGGTACAATAATTTGTTGGCCACAAATTTCATTGTTTCCGGATTGGGGGTCATTTCGGTGTAAATACTTACTACGGTGTTACCTGTCTTTATCATAAAAAGGTATTTAATATGCAATGCAAATTTAACAAGAATTGGGCTGGATTTAGCTTAATCCTAAGCAAACAGGTATATTTTTCGGATTTCGGAAATACAGTGACCCACAGATATCTTATTCTAAAATTCTCAGCTTCGCATAATTCAGCATAATCTTCTTCTCACCATTCAATTCAAAATTTACTGTAGCAATAGGGTTATGTGCAGCACCTTCCATTTTCATCACTTCGCCAAAACCAAATTTCTGATGTTCTACTTTTTGTCCGGATTGTAAATTACTTGTATCACTGGCAACAAAATCTTCACTCGGCGTGTGTTCAATAGTTTTGTTTACAGGTTTGGGTGCTAAGTAACCCGGTGTTGCAGCTTTACCTGGAGGGGCGCCATATTGTTTTTCGGCTTTGGCTGCTGCTGAAGATTTGCCACCCCATGCATTACCACCGCCGCCGCTAAAACCACGGTTCATTCTTTCAAAAGCTGTACCGCCGTTTTTTATGCCACCGCCTGCATAACTTTTATCCAAATAGTCTTCAGGTATTTCTTCTAAAAAACGACTACTGTCGTTTTGTTGCAGCTGGCCAAAGCGATAACGGGCATTGGCATAGGTTAACCATAATTTATGCTTAGCCCTTGTTATGGCCACATAAAATAAGCGGCGCTCTTCTTCCAGCTCTTCTCTTTTATTAATGCTCATAGCATTGGGGAAAAGCGTTTCTTCCAAACCTCCTACAAATACTACCGGAAACTCCAAACCTTTCGCCGCATGAATCGTCATTAGTTTTACCACATCGCTTTCACCTTTATCATCATCTGCATCGGTGAGTAAAACAATTTGTTGTAAATAACCACCTAAACTTTTGTCGCCTACTTCACCATCTTCCTCATTCATCGGTGTTTCGGTAAACTCTTTAATACTGTTTAATAATTCCTGTACGTTTTCGTAACGGGCAAGGCCTTCGGTGGTTTTATCATTAAATAATTCCTTAACAATACTGGTGCTTTTACCCACTAAAATAGATACATCATACGCATTCTTTTTTGTTAGCTCACTTTGAAACAATTCAATTTTAGTAACAAATTCAGTTATTGCATCTAATGTTCCACTCTTAAAACCATGTAATGCAGCGCTACGTAAAACCTCCCATAACGTAATATTATTAACGTTAGCGATTAAAGTTGCTTTTTCAACCGTTGTTTTACCAATACCTCTAACCGGATAGTTGATAATACGCTTTAATGCTTCTTCGTCTCTTGGGTTTACCACCACTCTTAAATATGCAATAAAGTCTTTTACTTCTTTACGTTGATAAAAACTCATACCACCATAAATACGATAGGCAATACCCATTCTGCGTAAGGCTTCTTCAAAGCTGCGGCTTTGTGCATTGGTGCGGTAAAGAATAGCAAAATCTTTATTGTAATAATGATTGCGGAGCTTTTGTTCCTGTATGGTGTCGGCAACGGTTTTGCCCTCGTCATTATCTGTCATGGTACGTACCAAACGGATTTTTTCTCCCTGCTCGTTATCGGTAAATAGTTTTTTTTCTATCTGGTTTTTATTATTGCCGATAACTTCATTAGCAACACTTAAAATGCTTTTGGTGCTGCGGTAATTCTGCTCCAGTTTTACCACTTTTACCTCATCGTAATCTTTTTGAAACTGTAAAATATTTTCAATCGTTGCACCACGAAAACTATAAATACTTTGTGCATCATCACCAACTACACAAACATTTTCATGCATGGCGCCTAATAATTTTATGATCTCGTACTGCGCCGTGTTAGTGTCCTGGTACTCATCTATCATAATGTATTTAAACTTGCGCTGGTACTTGCTTAAACTGTCTGCATTGTTTTTTAATAAGATGTACATTTTAAACAACAGGTCGTCAAAATCCATGGCGCCGTTTTTAAAACAACGTTTTGCATAGGCGTCATAAATCTGGCCGATAGCAGGACGGTTGGCCCTTGCATCTTCCTGTTGTAATGCCCAGTCGTTAATATATTCTGCTGGACCAATCAATGCATTTTTTGCTGCAGAAATTCTATTGTACACCACGTTGGGTTTGTAGTGTTTATCATCCAGATCCATTTCGTTAATCACTGTTTTCACCACACTTTTGGCATCATCGGTATCGTAAATAGTAAAGTTGTTGGGATAACCAATTTTATTAGCTTCGGCCCTCAGTATTCTTGCAAACACACTATGAAAGGTTCCGATGTATAAATTCCTGGCTTCTGTATTACCGAGCACCTTTTCCACCCTTTCCTTCATTTCGGCGGCGGCTTTGTTGGTAAAAGTGAGCGCCAGTATATTAAAACTGTCAATATTATGGTGACCCATCAGATGGGCAATACGTGTAGTGAGCACTTTGGTTTTACCACTGCCTGCGCCGGCAATAATCATTATTGGGCCATCTTTATGTTCAACCGCAGTCCTTTGCGGCTCGTTCAGTTCATCTAAATACTTGGGCATTGGGCGAAGTTACGAATAGTAGATTTGGGGTTGTTGGGTGTTAAGAAATAATTCTGCTGATAATAGCGGTAACATTCCCCAGCAATTTTGTTTACCATAATGTTCGTACTCCTACCAACAAACACATCATATTAAATTATTTTCACAATTACATGCCCGAAAATGCCATAAAAAACCAAAAAATTACCACTTTGTGGTATTGTTTGGATGAAAAAACTACCTTCTCTTTGTATCATATCAATTAAGACCCTCTACAAACTAAATATATGTATGGGCCCGTATTTTTAACCGGCACAGCCTGAAAACTCGAGAAACAACTTAGTAGATTTTTCTCATGCTTGAACACAACCTGTCCCGGTTCCCCGGGATGGGTTTTTTAATCTTTGATACGGCTAAATAAATTATCAAAAAAATACTAAAATAATTAGTGTTGATAAAATAAAACTATTATCTTTGGCTCGGTAATTACATTTACAACACGAAATCAGATACATCACTTATAAAAACAAAACACATGAGTAACACAGACAAAATGGAAAAAACAGAAAAATTTAAGGCGCTGAAATTAACGATGGACAAGATCGATAAAGATTTTGGCAAAGGGTCGGTAATGATGATGAATGAAAAGACGAATATGGAAATTGACGTTATATCAACAGGCTCTATTGGATTAGATGTGGCATTAGGAATTGGTGGTTTACCTAAAGGCAGGGTAGTTGAAATATACGGACCGGAATCGAGCGGTAAAACAACACTGGCGATTCATGTAATAGCAGAAGCACAAAAGAAAGGCGGTATGTGCGCCTTTATTGATGCAGAGCATGCATTTGATAGTGTTTATGCAAAAAAATTAGGTGTAGATATTGATAATTTATTGATCTCTCAACCAGACTACGGCGAACAGGCTTTGGAAATTGCTGATCGGTTAATTCTTTCAGGCGCATTGGACGTTGTGGTAATTGACTCTGTAGCAGCACTGGTACCAAAAAGTGAATTGGAGGGTGAAATGGGCGATAGTAAAATGGGGTTGCAGGCAAGATTGATGAGCCAGGCTTTAAGAAAACTTACTGCTACTATTCATAAAACAAACAGTTGCTGCATATTTATTAACCAGTTAAGAGAAAAGATTGGGGTGATGTTTGGTAACCCTGAAACAACCACCGGCGGTAATGCATTAAAGTTTTATGCTTCTGTTCGTTTGGATATTCGCCGTATGACACAGATTAAAGATGGTGATGAAGCGATCGGTAATCATGTAAAAGTGAAAGTGGTAAAAAACAAGGTAGCTCCACCTTTCCGCCAGGCAGAATTTGATATTATTTACGGTGAGGGTATTTCTAAAGTGGGTGAAATTATTGATATGGGTGTTGAATTGGGAATTGTTCAAAAAAGCGGTAGCTGGTTTAGTTACAACGGGGATAAATTAGGCCAGGGAAGAGATTCGGTAAAACAATTAATGCTTGATAATCCTGAAATGGCGAATGAAATTGAAAATAAAATAAGAGAAAAAGTAAAAGAAATGCAGGCGGCTTAATACGCTTTAAATATTATTTATTAGGGGTTAGTAAATACCAGGTCATTATGTGTAAAAGCATAATGACTTTTTTATTCCCCTTACTTTTGTACCAGATATGATCAGGGGGAATAAAAATATTATTGCACATACAGCACTATTGTTAACCAATATCTTTTTTGCAATAAATCTTTCGGCTGCTAAACATCTTACCAGTTTACAGTTGGCAAAACCGTTCGGGTTAAATGTGGTAAGAGTTGGGGTAAGTGTACTATTATTCTGGCTATTATTTATTTTAAAACCGGTTACTGTAAAAATAGAAAAGCAAGACAAAGTGCGCCTGGTTTGGTGTGCTTTAACTGGTATTGCCATTAATCAATTGCTTTTTCTTAAAGGATTGTCTTTAACTTATCCTATCCATGCTTCTTTATTAATGCTGACCACACCTATTTTGATTGTATTTATTGCTGCCTGGCTATTAAAAGAAAAAGTTAGTGGCAATAAAATTGCAGGTTTAATTTTAGGTGTTGCAGGCGCAGCGGTATTAGTTTTGGCAAAAAACAGTACTGCTTCTAGTGATAATGTTATTTTAGGCGATGCCATGATCATCATCAATGCTATTTCTTATACTATCTACTTTATTTTGGTAAAGCCATTAATGTCTAAATATAATGCAGTGGTTATAATTCGTTGGATATTTACCATTGGGTTGATAATGGTGTTGCCATTTGGCTGGAATGAGTTTATAGAAATCCGTTGGTTTGATTTTAACAGTATGGATATGCTATCTATGACACTGCTGGTGATCCCCGGAACATTTTTAGCTTACCTGTTCAATATTTATGGTATAAAAGTTCTAGGCCCAGCCTCCGCCGGGTTTTATATTTACACACAACCATTTTTTGCAACAGCAGTTGCGATGATCTTTTTACACGAACCATTGGAGTTGTACAAAATTATTGCTGCTATTTTGATTTTTACAGGGGTGTATATCAGCAATAAAAAGCGAAGAAGTAATCAATTTTCTATTTAGCAGAAATATTATTACACAAGCTTTGGATAGTCAAAAAACAAAAACTCTTTTTTTGCTTTAGCAAAATCTTTCCAGCTGTTGCAATTAATAGTCACGGCAAAAACAGCACAGGTGGGCACATTGTCTATTCTTACGGCAGTAAGTTGATTTACAAAGTATGTAATGCCGGGGTTGTGAGCAAAAACAGCAATGGTATCAAATTTGTCATCAACCTCTTTAATAACATCAAAAAATATTTCGGCAGGTGCATGATACAATGCGCTGATTAAAATAATATCATCATGTGCCTTATATGTTTCATAAAATAGTTCCGCAGTTTTTTTTGCTCTCTTTGCAGGGCTGCTTACAAAAGCATCAATAACAATTTTTTTATCTAAAAGCCTTTGTGCCATTACTGGTGCATCCTTTTTCCCACGTTCATTTAAAGGCCGCTCAAAATCATTAAGCGTAAAAGAGCTTTCGGCTTTTGCATGACGTATGATGAGTAAAGTCTTCACCCGTTAAAAGTAATATCAAATTTTGTAAAACAGGGGATTAATATTAGCCGTTAATATCCTCTTACATTTTTTCCTTCCATATAATTCATAAAGGCTTTGTTACAAACTTTATTACCCCCGGGTGTTGGATAATTGCCGGTAAAATACCAGTCGCCAGTATTGGTAGGACAAGCTGAATGCAGTGATTCAATCGTTTGATAAATTACCTGTATTGGAATATTAATATCTTTGGGTGTAATTAACTCTGCTATTTTAGCAGACATTTCTTTAAGCAAAAACGGTTCGTACACCTGTTGTACAATATTTACAGTATGCAATTGATTATTCCGTTGCAATTCTTTACACTTATTCAACAAATCTGTTAGTAAGCTTTCCTGTCCACGTTCATGTAGCAATGCAATTGCAGCACGGAAAGCAATAAAATCTCCCAGCTTGCTCATATCAATTCCATAACAATCCGGATATCGTATTTGTGGAGCAGATGAAACAATAATAATTTTTTTGGGTGATAGCCGGCTTAGCATTCTTACAATACTCTCCTTTAATGTTGTTCCCCTTACAATACTATCATCAATTACTACCAGCGTATCTTCATTTTTACGAACAGTACCGTAAGTAATATCATATACATGCTGTACCATTTCATTACGGCTGCTGTCTTCTGTAATAAAAGTGCGGAGTTTTACATCCTTAATGGCAATTTTTTCAAACCGTACTTTACGGTTGATCATTTCAGATAATTTCTCTTCGTCAAAATCTTTACCCCAACTCATTATCCGTTCTATCTTAATTTTATTCAGGTAATCTTGTGCACCTTTCAATAAACCATAAAAAGCTGTTTCGGCGGTATTAGGTATAAAAGAGAATATGGTATTTTTTAAATCGTATTTAATAACTTTTAAAATAACATCACTTAAATTATACCCTAAAGCCATTCTTTCCTGGTAAATTTTTTCATCACTACCGCGGCTGAAATAAATCCGTTCAAAGCTGCAGGCTTTTCTTTCTTTGGCTTCTACAATCTGTTCAATAGAAAAACTACCATCTGCTTTTACCATTAAAGCGTTGCCAGGCATTAATTCTTTTACTTCGTTTTCGCCAACATTAAAAGCAGTTCGTATTGCTGCCCTTTCGCTTGCAGCTACAATTACATCATCATTTATATAATAGTAAGATGGTCTTATGCCGTGTGCATCCCTCATAACAAAAGCATCGCCATTGCCAATCAATCCACAAAAATTAAAACCACCATCAAATAAAGGCACCGCTTTTTTCAACACTTTTGCAATATCCATATGTCCGGGAAAAGCCTCATCTGCCTTTACTAAAAAATGATGCAGCACTTCCATCATTGCCGCCAAATCACTCTGGCGTTGAAATTGACCCGGGTCAATATTAACCAACCCAAACAATTCCTCTGTGTTTACTAAATTAAAATTTCCTGCCAAAGCCAGGTTTCTCGAAGGAATGGTATGACGTTTTATGAATGGATGACAAAACTCAACATTGTTTTTTCCCTGTGTGCCATAACGTAAATGGCCCAATAAAATTTCTCCTAAAAAATTTACATGCCCCTTCATAAGGCCAGGGTGATTTTTTATATCCGGTTGGTACCTTTCTATTTCTGCAATTTCTTTTCCTACCTGCGAAAAAATATCAGCAATGGGCTGGTTGGCACTGCTGCGTAAGCGGTGTAAAAATGGATAGCCAGGCTCTGTATTTAATTTTACTGTGGCAATGCCGGCACCATCCTGGCCACGGTTATGCTGTTTTTCCATCAGCAGGTACAGCTTGTTAAGGCCATACAATACTGTTCCATATTGTTGCTGAAAATAACTGAAAGGTTTGCGGAGCCGGATAAAGGCTAACCCGCATTCATGTTTAATTGCGTCGCTCATGTTGGGGAGTGAGGCGCAAAGTTATGGTAATCAAAATTAAAATTCACCGGCTAATTCTTTATTTAGTATTTGGTATTGCTTATTACCAGTTTGTGGTATTTTTAAAAAAATTAATACATATATTTTGTTATGTGGTTAGGGGGGGGGTAAATTTGTTTATAGTTATAATTTTTAACCCTTAAACGTAAATAATTATGAATCCCAAAATTATGCTTGTATTATGGACACTAATCTGTACTGTATCTCTGTTTTTTTTTAGTGTGTTAATTTTCAAATTAATTAAGAAAAAGAGAATGAAAAAAAATCTTTTGGTAATTTTAGCTCTCGGTCTTTTTTTGTCAAGTTGTCAAAAGGAAATTTCACCAGAAATTAATGATAAAAGAAAAATTTTGGAATCGATTGGATTCAATTTAAAATCAGTAAATTTTGATGATACTTTAGAGGCGTCAAAGCTTACACCTTTAAAATTTGAGTCTATAGAACAAGCTAGAAATTATTTCAAGCCATTTATAGATAAATTTAGTACAGCTACAGATTTTAAATCAATAACTGCAAATAACAAACTGCTTTGGGATTCGGTAAAGATAGAAACACTGCCCCTACCCAATGCGGTGCCGCCAGCAGATAGTACTGTTACCTTACAAGAGGTTGTAGTTTGGACTGGTTATCAGGTTTCTTTTACATGGCACTGGGGAAATAATACGTCAGGGGGCGGCTTTTATTCAGCATTCGGCTTCACTTCAGGTTTAACTGGATTCCACCCGGGTGTATCTTGGACTCCTGGCATTGGTTCGTATGTTAATTACCCCAACTCTGCCTTAATTTACTTTACAGTAACAGGAACGCAACATTATAACTTGTTCATTAATGGTATTGGTACATTGTTTTCCCAGCCTGTAATCTTAAGTGGGATTTACAATATAAATACTCATGCATATAATATAACTGTTGCTAACGCTCAATAAATAATTTTCAGTAAAAAGCTGAAATCAAATATGTTTATGATATTTGATTTCAGCTTTTTTTAATAGAATATATCCTATTAAAGCAATGGTCTTCTGATGCTTACAAACCACTTACACAAATTCCAATTTGCAGCGGTTTTATATCGGGGCCCACACCATCTTTTAATAAATTATTTACCTGGTAGCTACCAAATAAAGAGAAATTACCATACCCAATACGGCCGGTAACTGCTAAACGGGTAGTATTAAAATGGCGTTTTCCATTTTCTTTTGCTGTATAAGTATTTATAGTGCCGCCATTTTTATTTTGAAGGATTTTACCTTTGGTGTGTACATTTATTAAAGTACCTACCTTAACACCAATAGCAGCTTTCAGGCTTTTACTGCTTTTTTCAGGATCGGCAGTAAACCTTAATTCAACTGGTACCTCTAGAAATGCTGTGGAAATCTTATACTTCTTAAAACGATCAGCAGAATCTAATGAGATAAAAGGCAGTTTCGTGCTGGTTGATTTAATATCGATACTATAATTTTTAAAATACATATTGCTCGTCCCTATCCCAATACCAAAACCTGCGCTAAAACGGGGATTATTTTTAAAGGGTTTATCCATCATTACATAAATATTTCCTCCTCTTGATAGCCCTTTTTTGTGACTTTTAATACTGTCAGGTACTCCCATCCAGGTGTCGCTGCCTAATTGTAACATTAAATGATCCCCGGCACGATTAGCAAGATCTATTTTTTTCTTGGACTTTTTTTCCTGGGCAAATACTGCAGATACGGATGCAAACGCAATAAAAACAAGTACTATTTTCTTCATAATTAATTTTGAAGGTGCAAAATAACGTCAAATATTCTAATGAAGCGTTAAATTAAACAGCTTTGATTATATTTGCAGCCTCAAACTATGTTTTAGTTTAAAAAAGGGGTAGAACTGTTACCCAAAGTTCTTTAATTGACCTGCCACTATTACCAGAAGTGGTTTTACATAAAAATCTTCTTAAGTTAAATTAAGAAGGGCCTATAGCTCAGCTGGTTAGAGCACCTGACTCATAATCAGGGGGTCCCTGGTTCGAGCCCAGGTGGGCCCACAAAATGCCCCGGAGTTTTTCGGGGCGTTTTTATTATATTAATATGAACAATATTAAAAACATAATTTTTGATTTGGGTAACGTGTTAACCGACATTGATTACAATAAAACCATTGAAGCTTTTGAAAAACTCGGTATTGAAAATTTTAAAAGCCGGTTTTCTCCCCTTAAAATGGATGACTTGTTTGAAAACCTTGAGACCGGAAAAATAAGTGACGCCGACTTTTATGATAGCATAAAAAAAATAAGTGACACCCCACTTTCAAACAGCCAGATAGAAAATGCATGGAATGCTTTGTTTTTAAATTTCAGAACAGAAAGCCTGCCCTTTTTGGAAAAAATGTCTGTAAGCCATAACCTGTATTTATTAAGTAATACCAACAGTATTCATCTTACAAAATTTAAGGAGATATTTACAAGAGATACCGGGAAACCCAGCCTGGACAGCTATTTCATTAAAACTTACTACTCCAATCTAATAGGCTTGCGCAAGCCTGATACCGAAGCTTATGCTTTTGTATTGCAGGATGCAAAACTGGCTGCGCAGGAAACATTGTTTATCGATGACCTGGTAACTAATATTGAAGGGGCTAAGCAACTCGGTATACAAACCCATCATTTGCTGCGGGGAGAAAAGGTAGAATTGTTGAACATTTACCAGTAAGAGTCTCTATTATTTTACCTCCTCATAATCAATATAATCATCCTTATCAACTTTGGGAGCGGCTGATTTAGGTGTGTCGGTAAACTGGTTGTTTTGTTTTTGCATCTGCTCGTTCATATTGCGCTGCATTTCCCCAACTTTTTGCTTTACCTGTTTTGTGGTTTGATAAATGGGGATGATAAAATCGAAAACCAGTTTATACAACAGGTACAGCATAAACAATTCAAATAAAACTTTTAACATAACACAAAGTTATTAAACCCAACAATTAACGGGTGTTAAAATTTATGGGTGCTTTTATGGTTCATTTTGGCAATTACAGCATCATTGTATATATTTGCACCGGACAACGAAGCAAATGAAGGGAACGAAGAACGTTCCCTTCTTCTTTTACCATGACTGTAGAGACACAAATAGAAACCGTTACTAAATTGATTGGGCCATTGCTGGTTGATGATATTTTTCTGGTTTCCATTAAAATTAAGCCCACCAATAATTACAAGATTTATCTTGATGCTGATGGTGGATTGGGGATTGAAAAGTGTATAAAAATAAACAGGGCGCTGTATAAAATAATGGAGGAGATGGCAATTCATCCCGATGGCGATTTTTCCCTTGAAGTTTCAAGCCCGGGTATTGACGAACCTTTAAAATTATTGCGCCAGTACAAAAAAAATATTGGCAGATCTGTAGAGGTGATAACAAATGATGATACAAAAAAAGAAGGATTATTGAAAGAAGTTCTTGACGATACAATAACTATTGAGCAAACAGAAGGTAAAGGCAAAAAAGCTGTGGTATTAAATACCGCTATCAGTTTTGCAGATATTAAACAAACCAAAGTGCTGATTAAATTTTAATAATTATATAACAAACCCCAAACCGGCTGGGGTATAAAAATGAGTCGGCGAGGATTATGGCAAGTATTAACTTAATCGACTCATTCCAGGAGTTTAAAGAAGCAGAAAACATCGATCGTCCAACGCTGATGAAAGTAATGGAAGATGTGTTTAAAACACTAATCCGTAAAAAATACGGCAGCGACGAATGTTTTGATGTAATTGTAAACGATCAAAAGGGTGATCTGGAAATTTTCCGTCGCCGCACTATTGTGGATGATGATGATCTGTATAATACCCTTACAGAAATTGAATATAAAGATGCCATTAAGATAGAACCCGATTACCAGGTTGGTGAAGAATTATATGAAGAGGTAGATATTCAAAAAGAATTTGGCCGCCGGGCAATTTTAGCCGGTAAACAAACTCTTGCAGCCCGTATAAATGATTTAAAAAAGAATATTCTTATAAAGAAATACGAAGACAGGGTTGGAGATATAGTAAGTGGTGAAGTATACCAGGTTTGGAAAAAAGAAGTGTTGCTATTGGATGAGGAAGGTAATGAAATGCTGTTACCAAAATCTGAACAGATACCTACTGATTATTTTAAAAAAGGTGAAACTGTTAGGGGTGTAGTAAAAAAAGTGGAATTAAAGAATAACCAGGCGGTAATCATTATCTCCAGAACAAGTGCTGCATTCCTTGAAAAATTACTGGAAATAGAAGTTCCTGAAATTTTTGATGGATTGATTGTGGTTAAAAAGATAGTAAGAGATCCAGGAGAAAGAGCAAAGGTTGCGGTAGAAAGTTATGATGACAGAATTGACCCGGTTGGTGCCTGTGTGGGTATGAAAGGAAGTCGTATTCACGGCATTGTAAGAGAATTAAAGAACGAAAACATAGATGTAATTAACTGGACCGCCAATACACAATTACTTATTCAACGTTCATTAACACCGGCTAAAATTACGAGCATGGATGTGGATATGGATGCTAAGCATGTAAATGTATACCTTAAGCCAGACCAGGTTTCCCTGGCCATTGGTAGAAGAGGTGTTAACATTAAACTTGCCTGCGAGTTAACCGGGTTTGAAATTGATGTGTTCCGTGATAATGAAGGTGAAGCGGAAGAGTTTGATATTGATTTGGATGAATTTACAGATGAAATTGAACCATGGGTAATTGACGCTTTGAAAAAAGTAGGATGTGATACTGCCCGTTCGGTTTTAGATTTAAGTTCGGAAGAGCTGGAACGCAGAACAGATTTGGAAAAAGAAACTATTGCAGAAGTAAGAAGAGTATTAAAAGAAGAATTTGGAAAAGAGTAAGGGCAAATAGTCCATGGCCCATAAGCTACGGATATTCCCTAAACAAAAAGATTTCTATGGCCAGGGGTTAATTAACCCATTGGCTAAAAACTAAAATAAATAAATGTCAGAAGTAAATACACCAAGGTTGATGGCTGCGGCCAAAGAATTTAACATAGGTACTTCTACCCTGGTAGACTTTCTTGTGTCCAAGGGTTTTCAAAGTGATGAGTTGAAACCAACTTCTAAACTTACGGAACCAATGTACCGTGTGTTGCAGTCAGAATTTCAGCAGGATAAAGCAGCAAAACAAAAGGCAGAGCAGGTGGAGTTATCGAAAGGATCAGGAGAACTTAAAAAGAAAAAAGACGAAGAGGATTTATCGATAAAGAAAAAAGAAGCGGCAAAAGTAAAAGAAGAAAAACCGGCAGAACCTGTAAAAGCACCCGAGCCCGAAGCTGTAGCAGAGCCACAAAAAAAGAAAGAAGAAACAAAGGCTAAAGTAGAAGAGACTGAAATAACAAAAATTGAAGCGCCGGAAATTGAAGCGCCAAAAGTGCTTGATAAGATTGACCTGGAAGCAATAGACTCTTCAACAAGACCCAAAAAATCTACAAAGAAAAAAGAAGCCCCTGATACTTTAAAAACTGAAGAGCCGAAAGCAGAAGAACCTAAAAAAGGAAAAAAAGCGGCAGTTGAGGCTCCGCTACCTGTAGTTGAACCACCAGTTGCAGAGCAATCTCAGGATGATGTACCACCGGTAATAGAAAACATACAGGCAGATAAATTAACAGGCCCTAAAATTTTAGGTAAAATAGAATTACCGGTAGATAATGATACCAGGCCTAAAAGAGAAACAGACGATAAGCGCAAACGTAAGCGCATTCCTATTGAGAAAAAAGGCGGACAGCAGCAAGGTGGGGGAAACCAGCAAAGGCCACAAGGCCAAGGCGGTCAGGGTGCACCAGGGCAAAACACACAAAACAGAAGGCCACCTCATCAAGGGCAGGGCGGCGGAAACAATACTGGTGGCGGCGGAAGATTTAACAGAGGCGGCTCTAATACAGGAGCACCAGCCCGTAGAGAAGATAAAATAATTGACGCAAAAGAAATTCAGGATAAATTAAAAGAAACGCAGGCAAAACTTGCCGGTGCCGGTGGCAGGGGCAAAAGCTTAAAAGCAAAATACCGTAAAGCAAAAAGAGATGAACAGGCAGAAAATGTTGGCGGTGCTGAAGAAACCAATAAATTACAGGTAACTGAATTTATTTCGGTAAGTGAATTGGCTAATTTAATGGATGTAAGTTTTGCAGATGTGATAAGCAAATGCATGAGCCTGGGAATAATGGTTTCGATAAACCAACGACTGGAGGCTGATGTAATTGAACTGGTGGCTAGTGAATTTGGATACGATGTGGAATTTATTGGTGTAGATGATGCTGCAGAACTGGAAGTGGATGACGAAGAAGATAACGAAGAAGATTTAAAACCAAGGGCCCCAATTGTAACTATTATGGGTCACGTAGATCATGGTAAAACTTCTTTACTGGATTACATTAGAAATACAAATGTAATTGCCGGCGAGGCTGGTGGTATTACACAGCATATTGGTGCATACGAAGTAACCCTGGCTAACGGACGTGCCATTACTTTCCTGGATACACCTGGTCACGAAGCGTTTACAGCCATGAGGGCCCGTGGTGCAAAAGTTACAGATATTGCTGTAATTGTTGTTGCGGCAGATGATGCGGTGATGCCACAGACAAGAGAAGCTATCTCCCATGCACAGGCGGCAAATGTGCCAATGATCTTTGCTATTAATAAAATAGATAAAGACGGTGCTAATCCGGAAAAAATAAAAGAACAGCTGGCAAGCATGAATATATTGGTGGAGAGCTGGGGTGGCAAATTCCAGAGCCAGGAAATAAGTGCCAGAAAAGGATTACATATTGATGAACTGCTGGAAAAAATTCTTTTAGAAACAGATATACTTGAATTAAAAGCCAATCCAAAAAAAGCGGCTAATGGTACCATTATTGAGGCCTCATTAGATAAAGGCCGTGGTTATGTAGCTACAATATTGGTTCAAAACGGAACCTTACGCCAGGGAGATATGATTGTGAGCGGACAAAATTTTGGTAAGGTAAAAGCCATGTATAATGAACGTAACCAGCGTAGCGAACTTGCTCCACCATCTACCCCTGTATTAATATTAGGATTGAACGGTGCACCGCAGGCTGGTGAAACATTTAAAGTATTTACTGACGAAGCTGAGGCAAGAGAAACCGCTTATAAACGTGGACAGATTTTGAGAGAACAGGGAATGAGAGCGAAAAAACACATTACGCTTGATGAGATAGGACGTCGTTTGGCATTAGGTAACTTTAAAGAATTGAATGTAATTATTAAAGGTGATGTGGACGGTTCTGTTGAAGCATTGAGTGATAGTTTACAAAAATTAAGTACCGAAGAAATTGTGGTACGTGTAATTCATAAAGCCGTTGGTGCCATCAGCGAAAGTGATGTTACACTGGCCAATGCATCCGATGCAATCATTATTGGTTTTAATGTGCGGCCTTCTATGCAGGCGGCCCGATTGGCAGAAAGCGAAGCCATCCAGATAAAACTATACTCCATTATCTATAATGCTATTGAAGAAATTCGCAGCGCTATGGAAGGTATGCTGGAACCTGGTGTTGAAGAGAAAATATTGGGTAATGTGGAAATTAAAGAAACCTACAGGTTTGATAAAGCCACTGTTGCCGGATGTTTTGTGTTGGACGGAAAAATTGCCCGTAACAACCGCATACGTTTGGTACGTGATGGTATTGTTATTTTCACCGGAGAATTGGCCAGCCTGAAACGCTACAAAGACGATGCAAAAGAGGTTACCAGCAGCATGGAGTGCGGCTTAACCATTAAAAACTATAACGATATTAAAATTGGCGATATAGTAGAAGCATTTGAAGAAGTGGAAGTGAAACGTACACTCTAATCTTTTGTTAAATACAATCTGGTAAAGGGCTATTCAAAAAATAGCTCTTTACTTTTGATAATAATGAACTTATTTATGAAGCGTATTTTACTAAGCAGCCTTGCTGTTTTTTTTACAGCAATTATTTTTGCACAACCGGTATCACAACCTAAAAAAGTGGTAGCCGATAAAATTATTGCAGTAGTAGGTGATAAAATTGTTTTAAAAAGCGATATTGATAACAGTCTCGCTGATATGGCACGCCAGGGTGTTGAAATACCTGAGAATGCAACATGCTTAACCCTTGAACAGGCAATGGGAATTAAAGCGCTGGTATTACAGGCCGAAAAAGATTCTTTACCCATAACTGACGAAGAAGTGGAAGTGGATATTGATAACCGCATCCGTAATTACATTAATCAGTTAGGGTCGAAAGATGAATTGGAAAGGGTAGCCGGCAAATCGGTATACCAGATGAAAGAAGATTTTAAAGAACCTATACGTGATCAGAAACTGGCGCAGGCTATGCGTAATAAAGTAGTACAGGATATACGCATTACACCAAAAGAAGTACAGGAGTATTTTAATAAAATTCCTAAAGACAGTTTGTTTCTTTACGAAAGCGAAGTGGAAGTTGGACAGATCGTTATTTTTCCTAAAGCCAGCCGTGAGGCAGAAGAATATTGTGTAGAACAATTGAAAGAATACAAACAGCAAATTGAAACCGGTAAAAAAGATTTTTGTACGCTTGCTGCCAATTACACCGAAGACCCCGGCAGTAAAGATAAATGCGGACAATATGAGATCAACCGCAGCCAGAAAGATCTTGACCCTGTTTGGTTAGCAAAAGCTTTTTCATTAAAAGAAGGGCAGATATCTACCCCGTTTAAAACACGTTTTGGCTACCATATTTTACAATTGGTAAGCCGTGCCGGCGATGATGCTGTTGTAAGACACATACTTAAAATGCCTCAGGTTACAAAAGTTGAATTAAAAGAAGGGTTGGAGAAACTGGATTCTATAAGAGCAAAATTAATTGCAGGAACGATTTCATTTGGAGAAGCGGTTAATAAATTCAGCAATGATGAAGCCAGCAAATTTACCGCAGGAATGCTGCAGGGCAGGGATGGAAGTTTTTTAACTATCGACCAGCTTGATAAAGACATGGTGGTAATGCTTAAAGATCTTAAAGTAGGCCAATACTCACAGCCAGTAGAATATACTAACGAAACCGGCAAAAAAGGTATCCGCATTATTTATTTAAAAACCAAAACAGAACCACACCGGGAAAATCTTAAAGATGATTACAACCGGGTTCAAACAAGGGCTTTAGAAGAAAAAAAGAATGAGGCATTAGATAGCTGGTTCAACAAAAAAATACCTACTTACTATATCAGGATAGATGAAGATTATAAAAGCTGTCCCGAAATGAAAAAGTGGACAACCACTGTAAACGTAGCTTCAAAAAACTAACCAGTTAAAAAAAATTATAAAGCGTTCGGGCAAACACCCGGGCGCTTTTGCTTTTTACAGCAATACAAATGGGTAATACAACCGCCAAATAATTATAACTTACTTTTGCTGTAATACAATATTGAATTCAACAGTTTGCTTTGCAGGTATTAACTGTTTATTAAAACAACTTACATTGATAGAAAAAAAACAATTATTTACTAAAGAAGAAAATGCCATACTGGTTGGCCTGGTGTATAAAGAACAAACCGAAACCCAGGTTAACGAATACCTTGATGAGTTGGAGTTTTTGGCAGAGACCGCCGGAGCTAAAACAGTAAAACGTTTTACACAAAAATTACCGCACCCGGATAGTAAAACATTTGTGGGCAAGGGTAAACTGGAAGAAATAAAACAATTCATCCTTTTAAAAGGCAATATCCATATTATAATATTTGATGACGAACTTACCGGTTCGCAGATACAGAATATAGAAAAAGAGCTGAACATAAAAACCATCGACCGCAGTGATCTGATACTGGACATTTTTGCCAGTCGTGCCAAAACCGCACAGGCAAAAACACAGGTAGAGCTGGCACAATACCAATATATTTTACCAAGGCTGAAGGGTATGTGGAAACATTTGGAAAGGCAGGGTGGCGGCGTTGGAACAAGAGGACCTGGTGAAACTGAAATTGAAACTGACCGTCGTATTGTAAAAGATAAGATCGGTCTGTTACGCAAGCGGCTTGCCGAAATAGATAAACAGGCATTTACCCAACGTAAAGATCGTGGTGAATTTATTCGGGTGGCATTGGTCGGTTATACCAATGTTGGTAAATCAACCCTGATGAATTTATTAAGCAAGAGCGAAGTATTTGCAGAAAATAAATTATTTGCAACCTTAGATACCACCACACGTAAAGTTGTGTTTGAACAAACACCATTTTTATTAAGTGATACTGTTGGTTTCATCAGGAAGTTACCGCACCATTTGGTAGAAAGTTTTAAAAGCACTTTAGATGAGGTGAGAGAAGCAGATGTACTGTTACATGTCGTGGATATGTCTCATCCGCAATACGAAGAACAGTTAACTGTTGTAAACAACACACTGGCAGAATTGGGTGTTGCAGAAAAACCAACCATTACCATATTTAATAAAATGGATAAGTACGTGGCAGAGGCTTTTGATCAATGGCTGGAGGCTGATGTTAAAAAAGAAATACTGAACGATTTAAAGCAACGCTGGCAAACCGAAACCCGGGGCAATTGTGTTTTTGTATCTGCTGTTGAAAAAACAAATATCGACTTGTTGCGGCAAACCATTTTAAATGCAGTAAGAGATGCTTACCATATACGTTATCCTTATAAGGCCGAGTTTTTTTATTAAAAACCGGCTGGCCCATTATGAGTAAAGAAAAATATTCGTGGTTTAAAATAGCGCTTTCTCCGGGTGAAATTAATTTTTCAGCTAATGGCATGACGGTAATTGATGTAAATGGAAAAAAGATTTGCCTGGGCTTGCACAACAATATTATAAACGCCTGTGCCCACAAGTGCCCACATGCCGGAGGAATTTTATCCGAAGGGCATATTGATGCCCTGGGTAATATTGTATGCCCTTTGCACCGTTACAAATTCAATATACAAAATGGCCGTAATACCAGTGGCGAGGGTTATTATTTAAAAACATTCCCTGTAGAGATAAGGCCCGATGGCATTTTTATAGGCATTGCTGATAATAACCTGTTTGGCTGGCTGAAATAGTTGCTCTATTTTTTTTTACTAAACCTAAAATGCCTTACTTTTGCCCTCCCTTAAACGGGAAATTCCTCCTTAGCTCAGTTGGTTAGAGCATCTGACTGTTAATCAGAGGGTCGCTGGTTCAAGTCCAGCAGGGGGAGCAAAAGGTCAGCAAAAATGCTGGCCTTTTTTATTACTTTCTTAAAACGGTTATATAATTTACTCCTTAGCTCAGTTGGTTAGACCCTCCCGACTTGTAGTCGGGAGGGTCGCTGGAATCCTCTACAGGCCTGCATATCAGCGACACCACCGAGTTTACTCTTGTGGTTCGAGGTTTGTGATTTTCATATTTTTCTTCAAAGGAATACGGTAGCTAACTGTCCTATAGTCATTTTTTTTTGATAACTCGTACCCTACTGCCAAGTTTTGTTATAAATGGATCTATGCGCAAATAGTTTCTTACATTTCTGCTCACCAAATAAACCTAAGGTAAAAAATGGCAGTTTTTTAAGGGGAGCAAAATGTGTATAGAGTTTATAGTTTAATAATCAATGCCTTATGTAAAATAAATTTTTCTATAAAATATTATAGCATGATGCCTTAAATTATTATTAAATACATTACATTTGGTATATGTGTGTATTCTATTACATACATATAAAATTGTTTTTCTAATCATCTAAACTTATTTAAATTATGTTTAAGACTTCTTTGTACACAATATTTATCCCGTTAGAGGATTCTGAAAATGAATGGATGTTAGTACATGGGTACTCGGGGGCAATTGATATAGTTAATGATGCAATTGCTTTATTCTTAAGAAAGGGTGGCACTATTTCTGAATCGCAGATAGAGCAGAGTGAGATACCTTTTAAAAAGCAATCTTTAGAGTTATTAATAAAACGTGGTTACTTGACTAATAAAACGCCAACTGAAGAAAAACTTTGGGTTACTAAAATGGCAAATTATTTACATTCGACAAAAACTCATGGCGCTAATTTTTGCTTTCTTGTAGCCTACGATTGTAATTTTAGATGTCCATATTGCTTTGAGAATGGGATATCAAATAATGGTAAGGGATGGTCAAAAAAGACATTTACAAAAGATTCTGTTGATAGAGCTTTTGAGGCCATGATTGAGATAGAGCCGACAAGAACGAAAATATCCAATGGAATAACTTTGTATGGCGGAGAGCCATTATTGAAAAGAAACCTGAAATTGGTTGAATACATAGTTAATAAGGGAATTGAGAATGGTTATTTCTTTAGTGCAATAACTAATGGTTATGAATTAGAACATTTCAAAGATTTGCTAAACTCCAAAATGATTAACAATGTACAAATAACTATTGATGGCCCAAAAAAAGTTCATGATACAAGAAGAACACATTACAAAGATGGATCTACTTATGATACTATCATGAAAAACGTACAATTGTGCTTAGATAATAATGTTTTTGTATCAATACGTGTTAATACTGAAGTAAATAATTTTGATAATTTATTTCAGTTAAATCAAGACTTAACTGAAAGGGGCTTTTTTAATTATAAAAACTTTACTGTTTATTCTGGACTTATTCATGGTGATGAGCAAATGAGTTGTAATGTTGTTATGTCTCCTGAAAAGGTTATTGAAAGTGGTAAGAAGTATGCTAAAGCTTTTGGGGAGATTGAGGTTAAAGGTGGTGACAGGTACGACCCAGATGCACAGTATATAAACTTTGACGCTGAAGAAAAAAGGTTATTTAACCAAGACACTAATATCCAATTTCACTATCAAGCTGATGTGTCTTTACCTGAACAGGAGGTTATAAGAACAATGAACAGAAGTGAATACCTAAATAAGTTTAAAGAGGCATATAAAAAATCTCCTGATTTAAAAATTTCTTGCCAAGATTTCGGGTTACCTGGAAAAGTATTGCATGTGCTAAGGGAGAATAATTTATTTAATTTCCAATCTACATTTTGTGGCGCACAAACAGGGATGTATATATTAGATCCTTGCGGTGATATTTATGCTTGTTGGGAACTAGTAGGACAAGATCAATATATTATTGGATCTTATAAAGATGAAATTGTTTTTGACATAGAAGCCGTTGAAAAATGGCAAGGAAAAAATATATCTAAAGTTGATGCTTGTTCAAAATGCAAATATGCATTTTTTTGTGGGGGAGGATGTATGGCTGGAGCCTTGAGAGAGGGAAGGGGATATAATTCACCTCATTGTGATGGCTATCCAAAGCTATTTCAACAACTTGTGCCTGATACTTACAATAAATATCTTTTAGAGCTTGAACGCCAAAAAAATGGAGAAAAAATTGAAAAGATAGAAACACACGCCCAGATTATTTAATTTTTTGTTTACATAGTTAACAATGTTTTCAAGAGGTGAACTATAGCAAAATTGTTAATAGTATTTTTTAATAAAAACAATCAAATATGGCTCAAAAAAAAGAAGAACTATCAAAATTGAAAAATGAAGAAATGCGGTCAGCAAATGAAAACATTTACGATATGTTTTCCATTGAAGAATTAGAAAGTAGATTGCAAATGAGTGCAGCTCAGGCTTGGTGTGACACTAAATGTGGAACACATAGCACTTGCCAGCCAGTTTGTACTACTCATAATCCATCATGTACAACTGACCAAATCTGCGGAACTATTGTTCCGTGTGTTCCTAATTGTGGCACACTCACTCAGTAGTTACAGAACCATTAATCTGTTTAATCATCGGGAAATATGTGTATATTCCCGATGATTTTTTTCATTAAACTTAACTCACTATTTTTTAGTGAAATACCTGCAAGGAGTATAATATTTTCTATAATGATTTCAATATTTAAAGACATAGAGATTAAAGAGTTTGACTCTTCAAAAACTTCAAAGAATTATTTGGTATTATATCATGGTCGAATTTTTGAAATTAATAGCCTTGTTAAGAGTGTTGTTGAGTACGTTAAACAGGGTAAAACGGAAAATGAGATTGCTGAAACAATTTCTAAAAATGAAAATATCTCTCTTACTGAAAATCATATTCAACAAATCAAAGAGAACATTATTCAAAAAATATCTTCTGACAACGAGAATAGCATAGTTGATAGTATTTATTTTAAGATAAAATTTATCAGTCCAAAAGTTGTTAAAGTAATATCAAGCTGTCTAACTTTTTTTTTTAATAAATTCATTTTTATCTTTTTAAATATTCTTTTCGTACTTGTTTTCATTTTGATAGCCCCAATAATTTTTGCAAAAAGTGATTTATCTAACCCTAATAATTTTTTTCCTTCTATTCTTTTAACAACTAGTATGATTTTATTCCATGAAATAGGTCATTCAACAGCAATAGAAAAATTTAATTTAAAACAGGAAGCTATTGGCTTTGGCTTCTATTTTTTTTCTCCCGTTTTTTATACAAATAGTACTCAAGCTTGGATGCTTGATAGAAAAAGAAGATTAATTATTGATTACGGGGGTATTTATTTTCAAACTCTCTTACTCATTCCGTTAGGTATATATTTCTATTTTAGTAAAGATTTATTAGTAAAAAACATAATCACTTACAATTACATTATTATATACCTGAATCTAAATCCTTTTTTAAAGTTTGATGGGTATTGGATATTTTCAGATTTAATAGGTGTACCGAATCTACGTCAAAAATCTTCTGGTTTCTTATTGAAGCTATTTCAGAAATATTTTCTAAGGAAGAATATACAATTGAGTTTTTTAGAGGGATTAAAAAAACCGGTCCGTTATGCGTTTCTATTTTACGTAATTATAGTGAATATTTTTTTTGGTTATTTCATTTTTTATCTGCTCCCCTTTTTCTTGGTAAGTTTTGCAAATGAAGTTATTCATAACTTTTCTGCGTTCCAAGAATCACTAGTCAGTTTAATTATGTTTAAAAATTTGTGGCTAAACGCAAATATCTTTTTTTCTTACATTATTAAATGTGGGCTAATCCTCTTTTACATTATATTTTTATGGAAGCTTTTAATTAGGGTATATGTTTTATTAAAAGTAAATTTTAAAGTGAAATAATGGAAAACTATATGCAATCCCAAATTGACTCAATAGGAGAAATTGAAAATTTTAATACATATTTTTACACTCCATTTGCTAACCATTTTTCATATTTTATTATATCAAAACTCTTTAATGAGTTTGATTTTAAAAATAGAATAGCAAAAGATTTTAGTTGCTTAAATGGGGCAATTTATAAGTTGTATCACCATTTGGATTTGGTGGTGACTGATTTAGCTAAACTTAAATCACTTTCTAAATACGATGAAGAATTATTAAAAAAAATAAAACTTGTTTTACTTGATTGGGAGAACAACCTTAAAGCAAATATGGCTTTTACAACCTACAGTCATGTTGAATTTATTATTCCAGCCATCAAAAAAATTTTGCAGGATAAAATTTCAAATAGCCAAGCTCTCAATTTTGGGAATGATATAGAGGAAATATTTATGAATGTACCTGACTTAATTACTAAACAAGTAAGAATTAGTATATCCTACAATTTTTCTGAGTCCCTTAATTTTCTTAAACAGTTTATTTCTAAGGTTTGTCCCATAGGTGAATTGTATAGCACTATTTCAAATATTAATATTTCAATCCCTAATTACAAGAACAAGCAGATTTTAGATAAGAAAGCATTGTTAAATTACAATTCACTAAATGTTTTTTTTGATGTTGATCAAATTATAACCCCAGATGCATGGCAAGTCAACGCAATTTTATCAGAATTAGAAATAAATACAAACTCAGATTCTAAAATAATTTCAGAGAATATTAAATATTTATTTCCTAACAGCGATAAAAGTTACATTTCACAAGGTTACTCTAATTACAAAAATATATTGGCACAGTTAGATATTTTAGAGAAGAGCTATGAGATGCAAACAAACTACGCCTTTTTTAAATCATAAAAACGTATAAAATAAAAATTGCTAAATGGAATCAAAAGCAGACTCGCTTTTTACATTATATGTAGACTACATAAGAAAGTACTTATTTCGTTATAATAAAGACAAAGCTTTTAAAGAAATAATGTCTAATGATGCTTTTGATTCAAATAAATTTTTTGTTTTGTATATAAGTTTGTTTGCAGATGCATATAAAGTTTCACCAACAGAAGAAAAAGTAAAAGAATTAACAGTAGCATCATACTTATATTTTTACTCTATTCTAAAATTGGATTCATTCGTTGATGGAAACACTGAAAAGGCTTCATTTAAAAATTTATACTTTATAATTCAGGCACAAGAATTTGCAAATCAGATATTAACTAAACATTTTCCATTAGATTCAAAGTTTTGGAATAAATGGACTTTTAGAAATCAATGCTTTTTCTCGAACGTTCAAAGAGAAATTACTGACCCCAACCTTTATGTCTCAACTAATTACAAGAAATATACAAGCGTAGTAAAAAATAGAAATATTCTTGCTTTAATTGCAAAGGATGTAATTGAGACTTTGTATTTAAAAGACAAGGATGTAATCCCTGAGCTGGAAATCATACATACAAATTTCATTGTTGCATATCAAATTTGTGATGATATATTGGATTTCAAAATTGACTATGAACACAAGCAAATTAATTTTGTAGCTTTCCTACTTATAAAAAATAAGAAAAAAGGAACTCAAGTTCCAAAATTAGATGATAAAGTTAAATATTTTTATCTTTCTGGGCTTTATAAAAAAGCATATGCCAAAATATTTTTTCATCTGAATAAAGGAATACAAGTAGCAAAAAAACTAAATGCAAATTTGTGGGTAGAAATTATTAATCTATATAAAGCCAAGGTATTAAAAGAATATAATGCTCTAAATGGTTTTATTGGTGTTCAGATTTTGAAACACAAATTATGCTCGTTACCCAATTCGAAAAAAGCACTTTCGCTAATCATTTTCGAAAAGGGTAATGTTTCGTTAATTGATAATTTGAAAATTAAGTTGGCAAATTATTTGATATCTCAAAAGAACAAAGGTTTTGGAGAATTAAAGCATATAATGTTTTTAGGAGAAGAGATTGGCCTTGATATAAAAAAATCTATTCACTATAATGACACATTTCAGCGGGCATTAATAGCCGACGCAGTTATTGATTTGGAAAATCAATTTGGCAAAAATTATAAAAAAATTTGCGAAGATGAAATAAGCTATCTGATTGAGAAAAGAAATAAAGATACAATTGGTGGTTGGAGCTACTTCCCAAGTGTTCCCGAAATTGCTGCGGATATAGATGATTTAGGGCAAATAGTCCAAGTTTTTTCAAGAGCTGGAAAACTAGATTTGATCAAGAAATATTGTGACCATCCAATAAAAATTCTTCTTGATAATAATATATTACCAAATGGAGGAATTAAAACATGGATTATACCTAAGTCTGGAAATACAGAAATACAAGTAAAGCAAAAAAGGTTTAATAAGATGTGGGGGGCAGGTCCTGATACAGAGGTAATGGCAAATTTTTTATTTGGATTATGCCTCTATGATTATCAAAGATTCGAAGAAAATATTCAAAAGGGAGCTTCTTTTATTCTACAAAAACTGAATAAGGCTGGATATTGGGAAAGTAAGTGGTATTATGGCAATTATTATGGTACTTACGTTTGTTTGAGGCTTTTTGGATTCTTAAAAACTAAAAAAAAGAGTGGATCATCAGATTTACAAAAAAGTCATTTGACAACTATCATAGACTTCATGAGTGGGGCTATAAATTCTGATGGTGGAGTAGGTTTAATAAAAGAAAAAAGTGATTTATTAAGTACTTCTTTAGCGATATTATCCTTGTCATACTTAATACAATTATCAACTGCTAGGCAAAAGATTATTGCCGAAAAGCTTATGCAAAAGATGGTTTCGTATATTATTCAAAATATTGATTTAAATACTTATCAAGCGTTTTCCATCCCTTTTATTAGACCAAGAATTGGGGACCCATATAGCTCGAAGACTTTAACTATTTCTTATATTCTAAAAGCTCTTGAATCAGTAAAGGTATTAAACAATAAATAATAATTTTATGAAAAGAAACTTTACCGAAAAGCTAAAAATAATATTTGTGCAATGTTATTCTCTACTGTTTTTTTTAATAGTATTACTTGGTGTTAGTACAAAATCTTTTTCTCAGGAAAAAATTGTTAGCTATATATTAATATTGCCTGATTCAATCTGTAAGTCTGACCAATTAAAACAAATAATTGTTGAAAGGAGAATAAATGATAGTTCATTTAAAATATTCAAACTTCTTAATCAATCCCATTGTAGCTTTGATGTTAGATTAATAAAGGGAGAATATAGAGTCACAATTATTCCAGAGGGCTATAAATCGGTAGAACAAATAATTAGTGTAATTAATTCAATAGATACTTCAATTAAAATTTCTTTTGAAAAAAGAATTAAACCTCTTGAAGAAGTTATCGTGAAATCAAAAATTAAGGATTTTATTAAATTTGATAATGACAAAATATTAGTTTCTGTTGCAAATAATCCGATGCTAAATGGAGGAACTACATTTGACGCACTGGAACAAACACCGGGTGTTTTAATTGGGCCGAACGGAGAAATAATTTTAAAAGGTAAAATGAATGTTAGTATTTGGATAGATGGGCAACCAAGCGGAATCAATATCGAAAATCTCCCTGGATTTTTAAAGGGCTTACCTGCTAAAGCAATTGAAAAATTTGAACTTATTAGTAATCCTGGTGCAGCTTATGATGCACAGGGGACAGGTGGTATTATTAATATTGTTATGGTTCATAATCTGCTACAAGGATTTAATGGTAGTCTTTCATTGGATTATGCACAATCCTCGCATTCCAGGCTTTTGCCGTCCCTTCGGCTAACAGAAAAATACAAGAAATTCAATTTCCAATTAATTACTGGATACTTTAAATCTCAAATGAAAAATATTTCAGAGAGAACGATTTTCAGTATCCCAATTAATCTTTTTCAGTCCCAGTCAATCACTAGTAACGCAACAACAACAAATCCATATATTCTTCTTAATTGCGATTTTGATTTAAATGCTCGTACTAGATTTGGCGGTAAAATACAATTATATAAGAGTAATGATAAAATAAATGGTGAATCGAATAATATTATTAACTCAAATAGCAATACATATATAAGTACTAATTATCCGAAAACTACAATAGATAAAGGGGTTCTTTATGGAGCCTATCTGAATATTCTATTGGGTAAAGAGAAACAAGGGCGATTTTCATATAATATTGATTTCCTAGATAGAAATTTGCTTGATAATACACCAGTTTATGAAACAAATGCAATTAACGGAATACCTAAAAAATATTATACCCTGATAAATAAGGCTTTAAATAGTAAATCATTTACAACAAAATCTGATGTTACATGGCCGGTTAAAAAAATTGGAATTTCCGTGAGTGCGGGTTTGAAACTGTCTATTGAGGATATTAATAATAATGGGAAATATAATTTGTATAACCTTAATGATATAATAGCATCGGCTACTTTTAATAGTTTTACAGATTTTGTTTTTAAACAAACTATCAAAGCTTCCTATATCACGAGTTCAAAAAATTTTAAAAATTTAAATGTTGGGATAGGACTTAGGGTAGAAAGCACCAATACTAATGCTTATTCGGTATCAGGCGCAAAAAAAATTGATACTTCATACACTAATGTTTTTCCTAACATTAATCTTAATTATTACTACAGTATTATTAATTTAAATGCCTCTTATTCAAAAAGAATACAACGATTAAGCTATAACCAGTTAGATCAAAATATTTCTTATACCGATAGTTTAAATAGGAATACCGGAAATCTAAGCCTATCTCCAACCTTTAGTAATAGTTATTCCTTTGGATTTTATCTACTAGGCTTCCCAATAATAACATATGATATCTCTAGTGAGAAAAATACGATTTTACGGTATTACAAAATAGAGAATGGGGTTAATATTGAAACGCCAATTAATATAAAAAATTCTTATACTGGTACATTTTTTGGAGTCATCCCTCTCCCGATTAGTTACTTTTATAACCCTACCCTATTTAGAAAGAAGCTTAATGAAGGGACTCTTGGTATGCATAATGTTGATTATATAGCGCTATTTTTCGATTTTACCTCTACCAGATTTAATAGTTCCCAAATAAATAATTTGGGAACAGATTCCTACAGGACTTTTGGGATTCAGGCCAAATTTAAACTGACAAAAACAAGTGATATAGGGTGTAGCTATCAGAATCTAATTGGTGGAAATTCTTTTTTATTTCAATATTATCCAAGCCATTGGTTAGATATTTGGTATAAACAAAAACTAATTAAAAACAAGCTAGATATTCGGTTGTTTTGCAACGATATTTTTAATACGAGATTTAATAGGTCTTCAGCTAAATACCCTGATTTAAATTATACTTTTTATAATAAACCGGAAACGCAAAGAGGAGGGATAACAATAGTTTATAATTTTGGAAAATTCAAGATACAGAATAAGACAGAGAAAGATCTAAATGTTGATGAAATGAAAAATCACCGTAATTTGAAAGAAGGTCAATAAACGGTAGTGTTTTTGCAAGCGTAGTTATTGTGCCTGAAAAAATAGGCATACATTTAAAAGTGACACCTAGTTTTTTTATTGTGAAAGATCATTTCAAATATCCCTTCAACCGAAATATAAGTCTCAGGTCTTCAATAAATTGTTTTAAGTTTTTCTCGGCAGGGGGAGCGAAAAGGTCTCGAAGTAATTCGGAGCTTTTTTTAGAGTACTTATGCAAATAAAAAAGGGCATCTTTCGATGCCCGTTAATTTGTTGATAGCTTGCTTTGTTAGCTCAGGTGTTTTGATAAGAACTTAGCCATATCAAACATAGAAACCTGGCCCTTGCCACCAAAAACAACTTTCAGCTTATCATCTGCATTAATCATGCGTCTGTTTTTGCTGTCTTGTAGTTTGTTGGCTTTAATGTAAACCCATATTTTTTTCACTGCTTCTGTACGAGGCAATGCTTTACTACCTACTACTGCAGCTAATGCAGCGCTGGGTGTAAGCGGCTTCATAAATGCAGCCGATGGTTTACGTGCTGATTTCTTTTTTGCAACTTTTTTAGGAGCCGCTTTTTTAACTACTTTTTTTGGTGCAGCTTTTTTAGCCGCTTTTTTTGGAGCCGCTTTTTTCACTGCTTTTTTTGCTGCAGGTTTTTTCGCAGCTTTTTTTGCAACTTTCTTTGCCATGGTGTTTAAATTTAGAAATTAATGGGTATTCAGAAATTAACAGTATCAAATATAATCCATTTCTTCTCTCTATAAGCAGATAAAAAAATTATTTATAATTAGTGGTATAACCTGTTGATAACGTAAAGGCGCACAACCCTGTTTTTACCCGGGAAAAAGGGGTATCGACAGTCAATATTACCACAAAATTTACGGGTAATTTATTCGTGTTATGCCCGTACCCGGTTACAGGTAAACAGCTACAACGCTGTAAAATAATAGTAAATTGCCGACTCTTTTTTATCTTTCTTTTTTAACTGATAATATGATTACACCGCAACAGCTGATACAACAATTTAACCTGCAGCCACACCCCGAAGGTGGCTGGTATAAAGAAACCTATAAAAGTACAGAACTGTTGCCAGTAGCGGCTTTGCCGCAAAGGTTTACCCGTGACAGAAGCTTTCTACAGCCATTTATTTTTTGCTGGAACAGGGGAATTTTTCGGCTTTTCATAAAATAAAAAGTGATGAGTGCTGGCATTTTTATGTCGGCGAATCCCTGTTAGTTTATATCATTAACCAACAGGGCGGATTGAATATTATTGAACTGGGTAACGATCTTAATAAGGGGCATTTTTTTCAATATGTAGTACCTGCCAATTGCTGGTTTGCCAGCAAGCCTGCAGCGGAAAGTAATTTTTGTTTTGTGGGCTGTACCGTGGCTCCGGGGTTTGATTTTGAAGATTTTGAGCTTGCTGATGTAAATGAATTATTGAAACTGTATCCGCAACACAGGGATATAATACATGAATTATGCCGGTAAAATATAATGTGGCGTTTTTATTTTTTTAAAACAAACCTAATTGTACAGCCTTTGCCATTTTATGTGAAACCTGTTTTTTTAAATCGTTTGTTGTAATAGTATAAACAGGTGTTGCTTCATATCGGGAGGCAACAATAATTTCAACTCCGGTTGCTGCTGCTGTAAATAATTGCTGTACCAATTGTGGTGTATTATTTTCTTTAGATAAATGAGACAATATCAGGTGCGACATTGCAGGAGATCTGTGAGTGATAAATAAATCAAGCGCCTGGGTATTTGATAAATGTCCCTGTCCGCCACGGATACGATTTTTTAAATGCAGCGGATATCTTCCATTCTCTAATAAATTTTCATCGTAATTAGCTTCCAAAAAACAGGCGTTACATTTATTAAAATATTTAATCACCCTGGAGCATGAAATTCCAATATCGGTAAACACACCAACATTAATGCCGTTGTAATTAATAATAAAACTGTATGGGTCGGCAGCATCGTGTTCTTTTACAAATGCGGTAACTAAAAGTTCTCCGATAGTTACTGGTTCATCTGCTTTAAATGTTTGGGAAAGATGACGTATTAATCCCGGGCCATGCTTTGCTGTAGCATCGGTTATATACACCGGCAGTTTATATTTATTGGCTAATGTTGAAACCCCTTTTATATGATCGGTATGTTCGTGAGATACAAAAATTGCTTTTACAGTTTTCATTGAAAGCCCAAGCTGCCCCATTCGTTTTTCTGTTTCCCTGCAGGATATTCCTACATCTATAAGTACTGCATCGGTACCGTTGCCAATATAATAGCAATTACCATTGCTGCCCGAATTTAATGATGTAACAAATAAAGCCATAGGGTTGCAAAGAAAGTCAATTTAACGTGATTGATCTGCTGTTTAATTATAAATTTTTTTCTTACAAAAACTTCTGTTTTTTTAAACAGAGAAACGGGAAAGCCTGATACTCAATTAATAATGTGTATAGTGCTTTTACGAGGTGAAATTACGCAGTGTTTTTTGTTCAATTAGTTCTCCACAAAATTTGTCTGTAAAAAAGATGCAGCGTACTTTTATATTCGCTTACTGGTACCAAAACCAATATCCTTCGCAATTAAACCGTATCCAATCTTCTAAGTCAAACGCTTAAGTTATTATCCAATTCATTCTCTGAATTACTGTTGATGTTTTCAGTTTTTTCTGAAATACATTTTTAAGATCCTCTACAGGTTGTAACCTTCCTTGAAAGCCATGTGTTATTTTTTTGCGTATGTAATTATAAAAAAATATTACCTCACCAAAATATACAATATGGAAACTTTTTACACTGCTTACACAAAAATGCTGGATTTTAAAACGTATTATTTTATTAAAAAATTCAGCGCCTTCCCCGAACTTAAAAACGTACCGCCTATAATGGAATCGTATGGTATGCATACCGACTTTGATAAAGCCTGCAGCATTGCCGGATTACAGGATGCAGCAATAAAGGAGCAGCTTTTACAGGAGGCAACAGCAAATTCACCAAGAGCAAAAGTTATTGATTTAAGCGATGCCGGTTTTGCCGGTAAAAGCGTTGCAGGATAATTTTTATTGGTTCTTCCTATACTCAACAAGCCTTTCCAAAATTACCCGGAAAGGCTTTTTAATTTCGATAAAGATAATTTTACCTACATTTAAATTAACATGCAACGAAAAAAACCTGGTGTAGATATTATTTTAGATGTACTTAACGAAACATTGGCTGTTAACGAAACATCAACTTTTGTTAAAAGCTTATTATATCAATACCAGGAACGTGGTGGCTTAAGTAAAAAACAATTAGAGGGGTTATATCACAAAGCATCAAAAGTAGTTACCATTGCCCCGGGGAAACTGGCAACATTACAAGCTATCATCTTAAAAAAACCGATGAAGCACAAATCGCCGTTGCCAACAGCCGGCCCGGATTTTGTTAAAGATGAAGAAACAGGAAAATTAATAGCTGCTATTTTACAAAAATATCCTCAGCATAAAAGAGTGCTGTTTTTAAAAACCCGGTATGATAATAACGAGCTTTTATCTTTAATAGAAACAGAAGAGCTGAAGCGGTTTTATAAACTGCTGCTTAAATAATTGTTTTAAATATTATTGTAATAAAATAACAACGGGCCCGGATTTAAAAATCCGAGCCTGTTGTTATCTTTTTGGGGATACTGAAATATATGTTTTGAACGATTAGCTAAATAAGCCACCTTTTTTTAATTCACGGATGCTTTCGCCAATTAAGAATCCATTTTGATAGATCATGATCTTATAGCTGCCTTGTTGAAATTTTGTACCCGGCGCAAAAGCAAACTCTACATTTTTCCTTTTTGCTGTTTCAATTTCTACAGGCAATTTAGCGGTATAGGTTTTGTCACCATCTTCACGTGTTGTAAAGGTTTCAGCACTTGATGTAATTGGTGTGCCATCAGGGCCAATAACCAAAACATATACATCTGTTGAACCTGGTTGTGCAATACGGTTTGTTACATCAAAACTTACTAAAAGCTTATCTACACGTTTTGCTGTTGTAGAAACTTTTTCTTTTCCGCTTTTTCTTACATCAATTGGTGTAATGGCAATATTTGAAGCGTTTAATGTAGAAGCAACGTCTACTTTCTTTTCAAGGTTTTGTTTTACTTCAGTAGTGGTAGCAAGATCCGTAGTTAATTTTTCTTTTTCCTGAGTTAATACTACCTTATCATTACTTAAGGTTTGATTTTCTTCGGTAAGCCTGGCAACATCCTGCTCAAGAACCGATATTTTATCGTTTAACTGAGCAATAAGTGTTTTTGCTCTGGATAATTCTGCAGCTGTTGCATTTTTCTTACTTAAAATACTGCGGATCTCAGATTTTACTTTTGCAATCTCAGAATTTTTTTCTGTTAACTGGCTGTTTAACCCGGTGTTAACTGTTGCCATAGAATCAAGTCTTGCCAAAGACGCATCAAAGCTTGATTGTATGTCACTTTTTTCGTCGGTTACTTTTGCAATTTGTGATTGTTGCTGCTGAATAGTATCCGACGCCTTGTTTTTGTCATAAACCATATAACCGCCCAGGCCTAAAATGCCTGCAGCTAAAACACCAATAACGGCATTTTTATAATTATTTTTACGTGGTAATGTTTGCGGTTGATTTTCCTGTGAAGGAGTTGGAAAGTTTGTTGTACTCATGATAATAGATTTTTAAGTTTTTAAAAAGAAAAGGATCAGGTTAAGGCTGTGCCTCTTTTTTGTTACCCGGTGCCACAGTTTCCAAAACCGTGCCATTTTTATTTTATCGGGCTTTTTGAGGGATTGATTTTATTTGTTGTTTACCTGATAATACGTTGTCTGGTAAAGGTTTTAGGCTTTATTAAGGCTTGTTAATATATTTTTTAGCTGTTTTAATTCCGGAACAAAAGCAACCATACATCCGTTTAATACGATTTTTAAAAATAAAAAACTACTTATGTTTAAATTTTGTCTCTGCTTCTCATTACTTATTTGTGGTGTTGTTTATGCCCAGGAAGATACTGCTGTAACAAGATTGATAAATTCTATCGACGAAAAACAGCCCGTATCAAAACCATCAACCCCTGTTTTTTATTCGCAAAAGCTTATTAATGCAAATACAGTAGAGGTATTGCATAAGGGGATTCTTGAATTTAAAGTGGTACATAATTTTGGCGATGTTGCCGGCACAAACGGGGGTGCAAGCCGTTTTTTTGGTTTAGATAATGCTACAGATGTAAAAATTGCTTTCCAGGCAGGTTTATCAGATAAGTTTAATGTAATCTTCTCCAGAACAAAGGGTGGTGGTAATATACAGCAGCTTATTGAAACAGGATTAAAATACCAGTTCTTAAAACAAATGGATGACGATCCTAAACATCCTGTATCGGTTACATTGTTTGCAAACATGGTAGTATCTGCAATGAAGGCCGACACAACGAGTGGTGCTGCCCAGCTTAAAATAAAAGAAGATCATTTTAATAAATTTTCCGACAGGTTAAGCCAGGTGGTGCAATTAATGATTGCCAAACGTTTTGGTAAAATCAGCTTGCAGCTAAGCCCAACTTATGTACACACCAACTATGTAGTAACCAACGATCAAAAAGGATTATTTGCATTGGGCGCTGCTGTAAGGCTTCCGCTAAGTAAAAAATTTGTTTTAATCGCCGATTATTTTCACCCCTTCCGCTCAAAAGCTTCTGAAGCTGCATTAACCACACAATATGCCGGCTTTTATGATGCCAGGCGTTATGATGCTTTTGGTATAGGCGTTGAAATACTTACACCCGGCCATGTATTTCATTTAAACTTTACCAATACCACCAATATTTTAGAAAATCGTTTTATACCCAGAACTTATACTTCATGGGGTAAGGGCCAGTTCAGGTGGGGTTTTACTGTTTCCAGGGATTTTGTTCTATTCAGAGATAAAAAGAAGGACTGATCTTTAATCGACATTTATATAATCCAAAGGGCATCTTTTAAAAAAGATGCCCTTTGGTATTTTATTAAATCCTTTGCTTTATTTTTTTGCTTTGGAAAAAGGTTTTATTGCTGCTGTAAACATTATTCCTGCACTGTTTAGTTTTACTTTACCTGCTCCCACACCACCTAATGGTATCTTTAAATAGGGTTCTGCAATAAACGAAAGGCGATTGTTTAATTTATATTGATAGCCCCCTGACAATGTAAGTACAGAGAAATAATGCTTGTTTTGATTTGTTTCTGTATGTATATAATTATATGTTTGACCCGAAGGTGTTACATAAATGTAATCATAGGTTTCCTTCTTCATTAAATAAGAAGAGATACCTGTACCGGCAAACCAATTATGATTCTTTACTGTTCTAAAATTGTAATACACATTAAGCGGAATTTCATAAATATTACAATCTGCATCTATTTTTTTCAGGTTAGGATTAACTGTTCCGCTTGAAAACTTATATTGATAAGGCTGCGCTGTATACTTCTTTTTTGAAACATACAATCCTGTATTTATTCTTAAGCGTTTGCCAATTGTATAACTTAAGCCTGCGCCATAAAAGGATTGTAGTTTTCCTGCATTGCCAATCTCTATATAACTTACATCTGCACCAGCAGAAAATGTAAGCGCAAAATTATTTACAAAAGTGTTTTTCTTTTTTTGCTCTTCTTTTGCAGGAGTGGTTTTCTCTTTTTCGGTCTCCTGTTCTTTTTTTGCTCTTACTTCTGTACTTGCTGTATCAGTTTGGCTAATGGTTATTGGATTTTGTTTTGTTAATGTTGTAATTACAGGGTTTTCTATTTGATAATCTTTCAGTTCTTCATCAGTAAAACTATTTGCTGCTGTTTTATCTTCTTCAACATAAGTACCAATTGCCGGTTGTTTTATTTTCATTGAAGTTTTACCTTGTTGCTTATAAGTATTTTTATTATCGCTTGTTATTTGTTGGGGGTTATTTGTTTTACTGGTATTAGTGACACTTTTTTTAACGGCTATATCCCCCGTATTGCTTTGCTGGTTTGTTGGTTGACTAGTTGTTTTGTTATCCTGGCTTTTATCGTCAAGATTACTATCTGCTGTTATACCTGGCGTTTCATTATTGGAAACCGGTTGTTGTGCAATTGTATTTTTTGCTGTGCCGGGTTTATCTTTCCAGGGCTGCAACACCCCGGTAATAACAGCACCTCCCAGCAATAAAGAGAACAGTAAAAAAAGCAAGGGCCTTTTCCTGTCTTTCTTTTGCGGTAGATGTTTATTCAGCATTGTCTCCATTTTTCCCCATGCGGAATCGTCATATGGAGGGTGGTGCTGGCTTGCTGCATCCTTTATTAATTTATCTATTTCTTCATCCTGCATTTTTCGCTATTAAGGTTATTATATTTTTATGGTATAAAATTTTCTGCAATTGCTTTCGTGCTTTTGCAAGGTTTGATTTGGATGTACCTACAGAAATGCCTAACTGCCCGGCAATTTCTTCGTGGCTAAACCCCTCTACAATAAAAAGATTAAGTACAGTCCGGTAAGCCGGCGAAAGATCCTGTATATGGCTTATTATTTCGTCACATGAAATTTTATCAATAACAGATTCTTCGTCAACCGGAAGTTGAATAACTCCGGCATCCAGCTCTGTAATATTTTGATGTTTCTGGTTTTTTCTAAAATGATCAATTGCTGTGTACACCATTATCTTTCTTAACCAACCTTTAAAAGAGCTTACTACATCGGCATAACTGGGCTTAAAGTGGTGTATTTCCTTAAAAATTTTAAGAAAGCCATCATTTAATATTTCCGAAGCATCTTCTTCACGACTGGTATACCGATCGCATATAGACATAGCATAACCATAGAAAGAGTTATACAATTTTTTCTGACTCTCTCTTTGATTAAGGGCACAACCCCTTATTTGTAAGTTTAGTTCTTCTGCAGTTAACAAAAATTAATCTTTAAGGCTCGTTATTATAATCGTAAAAACAGGCAGCAAGGTTGCCAACCATAAAAGTTACAATTTTTTGACCCTTTCTACAAGTTATTTTACAGCTGCAGTGTATTATAGTTACTAAAAAATTACAGATTATTATTATAATAGTAATTACCTGTATCTCTTTTCAGTAAACGCACCACGTACATTTACTGCATTTAATATGCTTAAAAATTAAATCTATTTCGGTTTAATCTTTTGCACAATAAAAACGTGTTACACAACGATTTATAAGGGTGATATTTAATCACGTATCCAATTGAAAACACAAAGAATGAGATTAATCCGTAACACATTTGCTTTGCTGCCTATGGTGTTGCTTATGGCAAACGCACCTTCTCCTCTTTCGGGAAACAAATTAACTATCAGTAAAATAATTGTTGATGCATCTAAAGCAAAAGCATCCGTAGCGGTTGACTGTTATGCCGAGTGGAATTTAACAGTTGCCGGGTTATCAAAACAGGTTTTTGACAATGCAGTTAAAGGATACAATTATCTGCTGGAAAAAAAATTATTAAAAAACACACAGATACTTACAATTGTCGATTATAGTAAACCTTCGTCTCAAAAAAGATTGTTTGTTATTGATATGAGTAATGGGCAGGTTTTATTTAATACGCTGGTTGCGCACGGCAGAAATTCGGGATATGATTACGCCACAGATTTTTCTAACAAAGAATCTTCTCATAAAACAAGCCTTGGTTTTTTTGTAACACAAAATACCTATAATGGCGGTAATGGTTATTCTTTAAAACTACAGGGTTGCGAAAAAGGGATTAATGATAAAGCATTAGAAAGGGCTATTGTTGTACACGGTGCAGATTATGTTACTGAAAGGTTTGCACAAAACAATGGTTATTTAGGCAGAAGCCACGGCTGCCCGGCTTTACCGGAAAAAATAAGTAAAAAAATTATTGATATTATAAAAAATGGCAGCTGTTTATTTCTCTATCATCCAACAAAAAAATATACCGCTGTATCAAAAATACTAAATAGCAAGGCTTAGTCTATAGCCGAATTTTAAACTAATGTTGTTAGGCACATCAGGAGAAAGATACCTCACCTTTATGGTGGGGATTCTTTTTTTATAGAATAAAAATTGCGGCGGCAAGCTGGCATAAAAGGCCAAAAAACAAACCCACGTATATTTCTTTAGGAGAGTGGTCGCTTACAATTAAACGGGAGGTGCAAACCAGACCAGTAATTAATAAGGCAATTGCCAGGGGCCATGTCATTAACATGGTGTTATGGCTAAAAATTATTAAAAACAAACCAAGCAAACCTCCCATGCCTAATGCATGCATGCTTATTTTAAAATAAATATTAGAAAGCAGTGCAACAACGGTAGTTATAAATACACCCGTCATAAAAGATGGTAAAATAAGTGCCAGCCTTGGTTCAAACTTAAAAAATACCCAGGCCGTCCAGAAATAAAATATCATACTGGATAAGTATGGCCCGATCCTGTCCTGCTGCGTCTTTAAAAAAATAGATTTAATAAAGCCCAGCCCTTTCATTAATAAAACCGAAAATGCAGGAAAAAAAACACTGTTCAATATTGTGGTAAATAATATTTTATATTTTTCATAAGGGCTGAAACCTGAAAAATAAGAAGGATGTACAAAAACCAAAAAAGCTACTGCATACAAAGGGATAAATAACGGGTGAAAAATATAAGAAAAGAAATGTGCAAATATTCTTATAATAATTGGCTGACTCACTCTTTCTGACGATTGTGGTGCATCAGTTATTGACCATTGATTATTAACCATTAACTATTTTATTTATAATTCTTTTCTTAAACGGGCAACCGGAATGTTCAGCTGTTCCCTGTATTTTGCAACTGTACGCCGTGCAATATTGTAGCCTTTTTCCTGTAGCAGTTCTGTAAGGCGTTCGTCACTTAGCGGATGCTTTTTACTTTCTGCTTCTATCAAATCACTCAATATTTTTTTTACTTCCCTTGTACTTACTTCCTCGCCACTGTCTGTTTGTAAACTTTCGCTAAAGAAAAATTTAAGCCGGTAGGTGCCAAACTCTGTTTGTACAAATTTACTATTAGCTACACGGCTTACTGTTGATATATCAAGATTAGTAGCTTCTGCAATATATTTTAATATCATCGGACGCAGTTCTGTTTCATCGCCGGTTATAAAAAACTCCCGCTGATAATTCATTATAGCTTCCATAGTATTCAACAATGTATTTTGCCGTTGTTTTATAGCGTCAATAAACCACTTGGCAGCATCAATTTTCTGTTTTATAAAAAGTACGGCTTCTTTTTGTCGTTTATCTTTTTTACTACCGCGGTCATAATCTTTAAGCATATCCCTGTATCCTTCGCTAATGCGTAAGTCGGGGGCATTTTTGCTGTTCAACGATAGTTCCAGTTTTCCGTTATTGTTTACTATAAAAAAATCCGGTACAACATAATTTTCTCCTTTGTTGGTATCACCAACACTTCCTGCAGGTTTAGGGTTAAGTTTTATTATCTGGTTAATTACCGCTTTCAGTTGCTCATCATTTAGCCCTAATCCACGTTGTATTTTCTCGTAATGTTTTTTGGTAAACTCCTCAAAGTATTTCTCCAGCACTTTCATAGCCATTTCCACATGTTTACCCTCATCTAATTTTCTTTCCAGTTGCAAAAGCAAACACTCCTGCAGGTTACGTGCACAAATGCCTGGCGGATCAAACTGTTGTATCTGTAACACCAATTGTCCTATTTCTTCTTCGGTGGTAATAATATTCTGCCTAAAGGCCAAATCATCAACAATAGCAGTAATTTCCCTCCGCAAATAACCATCATCGTCAAGGTTGCCTATAATTTGCTCAGCAATTTTTTGCCGGTGTTCGTTTAAACTCAGTTGGCCAAGCTGCTCCAGCATCAGTTCGTTAAACCCCGTTTCCACCTTATGCGGAATAACCCTGCCATCGTCAATTTCGGGGTAATTTTCGTCCCTTAGTTTATAATCACCTATTTCATCATCGCCGTCGTTTACATATTCGCTAATGTCGATATTATCATATTCATCCGCTGTGCCTTCAGTTTCAAAATCATCGTCGGTGTCGTCCTTAAATTCATCATTAGCTTCATCATACTCGTCCTGGTGGTCATCTTCCTGTTGTTCCAGCGCCGGGTTTTCCTCCATTTCTTCTTTTATCCGTTCTTCCAAAATAGCAGTAGGCACCTGCAGCAATTTCATTAACTGTATTTGCTGTGGTGATAATTTTTGAAGCTGTTTTTGATATAATCCCTGACTTAAAGCCATATTATCCAATCCGCCTGCGGCGGATTTATTGTGTTTTATTATTAAAGATTTGTTTCTGTTGTTTGTTTTAAACTGAGTTTTTATTGAGGCACAAACTTTAATGCCCAAATAATCGTATCTCTTTATTTAAAGTGTAAATTTACTCACAATCTACATGTATAATGAACGAAAAAGTTAAATTTTTATTTTTTTGCATGATTTTTGTGGGGGGAAGCGCTTTTGCCCAAAAAGCCACCCCTTTTATCTACATTGATAAAGCGTATTTTTTTACGTTTAAAAAACAAAATAGCGGTTGGGTAAAACACTCAGAGGTAACAAAAACAACAATACCCGCCTTTTCAATAAATCAACCCGGGCCTTATTCCATTATAAGCTCAAATTTTTATACCCAAAACCTTGGTTTTTTTTGTAAAAAAGAATTGCAGCTAGAGAAGGCGATAAAATTACCTTTAAAATTCAGGTTGGGTAGTGTACAACAGTGCGATTGGATGGAGGGGAAGCAGAATGTAGGAATTAGGTAAAATAAAAACTGCCATAGCTTTAAAGTATGTTGACAACAAGCAGTTATTGTTGCTGACTTTGCTACGGTTTTTTTTGAATGTTCCCCCAGCTCTTATAAAAATGTGGATTTGATTGAGAACTTAAAGAATAGAAAAACCTAAATTTTCCTACTGGGATAGTTGGATTAAAGGCAATGCTGATAAAAGAACCCGATACATTGAGTCGTGTCGCTACCTTGAAATGTGAAGTCATGGTGCTATTTACACTGCCGATGATTGTTTCAGTATCATGCCCCAATTGCACAAAAACTTTTCTGTTAGGCATATTGATCAACGTAATCTTCTAAAAATTAAAATTCTACTTAAAACTACACTAAGTATTGGTAATTTATTTTACAATTAATTTATTTTTGAAATAATGCGTGGAGCCAATCTTTGCATTTGTGGGGTCATAGCTCTCTTTTATTATTATATCTCCTGATATTGTTTCTCCTGGGGGGAGTGTGAATGTAGCATCCTCGTAATAAATAGTACCCTTATCGCTTTGTTTTTTTGAGATCCCTTTTACAGTAATACTTTTAGAACAGCTGTTTTTAGTGATCTCCCTTGTTTCTGTATAACCGGGTTTTTCCTTATAATAGTCTGCGGTTCCCATTGCAACACCTTCAGCCGTATAACGCATTTCGCCAATTACTTTTTCTCTTGTACCCGGCACTTCATACAGTTCAGTTTCCTTTTTGAGGCAACTATAGTTATTTGTAGTGGGGTACTTAGCCAATGATGCGGCAACGTTTTGCAATGAATTTTTTATTTTTATCTCAAACAGCCTGCTCTGGTCTGCATATTTTTTTTGATTTATAATAGCATGCAAAGAATCTTCTGTTTTTGCTTTCTTTAGATTAGCTGCATAAACATTGGCTTGCCCAGCTGTGTATAAGTTCTGGCACAACATATTTGTCAGCGAATACCTAAATGATAGCCCAGCGGGTAATGAACCGTTTGCCACCCTGAAATATTCCACAACGAAGCTTAAATTAATGTCCCCTTTGTCATTTGCGGAAAGTTCAATTGTACCTTTTGCTCCGCCTTTTACTTCTGGTTTTTTGCTGTTTTCTACAGGCTCATCGATTCTTCTTCTCGAACGAAAATTTACGAGCGGGAATCTTTGTGGTTTGTTAGTAAGTACTGCCATTGAACCCCCTGTTTCTATTTCTGCATAATAATCGCCAACGATCAATATCGGTTTATCATCTTTTTTAGTGAGCACCACTAATTCATAAACTTGCTCTACTGAGGAATTTCTAATGTTGAAATTTTCAAAGCCCACTGTTGCCATGCGGATAGAATTAATTATGGGCATTCCCCAAGCCTCGTTAATCTTCTCCCAAGTTGGAAAAGAGCCCTGCGGATATTGCCCGACAATATCAAAAGCAAGTGTTTCACCTATTTGAACCCGGGTCGTGCCATTATTCACCGACATACGAAACCTGCTTTGTGCGCTGGTAAAGTCGGAACACAAAGTGAAAGTTGTTAACAATACCAAACAATAAAAAAGCTGTTTCATGTTATAAGTTTTAATAGTAACTTGTTTTTTAAAATTATATGTTTATAAGATATTTTCACATCTGTTTTTTTACTTTTTAGGAAGTTAAAACTAGAATTATTTGAAACCGACGTTATGATTGCGCCCAACTCGTTTATTTATGCATTCACCGCCATTTCACTTAACACCTTCTTAATTACCGCTACCATTTTTTCTCCCTTGTCCTTTATTTGTTCCTCCGTCCAAGTTAAGCTGATGGCGCTGGAAATACAACGGCTGATGATAGCATCGCTGGCGCTGAAATCTTTATTAGCATGATACATTACTTTTTCTTTAAGCTCGGGGCTTAGTGCATTAAGTGTAATGGAATGCTTGAGATGATCCCACATATTAATATAGTGCCAGTTATGCTGGAACCAGTAAAAATTACCGCCGAATATTCCCTGTGCTTTCATCTCTGCAACTACGGCCTGCATAATTTCGGTAGTGGGTAACAACCAGTTTAAAAAGGTGCAGCTATCACCTTCGGCGTCCGGTATTCTTCTAAAACTTATTTCAGGAATAGTGGCTAAAATATTTTTTAATGCTGCATGATTTTTTTTCTGGATGGTTAAAAATTCGGGTAACCTTTTTATTTGTGCCAAACCCACCGCTGCATGTAATTCGCTAATCCTGAAATTATACCCTATAAATGGATGCGGCTCTGCGCCACGGTCGTTACCCTTATGGTCGTGCCCGTGATCACTATAACCATCACACTTGATATAAGTCTCTTCGCTGTTAGTCATTACCACACCACCCTCGGCACAGGTAATCGTTTTTACAAAATCAAAACTAAAAGTACCGGCGTCGCCAATGGTGCCTAATTTTTTTCCCTTATAAGTTCCGCCAATTGCCTGGCAGGCATCTTCCACTAATAATAATTTATGCTCTTTACAAATAGCCTGTAGCGCATCCATATCTGCCATACTGCCGCACATGTGCACGGGCATTATGCATTTTGTTTTTGGAGTGATGGCTGCTTTTACAGCGGCAGGATCTAATGTTAATGTATCATCCACATCCACCATTACAGGTACAGCACCTACACTTATCACCGCTTCAAAACTTGCCACAAAAGTAAATGCCGGCATTATCACTTCATCGCCATAGCCAATACCTAACGCACTTAATGCAGTTGTTAATGCGGCAGTACCACTGCTTACCAACTGTGCATGTTTACTGCCAAAACTATTACAGATCTCCTGTTCCAGTTCTTTAGCTTTCCATACACCTTTGCGTGGACCATCAAAACCGTAGCGCATTAATATTCCTGTTTCCAGCACATCGTTAACGTGTTTGCGTTCTGCATCGCTCCATAATTCAAAACCTGGCATAAAAAATAATTGATAATGATAAAATGAATAATTAATAATGCCTTTATTGCATCACTTTATTATAAAGCAAAGGTAAAGAAATTTGAATGGGTCAAATACCCATTACAATGGTTTCTGTTTTTATACTATTTTTTTATTTCCGGTGTTTTAACCGGTGTTGCAAAATAATTCAGCCGCAAACTATCGCTCCATCCATTGGGGTTATTATTAAAGCTTTTACTGCTGAAAAATATCATGCCCTGTATATTCGGGGTGTTACGCAGCGACTCTATCTGCCGTGGCAACTGTGTTTTATCTTTCCAAAAAGCATTGCTGTTTGCTTTATAAATACCCAGGCCTATATAACAGTTTTTACCGTAAGTATGTGTACTCCACCAGTCCAACACAGCCTGGTAAGGCGCATTCTTTTGCTCAAACTCCCAATAGATCTGTGGTGCCACATAATCTATCCAATTACTTTTTAACCACAATAAAATATCAGCATACAGGTCGTCGTAATTAGTTTGCCCGGCACGGGTGTTGCTGCCGTTTACAGGGTCTTTATCAATATTGCGCCACACCCCAAATGGTGAAATACCAAACTGGCATTTTTGATTTTCTTTTTTAATAACCCTGCTCAACATAAAAATAATGGAGTCCACGTTGCTCCTCCTCCAATCATCTTTAGTTAAACCATTACCATAGCGCTTATAGCTTTCGGCATCAGGAAATTCCACCCCGGTAATGCGATAGGGATAAAAATAATCATCAAAATGAATCGCATCCACTTCGTACCTGCTTACTACATCTTTAACAAGGTTGGTAACATATTGTTGCGCCAGTTTATTTCCCGGGTCAAAATATTTTTTACCGCCGTAATCTAAAAACCAATCGGGGTGCAGGCGGGTAATATGTGTTGGAGCTACAATAGTTTTATTAATATTAAAAACAGCCCTGTAAGGATTCATCCATGCATGAAACTCCATACCTCTTTTATGTGTTTCAGTAATCATAAATTCCAGCGGATCGTAATACGGAACAGGCGGCTGTCCCTGTTTTCCAGTGAGCCACTCACTCCAGGGCTCGTATTGTGATGGATAAAAAGCGTCTGTTGCAGGGCGCATTTGAACCACCATGGCATTCATCCCGTTACGCTGGTGCATATCGAGCAATTTTATAAATTCTACTTTTTGAAAATCGGAGTTATAATTTCCTCTCGATGGCCAGTCAATATTATCAACCGACGCCACCCACACACCCCGAAACTCGGGTTTGGTTTGAGAGAACGCTTTAAAAGAAAATAAAAAGGAAGCAACAATTAAAAAAGCTGTAGTGAAAATTTTCATACAAAACTATTAATCCGATTTACGCATTTTATCTAAAATATTGTTTAGTGTTTTGGCCTCTGCTTCAGAAATAGTTTTTATAATGGCATCCATCTGCTCTTCGCACTTATCTAATTTAGCCAGCACTTTTTTGCCTTTGTCGGTAATGGAAACATCTACCAGGCGTTTATCTGTTTTAGAAACTGTTTTTTTAACCAGCCCTTTAATTATCAGTCGGTCAACAATACGGCTGGTATCGCTCATTTTATCCAGCATACGTTGCCTTATTTGCAACGTTGAAAGTGGTGCTCCGGCACCTCTTAAAATGCGGAGAATATTAAATTGCTGGCTGGTTAACCCTTCTCTTTCAAAAATTGCTTTTGTTTTTTCGGCCATCCAGTTAAACGTAAAAATAATATTGATTGATGCTTTTTGAAATTCATTTCTGAATTTAGGTTGATTAATATCTTTTTCCAGTGACATAATTATGGGTTTGTGTTTTCGGAAACTGAGGTTTTTGAACTGATACCAAATTCATTGATATAAATTTTTACAAGTATAATAAAATAGCTGATCAGTAACGGCCCAAAGATAACTCCCCAAAAACCAAAAAGGCCAATGCCCACTATTACACCAAAAATGGTTACCAGCGGGTGTACATCCATTAACTTTTTAAGTATGGTAAGCCTTGCCACATAATCAACATTTGTAATTAAAACAACAGCGTAAATGAGTAAACCTAACGCCTGGCCAGAGTTGCCGGTAGCATACAGGTACAGTGTAAGTGGTATCCATATTATTGCCGTACCCACAATTGGCACCATTGAAAAAACGCCGGTTAAAAAAGCCCACAATCCCCAATCTTTTACACCAAAAATAGTGTAGCCAATAGCTGCAATTACACCCTGTATAATTGCAAGTACAGGAATGCCGATTGCATTGGCTTTTATCATGTTTTTTGTTTCGTTGCTCAACAGGTCAATATTTTCTTCCTTAAGCGGAATGAATTTATCTAAGAATTTTTCTACCTGCCGCCCGTTCTGCAATAAAAAATAAAGCAGAAAAAACATAATGGCAAAATTGCTGAGTATATTGGCAGAGCTGTTTAAAATGGACGGAACAATTGTAGTAGCCTTTTTTTGAAAAGCCACTATATTTTCTTCGGTTAATAATTGTATGCCGGTTACATCATAAATTTTGTTTCCCACTATTTTTGCATCCTTCATTATTTCCATCGGGTTACTTAATATCCCCGAAATCTGGTTGGTAAGTAAATTGATTGAAAAATAAATCGGCAGTGCAATTACTATAAGACTTAAAAAAATAAAGAGTAATGCAGTAATTGTTTTATTCCGTTTTTTAATGATGGTGAGCTTATAATAACTTTCCCGGAAAAGAATATACAAAGTGATAGCTCCCAAAAAGCCGGGTAAAAAAACATAAAGCTGGTTAAGTAGAAGGAGGGCTAACAAAATTATTACAAGTAATAAAATTATCTGCCGCAACCGGTTATTAAATGTAGCTGGCATGTAGTAAAGTTAATAAATAGTGTAATCAATCTTTCCAAACACTGGCTCCTTCGCTGCAGTTGGCACAAATATCTATATTCTTGCGGCTCTTCATTAATTCTTTTCTAAACTGTTTGTAGTTATCGTTATGCCAAATTTCTTTAAACGATTGGGTTTTTAAATTCCCCAGCTGGTGCATTGCATCTTTATCGAAACAACAGGGTACCACCAAACCATCCCATGTAATTACATTGGCGTGTTGCAGTTTCCAGCAGCGGTTAGCCAGTTTGTTTTTTGCATTGTATGTACCATCGGCATTTTTTTTATAGCGGCTAAACTTATCTGTTGTGGGAATTAAATTATTAGGGTCGGTTTCATAATCATATACCTGTGCTGTTTTAAAACGCACTTCATCCACACCAATTTCTTTGGCTAATCTTTTTATATCCTCAATTTGATGTTCGTTGGGTTTTACCACAAGAAATTGAAAAAATACGAAGGGTGTTTTGCTTTTTAATGCCGCCTTCCATTTCATAATATTTTTTGCCCCTTCAATCACCTTGTCAATATTGCCGCCAACCCTGTATTGCTGATACACATCCTGTGTTGTTCCGTCAATGGAAATAATCAGCCTGTCTAATCCACTCTCCACAGTTTTTTTTGCATTATCGTCAGTAAGATAATGAGCATTAGTACTGGTGGCGGTATAGATGCCTTTTGATGACGCATATTTTACCATCTCCAGAAAATCCGTATTGAGATAAGGCTCTCCCTGAAAATAAAATATGAGGTATAGTAATTCTTTATGGATATCATCAATTGTTTCTCTAAAAAAATCTTTTTGTAACATGCCTGTGGGCCTTGTAAACTGGCGTAAACCACTTGGGCACTCGGGGCAACGCAGGTTACAACTGGTGGTGGGCTCAAAAGAAACTGAGACAGGGTAACCCCATTGCACAGGTTTGTTTGCAATCCGGCTGATGTAAAAACTGCTGAGCACTTTTATACCATTCCAAAAACGGCGTGGGGTTAGTTTGCTTAACAGGTTTATACTATCGTTCCAGTTGAATTGAGGCATTGGGCAAAGGTACTTGATTGTGAGTGGATTTTCTTTTAAAAGCCTATACAGGTTTTATAAAGACAATAAAAAAACCGGCATTAATGTGCCGGTTTTTTTATTGTATAAGATCGCCCTACTTATCATTTAACGACGTAGCTGTTGTTGTTTCATTTTCTGTTTCTACTTCCTCATTATTTACTTTAATTTTTATTGGTTTAAAGCTAAGGGTGTTTGCAGCAAATTTTTCATAATTATTAAAAATCACATTCAGTGTAATAAAGTTCATTACATAACTTCTTGTTTCTGCAGGTAAATAACTTTTTACATCCCAAAAGTCCGGGTTGTCTTTCCCTGTTTTTTTCATGGCCTGCCAAACATTTCCGACACCACAGTTATAACTTGCAACAACCAACAGTGGATCATTATCTAAATTACGGGTGCGGTCTTTTAAATAACGTGCTGCTGCATAAGTTGCTTTATTAAAATTCTTTCTGTCGTCTTTTATGATGGGCTTTTTTATCTTCTTGTTGCCTTTTTTTGCCAGGGCTTTTTTTAATGCTTTTTCCTGTTTTCTTTTTTCAGCGGCCGACTGTTGTGGTGCGTATTTTAATCCATATTCTTTTGCCACCTCATCCATTATTTGCCAATAACCAACAGCCCCCGCTTTTGAAACAGCGTTACCGTTAAAAGCACTTTCCAATGCAAGTAAAACTTTATACTCCTGCGGTAAATTATATTTATTTAAAATAGTAACTGCTTTAGGAAAGAATTTTTTTCCTTTTGTATAGGTTCTTATTAGATAAGCCCTTCTGTTTGTCGAGAATTTTTCAATATAATCCAGCGACTGCTCTTCGTTGCCACATAACAGGTCAGGAAAAACAACATTTGCCTCTTTAGTTATATAATCTTTTGCTTCTTTCTTATTAAGCTTTGCAAGCAGGGCTTTTTTGTAATTATCTTTTTTTTGTTGTGCACCTGCTGGAACTATGGCAAACACGGCTAAAAAAACCTGAAAAAAAAGACTGTAGCCAAGTGATACCAGATGTTTTCTTTTTATCATATGTGAAATAATTACCGTGGGGTTACGTTAATAAAAAACAAGAATATTATAACGGGTGGGTAAATCCTTTATTGCCCCTTCACAAAACTTTAAGAACTTTAATACGGCAGCATTATTTTGTTATACTAACTGATTTTTTTATGCGACTAATATTTACACTTTTCTTGCTTGTAACACTAACCACCAATGCACAGCAGCAAATTGATTATATCAAGCAGGTAAAAGAAATTGCATTAATGGAACAGTTAGGCCACGAAAATTTAAGTGGGGCAGAAAACCTTACTTCGGCCTCAACAAATTTTGATGTAAAATATTACCGTTGCGAATGGGAGGTTGACCCGGCGATTCGTTTCATTTCCGGAAAAGTAACGGTGTATTATATTATTACTGCTGCAGCAACAGATATTGCATTAGATATAATGAGTCCGCTACTTATTGACAGTGTTAAACAACGCAACAACCTGCTTACAAAACTACAGGGCAGCAATTCGTTACAAATAAGCTTTGTTGCACCCGTCAACGCAGGCACATTCGATTCGGTAAGTATATATTACAAAGGTGTTCCGCCAGCATCAGGCTTTGGTTCTTTTATACAGGATCAGCATGCCGGCACGCCGGTTATGTGGAGCCTGAGTGAACCTTATGGAGCCCGTGATTGGTGGCCCTGTAAAAACGGCCTGGACGATAAGGCAGATTCGATTGATATTATCATTACAGCACCTTCGCAATATAAGGCTGCCTCTAATGGTTTATTGCAAAGCGAAACATTAACTGCAGGTGGTATAAAAAAAATTGCTCATTGGAAACACCGCTACCCAATTGCAACCTATCTAATATGTTTTGCTGTTACAAACTATACTGTTTTTAATAATTCGGTTCAGTTGGGCAGTATAACTTTACCCATGCAAACCTATTGTTATCCTGAAAGTCTTATCTCTTTTCAAAATGGAACCCAGAATGTGTTGGATGCCATGCAATTGTTTCATAATACTTTTGGCGATTATCCTTTTATAAAAGAAAAATACGGGCATGTACAGTTTGGCTGGGGTGGCGGAATGGAACATCAAACAGCATCGTTTATAGTTTCCATTAACGAGGGACTTATTGTACACGAGCTGGCACATCAGTGGTTTGGCGATAAAATAACCTGTGGCAGCTGGGAAGATATTTGGCTTAACGAAGGTTTTGCCACACATCTTTCAAGTTTTTATTTAGAAAAAAAATACCCCGCAAATACTATTACCAACAGAAAAAATCTGGTTAATAATGTTACTTCTCAACCTGGTGGTTCGGTAAAAGTAAATGATACAACCAATGTAGGCAGAATATTTGACGGAAGGTTGAGTTATAACAAAGGCTCATCTTTATTATACATGCTTAGATGGAAATTAACCGATTCGGTTTTTTTTAAAGCCTTAAAAACATACCAGCAGGATAATAAAGTTATTTATGGCTTTGCAAGAACGGCCGATTTAAAAAGGCACCTTGAGCAGGCAAGCGGACAGGATCTTACAGAATTTTTTAACGACTGGTTTGTTGGACAGGGTTATCCTTCGTACAATGTAGAGTGGGGCCCCGTTGGAAGTAAATATGTACGTATTAAAATGAGCCAGACAACATCTCATTCTTCTGTTAGTTTTTTTGAAATGCCGGTAGCGCTTAAATTTAAAAACGCCACGCAGGAAAAAACAATTGTGGTAGATAATAAAACCAATGGAGAAATTTTTTTAAAGAACCTGGGCTTTGTTGCCGATTCTGTTTTTATCGATCCCGAGTATTGGTTACTAAGCCGAAATAACTCAACAACAAAAGTACAGGATGTTATTAGTGGTCAAAATGTTGTGCAGGTTTATCCCAATCCAATTCAAAACCAGTTTTCTGTTTATTTAAGAAATTTTGTTTCGCCTTCGGCTGTTATTACTTTGTTTAATGCAGGCGGGCAGCGGCTTTATACAAAAAATATTAACCTGGTAAACGGGTCTGAGTATATTGAAATCCCGTCGCAACATTTACCATCTGGCACTTATTTACTGAAGGTAACCGCTGGCAATAATTTTAAGTATGTAAAAAAATTGCTCCGTTAATTTCTTTTATCAAAAAATTGTAAATTAATAATTTCATTTAGTGCAAATTTGCAGTTGTTATACATTTTTATAAAATGTACTGCTGTTAAAACCTGTGGCAAAAAAAAAGAAAAGTTTTGTAAAGATTATTGTGATTTTTGTTATTTACCTGGCTACTGCTGCACTGGCTATTTATTTAATTACAAATTATCTTAATCGGCCAAAGTTTGTACGTTATCCCGCCTTTGGTATTCCTGTTCCTGTAAACTACTCCATTCATGGTATTGATGTGAGCCACCACCAGGCTGCGATTAACTGGGCCGATGTAAAAGACATGAAGGATAAAGATATTAAAATTGGTTTTGCTTTTATTAAAGCCACCGAAGGGTTAAGTAATGTAGATAATGCTTACCGCAGAAACTGGTTTAAAGCTAAAGAGGCAAAATTGCCCAGGGGGGCCTACCATTTTTTTATATCCAGCAAAAGCGGAAAAGCACAGGCAGAGAATTTTATTGAAACTGTAACGCTGGAAAAGGGTGACATGCCTCCTGTTTTGGATATTGAGCAAACCAACGGTGCGTCAGTTGAAGATTTGCAACAGCGGGTAAAAGACTGGTTAACGGCAGTTGAAAAGCAATTTAAAGTAAAGCCTATTATTTATACCAATGTAGATTTTTATAAGAATTTTTTAGCTGGCCGCTTTGATGATTATCCGCTTTGGGTTGCTCATTACCTGGTTAAAGATAAGCCCCGCATTCAACGCAACTGGTTGTTTTGGCAACACAACGAAACGGGCAGGGTTAATGGCATAAGCGCCTTTGTTGATTTTAATGTTTTTAGCGGCGATAGTACAGATTTTAAAAAGTTGCTTATAAAATAGCATTGCACAATTAGTTTCTATAATTTTATACAACTTCATATCGCTCTTTAGGAGATTGGAGATTTTATGGGAATGGAAGATGAAACAAGGGAGTTTTTAGTACGGATAATTAATACCATTGCTATAATATTATTATGGATGATGCTGAATGTATTTTTTGGCATTTATAAAAACTATGCATTTTTTGATACAGCTCCCAATTGGAAAAATTACCTTTTCTATGTCTTTTCAATAACAAGTCTTGTAATACTGGTCATTCATCTGCGTCGCAAATGGAAGCTGTAACTTTTAGCTATTAACTTTCGTTCTATATAAAATACCCAGCAACACCTATAACTTACTTATAAAAATTTAATTACTTTTAAGTATAAACCTAACCAGATATGACGCTTAAGCAGTTTTGTAAGTACGTTGTAATTTTCGGCACTGTAATTATTGAAGTAATAAAATGGGGTATACGGCCTTACTTTCATTTTGCCCAGCCAACTAATTTTTTATTGGGTATTGCACCAAACCTGTTAGGTTCATTCTTATTACCGCTGGGTTGTTACTGGTTATTGAGCAGGTATATAAATCTTCATTCCGACAGGCAGCTTAAAGCATTTTGTATTGTTTGCTTTGTATTACTAATCATTAATGAATTGCTGCAGCTTATTCCGGTTTTTGGCCGCACATTCGATTATGGTGATATTGCTGCATCGGTAGTTGGGTTAACCGCTTCTTATATTTTTTGCAGTAAATATTTATTTCCAAAACTGGCAACCTACCCATAAATATCTTAACTGTAATTCTCTGTCGTTCCTTTTTATGACGATTGGAGATTACCTTAATGTTTATGATGCGGAGAAGCACATTTGCTTTTATTACAAAGCCTGTAATTATAGTAGTGTGCAGAAATAATCAGTATTACCGCTGCGGCCAATAACCAATAATCAAGGCGATATTCCGACTTGTGAAAGAATTGTTTAACTACCAGTAGCAAAAAGCCAACAGAAAAAATATATACAGGCAGCAAATTGCGGTGATGTTTAATATAGCCATGAAATAAAGAATAAGAACCTACAACAAAAGCCAGCAAAATCATACCCCATTCAAAATAAATATTGTCAATTATATTGATACCAAACACTGGTAGCGTACTCATTAATACAGGCAGCAAAGCACAATGTATAGCACATGCTATAGATGTTACAATGCCCAAAGCGTCCCAATTTAATTTTATATTCATTTGTGCGTAGCGGACAAAGATAGTATATTTGCAATAATGTTGCAAATAGTTTTGTTCTGCTATTTATTAAGCAGGGGCATTGTTCTGTAAAACAAATTTGTTTTTATTGTGCTAATGGGCTTAAGCGTAATTTTGTAAAAATATTTTTATGAGCAAAAGGTTATTGCTGTATGTGGGTTTTTTTGCGTTGCTTTTAACGGTTTTTTATTTATTGGTTTTCAGGGATTATGATTTCAGTAAATCTAACCTGGCCGTTATTAATAATGTGCAGGAGTTTTCGTTTATTAACCAAGATGGTAAAGCTGTTACACAAAGGGATGTAGAGGGGAAAGTATATGTAGCTGAATATTTTTTTACTACGTGTAAAGGCATTTGTCCTAAAATGAATGCCAACATGCGCCGGGTTTTTGATGCTTATAAAGACGAGCCGGGTTTTATGATTCTTTCGCATACCTGTATGCCCGAAACAGATTCGGTACCATTACTAAAGGCATATGAAGAGCAGATGATCGGCGGCAAGCTGAAAAAAAACAGTGATGGCTCTTACAAAATTGAATATGATACCTCCGGAAAACCAATAATAAACCCTAACTGGAATTTTGTTACCGGCAATAAAACTTTATTGTATAAAATGGCCAGGGAAAGTTATATGATAGATAATAACAAACCTGATTCTTCACAATTAATAAAAGATCAGTTTATACATACCCAGTTTTTCAGGTTGGTAGATAAGCAGGGCCGTACCCGTGGAGAAGTATATGATGGTTTAAAAAATGATGAAGTAGAAAAGTTAATAACAGATATTAAAGATTTACTTAAAGAAAAAGTAAGTTCAAAAAGATTTATGAACGGCTTTAGCAATAACCCCAACTAATTATTATTTATACCTTTAGCAGCCAGTATGGATCAGTTATTCGACATATTAAAAAGGAACCAGTTAAGTATTACTGATAGCCGTAAAAAAATACTGGAGCTGTTTTTAAATAAACCCGGGGCTTTGGCCCATGCCGATATTGAAAAAAATACCGGTGAAGCTTTTGACAGGGTTACTGTTTACCGCACCCTGCAAACTTTTGTTGAAAAAGGCATTATACATAATATTCCCACTACCGACAACTCCATTTTATACGCCCTTTGCAAGCATGATTGTGAAGCTGGCCATCATCACGATAACCATGTGCATTTTATCTGCGATGTTTGCAACAAAACCATTTGTCTTGATGATGTTACAATACCCGAGGTAAAACTACCCCGGGGCTTTAAGCCTAAACATGCAGAAATGGTGGTAAGTGGAGTTTGTGATGATTGCAAATAATTACTTCATTTGGCCTCTTACAAATTCCATCAGCACTTTTATTTTTTCGGGGCTGAAATCAAATTGTAATCCTGCTGCTGTAAATAGCTGAGGTAATGTTTTGGTTCCTCCCAATGCCAATGCACTGCAGTAATTATCCAGTGCCTGTTGTGTATTTTGCTTGTATTGCATCCACATACCAATGGCACCCAATTGTGCAATACCATATTCAATATAATAAAACGGCACTTCAAATAAATGAAGCTGGCGCTGCCAGGCATTGCTGCGGTAGTTTTCCAGTCCGCTATAATCAATTACATCATCCTGAAATTCCTCTAAGATCTCATTCCATTTAGCGGTACGTTCGTTATTGGTATGGGTTGGATTTTCATATATCCAATGCTGAAATTTATCTATTATAGCTATCCAGGGAAAAATGGTGATCACTCTTTCCAATTGGTGCTCTTTAGCTCTTTTTAAATCTTCTGCAGTATCAAAAAATGTTTCCCAATGATCCATGCTGAACAATTCCATACTCATGCTGGCCACTTCGGCAATTTCCATCGGGTATTCTTTAAAACCATTTAACTCTAAGGGGTGTGCCAAAAAAGAATGAATAGCATGGCCACCTTCATGCACCATTGTAGTTACGTCATGCATCTGCCCAGCAGCATTCATAAATATAAACGGCGCCCCGCTTTCCGCCAATGGGCAGTTATAACCTCCGGGTGCTTTTCCTTTCCTGCTTTCCAGGTCAAGGTGTTTTAATTCGTTCATCTTTTTTAAACAGGCACCAAAAAATGGGCGCAGTTTATTAAAGCATTCAATGGATTTGTTAACCAGCTCATCGCTTGTTTTAAAAGGATGTAGTGGTGCAGTACCTTCCGGTTCAGCATCAATATCCCATGGGCGCAATTTATCTAATCCTAGTTTTTGTTTTTTCTTTTTATAAATTTCGTTTACCAGCGGCAATACGTGAAGCTTTACTGCATCATGAAACTGGTAACAATCTTCTTTGGTATAATCAAATCTTCCCAACTCCTTAAACCTGTAATCCCGATAATTTTTAAACCCGGCGTTCAGTGCTTCCAGGTTTCTCTTTTCTACTAATTGATTGTATAAATTACTCAGAGTTGCTGTATCCTCCAATCTCCGCTCATGAATTTTTCTATATACTTCTTCTCTTTTATTTCTGTCGTGGCTTTCTAAAAATTTAGCTGCTTGTTGTAAGGTATATTCCTGTCCGTCAACAGTCACCATCATTTTACCGGTAGTAACACCATATTGTTGTTGCAGCACAGCCAACTCTGCCTGTAATGGAATATTTTCTTCTCTGAATAATTCAATGCTTTTTTTAACACTCCGCAGGTAAGTGAAATATTTCGGCGTATCCAGTTCTTTTGCTAACGGATGATTCACTAATTTTTTATTCAACGCATCGGAGTAAGGTTGAATTTTAGGCTGAATTTCCATGAAGAAAAAATTAAACGCCTCTTCAAGAGCTTTATTTTCTGTATCGCAGGTCATCTTTATCTGTCGCCAGCAGGCATCTTCATTTATCAATGCTTCAAGTTCACTTTGGTCTTTCAGCCATTTTTCCATTTCCTCTTTTGAGCTAATCGTTCTTTCCAGTAAGTTTTTAAAATAGGGTTCCAGTGTTTCCCAATTGGTAAGTGTAAAATCTGCAGGTACAAAATGGCGTGCTGTTTTTTTAATGTCTGCTGAATACTGCATTTTATTTTTTTGAATTTATTATTTGCTTAAAATAAGGGGCTGATCAACGATTGTTATTTCTTTTTATAAATCGGTACGGTGCTGCATGGTTCCCCATACATAATACTTTTTGCAACAGGCCTTAATAATTGAGTAATGGCCACATAGGCATTTTCGGAAACAGGTAAATCGCCACAACCTTTTATCACCACTCTTTTATCGGTATAGTTTTCGGGGTTTATTGTTGCAATATTTTTTAAGAATAACGTTTGGTGTAAAAAATCTGCATTACCAAAAACTACATTTTTGGCAACAGGTTGCAGGTAACTGCTTACCAGCATATAAGCCCACATAGGTATTATAGCATCTGCGGTACAGGTAAGCGCAACATTTTTATTGATATAGGGTGTAAGGTCTAAACTCTTTAATGCCTCCCTGAAATCTTTTTCTTTTAATATCAAACCCATAAATAAATAATCCTTCAAATCAAACACAATAGTTTCGTCTTTAGGATAATATTCCTCCAGGTCCACGGTAAGTATGCCGCTTTCTGAAACCTTATTTGTCATTACTTCATCCATACAGCAAAGTTATAGCAATATTTTACGGGCAGCTTGCCACACTTAAAATTTTCTTTATCCCGTAAATAAAAACAGCCTTTACTTGGTAAAGGCTGTTGTAAATAGATGTTATGCTTGTATTAATAGTATTTACTACGATTGTCTTTAATGGTAGCCTGGTTCTTTAATCCTTCAAACCAGCCGGCTCCCACCTGGCTACGTAATGTGCTTAATTTTTGTGTTGCAGCATCTGGAGTGTCTATTGATTTTGTACCGATGCTATTTACTTTTATTACATAAACACCATTATTGCCAGCAATTGGCGCAGATGCTTTTACCTGGTTTTCTTTGTTAAAGCTGGCACCTATTATTTTGGGTTCGTCACCAATATTTGCAATCATCTGGCTGCTAAAAGTAAGCGAAGAGTCTGCTCCGGCTATTTCAATTTGTTTGCTGTAGGCAGCAGCGGCAGCTTCAAGGGTTGTGCCGGTTCCCAATTTTTTTATTATTGTTTCTGCTTTCTTTTCGTTGCGTATCACCCCTTCCACCATTGGTCTTGCGGTTGTTGCATCTTGTGTTCCTTCGCCTTGTATTTTATCTACAGTAGCTACTACAAATTTTTCACCAATATTAAATGGTTCACTCACGTCTCCTTTTTTAGCTTCAAATACCCAGCGCACCAGTAGCCTTGCATCCTGAAGATCGCCTATTGAAAAATCATTCTCTTTTATTATTGTAGGCAGGCTTATTCTTTGTAAGCCATTTTTAACAATATATGCTTCCAGCTCTTTGGCATTTTTTTGAGCCGATAATTTTGTTGCATTTAAACTGGCGTTTTGTATAGTGGCATCGCTTGGTAAAATTTCTTTTGCCAAAAATGCAACTTTATACGCCGGGGCAAATTTCCACTGGTCCAATACTTCTACATAATGATATCCTATATAATCCTGGCTTTGGCCTTTTACTATTTTTTTAGTGCCAGTAGGGTTATAAAAAACAGCATTGTAAAATGAATCAACCAGGGTTGATGAAGAGCTAAACTTATATTCCCCTTTATTATTCCTGCTTCCTTCATCATCAGAATACTTTAAAACCAGGGCATTAAAGTCAGCACCCGTTTTTACTGCTGCTGCAATACTGTCGATTAGTTTTCTGGCTACTGAGTCTTCTCTCATTTGGCCGTTTTTATCTGCTATTTTTACCAATATATGCCTGCACTTAATACTATCGGGCATTTGTTTGGTACCCATCATTTTTGCTAATATATATGCTCCACCATCAACATACGGACCATAAACAGAACCAACTGGCTGTTTAGCAATGGTGTCAATATAAGATGACCTTATTTTTGCTTTAGGTAAATAGTTGCTGTCAAATTCAATTAACGATGTATTTCTTGCTACAAATGCTTTTGTGTTTGGGTCTGTTGTTAAACCTTCTTTTAAACCGGCAACCAGTTCTTTTGTTTTAGCGCTATCATCAGCACTAGGCAACTGGCTAAAAGTAACGTATGAAATCATACGGCCTTCTTCCTGTTTAAACTGTTTTTTATGCTTTTGTATATAGTTGTCTATTTCGCTGTCTGTTACTTTAATGGTACTGTCGCTTATTACATTGTAAGGAATACTTACATAAGAAATATTTGCAAAAGCCTTTGCTTCAACACTGTCTTTTTCTTTCATCCACTTAGGGTAATAAGCACTGGCATTAAGCATAGCAAAATATTTACCAGATACGCTTGCTAATTTTTGTGGCTCTGCTATCTGAGCATTAATCATTTCGTATTGTTCACCCTTAGCTTTTTTAATAGTGTTAATAGCGCTGGTAACTTTTGATTCATCCAGTTTTCCTGTAGCAGGATCAACCATACTTTGGTCCTGCATTAGCGGATTTGATGGGTCGTTACTTTTTAGTATTGCAGAAAGTTCGGGTGATGTAAATTTAATACCCAGTTTTTGTGCCTCGTCATAAAATACTTTTTCGGCAACTATCTGGTTCCAAACCTGCTCTCTTATCTGTGCTGCATCAGGTGCCGGCCTTCCGGATTGCTGTGCCTGTTGCTTAGCCATATTATCGGCAAATTTTATCTTTCTCTCAAATTCTGTCTTTTCAATTGCAGAGCCATTAACCTTACCTATACTACCGGAAAGTGAGCTAAAAAAATCATTTCCTCCCTGTTTGGCATCCATTAATATAAAGCCAATTAAACTTAAAGCTATCACTGCAATTACTATTGCTGCACCCTTATCACGAATTGTCTGAATTATTTGCATACTTTTCTATTATTAAAATGGACGGCAAAAATAGGGGAAAAACAGATATTAACACTTATTTCTAGCCCGAGGATTTTGTAAAATTGAGTATTAGTAAGGTTTTGAGGTTTATAGACCATTTTACCCGCTTAATATTATCCACATAAAAACAGGTACCGGTTTATATCCTGTTTTGCTTTTTGTGGTTGAGCTTATTACCTTCATTTAACCTATGTTATTATTAAAAAGTATTGTTTTTAACATACCCTTGTTAATATCACCTGTTTAGTGTTAACAAGCGGGGTTTTATAAAAATTTTAGCCTTTATAAAATGGGCTTAAAATAGTAGTTTATAAATCCTGGGGTAATTAATGTGTGAAGATGACAATTTATACCACTATTATTAACAGCTAATTTTTTATAATATGCTATTTAGTTTTACTACGCCATTTTTATTAACCAGTGTTTATAATTAGCAGTGTAAAAAATATAATGTAGTGTTGTAAAGGTTTTATCTATAATATAAAGTTTTTTTTTATGTTAATTATATATGGATACAGGTGGATAAGTAAAAGGTTTTACTTTTACATCAGTCGTAAAAAAATTTCTTTACACTTATTAACACCCATAGTAGTAGTAAGTGATTATATAAATAATAAGTATTAATACATATTATGACAGATATTAACAGTGCAAAAGCGAATATTGAAAAGGCAGGTTTTTTAGATGTAGATATAAACCCCGAAATTGATTTATTTGCAGAAATTGAAAAATTAAAAAAAGAAAAAAATGCAATTATATTGGCGCATTATTATCAGGAGCCCGATATACAGGATGTTGCAGATTTTATAGGAGATAGTTTAGGCCTGGCACAAAAGGCAGAAAAGACAGATGCGGATATTATTGTTTTTGCCGGGGTACATTTTATGGCGGAAACTGCAAAGATCTTAAATCCTTCAAAAAAGGTTTTATTACCCGATCTTAAAGCTGGTTGTTCATTAAGTGATAGTGCGCCCCCTCCTTTATTTAAAGCATTTAAAGATAAACACCCCGATCACCTGGTAGTTACTTACATTAACTGTTCTGCCGGAATGAAGGCTTTAAGCGATATCATCTGTACTTCTTCTAATGCCCAAAAAATCGTTGAAAGTTTACCAACCGAACAACCCATCATTTTTGCGCCAGATAAGAACCTTGGGGCTTATATTAACAAACAGACGGGTAGAAATATGTTATTATGGAATGGCGCCTGTATGGTACATGAAATTTTTAGCCTGGAAAAGATTACTAAATTAAAAATACGCCATCCTAAAGCTAAAGTAATTGCCCATCCCGAATGTGAGGCACCAGTATTAGCTATAGCAGATTATATTGGCAGTACCACAGGTTTATTAAAATTTAGCCAGAAAGATGAAGCTACTGAATATATTGTGGTAACAGAAACAGGGATACTACACCAGATGCAAAAAAATAATCCTAATAAAACATTTATACCTGCACCGCCAAATAATAGTTGTGCATGTAACGATTGTCCGCATATGAAATTAAATACACTCGAAAAATTGTACTTATGTATGAAATATGAGTTGCCGGAAATTATTATGAATGAAGAATTAAGATTAGCAGCAAAAAAACCGATAGATAGAATGCTGGAGATAAGTGCAAAGTATGGGTTGTAATAGTTATAAATTTTCTTTATTCAGCAAGTACACTTTAATTCTGTTACGTACATTCTCCCTGATATTTATGTAAAATAAATTAATATCCCCTGCATGAAAATTTTTCTTTGTAAAAAATAGTTTTCCAAATACATCAGGCTTACTGGTCCATAATATGTTATTATGAATTTGTGCGTTTACCACGTGCGGTACAATTTTATTAAATTTTAAAAGTACACCACCCTTGTTATTTTTTTTTTTACAAAAAAGGAATCTGTTGTCCATGAGAGTGGATTAACAACAACAGCTTTATAATTTTTTTTAGCCACAAACCTTTGATCTGTATAACCCGTTTTATAGGTACGCCAGCTAATAATACAACCCGTACTATTAGCATTTACACTTACAGGTATAGAAGTAAAATAATTTACTGGAACCGGTAAACCAATAATATAAGCACAGACTAATTTTTTTTGCAGGCCTTTACCATCAAAAAATTCTTTTAATAATCTAGCGGCATGTTTAGTGCCCTGGCTGTGCGATGCAATAATGATCGGCCTGCCGCCATTATAATTGCTTAAATAATATTCAAAAGCATTTTTTACATCTTGATATGCTATTTCAAAATAAGGAGCAGCTTCCCTTTCTGCAATAAAAAAAGCTTTATAATGTGCTTGGCGATATCGTGGTGCAAAAACACGACATTGCTCATTAAATACACTGGCCTGGTATAAAATACTACTGTAATCTGTTTTGGCATTAGTGGTTGCATCATCAATAGGAGCATTCCAACGATTATCTTCTTTATTTGTTAAGGTGGTGGGGTGAATAAAGAAAACATCTGCTAAAGAATCTTTTACTAAATTTTTGCGCAGAGGTTTAGGTATACTGTCGCTTAAATCTTTTTTCCACGGATGAGCTGCCCAGTAATTTAAATTGCTGTAATCGGGAATTTTATTTATACTTACAAACTGATATTCAGGTAAAGATGAATAATTTTTTTTACTGCAGGAGTAGATAATGATAGTTAATGTAAATAATAAAATCTTCAATGAAACCTGGTTTAAAGAAAAATAACTTTTGTAATTTTTCATAATTAAATCTACATTCTGTAAAAGTAAAACTACATATAAATTAAACTATTATTCTTAGTTAATTGAGATTTTATACCTGAAAAAAATTTAGCGCAAAAAAAATTGAAACTACTTCGACATATCCCCTTTTTAAAAGCTGTTTTTGTGCACAGTATTACAGCTTTCGGTGGGCCACAAGGCCATATGGGTATGATGTTGAAAACTTTTGTAGATAGAAGAAGGGATATTACCAAGGAAGAATTGATAGAGTACAATTCGTTCTGCCAGCTATTACCAGGAGCTTCATCTACACAAACACTAACTCTAATCGGTTATAAGAGAGGGGGAGTTCCTTTGGCAGTTTTAACTCTAATAATTTGGATTACACCGGCTTGTTTTTTAATGGGAGGATTATCATTTTTAATCACCAGCATTGGTAAAGAAAGGCTAAACACAAGTGTTTTTCAGTTCATTCAACCTATGGCTATTGGCTTTTTAGCCTATGCGGCTTTCAAGGCTTTTAAAATATCGGTTAATAACTTTATTACGCAGGTTATAATGCTGGTGGCCATGTTTGGTACTTATTTTTTATTCAAAACACCATGGGTCTTTCCAGGTCTTATTATAACTGGTGGCATTGTTACAAATATCAGCAGTAGGAGAATCCCAGAAAAGACCGTAATCAAACCACGACATATAAGGTGGACTAACATTTGGGTTTTTATACTGATTTTTATTATAGCTGGTGTATTGAGTGAAGCAGCAAGAAAGCAGCAATGGGAAAGCCGTAAAGCATTTAACCTCTTCGAAAATTTTTATCGCTTTGGTAGTTTTGTATTTGGAGGTGGCGATGTTTTAATCCCACTTATATTAGATCAATATGTGGCAAGACCAAGTTCAGAACGTATGCAAAAGAAAGATCAAAACATAATACGTATTGAAAGAGACGAGTTGCTTACCGGGGCCGGTATGGTACGGGCTATACCTGGCCCCGTTTTTTCTATAGCATCCTATACAGGTGGAATAGCATTGAAAAACGAAGGAATGAAAATTCATCTTTTAGGCTGTATAATTGGTTCTGTTGCTATTTTTCTTCCCAGTGCATTGCTTGTATTATTTTTCTTTCCGGTATGGCAATACTTAAAAAAATATGTTGTAGTTTACCGTGCACTGGAAGGCATTAACGCTGTAGTGGTGGGCATTATGTGGGCAGCAACTCTATACTTGCTAAAAGATATATCTATAATATCCTTTAGTTCTATTAGTTTTTTAAATATCGGGGTTATAGCCGGGACATTCTTAATACTACAACTTTCAAAAGTACCATCACCATTTATTGTATTGTTTTGTTTGCTGCTTGGCTGTGTATTCTAATTTATTATTTATAAAACCATTACAAAAGTTAATCTCTGTAATACCCATTACTTTCAATTTCTTCCTTTACGGAATCCGGTACCAGATAACGAATTGATTTTTTTTCTTTTATCATTCCCCGAATTTTGGTACTGGAGATGTCTAACAAAGGGGCTTCCAAAACGGTTATTCTGGCACCAAATGTTTCAGTAATATAAAAGCCAGGACGGTTGTATATAAAAAAAGAATAATTTTTAACAAGCGTTTTATAGTTTTTCCAAGCATCTAAATTTTTGAAACCATCACTACCCATTACTATTGAGAATTGATGTTGAGGGTATTTTTCAGAAAGATAAGTCAAGGTATCAATGGTGTAAGAAGGCTTTGGTAGCTTAAACTCAACATTACTGGTCTTTAATTTCGTTTCACCTTCTATAGCAGTATTTACAAGGTGTAATCTATGATACTCATTTAATAAGGAAGCTGATTTTTTAAAAGGGTTTTGCGGAGAAACAACAAACCAAACCCTGTCTAAAATGGTGTTATTTACAACATGATTAGCAATAATTAAGTGCCCAATATGAATCGGGTTAAAAGAGCCAAAGTATAGTCCAATATTCATTAAATATTGATAATCAATTATTTATATTATTTCATTTTAAGAAGAGATGTTTCTTCAACCCAAATATGATCCGCTTCATTAAGCCTGAGGCTAAGGGTATAACCGGCAACCATAATGGAAATTGGATCTCCTAAAGGCGCAATTTGATCAATAAATATTTTTTCTCCAGGTACACAACCCATTTCCATCAACTTTAAAAAAATATCATCATTTTCAAAATGCTTTATAACAACCGTCTTCCCAACCTCAACTTCCGATAATCGCCTATCCATCCTTATTGTTTTATTTACTGCAAAAGTATTCATTCATAATTGTTTAATAATTTCGATTTTAGAAAATAGCTATGGCAATACAATTCTTTTTCCTGCAACAAAACATATCTCTTACTCAGAGAAAACTTCTGAAGATATTTATAAAAGACATCTTCAAGAAAGAAAAGAAGAAACCTGAAACCCTCACTTATATTTTTTGTTCAGATGAGTACCTTTTAGAGATCAATAAATCTCACCTTAAACATAACTATTACACCGACATCATCACTTTCGACTTATCCGAAAGACCTGAATCAATAACAGGAGAGATCTATATTAGTACAGATAGAGTTAGAGACAATTCTATTACCCTGGGTGTTACTATTAAGGAAGAATTGCATCGGGTTATCTTTCACGGTGCATTACACCTTTGTGGTTATAAGGATAAAACACCAAAGGATGCAAAGCGTATGAGGGAAGCAGAGGACAGGTGTTTAAATGCTTACTTTAAGTGATGTTTCACGAATCCCATTTTGAATTCCCCAAGCTTTATCAAAAAATCACAGGTTCCACGAATCCCAGTTTCAACCGGAAACATAATATATTTGGGTATGGAAAGAAAGAAATGGACACCGAAAGAAGAGATAACAGACGCTTTACTGAAGTTTAGAGAGAAACGTAAGTGGCAATTAGCACTAAGACGGTATATACTGGAGAAAAAAGCAGCTGCCGCCTATGCGCCATACTTTGGTTTGGATGTAAATGGCTTTAGGGGTTGGATTGAATTACAGTTTACAGAAGGTTTGAACTGGGATAATTTTGCAAAAACCTGGCAATTTGATCATATAGTGCCTGTTACCTACTTTGATTTTGACAATAAAGAAGACCTGAAGCTTTGCTGGAACTTTATAAATATCAGGGTAGAAAAGCTTGAATTAAACAAAAACAGGGGTAACCGGATAGATGTACTTGCAGTAAAACCTTATTTCCAGGACTTGTATGATAAAACCGGTTACGGATTTTGCCTTCGAATGATTCATAAGCTATCTCAAATTGAAATTTCTAATATTGAAAGTCACCCCGCCATTGAGAACTTTATCATCAATAATAAAGAACACCTCGAAAATATTGCTACTTTAAGTCATGATGAGTTCGAAAAATTTAATCAAGGCACCTCAATCAAGGACATTCTGTTAGAAAGAGAGATACTCAGGAAGTTTGGTAGCTAGAAACCATCTCTTTAAACTTCTTTATAGCCTAAGTAATTTCTAAACTACCTTTGCCACATGTTTCCAGAATATGATGTTATAGTAGTAGGAGCTGGTCATGCCGGTTGCGAAGCCGCCGCTGCTGCCGCTAATATGGGAAGTAAAGTGCTGCTGATTACTATGAATATGCAGACCATTGCCCAGATGAGTTGTAATCCGGCAATGGGTGGTATTGCAAAAGGGCAGATTGTAAGAGAAATTGATGCCATGGGTGGATATAGTGGCATTGTTACTGACGAAAGCATGATCCAGTTCAGAATGTTGAACCGTAGTAAAGGGCCGGCTATGTGGAGCCCGAGAGCACAAAGCGATCGTATGTTATTTGCCGGTAAATGGAGGGAAATGCTTGAGAACACCCGGAATGTTGACTTTTACCAAGATATGGTGAACGGACTTTTGGTAAAAAATGGCAGTGTTTACGGGGTTGTAACGGGTTTAGGCCATAAAATAAAGGCAAAATCAGTGGTTTTAACCAATGGCACTTTCTTAAATGGCGTTATTCATATTGGGGAGAAGAAATTGGGAGGTGGCCGTATGGCAGAGAAAGCCGCTACGGGAATAACCGAGCAACTAGTGTCTTTAGGTTTTGAAAGCGACCGATTAAAAACCGGAACCCCACCACGTATTGACGGCCGTAGCCTGAATTATTCCCAAATGGAAGAACAAAAGGGTGATGAGGAAATGGTGGGTTTTAGTTACCTGCCTACTAAAAAAATAACCGCAGCACAACAACGCAGTTGCTGGATCACTTATACAAGTCCGGAAGTACATGATATTTTAAAAACAGGTTTTGAAAAAAGCCCCATGTTTCAGGGAAGAATACAAGGAACCGGCCCAAGGTATTGCCCCAGTATAGAAGATAAGATCAATCGGTTTGCCGAAAGAGACCGGCACCAGTTGTTTGTAGAGCCGGAAGGCTTTAATACGGTGGAGATTTACGTGAATGGTTTTTCTTCTTCTTTACCAGAAGAGGTTCAGCTTAAAGCACTTAGGTCGGTTGCTGGCTTCGAGAACTGCAGAATGTTCAGGCCTGGTTATGCAATTGAATACGATTTTTTTCCACCAACCCAACTTAAGTTTAGTTTAGAAACCAAGTTGATTGAAAACTTGTTTTTTGCCGGCCAGATAAATGGTACTACGGGTTATGAGGAAGCGGCTTGCCAGGGTTTGATGGCGGGAATAAATGCTCATCAAAAAGCAAAAGCACAAGAACCGGTTGTTTTGAAAAGGAGTGAAGCATATATAGGTGTGCTGATAGATGATTTAATAAATAAAGGAACTGATGAACCTTACCGAATGTTTACCAGCAGGGCTGAGTTCCGTACTCTGTTGAGGCAGGATAATGCCGACCTGCGCTTAACCGAAAAAAGTTACCGCCTTGGTTTGGCAAGCCAAGAAAGAATGGAATTAGTAAAAACCAAAAGAGAAGCTGTGGAAAAACTGAAAGAAATACTCAGTTCCATCAGCCTGGAACCTGAGGAAACTAATCCATTTTTGGAAAGCGTACAATCATCAACGTTAGTTGCAAAACAAAAGGCGGCACAAATTTTATTAAGGCCAAATATTGGATTGGAAAATATGAAGAATTATATTCCGTCTTTAAAGAATGCTTTGCAGGGTTTTAGCAAAGACAGTTTGGAGCAGGTGGAAATACAATTGAAATACGATACGTATATTGAAAAGGAAAAAGAGCTGGTTGCCAAAATGAGCCAACTGGAAGACCTGATTATACCAGATAATTTTGATTATGAAAAACTGGTTTCATTGGGTACGGAAGCTAAACAGAAGTTTAAAAAAATAAGGCCACGCACTTTAGGGCAAGCCTCCAGAATTAGTGGCGTAAATCCTAGTGATGTGCAAATATTGATGGTGTTTATGGGGAGATAGAGAAAATGTTGAATTTGCGAATGGCGAATAGTTACAAAATACTTTGCGGTTTTATAAAAAAGCCTGCATCAAAAAATATTCGATATTCGCCATCTAAAAATTCAATATATTTAAGAATAAAACGTTTACTACAAAAATATACAATGCATTTAAATTTTAAAAAAGATACCCCAAAAGAATTGGTTTTCGAAACTGTGGCAGAATACCTGCAGCATCAAGATCTAAAAATAGATAAACAAGATAGTACCAGGCCGTGGGGAGGCTTTTTTGTGATTGAAGAAAATGAAGCAGAAAAATTTATCAGTTTATATTTTCCGCATCTTACAAAAGAAGAATTAAATATTAGCGGCAAACTAAGCCCTAAAATTTTAGTGGTAGCACCAAATAAAAGATTAAGCTGGCAGTACCACCACCGCCGTGCCGAAATTTGGAAACTGATTCGTGGTACAGCAGGTGTTGTAACCAGCGATACCGACGAAGAAAAAGAAACCAAAGACTTAAAAATTGGCGATATTATTCAATTAAAACAAGGAGAGCGCCATCGTTTATTGGGTACAGAAGGCTGGGGAATTATTGCCGAGATCTGGCGCCATACCGACGCCAGCAACCCAAGTGATGAAGATGATATTGTAAGGGTGCAGGATGATTTTGGAAGAAAAGGGTAGAAATTTTTTTAAAGCGATTGATAAAACTTAATGTCTTTTTATTTTTTTTCTGCAGCCAACACCATTTTTATTTCTCCATAACCAACATCTTTTGGTAAGTTATCAATAAGTGTTTTATGGCTTAGCGAACCATGAATGAGAATCGCATCTCTTATCTGTTCCTGTTTTTGCTTGCTCACCAAATCGTCAATATTAATTTCTCCTGTAAAAACATAATGTGCTAAATGCCCTTCAATTGTTGCTTTTACTAAATTTCGTTCTTTGCAAATTTCTTCAATACTTTTTCCTTCTTTGTATAATTCGTAAGTAACAGCCTTGGTATCAACTTTTGCAACAGTACTTTTTTCTTTTCTTTCTTTTTTAGGGTTTACTAGTTTTTCAGCCATATTGGTTTCGACAGCATTTCTGTTGCAATACTCTTCCACCGCCTCAATGATCTCATCGCCATATTTTTCTACTTTGGCTTTGCCAAAACCACTAATTTGTAAAAGATTATTTTTAGTAAGCGGAAGATAAGTTGCAATTTCTTTTAGTGTAGCCTGGTTGGCTACCATATAAATAGCTACGCCTTCTTCTTCCACCCTCATATCTCTCCAGCGCTTAAGTGTATTATATAATTCTGTATTGGCAACATCGGTATAGGTTTCCTTTTTACCACTGGCATAGCAGGTAAGATTAATTTTAGGCAGCGCAAATTTTAATTTGTGTTGCAAAAATGTAGTTACCGAAAAAGGTTGTTTGCAATATTGTAAATAATAAATGATGCTGTAAATAGCTAATGCCAATTGATTCAATTGCTCATTAATAATAGTGGAGGTTTCTTTATGCTCCGTTACAAGCGGATGGTTTTGTAATGCTTTTTGATACGCTAAAAATTTAGGTTCAAAATGATTGGCGGCATCGCTGATCCTTTTTTGTGCGGCTGTATTATTTTCAATTACAGCTTCTTCTTTCATAATGCCACTCACCACATCAATAAATTTTAAGCCCACCGATTTATCGGTAATAAAATGTTGTTTGATATTTTCTACCCACGGTAAACTTTCGGCATTTAATTTATCCTGCTGTTGTGTAATATGGTGCAACAACAAAGCAATACCAATTTCAACCTCATTAAAACTAAAAATTTCGCTGATCAATTGTTGTGTAAAAACCTGCCTGGCACCTGTAAATCGCTCTGCAAGCGAACCTCTGTGTGTTAAAGATTGCTGGCCTTTAATTACATTATCATTACTAAACAATGTTGCCGATGATAATTTGCTCAACAATACAATGCCTTCTAAACTGGTACAGCGGCTGAGCGCCACATACACCTGCCCGCTGCTGAAAGAAGATCCGGCATCTATCATTACTTTTTCAAAAGTCAATCCCTGGCTTTTGTGTATGGTGATGGCCCAGGCCAAACGCAAAGGATACTGGGTAAAAGTGCCCATGGTTTCTTGCTCTAATTTTCCATCGCTGCGGTTTAAAGTATAGCGGGTATTTTCCCAGGTTTCTTTGGCGACTTCAATATCTGCACCATCGCAATCCACAATAATTTTATTGGGCTCCAATAATTTTACTACCCCAATTTTTCCATTAAAATATCTTTTAGCAATTACATCGTTTTTTAAAAACATTACCTGTGCCCCTTCTTTTAAAACCAATTCTGCTTCTGCAGGAAAAATATGCTCCGGAAAATCATCTTCTACAGCCGCTTTAAAAGTAAAAGCATTGGTAAATAAATTTTCTATTTTTCGCTGGTTAATTTCTGCGGCTTGTTTATTGTGAGAGGTGAGTGTAATATATTTTTCGCCGGGCATGGGAGAAAATAATGGATCGTAGCGTAGGTGCAGGTCTTCAAAATCATCGGCATCCATTTGGTTGTTACGCACTTTATTTAGCAACCGCACAAACGAATCTTCTTTTTGCCGGTAAATTTTATTCAGTTCAATCAGTAATGGCATTTGTTCTTTAATGGCCATGCTATCAAAAAAAAACGGCGTGGTATAATACTCCTGTAAAATTACCCACTCATGGTTTTGTGCTACAGGCGGTAACTGGTGTAAATCGCCAATGCACAATAATTGTACGCCGCCAAACGGAGTATCGTAATTGCGGCGGATGCTTTTTAAAATGGTATCAATGGCATCCATCACATCGCACCGTACCATACTTATTTCATCAATAACCAGCAATTCCATTTTACGCAGCAATTGCTGCCGCTGTTTGTTGTACCTAATTTTGCCCAGCAATTCTTCTTTATGATTTCGGGTAGGTAAAAACGGGTGAAAAGGCAATTGAAATAAACTGTGCAGCGTTACACCACCGGCATTTATTGCAGCTACACCTGTTGGTGCCGCTACCACAATATTTTTAGTGGCGTTTTCTTTTAAGTATTTTAAAAAAGTGGTTTTACCTGTACCGGCTTTACCAGTGAGAAAAAGATTTTCGCTGGTTTCGGTTACAAAGCGGTATGCCAGATCAAATATTTCGTTGCGTTCTATGGATTGCATAATGATAAAGATAAGACGATAATAAAAAGGGCGCAGGTGGTTTTAAATTCCTGCGCCCTATTCAAAATTATGCCGCTGGCTTTTCTCCGCCAATCAGCAGTAATTCATTTACCTGTATTTCGGTAACGTATCTTTTAATGCCGTCTTTATCGGTGTAGCTGCGGTTGATAAGCTTCCCTTCTATTGCTACTTCTTTTCCTTTGGTTAAAAACTTTTCGGCAATATCGGCTACCTTACCCCAGGCCACCACATTATGCCAGGTGGTTTCGGTAATTTTTTCGCCGGTACGGCCACGGTAAGTTTCGTTGGTGGCCATGCTAAAGCGGGCCAGCTTTTTACCGTTTTCGGTGTTCTTTACTTCTGGTGCGTTGCCCAGGTTACCAATCAATTGAACTTTGTTTTTTAATGCGTACATGTTGTTTCGTTTTGTGCCGTGCTGATGTTTTAAAGCCGTGCGGTGATTTAATTTATTTCAACCAACCGGTTTGTTTGTTTTGTTCCGATTGACAATGCAAAGATGCGACGACCAAAAAGCGTTAGCCGGAGATTATCCTTTTACTTACCTTTATAACCGTATGTAAACGGGTGAAGACAAAAAATTACCCATCAATTTTTTCACCAAACCCTTACTGGTACTATGTTGAAACAAAAAGATGAAAAAACATGTTTGAGTTGCGGTAAAACCGTAAAAGGCCGTAGCGACAAAAAATTTTGCGATGATTACTGCCGGGCTGCATACAATAACGACCTTAAAAGTGCTGCCAATAACTTCATCCGCAACGTTAATAATGCTTTGGGCAAAAACCGCCGCATATTAGAAAGTCTTTTACCAGATGGAGAGCCAACCGCAACAACGAACGGAGATAAACTAATTGAAAAGGGCTTTCAGTTTAAATACCAAACGCATTTATACACAACAAAGAAGGGGCAGACTTATTTTTACTGTTATGAGTACGGTTACTTGCCGCTGGAAAATAATTGGTATTTAATTGTAAAAAGAGAGGAGGAATAATTGCCGGCATGGATAAACCTTTGGTAAATAAAAAATACAAGCTGCAAAAATACCCAGGCAAAGGCGGATGGGTTTATACTGTTATTGAAGAAATTGCCCCCGATAAAAAAGCCAAATTTGGCTGGGTGCAGGTTAGCGGCAGCATTGATGGTTTTGAATTGAAGCGCTACAAATTAATGCCAATGGGTAATGGCAAATTGTTTTTACCTGTACGTGCCGAAATACGAAAAGCGATTGGTAAAACAGAAGGCGATACAGTACATGTTATTTTATACGCCGATAATTCAACAATAGAAATACCGCAGGAATTTTTATTATGCTTAGAAGATGAACCTGTAGCAAAACAATTCTTCTTTAAACTCTCCGAAAGCGAACAGCGTTTTTATATCAAGTGGATTTATGAAGCAAAGCAGGAAGTAACAAAACAAAACGCATTGTGGAAGCTATTGGGAGATTGATGAGAAGGCAAAAGTTATATGAGAAGACCGAGAAAGAATAAAACTTGTACAAGATTTTAGCTAATTGTTCACAATCTTAAAAATTGGGGGAAATCTAACAAAACGGGAGAAAGTAAATATTACCTTAGATGGTATAAAAAAATAAACGAATTTCTGCATGACACAAATTGCAATTAACCAACAAATTGAGGCCATTAAAAAAGTTACTCAGGAGGCTTTAAAAACTAAAGAGTCTGCATTAAAATTTTTGGTAGATGCAGGAATAGTTAAAGAAAAAAAAGACGTTTCACAGTCTATTGCTGGCAATAATAAAAAATAGCATTGGCATATCATCAACCCTTTCAAATAACCGGATTCCATAGTTGTGACCAGGAAGTGGGGCTAAAGATATTAAATGGACAAGACCAATTATTTGCCAGCGAAAACTCATGGGACTGGTTAGGCCCCGGAGTTTATTTTTGGGAACAAAATCCTGCACGAGCACTAGAATATGCAATTGGCTGCGCTACTAAAACGCAAAAAAATAAAATACCAATAAAAACCCCTTTTGTAATTGGTGCAATAATAGAATTAGGTAATTGCCTTAATTTACTTGAGCCTGCATCAATTAATATTGTTAAAAAAGCACACGACTCTCTTTTACAGTTAGCAGAAAAAAGTGGCGAAAAGTTACCAACCAATAAAGGAGCTAACAGACAATTGGATTGTGCCGTTATTAAATACCTTCACCAAACAAATAAGGAATTAGGCTTGCCCCAGTATGATACTATCAGAAGCGCCTTTCTTGAAGGAGACCCAATTTATCCAACATCAAACTTTACAGACAGGCTTCACATTGAAATTTGTGTTCTTAAGCCTGATTTAATAAAAGGGTATTTCTTACCCAGGCCTATTGAAGAGTTTAATCCTTATTTGGATAAAAAATTTATATAGAATTAAACAAAACGGAAACCTCTTAATTGAGTTTTTTTAATATTTACACTTATGAAGAATTGCTAAAACAGATTATTTTTTTTCTTTTGTATGCAATACGCTGCATTTGCTAAAACTAAATATTTTATTAAAAAAATACTAATATAATTAGTGTTAATAAAATCTAATCCTTAACTTTGTTTTGGCATCTAATTTTGTACAACTAAAAACATATCAACTATGCCAAAGACAACAGAATGGTACAGTAAAAGGGAAGGAACAGAAGTTTATCATAATAATTCTCTTTGTACAGAAGTAAATAATATTGAAGCCTATAATGTAAAAGAAGGTACAGGTGGCAAAAGATTATGCCACCATTGTGAAAGACTAAACAAAGAAGATAGGTTCAATACAAGTGGGTTAGGTTTATTTAGAGGAGGACTTGCTGATGCATTCTTTAGGCATCATAGGGAAAAGCAAGGGAAGTGATTTGATAAAAAGGTTTATCCTATGCTTCGCTAATTTTGCGAACATTAGAAGTATTGTCTTGAATTTTTACAGGCGTCTTTCTATAAATCCTTCTTACCTTAAACCCAGCAAGTCCATGTAATTCGCAAATCTCATAAGCTCTTATTACATTCATCTCCCTCAAATCTTACTACTGGCTCTGGGAAAAAATGTTCCTTGCCACCTTGAAATAATTTCTGATTGTAAGGTATAAAAATAGACGACAATAGTTTTTGAATTGCAAACTGTGTTATAGATCAGACTACCAAAACCGGCAAAAAATAAATAAAATTTAAGTTAACTAAACAACCTCAAATCCAACACATATATTTACAAAAAGACAACCCGAATGACAGATGTTAAAAACCCAGACCTTGCTAAAATAATTAAACGCTTAGAATTAATAAAAAGCCTTATTGCATTAGAAGAAGACGCTGAAATAAGTACACATGTTTCTAAATTAGAACAAAATGATTTGTTGCCAGAACTGCGAAGCATTATTAGTTATCTTAGTGAAAAATATTACAGCAAAGCTGTAATTGCAATCGAAGAATTTATAAACCGCAACCATCTGCTTACAGTTTACCTTGACCCGGAAGTTGATGCAATTAAATTTGAAATTAAATCGCTTGAAGCAGCAATAAATGATTTGTCTGATGAAAAAGCAGACCTGGAAAAACTAATACATGAATTTGGTATAAGACACAACAACGAATTAGGGGAACTGATTATTAAAATACTGCAATACCGGAAAGAAAAAGCCAAGGGTACAGAACAACAACAGGAAACAGAAGAAGATTACAACACTTACAACAAACAATACGAAGCCTCAAAAAATGAAGCAATAGAAACACTTACGGACGAAGAACAAAAGGAACTGAAGAATAAATACCGTAAGGCCAGTAAACTTTGCCACCCAGATGTGGTAAGCGATGAACAAAAAGAATTGGCAACAAAGTTGTTTGCAGAGTTGAATGCTGCTTATGAAAAGAATGATCTTAAACGGGTTAGTGAAATTTTAGAGAACTTAGAAAAAGGGCATTTCTTTATTAACAAATCTGATGCAATAAGTGAAAAGCAATTGTTGCAGGCGGAAATAAAAAAATTACGTTTACTGGTAAGGGAATTAAAAGAACAGGTACGAGGAATTAAAGAAAGCAATACCTATACAACAATTTGTAATATTGATAATTGGGATCAATATTTTTCAAATGCGAAACAAAATTTACAACGACAATTAAATGGTTTTGAAAATGGAAAATAAAGAGATTATTAAATATGAAGGCGGTTTAATTAAAAGCGTTGGTAACGCAATCAATATTTCCACAAAGTTGTTAAATATTGATTTTCGAAAAATTAATGCTATATATTTTGATGATCACAAGATATATATATCAGGAATGTCAACACATTTAAAAAAATATTTTCCAAACCTTATATTGAAAACTTTTACTCACTCAGAACCTGCATTACAATGCATAGATAAATTTTTTAAGGACGGAACAAATGTCGATTTAATAATTACAGGGTTTAATCAAATTGGAGATATAAATGGATATGAATTTGCAAATATAATTCGTAAAAAAGAAAAAATCTATAAAAAAAAGACGGTGATTTTACTAGTAACAATGTATAATGAGGAATATCCAGTTATTGCCAAAGGATTAAAAGAAAAAACATTTGATAAATATTTTACAAAGGCGACTGGAGAAGAGATTATTAATGAAATAAAAAACTTAGTTAAGTGAAAAATATTGAATTTATAAGTTATAAATGATAATAAAATGTGGGATAATTTATTCTATTTTACAGTCAATAATCCGCCAACACAAAACAGTTGGTTTAAAGATTATGGGAGCATAATTGGTAACGTCATAACAATACTGTTATTCATAATTGCTTTTTATAAAGACAAAGCGAAAAACCGCAAAAAAGAAGAAAAAACAAAAACAGAGAAATTAAAGTATTTAGCTAGCCTTGTTAACGGATCAATAAAGTCTGCAAAATTAAATAAAGATAATATCCAAGAAACAAGCAACGCATTTAAAAGTGAACCTGCATTATTTCATCTTATTAAAATCAACACTTATTATGATATAAAGCGTGTTGTCGAAAAACTAAATCTGGAGGAATATTATTTAGCTTATGTAACGCATTTTGAAAAAAGAAAAAATACTACAATTGAGTTTCAAAAAATAATTACTTGCCTAGATACTTTATTTGACATGTTTAATGAAATAATAAAACAGGCAGAAAGAGCTTCAATAAATGATTTTGATAGAAAAAAAGTATTAAATGGTCTTGGTGACGAGGTTCATAATCTTATTGAAAAGATTTTACATTTAGTTGAAGATTCAAAAATGCCTCAGTCTTTTAAGTCTCTATTGAAACAACCAATTGAAAAATGGAGTAAAGAAAAAAATAAGACAAACATTCAGCTATTCTTTGATATATTGTGTGTTCCTTTATACAATATAGTTTCAGATTTTCATTCTCAAAATCAATTACATACACCTTTAGATTTTATTCTTTTACTCGAAAGACTTAAGACTATAAAAATTGAATTTGATTTTATTAAATCAGGTAATATTATATATTCCGAAAGCTTAGAAATGCAAATAGGCGAAATTGATAAAACTATAGGAACGCTTGAAATTAATTCAAAAGACTTAAGAGAATATTTAGAGAAATCAGATAGCACAAGTAAATAAATAAGAGGTGGAGAATAAAGGAATATTAAAATATGATAAGGGTTTAATAAATAGAATTGACAATGCGATTAGCATGACTAATAAATTATTAAATGTCGAGTTAAAAAAAACTATGCAATTCATTTAGACGACACCAAAGTTTTTTCTATGGCAATAAAAAAGGGATTATTCCCTTTTTTACCTAATTTAAAAATAGAGAGCTTTGAAGAACCTGTGTCTGCCTTATCTCATTTTGAATATTGCTTAAAAAATAATATTAAAATAGACTTAATAATTTCAGATTTAAAACACCCAAAACCAGATGGTTTTGAATTTTCCAGAACTATAAGAGAGAGCGAGAAGATATATAACCAAAGGATTCCGATATTAATAATATCAATGCATATCCATAATCCATTGTACCCTATAATAATTGAATTTTTGGCTGATAAAACATTTGATAAAGTCTTACCTAAAAGTTGCTCAATAACAGAAGTTGTAGAAGTTATTAAGGAATTAATTTTTTAAATTGTATTATTCCTTTACGCCGCCATCTCCCCCACTTTCGTTCTCTTCTCTTTCCTCAGCGGTTTCAAATTATTATTATCTTCCGGAAAGTCATCTACCTGTAATTCAATTCTTCTTGTAATATCAGTTAATGAACTTAAACGCTGTACGGTATAAGGAATAGTTTCTAATCCCTTTGCAAAATTGGTTACGTAAAAGAAAATACCCACCACATTACCAGCTAAAATTGCTGTGCCCGATGTTTTATAAGTTAATAATAAACTGGCACCCAAAACAATCATTACCAAAAACTCCATTAAACCAAAGTTCCAGGCTTCCTGGTCGGAAGTTTTTACCTGCCAACGGCGCAGGTTATTGTAATGATTTTTTAATTCTTTAGCGTTGCCATTGCTTATTACTTCTACCTGGTGTTCCAGCTCATCATTTTTTAATTTGTTCAGACGGTTCATTTTTTTACCATAAATATAGCTGATACCAATAACAGGTAATAAAACAGCTAAACACAACAACACAACAGAAGCATCATAAAAAAACATTAATATCAACGAACCTAAAATATTGTAAACCGCTTCAATTACATACACCAAATCAAATTCTAAAAAATCAACAAACTCTCTTGCCAAAGTAGAGTGAGCACTAAGCTTGCTCACATCTTTTTGATAAATGCGGCGGCTTAAAAATTTTGTAACTAATGAAACATAAATAGATGAGTAAGTCCTGGTATCATACATGTGGCGCATGGTGCCAACAGCAAGTGTAACAATATGCGCTACAGAAAGTAAGATCAAACCCTGGTAACTACCCTTCATTAAATCATTAATGGCAATGCCAAGAAATAAGGGCCGCAATAAGCCGCCCAGCATTTCCAGGGAAAATAATATATAAGTGAGCACCAGTTGGCTGCGGTGCTTATTCATTAAGCTCTTTAAAATTTGAAAACGTGACATAGGTTGCTCGGTTGAATCGGTTTAATAATAAATTTCTAATACGAAACAGGGTTTCGTAGCCAGAATTTAATGGGTTGTTGTGAGACCGAAAGAAGTTAGGTTAGTTTAAAGCGTGGCTATCTTTTCTCTCTCGGTAACCGAATTATGGGTAATTCCGGTTATTAAGCCACGACAGTTGGTTGCACCGCACCGGCAATTAAAGGGCTCCATCGTTTCATCCAGGAAGGATGCGTAGTTGAGGGTTAGTTCTTCGCCTTTTTTAATGTTTTGTAAAGCAACAACATTTAAACCGGAGTAACCGGTATTGGCATTGCAACTATGATTCTGCGGAGCCCATCCGCCGGGGTTATCATCCCATAGCAAATATACCTCATTGCTTAGTGGGTAGGCATATTTAGCAAAGATTTCTTTTTCTTTAATATCCCAGTTTTGCTCCACATGTCGGCGGGTAACAATGCGCTGGTTTATCTCTTCTCCTTTAAAAATCAAGTCATTAGCTGCAATATCCTGCGTGGCATAAATGCCGTAACCGGCTATGGAATTGCCCTTCATCACGTATTTTTTCTGCCTGAGGCCATGCCTTGCTATACCTTCTTTTATAATATGTTTCAGGAATTTGAGCTGGCCAAAACCATCGTGTTTTAAGATATAATCGGCGCTGCCTTCGTAACCATCTTTGTAAAAAACAGAGCAAGTAAAATTAATTTCTAAAAAGAAAATTTCCTTGTTATCATCTACTCTAAAATCTAAACGGGCATAACCCACGCCACCAAAACTGCGGAAGATCTGCGTGGCGGCTTCCTTCAGTTTTAACTCCAGTTCAGGATCATTGCAGGCAATATTGGCATTGGGATGCAGCTCAGAAGTTTTTAAAGCATAAGTTTTAAATTGATTCCCTTCAGGGAAAATATATTCTACAGGTTTAAAAACGGTTACGGTTTTACCATCATCATTGGCGGCCAGCATTACAGTAAACTCTCTGCCGCTGATATACTCTTCTACTAATAAAGGACCGTATTCATCAATAATTGCATGAATTTTTTGTTTCAGTTTATCAATAGTATGCACCAGGCTTTTATCATCCACACCTAAACTATCGCCGGCTTTTGCAGGCTTAACAAACAAAGGAAACTTTAAGTGTTTGCATTCTGCTTCAATATCATCTTCATTTTCTATTAAAGCATAAGCCGGAGTACTAATGCCTTCGGTATACGCCACATACTTCATCAATTCTTTTGGCGGATCGTATAATAAAGTTGTTGGGCCTGTGAAAGGCAGGTTCAATAATTCTAAAGTATAAATTACATCAATGCTGGGCACTTCCCATTCTAAATAACCTTCGCAGAGGTTAACAAAGATGTCGTAGTTTTTTTTCTTTAATTCTTTGAGTTGTTTGTAGGTAGTGAGCTTGTTTAAGAAAATAGTATCCACCGTATCGTTGGGTAATAATGCCGACAAATCTCTTGGCGGATCATAATTCTTATAATCTACATTGGTGGTGGAATAATCGGGCTCTAGTACACAAATTCTCATACCCCCTCCGCCCCCTGAAGGGGGAACCGGCGAAGGTTGAAGCGAAGAAATATTAGTGTTGTGAGACATTGAATTTTATCCGTGTTAATTCGTGTAATCCGTGGCTAACCGGGTTCTTAAAAATGCATCATTTATAATTTCAATTACCAGCTCGGCAAAAATTTTATTGCTTACCCTTAATATGGCGCCAATAGAAGTGTAGTTTTCATCTTCACTTAAACCACATTGTGCATTTACTTCTAAAACATATAATTTTTTTGTAGCACTATCCATTCTCACATCTACTCTTGTATAGCCTTTTCCTTTACAAGCCACGTAAGCATCCCAGCTTATTTTTTGTATTGTGTCAATTAAAGCAGCATCAGGTGTTTCATATTCATAAAAATTGCCTTCATTAGGCATCGGTTCTTCATCTTCATAAATTTCCCATAACCTGTCAAAAGATAAAAACTTTTCTTTATCGGGTAAAGAAGGGTGAAAAATACGTTCAACAGGAGTATATATTTTTGCAAGCTCCGGTTTGTCGTAAGAACCAACAATCAGCACGGTATATTCCGGACCGGTAATAAATGATTCAGCAATTAAACCGTCGGCTGCTAAATTCCAACCCCGGTAACCATCAAACATTTTATAAATCTGCTCGTTTAACTCAGCCTTATTCTCTACCACATTTTTTATACCTACACCCATACTGCCACCACTAACAGAAGGTTTAACAATTATCGGCGCACCCAGCCTATCGAAAATTCCATTGGTGTATTGCTCTTTAATTTTAATAGCTTCCCATCTTGCATTAGGTACATTATAAAGGTCAAAAGCTTCCTTCATCGGAATTTTAGAAGTGGTGATATTATAAAAGTATTCGTCGGAGCCGGTATATACCAACCCTTTTTCTTCCAATAATTTTACTACAGAAATGCCCGGAGTTCCATTTACTTCATCGCCATCGCAAATATTAAATACAAGAGGAAAGAAAATGCCGGCTTCTTTTTCAGCGGCAATGTTATCAATTATTGCGGCATAATCATTCATGGTAACAGGCTGCCATTGCCAGTTAATATTAAGTGCAGCAAAGGTTTTACTGTATTCTTCTATACTTTGGCTAAAATCGTAGTAGTAATCAATATTGGCGTCGTTGGTTATAATATAGGGAGCAAGTACCCAAACCTTAAGTTTTTCGAGAGGAATTATTGGTAAAAAAGAAGTGGATAAAGACATAAATTTTAAAGCGGATAAACAACAGGTTGTTATAAACCAGACTGTTGTTTAATAAAATCAGTTACACGATATTTTTTTAAGGTCGACTTGTCTAAGTGAGAAGCTCCGTTTATCAATTGTAAACACTGTTCATTTTTACAATTACAAACAAAAGGCTGGCTCATATCCCACTCTGTGCTTGGGTAAAAAAAAGTTAACTCATCACCAGGTTGTAAAGCCTGCAGGCAGACTAATTCGAGGGTGTCAGTATTAAAAAAGACATTTGGGGCACAGCTATGATTAATGTATTGTAAAAACTCAGGCTGTAAAGTAATATGAGTATCTATACCGGTTTGCACAGTTAAGTAGGTTGCATACGATTGCGTAATGCCAGCATTAAATTTGCTGATTACATCACCGGGTTTAATGTCAATAGTTGCATGTAAGCTTTTTTGATTGGTTGAAGTGTTTAATAAAACATCGCCAAAAGAATGCCGGCTTACAACTTCAAATAAGGGGTTGGTAACAGTAGTTGTTATCATGCGAATTTAGAATGGGTTAGTAAATAAAAGTTTAATGAGGTATTAAATATTTATTAATTAAAGTAAATGTATTAATACATTGAAGAATAAAAAAGATAATCAGCCACTATTATTCAATAAGTGGATTAATTGCTTTATAATGTGAATAACCATAAAATGTTAAAACAATAACTTTACAGAGATAAATTATAAGCCATTGAATAAAGATAACAGTACAACCAATGGAGAATTATTGCTGCAATTGGTAAAAATGGAAATGCCTTTTGGCAAATATAAAGGAACAGTACTCTGTAATTTACCGGTATCCTACCTGGAGTGGTTTAACCGCAAGGGATTTCCTGAGGGAAAGCTTGGTGTGCTGCTGGCTACCATTTATGAAATAAAGATAAATGGGCTGGAGTATTTATTGAATCCATTAAAAAGTAAATAATGAAAAAGATAATTATACTATGCTGTTTTTTTAACAGCCTGATCTTTATCGCTTATGCTGCTGTTGTTGATACGGTTGAAACTTACAGCTCCTCCATGCACAAAAAAATAAAGGCGGTGATAATAAAGCCCAATAGTTATGATACTATAAAACAAATTCCGGTTGTGTATTTGTTGCATGGTTACAGTGATAATTATGCCGGCTGGATAACAAAGGTAAAAGGCGTGGAAACACTGGCTGATTTGTATAATGTACTAATTGTTTGCCCTGATGGTGGTTATGGCAGCTGGTATTGGGATAGCCCGGTTGACTCGTCATACAAATACGAAACATATATTATAAACGAATTGATACAATGGATAGACAGCCATTACAAAACCGTTGCCAATAAAAAGGGCCGTGCCATTACCGGCTTAAGCATGGGAGGGCACGGGGCAATGTACTTAGCTATAAAACATCCCGATATTTTTGGTGCAGCGGGCAGCATGAGCGGTGGTGTTGATATCCGGCCATTTCCCAATAACTGGGATATATCAAAGCGGTTGGGTATTTATGCCGGCAACCCACAGTACTGGGAACAAAATACTGTGATCAACATGCTGCACTTAATTCAACCCAACACATTGCAACTTATTATTGATTGTGGTATAGATGATTTCTTTTTTAAAGTAAACGAAAACCTTCACCAGCAATTACTATATCGTAATATTCCACATGATTATATTACCCGGCCTGGTGCACATACCTGGCCATACTGGGCCAATGCGGTAAAATACCAATTATTATTTATGAGTAACTTTTTTAAGAAGGGCTAAAAATAAAAAAGGAAAACAGAATACCTGTTTTCCTTTGTGGTGTGGGCCGGGATTTAACTTTACTCCTAGTGTAATGTCAACTCTTTTCATATTTATTAGTTTGTTTTAATTGCTAAAAAAATATTATCCTTTCACACTGTATTCCCAGTACATTGGCCTGTTTTGTCCTTCATCAGATTGTATGATAACTTTAGATGCGGTTACATTTTTATTAAACTGCTGCCGTTGCTGCTGAGTAGGTTTGGCACCTTCTGCAACATCTTCCACTCCATTTTTTATCAGGTTACCGTTATCAAGGCGTATGATTCTTCCTTTTGTTTTTTCTTGCAGCCGCTGGTATAGTTCAGCTGCAGGCATTTTCCAACCCTTCTTACCCTGTTTTTTTGCTACAGCCTCATCCACTGGAATCATAGCCACAAGCTCAGGGCTGTTCATTAGTTCCATGCCATGTTTTTTTGCAGTTGCATTATGGCTGGCATGGTGTCCTACTTTATAAAACACTGTTCGTTTTAGTAAGTCCTCGGCTGTAATAGTTTTATTGCCTGAAGCATCGCTCCATTGCAATGCAGCTTTTGTATCGCCTTCTTTTTCAGGAAGTGTCCAGCTTATCCAATTTCCTATTTGTGCATCGGCAGGAAATAGTAATACTTTTCCGCTTGCTTCAAACTCAATAGCAATTACCAGACTTGTATTGTTGGTATAAGAATCAAGATGAAGAGCAAGTGTGCCTGCATTCTGCAGCCAGTCAGTTGTTATGTTCCGCCACTCATTTCTGGAATCATGGTAAAGCGTCCAGGTATTATCAGCATCTTTTAACTCATCCGATGTAAAGTCGTTCTTCTCTACTTTGTATTTTAAATGAAATGGAGATACCTCATCGCCTGCATTATCTGCTAATGCCATATAAAAATTATCAGATAAGCCCATATCAGATAAATACATCTCCACATGCTCCTTGTCGTCCATTTTTCTTAACAGGTCATAATCTTTTGGTGGGCCAAGGAAATAAAATTTAATCCCATTTAGTCCGGTGGTATCGGCATCTGCTGAATCACCCGGGTTCCAGAAATTAATATGCGGTGTACCATTCTTTTTATTACGTTCTACGAAATAACTCATGGCTTCTTTCATTGTCAATCCAAGTTCTCCACCTCCGCCTGCTGCTAATGATTGGTTTACTTCATCCGAACCAATGTCATAGAAATTAAGTAACTGTTGTAAAGCACTTGCATATCGTTGCTGGGCAGAGTAATAATCTGTACCACGAAACTCACTGTTCATAAGGTTTTTGTGAGCTGCACTTCCAATTTGCTGGTTATACAGCCCCAATGCTTTAGCAAGGGCTTTCTTTTTCTTCCTGAATTTCTTTTTAAGTTTGATTGCTAAATCTTCTCCGCCTGTGGATGTATTTTCTGTCCATGCCAGCCATACATTATCCACTTCTATGCTGTCCCATAACAGGTTTTTACTCTTATCCTTCAGATTAAATCCTGAAATATGGTCTTTGTGTTCATGGCTCTGCACTACTAGGTCCAGATGATTGTTACAGTCAGCCTTTATATTTTCAATACACTGCTTTAACCTGTCGCTATCTCCGGTAAGCATACCGCAATCAATTAACATCCGATACGCAGGTGTACTGCTACTCAGGTAAGTAAGCAGAAAGCAATCGCCAAAACCGTGACAATACATGCGAATAACTACTTCATCTATTTTGCCGGTATTCTTAACAGGCTTTTCTACCTTGGGCACTGAAGATGCTTTTGGTTTTGCAGCGGCTTTCTTCTTTACCACCTTTTTAGGCACAGCTTTTTTAGCCACCTTCTTTTTGGGTGCAGCTTTCTTTTTAGCTGCCGGTTTTTTTACTGCTGCCTTTTTTACAACAGTTTTTTTTGCTTTTGCCATAACTGGTTCTTTATAATACTTTATGA
>JAGOAX010000009.1 GCA_017983695.1 Ferruginibacter sp.
AACAGTAATATGCACCTGTAATAGAACCGCCAGAAATTGTAGATATGACATCTGCTTGTTGCAGAATTTCCATCTCATGTAATTTATTTAATGTGCCGAGGTGAAAAGCAGTTGCTCTGTAACCTCCGCCAGAAAGTGCAAGACCCAGCCTATGTGGAGAAGATGCCATAATGGTTTGGGGTTTGGGAAGTTTAAAATTAAACTAATTACTGCCACATTTGCAATACCCTAAAAGTGGTATTTTTCATGTACTCTTTTTATCCGTTTAAACACCTATTTTGATAGGGGAAAAACACCCTTACTACATGTTAATGGTTGTTTAGATAAAATGAGAACATTTTTTTAGACCCAATGCTATATAACTATTAATTGTGCTTATATTTATAAATCTTCTTTACGTAACCTTAAACAACTTAACTGCTATTTGCTTTTATTCCTTAAATGCTAAATTCACCATTTGCAAATATTATATCAACATTAGTTACTAATGGCTTTAATGTAGAAAAAGTGGACAGGTTGCCGCATGAGAATACAATTATTCATACTTATAAGTATGACAAACTTGGGGCAAAGGTTAACTATAGTATATTATTTACGGGCGACAAGGTCGAAAACTCATTAACGGATACTTTAGTTGCAGAAGCAGAAAAGCACAAGGCAAAGCCTCTATTAATTTGCGATAATTTTTCTTCTGCAAAATGCAACAGTTACTCTAATGAAAGATTTTTTAATTTTTTTGGCGGCGTTATAAATGCAGGCCTTATTCTGATTCCCGGCCTTTCTGAAATACTTGAAAAGCTTGGACACAATACACTGCCAGACGGATTAACTGGAAGGCCCGATGATTTACATGAGTTGTATGTTAAAGATTGTTTGCAGTTTATTATGGAGTCGCCAACAAGGCGATATGGGATTGATCGTTCATTTGAATCGTTGCCGGATGCAGTTATTTTGTGCAAAGAAGGCTTTATGTTATTGATTGATTCAAAAGCATACAAAAATGGTTTTGGTTTTGAAGCGGATGATTTGAAACGATTCAAATCATATGTAGAGGATTTCAGGGTCAGGTACTCTTTTTTCTTTGGTAATCCTTTTTCCTTTATCGTTGTATCAGGTCATTTTACTGATTCAGAAGATTCAATTGCAAACCGTTCTTCGGAATTTTACAAAATGTGTGGCTGCAAATTATCTTGCCTTAGCAGCAAAGAATTAGGGCTGATAACTGAACTGCTGAGAGATAACCCTGAGATAAGAGGTTCAATAAACTGGAAAAATATTTATTCAGAACTATTTATAGATACAGCACTTATTCAAAAAGAAATTGACAGAATTAAAAAAGACAAGTTACACTAAGTCAATATGGGAACATCAATAAGCCAACCTTCGCCAAGAACAACTAACTGGAAACCGGTTCATGCCGGGTATCAAAACAAGTTTATTCCTGAAAGCAGGATAATTAATGAAATTTGGAGGGCTTCTGAAAATGAGCAATTACCTGTATCAAAGGATTTAAAGAGCGAAGCAATTTTTGATTGCTATGCAGCGGTTAAAAACTCAAAAACCTTTGAGCAGGCAATTCAAAAATTTAATACTTCTCTTATTGAAAATAAAAGCAACAGTATAATTGCTGAATTTGCTAAAAAAGCTATTCCGGGGGCTTTTCAATCAACCCAACCAGCCAGCAACTGGGCATCCCGGTTCTTTGCAGAAGTTACCAATTATATTATTTCAAGAGATACATCAGGTTTTGTGGGTGATAAATGCAGAAATAAGACTGTAAGCGAACTGGTGAATTTTAAAAAGAGTATTCATACTACAGTATCAACTGTAATAAGCAGGGAAATACAAACTATTAAAAATAAGAACGAATGGAATTCTTTTGTAGATAAATCAATTAACAAGTTAAAGTCTAATAGCGGGTAATGAAGAAAAGAATAATGGTAGGGGAAAAAATAAGAGGGTATGATTTATTATTATGCCCCGGAAAAAATCTGTATACCGGCATAAACAAATTCGTGGAAGAGTTTGGTGATACTAATTCGTTAGAAGAGGATCTTATTAACCTTGCATCAGGAATTTTTGCATCCGATCTGGCAGTAAAAAGAGAAGACAGAGAACATTACATAAGAAATATTGAAGTAGGTGTAGAGGTGGTTAACCTGCATTTGTTTGAAAGAATAAAAAAAGATCTTGAAGGGGCTTTGTATGTGGTAAGCAAGGACAACTGGAGTATTAAATTTATTCAAAAGAAAGGTGTACCCACCTTAGCTTTTGACTGGCAAAATAAGGAGGGAGCCACTTTGCTCTTTTCTGGTGGTATTGATTCGATGTGTGCGGCTTCAGAATTTTTAAAAGAAAATAAAGACCTGGTATTGGTTAGTCATAACTCACATGCTAACCATGCAGTAGATAACTGCCAGAAAAAAGTGCATGATACACTTGAGAAATTTTACAAGAAGGCTGTTAAACATATACATATTAAAGTTTACGGCAGAAATCAGCCTAAATACCCATTCCCAAAAGATGAATTAAGAGAGAATACGCAACGAACCAGGTCATTTTTATTCCTGAGTTTAGCAGCATTGGTTACGAGACGGAGTAATTTTAATAAAATATTATTTATGGCAGAAAACGGGCAGTTTGCAATACACCTGCCGTTAAATTCTGCAAGAGTTGGGCCATTCTCCACTCATACAGCCGACCCGGAATTTGTTGCCTTGGTAGAAAGGATATTTCAGTTGCTTTTAAGCAACCCAGATTTTGAAATTAAAAACCCATTCCTGTACAAAACAAAAGCAGAGGTGTTTGAGTTGCTTCCGGATAAACTTAAAAAGGCAGCCAATGTATCTGCAAGCTGCTGGATGATTTCCCGCATTCCTGAAAACAAACATTGCGGTTATTGCATACCCTGTATTTCAAGACGGATTTCATTAGAATACAATAATATTTTTTTCAAAGAATATCATACAGATATTTTCAAAACAGATTTAAACAAACTGAGTGATACAGATGATAAAAGAAGGAACCTCATTGACTATCTGGAATTCATCAGTAAGTTTAGAAATATAACTGATGCTAATAAGCATGAGCTTAAATATGAGTTTCCTGAATTATTCAACCCAGCGATTGATTTTGATAAGGCAGTAAATCTTTATAAAAGGGTTTCTAGCCAATCGTATGAAATACTAAACAAATACCCGAAAGTGAAAAAGCTGATATAATGAAAAAATTTTCCATTACAGAGCTTGAAACAGCCAGGAGAAATCCGGTTGATTTTGGCAAGGCGCTTAAAGATGGGACAACATCAGCCAGCAGTTTTGGGGGATACCCCAAATCTATGCGTTGGCTGAATGCAATTTGTAAATATCATGAAGATCAGGATATTTCTCCGGCAATATTATCACTTGAACAGGGCTTTAGCAACAGGAAGGATACGTCCAAAAACAGGCAGGAGCTTGAGGCTTTTATTGATGCACTTAGCAATTATGAATCAGAAATACAAAAAAGAAAACTAAGCCTTATTAAAAGCAGGGAACCTGTCAGTCTTACATTAACCCGTCTTGTAAAGATAACAGGACAAATTCCTGTAATTTTCATGAGGCCGGAAACCGGGTTCAGTGCCTATTTTATAACAAGAGAAAACATCAATTGGGAAACTGAACTTAAATATCCGGTTATTCAAAGCTACATAGCCAGTAATACATTCAATTGTAATGTGGCTGAAGTCGAAGTAGGGTACATTGATTATTATTCAGGCGAATTTCATGAGATTTCTTTTTCTGTCAAGGAAATTAAATCAGCAGTAAATGAGTTAAAAGATATCGGGGAAACTATCTCACTGAATTTATAACTTATTATCTTTCCCTTTTGTATTTACACAACTCATTTAGAACGGAGGTCCCTTGTCAGACTTATGCTAAAATCTACTTAATATAGAAGTGATGGTCTCTTACTAGAAAGGAAGGTTTGTTGTACCTATGTTGTACCAAAAGAAAAAGGCTTTAAGGTTTTTAGCCTCAAAGCCTTATCTGTCTTGTGGTGTGGGCCGGGATTGAACCGGCGACACAAGGATTTTCAGTCCTTTGCTCTACCAACTGAGCTACCGCACCATCCTTAACCAGATATAAATATCTAATTCGGGCAGCAAAAATAAGGGTTTATCCCCAAAAAACTCACCAAAACAAAGAAAGTTTACAGGTAAAATTTGACTGATCTCTTGCAATTGTTTAATTGCCGTAAACGCACAAAAACTTAATACGCATCAGTTTTAGTTGCTCCCAGTTAAAATTACTGTCGGCCAGCTCTTCCTGTGCCACCTGCAGCGATGAGGTTTCGCAACTTTTAAAATAGTCTAAAATTTCTTCCTGTTCATACTCATCCACCATCTCATCAATAGCATAGTCCAGGTTTAGTTTAGTACCACTTGCTACAATGGTTTCCATTTCTTCTAAAAGCTCATCAATACGCAAACCCCTGTTTTTTGCCAGGGTTTCAAGCGGTATTTTTTTATCAATGTTCTGGATGATGAATATTTTGTTGTTGTTTTTATTCGCCACACTTTTCATTACAAAATCATCAGGGCGGATAACATCATTTTCTTCTACATATTTTGCAATTACATCAATAAAAGGTTTGCCATAACGCATAGCTTTTCCTTTACTTACACCGCTTATCTTTTCCAGCTCCGCCATCGATGTGGGGTACATGGTGGCCATATCTTCCAGGCTGCTTTCTAAAAAAATAACAAAAGGGGGCAGATTTTTTTCTTTAGAAACTTTTTTGCGTAACTCTTTCAGCATTTCCACCAGCTGCTCATCTACAGCACTGGCAGCACCAGCCGCCTGTTCACTTTCTTCATCATCAGCATTGGCATCTTCAAATAAATTATTCAATACAATTTTAAACGAAGAGGGCTTCTTTAAAAATGCTTCACCCTTTTTTGTAAACTTCAGCAAACCATACTCCACAATATCTTTTTGAATAATGCCACTTAACAACATCTGGCGAATAAGACTATTCCAGAAATGTGGTTCCTTATCATTACCACTGGCAAAAACATCCAGCTCTTCGTGGCGATACATTTTTACCGCCGGAGTGGCCTTACCGGCCAGAATTAATTGTACATACTCAATGGGAAACCTTTCTTCAAGGGCTTTAATAATTTTTAATACTATAACAACTTCTTGCTTTGCTTCAATTCTTTCTTTAGGATTTAAACAGTTATCGCAATGGCCGCAGCTTTTACTGTCATCGTATTCTTCACCAAAATAATGCAACAAAGTTTTTCTCCGGCATACGCTGCTTTCGGCATAACTAACTGTTTCATTAATAAGCTGTGCACCAACCTCTCTTTCACTAAGTGGTTTATCCCTCATAAAATGTTCCAGCTTGGCAACATCTTTATGAGAATAATAAAGAATGCATTTTCCTTCCATACCATCCCTGCCGCCACGGCCCGTTTCCTGGTAATAATTTTCAATTGACTTAGGAATATTGTAATGAATAACAAAACGAACATCGGGTTTATCAATACCCATTCCAAAGGCGATAGTAGCTACAATAACATCTACATCTTCATTTAAAAACTGGTCTTGCCGATCCGCTCTTAACTTACTGTCCAGCCCGGCATGATAAGCAACGGCTTTAGTGCCATTTGCCTCCAGCATTTTTGCAAGCTCCTCGGTTGTTTTTCTGTTAAGTGTATATATAATACCACTTTTACCTTTGTGTTGCTGTATAAAGCGTACAATACTTTTATTAGTTTGATCGAGGTTTATTTTTGGCTGAATCTCGTAATATAAATTAGGCCTGTTAAAAGATGAGATGAAAATATTAGGTTTACGAAGCCCCAGGTTTTTAACAATATCGCTTTGCACTTTTGGTGTAGCGGTGGCAGTTAAAGCAATAACAGGAATTTTTTCATCAATCATATCCATTATCTCTCTAAGCCTCCTGTATTCCGGCCTGAAATCGTGGCCCCACTCCGATATACAATGTGCCTCATCAACAGCAAAAAAAGAAATTTTAAGTTCCTTGAAAAAATTTACGTTCTCTTCCTTTGTCATTGTTTCCGGCGCCACATACAGCATTTTTGTTTTGCCGGTAGTAAGATCATCCTTAACTATTTTTTGCTGGCCTTTATTTAAGGTGCTGTTTAAAAAATGGGCTACATGGTCTTTGCTGCTGTAACTCCTTACCAGGTCAACCTGGTTTTTCATTAATGCAATTAATGGCGATACAATTATTGCCACTCCATCGCTGATGATTGCCGGTAACTGGTAACATAAACTTTTTCCGCCCCCGGTAGGCATAATTACAAAAGTATCCTTACCGGAAAGCAGGCTTTTAATAATATCTTCCTGCGGACCACGGAAACTATCTAATCCAAAATGTTGTTGTAATGCAGCAGCCAGGTCGGCCTTATTGTTTTCAGGCACAACTTTTTTACCTGGTTGTTTAAGCGGTTTTATAGTGTCTGCCTTTGTTTTTGCAGATTTTGATTTTACTGTAGCCATAACAAGATTTCTTTCACACGGTGTTTGAGGGCGTTCTTTTTTTATACAAATAAGAGTTTTAAAAAGGGGCAGCGAAGTTAACGCTCTGTGGCTGTAAAAGCAAGCTCTTTAACCCTATCCCCATATTTAGTAATCATTTAAGATAAACAAAAAATAGCAAACACCAAGCTATAAATTAAAACAACAATTATTGGCTGTATCAACCTTTGCATTATGCAGTATTTAAAGTAGGTTTGCGGCACAAAATGAACAGTCAATCTATTATACTCTCTGCACTGCGTACAATTGAGCTGGAGGCTCAGTCTGTTGATGGTTTAAAAGCATTTATTACAGATGATTTTGTAAAAGCGGTGCAGCAGATCAGCGCTGCCAAAGGGAGGCTGGTGGTTAGTGGTATTGGTAAAAGCGCCGTTATTGCACAAAAAATTGTTGCTACGCTGAATAGTACAGGAACACCGGCTTTATTTATGCATGCTGCAGACGCCATACACGGCGACCTGGGAATGATACAGCCTGATGATATGGTGATGATAATAAGTAAAAGCGGCGACAGCCCCGAGATAAAAGTTCTGGCATCGTTAATAAAAAACTTTGGTAATACACTTATTGGTATGGTGGGAAATTTACAATCTTACCTGGCACAGCAAAGCAACCTGGTTTTAAACACAACGGTACAACAGGAGGCATGCCCCAATAATCTTGCTCCTACTACAAGCACTACAGCCCAAATGGTTATGGGTGATGCCCTGGCTGTTTGCCTGATGGAATTAAAAGGATTTAATACCCACGACTTTGCAAAATTCCATCCCGGAGGCATGTTGGGTAAAAAATTGTATTTAAGGGTTTCTGATCTTTCTTCGCAAAACGAAAAACCAGCAGTGCTTGCCAACGCTTCTGTTAAAGAAGTTATTGTGGAAATGACAAAAAAACGATTGGGTACTACAGTTGTTGTAAACGAAAACAATAATGTACTGGGCATTATTACAGATGGAGATCTGCGGCGGATGCTGGAGAAAACTGATAGCTTTAGTTTGCTTACAGCTACTGAAATTATGACCCACAATCCTAAAAAAATTACCTCGGAAGCATTGGCAACAGAAGCATTAGATACCATGCGAAACAATAATATAAGTCAATTAGTAGTTATAGATAACGAATTTTATGCAGGAATAATTCACCTGCACGATTTGATAAGAGAAGGAATAATATAGCCGTGCAATGAATAAATGGATTTCTGTTATCATCATAAATTTCCTTTTGCTGGCAAGTTGTGTAAGCGATAAGTCAGAGGATCCATCTACCGAAAAGATATCATTAAAAAAAGCAAAGGAAGATTTTGATATTTTTACTGCAATATTAAAAAAGGCACACCCTTCTCTAAACGTATATATCTCCAAAAAAAGATTTTCTTACCTAACAGATAGTATTAGTAATTCCCTAACCGATCCAATAACACTAAAGGATTTTTATAATAAAATAAATTTTATTGCCAACGAAACCGGTTGTTCTCACACCAATACCGATTTAGCCGATTATGTTTATGATACATTACAAAACAGGGCTGTTTTTTTTCCTTATCCAGTAAGGTGGATAGACAATAAATTATTTATAAACGTAGTCGGACAAAATTTATCTGAGAGAACGGAAATCAGGCGTATTAATAACGAATCGGTAAATGAAGTTATCAAAAATCTGATGGTCTACAATCCTGTAGAAGGCTTTCACAGAAAAACACAGGAAAATCTGGCAGCAGATAACTTTAGCATAGGGTACTTTTTAAAATACGGCGCACAGAAGAAATTTGAATTAAATGTTCTTGATACGTTTGGTAAACAAAGACGGATAACAGAAAGTGCAATAAGCTTATCGGAGTGGAATAACAGGGAGATAAATTATAAATACTATTACGATCCTATTACACTGGATTATGATTTTTACATCAACAACGAGAAAAAATATGCTTATTTAAGAGTGACAACATTTGAATATGAGGGAAGCCTGAAACAAAATGCATTTGAAAACTTTTGCAATAATTCATTTGAACTATTGCAAAATAAAAGGAATATAAAATCGTTAATTATCGACTTAAGAGAAAATGGAGGTGGAAAACTTTATAATTCCTTTTTATTGTATTCATTTTTAACCGAAAAACCTTTTAACGAATTTGAGAGGGCAATCTGTAAAATTAAAACTATACCATACACCAGCTATTTGGAAAAAGATTTTTTTGCGTATAAAAAAGATGATGTTAATAATAATATAGAAAAGGAATTTTTTGCCAGGCTTAACAAAGATTTTTTTACCATGCCAGACTCTTTAATTAATGTCTGGCAACCAAATAATATTCATTATAATGGCAACGTTTTTATTATTACCAACAGCAAAGTGGCATCGGCAGCATCTTATTTTGCTGTGCTGGTAAAAAACGCCGGAAGGGGTAAAATTATCGGGGAAGAAACACAAGGTGGAGCTTTTTCAGGTAATGGGTTTACCACGTTAAAGTATGAGTTGCCGAATTCAAAAATCAACTTTAGCTTTCCTTATGTGCACTTTATTTATACCAATAAAGAAGAAAAAAATAGCGGACATGGCTTAATACCGGATTATTTTATTCCCGATTCGTACGAGTCTTTTAAAAATAATGATGACAGGCAGTTAACATTCATTATAGATACCCTAATTTTAAATAATAAATCTCTTAAATAGGATGAACAAGAATAATTATGTAGCCATTATGGCCGGCGGTATCGGCAGCAGATTTTGGCCAATGAGCCGTACCGATTTCCCCAAACAGTTTTTAGATATTCTGAATACCGGCCGCACCCTTATACAAGGCACTTTTGACCGTTTCACAAAGTTTATACCTACAGAAAATATTTATGTGGTAACATCGGAGCAATATAAAGATATTGTTGCCCAGCAGTTGCCGGAAATTCCTGTAGCCAATATTTTGTGTGAACCATCCCGGAAAAATACAGCACCCTGTGTTGCTTATATAGCTCATAAGCTGCTGCATTTAAATCCCGAGGCTAATTTAATTTGTGCGCCAGCTGACCATATAATATTAGAGCAGGATAATTTTAAAGCGATTTGCCTTGATGCGTTAAAATTTACAGCCCACATTAAAGCATTGGTAACATTGGGTATAAAACCAACACACCCCAACACCGGTTATGGTTATATACAGTACGAACAACAGGCTGCTGCAGAGAATGTTTATAAAGTGAAAACCTTTACCGAAAAACCCGACCTGCAATTAGCAAAAACATTTATTGCCAGTGGCGACTTTTTGTGGAATGCAGGCATATTTGTGTGGCAGGTAAAAAATATAGTTGCTGCTTTTGAAAAATTGTTACCCGAATTAAATGAATTATTTGAAACTGAAAAAGCAAACTTTAATACCGCAGCAGAAAAAGAAGCCATTGAAAGAATTTATCCGCAATGTGTAAATATTTCTATTGATTATGGCATTATGGAAAAGGCGGATAATGTTTACATTATTCCATCTTCATTTGGCTGGAGCGATTTGGGTACCTGGGGAAGTGCTTACGAAAATCTTAATAAAGATTACCTGGAAAATGCTGTTGCCGGTAATAATGTAGTGGTGATTGATGCTACAAAAAACATGGTACATGCCGATAATAAAAAACTGGTGGTATTACAGGGGCTTGATGATTTTATTGTGGTGGATACTAGCGATGTTTTACTGATCTGCAAAAAAGAAAAAGAGCAGGCGATAAAAGAATATGTTGCCGAAATTAAACGCAGCAAAGGCGACAAATTTTTGTAACAAAGCATATTAACTTTTTAAAAAGGAAGCGCTAAAAGTCGCTTCCTTTTTTATTGGATATAACCGGTAAATTTGTTTTTAATTTAAAATTAAGCACCGTGTCACCAATAATTAAAAGTAAACAGCCTGATGCCGGCACAACTATTTTTACGGTTATGAGTGTATTGGCTGCAGAACATAATGCAATTAATTTAGGCCAGGGATTTCCGGATTTTTTAATGGACGAAGAATTGATAGCATTGGTAAATGCCGCAATGAAAAAGGGCAACAACCAATATGTTCATATGAACGGCCTGGTGCTTTTAAGAGAACGAATTGCAGAGAAGATATATGATTTGTACGCAGCACCGGTTAATCCTGAAACAGAAATTACAGTAACTCCCGGTGGAACCTACGCCATTTTTACTGCGCTTACTACAATACTGCAACCAGGTGACGAAGCTATTGTTTTTGAGCCGGCATATGATAGTTATATTCCAACAATAGAAATCAACGGCGCCACACCTGTTTTAATTCCGTTAAGTTTTCCGGGCTATAAAATTGACTGGGAACTGGTGAAGCAAAAAATATCTCCTAAAACAAAAGTTATACTACTTAACTCTCCACACAACCCAACAGGAAGCATATTGGATACTGATGATATTGCACAACTAAGGGCAATAGTAAAAGATACCGGTATTTTTATTGTTAGCGATGAAGTGTATGAACATTTAATTTTTGATGGCCTGCAGCATGAAAGTATGTTGCGCTATCCCGATCTGTACGAACGCAGTTTTGTTTGCTCTTCTTTTGGAAAAGTATATAACTGCACCGGCTGGAAAATTGGTTATTGCACCGCACCGCCGGCATTAATGAATGAGTTTAGAAAAATACACCAGTTTAATTGTTTTAGCTGCAACAGCCCGGTACAATTTGCATTGGCAGAATTTTTATTACAAAAAGAAAAGTATTTACAACTCGGCAGCCAGCTGCAGCAAAAAAGAGATTATTTTTTTATGCTGATGCAGCAAACAAAATTTAAAGCCCTGCCATCGTATGGCAGTTATTTTCAGCTGTATAGTTACGATGGCATAAGCAGCGAAAGTGAAAAAGATTTTGCCATCCGGCTTACAAAAGAATATAAAGTGGCCACAATACCAACCTCGGTATTTTATAAAAATAATACCGACAATAAAGTATTACGATTTTGTTTTGCCAAAAAAGAAGCTACGCTTGACGAAGCGGTTAACAGGTTAATAAAACTTAATTAAGCCTATACCCCAAACTGCTGAAGGTGATGATCTAAATGTTTATACATGCTTTTACCCCATTGCTCCGGGGTAAAACTTCCGAACATAGGATGCGGAAACCTACCTGCATTAGCGGGCCCGCCGTTATAAAACTGGTTGATAAGGCTTGTCAATTCCCTTTTTTCTTTTTCAAAATCCCTTTCATCTTTGATAATAAAGTTAGGCGCAGTTGGTAAGTTTCTTTTCCAGGGACTGTCATTGTATAATTTAGCTTTTACCATCCAGCCAACCAATAAGCCCAAAAACATCCGGGGCATTTTTTTATCGCTCAGCGGAACTTTAAAGGCTTCTTTACAATGCGCCAGCATTTGCGCCACATTCATTTTGCCCCATTGACGCTGGCTTTGTGGGGTAAGTTTATTCATCCGTTCTGTAATTTCATTATAAGTGCCGGTATCAAATAAGCTTTTCATTTGTTGTTGATTTTTTTAACCATTAATGTAAAAAGATATCAGGTATAAAAATAAAGAATCTGCAATAATAACAAAGCATGCTTAAATTTGTATACAACCTATTGTAATGTCAACACTTACTATCAGTACCATACAAAGCAATTTATTTTGGGAAAATAAAGCGGCCAACCTGCATATGCTGGAACAAAAAATAAGCAGCATTGAAGAAAAAACAGAAATAGTGATCTTACCCGAGATGTTTAGTACAGGATTTAGTATGCAACCGGAATTATTTGCAGAAACAATGTCTGCACAATCCGGTACAGATGGCGAAACTGTAGCATGGATGAAACGGGTGAGTAAAGAAAATGGCATTATAATTACAGGAAGTATAATTATTGAAGAAGAAGGAAAATATTTTAACCGGCTGTTGTGGATGTTACCCAACGGACAATACGGCTATTACGATAAGCGCCATTTATTTGCCTACGGAGAAGAAGATAAACATTACAGCGCCGGTAATAAACGTTTGATAGCATCGGTAAAAGGGTGGAAAATTAACCTGCAGGTTTGTTACGACCTGCGCTTTCCGGTATGGGCAAGGCAAACTCCCCTCTCTGGCAGGAGAGGGGCCGGGGGTGAGGTTGAATTTGATGTATTGATTTATGTGGCCAACTGGCCCGAAAAAAGAAGCCACGCCTGGAAAACATTATTGTGTGCAAGAGCAATAGAAAATCAATGTTACGTAGTTGGCGTAAACCGGGTGGGCAGCGATGGCAACAAAATTTATCATAGCGGCAACAGCCTTGTAATAGACCCTCTCGGCCAGGTATTGTACCATATGGCTGACGAGGAAGATGTAAATACAATAACGCTTACAAAAGAAAAACTGGAGGAAGTAAGAACAAGGTTTCCTTTTTGGAAAGATGCAGATGATTTTACGATACTGTAACGTTAAGAGATTTTATTAATGTCCGAGATTTTAAACCTAATTCCCGGCTCCTTTTTTCCCTTTTATCATTTCCATTACTACCTGCATTTTTTTATCGTAACCTTTTAACAAAGCCTCGTAACTGGTGCCTATATAAATATCGGGCATTACACCACGTCCATCTTTAGGTACATGTTTATATTGTACCAGCCGGAATAAAGGTAACCGCACACGGATATGTGTGTTGGGTAAAGTAATGTCGGGAATCATTATACCATTGTTGCCATACCATCCGCCGCCGGCTTCTTCCCCCACCAATGTAATACCCGGCTGGCCTTTTACCGCACTCGAAAATAATGTGGCTGCCGAAAATGTTTGCCCGTTTATCAATACATAAAGATCTCCGTTAAAATGATTCCTGTTTTTGGGTTCATAGGTTTTTCTTTCCCAAATGCCAAAATGATAATTGCCATCTGCTTTTTTATGGGTAAGAAAAGGCAGGGCAATATTATTAAAAAACTTCCCTTTAATGTAACGGGTATAGGGGTACAATGTTCTGGAAACAGCATAAGCCGAATCGGCAACTTTAAAAGGAATGCGGGTTACATATTTTGTAAGCAGGGTTGATAAATTTATTTTACCGCCGCCATTACTGCGGATATCTAAAACAATATTATTGATGCCGGCCTTTCTAATATACCTGAAAGTTTGCCTGAAAAATTTACGCAATCTTCCGGTGCTGAAAGTATTTAATGTAATGATGGCGGTATTGTTTGTGGTGTCAACAGCCAGTGAGCGTATGTTTTGTAATTGCTGTTTTTTTATTTCGCTTTTGGTTCTTTTTACCGGTGGTGGGGCAATCCTTTTTCTTTTAGCCGTGTCTTTGGGTGGATTGAACAAAGAAATTTTTACGGTTTGCTCTTTACCTAAACTATCTAAATAATTAACCGAATACGTAGTACTTAAGCCAAATACATTACGGTGATAATAGGGAAAATTATTGCTGAGCCTTAAATAGTTTACGTTATTGGCGTAACCGTCTTCCGTCATGTATCCAAAAAGGGTTTGTATCATTTTGGCATTGCTCAGTCCATTGAGACCCGTAACCAGGGTTCCTCTTTTTAAAACAGAATCTCTCCTGTTGATATTGCCGGTTATAGCCATGGTATCATTCCATACTTTCATAAACAGCGGAAAGGATGGGGTTTGTTTGTTGTTTACCCATTTGTTATAAGCTTTGCTCATACCAAAGCTGGTGTGACCGCAATGTATTTTATCTGTTAACGGTACAATCACCTTCCAGCCAAATTGTTGCTCTGTCATGCTGTCTTCAATAGCCGCATAGTATTTATCAAAATACATATTCATACTATCCTTGCCGGTGTACCAATATAATGACGGGTGTTTTTTTTGCAGTATGTTTTTTAGTAAAACATAATCTTCCTGTAATTTTTCTTTGGGGTATTTTTTGGCAGGGGTATAATTTTTTTGTGATACCGAACAGCCGCTCAGTACAACAATAACAACAAGAAAAATATTTATGAATTTGTTGCTCATTTATTTAAATGATTCCACCCTTGCGCAACCAATGCATGTTTATTTCCACCACGGGTAATAATGTGTAGGCCTTCATTTTTTTCGGTAACATAACCAATAATACTTAACCCGTTATTGGCATTTATTTTTTCGTAATCTGCCTGGGCAACTGTAAATAACAATTCATAATCCTCACCACCGCTTAATGCACAGGCTGTAGGGTCAAGCTCCAGTTTATAGGCAAAAGCTTTGCTCTCTTCATTTAACGGTAATTTATCTTCGTAAATAACACAGCCAACATTGCTTTGCTTGCAAATATGAATCAGCTCACTGCTAAGTCCATCGCTTATGTCCATCATGCTGGTGGGCATAATGTTTTGTGCAGCAAAATATTCCACCACATCTTTTCTTGCTTCGGGCTTTAACAAGCGGCCAACTATATATGCCTGTCCTTCCAGGTCAGGCTGGGCACCGGTTTCTTCAAAAATTTTACGTTCTCTTTCTAAAATGGTTAAGCCTAAAAAGGCACCACCCAAATCTCCGCTTACGCAAATCAAATCATTCAGCTTTGCGCCGCTTCTTGTAACGTAGCTGTCAGGAGCTACTTCGCCGATAGCAGTAACACTTATTATAAACCCTTTTTTACTGCTTGTGGTATCACCACCAATTAAATCTACCTCATATGCTGCGCAGGCTGCATACACACCCTCGTAAAATTCATCTAATGCTTCTACACTAAATTTATTGCTTATGCCAATGCTGATAACAATTTGTGTTGGCGTAGCATTCATGGCATAAATGTCGCTAAGGTTTACCACCACACTTTTATAACCCAAATGTTTTAATGGGGTGTAACTTAAATCAAAGTGAATACCTTCCAGCAACAAATCTGTACTTACTACTGTTTGCCTGCCAAAATGATCTATTACAGCACCATCATCACCTACACTTAAAATAGTAGATGCATTTTTTGTTTCATTATTTTGCGTAAGATGGTCTATTAAACCAAATTCGCCAAGGGAGGAAATTTCTGTTCTTTGTTCCATAATGCTATGTACGATGTTTGATGTACGGTGTACGGCCGTTTTATTTCCGGGAGCTTTTTATTGAAGCAACAATTATTTTTAAAATACTTTCACCTTCTTTATAAAGAATAGCAATTTCATCTCTGAATTTTTCATTAAATGCAACCAGCAATTCCAAAAAGAAAAGACTTTCATCCAGTTCTTCCTCTACAATCTTTAGTTTGTTTATAAAATCTGCATTTGATTTTGCTCTTCTTGATGCCCTGTAATTTGCGCCAACAGAACTGCTGCTGCGTATTATTTGTCCGCAATAAGCCCTGTTAATTGTATTGTCGGGCAGTTTTTGCGTAAGCTTTGCTACATTAATTGCAAAAGCTTTTGTACGTTGCTTCATTTCATCCGAAGTCATAAACTATATTTTTTCAAACTTTACAAAGCCATGTATCAAACTCTGTCGTACACCGTACATCACACACCGTACATTAAAAAGCTTTCCCATTTACCACCTCAACCATCTCATTGTGTATTAAACCATTGGTTGCTAATATATGTGGTTGATAGGGTGAATAAGGGTTGCCCTTAAAATCTGTAACCTTTCCTCCGGCTTCCTGTACCATTAAAAAACCGGCTGCACTATCCCAGGCCGCCAATTTATGTTCGTAAAAACCATCAAAGCGTCCGGAGGCCACCCAACATAAATCAATAGCAGCGCTACCCAGCCGGCGTACCGGCACGCCTTTACGAATAAGCTTTTCAAAAATTTGCAATGGTCCGTTAGGCTCGTCTAGATAAGTATATGGAAAACCAGTAACAAGACAACTGCTGATTACCGTTGCTTTATTACCTACACTTATTTTTTTTCCATTTAGTGTAGCACCTTGTCCTTTTTCTGCAAAATATAATTCGTTTAGCATTGGCGCATAAACAGCACCCATAATCATTTCACCATTTTTTTCCACGCCAATGCTTACACAGCAAATGGGTATGCCGTTGGCAAAATTTATAGTACCATCAATAGGGTCAATTATCCATTTATATTCACTACCTGTAATTATTTCACCGGTTTCTTCACTCAGTATAAAATGATCGGGATAGCTTTTTTGTATAATGTCGATAATTGCTTTTTCACTGGCGTGGTCGGCCTCTGTAACAGGGTTATTAATACCCTCCTTATTGGTAATTTTAAATTCGCCGTTAAAAAAACGCTGTAATTCTTTTCCTCCGGCCTCAATGGCATTTAACAGTATTGTTTTTATCATGCCGCAAAGATAAATGCCCTGTTTGATAAATAGATTTTAAAATGCGTATAAAGGTTTATTTGGCAATGGCCAATTATATATATAGCATTGTATTTTTAATTTATTTTACACCACAGAAATAAGCACAATAAAATTGAAGTTATCGGTAATTATAGTAAACTACAACGTAAAGTATTTTTTAGAGCAATGCCTTTGCTCGGTAGAAAAGGCGTGTAAAAATATAGCTGCAGAAATTATTGTTGTAGATAATAATTCAACCGACGGAAGTATGGATTTTCTGCCGCAACGGTTTCCCGCTGTAAATTTTATATGGAATGTTGTGAATGTTGGCTTTGCCAAAGCAAATAATCAGGCGTTGGCTATGGCGCAAGGGGAATATATACTGTTTTTAAACCCCGATACTATTGTGCCCGAAGACTGTTTTGAAAACTGTCTCAGTTTTTTTCAATCACACCAGCAGGCGGGAGCTCTGGGTATTCGAATGATTGACGGATCAGGAAAATTTTTGAAAGAAAGCAAGCGGGCCTTTCCATCGCCATTTACCTCTTTGTATAAATTAACCGGTCTTACCAAACTGTTCCCCCGTTCCAAAACATTTGGAAAATATCATTTAGGCCATTTATCCGACAATGAAAATCATGAGGTAGATGTTTTAGCCGGAGCTTATATGATGATGCCGGCAAAACTTTTAAGCGATATTGGAAGTTTTGATGAAACCTTTTTTATGTATGGCGAAGATGTTGATTTAAGTTACCGGGTGCAAAAAGCAGGATACAAAAATTATTACTTTGCCGAAAGTACGATCATACATTTTAAAGGAGAAAGCACAAAGAAAGGTAGCCTGAATTATGTGCGCCTGTTTTACAGTGCCATGAGTTTGTTTGTAAAAAAACATTATAGCGGGAGCCGTGCCGGGGTTTTTAATTTTTTAATTCAAACAGGTATTTTATTAAGAGCGGTACTTTCTGTTGTTGCCAAATTTTTACAAAGAATAGGTTTGCCTTTGCTGGATGCTGCAGTAATTTTTATGAGCTTTTGGAGTATAAAATACCTGTGGAGCACATTCATCCGAAAGGAAGTGAATTACTCACCTAATATGCTCGTTATTGCTTTCCCGGTTTTTACTGTAATGTTCTTAATAGCTTCTTATTATTCCGGCTTGTACGACAGGGGATATAAACAGTCGCAGCTTAACCGCTCAACCGTTACAGCAGGATTGATTTTATTAAGTTGTTATGCGTTATTACCGGAAAGTTTAAGGTTTTCCAGGGGTATATTGGTATTTGGTATTGTTATGGCTTTTATAGTTATGAGTGTGTTACGCTGGTTATTTATGCAATGGAGTATATTAAGCAGGGTTGATGATGAAGATGGATACAGGCAAACAATAATTGTTGCAAACGAAAACGATTTTATAACCGTTACAGAAATAATGCAAAAAGCCGGAATGACTGAAAGGGTTTTAGGCAGGGTAGATAATAACCTAACCAGCAGCAGTAAAGCATTGGGAAGTATCTACCAGATTAATCACCTGCTTAAAATGTATCCGGTAAAGGAAATAATATTTTGTGAAGATGGCTTAAGTTTTAAAGAAATAATTACCCTGACTCAACAATTGCCCGAAGGCATACGGAATAAATTTCATGCATCTGGCAGCAGTAGTATTATGGGCAGCGATAGTAAGGATATGAGCGGCAAATATGTAACAGCAAATATCAAGTATACTATTGGTATACCTGTTAACCGGCGCAATAAAAATTTGTTAGACGTGGTAATTGCTTTTGTTTTCCTGCTTAGTTTTCCTGTACACTTGCTGTTACAAAAAAAACCTGTACAGTTTTTAATAAATGTATTACATGTTTTATTTAGAAAAAAAACATGGGTTGGTTATGCAGCTGATTTAGATAAATTACCCAAGATTAAAAAAGGAATTCTTACTTCTACTACATTACCCAAAACGGTTAATGACCTGCCAATAGAAAGCCTTCATCTTTCCGATGAATGGTATGCTACCTCTTATTCAGCAGCTACGGATATTAAAAAAATAATACGGGGGTATAAATATTTGTGTTATTAATTTATAGCCTTTTTAAAAAAAATTGTTGAGTAAATTCTTTAATCACTTCTTTATAGTTATCCTGCTTAACATCTATAGTGGTAAAAGGAAAATCGGTAATTGCGTTAAGAGCAGCAGGTAGAGAAAAATTTTTTTGCGGAACAGAAAAAAATATTTTCTTCTGCATAAGATAAGCAGCAAGGTATTCCTGTTCAGTTTGCCCGGGAGTAGGAATAAGAATAGCTTTTTGATCTAACTTAATTAAATCCATTATGCTGGTATAACCACTTCTGCAGATGATGATACCCGATTGCAAAATCGCCCTGTTCAATGCTGCTGCATCAAGATGATTATGAATTTCTATTTTGTCGTTGTTCAGTATTAAGGGTTCGTCATCTCCCGGCAAGCCCCTTACCAACATGATTTTACCGGAAACTTTTTTCAATTCCTCCAACATCAATTTTTCAAAAATTGTTCGTTGAGGCTCAGGCCCGGAAATAAGAACCAGGTAATCATATTTTTTATCTACTGTGTTTTTTTCAAATCTTGATAATGGTCCCAGGTATTTTACAGGTGTTTTGGGTAAATATTCTGGATGCGAGAGATCACCAGCTAAATTATTTTCTGTTTTATTATCAGGCACCCAACAGGCAGAATATTTATTGATAAAGAAATAATGAATCTTTTGTGCAAGCTGTTCTGTAAAGCGATTGCCGGTTTTTATTTTTAATTGATGAGTGATATAAATACAGGGTATTGTTGAGTTATACATGCGCAAACGGTTATCTGATATTACCATACCAATGCCGTTTTCTTTAATTGTTTTTTTTAGCCACTTATGTTCGTAATAAATACGCCGGAAAAGCTTAGGGAGCTGGGTAAGTAAGCTAAAAAACAGCAGGCTTTTATTTTTACTATACCTAACCTCATAACCCTTCAAAGGCAGAAAAATCAGGCTGGGAAACTCGTTTTGTAATAATTTTTTTGTTTTTCCTTCGGCTGCAATTAACACATCAAAATGTAGCCTTAAAAGCTCGTAAATTATTGGAATACAACGGGTAGCATGGCCTAGGCCCCAGTCCAATGGGGCCACTAAAACCCTTACATTACTATTTACAGTGTTAATATTTTCTAATTTCATTTTAAGAAAACAATAAATTATTGTGAAAATAGTTTAATTTAGTAATTGTATATAATGCAAAATCTATTTAAAATCGCAATACTAATTGTATTGATTGTTAGTTTGGTAATTACCGGCTGTTCTTCGTCAAAGAAAGGCCAATGTGGTTGCCCAAGCAAAACAGGGATGGTAGGATATTGAGAAGCAGTTAGTATTAAGAAACCCAATTTCACTTATGAACAACACAAACCGGGATTTACTGGTATTGTTCAACCAGGAGTTAATGACTCCCAAAGCAATTGAGCATGAGGTAGAAATACTACATGAAATGCTGTATACGGTTGAATGTTTAGACAACATTGTTACTGCCCACGAAGTAATTGATGTAAACAAACACAGGGTTTATAACACACCTCATCTACTTCAAAGTATTGTTCGACAAAGACAATTAAAGCCTTTCTTGTTTTTAAACTGTAAAAATTAATTTGCTGTTTTATTAGTTCAATTTAGTTAAAGCTGCTTTTAACATCTTAAGCATTTCATCTATCTCTTCCGTTTTACAGGTGCCTACGCTTAACCGGTACCAGTTACTGTTTTTATCTGCACCAAAGCAATTAAAAGGTACGATAGCAATTTTTCCTTCGTTTAAAATATACTCCGTTACATCACTTTGATTTTGTAATACTTTACCTGCGGCGTTTTTTTTGCCGGTTAAATTTATTTGTATAGTAAGATAAATAGCCGCTTGCGGAGCAACAGCATCAACAGTGAAACCTTCTTTTTTTAATTGCTGAAAGCCCTCGTAAATAAGACGAAGCCTTTCTTCAATCGCAGTTTTAAAATTGGTAAACCAGGTATTAATATTTTCGCTTTGTTGTAAATATTTTGATACTGCTTTTTGTTCGGCCATTGGTGCCCACGCCCCAACATGACTGTTAATAGCTTTCATTTTACTAATAAGGTGTGCCGGTCCCATGCTCCAACCAACCCTTACACCCGTTGCGGCAAACGCCTTGCTTATACCATCAATAAAAATGGTGTACTCTTTCATTTTAGGGTTTAAGCCAACAGGGTTATAATGTTGTGTATCGCCAAATGTAAGCGTCCAGTAAATCTGATCATACAGCAGGTATAGTTTTTTTTCATCAACGCTGCGGCTTTCATTTTCTTCAACAATCAATTCACAAATTTCTTCCAGTTCTTTTTTTGTAAATGTTGTGCCGGTTGGGTTTAATGGTGAGCATACAGCTATTAATGCTGCGCCTTTAATATGCGGTTTAATTGCGGCAGCAGTGGGCATAAAATTGTTTTCCAATTTACATTCCACAACCACATGTTCTGCATCATTAAAATGTACATAATGGTTATTGTTCCAGCTGGGTACTGGGTAAATAACTTTGTCACCTTTATCAACAATTGCCCTGAAGGCTGTGTAAATTAATGGCCTGCCACCTGCGGCAATTAAAATCTCGCTGGTGGTATAATCAAGGTTTTCTCTTTCTTTTATAAACGAAACAACAGCTTCTCTTAATTCTAAAATACCTTCTGCAGGAGGGTAGGTTGTGTTGTTTTTTTTATAAGCATCAATAATTTCATTTTCCAACTCCTTTGGTATTGGAAAAACGGAAGAATCAAAATCACCAATGGTAAAATTGTAAATTTTATTTCCCTGTTTTATTTTTTCTTTTATTACAGCTCCTAATGAAACTATTTCTGACCCAATCAGTGTTTCTGCCAGATGGCTTAATTTGCTTACGCCCATGTTTATTGCTTAAAAAGCAAAAGTAATTTTTAATGATGGGTAAAACAAAAATCCTGTTGGATACATTGATCCAACAGGATTAAAATGTATAGTAAAATAAATTACTCTACTGCCTTATAATCTTTGAACAAATTTACCTTTGTTCCATCTGCCTGCATGCGGTAAGCTGCCCATTTGCCGCTATAAAAATTATTTATCTTTTCCAGAATATCTTTTATAGATTTTTCCGCATTTATAACCAATGTTTCAACCTGCGGACCTGGAGCTACCATTTTACTACCTATAGACTGACGTGCTGTTTGAAATGCTGTCATTACAGTTGTTTGAAAAGGGCTTCTGGATATACCCTGTTTATCATTTGTTTTTCCGCTGATCAATTCACGTATACTCTTTATGTCATCCTGAAGTTTTGTGGTGGATTTCCTTAAAGAATCTGTTTCTTTTCCTTCCACACCTTTTAATTGCGCCAGCATTTTGGTTAATACTTCCTCACTTTCAGTAAGCTGATCCATTGCTGTTATTAATTTGTCCGATGATTTTTTTAACCGGTCGTACATGGCACGTTGGGCCAATTTAATATCGTTACGGTTATTAAACCTCGGGTCATCTTTTACAGTTATTAAAGTTGAGTCAGTACTGCCGGAATAAGAAATCACCAATTTATACATGCCGGGTAATACATCTAATCCACCGGGCTCTTGTGCACCAGGCTGTGGTTTTGGTGATCCGGGTTGACGAAACCCTTTTTCTTCCATACCCCAATACATTCTGTTAAAACCAGAGTCTACCGGCCAGCGCAATGTTCTAACCAACTCTTTATTTGAATTGTAAATTCTCACCATTGCGCTATCAGTTCTTCTGCCACCACCTTGTCCAAATCCGCCACGACCACCCCGGCCGCCACCACGGTTACCCCCGGCTTCAACTGCAGGAGATTGTTCAGCAGGTGTAGGTGCCTGCTTAGCAGAATCAGCTTTTGGCTTATTGATAAAAAATGAGATAGCGGCACCAGGCCTTCTGTTATCAGCTTCATATATACCATAGGTGCTCCATTCATATCCTGTTGCGGATCTATACTCTGCCTGGTAAGCATCCGGAGCAGGAAAGGCTGTAACAGGAACTGTAAATTTCATCCCTTTATTTGCCGCTGCTTTTCGCAATGGCCTTATATCATCCAATACCCAAAGTGCCCGACCAAATGTTGCAATTACAAGATCGGCTTCACGTTCCTGTATGGCAAAATCATAAGTAGAAACTGAAGGATATCCATTTTTAAACTGTTCAAATGAAGCGCCGTTATCAAAACTTATCCAAAGCCCGTTTTCTGTTCCCACAAAAATTAAATTAGGTTCTGCAGGGTCCTGCTGCACACATAAAGCATAACCTTTCACTTTATTTTCATCAATTATCCTTGTCCATGTTTTTCCAAAATCAGTTGTACGAAAAATATAGGGCTTCATATCGCCACGGCGATAATCATTTGCTACAACAAAAACTTCTCCTGCATTATGTGCCGATGCTTTTACCTGCGGTATCCAGCAACCAAGTGGCATACCCGGAATTTTCCCCCGGAAATTTGTCCATGTTTTTCCGCCATCCCGGGTTAATTGCAGGTTGCCATCATCAGTGCCAACCCAAATGGTACCTTCTTCTTTTTTTGATGGTTCAATAGTAAGTATAGTGCCGTATGTTTCGGCACCGGTAATATCTAATGTTAAACCACCTGTATTTTGGTATGCTGCAATTTTTACCGAATCGTTTGATGTAAGGTCGGGAGAAATAATATCCCAGTTTACACCCTTATCATTACTCCTGTGTAAAAACTGGCTGCCGAAATAAATTGTTTTTTTATCAAAAGGATTTTGTGCGATAGCCGAGTTCCAGTTAAAACGAAGTTTTGTTTTTGGGTCTAGGGCTGGAGGTTTGATAAACCAGCCTTCGCCTGTTTTCCAGTTTTGTCTACCTACATTGCCGCCCTGGCTCATACTATATACCCAACTTGCATCTTCGGGGTCGGGCATTACATCAAAACCATCACCACCACCAACATTATCCCAATAATAATTTCTTATGCCGCTGTTTATCCAGGTATAAGCAGGGCCATGCCAGCTGCCATTGTCCTGCATACCGCCCATTACATTGTACGGCATTTCATTGTCAACATTAACATGATAAAACTGCCCTACCGGAATTTTTTCATCAAAAACCCAATTTTTACCACGGTCTCTCGAAATACCAATACCGCCATCATTTCCTTCTATGATAAGGTTTGGATCTTCGGGGTTTATCCACCAGGCATGATGATCGGGGTGAATACCGGAATAAGGTATCATGGTTGAAAATGATTTACCGCCGTCTTCGCTAAAAGTTATTGTGGAGTGAACATCATAGATCCGGTTCTCATTTTTTGGGTCCACATAAATTTCCTGGTAGTAAAATGGCCGGTCGGTTATTTGTGCTGCATCACTGTTTACAAGGGTCCACTTAAAACCACCATCTTCACTTTTATATAAACCATTTTTTGTTGCCTCTACTTTTGCATACACTCTTGAGGGCATGCTGCGGCTGAATGCAACGCCGATTCTTCCCAGTTGCCCATCAGGCAATCCATCGTCTTTACCTAACTGCTTCCAGTTTTTACCGCCATCAACTGTAATAAACAAACCACTTCCTTTACCGCCGCTTTTTAAATTCCAGGGTGTGCGGCGAAACTGCCACATGGCAGCAATTAATTTATTAGGATTAGAGGGGTCCATGATAAGGTCGGCACAACCCGTTGTGTCATTGGCATACAAAATTTTATTCCACGTTTCGCCACCATCTGTAGTTTTAAAAACACCACGCTCACTGTGCTCGGCATATGGATTACCAATAGCAGCTGCATAAACCGTATTGGGGTTGGTTGGATCAATAACCACACGATGAATACAAATGGTTTTATCGAGCCCCATTTTTTTCCAGGTTTTTCCTGCATCTAAACTTTTATAAATACCGCCGCCAAGGTTAAGTGAGTTACGGGGATTACCCTCACCTGTACCCACCCACACTACAGCCGGATTAGATTGCTGAATGGCAATAGCGCCAATGTTAAGAATGGGTTGGTCATCAAAAACAGGCTTCCACGAATGACCGCTGTTCTCGGTTTTCCATACACCACCACTTGCAGCACCAACATAAACAATATTAGGATTTGCAACAACGGCATCAATAGTTGTTATACGGCCACTCATACCTGCCGGGCCAATATTACGGGGCTTTAAATTTTTAAATTGATCAATAGAAATTTTTTGTGCCGATGATGTTGTATTAAAAAGTAAAAAGAATAATACAGCACATAGCAGGTTGAGTTTGTTCATTTGTTTAAGTTTAGAAGTATGAAGTTGCAAAAAAATAACAGCTATTACAAAATAATTACACAAACGGATAAGGATGCAATAGAAAATGAGTAATACAATTATTCATTACATTTGGTTCAAAGAAAATTTTTCTCATGAAGCCATTTTTTTATTTCATCATTTTAGGTGTTGTTATTTCGGCGCAAACATTCAGCCAAAAAAAAATGATAGTGCCCGTTAACGAAGCTTTAAAAAGCCAAAGCATACAAAACATACAGGCAAAATATCCTTTGTACAAAGATGTGGCGCTGCAGATATGGAACTATGCCGAAATGGGTTATAAAGAAGAAAAAAGCTCGGCTTTACTGCAAAAAACTTTACAGGATAAAGGTTTTGATGTAAAACCAAATATTGCAGGAATGCCCACAGCATTTGTTGCAAGCTATGGAAGCGGCAGCCCTGTAATAGCTATCCTGGCAGAGTTTGATGCATTGCCCGGATTATCGCAGGAAGCTGTGCCTGAAAAAAAATCAATTGCAGGTAAAGCTGCAGGCCATGCCTGTGGCCACCACTTATTTGGTACAGCTAGTGTGGCAGCAGGGATAGAAATAAAAAATTTACTGGAACAAAAAAAGATAAACGGTACTATAAGGGTGTATGGTTGTCCGGCAGAAGAGGGCGGCAGTGGTAAAGTATATTTAACAAGAGACGGTTTATTTAAAGATGTGGATGTTGTTTTGCACTGGCACCCCGATGCAGACAATAGTGTTACAATGACGAAGGCTTTGGCAAACATATCTGCTAAGTTTCGTTTTCATGGGATATCGTCTCACGCAAGTGGATCGCCGGAAAAAGGACGCTCTGCACTGGACGCTGTGGAAGCAATGGATAATATGGTAAATATGATGAGGGAACATGTGCCTTCATCAACAAGGATACATTATGTAATTACAAATGGCGGTAAAGCGCCAAATGTAATACCCGATTTTGCCGAAGTGTATTATTACGTACGCAACCCCGACCGTGACATTGCCCGTAGTGTTTTTAACCGGGTAGTAAAAGCGGCTAATGGTGCTGCTATGGGAACAGAAACTACAATGGATTATGAAATAATTGGTGGTACACACGATCTGCTGCTTAATACTGTGCTGGCAGAAGCCATGCAAAAAAACCTGGATAAAGTTGGAGGCGTTATCTACACACCCGAAGAAACTGAATTTGCAAAAAAAATACAGGCAACATTAGGCGCTAACCCACCTGCTATTGAAACAGCTAATACTATTAAACCGATAAAGTTTGAAGAAGATGCTGGTGGCGGCAGTACTGATGTGGGTGATGTAAGCTGGAATGTACCTACCGTTGGTTGCCGTTCTGCAACATGGGTGCCCGGTACCACAGGACATAGCTGGCAGGCTGTAGCATGCGGCGGCACAGAAATTGGAACTAAAGGAATGATGGTAGCTGCAAAAACAATTACACTTACAGCAATAGATTTATTTACAACACCGGCGCTGATCACAAAAGCAAAAGAAGAATTTATAAAAGATAAAGGTGATTATAAATATGCACCTTTATTGGGCGATAGAAAACCAGCATTGAATTACAGAGATTAAATGCAACGGACGTTTTTAAATTTTCAGTTTAAAATACTAAAAAAGGGGATTGGTTTTAAAACCAATCCCCTTTTTTAGTATCAATAACTTTATATCAATTCAATTTAGGTTTTTGCCAGGTACCCTTTAAATATTTATCTAAAAACTTCAGGGTTTCTTCTGCGGCTTTCATTTGATTTTCTTTCTTTACAAAACCGTGGCCTTCATCAGGAAATTTTACATATTCAACCGGCACGCCATTCTTTTTAGCGCCTGCAACAATTTCATCACTCTCTACCGGTAATACCCTCGGATCGTTAGTGCCTTGTAAAACCAGTAAGGGTGTTTTTATTTTATCGGTATTATACAAGGGAGAAATATTTTTTAAACGGGCAGAGTCTGCACCAAAAGGGTCGCCCATTTCATCGTACAAAGCTTTTCTAAAACTTTCCCAATAAGGCGGAATACTTTTTAAAGTACGTGGCCAGTTGGCTACACCAAACAGGTCAACACCAACTTTAAACTCTTCGGGATGAAAAATAATTCCGGCCAGTGACATAAAACCGCCATAACTGCCTCCGTAAATACCAATCTTTGATGAGTCAACATAGTTCTGTTGGGCCAGCCAGTGTTTTCCATACACACAATCCATCAGGTCTTTATCGCCATGGTTTTTATTATCCATTTTATAAAATGTTTTTCCATAACCACTGCTGCCTCGATTATTTACCATTAAAATGGCGTAGCCATGATTTACTAAATACTGAACGCTTTGTGAATAACCGGCTCTTGACTGGCCACCTGGCCCACCATGAACCCAAACCAATGCCGGTACCAGCGAATCTTTAGATGCTGTTAATGGTTTATATAAAATTGCCGGCACTTCTGTACCATCAAAAGATTTAAATCGTACTACGGATGCACTTACCAAATCACCAGGATCTACTTCGCTGCTGAGTGTTTTGGTTAATTGTTTTAATGTTTGTGTATCAAAATTGTAACTCCATAAATTAACGGGGCTTTTATCCGAGGCAATAAATAAGATCATATTTTTTTCGGAAGGAGAAATATTTACGCCCTGTACATCTCCATCTTTAACCTCGGGAAATTTTAATTGTTCCCCGGTTTTATGATTATAAAGCAACACTTTATTCCTGCCATCTTCATTAATACCGATTATGCGGTACTTGCCATTTTCACTAAAGTACATGTAAGAAACATCCCAGTTGGTTTCGTAAACTTTTTCTTTGGCACCGGTGGCAATATTATATTTAACCACATAAGTAAACTCTTTTCCCTCGTTGGTTAAATAATAAAGCGAAGAGTCGTTTAATTCAAAACCCTGCGGATTATAAGTAGCTTCTTCAGTATCATTCGATATTTTTTTCAGTTCCTTTTTGGCAACATCATACAGGTACATTTCATTTTTATCGGTGGTAACACTTTTGGTTAACAGCAGGTATTGCTCGTTATAGGCAATTGAACCTACATTAAGGTTACTGTCGTTTTTGTACATCAGGCTGGCTGACCATTTAGCGGTATCCATCTTATATACATCAAAAAAACGGGCATCACGTTTATTACTGGCATAATACAGATTGCTTTTAGCTTTATTCCATCCATAAAATATGGCTTTTTCTTTTTCGCCGGGGGTAAGGTCTTTTACAGTTCCATCTGGCTGGCGCAGGTATAAATGGTCGTTTTCATTTCCACCCTGGTCGGCACTGTAAATGATTTTATCAGTACCGGCAACATAATCAACAGCAAAAAAAGATTCTTTGGTGGAGTTGGTTAGTTGCTTCATACCGGTATCGGCAAGATTAATTTCGTATAAATTAAAAATACCCGACTCGTTATTTTGTACCAGTATCTTACTCTCATCTTTATTAAATAATCCGCCACCAATACTTTTTGTTTTGTACAGCTGTGCAATACTGTATTGCTTAACTGTTTTTTTTGCTTCGGGTTCGCTGTTGTTATTACAGCCCAATAAAAAAACCATTAGTACCGCCGACAGAATAAATACTTTTTTCATAAATAAATTTTTAATTATTTGACAAAATAGGCAAAGCTTTTTATTTACCCAACCCTTTTTTATAAACGGAAAACCCCGCAATTGCGGGGTTGAAGGGATATACAATTTTTTCGGTTTATTTTTCTCCAGCCTTGTTTGCTTTGTCAAATTCCAGCACATTGCCATTAATGCAATACCTTAAACCAGTTGGCGGCGGGCCATCTTCAAATACATGACCTAAATGGCTTTTGCAGCGGCCACACATCACCTCGGTACGTTTCATTCCATAAGTAGTGTCGGGAGCATAAATAATGCTTCCCTTAGTTATGGGTTCAAAAAAACTAGGCCAGCCACAACTGCTTTCAAATTTTCCATTGCTTTTAAATAAAAGATTGCCACATACCGCACAGTGGTAAGTGCCTGTATCGTAAGTATTCCAGTATTTTCCTGTAAAAGCCCTTTCGGTACCCTTTTCACGGGCAATTTCATATACATTTTGTGGTAAAACCTTTTTCCACTCTTCGTTACTTAGTGTTACCTTATTGGTATCTGTTTTTGAAAACACGGGGTTTTTATTATTCGTATCTGCCATATTTATAGTTGTTGTTTTATTTTGAGATGCAGTATTACAACTGCATACAGCCAGTATAAAAAAAAGTGATATTAAAGTAGATCTTAGCATAACGATTAGTAGCATTATTAAATACAAATAAATATACGTCTTGGTTTAGTTTATAGTTTTTCAATAGTTTCTTGCAAATGTTAAAGGATATTTAAAGTTCGTATATTATATTTGCTAACCACCACATCCACAGTAAATAAATATGTTTAATTTAATACTATTCGGCCCTCCGGGCAGCGGCAAGGGAACGCAGAGTGAAAAACTGATTGCAAAGTACGGGCTAAAGCATTTAAGTACAGGCGATATTTTGCGCAGTGAAATTGCTAATCAAACGCCGCTTGGGCTTGAAGCAAAAAAAATTATGGATAAAGGCCAGCTGGTGCCCGATGAAGTGGTTATTGGTATGATCAGCTCTGCCCTTGATGCACACCCCAATGCCAAAGGTTTTTTATTCGACGGATTTCCACGTACTCCGGCACAGGCAGAGGCGCTGGATAAATTACTGGAACTTAAAAAAACTTCCATTACAGCAATGCTTGCCTTAAATGTAAGCGAAGAAGAATTGGTGAAACGGTTAACGAAACGTGGTGAAACCAGCGGCCGTAGCGATGATACTAATGAAAATGTAATACGGGCACGTATTACAGAGTACCGTAATAAAACAGCTGTGGTGGCAGATTATTACGATCAGTTTGATAAAGTAGTGGCGGTAAAAGGTGAAGGAACAATTGACGATATTTTTGGCGCACTGAGTAAAGAAATTGACGCCAGGTTGTAAGTGAGATAAATTATTAATTGAAAGCATCCCGTTTACCGGGATGCTTTTTTTATTTTAACTTGTACCCTTAAATAAAAAATATGGATGCAGTAAAACTGGATTTTATACAACATGAATTAATGAAAAAATTAAACAGCTTGTCATCAACAGCAGTGGGTAAATGGGGGAAGATGAACGGGCAGCAAATGGTGGAACATTTAAGTTTAATATTCAGCGCTTCATCAGGTAAAATAAAAGCAACACTTGCCACACCAGAAGAATATTTGCCCAAAGCCAAAGAGTTTTTATGGAGTGACAAGGAATTCAGGGAAAACACAAAAGCCCCATCAGATTTTGTACCTGAAGAACCAATGCCGATTAAACATGCTACTATGCTATTATCCTTACAGGAATTACAGGAAGAGCTGGATTATTTTTTTAAATATTTTGACGAAAACCCCGGCATTAAAACCATGCACCCGGCTTTTGGCCAATTGAATTTTGAAGAATGGATACAGGGGCATTATAAACATGTGGTGCATCATTTAAAACAATTTGAATTGTTATAATTTTTAAATTAAAAAGGCTGTTTTAAAAAAGCAGCCTTTTTAATTTACTTTACCTTTATACAATTATTGATTGCTTATGCACAAATTAGAAAACTATATTACCGGAAACTGGATAACAGGCGATGGTGACGGGCAACTTTTATACAATGCTGTTACTGCAGATGTAATTGGTGGAGCAAGCACCAAAGGATTAGATTTTAAATCCATTACCCATTATGCCCGAACAGTGGGTAATCCTGCGTTACGAAAAATGACCTTTCATGCAAGAGGTAATATGCTTAAAGCATTGGCGTTGCATTTGCGCAATCATTTAGATAAATTTTATGCCATCAGTTATCAAAGCGGTGCTACAAAAGCAGATAGCTGGATAGATATTGAGGGCGGCATCGGCAACCTTTTTGCCAATGCATCATTAAGAAGAAAATTTCCGGATGATGTGATTTGTGTGGATGGCGAAAGTCACAACTTTGGCAAGAACAATACCTTTATGGGCACACATATTCTATCACCCAAAGAAGGTGTGGCCATACATATCAATGCATTCAATTTTCCGGTGTGGGGTATGCTGGAAAAAATTGCAGTGAATTTATTGGCCGGTATGCCTGCCATTGTAAAACCGGCTACGGTTACTTCTTACTTAACAGAAGCGGTGGTAAAAGAAATCATAGCATCAAAAATTTTACCCGAAGGAAGCTTGCAACTGCTTTGCGGCAGCGCTGGAGATTTATTAAACCATGTTACCAGCCAGGATGTGGTAACGTTTACCGGCAGTGCATCTACAGGTTTAATGCTTAAACAAAATAAATTCATTTTAGAAAATAATGTGCCTTTTAATATGGAGGCCGATAGTTTGAATTGTATTGTGTTAGGAGAAGAGGTTACTCCAGGTTCTGCAGAATGGGACATATTTGTAAAAGAAGTAAGAAAAGAAATGACCTTAAAAGCCGGGCAACGCTGCACCGGCATACGCAGAATTTTTGTGCCGGAAAATAAAATGGAAGATGTATGGAAAGCTATCGGCTCAGCCTTATCCCAAACAGTAATTGGCAATCCGCTTAATGCAACTGTACGCATGGGAAGCCTTGCAGGAGAAACACAACGCAAAGAAGTAAAAGAACAGGTACAAAAACTTTTAGCATCATCGCAAATTGTATATGGAAGTTTGGATAGCGTTGAAGTAATTGATGCAGACGCAACCAAAGGAGCATTCATGTCGCCATTGTTATTGATGAATGAAAAACCTTTCGAAGCAACCGCCGCACATGAAGTGGAAGCCTTTGGCCCGGTAAGTACTATTATGCCCTATAAAAATTTAGACGAAGCCATTGCATTAAGCAAACTAGGCAAGGGCAGTTTAGTGAGCACTATTGTTACTGCCGATTACAAACAGGCGAGGCAATATGTAATTGGTGCAGCTACACATCATGGCCGCATATTAGTATTGAATGAAGAGTGTGCCAAAGAAAATACAGGCCATGGTTCACCATTGCCATTACTGGTGCATGGCGGCCCCGGCCGTGCCGGCGGTGGGGAAGAAATGGGTGGCATCCGTGGTGTAAAACATTACCTGCAAAGAACTGCTATACAAGGTAGCCCTACAACAATAACCGAAGTAACCAATGTTTATCAACCCAACGCCAAAGGGAAGGTTGGCGGTAAACATCCGTTTAAAAAATATTTTGAAGAGCTGCAGATTGGTGAACAGATCGTTACAGAAAAAAGAATAATTACCAGCGAAGACATTGATAAGTTTGCCGACCTGAGCGGCGACCATTTTTATGCCCATATTAAAACCACTGATTTTAACGGTACTATGTTTGAACGGCAGGTGGCGCATGGTTATTTTATTATGAGCATTGCTGCCGGGTTGTTTGTAGATAGTTATGAAAAAAATCCGGTGCTGTTGAATTACGGTATTGATGAACTACGGTTTACTAAACCTGTTTACCCCGGTGCAGAAGTGTACATCCGCTTTACCTGCAAAGAAAAATTACCCAACGATAAAAGGGTAATTGAAAAGCCTGAAGATTTTAAGCGGGGCGATGATATTGATAAGGGAATAGTAAAATGGCTGGTGGAATTTTTTGATGAAACGGATGAAGTGACCGGCGTGGCAACAATTTTAACTATGGTAGAGAAAAAAAATCAGTAACTTTTATAAAAATATTTTTATGTCAGAGGCATATGTAAAAAGCCATATTGAACATGGCATCAACACCATCGAATTTTTTCATCCGCAAAGCAATTCGCTTCCGGCACAAATACTGGCAGCGCTGGCCAAAGAAATTCATTATGCCGGCACACATGAAGAAACCAAAGTCATTATTTTAAAAAGCGGGGGAGAAAAAATATTTTGTTCCGGCGCTTCATTCGATGAATTGACAGCAATAAAATCCGAACAGGAAGGGCTCCATTTTTTCAGCGGCTTTGCCAACGTTATTAATGCTATGCGTAAATGCCCCAAGTTTATTATTGGAAGAATACAGGGCAAATGTGTAGGAGGAGGAGTTGGCATGGCTGCTTCGGTCGACTATGCCATTGCAACCAGTAATGCCGAAGTAAAGCTAAGCGAACTTGCAGTGGGTATCGGGCCGTTTGTGGTGGGCCCGGCTGTAGAAAGAAAAATTGGTACAGCTGCATTTAATTCCTTGGCCATTGACGCTACCATGTGGCGTAATGCAGAATGGGCAAAACGTAAAGGGCTTTTTTCGGAAGTACATGACAGCGTAGAGAGTATGGACGAATCAGTGTATCGTTTAGCAAATACACTGGCGCACTCCAACCCCATGGCAATGGCAGATATGAAAAAAATATTCTGGCAGGGAACCGAACACTGGGATGAGTTGTTAAAAGAAAGGGCCGCTATCAGTGGCAGGCTGGTACTAAGTGAGTTTACCCGGAATGCGATTGAAAGATTTAAAGCAAAATAAATCCTCAAAAAAATGATAGCGGACTAAAGGGATAAATTCCTTTGGACGGGGGATGTAATTAAATTGTCACATAACAGTAATAGCGGCAGTATGATTTTTAAATTCATTACATTTGTGTCCGGAAAATGAAATCAATACAAAAGATATCAGTTGCACAGCGTGTGGCAAAGGTAAGTTCTACCTTGCTGATGTTTTTTTGCCTTGTATTTTTAACCGGGGTGAATTTTATTATTTTTCCACAGGAGAAAGATAAGGCGGCTATTTGTTCAACAAATATGCCGGGAAAATCTAACGATGACCCCTCTGCTCCGGTTGAAGAAAAATCTTCATCTAACACCAGCCTTTCTGTACAGGAAGAATACTTACACGAGAAACACAATTTAAAAGAGTTCGAAAGGCTTGAAGAGCCTCAACAATACGCCATATTAGGCGAGGAAAAATTACAGATCGTACATTTCGAATTGATTTCTCCCCCTCCCAAAGCATAGATTTCTTTCTCGGTAGAAATACCATTGGCTTTTCCCTGTAGTAGGAAAAAGGTTTAACACAACTGGTTTTACCTGGTGTTACCATATGCTGATCATGTATTTCTTTTGCTTTGGTATAGCAATAATTTTCAAAATTTTTTATCAGGCTGCGTAACGTTTGTTCCAACTGCACATATCAAAACAGGACGTGGTGATACCGGTGATTTTCATTGGAACCATTTTGTGGCGATAGTGGAAAACTCCGGCTAAGGAAAACTTACAGGCAATCAATTTAACAGGAAACGAATAAAGTATTATTACAATGAAACTAAGTACAAAATTTTTTAAGACAGATATGCTTTCGGGGATGGTGGTTTTTTTAGTAGCATTACCCCTTTGCCTGGGAATTGCACAGGCAAGCGGGGCCCCGCTTTTTGCAGGAATAATTACCGGCGTTATTGGTGGTATAATGGTAGGGGTTTTAAGTAGTTCCAATGTAAGTGTATCGGGCCCGGCGGCCGGGCTTATTGCTATTGTACTTGCCGCAGTAACAAATCTTGGATATGAAACTTTTTTGCTTGCAGTTGTGCTGGCTGGCGTTATTCAGCTTTTACTGGGTCTTGTAAAGGCCGGTGGAATTTCAAGCTACTTTCCTTCCGGTGTTATTGAGGGTATGCTTACCGCAATTGGCATTATCATTATTAAAAAAGAATTACCACATGCTATTGGCTATGATAAAGAACATGAGGGTGATTTTTATTCTTATGAATTGTTAGATGCAGATAAGGGTTTCTTCGGTGAGCTGATCCATTCTTTTAATTTTGCACATACTGGGATAATAATAGTAACAATTGTTTCTCTGGCTATTTTGATAGCGTTTAATAAAGTAGCTTTTTTAAAAAAGATAAAAGCGATACCAGGAGCATTAGTAGTAGTAGTTGTAGGTATTATTATCAATGAGGTTTTTAAAGCAACCAGTCCGGCTCTGGCTATCACCGGCGAGCATTTGGTTAAACTGCCAACAGCATCTTCTTTCGGTGAGTTTTTCGGGCAGTTTAAGTTTCCTAATTTTTCAGGACTTACAAATCCTGCAGTTTGGATTACAGCAGCAACCATTGCAACAGTAGCAAGTATCGAAACTTTACTTTGCCTGGAGGCGGGTGATAAAATGGATCCTTTAAAAAGATATTCCAGCGCCAATACAGAATTAAGGGCACAGGGTATTGGTAATATTTTTGCCGGTTTAATTGGCGGCTTGCCAATGACGTCAGTAATTGTAAGAACATCGGCCAATATAAATGCCGGTGCAAAAACAAAGCTGTCTGCAATATTACATGGTATATTTCTGCTGATTGCCGTTGTTGCCATACCAAGTGTGCTCAACAAAATTCCTATGGCATGTTTAGCAGCAATTTTAATTATGATAGGATTTAAACTTGCCAGCCCCAAAGTGTTTAAACATATGTGGCAATCCGGTAAGTTTCAATTTATACCATTTATTGTAACGGTTGTTGCTGTTGTGGCTATCGATTTACTGAAGGGTGTTGGTATTGGTTTGGTAGTAAGTATTTTCTTTATTTTAAGAGGAAATATGAAACTGGCTTACTTCTTTAAAAAAGAAAAACACCAGGAAGGCGAAACAATACATATTGATCTTGCGCAGGAAGTTTCTTTCTTAAACAAAGCGGCCATTAAACAAACACTGGCTCATTTACCCCAAAATAGCAAACTGGTAATTGATGCAGCCAACACCGTTTATATAGATTATGATGTGCTGGAACTGCTGAGAGACTTTGTAAACTTTGGATCGAAAGATAAAAACATTACTGTAACACTTAAAAACTTTAAACCTGCTTATAAAATGGAAGATGCCATGCACGTGCATTCGGAGCAGGATTAAATATTTTTAAATTTATAACAAAATAAACATCCCGGAAGGGTAGTGATAAAAAACTTAATTAAATATGAGAGCACATACAAAAGAAACACAGGCAAACCTGACGCCAAGAATGGCACTTGAAATTTTAAAAGAAGGAAACGACCGTTTTATAAATAATCTTAAAGCACAAAGAGATCTGCTGGCACAGGCAAATGATACACGTGATGGACAATGGCCTTTTGCCATTATACTCAGTTGTATCGATAGCCGCACATCGGCAGAATTGATTTTTGACCAGGGACTGGGCGATATTTTCTCTGTTCGTATTGCAGGCAATATTGTAAACACAGATATTTTAGGAAGCATGGAGTTTGCCTGTAAAGTGGCCGGTTCAAAACTAATAGTTGTATTAGGCCATACCAAATGTGGTGCAGTTAAAGGAGCCTGCGACCATGTAGAAATGGGCAACCTTACCGAACTGCTTTCCAAACTGCAACCTTCAGTGTATGCAGAAAGAGAGACCGTAAATATAACAGACCGTCATTCAAAGAATTCAACCTTTGTTGAAAACGTTGCATCAATAAATGTACGCCGCTCTGTAAAAAGTATTATTGAAAGAAGTTTTATTATTGAGCAAATGGTGGAGAAAGGAGAAATTGGTGTAGTGGGTGCCATGTATAATATTGACACCGGTAAGGTAGAATTTTACAACGATGTGGAATATGTAAAAGATGAGCTGAATCCCCAATTCAGTGTAGAAGAATTGAAACATTAGTATCATAACGGGCCAGGCAAAACCTGGCCCATATTTATTATTATGAGTGCAACTACCACTTTCAGCGAAGCACATGTTATACATGAGTTAAAACACTACCTGCCTGCACAGCAAGCACTAAAAGATTTTATTCATCATAACTCCTTACATGCTTTTCAACACATGAAGTTTTATGATGGCATCTTTAAGGCAGCCGGTATTTTTGGCTTCCAGGTGCATTTGCAACTGCCCGAATACAGGGAACTGTATAAGTCCGGTAGAATAAGAGCAGAGATACTGGAAAAAGTTATCGCCATAAAAAAAAACAGTGTGGCCGAATGGAAAGAAAAACTGTTACACAAAGAATACGAAACAATTAACCAACCCAGAATTGGCCAGTTGCGCAGGTTTTGGAAAGAAAACTATCATATAGATTTAGATAATAAAGTACACCCGCTGCTGTTTCGTATTCTTTGTGCTTTTTTAGACCAGGGCATTGCAGTTGCCAATATTCCTTTTGTAAATAAAAATTTTACAGATAGTATTAAGGAGCTGGAGCAAAACAGTTTTGTAAGCTTTTTTAAAACAAAAACAGTAAGGCAAAAGTTTTTAAGCGGTAATTATTCTATAACAGAATTATTAAAAACAATTGTTGGTAGAGAAGAATATTTTGAACAATACCTTTTTGACCAGCATTTTGCACACCATGGCTGGAGTGGTTTTGTAAGTGCAGTGGAGGATAACCCTCAAACATTACTTGATCCTAAAAAAATTACCCTGAAGGAACTCATTGAATTTGAGTTGCTGATGGAACTGGATGCACTGAACTTTAACCTTGGTAATAACTGGCAGCCGTTAGCCAAAAATATAAATGTTGCCCCGGTAAATTTATTTGAAGATGTGGCTAAAATAGAATTTGCAGAAGTTATAGAACTGTGGCAGGATGCATTTGAATGGAGTTATTACGATTCGGTGTTAAAAGGCATTCAACTCTCCAATCAAAAAAAAGAATCTTTAAATAATCAAACTCCTGTAATCAGTGAGCGGAGCCTCCAGGCTATCTTCTGCATTGATGAGCGGGAAGATTCTATTCGCCGGCATATTGAAGCGGTAGATAAAAAAGCTGAAACATTTGGCGCCCCGGGTTTCTTTGGGGTAGAGTTTTATTTTCAGCAGGAGGGCAGTAAGTTTTATGATAAACTTTGCCCTGCACCCGTTACCCCCAAATATTTAATTAAAGAGTCTGAGGCCAGATCAACAACAAGAAAAGATGAACCGATCTATACCAAACATACACATGGTTTTTTAACCGGCTTTGCTTTAAGTATCACTTTTGGTTTTTGGGCTTTTGTAAAAACAGTACTCAACCTGTTTAAGCCAAAAATGAGCCCCGCCATTTCCAATGCATACGGGCATATGGATATGCAATCTGTTTTAACAATTGAAAATAAAAGTACAGCTGATGTGGAAAATGGTTTACAAATTGGTTATACCCTAGATGAAATGGTAGCAAGAGCTGAAGGTTTTTTACGGGGTATGGGTTTAATAAAAAATTTTGCGCCAATTGTTTACATTGTTGCCCACGGCAGCAGCAGTGCCAACAACCCACACCACGGTGCACATGATTGCGGTGCCTGCAGCGGAAGGCCCGGTGCTACTAACGCAAGAGTGCAGGCGTCAATATTAAATCATAAAAAAGTAAGAGAAATTTTAGCGGCCAAAGGAATTATAATTCCAGAACTAACGCAGTTTATCGGCAGTATGCATGACACTGCTGCAGATGTGATCGGGTATTATGACGAATATGTTTTAAACAGCGAAAATGCAAAGGCACATCTTATTAATAAACAAAATTTTGAGACAGCTTTAAATTTAAACGCAAAAGAACGCAGCAGAAGATTTTCATCTATTAATACAAAACAGGAGTTAGAACAGGTTCGTAAAGCAATTCATAACCGATCGGTTTCTTTGTTTGAACCAAGACCGGAATTAGGGCATGGCACTAATACATTAGCCATTATAGGCCGCAGGCAAACTACCAAAGGTTTGTTTTTAGACAGAAGGGCTTTTTTAAACAGCTACGATTATACCACAGATGCTGACGGAACAATTCTTACAGCAGTAATGCGGCCTATTGGTTTGGTTTGCGGTGGTATTAATCTCGAATATTATTTTTCAAGAGTAGATAATATAAAAATGGGCGCAGGAACAAAACTGCCGCACAATGTAATGGGTTTGTTTGGCGTGGCCAATAGCAGCGATGGCGATTTGCGGCCCGGCCTACCCTGGCAAATGATTGAAGTGCATGACCCGGTAAGATTACTGGTGATTGTAGAACACAAACCGGAAATTGTTTTAAAAGCAATACAGTCATCACCCGAAGTTTTTGAATGGTATAACAATGAGTGGGTACATATAATGGCATTACATCCCGAAGAACAGGAATTCTATTACTTTAAAAATGGGGCCTTTTCAAAGTATAACATCATTACAAAAGCTGAGGAAATAAAAACCATACATAATATGGAAGAGTTTATAGAGTCGGCCAGCGAAATGGAAACCAATCATATTGTGCATGCAACAGAAGAAAATTTACCAGTGTACCTGTTAGATTAATTATGAACACTGCAATTTTTTTACGCTATTAAAACACGATTGTTAAATGAACCAACTACTTATATTATTCATCGCTATACCATTGCTTGCTTTTTTTGTATCGCTGTTTTGGCAAAACAAGAGCGAAAGACCAATTGGTAATATTGTTAGGCTTACCAAACTGTTCTACATTTTTGTAGCCATAGCATTTTTTATCTGGTGGATGTGGAGCGGCTATCAGCCGGTTACATATAAAGTAGCAACAATCTACCAAACGGATCATTTTGTATTTGCAATTCAATTGTACTACGATGAAATAACTGCAGTGTTCAGCGTTGTCGGCGCATTCTTATTTTTTCTGGTAGCAACTTTCAGTAAATATTACATGCATCGTGATGCAGGTTACAAACGGTTTTTCAACACTATTCTTTTATTTGCTACCGCATATAATTTTATCATCTTATCAGGAAATTTTGAGACGCTTTTTATTGGCTGGGAACTAAAGGGGCTCTGCTCTTTTTTATTAATTGCTTTTTACCGCAACCGCTACATGCCGGTGAAAAATGCTTTTAAGGCCGTTTCTTATTATCGCATGAGTGATGTGGCATTGATGCTTGCCATGTGGATGATGCATCATCTTACTCATCAAAATGTTACCTTTCATCAATTGGGCGATGCAAAAGAAATTGCGGTATCGTCGGGACAAACAGGGATGGCAATATTTATTGTTTGTATGATGATATTGCCGGCAGCAATTAAATCAGCACAGTTCCCATTCACCACATGGCTGCCAAGGGCAATGGAAGGACCCACTACTTCTTCAGCAATATTCTACGGTTCGTTAAGTGTGCATATTGGTGTTTTTTTATTATTGCGTACGCATCCTTTTTGGGAAGATATGTTTTGGGCAAAAGCAGTTATCATAACCATTGGGGCATTAACTGCAATTATTGCCACATTAATAGCAAGGGTGCAGCCAACAGTTAAAACCCAGATCGCTTATTCCTCTGCTGCGCAAATAGGATTAATGTTTATTGAAGTTGCACTAGGATTTCACTGGCTGGTATTGATACATTTTGCAGGCAATGCTTTTTTAAGAACATACCAGATACTGGTTTCACCATCAGTATTGAATTACCTGGTACATCATCAATATTTTCATTATAGTACACCAACGCAAAGCAGGGTATCTAAATTTAAAGCCTCGTTGTACATGCTGGGGATTAAAGAGTGGAATTTAGATACCATAATGTTTACTTACCTATGGAGTCCTTTTAAATGGATTGGAAAACAACTCGGTTTTTTACAGTCGAAAATTATTATTGCAACACTTGTGCTTGCCGCAATTTGTATTTTAGCACTTATTTATTTTAACCCAGCAGTCATTGCGCCATTAGGAATTGTGCTGCCAATAATTTTTATGTTGCTTGCGCTTTCAGTTATTCTTTTTGCTTTTTCATACAGGCAATCTGCACTAAAGGCATGGACATATTTATTGGTTGGACATTTTTTTATAATTACAGCAGTACTGTTTAATGCTGCCCACATTTATACAATAGAAATTGTTTTTTATGCAAGTGGTGTTGTACTGGCTTTTGGCCTGGGCTATTATTGTTTGCAAAAAACAAAGGCAATTGATAACGATATTGCCCTCAACCGGTTTCATGGGTATATATATGAATCGGAAACAACCGGTTTTTTATTTTTGGTAGCAGCAATAGGGATGCTTGGTTTTCCAATAACAGCTGCATTTATCGGCATTGATGTAATTTTTACTTATGTTGAAAGTGATCAGCTAATACTCATAGCTTTATTGGCCTTATGTTTTTTATTTATCGAACTGGCTGCCTTCCGCATTCTGTTGCGGATATTTTTGGGGCCGCATAAAAAATTAAATCACCCGGTAGCGTTCAGGAGTTCGTAGATTTCAGTAAACTAATATTGCCATAACTGCCCTCCTGCCCATTGCAGGCTAATTGATGTTTTATTATATTTTATTGTAGCCTCGGTTAACTTTAGTAAAGTTTCCAGTGTTTTATTTTCACGGCTGTTTACTAAAAATAACGAGCTTTCACCGTTGAAGAATCTTATCTCTTCACCACGCTGCAGCTGTAGATAATTATTGTATGTTTTTTGTAAAAGTGTAACCTGTGTTTTATAATTCACCAACTGGTTATAATAATTTTTTATTTTATTTATCACAGTAATTTCTTTTTGGTTTTGCTGCAGCCGGGTTTCGGTAATTTTTAGTTTGGCCATTTTATACTCACCCCTACCCTGGCTAATACGCAGTGGTATGCTAAAGTTTACTGCAAATTTGTAGTTATTGTCAAACAAAGCTTTGGCAGCGGCTGAGGCAATATCATACCCCTTACCCAATTGGTTATATTTTAAATTTGCCTTGGGCAGTAGTTCCTGAAATTTTAATTTTCTTTCTACATTTAAAGCACTTAATTTAAAAGTATAAATATTTAGTTCTGGGTGAGAAGTTTTTGCATCTGTAATAATTTTATCCAGCTCGGGAAAAATAACTGCATCATATAAATTTTCTATTTTTTCTGATGGTAAAACTGATGCAGGTAGTTCATATGCTTCGTTATTTTGTTTCCATAAAAATGTGTTTAATTGTATAGTTGCATTTTGCCAGGCCAGTAATGCATCGTTTTGCTGGTACTCAAAACTTTGTAATTGTGTAGTAGCTTCTATGGTATCAATCGCCGGCCTTTCACCAAGTCGATAAGCTGTATTAACCAGGTCAACTCTTTTTTTATTTAAATTAATAACGTTGTTATAAGTAGTGTAAACTAAATATGCCTGTACCCATTGCCAGTAAGCATCAGTTGCTTCCATCATCAAATCATTAAGTACTGCTCTTTTTTCCTGCTCGGATGCCTGAATCATTATTTTTGCCTGTTGCAAAGCGGCTCTTCTTTTATCCATGAGTAAATTTTTTGCTAATGGAATACTGATACCGGCAAAACTTGTTTTACCGCTGGTTGCTGTTGGATCGGTTCTGTTGCCTGCCAAATATTCAATACCACCAGCTATCTCAATTCCATACCAGGTGGGTATATTTAGTTGTGTACTATTGGTTTGATAATAATTGCTGCCATCAAAAGTTTTATTGCTGCCACCGCTTTCTAATACAGGATCAAAATTTCCTCTTGCAATAGTTAAGCTGGCCTTAGCTTTATCTACTTGTATGCCGGCCTGCTTTGCAACAGGGTGAAACTGTTTTACAATTTGTAAAAAATTATTTAATGAAAGCGTTTTAGCACTGTCGTTTGCTTTAACTGGTTTAAATAAAAACAACCCAGTAAATATTAAAAACATTTTTTTCATCTTACTTACTTTTTTCGTTTTTATTATCCGCTTTATAATAATCAGGCGGAAAACCGTTAATATTCCGCCACAGCTCATACCATACCGGCACATTTTTAAGTAATGCAAAACCTTGAGCACCGGTGCCTACTTTCAACTCCTGCGGCCATTTCTTTTTTGCTGTTTCATCTTCTGTTACCAGCACCCTGAATTTTCCATTAGTACTTACTGCATTTTCTATTGCTGCCACTTTTCCTGTAAATGTTCCGTACGATGCGTTGGGCCATCCGCTAAAAACAATTGCCGGAAAACCATCAAACAAAAACTGTACTTTTTGCTGTTTTGCTATAAGAGGCAAATCAACAGGAGCTATATAAAGCTCTACGGCATAGTCGGCTTTATCAGGTACAATTTCCACCAGTATTTCTCCTTCTTTTATTATTTCTCCAATACCTGCTTTTTTTGCCTTGGTAATTTGCCCGTTTTGCGGCGCAGTAATAAAATACATGCCCCGGCGTATATTATAATTACTGTACTGATTTTGCAGTTTTGCCACTTCGCCCTGGCCGCCTGCTATTTGAGACATGGATTGAAATTGCTCGCCCTGTGCTTTGGATATTTTTTCTACATAATCTTGGTTAACGGCATCTATTTCTATTGTGGCAATATCTAAATCCTGCTTTGTGTTGGCCAGTTTATTTTCGGCACTTATCTTTTTTGCAGCAGCGTTTTGAAAAACAGCATTTCGCTGTTCCAGCTGTGTTAAAGAAACAAGGCCACTATCGTACATAGCCTGCTGGCGTTTGTATTGTTTTGCGGCAATAGAAAAATCATTTACAGTAGCGGTAACTTCTGCACTATCGCTTTGCAGCTTTATCTTTAACTGCTGTATTTTATTTTGCAGCTGCAGCTGCTTAAGGCTTCTTACATTTTCAATAGCACCCATTTGATTTTGTGTGGCCGTCACTTTGTTTTTGTAATAGTCCACACTCAATTGTTTTGCATCCAGTTGCTGGCCTGTTCGTTCTACAAGGCTTGGGTCAAAGTATTCATCCTTTACTTCGCCAATTTGTAAAATGGTATCGCCTGCATTTATAAAATCACCTTCTTTTACATACCACTTTATAATTTTACCGGGTATAATACTGTTTAATTCCTGTGGCCGCTGCTCCTGCCGCAGCGTGGTTACACTGCCTCTTGCCCTTACATTTTGTGTCCACGGTAAAAACATACATATTGCGGCAGCGGCAAAAAAGCCCCATGCCCAGTATTTTATTTTACTGTTTTTATTATAGCGGTAAATGGTTTTATAAGCTTTTAACTCTGTCATAATTTAATTGTTTTGCTTTTTCATTTCTATAACCTGGTTGCAGGCGGCTGCAAACGCTGTATCATTTGAAATAATAAATATGGTGGTGTTTTTCATTTCGTACAGCAACAGTTGTTTTATTTGCTGCTGATACTGCATTTCCAATCCGTTCCAGGGCTCTTCTAAAAGCAACAGTGACGGTTTATTTATTAAGGCACGTACCAATAAAATTTTACGTACAACTGTAGTGGGCAGTTTACGGCCATTACTATTCAATAGTGTGTCAAATCCATTTTGCTGTGTGCTAATAAATTCTGACAGCCCGGTTTTTTTGCAAAGCAGCAGCAGCTCATTCATGTCGGGTGTTTCCAAACCCATCGTAATATTTTCTAAAAGTGTGCCTTCAAAAATATCCTGCTGGCTTATCATTACACCAACTTTTTGGCGTAATTGCTGAAGGGTATAATTTTTTAAGGGAAGATCATTTATCAAAATATTCCCTTCAAAATTATTATACATACCGGCCAGCAGCCGTAGTAATGTTGATTTACCTGAACCATCTTCGCCGGTTATGCATATTTTTTCGCCTGCAGCAGCTGTTAGTGAAACATTGTTAACCACATTGCCGGCAGCTGTATAACCAAAAGATAAATTATGCAACTGCACCCCCATGCCGTTTTGTGCCTCTGTATTATACAGCACTGTTCCCTCTTTTTCGCTTTCTTTATCTGTTACCTGTTCAATTTTTTCTACTGCGGTAAGTACATCATATACACTATCCAGGTTTACAATTAATTTTTCTACGGAGTTTAAAATAGTGAGGATAACAATTTCTGCAGCAATAAACTGGCCTACGGTAAGCTGCTGGTTAATTAATAAAAATGTACCCATACCTAGCATGGCAGCCGTTACCAGTACTTTAAATGCAATAAGTGTTTTGTATTGCAGCAGCAATACTTTAAAATGTGCTGTACGAAACTGCAGATAACCGGTAATGCCTGCATCTGCTTTTTGTAATGCAAAGTCCGGCGACTTGGCAAATTTTACTGAACGGATAATGCGACCCATTTCCTGCAGCCATGCTACAACTTTATATTTATAAGAACTTTCCTCAATGCTGGTTTCCAGCCCACGCTTGCCCGAAAAATAAAGTATAGCAAACACAACAAAAACAAGCACCAACCCAAAAGCAATAAATACCGGGTGATAAAAACAAAGCAGTATTAACCCGAAAATAATCTGTACAATTGCCAGCGGAAAATCAAGCAGCAGTTTTGCAATTTTTTTCTGCAGGGTAAGGGTGTCAAAAAAGCGGTTTACCAGTTCGGGTAAATAATAATTATCTATAACGGCTAAATTTATTTTCGGAATTTTTTGGGCAAAACCAAATGCATACCGCACAAAAATCTTCTGCTGAATTTTTTCTATTATTTTCATTTGGTTTACCTGTAGTAAACCGCTTATAAAAACGCTTACCACTATAAGTATCACCAGTAAAATTACCGAGGCGGAAACTGTATTGGTTTGTGCAAATGCAATTAATGCCTGTACACCAACGGGTATTACCAGCATCAGTATGCCGTATAAAACAGCATAAAAATATATTTGAGAAATTTCTTTACGCTCCATCGTAACCAGCTTCAATATTCTTGAAACCGGGTTAACCGACTTTTTCATAATAATTAAATAGATAAATGTTTACAATGAATAAACAGCCCAAGGCAATTTATTTGCAGAGAAAAATAAAGTGTAAACTATATACAGTTAGGTGGAGGGGTTTCTACCGTGTGGTGAATTAAGGGAACGGAATGAAACTGCTGATATGTTATTTTAATAACTGGAGAGTAAAAAAAATTAAAAGAGAAAAGATTTGCAGTGAATTCTTTACCGGTATCTTTTTTCAGTTCTTCGAAATCTTCTGCCTTGTCCGCATCATTTTGCTCTGTAACTGCTTCTTTAGAAACAATACTGTACTTAACCGGCAAAACATAAAATGTGGTTATCAGTAATAATAGTATGGAAAAAACCTGTTTCATTCTGGCGCAAAGAAACCCTGTTTTTCTATGTAATGCAAAAGTAAAATGTAAAAGAAATGTAAAAATATGCCGGTGTTTAATAAAAACACCAGCATTTATTTAGTTGGTTTAACAAAAATTAAATATTAAGTCCTCCGCAGGCACTTATTGTTTGTCCCGTAACATAGCTGCTTAAATTACTTGCTAAAAACAAAGTAACATTGGCTATGTCTTCTGCGCTGGCAAATCTTCCCAGCGGAATGCCAGCTTTATATTTTTCTGAACCCTCCCCTTCTTTTAAATAACTGGTCATATCGGTTTCAACAAAACCCGGTGCAATAGCATTGCAACGGATATTACGGCTGCCGAGTTCTTTAGCCACACTTTTTGTAAAACCAATAATACCGGCTTTGCTGGCAGCGTAGCTGCTTTGCCCGGCATTACCCATTTCGCCAATTACACTGCTCATATTTATTATGCTGCCGTTTTTTGCTTTCATCATTGGGCGGATGACTTGCTTGGTCATGTTAAATACACTTTTCAGGTTAATGGTCATTACTTCATCCCATTGTTCCGGTGTCATACGCAGCAATAAATTATCTTTTGATATACCGGCATTATTTACACAGATATCTACAGCACCAAATTCTTTTAATACATCGTTCACAAAAACTTCGCAGGCTGCAAAATCGCCGGCATTACTTTTATAGGCTTTTGCTTTTACACCCAGTGCAATTAATTTTTGCTCCAGTGCAGCAGCTTTTTCAGCACTGCCATCACTTACATAAGTAAAAGCAATGCTAGCACCATGTTCTGCAAGTTTTAAAGCAATGGCTTCACCAATGCCACGGGCTGCGCCGGTTACAATGGCTGTTTTTCCTTCTAATAACTTAACCATGATTTTAAAAATTTAAGGATTGTCCTGATTATTTTTGTTTTGATTTTTTACCTGACCTTCTAAGAATTTATTATTGTGCAATCTTTTAAACTCCAGGCTTTGAGTGCCAAAATTAATTAATAAACCAACAGATAAACTCATGCACTCTAAATAGTTTAATGACTGTGCCAAATGAATATCTTCTAATTTAGAAACTGCCTTTATTTTAATCACAATTTTATTTTCTACCAAAAAAATAAAGTTAATCAAGGTTCAGTATTTCCTCAACAATTGTTCTTTCATTACTTAATCTCGGTACTTTATGCTGCCCTCCTAATTTACCTTTACTTTTCAACCATTCAGTAAAACTTCCTTCAGGCAATACGTGAATAATGGGTAGGCGTAATGCTATATCCTTATGCCGCTTTGCCTCGTAATCACTATTAATATCTTTTAAAGCATTATCCAGTTCGTAAGTAAATGCGGTAATATTAACAGGCTCTTTTTCAAACTCAATCAGCCATTCGTGAGCACCATTACTGTTTTCGCTAAAATAAACCGGTGCAGCTGTATAATCACTTACCATGGCATTGGTTTTTTCGCAAGCAACAGCAATAGCTTTATCAGTATTGTCAACAATCACTTCTTCGCCAAAAGCATTCATATAATGTTTAAGGCGGCCGCTTACTTTTATTTTATAAGGATTTAATGCTGTGAATGTAACAGTATCGCCAATTAAATAGCGCCACAGGCCGCCGGTTGTACTTATTACCAGTGCGTAGTTTTTTCCTGTTACTACATTGCCTAATCCTACTGTATCAGGGTTTTCTTTTCCATATTCTTCTACAGGCATAAACTCGTAAAAAATCCCGTGTTCGGTAAATAACAACATCCCGTCGTCGTCAGGCTTTACCTGCCCTGCAATAAAACCTTCGCTGGCATTGTAAATTTCCAGGTAATTAATTTTAGTGCCTATAATTTTATCAAACTGTTCTTTGTAGGGTACAAAAGAAACCCCGCCATTAACATACAACTCTAAATTGGGCCATACCTCTATAATGGTTTGTTTATTTTTTATCTGCAGAATACGTTTTAGTAAGATCAACGTCCAGGTTGGTACACCTGCAAGCGATGTTACATTTTCGTTGGCGGTTATTTGCGCCAGCTGTTCAATTTTATTTTCCCATTCATCCAGTAAAGCCACACTTAATTCCGGTGTACGTATCCATTGCCCCCAAAACGGTGAGTTTTGCATAAGCACAGCGCTTAAATCACCAAACTGAATTTCTTCATTCATTTTACTCAACTGGTGAGAGCCTCCAACAACAAGGCTTTTGCCGGTAAGCAGATCGCTACCCGGGAAATTATTATAGTAATTGGTGAGTACATCTTTGGCCGCTTTAAAATGATTATCGGCAAGGCTTTCATCACTAATAGGAATGAATTTACTTTTATCGCTGGTAGTGCCCGATGATTTGGCAAACCATTTTACAGGGGTATTCCATAACACGTTGTCTTCACCCTCCATCATTCTGTTGATGTAAGATTTAATATTATCATATTCGTGTATTGGAACCTTTTTTTTAAATTCTTTAAGGGTAAAGAGTTTTTCGAAATTATATTTCTTGCCAAACTCGGTGTATTGTCCTGCCGACACCAGGTCCTGTAAAACCTGCCGCTGTGCGGCTACCGGGTGGTTACTCCAGTTTTGTATACGCCAAAAGCGGTTACGTGCAAGTTTGGAAATTATGGAAGAAAGCAGTTTCATTTGTTAGCAAAATACACAAATGAAACTGAATGTAAAAATTATGCTACTGGTTGATTATTTTATATTGCAACATCCGCAATTTGAAGCTCCATAACTATTTTACCAAGTACGCTGGTTGAACCTTCCAGTTTTTTAATTAAGGAGTTTAGTTTAGCACTTATTATCATATTCCAAAGCCAACCACTTAATATTCTTGAATCATCTGTTTTAAAGACCGATTTATATTTATTAAAATCAAGAACAGGCAGTTCTTCTATATATTTTTTTAAGGTTGCAGAATGCTGTTTATTATTCCAAACTTTTAAAGAGGTAACCAACTCATTATAGCTTTTAAAATAATCAGAAAAATCTGTTGCAGATACCAATGAAGTGGTTCCGCCACCCAAGAATTCGGTACGCTTGTTTAAATATGTTATTGCCCAGTTCGTTCTGTCATAAACATATTGAGTAAAAGACAATAGCGATGTTTGATGATCTTGGTGTTTACCCGAAAGTGTAGCTGTTGAATTTTCTTCTCTAACTTCATCATGCAGATAATCTTTTCTCTTCAATTCAAAATTTCTGCCCAAATATAAACGGCGTACCTGCTCGTTACCGGCCAGCTCTTCTGCTGTGCCATGTTCAAAAATCTTTCCATCAATTAATAAATAAGCCCTGTCGCAAATACTCAGCGTTTCATTTACGTTATGATCTGTAATAAGAATACCGATGTTTTTAAATTTCAGTTTGGCAACAATGGCCTGAATATCTTCCACAGCAATTGGATCCACACCGGCAAAAGGCTCATCTAATAAAATAAATTTAGGATCAACAGCCAGGGCACGGGCAATCTCTGTTCGTCGCCTTTCGCCACCACTTAATGTATCGCCATTGTTTTTACGTACTTTTTGTAAACGGAACTCATCCAGCAAACTTTCCAGTTTTTGTTTTTGTTCGGTTTTAGAAAGTTTAGTCATTTCCAATACAGCCGTGATATTATCCTCAACACTCAGTTTACGAAAAATGCTGGCCTCCTGCGGTAAATAACCAATACCCATTTGCGCTCTTTTGTACATGGGCAGTTTGGTAATATTAATGTCATTTAAAAAAACTTCTCCTTCATCGGGCTTTATTAAACCTACTACCTGGTAAAAGGAGGTGGTTTTACCGGCACCATTGGGGCCCAGCAGGCCAACAATTTCGCCCTGTTTTACATTAAACGAAACATTATTTACAACAGTGCGGCTGCCATAAATTTTTACCAGGTTTTTTGTTTGTATTGTGAGACTCAAGTGTTACAGTTTGCAGCAAAAATAGTGTAAAGCAATAAATACCCCGATCACATATTTTATTTAACAGCAGTTTGTGCTTTATGTGATGTTAAGTATGTTTGCACAATTAATTTAACAGATGAAAGTAATAGACCATATCAATCAGGCAAAAAATACACTTGTTTCCTTCGAAATTCTTCCTCCGCTTAAAGGTAAAGGCATTCAGTCTTTATATAAACATTTAGACCCCCTGATGGAGTTTAAACCTTCTTTCATAAATGTTACCTATCACCGCAGCGAACATGTATTTAAGAAGAATACTGACGGCAGTTTTGCAAAAGTAGTGGTGCGTAAACGCCCCGGTACCGAAAGTATTTGTGCTGCCATCATGAATAAATACAGTGTGGACACAGTGCCACATTTAATTTGTGGCGGATTCAGCATTAATGAAACAGAAGATGCTTTAATAAATTTACATTACCTGGGTATTGATAATGTTTTGGTATTGCGTGGTGATGCTGCAAAAAATGAAAGTGCTTTTGAACCGGATCCTGCCGGACATAAATATGCCAGCGATCTGCTGCAACAGGTCGTTAATTTAAATTCGGGGGTTTACCTGGAAGAAGACCTGAAAAACTCTTCCAACACTAAATTTTGTATTGGTGTGGCCGGCTACCCTGAAAAACATTTTGAAGCACCCAATATGGATAGCGACCTGAAGTACTTAAAAATGAAAGTAGACCTGGGGGCTGATTATATTGTAACCCAAATGTTTTATGACAACGAAAAATACTATGCTTTTGTAAAAGCCTGCCGGGATATGGGTATCAATGTTCCCATCATTCCGGGATTAAAGCCTATTTATACCAAAAAGCAACTTACCATGTTGCCCAAGGTTTTTCATATAGATCTTCCTGCCGACCTGAGTAATGAAGTAACTAAATGTAAAACAGATGAAGAGGTGGAAAAAGTAGGTACAGAATGGTTGCTGTATCAATCGCAGGAATTAAAAAAATTCGGGGTGCCGGTTTTGCATTATTATACCTTAGGGAGACCTAATATAATTGCAGATGTGGTAAAAGAGCTGGTGTAGCGAATTATAAAACATAATAAAAAAAGCCTGCGGAATTTCCGCAGGCTTTTTTTATTTTAACAAAGTTTGAAAAACCTTCTCATCAATTTTTACAGGATATTTTTTCTTTAACTCTTCAATCCATTTTTCTTCAAGAATTGTTTGATAATCATTTATCACCAAACCCCTTGCTTCATCAAATGTGCGTTGCTCATTAGCTTTATGCAGCGTAACAATTTTAATAAAACCGGCGGTGCCATCTGTTGTATTAACGGTAATTGGTGTTATCATTCCGGGTGCAGGGTTTATCCCATCGGCCAAAGCAATTTGCGAAAACTCGTACCTGCCCGAATCGCTCTGTACAGCATTATTGCTTTCTTCTGTAATTTTTTTCCAGTCTTTTCCCTGGCTTAATGCCGTTAACGATTCATCAGCAGTTGTTTTATTACTGCAACTGAAAACAATAACATCGGCGCTTGCATTCCACAGGTATTTACTTTTATGTTCATTATAATATTTCTTTAAACCGTTACTGTCGCTGATAGCAGTACTCCATACTTTTCTCTCCATAATTTCAAACAGTAAATTACCTTCTTTAAATTCTTCCATCTGGTAACGAAATTCGGGGCTGTAGTTTTCCAGGTTATCCCTGTAATACTGCATTGATTTAACCGTTACAAATTTTTCCAGCAACGCAGCATTGGTTTCTCCCTTATATAACTCGGGATTGGTTTTATACTCTCTTACAAAACTTAACCAGTCGGTGCCTGTAAGCGTATTTTTTGCAACACTGAAAATGATCTTATTATTTACCGGAAACTTTTTTATTTCGTAACCGGCAGGATTTATATAAACACTATCGGCATACCGGAACAACTCAGCATCTTTAACAACGGCATTTCTTTTATAGGCAACCAGTTTTAAAACAGACTTAGCAAAAAGTTCTTTAACATTATTTACCCTGCTATCCTGTAATACTTTTTGTTTTATCTCATAGCGGTAACTGGCATCAGTTTTATCTGTCGGGGTTTGTTTTACACTTAAACGTTTTAAAATATGAACTCCAAAAGCAGAGGTAAATGGTTTTGAAATTTCTCCGTCCTTAGTCAGGTTAAAAACTTCTTTCTCAAAAGGTATTTCGTACCTGCCGCTGGTAAACTCTGGTATTTCACCACCAGTCTGATAGGTAAGTTTATCGTCGCTGTATTGTTTTGCCATATCTGCAAAATCGGCACCGGCTATTAATTTTAAATAAATAGAATCTGCTTTTAATTGCAAAGCCTTGGTGTTTTCAGTTCTATCTCCCGGGGGAAATGCTAAAAGTATTTGGGCAACCCTCCATTTACCCGGGTTTTTTCTTTCATCTACTACTTTAAAAATGTGTAACCCTTTTTTTGAACGATAAGGCTTACCAGTCTCGCCATCCTTTAAACCATAAATTATTTTTTCAAACTCGTAAGGAGCAGTAAAAGCTGTGATATAACCAATATCAGTTGCTCTGACAGGAATATATTTTGCAGAGATATCCGCAGCTAATTTATCATAATCTTTTTTTCCGGCTGCCAATTCTGTGTACATACCCTGCATTGCTTTAACTGCTTTAGCCGAATCAGCTGCACTGGTATTTGCATCTATTGCCGTAAAAAAATGAATAACATGCAGATCTTTTTGCGAATAATTAAAAGCCTCATCTACCAGTTCATTTAAAGCATTGTCATTATTCATGTAGCTCTCATTTACCTGCTCCCTGAAGTTTTGAAGATCGCTTATCAACTGCGGCAACGTATCTATCCGTTGATCAAATGCTGCTTTTACTTTCAGTTTAAATTTGGCGTACAGGTCAAGATACTCTCTAAGCGCCTGTTCTTTATTTTCAACAGTGGTTTTATTTTTATTGTAAGCCCTTAAAAACTCTTCTTTACTTACTGCATTGCTGCCATAGGTAAACAGTGTTTGAGAAAACACCGAAGAGCAAAAAAATACAAAGACAAAAAAAGACACAACTACTTTCATTGGTTGTTAGAATTTTAAGGTTTTGGTTTCCATTTTATTTCAAGCAATTCATTCATTTGAAATATGGTAAGTTTTTTCCCAATAATATGCTTGTCTTTATCCAGCAGGTATAAAGTTGGCGTTAAAGTAATATCATACAATTGCCTGAACCCCGGTTTTTGTGCTGCATAATCTGACTCTTCCATTGCCTTGGTTTTATATACATGTACCCAGTCGTTAAGTTTATGCTCTTTAGTAAATTTCACCCATTCCGGTTTTGAGTTATCCTTATCATCGGGGGTAAGCACAGCAAAAATTTTCAGATTGTGTTTTTTCCAGCTGGCCTGGTAAATAGAGTCAAGCCTTGGTACTTCTTCTTTACAATGGCCGCAATTAGGATCCCAAAAGCAAATAACTGTATAATCTGCATTTACATCATACAATGCCGATGGTTTTCCGGTGCTGTCAATCATTTCCAGGTTAGCGCCTTTTTCGCCAATTAAATTCGCCATCAGCATATATGCCCTGCGGCTGATGCTTTCCATTTGCTTTTCGTTAAGCCAGCTGGTTAAACCCTTGCTGTGGTATTTATTAAACAGGTGAACAAATACAGCATCCTGCCCCATATATTTCGGGTTTATATATTCATCAGTTAACCAGTTCAGCAAAAACTTATACATTTCCGGGCTGCTTCTTGCCAGCAATAATTTATAGTCAACATCTTTTATAATGCTATCGGCAGCCTGTGGCACAATTTCACGGTAATACCGTTCCAGCCGTTTTAAAAAAAAGGGTGAGCGGATGATCCTGTCATCCATAAATGTTACCCCATCCCAATAATGTGCTTTGTAATAATTATAATTATTGATAGTGTCCTGCCGGGTAATTGGGTTATTGGTAAGTACCGCAGGTTCTTTCATGGCTTTAAGTAAAGCGGTCATCATAGCACTTGGGTTATTTTTTATTAAACCTTCCCGGTATGCATTTAATGCTGCGTTATGCTGGTTATAATTTTTTTCGTGTAATAAAGAATCAGCCTTTGTAGCCGACATGGTAAAAGCTATCCGCTCTTCTTCCAGCTGTCTTCCTTTTTGGGCAACAAATTTTTGATATTGTACATACAATATATTTTCTTTTGAACCGGTTACAACAGTTTTATTAAGCAAATCGGTAGTGTCTGCACTAATATTTATCTTTTGTTCCTTATCAATTAAAAATTCAGTTCTCAGGCGTTTCCCCGGAAAAACAATAACATATATACCGCCAGGTAATTTTTTTTCGCCTTTAAATATTGCAAGGCCGGTATTGCTCATTGCTGCAGAATCTTCCACATTTAAATTTGCGCCCATGTAATAGGTAAGGTAGGCAATGCCGCTTTTGTATTGCGGAGCCTGCAAACTAACCTGGTAACCCTGGGCAAAACCCAGGTTGGCAAAAATTGTTGCTGCTGCAAAAAAGATATATTTTTTCATGATATTATAAGGATAGCAAATGTATTTAAAATCGCTGATTAATGTACAACTACGGGCATCGGCATCATTTAACAATTACAATTCGTTAACAAAACGATATTGGTGATTAATAAAGTATTTTTGCTGCCGTGAAAAAAGATAAAAAGAAAATAATTCTCGAAAGCGTTTTGGTTACCGACTATGCCGCCGAAGGAAAAGCACTGGCCAAGCTTGATGGTAAGGTGATTTTTATATCCGGAGCTGTACCCGGCGATGTGGCCGACGTATTTATTACAAAAAACAAAAAAGACTGGGCCGAAGGCAGGGTGCAAAAAATTGTCAGTTATTCTAAAGAACGGGTGGAGCCGTTTTGTAAACACTTTAGTGTTTGTGGTGGCTGTAAATGGCAGATGCTGCCTTATGCAAAACAGCTGGAATATAAACAGCAGGAGGCAGCGCAAAATTTAAGGCGTATTGGAAAAGTGGCTTTGCCCGAAATACTGCCCATTATAGGTGCAGATGATGATAAATATTACCGTAATAAATTAGAATTTACTTTTAGCAACAAGCGGTATTTACTACCCGAGGAAATTGCCTCCCCTAAATCCCCTCCCATGGAGGGGACTTTAGAACAGTCTGATATTTTAATAGAGCGTTCTGATAGCGGAGTGCTTAAAGCCTCGGGGGGTTGGGGGGCTGGTGCTTTAGGCTTTCATGTACCACGCCTTTTTGATAAGATAATTGATATTGAAGAATGTTATTTAATGGATGGGGTAAACAATAGCATCCGTAATACTATCCGGGATTTTGCTTTGCAAAACAAGTATTCTTTTTACGATGTACGGGAACATACCGGGTGGCTGCGTAATATAGTTATCCGCTATTGTACAACCGGAGAGCTGATGGTAAATGTGATTTTTAATTACGAAGAAGAAACAGAACGTAAAAAATTGTTGCAGCATGTTCTGGAGCAGGTGCCTGCAATAACCACTTTACTATATACCATCAACCCTAAATGGAACGATACCATTTATGATTTAACGCCACAGGTTTATTCTGGTAAAGGGTTTGTTATGGAAAAACTGGAAGATTTTGTTTTTAAAATATCACCCAAATCATTTTTTCAAACCAACACTAAACAAGCCGAAAAACTGTATGCTGTTACAAGAGATTTTGCAGGGTTAACAGGCAATGAAGTAGTGTATGACCTGTATTGTGGTACCGGCAGCATCGGCATTTTTGTAAGCAAACAGGCAAAAAAAATAATCGGGGTTGAAGTAATTGAAGACGCTATTGAAGATGCAAAAGAAAATGCTGCATTGAATAATATTACCCATGCACAGTTTTTTGCAGGAGATGTAATTAAGATTTGCAACGATGATTTTTTTGTAACACATGGCAAGCCCGATGTTATTATAACCGACCCACCAAGAGCCGGCATGCATGATAAACTGGTAAACAAACTGTTGGAAATTGCAGCACCTAAAATTGTTTATGTAAGCTGCAACACCGCCACACAGGCAAGAGATATCGGCTTATTAAGTGAAAAATATTCGGTAGAGAAAATACAACCCGTAGATATGTTTCCGCATACCCATCATATAGAATGTGTGGTACTGCTTAAACTGAAATAAAAATTTTACAATTAACTTTAACGTATGTCATATTATAGTTCCGGTAATAGTTTTCAACGTACAACTCCGGTTGTTTTAAACCTTATTATAATTAATGTGCTTGTTTGGGCTGCACAATTGTCTTTAGATGATTCGTTTGGTATTACAGGCAAATTTGCTTTGTATCCTTACAAAAGTCCGTTGTTCGAACCCTATCAGCTGGTTACTCATATGTTCACTCATGGTGGATGGGCACATATCATTTTTAACATGTTTGCTTTGTGGAGTTTTGGAACCTGGCTGGAAAGATCGTGGGGTCCAAAAAAGTTTTTAATTTTTTACCTGGCTTGCGGGCTGGCAGCAGGCATTACACATTTAGTTTTCGAAAACGTTCCAGCTGTTGGTGCTTCAGGTGCCATTATGGGATTATTGGCTGCTTTTGCTTACCTGTTTCCCAATACCGAAATGATCATCTTCCCTATACCTGTACCAATAAAAGCAAAATTTGCCATAGCAATAATGGCTGCCATAGATTTGTTCGGGGGTGTTTATCCAACAGGAGGCAATATTGCACACTTTGCACATTTAGGCGGCCTGGCAATGGGATTCATACTGGTGATCTTCTGGAACAAAAACAACCGGAAAACCTTCTATTAACTCTTAACAATCTTTTGCCTTATCTGTTAGTAATTTTACATTTGTAAAGAAAGTATTTTTTATGGGAGAGTTGGATCGTTACCAGGAGTATAAAAAGCCTAAGCGCAGGTTTACGCTTGGGCAGCCGGGCAATGCACTTTTTGCGTTGTTTGCTGCCAATATTGTTTTCTTTTTTCTAATTCTTATATCAAGAGTATTTTTTTTATACACCCACCAGGGCCAGGGTGCCGAAGCAAAGGCTTTTGATGCTTTGCAATGGTTTGCAATGCCGGCTAACTTTACAACATTAGGCGAAAGGCCCTGGACAGTTTTAACATTTATGTTTTCGCAGGGTGGTATAGATCCATTTCCTTTATTGCTTACCATGCTAAGCACTATGCTTTGGTTATGGGCTTTTGGGTATATGCTTCAGGATATATCCGGTAACCGCTATATTTTCCCAATCTATATTTATGGCAGTTTGCTGGGAGCAGTTTTTTTTATTATTGTAACCAATACCTTTCCGGCATTAAGGCCAGATATAAATAAGTTGTTTTTATTTGGCTCACAAACCGGCTCGGCAGCACTGGCACTTGCAGTAACCACACTGTCTCCAAACTACAGGCTATTCCGGCATATTGGTGCTGGCATCCCGGTATGGGTGGTAACCGGTCTGTTCCTTTTAATAAATTTCTTATTCGCTTTTTCTCTTAACAACGCCAACAGTTTTGCAATTTTGGGTGGCGCACTGGCCGGCTTCTTATTTGTGATACTTTTAGGTAAAGGAAAAGATGCCAGCACGTGGATGCACAACCTGTATGACTGGTGCAGCAATCTTTTTAATCCGGATAAACAAAAGCAGCAAAAAAGAATAAAAGAAAAAGTTTTTTATAATGCAGGAAACCGAATGCCTTTTAATAAAACAGCAAATGTAACACAACAACGGGTTGATGAAATACTCGACAAGATCAGCCAGAAGGGATATCACTTTCTTACCGACGAAGAAAAAAGTATTTTAAAAAGGGCCGGCGAAGAAGAAATTTAGTTAACATTTTGCTTTAAATATTTTTAAAGCCAAAGCGTTATCTTTAATATACAATGCCCAAAAGCCTGTTCCGCAGATTAACAAAAAAGTTTTTCATCGTCTCCAATATTATTTTGGCGGTATTGTTTTTATTGGGCTGCTATGGCGGATGGGCCGACCCAAAAACATGGTGGCCATTGGGTTTTTTAACTTTAGCTGCTTTTTATTTACTGCTGTTATTAATAGGCTTTATTATATTCTGGCTTTTTGTAAAGCCATGGTGGTCGTTAATTTCTGTTGTAACTATACTATTGGCATATAAACCGGTAACCAATATTATTCCCGTAAGATTTTCTTCATCATTTGATAAACAAAAGCAATCGGCTGCTTTACGTATTATGAGCTGGAACGTAGAGCATTTTGATATACTGGAACATAAAAATCACCCGGAAAAAAAACAGCAGATGCTGCAGCTGATCAACGACTATCAACCCGATATTGCCTGTTACCAGGAAATGGTGGGCAGTGATAAGAATGCTAAAGCCATTAATTATATACCCGACATGATACAGGGAGAAGGATTTACTGATTATCATTATTCCTTTAATCCAAAACTTGATTTTGACGACAATCATCATTTTGGCATTATCATTTTTTCAAAATACCCCATTATAAATAAACAAACCATAAGTTTTTATCCCAATGATTATAATTCCATTTTTCAATATGCAGATATTGTAAAAGGAGAAGATACTGTACGTGTATTTAATATTCATTTGCAATCCTTAAAATTCAGCGCCACCAACCTGGAGTATATTGAAAAGCCTGACATTACTGCTGATGAAGACCTGAAGAAATCAAAGAGCCTGATAAGCAAATTAAAAACAGGGTTTTTAAAAAGAAAGAAACAGGCAGAAAGAATACGGGAAGAACTGGATAAAAGCCCTTATCCGGTAATTGTATGCGGCGATTTTAATGATGTACCCAACAGCTACTCCTACAATACAATTGGACAGGGCCTGAAAAATACTTTTAAAGAAAAAGGCAGCGGTATTGGACGTACTTTCAGCGGGATTTCTCCAACGCTGCGGATAGATAATATTTTTTCAGCAGACCGGTTTACTGTTAAGCAGTTTTTACGCATCCCCAAAAAACTAAGCGACCACTTTCCCATTTTTGCCGATGTGCAATTAGAAAAATAATTGTACTTTCGGGGCATCAAATGAAAAAGATTTCTCCATATCAATTTTGTTGTTGCCCTTGCGGCAATCTATAATATCTTTGATGCCGTTACGGCAACCGTTTCATTACAATTTGTTCAATAAAGATTTACGGCTGAAGAGTGCGACGCCAATGAAGCTGAACCGCATTACAGCAGCCCGTTATCAAAAGAAATATTATGTCTTTAAAAATTTATAACACTTTAACAAGAGAAAAAGAATTATTTACACCCATTACCCCGGGCTATGTTGGTATGTATGTGTGCGGCCCTACCGTTTACAGCGATGTACACCTGGGTAACTGCCGTACATTTATTTCGTTTGATATTATTTACCGCTACTTAAGGTATTTGAATTATAAAGTGCGCTATGTACGCAATATTACCGATGCCGGGCATTTAGAAGGCGACCGTGATGAAGGTGATGATAAGTTTAGCAAAATTGCAAGGCGCCAGCAGGTAGAGCCAATGGAGATCGTTCAAAAATATACATTGGGCTTCAGGCATGTAATGCAGTTGCTGAATAACCTGCCCCCATCAATTGAACCTACTGCTACCGGGCATATTGCCGAACAGATTGAAATGGCGCAGCAGCTTTTAGCAAATGGTTATGCGTATGAAGTAAACGGCACCATTTATTTTGATGTAGAAAAATACAGTAAAGAAAAAAATTACGGCATTCTTACCAATAGAAAATTAGAAGACCTGTTGGAGGGGACAAGGGATTTAGATGGCCAGGATGAAAAACGTGGCCGGCTTGATTTTGCTTTATGGATAAAAGCAAAGCCCGAGCATTTAATGCAATGGCCAAGTCCGTGGGGCATGGGTTTTCCGGGCTGGCATATTGAATGCTCTGCAATGAGTAAAAAATATTTAGGTAAACAGTTTGATATACATGGCGGTGGAATGGACCTTGCTGCAACACATCATACAAACGAAATAGCACAGAGCGAAGCCTGCTACCATACCAGCCCGGCTAATTACTGGATGCATACCAATATGTTAACCGTTAACGGCACAAGGATGAGTAAAAGTTTAGGCAATGGATTTTTACCGGAGGAATTATTTACCGGCAATCACCCCTTATTGGAAAAAGCCTATGCGCCAATGACGGTACGTTTTTTTATGTTGCAAACACATTACAGAAGCACATTAGATTTTAGTAACGAAGCACTGCAGGCAAGTGAAAAGGGATTGAAAAGGCTTTGGGATGCATATGAATTGTTGCAAAAAATGACGGTAACCAACGGGCAGGCAGCAACTGATACTGAGCTTGATGCTAAAGTGATAAACCTTATTGCAGGGTTTGACGAAAGCATGAATGATGATTTTAATACAGCAAAAGTGCTGGCCAATATGTTTGAACTGGTGCCAATAATTAATTCAATAAAAGACGGACTGATTAAAACAGATGCTATTGCTGCTGCTACCTTATTATTATTGCAGCAAAAATTTAAAGCTTACCTGGAAGATGTGTTTGGTTTGCAAAAAGCAAGTGCAAACGACAATGCCGCTTTAGGTGGTGTAATGGAATTATTGATAGAGATACGCAAAGAAGCTAAAGTAAAAAAAGATTTTGCCACATCTGACAAAATCAGGAACCAGCTGGCAACATTGGGCATAAATGTAAAGGACGAAAAAGATGGAGGAGTAAGCTGGAGTGCGGAATAAATTTTTAAATAAACCTAAGCTGCCTTAATTTTTTGAGGCAGCTTTTTTATGCTTCGCCTTTAAAATTTGCCGGTTCACTCCCTGAAAAATACAGTTTACGGAGATAGTTAAATCTATAGTGGTTGTTTTTTGTAGTTATATAATAAAAACAATCATTTATGAAAAAGAACACCCCGATTAAAAGTGTATTATTTGCAGCCTTATTAGGTGCAGCAATCAGTTTTTCATCTTGCGAAAAAGACGATGATCCACAGGTAGTAACCAATACCATAACTGATGTAGTTGTGGCCAATGCCAGCTTTAGTGTATTAAAAGAAGCTGTAGTAAAAGCAAATTTAGCTACAACATTAAGCGGTGCCGGGCCTTTTACCGTATTTGCACCAGATAATACTGCCTTTGCAAGTGCAGGTATTACCTCTTCAACAGTTACGGCATTAAGTGCTACACAATTAAGTGATTTATTATTGTACCACACTATTGGTTCAAAAATTTTAGCAGCAAATGTACCTGCAGGCCCAAATGCTAAAGTAGTAACCGCCGGTGGCGATTCCGTTTTTGTAACTAAAAATGCAGCAGGTGTATTTGTAAATGGCATTAAGGTTGCGGTAGCAGATATTGCTGCTGACAATGGAGTTATACATCAGTTGTCAAAAGCGCTTAATAAACCATCGGGTAATATAGTAGCAACTGCTCAGGCAGTCGGTTCTGGTTTAGATTCTTTGGTAAAAGCTATTGTACGGGCTAATAATGCACCCGGTGGCGATCCCACTTTAATCAATACTTTAAGTACAGCCACCATAACTGTCTTTGCTCCAACCAATGCTGCCTTTACACAACTGCTAACGGCGTTGGGCACCAACGATATCAACAATATTCCGGTAGCGACTTTGCTTGCGGTACTAAGGTATCACGTTGTAGGTGGCAGAGCTTTTTCATCCGACCTGGCAAATGGTAATTTAACCATGTTGGCCGGTGGCAACACTACCATCAGCTTAACAGCCGGTGCAACCATCAGGGGAAACGGCAACGGAGGAAATGAGTCTAATATTATAGCTACAAACATTATGGCACGCAATGGCGTTGTACATGCTATCGACAGGGTATTATTACCATAATATGAAAAACTCAACTGCATCAACGGCGAACAATTTTTTGTTTTAGCCGTTGATGTATTATTAAATAAACCGCTAAACATGTTTGCTAATAAATACAGGTATGTTTTTATAATAATTCTGGCCGCTTATACTTATTTAAATACGGTATTATGTGAGGTTTACAAATACTTTAATATTCCCATAGAATGGTATGTAGCTTTTGCCACCATTACAATAATTACACTACTTATTTGGGAAAGCAGCAGGTTGATTGAACCGTTTTTTAAAAAATTAATCAACCGCCAAAAAAACAAAATAAAAACGCTGGTGTTATTTTTTATTACGGGCAGTTTGTTTACCACCCTCATTACAATTAGCGTAGTATTTTTTGTAAGTATGGGTTTACACAATTACAGGTTTAAGCAAACAATAATTCCGCTAAAATTAAATTTAATTTATGCCTGGCTGGCCAACCTGTTGTTTCATTTATTAAATGCCATTAAATTTTATTTTACCGAGTATAAAACTAAATGGATGGAGGCAGAGGAATTAAAAAGAATATCGGCACAGGCAGAATTACAATTGGTAAAAAGCCAGATTAACCCTCATTTTTTATTTAATAATCTAAATGTACTGTCGGCATTAATTATGAAAAATAATGAAGAGGCCAATAAGTTTATTGAAGAGTTTTCTAAAGTTTACCGCTATATTTTAAACAACCACGATAAAGAATTAGTAGATATAAAAACAGAACTGGAATTTATAAAACCCTATATTTTTTTATTACAAAAAAGATTTGCCGTAGGGCTGGAGATAACGATTGAAGTACCCGAAGCCTACGAAAAATTTTATGTAATACCAGCTTCTTTACAAATGCTTATAGAAAATGCCATTAAGCATAATGTGATAAGTAAAACAAAACCACTGCATATTGATGTGCATATCAATGGTAATAATACCATTGTAGTATCTAACAATTTGCAGCTGCGCCAATCGGTAGATAACTCTACCCAAATAGGATTAGCCAATATTATTAAACGTTACCAGTTGGTAAGTGGTAAAAACGTAATGGTAAAAAATGATTCTGCAGACTTTACTGTAGCACTGCCACTGCTTACTTTAAATTAAAATGTGCCATGACAATTTTAATTGTAGAAGACGAACAATTAGCCCAGGAAAGATTACAGCTTTTAGTAAAAAATTACGATGCAGCTATAAATATTGTTGGTTGCCTGGAAAGTGTGGAAGAAACTGTACAGTGGCTTAATACCAAACCCCACCCCGATTTAATATTACTGGATATACACTTATCTGACGGGCAAAGTTTTGAAATTTTTAAGCGTACCACCACACAAAAACCTGTCATTTTTACTACGGCCTACGAAAACTACGCTATTGATGCTTTTAAATTATTTAGTGTAGATTATATTTTAAAACCCATTACAGCCGAAGGACTTGCTGCCGCATTAAACAAATACAAAAACCTAACAGCAGCTTTTGCACCTAAAGATTATCAGTTGCTGATGGAGCAGGTAAAAGATAATTTTTCTATTAATTATAAAAGCCGCTTTTTAGCTAAAGTGGGCCAGCGTTTATTTTTTATAGCCGCAGCAGAAGTGGCTTACTTTGCTGCCGACAATAAAATTGTTTTTTTAATTGATAAAGAAGGCAACCGTTTTGTAATAAACACTACTATAGAAAAATTAGAAGCCGAATTAAATCCCAAAGATTTTTTCAGGCTCAACCGGAAAATAATTATTAATGCAGGCGCTATTGATCAGATAAAACCTTATCACAGTAACCGGCTTAAACTACTGGTAAAAGGAATTCCTGTTTCCGAAGAAATTATTATCAGCCGGGAAAGAGTCGCTGATTTTAAACAATGGGCCGATACCTGATCCGTAATCTTACAATTTGAAAAATAATACAGAACTTAGGGCAAATTAATTCTAATGCTCCACGTTACCCATTTATCTAAAGATAAAAAACTTAAAAAAATAATTGAGCTGCAGGAACCTTATGTGCTGGTGAAGAGAAAAAATGTATACCTGCATTTATGTACTTCTATAATGAGCCAGCAATTAAGTACTAAAGTTGCAGATGTTTTTCATAACCGTTTTTTAGCCCTGTATAAAACGAAGTCGCCAACAGCCGAACAGATTGCCGCAACACCTTTTGAAACATTAAGAGGCATCGGGCTGAGTAATGCTAAGGCCAACTATGTATTAAACGTGTGTAATTTTTTTATTGCAGAAAAAATTACAGATACCCGGTTGTATAAAATGAGTAACGAAGAACTGATCAAATATCTTAGCCAGATAAAAGGAGTTGGACAGTGGACGGTGGAAATGATACTGATGTTTACTTTAGGCAGAGAAGATGTTTTTCCATTAGATGATCTGGGTATACAACAAGCCATTTGTAAATTATACAAGATAGATGCGGAAGACAAAAAGCTGATGAAAGAAAAAATGCTGGCTGCAGCAAAAAAATGGAGCCCTTACCGAACCTATGCCTGCCGCTATTTATGGGGCTGGAAAGACAATACAGCCCCTCCGCCCCTGAAGGGGAACCTGAGCGTAAAATAATTTGATTTTACTTTAGTAATTCAAACAGTAACAATTTTACAATTGGAGCAACAAAAAAATAATGTAACAATCTAAGTTCCCCTTTAGGGGACAGGGGCAATTATTATCGCATTTATTATTTCTTCTAAATACTTTTTATCCGTTTCATCAAACTGGTCCAGCAGTTCGCTATCCACATCCAGTACACCAATCACTTCATTATTACGGATGATGGGTACAACAATTTCTGATCTTGATAAACTGCTGCAGGCAATATGACCGGGAAATTTTTCTACATCGGGCACAATTAAAGTAGCAGCCTGTTGCCAGCTGCTGCCGCAAACACCACGGCCTTTTCTTATTCTTGTACATGCCACAGGTCCTTGGAACGGCCCCAGTACCAGCTCATCTTTTTTCACCAAATAAAAGCCCACCCAAAACCATTTGAACTGTTCTTTTAATGCAGCACAAACATTGGCAAGGTTAGCTATTAAGTCGGGCTCTCCGTCTATCAATGCTTTTATTTGTGGTAATAAAGATTGGTATACTTCTTCTTTATTGCCCTGTATAATGGTTAAGTCTTCTGCCATAAAATTATTTGTTGTATGCCGCTTTTAATTTGTTCAGCAGCATGGTTTTTATGTTGTTGTTAATGAACGCTACATTAATTGCATTTACATTGGTCTTGTAAAAATCGTCAGCTGTCCACCCAAAAGTATCGTGTAGTTTTTTATACTCCCTGTTTAAATCAATATTACAAATGGTTCTGCAATCGGTATTTACATTTATTGAAACACCGGCTTTGTATAGTTTGTCTATCGGGTGATCTTTATAAGCGTTGCAGATGTTGATCTGCACATTGCAGGTTGGGCAAAGTTCTAAATGAATTTTATGTTTTTGTAAATGCTGTACCAGCCCGGCATCTTCATAACTTCTTACACCATGACCAATACGGGAAGGGCCAAAATGCGTTATTGTTTCCCATACGCTTGCTGCGCCACTTGCTTCACCGGCATGTGCTGTACAGGGAATATTTTTTTCTTTAGCATACTGGTAAGCTTTTATATGTGCATCAATCGGATAACCAGCTTCATCTCCGGCAATATCAAAACCTGCTACGCATGTATTTTTAAATTGCTCTACCAGTTGTATAGTTTGCATGCTTTGTGCCTCGGTATAATGACGGAGGGTGCATAAAATTAATCTTGCTTCAATACCGGTTTCTTTTATGGCTTTTGCAGTGGCAGCTGCTGTTGCTTCAACCACTTCGTAAGGCGTTAATCCTTTTTCAATATGCAGCAATGGGGCAAAACGTATTTCGGCGTACAGTATATTATCGGCCTGCAGCTGTTTAAAAAGATCCTGCACCACCAGTTGTAATTGTTCTTTGGTTTGCATTAACCGGTACCCTGTTACAGCCCTTGTTAAAAAATCAGCAAGATTGGTGCATTTTTCAGGAGCAATATAGTTTTGTGCATAGTCTTCTTTTGTTACAGAAGGGTCAATGGTTGACACCACATCATAACTTAGTGAACAATCTAAGTGCAGGTGCAATTCAACTTTTGGTAAGAGTGAAAAATCCATGAATAATTTTTTATTACAACAAGTAAGGTAAAATATCTTTTATGTTTTCTATCTGCTTAAAATTGGGATCATCAATTTGTACGGCTGATTTTTCATGTTCCCATGTAATATGATACGGAATATGTACACCATGCCCGCCAATGGCCAGCACCGGCAACACATCAGACTTTAACGAATTGCCGAGCATTAAAAATTCGCCGGGTTCAACATCCAAATGTTTAATGAGTTTGGTAAAATCTGCTTCCTGTTTGTCTGACATAATTTCAATATGATGAAAATAATGTTCGATGCCCGATTTTTTTAATTTACGTTCCTGGTCAAGTAAATCACCTTTAGTTGCCACCACTAATTTGTATTTACCTTTCAGTTCCTGCAAAACTGTCTCCACACCATCCAGTAATTCAATCGGTTTTTCCAGCATTTCTTTTCCCAGGTCAATAATGTGGTTCAGTATAGCGTTATCCAGTTTGTTATTGGTAATACGTAAAGCAGTTTCAATCATACACAACATAAAACCCTTTATGCCGTAACCATACAACGCCAAATTATCCATTTCTGTTTTAAACAATTCCTGTAAGATGGTATGGTGCGGTAAATAATCTTCCAGCAGGCTGCAGAATTTATTTTCTGTATCCCGGAAATAGGGCTCATTTACCCACAAGGTGTCATCTGCATCAAAAGCAATTACTTTAATGGGCATTGTTTTATTTTAAAGAAATTAAAATTATTAATTAGCAGCTTAAAAACGAAGCTTTTCAGACCATTGTAAAGGAGGATGAAGTTCTTGGTTGCTAAACTCAATGTGTATCACTCTTCTTTTATTATTATTTATGGTTCTGTTTGATGAATGAAGCAATAAAGGTTTCATAAACATAACACCCCCTTTTTTTACTCTGCAAATTGATTCTGTTTCCTTTTTCCAATCAATTGTTTCCGGTCTGTAAATCCCTTTTAAGTGCGATGCTGGAATAACTTTTAATGCGCCGTTATTTTCGTCTGTATCATCTAAATGAATTCTTATCGTAAAATTATTTTCCAGCACATCTAATGTTGGCTGAACGGCAAATTGATTTTGTTTTACAGTCCAGGGACCAAATCCTTCAATTGCAGCTTTTTTATCAACCGATATTGTTAAGTCCTGGTGATAAGACACAAACCAGTTTGACTGTTCGGGTTTGTCAAAATAAATTGATTTTACAACAAAATAGTCTTTACCAAAATAATTTATTATCAATTGCTTCAATACTTTATTAAAAACCCGTTCACTTGCACCCGGAATTTCGTTTAAAAACTGACGAATAGCAAACAGGTCGTTTGTTTTACGGAATGTCGGATTTGTTGTATCAACATTTGAAATGATTTTTATTAATTCATCAATTTCCTCATCTGTAAATACGTTTTCTATAATAGAAAAACCTTCACTTAATAAATGATCTTTAGAATTGATTGGTACACTCATTGAACTGAAAATATTTACAAAGCTTCCTCTTCTTTCTTCAGCTCCCTGTCAAACACAAAAGTTCCAAAAGGAAGTATAGAGGCAATGCCTGCTTTTACCAGCCAGCTGAATGGTTTTTTAAAGCTGCCAAAAACTTCAAAAGCAAAATAAATAAAGCTTACAAATAAAACACCATGCACCCAGCCAAACATTTTTACTGCCTGTGGAAAATCAAAAAAATATTTCAGCGGCATGGCTACGAGTACCAATATTAAAAAAGAAATACCCTCTGCAATACCAACCATCCTGAAACGGTGCAGTAGTTTTTTTAAGTTCGGATTTGTCATTGTAAATTTTGTTGCTGTCTAATAATTAATTACCTGCTCTACAATTGCTGCCGGAATTTCCCGCCATTCATATTGTTGGTTACGCAGCTGTGGCTCAAAGCCTGCTTCTTTTATTGACTGTTGTATTGTGGTGCTGGTAAAACGATGCGGTGCACCTGCGGCACTCACCACATTTTCTTCAATCATAATACTGCCAAAATCGTTGGCACCGGCATTTAAACAAATTTGCGCCACCTGTTTACCAACAGTAAGCCAGCTGGCCTGTATGTTTTTTACATTCGGCAGCATTATCCTGCTCATGGCAATCATGCGGATGTATTCTTCGGCAGTAGTTAGGTTATGTACGCCACGTATTTTAGCTAAAAGTGTATCCACATCCTGGAAGGTCCATGGAATAAAAGCTAAAAATCCCTTTGCGTTTTCAGGCTTTCTGCTTTGCACTTCCCTTATTTTTACCAGGTGTTCAAAACGCTCCTGCAATGTTTCCACATGGCCAAACATCATGGTGGCACTAGTGGTAATATTTAACTTGTGTGCTTCATGCATAATATCCAGCCATTCCTGTGCACCACATTTCCCTTTGCTGATGAGGCGGCGTACCCTGTCCGTTAAAATTTCTGCACCTGCACCGGGCAGGCTGTCCATACCGGCCGCTTTTAATGCCATTAATACTTCACGGTGAGTACTTTTTTCAAGCTTGGTGATATGTGCAATTTCCGGTGGGCCAAGTGTATGTAATTTAATGTTGGGGTAAAGACTTTTTAATTCGCTGAACAAATTGACATAAAAACTCAATCCTAACTCAGGATGATGCCCGCCCTGCAGCAATAATTGATCGCCACCGTATTTAATGGTTTCCTCAATTTTTGTTTTATAAGTTTCAATATCGGTAATGTATGCTTCGGCATGGCCGGGTATGCGGTAAAAGTTACAGAATTTACAATTGGCAATACACACATTGGTGGTATTTACATTGCGGTCAATCTGCCAGGTTACTTTGCCATGCGGCACCTGCTTTTTGCGTAATTCATCAGCCACATACATCAGTTCTGTCAGTGCAGCATTTTCAAATAAATACATGCCTTCTTCAACCGAAAGAAATTGAAAGTCGAGGGCTTTTTGATATAGATCATTTAATTGCATAAAAACCTTTTGTGTAATAAACAACAAAAGTACATTCATTTTCCTGCATTGCCTTTTTCTGGAAGTAAACAAATGGTAAAAATGAATTGAATCGCCAGGTAAGCTATCCTTGCAAAGCGTCGCCTATATTAGATAAAAATTATAATTGCACCAGCTACTGCCCGAAATAAAAATATAACAAAACTGCCCACAAAATTGTTTATCATTTTTAATTAAGAACAGCACTCATAAGCTGACTTTTTGATTTTGCTAAACGACTATTGAAGGAGACCTAATCGTTATGTATAGAACAGACAGTAAAGCCTATTTATCCTTTTTAGATGAAACACCAATTTTGAACACTCTCATGGAATCATTGTTGATTGCAGCAAGCAACATTTTTTCACCGTTTGCTAAACGAATAAGCGACATATCTTTTACATCTCCATTTAAAATAAAACCACTTATTGCCGGGGGGACTGATACGAAGGATTTATTACTGTTGCCCCGGAGAAAACAACCATAAGAGGCATCATATTTCCCCGTCATTACTTCGGCCTGGTATTCGTTACCAGCCAGTAACAGATCTTTAAATCCATCATTATCTATATCATCGCAGATGATGGTATTTACAGGTGAAAATTGTGCTTCTACCGGTAACACATGTTTAATAAATTTACCATTACCCATGTTTTCAAAATAACAAGTCCGGGTTTCATCACAATGTAACTGCATTATTTTTTCGGGTGCTTTTCCTTTAAAAATATCCTGGTAAGTTGCATGTGCGTAATCCTCATTTAAAAGAAATTGTTTTTTAATTGCGGGTACCTGGTCGGCAAAGCGGCTTCTGCTAATAGATGGGAATGAATGTTTACTACCATCTTCGCTCTTTATATAATAAAAGAAAAATGGATCAATACTGCCATTACCATCCCAATCAGAAGCAAATAACTGCATAGGCTCTGCCGGGCTTGCCCGGTATTCGCAATTTAAACCAAGGTTACCGGCCACAAGATCCATATCTCCATCGTTATCAATATCAGTTGCAATTAAACTGCGCCACATACCATTCATTTGGGTAAGCCCGGTGGCAGCGGTTACATCAATTAATTTGCCACGGTTGTTCTTAAAAAATTGCAACTGCATCCATTCGCCTGCAATGATGAGATCGGTTTGATGATCGTTATCAAAATCTGTCCATACAGCAGCTGTTACCATTCCGGGTGTTTGCAAAGCAAGACAAACTTTTGCAGTTACATCAGTAAAAATGCCATGATTGTTTTGTAGTAAAAAACTTTTAGGTGATAAAGGATATTTTTTTGACACCCTGCCACCAATAAATAAATCGAGGTCACCATCGCCATCATAATCGCCTGCACTTACACAACCGGCGATAGTTCTTACAGCATCAGGAATCGCATCGGGCTGCAAACTAAAATTGCCTTTACCATCATTAGTATACAAACGGGATTTATAATAAATTGAATTTTCTTCAAATTGTATATCGCCGCCGGTTATCAACAGGTCGCTATCACCATCTTTATCGGCATCAAATAAAATACAATCCTGGTCTTCCTCAAACTTTATACTATCGGTAATGTTTTTTGAAGTAAATGTTTGCCCGGCTTTTTGTGTAAACAATTGCCCGGAAAAATTAAATGCACCGCCAATAAAAAAATCGGTGGCGCCATCATTATTAATATCACTGGTAGTTATAAAAGGCCCCAATTGCGAATACTTTTGCGGCAATAATCGTTGAACGGTATAATCGTTAAAGGGATTGTCCTGGTGTTTGTACAACAAGCCAAAGGTACCTGTAATATCAGAAAAAAGAAATGAGGGTGGTGCAGCTGTAGTAACAGTATTAAATGCGGCGTTTTTCCACAATAATGTTAGCGTAGTATCGGCCACAATATTTTTTAATATTTGTTTTTTTTCATCAGGCCAAACAATCACCAACGAATCTACATGGTCATTTTTTTCTAATCCAAAAATAAGTTGTCGGTCAACAGATGAAAAATATCCCCGTACAGGATTTTCTTCCTGCAGCTGAACCTTACCATTATTGTATAAAAATACTTTTGTGCCAAAACCCTGACGATTAAGGCTATCTCCTTTTAACTGAAGGCTTAAAAAATGTGTATTGGAAGGTTTATTTTTTTGATTGGTATTGTTTAGGAAAACAAATGCCGCTTTATTAATATTATTCACCACAAGATCAAGATCGCCATCATTATCAAGATCGGCATAAGCTGCACCATTTGACATAGAGGGTTCATTAACACCTCCATTTTCTGACTGATCTGAAAATGTGAGATCTTTATTATTGATGTATAAATAATTGGGCAGGTTAACATTTTTTAACGACGTCAGTTTTTTTCTAATCGCTTTTTGCTGCTCTTCCCTGGTTTTGTCGCTATTAAAGATATTACTGCTGAATTCTAAAAAATCGGCATTGATAAAATCTCTTCCTATACCATTGGTGATATGCATATCTTTCCATCCATCATTATTAAAATCTGCTAATAATACACTCCAGCTCCAATCAGTTGCCTGAATGCCGCTTAACCTTCCTATCTCACTAAAAAAAGGAATACCGGTATCACCTTTTACCCTGTTACCATTATTTAATTGCAGCATGTTACGCATAAATTCTGGCTCATATCCCATGTTGCGTTCCGATTCATAGCGTTCGTAATTCATCAAAGAAAAAGATGTCTTTTTACGTTCGTTTGATTCCGGCAGCATATCCAGGGTAATAATATCAGTAAGGGTATCATTATTAATATCTGCTGCATCTGCTCCCATGCTGGAATAAGACTGGTGCTGAATGGCTTTGGATATACAATTGGTAAATGTACCATCATGATTATTTTGCCATAGTTCATCGTTGGATACAAAATCATTGGCTACGTAAATATCGGGCCAGCCATCACTATTAAAATCACTAACGGATACGCCAAGCCCATAGCCATCTTCTTTTATACCTGCCTGTATTGATACATCCGAAAAAACAGGATGACCTGTATGTGTACTATCACCATCATTACGATACAATTTATCATTAGCAGGGGAATGACCACTTTTATCACGGGGGAAAATTGTATTTGAATTGTTTGCAGTTAATAAATAGTTAGCGAGGTACATATCCAGGTCACCATCCTTATCATAATCAAAAAACACAGCCTGTGTTGAAAATCCTGTGTCGGCGAGGCCATACGCTTCGGCTTCTTCTTTAAAACTGAGGTTGTGTTGATTAATGAATAATAAATTTTTTGAGCGTTGCTTTAAATCTTTACCAAATACGCAAACATATATATCGTCGTAGCCATCCTGGTTGATATCAATAATGCTTACACCGGTACACCAAACATTAGTACCAACACCAGCTTTTTCAGTCACATCATCAAATTGGTTGTTGCCTTTATTAATGTACAGCCTGCAACTTACCTGGTTACCGGTAAAAAAAATATCTTTCTGCCCGTCGTTATTAAAATCGCCAATACCTACGCCGCCACCCATGTAACCAAACTCATTAATGAAAGAGTACGATGAATCGTTATCATGAATATCATTACTGAAATTAATACCAGACTCTGTTGCAGACAGCGGGCTAAACAAAGTGTTTTTTTGTTGCTGCTTACATGACAGCAAAAAAGTGATACCGGTAAAAAAAATAAAGCGGCTACAAAGGGAGAAAGGCTTTTTCATGCAGTTTACAAGTTATAATTTTAAAACGTATAGAAACAAATCGGCAAAAAAATAGAGGCTACCGAAATAGCCTCTATATACCCAAAACAACACTGCTTATTTTACTAATGGATTAGCGGCTCTTTCTATTGCGGGAATGGGCAAAAAATCAACCTGGCCGGGAACCCGGTCTGGTATCAGCGAAGGAAAATACCCTTTTTTCCTCCAGCGCAATACGTCAATATTAGACAGTTCTTCACCACCTAATTCTACCGATCTTTCATGCATTACTGCTTTTAAAGCATCGTTTTTAGTTGCTGGTGCAACTGCTGGCATAGCCACACCCGGGCGGCTACGTACTTCATTTATATAAATTCCGGCCTGTAATGGTGTTCCTACTTCTGCTTCACATTCGGCAAGTAACAGCAAAACATCAGCATAGCGGAATATACGCTGATTGATACCTCCCGGATGAAAACCTGAATTTACCCACTCGTATATATTATACTTACGGAAAAATCTTTTCTTTGTAACACCATTTCTCACACTTGTTCCAATATTCATATCTGCAGCCAACAGTTTTAAAGGCCCATTTGGTACTCCGGTTAATATAGAATCTCCTTCTTCATAAATGCTATATTTATATCTTGGGTCATTAGCTTCAAATTCATTCAGATATGTGTTAGAAGGTATTACATTTCCCCATGTAATGCCATACTCCTGATTACGCACTGTGCTTAAAGGACTTGTAGAACCTTCGCCTACGTATCCCCAATTGAAATTGTTATCGCCTTTATCTAAAAATACAATTTCAAAAATTGACTCTGCATTAAATTCATGGCCTGTGGCAACAGTTTGATTATTGTCATTTTTAATATCTCCATCAAAATTCCATAGGTAAGGTACCAGTGAGTACTTACCATATACATTTAATAAAGCTGTTTTTGCTACAGCATAATCACCTTTTTGCATCAGTGCCTTTCCTAGCAAAGTGTAGGCTGCTCCTTTAGTAGCCCTTCCATTATCTGACGATCCATAAGATGCAGGCAATGCAGTTGCCGCTTCGCCAAGGTCTTTAATAATAAGGGTATAAATATCCGCCACAGGCGATTTACCTTTATAATCAGCAGGCGATGAAACTGGTGCTGTATAAAGTGGCACTTCGCCCCATTGCGATACAAGTTCATAGTAGGCCCATGCCCTTAAAAATTTAGCTTCGCCAACTACACGGTCTCTTAACGCATTATTATCACTTACTCCGGGTGCTTTTTCAATTACCAGGTTGGCCCTGTTAATCATACGGTAACTGCCTGTCCATACATCAGACATTACAGAATTTGAAATTGCGGGAGTGGGTTGGCTTAGCAGGTCAGCTCTGGGCGCTTCTAACTGTGCACCGCCACTGGCGCATTCGCCACCACGCATATCATGTAAAAAAAACCATTCCCGACCTACCAATTGTGCAGATCGTAAACTGGAATAAACTGCATTTACACCGTTTTGTAACTCAGCCGCTGTTTTAAAATAACTTTCTGTTGTAGGACTATTTTTATCAGTTGTGTCCAGCTTTTCCTTACACCCAGGTAGAAATGCAGTAAGCAAGAATGCCGCTGCAATTAGATTAGTGATGTATTTTTTCATTTTATAAAAATTTAATTAATATTAAAAATTGGTTTTAAGTTTTTATTAAAAACCAGCTTGTATGCCTATCAGGAATGATTTAGGTTGTGGGTATACTGCAAAATCAATACCACTGGTTAACGAATTGTTAGGTGTTCTGTTACCTACTTCAGGGTCGTAACCTTTATACTTGGTAAATGTAAATATATTTTGTGCCGACACATACAAGCGCAGGTTTTTTACTGTGCCTTTGGTGAGTGTACGCAAAGCAGGAGCCGCAACATTGTAACCAACTATAAAATTCTTTAAACGTAAAAACGAACCGTCTTCTACAAACCTTGTAGAGGGGCGGGCATTCTCATTAGGGTCTGATGAAGCAGCCCGTGGAATATTAGTATTGGTATTGGTGGGTGTCCATGCATTTAATACCTCGGTACCTGCATTAAAGAAACGAACCATGCCTTCTGTAATAACTCTTGTGGCATTAAATATTTTATTGCCTTGAACACCCTGGAAGAATACGGATGCATCAAAGTTTTTGTAATTAGCCCCGAGATTAAAGGCATAGGTTACTTTAGGTATAAAGCTGCCTAAATACTGGCGGTCATCTAAGTCAATTTTACCATCATTATTCAGGTCTTTAAACATAAGATCGCCGGGAGCGGTACCTGCTTTTTGAAAAGCATGTTTGGTAACATCTGCCGCATTTTGAAAAATGCCTTCTACCACCCAGCCATAAAAGCCCTGAACATAATTACCCACTTGTGTACGGGTAATATTATAAGAGCCAAAATCAGCATCTCCACCACGTTCAATGTTAGTAACGCCTTCCGCTAACTTGGTAACCTGGTTGGTAACAAAACTCATATTGGTACTGGCATTCCACTTAAAGGCACCTTCCCTTTTGGTATAGCCCAATTGAAACTCAAAACCATTATTTTTCATACCGCCCACATTTTGATAAACCGTATTGTTGATATAACCTAATGATGGCGCCAATGGTACTGCTAAAATCAGGTTATCTGTTTTTCTTTGATAGTACTCTGCAGTTAACGTAATTTTATTTTTTAGTAAGCCTAAATCAACTCCGAAATTTAACTGTTTGGTTGTTTCCCATTCCAGTTCTTTATTACCCAAACTCTGTATTGAAGAAGCTAAACCACCATTTGTTGAACCACCAAAAGGATACAAAGCACTGCCTGCACTTACATTAACCTGCCATGGGTAGTTGCCTAATACTAAGCCATTAAGGCCTGTAAGGCCATAACCTGCTCTTATTTTAAGTTCAGAAATTTGTGGAATTTCAGCTATAAATTTTTCCTGGTCTAACCTCCAACCTACAGATGCAGAGGGGAAAGTAGCCCATTTTTTTCCAGGAGCCCATATAGACAGTCCATCTCTTCTTACGGCAAAACTTAGCAAGTACTTACTGTTATAATCGTAATTAACACGACCCAGGTAAGATAAAAGACTGTTATCACCAACCAGTGTCTGTACAGAAATATTAGTAGCGTTATTCAATGTTCTTAAATCGTTGGAAGGTTGATTACCACTTCCATTTTCCTGTTTGGTTTTTTGATTCTGCTGCTCAACAACTGCAACAACATTTACATGGTGATTACCGTATGTTTTATCAAAAGTAAGCTGTTGGGTAAATAACTGCACAGTAGAAACAGAACGGTTATTGGTTATTGTAGCCTGATTGGCACTTGAGCCAGCCACAGCACCATTATCATTAAAAATAGGGGCAAAACGGTAATCTAATCCATTGGCATAATCGATGCCAAAAGTAGATTTAAATTTAAGCCAGTTGGTTAAACCAATTTCAAGAAAAGCGGTTCCGAAAATTTTTGCTGTTGTTCTCTTACCGGGATTTTTTAAGGCTGCATCTTCTACAGGGTTGGTGGGGTCGCCACCATCTTTTGTAGCATCAACACCACGGTAGCCGCCGTTTGATGTAGGATCATACACAGGTATGTGGGGCATCATTCTAATAACGTTTACTAAGTTAGATCTTGAACCAGTTTCATTATTATCATATGCCTGTTCGCCAGATGCTACGTATAAATTTTCGCCAAACGTAAATAATTTGCTGATCTTATGATCGGAATTAATACGGAAATTATACCGGCGATAGGCAACACCCGGGGTTGTACCCTGTTGATCGGTGTACCCTGCAGAAGTATAAAAACGTGAAATATCATTTCCTCCAGCTAAATTCACATTGTGCTGGGTCATCACTCCTTTTTTAAAGTATGCATCCTGCCAATCAGTATTAGTTTGCCCATAAGTTTGGGAAGCTCCGGTGTATATTGGTTGATCAATTGATGGAGTTGTAAGGCGGGGCACCTGGCTGCCACGGTAAGCTAATGCATATTGCATAAACTGTTGCGTATTAAGTAGGGAAAGACGTTGTGTAACCTCCTGCGTACCTACATAAGAATCCAGACTAACGCTTAATTTACCATCTCTTCTACCTTTTTTAGTGGTAATAGTAATTACACCACTTGTGGCACGGGAACCATAAATTGCAGCAGCAGACGCATCTTTCAATACATCAACCGATTCGATATCTTTTACATCAATAGCTGCAAGATCTCCTGTAGGAAAACCATCCACTACATAAAGAGGATCTGATGCAAAGCTGATGGAGCTTATACCTCTTATACGTACAATAGGCTCAGTACCCGGGCTACCATTGTTGGTTACTTGTAAACCTGCAACCCGTCCTTGTAAAGCTTGAGAAATGGTGACTGCCGGTAGTTCATTAAGGGTTTTAGCCCCAACACTGGAAACAGCGCCAGTAACCAATGTTCTTTTTTGAGTGCCGTAACCAATTACCACAACTTCGTTCAAGGCTTTATTTAATAAAGTCATTGTAACATTTACCGAAGTTTTTCCATCCACATTTACCTCCTGTGTAGCCATACCAATAAAAGAAAATACCAGCACCTTTGCTTTGTCCTCCACCTCTATACTAAACGAGCCATTATTATCTGTAGTAGTGGCTTTAGCAGATCCCTTTACCTGCACTGACACCCCAACAAGCGGTTCATTATCATCACGGGTTACCGTGCCGGTAATTGTTCGCATTATTGTGGCATCTGAAAATGGGTCTTTTTTCTCTGAAATAATAAACACACCGGAGGTTTCATCAAAGCGGTATTTAAGTTTGGTTTGCATTATTACAGCATCCATCACCTGTAACAATGGTGTCTCTTTTGCATTTACAGTTACAATCCTTCCCGGCGGAATAATGTCATTGGAAAATGTAAACCGGTATTTGGTTTCTTTTTCAATTGCTTTGAAAAACGTCGTCATTTTAACTCCATTTAGTGAAAGAGTTACTTTCACATCCTGGGAGAGACCGCCTGCATGTACCATCATGGCACAGGCAAACAGTAAAATTGAAGTTAGTTTCATAATTTTAAGCAGCTTCGCTTGAGATGGAGGTGCAAAACCCCATCTATAAGCATGATTTTTTTTCATACCTTTATTTTGGTTTTAAATTAAAAAATAGAAACTCCTTTTTTTCTAATAAAAGGGGTCTCAAAATTTTTAGTACAGGGGGAATGTTGTCGCATTCTTCCCTGTATTTTTATTTTGACAGATTTATTATTAATGTTTCGCCACGTTCAATCGTATAGTTAAAATCCCTGGATTCTTTTAAGTAATCAAGTACTGTATTCAGATCCTCCTTTTCAAAAATTCCTGTAAAACGGTAATTGCGAAGGGAGGCATCTTTAAAATTAATTTGTGCCCCGTACCATCTTTCCAATAATACAGTGATGTCGCCAAACTCTTCATCGTCAAATATCAATTTGTTTTCTTTCCAGGCTATTTCCTTAATATCGCCTGTATTGGTTACCACCAGTTTTTTCTTCAGGCTGTCGGTTATATTTACAGCGCTTGCTTTTTTTGCTTCAGCTGCATTGGTATTGGCTGCATTAACATTGTCGTGTTGCCATTCTATTTTCTGATTGGGGTAAAGTAACATCTTAAGGTTATTATCTTCTTTAAGTGTTACTTCCACTAATCCTCTTATTAAAGATGTTTCAGTAGTTTTTTCATGCAGGTAGGCTTTTACATTAAATGCGGTACCCAGTGCTTTCACATCCATTGCAGTGGTATGCACAATAAATGGAAGGCTGGTATCATGCTTTACTTCAAAAAACGCCTCTCCTTCCAGGTAAACATCCCTGGTGGCTGCACCATATTTTTCATCGATCTTGATATTACTGCCGGCATTTAATGTAACAATAGAACCATCGGGTAATTGAATATTCTTTTTTTCGCCATAAACGGCTATATATGTTTTAATGCCATTGTCGCTACCAGCAACAAAATATTTAATAACAAAGAACAGGCCTGCCACCACCATAGCTGCTGCGGTGATTTTTAGCAGCCAGGGCAAAACCTTGCCCCCTTTCTGTTTTTCAAATTGTTCCATCTGAATAACAGGAGCGGCTTCTCCCAGTTCCAGGCTGTTTTTTAAACGGGTAGTCTGTTCTTCTAAATCGGCTTGTGCTAATGCATTGAACAACTGAATATATTTTTCTTTTGCATGCTCTACCAATAAACTCCTTTTGGGATTAACTTTAATATAGTTCTCCCAAAAAACAATATCTTCCGGCGAAGTCCCTTTGCAATAATTAATAAAAGATTCGTCAGACAACAGGTCTTCAATGCTCATTTTATCAGCGTTCATAATGTGGTATTAATAAATCGGTTGTAAAGCAGAGTGTGCGACCCGCTTTTTTTACCCGTTATTTGAAAAGAAATTTTTAAAATGAAGAGAATAATAGTAAAAAGGCAATATAAAAGCAGCCCTTATATTATTTTGCTGCTGCAATAGGTAAGGCAGCTGTTAAAACGGTGATCAGCAATAAAAGCGCGGCACTGCGTGGATATTGGCTTGCGGCCATATCTAATTTAAGTTTCTTTAATCCTTCGTGAATTTTATTATATACAGTGCGGTGGGATAATCCGGTACGTTGTACAATTTCCTCGTAAGTGAGGCCTTCGTAAAATTTAAGCACTATAAGTTCTTTTTGCCGGTTCGGCAATTCGTTAATACGGTCCATCAGCAATTTAAACAAATGGCTTTGTTCATCTTTTCTTATTAATTTTTCCTCGGGGTTAGGTTGTTGGTCTTCGTCGGGATAGCTGTTCCATACAACCTGAAGTACGCCTGCCTGTTTAGATTTTTTCCAATATGCAGTAAGTTTTCTTAAAAATGAAGTAACAAGGTAGCTTTTAACATTATTGGCATCCTGTATCGTTTCTCTTTTTTCCCACAGGTATAAAAACAATTGCTGTATGGTGTCTTTTACAAGTTGGGCATCTTTCATTTCTTTAAGCCCAATAAATAAAAGGGTGTGATAGTATTTTTTGTATAAGGCTAAAAACATTTCTTTATCGCCCTGCTTTAGCCCCAGCCACAAAGTGTCGTCATTAATCATAAGCAATCGTAAAAGTATGTAAGTAAATATGCTTTCAAATTACATTGTAAAAACAGCATGCAATTCGGGGGAACATATTTATAAACTGTGATGTTTTGGCAAATCCAGAACCAAAGTAAGAAATTTAATTCAACTTTTATGACTGTTCGTTTCAAAATTGGTAAATCAATCACGATAAGAAACAAAAATGATGCAAAATTATCAGGGTTTATAAAGTTTATGCAACTTTAGTAATTGTTGCATAAAATTATTGGGGGATTATTTTCTTTAAAAGTAAAAAACTGCCTTTTAGTTGGAATGATAAATAGATCCTCCCTTTTTATTATCATCACTGTGTATATTTCAAAAGTTGTAAAACAAAAATTTATGATAACCAGGGCTTGGCGGATATAGATCATTTAATTGCATAAAAAACCATTTGTGTAATAAACAACAAAAGTACATCCATTAGGTTGTATATTTATTATCTGCTTGTATGAGAAAATTTTACCGCATATTATTTACTGCCATTTACCTGTTATTGAATAATTGCTGCAGCGCCCAGGAAATACTTTCTCAGCCGGAGGCAAAACTGCTTACAAGGTTCCAGTTTAAACAATTTAGCGGGGGTGTAATGATCATCCGGGGAACGTTTGGTGACTTACCCGATTCGCTCAATTTTATTTTAGATACCGGCAGTGGCGGTATTTCATTAGACTCTACCACCTGTGCCGAATATAAAATTCCACTTATAAAAAGCGACACTACCATTACAGGAATTGGCGGTATACGCAAAGTGCCCTTTGCATTTGATGCAACATTACACCTGCCCAATCTTGATGTTAAGCACCTTAATTTTCATGTAAATAATTACGAAGTATTAAGCAGTGTTTACGGCGAAAGAATTGATGGCATTATTGGGTATAGTCTTTTCAGCAGGTATATAGTTGCGGTTAATTTCGACAGTACCACAATTGAAGTGTATACCCCCGGAAAAATTAAGTATCCAAGGGTTGGTACCACACTGCACCCCGTTTTTACTGCATTACCTATACAATGGTTAAATATAAGAGACAATAAAAAACTGGGATATAATTTTTATTTAGACACCGGTGCAGGTCTTTGTTTTTTAATGAGCGAACAGTTTGTAAAAGACAGCGGCATATTACTCAGCCGCCGCAAGCCTGTATTAACACAGGCGCAGGGCATGGCAGGTAAACTGCAAATGCGGCTTACGGTGGTTAAAGAGGTTAAAATCGGGCCGTATCGCTTTAAAAATGTGCCTGCTTATTTATATAAAGATGATTATAATGTAACCTCATACCCTTTTACCGGCGGCTTGCTGGGTAACGATTTGTTACGTCGCTTTAATATGATATTCAATTACCCGAAAAGAGAAATTCATTTATCACCCAATAATCATTTCAACGAATCTTTTGATTATGCCTACACCGGGTTGGGCATGTATTATGTTGATGGAAAAATAATTGTTGAAGATGTTATTGAGGGCTCGCCTGCCGGAAAAGCAGGCTTTAGAGAAGGGGATGAAGTATTTGCGGTGGGCACTAACTTCTCTCATAACATTATGGCCTATAAAAATATTTTACAAACACCCAACGAAACAGTAAAAGTAGTTGTAAAAAGAGGCGAACAACTTACCATGCTTTATTTACATACCATGAGTATAAGATAAACCGCATTTACCAATATATTCAACCCTTACCTTTGCAGCATGATTCAGTTTGAAAGATTTGTTTTACCCAATGGATTAAAAGTATTGGTGCATGAAGATAAAAGCACCCCGATGGCAGTAGTAAATGTGTTGTATGACGTAGGAGCCAGGGATGAAAACCCACAAAAAACAGGCTTTGCACATTTGTTTGAGCATTTGATGTTTGGTGGCAGCATCAATATTCCTTCTTATGATGAACCCCTGCAGGTGGCAGGTGGCGAAAACAACGCTTTTACCACCAACGATCTTACCAATTATTATTGCCAGTTACCGGCAGAAAATATTGAAACTGCTTTTTGGCTCGAAAGCGACAGGATGTTATCCCTGGCCTTTGGTAAAAAGAGTTTAGAGACCCAGCGTAAAGTGGTATGCGAAGAATTTAAAGAACATTACATTAACAAACCTTACGGCGATGTTTGGAAAAAAATAAGAGAGCTGGCTTATACCACACACCCTTACCGCTGGATGACGATTGGTAAAGAATTAAGCCATATTGAAACTGCTACGCTGGAAGATGTAAAGGCGTTCTTCTTTAAACATTATACACCATGCAATGCCATTTTAGTTGTTGCAGGTAATATTACAGTTGACCAGGTAAAAGCTTTGGCAGAAAAATGGTTTGCACCAATTGCACCGGGAGAAAAATATGAACGTAACCTGCCACCTGAACCTAAACAAAAGGCGCCACGTACAGCTGAAGTAAAGGCAGATGTGCCTTTAGATGCGCTGTATAAAAACTGGCATATTTACTCCCGTACAGATATGCGGTATTATACCGTAGACTTGATTGGAGAAATATTAGGCGGCGGCGCTTCGTCAAGGTTATACCAGGCGCTGGTAAAAGAAAAACAACTCTTTAGTAATATTGAGTGTTACCATATGGGTAGTACCGATACGGGCTTATTAACCATTGAAGGCAAACTGGTAAAAGGAGTAAGTATGGCAACTGCCGAAGCTGCAATTAATACAGCAATAGATCTTTTTATAAAAGAAGGCATTACTGTAAGGGAACTGGAAAAAGTAAAGAACAAAACAGAAAGCATGATGGCTTTTGAAGACATGAGCGTAATGAACCGTGCCACCAGCATAGCCATGTATGAATTGCTGGGTGATGCTGATTTAATTAATAAAGAACTGCAACGCTACCAGGATGTAACTGCCGAACAACTTATTGAAGAAAGCAGGATAATTTTTGATGAGAATAACTGCAACACACTTTATTACCTCACTAAATAATTTTACAATTTCAACACCAGAAATAAAGAGCTTATAAATGTTAAACAGAACCATTGCGCCCCCGATAAAAGATGCTGTTGAATTTAATCTGCAGTTAAAACCCTGCGAAAAATTTACACTCGATAATGGTGTACCGGTTTATACTGTTGATGCAGGCACACAGGAAGTGTTGCAGCTGGAAATGGTATTTTATGCAGGCAACTGGTTTGAACAGCAAAAAATGATTGCCGGCACCACCAATTACCTGTTGAAGAACGGCACTGCAACAAAAACAGCTTTTGAGATAAATGAAGAATTTGAATATTATGGTGCCTATTGTAAAAGAGCCTGTTTCAACGAAACGGCGGTCATCCATTTATCTTCTTTAAGCAAGCATTTAGATAAATTATTGCCGGTAATAAAAGACATGATCACCAATTCAATCTTCTCCGAAGAAGAACTGAATATTTATAAACAAAATACCAAACAAAGGCTGAGTGTACAATTAAAAAAGAGCGACTTTGTAGCTGCCCGTTTAATAGATGCGTATGTTTACGGAGAGCAGCACCCATATGGAACTTATACAAACCCTGAAGATATTGATGTATTAACTGCGGCGCAGCTAAAAGAGTTTTATAAACAGTATTATGTAAACGGGCAGTGTGTAATTTTTGTTAGTGGAAAACTGCCCGCTGATCTGCAGCAGCAATTGAATGATGCTTTTGGAAAATTATCTATCAGCAAACCAACATTTACAGTTAATGCAATTGAAACAAAACCTGCTACTCAAAAAAAGTATCGTATTACAAATGATGTAAACGGTGTACAGGGTGCAATAAGGATAGCAAGAGATTTTCCTAACCGCCACCACCCCGATTTTATGAAAATAATGGTGCTGAATACTTTGTTTGGCGGATATTTTGGCAGCAGGTTAATGAGTAATATACGGGAAGATAAAGGATACACTTACGGTATACACAGTTATGTACAAAATCATTTACAGCAAAGCGCCTGGATGATAAGTACCGATGCAGGAAAAGATGTAAGCGAAGCCACCATTGAAGAAGTGTACAAAGAAATGAAAGGGTTACGGGAAGAGCTGGTGGACGAAGAAGAACTGTTGCTGGTTCGTAATTATTTAATAGGAACAATACTGGGCGACCTTGACGGGCCGTTCCAGATCATGGGCCGCTGGAAAAATTTAATATTAAATAACCTGGATGAAAAATATTTTTATGAGTCGGTACAAACCATTAAAAGCATTACTGCAGAAGAAATAAGAGAGCTGGCAAAAAAGTATTTAAATCCTGAAGATTTTTACGAATTAATTGTAATTTAACAGCAGTGCTGATACAAGCCTTATAAAATTTAAAGAGATGACAAGATGGTTGATTAAAGTAATGGTATGTGCTGTAAATGCATTTATACTGGCTTATATTTTACCGGGTATAGAAATTAAAGATATGCTTACCGCCCTGCTGGTTGCTGTGGTATTGTCTCTACTGGATGCCGTGGTAAAACCCCTGTTGGTATTATTTACGTTGCCTGCCACCATACTTACACTGGGTTTATTCCTGTTTGTAATTAATGCCTGCATTATTTTAATAGACGACCATTTTGTACACGGCTTTAAAGTACAAAGTTTCTGGCATGCTTTATTATTCAGCGTACTGCTTTCTTTCTTTAACTCCTTCGTACATAAAAAAGCCTGGCCCGAGGAGAAGACTCAGAAGCAATAATTTCTTCTTATGGAAATAGGAACCCCTGTTTGGCAATTAAAAAAAAGATGTCCATGTTGTAAGGAAGGTTATCTAGAATTGTTTACATGTGTCAAATGTGGAAGCTTAGTTGCTATTTGCGACGAGATTGGTACAATATTTCAAGATTTTAAAAATATTTCTTTTGAATCCATTACGATAGAAAATCAAAAGTGTATAATGTGTGGTAATGCTTCAGATTTTAGAATTGCGAAAGACACTGAAATAATAAATTTTGGATTAACAATAAACGATTATGAATAAAAAGAACCGGCTTAAACCAGCTCTTTTTATTTACTCAGTTTTCCAGGCAATCTTTTCCTTTCGTCCGCTCTTTCTCAGCGTGAAATTTTCGCTACTCTATTTTCATATTGTATTTTCTCGCCTGTGTTTTAATTATTTTTTCCACCTCTGTTTCTAAAGTCTGTTCGTTTTTATTATTGGCTCGTTTTACTTTTTCTGCAGCAATATAAACATCACGCTGTTTACTAAGCATTGCTATTTCCTGCTGTGCAAATGCTCTTTGTTTACTTTTTTCTTCCACTATTTTTTTTATTTCGTCTTTGGTTTTATTTTTTAAACTATCTGGCAACTGCTCTTTGCTAATAGCAGCAAAACCAATGCTGTCGTAGGCAACTTTATCCACCAGGTCCCATTCCGTATTTTTATATACGTTGCCCTGGCTTTTTGCTTCAGCTCTTTTTATACCAGCTGATTTACTCATTTTCATATTCAACCCATCCATCTTAGCCTGTTTCATAAAGTTAGAACTTCCGGCAATACCATAAGAAAGATAAGTACCGTTCAGTTTATCATTCATTACATAGATCATACTATCGTATGGCGTAGGTATTTCTTCCATTTTTGCATCCTGGTTAATATTGGTATAACTGCCGCTGCCACATTCTGCATTTAAATTCCAGTGCTCTCTTATACCCTGCATTTTATCGCCGCAGTAAATGGTATTCACAATCACGCCTTTTTGTTTGGCTTCGTTACAGGCTTTTATATACTGCACATCTCCCTGCAAAAAATCTTCGTTACCGGCAATAAAAATTACTTTGTAATTGTCGGGTGCAACATCCCACTTCAATTCGTTTATCGAGCTGTAAATAACATGGCCGCAATATTCATCACCGCCATTGGTGGTTAAATTAAAAAGATTTTCAGACAGGGAATCCAGATTGGTGATAAAACTGTTGATCTGTTTTACATAACCCTGTTTTACATCATTACTGCTTCTGCCATATTCATACAGCGCAATTTCAATTTGTGGCGATACATCCCCATCGCATTTTGCTTTGCCCATTGTGCTTACCATATTCCATAGCTGGGCCTTGGCCTGTTCAATAAGCCCGTCCATACTATTGCTTACATCCAGTAAAATTGCCGCCTGAATTTTAGGCGTGGCTTTGGCAACAGGTTTTGCAGCCGGCCTGGTTAAAGCCATAATTGCTGAGGTGCTTATAAATAAAAAGATGATGGTGGCTGGTTTAAACAGTAGTTTCATAATTGATAGTTTGTTTCAAGATGCAAAGCCTTTGGCAATTACACAAGCCTTTGGTGTTAAAACAAATTGGTTTTAGAATTATTTAACAGTTTTATGCTGCGGTTAACTTTTATTAAAGTGGTTTGCCTGCTCAATAACATCCATTAACTTCACATTGCCAAAAGAACCGAAAAAGGATTTTATGCTGTTCAACCGAAAAGATTTATCTAACGATGCTTTAATTGATCTGTACAAAAGCATTTTGCTGCCCCGCATGATAGAAGAGAAAATGCTGGTATTACTACGGCAGGGAAAAATATCAAAATGGTTTAGCGGTATCGGGCAGGAAGCGATATCGGTTGGTGTTACACAGGCATTACAAAAAGATGAATGGATAATGCCGCTGCACCGCAACCTTGGTGTATTTACCGGGCGCAATATGCCACTGCGTAAATTGTTTATGCAATGGCAGGGCAATAAAGATGGGTACAGCAAAGGGCGTGAAAGAAGTTTTCATTTTGGAAGTGCAGCACATCATATTTGCGGTATGATCTCTCATCTTGGTCCGCAACTGGCCATTGCAGATGGGGTGGCATTGGCGCATAAATTAAAAAATGAAAACAAGGTTGCTGTTGCATTCAGTGGTGATGGCGGTACAAGCGAAGGTGATTTTCACGAAGCATTAAATGTAGCGGCAGTATGGGACCTGCCTGTAATTTTTATTATAGAAAATAATGGTTACGGATTAAGCACCCCGGTAAGTGAGCAATACCGTTGCTTTAGTTTGGTAGATAAAGCCAAAGGTTACGGCATGGAAGGTATACGCATTGATGGTAATAATTTACTGGAAGTATATGATACCATAAAAGGAGTAAGAGAATATTGCATACAAAATCAAAAACCGTATTTGATAGAATGTACAACTTTTAGAATGCGTGGGCACGAAGAAGCCAGCGGTGTAAAATATGTGCCGCCCGAATTATTTGAACTGTGGGCAAAGAAAGACCCGGTAAAAAATTATGAGCAATATCTTGTTGGTGAAAATATTGTAACGGCACAACAAATTGAAACCATAAAAAACGAAACTAAGGAATACATTGAAAGCGAATTACTGGCTGCAGCAAATGCGCCTGCTTTAATTGCTGATACAGAAGAAGAACTGAATGATCTGTATGCTCCTGTTGTGAGTCGTCAGTCGTCAGCCGTGAGTGAGCGCTTAGCGATTGAAAGCTTTAACACATCAGCAAAACGCTTTCCAACAGCAGACGCCAATACTCACCACTCACCACTCACCACTCACGAGCAACGTTTTGTAGATGCCATCCAGTCCGCCCTGCATCAATCTATGCAGCAGCACCCCAATTTAATTGTAATGGGACAGGATATTGCTGAATACGGCGGCGCTTTTAAAATTACCGAGGGTTTTGTACAGGAGTTTGGAAAAGACAGGATACGCAATACACCCATTTGCGAAAGCGCTATTGTTGGCGCTGCATTGGGATTAAGTTTAGAAGGGTACAAATCAATAATGGAAATGCAGTTTGCCGATTTTGTTACGGTTGGTTTTAACCAGATCGTCAATAACCTTGCAAAAATTTATTACCGCTGGGGACAAAATGCAGATGTGGTTATTCGCATGCCAACAGGTGGCGGTGTAGGTGCCGGGCCTTTTCATTCTCAAAGTAACGAAGCCTGGTTTGCACATACACCGGGATTGAAAGTGGTGTATCCATCAACACCGGAAGATGCTAAAGGATTATTGATCGCAGCCATCAACGACCCCAACCCGGTTTTATATTTTGAACACAAGGCTTTGTACCGCAGCATTAGCGGACCGGTGCCCGAAACCTATTATGAAACCGAAATTGGTAAAGCAAGAGTTGTAGATGAAGGCGATGATATTACTATTATTACTTACGGCGCCGGTGTACACTGGGCAATGGACTATGCAAAAAATAACCAGGCTACATCTATTTATATTTTAGATTTAAGAACATTATTGCCCTTAGATTACGATGCCATTGCAGCTGCTGTTGCTGCCACGGGAAAAGTATTATTACTCCATGAAGACACATTGGTTGGCGGTATTGGTGGCGAAATAGCCGCATGGATAGCAGAACACTGTTTTGATTATTTAGATGCGCCGGTAATGCGTTGTGCTTCGCTGGATACACCCATTCCATTTAATTTAGAACTGGAGAAAAATTTTATGGCCTACAGCCGGTTGGATGAAATGGTGGAGAAACTGATGAACTATTAAATATATAAACATTCTTTTTTCTTCAGCCTCTTTGTTGCAGGCAATACAAAATGCGATATACTCTAATCATCATATTACTTTTGACTTTTTCTTTTGCCATTTCGCAAACGAAAAAAAAGACCATTTATAATTTTCAAACAGATTACTATTGGGACAGTACTTTATATGAGTCATCAATGACGTTTTACTGCGACCTCAAGAATGACAAGATTTACCAATCAAACTATCCTGTAAAAGTCTATCAGTATTCAAAAATCATAAAAGATTCACCTTTAGTAAAGAAAGATATTTATTACACCGATAATTTTAAATACGAGCCATTCTCTTACAAAAAAAATAAGGATTCAATTTCAATAGTATTTTTTGACTATGAGAAAAACAAATTAAGCTCACATGTTGACTATATCCTGAACGTTAATGATTCTGTCTCTCGTTTGCTTGCCAAATCAAACCTAATTAATCAGCAATCTAAGAACGGAATTTACGTTAATGGCAAATCCAAATATTTGGGAATAAGAACCGTGTTTGTAGAAAATATCCCAAGACAAGCTTATTGCTTTGAAGAAAATCATAAGATCATTAATCCAGACGTTCGATACTATGGCATAACCGATATTTATATTGACACAGCGACACTTATGCCGGTTCAATTCGTACGCAGACGGTATAATATGAAAGATATTTACACAAACTATTTTTCAGTTACTAAAATAAAGACAATAACAAGTACTGTTCCCAAATATTCTTATCAAAAAGACTTGATCTTATACAAGAACCATTCCCTAAAGTGGACACAGAAGCAACGAGAATCATTTTTAAAGACTTACGCAGATGATCCGGAGGCCCAAAAATATATGATATGCCTTTTAGGCATTTTAGACGGACAAGTGAGTTTTTATAACGTTGAACGTAATCCAATTTTTAAATCAATGGCAGCTAATAGTAAGTGTAACGAATTTATTCCGAAATAACGAAGCACAAAGTCTCACACTGAGACAGGTTGACTAAAAGCTTGCCTAATCCAAAAAAGATTTTATAAACGTTGGCACAGCTCTTTTTTTAGCTACCTGCTCATAAGCATATGCAATGCTTATTAATTTGGCTTCGGTATAAGCACCGCCAAAGAAAGAAAGGCCAACCGGTAATCGGTGCGTCATACCGCAAGGCAAAGAAATATGAGGATAGCCGGCCATTGCTGCAGGCTGGGTTAAAAAATCTTCGCCCCAGCGGTCGCCATACATCATATCAATACTGCAGCTTGGCCCCATGGTAATACCGGCAATAGCATCCAGTTTATGCTCGGCAATAACAGCATCTATAATTTTTCTTGATGCATCACGGCCCTTGCTTAAAGCTTCCTGGTATGCAGCACTTTGTAAACCGGTTTTCTTTTCGCAGTTTTCCAGTTGCTCCTGTTTAAAATAAGGCATGGCTTTTTCTTCATTGGCTTTATTAAACTCAATTACATCTTTCACAGTTTTTATTTTTAAGCTGGTGCCGGCGAGATATTTATTTACGCCATCTTTAAATTCGCATTGTAAAATCTCGAGTTCGTATTTGCCCAGGGCATTTATTTTTTCTACGTAATCAATTTCAATAATATTAGCACCCTGCTGTTGCATCAGCACAATGGCTTCGTCAAGTAATTTATTTAAGTTTTGATTGGTGCTTTTCTTTTTCCTGTCCACACCAATATTTTTTCCTTTCAAACTATCAGCAATTAAAAACTTTGTATAATCCGGTGCTGTTTTTCCGGTACTGTTTGCTGTAACAATATCGGTATCATCTTTACCGGTTAAAGCGCCTAATAAAATAGCGGCATCTTTTACAGTTCTTGCCAAAGAGCCAGCAGTATCCTGCGTAGCAGAAATAGGAATAATGCCGGAGCGGCTTAATAAACCCACTGTTGGTTTTATGCCTACTAAACTACATACCGATGCAGGGCAGGTAATTGAACCATCAGTTTCGGTGCCTATGGCAACAGTACAAAGATTGGCAGCAACTGCAACACCGGAACCGGAGCTGGAACCACATGGATTATGATCGAGAATGTAGGGGCTTTTAGTTTGCCCGCCGCGGCTGCTCCAGCCCGAACAGGAATTGTTGGAACGGAAATTTGCCCACTCACTCAAATTTGTTTTTCCTAATAAAACGGCGCCGGCCGCTCTTAATTTGGTAACGATAAAGGCATCTTTTTTTGCAATATTTCCTTCCAGCGCTAATGAGCCGGCGGTGGTTTGCATTTTGTCGGCGGTATCAATATTATCTTTTATTAAAACAGGAATGCCATGCAATGGGCCTCTTAGTTTTCCTGCTTTTCTTTCTGCATCCATAGCATCGGCAATACTTAACGCATCCGGATTAAGTTCAATAACTGCATTCAGTTTTGGCCCGGCTTTATCAATTTGATTAATGCGATCTAAATACAATTGTGTTATTGCATGCGAACTCAATTCTCCTGCCTGCATTTTTTGTTGCAGGGCATCAATTGTAATTTCATTCAGTACAAAACTATCGGCTGCTGCGGTTTCAGTTTCAGCTTTCGCTTTATTTTCTTTTGATTCTGTTTGATTACAGGCAGCAAATGAAAGTGCTGTTACAGACAGCCCGGCAACAGAACTGTTCTTTATAAAATTTCTTCTGTTCATAATGCAGTTTTTATGTAGTGTTTCAGTTTGAAAAGCTGTCAGGTTGAGCTTGTCGAAACCGGTATATCTTTAGCTTTTAACCCGCCTTCGACAAGCTCAGGCTGACAACTCTTAATTCAAAAATTACAAACTGAAACACTACTGTTTTTATGTATGACAAATGAAAGATAAAAATGTTGTGTGCCCGGATCTATTCTCCGGGGTGATAATTCTTTTCTGCATGTTGCAGCACATCTTCTTTGTAAAACAAAACTTCTTTAAAAATTCCTTTACTATACATTGTTCCCTGGTCGAAAAAATGTTTTGAATTTGGATTGCCGCTTTCGCCGCCGGCCAATAAAGATTTTGCTTTTATTTTTTTACCAAACTCTACAGCACAAATAAAACTGTTGCCATGATAACCATATCTTTTTTTTGTGCCAGGATAAGTACGGCTGCTGTATGAGGGCAGCATACCCCAGGTGGAAGATGCAAATGCAACCGGTATGGCTGGCTGGCTGTCGTCGAATTTGTTTTCAATGTCGTTGTAGATTCGCTGAAAGCGGTTTATTTCTCCCCAGGCAATTTGCCAGTTGCCAAAATTGTTTTTCAGGTCTTTAATAACAGCAAGCATCGGGTAAACCAGTTCATCAACTGTTGCATTGGCAGCAAAGTATTTTGTTTTTTCAACCTGGTCATCTGTGCCTTTTACTTTGTTGATGAGCGGCGGCAACTTTTCTCCCCACATTACAGCCAGAGTGGTGGCAACAGAATTTTCGCTGCAGCGGTAATCCCAGTTTTTTAAAATAGCAATGGCTTCTCTCAACGGAGTAAATAAAGAATCGTTGACTGAAATATTTCTCTCAAATGAACTTATAAGTGCAGGTACCAAAACTTCAAAAGCGGCAAGCTTTGTATCATACCCGGCTTTTATTACTTTATCAAGATCGTATTTCTTTTCTTCATCCAATACCCTCACTGCATTAATGCCACGGAAGTTTTCTCCGTCGGGTGCCAGGTAATTTGCATAATCAGATTTTTTCGGGCTGAATTTTCCGGCAGCCGTAAAAGGAGTAGAGTTGCAGTTTTGCAGCCAGCCGTTCTGCGGATTGTAAATATGTACACTCTCATCTACGGTATGATAACCCTGCCATTCGGTTGCAGATTTAGTTCCATCAACCGGTTTGCTCCAATCGTATTTTGCATCACGCTTTGGTAAAAAGTTGCCATGCCAGTAAGCAATATTCCCTTCAGCATCAGCATACACGGTATTATTGCTGGGGTTGGCACCCATGTCCATTGTTTTTTTAAAATCGACAAAACTTTTTGTTTTGGTACGCAGCCAGCTTTGCATAAAACCTTTTGTATCCCGGTTGTTGTGGCGTAAGCTCAAATATTGTCCGTTTCGCTTTGCCATAATAGGCCCATGATGTGTAAAGAGGGCAGTGAATATTTTTGTTTCAAAACCATCGTCGGCACTTTTAATTTTTATGCTGATCTTTTTTTTAATAACCGGTTTCAGGTTGCCATTGTATTCATAAAACCAATTGCCATTTTTTTTTGGTGAGCTTTTCAATGTACGCATCTGAAATATCGGCCTGGCTTGATGTGTGCATCCAGCCGCCATGTTCATTAAAGCCCTGGTAGATGAATGGTTGCCCCCAGGTAACAGCGCCATAAGTATTTAAACCTTCCTCACTAACCATGTGTACTTCTGGACGAAAATAAAATGTTACATGCGGATTGATATATAAAATGGCGTTGCCACTTTCGGTGATTGTTGGCGAAAAAGCAAAACCGTTCGATCCTGTCAATCCCTCTTCAACAAATGTTTTTTTTGCGATCACTTCATCTTTGCCTGAATAGAAATTTTTTAATTCATCAACAGAAATTCCTCCTGTGCTGATGGCACCAATGCTTCCATCTGTCCACAGCAAAGGGTACCAGGGTTTAAAGCGGCTGAGCAATGCCGGTTTTACCTGTGGATTTTTGTAGAGATAATAATTGATACCATCAGCATAACCATTTAAAATCTTCTTTAGCCAACCTGGTGCATTTGTATAATCTTTAATGGCATCAGCCGAATCAATCACCAGCCTGATCAGTAAATCATTGTACAAATCTTTTTCGCCGTTTACTTCAGATAAGCGGCCAAGCTTTTCAATATAATTCATCTCCACCCTTTTAAAATCATCTTCACACTGGGCATACAGCAAACCAAAAACTGCATCAGCATCTGTTTTTCCGTAAACATGCGGAATGCCCCAGTTATCTCTTATAATATTTACCTGTTGCGCCTGTTTTTTAAAACGGGCAATTTCGGCTGCAGAAAAATGCTGAGCAAAAAGCTGACAGGGGAGCAATAGAAAAACCAGTATTTTCCTCATAGCAATTTTTTTTATTGGTTCAAAACAATAAGCGGTATAGAAAGTTACTCATCTTTTTTGATGTTAGCATTTTCCAGTTTGTCGGCAATTTCTTTCATCAGCTGCAACCGTATTTTATTACGCTTAATCATTTTCATAATTAAAAAGATAAACACAAGTACAGCAATAAATATGCTGATACCAATAATTTCGGCCTGCGATAAATTGGATAGCAGCCAGATGATAATTGCAGCGGCAATAAGCGGAACGGTTATACCGCCGGGGATGGTGAATGTTTTTTTGGTAGCAGTTTTTTTAAACCGGAGTTTTATGGTGGCCAGCACCACGCCCAGGTAAATTAATATGGTGGCAGCGCTTGACAGCACAATGAGTTGCTTAAAACCACCAAATACTGCAAATAAAAAGCCCAGTGCGGCATACACAATAATGGCAACATGCGGCGTAAAAAACTGCGGATGCACTTTTGATAAGGCCTTTGGTAAAATACTATCCCTGGCACCTGCAAATAATACCCTTGGAATGGCCAGTATTGCGCCGCTTAAAGAACCCAGTATAGCTATTGCGGAACCGGCAACGATAAGTACACTACCAAAATTTCCAAACAGTATTTCTGAAACTGCTGCAAGAGGAGCGTCTTTAAAAGTAAGTAGCCGATCGCCTAAAATGCCCTGTGTAATTAATTGAATGCCTATATAAAGTACCAGCACAAAAGAAAGGCCGCCTAAAATTCCGAGCGGAACTGTTTTGGCAGGGTTTTTAAATTCGCCACTATTGGTAACAGCACTTTCAATACCAAGAAAAGCAAAAAACAATACCAGCGTTGAAGCGCCGATATTATCTATGGTAAGCGTTTGTTTCCATTCTAAATTTTCGGCAACAATATGCCCGGTACCAAATGCAACCAACAATAAAAGTGGAATGAGTTTGGCAATAGTTGTAAATACAATAAACTGTACGCCCTGCTTTGCCCCACGAACATTAATAAAGGCCAGTCCGCCAAATAACAATAAAAAAAACACAGGACGAAAAACTGCTGAATCAATAAACGGAAAAAAATAACTGAGTGTTTTTGACAGCGCATTAGCCATTGCAGCATCGGATAAAACACAGCTGCCAAACCAGAATATATTGTTGGCTAAAAAACCGGCAAAGGGTCCAAAGGCAGTTTCAATATAAGTATATGTTCCCCCGCTGCCGGTTACCTTACTGCCCACTTCGGCAAAACATAATGCAATTAAAAAAATGAGCAGGCCGCAAATAAAAAAACAAACAATGGCGGCGGCGCCTAAATTTTCGGCCACCAATGCAGGTAAAACAAAAATGCCTGTACCAACAGTAATATTGATTACGGCACATGCCAATCCAAAAACTCCAATGGTACGCTTAAGATTTTCCTGCATGTGCATTTGTTTTAGGCTGTTTATTTTTTTGTTAGTGTAGTAATGATCGCATCTTCAACAGGTGCTTTTATTTTTACAACACTATCAATTAAACTGTTGGGAACAGTTGTAGATAAAACATATTGCTGCACTTTCCAGCCGGCATTTTGTTTAACCACCACACCCGAGCCACGGCAGATCTTCATTTGTGTGTTTAATAATTCATCAAACCAGGCAAGGCTTCCTGTTTTATCAAAATAAATATGCCGCTCCAGCGATGTAAAATTCCAGGTGGTCTTTTTATCAAAGTAAGGTTTGGCCCAAACCATAAATGCTTTCTTATCCCAGTGTTCGGTAGCATCGGTTCCTATGAAAACAGCATCTTCGGTAAAAAAATTAAAGTAGCTGTTGTAGTCAGCTTTTGCAGCTGCTATGTTGAAGGAATCTAAAAGAGTGGTTATTTGTTTAAGATCATTTGCTGTTGAACCGGCAGGCTTTTCTGTTGATGAGCTATTACAGCTTGTGGTAAAAAATAATAAAAATAAAACGGCTGTTAAAGTAATTGCCTGGCCAAAGAAGTTAATTTTTTTATTCATTGGTTTTAGTTTAGTTGTTGATTTTATAAATAACTGAGCCACCATTTTTCTTTGTGTGCCTGTTTATACCTATCATACCATTTGCATAAAGGATACAGCGCAGCAACAATGGTAATCCAGAACAGATAAGCAACCGGTAACGAAAATCCATAACCCTGCAGATCTTTGGTAAACCATATCGGATCTTTCAGCAGCCATATGCTCCAGTCTTGCCCGGGAGTTACTGCAGATGCAACAAGCGCCACCAGGTGAATGACGTAAATATGAAGGATATAGTAGAACATGGGTACCCTTCCGTACACAGACACCACCTTTACAACTGCCCCGTTTAATTTTTCTGTAACCGCAAGAAATAAAAGTGAAGGGCCAAGCGTAATTAAAATATACAATAAAGACGGAGGGTATTTATTTACATTAATAAAAGAAAGAAAGGTGAAAAAAAGATTTTTTTGTGTGGTCCATTTTTCCGGATCGCCATAAAGATTGCTGTACCGTAGTATGATGAATGCGACAATAGCAGCAGTACCGAGCATCAATAAATTCTTTTTTCTTTTTTCGGCGTTGTAGCCGGATGCATACCATGCTCCCATCAGGTAACCCAGCGGCATTACACCAATCCACGGAATAACAGGGTAACCAACCAACAGCATTTTGCTGTGCCAGGTAAAAAACTGTTGCTCATGCAATAACGACCAGCCAAATGCAGGCAGTGTATTACCTGTAATATGCACACCGTCTAAAAGATTATGGCCTGCTACCAGTATAATGCAAAATGCAAGAATGATTTTTTTAGGAAAATGAATTAATGCGGCCAGCACTATCATACTAATACCCAGTGCCCAAATGGTGATAAAGAAAAAAACAGGGAACTGGATATTAAAGTTCCAGCCAAAATTCATTACTATCATTTCGAGGAATACCAGCCATAGCCCACGTTTTACTAAAAAGACCGACAGCTCTTTTTTTGTTTTCTTCTGGCTCATAATAAAAGCCGAAGTACCGGCCAGCAGCATAAATACCGGCGCACAATAATGAGTGATCCATCTTGTAAAAAATAATGCCCCGCTTGTTTTATCAAGGTCGAGGGGATCGTAGTAAAATGATCCGGAGTATAAATAATCCCGGACATGATCCAGCGCCATAATGATCATGATGATTCCACGGAGCAGATCAATAGATTGAATACGTGGCTTAACCAACGAGACTGTGTTCATGGTGTATTTTTTACAGAAGGGCTAAAAAAATAAAATAACAGGTATTAACACAAAGTCATTTACGGCAGGCAGGTGGCGGTTAAGGTTTGGTTTTTTTGGATAGTCCGATAGTATCTACGAATCTAACGGTTTATTTTCAACAGCGCAACAGTGCCAGCACTTATTTTGGTGTGTTGGCTTTTAACAACCGTATAAAATTTTCGCCTAAGATTTTGCGGATGTCTTTTTTACTGTACCCTCTTTCCAGCAAGGCTTTTGTTATAAGCGGATAAGTGGTAACATCATCTAACTGTTGCGGTAAGGAGTTAACACCGTCAAAATCGCTGCCCAGGCCAACATGGTCTACACCAACCAGGTTTACGATATAATCAAGATGATCGAGTAACAGGGAAAGCGGCGGCCGCAATGCCTTCACTTCTTCAGGATATTTTTCAAACAAATACACCTCCATAAAATAAGGCTCAGGATTTAGTTTAAGCAAAGAGTCCGTTTCTGTTTTATGTTTTGTTGTAAAGGCATCGCTGCGTTTTTCAAAAGCACTGTCTAAAAAACCACTGAAAAAATTTAAATGGATCACGCCGCCGTTTTTTCCAACGGCTTTTATCTGCTCGTCTTTTAAATTACGGCGGTGTGGGCAAATGGTATACACACAGCTATGAGAAACCAAAACAGGTTTTGTGGTAGTGTTGATGGCATCCCAAAATGTTTGCTCGCCAACATGGCTTAAATCAACCAACATACCCAATTCATTCATTTTTTGTACTACCTGTTTTCCAAAATCGGTAAGACCTTTTTGTTTTAACGAATCGCCTTTGGTTGTTTCGGTTAATGCCGATGTGGCCCAGCTGGTGGAATTATTCCAGGTAAGCGTCATATAACGGACACCTCTTTTATACAATGCCTCTAATTTGTTTAAATCATTTTCAATCATGTGTCCGCCTTCTACACCAAACAATACCGCAAGTTTGTTTTGTTTAACCGCTTTTTTTATACCCGCTGCAGTAAATGCCTGCATCATATCGTTTGGGTTACGGTTTGTCCATGCCATTACCGAATCAATTTCCCTGTTGGCCCATGCGTAAGGGTTTTGTTTGTTGCCATCGCACCAGATAGAAAACAGTTGTGCATCCACACCACCCTGCTTCATGCGCTGCAGGTCCGAATGTGTTTTGCCTTTTAAATTTTGATCGAAGCTTAGATTTTTTTCAATTGCCGTTGTAGGAATATCGTTATGCGTATCAATCAAAATAGCTTTGTTATGCAGTTTTTTGTAGGGCTGTGCAACTGCAGTAATTACTGCAACCGCAAAAAAGAAAACAAAGATTACATGTCGCATCATAAAAAAGGTTGAAGACATAAATAAAAAAAGCCTGTATTTTTTACAGGCTTTGCGTTGCTATAATTTTTTGATCTTAATATTTTTAAACCATGCTTCGCTGCCATGATCCTGCAGGCAGATGTAACCCGTTTTTGCCATACCATAACCCGGTGCATCTTTCCATTTCCCTTTTGCCTTCCTGTCATTCCAGTCGGCTGTCCATGCTTCAAACTCCACCACTTTTACGCCGTTTAACCAATGCTCTACATGGCCGTTCTTTACAATTATTTTTGTAAGATTATATTCTCCCACAGGTTTTGTTGGCCTGGCTGTTGCGGTATGCATGGCATAATCGGCACCTGTTTTTTGCCAGTCTTCCAGTTTTTCCGGAAAGCCCTCATCATCTATAAGCTGGTACTCGGGCCCCGATAAATAAGCCGCATCATAGGCTTCTGTTACATGGTACATAATACCGCTGTTGCCCGCTTTTGAAATAGCCCATTCAATAGACAATTCAAAATTGCTGTATTGGTTTATGGTGATAAGGTCGGATCGTTTATCTGTTTTGTCGGTTTCGTTTCCCTTGCAATGCAATACACCGTTATTAACTTCCCAGCTGGTGGAAGTTTTATTTTTATACGTTCTCCAGCCGGCCATTTTTTTCCCGTCAAACAATAATTTCCATCCTGCTTTTTTTTCGGCAGGGGTTAAGGTATTATCTTTTTGCTGGCCGAATAATAAACCTGAGCAGCACACAAGAATAATTACAACTGATATTTTTTTAAGCATACAATACAATTTAACTGTTGAGTTTTAATTTTATAGGATCCCACTTAATAGCTTTTTCCTGGAAATAACTGTCGTTGCAAAGCAAGGCAGGTGCCGCAGCCCTGTAGCCAAACAAAGCATCTTCTCTCGAAATTGTTTTAGTGCGGATATTGGTAAAGAAATTATGAAAGTGATCGTAATGAGCGCCTTTGTATCCATCCTCTGCTTTAAATACAGTTGTATCAGGTGCCACCATTTTTTTTCTTTCGTAACCGTTTACATCATTACTGTTCAGTTTTGTTTTCAATAAAGGATCGTCTACTGCGGCGTAAGCTTTATTTCTTGTTAAGGTTACTTTATCCCACTCTACATTTAACGAACCCTCGTTGCCCACCAGCCTTAAATAAGTATTGTCTGCCGTGCCATCAATAAAATTTACCCGTAACGACAAATTAAAAGCCGGATGATTTTCTGTTTCGGCATAATCAAACATGCCCATCAGTACATCAGGCACTTCACGTCCGTCTTTCCAAAAACGCAGGCCACCCATGGCCATAATTTTTTGCGGCCCCACGGCATTGGTAATAAAATGCAGGCTCGAAAAAAGATGTACAAACAAATCGCCGGAAACACCGGTGCCATAATCTTTGTAACAGCGCCAGCGGAAAAAACGTTTGGCATCAAATGGCCGGTCGGGGTTTTTATTTAAAAACATTTTCCAGTCCACGGTTTTATCTGATGCATCTGCAGGAATATCATATTGCCATGCACCGCCGGGAGAGTTACGGGCCCAAAAGCCTTCGGCATAATTTAATTTACCTATGGCACCGGCTGCCAGTAATTCTTTTGCTTTTTCATTACCCAGCGAACTCATGCCCTGGCTACCCACCTGGAAAACAGTTTTGTTTCTTGTCTGTGCATCAAGCACGGCATTGCCTTCGGTAATATCATGCACCATCGGTTTTTCGCAGTACACGGCTTTGCCGCTGTTCATCGCTTCTACCGAAATATCTTTATGCCAATGGTCGGGTGTGGCCACAATTACCGCATCAATATCTTTACGCTGCAGCAGCTCTTTATAATTACGGGTGGTATAAATATCGTTGCCGTATAATTTTTTTGCGGCCGTTAAGCGGCCGTCGTACAGGTCGCAGGCGGCAATTAATTTTACACCCGGTACGGTAATGGCGGTGTTGGCATCTGCCATACCCATACCACCGGCGCCGATTACAGCAATTTGTATATTATCATTGGGGCTGTAAATAGGCCGCCGTAATAACTGAATTTTATTTGCTGTACCGGCAGCGTTAAGCATCTCGGGGGCAAGTGCGGCTGCCACGCTTGCTTTGGTAAGTTTAGTAATAAAACTTCTACGGGAACTTTGCGAAGGGTTTGTCTTTTTCATGTTGCTTAGTTTCGGTTAGGGAAATTAAGTTTTTTTAAGACAAGGGGGGAAATAATTTTTATTGGCTTTGGGAAAGGGTGGTTTTATAATGAAGGGTTGATTAAGGAGTATAAAAAACGGGCTTGTATAATACAAACCCGTTTCAGCAATCTTTCGATTATCGATTATTATTTTGTTTTTGCGGAGCTTTATAATTTACATCTTTTTGAGCGGTAATTCTGTTTGAGCTTATTTCCTTGCTGTAAGTATGAGCTACAGCACTCCAGCTATTACATTCGCCCCATGTGCCACGAATAATTCTGTAACGTTTATTGGCCGTAAATGTATAGCCGCTAAAATTACACGACAAAGGGTTTGCATGCCAGGCAGGGTATTCTCCGGTGCTGGATAATACATTTCCTGCATTGTCGATTTCCTGTACTTCCCAAACATAACTTACACCGGCAGGAAGTGCTGAGCAGTTTGTTGTTATTGTATAATTGCCACTGGCATCAATGGATGAAATAGTTTCGCCAAAATCAGTTACAGCTGATGGTAAAGGAGATAATTTTATCAATGAAATATCATCAATAGCCAGATCGTTTCCATCGCCCAGGCCTGATTGATCTAAATTTATATTTATAGGCAGATTAATGGTAGGCGTTGCACCCGGTGGAATTGAAATGACGGTAGTATAGCTGAGCCAGTTGCAGGGGTTGTTATTAGTACTGACAGTTATAGGCCCAAGGGTTCTTTGCTCTACACCATCGTTATATACTATTGTAATCTTCGGGTCAACATTAAAGCAGCATTGCCTTAGGTTGCCTAAATTAAAACATAGTTTATAATCTTTTCCTGTTTCAACAGTTACCGATTGTCCCCATGCGGTTAAAGGGCCCTGCTGGCCTGTTTGACCATTAACTGCAAGAAATTTATTTATAACTTTTCCTTCTCTACCACATGCTGCAGCATTAAGCCAATTGGCACACAATGCTCTTGCACCATCACCATCAACAACAGTATAAGTACCCGGTACAAATGATTTTGTCATTGGTGTGAATTTGCTTGTAAACCCTGTTGCGCCAGATTCAAAACTACCGTTCTTTATAAGATTAACTGTATTGGCACAACCGCAAAAATTGCCGGTAATCTCAGTGGCAACCCTTAAACAAAAATTATCAAAAGCTATATACATCTGTGCTAATCCCGGCAGTACATTATCACTCTTGGTAATTAAAATATGATTTATTCCTGCTGCAGGAAAGCCTGCCATACTTGTATTAAAACTGATGGTTTGATTTGCCCAGGTATTATTTGCTCCGGCCGGTACTGTTATAACTCCCAATAAAACTACATTGCCGGCGCCAAATAAATTTAGATTAGTAGGGCTTATTTCGGTTGTTGGTGGAGCAGGAAGTGTTGTACCGGTAAAACTAACGCCATAAATACCAATTTCAACCGATGTTACCTGGCCGGTAGATAATCTTGCAGTATTAAAATTAAAGGTATAAGAGCCTGAATTAGATGTTATGGTTGACTGCAATTTATTAAACATCCCTTCACGATAAAGAGCGCTGTTGGTATTACGGTTTGATATCCACATTGAAGCATATACACCGGAGCCCGGCACAGGAAGTAAAAATGAAGGATTGGGTAATGTGCTTTGGCAGTACAAATCGGCCAGGCTGCCGCTTTGCCAAATAGGAGACCATCCTTTTGCTACATTAATATCTTCATCAGGTCGGGCATCGGGACTTCCATTTAATGTTTCAAAGTTGCCATTTGTAAAAACATTACCAGGACAAAAGTTAGGATCTGGCTTACCACAAAATTGCTGTGCATTTACTTTACAAAAAGCAAACAACATCATTAAAAATATTATCTTTTTCATCGTATATAAGTTGAATGTTTACGCTTACTCTATTTACGGTTTTCAGCTTCGCCGTTTTGTTTTGTAAATGTGTTGCCAAACTGCCTTGCAAGGTTTTGGTAAACCACAGTGTGGCAACACAGGGCAAAAATGCAACTATGCAGGTTGGCAGGCAATGATCCTTTAACTAAAAAGCCGGCATAAACAGCGGCTTTTGGTATCCGTTGTTTAACGGATAGAGAAATGTTTGTAAAACGATAGGAAATAGGGGTAGTGGGTAGTTTCTTTGTAGAATAAACTTTTTATATTTATTTAACCTTAAAACAGCATTATTATGAAAAAGATCTTCTTCATTTTTATTATGTTCATTCAGCTTTGCCTGGTAAATTTATCAGCCGTGAGTCAAAATCCAAACTGCTACACCAAGCGGCCACCACAAGAAATTAATACAATAGGTATTTCGCTTTCAACGGCAAACCAAATGGCAACATTGTACCAAGAAAAACAAGCGAACTATCACCGAAAACAGGCAATAGATTTTGCCGACACAAGGTCTGTTTGGTTTAGCCTGGATAAGCTTAAAAGCTTTATCGCTGAAATTGAAGACTCGGTTTGTAATTCATCATGTAACACAGGGAAAGTGGATCTGGGCGTTCGTTTTTATTTTGGTGATTATCCGGATGCAGATTACATGACAAACAAAGGAAATCCAGATTATGCAACTGTAAAAAGCAGCTATGGAAAACATCAGACCATCTTTTTAGTACCAACCTATATGGATAATGACAGGAAAGCGCAGGTTGATTTTGATCCAAGAGATATGGGTGATTTGACAAAACTACAATGCAAGCCCAAACCTCTTAAAATTACAGAACCTGTTAATGTTGGCGACAATAACCTTGGTTCAACCAACAGGGTTAGAGGCTCGGTACCTCCGGGTTCTATAACTACAGGGGCTCGCAAACTACTCATACTTTCCACCACTGAACCACAGTATTTCATCAGCCAGTTTAAAAAAGATGTAGGCAAAAATGCAAAAGGTGGAACTCAAACTCCAAATAGCCCGACTAATATTATTAATCATGGAAACAGTATTCCTCCGGATTCAACTGATGGTACAGCTTTTTGATAAAATTCTAATCACAAGATATGAAAGAACGGATTGAGTTAATAAAGATATTGATAATAGTAGTTGAGTTTATTGCCTTTTTCGCAGGGTTGATTGTTTTGAAAAAATTGAAGCCACCATCCGTAAAATGGATGGTGGCTTATCTTTTTATAATTAGTTGCAGTGAATTAGCAGGAAGAATATTGACTATCATGAAATATAAAGTACAGGTTTCATTCCTATTTGAGTATTTTGTAATCCCACTTGAATTTTTGTTCTTTTACTGGTTCTTTTATTCAGTTTCATCTAAGAGTCGATTCAAAAAAATTTGCTTGCTTTTTATGTTTCTCAGTGTCGTTTCAAGGGTGGTAGAAACGGTTTTCTTCTCAAATACAAAATTCTTTTTTTCTTCATTTTCCTACACCGTTTCGAATATGCTATTATTAATAATAGTAATTGTACATTTAATTGGATTTGTTAAGTCTGATAAAATCCTTTTCTTTAAAAAAAATATTGTTATTTGGATCTCAATAGCGTTATTGATTTTCTATTTAGGTACTTTTCCATTTTACGCATTTAACAATTTTCTGTGGGAAACAGAAAAAAAGCTTGCGTTTTTTTACTGGCAGCTAAGCATGTTTTTAAATATGACAATGTACTTATTGTTTGCAACCGGGTTTATATGGACAACTTCAGGATCAAAATATTCCTCACAATAACAACTGTTATTGTATTTATTTTCATAATTGGTATTATACTTTTCATGTTTCAATACTTGAGAAGGAAGCGCCAGCATGAAGACGAAAAAAGTATCATTAATGAGCTGCATCGTACTGAAATATTGAAAACCCAACTTGAAATGCAAACCCAAACCATGCAATATATCGGCAGGGAAATTCACGACAGTGTAGGCCAGAAATTAACACTGGCAAGTCTTTATACACAACAATTGGCTTATGAAAACAAAGCGCCGCAGGTAAATGATAAAATTGAAAACATCAGCCAAATTATAAACGAATCACTGGTAGAATTAAGGCAGTTGTCAAAATCATTAACCGATAATAGTATTGCCGACAATACTATTACAGTACTATTACAAGAAGAATGCGATAAAGTAAATGGCACAAAAAAATGCAGGGTAAATTTCAGTAGCAACCAACAAAACACCGTACTTACATACCAAACCAAAAGTATTTTAGTGAGAATTGTACAGGAGTTTTTGCAAAACAGTATTAAACATTCTGGATGTAAAAGCATTGATGTTTCATTAAGCGGAAATGATGATAGTATTTATTTGCAGTTGACAGACGATGGCAAAGGTTTCGACATGAAGAAGACCAGTGGAAACGGAATTGGCTTAAACAATATGAAAAAAAGAACCGAATTGATTGGAGGCATTTTTAAACTTGAAAGCTCGGAGGAGGGGGGAACAAAACTTAACATTGAAATACCCTTACGAAAGCACCATTAATTTTTTATGAAGCATTCCATCGCCATTGTTGACGATCATATTTTAATTGCCAAAGCATTAAGCGGCATTATTGAAAACTTTGCAGCTTTCGAAGTGTTATATGAATGCGAAAACGGAAAAGCCCTGCAGGAAAAATTCAGCAAAAAGAAAAATGTGCCGGATATTGTTTTACTGGATATCAGCATGCCGGTAATGGATGGATTTGAAACGGCTCAATGGCTCAGGGAATCGCATCCCGAAGTTTTGATTATGGCATTAAGCATGCAGGATGATGAACAGAGTCTGATAAAAATGATAAAGAGTGGTGCGAAAGGGTACTTGTTGAAAAACGTACACCCGGTTGAACTGGACAAAGCTTTGAATGCTCTGATTAAAAATGGATTTTATTACCCCGACTGGGCAACCAGTAAAGTATTCATGAGCCTGGGTTCTGCAACAACAGCTAAAAATGAAACAGTTAATATCACCGATAGAGAAAAAGAGTTTTTGCAATATTCTGTTACTGAAATGAGCTATAAAGAAATTGCTGAAAAAATGTTTTGTAGTCCACGAACTGTTGAAAGCTATCGAGACTCCCTCTTTGAAAAATTAGGATTAAGAACAAGAGTAGGTCTTGCAGTATATGCTATGAAAAATGGTTATGTAAATTGATAATTACCTCACTCGGCAGCAGAACTGATTACAAGCTCACATTCCTGTAACTGTTGTATTACAACAGCGTTATGCCGATAAGTACATCAATTCATCACCCTGCATAGTTTTATATTCGCTGGCAGTAATACCTGTTACCTTTTTAAACTGTGCAGACAGGTGTGCCACGCTGCTGTAATTCATCTTATTGGCTATTTCGCTGAGGATATAGTTTTCGGCCACCAGCATGGTTTTTACTTTTTCTATGCGTTGCTCAATAGTGTAGCGCTCAATGGTCATGTTGCATTCGTTAGAAAAAATATTGGCAAGGTAAGCATAGCTGTAATTAAGCCGCTGGCTTAAATAAAAAGAAAACTTTACGTTTAATGGCTCTTCGTTCCAATACACAGTTTCGTGAATGATGTTTTTTACTTTTTGTATCAGCAGGCTTTTTTTATCGATCATAATTTCCAGGCCAATTTCTTTTAAAGCATTGTCGAGCATACGCAACTTATATTGCATTACCCTTCCTTTTATCATGGCTTGTCCTTTGGCAACCCAGGCTACATCTAAACCTAAGTTGTTTAAAATATTATTTACAATTATTTCGCAACGTTGGCAAACCATATTTTTTATGTTAATAAGCATATAGTTATTCGTTTGATTAAATAATATTGTTTACGAATAACACTAGATAATAATCGTGCCAAAAAAATATGATACAAAAATTTTAATAGTGTTTTAATGTGTAAAGCAGTATAAAATAATATTGCAAAAAAGTATTTTACCTTGTTATGACATTCAACAAAAATGTAGTAATTATATAACAAGGCCGGGTAAAAATTCTTTTAGTGCTGTTGTTGTTGAAGTATATATAATAGTATAGCTATTGGTAATATCCCTGTGTTGTTCGCAGTCATTTTAAAATCAGGGTAAGCAATTTTTTATTAAAATATTATTCGCTGCCTGGAGGTGAGAAGGGTAACAGCGAAAAAAAAGTCGGCCCCCAACATCTTGGGGGCCGACTTTTTATAATAGAATGCGAATAGCTTTATTTAGCCGGTGCTGGCACAGGCATATCGGTATTCCAGATATCACGATGCATTTTCCATTTACCGTTTTCTTCTTTCCATACTACAATAAATTTTCCTTTATCAAAAGAAACACCTTTATCACCGAGCACTTCATAAGTACCGGTTTCCACCACTGCATCTTTGCCACCCATTACTTCGTCAGTAGTAAGTTTAAGATTACGGATACCCATTTTATAACCACCCACAAAAAAACCATTTACGGCTTGCGGCCCACACATTTTAGGCATATTACTGGGGCTGATGCAGGCATCGCTGGTGTAATGGCTTACAAAAGCCGCTGAGTCGCCTGTAGCAAAACAGGCACCGTAAGTAGCATTGCTTGCTGCAATAGCTGCTTTTGCAGAGTCTAAATTAAAAGTATCTGCTGCTGCTGTTGGTGCAGGTTCGCTGGTACAGGAAAAAAGTATAGCACAAGCTGCCAGTACCGGTAAAAAGATTTTTTTCATTTTTTTGTTTTTAGTGTGCGGTAAATGTAATTGTAATAAAAAGAGCAAGCAATGTGGGTAGTGGGTATTTTAACTACCGGCATTATTGTCTCCACCCAACCATTTTGCATGCACTGCAACCTGTTGTTACCTCATAACTGTAAGCTGTACTGGGACGGTTATAAAAAACATTATCGGTCCATTTTTCCCAGCCGCCTTTGTTGCCGCCGTTTACGGTGCCGGTTGTAGATCCTTTGCCGTTACATACAGCGCATATGTGATACACTACTTGTTGTACTTTAAACCTGCTTTCTATTTCGGCTTCTGTAAGCCAGTATCTTTCAACCCCATCTTTTAATCCTTTAAAGCGGCCACCTATTCCATACTCCGATTTATAAACCGCTTTGCTTACCTCATATTTACTGTTATTAAAATCATAACCGGTAATTACTGAAGTCATTCCATTGTTGAGCAGGGTAGTTCCTGTTGTGTATTTAATTTGTTTTACAGCGTTATCATAAGTACTTACAAAAGTTGGTGCAGGCGGCCGGTTTAAATATTCAGTGGCTGCTGCTCTTGCCTTTAGCCCTGTTTTTTTGGCATCTTCTTTAAACTTTTGTTTGAATGATTGAGAGATAAGCCCATCATTGCAATCAGGCTTTTCGGCAGCAACTTCTTTTAAAAATGCTGCTACCGACTTTTCAATGTCACCGTAGTGTTTTACAACATCACCGCCATGTTGTTTTGCAAAAACATGATCAATAAAGCCGTTTTTCATATAGAGGTTGTAATACCCATGCCCCGGAATTTCGTAACCAATTATTTTTTCTTTTTTGGGATTAGCAAGAGGATGTTCCTCGATGTACCAACCATGCAAAGCACCATCTTCAAAATGTCCTGTAGTAACGATGAGAGCCCTACCGGGATTTTCCCATTCTCTGGATATTTTTTGTCCACACCCCTGCAGGTTATGATTTTTAAAACTACCGGTGGCTAGATATTGATACTGTGGAGTAAAACCCATCGCATATTTAGCATCTGATGGGTTGTGATGCCATACATAATGTACAGTATTATAGCTGCCATAGCTCATCCACCCTTTGGTAAATAAACCCGATACCACATTTTCTACTCGTCGTAAACAACAGGCCCAGGTATCCGTATTATACAAACTATAAAAATATCCTAACCCATCTGCCGCTCCATTTTCAAACCCTCCATAGAAAAAAATATCCGTTGTTGAATTAAAAAAACCTTTACCATGCGGTTTGCCATCTTTCCAATCGCCGGCATATTGGCCGCTATATGTTTTATCACCAATGGTAATGGTATATGGTTTTGATTCAGCAATACTATTAGCACTATAATTCCATAAAAAAGCAGGCAGGTTTACTTGTTGAGAATCTTTTAAAATTCCTTTCTCCCAAAAGCCCTGATAAATTTTCCCATCGCTGTTTACTAATCTTCCCGGACCATTGTAGCTGTTGTCGTAAAAAAATCCTTCATAGTAAGTACCATCTTTAAATTCCAGCCGGCCAATTAATGGTTTGTTTTTAAAACTCATCCGTCCGGTAAATGATTTTGCAGGAAAGGTTTCTTTAATATCTGCTTTAAGCATTTGTAATTGTCCATTCTCATATTTGCCCTGCATAGATGTGGCACCCAGTTCCAGCATAGATGCTCTTGAAGCACCAATGCCATGCAGTTCATAAATATATTTTGACTCTTCACCAACCTTTACTTCTGTACGGATGGCCTCACCTTCGGCAACAATATATTTACTGGCAAGAATGGGAGTAGCTAAATCTGCCGATAAATCTTCAGTTTTTACAGGCGTAAATTTATCTGCATAGAAGTCACGGTTTTTTGCACCGCTACCCTGCAGGCTGTAATTATAGGTCAGCATCTTACCGGTAAATTTTTTTCCATCATCAGAAAAAATGCCTTTATATAAATTGACAGTAAGGTCAAGGCTGCCATTGGTGGTAAACTCTATGTTTCTGGAGTTGGCAGTTGCCCAAACCCCTTCACCGCTTTTGCAGTTGCCATCTACACAATCGTTGTATAAAAACTGGTAAAAGATATCACCTTCGCTTTTGCGGAAATTAAGATGAAATTTTTTAATGGAAAATTCACCCGGTACGGGCCAGATGTGTTTTGCTTTTATTTGGGCAAAGCAATGCTTGCTGGCAAAAATTGTTACCAATAAAAAAAGGATAAAAAACTTACGCATAACTAAGAAATTTTATCCTTAAAAATATTAGAAAACCAGCATAAAAAAATACGGGTTACAGGGTATTTTATTCATCTCCACCTTCGAGGCTCACGAAACGAAAGGTGGAAATAAAATACAAACACCAGAAATCAAAAGCAATAAGGTATTTGAAAATACTAAACAGCCTGTAAGTAATGTTTCGTGTGCGAACCAAGGCAGAGAACTAAATGCTTTTTTTAAGACAGTTTGACCAAATGAAAGGCGTGATGAAAACTATGAATATGATGCCCATGGGTAAAATGTCTGGCATGATGGGGCATAAATAGTTTTAAGCAAAAATTTGCTAATGATACTTTGTTAGGATTTATGTTTTGTTGCAGTTAACTTATTATCGGTATATTTATTTTTTGTAATAACTAACTTTATGCCATACCTAACCCAAACTTTTTATTACTGTAGCATTTTATTTGCTTTATTTATTCCTGCTACGCTTAGGGCTCAGGTTATAGAAAACACCATAAATCTTTATGGTACAAATTTTCCTCAGGAAAAAATACACATACATTTTGATAAGGAAGTGTATTTACCTGGAGAAACCATTTGGTTTAAAGCCTATTTATTTGAAGAAGATGTTCCATCTGTAAGAAGTACCAACTTTTACGCATCGCTGTATGATGAGGATGGAAAACTGATACAACAACAACTCTGCCCAATATTTAATGCTACCACCGATGGGCATTTTCAAATACCCGACAGCTTACAAAGCAAACAACTTATTTGCCGGGCTTACACAACCTGGATGCTGAATTTTGATACTGCATTTTTATTCACCAAAGCCATTAAACTGATAAATAATACCAAAGCAGAAAATAGCAATCTTATAAAAAAAGTATCACTTCAGTTTTTTCCCGAAGGGGGTGATATTATAGAAGGTACCAGGAACACCATTGCTTTTAAAGCAAATTATAACAACGGTTTACCTTTTGAAATAAATGGCGTTATAAAAAAACAAGAAACAGGCGAAGTGATGATGCCCATCAAATCGGCGCATGATGGCATGGGCAGGTTTGATTTGGAAATACAACCCGGCGAAAAATTTTATGCCGAGTGGGTAGATAATAAAGGGGATATACAACAAACTTTTTTGCCCAACGCAAAAATTATTGGAGTATCATTAAAAGTGGTGCCGCTAAAAGATAAAATATTTTTTAATATTGTAAATAAATCAGCAAATGATAGCCTGCATGTACTGATGTACATGTACCAAAAAGTATTTTATAAAACCGATGTAGCAGTACCTGCGGCAGAACCATTTACAGGCACTGTGCCAATAAATACATTACCAACCGGCGTTATGCAGCTAACTGTTTTTGACGCCAACTGGCAGCCAGTAGCAGAGCGTATTGCATTTATCAACAACAATAATTATACAGCAAGTACAATAATTAATAATAAAGAAATAAGTACTGCAAAAAGAGGGAAGAATATTATAGAGATTGAAGTAATGGATACTATACCAGCTAATATGTCGCTGAGTATTACCGATGCCGAATTGAATAATGAAGAAAATAATTCCAGCATTATTAATACTGTGTTATTAAGCGGCGATGTAAAAGGCTACATACATAACCCGTCATATTATTTTGCAAATAATACCGATGCCACACTAAAAACAAATTTAGATTTGGTAATGCTAACCCATGGCTGGCGCAGGTACAACTGGGGTGATATGCTTGTAGCAAAAATGCCTGTTATAAATTATTCTGCAGATAATTACTTAAGTGTTTACGGGCAGGTGAGTAAAGAAGCTTTACAAAAATCAGATACTGCCGAAAACGTAAACCTGATTGTAAAAACAAAAGACAGTACACAAAATTTTTATTTTGTAAAACCCGATGCTACAGGCTTAATTAAACAAACAGGCCTTGTGTTTTATGATAGTGCGAAAGTTTTGTATTCTTTTAATAAAAGTAAATTACTAAATACGCAGATGGCATTTAGCAAATCTAATTTTACAAATCCTCAATCCGTTTTCTTAAATAATTACAGCAACTATATTTTTCCCGATACTTCGGGTTATTTAAAATATAGTCAAAAGGCGTCTTTGTTTAAATATTACAATTCCAATCAGCAGTTTAATAAAGATAAAACGCTGCAAACTGTGGTAGTAAAAAGTGGTGGAAAAAACAATTGGAAAAATGACCCCATGTTAAAGATGGAAGAAAAATATACCACCGGAATGTTTAGAGGTGGTACAAACACTGAAGCATACGACTTGTTGCACGATGAAATGGCAGAAGCTACAATTGATATTTATAATTATTTAGGTTATAAAAGCCGCCTGCTGCAAATTAAATATATAAACGGGGGTAAACAGATTGTTGGCCCTGTTATGGGGGAGAATACAAAGAGTGTACCATTGGTTTATGTTGACGAACATGTAGTTGATATATCGGAGCTGGATATAATACAGGTTAATAATATTGCTTATGTAAAAATTATTTACCCATATCTTGGGGTTAGAGATGATGATGGAAAAATAAAAACTGCCATATCAATTTATCTTAAAAAAGGAGATGATTTAATTGACCGTCGCCCCAAAGACACCGATTTAAAAATGGTAAAAGTTGCAGGTTATTCGCCACTAAAAGAATTTTATACACCAGATTATTCTCAAAATAATACATTACTGAATACAGATGCCAGAACCACTTTACTTTGGCAACCCTACATACTTACTAATGCCACTATCCACAAAATTCCAATTACATTTTATAACAACGATTTTACAAAAAAAATAAAAATAGTTGTAGAGGGAATTAATGATGAAGGAAAACTAATTCATGTAGAAAAATTGATTGAGTAAAAATTACTGTCTTTTTATTCATCCTTTCCGCCTTTGTCCCCTACAAACCACTGCTCTTTATTTTTAAACAATACATTAAATGTGGTAAGAGAGCCATAGCACCTTGTTATGTATTGCTGTATGCCTACCTTTTCCTCATCACTCAGTTTTTTATTGCTGTTAATGTTTTGTTCCAGTACCCTTAGCCTGTCACGCAGCATAACAATTTTATGAAAGAAATCATCGATAGGAATTTCTTTTGGCTTTAATGTTTTATCGGCAGCCTGCAAAAGCATGGTGCCACCAATCCACTTATCGCCTATCGGAACAATTTCTGTAACATCGCTCCACTGCCGTAATATTTTTAATAAAGATTTTTCTACTGCTGCAACAGTTTCCACTTCGGCAGTTACATTTTCTGCAATAATCTCTTCCAGCTTATCGTCTGTTTTATCAATTTCTTTTATGCCGTGGTGAATAAAAGAAATTAAATAGGTGGCATAACGCACCCCAACTATTACGCCTGGCCCAAATTGAGTGTGTTGTAATCTTGTGCCAACGCCCAATACTAATTGATCTGGTTCCATCACTATGTTTTTTTAAAGTGGTATATAAATTTGTTTAAGCAGCGGTTGTTTTACATTTTTTGTTTTGAAGCCCCGGCTTTCAATAATTCAATTTTAAATTTATAGGAGCAGTTTAATATATACTGGTTAAAGGTAAGTTCATCTGCTTCGCTGGTAAATTCATAATCGGGCCGGTATTTTATCATAAACACATTTAACTGTTCACCATCCAGCTGTGTTATTCTTTTTATCAGCGTTTTATTAAAGCGGTAATTCACATATTTTTCCTGCTCTTCCAGTTCCAGCCTTGTTTGAAAAGCCTTGAGCCTTTTGTTTCTTTTAAACCGGAAAATATTTATAATCTCATTGGCATCGGCACCAACACCACCAGACGGTGTAATAGAAGTTGAAATGGTTGGCTTTTCGTAATTGTATATTTTGGCATAGGTCTGCCTGTTTTCTATCGAGTCCTCTTTATAAGATTTTGCATACACCACCACTTCTTTTAAAGTGCTGTACTTTCCTTTGTAAGGTATTAAAAGCGCAATATCAAAATGCGAGGGGTCGGGTATTGTTTTTACCGCAAACTTTTGTGTGGGTTTATTACGAAAGATAAAAGTAACAGAATCTTTTTCCGAAACAGTTACATGGTAGTTGCCCAATGAATCTGTTATGCCAAATAAACCACCGGTACTTACCACCCTTACGCCGGGCACAAAATTTATTTTAGAAGAATCGAAAACTGTTCCGCTGAGAATTAATTGTGCGGCAACAGTATTTGCCATAAACTGAAAGCACAATACCGGTAAAATTATTTTTAAAAAAGATTGCAAATACCCAAAATTTAGAAGCGTAATATTACATCAACAAATTAATACAGCTAAAATTAATACCTGTTTTAACTGCGATTTTGCTTTTGCAGTAAACTTTCAATTACATCGGGGTAGTACTTATGTTCCAATACATGTATTTTTTGAGCCAGGCTATCAGCAGTATCGTTTGCTTCAACAATACATTTCCCCTGGAAAATTATTTCACCATGGTCGTATAACTCATCTACATAATGTATGGTGATGCCGCTTTCGTTTTCTTTATTAGCAATTACAGCCTCATGTACAAAATGCCCAAACATGCCCTTACCGCCATAGGCAGGTAATAATGCCGGGTGGATATTGATCATTCTTTTAGGAAAGGCTTTAATTAAAGCTCCGGGTATTTTCCATAAAAAACCCGCCAGTACAATAAAATCAATATGCTGCTGCTGCATTTCGGGCAAATAATTATTGCCTTTAAAAAAACGCTCTTTTTCAATTAATAAAGTTGGGATGTTATGGCTGGCAGCAATGGTTAAAACACCTGCACCGGGTTTATTGCAAACAATCAGCCCAATTTTTACCGAAGTTGAATTGGCAAAATGATTAATGATCTGTTGTGCATTGCTGCCGGCGCCACTTGCAAAAATGGCGATATTGATTACAGGTTTTTTTGCGGCTTTACCTTTAAACCTTCCCAGTACCTTTGAAATATATTTTTTAAAAAACGAAAACTGCCCCAGGGGAATACTTACCAGCAAAACAGCCAGCGGCCAAAGCAGGGTAACTAATAAAATATATAGTACTACCCACAGCACACCCTTGTCCATATTTGTTAGTGCCAGCAGCTTCCGTCCGGCATAGCCACATAAGCTTCCGCCCAATGCAAAAGTTGTAATAATAAGTACAAGGTTAATCCCATTTACCTTCCAGTGCTGTTTAAGTTTTTCAAACATTTGGCAAATGTGAAGCAAAAATTTGTGAATCGGCAGAACAAAACGAAAAAAATTAAAGAACTAAATACTGTTTACAAAAATGTGACAATAACTATATAAAAACTGACACAAAACGCTGAAACCCACGCCAGACGGGCAAAAAAAAAAATCCTGAATGTTGATATTATGTCAACATCCTGACTTAAATTTGCAGCCAAAACAGGATATTTTTCCACATTAGCCCCGATTAACTGTATGAGTCGCTATCGAAAAAGTTTTAATAAAATATTCGCAGGCCTTTTTCTTTTTGCAATAGTTTCATTTTCCAATGATGTTCTTGCTCAGAACGGCGAAGCGCTTTTTAAGGCCAATTGTGCCAGTTGCCATAAAACAGACAAGGATTTTACAGGCCCTATGTTAAAAGGGGCAAGAGAAAGGGAGCCAAATCCTGAATGGGCTTATAAATGGGTGAATAATGTAAACTCAATGCTGGAGACTGATCCCTATGCAAAAGCTTTAAAAGCTAAGTGGGGATCTCCAATGACCCAGTTTAATCTTAAAAAAGAAGAAATAAAGGCGATTTTAGATTATGCAGATGCACCACCTGTTGTAACAACACTATCAACAACACCCCCACCTGCTGATAATTCACTTCTTTTCGGCGTTCTTACTTTAGTTTTAGCACTTATAGCATTTATATTATTACAGGTTAACAGTAATCTGCGTAAATTATCCGACGAAAAAGAAGGTGTTTTACGTTCAGAGCCTGTTCCGGTTTACAAAAACAAAACTTATTTAATGGCAGGCATCCTGGTGCTGTTTGCCGTGGGTGGTTTTTATACTATCAACGGTGCAATCGGCCTGGGCCGTATGAAGGATTATCAGCCGGAACAACCAATTTATTATTCTCACCAGGTACATGCCGGTACCAACCAGATCAGCTGTTTATATTGCCATGGTGGTGCACAGGATAGTAAACATGCCAATATTCCTTCTGTAAATGTTTGTATGAACTGCCACAAGGGAATAAGTAAATATGAAGGCCCCGATAAGTTGGTAAAAGAAGACGGTACGGCTGTTGACGGTACTGCCGAAATTCAAAAATTATATGCTTACGCAGGCTGGAATGCAGCTACCAAATCATACAACCCTGATAAAAACGGTGATGGTATACCTGATGGCGCCAAGCCAATTGAATGGGTAAAGATCCATAACCTGCCCGATCATGTTTATTTTAACCATAGCCAGCACGTAAAAGTAGGTAAGCAACAGTGCCAAACCTGCCATGGTAATGTACAGGAAATGCCTGAAGTGTACCAGTTTGCAGATTTAAGCATGGGCTGGTGTGTAAATTGTCACAGGGAAAGTAAAGTTGACTTTTATAATAAAGCAGACAGTACAGGAAATAAATTTTACAGCATTTACGAGAAATTCCATAAAGATTTAAAGAGCGGTAAAATGGACAGTGTTACCGTAGAGAAAATTGGTGGAACAGAGTGTCAAAAATGTCACTATTAAAGATTAGTTGATTAACAGATCAACACATTATCAAATTAGCACATTATCAAACTTATGAAGAAATACTGGCAAAGTTTTGGAGAATTAAATCAAACTGAAAGCTTTCAGCAATCGGCCAAAAATGAATTTAAAGAAGAGTTACTGCCATTATCGGATCTTGATGATAAGGGTATTTTAGACGCAAAAAGTCCCCGGAGAGATTTTCTTAAATACCTGGGTTTTAGTACTGCTGCTGCTACGCTGGCTGCCAGTTGCGAAATGCCTGTACGCAAATCAGTACCTTTTTTACAAAGGCCCGATGATGTTATTCCAGGCGTTGCCAATTATTATGCTTCCACTTATGTTAATGGTGGTGATGCTATTTCGGTTATTGTAAAACAAAGAGATGGCCGACCGATTAAAATAGAAGGCAATGAATTATCGGGCATTACCAAAGGCGGTACCAGTGCACAGGCACAGGCTTCTGTTTTAGACCTGTATGATAATACACGCCTTCGTTACCCGATGGAAAAATCTGGTACTGACTTTAAAGAATCTCCTACATTCGAAGCCTTTGATAAAGCAGTAGGTGCTGCAATCGCCGGTAAAGCGGTTGTATTATTAACATCAACAGTTAACTCACCTTCCACCCTTCAAATTATAAGCGAATTTTTAGCAAAATATCCAGGCAGCCGCCATGTAGAATACGATGCAGTAAGTTATAGCGGTATGTTACTGGCCAACGAAGCTACTTATGGCAAAAAGGCAATTCCTTCTTATCATTTTGATAATGCTAAAGTAATTGTAAGCCTTGGTGCCGATTTTTTAGGTACCTGGTTAAGCCCGGTTGAATTCAGCAAACAATATGCTGCCAACAGGAAAGTAACAGGCGAAAAACCTGAACTAAGCCGTCATATTCATTTTGAAAGTATGATGAGCATGACAGGCAGTAACGCAGATGACCGCTATACACACAAACCTTCTGAAACAGGAGTTGTTGCTGTTGCTATTTTAAATGCGTTAAACGGAACGACTGCTTCTTTTAAAGATGCAAGGTTAAATGCAGGTGTAAAACTGGCTGCAGATAAATTAAAGGCTGCTGCAGGTAATGCTTTGGTTGTTAGTGGAAGCAATGACGTGAATGTGCAGGTAATTGTAAATGCAATTAACGAAGCCATTGGCGCCAATGGAAAAACCATCAACTGGGCAGTAACATCTAATTACCGTAAAGGTATAGATGCTGATATGGTTAAGCTGGTTGAAGACATGAATAGCGGAGCAGTTGGAGCGGTTTTAATCCATGGTGTAAATCCAGCATACTCATATAACGACAGCAAAAAATTTGTTGCCGGATTAAATAAAGTAATTGGTGTTTCATTTAATGCAACAATGGATGAAACCACCGAACAGTGTAAATATATTCTTCCTGCCAATCATTGGTTAGAAAGCTGGGGCGATGCTGAACCTAAGACCGGATATATCAGTTTAATTCAGCCTACCATTAACCCGATGTTTAAAACAAGGGCCTTCCAGACTTCTTTATTAAAATGGAGCGGAAGTGTTACCCCTGATTACGAAACTTATTTTAAAAATTACTGGATAACTAAATTAGCCAGTGCAGATAATTTTAATAAAGCTTTACAGGATGGAGTAGTTGAACCGGCTGCACCAACTGTTGGTGGCGCTGCCTTCAACAGTGCTAAAGTAGCAGAAGCTACTGCAGCTGCTTCTAATACAAAGGGTGGAGAAATTGAAGTGGTGTTGTATGAAAAAATATCAGTTGGTAATGGCAGCCAGGCTAATAACCCATGGTTGCAGGAATTACCTGATCCCATTTCGAAAGTAACCTGGGATAATTATGTAATGATGAGTCCTGCAATGGCTGCAGCTAAACTCGGCATTGACATTTTAAATAAGGATAGCAAAAGGCAGGCAGATGCTTATGAAATTAATCCAGAAAAACCTGTTGTAAAAGTTACCGCTAATGGTAAATCTGTTGAATTGCCGGTATTAATTATTCCGGGTATTCATAAAGATGTAATTGCAATTGCAGTTGGATACGGAAGAGGAACTGAAGGTGCTACAAGCGAAAAAATTTCTGAAAATATAGGAAGGTCAGCAGTTGGGGCAGGAAAGAATGTTTATCCCTTAGTACGTTTCGACGGTACTAATTCATACAGCGCTGCAGCAACCGTAGAAAAAACAGGTACAACATATCCTGTTGCACAAACACAGGTACACGGCTTTACCGAAAACCGTCCCGTGATTTATGAAACCAACCTTACCAGTTTTGTTGCAAATCCCGAAGCTGTTTTAGAAGAAATTACAAAAGAAAAATTACTGACTACAGCAAACGGCAGTACAGATTTTGTAAAAGACGCTACTATTTATCCTGATTTTGCAAAGCCCGGTATTAAATGGGGAATGAGCATTGACCTTAGCACCTGTACCGGATGCAGCGCCTGTGTTGTTGCCTGTACTGCTGAAAATAATGTGAGTGTGGTAGGTAAAATGCAGGTTCAAAGGGCACATGAAATGCACTGGTTGCGTATTGACCGTTATTTTACCGGTGATGTAGAAAATCCAGATGTGGTGTTTCAACCCATGCTTTGCCAGCATTGTGATAATGCGCCTTGCGAAAATGTTTGCCCGGTTGCAGCAACCAATCACAGCAGCGAAGGCTTAAACCAAATGACTTATAACCGTTGTATCGGTACAAGATATTGTGCCAACAACTGTCCTTATAAAGTACGCCGTTTTAACTGGCTTGATTATACAGGAGCAGATAGCTTCGATGATAACCAGAAGCCAATGTTGGGCACGTACATGGACGAATCTGTTATGCAGATGAATGATGATTTAACACGTATGGTGTTGAATCCGGATGTTACTGTTCGTTCAAGAGGTGTAATTGAAAAATGCTCTTTCTGTGTACAGCGCTTACAGGAAAATAAATTAAACGCTAAAAAAGCAGGCGACCCGACCTTGGTTCGCAATGTAAAAGTAGCTTGTTCACAGGCCTGCCCATCTGATTCTATCACTTTTGGTAATGTAAACGATCCTGCAAGTGAAGTAAGCAAAGCAAGAGGAGATAAGCATCGTGCCTTTTATGTAATGGAGCAATTACACGTTTTGCCTAACGTAAATTATATGGTTAAAGTAAGAAATACTGACAGGCATATAGGAATGGAAGAAGAACATCATGGAGAAAAGAAAGAAGAAACAAAGAAGGCAGAAAAAGAACACGCTTAATAAAAGATACAAGGCCAATAAATATTGAGGATAACAAACAAGTAAAAAATAAAAAGTAAAAATTAAAAAACAGAACCCGTTTCACTTTTTTGATTTTTGGCTTTTAACTTAAAACGATATGTCATTACTTAAATACGAATCGCAACTAAGGGAACCGCTGGTAGATGGTGATAAAGATTACCACCAGGTATCGGAAGATATTATTCGTCCCATTGAGATGAAGCCAAGCCGCTTATGGTATATTGGTTTTTTCATCAGTGTATGTTTACTGTTGTTTGGGGTATATAGTGTTTATCGTGAGGTTACCTATGGTATTGGCCAATGGAACGTAAATAAAACCATCGGCTGGGGTTGGGATATTACCAACTTTGTGTGGTGGGTAGGTATTGGTCATGCCGGTACGTTGATCTCTGCAATCCTGTTATTATTCCGCCAGGGATGGAGAACAGGTGTAAACCGTGCTGCTGAAGCGATGACAATTTTTGCGGTAATGTGCGCAGGCCAGTTCCCGATATGGCATATGGGTCGTGTGTGGATGGCATTCTTTGTATTACCTTATCCTAACAGCCGTGGGCCATTATGGGTTAACTTTAATTCTCCATTGTTGTGGGATGTATTTGCGATATCAACTTATTTCACAGTTTCCTTATTATTCTGGTACTCCGGTTTATTACCCGATCTGGCAACTGTTAGAGACAGGGCTAAAACCAAATTCCGCAAAATGTTTTATGGTGTGGCATCATTTGGATGGAGCGGTAGCACCAAACACTGGCAAAGGCACGAATCTTTATCATTAGTACTGGCAGGTTTAAGTACACCACTTGTACTTTCTGTACATACTATTGTATCTTTTGACTTTGCCACATCAATTGTTCCAGGCTGGCATACCACCATCTTCCCTCCTTACTTTGTGGCGGGTGCGGTATTCAGTGGTTTTGCTATGGTGCAAACATTAATGATTGTAGTACGCAAAGTGCTTAACCTGCAGGATTATATTACACTTGGCCATATTGAAGCCATGAATAAGGTAATTGTATTGACGGGTAGCATTGTAGGTTGTGCCTATTTAACCGAATTGTTTATTGCCTGGTACGGACAAAATCAATATGAGCAATGGGCCTTTTTCGAAAACAGGGGAAACCTGTTTAGTCCTTATGGCTGGAGTTATTATTTAATGATGTTCTGTAATGTGGTGTCGCCACAATTATTCTGGAGCCGTAAATTAAGAAGGAATATCACGGTAACTTTTTTCATGAGTATTATTGTAAACATAGGAATGTGGTTTGAGCGTTTTGTAATTATTGTTACCTCTGTTTACAGAGATTACTTACCAAGCAGCTGGAGTACTTATTACAGCCCCAGTATCTGGGAAATAGGTTTTTACCTGGGTACATTCGGCTTATTCTTTACCTGCTTCTTCTTGTTTGCAAAATACTTCCCGGTTATCGCTATTGCCGAGATAAAATCGGTATTAAAAACCAGTGGAGAAAATTATAAAGCAAAGATGACCGATATTGAAAAAGCAGATGCGGAAAAGTTTTATATAGAAGAGGTGGCACATCCGCATCATTAAGATTTTTATTTTTGACTTTTAACTTTTGAATTATATAATATGGCTGGAGGAATTAAAAAATTTGTTGTAGGCAGTTTTGACGACGAAGCGGTATTGTTTCCTGCGGTGAAAAATGTTCGCCGTGCAGGATATAAAATACACGATGTGTTTACACCTTTTCCTGTACATGGTTTAGACCATGCCATGGGTATCAGGGAAACAAGTCTTCATACTGCCGGTTTCATTTATGCAATTACCGGAACCACAACAGCACTTACATTTATGAGTTGGGTTTTTACAAAAGACTGGCCATTAAATATTGGTGGTAAACCAAACTTTGCTTTGCCGGCCTGGATACCCATTACATTTGAGCTTACCGTTTTATTTGCTGCAGTGGGTATGGTGCTTACATTTTGTTATTTATGTAACCTGGCTCCCTTTGTAAAAAAACATCATTTTCATGCAAGGGCTACCGATGATCTTTTTGTAATGGCTATTGAATGTACCGACAAAACCAACGATGCTGAAGTACAGGCTTTTTTACAGAATGCAGGTGCAAAAGAAGTTAATGTGCAAATTGCTGAAACAGGTTGGTGGATAGGCAGGTACGACAGGGAACAAAAATTATATAAAGAAGAGAAAGGTTACTAAACCCCTATCTCCTTGCACAGCATCCTGTGGAAAAGGAGAAAATGGAGAAGATCGAAGCGAAAAGAAAAAACCGATTTAAAGATTTTATAAGAACGAAATGAAAAAAATTGCAATTATATCAACACTTATTATAACAACGGCGGTTGTTTTAATAAGCTGCGACAGTAAGCGTCAGCCAGGTAAGATTTATATGCCCGATATGACATATAGCAGGGCTTACGAAACTTATGCATTGCGTGACTCTACAATATTTACACTGGATGCTGCAGAAGCAGGCCATAAAATTTATTATAACGGCCAGTCGGTAAATGGTAGCATGAAAAGAGGCGAACTGGCTCCATATACTGTTCCTAACGATAGTAACGGTTTATTAAACCTCAGCAGCTTGGTAAAAAATCCATTAGCACCTTTAACTACTGCTGATAGTGCAGAAGCAGCAAGGTTATATAATATTAACTGTGGTATATGTCATGGCGCAAAAGCAGAAGCAAACGGTCCTGTGGCCGCTAAAATAGGTGGCGTAAAAAGTATCATTGCAGCATCACCAGGTTTTAGTGATGGAAGAATTTTTCATGTAATGACTTACGGCCAAAACAATATGGGAAGTTATGCATCGCAACTTAGCCGTGAGCAGCGCTGGAGAATAGTTCAATACATAAGAACGCTTGAGCCAAAAACAGCTGCCGCAACACCAGTTGCTGCTGCACCTAAGGCAGACAGCGCCATGGTAAAAAAATAAAAGTATTAACACAAAATAAAGTTTAGATGAACCATCAATTTCAATTACCGGCTAGTTATAAAAAGTGGACGTATGGTCTGATTGGCGCCGGTATACTAGCATTGCTTTATGGCATATTTGCATACCACCCTTTTGCAGCGGTTTCGCATGCGGCAGGGCATGATGCTCATGCAAGTGTTAACGGAACCCGTTTTTGGGCAGTGTTATTACAAAACAGTGTTTTCTTTTTACTGGTGGTAAATGCTGCCATGTTCTTTATATGTGTAACCACAATGGCCATGGCAGGTTGGGTAGTTGCTTTTCGCAGGGTGTCAGAAGCTATCTCAAGCGTGGTGCCTATTTTAGGACTTATCACATTTGCTATATTGCTGGCCATTGTTTTTGGAGGCAGAACAGATATTTATCATTGGCTAGATAAAGACGCAGTAGCAGCTGATCATATACTTAATGGTAAAAAAGGTTTTTTAAATCCAACTTTCTTTTTAATATGGTCAGGCCTTGCAATTTTAGGCTGGTGGTTATTGGGTAAAAAAATGCGTAGCATGAGTTTGCAAAGTGATGCTGATGGCCATATGGATTATGAAACCGGTAGTAAATGGATCTGGAAAAATACAGTGTATGCTTCTTTGTATTGTGTGGTGTTTACTTTAACAGTTGCATCAACCATTCCATGGCTTTGGTTAATGAGTATTGATGCACACTGGTACAGCACCATGTATAGCTGGTACACTTTTGCAAGTACATTTGTTTCGGGTATGTCATTAATAGCGTTATTTGTTATTTACTTAAAAAACAAAGGGCAATTAAGTTATGTAACCGACGAGCATTTACACGACCTTGGTAAATTTATGTTTGCCTTCTCTATTTTCTGGACGTACTTATGGTTCTCTCAATACATGTTAATATGGTACAGTAACCAGCCGGAAGAAACAAAATACTTTGTAGAAAGAATTGGTACCGCAGAAAAATCTGGCCCTTATCAGGGTATATTCTTCTTTAACCTTATTGTAAATTTTCTTTGTCCGTTATTAATATTAATGAAACGTGGCACCAAAAGAAACTGGACAATGATAACTTTTATGGCGGTACTTATCATATTTGGTCACTGGATAGATATGTATCAAATGGTTATGCCCGGCACTTTACATGAACATGCACAACTGATGCCTTTTGAATTTGGCATACCCTGTTTATTTATCGGTATCATAATGTGGGGCGTTGGCAGGTATATAAGCAGTCATTCACTATTGGTAAAAAATCATCCTTTCTTAAAAGAGAGTATGATACATCATACATAAAAGCAAACTGCGTTTGTTACACTAACCGGTAATAAAACAAAAATGCTTTAAACAAGAAACAAGAATACTATTTACTGAAAATAACTTTGAATCATGAAGGAGTTTTTACTGGTTGCTTTAGGAGCTTTGGTTTTCGTAGTCATATTTCAGATTGCGAAAGCAAGTGAGTATGTAAGTGTTTTAAAAGGCGAAGAAAAAACACGCAGGCAAAATAATAAGATAAATGCTTTCCTGCTTTTAGGTTTCCTGGTGTTTGGATTAATTGGTGCCTGGTATTGTAACGACCTGTACTACGGCAAAACATTATTTCCGCAGGGTTCTGCTTCAATAGAAGGGGAGGAAATTGACAGTATGTTTATGATAACAACAGCTGTAACAGGTTTTGTTTTTGTGCTTACTCAAATTTTACTTTTTTGGTTTTCTTATAAGTACCAGGAAAGTGACAATAGAAAAGCCTACTATTTTGCACATAGTACAAAACTGGAATTGATATGGACAACTATTCCGGCAATTGTGTTGTGTGTATTAGTTGTTTTTGGTTTAAGGGCCTGGTTTAAAATTACAGGAGACGCACCGAAGGATGCCTTGGTAGTAGAAGTAACAGGCCACCAGTTTGGTTGGGAGTTTCGTTATCCCGGATCGGACAAGGTTTTAGGAAAGAAAAATTACAGATTAACCAAAGGTGCTAACAGCCTGGGTGTTGATTTTAATGATCCTGCAAGTTTAGATGATATTCATGTTTCTGGAACAATGCATATTCCTGTTGGTGTTCCGGTTAAAATGGTTATTCATGCACAGGATGTAATTCATGATGTTGGTTTGCCGCATTTCAGGTTAAAGATGGATGCAGTACCGGGTATTCCAACCACACAATGGTTTACACCAAAATTTACTACCGCACAAATGAAGGAATCTACAAAGAATCCTGATTTTACATTCGAGATAAGTTGTGACCAGATGTGTGGTAAAGGACATTTTAGTATGCGTGGGGTAATTATAGTAGAAACAATGGCAGAGTATAAAGCATGGCTGGCCACACAAAAGCCGGAATATTATACCGTATATCCAGACAGAGCCCCAAAGGCAGATACAGCAGCTAAAACCGCAGCAGTTGCAGCGGTGGTTATGGAAAAAAAATAATTAATTGGTTCTTGAAAAAACAATAAGAATATGAGTAGCGTAGCCACATTACACGGAGCAGATGTTCATGGCGCACATGACACACATCACGAACATCACCATCACGAAACGTTTATAACAAAATACGTTTTTAGTCAGGATCATAAAATGATTGCCAAACAGTTTTTGGTAACAGGTATGATATGGGCTATCATTGGTGGTTTATTTTCTGTAATATTCCGGTTTCAGCTCGGCTACCCCGAAAGTACTTTTCCTTTTCTTGAAGATATGTTAGGCCATTGGGCAAAGGGTGGAAAATTAGACCCTGAGTTTTATTACGCATTGGTAACTATGCACGGAACCATTCTGGTGTTTTTTGTATTAACAGCAGGCTTAAGCGGTACGTTTGCCAACTTTCTTATTCCATTACAGATTGGTGCAAGGGATATGGCTTCGCCAATGCTTAACATGCTCAGCTACTGGTTTTTCTTTTTGGCATCAATAATAATGTTCTCTTCATTATTTGTACAAACCGGCCCTGCAAGTGGTGGCTGGACGGTTTATCCGCCATTAAGTGCTTTAGGTGACGCATCATCGGGCAGTAAAATAGGTATGGATCTTTGGTTGGTGAGTATGGCAATGTTTATTGTAAGTTCATTATTGGGTGGTCTTAATTATATCAGTACTATTTTAAACCTGCGTACAAAAGGTATGAGCATGACAAGGTTGCCATTGACTATATGGGCTTTGTTTTTTACCGCTGTATTAGGCGTATTAAGTTTCCCGGTATTATTATCAGGTGCTATATTATTGTTGTTCGATAGAAATTTAGGTACCAGCTTCTTCTTAAGCGATATCGTTATTCAAGGTAAAATTTTACCTAATGAAGGTGGTAGTGCAATTTTATTCCAGCATTTATTCTGGTTCCTTGGCCACCCCGAAGTGTATATTATCTTATTACCTGCAATGGGTATGAGTTCGGAAATTATAAGTGTTAACAGCCGTAAACCAATCTTTGGTTATATGGCAATGGTAGGCTCATTATTTGCAATTGCAATCCTGGCCTTTTTGGTTTGGGCGCATCATATGTTTGTTACCGGCCTTAATCCATTCCTGGGTTCTGTGTTTGTATTACTTACTTTATTAATTGCAGTACCATCAGCTATTAAAGTATTTAACTGGTTAACTACTTTATGGAGAGGGAATATCCGCTTTACACCGGGCATGTTGTTTGCCATTGGTTTTGTAAGTTTATTTATCAGTGGAGGTTTAACAGGTATCTTTTTAGGTAACTCTGCGTTAGATCTGCATTTACATGATACTTATTTTGTAATTGCCCACTTCCATATTGTAATGGGTGTGGCATCTTTCTTTGGCATGTTTGCCGGAGTTTATCACTGGTTTCCAAAAATGTTTGGCCGTTATTTAAATAATACCATGGCATACATTCACTTTTGGGTAACTATTATTGGCGCTTATTTAATTTTCTGGCCAATGCACTACGAAGGTTTGGCCGGTATGCCACGCCGCTATTACGATTTTTCAAGTTGGGAATCATTTAAGCAATTTGGTGGGTTAAATGAGTTTATAAGTTTTGTAGCAGGTATTGTGTTTTTAGTACAGCTGTTATTTGTATTCAATTTCTTTTACAGTATGTTTAAAGGAAGAAAAGTTACAACAACAAATCCATGGGGCTCAAATACATTGGAGTGGACAACACCAATTAATCCTGGTCATGGTAACTGGCCCGGCGAAATACCCGAAGTATATCGTGGCGCTTACGATTATGCAAAAGACGGTAAAGAATTTATTCCACAGAATGTACCGGTTGGAGATGATGAAACACACCATTAAACCTCAACTTCCCGAGGGGAAATAAAAGAGGTTGATGTTTAAGATTTTTGAAATATTAAATGAAGAGAAAGTAAATGTTTTAAAACATTTACTGTTAAAATAAAATGCCAGAAGACACCAGCATAAACAAATCAACATCGTTTGGTTTGGCAAGTAAAGTGAAAGATTATTTTCAGCTGATCAAGTTCACTTTAAGTTTTATGGTGGTGTTCAGTACGGTGGTTAGCTTTTTAATAGGGTACAAGCCGGAGGTTTATACCAATAAGTTAATTTCAGTTCTTTTACTTTTTGTAGCAGGAATGTTGATCACAGGTTCGGCAAATGCGATTAACCAGGTATTGGAAAAAAATTCCGATGCATTGATGAAACGCACTGCTAAAAGGCCGGTTGCAAGTGGCAGAATGAGTGAGAATGAAGCCATAGTATTTGCAGTAATTGCAGGTGCAATTGGAGTAGCAATGATGTGGATGTTCTTTAACTTTCAAAGCGCTATGGTGAGTTTGTTCAGCCTGTTTTTATATGGCTTTATTTACACACCGCTTAAAAAAGTTAACTCCATTTCTGTATTGGTTGGTGCCATACCTGGTGCATTACCTTGCTTAATTGGATGGGTAGCCGCAACAGACGATTTTAGTATGGGTGGGTGGATCTTATTTGGCATCCAGTTTTTATGGCAGTTCCCCCATTTTTGGGCAATTGCATGGTTGGCACATAAAGATTATACCACTGCAGGGTTTAAACTGTTGCCGGCAGATAAAGGGCCTACAAGGTTTACAGCAGTGCAAAGTATTATTTACAGTGCCTTGATGGTGCCGGTGGGTTTTCTTCCATACTATAATGGTATGAGTGGCCTGGTGAGTATGTGGATTTTATTGGTGTGCAATCTTTGGATGGTATATGTAAGTGTGCTGTTGTTGATAAGGATGGATGCTACAAGTGCCAGAAGAGTGATGTTTAGTTCTTATTTTTATTTAATGATTGTGTTGTTGGCAATTTTTGCCAACAGGATTTAATAATAATAAAAAAATCCCCTTTAGGGGTTCAGGGGTATGAGTACAGTGGTAATGGAACAACGAAAAAAAATTCATCCGCATAAGTTTACTTTGTGGATTGGTATCGGCAGTATTTTGATGATGTTTGCAGGGCTAACCAGTGCATACATTGTAAAACGCAACCAGGCAAACTGGATTACGTTTGAAATACCAATGTCGTTTTGGTACAGTACCGCAGTAATGGTGTTAAGTAGTATAACATTGTTTTTAGCGGGCCGCTCTTTTAAACAAAGAGAAATGGCAAAGCACCGCAGCCTGGTAGCGGCAACATTAATTTTAGGAGCTCTTTTTATATTATTGCAGGTAATTGGCTTTAAGCAATTATGGAGTATTGGAATAACATTACAAGCTAATGTTGCCTTTTCTTTTTTATACGCTATAGTTGGATTACATGCATTACATGTTGTTGGAGGAATAATTGCTTTGTTGGTACTTTTTGTAAAAGCCTTTAATACAAGCAAACGTAATTATAGTACAGTGCCGGTAGAAGTTACAAGTACATACTGGCATTTTGTAGATATACTTTGGGTGTATCTTTTGTTTTTTTTAGTGATGATTAAATAAAGAATTGATATAACAGGAGACAGTTAAAACTTAATGTTTTTAAATTTAGTTTTTAATATTTAGAATTTAAACAGATATGTCAACAACAGCAGTAGCAACAAATACCAAATGGTGGAATGGCGGACGAAGCCCGTTTAATGCAAGCTATGGTAAAGTGATGATGTGGTATTTTTTAATGAGTGATGCATTTACTTTCGGCGCATTTTTGATCAGTTACGGAACCATCCGGTTTAGTGTAAATGACTGGGCCGATCCCAACCATGTATTTAACTCATTTCCTCTTGCAGGGCATGCAAACCTGCCGTTGGCATTTGTAAGTTTAATGACGTTTATCCTCATCTTCAGTTCTGTTACAATGGTACTGGCAGTGCATGAAGGGCATAACATGAACAGAAAAGGTGTGGAGAAATATATGATACTTACCATTATTGGTGGCGCAGCATTTTTGGGTTGCCAGGCATGGGAATGGACGCATTTATTAACCGGCGAACATATAGCTTTATTAAAAGACGGAACACTTTCTGTATTGCCAACAACAGTAAAATCGAACCCGTGGGGTGCCGAAGTGCCGCATGAAGCAATTGCGGCAGCATTGCAAACCACACCACACGATCAGCTGGCAGCTATTGCATCAACATTGCATCATGGAGCAGAATCAGGCGTACATCATAATGTAGCCTCAATGACAAATGCAGAATTAATTAATACCATACAGGCAGCAAACATTGAAGTATCTCATGTAGGTAGGCCGGCATTTGGCAGTTACTTCTTTGGTATAACAGGTTTCCACGGTTTTCACGTGTTTAGTGGTGTTGTAATCAATGTGGTAATGTATGCTAAAACAAGGCTTGGGCATTTTGATCAGCGTGGCCATTACGAAATGATAGAGAAAGCGGGATTATACTGGCATTTTGTGGATCTGGTTTGGGTATTTGTATTCCTTTGCTTCTATCTTATGTAATAGCCGTCGTACTATTGTTATTTTTAAAAAATTATTAAAACTATGTCAGAACATACCACATCACCGGAAATCACTTTTCACCCCGAACATTCTGGAGGAACAAAAAGAATATGGAGAACCTTTTGGTTGCTATCGGTTATTACAATAATTGAACTGGCTATTGGATTGATCATTTATAATATGAATAAAGGAGGAAATCCTAATCCAACTTATGTATTAATGTTTAAAGGCATGGTATGTATTTTAACGCTTGCCAAAGCTTATTATATCGTTTCTATTTTTATGCATTTAGGCGATGAAATAAGAAACATGATTATGACCATTGTTGTGCCTTTATGTTTATTCATTTGGTTCATCATTGCATTTTTGTGGGATGGTAACAGTTGGAAAAATTTAAGGAATACGGATGCCGGAAGTCGTAAAGCACCAACAGAACAGGTAGCAAAACCTGCAGCAATAGAAAAAGGAGCGAAGGATTAATACAATAATTTTCAGGAAATAAAAATTATTCAAGAAGTCAGGTTTTTAGCCTGACTTCTTTTTTTATATTAACATTAGATGTTTAATGCTGTAAATTTGCATCCTATTTTAAATGCAACAGTGGAATGAATAAAAAAGCGATACTTTCTTTAATGCTGGCAATACTAATGCCGCTGGCGGGATATTTTTTAGTTAAGCATTATAGTAAAGATGCGGTACACATGCCGGGAAAATATTTTATACCTGATAGTGTTGTTATAAGAGAAAGAAACGGAAAAAATGTTACAGATACCATCTGGCATAAAGTAAAAAACATCAGCTTTACCAACCAGTTAGGTAAAAAAGTCAGCCTTGATGATTTGCATGGAAAGATAATAGTGCTTGATTTCTTTTTTACACGCTGTCCGTCAATTTGCCCGGGCCTTGCAAAAAGTATGAAACGCCTGCAGGATTCTTTTGTAAAAAATGACAGCATTGTACAGTTTATTTCTATAAGCATTGATCCTGAACACGATTCGGTACCACAGTTACGAAAATTTGCAGACAGGTATAATATTAACCACGATACCTGGTGGGTGGTAACTGGTGATAAAAAAGAAATCTATGATTTTGCATTAAACGAAGTAAGGGCAAATATTGCCGATCCGGGAGTTGATACAGCATTCATTCACACAGAAAATTTCTTTTTATTAGACAGCAACAGAATTGTAAGAGGATTTTATAATGGTTTTGATACAACAGAACAGGCAAAATTGGTAAGAGACATTCCCCTGCTGATGCTGGAAAGAGATAAAACCTCACCATCTGTATTGCGTGACTTTATTCCCATATTACCCATAATATTTATTGCCATAGGAATTGTATTGGTGGTAATATTATTATTAAACAGAAATAAAAAAGATTAAAACCTTTATATGCTGCAACCTTCACTGCAAAAGAATGATAAAAAAGCAAAACTGTTAATTTACACCGTTTCAATTATTGTATTTGCTGCTGTTACAATACTAGGCAAATACAATCTTGCCGGAAAAGTTGAACTACCTTTTAACGAACATATTTTTGCAACTATAAATGCTGTAATCAATGCCGGTGTTGCTTTGTTATTGATTGCCGGATTATTAACTGTAAAAAATAAAAACTACCAGTTACATAAAAAAATTATGTTACTGGCAATGGCATTATCTGTGCTGTTTTTATTGTCGTACATCTGCCATCATTTATTTGCCGGCGAAACTGCCTTTGGCGAAACAGATGGTATAAAAGGTTTTAGTGATGCAGAACTAAACGCAGCAGGCAGTATGCGTACCTTGTATTTAATAATTTTAATTACACATATTCCGTTGGCGGGCTTGGTATTGCCTTTTATATTATTTGCTGCCTACCGGGCATTAATTGGCGAGTATGAAAAACATAAAAAACTGGTGAGATTTATCTGGCCATTATGGTTTTATGTTGCTGTAACGGGAGTTATTGTTTATTTAATGATCAGCCCTTATTATAAATAAAACAACTTATGAATTCCAGCAACGGGTTTAAAGCATTAAATATTCTGCATAAAACATTATTGGCGGGGCAAATTATTTTTACGGCTGTAGTTGTTGTAGCTGCATATAGCAAAATGCAATTACCGGTGGTGTCAGAAGAGATGGGCAGAATATTCCAGGTAATAGTACTGCTTTTGGCAGCAGGTGGCTTTTTTGCAGGTTCAGCTTTATTTAAAAAACAATTACTGAAAATAAGAGAAATGCAAACTGCAACTGTAAAAGAAAAGTTTGCAATTTACCGTTCGGCCTCCATACTGCAATGGGCATTACTTGAAGGGCCTTGCCTTTTCAGCATCATTTGTTTTTTTCTTACAGGCAATTATGCGTTTATAGCTCTGGCAGCCGTTTTAATATTATTATTTACAATGCTTGGTCCTGTGAAACTGAAAATTGCTTTGCAATTAGGAATAAGTGAAGAAGAGGTGACAGATTTATAAAACAGGTTCTACAATAATACGGGAGGTACTCAGATAGCTGATTAATACCGAAAGTTTATCCCCGGCTTTTAGTGCAGGTTCAGCCGCAGGTCCGTTTTTATCTGCAGAAATTTTTGCCTGGATTTTATCGCCAATAATATTAAGATAAATGCCATGTGGAGTAACTCTGGCAACTTCCGCTTCTATTGGTGTTTTTGCTTTATTGTATTTTACTGCAGTATAAAATTCGGGAATATACTTGTTGTTGAATAATTTAGCACTTAGCTTTTCTTTTTTATCGAGATTTTCTAAAGAAAAAGTTACAGCTTCATTTAACTCCTGCTCAGTTGGTTTTATTTGCCAGGGCGAAAGTGGAAGAGGAAAAAAAAGATAACTATCAATTTCTTTTACAAAATATTTGTCATCGGCGGTTTTTAAATAACCGATAAAACTGTTTTCGGTTTTGGCTTTATTTACAATAACATCTAAAGCTGTGTTGTAACGAAATACAATATTGGAGGCTACCATTTTATCTCCACGTCCTGATAAGCCGGCAACAAAACTCACCACATCGCCAATTTGAAAAAAGTGCTTTTCTTTTGGATCAATATTTCCATTTATGGTTTTCTTTTTTGCGTTTGCTTCATATTCTATCATCACGTATTTTTTTTCGTGATTAACAAAAGAAATCTTTCCCTGTAAAATTGTATTGCTCATCTTATAAACTTAATTCAGTTATCGGATCCCAAAAACGTTTTTTAAAATCTATCACCGTATCATTTTTTATACCCACACCATCTTTTTTTAATAATTCTTCCATTAATGTAGGTGTGGCAAAATGATGCTTTCCCGTTAACATCCCGTTTCTGTTAACCACACGTTGTGCAGGTACTTTTGGCTTAGCAGTTCCGGCAGCATTCATTGCCCAGCCAACCATACGGGCCGAAAGTTTAGTGCCTAAATATGCTGCAACTGCACCGTAGGATGTCACTTTTCCTTTAGGTATCTGTCTTACCACTTCATATACATCCTGAAAGAAGCTGTACTCTTTTACAACACTCCTGGGTTGTTCTTCTGCAGCCTTTTTTTTGATTTTTTTAACCGGAGATTTACTTGGTTTCTTTGCCATCTGGCACTAAAGATAGTAATTCGCTGCGTTTTGTCTCCTCAACATTTTCATATGCATAAGGGCAGTGCCTGCAGCCGTTACCACAGCAAATGCCTTTTTGCAGATGGTATTTTGCTGTAAAAACAACAAAGCCCTGTTCATTAAAATAAAAATCTTCTCCTTCAACCAGGTTGTTCATTTTTTAATTCCTCCTGTAATTGGTCATCAATATTTTTTATAACTGCAGGCAAAGTAAATTTAAGGTAATGTATCTTGTTACTTTGGGCAATGTCTAAACTTTCGTAATGAGTCTTAATTTTCAACTCTTCTTTAATATAGGGCTGCTTATAAACATCGCTGCAATCTTCAACAATGGTTAACCCGTAAAGTTCAATTACTTTTTTAGTAAAATGATACAGATCGGGAGAGTCTGTTTTTAAATGTATTACGCCGGAAGGCTTTAATACCTGCTGATATAAGCGTAAAAAACGGGGGTGTGTTAATCTTCTTTTTGCTTTTGAAACCCGTAACTGCGGATCGGGAAAAGTGATCCATATTTCATCCACCTCCTCCGCAATAAAATAATCGGTAAGCATTTCAATCTGTGTACGTAAAAAAGCAGCATTGGTAATCTTTTCTTCAAGGCATTTTTTTGCTCCTATATACATTCTGTTGCCCTTTACATCCACACCAATACAATTCTGTTGTGGAAATAATCTGGCCATGCCAACGGTATATTCTCCCCTGCCACAAGCCAGTTCTAAAATAACCGGGTTTGTATTTTTAAAATAGCCGCCCCATTTACCTTGCATTTCTTTTGGATACTCCAATACATTGGTAAATGTCTTTAAATCGGCAAAGCGTTGTAATTTTTTTTGTGCCATGGGCGGCAAAGATAATTAAACGGCTATTGATTTTGCAGCGTTAAATCTTAAGCTGAAAACCTGCCCCAACAATAGATTTTAATTGTAATGCAGGCATGTTTTTGTCTTCTCCAAATATCCTGGTATCATCGTCATAAATAACATCAAAACTCCAGTTAAAGGAAAGCATTTTAAAAACTTTTACGGCTAAAATATTTGTCATATAAACATCAACATTCCAGGGATTTTTTTTATAGTTGGAAAACAGGTCTAGCCTTGATTTATAGGTTAGGTTTTTAGCCAATTCTTTTTGATAGTTTACTGTTGCAAATGCGCCCAGTTGATTAATAATACTTTTACCAGTATCTACACCATATGCTGCTTTTGATGACAGGCTGTCGTTTAATACAATAACCCAACGTGAGGTAAGAGGAGATAAAAAAAGCGATATCTCTTTTTTGGGTTTATAATCTACACCAAAGCTGGTAAGTATATATCCGGGGGATAAAAAGCCGGATGCGTACACCTTTTCAGTTTTGGCAGAGTAAGAATACCCATTAAAAAATTGTGTTCTGAAATTAAAAAGTGTACCTACAGTTGTTTTTTTATTGACGGAATAGTTTTGTTTGGAAACAAGATCTATCCTGTCATCATTTTTTCTGGAGCCAAGGGTGGTTGTTTTTAAAAAACCAAATACCAGGTCAAGTGAATTATCCCAGTTAAAATTATTTTTTTTATAGGTAGCGTACAAGTTAAGTGTGGTATTGATGTTAATCGAAAAGTCATCGCCACCTGCAGCCCAATTACTTAAACTACCCTGTCCAAGATTTAAGCGGTATAAACCTCCCTTTTTCCATTGTTTTTTTGAAGTATCAGGCACAGGAACTTTAGCAGTAACACTGCCTGATTCTAACTGAAGTGTTCTTATTATTTTATCCTGAGCTGTAACACAAAGGGACAAAAGAAAAACACCAAGCATCAACATTAATTTCATGTAAAAGGTTGTTAGGTTTAAGGAAGTGCAAAGAAAGTAATGAAAATGCAAATGTTATGCAAAAATATGATTGAATAATGGAGATGTACTTTAATGGGCAGGAATTTGAAAGCAAAAGCTGGAAATTCCGTTTTGGAATTAGTATAAAAGCGAATGGAAGGGTTATAGTTAATTCTGGACTTTTTTATTCAAACAACCGGGCAAAGTGGTTCTCCAAGTGATTCCTCATACCATTCCTAAATTTTTCAGGGTCTCCATTTTCTAAAATATCTACAAGCTCTTTGTGAGAAACGAACATTTTTAATAAGGACTGTTTTTTCAGTAAACCGCTATTATGTACATAGTCAAAAACAGGTAATAGCATTTTTTGAAATTTTTTTAATGTCGCATTACCTGTAATTTCATAGAGCTTACCATGAAATGCAATTTCATGTTCAACATTAAAAAGGTGGTATTGTGTAGCCGGTGGTTCGTCATCGACAATCGCATGCAATGCTTTTATATCTTCCTTGGAAATGCGGTGATAAAGCAGGTCAGCCATTCCTATTTCTAAAACCAATCGTATTTCAAATACTTCTCTTAATGTTTCAGGAGATAGAATATGAGGGTTCATGCTTTTACTCATATTCCCGAACAAATCCGGGCTGGTTATAACAGCTCCTTTTTTCTTTTTTGATTCTATCAAACCCATCATTCTTAACCTTAACAATGCTTCTCTTATCACAGTTCTGCTAACGCCCAGCTTGTCTGCCAATTCCAGTTCAGTAGGTATTGAATCCCCAATTTTCAATTTCTTTTGCTGAAGTAACTGTACAAGATTGTTTTCTACTTTATCTACAAGACTTGTATTTTCTATGGATTTGAAAGTTTCATTTAAGGCCTGCTCCATCATTAATATGTATTACTTAATAAGTAAAAGCTAAGTTACAAAAAAAGTAGAAATAAATACATTTTGTTTATAAGTCATTTATAATCAATACGTAAATAAGCTAAAATTATTTTTTGGTAAATCCGGGCAAACATTATACTTTCATTATGTTATACATAATACAATTAACGATAAAACTGCTGTTATGAAATTTACCTATCTGAAAGTTTGGCTATTTAGTGCTTGCTTTCTCATCTCTGCGGCCGCATGGTCGCAAGCTCAAAAAATTTCCGGAAAAGTCACTTCTGAGGATGATAACAAACCTCTATCGGGAGTGAGCATTACTGTAAAAGGAAAAACTGTTGGCACACAAACAAATGCTAATGGTGATTTTTCCATTGATGCATCGCAGGGCGATGTCTTGATGTTTTCAATTATCGGCTTTGCTTCACAAGAAGTAACAGTTGGTAATTCTTTAACTATTACATTAGTGATGAAAACCGACGCTTCTAATCTTGGAGAAGTGGTAGTGGTAGGTTATGGTACGGTTAAACGTTCAAAACTTACTTCTTCTGTTTCAAAGCTGGATAAGAAATATCTTGAAACAGGTGTACGTTCCAACCCTGCTCAAGCGTTGGCAGGAACTATTCCCGGCTTAAGGGTTTCAACAGGTACTGGCCGACCCGGTTCATTACCTGCTATTACTTTGAGAGGAGGTACCAATTTTGACGGAAGTGGAAGTCCATTGGTAATTATGGATGGACAGATAAGGGGTTCATTAAGTGATATAAATCCTGAAGAGATTGAAAGTATCGAGGTGTTGAAAGATGCATCTGCAACTGCAATTTATGGTGCAAGAGCAAGCAATGGAGTTATTTTAATTACATCTAAAAGAGGGAAGGCTGGTTCTTCGGCAATAACTTTAAAAGTAAAAAGAGGTAATAATAAGCTGAATGTACCTTACACATTTTTAGATGGGGGTGATTATATCAAATGGGCCAGGTTGGGTGCAGAACAAGCTATAAAAAATGGAACATTGGCTGTTACCAATGTTGCCGGAGCAGGCCCAAGAGGTACTGGTAATGTTTATAAAGATGCGTCGGGAAATATTCTTGATGGAAATTTTGATTCCAGGGCTATATGGAGTGTAATGCGGTTAGATGCCATTAACCAGGAATTATTGAGCCAACCAGGTTGGAAGCAAATGAAGGATGTAATTAAAACAAATGCTGCCGGCAACTATGACCCCAACGGAACTTATGCTGATTTGATTTACAAAGACTTTAATTATGGCGATTATGGGTTAAATCAAAGTGCTATTACTCAAGACTATAATATTGGAATGAGTAGCGGTAACGATAGGGGAAAGTATTTTGCCAATTTGGGTTATTACGACGAAGGCGGATTGTCGCTTAAAACTTTTTATAAAAGGGTGAATTTTAGTTTCAACAGTGATTATAAAATTAATCAGTGGGTTAAATCAGAAAGCAGTCTCCAATTCGCCATAGCAAACTGGAGAGACGAATCGCTTCAAAATGGTGAAACAAATTATTGGGGTCGTATGCTTTCTGCTCCACCAACCATGAGGGGTACAAATGCAAAAGGAGAACTTATTTTAGGGCGTGATGCAAGCGATGGTAACCCAATTGTAAATATTGACAAATACAAAAGAAAAAATCAATCAGACAAATTTACTCTTAGCCAGGCTTTCAGGGCTGATATAAATAAGAATTTATATCTTAAAGTGAGTGGGCTTCTAATGTATGATGAAGGTTTCTTTGAAGCATTTAACCAGGATTTTCGTACCGGTATCATGAGTTTGACCAATGTTAATACCGGGTGGAACAGAACAAGAAGCACATCTGCCTCTTTTGACAGAACAATACGGCAAACCTACAATGCTATCATTAATTACGATAAAACATTCTTTACAAAGCACAATGTAGCTGCAATGGCGGGATTTGAATATTATGATTCCTATAACAAAGGTCTCGCTGCCAGCGGTGCACTTGCACCAACTGCAGATTTTCAGGATTTGGCTTTAACGCAGAATAATTTAGATCAGCAAACAAGAGGTACCGACTCTTACCATGCAAGGGAAAGAATTATGTCTGGTTTTGGCCGGTTAAATTATGATTACGATGGAAAATATCTGGCCACTTTTACGGTGAGAAGAGATGGCTATTCAAGACTAATAGGCGATAATCAATACGGTACTTTCCCGGCTTTTTCCGTAGGATGGTTAGCGCATAAAGAAAAGTTCATGGAGTCAACAAAAAACTGGCTATCCTATTTGAAACTGAGAGGCAGTTGGGGTAAAAATGGTAATATAGGAGGCATTGGTACATATGAATTACAGGGTGCTTACGGCGCTCAAACACCTTACAACGGAACCACTGGATTTCTGCAAACCGGAGTTGCAAACCCTAAATTGAAATGGGAAAAAACCAATACTGTAGAAGTTGGTTCTGAAATGGGTTTCCTGAAGAACAGGATAAATGCATCGGTTGCTTATTATAACAGAATTACTAATGATAAAATTGCCAGTGTTTTATTGCCAACTTCTTCAGGCGTTTCAAGTATCCGTACCAATAACGGTAGTATGAGAAACAGGGGGATTGAACTGGAAGTTTCTTACAAAGTAATTCAAAATAAAGAGTTGACATGGCAGTTTGGTTTTAATGCTGCCCGGAATAAAAATACAATACTTACACTTCCCTTTAATGGAATTGAAAATAACAGGCAGGGAGGCCAGCAAATTTATGATCCCAAAACAGGTAAGGTTATTTGGGTAGGTGGTTTCCAGGAAGGCCAGGAATGGGGTGAAGTATTTGGCTTTGTAAGTGAAGGTGTCATCAGGGATGCTAAGGACTTAGCTGACTATAATAAAATAGATTTAGCTGCCGGACAGGTTTGGTATAATGGTTCTGCAGGAAGAAGAGTGGCTAGCCAGCAACTGCTTACACAAAGAGGATTAACTTTTGCAGCTGGTTGGATTCCTACTCAACTCGGAGATATGAAATGGAAAGATATAGACAAGAACGATACCATTGATACAAGAGATATGGTTTCCCTTGGTCGTCAAATTCCCCGTTGGACAGGTGGTTTCAATACTTCTTTAACGTATAAAGGGTTCACTCTCTTTACAAGGATAGACTTTGGATTTGGACATATTCAACAGGACTTTATGCAGCTATGGGCATTGGCCTGTGCACAGGGAGAATTTAACCCAACAGATGTAGTAAAAGATACATGGACGCCTGATAATCCAAATGCAGCTTTTCCAAGATATGTATGGGCAGACCAGTTAAATGCGAAAAATTTCGACAGGCCAAGCAGTATGTTTTGGGTGAAATCAAATTACCTGTCATTCAGAGAGGTATCGTTGAGTTATTCTGTACCGGTTTCGTTGTTAAAAAGAGCAAAAATGTCGGCATTGACGTTTACAGCAACAGGGCAAAATCTTGGATACATAACCAACAAGCAGTTGAATTTACCAGAACGTACCGGGTCTCAAAACAGTGCGTACACAATACCAACACAGATAATTCTTGGTGCTAACCTGACCTTTTAATTATTAAAATAAAAAGCATTTATCATGAATAAGTTTAAATATATATTCTTTGTGATGATGATAGCAATTGCATCAACATCATGTAAAAAAACACTGGAGCTTGTCCCCGAAGATTATTTTGGTGATAACAGCTTTTGGCAAAACGAATCCCAGGTAACCAATTTTATGGTAGGTATCCATAAACAATTCCGGGATAACCAGTTTATGTTTAACCGCCTGGGCGAAATGCGTTCAGGTAATTACAGCAATATTGACCGCCAGAATACTTCCCTAAACGAATTACCAATAATTGAACAGCGGATTGATGAAAACTCATCAGGAGTTGGTAGCTGGGCTGGGTTTTACGGCCCAATCCTGCAGATTAATCTTTTTATTTCAAAAGTAGAAGCCAGTACATTTTTAGCTGATGCAAAAAAGCAGTATTTGTTAGGTCAGGCTTTCGGCATGAGGGCATTCTACTATTTCCAGTTATTGCGTACTTATGGCGGTGTGCCATTAAGATTGGAGCCGGAAGTATTAAATGGCAATACAGACCCTGTAGCGCTTCGTAAAGCCAGGGCAACAGAAGCAGAAGTTTTAGGTGCTATTAAGAGTGATATTAATAAGTCTGCTACCTCATTTGGAGCTGCTGCAAACCCGACAGATAAAAGTCAATGGGGCCCTAAAGCAACACTAATGCTGAAAGGAGAAACCTATTTATGGTCAGCAAAAGTTTATGGTACAACGGCTGATTTAGCTGAAGCAAAAACTGCCTTAAACGCTGTAACAGGAAATAGCCTGCAAGCAAGTTTTTCAAACGCTTTTGCTTATGGCCAAAAAAATAACAATGAAATTATTTTTACCATTCGCTATTTAGTAGGCGAAGCTGAAATGGGAAGTGTAGCGGCATATCTTTATTCTACTTTTAATTTCGATAACCTGCATTATAAAGATTCACTGGCAAGCGGTTCCTTACTTGTTGACCCTCTGGTTATAGCAGCTACCAATTCGGCACAAATAATTCAGCGGTATGGTTACACATTTGCATTATTTCAATCATATGCTGTAACGGACAAGAGAAGAGATGCTACTTTTTATGATTACTATAAAGTAACCAAGACAGGTGTTCCACCTTATCCGATAACAGTGAGGAATACTGCACTGGTTAAATTCCTTGGAACTATCAGTGCCAATAAAAGATATTTTACTGATGATTGGCCTGTTTACCGTGAAGCCGACAGATTATTATTGTTAGCGGAAATTGTTAATGCAGAAGGAGGCGATCCATCAAGTTATATAAAACTAATCCGGGACCGTGCATTTGCGCCTTTGGCTGACCCCACTCCTTTTGTTAACTCATCTAAAGATGCAAATGAATTGGCCATATTTGCGGAACGTAATAAGGAGTTTGTTTATGAAGGGAAAGCCTGGTATGATTTGCGTAGGATGAAATATGGTTCTGAGCCGCTTGTATACAAAAGTGCCAATCATCCTTATGGTGTTTTAGATAAAGTTACACAAGGGTTTAAAATTTTATGGCCTATTGAACCTGCAATATGGACGAATGACCCTTTGGTGAATCAAACACCGGGTTATCCTACTGCAAAGCGGTAATAACTATTTCTCATATAGCATAAGCAGTTAGCAAGCAATCTCCGGGGGTATTCTTGCTCCCGGTTTTTTATTATTCTATATTCAATAAGTATCTTACTATTTAATTAATACAATTATATGACAATTCAACAATTACAAGGTTTAATAGCAGCGCCATTTACACCCATGCATAAAGACGGGTCATTAAATCTATCCCTCATTCCTTCATATTACGAAATGCTGAAAGTAAACAGAGTGAACGGGGCTTTTATTTGTGGCTCAACCGGCGAAGGTGTTTCATTAACCTTAAAAGAAAAAAAAGCAGTAGCTGAAGCATGGGCTGCCTGTACAAAAAGTGATAATGATTTTATTGTAATGCCATTGTTGGGTGGCACCTGCCTTGCTGATTGTAAGGAGCTGGCATTACATGCAAGGGAAATTGGATTGAATGCAGTTTCATTTACTGCACCGTTTTATTTTAAACCAGCCAATGTAGAGATGCTTGCACAATGTTGCCAGGAAGTTGCTTCTGTAGTACCGGATATGCCTTTTTATTATTACCACATTCCTGTATTAACGGGTGTTGATTTTCCGATGTATGATTTGTTGAAAGCAATTAATGGCAGGATACCCAATTTTGCAGGCATAAAATATACTCATGAAGATTTTATGGATTTTCTTTCCTGTATCCATTTTCAAAATGGAAAATATGATATGCTTTGGGGAAGGGATGAGAATATGCTGCCTGCATTATCATTAGGTGCAAAAGCAGCAGTTGGCAGTACATTTAATTATGCAGCACCTTTATATTATAACTTGATTGATGCTTTTAATTCAGGTGATTTAACCAAAGCTCAATCATTGCAACAACAATCCATTGATATGATTCGGTTGCTGGGTAAATATGGTGGTATTGCAACAGGCAAAGCCTATATGAAATTAATCGGTTTAGATTGTGGTGAATTTCGGTTACCTGTTAAGAATATGAGTGCTGACAATTTTGAGTTATTCAAAAAAGAGGTAGGGCAACTTGAGTTCAGTAATTTCTGTTCCCGAAACCCTGTTGCAGCAAATACGATATAATAAATGAACAGATTTTTAGTATTTACCATTACAAAACTCATGTTTTTAACTGCACCTGTTGTGGCACAAAAAAAAACTGGCATTTCTATAAAATGGGAAATAGCCACTGAACTGCCTGCCGATAGTGGACAGCAACAATCATTAGGTTTTGCAAGCCCTGTTACTGGTGTACATAACGATATACTATTTATTGCTGGTGGTGCCAACTTCCCAACAGGTATGCCATGGCAAGGTGGAAAAAAAAAGTATTACAATAAAGTATTTGCCTATACTCGTAAACAACGCAAACTTGTTCTGCTTAACAAATTCTTTACTCTTCCTTCAACCATTGCTTATCCGGCTTCTTGCAGCACTCCAAAGGGAGTCTTATACGCCGGAGGTGAAAATGAAAAGGGTATCAGTAATGAAGTATGGCTGATGCAATGGGATATCAAAACCCAGGAATTGTTATTTAAAGCACTAACTCCTCTTCCTATACCTGTGAGTAATGCCGCAGCAACTTTAGTAGGCCATACGGTTTATATTGCCGGGGGAGAAACTACATCAGGCGCATCTTCACAGTTTCTTGCATTGGATTTGGATAACACTGCTATTGGCTGGAAGCAACTGACTGAAATTCCTCAGCCTGTATCTCACACTGTATTAATGGCATCTTTTGAGAAAGGAAGTAATACAATTTATTTATGCGGAGGAAGAAAGAAAAATAGCAACGGCATCAGCGATTTATACAACAATGTTTTTGAGTATGATGTTACAGCAAACAGGTGGCAGGAGAAAACACCATTACCTTATGTATTAAGTGCCGGAACAGGCATACTATATGATGTAAACCATATTATTTTGTTTGGCGGGGATAAAGGCATTATTTTTCATAAAACAGAAACCTTGATTGCATCCATCAATGCTGAAAAAGATGAAACCAGAAAACAAGATTTATTACGGGAGAAAAATAAACTGCAATCGGAACATCCGGGTTTTAGCAATGAAGTTTTGCTTTACAATATTAAAACCAATATATGGAAAGCTATTGATACAATTCCTTTTGCCACACCTGTAACTACTACTGCTGTTAAGTGGAAATCTTCCTTTTTTATACCATCAGGTGAAATTAAAGCTGGTGTCAGGTCGCCAAATATTCTATCAGTAAAGATTTTACGTAAAACAAAATGACCCAATCAAAAAAATATCCCTGGATTGTAGTGGCATTGCTTTGGGTGGTGGCTTTACTAAATTATATGGACAGGCAAATGCTTAGTACCATGAAGCCATCTATGCAGATAGATATTCATGAACTGCAAACTGCTGCCAACTTTGGTTACCTGATGGCTATTTTTCTCTGGATATACGGTTTTATGAGTCCTTTGTCTGGCATCATTGCAGATAGAGTGAACAGAAAATGGTTGATAGTAGGTAGCTTGTTTGTGTGGAGTGCTGTTACGTTTACAATGGGGTATGCAAAAACATTTGACCAATTGTATTGGTTACGGGCCATTATGGGAGTAAGCGAAGCATTGTATATTCCGGCGGGCTTATCATTAATTGCCGATTATCATTCATCCAAAACAAGATCGCTGGCTATAGGTATACACATGACGGGTTTGTATATGGGCCAGGCATTAGGTGGTTTTGGTGCTACCATTGCAGATAAATTTTCATGGCAGCAGGCATTCCACTCTTTTGGTCTTATTGGCATTGTTTATTCAGTAGTATTGATTTTGTTTTTAAGGGATAAGAAAAATGCTGATGAATTAAATACTGTAAATAATGCTTCAATAAAAGGAAAAAACCCTTTACTTAAAGGGTTGGGCTTATTGTTCACAAATATTTCCTTCTGGATTATACTCTTCTATTTTGCCATACCAAGTTTGCCGGGTTGGGGAGTAAAAAACTGGCTGCCTACTTTGTTTGCGCAAAATTTGGATATTGACATGAGTGTGGCGGGACCAATGTCTACCATCACCATCGCAGCGTCTTCTTTTATCGGTGTTATTTTTGGCGGCATTTTATCCGACAGATGGGTACAAAAAAACCTTCGTGGCAGAATTTACACCAGTGCTATTGGTTTAGGCTTAACCATTCCGGCACTTTTATTTATTGGCTATGGCCATTCCCTGTTTCATGTTATCGGTGCAGCATTTTGTTTTGGCTTTGGCTTTGGCATGTTCGATGCTAATAATATGCCGATACTTTGCCAGTTTGTTTCAAAAAAATACAGGGCCACGGCTTATGGTTTAATGAATATGGTTGGCGTATTTGCCGGAGCTTTCATTACCGACTTGTTAGGCAAGTCAACCGACAAAGGAAATTTGGGAAAAGACTTTGCGATGCTTGCTGGCATTGTTGCAGTAGCACTTATTATTCAGCTTACTTTTCTTCGGCCAAAGGCAAATGATTTTATTGAAGGATAATATTTATAAAATTACAGGCATGAGCTACAGTCAAAAAGAACTACAGGACTTATATAATTTCTACTCCAATCAATTATTGAATGATACTATTCCATTTTGGTTTCCCCGTTCTTTTGATAAAGAGTGTGGCGGTTTTTTATTAATGAGAGATGCAGATGGCTCTTTGATTGATGATGATAAAGCTGTATGGATACAAGGCCGGGCCACCTGGATGCTTTCCACTTTATATAATACAGTTGAAAAAAAACGGGAATGGTTAGATGGTGCAAAACTCGGGTACGACTTTTTAAATAAGCATTGTTTTGATACCGATGGGCAAATGTTTTTTCATGTAACAAGAGATGGAAGGCCAATAAGAAAGCGGAGATATTTTTTCTCCGAAACGTTTTATGTAATAGCTGCTGCTGCTTATGCCAAGGCAAGTGGAGATAAAGAAGCGGCCAATAAAGCAAGGTTTGTATTCGGCAAATGTATTGAGTATACAACTACAAAGGGTTTATTGCAACCCAAATTCACCAACACAAGACCATCAAAAGGAATTGGTGTGCCAATGATAATGATGAACACAGCACAGCAACTACGGGAAACCATTGGCGACCCAAGTTGTGATGAATGGATTACAAAATGGATTGCAGAGATTGAAAATAATTTTGTAAAAGATGATATTGAATGTGTGATGGAACAAGTGGCGCCAGATGGCAGTATTATTGACCATATTGATGGAAGAACACTAAACCCTGGACATGCTATGGAAGGTGCCTGGTTTATTTTACATGAAGCAAAACACCGCAACAACGATAAGCATTTAATTGATTTGGGTTGCCGTATGCTGGATTATATGTGGGAACGGGGCTGGGATAAAGAGCATGGCGGCATCTTATACTTTCGTGATGTGTACAATAGACCCGTACAGGAATATTGGCAGGATATGAAATTCTGGTGGCCACATAATGAAGTAATCATTGCAACACTGCTTGCTTACCTTATGACTGGCAATGATAAATATGCTGAGATGCATAAACAGGTACACGATTATGCATACAAACATTTTCATGATAGGCAACATGGAGAATGGTTTGGTTATTTACACCGTGACGGAACCCTTGCACAATCAGCAAAGGGCAACTTATATAAAGGACCTTTTCATTTACCAAGACAGGAGTGGTATTGTGCTCAGTTACTTAATGAACATCTCAAAAAATACAATTCCATGATGTGAGAATTATATTCCTATCTATATTAACGTTTCCATTTTTTGCTACCGCACAATTGAGGTTGGCAAAAATATTTTCCGATAACATGATACTACAGCGGGGACAACCAATACAATTTTGGGGTAAAGCTGACCTTGGGAAAATTGTAACTGTATTGTTTGCAAATCAAGAAATAAATGCAACTGTTCAAAAAGATTCTGCCTGGATTGTTAGCTTTAAAGCACAAAAATCCAACGCACAGCCTCAATCTGCTTTTATAACCAGTGGTGTTGAAAAAATTGAAATAAAAAATATTTTAATTGGGGATGTGTGGCTTTGTATTGGACAATCTAATATGGAATGGCCGATGATAAAAGAAATGCATTATAAAGAAGAAATAGTAAACAGCCAGCAACCGATGCTTCGGTTATATAATCCGGTATATGCCGGAAAAAATACTTTCAATGTATCGTTTACAGATTCCATTACTCAAAATCTTACTGTTGAAAAATTTTACAAAGGTCAATGGCAAACCTGCGATAGCAATTCTTTTAAATTAATGAGTGCGGTTGGGTATTATTTTGGAAAAAGGATAACAAGTGAACTGAATGTTCCGGTGGGAGTGATAAATCTATCTATTGGAGGAGCACCACTGGAAACTTTTATCTGCCCGGGGATTTTAAAAAACAGTAAACAGTTTTCTAAAAAAATAAAGGAAAACTGGTTGTCAAACGAGGAATTACCTATTTGGGTTAGGGAAAGAGGAAAACAAAATATTGGAAATTTAAAAAATGTTCCAAACGATGAATATGGAAACAATCATTCCTTCAAACCAGGCTTTGCTTATGAATCAGGTATTGCACCAATATTTAATTTGCCCATTAAAGGAATTCTTTGTTGCCAGGGCGAAAGTAATGCGCAGGAAATTGAAAGGGTAAATGAATATGGGGCATTGTCTGCATTAATGGTATCAAATTACAGAGAGAAATGGAAACAACCAGATTTACCCTTTTATTTTGTACAAATTTCATCAATTGATACTGTGAAATATAAAAGTCAATTATGGCCGCAATTCAGAAATGAACAAAGAAAAATGCTACAGCTTATTCCAAATAGCGGTATGGCAGTTTGCAGCGATATCGGCTTTAAAAATGATGTACATCCAACCAATAAAAAAGATGTGGGAGAAAGGCTGGCAAAATGGGCTTTAAATAAAACCTATCATATCAATATCATTCCTTCAGGCCCTTTGCCTTTGCAGGCAAAATATAAAAATGGAAAAATTAGTATCACATTTGAATATAGCGGTAATAATTTATTTGCTGCACACGGAGAAACTTTAAAAGGGTTTTCAACGGATGGAATAAGCGATTGTGAAGCAACTATTCAAAATAAGACAGTTGTAATTACGGTTAAAGAAAAACCTTCTTTTGTTTACTATGGCTGGAAATCATATACGGATGCCAATCTTGTAAATTCAGAAAAACTACCTGCATCAACATTTAAACTTAAAGTAAAATGAAAATAAAAACATTCTTCATCGGTATTACAATCTTTTCTTTTCTTTCATCTTATTCTCAGGAAAGAATACCGGTATTTATTTCCGGTACAGAGGGGCATAAGAGTTACCGCATTCCTGCCATCATTTCGTTACCCAATAATGATTTGCTTGCTTTTTGCGAAGGCCGTGTGCATGGAAGCGGTGATTTTGGCGATATTAATATTGTAATGAAAAGAAGCAGTAACCATGGTAAGGCATGGAATGAAATGAAAACGATTGTTGATGCGGATAGTTTACAGGCCGGTAATCCTGCACCAGTTGTTGATTTAACTGACCCGGAATACCCGAATGGAAGAATTTTTCTTTTCTATAACACTGGCAACAATCATGAAGGAGAAGTAAGAAAAGGAAAAGGGTTGAGGGAGGTTTGGTATAAAACTTCTGTTGATGGTGGAAAAACATGGAACGATGCAGTAAATATCACCACGCAGGTTCATCGGCCAAAACAACCACAGGTAAATAATGCATATAATTTTTCAGAAGATTGGCGGTCTTATGCAAACACACCAGGGCATGCTTTACAGATTGGCAGTGGGAAATACAAAGGAAGAATTTATATAGCGGCCAATCATTCAGCAGGCAATCCAAAACCAAGAGCTGAAGATTATTTTGCACATGGATTTTATAGTGATGATCACGGCAAAACATTTCATTTAAGTGAAACCGTCAATATTCCCAGCAGTAATGAATCAACGGCTGCTGAAATTTCAAACAATGGCTTGCTGATGAATTCACGAAATCAAAAAGGAGATATTCGTGCAAGGTTGGTGGCAAGAAGCAGTGATGGCGGACAAACATGGAGTAATATTTCTTTTGATAAAAACCTGCCAGATCCTGTTTGTGAAGGAACGATTTTAAATATTGGAATAAAAAAAGGCAAACATATGCTGGCATTTTGCAATGCAGCTGATACTGCACGTCGTGATAATCTTACACTGCGTATCAGTTTTGATGAGGGCAATTCCTGGCCAAAAAGTATTCTTTTGGATAAATCTCCTGATGGAAAAAAAGACTTTACTGCTTACTCAGATATTGTAAAGGTGAATAAAAAGAAAATTGGCGTACTGTATGAAAGAGACGGGTATGCACAAATTGTATTTACAGTTGTCAATTGGAAGCAACTAAAATAAAAGATTGAAAAAAATATTTGCATTTCAAATATTAATTATCAAATGCATAATCTACTATGTGTGTGAAATGTAAGAAATCGGTATTTTTTATTACAGAAATTCTTCTGATGATACTTGCCTGTTGCTCTTGTACTAATAATGAGAAGTATACTGATTGGAAAGTAACAGGGGGTTCAAAAGAAAACATCCGTTATTCTGCACTTACACAAATTGATACAACTAATGTGAATCAACTGCAAATTGCATGGGTATACAAATCGGAAGGTGGTGATAGTACAAAATTCGGCCCTATGCAGTGCAATCCGATTATTGTAAATAACGTATTGTATGGAGTATCGCCTAAGTTGAAACTTTTTGCGGTAGATGCTGCTACCGGAAAAGAATTCTGGCATTTCGATGCCTCTGATTCAATTAACAATAAAACCTGGCATAGGAAAAGTATAAACATGAACAGGGGAGTTGCCTATTGGGAAGAAGGCGAAGACCAGCGAATTATTTATACCGTAGGTCCTGTTGCTTTTGCTGTTAATGCAAAAACCGGTAAGCTGATTCCTACCTTTGGTAAAGATGGAGGCATTGACCTTAAAGAGGGGCTTGGAAGAGATAAAACAAAATTTTTTGTAGCGCCTACTTCTCCGGCGATGATTTACAAAAACCTTTTTATTTTAAGCGGTTTGGTAGGGGACAACACCCCTGGAGATATTCGGGCTTTTGATGTAAAAACCGGGAAACAAAAATGGATTTTTCACACAATTCCTTTTCCCGGGGAGCCTGGATATGAAACCTGGGAAGATACAACCGCCTACAAATACTTTGGCTCTACCAACAGTTGGGCAGGGTTTAGTTTAGATGAGAAAAGAGGGATTCTTTTTGCACCTACCGGAAATCCTACTAATGATTTTTATGGTGGTCAGCGATTGGGCAAAGGATTGTATGGGAATTGTTTGCTTGCATTAAATGCTGCAACAGGAAAATTAATCTGGCATTTTCAAACGGTGCATCATGATGTGTGGGATATGGATGTACCCACACCGCCTGCGTTGGTAACTGTTACCCGGAATGGTGAAAAAATTGATGCTGTGGCTCAAACAACTAAAACAGGCCTTGTTTTTGTTTTTGACAGAGAGACAGGCACTCCACTATTTCCTATTGAAGAAAGACCTGTATTGACCAACACCAATCTGATGAAAGAAAAGTTGTGGCCAACACAGCCTTTCCCGGTATTGCCCAAACCATTTGCCCGACATACCTTAACCGAAAATGACCTGAACAATGTTTCTACCAGCGACTCATCTTACGAAGAAATTAAAAAGAGGTACCGGGCTTCCCGTGCCGGTAATATATTCACCCCTCCTTCCACCGAAGGAACAATTATACTTCCGGGTTATGATGGTGGTGGAGAATGGGGCGGGCCAACTGTTGACCCAAAAACAAATATTTTGTATGTAAATGCAAGCGAAATGGCTTGGGTACTTACAATGGTGGAAAGCAAACCGGAAAAACAAAAAGTGAGAACCAATTTAGAAGCCGGGGCTGCTTTGTATTCCCGCTATTGTATGGGATGTCACGGACCGGAAAGATTAGGCGGAGGAGATTACCCTGGTATTATTGGCGTAGAGGCAAAATATAATAAAGCACAATTCAATGAATTACTTTCTACAGGAAGAAGGATGATGCCGGGATTTAACAATCTTGCGAAAGAAGAAAAAGATGCCATAACATCTTTCATTTTAAATCTTAAGGACGAACAGAAAAAAACTTACACAGGCCCTGAGCAAAAAGAAGACGGCCCTCCAAGGTCATTGTATGATTTTACGGGGTATAACAAATTTCTAACTAAAGAGGGGTATCCGGCAATTAAACCACCATGGGGCACTTTAAATGCTATTAATTTAAACACGGGGGAATATGTTTGGAAAATCCCATTTGGAGAATTTGAAGAACTGAAAAAAAGGGGGATTCCTACTACCGGTCGTGAAAACTACGGAGGGTCGGTTGTAACGGCTGGTGGCCTTTTGTTTATAGGTGCTACAGGAGATGGTAAATTTAGAGCCTATAATAAAAGAACAGGAAAATTATTATTAGAAGCCAATCTTCCGGCACCCGGTGTGGCTACACCGGCGGTGTATTCAATAAATGGCAAGCAGTATATTGTTATTGCATGTGGCGGTTCTAAATGGAAGGGGGGAGTAAACGGCGATAGCTATGTGGCATTTTCTTTACCAGATTTATAACTGTAATTAAAAAAAGTAAAAAAATATTGAAAACACAATTAATGCTTTCTCACAATAAAATATAAAAAAATCTCACCAAAAATAAATCATGAAAAAAATATTCTTATTTTCCATTTTGCTCCTTTCTATATTTTGCAAGGCGCAACTCCCAACTGTCATTATTCCACAACCTGTAAACATACAGGTGAATGCCGGTTTTTTTACAATAGATACCAAAACCAGCATTTACTTAAATAATAGTAAGGAATTAATTACAACAGCTCATTTTTTAACCAATGCAATAAAAAATATAGCCGGGTTTGATTTGGCTATCACGCCAGCAACAAATAAATCTATTCAACTGCTGATTGAAAAAATAGTAGTGAATAATGAGGAAGGATACGAAATAAAAGTAACTTCATCGGCTATCATTATTAAAGCTAATACCAGAGCCGGTATTTTATATGGCATACAATCTTTGCTTCAAACACTGCCAGCAATCAGAACCAACGAAGTGTTGCAGGTGCCTTGTATGAGTATTACTGATTATCCCCGGTTTAAATACCGTGGTATGCATCTTGATGTGAGCCGCCATTTCTTTGGGCCTGAATTCATAAAGGAGTACATAGATTTAATTGCATCGTACAAGATGAATGTATTTCACTGGCATTTGGTAGATGACCAGGGCTGGAGGATTGAAATAAAAAAATATCCAAAGCTTAATTCAGTAGGTGCATGGAGGGTTGACCAAACTGATAAAATATGGGGCAGCAGGCCACAGGCAAAACAAGGAGAGCAACCAATATACGGCGGCTATTATACACAACAACAAATTAAAGAGATTATTAAATATGCTTCGGAAAGAAATGTAACAGTTGTTCCTGAAATTGAAATGCCGGGGCATGTGGCCAGTGCCATTGCATCGTACCCACAGTTGTGCTGTACACAACAACCTCAGCTTCCGTTAACAGGTGGTAACTACAGCAATATGTCTTCAAACTATTGTGCAGGCAATGATTCAGTATTTAAATTTTTAGAGAATGTATTAACAGAGGTTATTGATTTGTTTCCATCGCAATACATTCACATCGGTGGTGATGAGGTAGATAAATCACCATGGAAAAAATGCACAAAATGCAAGGCAAGAATAAAAAAAGAAGGGTTGAAAAATGAAGAAGAACTGCAGAGTTATTTTATCAAGCGTATAGAAAAATTTGTAACGAGTAAGCATAGAAAAATAATTGGATGGGATGAAATTCTGGAAGGTGGCCTTGCACCTTCAGCTACTGTAATGAGCTGGCGTGGCGAAGCTGGTGGTATAGAAGCAGCAAAAATGAAACATGATGTAATTATGACACCCGGTAAGCCGGTGTACTTCGACCATTACCAGGCTGGACCTGAAGGTGAACCGATAGCAATTGGCGGAATGAACACTTTGAAAAATGTTTATGATTACGAACCAGTGCCTGCAGAATTGAATGCAGAAGAAGCAAAGTATGTTTTAGGTGCACAGGCAAATTTGTGGACAGAATTTATCACTACGGCAGAACAAGTGGAGTATATGATACTGCCTCGTATGCCTGCACTTGCCGAAGTAGTTTGGTCATCAAAAGAAAACCGAAACTGGCAAAGCTTTAATGGACGACTGCAAAATCATTTCAGGGGTTATGGACAAAAAGGGTTACGTTATTGCCCCGGAAATTATACTGTAAACATCAAGCCGGTTGCACAAAATGGTAAACTCTTTGTGTCGCTTTTTTCTGAAATTATGAACAGTGAAATTGTTTACAGTACCGACGGAACAGAACCTACATTAAACAGCAATAGATACACAGCTCCAGTCGAAATCAATTCATCAGTCTTGTTAAAAACATCAACCGTACTAAATGGCCGCATCATGGGTGTGCAGGCGGCACGGCAAAGTTTTGCAATGCATAAGGGTATTGGTAAAAATGTAACCTACCTTAATCCGGTTAGCCGTTACTATTTGGCTAATGGCCCCAATTCTCTTACTGATGGTGTAAGAGGAACAAATGCGGTTGGAAAGTACTGGCATGGATTCAGTACAAAGGATATGATTGCAACAATTGATTTAGGCGAAACAAAAAACATCCAATCTATTGCACTCGGTTGTTTACAAAAATATAACGACTGGATTTTTTTACCACAATCTGTAAAATTTGAAATATCTGTTAACGGAACAGAATTTGAAGAAATACAAACAGTGAACAATCAAATAAGCATAAGTGAAAAAAATGCACAGTTTGATTTTAAAACTTCTTTTCTGTCAAAAGCTGCAAAATTTATAAGGGTAACTGCAAAAAATAATGTTTGCCCGCCCGGCCACAGCGGTGAGGGAAAACCAGGTTGGATTTTTGCTGATGAAATTATTGTTGAGTAAAATGGAACCGGGGCACATTCTTCAAAATGTTTTATGAAATATAGCATGAAAATTCTTTATAGTATTATACTTTTAATTTTTTCGCCTGTAGCATTTTCTCAGGTTAATCAACCCTCCTTTCCTGATTCTCTATTTTCTACCTATTATCATCAACGGGTTACATTGTTTAGGTCGCTGCCTCAAACCGAAGGCGATATTATCTTTCTTGGCAATAGTATTACAGATGGCGGTGAGTGGAGTGAGTTGTTTGCTGATTTGAAAATTAAAAACAGAGGTATAAGCGGAGATAATACGCCAGGAGCATTGAACCGGTTAGATGAAGTATATAACCGTAAACCTGCAAAAGTATTTTTATTAATTGGCACTAATGATTTAGCAAGAAGTATTTCGCCGGATAGTGTGGTAAAAAATATTTTATGGCTTGCCGCATTATTAAAAGAAAAATCTCCTCAAACAAAATTATATGTACAAAGCATATTTCCGGTGAATGAAAAATTTGGCAAGTTTACCGGCCACACTTCCAAAAAGCAGCAGATTATTGAAGTAAATAAATTGCTTTGGCATCATGCATTACAATATGGGTATCATTACAAGGATGTTTTTTCGGCATTAACCGATAGTACGGGGAGATTAAATGCTGCATATACCAACGATGGGTTGCACTTAACCGGCGCCGGTTATGTTAGATGGAAAGAAACAATCTATAATGAAGTATATGATTTTCCGTCGTTAATTCCTTTACCTGCAAATCTTAAGTGGGTAAATCAATCCGTTGATTTATCGAACTATAAAATGATTATTTCTGATAATCAGTCATTAAAAAATGAAGCCCTTTTGCTGCAACAAATGTTCAAAGAGTTTAAAGTTTCTCTTGGCATAACAAGTAAAACAGCCTCTTACAAAAATAATATTCATTTACACATTACAAATGAAATTGAAAACCGGGATGGGTATCAGTTATTTGTTAAAACAGATGGAATAACTATTAAGGCCAAAACATCCGCAGGTATTTTCTATGCCATTCAAACGCTGAAGCAATTAATCAAAGGCAATCAAATTCAATGTTCAGAGATAAATGATTCGCCTGCATTTCCCTTTCGTGGGTTTATGGTGGATGTAGGAAGAAATTATCAGTCTATCAAACAATTGAAAGAGCAGATTGATGTAATGGCTGCTTATAAATTAAACATCTTTCATTTTCATCTTACTGAAGATATCGCATGGCGTTTGCAAAGTAAAATATACCCACAACTTACCGATGCAAAATATATGCTGCGTAACCCCGGTAAATTTTATTCGCTGGATGAAATGAGAGAACTGATAGACTATTGTAAGAAAAAGCATATTACATTGATTCCTGAAATTGATATGCCTGGCCATAGTGCAGCATTTAAACGGGCAATGGGTGTAGATATGCAAAGTGAAAAAGGAGTTGCTATTTGTAAAAATATTTTAACTGAATTGTGCCGGGAGTTGGATGTCCCCTACGTTCATATTGGTGGTGACGAAGTAAAAATCACCAATACAACATTTCTTCCTCAAATGATTGCCGTATTAAAATCAAAGGGAAAGAAAGTTATTGCCTGGCAACCCGGCGGAAATACTCCGGAAGGAACTATGCTGCAAATGTGGATTGGTGATACAAAACCCAAAGACAAATATTTTTCAATTGATTCACGGCATTTATACCTTAATCATTTCGACCCACTGGATGGTGTGGTAACCACATTCAATCACCAGATTTGTGACGTGACAAAAGCTGATGAAAATAAATTGGGGGCTACATTGTGTAATTGGCCTGACAGAAGAGTAAGTAAGGAAGAAGATTTAATAACTATGAATGCAGTTTACCCGATTATGCTTACCTTTTCCGAAAGATGCTGGCAGGGCAGTGGGTGGAAAAACTATTTATCAGATATCAGTTCACCGGGCAATGAACGATACAATGCATTTGTTGAATTTGAAAATCGTTTACTGGAACATAAATCACTTTATTTCAACAATCTTCCCTTCCCTTATGTAGCACAATCAAATATTGAATGGAAGTTGATTGGTCCTTATGATAATAAGGGAAAAACAGAAACAATATTTCATCCCGAAGCGATTCCTTTTACTGATACAGTGCAACTAAAAAATTATCCTTCAGTTTACGGGGGCACTATTTGGCTGCGACATTTTTGGCATCCAATGATTGGCTCCCATCTCGAAAATCAACAGGACAGCTCTACTTATTATGCCATAAGAAAAATATGGAGTAACGATGCCGGAGTGAAAAATTTCTGGATTGGTTTTAATAACATCTCCCGTTCACCAGCTACTGATTCGCCGCCTGTTGGGGTCTGGGATAATAGGGGAAGTGCTGTTTGGGTAAATGGTCAATTAATTACGCCGCCAAAATGGAAACGAGGTGGACAAAAAGGAAATTCCGAAATTCCATTGATTGATGAAGGCTATGAATACCGGGAACCCACAAAAATATTTTTTCATAAAGGATGGAATACAGTGCTGATTAAAGCACCTGTTGGCACTTTTAATAGTGTATGGCAGAATCCGGTGAAGTGGATGTTTACTTTTGTATCTATAAAATCCGATTGAGTTAATAAAAAAGCCTCCGTTATTTAAACGAAGGCTTTTAAGCTGCTGTAGGGGGAGGGATCGAACCTCCACGAGGCAGTTAGCTGAAGTACAAAGTTCGGTGGTCGACCCCGGTCGCTCAGGTATTGCTACCCTTGCGGCTCTATGCTTCGTTTATCCTGTTATCCTCACCCTCGAGACAAGAGGGCATGTCTGCCAAAAATTTCATCACCCCACAGTGTATGATTAAGAGCTTGATAGTGCAAATCTATATAAATAAGCAATACATTAAAAATATTTTATAAAAAATTTGGAAAATATAGAAATAATTCAAATATTTGTGTATTATTTTGAATACTCACTAAAATAAAAATACGAAATGGCTGCTAAATTGAATCTCGACAAATTAGATCTTCAGATTATTCACGAAATGATGGAGACTGCTGAAATATCTTACGCCGATCTTGGAAAAAAATTATTTGTGAGCGGCGGTACCATTCATGTTCGTATCAAAAAACTACAGGAGTTTGGTATCGTCAAAGGTACAAGATTGAATGTAGATCTGCGACAATTAGGCTATGATATTACCGCTTTTGTTGGAATTTATTTAGAAAAGAGTTCTTTATATGATAGCGTTGCGCAGGATTTAATGAAGATACCTGAAATAGTGCGCCTGAATTATATAACGGGTAACTACAGTATGTTTATTGAAATCGTATGTAAAGATATCAACCAGCTTCGTAATGTTTTGCATGATGAATTACAAAAGATAAAGGGGATAGAGCGTACAGAAACATTTATTTCTCTGGAAGAAGGATTTACAAGGAATGTGCAGGTGGCACCGGCATTATAATTTATAATTATGCGGATTCGGTTCTTTTATATTCCATTTTTTATATTTCTTTTTTTTATTCCGGCTGCTGCACAAACCATATTTACTGATGTATTAGTATTTGGTGGAGGTACTGGAGGAGTAGCCGCTGGTATACAAAGTGCCAGGCAAAAAGCAAAAACTATTATTGCCGAACCCACGCCATGGTTGGGAGGTATGTTAACTGCTGCAGGTGTTAGTTGCACTGATGGCAACCACAATTTACCAAGCGGATTGTGGGAAGAATTCCGCCAGCAACTATACGTACATTATGGTACAAAAAATTTAGCCACTGGCTGGGTTAGCAATACTTTGTTTGAACCACATGTGGGAGATAGCATTTTTAAAGCAATGTGTTATAAAGAAAACAAGTATTTAACACCGATGTTTGGATTGCAACTACAAAGTATTATAAAAGAAAAGAACAAAATTACCGGTGCCGTATTTATTAACAGAGATAAAAAAAGGATTACTATTAAAAGTAAAATTTGTGTTGATGCAACAGAACCAGGCGATGTAATTGCAATGAGTGGTACTGCCTATGATATAGGAATGGAAGACCCGGTTTATTCAAAAGAACTTATTGCTCCCGGTAAAAATAATATTATCCAGGATTTAACATGGGTTGCTATTTTAAAGGATTTTGGTAAAGGGATAGATAAAACTATACCAAGACCAGCGGGATATGATTCTGCAATATTTTTTAAAAGCTGCATTTCTGTATTTAATAATGATTCTGTTGCCTCACCGTGGACGGTACAAAAAATGCTGAACTACGGAAAAATAAAAAATAATAAATTCATGATCAACTGGCCTGCTGCAGGCAATGATTATTACCTGAATGTGATTGAAGACAAACCCGATGAAAGGGTTAAAAAATACCAGGCTGCAAAAAACCATACCCTTCAATTTATTTATTTTATACAAAAAGATTTAGGATATAAAAATTTAGGATTGGCAGATGATGAATTTCCTACGGGAGATAAATTGGCGCTTATACCTTATAACAGGGAAAGCAGACGAATGAAAGGGTTGGTGCGTTTAAATAATAATCATTTGGTAAAACCTTTTGAACAGCCCGAAGCTTTGTACCGAACCGGTATTTCGGTTGGAGATTATCCTGTTGACCATCATCACCATAAAAATGAAGCAGCCCCTGAAATAAAATTTACGTTTGTTAATTCTTACAATATTCCACTTGGTTCATTAATCCCCGAACGAACAGAAGGGCTGATTGCTGCTGAAAAAAATATCAGCGTAAGTAATATTGTAAATGGCACTACAAGATTGCAGCCTGTTGTATTATTAACGGGACAAGCGGCGGGTGTATTGGCTGCTTATTGTGTGCAAAAAAATATTCAACCGGGCAAAGTAAATATTAGAGAAGTGCAGCAAATTTTATTAGATGCAAAATGTTTTATAATGCCTTATGTGGATGTACAACCAGATGATGTTTACTGGAAGCCGATACAAAAAACAGGTGCTACTGGTATTTTAAAAGGTGTAAGCAAACACGAAGGGTGGACTAATAAAACTTACTTTTATCCAGATAGCCTTGCTTTATTTGATGAGTTTAGAAAAGGATTGAATGATTTAGGAATTAATATAACAGATGATAGAAAACAAAAAAGTAACTGGCTTACCTGGGATGACATACAACATGTGTGGGCCTATTTAACAGTAAATAAAAAAAATCATTGGAGTACAAAGGTTATGAGTACAGAAATGAATTGGAACCTGGAAAAATATCAGCTTAAAAATATTGGTACAGATAAACCATTAACAAGAAAAGTTGCAGCAGTTTTAATTGATTATTTTTTAGAGCAATTTGAAAATAATAAAATAAATTTTAATGGCTTACCTATTTCGAAATGACCCTGTTTTTTTTAATTTTTAACATCTACAGCATCCCTCAACCCATTTCCTAATAAATTAAATGCCAACACCAACAGCATAATGGCAAAGCCCGGCATTAAGGCCAACATGGGATTATGTGTAATAATAAAATTGTAATTCTCTTTTATCATTAAGCCCCAGCTGGGTTGGGGTGGTTGCACACCAATGCCTAAAAAACTTAAGCCGGCTTCCACAATAATTGCTGTAGCAAAATTACTTGCGGCAATAACTAATATGGGCCCAAGAATATTGGGCAAAATATGTTTTGCAATTATCCTGAAATTACTAAAGCCTAATGCTTTTGCTGCCTGTATAAACTCCAGTTCTTTTACTGCCATTACCTGACCACGTACCAGGCGGGCTACACTCACCCACATGGTTAGCCCAACTGCAATAAATATTTGCCAAAAGCCTTTGCCCATTGCCATGGTAATGGCAAAAACCAATAATAAGGTCGGAATGCTCCAGGTAACATTTACCAGCCACATTACCACTTCATCAACCCAGCCTTTAAAGTAACCTGCTACTGCACCTATAATAATACCAAGTGTTAAGGAGATCAATACAGCAATTAATCCTACCGCCAAACTTACTCTTGTGCCAATAATTAACCGGCTTAAAATATCTCTGCCGAATTTATCTGTACCTAACCAGTATTTTTTTGTGATGATATTTTGAGCAATAAAGTTTTCAGGATGATTTAAAGTAAGCTCATTGATAGAATAGTATTGAACTACGGAAGTATCTTCATCAATAAATTTATTTATTAAAAGGCTATCACTTTTTATTTTGTAACCGCTTATTGGAATTAACTTGTAGTGATTTTTCTTTCCTTTAAAAAGATGATCTATCCAGGTACCACCCCAGGATTTAATTCTGTCCGGAATTTTTAAAAATTGTTGAGTATAGCCCGGCTTTTTTGCCTGTATTTCCACCGTTTGTAAATCGGCGTTTGGTGAAACGTCCGGTGCAATTATATAACCCAGTATTGAAACTACAACAGCAATAAAAATTATCAGCAGCCCAAAAATAGCACCCTTATTTTTTTTAAGGCGTTTCCGGGTTTGTTGCCAAAATGAAAAAGATTGCTGCATCATGTAAAATACAAAATCGGTTTAAGATTATGCTATTGTATTTAATTACATAAAGTTATTTCACTTTTCTGCCTTTCCATTTATAAGTGCCAAATTTACCCAGCCAGCCTGCAATAACTGTATATAAAATATGAAAGGGTTGCAATAAAGGAAACCACCATAACAACCGCTTTTTATTAAAAAATCCAGCAATGGAAAACAAGAAGAACAATTCGGCAATGGTTTTACTAATGATTAAAATTAACCATAGCTCAAAAACCGAAGCAATAAAAGTAATAGGATAAATATGAATATTGAAGACTGTATTTTTGAATAAGGCCGCAATAGGCATTAAAAGCAGCACTACATTTAACACATATACCAATACCAATACAGCAAATATCCGTTTGTCATCATACTTATCAGCTTTACTGGCCCAGCGGATGCGTTGATTAAAAAAATCTTTTATTGTTAACACAGGCTGTGTTTGTACAATTACCTCTTTCGATTTTAAAAACAAAACTTTATCAGGACTTTGTTTATATATTTTATGCATCAGCAACATATCATCACCACTGGCAATAGTATCAATACCTGCAAATCCATTTACAGCATTAAATGCCATTTTGGTATAGGCGAGGTTGGCACCATTACACATGCTGTGCATTTTTTTATGAACAGATGCGCCGGTAATACCCTGTAGTGTCATAAAATCTACCGCCTGGAAAATTTCAATAAACCTGTTACCACAATTGATAGCAACCGGCATCACTATAAATGAAGGATTTTTTTCCTGATAAAAAGCTGCGATAGTTTGCAACCAGTTTTTGGGTACAACGCAATCTGCATCTGTAGTTACAATTAAATCGCCGGTCGATTGTTGTACAGCAATCTCAATTGCTTTCTTTTTGTAAGAATTGATTGCATTCGCTTCCACAAAATTCCTGAGCGAAATCAGTTTTATATTTTGTGATGTATATGCCGAAACAATAGCAGCTGTATTGTCGGATGAAAAATCATCTACAACCAACACTTCAAATAAATGTTCAGGGTAAGATTGATTTAGAATAGCATTCAGGCAGCTTTTAATATTTTCCTCCTCGTTACGGGCAGGAATGATAACTGAAATACGGGTTTGTGTTTTGTAGTCTATGGCTTGTGTTTTGAAGCCCGGAATAACCAGCCAGCTTTTCCAGTAGTAAAGAATAAGCAGGACATAAAGGGTAAAAATCAATAGTATAAAAATGAGTGAAACCTGCTGCATAATGGTAAGCCGTATAAGAGTGCGGCATAACAATGCCAGATTGATATTCTCTTGCCCGGCTTACAAAAATAAATTTTAAAATTTCAAATGAATCATTATCTTTGTTTAGTTGCATAAACAACTATATGCCAAACAACCAATTTAAAAAAGGAGAATTATACAGTTTTATTACCGGAAAGGCCAGTACTGCAATCGGCAGGCGATTGCAGAAAAATTTTAAGCAGGCTAACCTGGATATAACCATTGAGCAATGGAGTGTGCTGTATCATTTATGGAAACAGGATGGTATGAGCCAGCAACTGTTGTGTGATGCCACTTTCAGGGATAAACCGAGTATTACAAGGCTGGTGGATAACCTGGAAAAATTAAAACTGGTAAAAAGAAACGCTTCTAAAGAAGACAGGCGGAAGAACCTGATTGTTTTAACTGATGAGGGAAGGGAACTTGAAGAAAAGTGCATGATTATTGCCAATACAACATTAAATGAGGCGCTGGAAGGTGTAACTAACGGACAAGTTGAAATTGCAAAAGAAGTGTTACAGATGGTGTATGATAATTTGAAGTAGAGCCCTGCCGCTCCGCCAGCTGGCGGAGAACTTTATAGAAGCGAAAAGACAGATTGCTAATTGAAAAAAATATATAATCATGAACACAACAACCCCAACAACATTGCTAAAAGGCGGTGAATGGTTAATTAAAGAAAGTAATGCTTTTGAAACTTTTACTCCTGAAGATTTTAATGAGGAGCAACTGATGGTAAAAGATATGTGCCTTCAGTTTTTAAGTACCGAGGTAATACCGAACATAGCTAAGATTGATAAATTGGAACCAGGCTTAATGCCAACCTTACTTGAAAAAGCCGGTGAACAGGGATTATTGGGGGCTTCTATCCCCGAAGATTTAGGCGGCCTGGGTAAAGATTTTATAACCTCTACCTTGGTTAACGAAGCTTTAGGCGGTGGCTTTTCTTTTAGTGTGGCAGTAGCTGCACACACAGGTATTGGCACTTTACCCATTTTATATTTTGGTACCGAAGAGCAAAAGAAAAAATACATACCCAAATTGGCCACTGGCGAATGGAAGGGTGCTTACGGTTTAACAGAACCCAATAGCGGTAGCGATGCATTAGGTGCAAAATCAACAGCTACGCTTTCTGCCGATGGTAAATATTATATTTTAAACGGGCAAAAATGCTGGATTACCAATGGAGGTTTTGCTGATGTTTATACTGTGTTTGCAAAAATAGATGGTGATAAATTTAGTACGTTTATTATTGAAAAAGGTTTTGAAGGTTTTACACAAGGGCCCGAAGAGCATAAGATGGGTATTAAAGGTTCATCAACAGTGCAATTGTATTTTCAGGATTGTAAAGTGCCCGTAGAAAATCTGTTAGGCGAAGTTGGAAAAGGCCACATTATTGCTTTTAATATTTTAAATATTGGCCGTTTAAAATTATGTGCCGCTGCTATTGGTGCCTCTAAAATGGCATTAAACAACACTATAGAATATGCAAAAACACGAGAGCAGTTTAAAACAGCTATTGCAAATTTTGGTGCTATAAAATATAAACTGGCCGAAGCTGCCATAAGAATTTTTGCAACGGATAGTGCCACATACCGCACAGCAAAATGGATTGATGATAAAGAAACTGAATTAATAAATGCAGGTAAGCCTTTTAACGAAGCATTGCTTGGCGCTGCAGAAGAGTTTGCAGTAGAGTGTGCTGTATTAAAAGTAGATGGTAGTGAGGTATTGGATTTTGTGGTGGATGAAGGTGTGCAGGTACATGGTGGTAACGGGTTTAGCGATGAGTATATGATAAGCAGGGCTTACAGAGATAGCCGTATTAACCGGATTTTTGAAGGCACTAACGAAATTAACAGGCTGCTTACTGTTGATATGATTTTAAAAAGAGCCATGAAAGGTAAGTTGGATTTGATGGGGCCGGCAATGGCAGTAAGTAAAGAGTTAATGAGTATTCCGGAATTTGGAAATGAAGATGAAGCACCTTTTGCAAACGAACGCAAAACCATTGTAAATATGAAAAAATGTATTTTAATGGTGGCAGGGGCTGCAGTACAAAAACTAATGATGAAGATAAGCGATGAGCAGGAAATATTAATGAACATTGCAGACATGGCTATACAAACCTTTATGGCTGAAAGTACTTTACTAAGGGTAATAAAAACAACAGATAAGCAGGGTGCTGCTAACACCGCTTTGCAAACTGATATAATGCGTTGTTATTTAAACGATGCTAACGACAGGTTGAACAAAGCAGGTAAAGAAGCAATTAATGCTTTTGCAACAGGTGATGAACAGCGCATGATGTTGCTGGGCTTAAAACGCTTTACAAAAACAGAACCTTTTAACAGTAAAGATGCCCGTAGAAGAATTGCTGATAAATTAATTAGCGAAAATAAATATCCCTGGTAAACTAAACTGGAATAATAAAAAAGAGAGAGCAATTAAGCCCTCTCTTTTTTATTATAAATATTTTACGCTGTATTATTTGGCGTTGTAAGGGAATTTTCTTGATGCATTTCTCATCAAAGCATTAACCAGCCTGTCTGTACTGCTGCCTACCGAACCGGTTGCATTATAATCGTATTTCCAAACCAGTTCCCCTTTTTTTCCTTCATTTATACTTATAGAAGTTTGTACATCATTAGTGGCTCCCCAAGAACCAATTAATACACCAATGGCTATCGCCGCACCATCACTCATTGGTTTTTTCATGGCAGCACGTGATGATATTATTGCATCAACTCCTAATAACTGACAAAGTTCTTCCTTTGTTTTTGTTACCATGGAATTATAAGATATGCCGGCCTGATTCAATAATGCATTGGTTTTACTGATATCCTGGAAGCTGACCGTATATTTAAACTTATCACTTCTTTTTAAAAACCAGGAATACATTTTATCCTGTATATCCTTACCTGTATTTTCCTGAGCCTGGCTAATTTGTTCAGTAGTAGTTTTCTTCATTTCATTAGGCCGAAGCTGAATATTTACTTCTGCAGGTAAAATAGCCACTGTTTTATGGCTGGCTGTTTGATCATCGAAATTCTGTGCTTTGTAAATAGTAGGGCCACAGCTTGCAAAAATGACAAAGACAGTTAGAGCAGTGATTATTTTTTTCATCTCTTATTTTTTGCAAATATAATCACAGCTACCTTTTTTTAAATGATAACAGGAGTGAATTGAATAAAACATTTTGTTAAATGTAAAAACTGATGCATGGAATGTTTACTTTTAATATGCGGAAGTAATAATCAACGATGAAAAAAATAACAGCAGCAATTTTAATTATTGTGTATGGCACAGTATCGGCGCAAAACAATGATAAACCATTTATTAAATTGGTATCGCCATTAAAAGAGAAAAATAATGTAAACAGCTCACGTAATTTTTTAATTGGCAGCACGTGTAAAAACTGTAACCTTACTGTAAATGGAAATGCAGTAAAAGTTTATCCAACCGGGGCCTTTGCTTATGAGCTCAACTTAAAAACAGGCGACACTTCCTTTACCTTAATTGCATTTAATGCACCGGATAAATCTGTAAATAAAAAAATTACTTACAATTATTCTTTACCGGCACCACCCGATACAGTTAAAACTTTAAGTATTGTCAGCATACAAACTTTTCCCGAGGGGAACCTGATGTTGCAACCAGGAGATAAAATAAAATTCAGGGTTAAAGCATTAACGGGCTGTACCGTTATTGCAGGAAACAATATTCCTTTGTTTGAAATGCCGGTTGCCATGCCAGGTATTTACCAGGGCGAATATGTGGTAAAAGAAACGGATAGTTTTCTCTTAACTAAAATACCAATTACTATAACAGACAGCACTGGAAAAAGTATAACCCAGGAAACTAAAAATACTATTTCAATGTTTTCGTCATACAGCCCGGCCATTGCTGTTACTAAAGGCAGGCTGGTACATTTGTTATTTGGTTTGGGAGAAGACAGGTTGGGTGGCGCCAAGATCGGTTACTTAGATTCGATGGTGCAATTAAATATTGTTGGTAAGGTGGACAAGAAATATAAAGTACAGTTATCTAAATACCGCACAGCATACATCGATGATGACAGTATTAAGTTTTTACCAAAAGGAAATTTTACGCCGGAATCGCTTACTACCAGTTGGCGTGTGTATGGCGATTCGTTATTCGACTATGTAACGATAGGTTTATTTGCAAGATTGCCCTACCAGTCTTTTCAGTTGATCGATCCTTCTAAAATTATAATAGATGTTTTTGGTGCTACCAACAATACCAACTGGATAACACAACTGGAAAATGTAAAAGAGATCAAAAACGTTTATTACGAACAAACCGAAGATGAAGTTTTTAGAATAACTATTGAATTAAAACATCAACAGCACTGGGGCCACCAGATTTATTACAAAGGAAATTTGCTGGTGATAAAGGTAAAGCGGCAACCGGAAAATTTATCGTTAAGTAATTTAACCATAGCGGTAGATGCAGGCCATGGCGGCAGTAATACAGGAGCAGGTGGCCCAACGGGCTCTTCGGAAAAAGCACTGACGCTGGCCGTTGCATTAAAACTGCAAAAAGCGCTGGAACAACTAAGTGCAAAAGTTATTATGACGAGAACAACTGAAAAGTTTGTTGACAATTTACAGCGTGTACTTTTTTACAGAGATAGTACGCCTGATTTGCTCATCAGTATTCACCTGAATTCTGCAGCTGACCCGATAAGGGTTAGCGGTACCAGCACTTTTTACAGGTATGTCGGCTTTAGAAATTTAAGCCAGACTATTTATAAACGTATGCTTGAACTGGACTTAAAAGAATATGGTAACACCGGCAGTTTTAATTTTATGCTCAATAGTCCGATTGAATATCCCAATGCACTGGTAGAAACACTTTTTATCAGCAACCCCGAAGATGAAATGAAAATACTTGATGAAAATTTTCAACAACAGATTGCCGATAAAATTATATTGGGCATACAAGATTTTTTAAACAATTGTAAAAAATAAATCCTTGTGTACTTAGTGCCATTTCTTGTGTTCTTAGTGGTTGATATATTTACCACAAAGAACACAAGGCACAGAAACAAAGTGAAGCAGTCTATTTTTTAATAGCCTCTAAAAAAGCTTTTTCAGTTTCTTTTGCAGCGGTAGTCATTTGCGTTGTTGGGGGCATATCACTATCCTGCAAAGCATTATGTACTGCAGCAAATGCACTTTGTAATTTATCAAGATCTTTGGCACCATTATTTTTTGCAGCAATACATTTTTGAGTATTGTTGTAACACATTACACTTATATCGTGTTGCAGTTGCAGATCTTTGGTAACTGTTTTAATTCTTGGATCCATCTTTACCCGGAATGCCTGGAAAAATTCTTTTCCATCAACAGTAAGTTTGGCAATATACACACCCGGCATTACCCATGGCGATGTAACATCGGGTGCAGTATTCATATAAGTTGCAGCAATAGGAAAAGCCGGCGGTACATTTAATGGTTGATAATGCATATCCCACATAAAACGATGGCTGCCTTCAGTGCCCGAAAGTATTTGTTGTGGCCTTATCCAGTAAGGCGGCACATTGTTAGCCGGTATTTTATACAAGCTGTCTTTATTGCTGTATATTCTTATCAGTTTATTAGGTTGTGTTCGGATTTTATTGAGGTCGTTGTCCGATACGACATCCGGTATTTTTGTATCATAAATTTCCAGCTTAATATCTGTAGCTGCTTCAAATAAAAAATAATTGATCACTGCACCATCCGGTGGATTTTGCCCTGCAGGTTCTTCCTGTGGCAATGGGGTATCGGTGTTCATATTCCATCTTACCCGGTAAGCATTTTGTGGCTGATACAATATAACAGGCGAAGCACTTAGTCTTTCATCAAGGTGGCGCAATGGTGTAATATCATCCAGTATCCAAAAACTTCTGCCATGTGTACCAATTACCAGGTCATCATCTTTAATAACTAAATCTCTTATTGATGTTGCAGGCATATTCAACCGCAACGATTGCCAGTTGGCACCATCATCAAAAGAAACATACACCGCTCTTTCACTTCCGGCAAATAATAATCCTTTTCTTTTAGGATCTTCTTTTACCACATTGATAGGGTCCGCAGGTAAACCATTTACAATTTCAATCCATGTTTTTCCGCCATCAGTGGTTTTATAAATATGCGGACGCATATCATCTAAGCGGATACGGTTTACTGCAGCATAGGCTGTGTTTTTGTCTGTATGGCTGGCATCCATCAGCGATACTTTGCTCCAGCTGGTAATTTGTGGTGGTGTTACATTCTGCCATGTTTTTCCACCATCATGTGTTACATGAATCAATCCATCATCGGTGCCGCACCAGATGGTATTAACATCCACATAGCTTGGCGCAACAGTGTAAATTACACCTCGGCGTGGCATGGTTTTCATGTCTGCTTTTGTATAAATGCCCACACTTTCCGGCACATCCCATTTTTCTCTCGACAGATCCGGGCTTATCACCTGCCAGCTGTTTCCTCCATTCATTGTTTTAAACAATACATTACCGGCATAGTACAATGTTTTTTTATCAATGGGATTAAATAATACCGGCGCTGTTCTTAAAAAACGATATTTACCACTGCGTACTGCTTCGGGTGCAATACTTTGTGTTTGCCCCGTTCTTTTATCATATTTAGAAATTTTTCCGCCATAAATAATATTATTGTCTAAAGGATCTGCAGCAACATAACCATACTCTTCTGCACCAACGGGGTGCCATTCTCTAAAACTTATTGCGCCATCATTACCACGTGATGCAATGCCAACACTGCCACTTTCCTGCTGACCGCTGTAAACATTGTAAGGAAAAGCATTATCGGTACTTACATGATAAAACTGTGCAGTAGGCTGGTTGTACCAACTGCTGAAAGTTTCGCCGCCATTAACTGTTATAATTGCACCCTGGTCGCCTGCAATTAACATGATGTTTGAGTTATCAGGATTGATCCAGATGCGGTGGTAATCATCACCACCCGGCGCACCACGGAATGCCGACCATGTTTTTCCGGCATCAATACTTTTCCAGGTTACCACATTGGCACTATAAACAATGTCTGCATTTTTTGGATCTGCTTTTACTTCTGCAAAATCACCTCCTCTTCCCCATAATCTTTCATCGGCATTAATATTTGCCCATGTTTCTCCTGCATCATCACTGCGGTAAATGCCGCCATACTTGCCGGCATCAACTGTTGCATATAAACGGTTGCTGTTAGATGGTGCAATACAAAAACCAATTCTTCCCAAACCCTGTTCGGTAGTAGGTAAACCTGCAGTTAATTTTTTCCATGTTGTTCCGCCATCTGTACTTTTAAACAGGCCACTCTCTTTTCCGTTCCAGGCGCCATTTTCCCAAGGCCCTTGCCTGCCCGCCCACATATCGGCATAAATAATATTACTGTTATTGGGGTCGATGGTAACCTGTATGGCACCGGTATTTTCATCAATGTATAAAACCTTTGTCCATGTTTTGCCACCATCTGTTGTGCTGTACACACCACGCTCTTTATTGGGGCCGTAAGGATGACCCAATGCAGCCACAAAAACCCTGTTTTCGTTTTTAGGATCAATGGCAAGCCCGCCAATCTGCTGTACATCTTCAAGCCCAAGATGTGTCCATGTTTTTCCTGCATCGGTAGATTTATACATGCCGTTACCAACGGATAAGTCTGGCCGCTGCAAACCTTCGCCACTGGCCACGTACAAAACATCCGGGTTAGATGGTGCCACCACCACATCGCCGATACTGCCTGTGGGCTGGTCATCAAAAATTGGTTTCCAGGTACGGCCGTAATCATTGGTCTTCCACACGCCGCCATTATTTACGCCCATATAAAATACATTGGGTTGAGAAGGTACACCAACAGCGCCTACAGTTCTGCTGCCACGGTGTGGACCAATGCAGCGCCATTGCATACTATTGAAATACGCCGGATCAAATGGCTGTGCCAGTGCAGGAATTGATTGCAACAGAACAATTGTAAGTAAAAGTTTTATCTGCTTCATGTGCGGTATAATTATTTTATTGGAGTAAATGAAATTACAAATAAAGTGAGGGATTACCAGTACTGAAAAATTTATTACATAGCCGGCATAATCAATGGCACCAACAGCCAGCAAAACAAAGTAATTAATATCACACAAATAATATTTAATACAAAGCCTGTCTTTATCATCTGGTTTAATTTAATGTGGCCGCTGGCAAATACAATGGCATTGGGTGGCGTGCCCATGGGCAACATGCTGGCACAACTGGCGCCAAGCGTCATGGGTATGCCAAGTAATAACGGGTTAATGTGTAAGGCATCGCTTACTGCAGAAATTACCGGAGCCATTACAATTACCTGTGCAATATTGCTCATCACTTCGCTTAAAAAAACGGAGATAAGTGTTACCATAAATATCAACATCAAAATATTACTGGTTGCAAAAGAGGCAATGTATTGCCCCAGGCTTTCCATTAGTTTAGCCTCTTCTAAAGATTTTGCCAATGCAATGCCGCCACCAAATAATAACAAAATACCCCATCCCATTTTTTTAGTGTCACTCCATTCCAAAAGTCTTTCTTCTGTATTTTCTTCCGTTCTGCCACTGGGAATAATAAATAAACTAATGGCACCAATTAATGCAATAATGGTATCATCTAACTGAAATAATTTTTGAGTGCTGTTAATAATATCTTTTGTAATCCATAAAAAAGCGGTGCAGCAAAAAACAATCAGTACTCTTTTTTCCTGCCGGGATAAAGGTCCCATTTCTTTTAATTCGGTTTCAATAAATAATTTACCATCAATGCTATGTGTAAGACGATTGGGGTATAGCCATTTTACCATTACCAGATACAATGTAAACAACAATACCATTGCTAATGGCATACATAACATCATCCAGTTTACAAAATCAATACCGTGTTTATAATGCTCATTTAAATGCCTTACATAAGCCACATTAGGTGGTGTGCCAATAATAGTTGCAATGCCGCCAAAATTACTAGCATAAGCAAGCGATAGCATAAGCGTTAACGAAAAATTTTTAATATTGGCATTTGGGTCGGCATGTTTACTTATAACAACAATAACCGAAGCCGCAATTGGATACATCATCATAGTAGTGGCAGTATTGCTTAGCCACATACTTAAAAAACCGGTTGATAAAATAAAACCAAGAATGATATTATTACCATTGGTGCCTGTTAGTTTAATTATACTTAGTGCAATGCGTTTGTGCAGGTTCCATTTTTCTATTGCCATGCCTAAAAAAAAGCCACCCATAAAAAGATAGATGATAGAGTCGGAATAGGCTTTGGAAGTTTCTTTAATGGAATTGATATTCAGCAAAGGATAAAGTACCAAAGGCAGTAAAGCAACAACTGGAAGAGGCATAGCATCAAGCACCCACCAGATAATCATTAATACAGCAATGGCTAAAACTAATTTTGCCTTTGCATCAACACCAAAGGGGTTTGCAAAAAAGAAAAACAAAGCGATTATTATGCCCGAAACAAGCGCCAGCTCTTTGCGGTATTTTTTAAACCAATCGTTCATACCTCAATATAAAACAGTTTATTTTTACAAACACAACTAAAAATTATTTTTATGAGCAGCTTAGTAAAAGAATTTAACGATTACCGTACCAGGATGAATGAAGTTATTTTAAGTAAAGATAACCTTGTAATAAAACGCCTTTGGAACCTGGATACAAATACCTATGCCGCCGGGGCATTAGATGTAAAGACAAAAGAGCTGCTTGGGCTTGTGGCAAGTATGGTGCTGCGTTGTGATGATTGTATTAAATACCATCTGGGCAAAAGCCACGAATTAAATGTTACTACCGAAGAAATGTATGAAGTATTTGCTGTAGCTAATATTGTGGGCGGAACAATAGTGGTGCCGCATACAAGGCGGGCTGCAGAGTATTGGGAAGAATTGAGAGAAAATAACCAGTAAACAATTTTTTGTACCAAAAGGCAGGCCTGATTTAAAGAAATATCTAATTTCTTTATTCCTTGCTTACTGTTCGATATTTTTAATTTGTTTTAAGTAACTTTATGCTCCAATATTATTATTTATGTCAGATACAACAACGCTTGCAAATCCGGCCCCATTAACCTCAAAAGATTTCGTAACCGACCAGGAAGTTCGCTGGTGCCCGGGCTGTGGTGATTATTCTATTTTAGCACAAGTACAAAAAGTGATGCCCACTTTAGGTATCCCCAAAGAAAATATAGTTATTGTAAGTGGTATTGGCTGCAGCAGCCGCTTTCCATATTACATGAATACCTATGGCATGCACAGTATTCACGGCAGGGCAACGGCTGTGGCCAGTGGTTTAAAAGCGGCAAGGCCAGAGTTGAGTGTGTGGGTAGTAACAGGAGACGGCGATAGCTTAAGCATTGGCGGTAACCACACCATTCATTTATTAAGAAGAAATTTTGATATTAATATCCTGTTGTTCAATAACCAGATTTATGGTTTAACCAAGGGACAATATTCCCCTACATCAGAAGAAAATAAAATTACCAAGAGTACACCATTCGGGAGTATCGACCATCCGTTTAATCCTTTGGCTTTGGCCATGGGTGCCGATGCAAGTTTTATTGCCCGTACTATGGATAGAGACCCTAAACATTTACAGGCCATGTTACTGCGTAGCCAGGCACACAAAGGCGCTTCGTTTTTAGAAATTTATCAGAACTGTAATATTTTTAATGATGGGGCTTTTGAGATATTTACCGAAAAAAGCAGTAAGGCTGATGAAGTGTTATTTTTAGAGCAGGGCAAACCATTGGTATTTGGTGCCACACAAAATAAAGGTATTAAGTTAGATGGCTTTAAACCCGTAATTGTAGATATAGCAGCAGGAGCAAGTACAGATGATTTGTGGGTACATGATGAAAGGGATTTTTATAAAGCACAGATACTGATCCGCATGTTTGACGACCCAAAATTAGCCGGGCATCTACCTCGTCCGTTCGGTGTTTTTTACGAAACCGAAAGAGCTTGCTACGAAGATGTAATGAAACTACAGCTAGAAGATGTAATTGCTAAAAAAGGCAAAGGCGATTTGGATAAATTATTAAAAGGTAGTGAAACCTGGGTGATTAGTTAAAAGCCCCTGTCCCCTAAAGGGGAACTTAGATTGTTACATCATTTCATTTGTTAATTGAGGCTTAATTAAAAATTAAAGCTGTTTTAATTTTTTTGAGACAAGCTATATTTCTTTAATCAGCTTTATTGGCGTCGCACTCTTGTACGGCATATCTTTATTTAACTGTTTATATAAGCGTATAAAAAATGCCTGTTAAAAACAGGCATTTTTACTCTTTCTCCCACTTTCTGCTGTTTCTCCCTTTGTTTTTTATTACCGTGTAATTTTTTGCATTGGCAATTTTAAGTAAACGCCTTCTTAATAATTGCGGATAAAAGTACGAGGTCCATTTACCCAATAGGCTTCGCTTTTTTACAATACCAGTTTCTTCCAGCACATCATAAGTGGCGGCAGCACAACGCATCCCAAATACGGCATAATCATAGGGACTTTGTTTAAGATACTTATCGACTACAGTTTTTACTTTTAAATAATTCCCCTCATCAATCGGAATTATTATAGAAGTGTATTTTAATGTAGCAGTATCTTTAATCCAGTTTTGCTTTTCTTCATTGCTAAAATAGCCATTAGCGTTTTTCTTTTTACCAAATAAATGGCATTTGCCGCCAGGTTGAAACCCAATAATACTATCCCCTGTTTCAATAGTTACATGGCCGCCTTTTTTTCCACCAAACCATTTTGTTTCTGAGGTTTTATATTTATTTGCCGGTTTAGAGCCATATAAAAAATGCACAGCAATGGTTTGCTGTGCAATAACATTTTGGCAGGTTAAAAAACTACAAATAAATAAAAGTGCCTTTATCATTGTAAAAAATTTTCGTCCACAATTTTTGTTTTCAATTTAAAAAAATAAAAACAAGCTTTTACAAAAGAATCGCTAATTTATTTACTTGTATAATAATTGAGGGTTTACAATAATTTTTTGGCCATCAAATACTCCGCAATCTGCACGGCATTAGTTGCAGCACCTTTACGCAGGTTGTCACTCACAATCCAGCAGTTTAAAGTATTAGCCTGGGTTTCATCCCTTCTTATCCTGCCTACAAAAGTGTCATCTTTTTCATGCGCTGTTAATGGCATAGGGTAAATATTGTTGGCAATATCATCCTGTACAATTACACCAGGAGCTTTGCTTAGTAATTCTTTTAATTCGGCCAGATCAAAATCATTTTCAAATTCAATGTTTACGCTTTCGCTGTGCCCACCCATAACCGGTATACGTACTGTGGTAGCAGTAACTTTGATATTGGCATCACCAATAATTTTTACTGTTTCATTGGTCATTTTCATTTCTTCTTTGGTATACCCATTGTCTAAAAACACATCAATCTGAGGAATGGCATTTAAGTCGATAGGATATTTATATGCCATTGGTCCGTCAGTAATCCCACTTCTTTCATTCATTAATTGATCAACAGCTTTTACACCAGTGCCGGTAACACTTTGGTAAGTGCTTACCACCACTCTTTTAATTTTATATTTTTCGTGCAGTGGTTTTAATACCACCACCATTTGAATAGTAGAGCAGTTTGGATTGGCAATAATTTTATCTGCAGCAGTCAGCACATTGGCATTTACTTCAGGCACTACTAACTTTTTTGTAGGGTCCATACGCCATGCGCTGGAGTTGTCAATTACAGTAATACCAGCTTCGGCAAATTTAGGTGCCAGTTCTAACGACGTTCCGCCACCTGCAGAAAAAATAGCCACATTTGGTTTGGCTGCAATAGCATCTGCAAAGCCAACTACTTTATACTTCTTTCCTTTAAATTCCACTTCCTTACCTATCGACTTTTCCGATGCCACCGGAATTAATTCATCAACCGGAAAATTTCTTTCCGCTAATACCTGTAACATTTTGGTACCTACTAAACCAGTGGCGCCTACTACTGCAACTTTCATATTTTGTTCCCCCCGTTTCTCTTTTTAAAAGAGATTTTTTTGGTTAAAAAAAAGCCTCCCCGTTTAAGGAAGGCCTGTACTTATTTTAAAATAAAACAATCATACCTTCTCCGCTGAAAAAGATTTCTTAGAATGTTTTATGTGTTTTATTGTTTGCATTTACAACGCAAAGTAAACGCAATCTGTTTTTACGACCAAATTATTTATATTTATATTGATATTTTTTAATAATGATGCGTTATTCACTACTATTTTTTTGTTTTGTTCTGTTTGCAAACGTTGCCGGAGCACAAACAGCTAACCGATTTGATATAGTGATAGATGAATTAATGGCCGATCCTGCACCGCAGGTATTGTTGCCCAATAACGAATGGATAGAATTAAGGAACACTTCATCAACAGCTTTTAATTTATCGGGTTGGAGAATTGGCGACGCTACAGGTCAAAGTGGCCCGATGCCTGCTTATACTTTATTGCCCGATAGTTTTGTAATTGTTTGTACCGCCAGTGCTGTTGGTGCAATGAGTGCTTACGGGCCAACCATTGCGGTAACCAGTTTTCCCGGCCTGGATAATACAGGTGATGTGATCTATTTACGCAGCCCACAGAATAAAATTATACATACAGTAAGTTATACCGATGCCTGGTATAAAAACGAATTGAAAAAAGATGGTGGCTGGACGCTGGAAATGATTGACACTAAAAATGCCTGTAGCGGATTTACCAACTGGAAAGCAAGTATTGATATAAAAGGCGGAACACCGGGAAAGAAAAATTCAGCAGATGCTGCCAACCCGGATGCAACAGCTCCGCAATTGCTAAGGGCATTTGCAACAGACAGTGTAAATATTGTATTGGTATTTGATGAGCCATTAGATAGCTTGAAAGCAGGTACTGTAGCTAAATACAATATCAGTGACGGTATTGGCATACCGCAATCTGCAGTTGTAACAGCACCGGCATTTGATAAAGTAAACCTGAAACTGAATACGCCGCTGCTCCGTAATAAAGTTTATACCATTACTGCAACCATAGTAACTGATTGTGCTGGCAATATAATTGCAAATAAAAATACAGCAAGAGTTGGCTTAAGCGAAATTGCCGACAGTTTAAATATTGTCATCAACGAAATACTATTTAACCCACCATCAAACGGAACAGATTATGTAGAAATTTATAACCGTAGTAATAAAATTATCGACTTAAAACAAACTTATATTGCCAACCGTACCAGTGCCGGCGTTATCGGCAGTATAAAACAGTTAAGTGCAGAAAGCCTGTTACTTTTTCCAGAGGACTTTATGGTGATAACAGAAGATCCAACAATTATTAAAAGAGATTTTATTACCAAAAATATGGACGCATTTGTAACAGTAGCTGCTATACCCTCGTTTAATGATGATAAAGGATATGTGATTATTTTAAACGCACAAGGTGATATCACCGATGAATTGCTGTATGATGAAAAATGGCATTTTAAATTAATCGATAATAGAGAAGGCGTGGCTTTAGAAAGAATAGATTATAATGCACCCACACAACAACAGGATAACTGGCACAGTGCTGCAACAAGTGTTGGTTATGGTACGCCTACCTATAAAAATTCGCAGTATAAAATTAACGACGGTGTACAAGGTGATATAAGCGTTACTCCCGAAATAGTTTCGCCGGATAATGACGGCATAGATGATTTCGCAACGGTAACTTATAATTTTCCATCGGCGGGGTATGTTGCCAATATTACTGTTTTTGATGCCAACGGCAGAGTAGTGCGTTACCTGCAACGAAATGCTTTGTGCGGTATTACCGGTAATTACCGCTGGGATGGTTTGGGAGAAAACAATCAAAAACTACCGGTAGGTATTTATATTATTTATACAGAAGTGTTTAACTTGAGCGGAAAGAAAAAGCAATTTAAGAATACAATTGTTGTAGCAAGAAGGAATTGATGTAACAGATCAGGTAGGCATACTAAACCATCAAACTATAAATAAACTATCATGCAAATTAAAACCTTAGCAGTAATAGCCACAGCGGCTATTATTGTTTCATCATGTAACAACGAAACCAGTATGAAAACAGCAGCCTGTAAATGGCCGGATAGTATTGCAGCACCGGGATGTGAGAAAAAGCCAAAACAACTTATTGCACATGGCGATACCCGTATTGACAATTATTATTGGCTCAACGATTATTTTAAAAAGGGCCCCGACAGTACAAGAGTGGTGGATTATTTAACTGCTGAAAATAAATACTACGATACCATGATGAGTGGTACAAAAACTCTGCAGGAAAAATTATATACGGAGATGAAAGCCCGGATAAAAGAAAAAGACGAAAGCGTACCGGTATTTAAAAACGGATACTATTATTACAGCAGGGTGGAAGAAGGCAAAGACTATTATGTGTATTGCAGAAAAAAAGGCACATTGGATGCAAAAGAAGAAGTTTTACTGGACGTAAATAAAATGGCAGAAGGGCATAATTATTTTAGCGCTACCGGTTTTGATGTAAGCATGGATAATAAACTGTTAGCTTATGGCATAGATACTGTTTCAAGAAGACAATATGTACTGCATGTAAAAAATTTAGAGACCGGTGAAATTTACAAAGATGTGGTAACTAATACTGAAGGCGGACCGGTTTGGGCTAATGATAATAAAACATTTTTCTACACTGCTAAAAACCCGGTTACCTTATTATCAGAAAAAATAAAAAAACATGTATTGGGTACGGATGCTGCAACAGATAAAGTTGTGTATGAAGAAAAAGATCCAAGCAATTATATAGGTGTTGCTAAAACAAAATCGGATAAATTTATTTTAATAGGCTCCAGTGCCACACTCTCTTCCGAGTACAGGTTTATTGATGCCGGAAAGCCCGATGACGCTTTTAAAATATTTCAAACAAGGATGAAAGAAGTGCTGTATGATGTGGACCACGCCAACGATAAATTTTACATACGCACCAACCAAAATGCAAAGAATTTTAAGGTAATGACCTGTGCCGAAAACAAAACCGATAGTAGCAACTGGAAGGAATTGATTGCCCACAACGATAGCATTTTAATACAAGGTTTCGATTTGTTTAAAAGCTTTTTAGCGGTATCGGAACGTAAAAATGGATTAACACAGGTACATATCATCAACACACAAAACAATGCATCGCATTACCTTGCTTTTGACGAACCAGCTTACACAGCAAATCTTGCTTATACTCCCGATTATAATTCTGATGTAGTAAGGTTTAATTACACTTCCTTAACCACACCTTCATCAGTGTATGATTATAATATGGGTACTAAAGCAAAAAAATTAATGAAGCAGCAGGAAGTGGTAGGTGGATATACTGTAAGCGACTATGTAACTGAAAGAGTATATGCCACAGCAAAAGACGGTACAAAAATTCCTATATCTGTCGTGTATAAAAAAGGATTTAATAAAGATGGCAATGCGCCATTGCATTTATATGGCTACGGAAGTTATGGCGCAAGTATGGATGCATCATTCAGCAGCGGACGGTTGAGTTTATTAAACCGTGGTTTTGCCTTTGCCATTGCACATATACGTGGTGGCCAGGAGATGGGCCGCTATTGGTATGAAGATGGAAAGATGATGAAAAAGAAAAACACCTTTACAGATTTTATTGATTGTGCCGAATTTTTGATCACCAATAAATATACCAGCACAGCACATTTATACACCAGTGGTGGTAGTGCAGGAGGTTTATTAATGGGTGCTATAGTAAACATGCGGCCCGATCTGTGGCATGGGGTTATTGCGGGTGTACCGTTTGTAGATGTACTTACTACCATGAGTGACCCAACTATTCCCTTAACCACAAATGAATATGATGAGTGGGGCAACCCTGCAAATAAGGAAAGCTATTTGTATATGAAATCGTACTCGCCATACGATAATGTAGAAAAGAAAGCTTACCCAAATATGCTGGTAACTACAGGCCTGCACGATAGTCAGGTACAATATTTTGAGCCTGCTAAATGGGTAGCCAAATTAAGAGAAATGAAAACTGATAAAAATATTTTATTACTGCATACCGATATGGAAGTAGGGCATGGAGGTGCCAGCGGAAGATTTAAATCTTTAAAAGACAGGGCAAGGGAGTTTGCATTTTTTCTTTCGCTTGAAGGAATAGCGGAATAATATATCCAAATAAAAAGCCGTCCCCAATTTATTGGGGACGGCTTTTTATTATTTTCTTAATTTCCTTGGCGGTTGCAGGTCATCTACACCAATGCGGTCTATATCTTCTTCAATAACATCAGGCTTCTTTTCTAAAATTGCTCTTACAATTAAATAACCTCCAAATGCACTTACGAGGCCAATGGCCATTAAACTATAGATATCTTTCTTATCAAATTTATTAAAGCCAAAAAAACTTATTCCTAGTACCATGCCTGTAATTTCAGCAGCTAGCCATGCAAAAATGGTGTACAATTTCCAGCTGCCCGGTTTTAATCCTTTTTTTAATGCAAGGGCCCCGTTCATTTTACAAAGAAAAATAAGTGCTATAATATCTATCATAATAAGCTGGTTTAATTTTATTCAAAAATCTTTTCTTCACGTGTTAACTGGCCGTATTCGTTCATGCCTTCAATAATTACCCGTATTTTTTTACAATTATCATTATTAAAGAAAGGTATGGTTATTCTGCGTTTTTTCGAATCGAATAATAAAAAAGGGTTCCAGTATAAAGTACTGCGGTAATCTTTAGCATCAGTATCATTTGTTTTTTCGTAATCGGGCATGTAAAACTCTTTAATAGGAGAATAGCCATACAGCGTAACTTCATTTAATCCCTTTACATTAGCATTGGTGCTGCCACCTTTTTTTGTGTACACAGCAACTGCACCGCCGGCGCCACCACCACTGGCGCCAAAAAAAGGTGGATCAAAAACTTTTATCATGGCAACATCACTCATTGGTGTGGATTGTAACATGGCAATGTCCACATTCATCTCATTTAAAAAAACATCGGTATTGCTGCCCCGCCTGGTAATACTGCCTTCGCCATCTGTTGATATCTGCATGCCTGCAACTTTACCTCTTAAATAATCTAATATGCTCATAGCAGATTGGGCAAAAGGATCATCTTCTGTTGTAAATACCCTTGCAAAACCGCCACTGAATAATCCTGAAGTATATTGCTCATCCAGCTTATCTTTTAATGATTTTTGTTTTGCAGTAACAGTTACACCAGTTAATGTTTTTGTTTTCTGCATTTCTATCTGTGAGCGGAATAAAGCACTTTGTTTACCGCTTTTTTGTAAAATATTACTATCGGGCCTTGCATTAAAGTATAGCGTTGATAATAATTTTTCGTCAATTGGTGCTGGTGTTCCCCGGCTGTTTTCAAAAGAAAAGCTTGCAGTAGAAGTTAATAATTTGTTTTTATCATTGTTGATCTGGTACATCAGCCTGGCAGTATCAAAAAAGTAAACGCCACTGAGGTTAAACTTTCCATCTTCTGCTACCGGCATAAAAAAGAAGGAACTGCTGCCTTTGGCCGAAGTTTTTAAAATGCCGGTTAATTCTTTATTTTTTAGTTGAATTTTAGATAAACCAAATATGCTGCCTTTTATAGTAAGATAATTATCGGGCTGATGTTTTATTACCGGCCATTTATTTGCCAGTAAATTTTCCCATTTAAATCTTCTCCATCCATTGGTCATCATTACAAGGTCGAGATGCTGTTGCACCGAATCCGCATCGCTTGAAAAATAATAAGCAGGATTATACACATATCCTTTTAAATCATTACTAAGCAGTAAGCCGGAAAAAATATTTTCTTTATTGTTTTCCGGCGCATCAAGTGCAGCATCTGTAACAGCAATAGATAAATTGCTGAGAAAGTCGCCACCAACATCAACCTGCAAAACACTTTTACCATGTGGGGTAATATTTTTTTCAGCAGTATGCAGGTCGGTATTAAAAAAATAAGTGTTGTTGTTTACAAAAGCTATCCGTTCGGCAACAGGTATTTGTGCGCCATTAAATACTGTTATCTGTATAATACCATCGGGCATACTATCAGTAATTATGGCTGTGCTTATTTGTGTTTTGCGCTGCATATTAATTTTAGCGGCATAAACTGTTTGCTGGTGCATTTGTGCAAACACAGTGTAGGTCTTAAATGCTTCATCAGCCGAGTCGGGCCTGTTAAGGGTGTACACTAACTCGTTGTTGGTTTTAACAACACGTAACGCCAGGCCTTCTTTTTTTGCATCGGGTAAAGATGTTTCATGTTGTACCCCATTTTTATCTTTCCATATGGCTTTGTATTTTTCGCCGGCTAATGGTGTAATAGAAAAAAATCCCATGCCATTATGTGTAGAAGCAAAGCTGCTTATCTTTAAACCCTTGCCATCTACAACAGTACCTGTAACAGCAAATGGTAAACCATCCTGCATATTTGTTTTAAATGCAACACGGCAATTGATGTTTTCAACTAAATCGCCTCCTTCAGGAAAAAGATTTAATGTGAATGTTGTAACGGGTATATTTTTTTTTGCTCCCGGTTTTGTATTTATTACTGTCAGAGGTTTAAGGTAAATTAAAGAAGAATCAAAATTCTGCATCCATTGAGTATAAGCCCTGACGTACAATTTGGAATTATAGTTAGAGTCTGCAAGGTCAAAATTAGATGCGGCGCTGGACTGTACTATCGGCATTACTTTACGTTGTAAAACAGTGCCATAATCATTAATAAGTTCAGCATATAAAGTTTTGCTTATTGCCGATGGGTTGTTATTAGAATTGATGTATGCCTTAAACCAGATAGTTTCCCCTGTATTGTAGTAAGATCTGTCGAAGTGCAGGTAAATTTTTTCCTGTGGATATTTGGTAGCAGATACGTTTAATAACGAATCGAATAATTGCTGTGCATTTGTATTGCCGTACCAGCAGAGGGTTAATAATATAACGATGATTTTTTTTGTCATTGTACTAATGTGCAGTTATAGTTTTTTACAAGCTTACAATTTAGTGATTGTTGCCCAACAAAAATATTAATAGATTGCTAAAAACATCAGATAATTAAAAAAAGCAGCCCTCATTAAAAAGCTGCTTTTAAATTTTATAAATAAGATTACTTATACCAGGTCAATATCAAAATTCACCAGCTGTACAAATTCGCTTAATCTTGCGTCAATATCTTCTTTTGTAATTTCTTTTAACCTGTCGGGCCCAAATTTTTCAACACAAAAACTTGCCATGGCGCTGCCTACAATAATGGCGGTTTTCATATTTTCAAAACTGATATCTTTTGTTTTGGCTAAATGGCCTATAAATCCTCCGGCAAAAGTATCGCCTGCGCCTGTTGGGTCAAACACTTCTTCCAGCGGAAGGGCAGGAGCAAAGAATACGTGATCATCATGAAATAATAATGCACCGTGTTCCCCCTTCTTAATAATTAAAAATTTTGGCCCCATTTTCATTATAGCACGGGCAGCTTTTACTAAAGACAGTTCGCCACTAAGTTGTCTTGCTTCACCGTCATTTACCAGCAGTACATCAACTTTCTTTAATACTTCTTTTAAATCATCCATAGCAATATCCATCCAAAAATTCATGGTGTCCATTACAATCAATTTGGGGCGAACCCTTAACTGATCAATTACACTCATTTGTAATTTAGGCATCAGGTTACCCAGCATTAAAAACTCTGCACCCTGGAAACTTTCAGGAACAACTGGATTAAAATCTTCCAGTACATTTAAGTCCGTCACTAAAGTATCACGGGTATTCATATCAATATGATATTTACCACTCCAGAAAAAAGATTTTTTATCCGGTACAATTTCCACGCCATCCAGTTGAATACCCCGTCTTTTCATTTCATCCATTTCTTCTTGAGGAAAATCGTAACCAACAATTGAAATTTGCTGAATAGGGGTAACAAAATTACTTGCTGCATAAGCTACGTAAGTGGCCGAGCCGCCAACAATTTTATCTGTTTTTCCAAATGGGGTTTCAATAGCATCAAAAGCCATAGTACCTACTGTAATTACCGACATAAATTGATTTTAATGTTTAGATTTAAGCGATTAGATTTGATGGCGCAAAAGTAAATGTTTTGGCTGATGCGGCTGCATTATTATTCATTATTCATTAATAAATTATCTATTGAGGCTACAGCTACATCCCGATAATCCGCAACCACGGTTGGTAAAACAGGTTATAGAATGCCTTAAAGACGGTGGCGTAATTATTTACCCTACCGATACCATTTATGGCCTTGGCTGTGATATTGCGCAACATAAAGCAGTGGAACGGATTTGTAAAATAAAAAATATTGACCCACTAAAAGCACAGCTGAGTTTTATTTGCAGGGATCTGAGCCATCTTAGCGATTACACCAAAAGTATTGATACCCCTTTATACCGGATGTTGAAAAGCTATTTACCCGGGCCCTATACTTTTATTTTACCGGCAAGCAAACTGGTGCCTAAAATTTTACAAAATAAAAAAAATACAATTGGACTAAGGGTGCCGGATAATATTATTTGCCGGCATATTTTAGATGCTTTGGGCAACCCCATTTTAAGCGCTTCTTTACCTGGTGATATGGTGGAAGAATATACCGACCCCGAAGTGATGTATGAAAAATTTGAACACCTGGTTGATTTTGTAATTGATGGTGGTATTGGGGGAATGGTACCATCTACCATTGTTGATTGTACCGGCAAGGACTGGACAATATTGCGCCAGGGTTTGGGGGACTGGGAAGCATAAAAAATTACCCCAGAATTTCTTCCAGGGTAACTGTTTTATATCAGAGGTGAATGTAGATTAATTTCTATCCCTTCTGTTATGTTTTTTACGTGCAATTTTCCTGCTTTGCTGTCTTTGATCCTGTTTAATATCTTTTCTTTCTCCACGTGTTACCACACCATCAGCTTTTGCAGCTCTAACATCCTTACGGATTTCTCTTTGGTCTTGTGCAAGATTCCTGGTTTCTTTTTTGGTAAGTTCTCCGTTTTTTACGCCGTGTTTAATACGTTGGTGCTGGTTTTTTGCATGTTGTTTAACCTGGGCATCTGCATGGTTAAAAATTGCGCCTAATACAATAGCTGCTGCTAAAAATGTTGTTTTCATAAAAACTGTTTTAATTAAAATAAAGGTGAATAAATACTTTTATAAGTACATAGACGGAAGATGATGCTGTGGGTTTAACCGGGGAATAATTTTTTTTACAAAGCAGCCTGTTTTAACTGTTATTATGTTTTTTAACCGGCAGGGTATAATAAAAAAATAACCGGTAAGTATTGCTTAAAGTATAAGAACCGCCATTGTTTCGTTGTTGAAATATCCTCATATAGCCGGCATCAAATGAAAGGGTATTATTTATTTTTTGTTTGATGCCGATAAAAATCCTGTTTTGATCAAAAGGGTTATACACTACTGCTGCACCAGACTGTAACAGCAATTCATCTGACAGCGTAAACTGCGGCAATGTAGATTTTTTAAAGACAGGCAAAGTTGCACTTAATAAATACCTGAACCGGTTTGTATATTTATTATCTCCTGTTTTTTGGTCGTTAATTATTTTTTGCTGCCAGCGCTGTTCAATTCTTAAACGTTGCAGTAATTTCAACTTACCATACGAAGTGGTTAATTGCAGCTGTTCAAAAATCCTGCTTTCATCAGCGTCTGTTACCCAACCGGGAGTTGAGGGAGCCTGTAACAAATTACCATATCCTGCCGCTGCAGATAAGTTATTATTTATCTGGTAACCTAATCCTACCCTGCCAAAAATAAAAGAACGGGAAGCAAAAAAATCATTTTCTCTCAGGTGTGCATCTGCCATTATAAACCAGTGCTTATTTAAAAACAGGTTACTGTTGATGCTTATCCAGGTATAGTTGTTTCGAAAAATTTGTTTTTGTGTTGCCTGGCCAAATGTTATTGTACAATATAATTGCGCTGCTGCAAGTAATAATAATTTTAAATATGCCTTCATCACAAAAATATTATATCATCAACTAAAAAGCAGGATCAGCAGCTGTGCTGCTACAATACGTAAGATCATAGTAAGAGGATATACTGTGGCGTATGTTACAGATGGAATATCGTTACCAGCCAGTTTTGTTGCAAATGCCAACGCAGGAGGGTCTGTAGAAGCACCTGCCAGTAATCCACAAATTTCGAAATAGGTTTTTTTAAAAAACTTCTTTGCTATTAACCCAACAGCTATAAGCGGGATGATGGTTATGGCAATACCCATTGCGATCCATATAAATCCTTTTCCATCTGCAAATGCTACTGATAAATTTTTACCACTGCTTAGCCCAACACTGGCCAAAAATAAACTGATACCTAATTCTCTAATCATCAGGTTGGCACTGTTAGTAGTATAATTGTTGAGATAAAATACGTTTCCAAAGCGGCTAAGCAATAAGGCAATAACTAAAGGCCCGCCCGCCATCCCTATTTTAACCGGCACGGGCATTCCCGGAAAATAAATGGGCACACTACCTAATATCACTCCCAACACAATTCCAAAAAATATAGGAGCCAGGTCAGGCGCCTCTAATTTTTTTATAGAATTACCCAACGCTTCAGACACTACCCGTACACCTTCTTCAGTTCCTACAACTTTTATAATATCACCTAATTGAAAAAAAACATCGCCATGTGGTACCATTTCAATGCCCGCCCTGTTTAACCGGGTAAGGGTAAAATTTTGCTGTTGCAGTTCGTGTAAATCGCCAAGGCGTTTGTGTGTAACCGATTTTTTTGTAACCACAATTGTTCTGGCTATTAATTTGCTATCCGATGCAGTTTTTAAATTGATATTACTGAATGAGCCGATGATTAGTTTTAACTGTTCAATTTCTTTTTTAGTTGCAACAATCAGTAAAACATCGTTCTCTGCTAAAATGGTGTCGGGTGTTGGTGTAATTATTTCTCCCTTGTGCAGCATCCGGGAGATGATAATCCTTTCTTTAAGCATTTCAAAAAGTTTGCCTAAAGGTTGCCCGATAAGCATTTTATTTTCCAGGTTAAAATGATAGGATACCGGTTTATTTGACCTGATAACATTCAGTTTTCTGTGCAGCTCCTGTTCCTTTTCAATATTTACGCCGAATATTTTTTTAAGTAACAGCAAGGAACCGATGATACCAAAAACACCCAGCGGATAGGTAACTGCATAGGCCAATGTGATTAAAGATTTATCGGTGCCGGTAATATTTAAGTCGCTTACAGCTGCCTGTGCAGCAGCTAATCCCGGGGTATTGGTAACAGCTCCGCTCATAATACCTGCCATTACAGAAATATGATTGCGGCTTATATAAAACAGAAGGATAGTGATGAGTATCCCGAGTGAAACAATTGAAGCGGCCAGCAAATTATTGTTAAGTGCATTCTTTTTTAAACTGGCAAAAAAACCGGGGCCAACCTGTAAACCTATAGAATACACAAAAAGGATAAGCCCGAATTCTTTTAAAAAATGTTCTGTTTTTTCATCTACAAGAATACCGAGATAAGATAAAAACATGCCGGCAAATAATACCCAGGTAACACCAAGCGAAATGCCGCCAATCTTTAATCTGCCCAGCCAGATGCCGGTAGATACTACCAATCCGAAAACTAAAACAGTTTGCGCTATTGAATTATTGGTGAACAGATCAATGAACCAGTTGCCCATAAAATATATTTTAAAGAAGCGCTGTTTACAAAAGAAAACAAAGGCTGCTGATAATTAGCAAATGAGAAGTTTAGTAAAATAGCAGCCTTTGTTTCTTTTGTGTAAAATCCTTCGTTACCGAAGAATCTTTTTGATAAATAAAAAACAAGCAATCGTTAAAAATATTAATGAATTTCGGCCTGCAGTTCCCATTTTTCTGGAGAGCGCCACAGTGCAGATAAAAGCAATTCTCTCATAAAGAAAAATTCTTTGGGCAGTTTGTCGTACATCCTTTCAAAAAGTTCTTCGTGAGATAATAATTCCTGTTTGCCAGGTTCTCTTTCAATGGTCATTATTTTAGAAAAATCTTCCCGGGTAAAATTTTCAAGGCCACGCCAATCCAGGTCTTCATACCGTGGCATCCAGCCCAGCGGACTTTCTACAGAAGAGGCATTACCCCTAAGGCGCTGCACAATCCATATTAATACCCTTATGTTTTCGCCAAAGCCGGGCCATAAAAATTTTCCGTTCTCATCTTTTCTAAACCAGTTTACACCAAAAATTCTTGGGGCATTGGGCAGGTTACGGCCAAACTGTAACCAATGGTTTACATAATCGCCTATATGGTAACCCATAAATGGCAGCATTGCAAAGGGATCCCGTCTTACTTTTCCAATTTCGCCAAATGCAGCTGCGGTCATTTCGCTGCCCATTGTTGTGGCAAGGTATACACCAAAATTCCAGTTAAAAGATTGGTATACTAATGGTATTCCTGTGCTTCTTCTTCCCCCAAAAATAAAACCGTCAATTTGCACACCTTTAGGATCATCCCATTTAGGATCTACTGCCGGGTTTTGATAAGCCGGTGCTGTAAATCTTGAATTGGCATGTGCGGCAGGTTTTCCACTTTTAGGATCCCAGGGCAATCCATGCCAGTCTGTTAATCCTTCAGGAATTTCTGTTGTCATCCCCTCCCACCAAACATCTTTATCTACAGTTATAGCAACATTGGTAAAAATTGTATTTGCCTTAATGCTTTCCATAGCATTAGGGTTGGTTTTATAATTGGTACCGGGTGCCACACCAAAATATCCGGCTTCGGGGTTTATGGCAAATAAATGCCCATCGCCTGCTTTATGTATCCATGCAATATCATCACCTACTGTGGTAATTTTCCAGCCTTCAAATTCTTTTGGCGGAATAAGCATGGCAAAGTTTGTTTTACCACAGGCACTGGGGAATGCAGCAGCAACATAATTTTTTTGTTTATCCGGAGATTCGACACCCATTATCAACATGTGTTCTGCCAGCCAACCTTCTTCCCTGGCCATTACAGAACCTATACGCAATGCAAAACATTTTTTTCCCATTAAAGCGTTGCCGCCATAACCACTACCATAAGAAATCACCATTCTATCATCGGGAAAATGAGAAATATATTTTACATCGGGGTTGCAGGGCCATTTGCTTTCTGTTTTACCATTTTCAATTGGATCTCCCACAGTGTGCAAACACTTTACAAAATCTTTTTTAGGAATATAGGGTAATACGTTTTCACCCATCCTGGTCATAATACGCATATTAATCACCACGTATTCCGAATCGGTAATCTCTACCCCATATCTTGAATATTGAGAACCCAGCGGCCCCATACAAAATGGAATTACATACATTGTTCTTCCTTTCATACATCCTTCCAGGTGCCTGTTCAATACTTTTTTCATTTCATTTGGCTCCATCCAGTTATTGGTAGGGCCTGCATCTTCTTTACGGCGGCTGCAAATAAAGGTTTTGTCTTCAACCCTTGCCACATCGCTGGGGTCGCTAAAGCAAGCAAAACTATTTGGCCTTTTTTCGGGATTCAGGGGAATGAAAGTGCCTTTTTTTACCAGTAGCTGGCAAAGGCTGTCGTATTCTCCCTGTGAGCCATCAACCCAGTGTATTGATTTAGGTTCACATAAAGCGGCTACTTCTTTTACCCAGTTTTCTAACTCGTTTTTTACGGGAACAGTTGCTAAAATAAAACTATTGGTTTGCTGTATCATTGATTTATATTTTGAAGAAGTGAAACAAGAGTGCAAATCTAAAATGCGTAAATCTATTTTTCTTGACCAGCATCAGTATATAAACTGATATTTATTAGCTGATTTTATAAATTGAATACCCTTATATTCAGCTTATAATAATAACTAAATTTTTTTATAAAAGGAATTAAAATAGCAGATTTTCTGCAGGAAGTATATTAAAGCTTTTGCGGTGGTATGGGCATAAACCATATTGTTCAATAGCGTTGCGGTGTATTGCAGTACCGTAGCCTTTATTTTTATCCCAGCCATACTGTGGAAACTCCAGGTGAATTTTTTTCATCAGCTCATCCCGGTAGGTTTTTGCAAGAATGCTGGCAGCTGCAATAGCAGCATATTTTCCATCGCCTTTAATAATGCATTGGTGTGCAATTTTTTTATAAGGTTTAAAACGGTTGCCATCTATTAATAAAAATTGAGGGATTGTTTTCATTTTATCCAATGATAAATGCATGGCTTTATAACTGGCCTGTAAAATATTTATTTTATCTATTTCATTATTATCAACGGCAGCTACAGCAAAGGCAATACTTTCTTTTTCAATAATGGGCCGTAACAGGTCTCTTTCTTTTTCCTTTAACTGTTTACTGTCGTTTAACAGGGGATGAAAAAAATCCGTAGGTAAAATAACTGCAGCAGCAAACACAGGGCCTGCATAGCAACCCCGGCCGGCTTCATCAAGCCCGGCTTCAATTAAATCTTTATGTAGATAGGGTGCAAGCATTTATGTTTAACAAATATCTGTCAAAACTATAAAATACCTGCTAATGCTGCTGTAACAAGATTTGCTGTACTAAATTTGCAGCCGATATGGATACTACAACGCAACGTAATAACAGGCAGGTGGCTACATGGCTGCTGATTGGAGTGGGGATGATCATCATCCAGATTTTATTGGGTGGCATTACCCGTTTAACAGAATCAGGATTATCAATTACCGAATGGAAACCCATTACCGGTACATTACCGCCATTAAATGAAGCAGCATGGCAGGCAGAATTTGATAAGTATAAAGTAACCGACCAGTTTAAATATGTACATCAAAATTTTTCTTTAGCCAATTTTAAATTTATTTTTTTCTGGGAGTGGTTTCATCGCCTTTGGGCCAGGTTACTGGCTGTTGTTTTTGTAATTGGCTTTGCATATTTTATTTTTAAAAAGAAGTTTAACAAACAAATGATTACCCCAATGATCATTTTGTTTGTGTTGGGTGCTATGCAGGGCGCTATTGGCTGGTTAATGGTAAAAAGCGGTTTGGTACCCGAAAAATATTTTGTTGGCCATGTGGAATTAACCACCCACTTTATTGCAGCGCTGGGCTTATTGTGTTACACCTTATGGTTCGCCTTAAGCCTGCTGATAAAACCAAAACAAATTGTTATTAATGTGCCATTGCAAAAAATGATGCTGGCAATTATGGTAATTTTATTTTTTCAATTGATTTACGGCGCTTTTATGGCAGGGTTAAAAGCGGCAGTTAGTGCACCTACCTGGCCATCTATTAACGGCAGTATGGTGCCAGCAACAATGAACGAATTGTCGCCGTGGAGTAAAAATTTAGTCAGCAATAATATTATGGTTCATTTTGTTCATCGTGGGCTGGCCTATGTATTGTTTATTTTAATTACGGTTTGGTATTTTAAAGCCGGGGTGGTTAAAAAAAACAGGTTGTTTGGTAAACTTCGCTTCAGGCTCTTAATCTTGGTAACCCTGCAACTGGTGCTGGGTATTTTCACAGTGTTAAAGTCAACCCAACCCAACGGACTTTTATTGTTTGGGGCATTGCACCAGTTTATTGCTATGCTGCTGGTGATGTGTATTATTACTTTATTATACTTGCTGCGGAAAAAGAGCGTTATATAAATACGGTACAATTTATATAACAATAAACCTCTTTTGTACCATGCCTGTTTTTTTGGTACATTTAAAAAACAACCACATGTATGAAACAGCTGTTGAATAATATTTTTTATTCTTTTCCTGTACAGCTTTTTGTGCTGCATTTTAGAAAGTTCCAGGTACTGCTGGTGTTTTGGTATTTGCTTGGTAGTACCATTAACAGCGGTTTTATGAAAACCTTTGGCGCCGATGCACTTTTTTTTGCACCCGAATATTTAGGCAAAGTTGATATGCTGGCAGCGGTAATTGTAGGTATTGCCCTTGGCGTATTTATCATGAGCTGGAATGTAACCACATTTATTTTGCATAGTAAGCGCTGTAAATTTTTAGCCACCACATCAAAACCTTTTTTTAAGTATTGCATCAACAATGCAGTACTGCCCTTACTTTTTATTGTTTTTTATTTTATAAAACTTATCCCTTTTAATAAAAATAAAGAGTTGATGAGTGCCGGCGAAATTACCGTAATAGCAGTGGGGCTGCTGGCCGGTTTTATCCTGTTGCTGGCAGTTTCATTTATTTATTTTTTTCAGGCCGAAAAAACAATACTCCGGAGTGTGGTACCGATTGTAAGTAATCCACAACATTTTAAAGAGGAGTATAACCCGGCAACAAATCCTCAACAGGAAGGTTTTGGAATGAAGGTGGGCTATTATTTTACAGGCAGGTTTCGTTTGCGTAAGGCAAGAAATGTATCGCATTACAGCCAGGATTTTTTAGATATGATATTTAAACGGCATCACTTTTCTGCCATTACCAGTATTGTACTGGCATTTGTTTTTCTGGCAGTAGTAGGTTTTTTTTTAGATGATAAATTTTTCCAGGTTCCGGCTGCAGCAAGTATTTTTATTTTTTTTGCTGTAATGACAGCAGTAATTGGTGCCCTCACTTATTTTTTACAAAGCTGGAGCCTTCCTTTTATAATAGTACTTGTTTTTTTTATTGATATTTTATACAATAATGATATTATTGACCCACGTAATAAAGCCTACGGGTTAAACTATACCAATAAAACAGAACGGCCGCTATACAACAAGCAAGCGCTGCAACAATTATGTACGCCGGACAAGACAGCTGCAGATAAAGCCAATATGCTTACCATACTGGAAAACTGGAAGCAGAAGCAAACAGTACCAAAACCGGTAATGATTTTTATAAATGTAAGTGGAGGCGGTTTACGCAGCGGCACTTTTGTTATGAACACGCTGCAAAAATTAGATAGTATTACAAAGGGAAGACTTATGCAGCATACTATGCTGATAAGTGGTGCCAGCGGTGGGATGCTTGCTGCTACTTATTACCGTGAATTGTATCGTGCTAATTTAACTGCCAACCCTCCAGTTAGTTTAAGTCATCCTGGTTTTACAGATAATATTGCACAGGATCTGCTGAACCCGATTTTTTCTTCCATGATAGCAAGGGATATGTTTTCGCCGGCACAAAAATTTACGGTAGGTAATTTTAAATATGTTAAGGACAGGGGCTATGCTTTTGAACAAAAGCTGAATGATAATACAACAGGAATACTTAATCACCAGATAAAAGATTTTGCTGCAGATGAAAAAGCTGCAAAAGTGCCGTTGATGATATTTAACTCTACCATCAGCAGGGATGGCAGGCAGATGATAGTCAGCAGCCAGCCGCTGAGTTTTTTGATGAAACCCTTTTTGTATGCCACAGATACTTCAGCAAGTCCAGATGCAGTTGACTTTGCAGCATTTTTTGCAAAGCAGGATCCTATGAACCTGCGCCTATTGACTGCATTACGAATGAATGCCACCTTTCCTTATGTATTACCAAATGTTTGGCTGCCAACCCAACCTGTTATTGATGTAATGGACGCTGGCTTAAGAGATAATTTTGGCCAGGAAACCAGTTTACGTTTTATAGAAAATTTTAAAGACTGGTTACAACAAAATACCGGAGGGGTAATAGTATTGCAATTACGTGACCGCAGAAATGATAACTGGCAGCAACCTTTTGAAAGCAACAGTATTACCGATGTACTTGTTAAGCCGGCAACCATGCTGCAACACAATTGGTATAAGCTACAGGATTTTTCAGAAACCAATCAATATAGTTACCTGCATGATGGATTGGATACTTTGTTACACCGCATCAGTTTTATGTATGTACCTAAAAAAGAAGATAAAGGTGCAGCACTAAATTTTCATTTAACAGCACAGGAAAAAAAAGATGTAATGGAATCTTTTGATAACAGCTATAACCAGGCGGCATTAAAAAAAGTGCTGGAGTTGTTGAAGTGAGTTTATCTAACAGGCATTAATAACTTAAATGCATTTTCAATAATCTCAATTTCAAATGTTGCGGCCGTTGCTGCAGGATCACCATCAATATGCAATGGCGCCATAGATGGATTTTGGATAGTTATTTTTTTAGTTTGAAAATAACCAATATCGGTGCGGTGATATTTTTTATCTTCATAAGGCCGCACTTCTCCTTTGCGTATTTGCTTTATCACATTCCACAACATCCGCATCTTACTCATCTTATTTACAATAACAATATCCAGTAAACCGTCATGCAAACTTGCCTGTGGTGCAATAGTAAAATTATTGCCAAACTGGTTGCTGTTGGCAATGCTGATAAAAAATGCTTCGGTATTGATGCAGCTGTCATTCACCATTAACCCAAAAGGATAGGGTGTAGCTGTTCTGAAATTTTTTACTGATTGTTTGATATATGTTTTTAAACCACGTTGCTGTTGTTTGGCAAAATCATGTGCTACCTGTGCATCAAATCCTATACCGCACAACATGCAGCTGAATTTTTTATTAATATAGAAACTATCGATGTACACTGCATGGTCATTAAAGATCACATCTAAAGCTTTAGTAACAGTTTTTGGGATTTTGGCAGCAAAGGCCAGGCCATTACCGGAACCCATCGGTATGATACCAATATTTACATCAACACCAAGTAATGCATTGGCAACCTGGTTTACCGAACCATCACCACCACAAATAATAATATCGGTAATTTTTTCGGCAGCAATTTTTTCTTTTACATAATTGTAATTGCCTTCTGCATTTGTATGTTCTATTTCGAAAGGGATATTTTTTTCAATGGTTCTCTTCTTGATCATATCCAGCATCAGCACTTTTCCTTTGGTGCCGGATATGGGATTGATAAAATAAATAAACTTACGGTTCATGAAATTATTTTGCAGTAATGGTACCCATATAAATACGCTTAGAAGGAATCATGCTTCTGTCATCGGCGGGATCCATCAGCAGGTATAATTTTATTGGTTTTCCTTTTGTAAGTAGCGATTTAAGTTTGACACCGGTGAGTATAAACTTGCCGGGTGTACCTACTGTTTCGGGCACGTTTAAAAAAGACAGGCCTGCATTATCAGTTACTTCTATTGTTCTTTTGTAAACGGTCATACCAATATGCTCACCCTCTATTTGAACAGATAGTTGCTTTAATTTTTTACAGTCAGTTTTTTTAATATTGGTTCCGCCACCAGTAGTTTCATCTGTCTTTGTTATGTAAGCTCCTTTTTTAACCCCGTTTAAAAAAACGGTAACAGTATTTTGTGCAATTGCTGCAGTAAACATAAAAAAGAGTATTAATGCTGTAAATAATTTATGTTTCATACCGGTGTTTTGTTTTACAAAGTTAACTAATGCCAATACAAGTTAAATACAACTGCACGGTTAATATTCATTATAACTGTTAAAAGATTTCAGGCATTTATTTATTTGCAGAAGGTGATAGCGGAGTTATAAACTGCAATAAAAAATTAATTGACCTTTATCATTTCCGTAAGGCAAAAATCGTCGTCGTAAATAGGGTGTACACGGGTTTTGTAATGAAACTCCAGGCAGTTTCTCAGCTCGTAGTTGTTTTGTACCAATTTAGAAGTAAAGTGTTCTGCAAGGGGAAGCAGCGACAATTTGCCATTTTTAAATTTTAATTCAGCGATATAATTAGCACCTTTTACAGAGATATTTAAAAACTGGTTTCCTGCAACGGTTGACATAAATGCTGTTCCGTTTACCGAATCTCTAAGTAATACTTTAAATGGTTTTAGTTCATCCAGTTTTCCGGTAAATACAATATTATATTCCGTGTCAGATCTTTTACTCAAAATAAGTTTTACAATTTCCTGCTTACCGCTGAGGGGTTTTTTTACCAATGTGGCCCAGCTGCCCATCAGTTCATCTTCTACATAAATAGTCGGATTTTCATCAAGCAGGTATGGAGAACTATACGGACAGGCGCAGAGTAATACACTCAAAAGGAATAATAATGCTGTCTGTAGTAATATTCTCATCTGTTGTAAAATTAATCATCATTATCTGCTCCGGCAATAGTAAAACTCCCCAAAGGTTAGTAACTTCCAATACTAATTTATTTACTATGAAGCGTTTTGCCAGGTTTTGGTTGCTTATTACCACTACTGCCATTTTTTTAGCTGCCTGTAAAAAAGATAACCCGGCAACCGTTCCTGCACCGGCACCAATTTTTGCACCACCCGATTTTGGTTTTAAAGTAGTAGGCTATTTTCCTTACTACAGAACAGTGAGCGCTGTACCGGATGTAAAATTTAAAATGACCAATGTGGTGAACTATGCTTTTTTTACTGTTACTGCCAGCGGACTTACTTTAAACAGCCCAACAACTTTTACTGCTGTAGTGGCAAAGGCAAAACTTAATAATGCCAAAATATTCATGAGCGTTAACGGTGCTGCTTCAGATTTTAAAACAGCAACGGCATCAACCACTGCACGAAACTCACTTATAAAAAACATTATGGATAATGTGCGGCAATATGTTTTAGATGGCGTGGATATTGATTGGGAATTTCCCAGCACCAGCGATGGAACAGACATACAATTTACTGCTTTAATGAAGGAATTAAGCGACAGCCTGCACACCAATGGCAAATATTATTTAACAGCGGCTATTACACCCGGTAAATATGCCGGTAGTATAAGAGATGCGGTACAAACTGCCGTGTTTAATTATGCAGATTGGTTTAATGTTATGGTGTACGATGATTTTAGCACAACAACATCTTATAAACATCACAGCGATATGGCGTTGGTAAATACATCAATAAATTACTGGCTTACCACAAGAGGAATGCCTGCTGCTAAATATGTATTGGGATTGCCGGGTTATGGAAGGCCATCGGGCATAACACAAACAAACACCGTACTTACCTACAACAATATTTTAGCGCAGGGTGGCAGTGCGGTATCAGATTCTGCAATAGTTACTGCCAGCGGATACCCTGCACCTTTTACCATTTATTACAATGGTCAATATACCATTAAACTTAAAAGCATGCTGGCAAAACAAAGGGGCAATGGTGTAATGCTCTGGGAAAAAGGGCAGGATACCAATGATAATACTTCGCTGCTTAAAGCGGTATGCGATACTATTGGCAGACCGTATTAGTCAGCCCAGTTATTTTTTAAACAATGCACCCAGCCATCCGCCAATTTCCATAAACCAGGCAATACCCAGGTGTACAATTAAACCGCCCCAAATACTGCCGGTATTATAGCTTACAATACCTAAAAGTAAACCACCCCAAAAACTGCTGATAGCTTCACCCATTGGTTTGCCTAAATGAATAGCACAATAAAAACAGGCAACAGGTATTATACAATGCGTACCGCAGATTTTCATCAGCGATAAAATTAAAAATCCACGAAAGAAAAATTCAATACTTATAAAGTCAAAACCATAACACAACTCATAAACTACATACCGCCACTTTTGATGCCCCAGCTGCAATTGGGTTAAAAATTTTGCTTTGGGATACATACTCAAAAAATCCCGCTGTGTACTTGCCAGTGCAAGCAGCGGAACCATAATGAGCAACATGATGAGATAAGGCCTGATATTATCCAAAGCCCTTGTGCCGTAAAAAGGTTGATTGCTTTTATCTTTTATAAACCAGATAATAAATATGGGTATCAGTAACACAAATACACGGACTACCCAATTGATACAGCGTAACCAAAATTGCAATTCATCGCCTGTCCATATTTTATTAACGATGTCTTCGTGAAAATTAAAATTTACCCGGAAAGAAAAAAAGGCCGGCGCCAGCAACAATATTATCCAAAACCACAGCTTGTAGTAATAAGTGCAATCTTTATAAAAAAATAGCTGTAATAAAAAAGCTGTTGCAAAAGGAATAAGGTAAAGCAGGTAATAACCTAAAAAATTACTCCATCTTGTTTTTCCTGCGGCAGCATACCTGCGTTCCAGCAAGTGCCAGTAGTTTAAATAAATAATTGTACCCAGCAATAACAGTATCAATAAAAAATACCAGAGATTAAATTCTTTATTATAAAACTCACGGATATATTTAAATACTGCTGACAATTGCTTTTAGTTTTTATAAAGATAGCATGAGTACTACTATAAAAAAGCCCCTGCATTATACAGGGGCTTTTATGCTGGTTGTTTTAGTGTTTTTTATTTACAGCCAAACCATACTCTTTTTTCCATATCGAAAAACCAGTAGGTGTCGTTGGCAAATGCAAAATTAAATGAAGCTTCTGCGGGAGTGCCGGACGGCAATATAAGTACCTGGCTTAAAAAGCCGGTTTTAGAATCATACAACTCCACCTGCTTTTTATCTATATTTAAAAACCCAATTTCTGCACCGGGTTTGCCAGTGTAAATTACAGTAGTACGATTATAGCCTTCGGGTTCTGCGGTTTCATCTTCACCTTCTTTAATGCCCTGCTTTGCCGTAGTTCCCCAGTGAATGGTCAGCCTGTCATCGGGATTTACCGAAGCATCCGTAGCATTATACCAAGATACCTGCGATCCAAAAATAAACATCACTGATTTTCTTGCAACATTATATGCGCCAACACTTTGATCATCTGGCTGGTTCATGCCTTCAAAATCTATAGCTATTTTTACAGGAATGCCCTTTTTATCAAGCGTATAAGAAAACCATCCATAGCTGCCATAGGTATTTCCGCAGATTTGTTTTTTTGCCGGATCATACCAAAGCCCACGGCTATCTTCCATTGCGGTTAAAGTATCTAGTGAAAGTTGTTTGCCTTTAACATCATACACAGCAAGCGGATAAGCCATATTGCCGGCCATTACCGCATAATATTTTTTCTGTACCGGATGCCACGCCACGCTGGCTCCCCTGGTACCAGGCATATCATCATCAATAGTTTTAGGCATTTTAAGCTCCAATACTTTTTTAAGCGGACGGCTTATTTGGCCTTTAACAGCATTACCCAGAACAAAGGTTGCGGCCAAAAATAAAAAATACTTTTTCATGCGTATAAGTTTATGTAAAGAAACAAATTGAAAAAGTAAAATGCAATACCCTGTTAACGGTATATACAAAGCATAAAACCTGGAGTAATAGTTTTATGCTTTTGCAGGAGCATTTAGTGTTTTCCATAACAGATCTTTTAATTCAGATAAACTCTGGCCTGTTACAGACGAAATAAAAATATGGGGAATTTTTTTTGGTAGTTCTTTTTCTATGGCTGTTTTTAATTCATCATCCAGCATATCGCTTTTGCTTATGGCAATTACAAAATCTTTTTGCAGCATTTCGGGATTGTAGGCCTGCAGTTCATTCAATAAAATATCATATTCCTTTTTATGGTCTTTACTGTCTGCCGGAATTAAAAATAATAAAATAGAATTGCGCTCTATATGCCGTAAAAAACGATGGCCTAATCCTTTGCCTTCTGCAGCACCTTCAATTATGCCCGGTAAATCGGCAATGCAAAAACTTTTACCATCACGGTATTCCACCATACCCAGTTGCGGTATTAAAGTGGTAAAAGCATAATCAGCAATTTTTGGTTTGGCAGCTGTTACGCTGCTTAATAAAGTAGATTTGCCTGCATTGGGAAAACCTACCAAACCAACATCGGCCAAAACTTTAAGTTCCAGTACCTTCCAGCCTTCTTCCCCTGGTTCTCCGGGTTGAGCATATTCAGGGGTTTGATTGGTGGGGGTTTTAAAATTGCTGTTGCCTAATCCGCCACGGCCGCCCTTTACTAAAATTATCTCCTGTCCGTCTTCTAAAATTTCTGCCACCACTTCCCCGGTTTCTTCGTCACGGGCAATAGTTCCCAAAGGCACTTCAATAATAATATCTTTTCCTGTTTTTCCTGTTGAGGTACTCTTGCTGCCATTTTCTCCATCTTCGGCCAGCACATTTTTAAAATACCGGAGGTGGAGTAAGGTCCATAACTGGGTGTTACCTTTTAAAATAATATGGGCACCACGGCCGCCATCACCACCATCGGGGCCACCAAAAGCAGTTAATTTATTACGTAATAAATGTTTGCTGCCTGCACCACCATGTCCGCTGCGGCAAAATATTTTTATCTGGTCTACAAAGTTTGATTTTTCTGACACTTAATTATGCTTATTTGTGCGAAGGTACAGCAATGAAATTTGATAGTGTCAGGAGACTCCGTGGCTCCATGGTTTATAATTTTTTAACCCGGCTGAATTTTCTTTTTCGGGTAGTTGCCTCAAGGGCTCACATACGCTCCAGTTGCTGAACATTTCCCCCGGCAGTTGCTGGTATAATTTTGTGCCTTCAGTTTTCCAGGCCATCATTTCGTCACTTACTGCTTTAATTTTTTTTGCAGGATTACCCACAATCAAACTCCGGGCTTCAAAAACCTCATCTGCCTTAATAAAACTTAAAGCACCTACAATACATTCATCACCTAAAACAACATTGTCCATTATTACTGCATTCATACCCACCAAACAATTTTTACCAATGGCAGCGCCATGTATTACTGCACCATGGCCAATATGTGCACCTTGTTTTAATACAACTGTTACACCCGGAAACATGTGGATGGTACAGTTTTCCTGCACATTGCAGCCATCTTCAATAATGATTTGCCCCCAATCGCCACGAAGGGCTGCCCCGGGGCCTATATAGCAATCTTTACCGATGATTACATTGCCGGTAACTGCAGCCTGCGGATGAACAAAAGAAGATTCATGTATTACCGGGATGAAATTGTTGAATTGATAAATCATATCAGCTTTTTATCTGTTCTGAAACAGGTGCCTTTAAAAACAGCCACTATATGTTCTTTTTGATTAGTGATAGTAATTTGATAAAGCCCGGTTGATTTGCCGTTGTGTAATTCTTTTGCTTCGGCAGTCAACACATCACCCACATGCACAGGTTTTAAAAAGTTTATGGAAGTATCTAACGCAACAGATAAAACATTGCGGTTGTTGCAGGCAAATGCAAAAGCACTATCCGCTAATGAAAATGCAATGCCCCCATGTACAATGCTAAAGCCGTTGATCATTTCTTTACGAACGGTCATTTTTATTTTACTGTAGCCTTCTTTAATTGCCAATACTTCAATGCCCAGCCATTGAGAGAATAAATCGTTCTGCATCATGTGGGCTACTACTTCTCCGGCCTGTTTATCTTTTTCGCTTTGCATTTTTATTTTCCTTTAAAGATGGGAGTTCTTTTTTCAAGAAATGAATTTATTCCTTCTTTATGATCTTCTGTTACTGCCGCCTTTTGTTGAAATTTATCTTCAAGCAACAATTGCTCTTCCCAACTGGCGGCAAAAGACATATTCAGTGCATGTTTGGTATAAGCTAATCCTTTTGTCGGCATCTGCGAAAGTGTTGCTGCAATTTTTTTGCTTTCAGTTTCAAAAGAAGCGTCATCAAAAACTTTATAGATCATTCCCATCTGTTCTGCTTCAGTGGCATTTACTTTATCTCCTGTCATCATTAAAGCACTTGCTTTTTGCCAACCTACTAACCGGGGTAAGGTAAATGTACCACCACTATCAGGTATTAAACCAATTTTACTGAATGCCTGTATAAAAGTTGCGGTAGCAGCGGCCACCACCACATCGCAACACAATGCAATGTTTGCGCCGGCACCGGCAGCTACACCATTTACTGCACATACTACAGGCTTGGGTAAATTTCTTATGCGTTTTACAATGGGGTTATAATGTTCGGCAAGTATTTGTTTAAGCTCAATTTTATTTTCACCCACCAATTCACTGATATCCTGGCCGGCACTAAAAGCTTTATCCGAGCCTGTAATATATACACAGCGTACATCGGGCACACTGGCACATTCATCCAGGTGTGCCTGCATACGCAAAGCCATTTCCCGGTTAAAGGAATTAAATTTTTCAGGTCGGTTTAAAGTAATGTAAGCAACGGAGTTTTTTATTTCGAACAGGATGGACGACATACAATTATTTTTAGCAAGAAAGATATTTACACTTCAAAACTTTTTACATCAATATGATTTAATAAAAACTGGTTAACGGCATCATAGTTTCTGTCTGGTGAACCGATGCGGTACAGGTATATTGCATCTTTATCTTCTTTTACCACTTTCATACAGCGGAAAGTCATGTCGTTAAGTTTAAAAAATGTTTCCAGTTCATTTTTAAAATCTTTTCCCAGTTCAATTGTTTTAATGCGGTAATCTTTTACCCGGTGCAATTTGTTTATAAAACGTTGTACAGGTTCCAGTACAAACAAAGTAATAACCACCATTACAGATACCACAATGGCCAGGGTATAATTATGATAACCGATAGCCATTCCTAATGCCGCAGTAATCCAGATAAGTGCGGCCGTGGTTAAGCCATTAACTGTCATACCTTCTTTAAAAATTACACCTGCACCAATAAATCCAATACCGGTTACAATATTGCTGGCTATGCGGTCGGTGCTTCCGGCAGTACTCTCTTTTGAAAGAATGGTGTACAGGCAGGAGCCAACACAAATCAATATCATCGTTCTAAAGCCAGCCGGCTTGCTGCGAAATTCTCTTTCTATGCCGATGATAGCACCGATTATAAATGCTGCGGAAACCTGTGCCGCTTCTTCAAAATAAATACTTAAGTCCATAATTATAAATGTAAGCAATTGCTGCTAAAATTAATACACTGGTTAATGACACTTAAAATAATCGAATGGTTCTTTACAATCACTACATTGGTATAAAGCTTTGCAGGCAGTACTGCCAAATTCGCTAATGAGTTTTGTGCTGGTGGAATTACATTGCGGGCATTGCACACCATCTTCAGGGATTTCAAATTTTTTGTTTGGCGCAGCGATACCGTATGCAATCAGCTTGCGTTTTCCTTCTTCACTCATCCAGTCGGTTGTCCATGCCGGGGAAAGTACAGTGGTGATTTTAATTTTAGTAAAACCATTTTCAGTCAGTGCCAAACGGATGTTCATGGCAATCATATCCATTGCCGGACAGCCGGTGTAAGTTGGTGTAATTGTAATTTCAACTGTCTCGTCATTAATTTTTACATCTCGTACAATACCTAGGTCCAGTATGGTGAGTACAGGAACTTCGGGGTCGCAAACTGTTTCAAGTAGTTTCCATATTTTTTTTACTGGTATGGTGTCATCAATTACCATGTGGAATTTGGATAGGCTCTTTGCAAATATTGTAACTCTGTTAAAATATAACCAAGGTGTTCAGTATGTATCCCGGTTTTTCCTCCTGTCTGCATAAATACTTTTTCCGGAACAGTTAAAGTTGCCTCGTCAAAAATAATTTTTACTTTTTTGTCCCATTGTTTTTTTATTACAGTAAAGTCGATACCCGAATCTTTTTCATAGTCAGCAGGCATAAACATTTCTCCGGTGTACCTCCATAATTCATCAATGGCTTTTATCATTCTTGCTTTGCTTTCTCCGGTACCATCACCTAAACGGATTACCCATTCACTACTCCACCGCAAGTGATACTTTATTTCTTTTAAAGCCTTGGCTGTAATTGCAGCCAGCTGTTCATCTTTACCGGTTTGTAATTGCTCAAATAATAAATATTGATATTGACTGAAAAGATACTGGCGCAAAATAGTTTGTGCCCAATCGCCAATGGGTTGTTCTGCCAATAACAGATTTTTAAATTCTCTTTCTTTTCTTAAGTAAGCCAGTTTATCTTCATCAGTACCATCGTTAATTGGTTGATTGGTTAATTGGTTTATTAGTAGAGCGGTATATTGATAAAAATTTCTGGACTGTCCAAGCAGATCTAAAGAAATATTGGTGATAGCAATATCCTGTTCCAGTATTGGCCCATGCCCACACCATTCACTGTTTCGTTGCGAAAGAATTAATGTGGTATCTGCTAAATGAAGAATATAGTCTGTAAGGTTTTTCATGCTGACTTTTTACATGTGATTTACTTCGTCAGGTAAATTATAAAATGTTGGGTGGCGGTAAATTTTATCAACAGCAGGTTCATATAATTCACCTGCTTCTTCAGGATTAGAAGCTGTAATGTATTTACTTTCCACCACCCAAATACTCACCCCTTCCTGCCTTCTGGTATAAACATCTCTTGCATTTTCAATAGCCATGGCAGCATCAGTTGCATGTAAACTTCCTACATGTTTATGGTCTAATCCTTGTTTGCTGCGGACAAATATTTCCCAAAGGGGCCATGTCCCTCCGCCTCCGCCAACTGGCGGAGAAACTTGGGTACTTTTCAATTCGTTACTTCCTGCATTTTCTTCAGGAATATCACCGTAATAAAATTTTCTTATTGCAAAACTCATAAAAATATTTTTTAGTTATACTGCTTTTGAAACTAAAGAACTTTCGCTTTGATCAAGTTCCCCCTTTAGGGGGCGGAGGGGGCTTTTCTTTTTCTCTGCATACGCCATCGCCGCTTCTCTTACCCATTTACCTTCTTCATGTGCTTTACGTCTTGCTTCTAATCTTTGTTTGTTACAGGGGCCGTTTCCTTTTACCACGTTCCAAAATTCATCCCAGTTTATTTCGCCAAAATCATAATGCTTCCTGGCTTCGTTCCATTGCAGTTTTTCGTCAGGTAATTTCATGCCTAAAACTTTTACCTGTTCTGCTGCCATATCAACAAACTGCTGGCGCAACTCATCATTTGTTTTTCGTTTTATTTTCCATTTCATGCTCTGATCGCTGTTGGTACTTTCGCTATCTTTAGGACCAAACATCATTAAGCTTGGCCACCACCACCTGTTAATTGCATCCTGGCACATGGCCTTTTGTTCTGCTGTTCCCTGCGATAAAACCAATAAAGATTCAAAACCCTGCCGCTGATGAAAACTTTCTTCTTTACAAATGCGAACCATAGCTCTTGCATAAGGGCCATAGCTTGTGCGGCACAACATTACCTGGTTTAAAATAGCAGCACCATCTACCAGCCAGCCAACAGCACCCATATCTGCCCATGTTAAAGTGGGGTAATTAAAAATAGAAGAATATTTTGCCTTGCCACTGTTCAGATCATTTATCATTTCATCTCTTGATGTGCCTAATGTTTCTGCCGCACTGTATAAGTATAAACCATGCCCGGCTTCATCCTGCACTTTGGCAATTAAAATGGCTTTACGTTTTAAAGATGGTGCCCTGCTTATCCAGTTACCTTCGGGCAACATACCCACAATTTCGCTGTGTGCATGCTGACTTATCTGGCGCACATTGGTTTTACGGTAGGCCTCCGGCATCCAGTCTTTCGGTTCAATTTTTATTTCTTTATCAATTGTATCCTGAAATATTTTTTCGAAATCCTGTACAAACATATGGTGGTTATTTATGCAGTAAAAATAATATAAAAAACTAACAACTGTTAGCAAAAAAGGTTGTATTAAAATAGTAACAGCAAAATACCCTTTGGTGGGTACTTAATAAAATAGCAGCTTGTTTATGTTTACAAAAAAATTAAATATGAAAACAAAGTTGTTAGTTCTCTTCTTTTTTAGTTGCAGTATTGTAACCGCACAAAATAATAACCCTGTTTATTTAAAGGGAGATTTTGGCTCCAGCAATGTAAAAACCAACGGCGGTAAAGGTAATGGCGATTTTGCATTTGGTATTGGTTTAGAATCTTATGTTGGAATAAAAAAACTCAAAAATGCCACGCTTGCTTTAAACCCTGTGGTATCTTATTTAAAAACCGGATACGAAACTACCGTGGGCGGCAAAATAATAGTGAATTACATCAATGTAGCGGTGCCGGTTTCTTTTGTGGTAAACCCACCCAATGGTGGCGAAGAAATGGGTATTGCTTTTGGTGCCGGGCCATTTGTAGGAGTGGCCGCATCCGGCAAGTTTAAAGTATTAACCACCGACCCGTTTAAAAAAATGAGTTTTGGTAATGGTTTGGCTGATAACAGAAAAGCTATTGATGCCGGTCTTACTTTAAAGTCTTCTGTAAGAGTTAAAAAATTAAATCTTGGTATACAGTACAACATTGGACTAACTAATCTTATACCCGACGACAGGATAACCAATGGAGCTTATATAAAAAGTAAAAACTTTTTGTTTTACGCCTCTTATGCAATATTTGGCGCAAAGAAATAATAAGATAGTTGTACAGGGTTTTATTTAATGTCGAAATCAACTACTACTTTATCTGTGGTAGGATGGCTTTGGCAGGTTAGTATAAAACCCTGTTCAATTTCTTCATGCTCCAATCCCCAGTTTACATCCATTTCCACCTGTCCTTCTATTAGTTTTGCTTTGCAGGTGCAACATACACCACCTTTACAGGCAAAGGGAAGATCGGCACCCTGTTGCAGCGCAGCATCTAAAATGCTCTCATTATCAAACCCTAAATCAAAATCAAAACTTCTGCCATCTAACTTAACGGTAATTTTGCTTTTTGGGCCTGTGCTTTCTGCTGCCACGGGTTTGTTTCTGGATGTTTTCTTTTGCCCGGGAGTTGTAAATAATTCAAAATGTATTTTCCTGTTGTCAATACCCTGCTCCTCTAAAAATTCTTTTACACAAAAGATCATTTCTTCCGGTCCGCAAATAAAAAAATCATCAATGCTTTTATAATTTATCAGTTTTGATAAGGCTTCAAGTTTCTCATTGTTTATCCTTCCAAAATTTATTGGGGCATCTGTTTTTTCCCTGCTCAACACATTTATAAAATTAAAACGCTGCAGGTATTTGTTTTTTAAGCCTTCAAGTTCTTCAAAAAAAATAATAGAGGAACGGCTGCGGTTGCCAAATACTAAAGTAAAATTGCTGTTGGATTCGGTTTGCAAAGTGGTTTTAATAATAGAAAGAATTGGAGTGATACCGCTGCCTGCTGCAAAAGCTACATATTGTTTGCAGTTGGCTGGCAGCAATTTGCAGTTAAATTTTCCGGTTGGCGGCAACACTTCCAGCTCGTCACCTTCTTTTAAAGTTTCATTTGCATAGGTAGAAAATTTCCCTCCCTCTACTTTTTTTACCGCAACTTTTAAATCGTTTTCAAATGGGGCAGCACAAATGGAATAAGAGCGGCGTATCTCTTCTCCATCAATATTTTTTTTAATGGTGATATTTTGTCCCTGTTCAAATGCAAATTCTTTTTGTAGTAATTCGGGAACAGTAAATGAAACAGATACACAATCTGCAGTTTCTTTTTTAATCGCCTTAACTTTTAATGTATGAAAATGAACTGCCATAAAACTATTTTGTTATGCCGTTTAATAAATGAGTTACCATATCATCTTCCAGCACTTTGGTGCTGATGTTTTTTTTGTGACGTTGCCAAAACTCCAGTCCACGTACCGCTGATAGTAAGGTAAGTATGGCTACATAGGGATTTATATTTTTTAATTCTTTCTTTTTAATTCCTTCTTCAATAAGTGTAACCAGTTTCTTCTCGTAACCCCGGCGTTGGTTTAAAAAATTACTGAGGAATGGTTCCTGTAAATGCTTCCACTCATGATTGGCTACAAATACTTCATCAAATTCTTCAAGCATCATGTTTATATGAAACCGGATGATCAACTCAATTTTATTGGTTATACCCGTGTTGATATTTTCTGTTTCATCTAATTGTGTGGTAAACTCATTGGCTACCTTTAAACAAATGGCCTGTAATAATTCACTTTTACTGCCGATATGATTGTACAGGCTTGGTGCTTCTACGCCAACAGCTTCTGCCAGTTCTCTCATAGAAGCAGCATTAAACCCTTTTGTTCTGAAAAGCAATGCTGCTTTTTTTATAATAATATCCTTCTTGCTGGCATTTTTACCCGACTTGATTTTAGCCATTGCAGTTTTTTACAAAACTAACGCTTATTAGTTTTTTAGCTTTACTTTTTAAATATTTTCTCACAGTTAAATCATTAAATTTGTTCTGGAAAATTTTTTGCTATGCAATTACAAGCTGTTGATACTTTTGATACCATATCTGCCGGGGATTTTAAAAAGAATTATTATAACACCATGAAACCGGTAGTTATTAAAAACCTTGCCAAAGAATGGCCTGCTTATAAAAAATGGACATGGGATTATTTTATTGATATTGTTGGCGAAAAGGAGGTAGGTGTATATAATAACATAAAAAGCGATGCTTATACACCTATTAATACAGCCGATGCCTATATGAAGTTTGGGGATTACCTTAAAAAAGTAAAAGAGGGGCCGCTGGATTTACGAATCTTTCTGTTTAATATTTTTCAACATGCACCGGGAGTAGTGGCAGATTTTACATGGCCCGAAGAATTGATGAAAGGGTTTGTAAAAAAATACCCTATGCTTTTCGTTGGGGGGCAAGGTTCGGTAACCCATATTCATTTTGATATTGATATGAGCCATATTTTACATACCCAGTTTATCGGACGTAAAAAAGTACTGCTATTTCCTTACGAGGAGCAATACAAGCTATATCGAAAGCCATGGGAAGTATTAAGCCTTGCTAATTTTGCCAATTATAATGAAAACTTCGATTATGAAAATTTTCCAGCTGTAAAACTGGCAAAGGGTTACGAAGTAATACTAGAGCATGGTGATACATTATTTATGCCTGCAGGTTATTGGCACCATATGGAGTATCTAGAGGGTGGCTTTGCAATGAGCCTTAGGGCACTGCAAAATACTGCAGGGGGTAAATTGACTGGGCTTTGGAAGCTTTTTGGTATGAGAAATATAGATACTTTAATGAAAAAAACTGTTCCAATATGGTGGTATAACCGCAAAAAACGGCAATTATTAGCGTTTGCTAACCGTGAATTAAAAGCTTCGGGAAAAATTTAGTAAAATAAATTATGTTAGTACAAAAAAATCATTACTTTTACAACCTGCTAGGTTATTTAATCCACTCCAATCTTATTTAAAGCTTTCAGGATTTTTTGTATTGTACAAGGTCCCTTATTATCCAATTACACATTCGTTAATAAAATCAACTGTTTAATAGAGTAATCTTATTATACCTTTTTTTCTTGTGGTTTCAGAGGTAAGCAAGGCCGGAGATTTTTATCTCTGGCCATTTTTTATTTCAGGATTAATTTTTCTAGTCAATAGCACCATTCAGGAAGTCAATCATCGGTTTCATTGCTTTAAATGTGTTTGCTACGTCTTTTACAAATGTTTTGCTTTGTATTTCGGTATCAGTAAAAGATTTAGTTACAACAAAATTCTTCATTTTTAAATACGCTATAGCCGGATTCGTTTCATCATAGCCTTTTGGGGGTCTTACTAAAGCTTCTCCTTTTATCCCTTCAATAAATGTTTTTTTAAAAGAGGTATTACCAATTATCTTTTTCCAGTTATCAAAACTATAATCAATTTCCTGCCTGATACTGGCAAGCTCCTTAGCTTCGGGCATCCACATACCACCTGCGGCAAAACTTTTACCGGGTTCAATATGTAAATAATATCCTGCGCCATTCCCCTTTTTTCCATTTCTGTTAAAGTAACCGGCGATATTATTTTTATACGGGCTTTTGTCTTTACTAAACCGAACATCACGGTTAATGCGAAATACACACTCCTTAGCTATTAATAACGCAATAGCTGGATCAAATACCGAAATGCCTGTAATTAATTTTTCTGTAAGTAGTAAAAAATCCTCTTTAGCAGTTTCGTATTGCTGGCGGTGTTCTTCAAACCATGGCCTGTTGTTATTCTTTTTAAGGTCTTTTAAAAATTTTAAAGTAGATGACTGCAGCATAGCTTATTTTTTATTTAAAAAACGAATTTACATAAAACAAAAAAGGAATCAGCTATAGGCTAATTCCTGATTACAAATTACCAATTCCTTTATACTGCTATTTTACCCTTCCCCAATTTTCGCCGCTCTTGATACGATACAAAGTCATTTCACTCACTTTATATTTTGCCGCCAGCTGCTTGTAGGTTATTTTTCGTTTAGGATTTTTAATTATATCCTTAATCGCTTTAACCTGTGTAGCGTTTAATTTTAAACCTTCTGTTCTGTTGGCCTGCCTTTTTTTATAGGCTATTTTTTCAGGACTGAATTGTTGATGACTGCTTACTTCATCAAGTGTAGCCCACTTCAGGTTTTTGTAATGGTTATCTTTCTTTTTATGATTAATATGAATTACAAACTTGTATTTAGGGGATTTTTTTTTGCAAAAAAGCCTGGCTATTTCCCGGTGAATATAAATGGTCCCATTACCCCCGTTAATATGCAGGTTAAGGGTGCGGTATCCCGATGTTAAAGAACCATTTAAAATTTTGCCGTCTTTTTCAATACCCTCGCTAAAACTGGCAGTACGGCCTAATGATGATACAGCATATTTTTTACGCAACGTTTTGTGTCCTGCAAACTGGATAGGTTTCCAGATTTCACCAGGAATTTTTTTAATCATTTCGATATGATTTAAAAGTGGGATCCGGGTGTTTTGGCTAACCCGGAAAAATGTTTTTAACGATAAATAAGGTTTGACTATAAATATAAAATTTTTTTTATCAAGATGAAAGCATTTTTAAAAATTCTTCTTCACTTATTACATTAATGGTAGTGATCTTTTTTGCCTTTTCTAATTTACTTCCGGCATCATCCCCTACTACCAGGTAGTTTAATTTACTACTTACGCCAGATACAATTTTGCCGCCATTGTCTTCAACCATGGCCTCAGCCTCACTTCGTTTTAATTTATTTAATGTGCCGGTAAATAAAAATGTTTGTCCTGCTAAATTGCCATTGTTTGTCAATTCCTTCTTTTCATTTTTCAATTGAACACCCAATGCCTCAAGCCTTTGTATCAATTTGATATTCTCTTCGTCGCTAAAAAAGGCATTGATGCTTTTTGCCACTTTTACTCCAACATCTTCCAGTTGCTGCAATTGCTCTTCGCTAAAATTTGCAAAATCGTTTAAATGGGCAACAGATGTAGCAAGGGTTTTTGCAGTAGTTTCTCCCACATATCTTATACCCAATCCATAAATAACCCTGTGTAAGGGCTGTGTTTTACTGGATTCGATAGCCGCCTGTAAGTTTGTAATTGACTTTTCACCAAAGCCATCCAGTTTTCTTATTTCATCAAAAGGCAAAGTATATACCCCCGGGATGTCTTTTAAAAGTCCCATATCATAAAATTTACGCACATTGGCTTCGCCAAAACTGCGAATGTCCATCGCATCCTTGCTTACAAAATGTATTATGCGTTCCACTACCTGTGCTTCGCAATTGATATTGGTACAACGCCATACAGCTTCTTCATCTGTTTTGTATAACTGATGCTTACAAACAGGGCAGGTAGACGGGAAATTAATTTTTTGCTCATCACCTTTTCTCAATTCTGTAAATGATTTTACAATTTGCGGAATCACATCACCGCTTCTTTCTATCAATACTGTATCTCCCAGCATCAATTCTTTTTCTTTAATATACTCTTCGTTGTGTATGGAAATACTGCTGACAGTAACACCACCAACCTGCACCGGCTCCAGTTTTGCAACAGGGGTAACAGCCCCGGTTCTGCCTACCTGGAATTCTACACCAATTAACCTGGTGGTAGCTTGCCTTGCTTTAAATTTAAAAGCTATTGCCCATCTTGGGTGATGGGACGTCATGCCCAACTTATCCTGTAACTGAAGATCATTTACTTTAATAACCATACCATCTATTTCATAAGGCAGGTTATCTCTTTGTATTTCAAATTCATTTATGTGCTGTATTACAGCATCAATTCCACTTACAATTTTTAATTCTTTTTTAGGGCTGCGAAACCCGAGGTTCCATAACATTTCAATCATACCACTATGAGTATGTGGTTGACGGTTTGCAGTATTCACTAAATAACTTACATGGTAGAGGAATGCTTCCAGGTTTCTTTTACCAACTTCTGCCGTATCTTTTATACGCAAACTTCCTGCTGCTGCATTACGTGGATTAGCCAATGGCGGAATGCCTTCCTCTATTAATTTACTGTTATAAGCCTTAAAGTTGTTTTTATTCATTAATACTTCGCCACGTATTTCTATTTGCTGAATACCATATTCGCTGAATAGTGCCGATAATGGCACAGACCGGATCTGTTTAATATTAGTTGTTATCTCATCACCTACCGATCCGTCGCCTCTTGTAGCACCCCGGGTAAACATATCGTTTTCGTAAATTAGGGAAATGCTGGCACCGTCAAATTTTGGCTCTACTGAATATTCCACCACATCCAAACCACTCAACTCACGGCATTTTCTGTCCCAGTCCTGCAGGTCTTCAGCATTATAACTGTTTTCCAAGCTAAGCATGGGTACCAGGTGTTGTACCTTGGGGAAATCTTTTGTCAGCCCGGTACCCACTCTTTGAGTAGGAGAATTTACAGTTACTGCATCCGGATTTTCTTTTTCAAATTTTTCCAGTTGTTTGTAAAGGGTATCATATTCATAATCGCTTATAAGCGGATCGTTTTGTACATAATACCTGTATTCATGAAAGCGTAAAACAGCTCTAAGCTGTTCTACGTTATTCTTAATAATTTCTTTAAAATTAACTGCGTTAATGCTGGATAACCACTCTTGTGTTTCCTGTTGCAGCTGTTTTGTCTGTGCCGTATTGTACATGTAATAATTAGTTCTTCATCAAAGATAAAAATAGTAAAGCCCGTTTTAGTACTTTTGAAAAAAACATTTTATGTTACCGAAAGGACTTATTGCTTATTGCTTATTCCTTATTACTTTTTCTTCCTGCAAATTCCGTCAAAAAGTCCCTCTACTGGTTCATCATGCAAAAATTTATACCGTTGATGAAAATTTTTCTGTTGCCGAAGCCATGGCTATACGGGATGGAAAAATAATTGCGATTGGTACCAATGATGAAATATTAAAAGAGTACGAAGGTGAGGAAGAACTGAATGCAGGAGGCAAAACTATTTACCCCGGATTTATAGATGCCCACAGCCATTTTACAGGCTATGCAACAGATTTATGGAAATGCGATTTGGTTGGTACCACTTCATTTGATGATGTACTTCACCATCTTTCAGATTTTTTTAAATCGAGTAATGCCAAATGGATTTATGGCCGGGGATGGGATCAAAATGACTGGGATGTAAAAGAGTTTCCCAGTAATGAAAAATTAAACCAGTTATATCCGGACAAACCTGTTTTTTTAAAACGTATTGATGGCCATGCTGCATTGGCGAATCAGAAAGCCTTGGATTTAGCCGGAGTTACAGTTAATACCAAAATAGCAGGCGGCAGTTTTGAAATAAAGAACGGAAAACTTACTGGTATTTTAATTGACAATGCAATGGATATAGTTGAAAATGTTATTCCACCAGTAAGTGACGATGCGGCAAAGGTTTATTTTAAACAGGCACAAAATACCTGCTTTGCTCTTGGGCTTACAGGTGTGCATGATTGCGGCGTAAGTGAGCATACTATTGATTTGGTGGATGCAGAACAAAAAGCAGGTAATTTAAAAATGAAAATTTATGCCATGCTTACTGATAGTGCTCAATACTATGATAAATGGATTGCTAAAGGAATTTATAAAACACCTTATTTAACAGTTGGCGGATTTAAACTGTATGGCGATGGTGCGTTGGGTAGCCGCGGCGCCTGTTTGTTACAGGAATATACCGATAAGCCGCGATGGAAAGGATTTTTATTAAGTGATCCAAAACACTTTAAGGAGGTAGCAGCAAAATTGGCTGATACAAAATTTCAAATGTGTACACATGCTATTGGCGATAGCGGCAACAGGGAAATTTTAAAGATTTATGCAGCTGTACTCAAAGGAAAAAATGATAAGCGCTGGCGTATTGAACATGCACAGGTGGTAAATGAAAACGATTTTGATTATTTTGATCAGTACTCCATTATTCCATCGGTGCAACCCACACATGCAACCAGTGATATGTACTGGGCTGAACAGCGTTTAGACAGCCAGCGTATAAAAGGAGCCTATGCCTATAAAAAACTATTGAAGCAAAATGGCTGGATACCGCTGGGTACCGATTTTCCGGTAGAGGATATTTCACCTTTTAAAACATTTTATGCAGCAGTAGCAAGGCAGGATGCAAAGGGATTTCCGGAAGGTGGGTTTCAAATTAAAAATGCTTTAACCCGTGAAGAAACATTGCGTGGAATGACCATTTGGGCTGCAAAAGCAGCTTTTGAAGAAAAAGAAAAAGGCAGTTTGGAAAAAGGAAAAGCTGCCGATTTTATAGTGCTGGATGCAGATATGATCAATTGTTCATTGCCAGATATATTGAAAATCAAAGTGGTAGCAACTTATATAAACGGACAACAGGTGTATCGTATAAAACCAAATTAAACAATCTTTTGCAATTTGAATATAATGTGTTTATTTTACACATTAAATCGATTGCTGTATGAAGAAATTTTTATTGGTCATCCTATGTGCTTGCATAGGAATAATCACGAATGCCCAACGTTTATTAAGCTGGACGCCTGAGTTTCTTCTCGATAATTCTAATCTTGTTTTTACAGTTGATTGCACAAAAGGCAACCAGGGTTTATTAAATTATGGTGGCGGCAGCTCCAATGATGTATATGTACATGTAGGTGTAATTACCAATTTAAGTACAGGGCCAAGCGACTGGAAATATGTAAAATTTACCTGGGGTAGTACAGATCCTTTAGCAAAAGCTACTGCTTTAGGCGCTAATAAATATGAGTACATAATAACTAATGTCCGCAGTTTTTTTGGTGTACCTGCCGGTGAAACAATACAGAAGGTAACAGCAATTTTTAGAAACGGCGCAGGAACACAAAAGCAAGTGAACTCTGATGTAAGCGATATGTATATCCCCGTTTATGGAGGTACTGAATTTGCTGTACGGCTAAATTTACCACCCTTTGAACCACGTTATATACCTTGGCCCGAGCCATTAAATATAACCGTTGGTAGCAATCTTAGTATTGCCGGTGTTGCTTCTGCAAGCTCGGTACTTACATTAAAATTAGATGGTACAACTATTACCACTGCTACAGCAAACTCAATTGCAGCAAACCCATCTATTACCACATCGTGTGAGCATAAAATTATGCTGGAAGGAAATGACGGTAACGGTATTAAAAAAGATTCTTTTAGTTTTTATATCAATCCAACTATTAACGTTGCGGCTTTGCCGGCAGGTGTACAGGAGGGTATTAACTATGCTCCAAATAATACATCGGTTACACTGGTATTGTATGCTCCTAATAAAACTAATGTATCGGTTATTGGAGATTTTGCCGGGTGGGCAACAGTTTGTGCCAATCAAATGAACCGCACACCCGACGGGAATTATTACTGGCTTACCATTAACGGATTAACACCTGGTACAGAATATGGTTATCAATATGTGGTTGATAACACTATAAAAATCGCAGATCCTTATGCACAAAAAATATTAGACCCCAATAACGACCAGTATATAAATGCAGTTACCTATCCCAATCTTAAACCTTACCCCACAGGATTAACAACAGGTTTGGTAAGTGTATTGCAAACTGCCGAGCCACAGTATAACTGGCAGGTAAATAATTTTGTAAAGCCGGATAAAAAAAACCTGGTGATATACGAATTGTTGATAAGGGATTTTACGGCACAACATAGTTATCAGTCATTGATCGACTCGTTTCAGTATTTTAAAAATATTGGTGTTAACGCAATACAATTAATGCCGGTTAATGAGTTTAGCGGTAATGAAAGCTGGGGGTATAATCCTAATTTTTATTTTGCACCAGATAAATATTATGGCACTAAATCCAAGCTGAAAGAGTTTATAGATAAGTGCCATCTAAACGGTATAGCGGTTATACTGGATGTTGTATATAATCAATGTGATAATGATGCGCCGCAGGCTAAACTGTATTGGGATGCAGCAAACAACCGTCCGGCGGCAAATAATCCCTGGCTAAATGTTACGGCGCCACACCCATATAGTGTGTTCAACGATTTTAATCATACCTCCACAGCTACACAATACCTGGTAAAACGTTCATTAAATTTTTGGGCACAGGAATATAAAGTTGATGGTTTTAGGTTTGATTTAGCCAAAGGGTTTACTCAAACAGTTACTAATACAACTACTGTTGAGAATTATGACGCATCGAGGGTGGCTAATTTAAAAAGATATTACGATACCGTTATACAAAATATTCCATCACAATATATGATCCTGGAATTTTTAGGTACCACACCGGCACAGGAAGAGCAGGAGTATGCAGCTTATGGATGGATGCTTTGGGGTAACAGTAATGTTACATATAATCAATGTACGATGGGGTATGCAACCAATTCCGATATAACTGCAATGGTTTATAATAGCCCGTTACGAAATTTTAATAACCCTGCTGTTATCGGTTATAGCCAAAGTCACGATGAGGAGCGTACTATGTTTAAAAATTTACTTTATGGAAATTCTTCAGGAAGCTATAACATAAAAAACCTTCCTACCGCATTACGACAGGAAGAAGCTGCTGCAAGTGTAATATTCACCATCCCCGGACCAAAAATGATCTGGCAATTCCAGGAAAGGGGGTATGATTCTTCAATAAATGCAATGGGAGGAAGAACAGCTAATAAACCACCTTTATGGCATTATATGGATGATGCAAACCGCAAACATTTGTATGATACGTATAGCAGTATTATTCAATTCAGGTTAAGTAATCCTGCAGTTTTTAATAACACCAGTTTTACGTATGACCTTAGCAGTGGCTTATTCAAAGTTTTTCAAATTGCAGACCCGAATACAGCTGGTAAAAAAGTAACTGTAGTTGCCAATTTTGATGTAACGGCACAAACTAAATCGGTTACTTTTCAGGCAACAGGCGACTGGACAAACTATATAAGTAATGGGATTGGTACAGGTGTTAATGGTGCAACGGCATCAAATTTTAATTTAACAACTGCAGCACAATCCATTACGTTGCAACCAGGTGAGTATCATATTTATGCAAGTGTGCCACCCTGTGCCACGGCAACGCCAACAGCAACAACACCGGTTAATTATTGTCAAAATGCTGTTGCAGTTCCATTAACTGCAACCGGCACAAATTTATTATGGTATACAACTGCAACCGGTGGAACCGGAAGTACAACAGCGCCAACACCATCTACAACTACAGTTGGCAGTACAACTTATTATGTTAGCCAAACCATTGGATGCGAAAGCCCAAGGTTTGCAATTGTAGTAAATATTACAGCTACTACTCCGCCACCAACAGTAACAACACCGGTTAATTATTGTCAAAATGCTGTTGCCGTTCAATTAGCAGCAACTGGTACAAATTTATTATGGTATACAACTGCAACCGGCGGAACCGGAACTACTACTGCACCAACACCATCCACAACTGTAGTTGGAAATGTTACTTACTATGTTAGTCAAACACAAAGCTGTGGCGAAAGTCCCAGAGCTGCAATAGTTGTAAATGTAAATGCAATTCCCGGCGCACCGGCAATAACCAGCCCGGTAACTTATTGCCAAAATGCTACCGCCGTTTCATTAACCGCAACGGGTACAAGTTTATTATGGTACACAACAGCAACGGGTGGAACAGGAAGTACAACAGCACCAACGCCATCAACGGTAAACTCAGGATCAATAAATTATTATGTAACTCAGACAATAACAGGTTGTGAAAGTCCAAGGGCAGCAATAACTGTAACAATAAATGCAACGCCGGCATCACCTGTTGTTAACAATACAGTTGCCTATTGCCAAAATGCAACAGCGGCTCCACTAACAGCAACGGGTACAAATTTATTGTGGTATACAGCATCAACTGGCGGAACCGGCAGTGCAACAGCACCAACACCTTCTACAGCTGTCGCCGGTTCAACAAGTTATTATGTAACTCAAACTACAACAGGATGCGAAAGCCCAAGGGCACTTATAACGGTTAATGTTACTGCAATTCCTGCTGCGCCAGTAGTAACCAGCCCGGTAACTTATTGCCAAAATGCAATCGCCGTTCCATTAACCGCAAGCGGTACCAATCTTTTATGGTATACCGTTGCAACAGGAGGAACCGGAACGGCTACAGCGCCAATACCACAAACAGCAACAGCAGGTACCACAATATATTATGTAAGCCAATCTAATACCTGCGGCACCAGTACCAGGGCTTCGGTAAGTGTTATAGTGAACCCGGTACCGGCTGTACCAACAGGCCTAACTGTAACAAATATTACTATAACAACAGCCACATTAAACTGGACAGCTATTAATGGAGTTTATTATACGGTTGAGTACAAGCTGCCTGCGGCTTCTGTGTGGAGTAATGCTACAACCGGTATTACAACAGGTACTGTAAATATTTCTAACTTAACTATTTCCACCACATATGACTGGAGAGTTAGTGCAAATTGTGCCGCAACTTCCATAAATAATTATACAGCTGCACAATTTACCACTTCGTCTCACAACAACGGTATTGCCAATTTAAAAGACGGTTATGGTATCAAAATTTCACCTAACCCTTTAATTGATAAAGCCATTATTGATTATATTGTGGCCGGTAGCGGCGCAGTAACAATTGATATAACGGATGTATTTGGGCAAAGGGTGCAAACATTGTATAATGGCAATCAAAACCAGGGACAATACCAGCTTATCATCAATAGTCAGTTAAAAACATTAAGTGCAGGCGTATATTTTATAAGGCTGCAACAAAACGGAAAAGGTAATTATACCCGTTTTTTAAAACTATAATAATAACTAGTAAGTAATATATTACCAATGGCAACCGAAACAGAACAGGCGAAGACCGTTAAAACATTACATACCATACAGTCAGAAGTACAAAGCAGTAACCGGATTGCTTTATCTGTTGACTGTGTGATTTTTGGTTTTGATGAAGATAAACTAAAGGTAATGTTGATAAGAAGTGATTTGAAAAAATACCTGGGTAAATGGTCCTTGTTAGGAGATTTAGTAAGACCTGATGAAGATCTTGATGCCGCTGCATACCGTATTTTAAAACAGCGTACCGGACTAAGCGATGTTTACCTGGAGCAGGTACATACTTTTGGTTCGGTTGGCCGGCACCCTGCAGGAAGGGTTGTTACAGTTACTTATTGTTCTTTAATAAATGTGCAACACCATAAACTAAGAATACTGGAGAATGAACTGCATTGGCATGATGTAAAGAATGTGACCGACCTCGCTTTTGATCATCAGCAAATTTTTGATACCTGTTATAAGCGGTTACAAAAAAGAATACAGGAACATCCCCTTGGTTTCAATCTATTACCTAAAAAATTCTCGTTACGTGACCTGCAGAATTTATATGAAGCCATTCTTGATATTAAAATGGATCGCCGGAACTTTAGAAAGAAATTTTTTACTATGGATTTTTTAATTGACTTGGATGAGATGGAGCAGGATGTACCTCATCGCCCTGGTAAACTATATAAATTCAATTACGAGAAGTACGAAAAAAAGAAAAAAAAGTGGGTAGGTATTGATTTTTAACCGTGATTTTTTAAGGTAATGCAGCGTCGAATCTTTCAAAACTGTCCAAAATTTACAGTTTTCTGGTATCGTTTGCGAAAACGTTTGCAATACTGTGTATTTTTTTTAGACAAAAGCTATAAAATTCTTTAACAAAATTTTGGCGGATAAGAAAATTGCCTTACTTTGCGTAAGTTTTACACATTTACTTAGTGTATAAAATACACATTATAATAAATCGATTGTAAATTTTTTTTAAAACGAAATGCTTCTATTATGAGAAAGATTCCCAAATTTTTGTTGGTGTCGTTTTCGTTGTTGCTGTTTTCTATAACAGCTTTGGCGCAAAATGTAATTACCGGTAAAGTAACCGATTCTAAAGACGGATCACCTGCTGCAGGTGTAACTGTTACAGTAAAAGGTACAACAACAGCAACACAAACTGCCACAGACGGCAGTTTTAAAATTAATGCACCTGCTAATGCTGTATTAGTATTTACATCAGTAAGTTTTGTTACCCAGGAGGTTTCAATTGCAGGTAAAGTTTCTGTTGATGTAAGCCTTGTACAAAGCAACCAGCAGTTGAATGAAGTTGTGGTAATTGGTTATGGTACCACACGTAAAAAAGATCTTACAGGAAGTATAAACCTGGTAACTGCAAAAGATTTTCAAAAAGGAAATATTACCACACCGGAACAAATGATAGCCGGTAAAGTGCCTGGAGTTTCAATTGTATCAAATGGGGGTCAACCAGGTTCCGGAAGTACTATCCGTATCCGTGGCGGTTCTTCATTAAATGCAACTAACGATCCACTGATTGTAATTGATGGGGTGCCTTTAAACAGTGATGGAATTAATGGAGCAAGTAACCCGTTAAGTTTTATCAACCCCAACGATATAGAAAGCTTTACTGTATTGAAAGATGCTTCTGCTGCTGCTATATATGGAACAAGGGCGGCAAATGGCGTTATTATTATTACAACCAAAAAAGGTAAAGCCGGCGGATTAAAATTAAATTTTACCACGGTTACTTCTATTGCAAGTAAAACAGGAGAGGTTGATGTTTTAACAGGCGACCAGGTTAGGGCTATAGTTGCTCAATTAGGTAATAGCAAACAAAAAAGCCAGGTAGGTACTGCAAATACCAACTGGCAGGATGCTATTTATCAAACTGCAGTTTCTACTGATAATAATTTAAGCTTTAGCGGCGGCGTGAAAAATTTACCCTACCGTATTTCTTTAGGATATTCCTACCTGAATGGAATATTAAGAACCGATCATTTACAAAAGACATCTGTTGCACTGGTATTGAACCCTACTTTTTTTCATAATACTTTAAAGGTAGATATCAATTTAAAAGGAAGTATGCAAAAAACAAGGTTTGGCAACCAAGGTGCCATTGGTGGTGCCGTTCAGTTTGACCCAACCCAACCCATACGTACCAATAGCCCAAGATACAACGGCTACTACGAATGGTTGGAATCAAACGGTGACTTGATCTTAAACCGCCCCAATAATCCTGTGGGAGTGCTGGAACAAACTTTTGATAAGCAAACACCCAAAAGAAGCATTGGTAATATACAGTTTGATTATGCAATTCCTTTTGTAAAAGGATTACATGCCAACTTAAACCTGGCCTATGATGTAAGTAAAAGCGCCGGTACTTATTTTGTAAATGATAGCGCTGCACAAGCTTATATCATCGGCAAGCCAGGTATTGGCGGTAGTTCAAGTTTTAATAAATCAACCAAGCAAAATACTGTGGTAGATTTTTACCTGAATTATATAAAAGATATTCCTTCCATAAAAAGCAGGATAGATTTTACTGCTGGGTATACTTACAATAACTATTTTGCCACATACTATAATTATCGTGGCTATAATGCAAAAGGCGATACTATTGCAGGAACCTCTGTTCCAAACTTTCCGTTTAACAAACCAGAAAATACTGTAATTGGTATTTTTGGAAGATTGAACTATGTACTTGACAATAAGTACTACCTGACAGCAACCCTTCGCCGTGATGGTTCATCACGTTTTGGTCCGGGTAATAAATATGCTACATTCCCTTCTGTAGCAGTTTCTTGGAAAATGAAAGAGGAATCTTTCCTGAAAAACAGCAAAGTGATTTCTGATCTTAAATTAAGACTGGGTTATGGTATTACTGGTCAACAGGATGGAATAGGTAACTATGCGTTTCTTTCTACTTATAGTTTAGGCGGCCAGAATTCTTTAACACAATTCGGTAATACTTATTATAATACCTATGCACCCAGTGGTTTTTATCCCGATTTGAAATGGGAGCAAACAACAGGCTATAATATTGGTATAGATTATGGTTTTATCAATAACAGGATCAGCGGTAGTGTGGATGTTTATCTTAAAAGAACAGAGGATCTTTTAAATAGTGTATCTCAACCGGCCGGTACAAATTTCTCAGCTTATGTACTAGCCAATGTGGGTAATATGGATAATAAGGGTGTGGAATTTAACCTTAACCTGGTACCCGTAAAATCTAAAAACCTTACCTGGGATGTTAATTTGAATGCTACTTATAACAAGAACACCATTACTAATTTAACTGTTGTGCCTAAAGACTTAAATTATCCCGGCGCACCTGGTAGTGGAGCAGACGGAGTTAACGGGCCAATACAATTAAGCCAGGTTGGTTATGCAAAATATACATTTAACTTATACCACCAGATATATGACGTAAACGGACAACCTATTGAAGGTTTGTTTGAAGATGTTAACCGTGACGGTATCATTAATGAAAAAGATAAATATTTAAGCAAAGCTCCTGATGCCAACCTGTTTTTTGGGTTTAGTACAAACTTTAGCTACAAAAAATGGAATGCAGGTTTTGTTTTAAGGTCTAGCTTCAATAATTATGTATATAATAATATTTACAGCAACCAGGGAAAATTAACCCAAATACTTGATGCATATACTGTACATAACGGATCTGTAAATTACCTGGAAACACAATTTGCCGGCAAAACAGATATCCAGGGTTTTAGTGATTATTATTTAGAAAATGCTTCTTTTTTAAGAATGGATAATTTTTCGCTTGGTTATAATCTCGGCGCTGTATCAAAGGGTAAATATGCAGTTAGGTTAAGTGCCAACGTTCAAAATGTTTTTGTTATTACAAAATATAAAGGCCTTGATCCGGAAGTTAACGGCGGTGTTGACAGAAGACTTTATCCCCGTCCAAGGGTAATCTCTATAGGTGCAAACCTGGATTTTTAATTCATTAAAATTTTAAAAAAATTATATGAAACATAATTCATTGAAATCAAAATTTATTACCTCAGTACTTGCTTTAGCGGTATTGGCGGGGTGTACAAAAAAACTGGATTTAAGCCCTACTAACGAGCTTACCAATGATAAAGTATTTGCAACGCCTTTGGGATATAAACAAGCTTTAGCAAAAGTATATGGCGTAATGATTACTACCGGTAGCCAGGGCCCGGGCAGTGGTGACCTGCCATCTCAAATCATCAGTGATGCAGGTAACTCTGATTTTTTTCGTAACATGTGGTACCTGGAATGCCTGAGTACGGATGAGGCCGGCTGGACTTATCACGGTAATACCGATCCTATTGGTATACACCAGATGAACTGGACAGCGGTAAACTTTTCTGTAAAGTGCAGTTATTACAGGTCATATTATGCCATTACACTGGCTAATAACTTTATTAATGAATCATCTGATGCAAACCTTTCAAAACGTGGTATAACCGGTAAAGATGCTGCAGATATTAAAGTGTATAAAGAAGAAGCCCGTTTTTTAAGAGCTTATCACTACTGGCTATTAATGGATCTTTTTGGAAATCCTCCATTAGTTACAGAAGCTGTATCTATCGGTTCTAAATCTTTTCCAACACAAGTTGGCCGCAGCAGTATTTTTAGTTTTATTGAAAGTGAATTAAAAGATCTGGAAACAAAATTACCTGCAGCAAAAACTAATGAATATGGCAGGGTAGACCAGGCAGGTGCTCAATCTTTACTGGCACGTTTGTATTTAAATGCGGTTACCTATACAGGTTCAGCAAAATATACGGAAGCCATTACCTATGCTAATAAAGTAATAGCAGCCGGTTATACGCTTTATCCAAAATATAAAGAGTTGATGCTGGCAGATAATCATCTTATTACAAATGAATTTATATGGACTCTACCATACGATGGAATTGCCACTCAAACTTATGGCGGAACTACATTCCTGGTTCATGGCCCTGCAGGTGTAACCGGCGATAGCTCGGGCAGTAGCGGCACATGGGGTTGTATGAGGATTACGCAACAGTTTGTTGACCTTTTTGACCCTTTAGATATCAGGGGCCAGTTTTATACCAGCGGTCAAAACAAAATAATGACACAATTGCTGGATGTATCTACTGATGGCTATTCTTCTACCAAATTCAGGAACAAAACCAGGGCAGGTGTAATTGCGCCAAATATTGATAACAACAAAACATTTGCAAGTATTGATATGCCCATGTTCAGGCTGGCAGAAATTTATTTAATTTATGCCGAAGCTGTAGCAAGAGGTGGTGCCGGTGGCTCAAATGCCACAGCATTAAATTACCTGCAGCAACTGGCGGTAAGGGCCAGGCCAACAGACCCTAATGCTGCAAACAGTGCATTACTTACACTGCCTTATATTATAACAGAAAGGGGCCGTGAATTGATGTGGGAAGGACATCGCCGTACAGATTTGATCCGTTACGGACAGTTTACAACCGGCACATATTTGTGGGCATGGAAAGGTGGCGTAGCTTCCGGAACAGGAGTGGACAGCAAATACAATCTGTATCCTATCCCCAATGATGACCTTGCAGCAAACCCTAACTTAACTCAAAACCCAGGGTATTAATTTATAAAAATTAAATTGTTTGATATGAAAAAAATAATAAAACTTTTTGGTAGCGCTTTGCTGGTTTCCATTTTGTTTTCGGCATGCAAAAAACAAATTAGCGAAATACAATACCTTGGCGGTACATCGCCTTTATTAACGGCATCATCAACAACACCTTTAGTGTTGAATATTGCAAATAAGAATAATGATGTACTTAAGTTTACATGGACAAATCCTAATTACCAGTTTACTACCGGAGTAAGTTCGCAAGATGTATCCTATACTTTACAGGTAGATACAACCGGTGCAAATTTTACCGGCCCTTTATTAAGCGAACGTTCTATATCTAAAGAACTTTCTCTTAATTTAACTGTAAGTGATCTGGATCAATTATTAGCAAACTGGCAGGAGGAAATACCACGGTCACGTAATTTCGATTTCAGGATTAAATCTACTATGGCTAATGGGTCAGCTATTTTATATTCTAATGTAATTAAAATAACTGTAACGCCTTACCTGGATGTTGTGGTAACATTACCATTTACAAGTAACCTGTTTTTAATAGGCAGTGCAACTCCAGGTGGTGATGCAACAGGTTGGAACAATCCTGTTCCGGTACCTTCTCAGCAATTTAGTAAGGTTGGTGCAGGTGTTTATCAATTAACAACTCCGTTAATTGGAGGAAAGCAATACCTGGTAATACCTGATAACGGTTCATGGAGTAATAAATATGCTGTAAAAGCAGCTGATGTAACAGCAGATGGCGGTCCCTTTGGATATAATTTCGGAGATAATTTTCCTGGTCCTGCTACATCCGGTACTTATAAAATAGTGCTGAACTTTAAATCAGGCAGGTTTACTGTAACCAAACTTTAAAAATTAAAAAAACTAGTATGAAATATTTTTCAAAACCTATTATAGCAATACTGGCATCAGTTGCAATCTTTTCGGCGTGCAGTAAACTGAATATAAAAGACAAAGAAGATGTACTGCCTGTTTATCAACTAGGAGTATCTCCTGTTTTAAGCAGTTCATCAGTTGCAATTGCACCAACATTAACCGATACTAACGGTATTGCAGTTACTTTTAAATGGACCAATCCCAAGTATTCGAATGATTCAGCAACTACAAAATACATTTTGGAGATTGACAGTGCAGGCAAAAATTTTGCAAAAGCACAAAGTAAAACTGTTATCGGCGTATTATCAACCACACTAATCAGCAGGGAGCTGAATGCATTTTTATTAAACCTGGGGTTGAAACTGAATGTTGCACAAACTGTTGACATAAGATTAATATCTTCTTACAATAACAATAATGAAAGATATACTTCTAATATTATAAAAACAACTGTTACACCTTTCCCCGATCCGGCAATATTAAAAACAGCCAACACATCGGTTACCTGTGCTTTGGCAACAGCTTCATCACCTTCCAATACTTTCGACTGGGCAGCAGCTTTTAAAGGATATGCAGGAATTGTAACTTATACTTTGCAATACGACTCTGCCAATAAAAACTTTGCTAATGTAAAAGAAATTGCTGTTGGCCCATCTATACTTACAAAAGGGTTAACACAGGGCGAAATGAATACCACAGCTTTATCTTCTAATGTTCCCGGTGGTAATATTGGTAAAATAGAATACCGTATTAAAGCGGTAACAGCATTGGGTGCTATTGCTTATTCAAATGTGGTAAGTGTTACTATTCAAAGTTATTTTCCTATTGTACGGATGTACTTACCCGGCGGTTACCAGGCGGCTACAGGTAATGGTAACGACTGGGATCCGGGTACGGCGCCAGAGTTGATAAGAGACCTTCGTTCGTCTGTATTCAATGACATGTATTATATCTACATTTATTTACCGGCAGGCGCACAGTTTAAAGTTTCGGAAGGCCGCTCATGGACTACAGCTTATGGAACTGCAGCAGCACCGGGTGCTATTACCAGTAACAATGGCGGTAATTTTTCTGTTGGCACTTCGGGTTATTACAGAGTTACAGTTAACCGTACTACTTTAAGATATGATATTAGAGAAGGCAGAATGGGTTTTGTAGGTGGTTCAACAGGTGCAGGATGGAATCCTCCAAATGTGTTCCCTACATATGCAATGGGTACTGCTGGTACAAATTTATTTGTGGGCATCAATACCTTCCCAACTACCGGCGGCTGGAAACTGATTGATAATAATGCCTGGAATAATGGCAGCAATGCAGTTGATGAAACCAGAAGCTACGGTACGCCTAATGGCGATGGTGGTACAATGGAAGTAAACGGTGCCAACTTTGCAGATATTACAACAGCCCCCGTTAGAAGCAGGGTAATATGGGACGGCCGTGATGTAAATAATATTAAATATTTTATGAGCCCGGCTGCAGAAATGAGAGTTGTTGGTGATGGTATTAACCAGGCTGGTGTAAATGATTGGGATCCGCCATCATCACCACAAATGACTTATAATGGTAATGGTGTATGGACAATTACCATTACACTTAAAGCCAATAAAGACATTAAGTTTTTAGCCGGCAATGCATGGGGCGCTTTTGATTATGAAGATAATGGTGCAGGTGCAGGTATAGATAGAAAAATAAAATGGGAAGGAGGAAGTAACTTTAAAACTCCGGCAGCTGCAGGTACTTACACTATTACATTGAATGAGAATTTGCAGACAATGAAAATAAATTAAACCAGTTGTGGATGTAATTAAAAAGGGCTGACATTTTTGTCAGCCCTTTTTTAATACGCAGGTTGATAAATTATATATTCACCACTCCATTTTTAATAGCATACATCACCAGGCCAACCCTTGTTTTAACATGCAGCTTCTCAAATAATGCATCACGGTAGCCATCAATGGTACGTGGGCTTACAAACATTTTGTCGGCAATTTCTTTATAGGTCATTTCGGTACAGGCGTATTTTAAAAAATCGGTTTCCCTGTCGTTAAGTTGTATAAGGCTTTTAAGGCCGTTGTCATCATTATCCAGTTTATTAATGGCATGTATCAGTTTACCGCTTACCAAATCACTGTAATAAAAACCTTTATTCATTACAGCTTCAATGGCAGCTTTTAGTTCTGCAGGCTCACTGTCTTTTAAAATATAACCTTTGGCACCACACTTTAACATACGGATGATAGAGTTCTCATTATCATACATGCTTAGGGCCAGCACTTTTATATCGTAGTGATTGTTTTTTATCCATTGCGCTGTGTCGTAGCCATCCATTTCGGGCATATTAATATCTAGTAAAACCAGCTCGGGTAAATTGTTTTTGTCCAGTTTGCTGATAAAATCTTTGCCATTATCGGCTTCAAATAATACGGTATGCCCAAGGCTGGTTACTAAAGAAGCCAGCCCGTTGCGGAGTAAAGAATGATCGTCTGCCAATGCGATTGTTGCCATGCTGAGTTGTAAGTTATAAAGTTTTCAATTCAATATTTATTATTGTTCCATTACCTGCTGCAGAAGTAATGGTAAATGCTCCGCCAATTAATGCTGCCCTGTTTTGCATACTGGTTAAACCTATGCCGGTTTTACTGGCAGGCAATGCCGCCACATTAAAGCCAATACCATCATCGCTAATGGTGAGGCTAAATATTTGAGGCTGGTAATTTAACTGTACGGTAATATTTTTTGCTTTGGAATACTTTACTGCATTGTTCAATGCTTCCTGTACAATACGAAAGAGTACCATTTCTTTTTGCGGATCTAATTTATAATGATTACCAACGATCTTTAAGGCCGTGGTAAACTGCCCGCTGTTTTGTAATATATTCAGTTCGTCTTCAATAGATTGCTGCAGGCCCAGTTGGGCAATTCTATCGCCATGAATACTGCGGCTGAGGTTGCGTAAATCGTTAATGGCCTTGCTTACCAGGTTTTTAGTATCCTGTATTTTTTGGTCTGCTGTATTATCCAGCGTATTTAAATTTAGTTTGGCAAGGCTTAATATCTGCCCCACATTATCATGTATTTCTTCGCTGATGGTTTTAAGGGTTTGCTCCTGAATTTCTATTTGGGTTTGCAGGAGTTCCTGTTGAAACTGGGTTTGCATTTTCATCTTTTCATTTTTATTTTTTTGCTGTTTCCTGGAATATAAAGCAGCAAGTAAAAGCATAAACAGCCCTAATAACAGGAAAGCAATAACAGAAGTTATAAAATAATATCTAATATCCTGCGGCATTTTTATTGTTTGATTTGTATTTATTATAAACAATAATAGCTATAATATAAGATAAATATAGAAGTAATAATAAGCGATTATTAATAGATTCAAACAATTCATCTGATTTATCCCAATTGCTTAATTGTATTTTTGGGAATAAATTAAAGTATGTAAAATCTCCAAGGTTAAACAGAAGTAAGCCTGACATTAACCAGTAAAAGTAATTTTGCAGTAAAGACTCCTCAGTCGGATTTTGAAACTTCTCATATATATAAATACATGAGCACACAATTACAGATATATGACCAATACGTAAAACATTATCATGTAGAGAATAAAATGGTTCAGTATAAAAATTTATACAACAACTTGTAAAAAGAACAATTAAAGAAAGAAAGGAAAATGTTTTTAATATTTTTTGCCCATGTTGAAAATAAACAAATAAATAAAATGAATACTCAACAGGTATTGTAAAGTTATACAGCTTTGCATTTGCATAGGGTACTTTATGGAAATAGTTCCCTATTAGTTCAATTGTTAAAATAAAGAAAAGAAAAAAAGGCAACATGCGTAATTTGCCTTTTTTAAGTGACTTCCACGAAATAATACTAACTGATAATGCCAAAAACTCTGCAATATGATTTTGAGTTATTGTCATAATTTAATTGCATGAATTAGGGCATAATTCTCCATGATTGTACGCAGTTGTTCCTCTTATTTTTAAAATTAAATTATAAAAAAGCTCTGTAATCTCCCAAACATCTTCATGCGGAATAATACTCCCGGACTTACTAAGTACTAAGATTACCGAACTTTGATTTGGCTTAAACTGACCTTTAGGACGAGAGGTGCCAAATTTTGTATAGGCAGCCATTTTTATATTTACTCCATCTAAATTATAAGTTCCGGAGTAAACATTAAGAATATTAGCTAATGATTTTATCACACACTTATCAATCCACACTTTTTCTGATAAAGAATCTCTTGTTGCAGCAGCAGCAGGAGGATTGGGACTTCTACGATAAAATCCGGCAAAGTCAATTATATATGGCCTTGCTACTTGGTGTTTTGCAAAATATAGATTTGAGCCGGCGCATCCTGTATTGGGTATAGCTATGTCCCACTTATCTTCATGTCCGTTCAAAGCTGGATTTCCACCAGGGTCTTTTACTAATTTCGTCGGTACAAGAAAAATTTTGCTTTTGTGACTTTCCGAAGAAGATGAACCAAATACAATTCTTATGCCATCATATCCAGTGCTATCTGTAAAAAATCTGTCAAGAGCTAAAACAATGCAGCTATTAACCCAGTAAGAAGTATCAAGATTATCCAGAGGGTTTCCTATTTCATCAATTTTATAGACTGCTTTAAAATGTCCAGTCATTTTTTTTGCATCAGAGGGTTTAATTATTAAATTTCCACTACCAGCAGCTTCACAAAAATCTGTTACAATAAGAGAATCTTGTTTTGTATAGGAAGTGGTATCTAAAGATAATTTATCTTCGCCTATCAGAGTATTTTCGGATTTTTTGTTTGAAGATTCTTCCCCATTGCAACTTATAAGTAAACATACTGTTAAAATATAAAGGACATGAACTTTGATTTTTTTCATAAAAATAATTTTTAGGTTTAGAAATTTTATTAGACCACTAAAGTCTGTAATACTTCTCATATATGCAATAGCCCTTTCACCTTTTATTTACCGTTTTTTCACCCTCTAAATAATTTTAAACACTGTTGTAAACAGGCCAATGCTTTAATATATTTGTTTAACTAAATCTTCTGTTATGAAAAAATATATTCTTCTGATGGCAATACTACTGCAATATTGCTTAGGCAATGCACAAACAGCCGACTTAAAAGGAGTAACTTTTGGACTGGGGCTTGGCTACAGCCATTTGTTTACTGCCCCTAAAGAGTATTACCTTACAACCGACGCTACCCATAAACTACAGGTGCAAAACTTAGATAAATCAGGTGTCGTTTTATCTTCTGTAATTACAATAAAGCTTAGTAAAGTAGCCGTGCAAAGCCAAACCAGTGGCACCAGAACCCAAAATGTACTGGTAAATGCAAACAGAACAAGAACATTAAGCCGAAAACCCGGAGAACTATCTGCTACAGCAACTGAACCTACTTATGATAAACTAAAATTTTCGGAACGGCTTGCCGTTAACCTTAGCCTTAACCTGGCAGATGTAAACAGTGGCAATGTTTCTTTTAATAAATATATCGATGGAGGCATTGGCCTGGGTTGCTACATTAATGAATTTACGCAGGTAGCGCTAATGTATGAAATGCAGCGCCTGCGGCAAATGCGTACAAAAATTGTAGAAACCTACGAAGGCAAATCTATACCCAATGGCAACGAAGTGCTGAATGCACTTGATGAAAAAGACAATAACCTGTTTTACAACAAATATTATTCAGGTGTAGCAATTAAAGTTGTTTTTTCGTTAGGGAATAAATAATCAAGTTTCTATTTTTTAAACCGCCAGAAATGGCGGTTTTTTTATTACCGTTTTTTCACCCTCTTGGTTTTGGGTTGTTTTACCCTTGCTTCCTGGCTTTGGTTTTTGGAAGATTTGTAGGAACATTTTTAAATAACCAAAACTAACAAGATGAAAAAGATAATATTGATAATAGTCCTCGGGCTAATTGCTGATGCCTTAAAAGCTCAAGGGTTGTTAGAAAATTCCCATTCTCAGAAAAATGCAAAAACAGCAACAGATTATTATTCGTGGTTTAATGAGAATAGATACGACACTACAACTATCAAAATTAATTATAGTAATTGGTGGGAAAATGAAAAAAAATACACTCCCCAAGTTAAAACAGTGGTTATAAAAGGCAAAAAGATTTCTAAAGAAGTTTCACCTCAAGAATCATATGCGATGTTAAAAACCATTCTTAATAACGAACTTAAAAGTAATATTCAAGAAGAAATTAAATACGATGCCCCTTTTTTTGATGAGTGTAAAATTAAGATAGAAGAAACCAAAAAGGAATTAGCAGAATTGAATAAAGACTTGGATGCCTTGAAGAAAGTTGCGGATTCCCCTAAAATATCAGTTAGGGAAAAATTGCTTTTAACTTCTTTTCATCAATCCCTGGTAAAGGATAAAGATATAATTCAGCAGTTTAATTCGTCTTTTGAAGACAAAAAGGACAGTCTTAATGTTTTGCTTGAAAGTTTAAAAAAATTTAACCCGGATACCATCACACTTTTTGTTAGTTACACAAATATAGATAGCCTTTCTAAAGAGAATTCAAAAATGCTGACAGGGTTAAAGCTTAGGATTGGGATTGTGCTGAATGAAATTAAAGAGGGTAAAATAAAAATTAAAACCAGGCTTGATGAGCTTGCTAAAGCTTCAGAAATAAAAGCCCCGAAAGATGATAATGTGAGCACATTGCCCTTTATAAATAGTATTCCCGGAATTAAAAGTATTTCTGGTTCTATATCTGTTTTCGGTCAAAACACGATAAATCTTGCTAAAACCTCTTTATATGCTGAATATGGAGGATTTGTTGGTACAAATGGGAATACTGATCAGCAGAACCTTAATAGTCTTTTTATACCTGAAGCCAGTACGTATGCTTTTTTTATAAAAAGCAGTTGGGGCTTTGACCTATCGAGTGCTACGGAAAGGAACGGACGCCTCGGATTAAACCTTAATTTTTATTATGCAGGCAAGAAATTAATTACTGATACTGCAAAAGATAAAAAAGGTTTTGATGTGTCATTGTTTCAGATGAAGACTGGCTTTGAGTTTCAGATATTCAGAGACCTAATGAGTATTTACGGAAATATTAATGCACTTACTATTGGCAATAATGTTGAGCAATTTGAAAAAACGGTAGGAAATACAAAAAAAGTAAGAGGGTTTATTGACTGGGGGGTAAAGATGCTTTTGGATCCTAATAAAAACTTAGACCTGGGGAATTTTAAATTATTTTTTGATTTGAACTTTTTAATAAACGGCGGAGATCTTAGATCAATAAATAAATCGACAGATTTAATAGTGCCAAATATCAGGTTTGGCGTTCGTAAAGGTTTTCGTATTTAATAATCTATAAAAATAAAATTATGTTATTACAACGCACAATAGAATTTGTAACATCTTCCAATAGATTTGTGAATATGACTCACGAGGCTTCTATCAACTTAAATTTGTGTTGGAAGATAGAAGCTAAAATTGTAAACGTATCAGCCAGCCAAGTAATTTCTATAGAAGTGAGGTATGATTTTGGCCGTGAAGGACAGAGTACTAACGATGTACTTGCCCAGATCATATTCAGACCGCAGGCTGAATCCTTTGAACTTCGTGATATATTTTTTAATCCCTGGTATCAAAACCACCACTAGGGTTTATCAAACAAAACTCAGGATGCACAAAATTTAGAAATCGTCAATTATGTTTTATAAAGCTCTGGCTCGTTGTATGCGTTTTTAGTAACATAATGTTAATGGAAACTCGGTTACACGACTGCTGAACCCTTCTTCCCCTCATCCCTCAAAAACAACACTTCCGCTTTGGTAACCCACGAAAAACCAAAAGCGATCAATGCAATAGATTCAAACCAAAATACCAGGTGGTAGGTTTGGCTTAATTCGGTAAGCCATATCATGCCTACGGCAATAGCGGCCACACAAACAATCATAATAATACCACAGATTAAATAAATGCGGTTGCGGTTAGTTTTTTGTTTGGTGCGTACTTTTTTCGGGTCGGTTTTTCTAAAAAGGTAAATGGAGAAAAAGATAAAAGTGGAAAAAAGCAGCAGTGCAAAAACAAAGTGCATAATATGTATAGTGTAATTGCTGCTGGTTGTTGGAAACAGCGCCACACCCAGTGCAAAACTACCACCCAGGTTGGCAGCAATACTGTCTATGCGTTCGTAACCTTTATAAGCCATTAAAAATAAACCCAGCACAAACAGTATGCCCACTAAAATATCGCCGGCAGTACCATTGTCGTAATAATCGCTTACCGAAAATTCTATCTGTGTACTGTTGTTGGCAATCAGCTTACCAATCATTAATAAAAAGGGCAATGCTATACCCGTTGCGCCAATCAATATCCTTAGTATAATGTAGGATATGATCTGGTCATTATTTTCCCGGTATTTTTCTGGTGTTATTAAATCGTTACTCATAAACGAACGGTATTATAATGGTTATGTGAATTAGCGGCTCTTAATATGTAAAATAGAATTTATAATTAAAAATCACAATAGTATTTTATCTGTACCATCCCTTCTGGTGTAATCACCCTGTCAATTCCCGTTTTAATACCCTGCCACCAAAATAATTATAAAGCCATATTTGTACTAACAATAATGATTCCCCAAAAGGGGTATTGCTAAGTGTTAGGGCATCAACTATTTTTAATTTTTTACAGCATGATAAAATCAATGGTAGCTTAACCAAACCCAACAGGAAGTATTAGCTGCTATTCACAAGGCCTGCTGTATAAAGAAATTACACAATGTTTATCTATATCCCTTGATACATTAAAAATCCTGTAAAAACATTTACCCCAACCTTAATGTCTGTAACCGAACAGTAACCAGTAATTATTTCAATGCCCTGAAAGCTACATAACACTAAACCTGTTGTGCCAACCCAATTTTTAATAACAAAATCTATCAGCATGAAAAGGATTTTACTTATCACAATTACAGCTTTATCTATAAGCTATGCAATTGCTCAACCAACCGCCGGCCTTGTAGCTTATTGGCCCATGAATGGAAATTTTAATGATGCCGGGCCCAATGCGTTAAACGGCACCAATATTGCAGCTACAGCCACCACTAACAGTTTGGGTGCTGCAAATGCTGCCATGGCATTTGTTAACCCTTTCAGCGGAAGCCCTAATATGGTTAACCAATATGGCACCCATCCAATAAATTCGCTTTTAAATTTTGCTGCAGGGGCCAGTTTTACGCTTAGCTTTAATGTTTATGTAAATTCGCCATTTGTTAGTGCTGGTGGTATATACGATAATAATTTAAATGCAAGTGGTTACGGGGCTTATTTTTGGCAGGGATTTGGGTTTTCGCAAATAGTTTTTAACTGGCGAAATGCAAGCGTATTAACCACTAACGGTGCCATCCCATTGGCCACCTGGAAGAACATTTGCTGTGTTGTTACACCAACCAGTACTTCAATTTACATTAATGGTGTTTTAAATGCAACTAATAATGTAATTGGAACAAATGTACCTGCATATCCTTTAACAGGCCGTTTTGGTACCTTTAGTTATTCGGGTTATCCAGCTCCTAATAATTATAATGGGTTTAATGGAAAAATTGATGAATGCAGAATTTATAACCGTGCCCTAACCCTGGTAGAAATACAACAGATTAGCGCATTATTGCCTGTAAAACTTACCAGCTTTACCGCCACCAAAAACAATACAGATGTTGTACTTAACTGGCAAACCGAGTATGAACAAAACAGCAGCCACTTTAATATACAGCGCAGTACCGATGGTATAAACTTTACCAGCATTAGTACTACGCCGTCTAAAGGCAATTCGTCAGTACCAACTAATTATCAGTTTACCGATAACAGTGTAAAAAACCTGGCCAATGTAAAAACTGTTTTTTACCGCCTGCAGATGGTGGACATTGATGCCAGTAAAGTAAACAGTGGTACAGTACCCGTAAAATTAGATACCGATAAAAGGGAGTTAACCATTTTACAAAACCCAACAGCTAATGATTTACGGATACTATTCTCTTCATCGGCAAAAGAAATTGCCCAAATAATAATTACAGATAACAGTGGCAGACAGTTATTAACTAAACAAATTCAGTTGAACATTGGTACAGTTTCAACAGTAATACCTGTTAATTCACTTGCCGCCGGCAACTATTATATTACTGTAACCAGCACCCAGGGTAAACAAACCAAAGCATTTCTCAAACAGTAAATTTTGAGTAAAACGGGGTATTTTTTCTTCATGCTTGAACAATCAACCGGGCCTTACCAGCCCGGCATTTTTTTATTTTTAACCGGGTAAATACCTGCAGTTTTAAAGTGAAGTAAAATTTATTGTCAAAAATTTTACTGAAAACCAGCTGTTTATAAAGGAGTGATTAAAAATACTTCCTCTTTTGTTTGGAACTTAACCTGATAGGGAGTTACCTTCGCCGTCCCAAAAAAAGCGCAAGCTAAAAGGGAGAAGTAAGGGGATGGCCTGCTTCTTTATTTAAATAACTGTTGCGCCTTAGGCGGAACTAAAAACAAAAAAATGAGCAAATTACATTTCACCACCAAACATGCGAACGAGGCTACCGTTACTCACAACTGGTACGTTGTAGATGGTACTAATCAAACCGTTGGTCGTATGTGTGCAAAAATTGCGGCTGTTCTTCGTGGAAAGAACAAAGCCTATTTTACCCCACACGTTGATTGTGGAGATTTTATTATTGTTATTAACTGCGAAAAAGTAAAGTTAACCGGTAATAAAATGGATGATAAAGTTTACGACCACTTTACCGGGTACCCCGGCGGACGTAAAGAAGAAATTGCCAAAGACCTGCAAAAACGCAGACCCGAAGTATTGATTGAAAGGGCTGTAAAAGGTATGTTGCCTAAAAACCGTTTGGGCCGCCAGCTATACAAAAAATTATTTGTTTATGCAGGTTCAGCACATCCGCATGGCGCACAACAACCAAAAGAACTTAAATTCTAAAAAAGCTACAAGTTATCAGCTACAAGCCGCAAGTAAAATACTGCCCCTTGAAGCTTGAGGCTTGAATCTAAAAAAACATATAAATGGAAAAGCAAAAAAACGCAGTCGGCCGCAGAAAAGAAGCTGTAACACGTGTTTTCCTTAGTAAAGGAGAAGGCAAAATTACAATCAATGGCAAAGACTATAAAGCCTACTTTCCCCTGGTGTATTTGCAAAACCAGGTAGAAGCACCTTTTAAAACTGTTGAAGCAGCCGATAAATTTGATGTGGTAATTAATGCTACCGGTGGTGGTGTTAAAGGCCAGGCAGAAGCTGCAAAGCTGGGTATTTCCCGTGCATTATTGGAAGTAAGCGCAGATTACCGTCCGGCTTTAAAAGCGGCTGGTTTATTAAAGCGTGACCCACGTTCTGTAGAGCGTAAAAAACCAGGTCGCAAAAAAGCAAGAAGAAGCTTCCAGTTCAGCAAGCGTTAATCAACAGCTACAAGCTACAAGACACAAGGGACAACTTTTTATATGGTGCAACCCTTGCAGCTTGAGGCTTGCAGCTTAACAATAATAAATAACAACATTAATAATATACAATGGAAAATAATACTTCCTTACAACAACAGTTACTTGAAGCAGGTGTACACTTTGGCCATTTAAAAAAGAAATGGAATCCAAAAATGTTGCCTTACATCTTTGCCGAAAAGAAAGGTATTCACATTATTGACCTTAACAAAACTGTAGAAGGTTTACAGGAGTGTGCAGCAGCTTTAAAGGCAATTGCACGCAGTGGTAAAAAAATAATGTTTGTGGCTACCAAAAAGCAGGCTAAAGAAATCGTTAGCGAATGTGCAAGAAAAGTTAACATGCCTTACGTAACCGAGCGTTGGTTAGGTGGAATGTTGACCAACTTTAACACGGTTCGCAAAAGTGTTAAAAAAATGCAGAGCATAGAAAAAATGCTTAACGACGGAAGTGCTGAAAGCCTTACTAAAAAAGAGCGTTTAACACTTACACGTGATAAAGATAAACTGGAAAAAGTATTGGGCGGTATTGCACAGATAAGCCGTGTACCGGCAGCTTTATTTTTAGTTGATATCGGGCACGAACATATTGCAATGGCTGAAGCAAAAAAATTAGGCATCAGCACTTTTGGTATGGTAGATACCAACTGCGATCCTAATAAAGTTGACTTTGCAATTCCTGCAAATGACGATGCTACAAAATCAATTTCTATAATAGTTAATTACTTAACTGCTGCAATTACCGAAGGTTTACAGGAGCGCCAGGCAGATAAAGACAGTGATGATGATCATAACGATACCGAAGAATCTGCTGAAGCTAAAGCCGCAAGGTTTGAAAACAAAGCGGATGGTGGCGACGACAGAAACAAACGTGGCGGTGGCCGTGGTCCTGGTGGACCAGGTGGTCAACCAAAACGCAGAGTAGCTGGCCCTGGCCAGGGTGGTAGAAGACCAGCTGGTGGTTCTGGTGGAGCAAGATAAAAAGCTCTTGCCCCTCCGCCCCTAAAGGGGAACCATGAAGGAGATGAAAGCGAAGATGGTGGTTTGAATTTTATAAAGTTTGTTTTAACTAATGCACTTTTTAATCCAAAACATTAATCATTATTAATTTTTAATTATCAATTACAATGAGTGTTACTATAACAGCAGCAGACATTAATAAATTACGTCAAACTACCGGAGCAGGTATGTTAGACTGCCGTAAAGCATTAACAGAAAGCAACGGCGATTTTGAAGCAGCTATTGATTGGTTGCGTAAACAAGGACAAAAAGTTGCAGCAAAGCGCAGCGACCGTGAAGCAAAAGAAGGTGTGATAATTGCACAAACCACTGCCGATAATAAAAGCGGTATTGTTTTATGCGTTAGCGCAGAAACAGATTTTGTAAGTAACAATGCAGAGTTTGTTGCTTTTGTAAAAAGCATTGCTGATGCAGCAATAGCTAATAATGTAAATAGTGCAGAAGAATTAAACGAAGTGGTTATCAATGGTGCAAAAGTAACCGATATGATCAATGATAAACTGGCTGCAATTGGCGAAAAAATCGGTATCACCCGTTTTGAAAGAGTGAATGCTGAATATGTAGCTTCCTATATTCACGGTGCAAACCGTATGGGTGTATTGGTAGGTTTAACAAAAGCAGCAGCTGAAGCTGGCAAAGATGTAGCAATGCAAATTGCTGCAATGAACCCTTTGGCAGTTGATGAATCATCTATTGCACCGGAAACTATTGCACGTGAAAGAGAAATTGCTATTGAGCAAATTAAAGCTGAAGGCAAACCTGCTGAAATGGCCGAAAAAATTGCAATAGGCAAAGTAAATAAATTTTTAAAAGATAATACTTTAGTACATCAGCCTTTTGTAAAAGACAATGGTAAATCTGTTGCCGATTACTTAAAGAGTGTTGATGCTGATTTAAAAGTTACTGAATTTAGAAGAGTTGCTTTAGGATAAGGCATCTAAAAAAAAGTATAAAAAAAGCGTCCCAATAAATCGGGGCGCTTTTTTATTATTGCGGGATAAGGGTTTGATCTTCTTCATCGGCAGGATAAATATTATCCGCCATCTTCCAGATACCTTTTCCCTTTACAAAGGGAACAATACTCCAGCTGCGGTCTTTATCCGCTGTGCCTTCACCAAGTTCGCTGCCAATTTTTAATAGGGCAGTATTGCCGGTAATAGTAACAATGTATTTGTTTTTGGGTGATGTGTACCATTTAATGGTGTAGCTAATATCTTCCTGCCCGCCAGCCCAGCGGTCATAATCAAAACCTGCTGCAATCTCTTCTGTAGGGTCAGCTTTAAAACAACTATCGGAGTGTTTAAAATGTGCTCTTTCGGCTTTAATATATGCTTCGCCAACATAAGGCACACTCCTGCGCAGGTAAGTAAAATATTTTTCCGCTTCTGCCCATTGTACTTTATAAGGTGGACTATTATCCTTTCCTTTTCCTTTATACAACTTAAAAGAGTTAAACTTTTTCTCGTTGTTTTTATAAAATTTCAAAAAACTGAAAAAGGTCTTTTGAATTACCTGTTGCTCTTTTGTAAGCTGTGCATTGCCAGTAAAAGCAACCATCACCAAACAAAAAATTATAAATATCTTTTTCATACATTAAAAAAGGAAAAACAATTTTACTGATCTTGTTTGCAGTTGATTTTACCTTGCATACACCCCATTGGGTGATACCACACTAGCCGGCCCACCGGTAATACCAACAGGCGGTATAATTATATTTATATTCTCTCCATTTACTTTTAAAGAAACTTTACGGGCATGTATTTCCACTCCCAGCTGGTAAAATGGAGGCATGGCCGAAGGCTCCCGGTTAATAAGATACGGCGCTGTAAAATCACTCATCTCTACTTCAAAAGTATAGCCCGCCACTACACATTTACTTACTGCTTTATCTGCACCAATTTGAATATCGAATGTTGCATTTAAAACCGGCGCCTGTTCAAATGGGGTATCTGCAAAAATATTTGGCCCAAAATATTTGCCCACCGTTTCATCGGTACTTACAAAACCCATTACCGCCGGCATGGCTGCAGGATCTGGTTGCCACAGTATCATACCGCTTGCAGCATTACCAACAGGTGTGTTTACCATGCGGCCTAAGTGTACTATTACATTGGGCATTTGCAGATCAGGAGAAGTTACTGCTACTAAATCTATTCCACCTTCCCAGCTCATCCATTTGGTTACATTACTCATAAAAAAGGTTTAGGGTTTTATAATGTAACAAGTTAACCACGGTATTTAATTATTGTAATACCCTGCACAGGGTATTTTGTAATGCAGGGTGGTTTTACTTTTAATTATTTAGTTTTAAAATTTATCTTTCAGCCTATTAACAACCAGATGAGGAAAACATTATTTCTTTTTTTTGTACTGATGTTTTGTGCTAATTTTTTAACTGCACAAACCGATACTATTCCCCAACTGATGGAAAAGCTGGAGGCTACCAGTGATAATAAGGCAGCTGTAATAACCATAAGCCAGCTGCTTAAAAGTAAAGAGCTGAGTGAAACAAACCGGCTTGCGCTGCAAATTACTTTAATTCATAAGTACCAGGAGTTGCAGCAATGGGATGTATGCCTCAATTATTGCCAGCAACAGGTTACTGAAGCACATGCACAAAACAATACGCTGGCCGAAGCCACTTTTTATAAAATGATTGGTAATACTTATTACTATATTCCTGATAAGGATAAAGCGATAGCGTACTGGAAAAAATGTATTGGTATAAGTGAACCGGCACGGTTTAATTTATTGCTGGAACAATGCTATCATAACATTGGTTCGGTTTACCTGGAACAATCAGAGCATTATGACTGGGCAGAAAAATATTTACAGCAATCTGTAAAGCTGAGTATTGCTAATAAAACAGATGAGCAGGCATTGGGCCGCCTGCATTACAGATTGCTGGCCACTTTGTATGAGCGTACCAATCAATTAGACAAAGCCTTAAAAGCATATGAAGATGTTATTACAAAAAGCAGGCAGGCAAAAGACTCTTCTAATATTGCAGAAGCATTAATGTTTTCGTCTGGCTTACTAATAAAGCAAAAGAAATTTAATGAGGCATTGCAGGTAAGCAACGAGGCACTTGCCATAGCAAGAAAATTTGCAAAACTGGATATGGTGCGTACTGCACTCGATTTTCATTCAATGAATTTATATGCTGCAGGAAAATATAAAGAGGCTTATGAGTTTAAAACCGAAGTTGCCGAAATTATTCTTACACGGTATAACAGCGACCTTAATAATAAACTGAGCGAAGCGGAAGCAAAATTTAAAACAACTGAAATACAGCATGAGAAAGAAATAGCATCAGTAAAAGCTAAAAAAGAAAAACAGTTTTATATGCTGGCATTTATCAGTTTGCTTGGTATTGCAGGCTCTGTATTTTATTACTTGTACCAAAAAAGAAATGTAAAACAGAAAATACAAATGCAGCTCCAGGTACAGGAAGAGAAGGAAAGACTGAGTAGGGATTTACATGATAACCTGGGTTCACAAATGGCATTGTTGTCTAATAACATCGAAAACCTGGATAGTAATTTTAAAAAACAACAACCGCTTGATGAAAATATTGAAAAGGTAAAAGGCACATCTAAACAACTATTACAAACCTTACGGGAAACAATATGGATATTGAATAAAAAGCAGGTAACAGCACAGGAATTCTTTGATAAACTGGTGGATTACACACACCGGTACTTACAATTTTATCCCGGTATGCAATTGCAGGTAAAAGAAGATTTTTCAATTCAGAAAACGCTTAATTCCAATGAGGCGCTGCAACTTTTTCGTATTTGCCAAGAGGCAGTATCAAATGCCTGCAAATATTCGGGCAGTACAATTTTGCTTTTGCAGGGAAATTCGCAGCAAACATTTTTTGAGATTATCATCCAGGATTTTGGAAAAGGATTTGATACGAACAAAATAAGTGAAGAAGGACATTACGGCTTAAAAAATATGCAACAGCGGGCAACAGCTATAAATGCAACATTGATAATAACTGCAGCCGCAGACAAAGGTGTTGCTGTAGCAATAAAAATATGAAATGCCTTACAGAGGGTATAGGTAAATTTAAATCTCTTTTTAATTTTGTACAATGTTAATTGCCATTGTTGACGATAAACCATATTTGCGGCAGTCGCTTAAAGAAAAGCTGGCATCCATTGAAAATGATGTTACTGTTATTATGGAAGCAAGTGATGGTACAGATTTTCTTAAAAAAATGAAAGCCGCCCAGCAAAAGCCGGATGTGGTATTGATGGATATAGAAATGAATGAACTGAATGGTATAGAAACCGTGCAAAGGGCTGCCCCACTTTACCCCTCCGTAAAATTTATTATGCTTACGGTGTTTGATGATGACGAACGAATTTTTAATGCCATTAAAGCAGGGGCACACGGCTATTTATTAAAAGAAGAGACGGCACAAAATATTATTGATGCTATTTACCAGGTACATCAGGATGAAGGTGCACCCATGAGCCCCGGTATAGCCCGTAAAGCATGGAAATGGCTTACCGCAATAACGGCGCAGCCATTCAGCGAAAAAAAATCTGCTGCAACAAATACAATAGAGCCGCTGAGCGAAAGGGAGAAAGAAATTTTAAAATTCAGCATGGAGGGTAAAGAGTACGCACAAATTGCCGAGCAACTTTTTTTAAGCAAACATACAGTACGCCAGCACATGAAAAATATTTACAGCAAGCTGCATGTAAGCAGTAAAATTGAAGCCCTGCAAATTAGTTTAAAAAATAAATGGATTTAAAGTAATGCTGTTCTCAAAATATGTCCCGGTAAAATACTTTTCTGCAAAAAATGCCTCACAGAGGGTATAGTTTAAGAAACCAATAAAGAAGATTTTTATGCCATAAAATATGTTATTATGGCTAGCAACACAAGTATTGAAGTTACTCCATCAACGGTACAGCAAGAATCTTACACTGATTACTCAGCGTTACTGCTATTGCCAGTGGCGGCAGTGGTAGCGCACCAGTACAGCAAAAAACAAATGCGTAAACTTGGAAGAAAAATGACGTGGCAGTTATTGAAAACGAAAGTAAAATCTATGTTTTCGTTTAAGAAAGGAAGTGGAAACAAACAGGGTATAAAGTTGCTGCTTATTTTATTGGGTCTGGGTTTTATTGCTGCAGTAGGTATTTTTCTCAGCTGGAGCATAGCCATTACACTGCTGGTAGTGGGCGGACTAATTGGAATAATCTATTCTGCTAAGGATTAATTGCAGGAGAGCCACAAGGTTTTCAGTTTTTATAATTATAAATAAAGCATGAAAAAAATATTAATCAGTTTAACAACAATACTACTCAGCGGAATATTATTTGCTCAAACAGCTTATGATCCTTTAACAGACCCCATTGTTCAAAAACCAGCTAACCCGGCCCTGTTTTTAGAGAATATGAGAGTAATGAGGCAATTAGAGATTTTACAGGCAATAGCATACACGAAGGAAAAATGTAAGGCTTTTGAAGACGATTTCCATAAAACTAAAAAATGGAATTCAACAATACAGGAAGTAGTTGTAAGAAATAACTCAGGGAATAATGCTGAATTAGAAAGTAAATACGAAATCGCTAAGCAACTGTACTATCAGGTGGTTTGGAACAAAAATGGTTACAGCGGTTACCATACAGATGATCCAATTGTAGGTTTTTATTATTTTAAAACCTGTTACGATTTAGGGAGGCTCCTTTCTAAAATGGGAGATTACAAAAACTCTTATGAATTTTATACTGCCGCAGTGGATTTTTATAAAACAGATTCTTCACTTTATTTTTCGGCAGTGGCCGGGCTTAATGGAATAAAAAGCAAAACTATTTCGGCAGCAACAGAAGGCAGTGCTATATTTAAAAATATAAACAAGGCGATTGAATTAAAACCCAATAACGCCGCATATATTTCTACAAGAGGAAAGTATTATTTGGAAATAACAAAGGACACCGTAAAAGCACTTGCAGATTTTAATAAAGCGGTACAGTTAAATCCAAAAGACGAGAGTACTTACGAGTACCTGGCAATAATCAATTACTATCAATCAAACTTTAAAGAGGCAATTAATAATATCACCAAATGCATAGTAATAAATAAATACGAAGACTCGTATTTTCAAAAGAGGGCTGTATTTTATACTTATTTAAAAAATTATCAGGCGGCAGTAGCAGATTATGACGAGGCTATTTTAATAAATCAAACTAAAATTGAGTATTATATAAGCCGGGCATTATGCCATGTTACGCTAAAAAATTATGCGGCTGCTTATGATGACTATGGGTTTTCTACTATGCTAAATCCCAATGATGCTGATTCAAAAAAAGAATTGCAAAAACTAGACCCCTTATTAAAAACTGAGTATGAAAAAATTGGGATGACATCACAAAATGCCTATCAATTTTTTTTACAAAGAGCTGATAAGTTAGCCTTACTAAGTGAAGGTTTTAAATTAGGACCTGCTATAATGAATTATTATAAATGTATTCAGATAGAGCCCAAAAACCCTGTGCCTTATAATAAGGCCGGCATATTATTCAGGCAATTGAATATGAATAAATATGCCGAGCAGTTTTTACGCTATGCTGCTTATGCCGATGGTAAAAACCCGGAATACTTTTTTCATTTGGGCAAGTATTATTCTGACAATGAACAGGATTATAAAAAAGCTTCGGGTTGTTATGATACTGCGGCTATACTTGGTTCTGTAAATGTAAGTGGCTATCTCACCAATGGAGAAATAAAATATATCAAACTCAATAATAACGAAGGAGCATTAAAGGATTTTAATAAAGCCGTGGCATTAGAACCTGCTAATAAGGATGCTCTTAACAGAAGAGGAATTTTTTATTTTGAGGGTTTAAAAAATTACAAAGCAGCATTAGCCGATTTTGAATCTGTTAAAAAACTTAACCCTAACGATAAAGTAAATAACAGCAATATAGAAGCATGTAAAGAAAAATTGAAATAGTAACGGATTTAATTTAAATGATAACTTAAATATACACTGATGAAAAAAATGTTTTTATCCCTGATGCTTAGTTTATTTGTTATGCTGTCTTTTTCGCAACATGCTGGATACGATAAAATACGAAGAGACTATCCAGGAAGGGGGAATAAAGAAATGAGGGAAGCAAAAATTGCCGAGCTGGATAAACAATACAGAATAACAATTGGCACCAGTAAACTCAAAGCATCTTACAACCCGGATGGCATTGAACTAAAGGATACTGATTTACGTCTTGTTGGCCTTTTATTCAGGGGTGGTAAACTGGATGTAGATGAATTATACATTGTAATACAAAAAGACGGAGCAGCAGTTGATTCCTTAACTACATCCTGTGGGTCAAATGCAAAATGGAAAGACTTTTATTTTCATCTTAACAATGTTGTGCCGAGTGAGAATTACAGGATTGATGTTTACTCCAATAAAGAAAGAGCATTCCTGGGTAGCAAAAATTTTTATTTAAGAAAACCAAAAGAATAAATATCTCATTATAAAAAATTAAACCTACAGTATGAAAAAAATACATTTAACTGCTCTTCTGTTTATATGTTCAATAATTGCTTTTAGCCAAAAAAAGAAAACTACCGTTGAGGGTAAAGCACTCTACTTTGGGGTAGCTTATGCAAAGCCTGTTAGAACTGAATTTGATAAATACATGGCAGTAATAAGTGATTCGCTTAAATTAACCAATCCGTTGCTGGTAAAGAATAGCTACGGTATTCATGCAGGTGTAGTTTTTAGAAATGGCAACGGCGAATTTGAAGCAGGAGGTAGTTATGTATTTGGCATTACGGCAAAGAGCAGCAATGCTAATAATAGTACTTCAGCAACCTTAGCCACCAACACATTCGATATTCATTTTGGATACAGCCAATATATTGCAGGGCCGCTTTTTATAGGTTTTGATTTGGGAGTAATAAGTAATGATGGAAAATTTACTAACAAAGGCGGCAATGGAGCTCTTTTTGAGGAAACTCCCGAAAGCAATAACCCCTTTAAAGGCTATGTATTTTTTGCCAGACCAAAAGGTGGTTTCTTTTTCCCTTTTAAAAAAGATAAACTGTCAGGGTTTAAGCTGAATGCTTTTTATGATTTAAGTATGTCGAAGTATGATTTTTATAATAAAGATATTTTTCCTGACAGGTTAAAAAATTATAAAGGAGCTACTAAATCTTCTTTTAAAGGGTTGGGTGCTCAGGCCAGTTTGGTATTGTCGATAGATTAATACAGCAAAGATTATTGCAATAGCCAAAGAAATAAATTCAATGTTAACTCCAGTAAATACCCTTCCCGGGGTATATGGCTTACCAGTAAGTTAGAGTATCTTTAAAAAAAAGGATATCGTATGAAAAAATTACTATTCATTTTAACGATGTGTTTTACCAGTTTTGCAATGGCGCAAAATACTACCGGTGTAAGAACTATTTCATTAGATTCTTTAAAGAAATATAAGATTGGTATTGCGAAAAAGGACAGCGCTAAAATATATGTAGTAAAGAGTAATGAAATACCCTGGAGCCAAATGAGTATGCTACAAAAGGGTAAGTACATTGTAAAAACTGTACTTAATGAGTACCGGATAAAATATCCTGTTACTTTTTGGTTATTGGCATCGCTGTTAGCATTTTGGGTATTAAAGCAAATAAGCAGGCTGTTTAAAAAATAATTTTTAAAATCTTTTAACTCCTGAAATATGCGGTATTCAATTTTGGTTTTCGGTTGTTTTTTATTACCCTTTTTTACTTTGGGTAATGCCGCAATGCCAGGTGTTTGGCAAATAGGTTTTGGTGGCCGCTTTTTACCCTTAATTGCAGCAGACAGCAGTAACTACGGAAAGATTAAAATGCAATCCGAACTGGTGTTAATAGATTTGTACAATGGCTTTAGTGTAGTAAAGGGTACATATTATATGTACAATGCCCAGGATACTGAAGTTGAAATGTACACGGGCTATCCGCAACATGGCGATTACAATCAGGATATTGTAAAAAATATAATAATTGGCGATGCACCTTTTAATATGAAGGTGTTGGTTAACGGTTTTGAAGTGACCAGTGCTGTTTATAATGACAGTTCATTTTCTGCCAATAATTTAAGCACTACAACAACACCGGCAATACATGCCAGTAGAAATTACCAAAATTGGTTTCTATGGAAAATGAAATTTGCGCCCAAAAAATTAACTAATATTACAGTTTATTTTGTAACCAATAACAGCAAGGCTAAATTAACCAGTGGGTATAGTAAATCAAAAGGGCATGCATTTGGATACGTGTTAGAAAGTGGTAAAGCATGGGCGGGTAATATTGATACAGGTAATATTTTCATTAGAATGATGGATGGTATTACACTAAAAAATATTTCAGGTATTCTACCCGATTCCACTATAAAGGAAAGCAACGGAAAACTGGCGTATAGTTTTATAAACAAAGATCCTTCAGCAGGCGATAATTTACTGATTTGGTACAATAAAGATTTAGATAGTATAGCATTTACCCAAAACGTGTTACCCAAAACAGTTGTTTACTTTGCGGCCATCAATAATTTTCCTGTTAATGATTTTGCAAATAGTAAAAGCTGGCAAACAATTAGCTTAACAGATTTTACACCACAAGATAGCGGACTGGGAAAATTAGTTATTGGGTTATTAATTGGAGGAGTATTAATTATCGGAGTTGTTATTTGGCTTGTGATAAAATTGATTGGCAGGCTGCGAAAATAATAGATAAACCACAGGAATGACAATATTAATTTACTTTTGCTACCAGATAAATATATAGCTGATTAATTTTTAAACCGCTACTCTTACAATGGCGGTAGTACCTTCATTTTCACAGAATTTGTATTGAAGATTACCACCTAAAAGCTGTATACAGCTTTTAGGTGGTAATGCCTATGCCATTCTTTTTTTATCAGGCTAAAGTTAAAACTTTGCAATTATGCTTTTTACAACACATAAATTTGTTTTCAAAATTATTAGCTTGTGCAATAATAGCAATCAGTCTTATGTCTAAATAATTGTATAAATCTATAGAAATACACTCTCTTTCCCGGAGAGTTTTTTCAAATAGTCTGCATCTTTCATACTTTTTTATTTGTATTAAAAAAAATGCCAATAAAAATACCCAGGTCGCTGTCTTTACTTGTTCCTTAAGCAAGCTCTAAGTTTTTATTTAATGCCACGATTAAAAAAGAGTAATTATTTTATCTTTGATAAATCAATTATTATAAATATCCGTATTACGGTTGCTTTTATTAATAATCTATGGCAAAAAAATTAGGTGTTTTATGTGTTTTACAAATTCTTTTTGTTGCCGCTTTTGCTCAGCAGGGAAAGGAAATTGACAGTATTCAAAAATTGATACAAAGTAATATAGCCGATAGCCTGAAAGCTAAGAACCTCTATAAGCTCGGAAAACTATATGCCGATGCACAGGATTCCACAAATGCCGTTAACAGTTATTTTAAAGGGATACGTATAGCAAAAGAAAACAAACTGCATCAGCTCGTAGCTTATGGGAATAACGAAGTTGGGTTTTTATATGAGTTAATGAATGAAAATATTTTGGCCCTTGGCTATTATCGTCATGCCATTAATTATTCCAAACAATATGGGTTACTCCCCGAACTAGGTAAAGCATATAAGAATACCGCTTTTGCGTATGGAAATATAGGAAACCTTGCTACAGCTGTAGTTTATGACGACTCCACTATTGCAGTGTATGAAAAGTTGGGGAATTTATTGGAAAAAGCTAATGCCATTAATAACCAGGGGCTTCGTTATCATTACTTAAATAAAAACAACCAGGCAATAGTTAATTACCAAAATGCATTGGACATTTACGATTTTTTAAAAGAAGAAAAGAAAAAAGCAAATACGGTGCTAAATATTGGTCAGGTACATTTGCAGCAAATAAACTACAATATAGCCCTCGATTTTTTTAACAGGGCAAAAGCAATTGCCATTACAACAAACAACCCACAATCGCAGATGCTGGCAGAAAATAATATTGGCGTTGTGTACTTTGACCAGAAGCAGTATGCACTGGCAATTCCTTATTTTGAAAAAACACAGGAACTGGCAAAAGCCAACAATAACACAAATATGTACCTGCAGTCCTGTAACAATCTGGGCACTTGTAATGAAAGCTTAGGTGAGTTTGCAAAAGCAGAAATGTATTATAAACGGGCAGAAGCTGAACTTTTAAAGGGGAATCAGTATGAAAGCATTTTGGTAAACTATATTAACCAGGCTTCGTTGGCAGGCAGACAAAACAAGTTAAACGACTGTCTGGCATTTTGTGATAAATGTTTTTTTTACTTAAACAATTATCAGGGGTTAGATAAATACAAGCATAGCGTTTTTGAAACAGCAGCTTACGCAAATAAATTACAGGGTAATTATGATAAAGCCTTTATGCTGCAGGATTCGCAGATTATTTATAAAGATGCCACCATAAACGAAAAAACAAACGCCGAAATATTAGAACTACAAACCAAATATGAAACGGAGAAAAAAGAATTAAGAATAAGTTTGCTGTCAAAAGCAGATTCTATAAAAGCATTAAGAATAGATAATCAGGCCATTCAAATTAACAGGCAGCAGTTAAGCCTGGCGGCTCAACAGCTTACCCTTTCACAAGCCAGCCTGCAAATGGTAAAAGATAGCCTGCTACTGGCAGAAAACAGGCTGGAGCTTATAGACAAGAATTATATTATTAAAGACAATGAAGCTAAAACTTTACACCAACAGCAATATATTGCCCGGCTGGCACAGGAAAAAAAAATAAAAGATCTGGAGCTAAGTAAGAAGAATAATATGTTGATTGGTGTAAGCGTACTGGTGCCGTTATTAATACTGGGGGGAATACTTTTTTATAAGAATAAACAGCAACGGCTTAAAAGTAAATTACAAGCACAGCTTTTTGAACAACAAAAAATGGCCACCATAAACATTTTAGCAGCCGAGGAAAAAGAAAGAAAACGAATTGCCAGCGATTTACATGATGGGGTGGGGCAATTAATGACTGCCGCCTGGCTCAATATACAAGCCATTAATACTAAAGCTAAAAACACAGATAATGAAACAGCCGAACTAATAAATAAAACCATGCACCTGGTAGATGAAAGCTGCAAAGAAGTACGGGCTGTAAGCCACAATATGATGCCGAATGCGTTATTAAAGAAAGGACTGGTAAATGCGGTACGGGAATTTTTAAGCCAAATAAATACAAAGGCAACGCAAATAAATTTACAAACCGATAACTTACATAAGCCATTGCCCAACCATATAGAAACAGTGCTTTACAGGATAATACAAGAAAGTGTAAACAATGTAATAAAACATGCCGCAGCTACCCGGCTGGATATTAGTATAAACCAGGATGAGGAAGGTATAGATGTAATGATAGAAGATAATGGCAAAGGCTTTAATTTTAACCAGGCAACCCAAAAAGATGGAATAGGGTTGCAAAATATTAAAAGCAGGATTCAATATTTAAACGGAACAGTGGAATGGAACACCGCCGAAAATAAAGGAACTTTAGTGGCCATACATATACCCGAAACAAAGGCATGAACAATATCTATAAAATAAAATTGGCAATGGTAGATGACCATCAAATTGTAATTGATGGCATTATGGCATTATTACGGGAAGATAAGGAGCTGGATATAGTGGCTACTGCCAACTCTTCTACCCGTATGCTGCAATTGTTGCAGCAACATGAAGTGGATATTTTATTGACAGATGTGGTAATGGAAGGCATTAGCGGACAGCAATTGGCAAAAGAGGTGAGAAAACTTTTTCCCTCCATAAAAATTATAGCCCTTAGCATGAGCGGCGTTGGCGAAATAGTAGAAGAAATGATAAACGATGCTGATATTTCAGGTTATTTATTAAAACAAACTGGTAAACAAGAACTGGTAGATGCCATTAAGAAAGTGTATAGCGGTGGGCAATACTTTCAGCCAAAAATATTAGATGAGCTGGCAAAACAAGCCGAAGTAAGAACAGAAACGGATGCAGCACACCTAACCAGCCGGGAAAAAGAAATAATTGTATTGCTGGAAAAAAACCTCTCCAGCAAAGAAATAGCAGAAACACTTTTCATTTCTGTAAGAACAGTGGAAACACATCGCAAGAATATCCTTAAAAAAACCGATACTACAAACCTGCTTAGCCTGCTAAAATGGGCTAAGAGCCATAAAATAATAACAGGTTAAGCTTTACTGCCTTCTCCAAACAGCTACTTACTCCCGAAATTTTTAAAAAATACCCAATCAACGGTATAGGAGTGCTTTTTTAATGCTGCATTTTGCATCTGGTTGCGATATTATAAAATACGTAGCTCGCCGTATCTATTATATTTTTATAAAATTAACCTTGCAATGTATTAATCAAAAAATATGAGAAATTTAATAAGTTTGGTTCTGTTATTTCTATGTGTTGTAACAAGTGCACAAAATCCTCTGATTGTTAAAACAGTTTCGGGTACAGAAATGAGACCCTACGATAATTCACAACAAAACTGGCAAAGTAACCAATGGAATGGCTTGTTTTTTTACTTTGGAACAGGTACTCCTACAAAATTATGTGTTACAGATGGCACTACAGCCGGAACTAAGTTTTTAGCAAACGTAGGTGCAGGTTTACCCAACCGGATTTTTGTAGCAAAAGATTTTATTTATGCCATTACTACAGAGCTGATTTCCCCTTCTCCTTATACTATAAAAAGTGAAATCTGGAAATCTGATGGTACGGCAGCAGGTACAACACTGGTATATACAATGCCAAATGCTGTTGGGTTTACCAATGCTAATCAGTTTGGCAGCAACAGTAATACTATCGATAACTTTTCGTTGGATGCCACTACAAACCTTATGTACTTTGGTGGCTACGATGCTACTAATGGCAACGAACTTTGGGTTACAGATGGTACTGCAGCCGGAACGCATATTGTAAAAGATATTAAAGCCGGCGCCGGTAACAGCAACCCGTGGGGTTTTTGTAAAATTGGCAACGATGTTTTTTTTAATTGTACAGAAGTTGGCCTTGAAAGAAAACTTTGGAAAACAGATGGCACCGCTGCCGGTACAGTACAAATTGCTGTGGCAGAACCTTTTTTTATAGTGAATGGAAACATAGGAAAACTGGGCAACAAGTTTATTTTTGATGCACATAATACTGTAGATGGTTATGAAAGATATGTAAGCGATGGTACTGCAGCAGGCACTTTTATGTTGGCCAATATAAACCCAACCGGCGATTCATATTTAGCCGCTTCCGAAGAAGTTAGTTTTAAAAGTAACAGCAAGTATTGTTTTTTTATTGCCCGTAACGGCATTGATACAAGCCTGTACAGAACTGATGGTACAAGCGCCGGAACAATAAGACTTACACCAAATGGAGTTTCTCTAAAAAACGGAGTAAGTTCAGGTGGCTACAGTGATATTGATGAAAGCGGTTTGTGGATGGTGCAGTATAACTCAGTTGGTGGTGGTAATGCCGAAAAAATATGGAAGAGCGACGGAACGCTTGAGGGTACTTATATGGCCGCACAAAATATAAGTTATGGCCAAAAATTAAAAATTTATAAAAATGCATTGTGGATGCAAGCCAGAAATATTGGAAGTGCAGCCAATACAGAGCCCTGGCGTTGTGGCGGTAATCAAGCAACTACAAATATTGCTTTGGAAATCCGTCCAGAAAATTCTGGCTCACCAATATTTGCGCCATTTAGCTCTGATCCCTTTGGGTTTTTTGTGAAAAACAATAAGCTGTATTTTTTTGCTACAAGAAGCTCTGGCCCCACCATAAACCTTTATGAATACACCGGCGATTTTACATTTAACGGCAACCTTGCCGGCGGCAACTGGAAAGACAGCGCCAACTGGAATGGTATGATGCCACCGGGTATTACAGACAGTGTGTATGTAAATGCAGGTACACCCAATGCATTAAATATTGCAACAGGTAATGCGTATGCAGGCACATTACTGCTGGGTAATAATGCTGTTGTAAATATTGCAACAGCTACAGACAGTATTATTGTAAACACCCGTATTGCAGCAGCAGGCAACAACAGTTTTACAGGCAATGGTGTAGTGGCATTAAGAAATATTGCAGCTGATACTGTTGAAATAAATGATGGTTTCAGCACTGCAAATCTTGCATTGCAATCTCATGCATCTGCAGCAGCGGGTACTTTAAGTGTAAACAATAATCTTAACCTTACCAATAACAGCCAGTTAATGGTAAACAACGGCAGTATTGTTTTAACAGGCAGCACCAGTACCATTACGCAAACCGGCAACAGTTATATAAATACTAATGGTATTGGTAAACTGACTATTGAAAATATTGGAGCCGCCGGCAGAACAGGTGCTGTAAATTTTCCTGTCGGCACATCATCTTACTATAACCCGGTAACTTTTACTAATGCTGGCGTAATGGATAATTTTAGTGTTCGTGTGCAGCCGCAGGTTTTTGCAGCATACACAGGCGAAACCGGAACAGGAGCATATACCGCTACTGCAGTAAATGCCACCTGGTTTATTACAGAAACCAATACTGGCGGCAGCAATGCAGATGTTGTATTGCAGTGGGATGCATTGCAGGAGTTGCCCGGTTTTGACAGAAGCATCAGCCGCTTTGGCCATTATAACAGCAGCTGGCAATTAGGTACACCATCTACAGCAGCAGGCAGTAATCCTTATACATTCAGCGGAACAGGCATTACTTCCTTTTCTCCTTTTGGGATATTAAATAATGCAGGAGCGCTGCCATTGCGCTTTATTCAGTTTGCTGCCCAAAAATGTAACAGTAATAATGTGTGTATTAACTGGCAAACAACAAGCGAAATAAATGTATCGCACTTTATAGTAGAACGCAGCCTTGACGGGCAGCTGTACACGCCTGTTACAACCGTTGCTGCACAAAACGGCCTTATTAATAATTATGTTTTTACAGATGATATTGCATTGCTGCAGTACAGCAGTAAAATTTATTACCGTATTAAACAAACAGATGCCGATGGAAAATCAAGCTTTAGCAATGTACAGGTAATAAAAGCCGACATTAATAAAATTGAAATTTATCCAAACCCAGTAGCCGACAGGCTTTATTTTACCAACTGGCAGCAAATAAAAACAATACAGTTGTTTTCTGCCGATGGCAAATTGCTGCAGGTTGTTTTTAGCAATCAAAATTATATAGATGTAAAAACATTACCTAATGGCACTTATTTTATTAAAACAACCAGTAAACAAAACGAGACAGGTATGCATAGCTTTATAAAGCGATAAGACAGCCCTTACATAATTTACAAAGCGTACACGAAAATTAATAAATACCCACTTGAGGGTATTGTAAAATATCTACGATTCTACATTTTTGCTCAAATAAAATTTTAAAAATGCAAAAAATAATACTGTCACTTTTTTTAACAATCAGCGCTGCTGCACTATTTGCTCAAAAGCCATCCGACTGGCAAAAGAATTTCCCTTCTAAAATAAACTGGTATAAAGTATCGGACGCAGGCGTATTGCTTGTTGCCAGTAAAGATGCTTTGTATGGCCTTAGCCCCGAAGGGCAGGAAGTATGGAAAGCAGATGATATTGAAAACATCAAAGAAGGGAACTTAGATATTATTGAAAATACACCCTATATAGTACTTGTAAAAACAGGCCTTATAAAAGGTACTAATAAAGTAGTGGATGTAGTAACGGGTAAAATACTTTTTAACAGTGCCGATAATGGTTTTGCTAATGTTACTAAACGCTTGTATTTACCTAAAAGCAATAAATTAATTTTTTATGGTGGCAGTAAAAACGGTGTTTTAATGCTGATGCTGGTTGATTTAGCTACCGGACAAAAAGTATGGGAACAAACAAAGATTTTTGAAAAAAATAGTGAGCAAATTGTTTCAGAAGCAGGAGAGTTAAGCGATGCTGTATTAATAGCCACCAATAAAAGAATATACAAGCTAAGCAAAGCCACAGGCGAAGAGATGTATAATATTGATATGAAGAGCGACATGCCTGTTGTTGCACCTAAAGCAAAAAAAGGTGGTATGTTTAGTGGCTTTAAAGCCATGGGCGGTAATAATGAAGACGCTAATGAAATGCAGACAATGACATCAGCAGATTTTTTTCAGCATAAGGATGATAACAGTTTTTACTTTTGGAATCAGGACATACTTACAAAATTTGAAGCAGCAACTGGTAAAGAAATGTGGAAACGTTTTGAACTGCCATCTCCCGTTGCATATATTTTACACGACAGCCGTGGTATGTTAATTGCCACTGCAGAAAAAAGGCAGGAAGATGTTGCTAAAGCTAATAACGGCGGCGGCGGTTTGCTGGGCAAAATAAAATCAAAAAATGCGTCGGGGAAAAACAGGGCATCACTTTACCTTGTTGACCCTGCCACTGGCACAGAAAAATGGAACAGCGATATAGATTTAAAAGGCGATGTGCTTGCTTATAAATTAGCCGGCAACAAACTTATTTTAGCCACACAAAAAGATGACGGCGATAATTACATCAGCATTGCAGACTTGGATGCAGGCAAATCTGTAACAAAAAAACCATTGGAAATTAAAGGCGAAATAAGGGATTTGCAAATGGTGCCTACAGGTTTGTATTACAGAACAACCGACCAGATAAATATTTTAGACCTTGAAAGCGGCGATAAAACCTGGAAGAAAGGATTTAAAGTAAAACAGTGTGTAGGCTATAATGATGAAGGTGGTATTGGGTATATAAGTGCCAATGACATTATTTACAAAATGAATTTTAACACCGGCGAAATGGAAGAATTGGTGAAAGGTTTGGGCTTTAATAAAAACGAAGACCCGAGCTCTTTACAAATACTGGATAACAAAATATTTATAGCATCAGAACAAAATGCCAACCTTTACGATAAAGACGGTAAGCTGGTGTACCATACTTATGTAACTGCACCGGGCCGTACTATTACCGGAAAATTATTGTCGGGCATTGGTGGTGCGGCAAGCCTTGCGTTAGGTGCAGCATCTGCAGCGCATAGCGCACAGCTTAGTTATGCAAAAGGATATTATGGCAGCACCGACCCTGCATTGGATGGTGAAATTAAAAGAAGTAATCAATTAGCAGTCGCAGGTATGTCTTCCGCAGTATCAAGTTTTCAAAGCATAAGCAAACGCTTTAAAGCCACCAAGCAGGCGAATGGTTTTATTGCCATGCTTACCAATTTTGGCAACAGCAATATGGCTAAAGATGCTGGTGTAACTATTGTAGATAAAGCTACGGGCAAACGCACAGCCGATATGTTATTGGGTGATAAAACCAGCCCCGATTATACTATTGATGATTTAGGAAAAGTAATTTACTATCACTCCGATGGTAATACGATTGAAGGGTTTAAATTTTAAAAACTCTTTTAGTTCTAAAAAAAGTGGCGATTATATTAACCGCCACTTTTTTATTTTAATGCTTCGTATAGTATCTCCACCGGATGTTTTGCCTTTGCACCCGTCCCATCTTTTATCTGGTGGCGGCAACTGGTGCCTGGCGCAGCAATAATGGTTTCCGCAGTAGCATTACGTACCGCCGGAAATAAGACCAGTTCACCAATTTGCATACTCAGGTCGTAGTGTTCTTTTTCGTAACCAAAACTACCTGCCATGCCACAACAACCGCTGGGTATAATTTCAACACTGTAATTTTTTGGGATAGATAAAATAGTAGCCGTATCACTTAAAGCACTCAATGCTTTTTGCTGGCAATGGCCATGTAATTTTATTTTTTTTGTTGCTGATGAAAATAATGCAGCATCAATTTTTCCGGCTGCAAATTCTCTTGCAATAAATTCATCGATGTAAAAAACATTTTTACTCAATGCTTTTGCTTTAGCTAAATTTTCATCTGTTGCCAGATCGATATACTCGTCTCTAAAAGTTAATATTGCCGATGGTTCAATTCCAATCATTGGCGTAACTTCAGTAACAACCGGATACAGTAATTCAATATTTTTATTGATAATTTTTTTTGCCTTACGCACCAAACCTTTACTCAACCAGGTACGGCTGCTTTCCAAATGTGTGGGAATAGTTACTTCGTAACCTAATTTTTCTAATAGCTGAATGGCTTTAATACCAATTACTGTGTCGTTATAATCAGTGAATTCGTCACAGAATAAAAATACCTTTTTATCTGAAGTGAATGTGTTTACTTTTTTATGTTTCTTAAACCAGCTACGCAAAGTAGTTTTGTGCATGGTTGGCATACTGCGTTTGCCTGCAAAACCCGATAAGTTTTTTATAGCACCTCCA
>JAGOAX010000001.1:0-416059 GCA_017983695.1 Ferruginibacter sp.
TATTTTTAAGTATTATTTACTAACCAATTAAATTAAAAAAAATGGCAACAAAGAAAAAAGCTGCAAAAAAAGCTGCTCCTAAAAAAGCTGCAAAAAAAGCTGCTCCTAAAAAAGCTGCAAAAAAAGCTGCTCCTAAAAAGGCTGCAAAAAAAGCTGCTAAGAAAAAGTAAGCTTTGCTTTTTAAAGCAAAACGATAAGAAAAAGTCCTGGCAAATTGCCGGGACTTTTTCTTTGTATCCCTTTACTACACTGCATTTCAGCCAACAGCTATTTTTTGATCTTTTACATAAAGCTTAATAGCTGTTTTATTTTCAATGTTCATTTTTTTATAAAGACATTGTAATAAAAAAATATTTTTTTCTACTGTCTTTATCTTTTTTCTGTATCAGGTTTATTCAATTTTTTCGCATTTTTTATTTTTATTTTTGAAAAAAAATGACGCTAAAATCAAAAATCCGAAAAAAGCCAAAAGCCATTTATTTTTGATTTTATACATTTGAAGCATGGATAATTACCAAATTGCGGAAAATTTTTCTTTGCTCAGTAAATTGATGGATATACATGGCGAAAACAGTTTTAAAGCAAAAACTTATGCCATTGCAGCTTATCATGTTGAAAATTTACCCGAACAATTAAGTAACACACCTGTTGAAAAAATCAGTTCTATAAAAGGCATTGGCGAGTCAACCGGAAAAAAAATTATTGAATTATTACAAACCGGCGAACTGACTTTATTGAAAGAAATGATCAATAAAACACCAACAGGTGTTAGTGAACTGCTGAATATAAAAGGTATCGGTCCAAAAAAAATTAATACCATCTGGAAAGAGATGGAAATAGAAAGTGTAGGTGAATTATTATATGCCTGCCAGGAAAACCGTTTAAAATTATACAAAGGCTTTGGTGAAAAAACACAACAAAATATTATTGACACCATTGAATATTACCTGCATAACAAAGGCAGTTATTTATACAACCAGGTAGAAGTTGTAGTACCACAAATCGTATCTTATTTAGAGAAGATTTTTTTACCGGAAAATGTATTTATTACCGGAGCCTTTAAAAGGCAACTGGAGACCATTGATGAACTGGAATTCGTAGTAGACAGTACCAATGAATTGATAAAACCCAAATTTTTAAGTGCCAATCCCCCGGAATTACTGGAAGAAAAGCCCGACAGCCTGCTATACAAATTGTTAAATGGCCTTCGCCTTAGGTTGCTTACAGGAACAGGCAATATTCCGGAAAGACTGTTCAAAACCTCGGGAAGTACAGAATTTTTGGAGGCATTTGTGTCCAATTTTCCGAAAACAGACTTTAGTAAGTTATCCGGAACGGATGATACGGCTTTATTCAGCCAGGCAAACATCAGTTACATCCCGGTTTTTGCCCGTGAATCGGCAAAAATTATTGAAAAAGCAAAGGCTGGACCATTTACCGAAGTAATACAACCTGGCGATATTAAAGGTATTATTCACAGCCATAGCAACTGGAGCGATGGCAGCTATACTGTTGAAGATATGGCCAAAACCGCTATTGAAAAAGGTTTTGAATACCTGGTTTTAAGCGATCACAGCAAAAGTGCTTTTTATGCACAGGGGCTAAATGAAGAAAGGATTGCTGCCCAACATCAATATATAAATGAGTTAAACGCCAAATTGAACGGATTTAAAATCTTTAAAAGTATTGAGAGCGATATTTTAAATGATGGCAGCCTTGATTACAGCAACAGTATACTTTCTACATTCGACCTGGTAATTGCATCTGTACACAGTAATTTAAAAATGAGTGAAGAGAAAGCTATGATGCGTTTACTTAATGCTATTGAAAATCCTTACACCACTATACTTGGTCATATGACGGGAAGATTGTTATTAAGCCGCAAAGGTTATCCGGTTGATCATAAAAAAATTATTGATGCCTGTGCTGCCAACCATGTAGCTATTGAATTGAATGCCCACCCCAGCCGCCTTGATATTGACTGGCGGTATATTGATTATGCCCTTGAAAAAAATGTATTGATCTCCATTGATCCCGATGCACATACTATTGAAGGTTTTGATGATATCCGCTATGGTGTTTTAGCTGCACAAAAAGCAATGGTTACCAAAGAACAAAACTTAAGCAGCTTTGGGTTGAAGGAATTTGAGGCGTATTTAAGTAAAGTAAAAAGGTTTTAAAAATATACCGGTAATGAAATTCAGAAATGCTTTACAAACTGATCTGCCTGTAATTGTTGAAATATATAATTCAACAATAGCCAGCCGCATGGTAACTGCTGATACCACACCGGTTACAGTTGAAAGCAGGCAGCAATGGTTTGATGATCATACTCCTGATAAACACCCACTCTGGATAGTAGAAGATGATAATAAAACTATTATTGGCTGGGTAAGTTTCCAGGCATTTTATGGCCGGCCAGCTTATGATGCCACAGCAGAAATAAGCATTTACCTCAACCCTTTACAAAGAGGGAAAGGATATGGTAAAAGCATACTGCAATATTGTATTGATAAAGCTCCTTTGTTTAAAATAAAAACTTTGTTAGGTTTTATTTTTGCTCATAACACACCCAGTCTGCAACTTTTTATGTCCTTAGGTTTTGAAGAATGGGGAGATTTAAAAAATGTTGCAAACCTTGACGGTATAGAAAGAAGTGTGAAAATATTAGGAAAACGTTTATAAATTTGTAATAGCGAAATAACTAAATCTTGCCAATCAAAAACTCATACTCACATTTCTACAGGCTCTCTGCCTATATTTCCATTATGATGAATGGAACCTCCGTTTAATTTCTACGCTTAGCTAAAAGCTGATAGTAGTTGCAATAGTTGAACGGAGCGTCGCCAATGTCGCTCCACAGAATTAATTAGCCCGTAACAAAATCATTAAAAAATTCCTTAACCCTTAGGGTGTAAAGCCCCTTTAGGAGTTTGGGGCAAAAAAATAATTTTATGCAAATAGCAATATTAGGTGCCGGCATGGTAGGCCGTGCCATGGCGATTGATCTTGCCAAACAATACCAGGTTACTTCTTTTGATGTAAGCCAGCATTCACTGCAATTACTACATAAAAAAGACAGCAGCATTAAAACAGTTCAAACCGATTTAAGTAATTATACCGGTTACAGCTTACTATTAAACAGTTTTGATTTTGTAATTAGTGCTGTACCCGGTTTTATGGGGTACAGGGTTTTAGAAGCGATCATCTACGCCAATAAAAACGTAGTGGATATTTCATTCTTTCCCGAAGATGCACTGCAACTTGATGCTTTGGCTAAAGAAAAAAATGTTACTGCTATTGTTGATTGTGGTGTAGCACCGGGCATGAGTAATTTAGTTTTAGGGTATCACAATGAGCGGATGAAAATTGACAGCTTTGAATGTATGGTGGGTGGCCTGCCTAAAAAAAGAGTAAAACCTTTTGAATATAAAGCTCCCTTTTCGCCGATTGATGTATTGGAAGAATATACAAGGCCGGCACGTTATGTAGAAAATGGACATATTGTTACCAAACCGGCATTGAGTGATGCGGAGTTGATCGATTTTAAAAAAGTCGGCACGTTAGAATCTTTTAATACAGATGGGTTAAGAAGCATTTTATTTACGATGCAGCATATTCCCAATATGAAAGAAAAAACATTACGCTACCCTGGTCATATTGATTTAATGAAAGGATTAATTAAGGCAGGATTTTTAAATACTGCACCCGTTGATTTTAAAGGACAGCAGATTTCGCCACTGGCATTTACCTCTGCCTTACTTTTTGATCAATGGAAACTGGGGGCAACTGAAGAAGAATTTACATTGATGACTATAGAATTAAAAGGAGATGGCAAAACGGTTTGTTATGAATTGTATGACGAGTACGATGCGGCAAGCCAAACTTCCAGTATGAGCCGCACTACAGGTTATGCCTGTACAGCAGCGGTAAACCTGCTCATTAATAATCTGTTTACTGCAAAAGGTGTATTTCCGCCTGAGCTGGTGGGCAATGATGAACACTGTTTTAATTTTATACTGAATTACTTAAAAGAGCGCAATATTATCTATACAAAAACAGAAAGCTGAGAGCGGAATATTTACAATCTTTTATCAACCCAAAAGCCTAACATCTGTTACAGTTTGTTACTTTTGTAGCTATTATTTTAAAGTGTATGAAACAATACCTGGCTATAGCTGTAGTAATTTTATTTGCCGCCTGTACGGGCAACGATAAAGAAAATGAAGTTGAAGACCTCTCTTTAAAACGTGTTGAGGCACCCAGGCTGTCTTACAATATTGTGAACGTATACCTTCATGATACCAGTGCTTTTACGCAAGGCCTGCAATTTTATAATGGAAAATTATATGAAGGTACCGGCGATTATGAAACATCATCGCTACGTATTACCGATTTAAAAACCGGGAGGGTTGAAAAAAAGCATATGATGGGTACCGCCGAAATTTTTGGCGAGGGTATTAATATTTTTAAAGGAAAACTTTACCAGCTTACCTGGCAAAGTAATGTTGTATATGTGTATGATGTAAATAATATTGATAAGCCCATTAAAACTTTAAAGTGGCCATACCAGGGCTGGGGAATTACCAATAACGGTACAGACTTAATAATAAGTGACGGCAGTGCCAATTTATATTTTGTAGAGCCTGAAACTTTTAAAGTAAAAACTACAATCGCCGTTACAGAAGATGGCAGGGCAATTACTGAGTTAAACGAACTGGAATACATAGATGGCTTTGTATATGCTAATGTGTACGGTTCGGATTTTATTGTAAAAATTGATCCCGTTAGTGGCCATGTAGCAGGAAAAATAGACCTGCCCGGATTAAAAGAAAAATATTTCCCCAACCAGATCATTCCTGAAAGAACTGATGTATTGAATGGCATTGCCTACGACAGCGCTACAAAAAAATTATTTATTACAGGAAAACGCTGGCCGAAATTATTTGAAATAAGCCTTAACTAAGCCTTTGAAATAATATAGATCACCGAGCTGCATTTTTTCTTATCGCCTGTTGCTTTAAGGTTAGATACCAATCCATTCCAGAAGGCTTTAATAATATTGCCTTTGCCGTTTTTATATTTTTCACTAAGCATACTTACATAAAAACTATCGTACCACATGGGTTTTAAAGTGGTGAGTTTTAAGTTGTAAGTTGTAAGTAAATGTTCCATTGAAGCCGGGGAGAAATGATACAAATGCCTTGGCACGTCATACGCTGCCCAGCTTTCGTTATACAAACGGGCATCGTAAGAAGTGTAATTAGGAACAGCAATAAATATTTTTCCCTGCGGAGCAAGTAAATTATGCAATTGCTTTATGTAGGCATGTAACTCATGCACATGCTCCAGTACATGCCACATGGTAATTGCATTGTAAGTGGCAGGTTGTAGCTCAAATAATTTTTCAGGTGATTGGGGTTGTATGCCGTATAATGCTGTTGCTTTTTCTCTTGCTGTATCATCAGGCTCCAGGCCGGTAATAGCCCAGCCTGCAGTTTTCATGGTATTTAAAAAAGCACCGGTACCACAACCTATATCCAGTATTTCACCCTTGTTCATTCCGGTTTCGTCAATAATTAATTGGCGTTTGGCATTTAAAGTGCGCCTTCTTATCAAATGATATAAACTGTTTACAATTCCTTTTTTAGTATCGCTGTGAGAAATATAATTATCCGACTGGTAAAAAGCACCGATAGCATTTTGCTCCGGCACATCCTGCGTAAATCTTACAGTGCAACTGCTGCAATGCCAGATGGAAAATTGTTGTTGCGAAACGGTGTGATCTTTTGCGGTAAGCTGTGGTGCAATTCTATCTGAAGCACAAACCGGGCATTGCGTATAATGAATCATACAGTAAAACTTTATTGAACAGGAATGCTTTCGGTTTCCCTTTTTCTTTTATCGTTAAAAAATATAAACAACCCAATTACCCCGGCAGTAACACATATATCAGCAACATTAAAAATACCGGTACGGATATTACCAATACCCATGTTCATAAAATCGGTAACATGCCTGTCGTACACAATACGATCGAAAATATTACCAATGCCGCCGGAAAATACCATGGCTAATGAAAATATTTTCATCACGCCCATTTGCCTTATATTTTTTATGGTGTAAACAGCTAAGCCTGATAAAAAAACTAAGGGTAACATACTCAGCAACCAAAAGCTGGCTGTCTTAGGTAAATTATCACCCAGGCTTAAAGCAGCACCTGTATTCTCCACATATTGTAACCGGAAGGTGTCATGAAAGTAAGTACGGCTTTCTTTATCTTTTAAATGTTCTTTCGCAAGATCTTTAGTCACCCTGTCGCAGCCGATAAATACAAGGCAACAGGCACAGAACAATAATATTTTTATTGGTTTACGCATCGTTACAGGTATTTAATAGAAACTGCATTACCAAACCTCGGTGAAAAACCTGCACTGTTCATATACACCAGCAATACAATTATACCAATGGCTCCTAATACCAAGGCCCATATCCACCAACGATTTTTTTGCACAGGTATATCTTCACTAAAATATTCTGTCATTACCGTGTTGGTAGTTTCTTTATCCCCTACTAAAATCTGGTGTTCTGCCTGCGGATGAATTACACGTTCTGCAGTTACCGATTGTAAAAATGCAGCAGGTAAAGGTGTAGCTGTAAAGTTGATATTACCCGAAGCATCTGCCGAAAAACTACCCACGCCTTCCAATAATGCACTGCTGTTTGAAAGTATGGTACTCTTTAAATTATTTCCAAATTGCCCCAGCGTTTCAATGGCCTGGTAAATGGTGCTGTTATTTTTTACGGCAATATAATCCAGTAGTTTACCGGCATCGGTCTCTTTGGTATCAAATTCAATGGCAGGAGTTGGCGCATTAATAGCTTTATTTGAAAAATCGGTTTGTGCATTGCCGGGCTTTAACCATAAAGTTCCCAGCCCCGGTAAAGGGCAGTTTTTATGTTGAAATAAATAGGCGGCTATTAATTGTTGCATAAACTAAGGTATTGCCTTGTGGCAAAGGTAAGTTTTGTGGCTGAAAAGAGAAAACTAATACAGGTTTTGGTAGTGCTGTAATTTGAAAAGCTGTAAGGTTGATCATAATTGCAAATTAAAAGCCCCGGCTGCAAGTTTACAACCGGGGCTTTAATTTATTCAGTCATTAATTAAAAAGTAACCCGTACGCCACCTAATACATTCAACCCATACACTTCGTAATTGTGCCAACGTTCGTACTTGTTGTTTAAAATATTATTTACATCCAGCCAGGCGCTAAACATTTTGTTTACTTTAAATTCCATACCTGCACTCAGGTCGGTACCGCCACTGAAAGATTGCGCAGCGTTATTTTTAGCCAGGTAGTTTCCGCCACCAAACATATAAAAATCTCCTTTAAGCAATACCTGTTTAAATGCCCACCAGCGTAAAGAACTGGTAAATTCCATTGGTACGGTATTCCATGCTTTACCATTATTATTAAACCCGGTGTAGCCATTTAAAGTAAGGCCTGCAGTTAATGTAAACCTGTCCTGGTTAATATAGCTTATATCGCCATGAATACGCAGGTTATTTGCCTTGGCTTCATGAATAACTTTAAATGCTTTGTTGTCTGTTGCGGTATCATTAATAAACAAAGCAAAATTGGTGTAGCTTAAAAAACCTGCCTTGGCGCTAAAGTTAAAATGTTTACCTGCTGTTGCTTTTATGCCACCATAGTATTCAATTTCTTTTGTGTTTGTTTGTGCGGCTATCGTTTGCAGGTAGGGATTGATGGCCGATAAATTGCGGAACGTATTTTTTACATAGCGGCCAACCCAGCCAGCCTGTATCAAAAAAGTTTTTTCCTTAACCTGTCCTTCAGCATATACATTGGGTAACCATACAAACGTACCATTATCCCAGGTAGGGATTATACCACCGTTAATGCTAAACCGTGGCGATGAAAATCCTAATGAAGGTGCTACCTGCAAAATATTATTATTGATCTTTACATTGCTGGTTAAATCTTTTGTGCTGTAGGTAGTAATATCTGCTTTACCTTCTACTTTAATTGAAAATGCTTCGCCAAATTGTTTTTCAATAGGCGCTGTTACGATGATTGAACTTTCGCTCAGTTTATTTTTATTGGTAAAATTATTCACCTGCACATTAGGGTTGTACTTAATACCAAACTCTCCCATTGTAGTATTGCGGATGCCGGCCCTTAATGTAATATCCTGAAACTGGTTGCGGATGCTGTCTTTTTTATAATTGTATAAAGTATGGTCATACCCATACAGATAAGTATCATACTGGCTTACTGCAACGCTGCCATAAGCTTCGCTTTTAGGAGTAAAATAGCTGCCCATGGCTTTAAGCGTCAGCTGTGCATAATCCTGGTATTTTATTTTTCCTTTAGAAGAAATATAATCAGCATACAAATTCAGTAAACTCTTTTTGCCATCGCCAAAACTAAACCCTGCACTTACATATGGGGTAGAGAAATTACCAAAGCCCACTTTTAAATAATTACGCATGCCGAGATATAAATTGGTATCCTGCTGTAATGCCAGTGGCTTTAATGCAATGGGTTGATAAGAATAAAACAGGTTTTGAGCAGGCACACTGTAATTCATTTTAGGTTTTGTAGTATCGGCATTTAATTGCGCTGCTGCAAAATTTATTTTTACTGCATTACGCAACACCGGCTTATACGATGAGGTAATATCAATGGTTGATGTTTTTTTAGTACTGTCTTTTTGCGCTGCTGCCGAAACAGCCAGCAAACTAAACAACAGCAGTAAAAATGAACGTTGAAATTTGAGCATTGTATATTGAAGATTTACTTTTTTCATCCTGTTTTAATTTGTCGTAATTTTTAATAGATACAGTATCTAATTCCTAATTCCCATTTATCTTACTTCCAACTTTCTCCTCCTCTATGGCTTTATCCAATTTTTGCTGAGCTTCATTTTTTAATTCCGGTATCACCGAATTTTTAGCTACGCTTTCGTAAGTAGCTTTTGCGTTGAAATAATCTTTCTGCTGCATAAAAATATCTCCCAGCAAAATATACGACCTGGTAACCCAGAAATCGTAAGAACCGGTTTCTTTAATAACTGCCATAGCTGATTTTTCTGCAGCAGCCAAATTGCCGGATGTAAACTGGCAGTTGGCAATTTCATACCTGGCTTCTGCACCCCATGCCGATTTGTTAATGGCCGCACATGACTTAAAGGAACTTATTGCCGACACACAATCGTTACCCAATTGCTGCGATTTACCCAGCACTAAAAATGCAATGGACTTATCATCAGTACTGATACCTTTTTTGGTGAGCAGTGTTTTTGCTGTTTCATTTGCCTTAGCATAATCTTTTAAAAGATACTGGCACCTTACCAATCCCCTTAATGCTTCCAGCTGGTTATCCTGGTTAGCAGAACCGCTGAGCAATGATTCGAAATATTTTTTTGCAGCAGCATATTCTTTCAATTCAAAATAATTGATCCTTGCTGCTTCCAATGTTGCTTTTTCAAAATAACGGTTAAGGCCTTTGGCATTTACATAATCGTAGCCTACTAAAGCATTTTTAAAATCTTTGCTTTTTAAATAACACTCACTGCGATAAAAATTTGCTTCCAGTGCAAATGCCCCATTTGGATATTGCGACAGGTAGCTGTTAAAGCCTGTTATTGCAGCAGCGCAATCATTGGTATTGTATTTTAATTCTGCTGCAGTGTAGTTCAACGAATCAGCTTCAGATACAGAAATATTTTTTCCGTTCTTCCGCATCAGCTCCACATAATCATTCGGCCTGCCTTCTTCCACGTAAATACTCTTAACATTGTACAAGGCATCATCAGCCTCAGGCGACTGGGGATATTTTTGTATAAGCGCTTGATAATTGGCCAAGGCATTTTTATTATCATCAATATTATAATAGCTTAACCCGAGTTTTAAATAGGCGGTTGGTTTTAAGCCACCGGCATCCGGAGCATTTAAAATATTGTTTAAATAAGGGATGGCATCACGGAATTTTTCGTCTGCCATATAAGTATTGGCTATTTCCATATTCACATCTGTAACCAAACTGCTTTGCGGATATTGCCGTGTTAATGTATTAAGCGTCCGTATTTTTTCGGTTGAACTTTTAACCCCTGCGATCATTGCTTTTTGGAAATAAGCATAATCACTTTGCGGCAATGCATTGTTGATTATATTATCATACATGGTATTGGCCTTTGCAAAATCCCGATTCATAAAATAACAATCGGCACTGCGTACATAAGCATCCTGTTCCATTGGTGAAGAAACTACTGTTACAGATCTGGCCACCTGCTCAAAATAATTCAAGGCCTGTTTGTAGTTTTCTTTTTTCATCCAGCTGTAGCCTAAATTATATCTTGCTGCAGCAGGGTTTGCCTCACCTTGTGTTGGTGCACTGCTTTGTAAATAAGCTGTAAAATATTTTATTGCCTCATCATGCTTCTGATTGCGTAATGCTATCTCTCCTTTCCAAAAATTTACAAAAGGTAATATCGGGCCGGCGTATTGATCAGTTAATACTTTAGTCAGTAATTCATCGGCCCTTATAATTTGCTGATCGTTGATGTATTCCACTGCCCTGCCAAATAAAATACGTGGATATACTTTTTGCATGGCAACTGTTGGCTTGCCCATCGATTCATACAACTTCAATGCATCTGAAAAATTATTGGTGTTAGCCAGCAGGCCTACTAATAATTCTTTGGCCTCTGTTTCGTATTCTGAATTAGGATAATCATTAAGGAATTTTTTCAATTCGTTCAGCGCTATATCCTGGTAGCCCAGTTCGTACGAAAGTTTGGCGTAAATAAAACGGGATACTTCCTGTTGTTTTGCGTTGCTGTTGTTGTAAGCGCAATATTGAAAAGCTGTACGGGCATTTGCCTTTTGATTGGTTCTTAAATAACAATCTCCCAGCAGGTACATACTGTTTTGCCCCAGCGAATCTTTTTGTCCGCTCAATTGTTTAAAGCCTTCAATAGCCTTGGTTAACTGGTTGGCCTGGTAATAACAATAACTCAGTTCATACAACACTTCTTTATCAACTTTGTCGGTGTTATTAACGTAATACTCTAATAGCGGTAATGCTTTGGCAAAATTCTTTTTTTCAAAATGCAATTGCCCAATCAGCAGTTTCATTTCTTTTTCATAATACAAAGTGCCGCCCCTTGCCAAAACACTTTCACCGTATCGTAATGCCTCATCTTTTTTCCCCTGGAAATAATATATCTCAGCAATATAATACGGCACTACCCCTTTGTATTCATCTTTTGTTTCCACCAGCTTAAAAGCTTTTAAGGCTTCGTTGTACTGCCGGTCGTAATAACTTATAAACCCGTAATAATAGTTAGCGGCAAAATAATATTTGTTCCCCGGCAATTGATGAATTTCATCAAACAAAGGTTTAGCCTCGGCAAATTGTTTTAAATTAAAATAACAATATGCTTTTTCAAATTTAGCATCGGCAATTTCTTCATTACTTAAATTATCCAGTCCTGCTCTTTCGTAATAATTTATAGCATTGTTAAAATCGTCTTTTGTAAAATAAAATTTAGCCAGGTGGTAACTCATCAGCTGTCGGCGTGGCTCATTGCTTACCACTTCAACATAATGCTTTGCTTCATCTTCTGCTACCGGCTGCTGCAATTTTAATTCGCAAACAATATAATAGTAACTTAAATCATCATTAATGTAAGTATGGTTACTGATGCTGTTATCCGGGTATTGCTCTTTAAGCACTTTCAATAAAGGGTAAGCCAGGGCATACTGCTCCTTTACAAACAGCTCTTTAGCATCTTTATACTTTTTTTCTGCGTCGGTAACAGTGTGAGTAGGCTGTGCAATTACAGCAACAGAAAGCCCTGTTGCAAAAAACAGGGTTAACAATTTATGTTTGATCATGTTGGTAAATTCGGGCATTTTTGCCGGTGTAAAATTAACTATATTGATACTTATTCAAATACTGTTCCAGTTTTATTGTGCATAAGTGGATAACTGTTGTAAGCTAAACGAAAGTATTTTTGTTTTGCTGTTAAGGATTTGATAAAATTGCAGCACAAAAAATTCAATAACCTTTAAACCAAAAAGAAAATGAAAAAATTATTATCGACAAAGTATTCTGCCGGCGCTTTCAGCACTGCAATGCTGGTGTTAAGATTAGGCCTTGGAATTTTAATGATGATGCATGGCTATAAAAAACTTGTTGACTTTAGCGGCACCACGCATTATATGCCAAGCCTTTTTGGAATGAGTACAACAATTTCTGCGGCTTTGGTAATATTTGCTGAATTTTTCTGTTCTTTATTTCTGGTTTTAGGATTATTTACCCGCCTTGCTGCCATCCCATTAATAATAAGCTGCAGTATTGCTTTATTTAAAGTACATAAAGGAGATATTTTTGATAGTGGGGAAAAAGTAACCCTGTTCCTTGTTGGCTTTTTTGTTTTACTGTTGCTTGGCCCGGGTAGGGCAAGTGTAGACAGTATGATTGGAAAATAAAATAACTGAACATGTTTGTAACCGAAACACAGATCCGTATTCATTATGCCCTTACCGACCAGATGGGTGTGGTATATTATGGCCACTATGCACAGTTTTATGAAATTGGCCGTACCGAAGCCATACGCCAGATTGGGTATACTTATAAAGAGATAGAAGCATTGGGTATTATAATGCCGGTGGTAGATATTCACAGCCGTTTTTTAAGGCCTGCAAAATATGATGACCTCATCACCATAAAAACCACTTTAAAAGAAATGCCTGCTCATCATAAAATTATTTTTCATGCCGAAATTTATAATGAGCAGGATGAATTGCTGAATACAGGAGAAGTAACTTTATTTTTTATTGATGCCAAAACCATGAAGCGCTGCGAAATGCCGGCGGCGCTGAAGGAGAAGCTGTCACAATATTTTTAAACCCTGTTATGATCCGCTTTCCAGTTAGTAACAGCTGCTTTAATCTGTTTTTGAGAAAGGTTTTCATCCACTGCTTTTTTTGCCAATGCAACAAATTCGTTATCGCCTGCAAAGCGTAACCCTATTATCTGCGACATGCGTAAACGGCTGTCGAATGGTTTGCCAGTAGCAACAAAATGACGGAAATTTTCTTCGGCACGGATTGCCCTGTCCTGTGCCCTTAATGCAAAAGCCCTGGCAAACCAAAGTGCAAGCACAACAGCCAGCACCAACGATACCATTGCAGCCGCATGCAGCCTGCCGCTGCCGTCAATTACAGCTTTTACAAAATGGATAATAGTAATAACAAGAGGAAACAGTGCTGCACTAAAAGCCACATAATGAAACAACGGGACCATGCGGCCATGATTTTTAAAATTTTGTTCTGCCATTGTTAATTTTTAATTGTTAATTATTAATTGTGACAAGTTACTTTAAAATATCCAGCACCTTCCATATTTTTTCCCTTACGGTACCGGCATTACCATCAAAATTATTTACTATAAAAGAAAAGCTGTATTCGGTACCGGATTTACTCTTTATATAACCTGTATAACTTCTTACCCCATTAATATAACCGTCTTTCATTTTTATGCCGTTCATTTCGGGCAGGGCATTATAAAAAGAAGCAAACCATTTTTGTTGCCGGGCATATTGCATAACTGTTACCAGGGCATTGGTGGTAATTCTGTTGGCAGGCGATAAACCGCTGCCGTCAAACATATTCAATGCAGCTTTTTCAATGCCTCTTTTACTCCAGAAATCTTTGATGATGGCAATGCCGGTATCGGTAGAACCAGATCTTATTTTTTCGTAAGCAATGGTTTTTACAAACGCTTCGCCATAAAGATTTACACTCTTTTTAAGAAACCAGTAATTGATACTGTCTAAGGTTGGGGAAAGTACCGAATCTATAATATGCGTTGCTTTATGTGCAGGCATATCATGTAAGGAACGTTCCAATGCAGAATAGCTGCTGCCTTTAAAAGTGATTTTATTCTTTACCAGGTAATTCAATAATTCAGTCCCTAATACCCTCGATGGGTTGGGCATACTACCTTTTATTGCAAAAGGTTTTGCCTGTTGTGGAATTGTGCCGCTGGTAGTAATAATATTTGAAAAAGGTGCTGCATAAATGTAAGCATTATCGCCGCTTCCTGCTTTTCCTGTGCGGATATGATTATCATACACCACATCAAAAATAAAAGGTTTTACCGAAGCAATTTCTGCAGGAAAGCCAACTTTAAGATCCGGTTGCAGCAAAAGTTCATACTGATTTTCACGCCAGTTTACACTATAGCAACCTGCCCCATAATAATTGCCTATATCCTGCCATATCCATCCATCTGGTAAAACTGCTGTGCCATATAAATAATCTTCCAGCACCAGGTCTTCTCCAAAAATATTGTAGCCATTCTTTTTTAAAGCACTTAAAACCCTTTTAAAAAAAGCCGTGTCGGTGGTGCTTTTCCATCTTTCGCTTCCTAATGTTGGATCGCCACTTCCAATCACAAACAAACAACCGGCATCAGTTTTATCAATTTTAGATGAATAATCCTTTCCGATATAAGTTTTATACTGGTACCCTTTCCCCAGCAATTCAAACGCACTTACGCTTGTTACTACTTTCTGGCAACTGGCAGGAGCCAAACCTGTTTGTGCATTTTTTTCAAAAACAACTTTACCCGTTTTACTATCCACCACGTACATGCTGATGATGGAATGTTTAAACTGTGCATCGTTCTCTAGCTTATTAATTGCGGAACCTAATTGCACCGTAATATTTTGCGCCATTGCAACCGAACAAACACAGGCATATAATGTTAAGAGAATAGTTTTCACTGTTAAATAAATTTATTTCTCAAAGCTAAAAGAATTAAATTTGAGTATGGAAAATATTGTAAATGAGCCGGCACCTAAATACAATTATATTTCGGAACAGGATTACCTGGTAACTGAACGGGCTGCATTAGAGAAACATGAATATTACCAGGGAGAGGTTTTTGCCATGAGTGGGGCATCGCTGAAACATAACCGTATTGCCGTGAATACGCTAACAGACCTCGCTAATAAACTTAAAGGAAAAAGCTGCCAGCCTTATGGCAGCGACCTTCGCATTCATATACCCAAAAATACATTATACACTTATCCTGATATAAGTATTATTTGTGGTAATACCGAACTTACAGATGAACATTTTGATACTGCAACCAATCCCACTGTAATTATAGAATTACTTTCAAAATCTACACGTAACTACGACAGGTTTGAAAAATTTTCGTTGTACAGAGAAATTGCATCGCTTAATGAGTACATTCTTATTGATACCCAAAAATTACATGTTGAAAAACATATCCGTAATGCAGATAACTCCTGGCAGCTTACAGATTATTATTCAATCTCAGACTCAATCACCATTTCTTCAGTAAATGTTACGGTAAGTTTAACCGACATTTATGCTGGTATTTCTTTTTAACAATTTTGCTTTTCAAACTTTATGATAAAGGCTTCCATCATCACCATTGGCGACGAACTTTTAATAGGACAGGTAATAGACACCAACAGCGCCTGGATGGCACAAACGTTAAACAAAGCCGGCATACCGGTGGCAAGGCGTGTGGCTGTTGGTGATGTATGGGATGAAATATGGAATGCGCTGGATGAAGAAAGCAAACAGGCACAAATTATTTTAATTACCGGCGGCCTGGGTCCAACATCCGACGACATTACCAAACCTTTACTGTGCAAATATTTTGGTGGTAAATTAATTGTGGATGAAGGTGCCAAACAAAACGTCATCAACATTTTTACAAAACTTAACCGCCCTATTATTGAACGCAATTTATTACAGGCCGAAGTACCGGACGTTTGTACCGTAATTGAAAACAAGCGTGGCACTGCACCCGGTATGTGGTTTACCAAACCTCACCCAACCTCTCCTGAAGGAGAGGAGAAAAAAATCATTTTTGTAAGTATGCCCGGCGTACCGCACGAAATGAAAGGCATGATGGATGACTATGTAATTCCGCAACTGAGCAAACTGCTTAAGTTACCGGCAATAGTACACCGTACTTTATTAACCGCCGGCGTGGGAGAAAGTTTTTTAGCCGAGCTGATACAAGATTTTGAAGCCGCATTACCGCCACATATCAAACTGGCCTATTTGCCCAACTATGGTATGGTGCGTTTACGTTTATCCACTTCGGGTTTTGATAAAGCTGCAATTGAAAAAGAAACTGCTACACAATTTGAGCAATTGCAAAGCCTGGTAAAAAACTATTTGGTAACTACCGAAGATGAACCGCTGGAAAATGTGGTGGGTAAATTATTGCTGGCAAAAAACAAAACTATGTGCACTGCCGAAAGTTGTACCGGCGGCTACATTGCACACCTGCTTACATCCATTGCAGGCTCCTCTGTTTTTTACGACGGCAGCGTGGTAAGTTATTCTTATGGTGCAAAAGAAGACCTGCTGGGTGTTGATCATCAAACTCTATTAAACAAAGGCGCAGTAAGTGAAGAAGTGGTGACCCAAATGGCCAAAGGCGCTTTACAAAATATAAAATCAAACTACGTGATTGCCGTTAGCGGTATTATGGGCCCCGGTGGCGGAATGCCCGAAAAACCCGTTGGTACCGTTTGGGTTGCAGTAGGCAACAGCCAGAAAATTGAAACCCAAAAATTACACTTCCGGTTCGACAGGGCGAGGAATATACAGTTAACCGCCGCAACAGCGCTTAATTTGTTAAGAAGGTTTATACTGGGGCAGGAATGAAAGGTTGCAGGTTTGTTGTTTGTGGTTGGTTGCAGTATTTGAAGCCACATCTACCATGAACTATTTTACTTACTTTTGCCTTGCCAGAACAACGATTGTTAACACTTAAACATTTTTATGAGTGTAGTAGATTTAGTAATGCCCAAACTGGGCGAAAGTATTATGGAAGCCACCATTTTAAAGTGGCACAAAAAACCCGGCGACACTGTAAAGCAGGATGAAACTGTTTTAGACATTGCCACCGATAAAGTGGATAGTGAAGTACCCTCTACAGCCGAAGGTGTAATTGAAAGTGTTTTATTTAATGAAAATGATGTGGTACCCATTGGTACCGTAATTGCAAAAATACGTGTGGGCGCCAATGCCGCCGTTTCAAATAACCAGCCTGCAGCACCTGCACCACAGCCACAGTACGAAGAAGCTAAGGTGGTGGAAGAAATTCCTTATCAACCACAAACAACCAACCACCAACCACAAAGCTCTAAAATCCGCTTCTACTCCCCGCTTGTATTAAACATTGCCCAGCAGGAAGGCATAAGCATGGCCGATCTGGAAAATATACCCGGCACCGGGCAGGACGGCAGGGTAAGCAAGAAAGATATTTTAGCTTATGTAGCAGGTGGAGCAGCAAGCATAACACCAAAAGCTGAAAGCCAGGAAGTAACTGTTATACCAACTACCCAACAACAAACCACAAACAGCCAACCACAAACAAACTACCAACCTCCCACTGTATTTACAGGTAATGTTGAAGTAATTGAAATGGACCGAATGCGTAAGCTTATTGCCAAACATATGGTTGACAGTAAACACACCAGCGCACATGTAACCAGTTTTGCAGAGTGCGATGTTACCGGCCTGGTAATGTGGCGGGAGAAAGTGAAAAAAGATTTTGAAAAACGTGAAGGCGAAAAAATAACTTTTACGCCACTGTTTATAGAAGCCATTGTAAAGTGTATTAAAAAATACCCCATGCTCAGCAGCAGTGTTGATGGCGATAAAATAATTATTAAAAAAGACCTGAACATTGGTATGGCCACAGCCCTGCCCAGCGGTAATTTAATTGTGCCGGTAATAAAAAATGCCGACCAGCTTAACCTTGCCGGTTTAACCAAACAGGTTAACGGCCTGGCCAACGCAGCCCGTAGCGGAAAATTAAAACCCGACGATACCACAGGCGGCACTTTTACTTTAACCAATGTAGGTACATTTGGCAGTATAATGGGTACACCAATTATTAACCAGCCGCAGGTAGCCATTATGGCTGTGGGTGCCATTAAAAAAAGGCCCATGGTAATTGAAACACCCCAAGGCGACAGTATTGCCATACGCCACATGATGTATATATCTTTAAGTTACGACCACCGTATTATCGACGGCGCATTGGGCAGCACCTTTTTAAATGCTGTAAGTAAAGAGCTGGAGAATTTTGATGTACACAGAAGCATATAATTTTAACTGTAAATAAAAATACCAGCCACTTGTAAAGAGTGGCTTTTTTTATACCTGCTTAGATGAGGAAAGTGAAGCTGGAAAACTTGCGTTTTTTGTATTGTTGATACATTAAACAATAAATTATACAAAAGTTTAAGTTTCGTATAATTTATTGTTTTTTATTTATAAATTTATAAATAAAATTTATAGAAGACCCTGGTTTTGAACTTGCATATATTTATGAGTTGGCGATAATGCTAAGACAGCACTCTAATGAAAAAAACTCTACTATTTTTTACACTTGTTTTTTGGACAATCCAGACATATTCGCAGACAGACGATTGGGAAATGTATTATCCTAAAAATTCATTATTAAAGAAGTTAAAAGTAAAATCTTTGTTGGACACAATTGCAAGTCCAGCATTTCATCATTACAAAGAGGAGTTTGACACCTTAGGCAGACAAATTTCATGGTGTTATGTTGAAGATAGCGTAATCACAAGATTTAGATATTTTCAGTCTGGAGATACCTTGACAAAATTTCATTATTATACAAAAGGAAAAATTGAACATCCAATTTATCAAACTGAATTTTTTGTGTATGACAAGAAAGGAAATATTTTATCCTACCAAAACAGTCGAAAAAGCTATGGTAATGACATCAATACTTCCGAATGTAGTATGGATAAGTTTTTTTATGATGAAAATTTTCGTTTGACTTCAAAGTTGAGTTATTCCAATAGTCATTATAAGCAACCATTTTCTGAAAAACTTAGACTTGCCGACAGTCTATTAAATTTAGTAAATGTTTATTCCTACCAGTATAACAAAAACGGAAAACTAATATTGATGAAGCAAATGATTGGCAAACCTGAATACAGGAGTGTCGACAGTTTTTATTATGACAAAACCAATAGACCTATTAAAATTGTCAGCCGACAAAAACAAGCTTATTTAGGTGAGTTTCCTGTTGGTAATTTATGTGGGACAAAAATTTTTAAGTACGAAGGAAATAAACAAATTGAAACTACATGGACAACTTATTCTGATTGGGAAATAACGAAAACAAAAACTATTGATGAAGAAATGAACGAATACATTTTTTATCCAAGTGGATTAAAATGGATGCGATATTATAAGCCAAGAGACTATCCAAAATCCAGACTTGACTATTTGGTCTACGAATTTTACTAGTAGACAAGCACTAACCGCCAACATGGGTTTTATGCCATACACTGACACATCGTTATGCAAAAAATATTTTTGCTGCATCATAGATTAAAATGATTTATGCAAACAAGAATTTTGATGATTATTGTTTTAGTTTTTCTCTCGACTTTTTTATCTGCATATGGGCAGACACGAAATTTAATATTAACAAGAGAGCAAAATAGTAAATGGCTTGACAGTTTGAAAGCATTGAGACCTGACCAACAACTATTGACAATTAACGAACGACTTCTTGCAGACACAAATGTTTTTGTTAGGCAGTTTTACAATGACCGAATTAAAGTTGATGAGCAAGTTGGTAACCGAGTTTATGACGACGGAAAACCGACATTAATAATTGGCGGCTATCCCATGATTATCGACAACAAAACAGCAACAAACAAGATAGTCAGCTTGACAAAATATCTGACTACTGAATTTATCAAGGAAATTAGTATTCTAAGTCCCAACGACCCAGCAACAACAGCAATCTATGGTTCACCAGGAATGAGTGGAATAATTTTAATAACATTGAAAAAGAAAAAGCAGTCAAAAAAAAATAGAAAATTAAAAATGCAGTCAAATGGCCTCCGCCACGGTTAGTGTCCCACAATCCGTTCCCTTCGGTCTTAGTATTTTTCTGCTCCGTAGCCCGGGCTCAATATTCAATGTTCAGCTTTTTGTTGTTAACTTCAATTTTAGTTTTTCAATCAGCAGCAGTTATTGTACAGCAACATTCCATTAAAACAACAGTTAGACAAAAAAAACTATGGCAACAAATATTTCTGTAATTATAATCGATGCTTCAATACAAAAGGTATGGGACACAGTAACAAAACCTGAGCTCGTAAAACTTTGGCAATTCGGCAGTGATTTAATAACAACATGGGAAGTTGGTAGCGATATAAAATTTAGAACCGAATGGGGAGATAAGGTATTTGAACAATGGGGGAAAATATTAGAAGTCAAACCTACCCAGTTATTAAAGTATAATTTATTTGCACCCAGACCTGAACTTGAAGATAAACCTGAAAATTATTTTATCATGAGTTATATGCTAACAAGTGAAAATGGTAAAACCAAACTCGAAATTATTCAGGAAGATAACAGGCCAAATGCAGTTCAGGAAGAACCACAGGGAGAAGAGAATCCAATATTGAAATCATTAAAGGAACTGGCAGAAAAGAAGTGATAACCAAACTCCGCCCCGGTCAGCATCCCACTAACCGTCCGCTTCGGTCTTCGCATTTTTCAGATCCGTAGCCCGGCTCAACATTCAATGTTCAGTTTTTTGTTGTTAACTTCAATATTAGTTTTTTCAATCAGCAGCGGTTTCGGGCCGGGCATTATAAAATTCCTGCACAGCAGCAAGCCCTGCCCGAATAGACAGCACACTTAAACAAAAAAAATGATTACAATTGACAACTATTTAGACAGCCATTATATACACCGAAGTAATTGGTTGAGGGCTGCTGTTTTAGGAGCAAACGATGGAATTATATCTATTTCAAGTCTTGCAATAGGTGTTGCGGCTGCAAGCTCTGCAAGAGAACCTATTGTTTTAGCAACAGTTGCAGGGCTTGTTGCTGGTGCATTATCAATGGCTGCAGGTGAATATGTTTCTGTAAGTTCTCAAACTGATACTGAAAAAGCAGACATAGAAAGAGAGCAGCAGGAACTAAAGGATATGCCTGAAGAAGAGTTGAATATATTAGCACAAATATATGAGAAGAGAGGTTTAAAAAAAGAAACAGCAATGCAGGTAGCAATTGAATTGACTGAAAAAGATGCTTTGGCAGCACATATCAGAGACGAATTAGGTATAAACGAGATTAGCCAGGCGAACCCAATACAGGCAGCAATAGCTTCCGGAGCTTCATTCACGGTTGGAGGGCTATTACCTCTTGCGGTAGTCCTTTTTGCACCTGTAAAAGTTATGGAGTATTGGCTATATGCTTTCACAATAATTTTTCTGATTATCTTAGGAACAATTTCTGCAAAAACAGGAGGCTCAAGTATAAGAAAAGCTATTGTACGTATTACAGTTTGGGGAACACTTGCAATGGGATTATCCGCATTGGTTGGGTACATCTTTGGTGTTAAAGTATAATTTGGTATCGTGCCGGCGGGGTTTTAGCACAATTACAATTTAAATAAAAAGTTCCGGCAACAAAACCCCTGCATTACAATTATAACATTTCGTTTAACAGTAACATCCTAATTTAGTAACACTAAAACAAACTGTATGAAAAAACATTTTTACATACCGGCATTATTTGCAGCGCTTATTGCACTGAGCAGTTGTAAAAAAGATGCAGCTGAAATACCTTTTGATGATGTTTTTTCTAAACCCTACTCTACCGGGATTATTAAATTTCAATACCAGGTACCGGCTACAATTAATGGAATTGCTGCAATAAAAGACACTACCGTTAACTTCACCTCTATTGGTAATAACCCTGCTGAAAAAGACGACTATGGATATTCAAAACCATCAACACCATGGGTGCTGTTACACCGGCTTAATCCAAACGATTTTCAAAACAGGGCAATAATATTTTTTGTTGGAACTAATCTTAACACACTCACATTCCCTTATAAATTTAAAGCAGGCGACATACAAAATGCACAGATAAACTATGTAATTGGCGTAAGGCCTTTTTATGACACCAATGGTAATCTTATTTATGGCACCAACACATATGCAGCAACTACTTACTCAGATAATTTTGAATTAACAGTTTTGTCACGGGTTAATAACAGGCTACAGGGAACATACAGCGGGCTTGTAAAAAACCAGGATGGCCTTACCATCATTATTAAAAAAGGTTTGTTCGATATTGAAATTGTAGACAAATAACTGACCCAACAAAATATTTACGTTATACCTGCAGAGGGATAACGCCACTCTAACTGCAACTATAATTTATCTGTATTTTCAGCAGGATAAACAAAGCCTGTAGCAGTTTTCATCATCAACTTTTATTTCATCTCATAAAAAAATAATGCTTATAAAAACTGCTACCGGAATTTTAATCCCGGTAGCAGTTAAAAACTAATTTTATTTTTATCTTGCTGTAAGCCCGGTTGCACCAACCGGCACTCCGCTTATAGTTTGCTGCAGGCTTAGGCTGCCGTTATTGGCAACAGCATACACCCCAATGCTATGGCTGCCCGCATTTAAAATGTATAGGTATTTTGAATTGTTACTTAAAGCTGCATCAATAGGTCCCATATCGGTTGTTGCTGCTACAGCTGTATTTACGCTTATACCACCTGTGTAGGTATTTACATTAAAATTTGTAAGGTTATTGCTGGCAGTATTGGTAGTATATGCATATTTGCCGTTGTTGGTTATTACAACCCAACAAGCCGCACTTTGCCCGGCCCCAACCGAACCTTTAACCAGTGTAATATTTCCGCTATTGCTGATGCGGTAAGAAGAAAGTACACTGGCACCGGGTGCACCACCAACAGCCTCTGAAACAAAAATATTTTTATTTGCTGCCGCAGCAAAACCAAATGGTGTTGGGCTAGATGAAGTGATGCTGTGCATAGCACCTGGTATTCCCCATTCATTTACCGTGTAGGTCAAAATTTTATTGGTTCCTTTTTCTGTAATTACTAAAACTTTTCCATCGTTAATAAAAGATACCTGTGCTGGCCCGGTGCTTGCAGCACTTAACGGCTTGGTAGAATTATCGATTGGTTCAAGCTTTCCATTATGCTTTAATCTAAAGCCTGAAATATTATTGGTACCACCTGCATTTAATACAAATACAACATCATTATGTTGCGTAATACTTACCGGCCGCATACCTCCCGAATTTACTGTTGACTTTAAGATTAAGCCTCCGTTTTTAATTTTAAAAGATGATATACTGTTGCTACCTGCATTTACTGCCAGTAATACATCTTCATCGTTGTCATCACCTGCCATAATTATGGCGTCCTGGTTGCCTAAGCCTCCGCCGGTACCAGTACCACCGGTTGCATAAGATGCACTGTAGGTAAGCCTGCCATTAGCAGCCCGGTTGTATACTACAACCGAATTACCACTAACCTGGTTGCTTAATGTGTACACATGCTTATTACCGCTTCCAAAACTATTTACACCAAGTTCCGGATCATCAATTGCCTGCCCTGATTTTGCCGAAGGGAATTCATCAGATGGAGAAGAAAAAAGTTTTGATTCCTTCTGGCAGGATGCCAATGCAAATAGAGTTGCAGCCAATGCTGCCATTTGTTTTAACTGTTTCATAATTTTTTGGTTTTGTTTTAAATAATGTTTTGGTTTTACAGAAAATATTTTTACTACATCATGGGTATTGGCTATAAGCTGATCTTTATAAATTAATTTTCGGGCACGGCGCTGCTGCTCCCGGATTAATCCGAAAAAAAATTGTTGTTGATGTAAAGGATTAAATATTTAAAAAGGCCTTACAGAAGCACAGCATATCCGAATAAAACAGAAAACTGTTTACACCATATTAAAACACGGTTATTGCTGGTATAATTAACTGATGCATCCAGCTCGTAAAAAAAATTGCCACTCGCTGCTTTTAGTAAGCCAAGCTCCTGGTATGGTGTGCCGCTATTATTTGGCGAAAGCCATACACGTAAATCAGGTCCGTTATCGGTTTTAAAATTTTCAAAAACCAGGTAAATTTTATTGGCGGCATCTTTTACAATCTTTACCGTACCACTGCTTGTATGTACACTGCTTGTAACGCTGCCAGTTGCCAGTACAGTTACAGCAACCGGCAATTGCTCAGTTACAGCAGCAGGAGTTGTATTCTCTTTTTTGCAGGAAGTGATTATAAGAGAAGCCGCTAATAATAAGTAAGTCAGTTTTTTCATGCCACCATTAATTTTGAGTGATTAAATAAATTTTGTTTTACAGCGCACAGTAAGCATATACACATTAAAGGCAGGTACGGTTTTTAAAATAAAAATTTTTTTTAACGCCCTGTTCCGTTTACTTTTAAATATAAATTTTATTGCCTTTCATTTGACTGAATTAAAAACATATACCGAAACTGAATTAACAGATGCTCTTAAGAAGCATGAACAGGAGGGATTTCAGTATCTGTATAAAAATTATAAAGGGGCCTTGCTTACAGTGATATTGCAGATAATACCCAACCCCGAAATTGCTGAAGATGTATTGCAGGAGGCTTTTGTTATGGCCTGGAAAAATATAGAGAAATATGATTCATCAAAAGGCAGGTTGTTTACCTGGCTTTTTAATGTTACCCGCAATTGTGCTATAAATACCACCCGGTCTAAACCTTATAAGCAACAGCAAAAAAACGATTCTATTGACAATTACGTTAATTATGTAGATGAAACTAAAAGCCAGTTGATTAATATTAATCATATAGGGTTACGAAAACAGGTTCATCAGTTAAGGGAAGATTATAAAAATGTGCTTGAACTTTCTTATTTTAATGGTTATACACACGAAGAGATTTCAAAAATTTTAAATATCCCGGCAGGCACCGTAAAAACAAGATTGCGCAATGCGGTGCTTGAATTGCGCAAACAATTTGTATAATGGATATAAACAATTACATATCATCAGGCATTATTGAAATGTATGTTATGGGGCTTTGCTCACCAGAAGAAATGGCTGAGCTGGAATTGCTTCGCATACAATATCCGGAGTTGCACAAGGCTGTTTTACAATTTGAAACTGAATTTGAAAACAATGCAATAAAAAATGCTACCGAACCCGGAATAAAAACAGATAACAGAATATTACAAACACTGCAATCATTACAAACACCGGTTATTGCCATCAACAGCAAGCAAACAAGAGTTAAAAAAATAAATTGGTTTAAACCGGCTGCAGCAGCAGCTATATTGTTATTTGCGGCCAGCAGTATTTTTAACTATGTATTGTATAATAAAACAAAAGAACAGCAACTTGCTTTAAATGAGAAAGAAGCTTATTCTCCCCTGCCGCCAAACGATTACACAATTTTAAATAATCCGCAAATAACACCTGTTGCCATGTACGGTGTTGGTTTGCACAGCATTTGCCGTTGTACCATGTTTTGGGATAAAAGAACCGGTAAAATGTATATTATGATTCATCATTTACCACAATCTTCCGCTCAAAAAGATTATCAGCTATGGGCCATGGTAAACGATCAGCCTGTGCAGGTTGGTATTATTAAAGATGAAATAAGGGGGCGCTTTATTGAGATGCCGAATGTTCCTGCTGGCGCTACTGCATTTTCTGTTACACTCGAAAAAGCTGGTGGGGCTTCAAGTCCTACAGAATCTGAAACTTATTTGAAAGGAAAAATTTAATTTAAACCATTGGATGACTTTTTATCATTCCTCCGCCCCGGTTAGTTGTCCCACTAACCGTCCCCTTCGGTCTTCGCATTGTCTTCTTCTAATGTTTCTCCCGAAAAGTATTTCCGCAGCTGCTATTCCTTTAACCACTCATAACCCAGCAATGCCATACTCAATACACTGCTGCCCGGCTTAGTAAAATGTTTTACATTTGAAACTATTAAACTAAAAATCTCCAAAGCAAAAGGTGAAAGCGTATTTCGAATTGCAATACAAAATGATAAACCGGAAATTTAAAACCGCCGGTATTGAACCGCTGTTTGCTTATCTTATTTTGACATTTGGATTTATTGCACTTTCGGTTTTCTTATTTTATAAAACTGCATTTGCCCCATACATTTATTTACTATCCGCTTTAGCCGGCATTGCAAACCTTTCCGAAACCAGGAGAACCGAATTTTTAAAGCTCTGCTTTGGCGACAGCAAATTGAAAAAAATAAGGATTACCGAAAACCTGGCAGCTGCAATTCCTTTTCTTATCTTCCTGGCTTGTAAGCAACTGTTTCTTCCAACGCTTATTCTCATAATACTTACAATATTGCTGGCGCTTGTTAATTTTCGTACTACAGTTAATTTTGTTATCCCCACTCCATTTTACAAAAAGCCATTTGAATTTACAGTAGGTTTCAGAAATAGTTTTTACCTGGTTGCAGCAGCTTACGCATTAACCATTATTGCAGTTGCTGCAGACAATTTTAATCTTGGCATATTTGCAATGCTGCTGGTGTTTGCCATTACATTAACCTATTACACAAAGCCCGAAAATGAATACTATGTTTGGGCTTATAGCCTGAGCGCTAAAAAATTCCTGCTGGAAAAGATAAAGACGGCAACATTATTTTCGGCCTTACTCATTATTCCAATAGCGGTAATACTTGGAATATTCTTTCCGAAAAATACTGACATACTACTACTTTTCTATTTTGCCGGCTGGGCTTTTTTAGTTTATATGATTGTGAGTAAATATGCAACATACCCTGCTGAGCTGAATATAACACAGGCCATTCTTTTGGTGCTCTGCATAGGTTTTCCCCCATTACTCATTTTTATGATCCCGTATTTTTTTCGCAGATCAGAAAACCGTTTAACCAGTTTATTACAATGATAACGATCCGGAATTTATCAAAACAATTTGGAACTAACCAAGTGCTGAAAAACATAAATATCAATTTTGATAAAGGAAAAGTGTATGGCATTGTTGGCGAAAATGGCGCAGGAAAAACAACTTTATTCCGCTGCATTGCAGGATTGGAAAATTACGAAGGTAAAATCTCTTCAGACCTTAAGCCGCTTAAAAATCATCTTGGATTGTTGCTTACTGAACCCTTCTTCTTTTCAAAAATTACCGGCACAGAATATATCCGCTTGCTGTGTAATGCCAGGAATAAAAACATTGCCGACATATCCCAGAGGAATATTTTTGATCTGCCATTAAGTGAATATGCAGCTATTTATTCTACAGGGATGAAAAAGAAATTAGCCATTACCGCCATTCTTTTACAAGGCAACGAATATTTTATTTTTGATGAACCATTTAACGGGGTTGATATACAAAGTAATATTATCATCGAGGAGATCATCCATAAACTAAAAGCACTGAATAAAACCGTTATCATTTCATCCCATATTTTTTCAACACTAAGTGCAACCTGCGACGAAATACATTTGTTAAGTAACGGCGCTTTTACCAGGTCGGTGCAAAAAAATGAATTTGCTATACTGGAAGCTGAAATGAAGAAAGCATCCATTGGAAAAAAAATTGACAACTTAGGGCTTAGCTGATGCAATATCTGTTAACAAATGATTTATACCGGGCATTTGGACAAGACAGCCGCAAGACTTAGTTTTGCTATATGAAGTTTACGGCAGTTTTATTGGCTTTGTATATGCTTACACTTTCCTGTGTGCCCTGCATATGTGAAGACAATTGTGCTGATGAAAAAACAGAACATGCTACAGCTGCAGATAAACCCGATGCAGATAATTGTACTCCATTTTGCAGCTGCGCCTGCTGTCATTCTGTTGTTGTAAGTTTAAAGCCTGTTTTATCAGCAAAAAAACTTCCGGAGTTTTGCAGTAAATTATCCTTTGGTTCACTTGACCAGGATTTCACCTCTTACAACAGCCACAATATCTGGCAACCGCCCAAATTAAGTTAATAGCTCAGCTGGTGCCACTGCATCAAAAAAGATCTGGAGCAAACCTCCCATCTTATCATGCTATTATTCACATAATTTTTTCAAATGAAGAAAATTGTTTTTCTATGTATTGCAGTATGCAGTACTTCTATATTAAATGCTCAAAACAGCTTTAATGTTATTGTAAAAAACAGCCAGTCGAAAGAACCACTGGCCGGTGTAAATATTTCATTCGAAAATAAAACTGGTAAAGCCACCAACAGCCAGGGCTTTGCTGCATTTATCAATATCCCCGATGGAAAACAAACTATTGTTTTTAGTTACACAGGAATGGAAACTAAAACTGAAAGGTATACTTTTCCATTGGCCGGTAACGATACAGTAATAGTATTGCTGGATGCAGAAGAGGATGAAATGGATGAAGTAATTGTACAAAGTACAAGAACAAGCAGAACAATTAAAAACACTCCTACAAGAGTAGAAACAATTGACGGTGAGGAATTAGATGAAAAGAATAATATGCGCCCTGCAAATGTGAGTATGTTGCTGCATGAAAGCACAGGCCTGCAGGTGCAGCAAACATCTGCCACCACGGGTAATGCCAGCATAAGAGTACAGGGGCTTGATGGTAAATACACCCAGCTTTTAAAAGATGGCTACCCCAACTTTGGAAATTTTGCAAGTGGTTTAAGTGTGCTGGAAATTCCACCGCTTGATCTAAAGCAGGTAGAAGTTATTAAAGGACCGGCATCAACACTCTATGGTGGTGGTGCTATTGCAGGCGTGGTAAATTTTATCAGTAAAACACCTCAGGATAAATTTGAAGGCGATTTTATACTTAACCAATCCAATATAGGGCAAACAAATATTGCCGGCTATATTTCGCAAAAGAAAAATAAGTTGGGGTATAGCTTATTGGCCACTGCCAATTATTCCAAAGCCTTTGATGTTGACAAAGACCAATTTTCTGAAATACCCAAAAGCAACAATTTAACCATTAACCCACGATTATTTTATTACCCGGATGCAACTACTAAAATTATGTTAGGCGCTGCACATACACAGGGCAGTTTTAAAGGTGGCGATATGGAAGTAATAAAAGGTAATGCAAACGCCGGCAATGTTTATTTTGAAAACAACAGCACCCGCCGTACTACAACAATATTGGAAATAGATAAAAAATTAAAAGAGAACAATAGTTTTAAAATTAAACAAAGCCTTAGTTTTTTCGACAGGACGATCATTATCCCCAACATTAGATTTGCCGGCACTAACACCAACAGCTTTACCGATATCAGCTATGTAACCAACAAAGACAAACATACTGTAATTGCCGGTTTAAATTTGATGTACGACAGGTTTAAGCAAAAAGAAAACCAGCCAGGTATCAATCAAAATGCACATTCATTTACAGGCGGTGTTTATTTACAGCACACCTGGGATATTTCTGAAAATATAAAAACAGAAAGCGGCATCAGGATAGACAACGTAAACTATAAGAATGTTAACTATACAAAAAATCAAACCTTTATACTGCCGAGGGTTTCCACACTTTTTAAAATATCCAACACATTAACTTCAAGAATCGGTGCAGGGCTGGGTTATAAAACACCCACTATTTTTACCGAACAAACAGAAGCCTTGCAATATCAAAATGTATTAGCCCTTAATAATGTAGCAGCCGAAAAAAGTATTGGTGGTACAGCTGATATCAACTACAAAACCCATATTACCGATGATTTTTTATTCAGCGTTAACCAGATGTTTTTTATTACCTCCATCAGTAAACCCCTGGTTTTACAAAGTGATATGCTGGGTAATTTATTTTTTAACAACGCTGCTAAACCTGTTATTTCAAAAGGCTTTGAAACAAACCTTAAATTCATCTACAAAGAAGATTTGAAATTTTTTGTGGGTTATACTTTTGTAAATCCAAAAGCTACCTACAAAACAGGAACTCAATTTTTACCATTGGTACCGAGAAACAAACTTAACCTAACGTTGATGTATGAAAAAGAAGACAATTTTAAATTTGGCCTTGAAGGTTATTTAACCGACAAACAATATTTAACCAACAGTAATATTACACCGTCTTTTTGGGAGTTTGGTTTTATGGCGCAAAAAACAATTAAAAAAGTATCGGTATTTATAAACTTCGAAAACTTTACTGACCAGCGGCAAAGCAATTATAAACGTGTAGTAAATACGCCAAACAATAACCCGACTTTTGATGAGATATGGAACCATACAGAAGGTTTTGTTTTTAATGGCGGGCTGAAAATTAAATTGTAATACAAAAACAGGTGTACAATTTACCTGTTGCAATATTCATCGTTTATCATCATAATTAAAAGCTGCCTGGTTCAATAACAGGCAGCTTTTAATACCCTGATGGTTTCATTGTAAAAATATTTTGCCCTGCTGTGTGATGATGCAATGCACACCACGCCCAATTTACCAAACTGTGATAGCGCCCCTATCAGGTGAAACATTACCCCTTCTTCTTTTGTACCATCATAATGCAGGTCGTTACAAATAGCAATGTCCATTAAATCGCCGGAGGTAAGGCCTTTAAAACGATCATCCTGTATATTATCAGAGAATAGGTAATATTTTTCATCGCTGTTGAGCAATAAATATTTTCCGGTGTCTGCATTATAATTGCCATTGGTTAAAAACTGCAGCATGATATATGGATGTGTGGTACCACCCTTGCGCAGGTTTATTTCTATTGCATAATGTTTCCACTGCTTATCTTCTTTAACAGATAAAAAATCTATACCAAATCTGCCCAGCACACCTTTACTTTTTAATGCAATTGCTATTTGCCGTGCTATAATCCCAACTTCAACACTATATTCAGCTGCTGCCGGAAATGTGCCGCCTAAAAAAACCTGGTCGTCCAGCCCACCCATCAGCTGGTCGTGTGTGGAGATGATATCAATTTTACCCAATGGATTTATACGGCATTGTACCGAAGGGGTTGCTTTTTGTTGGCCATCAACAAAGGCTTCAACAATGCCGCCCATGCCGGTAAATTTTTTTATAAACTGATTGTAGCTAAGATCGTTGGCTACAATTTTAAGTTGTAAGGGTAGTTGCAGTCTTACCTGTGCTGCAACATCTTCACCTGCAATAATATTTTTAAAAGAAAAAACGGCATTACCTTCTCCGCTAAAACCATCATTCATTTTTATTACAGCTTTTTTAATACCCGGGTTATCAGTATACAGATCTGCCAGCGCTTTTATAATGTCATTTTCATCCTGCAGGTTTTCGTACCCGGCAGGCGTATCAATACCACATGTTTTAAAAATTTCACGACTGCCCGATTTGGTACCCCAGAATAAAAGGCCGGGATCGCAACCATAAACAGGCAATTCCAAAACCGTTGATAATTTACGTTCGTGTTCAGTAACATTAAAACAGGCCAGATGTGCCAAGTGCCCCGGTGGTATTGCATTTTTAATCTTGTTGATGAGCCTCGGCCTGGCCAGTATCTTCTCTGTAAGCGATACATGCGAAGCATCGTAACAGCTGAAAAAATGCAGGCGCTGCCTTGCATGATGGCCTGTAATACCCGGCAGTAAATGCAGGTAATAATCAATAATAACCGGATCGATTGGCTCACTCGTAACATAAACCACATGTGTGCGTGGCATACGCAGCAGCAATAACAAACACAGCAACCTTTCTTCGTAATGTACTACACCTTCTACTTTTGAAAGTATTACATTGTCTAATGTAAGGCTGGGGATAACCACGATGGTTTTAGCGGCCATCCGGTCATAAAATACCGCTTCGTACTCCGCTGCAAAATTTTGCTGCAGGCTGTTAAAGATATCCTGTTCCTGCAGGGCATCCTGCTGTAATGATGGTATGGGAGTTTCGTTAATCAATAAAAAAGATTAGCAGGGCTAAGCTAATCATGCAGTAAAGGGTTTAAAATGATATAAACAATATTTCGTACTGATTAATATCATATGAGAAATGTGGCACTCATCAATCGGGTAAAACCTTTACCATAATATCTTTATAAAACACTTTGCTCTTTGGGTCATGGCCCTGTAATGCAAATGTGCCATTTGAAATTAAGCGCCCTGCCATGCCGGTGCTTCTTGGTGCATTTTCGGGTTCGGTATAATCCACCACTATTTTATCGTTGATCTTTATAACAACTCTTTTGCCCTGTACCGTAATGTACTCGGTAAACCATTCGTTATCCTTTACATAAACTTCTTTTACATCCTGTATGGCATACAAACTGCCTGTTCTGCGCCAGTCCGATTGAGAATTATTTACCTGCACCTCGTAACCTTTTTGCGGCCATCCACCCTGTTGAAACATGGTATGAAAATAAATACCGGAGTTGGAACCCGGCAGCGTCATCACACTGGCCTTAAACTCAAAATTTTTAAACCGGTGCTGCTGCACATCGCCATCATAAAATAAATGCGCCACATTTCCATTAACTGCAATAGCGCCGTTTTCAATTTTAAAAGACGCTGCATTATCTCCCACCTTCCAGCCGGTAAATGATTTACCGTCGAATAAAGATACCCATCCATCGGTATTGCTTTTTTTGGTAGAAGAACAAGAACTGCAAAAAATGATGATGAATATGGATGCAACAGCAGTTTTTATAGACATAGTTTTTAATTTAGAAATTGAAAATACGTTTTTTAAACAATTTAATTGCTGAAACTATTGCTACTTGTGTAACTTTAAACACCGATAAAAACTCATCTATATGAAAAAGGGATTTATATTTTTATTTTTTGCAGCCTGCTGCTCCTTTATAGTAAAAAGCCAAAACCATCAATTGGTAAAAAAGTGGGAAACCGATTCTGTATTTAAAGTACCCGAATCCGTTTTATTTGATAAAGCTGCCAACGTTTTGTACATAGCCAATATTGATGGTAAAGAACCCTGGGGTGCAGATAGTAAAGGCTCGGTAGGAAAAATGGATGCGGATGGAAAAAACATTACTGTAGATTGGGTAACCGGCTTGCAGGCACCCAAAGGCATGGGGCTGCACAAAGGCAGGTTATATGTTGCCGACCTTAAAGAGATTGTTGTAATAAATATTGCACAGGGTGTTATTGAAAAAAGAATAACAGTGCCCGGCGCAGAAGGACTGAATGATATTTCGATAAATAAAAAAGGTGTGATCTATGTTTCTGATTCGAGGGCAAGAAAAATATACACTGTTAAAAATGGCGAAGCCACAGTTTTATTAGACAGCTTAAAAGGCCCCAACGGCGTTTTAGCGCAGGGCAAAAAATTCTACATTCTTGATGCCGGTACATTATACAACGTAAAAAAAGATAAGACTCTTACCAAAATTACCGATGGCATGGAAGGTGGCACCGACGGCGTTGAGCAAATAAACGCCAATAGTGATTTTATAGTTTCTACCTGGGCAGGTGTGGTGTATTATGTTAGTGCCGATGGCAGTAAACAAATATTAATGGATGGCCGCAATACAAAAATGAATTCGGCAGATATTGGTATTGACGCAAAAAACAAGATCATTTTTGTGCCTACATTCTGGAGGAATAGTGTGGCGGCGTATGAAGTGAGGTAAAGGATTTTGTAGAAGCTGGCTGATGATGAGAATATAACAACTGTCTGTAAGAATTGTGTCAATGCTTTGTTAGCAGCAGGCGTTTTATTAGAGGACTCATTTTTCTGTATATTATATTCCTTTGAACGACTATTATTTCAGTGAAAGCATATAATTTACAAAAACACCTGTAAGTATTGCAAGAGCGTAACTCATCATTGTACCAACTAATACATATTCACTTCGCAGATTACTATTGTGATCAGCAAAACGAATTATACTTTTTCCTGTTATTAAAAATCCGATAGCGTCATACTGATTTAATAAAACAAGTGTGAGAATAATAAGCCGTTCAAATTGGCCGATTAGTTTTCCGCCATGCTCGACTTTGTCATCTGCAGTTGTATTTACAGTTTGTGTTGCATTAGTATGACTAATACTTTGTGTCGCAAATTTTATGAGGTAACCAACAGGGAAATATACCCATGCGTAAGCTAATAAAATTAAACTTAGTTTATAATTGACAAAAGGTAGTGCGATTGTTTTAAAAGCTTTGTCAAACAAGCCAAAATGCCAAAACCAAGCTGCTGCAATTATGAGAAAATGGAATAACTGATCAGTAATAAATAAAAAATTTGGTTTTATACTAGTTCGTGATTGAATTTCGACTTTTATTGAATCGATTACCCAATGCAATGTTGCAATAATAATGCTTACTTTCCATAAACCACTCAATGCAAATGCACTAATAAATACAATGAGTATATGCAGAAGCATATATGATGAAAACCATTTTTTATTCTCTACCATCTTATCTGTTTGCAAAACAAAATCGCTTATTATGTGAGCAAGTAGCAAGCGAATTAACAAATTGCCTTGTTCAAGAGAAAATAATATTAGTTCATTTTTCATTGATAAATTATTTCAAATCTTTTTAACATTGATTCTATTGCATTCCAATTTCCGCTATTGCTGCGTTGATTAACTGCAGATTGCATAATGCTTAATTTTTTTGCAATTTCGATTTCTGTGTAGCCAAGTAGTTTTAAATTTATTACTTCACATTGTAGGGCTGTTGTTTTGGAAATGAGAGCATCTAATAAAACAAATTCCGTTTCAAGTTCTTCTTTAAACCGGTCATTAGTAGAAATTCCTAATGCTTGCTTTTTATTTTTCATCTTATCTAGTAATTGGCCTGACAATTGAAAGGCTTGGCCTCCCGATCCAGCCAAGCTGTTTGCTAATAAATCTACATTGCCTATTCCTATTGCAATTCTTGCGTCAAATATCCATGTCGGAAATAGTATTCTTTTTCTGCTGGCTGTGTTTTTTTTACCAATCTCATATAAATCGCTAGGGTTTAAGCTTCGGATAAATGTCTTCTGCAGTAATGCAAGTTTTAGAGCATCATTAGGTTTTTTAACTAATGATTGAAAGCTGTCTCCTCGAAAGGTTTCACTTCTCATTCCAAAATCCTTATCCCATTGTTTTAATGCACCCGCAATTTGTTTGAATAACCAGTTTCTGTATTCAATATTCATCCTAGTAGAGTGAACCACATCGCCTGTTATAATTGCCTGAATCATATACAAATTTATACAATATTAGTAATAAAACTGATAATGTACTAATATCAGCCTTAAACCTTATAATGGCTACTTATCAGCTTTAAACCTATTGGCCATAAAAACTATTATCCCTAGTGCCAGGTCTATCAAATTTTATAATCGTTTGATATCATGGGTAAGTTTGCTGCCAACAAGTAAAAATACAAACCTCCAGCACCTTATTTTATTTGATTCCAACAGATTTTCATTCCCAGTCTTTCTCCGCTTCAATAAAGCTCAATAAAGTTATACCGCACAAGAGTGCGACGCCACCGAAGCTAAACAGTAATACCAATGCCTGGTACAAAATCCTACTCCACTTTCAATCCCCAGTCAATTCCTTTTTGTGTGGCGGGCACACCATCGGTTAACCATTTAGCAGGTTTTTCTCCTTTCAGTTTCCAGTCGAAAAATTGTTGTTCCCGTATTTGAATGTCTTTACGGTTTTTCCTTTCAATTAAATTGTGTGCTTCGTTATTGTACACCAGCAACCAAACAGGTTTATTAAGGCGGCGCATGGCGGTAAACATTTCAATACCCTGGTACCAGGGCACGGCATCATCGGCATCGTTATGCATTATTACCAGCGGCGTGGTTACTTTGGGTAAATGAAACAACGGCGAGTTTTCGATATACAGATTTTGTTTTTCCCAAAGTGTGGCGCCAATGCGGCTCTGTGTTTTTTCGTATTGAAACTGGCGGTTGAGGCCGGTGCCCCAGCGTATACCGCCGTAAGCACTCGTCATGTTGGCAACGGGTGCACCTGCCCATGCTGCTGCAAACAATTTTGTTTTGGTAATTAAAATAGCAATTTGATATCCGCCCCAGCTTTGTCCCTGCAGGCCGAGTTTAGTACTGTCTACATAACCAAGTTTTACAACGGCTCTTGCACCGCTAACGATATAATTATAGGCATCGTTGCCGGGGTGGCCGGTGGTATAAGAAATATCCGGTGCAAACACCACGTATCCACGGCTTACAAAAAACGAAATGTTTAAACGGCTTGGTGTTGGCGAAGGTGGAATATACCCATACAACCCATCAGATAATTTTTCATAAAAATAACTGATCATCGGGTATTTCTTTTTAGGGTCGAAGTTTTCGGGCTTGTAAATAATGCCTTCACTTTCTTTACCGTTGTAAGCTTTCCATTTAAACAATTCGGCAGTGCCCCAGTTATACTCTTTTTGTTGTGGGTTGATGTCGGAAAGTTGTATTGCATTATTCAGTTTTTCATCAAAAAACAAATTCGGCGCAGTGGTATAATTTTCTTTTGTGTAGATATAAGTATCTGCATTCTTAGCTTTCAATGGTAATCCAAAACTATTTTTACTAAGGCCTTCATTTAACAGTAAGTTAGGTGATCCTAAAACTGCAATACATAAATCAGATTGTTTGGTGCTGTTGTCGAACACTCTCATTAAAAGAGGTTCTCCATACTGAATAAATCGCTGTTCTCTATCAGTTGAAATATACCTGTACGTTTTTTTATTTTTTCTTGGATTAGATGCCACGTTATCAATAATAGTAGCATGTTTTCCTGTGCTAAAATTTATCTCCCAGGCTTCATACCTGTCATAAACAAATAAGGCTTCGTCATTCTTACTCCAGCCCATTACACCATAAGCATCAGGATGATCCGGCACATCGTTATCCTCATCATACAAAGGAACTTTTATTTTAGCCGTTACGTTTTTAGTAAGACCGGTTGCAACATCGTAAGTAAAATAATTTCTTTTTACATCATCATACCAATACACATATTTACCTGCAGGCGATGCATTAAAATTGTTTAATGAATTGGCAAGCACTAATTTTTTTGCTCCGTCATCAGTACTGATTACGTATGCAGCAACTTTTGTTCTTCCCTCCCACTGCATTTGTTTACGGTTGCCTTTGTTGCTTTCTGCCAGTACCCAATCGGCATTGCCTTCATTTACCAGTGTAATGCGTTCTGCATCTTCGGCGCCCAGTTGCACTACTTTATTGTCGCCGGGTTTTATTACAGCGGTGTAACTGCGTTTTAATTCTGCATCCAATTGTCTTAATTGCTGCGGTTGTAAATAATCATCGTTGTAATGCCAAACATCCAAACGGCTCAATTCAAAATCTACCAACGTGGTATCTTTTGGCGCTTTAACAGGTGCCGTACCAAAAAATAATTTCTTACCATCTTTACTAAAAACAAGGTTTGCATTTTCGCTGATGGTATTGCCAAGTTTCATACCAACAGTATTTTTTTCGGCAATAATAGCTGCGCTGTCGTTACCGGGTTTGTAATAATACAGTTTATAAAATTTAGTAAGGGCTTTTGCAGCACTGTCTCTTTCGGCAACAAAAGCTAACTGATCGCCCTCTTCATTTAATACATAATTTTTTGCATCATTAAATTTTTTAAAGATGGTATCGGTTTTACCGCTTGCAAGATCAATCCACAGCACCGTAGCTTTTGTAATACTGTCGTTATTTTTTGCAGAAGTTTCAACAATTAATGTGTTGGCTTTTTTACTGAAAAAATATTCTGTTACCAGTTTAATTTTTCTATCGGTGCCGGTGTTTAAATTTCTTATTACCAGTTCTGTTCCTTCTTCTACTTTTTCGGCATCGGCTTTTGGTGCAGCAGGTTTAGTTTCTTTTTTTGCAGGAGTAAGTACTGCCAGGCCTTTTGTTTGTGCTTCTTTGGTTTTGTTGCGGATGCTGTCGGCAATCCTCACCAGGCTGTCGGCCATTTGCAGCATGTTTTTTAATTGTGTTGCAGAGTCGGGCAGGGCTTTTACTCTCGGTGCAACCGGTTCAGTTTTTTCTAAAAGATAAGCCACCCAGCCGTCGGCTTTTTCCGGTGTTTTGTAAGATTTTATTTTAGCCATCTTCCATACACTATCCTGCCCCAGTTCAATAATACCCAGCGAATCTTTTGGCAGGTCATCCCCCGTTTTCTTTTTAATTTTTGCCTGCCTGGTTTCCTGGAACGATGGTTTTATTTTAAACACCGCATATTTACTATCTTCTGTTATTACTGCACTATAACCACGTGCAATTACTTTTTTATATTTTGTATTAGGGTTTTGTATCACCAGTTCGCCATCGCCTTCCTGCGGATTAGCGGTGTACAACACAAACTGCCCGTCATTGCTGATGAGGCGTTCGCCGAAACTTTTCCAGCTGTCGTAAACGGTGTGATCAAGTGGTTTTTTATTTTGTGCGGTTGCGGCAGTTGCAATACATACCAGAGAGAAGAAAATAATTTTTTTCATGCGTAAAGTTTTGGAGGAATAAAGTTATTGGAAATTGTGGGAACGGGGATTTGAAAAGATTAAAAGGATTTATTGGATGGTTGGGCCAAATCTTTTTAATCCACTAAATCCACCCAAACCTGCCTACCGGCAGGCAGGTCCACGTTCAGACAATTACTCCTCCTCAAACCCCCACTCCGTTCTCAGCCCATCCAATCTTTCGCCTGCCAGTTTAATAGTATCGTAATGCCCGGCATTACTTTTTTGGCGGTAGGCCTCGTATAAAGTAACAGCGCAGGCAACAGAAATGTTGAGTGATTTTATAATGCCCACCTGCGGAATAATAAAATTTCCATCGGCCATGGCAATAATCTCTTCGCTAACACCGCTGTGCTCATTACCAAAAACCAAGGCCACAGGTTCGGTTAAATTTAGCTGGTGCAGGCCAACGGCATCGCTGCTTAAATGCGTGGTATAAATTTTTTTGTAGCGTTTACGTAATTCAGCAAAGCATTCATCAGCATCGGTGTATTGATGCACCGTTAACCATTTGGCTGCACTGCTGCTGCTTTTGGCGCCCCATTTACGGTGTGGCGGAATTTTATTATTCAATATAAAAATATCCTGCATACCCACCGCATCTGCAGTACGCATTACAGCGCTGATGTTATGCGGATCAAAAACATTTTCCAGCACCACGGTAAGGTCGGGCTGGCGTTTATTTAAAACTGAAGTCAGGCGGTCGTATCTTTCTGGTGTCATAATTATAAAGGGTAAAAATACAGCATCCTCAATAAGCATTTCCACTTATCAAAAAAAAATATGCTGCTACACAATCATTCTTTACTTTTAAAGATAAAACTACAACACATGAAACAATTTCTTGCTTTAGCAATTACCTGCACGGTTTTGTACAGTTGCAACAGTGCCGACAGTGGAGATAAAACCGCCGCTGCCAAACCGGATATACTGGCTGCTAATTTAGACAGCACCGTAAAACCCGGTGATGATTTTTTTGACTATGCCAATGGTGGCTGGATAAAAAGAAATCCCATACCCGGCGAACAATCCAGCTGGGGTATTGGCAATTTAGTGATAGAAGAAAACCTGAAACGCCTGAGGGAAATTTCTGAAAAAGCTGCAGCCAGCAACGCAGCAAAAGGAAGTGGTGATCAAAAGATCGGCGACTTCTGGAGCATGGCAATGGACAGTGCAAAAATTGAAGCCGATGGTTTAAAACCCATTCAACCGCTGCTGGATAAATTAAATGCAGTAACTGATACCAAAGGTTTAATTACTGTGGTAAGCGATTTTAAAAAGATAGGCTCTAATACTTTGTTTGGCGAATACGTTGGGCAGGATGCAAAGAAAAGCGATGTGATGGCTTATAATTTATTCCAGGGTGGCCTGGGTTTACCTGAAAGAGAATATTATTTTAAAACAGATTCTGCCACCACCAATATCCGCAACGAATATGTAAAATACATTTCGAAAATATTGACCATGGCAGGCGAAGATGCCGCTGCTGCCGCAACAACTGCTAAAAATATTTTAGCCATGGAAACCAAACTGGCTACGGTATCCCGTAAGCTGGAAGACCTGAGAGATCCGTACAAGAATTATAATAAAATGGCAGTGGCCGATCTTTCTAAAATGGCAGGCAATATTGACTGGCCCACGTATTTAAATAATATAGGTGTAAAAACTGTTGACTCGGTAATTGTTGGCCAGCCGGAATTTTTTAAAGGCTTAAATGCAGCATTAACTGCAACCCCCATCAGCGATCTTAAAAACTATGTAAAATTTAATTTAATCAGCGACCTCTCCGGTGTACTGCCCGATGCTTATGGCATTGAAGCATTTAATTTTTCGAAACTGTTCAGCGGTGCCAAAGCAAGAAAACCAAGATGGAAACGTGTGATACAAATGGAAGAAGATGCCATGGGTGAAATGCTGGGCCAATTGTATGTAAAAGAATTTTTTAACGAAACAGCAAAAAAGCGCTACACCAATATGGTGGAAGACATTCGTGCCGCATTAAAAGACCGCATTGGTAAACTTACCTGGATGGGTGACAGCACCAAACAAAAAGCGTATGCAAAACTGGCCGCAATAAAAAGTAAAGTAGGCTATCCTGATAAATGGAAAGATTTTTCGGCAATGGAAATTGGTAAAGAAAGCTTTGCAAAAAATTATATGAACTCAAGGTTATGGTGGCATAATTACGATTACAATAAATTAGGCAAACCGGTAAACAGGGATGAATGGGAAATTTATCCGCAAACTTATAATGCTTATTACAACCCCAGCAATAACGAAATTGTTTTGCCTGCAGGCATCTTTACCGTACCGGGTTACAGGGATGAAGAACTGGATGATGCAGTGGTGTATGGTTACGGCGGTGCCAGCACCATTGGCCACGAAATTACCCATGGCTTTGATGATGAAGGAAGACAGTTTGATGCAGCAGGAAATTTAGTTAGCTGGTGGACAAAAAATGATGAAGCCGCATTTACCAAAAGAGCCGATGTAATGGTACAGCAGTTCAACGAATTTGAACCCATCAAAGGTTACCACATTAATGGTAAAGCATCACTGGGCGAAAACATTGCCGACCTTGGTGGTATTTTACTGGGTATAGAAGCCTTTAAAAAAACACAGCAGTATAAAGACAATAAAAACATCAGCAATCTTACACCCATGCAACGTTATTTTATGGGTTATGCTTTAGGCTGGCTGAGCCATACCAGGGAAGAGCAGTTACGCAGCCGTTTATTAACCGATGTACATTCCCCTGCCAAATACAGGGTTAACGGGCCTTTTGTTGATGTGGATGAATTTTATACCACCTTTAATATTAAACCCGGCGATAAAATGTACCGGGCAGATAGTTTAAGGGTGAGGATATGGTAAGGCCTTTTGCCGGTAAGACGTAAAGACGGTATGGATAAATGCACTACAGTTTTTCCGCCTTTGCGTCTTACCGGCAAAATTTGATTGTTGATTCTCCTACTTGTAATTTATCTCAACATTGCATAACTTGTAGCGTATGAGAACACATCTTAAAAAAGACGAAAAACTTTTAATCATAATCAGGCAGCACTGGATAAAACTGGCGCTGCCTTTTTTTGCATGGCTGTTGCTGGCCATATTGTTACTGGCCTTTATAAAAAATTATAAAGTTGACCTTATCATTATTTTATTAACGGCCATTTACCCCATGATAGAATACATTAACTGGAAATACAACCTGTGGGCCGTTACCAATATGAGGGTGGTTGACGAAAGCGGTTTTTTTACCCGTTACTCCAAAGAAAGTCCGCTGGATAAAATTAACAATGTAGAATACGATCAGCCGGTACTGGGCAGAATATTAGGCTACGGTAATGTGGATATACAAACCGCTGCCGAAATGGGAGAAACAAAATACACACTTATACACCACCCCAAATTATTGAAAGACACCATTACCCACGCACAGGAAGAATATAAAAAAAATCAGATCACCAGCCAGGCCACACAACTGGCACAGGCCATTGCCAAAACCACACCTGTTGCCGTTGCTGCACCTGCTCAATCGCAGCAAATGATTGCCGACGAACTGCATAAACTTTTTGAGCTGCTGCAAAAAGGCGCTATTACGCAAGAAGAATATTTGGCGCAGAAAAATAAGTTGTTGGGGAATTGAGTTTAGGGGGGGATACAGTATTAGTATAATTTAACACAGGCAACATAGACAATTTCGTTTATGAAACAGATTTATAAAATAACATACCCCACTGGAAAAATTTATATTGGTAAAGATAGCGTCGGAAGTCATCGATACTTTGGTAGTCCAGACATGAATATTATTAATGTTGACTTTGATACTCTTCCAAAAGAAATTAAACTTGACTATACTATTAGAAAGCAAATTTTATGGGAATCAGAAAATGCCAGTGAAAAAGAACTTTCTGAAAAAGAAGTAGAATTTATTAATCAATTTCAATCTAACAATCCAAAGATTGGTTACAATCAATGGCCAAAATATAAAACTCCAGGCAAATAAAATTTGGTAAGACAATAAAAATATTTTTGATTGATGGTGACCCAAATGGAGAAAAACAAAAAAGCTCACCGTCTTTCAACGATGAGCCCCCAAACCATAAAACTGCTTGCTATATAATTAAAATCCTAAACCAACTGTAAAGCCCCTGGCATTTTTAGGGAAGTCGAATAATTTTGTTGCAGCACCCGTACCAATATTAATGCTGTATAATCCGTTGGTGGCACCCACAGTAAAAATGCCATAAGCAATGCCGGTAGTGCTGCCAATATCAAAACCATTTGCTGTTTCTATATTTATACCCAATGCACCCACCTCGGTCAACACACCATTATTAGGCGGGTTTTGCAAATACAATTTATCGGTGGTAACATCAATAACATATAAAGCCGTTTGTGTAGCGCCTGCATAATTAGTGGTGTATGCTGCAGCACTTACATTTGGTGTACCGGGGTTTAATATACCATCCGTTGCTGCTACCAATCCTGTGTTAGGATCCATCCGTAAATTTTGCCCGTTGTTACCAATCACACGTATCCGGTCAACAGTCGGGTTAAAATCAAACCCATAACTTGTTCCGGTAAGCAGCGGTGCAAATACACCAGCGCCAACCATGGTAGCAGCACCACTCGATGTGTTGAGTGCATATAACCTGCTGGTACTGCCCAATGCAAATAGCTGTCCGTTTACCGGGCGAAAATCAATACCTAAAATATTTTCGCCAGCCTGTAAACCGGTTATTGTTTTTGATATTGGTGCATCTGCTTTGGTATGATTAAAGATGAGCAGGTTATTCATATCATCTACTGCATACGCAACAGGATTTGTTGGTATGGCAATGCCGGTAATATTATCCCCTGCACCAAAAATACCTAATGCCGTAGCTTTGCCCGTTGCAGTATCTATCTGAAATAAAGTTTGTTTACCCCCAACTGTTAATGCAGCCAATGCTGTTTTTCCATCAGGAGAAATATCAAAACCACTTTCGCCTGTAGCCGTAATTTCAAGGCTGCCCACTTCGATCAGTGTGCCATTATTAGGCGGATTTTGTTTAAATAATTTATTTGATGCTACATCAATATCATATAATACTGTTGCCGTTGAGCCCGATACATTTCCTGAATAGGCCACCGAACTTACTGCTGGTGCAGCACCTCCGTTAATGCTGCCATCAACTGCGGCTACTGTTCCTGTTTCGGGGTTCAATCTTAAATTTTGCCCGGTATTAGTAACTACTCTTATCCTGTCAACGGTGGGGTTAAAATCAAACCCTGCTGCTGCACCCGAAATGGCCGGTGTAAATGGCGTTGCACTTACGGCCCTTGCTACACCTGTTGTAGTATTGATAACATACAATCGGCTGGTGCTTCCCAATGCATATAATTCTCCTGTGGCCGGCCTGAAGTCGATAGCCAAAATATTTTCGTTGGCCTGTAAACCGGTTACCATAATTATTGCTTGTGCCGTGGTTGATGTTTTGGCATTGTATTTTATCAGCTGGTTGGTTGCTGATACACCAAAGAAAACCACATCGGGTTTTATAACAACCGGTGTGTTATCAATCGGCGGATTATCATCTTTTGTACAGGAACTTAAAGCCACAGAAAATAATATGGAAAAAGCCACAGGCTTAAGTATCGATTGTAGGGAATTTAAAATATGCATAGCGCAAGTTTTTTAGTTAAAGATTTTAATTGTCCAGTTCATCTACGAGAGTTTAGTAGTAGCGGTTTTAAAAAATGAAAACTATTTTTACAGCACTATTTTGCAGAAATTTGCAATACATTACAGTACAAAATACCGGTAAAGAATATGGTAAACATTATGCGTAGCCTCCTGCTGCTGGTTGTTTTTATTTCTTTTAAAACACCCGGCCCTTTAAAAAAGGAGCTTAAAAATGACACTGCATTACAAGGAGTAGAACAATGGTTTGCCGCATGGGAACTGGTTTGTAAAGAGGTCTATAAAATTGATACCTTAAAGCCAGTTGAATTTGTATTTTTTGATGATACGTATATTTATTCCACATCGGCTGTATCAATAGCCGAAGGTGAAATAATTGAAGGGCCGGAGTTGTTTAAAAAAAAGCTGGGTTGGAAAAGAGCATTGCATAACGGAAAAATTACACTCCCCGATAAGCAGGTTGTACCTGTTGGTTTAATGTCTTTTGCATCGGCACTGGAAACCGGGAATAAGAATTCTTTTTTTGTAATGCCCCTGCCTGAATTCTGGAAAACCGCCGGTGTGCAAAGCAAAGAATTAGGATTAGACAATCTTGTTACGGGAGTTTTTTTACACGAATTTTCTCACACACAACAGATGCAGAATTTTGGTAAAAAAATGACGGCGTACGAGCAGCAGTATAAATTTGAGACCGCATTTTCTGATGATATCATCCAGGATTATTTTGAGAAAGACTCAATATATAACGCAGGCTTTAGAAATGAAACAGCTTTATTTTATGCAGCTGCCGGCAATAAAAATAAAACCAAATTAAAAGCCTTAACCAAACAGGCACTTGAAAATTTAATTGTACGCCAAAACAAATATTTTACTGCTGGTAAAAAACATTTTAAAGAGATTGACGATTTCTTTTTAACCATGGAAGGGCTGGGACAATTTACCATGTATGCATGGCTCATTCACCCCAAAGGCGGAAATATTCCCGTTGATATTGCATTGAAGGGAGTAAGGCGTGGAGGAAAATCATGGTCGCAGGAAGAAGGCCTGGCGTTGTTTTTAATATTAGAGAAATTATCAAAACCCGAACGCTGGTGTAAACTGATGTTTGGCAACAAAACCGAAAGTGCAATTAAATTAATTGCCGCCAAAATAAAATAGCCCTTACAATACTCTGCTGCTGCAATAGTGCAGTTATTGTTCTATTCATAAATTATTACCTTATTGTAGTATTGCAGACAACTTGCAATTATGCCTAAGCAGTTGTAAATTGCTAAAACAACCGCTGGTTACTAAAATTTAAACTCTGCAAAATGAAAAGATTGTTACTGCCGTTATTGTTGTCTTTGTTTTTAATACCTGCTATTACAACTGCACAGGTAATACTGCCCGAAAAAGAAGTAACGCAAATTTTTACTGCTGCGGTAAAAACCCAGTTTAATATACAATACCCAATTTTCAGGGTGTATAAATACATAGATAAAGCAGGACAGTTTTATACAGTGCTAACAGAAAGCCGGGATTCGATCGGCAGCAATAAAGATACCATCAGCCATAATATAAAAGCAGTAACATTAAAAAGTGAAAATGGCAAACTATCAAAAGCCTGGGAACTTAGTGATGCTGCAGATAAAGCAAAAAAAGGAGAACAGGCAATTTGGTTCTGGAGTAAATACATAGATTTTAAAGACCTGGATAAAGATGCTATGACTGAAGCCATAATTGTATATGGTACCGAAGGAGCTAATCATTTTGAAGATGGCCGCATCGGCATAGTAATTTTTTACAAAGGACAAAAAACAATGGTACGGCAGCAAAACGGCACTCTTGATTTTGAAAGAAAGCTACAGGTTGAAAAAAGTTTTTATGCTTTACCCAAACCAATTCAACATACCGTTATTGAAAAAATGAAAGCGTTGGCAAAAAAATGGCAGGCCATTTTTCCGGTTGGCTGGGAGCAGGCAATGGCAAAAAAACAAACCGTTATCACCGGAAAAAATTAAACAAAAATATGTTTGGTATTATTATTTTCATTGAAACGGCGTAAACAGGTAACGGCTTTTAAATAGATAGTACCATATAAAAAGTATCATTCATAAAAAAACCAGTCCCCTACATTCTGGGGACTGGTTTTTTATTATAAGTTCATTACCTTTTCTTACCAGAATCTTACATAGATCATGGTAAGTATTAATAAAGTTGCTACAATCATTGCAATTGTTGTAGGTTTCAACTTAAACATACTGCTGTCAATTTCAAATGCTTTTGGATTTACCTTAGGTCCGGCAAGGCTAATACAAACCATTGTTGCTACCGTAATAAAGAAAGACCAGCCCATGTTAATAAGGAATGGGATTTCAACAATGGTTTTCAATACACCCTTTTCCATTTTCTGGTATTCAAAAGCGGTGTACATCCAGGTTTCTTTACCAAAAATATCAACTGCATAATTATTAAAGAATATAGCCAGTACAAACCCGAGAATCAATCCTACTAATGCCGCTGCACCGGTAGTGCGTTTCCAAAAGAATCCGAGAATAAACATGGCAAATACACCCGGGCTGATGAAGCCGGTATATTTTTGAATAAATGTAAAACCACCTTCTCCACCAATGCCCAGCAAATCTTTCCATGTAAAAAGAATGGCGATGATCATTGAAACAAATACCGTCATCCTGCCTGTCCAAACCATTTTCTTTTCATCAGAATCCTTGTTGATATACTTTTTATAAATATCCAATGTAAATATGGTGGAGATACTGTTTGCCTTTCCTGCAAGGGATGCAACAATTGCTGCAGTTAATGCTGCTATGGCCAACCCTTTTAAACCGGCTGGTAAAAAAGCCAGTATGGCTGAGTAGGCGCCGTCTTTACCACCTTCAAAACCCGGCAATTGATTATTTTTATACAATACATAAGCTGCTATACCAGGTAACATTACAATTATCGGCATCATCAATTTCATAAAGCCTGCAAATAAAATACCCGTACGTGCTGTTTCTAAATTTGCACCCAAAGCCCTTTGAGTAATGTATTGGTTACATCCCCAGTAATTAAGGTTAACTATCCATTGCCCTGCAAAATACATAGCAATGCCCGGCAGTACCACATACTTTTGAATATCCAGATTTTCCGGCATATCAATAGTTGCCGTGGTGACCGAAGGTTTAGGTAGTATCATATGAAAATGTTCCGGCGCCTGGCCCAATAAAGTTTTAAAGCCATCAATAACACTACCGCTTGCTACTCCATTTATTCTTTCATCTACTATTTGAAGTGCCAGGTAAATTGTTGCCAAACCTCCTATAATTAAAACCCCAACCTGTATAACATCGGTATAGCCAATTACCTTCATACCACCCAATGTAATGATGAGCGCCATTGCCATTAATACAATCATTACAAGATGTAAATATTCCTGGTTAGGCCCACCACCTAATAATTGATCAATAGCTACAGAACCTAAATACAATATTGAAGTGAAGTTTACAAATACATATAAAAACAACCAGAAGATGGCCATGATTAAAGACACCGATTCGTTATACCGTGTTTTTAAAAACTGCGGCATGGTATAAATCTTGTTCTTTAAATAAATTGGTATAAACCAGATTGCAATTATTATTAAAGCTATTGCAGCAATCCATTCATACGCCGCTACCGAAATACCAACAAAAAAGCCTTCGCCGCTCATACCTATAAACTGCTCGGCACTAATGTTTGAAGCAATAAGCGAAGCACCGATAGCCCACCATGTAAGCGATCCTTCTGCCAAAAAGAAATCATGGGTATCCATAGAAGCCTTTTTCTTACGGTTATATATCCAATAACCATAGCCGGCTACTATTACAAAGTAAATCAGAAAAACAACATAGTCTATTGATGCTAATCCTTTCATAATGCAAGTTTTGTTTTTAAAAAGTGGTAGTTTATTTTATATTATCAAGCTTTATTTGGTTTTGTAAAATACATCATTCCATCTTAATTCATTCTTTAAATTGTAAATGTTAGTATCCTTATTAATACAAACAAATTCAATTCCTGCCATGGCTGCAAAGTCTTCCATATTTTCTGCCGTTAAATTCTGGCTGTAACCGGTATGGTGTGCACCGCCTCCATATATCCATGCTGCGCAGGCTGTTTGCATATTAGGATGAGGTTTCCACAACACTCTTGCCACAGGTAATTTAGGCAGCTCATGTGTTGCTTTAACAGCATCAACAGTATTTACCAATAACCTGAAACGGTTGCCCATATCCATCAACGAAGCATTGAGTGCGGCTCCTGCGCCAACATTAAATACCAAACGTACCGGGTCAGCTTTGCCACCAATACCTAATGGATGAATTTCGCAACTTGGTTTTCCGCTGGCAATACTTGGACAAATTTCCAGCATATGACTTCCTAAAACCATTTCGTTACCGGGTTCAAAATGATAGGTATAATCTTCCATAAAAGAATTACCACCGGGTAAACCGCTTCCCATAACTTTCATCGCTCTTACCAATGCAGAAGTTTTCCAATCGCCTTCACCACCAAAGCCATAACCATCGGCCATTAAACGTTGCGTGGCAATACCTGGTAATTGTGGTAAGCCGTGCAGGTCTTCAAATGTATCGGTAAAGCCTTTGTAATTTCCTTCTTCTAAAAACTTACGCATGCCCAATTCCATTTTGGCGGCATCACGTAAAGACTGATGTTGTGCATTGCCCTTTTTTAAGGAAGGCATTAATTTATACAGCTCAGCATATTCATCGCACAATTTTGTAACGGCTGTTTCTCTTATCCCGTTAATTACACCGACCAGGTCGCCGATGCCATAAGTGTTTACACTATAACCAAATTTTAATTCTGCTTCTACTTTATCGCCATCTGTAACAGCAACATAACGCATGTTATCACCAAAGCGTACAAATTTTGCACCCTGCCAGTCATTCCATCCCAGGGCCGATCTTGTCCAGCCTGCAATTTGTGCAATTACATTTTTATCCTGCCAATGCCCTACCACTACTTTTCTTTCCATACGCATACGGCTCATCATAAATCCAAACTCACGGTCGCCGTGAGCCGACTGGTTCAGGTTCATAAAATCCATATCAATATCGCCCCATGGAATATCCCGATTGAATTGCGTGTGCAAATGCAACAAAGGTTTTTGCAAAATTTTTAATCCATTGATCCACATTTTTGCAGGAGAAAAAGTGTGCATCCAGGTAATGATACCGATACAGTTTTTTGATGCATTGGCGTCGATAATTAAATTGTAAATCTCTTCGGTGGATTTTAAAACGGGTTTAAAAACTATTTTAACAGGAATATTTGCTGCATCATTCAGTGTTTTTGCAACTAATGTGGAATGTTTAGCCACTTGCTTTAAAGTTTCCTCGCCATATAAATTCTGGCTGCCTGTGGCAAACCAAACTTCCAGTCCTTTTGTGTTTATACTTTTGTTCATGTTGTTTACCCCAAAGGGATTATTTATGTTATTAATAGTTTTTTGTTACCAGCATTTGTTTTTCATGGCGGCATCGTTGCGTCGCACTCTTTAACAATATCTCTTTATTCAACTTTTATCTAAGCATAGCTGTTGGTCAGGCAGCCAACAACGGCTAAAGATTTATCCCGCCATCAAAAACTCTTGAAATTTTACATGCCCATTCTTTAATATTTTAAATCGATAAATATAATTTGCTTCCGCCACTTCATATTCACTATCAGAAATTTTGTACGGTGTATTCGTTGCTAAATTCAATTCAAAAATTCTCAGGCTTTTATCGTAAGTTATATGAAGCTTGTAAGTAGTGTTACTGACTTTTATAATACCACTTTCAGCATGGCCGTTTTTTAAAACATTTTCTAGCTTAATTTTTAAAAAACATTTTGCCAATTGTTTCGGAAATATTTTTGCAAAATGCATATCAAAATCTTTTTCACCAAATGGTTTGGAAGGGTGTTTTATTTTGTCAATCGCTTTTTCATTATCGGAATAAACCAAATACCATAATTCATTCCCTTCACTTTTAACAGGAAAATCAAAGAAGGTTTTTGCTTTTAATTTATTTGAAGTATAAAGTGCATCACGTAATTGCCGTAAATTATAAATCCAATATGAAGTATCTTTTTGCCTGAAATCATTATTCTGCAAAATGGTATCTTTTTTACCTGCTGATCGCTTTTCCTGTGAAAAGGCGCAGAATGACCATGATATAAAAAACAGAATGAAAAGTATTTTAGTCATATTAAATAATGATTAAGGTATTAAATAATTACTTCTTCGGCTGCGTAGTCTCCTGCACACTTATCAACTCCACATCTTTAACCTGCGCCGGAAACCAAACCGTCATTTCTCCCTTGCCCCTGTTGGCCCAACTGTAATACGGAATTGCAGTAAAGCTATGTTTTTGTGTGCTGATATTTTCATTCCCATTTATAATTACTGCCGGCACTTCAGCTTTTAATGTCATAATACCATTTAATACATTGGGTTTGTATTCGCTGGTAAATGTAGTGTTTGCAGGAATGATGATGTTACTTGTTTTACCATTATTATCAGCCCACTCTGCACAATACATTATGGGGCCACGCTGCAATGCTACTTTACCTATATCATTGGCTACTTTTTCATTGGCCACTACCCTTCTTACTTCCATTGGTAAATTTACTTCCACCACATCATTCTTTTTCCATGCCCTGTTAATAGCAGCATATCCATTTTGTATGCTGTAGTCAACTACCTGCCCGTTCACTTTTATTTCAGGCTTTATCGACGAGTTGCTTTGGAATTTATACAGATCAGAGGGTATAGCAGTGTTATTAGCCCAGCCCGGAATTCTTACCAATAAATTAAATGTATTAGGTTTAGATGTATTGATGGTAAATTTTAAATTACCATCCCATGGATAATTATTTTGCTGAGCAATTTGCACCGCTTTATTATTCACTGTAAGATCAACGGTACTATTAATAAAAAGATTCACAAATAAATTATCTTCTTTTTGTGCATACATATACCCCGGCACCGAAGGAATTAAACGGGTTAAATTAGTCGGGCAGCAACTGCATTCAAACCATCCCGATCTTGACCCTTCAAAATCTTTATGGCTAAAACTGTTACGTACTTCCATAGCATTAGTATAAAAAAATGATTTACCATCTAAACCAATACCAGAAATTAATCCGTTGTATAACATTTTTTCCAACACATCAATATATTTTGCATCACCATGCAATAAGAACATCCGGTAATTCCAATACACACCTGCAATGGCTGCACAGGTTTCGTTATATGCAGTGTTATTGGGTAATTCATAATTTTCGCCAAACCTTTCACCATCACCTCTTGCACCAAGCCCGCCCTGCACATATATTTTTTTTGTGACCACGTTCTCCCAAATCCTATCAATGGCCTTGGTTAAACTATCATCGCCGGTAAGTGCAGCAACATCTGCAACAGCAGCATATAAATAACCCGCCCTTACTGCATGGCCTACAGCTTCGTCTTCCTGTACTACAGGTTTTCTATCCTGCCAGTACGATCCGTTTTTCCAGCTGTCATTACTTTTAGGATCATAGCCTTTATACTGCCCTCTTGCATTAATAAAAAACTTTGCCGTATTTAAATATTCCTGTTTACCGGTAATGCGGAATAATTTTACCAGTCCCATCTCTACAATTTCGTGACCGGGTGCTACTGATTTTTTACCGGGGCCAAAAACAGAACAAACTAAATCAGCATTCTTTAAAGCGATGTCTAAAAAATTTCTTTTTTTAGTTGCCAGAAAATGTGCTGCGGCTGCTTCGTATAAATGGCCTGCATTGTATAATTCGTGGCTCAGTTCTCTTTCTTTTTCCCATCTTTCTTTACCAACCCAACTGCCAACATTTAAAGGGTCTATTGTTCGGGCAGTGTATAAATAACCATCAGGTTCCTGCGCTGCTTTAACAATTACAATTAAAGAATCTACATAGGCTTCCAGTTTTTTATCGGGATGAACTGCCAATGAAAAAGAAGCGCCTTCAATGGTTTTATAAATATCAGTATCATCAAAAGTATAAGTAGTGCAAAACTTGCCCTGCTTTTGTGCTGCCATTACAAAGTTTTTTACACGGCCTGTATTTTCGCAGCGTTCAAATGATGCAGGAATAGTAACTGTCCTGTTTGTTTCAATCCGGGGCAACCAAAATTTATCCGATAGTTTTACCTGCGTAAAATTTACTTCCTTAATGGCATAATCTTTCTGCTGTGCTACAGCAACAGCTGAAAAAATCAAACCTGCCGAAAAGAATATCTTAAACATAGTTAACCGTTTTAATAATACTATTTAACTGAGAATTTATACAATGACGTATGCGTATATTTTTCTCCCGGCTTTAAAATGGTATTGGGGAATGTTGGTTGATTTGGACTATCAGGAAAATGTTGTGTTTCCAAACAAAGCGCTGCATGCTTTACATATTTTTGCCCACCCTTAGTATTGGTTAATGTACCATCTAGAAAATTACCGCTGTAAAATTGTATACCCGGTTCGGTTGTATATACTTCCATTAAACGGCCGCTACCTGCATGGTATAAGGTACCAATACTTTCTAATGCATTACCTGTTTTATTTAATACCCAGTTGTGATCGTAACCACCTTTTACAGAATCAATTTCTTTACCAATTTTTTTTGCTGTTGTAAAATCCATTGGCGTGCCATTTACAGCAGGCAATTTTCCTGTAGGAATTAAAACAGAATCCACTTCAGTAAATTTATCAGCTTTCAACATTAACTCATGATCCAGAATAGTAGAATCTTTTCCTGCTGATAAATTGAAATAAGCATGATTAGTTAAATTAACCGGGGTTGCTTTATCAGTTGTTGCAGCATAATCAATCTTCAATCCATTGTCTGCAGTTAAAGTATAAATTACTTCTATCGTTAAATTTCCCGGGTAACCTTCTTCCCCATCTTTACTCAGGTAAGTTAATTTTATACTGCTGTCCCCTGGTTGTTTTTCTGCCTTCCACATTACTTTATCATAGCCTTTAAGGCCGCCGTGTAATGCCTGGCCGTTGTTATAAGCTGCCAGTGTATATGTTGCGCCATCTAAAGTAAATTTTCCTTTTGCAATACGATTGCCATAGCGGCCAATCAATGCGCCAAAGAACGGATTACCTTTTTGAGTGAAGCCAGCAATAGAATCAAATCCCAAAACCACATCACCAAAATTCCCTGCTTTATCTTTTGTCAAGATTTTTGTAACAGTACCACCGTAATTAATAATGCCCACCTGCATTCCATTAGCATTGGTTAAAGTATACTCTGTAACGGCTTCGCCGTTGAATGTGCCGAATGGTTTTTCTGTAATACCCATTGTAGTAGTTGTATTTGTTGTGGTGCTTTCTGTATTATTATTACAGGAGAATAAAAATACTGATGCTGCCAGCAGAAGTGATGATAATTGTTTCATAAATAGCTATCGTTTATTTTTTAAGATTTAATTATTGGCCATAGTAAGAATCAGGCCCGTGTTTACGTTCAAAATGTTTCTGTATCAATGCATCTTTTAAACGTGGTGCATTAAAATTAATTTGTTCGGTCAACAAAGCCATTTGTGCGATGCATTCTAATACTGCACTATTGTGTACAGCTTTAGCAGCATTTTTTCCCCAGGTAAAAGGTGCATGATTACCTACCAATACCATTTCCACTTCTTCGTATTTTAAATCATTTGCCTTAAAGCAATTCATAATCTGAAAACCGGTTTCATATTCATAATTGCCTTTGATCATTTCATCATCCATGGGTGGTGCACATGGAATATCAACCGTGTTATAATCAGCATGTGTGGTACCGAAAATAGGAATATCTCTTTGCGACTGTGCCCATGCTGTTGCATAAGTGGAATGTGTATGTACAATACCGCCGATCTTCTCCCAATGTTTGTACAACACCGCATGTGTCAGTGTATCAGACGATGGACGAAGACCGCCTGCTACCGTCTTACCATCAAAATCTACGATCACCATTTTATCCGGTGTCAACTCTTCGTAGGCAACACCACTTGGTTTAATGGCAAAAACGCCCAGGCTTCTGTCTGCGGCGCTTACATTACCGAATGTAAAAAGTACTAAACCCAGTTTAGGTAATTGCATGTTAGCTTCGTAAGCCTCTTGCTGAATGTGTTGATATTTATTACTCATGATGCCCCTAGCCCCTAAAGGGGGACTAACCATTTTTTATGATTAATTATTTTCTATCTTCTTTCCTAAATCCAAATACATTTTATAACGCTTTGCGTAATAATCCACTTTATCGCTTTGCGGCTCATAAGTTTTTTCAAAACCCTGCCCCATAGCATTCATGGCATCTTCAACTTTAGTGTAAATACCGGCAGCAGTTGCGGCAAACATGGCGGCACCGTTGGCACAGGTTTGTTCGCTGCTGTGTATACGTATGGGCATGTTCAACACATTGGCCATAGTTTGCATTACATAAGTTGATTTTTTGGCCACACCACCCAATGCAATAATTCCCTTTACAGGAATGCCTTCGCTGATAAAACGCTCTACTATTGCTTTGCTGCCAAAGCAGGTGGCTTCTACCAAAGCTTTAAAAACCCTTGGTGCATCGCTGCCTAAATTAATATTGGCAATTACACCTTTTAATAATTGATTAGCATCGGGTGTTCTTCTGCCATTCATCCAATCAAGCGCTAATTCGTCTTTATCATTCAATTCTATTTTGGCTGCTTCTGATGCTAGTGTTGCAATTATTTTATCAGTAATGCTTTCTTTCTCTTTTTCATCACTTACAAATTGATTCACCGGCCAGCTGATCAGATTTTTAAACCAGGCGTATGCATCGCCAAAAGCAGATTGCCCGGCTTCCATGCCAATCATGTTAGGAATTACGGATCCGTTGACCTGGCCGCAAATACCCTTTACCAAAGTGTCTTTTACTTCATCAATTGGTGCTACTAAAATATCGCAGGTAGAAGTACCCATTACTTTACTTAAATAGTAAGGTTCAATTTGCCCGCCTACAGCCCCCATATGGCAATCGAATGCGCCGGCTCCAATCACAACGTCGTTTGGCAGTCCCAGTTTTTGCGCCCATGCGGCACTGATAGTGCCTACAGATTGTGCAGACGTATAAGTATCAGTAAATAATTTTGCAGTAATCCCATCCAGAACAGGATCAAGAGATTTAAAGAAATCATTAGGCGGCAAACCGCCAAACTCGGCAGCCCATAAAGCTTTATGCCCTGCGCTGCACACACCCCGTTTTAATTTTGCAGCATCATTGCCGCCTGTTAATAAAAAAGGAATCCAGTCGCAATGCTCAACAAAGGAGTGTATATTTTTTCTTATCGATTCGTCTTCTCTTAAAACGTGTAAAAGCTTTGCCCAAAACCATTCGCTGCTGTATATACCACCTACAAATTGTAAATAATTGACCGGAAATTTTGTTGCATGGGTATTGATCTCTTCTGCTTCTTTAGTGGCAGTATGATCTTTCCACAACACAAACATGGCATTGGGGTTTTCTTCGAAACCAGGCACCAGAGCCAGCGGTGTTCCCGTGGCATCAACTGCAATCGGGGTAGAACCGGTAGTATCTACTGAAATACCTCTTACATTTTTGGCAATATCACTACCTGCTTTTTGCAAACATGCTTTTATTGTAGTTTCCAACCCTTCTACATAATCTAAAGGGTGTTGGCGAAATTGATTTTTTATGGCATTGCAATATTTTCCTTCTTTCCACCTGGGATAATAAAAAACTGAAGAAGCAATTTCTTCGCCATCAACAGCACTTAATAAAACTGAACGAACCGAATCGGTTCCATAGTCAACACCTATTACATATTTATTTTCAGCAGCCATCGTTATAATTTTAACTTACCAGTTGATCAAATAAACCGCCATGGTAATTTTTTATAAAGCAAATAATATTATCGCTATCAAATTCTTCTTCGGTGTGCATTGTGGTTATCACTACACATTTCATCCCTGCCCTTGCTGCAGCTTCCACTCCCTTTGGCGAATCTTCAAACACAATACAATCGGCAGGAAGTATATGTAGTTTTGCCGCACATTGTAAAAATGTATCCGGGTTAGGTTTACTTTCTGCCACATCATAAGCGCTAACCACGGCACCAAAATATTTTTGCAGCTTTAATCCATCCACCACATAATTTATATTAAACGGTATAGCTGCCGACCCAATGGCCATTTTAATATTTGCATCGTAAGCTTTTTCTAAAAATTCATTCAGCCCTTCGATCAATTTTAAGTGTGGCCTGAATGTTTCCTGGTAAGTAGCTTCCTTATCAAATATCATGGCTTTCATTTCTTCATCAGAAAATCTGCCGGGAAATATTCTTTCCAGCAGCTCTTCATTTTTTCCATAACACTGCAGTTTGGTTTCTTCTAAAGAAATGCCGGCGCCAAGCTTATTTAAAATTCCGTGCCATGCATCGATATGATATTGCATATCATCAACCATCGTTCCATTCAGATCAAACAAAAAAGCTCTTCTTTTTACTGCCATACAATTAAATAAACCTGTTTATTATGTTCTCTAAATATTCCTGTCTGCCGCTTGTAACTGCAGGTTCGCCATTTGCAACTGCATAATTCCGCAGTTCTTCCAAAGTTAATTTGCCGGCTTCAAAGTCCTTTCCTGTACCGTTATTAAAGCTGGCATATCTTTCTGCACGGATGGCTTTATAATCAGATTTATTTAAAATATTATCTGCAATAACCAATGCCCTTGCAAAAGCATCCATGCCACCAATATGAGCATAAAACAGATCTGCCGGATCGGTACTGTTGCGCCTGATCTTTGCATCAAAGTTTATACCGCCACCCTGTAAACCGCCACCTTCAATAAATATCAGCATACATTCTGCCAGCTCATTCAGATTAGTTGGAAACTGATCGGTATCCCATCCATTTTGATTATCGCCACGGTTGGCATCCATGCTGCCCAGCATACCATTATCAACACATACCTGCATCTCGTGTTGCATCGTATGGCCGGCAAGTGTGGCATGGTTTACTTCTAAATTAATTTTAAAATCTCCCAGCAAATCATACTGGCGTAAAAAACCAATTACTGTTTCGCTATCATAATCGTATTGATGTTTACTTGGCTCACAAGGTTTGGGCTCAATAAAGAAAGTGCCTTTAAAACCATTTGCCCGTGCATAATTTTTTGCTGCATGTAAAAAGTTAGCGAAGTGCTCTTTTTCTTTTTTCATGTTGGTGTTCAGTAAACTCATGTAACCTTCACGGCCGCCCCAAAAAACATAGTTCTCGCCACCTAATTCAATAGTAGCATCCAATGCTCCTTTTACCTGTGCCGCTGCATGAGATAAAACGTGAAAGTCGGGGTTTGTGGCAGCGCCATTCATGTAACGCCGGTTAGAAAAACAGTTGGCCGTACCCCACAATAATTTTATACCACTTGCTTTTTGTTTTTCTTTCAAATACGCCGTAGTTGTTTGTAAACGTTTTTCATTTTCTACCACATCATTGCCAAAATCCACCACATCCAGATCATGAAAACAATAATAAGGTGTACCCAGTTTACTCATGAATTCAAATGCTGCATCAGCTTTATCTTTTGCCCTTTCTATTGCATCTGTTTTTATATTCCATGGAAATAAATGGGTGGGCTCACCAAACGGATCGGCACCACTGCCGCAGAAGCTATGCCAGTAAGCAGTTGCAAAGCGCAGCCATTCTTTCATAGTTTTTCCTGCCACCGTTCTATTTTCTTCGTACCAGCGAAATGCTAATGGGTTATCAGACTGAAGGCCTTCAAATTTTATTTGACCAATGCCTTTAAAAAACTCTTTGTCTCCTAAAATAACTGACATAATTAAATGGTTTAATAGTTTATTTGTTAATTAGTTTATTGGTTTTGCAAACCTTGTTTCCATTTGTTGTATAACTCATCATACAATTTTGCGTTAGATGGTTCAATTAATTTTATTGGTTTAAAATTACCAAAGGCTTCTTTTGCAGAAGTATATATTCCTGCTCCTATGCCGGCACCTGTTGCAGCGCCAACACTTCCATCGCAATTGTATAATTCTACCGGAACATTGGTGGCATTCACAAAACTTTCGGCAAATACATCACTTAAAAACATGTTGGCTTTTCCGGCCCTTATCACTTTTGGCTGAATGCCATTTGATTTCATAATATCCAGTCCGTAACGGAAAGCAAATGCAATACCTTCCTGCGCTGCTCTTACCAAATGCCCTGTAGTGTGAATATTAAAATCGATATTTTGAATATCGCTGTTGAGTATCTTATTTTCAAACATTCTTTCTGCCCCATTACCAAAAGGTAATATCACTAGTCCATTACTGCCCGGCTCCACAGCTGCTGCTGCTGCATTCATTTGCTGGTAAGTAAAACTATTACCGGTGATATTTTTTATCCAACGGTTTAAGATACCTGTGCCATTGATACATAATAATACACCCAATCTTTTTTGTGTGGCCGTATGATTAACATGTGCAAAAGTATTTACCCTCGATTTTTTATCGTAAGCCAGTTCATCAATTACACCATAAATAACACCGGATGTTCCTGCAGTTGCTGCTACTTCTCCAGGCTCCAGAACATTTAGCGATAAAGCGTTGTTAGGCTGATCCCCAGCCTTATAGGTTACTGCTACATCATTGCTTAAAGACAGAGTTGCTGCAATATCATTTTTTATTTTTCCATGAACTGTGAAAACATCTTTTATTTCTGGGATTATGGATTTATCAAACCCATAATAATTAAACACATCATCTGATAACTGCTGCTGCTCAAAATCCCAGAAAATACCTTCGGATAAAGAAGAAATTGAAGTAGATATCTCACCGGTAAGTTTCATGGCAATAAAATCGCCGGGTAACATTATTTTATCAATGCGGTTATAAATGTCCGGTTCGTTCTGTTTTACCCATGCTAATTTGCTGGCAGTAAAATTTCCGGGAGAATTAAGCAGGTGAGATAAACATTTTTCGTGACCAATAGTATCAAAAGCCTTGTTACCAATTTCAACTGCACGGCTGTCGCACCAGATGATGCTGTTACGTAACACTTCTTGATCCTTATCTACCAACACCAAACCATGCATTTGATAACTTATGCCAATGGCTTTAATATCTGCAGGGTTATATTTTTTTTGGTTGTTTGCTTTGATGATGGCCTGCTGTACATTCTGCCACCATTCTTCTGGCGATTGCTCAGCCCAGCCGGGGTGTACTGCAATAACGCTTGTCTCAATTTCGGGGTATTGTGCCGATGCCAGGATGTTGCCGTTCGCAGCGTCTGTTACAGATACTTTAATAGATGATGTTCCCAGGTCAATTCCTAATAAAAGCATACAGCATTTTTAAACTATAATTATACAACCGTTTCGAGCATCAAATTTGTATTTCTTTAGCTGTTTACACAACTGCTATTTTAGAAATAAAATATGCTATCTTATCAAATTATAGTAATTTAACAGCTTTAAAATGATAATATAACGGCTTTTCATGAGGACACTCATCCAGAAAATACATATAGAAGAACAGAATTCCTTTGCCTGCCGCAGGTACCGCACGCCGGATTTTGAGACCAGCTGGCACAAACATGAGGAATGTGAACTGATATTGATAACAGAAGGTAATGGCACAGCCATGATCGGTGACTATGTGGGAGAATATAAAACCGGCGATATTTATTTTATTGGCAGTGATATTCCGCACTCCTTTCGCAAACGGCACCATAAAATGATTGGGGATGCTGTTGTAGCCCACTTTAAGAAAGATGTGTTTGGAGATACTTTTTTTTTATTGCCAGAAATAAAAAACATGTTTACGTTTTTAAATAAAAGCGATGCTATACAATTGGGTAATAAACTAAAAAAAGAAATTGCAGCGATACTGGTAGAGATGGAAAATGCAAAGGGCTATCAACGCATTAATTTATTATTACAGGCTTTGCAAAAAATGAGTACCTCTGCAAACTTCAGCAGGCTTACACAGGATTTTTCTTCGCCTGATAACAATATTAATCCCGCTATTGAAAAAATAATTGAATACTCTTTTAAACATTATTTAGAACCTGTTACGCTGCAGCAGGTGGCAACAATGGCCGAGATGAGCATTCCTACTTTTTGCAGGTTCTTTAAAAAAAATATCAAGAAAACTTATTTTAATTTTTTACAGGACTTGAGAATAAGCCATGCCTGTAAATTATTAACCAATACCACTAAACCGGTGATGGATTGCTGCTACGAAAGCGGGTATAACAGCTGGGCACATTTTAGTAAACAGTTTAAACAGATCAAACAAATTACCCCTTCGATGTACAGGAAGGAGTTTGTAGATAAGAGAGAGTAACCATTTATTTTTCAATCCTGAACCAATCCACATCTGCAAAACCGGCATCGTTTATTTTTTGTGTCCTGGCGCAGAATAAACCAATAGTTGCGCCGATCCATTTACCTGGTGTGGCTTTAAAAGTTTCAGGCGCATCAATAAATACTTTACCATCGATGCTATAACTAAAAGTGCATACTGCGCCTTTGTTTACCGTAACTCTGAAATAAAAATCACCATCACTTATTTTTTTTATTTCCTGCTCCACTTCAGCTTTGCCATGTTCTGCATCAATGCACCTGGTATAACTTAAATAAACACCGTCCGCTTTTTTAGTGACGGCAATATTAGCATAGCTCATACCCAATACTACCATCCCAAATTTTTCTCCATTGGTTTTGGGTGTAAATAAAAATTTAGCCGTGGCTTTAAATTCTTCCGCAGGAAATTTTTGTGTAAGAATGTTTGGGATGTCCCATAAATTTTTAGCAGTATCTGGTTTTAAAATACTGTTAAAACGTAACGCCCCTTTAGCAGGGTAACAAAATGCCCAATCAATTTTTTCAATGGCATGCCATTGCCATTGCAAACCAATTTTACTATCATTAAACTCATCGGATTCGGCCGGTGTTGCGATGGGATCCTGCCTACCGGCAGGCAGGACTTTTTTGCCAACGTTTGGCTTTTTAAAAATCATTACCGGCTCACCAATACCATTATTATTGTTATCAACTCCCATTAAAGGCCAGTCATTCAGCCATTTCATAGGTTGTAAATGTACCACTCTGCCATAGGCATCTTTATCCTGAAAATGCAGGAACCAATCTTCGCCTGTTTGTGTTTGCACCCATGCACCCTGGTGTGGACCATTAACAGTTGTAGTGCCCTGCTCAAGCACTACTTTTCTTTCGTAAGGGCCATAAATATTTTTACTGCGCAAAATAGTTTGCCAGCCAGTTGCTACGCCGCCTGCTGGCGCAAAAATATAATAGTAAGCATTCCGTTTGTACATTTTAGGCCCTTCAATAGTAGCATCCAGTTCATGCCCATCATAAACCAACACGCCATCGCTGATAACTTTATCGCCTGCGGCATTTAGTTCTTTAATAAGAATTACTGATTTAGTTCCGGCACGGCTGCCAGCCAATGCATGTGCCAAATAATTTTTACCATTATCATCCCAAAGCGGACAAGGATCGATCAATCCTTTTCCTGCCTGCACTAATACAGGGTCTGTCCATGGGCCCGGAATATTTTTTGCTTTAGTAAGATAAATACCAAAATCAGGATCGGGATAATAGATATAAAATTCATTATTGTGATAACGGATTGCTGGCGCCCACACACCATTACCATGTTGCACTTTACTAAAATGTTCAACTGGCGGTTGTTGTTGTAAGGCATGGCCGATAATTTTCCAGTTCACTAAATCCTTACTATGCAAAATGGGCAAGCCCGGTGCCTGGTTAAAACTACTGCTGATCAAATAATAATCATCACCAACACGTATGGCATCTGGGTCGCTGTAATCTGCATTGATGATGGGATTTTTGTAAGTACCATCGCCATTATCAGCAACCCATACTTTAGAAATATTTTGTGCACTTCCTGTTGCAGCAACAAATAAAAATACAATACAAAGAATTGATTTAGTTTTTGTCATACTGTTTTATTTGTAAGCCGGTATAAAAGTTGAAGCTGCAGTCTTTAAGCATCCAGCCAACAGTTCAATTTTAATTACAGCAATTTTAAATCGTTTGTTTTACTGAAGATAAAACTATCGTCAATTGCAAAAGCAACAGTTATGGGCTGTGGGGTTATTATTGCAGAAAGAAAATCAGCTATACATTAATTGCCCTGTAAATATTTTTTAGCGATCTCATCATACAGTTTCAAAAACTCATTCGATTTTCCCTGCCTGTCAAATACCGATTCCCAGGTACTTAATGGCTCCCAGATGCAACTGCCTTTCCCTCTTCCGCCGGGCAATTCAAAACTAAGTTTGTTTACTTCTTGTTTTTTGGCAGAGTATTCCACTACAATAATATCCTTATCATACCGGCGGAGCAAGTCGTTCATATTATCACGCAGGTCATCTAATGTACCATGCCATTTTGGATAATAAGAAAGGCCGATCACATCAAATTGTACGCCTCTTGCCAGCATATTGTCCATAAAGAAAACTGTTTCCTCATTCTGTCCGCCTAAAGCCACATGCACCATTATTATTGTTGTTGGAGCTACTGCTTTTATTGCAGCAATACCGGCATTAAGTAATTGTGCCAATGAATCAACATTGCTGATATTCCCTTCGGGCCACACCATACCATGATTGATCTCATTACCCACCTGCACCATATCAGGCAACGTGCCTTGTGCTTTCAATTCATCCATCACGTTTTTAGTGTAGTTGTACAAAGCCTCCTTCATCTGTTCAAAACTCATTCCCTTCCATGCAGCCGGTTTGTATTCATGACCAGGGTCGGCCCAGTAATCGCTGTAATGAAAATCCAGCAGCAATTTCATTCCTGCATCTTTTACTCTCTTCGCCATTTGTTTAGTATGGTTCAAATCGCAAAAACCTTTTTTAGGTGAATAGCCGCTATCATGCGCAGGATCGTTAAAAATGCGCAGGCGTACATAATTAAAGCCGTGCTCTTTTAAAATCTGTATCGCATCTTTTTCTTTTCCTTCATCAGAAAATTTCATGCCCTTATCTTCCAGTTCTGGCAGAAAAGAAATATCTGCGCCTAACATCTTTGTTACAGTTCGTGGTTTAGCAGCTTCACCTTTTAATGCATATTTTTTATCAATAGTAATATTTGCAACGCTGCCGGGAGATACTGTAATAATATCTGTGCCACCAGCCCACAATCCTGCAGCCTTTGCTTCAAACTTTATAATGCCGGTTTGTTTTGTTGCTTGTACAATAACCTGGCATTTACCATTAAATGCACTGCGTTGCCATGCACCGTCCATGCATTTATCAGGCTCATGGCTGCTGGGGTCACCATTGCCCACGCCAATAATTTTTCCGGGCCCACTGATGGTGAAACGTACCATATTATTTGCATCGGGTACTTCTCTGCCTTCACGGTCAATTATAGAAACATTCATCACTGTTGCATCCTGCCCATCTGCAAGCATGGTTGTTTTGTATGGTGTCAATACAACTTCTGCAGGAGTTCCTGTTGTCTCTACTTTTGCTGTTAATTTTTTTCCTCTTTTATAAGCAATGGCTTCTAATTTACCCGGCGCATATTTTACATTCCATTCTAAATGGCTGTTACGTGGCATATCTTTTTTACCAATGCTTTTTCCATTTAAAAACAACTCTACATTATCAGCATTTGAATTAACCCATACATTTATTTCCTGCGCCGGTTCTCCCCATTTTACAGGCCAGTTCCAGTGCGGAGAAATATTCAGCACATCATTATCCGTCCACCAGCTTTGATAATAGTAATATAAATTTTTAGGAAAGCCGCATACATCCATCACACCAAAATGCGAACTGATATTCGGCCACTTAAAAGGTGTTGGTTCACCACGGTAATCAAAACCTGTCCAGATAAAACCGCCCTGCCAGAATTTATTTTCTGCTGCCAGTTTCCACCAGGTTTCTGCAGTACTTGCCCACCATGGTGCTGTAATATCATGATCGGGCAGATAAGCCCTGATACTATCTTTTTCATAAATACCACGTGTGGTAACAGTGCTTCCCATTTCGGTACCCATTACCGGTTGATCGGGATGGTCTTTATGATAATCTGCTACAGCATACTGGCGGTAATTAAAACTGCGGATGGGTATCACTTCATTTACTCCTTTAAAAACATTGGCCACATCCGCTGCATAAGTACAGGTGCGGTAAGGATCCAGTTCTTTTTGCTTTGCAATAAGGGTTTGTGCAATGCGCTTGCCATTTGTCTGTGTATGTATCCAGCCTTCTTCATTACCAATGCTCCACATAAAAACTGATGCATGATTCCTGTCTCTCAGAATCATTCTTTCAAACTGGCTCATATTTTCTGCACTACTGTTAAGCAAACGGTTTTCATCCATCACCAGCATACCTAAACTGTCGCAGGCATCCAGCAATTCCGGTGTTGGTGGATTATGGCTGGCACGATAGGCATTGCAACCCATATTTTTTAATAAGCGGATGCGGTAGTAATTCATGTAATCCGGTAACGCACTTCCAAGTCCTGCATGATCCTGATGATTATTAGTGCCCTGAAGTTTCATGTATTTGCCATTGAGAAAAAATCCTTCATTGGCATCAAAACGAAATGTACGCATGCCAAATCTTTCTTTCTTTATGCAAACAATTTGATTGCCTGATTTTACAACTGTAACCGCCCGATACAGGTAAGGATCATCAAGATTCCATAAATGCGGATTGCTTACCGGTATTTTTTGTTTAAGCATTCCTTTACCATTCATTGCAACAGCAAGCGGTTGTTCCTTTGATTGTGCAATTATTTTTCCATCCCGTTCAGTAATATAAGAATATACCGTACAATTAACCGGCATAGTATTTTTATTATCAATTGTTGTTTCAATCGATACATTTGCTTTTGCGCCTTGCACATCGGCATATACAAACATACCGCCATCGGCAATATTTATGTTGTTGGTCTGGTTGAGCCACACATGACGGTAAATACCTGCACCTTCATAAAACCAACCTTCGTATTGCGTTGCATCAACACGAACCACAATTACATTTTCCCTGTCGTAATTAATGATGTCGGTAATATCGTATGATGCGCCGATATATCCACTCATGTTATTACCCACAAAAAAACCGTTTACCCAAATATTTGCATTACGAAAAATTCCATCAAACTGAATTTGAAAACGGTTACCGGAATCAGCCGCTGCAACACGAAATTTTTTACGGTACCATCCAATACTTGTTTCGGAAAAATAGCCACCCACGGGTTTGTAGCCATGCGATTCCACATCAAAACTGGGATGATTTACAAAAGGCAATTCCACAGCCCAGTCATGTGGGAGGTCTAATGATCTCCAGCTGCTGTCGTTAAACCTTGGTTCAATGGCTGTTTTTGGGGCACCTCCACTTTTAGAAAATATTGTTGCAAGACTGTAATTAAAATCTTTTTCCGGGTTTGCCGCATGGCCAAAACTGAATTTCCAACCCTCATCCAAACTGATTTTTTTTTGAGCAATCGTTGGTGTGCAACATAAAGCAACTGTAAAAAAAATCAGTATTGATTTACTCAAAAAAGCTGAACCGGTTGTTTGCATATTATGTATGATTTTCTTGATCTGAAAATTAACTGTAGCGTATTAACTTTTTCTAAAGCCTGCCTTTATTTATTGTTTATTGAAATGCATCCATTGCAACAGTTGGTTTTCCACTGTTATCAAACGCACCAAGTGTGTACCCATTCCATCCTCCATAACTTTGCGGCTCCCAATACAGCACACCTAAACCTTTACTGCCTGTTACCGATTTTACTTTAGTTATAAGATCTGTTATAAACGATTTACACGTTGGTGCATTATCCCAGGGCATTCCAACTTCAACAATCATTACTTCTTTGTTATAAAGTGTAACCATGTCATTCATATTGGTAAGACATAGCTGATTGGCAGTTGTCCATCCACCGGCAACGTAAGAAGGATACAGTGACATGCCAATCACATCAAACTTAGCACCGTTGCTGATTAAACCTCCAATATTCCAGCGGAATAAAGAATTATCCCAGCCATTTGAAACATGCACAATTACTTTTGCGGAAGCAAACACTGCTTTCACAGCATCGTAGCCTGCATTTACAAGTTGTGCATAATTACTCATATTGGTTGAGGCTTTTCCTTCGGGCCATAACATACCATCATTTGTTTCATTACCCACCTGCACCCATTCAGGAGTAACGCCTGCTGTTTTTAGTTGATTCAATACATCAGTTGTATGTACAGACAACGCATTTTTTATATCAGTAAAACTCATTGCTGCCCATGCAGCCGGTTTTGTTTGTTTTCCCGGATCGGCCCAGGAATCGCTGTAATGAAAATCGATCATGATACGCAGGCCCAGGTTCTTTGCTCTTAATGCTTTTACAATTATATCGGCAGCATTATTCCAAGATGGTGAAGGATTTACCCATACCCGTAAACGGATGGTATTCATCCCAAGTGATTTCATCAATTCCATGCACTCTTTTTCTGCACCTGCACTATTATAAAATTTTTTACCCGACGATTCCATTTCTGTAAGCCAGCTTACATCGGCTCCTTTGGCAAAATTGGATGGTGTTGGTGGAGGGGTAACAGTACCTGTATCTGAGTTTTTTTCTTTACACGACAATGCCGGGCAAAAAGCAATAACGCACAGCAACATAATGATACCCCAGAATTTTTGCGCCTGATTTTTTTTCATACAGCAGTATTTTATACCAAAAGTAAGCAATGTTGAAAATAACAGGTTTAAATTAGTAAACTTAAAATCATTGCATTCTGTAACATAATTTGCAAACAGGTGACGAAATAAACGATCTAACGGCGGGCTCAAACCCTGCTTTATTTATTAGTATTTTCTTTTAGAAAAACAGTATCGGTCATTAGTTTTTGCAATGAATAACCGCCTGAATCAAGTACAGTATTCGGAAACATTTTTTTTAATGCCGGCCAGTCAGCAGCTGTTACTTTAGATTGATACATATAGACCGATTGTAACGAATTTAGTTTTTGTAATGCTCCCAGCCCTTTTGAAGATATAGCGGTACCCACAATATTCAATGAACGGAGATGCTGTAATGAATTTAAAAATGAAAAACCATTATCAGTAATCTTTGTATTGTTTAGCTGAAGAAATACAAGCTGCGAACATTTACCAATAATTGCCAATGCACTGTCGTTAATATTAGTATTGCCGATTTTTAAGGATACTAATTGCTTTTGCAAGGCAGCTAGCCAATTCAACTCTTGCTTTGTAACATTTGTTAAGGAAACAAAACTTACAGTAAGATAATTACTGTTACTGCCAACGGGCAATACAATCACTCCCCTGTCTTTCAATGATTGAATTATTTTTTGATCAGCTTGCTCCACCGGTATTGCAGGAATGAGAACCGAATCTTTTACTACTGCTTTATTATTTGCCTGCAAGGCTAAAAGCACGGGTTTAATTTTACCAGGTTGTTCTATTTCTTTTACTTTTTTATTAAAATCAGCTCCCTGTTGCACCCACCAATGCAGCAGCATGGTTTCTTTTTCGGTGAGCTGCAGTTTTTGTTTGGGCGGCATATGTTTTTTATCATTCTCCGGTAATAATATCCGCTTTATCATTTCACTTTCATCTGCTTTTCCTGCAAGAATAATTTCACCGTTCTTTCCTCCTTTTAAAATAAATTGTGGGTTATCCATTCTTAGTTTTCCCTTCTGTTTTTGCGGTCCGTGGCAACTGTAACATTTGGTTTGCAAAACCGGCTGTACAATATCCTCGTACAGTTTTGCTTCCTGCACATCAGTAATATTTTTAGTTGCTGTTACAGAAACCGTTGCTGTTTCGGTGTTGCCGGTTAAATAACCTTCGCCATGTGTAAGTGTGCCACCAAGATGACCGGTAATAGTTATAAGTATTGCAAGTAATACTGATAAGATGAAAGTAATTTTTCTTTTGTAAACAGTGGGATTTAAAAACAACAGGAAGGCAACAACTGTAACGCTGATCCCCATCCACATGTGCCAGTTAACTGTGTCTGTATCGTACTCCGCAGATAAAGAAAGTAAATAACCGCTGACTGATGATACCAATGCAGACAAACTCCCCAGCAACCAGATTGTTTTCAGCATTATAGCAGGCATTGCAAAGCGGTTGTTTCTGGAAAGCCACAACAGGATAATGCCCAACAATAAAAAACCAATGGGTAAATGCACCAGCAGCGGATGAAAACGACCAACAAAATCAACAATGGAAATTAACAACAGTATAAATTTTCAGCGTTACAAATATCTTTTTCTTAACAATTGCATCATGTACACATTAATAGCCCACTGATCGGCTAAGGGCTGCCGGGTATAAGCCATGGTGGGCATATAATCGGGCGGGCCAAATTCAGTAAGCATGGTCAGTAATTCTCCTTTTTGTTTTTTTCGTTCCACTATTTTATCCCACCATGCTAAATGTGCTTTTACTGCGGCCTCCCATTCGGGTGCACGGGGATCATTTACCTGCGGCCCCTCGGCATGGCCGATACGGGCATGAATATGTTCTGCTCTTTCAATTGCCAATGCAACATTAGCCGGCTGGTCTTGCAATAATGATTCACTTACATTGCACCAATGCGAAACATCGAATGTAATTTTTAGCGCAGCATTTTCCTGTATAAACTTTTTGGCAACAGGAGCAGCAAACAACATCCTGGAACGATGTGTTTCATGATAAATGGGAACACCTGTTTTTGCAGCAACCTCTGTAGTTAAATCTATAAACTGCTTATTCTCTTCGTAACTGAAATAATCCCTGCCCGAATGACAATTGATATACAGCGGCGGCAATACTTTATTGGCTGTTGCATCCAATACATATTCTTTAAACGCATTAAAGTGCTTTTTAAAATCTGCACCATTATCACCACACAAAAAACCGGCCGACAGATCATGTTCTTTTAATGCCTGTAATAATTCTTCCTGGTCTTTTTTTATTTTAGGCCACCATACTTCTATACCATCATAACCTTCGCTTTTTACTTTTTTGCAAAATTCATAAATGGTTTGTGTATTGCCCCATTTGGTGGCCATTATTTTTAATGCGAATTTATTTTGTGCAGACATAGCAGGTTTATTTTGAGATGCAAATATATCGAAGGAAGAAAGCCACATTGCCGTGGCAGCAGCCGTTGAATTTTTAATAAATGTTCGTCGTTTATAGTGCATACTTTTTTTTTCAATTGATGATAAAACTATTTATGCTATAATTTCCTGTATCACTTTTCCATGTACATCCGTTAACCGGAAAGGCCGCCCCTGAAATTGATAAGTAAATTTTTCATGATCAAATCCCAGTTGATTCAAGATGGTGGCCTGTATATCAAACGGCGTAACTTTTCCGCTGATAGCACTGTAGCCAATATCATCTGTTTCTCCATGTGTAAATCCTTTTTTTATTCCGCCACCTGCCATCCAGATGGTAAATGCTTCTACATGATGGTCTCTTCCTTTAAAAGGATTTTGTTTGCCTTCACGGTTTTCGCTCATTGGCGTCCGGCCAAATTCTCCACCCCATACTACTATAGTTTCTTCAAGCAAACCTCTTTGTTTTAAATCTAATAATAGTGCCGTAACCGATCTATCCGTTTGCCTGCATTTATTTACCAGTCCAATATCAATAGAAAGTTCGGCTGCAGTACCATGTACATCCCATCCCCAATCAAAAAGTTGCACAAAGCGAACACCCTTCTCTACTAATTTTCTTGCTAATAAAACATTATTGGCAAATGATGGCTTGCCGGGAGTGGAACCATACATTTCATGTATATAAGCCGGTTCATCAGAAATATCCATTACTTCAGGCACCGACATCTGCATCTTATATGCCATTTCGTATTGTGATATCCGGGATAAAATTTCAGGGTCGTTATATTCTTTATACGATTCTTCATTCACTTTTGTAATGGCATCAATGGATGCTTTACGAATATCTCTATCCATTCCTTTGGGATCATTAATAAAAAGAACCGGATCACCTTCGCTGCGGCATTGCACCCCTTGATAAACAGATGGTAAAAATCCACTGCCCCAAACACTTTTACCGGCATCTGGAAATTTACCACCGGAAGTTAATACTACATAGCCGGGTAAATTCTGGTTCTCTGTTCCTAATCCGTATGTAACCCACGATCCCATACTGGGCCTGCCCAATCTTGCACTGCCGCTGTGCATTAACAGTTGCGCCGGGGCATGATTAAACTGGTCGGTGGTAACAGCTTTTAAAATGCAGATATCATCCACCACGGTTGAAAGATGTGGTAAATGATTACTGATCCATGCACCGCTTTGTCCATATTGTGCAAAGGTTGCCTGCGGACCCAGCATTTTAGGAACACCCCGTATAAAAGCAAAACGTTTTCCTTCTAATAATGATTGCGGACAATCCTGTCCATCTAATTTGGTAAGCTCAGGTTTAAAATCAAATAACTCTAATTGCGAAGGTGCACCTGCCATGTGCAGGTAGATTATGCTTTTTGCTTTACCGGGAAATTGCGGAGCCTTAGGCATTAATGGATGTGCAGGATCAAACTGATTGGAAATAGTTTCAATACGGTTTGAACCGACACCGCAAGAGTTCAGCAACGAACCCAAGGCAAGCGACCCCAAACCAAAAGAACATTCTTTTAAAAAATGCCTTCTTGTATTTAGTTGCGAAGAAGTACGCATGGCTTCCTGCACCAATCGTTGTGTATCTAACTCTTTTCTTGTCATAACCAATAATTAATAATCATTTTCAGAAATTTTATTTTCATCATGACTTTGTTATCAAATCATCCAAATTCAACATAGCGTTGGCCACTACAATTAACGCAGCTACTTCCGGTGTTGCATGCTCACTTTTTTCTCCAACCAATTGAAGCATTTTATTTTTATCTTCTTTAAAACGTTGTAAAGAAGTACTGTATAATTTTTGCAGTGCCGTTAATTTGCCGGCATCAATATTCTTATACATCATCAGCCGGTATCCTGTCCCAATAATTTCCTGAATATTATTTTTATCCCTGCTTTCATTCATCATGCGCAAAGCAAAATGTTCCGCCATTTCAATGTATGCAGAATCATTCAATGTAACGAGAGCTTGTAAAGGTGTATTAGTTCTTATTCTTCGGGGTGCACACACTTCTCTTCCTACTCCATCAAAACTTATCATGGATGGATATGGCGCTGTACGTTTCCAGAAAGTATAAATGGCACGGCGGTATTTATCTTCTCCCTCACTTGTTTTCCAGTATGCTCCGTTCCATGGGCTCATCCATATCCCTTGCGGCTGCCAGGGCATAACACTGGCACCATACATTTTCGTACTCAGTAAACCACTTATTGCCAATGCCTGATCACGGATCTGCTCAGCAGATAAACGAACCCTACTTCCTCTTGAATAATATCTATTGAAAGGATCTTTTTCTAATACCTCCTTAGAAATTTTTGAATCCTGCCGGTAAGTAGCTGACATCACTATTTCTTTCAGTAATTTTTTTACACTCCAGTTATACTCATACATAAATTTATAAGAGAGATGATCGAGTAACTCTTTATGTGTTGGATCGGCACCCTGTGTTCCCAAATCTTCCAATGTTTCTACCAACCCGGTACCAAAAACCTGTTCCCACAATCGGTTCACCATCGTTCTTGCAGTAAGTGGATTTTTTTTATCGGTTAGCCATAACGCAAGTCCCAAACGGTTGCGTGGCAAACCTGCAGGCAAGCCGCCTAATGAAGCAGGAATATCCGGTTGCACTTGTTTTCCTTTTACCAACCAGTTGCCTCTTTCAAAAACATTGGTAGCCCTGAACATGTCTTTTGGATTATCATACATAACTGGCATTGAAGGAATATCTTTTTTTACCAGCTGCCAGTAATATTTCAATGTTGAATCGTAGCCCGGTTTACCTGCACCCGGAAAAGGATTGGTAAAATAAAACCAATCGTACATCATTCCACTTTTATCAGGATCAGTTAAGTTAGGATTGAAGTAGGAAAAATAAATGTCGTGAGTTCCTACTGTCTTTGGAAAATCTATATAGTTTACTTCCCATTTACCATCTTTTGTTGGCAACATTTTCATGGTTAATAATACCGGTCCTTGCGGATTATCCAGGTAGATTGTTACAACACCACCGGGTAACATGCTTTTATTCCGGAATATCAGTCTTGTTTTATTATCAAGATTGATATGCTTTAATCTTGCTGATGCTTTATTGCGAAAGGCCAGCCACTTGGTATCATTCAATTCACAATTAATAAACTGATCGGCCTGCAGCGAATAGGTAGCAGGCTGCCAGGTTCTTGCAAAAAGATTTACTTCTTTGGCTTCTGTTACATAATTATTTTTTGTTAGCCAATTGGTAATATTTGTAAGACTTAAACTATCTTCTTTTTCCAGCAAACGAAGAATTGGATAATCTTCATAAGTATCCTCGTCACGGGAGTTATTGAAAAAAGCAAGAAACTTATAATACTCATCATGTTTAAACGGATCGTAAGGATGGCTATGACATTGCACACAGGCAAAAGTAGTACCCATTAATCCTTCCCATGTAGCACTGGCCCTGTCCATCACCGCAGCCGTGCGGAATTCTTCATTATCTGTTCCGCCTTCATCATTCGTCATAGTATTGCGGTGAAAAGCAGTAGCAATAAATTGCTGATCGGTTGTAGCAGGTAATAAATCACCGGCCAATTGTTCAATTAAAAAATCATTGTACGGCTGATCTTTATTAAAAGCATTGATTAACCAATCCCTGTACTTCCACATATTGCGGTACGAATCTCTTTCATATCCTTTTGTATCTGCGTAACGGGCAATGTCCATCCACATAGCGGCCCATCTTTCGCCAAAGTGCGGTGACGATAATAAGGCATCAACAAAATTTTCATAGGCAGTTGCAGAACTGTCTTTTAAAAATTTTTCTGCAATTGATGCTGATGGTGGAATACCGGTGATGTCAAGGCTCACTCTTTTTAATAAGGTAGCTTTATCTGCTTCAGGTGATGGTGTTATTTTTAATTCTTTCAGTTTATCATACACAAAATAATCAATATCATTTTTTACCCAATCCCATTTCTTACCACTGATCAATCCAAAAAAAGAAGAGGCAGGCTTCGGCAATTCTTGTTTTGCAACAGTTGTATAAGCCCAATGCTCTCCCCATTTGGCACCCTGCTTTATCCAATTGGTAAAAATCTCTATTTCATTTTCTGATAAAGGTTCATGTTCGTAAGGCATCCGCTCTTCGGGATCTTTTGATGTAATCCTGCGGATCATTTCACTTTCAGATGGATTGCCGGGAATGATGGCGGGCTTACCCGATTCGGTGGTATCCAGTGCTTCTTCCCTGAACAACAAACTAAAGCCGGCTTGTTTTTTTACACCTCCATGGCAACTTATACATTTTCGGTTGATGATGGGCTTTACATCGGCACTAAAATCTACTGCAGGTTTACGGGTGGCAAAAATAAAAATGGAAACCATTACAGCAATAGCTATAATAACAAGCAATATTTTATTTCTCTTCAGTATAGTCGGTAATTTCATTGCAAATCATTATTACAAAGTTTAAGATAAATAAAATCAGCCAGTTTTCGTTCTTTACATTGATTTTTTACTACCAGTTTATGTTCTTTTATTTCTTTGCCACACTTAAAATTGTTTTAGCGGTAATAAATAAAAAAGGGGAAACTTAACAGTTTCCCCTTTTGGTCGAGCAGAGTGGACTATTATTGAACACTTTTATGGTTATTGTCGTTTATTATAGCTTAAACTCGGATTACTTGATTATTAAGTACAAAAAATATATACTTTTAACAATGCGCTATTACTAATTGAAATTTCATATACCTTAATAAACGAATATTGTATAAGTTATTATTTATTGATATTGACGGTACGCTTTTAACATCTGACCATCAGATTACTCAAAAGACTTTGGCTTCAATTAAAAGAGTTTCATCAATAAAAAAAATGCCGGTGATTCTTATCACTGCTAGACCACCACAGGCAGTTAAAGATTTTTATTTTGCTTTGAATATTAGCAGTCCTGTAGTATGTTTTAATGGGGCATTGATCCTGAAAGATTTGGGCTTAGACAAAGGTCCTTCTGTATTACAATCCATAAATATTGCCCCAAAATTTCTTGAACAGGTTTATGTGACAGCTGTAGAAAACAAAGTTAATATCAGCTTTTATTCTTTCGGGGAATGGATAACTGATTATTATGAAGATTGGGTTATGCAGGAGGAAAATATCACTGGAACCAAAGTTGGTATAACAGATATGCGCATGCAAATAAAAATCTGGGTTAGTGAAAATTATGGACCACACAAGATTTTATTAATGGGTGAAACGGGTGAAGTAGATAGTATTTCACAAATTTTGAAATCTCAAACCAACAATCAACTCTCCATATACAAATCAAAGGATACCTATCTTGAAATTATGAATGTTGATGCATCTAAAAAAACTGCGATTGAATACCTCTTAAAACAATACAATGTAACAAGCAAAGAGATTATAGCCATTGGTGATAATTACAATGACATTGAAATGTTACAAATGGCAGGGTTGGGAATTGCAATGGGAAATGCCCCGAAAGAAGTTAAAGCATACGCTGATTATATTACCCTTAACAATGATTCGGATGGGATATCGTTTGCATTAGAACAATTTATCGTTTAAGTATTTTCTGAGTTTACTCGGAATTATATTGCGTTTTTAATTTTCTGTACAAAAAGGGGCAGATGTAGTTCTTCATCGGCATATATCATCAACTCCCTTGTTTTAGAATAAAGAAAAAGCGAAGGATATTTTCTGGGTCCGAATTTGTGAATAAATTCATTTTTAGTATCCTGTAATATTGTAACGTTTTTTTTATCTTTTAAGCCGATACCATATTTATTTATAAACGGAATTATTTTTTCAGCACTGTCAAGTGTTATTAAATAAATTGCTGTTTTTTTAAATTCGTTATAATGCTGGTTAATGTATGTGATTGACCGATGACAATGGTCGCATTCGGTATCAAAAAAAACAAAAAACAAAAATTTTCCGGGCTCAAGGCTATTATTAGAAAAAGTACTTTTGTCAAGTTTTTTAAAAGTAAATGAGGGCACTGTTTTTGCTGGCACCTGTGCAGGAACATTTATTGCAAAAAATAAGATTAATAAAACTGTTTTACATATACGCTTCATAAAATTAGAACTTATTTTTAACACCTGTATTACCGGCCACTTTTCAAATTTATATACTCCATATTTTTAATTACCGCATTTTCGGTTGATTGAATATGAATCTGGTTATATGGTTTATTGGGGAAGAAAATTGCTGTCATCACAGTTAATCCATCATCAGCAAATAATTCAACAGAGCTTACATCGATTAGTAAAGAAATATTCATCTTGTTATTATCTGTAAAACGAGGTGCTACAGGCCTGGCAGCAAACTCTTTTTGAAAGCCAGTTATACCTGATTGAGTCCGGTCAATAAAATACTTATTTTCTTTTTTATCAAAGCCAATTATTAATTTCTCTCCTATGTCATTGGAAACTACTAATGAAAAATCTTTTATTTCATCTAAACTCAGATTAATACGGCACGGGAATTTTACTTTGCCTATCTTCTCAGCTAAATCAAAACTATTAGTAATTTTTATATTGGAAATGGTGATAGGCTTTGATTGAATTTTAGATAATTCCACTGCTGGCTGAGAAGCCAATAATATTTCATGTCCAACATGGTTTATCTTTAATTCTCTTGGAAATGTCATTGCACTTCTCCAGGTTTCTGTGGGAACTGTATTTGCGTACATCCAGTTGCTCATCCATCCCAAAAATATTTTTCTGCTACCTGTGTTAGACCAGGTAATTCCTGCATAATTATCCGGCCCATAATCTATCCACTTAACATCTGTAGTAAGCGGAGTAAATTTATTGCCATCAAAATCACCAATAAAATATTGCGTAGCCGACCCTTTGTTAGGGCCCCCAGGATTGATACTTACAATCAGTACCCAAACCATTTTACCATTATCATCCATGGTAAATAAATCTGGGCATTCCCATACACCACCATGTGCACCAATTGTTGCACCAAATTCGCTTTCTTTTACCCAGCTTTTTAAATTGGTTGAAGAATAAAAGGTAATGCAGTTTTTTGTAGCCAATGTCATAACCCATTTTTTTTGTGGTTCGTACCACATTACTTTGGGGTCTCTAAAATCGACAATTCCGGGATTTTTTAAAACCGGGTTGCCTGCGTATTTTGTCCATGTTTTTCCATCATCATTGCTGTAAGCAATACTTTGATTTTGAAAATCGTTTCTTCCAGCTTTTTCAACCTCCATACTATGGTGTGTAAAAATAGCTACTAAGGGCGCTCGTCCATTTTTACCGAAGCCCGAAGAATTATTTTTATCAACTACAGCACTGCCAGAAAAAATTGTTCCTAAACTATCCGGGTAAATGGCTATTGGTTCATGTTTCCATTTAATTAGGTCTTTGCTGGTTGCATGCCCCCAGTGCATGGGCCCCCAAACCGAACTATAAGGATGATGCTGATAGAACAGGTGATAAACACCTTTATTATATACCATTCCGTTGGGGTCGTTTGCCCAATATGCTTTGGGAGAAAAATGTATTTGAGGCCGGTACATCTCACTTTTCAATTTCACCGTTGGCTGAGCAACTATACTATTCACATCTAAGATTAAAGTAAGTGAATATACAAGCGTAATAAATATTTTCCATTTCATATAAATCATTAAGAAGGTATTAAAATGCTGATAAGGTTATTCTAAGATTAAAATAAGGAGGAAGTAAAAACTTCCTCCGTTCCAAACGTTACTACTGCTTGCTATTATCAGTTAGTAAACTCAGTAAAATATTTTTCTTGTTTATTATTTCTAAATACTTCATAAAACTGAAACAATAATCCATCTTTAATATCCCGGATTTTGTTTGTACAATCCGTTGGTAAAAGTGATTTCCGATTGTGGAATGGGCAAATACTCATCTCTTCCTGCTGTGAATTTGGCAGTTGACAAAAAAGATCTTCTGCTTTTCTCAACCCCTATGTAAGCATTTAAAGTAGGTTCTGCGATACCCCATCTTACTAAATCAAAAAACCGGTCGCCTTCAGTTGCAAACTCCAGACGCCTTTCCCATTGTAGTGCAGTACGTGCATAAGCTTGCGTCCACCCCGCTGCTGGATAAGGTTTTACATTATAATTTGAAGCAAAAGTTCCATCGATTTTCTTAAGCCTGCCTGTGCTTGCAGCAGCCCTGTTTCTTACCTGATTAATTAATGGTAATGCAAGTGCCGGCTGGTTTGTTTCAATATAGGCTTCTGCCTGCATTAATAAAACATCGTCGTACCTGATGATATCATAATTATGTGCAGTCCCCATAAATGGCCCAAGTTTAAAATAAGATGGACTTGAAGCCAGTTGCTGATAACGCATGCTGTGAAAATTACCATATACACCCGGGTCACGAACCCAGCTATTACTAAACGGCTTGGTATTATCATATTTATACGGATGTCCGTCAATACCTACAGTATGGTCCAAACGTACATCCACAGTAGCAGTAGCTAAATTCGCAATACTGTTATTGAAAGTTGTAAAATTTGGTAAGCCATTAACATCTGTAGTGTGTGCATTTACCAGGTTTTGGCTGGGGGCATGAAAACCGCAGCAGCCATATTGTGGTGCGCCATGCGGATAATTCAATCCATCTTCAAAGCTCATTCTGCCTGCAGTAGTACCATCATTAATAGTAAATTGAATGGCAAAAACAGATTCCGGGCCATTTTCAATTTCAGCTAAAAAATTGTTTGCAATATCTGTACTTAAAGCATATTTGCCTGATGAAATAACTGCTTGAGTTAAATTAATAACTTCTGTTAATTTGGCCTGATTAATACCGGTTACTTTATGTGTCGCATCTTGCGTATAAGCCTGGTACAATTTCACTTTTGCTAAATATGCCTGAGCAGCAGTTTTGTTAGCTCTGCCAATTTCCGTTTGGGTTGCTGGCAAGTTGTCAACAGCATATTGAAAATCGGCAGCAATTTTATCCCATGATGCGTCATTGCTTAAATCATTACCTGTTTTAAGAATATCTGCATCGCTGGCATTTTCATCAAAGATGGGAATATTTTTATACAACCTTTTCATTGTAAAATAACTGTGCCCCCTTAAAAAACGTAACTCCGCAAGGCGTGATTTTTTTTGTGGGAAAGTAGCATCACTTAAAGAACTTACGGCCCGTAATGCCACATTAGCCCTGCCTATTGATTTGAATAAATTTTTCCATGAGCGAAAAACAAATGCATCCATGTTTGGTGTTACCAGGTTGTAATGTTCCATAGCATCAATTTCGCCAACATCACCAGTACCGCCACCACCTTTGTAAGCATCGTCGGAACGTACACTTCCATAAGCCCAATTACTATAAATAGGGCCAATCATATCACCATTGCCAATAGCGGCATACGCTGCAGTAACCAGGCCATCAATGGCTGTTGGCGATGTTAAGTCTGCAGATGATAATGCTCCCGTAGGTTTATAGTCAAGTTCTTTTTTACAGGAACTAAAAAATATTAGTCCCGATGTTATAAAAGAAGCTATAATTAATTTTTTCATTTGATTTAATTTTTTTGTTTTTTAAAATGATGCATTGATACCAATAGTGATTGTTTTGGGTATAGGTACTGGGTCTAAATCTATTCTTTCTGGGTCGGGGCTTAAATAGTTTTTACTTTTAAACCAAAACATGTTTTCTGCCATTACAAAAAGGCGAACCCTTGAAAAAATAGTTTTGGGTGCAACATTATAACCTAATTGCATGTTACGCATTTTGAAATAGGAAGTACTAACGATAAAATAATCAGAAGTACGACCTTCCTGATTGTTGTCTTTCAGTGTAAGTGCAGGAACATTTGTACCAGTATTGGAGGGTGTCCAGGCATTGAATACGCCAGGGCCTACATTCTCCCTGCTTTTCATCAAATTGTTGAACAAGGTATAAACATCAAACCCCGTTCTACCTGCCACACCCGAACCAAATAAAGACAAATCAAAATTTTTGTACGTTAAATCAACTCTTAATCCATATTCTAATTTTGGCAGTGTAGTACCAATCCAGGTTCTGTCTAAATCATCAATTTTTTTATCGCCATTAATATCAACATAACGAATTCTTCCCGGTCCGGCACCAATTTGAGTAGGTGCAGCAGCTACTTCTGCCGCAGATTGGAACAGACCATTTGTTTTATACCCGAAAATATCAAATTGAGAATGCCCGATGATGGTATTTACCAGGTTTCCTGCATATGCTGGACGTACATTTTCTGGAAGCTCTGTAATTTTATCTCTGAAATGGGCGAAATTAAGTTTTACATCGTATTTAAAATCACCTCTTTTTTCACTTTGATAGCCCACTGAAAATTCCCAGCCCTTATTGCTTTTGGATGCACCATTTACCGCTTTAGTTTGTCCCTCACCCAAAGCCGAAGCAACTGGTGGTACAATTAATATACCAGATGTTTTTCTTGAAAAATAATCGAAAGAACCATAAATTTTGTTATTAAGTAATGCGAAATCTAACCCTGTATTAACTTCATCGGTAGTTTCCCATTTAAGTGCCGCATTAGCCGCCTGTGTTTGTACAAAACCTGAAGGCAATGTACCTGTATTAGCACCTGATAATGAATAGGCAGTTCCAATATTCATATACTGCTCCCAAAATCCGCCCTGTAGTTGCGCCAAAGTAGTTCCATACCGGGTATCAAATAATCCGAAACGAGCCAGGTTACCAATTTCCTGATTACCTACACGTCCAACACCAACCCTTAGTTTTAGCTCTGAAAATAATTTACTTTTTGCCATAAATGCTTCTTTGTCTATTCTCCATCCTACCGAAGCAGCAGGAAAAATACCAAACTGGTTTTGAGAACCAAAACGAGATGACCCATCCCGGCGAATGGTAACCGCTGTAAGATATTTATCTGCATAGCTGTAATCAACCCGTCCAAATTGTGAAAACAACCGGTTACCTGTTGTTCCTCCGGAAGCTGTTGTATTACCAGTAGCTGCATTAAGTGTAAAATATTCTTCTGTTTGCAGTGCAAAACCTTCCTTCTTTACAAAATTAAAATCCACGTCGGTTTTGATAAATTCTGTACCTGCTAAAAATTTAAATCTGTGGTTTTCATTCAAATCCCAATTATACCTTACGGTATTAGACCATGTAAGGCTTAAGTAATGGTTTTTATCAAATGATAAACTGTTGGTAGTACGGGCTAATGCACCTTCGGTAAAAGTTGGTGTTATTATTTTATTATTAAACAATGCATTATCGGCTCCAATATTTGTTTTAATAAATAAATTTTTTATTGGCTGAATTTCTGCATAAACATTCCCGAATGTACTTAACCGGTTAGCATTATTCCATCTTGCCAAATATTGCATGTGTAATGGATTATTCCTGTCTGAATAACCTGCACCTAATTCACCTGCGAATGTAGTACCATCCTTTTGATAAACTGGAATGGTGGGGGCCAATGTAACAGCTAAACCTGTAGTAGCTGCCCCACCCAAGTCTCTTGCCGTTAATGTTTCATCAGAGTTGGCAATTCGTAAATTAACACCAAAAGTTACTTTGTTATTAAAAGCCCTCGTTATTGCATTAATGCTTCCGCTCATGCGTTCATAACCTGTATATCTTAACATACCTGTATTTTTAAGATAACCAAGGTTTATTTCTAATGAGGAATTTTGATTACCTGCTGAAACAGTTAAACTATTATTATTTACTAAACCTGTTTTATACATTACATCCTGCCAATCTGTATTACCTGCAGGTGTATTAGGGTCTCCTCCTACAAAAGGCTTTAAGGTTACACTATTCAAGACCGGATTTGCAAAATTATTATTCCAGTCGAATTGATAAATTTCACCATAACCGGCGGCAGGATCCTGCCCGTCATTAACAGAGGCCTGCCATAATGCTTTGCCCCTATCTACTGAACTAAGCATTTTAAGCCGCATAGATTTTTCTGACTGTGAAGAAACAAGTGTGTTGAATTGAAAATTAACCTTACCATTTGTATTGCCCCCATTTTTTGTAGTAACAATAATAACACCGTTGGATGCCCTTGCACCGTAGATAGATTCTGCAGAGGCATCTTTTAAAACCTGTACAGAGGCGATATTTGCAGGGTCCATATTTTGAAATACTTCTGGCCTTGTTGTTGGTATTCCATCAATAACATACAATGGGTCGTTATTACCCAGCGTATTGGCACCCCGTATCAATATCCTGCCATTAGACCCATTGGGTGAGCCATCTTTTTCAATATATAAACCGGCCACCCGGCCCTGTAAGGCCTGCATAGTGTTGCCGGAACTATTATTTTTTACAGCAGCTAAATCCACAACTGCAACTGCACCTGTTAAATCTTTTTTCTTTTGAGAGCTGTAACCTACCACAACTACTTCATCCCCCACTTTTGCACCTTCCTCCATCTCAACAGTTAAAGTTTTATCGCTGTTGGTAATTTTAATTGTTACTGTTTTCATACCAACATATGTGAAAGTGAGGCTTTCTCCTGTAGATACGTCAATGGTGAACTTTCCGGCTACATCAGTTTGCACCGTTTTGTTTTTAGATTGAATAGTAACACCGGTAAGTGGTGCTTTGTCTGTTTTACCGGTAACAGTTCCGGTAATTTTTTTTTGCTGTGCAAACGAAAAAAAGCCCAGCAATAAAAGAGGTAGTAGAAAAAATAATCTTCTCATAATTGTTGTTTTTTTAAATTGAATAATTGGTAATAGCAATCTTTATAAGTATTAAAAAAATAATTTTAATATTATTATTTTGAATAAATTGTTTTTATTTCTTCCATGTCATATTCAGGACAAGCCCCTCGTTGCGAAGCAATAAAAGCCCCAAGTCCGCTGGCAAATTCAAGTGCTTCTTCACCGCAAGCATTATTTAATAATTTAGATAACAGGCCGGAAAGAAATGCATCACCACTCCCAACAGTATCCACAACATCAACTTTAAATCCCTTGTGTTTTATAACTTTTCCCTTCATAAACAACATTGCTCCATCGCCACCCATTGTAACAACCATATTAGCAATAGAAAATTTGTCCCGGATTGATTTCATCCTGTCTTCAATACTTGTATGATTGGAAAACCATCCGGTTATTAATTCCAGTTCGGCCAGGTTCATTTTTACAAAATCAGCTTTTTGTAGTAACTGCTCTACTATTTTCCTGTTATAATGCGGAGCTCTAAGGTTTATATCCAATACTTTGTTTTTTGCTACTTCTAATAAGTTAAACAAAGTATCGTTTGAAATTTTATTTCTTGCAGCAAGGCTTCCAAAAACAAAAAAATCAGCATCTTTTAACAACCCCGTAAATGCATCATCCCATTCAATAAAATCCCATGCAACAGGCTTTACAATGTCATATACTACTTCGTTCTGTTCATTAGGATTAGCATATACTTTACCTGTTTCATATTCATTATCCACCTGAAAAAAATCAGTACATACACCCTGTTGAGAAAATATATTCATCAAATCTTGTCCCCTCTTATCGATACCAATCCTTGTAATGAGTGCCGGATTTTTATTTAGTTTTTGCAAATGGTAAGCAACATTCATGGGTGCACCACCAGGCACTGCGCCAGTGGGAAGAATATCCCAAAGCACTTCTCCAAAACAAACTACCTGATGCTTATTCATAAACTATGCTTACTATTTTATTAATTGTTGTTCTAATTCCTCTAATGATTTTCCTTTTGTTTCGGGCATTTTAGTAAGTACCCATATTAATTGCAATACCATCATCCCGGCAAAAAAGGCAAAAATCGGCCAGGGGTTATCTTTAAAAACACCATCTTTATCATCTAAGAAAAACGGTGTAACGAGTGTAATTATGGCAGCAAAAACCCAATGCACACTGGCACCAAAAGATTGCCCGGTGGCTCTGATTTTATTGGGGAAAATTTCTGAAATAAAAACCCAGATTACTGCACCTTGCCCCACTGCATGGGATGCAATAAATAACAATAAAAAAAACATAAGTAATACAGGGCTTGCTTGAAATGCAAAACACATTGCTACCATAGCAAGGCTGAGTACATAACCAAGCGAACCAATTAGCAGTAATTTTTTTCTACCCAGTTTATCTATCAAATAAAGGCCAACAAAAGTGAAAATTAAGTTGGTGCCACCTATGGCAATAGAATTTAAAAGGGAATCCTTTGCACCCAATCCAATTTTAGATAAAATTTCAGGAGCATAGTATAAAATGAAATTGATGCCCGATAACTGATTGAAGAATGCTATTAAAAAAGCCAACGAGATAATTACTTTGTGTTTGGCACTAAAAAAGGCTGCTGCTTTTTCCCCCGCCGCCGATTCATGTTGATTACTTTTTATTATAGAAGCTATCTCTGCATCTGCATCTTCTACGCCTATCAGTTGTAATGTTTCTTTTGCTTTTGCCAGGTCATTTTTTTTAGTAACGAGCCAACGTGGGCTTTCGGGTACACTCATTACCATGATGGTATAAATTATAGAAGGAATAGCCATTACACCCAGCATCCACCGCCAATCATTTATACCACCCATACCTTGTAAAAAATAATTGGACAGAAATGCAATCAATATTCCAAACACAATATTGAATTGATACATGGCACCCAGTTTGCCCCTTGTTGCAGGTGTAGAAATTTCGGAAATATAAGTAGGTGCCACCACAGAAGAAACGCCGATACCTATACCGCCTATGAAACGAAAAAATGAAAATGTATAAGGGTCTTGTGCTAGCGCAGAACCTAAAGAAGAGACGGCAAACAATATTCCTATCCAGAACAATACTCTTTTACGGCCATATTTTTCAGTAGGGATGCCTCCGAAAATGGAACCAGCCAATGTACCCCAGAGTGCCATTGACATTATAAAGAAACCATGAAATAGCGGAGAAGTATGCCATAATTCTTTTATAGGCAAATTGGCCCCAGAAATAACTACTGTGTCAAACCCAAAAATAAAACCGGCAAGTGCAGCCACAACAGACCATTGGAAAAGTTTGCCTTTATTCATATAGCAGTTCGTTTATGAGTGTAAATGTAGCTGCCGCTTATGCCTTTATTATTTCGTTACTGTTTCAAAGTGTTTTGAATTTATAGTTGAAATGGTTTTAGAGTTAATTATTTAGTAATCAATAAATTATATTTATCTATTAGTTGTAAAAAAGATGTGGTTTTAGGATTTGTACCAGTTTTTTGCAAAATGATACCATCTGTTTTTTGTAAATTCTTAACACGAGGTAGAAAAGAAACAGGATTTAAAGAAATGGAACAGTTTTATAAATAAGATTGAAAAAAATAACTCACCTTGCTTATATGTTTGCCAAAATAAAAGTCCTGTTTTTTTTCAGCGTTGCAAAAATTGCTAAGCGGCGAATTAATTTGCTCTTGTTTCTTTTCTCCCTTTTATTATTATTCTCCTGTACAACACAACAGGCCAAAAAAAAATTCAGGATAGGCTTTTCACAATGCCAGGGTGGGGATGACTGGAGGAAAACGATGCTGGCTGAAATGAAAAGAGAGCTCTCCTTTCATGAAAACGTTGAATTTATATACAGAGATGGAGAAGCCGACAGCAAAAAACAACTGGAGCAAATTGAAGAACTTGCCAAACTGAATATTGACCTTCTTATAGTATCACCCAACGAAATACAGCCTCTATCCTCTGGACTAGAAAAGATATTTGATGCTGGCATACCTGTGGTTTTGGTTGACAGGGGAATCAATTCAAAAAAATATACTTCTTTTATAGGTGCTTCTAATTTTGAAGTGGGCCAAAATGCTGGCAGATATGCCGTATCAACATTAAAAGGAAAAGGTAATGTGATAGAAGTGATGGGACTATCCGACGCATCTCCCTTTATAGACAGGCATAAAGGATTTATGGATATTATTTCACAGCAACCCGGCATAAATTATCTTAAAAAATTTGATGACCATGCAGCCAATTATCAAAAAGATTTAGCTAATACTTTACTTACTGTAAAAGATATTGACCTGATTTTTACCCAGACTGATTACATTGCCCTGGACGTTTATAAAATATGTAAACAAATAGGTGTTGAAAAAAAAATAAAAATCATAGGTGTTGATGGGCTTCCATCAGACACTTTGGGGATGGGAATGGTAGCTAATAAATTTCTTGCTGCCACAGTATTGTATCCAACAGGCGGACAGGAAGCCATTATAACCGCCTTAAAAATATTAGAACATAAACCTTATAATAAAGAGAATATTTTAGCTACCAGCATTATTGATTCTGCCAATGTAAGGATTATGAAATTGCAATATGATAAAGTACTGGCGCAGCAGGAGGATATTGATAAAAGGCAAAAAAAGATAGAAGAACAACTTGTAATTACCCGTAACAAATCAAATATTATTGTCGCCATTTCTATTATATTGGCGTTTGCGTTAATTATGGGAACCGTATTGTTTTATTACCTGAGGGAAAACAGGAAAATTAACAAGCGGTTAGTGAAACAAAATGATGAGATAGCAAATCAGCGAAATCAATTAATAGAATTAGGGAAAAAAGCCAAAGAAGCTACCGACGCTAAATTTAATTTCTTCACCAATATTTCGCATGAATTACGGACCCCACTTACACTTATACTTGGCCCATTAGAAGAAATAGTAACCTCCCCAAAACTTCATTTTACCATAAAGGCCCAGATGGAAATGATAAAAAAGAATGCGATGCGGCTTTTAAGATTAGTGAATCAACTGATGGATTTCAGAAAAATAGAAGAGGCAAAAATGAAGTTAAGGGCCAGCGAAAATAATATTACTGAATTTGTAACAGAGATTACCAATGCCTTTGCAGAAATAGCTACAAAAAAGAAAATATCATTCCGGGTTGATTCAAAAGACCCGGCATTGAAAGTGTGGTTTGATGTAAATATGCTGGATAAAATATTGTTTAATATCCTTTCCAATGCGTTTAAATATACTAACGACCACGGTTCTATTACGGTATCTGTTGATAAAAATACCACTAATACAATTGCAATTATAAAAATTGAAGACTCCGGAATTGGCATGGGTCCAGAAACATTAGAACATGCTTTTGACCTTTTTTACCAGGGAAATGACGGGACCTACAAAGGAACTGGCCTGGGACTGGCACTATCGAAAGAATTAATAACACTCCATCATGGCAACATAAAAATTAAAAGCGAAAAATGGAAAGGGGCAACATTTGAAATAAGCCTGCCCCTCGGAAAAGAGCATTTGGAAGAAAATGAAATGGAAAAAGAAACAGCACCTTATTTCCTTAATTATGAAGATGCAAAAATATATACAAACGAAGCAGAGACATTGAAAATAGTATCTCCCGAAGAGATTGCATCAGGTACTGAAAAAGATTATTCTATATTACTGATAGAAGATAATATGGAAATCAGATTATTTTTAAAAAATCAGCTTGGAAAAAATTATGAAATTATTGAAGCGGAAAACGGCAATGTTGGTTTGAATCAGGCGTATGAAATTGTGCCAGATATAATCATATCTGATATTTTATTACCCGGAAAAGACGGAATGCTGATAACGGAGACACTGAAAAACGATATAAGAACATCACATATACCCATTATCATCTTAACGGCTAAAGGAAGTATTGAACAGCAAATTGAAGGCTTGAAGCTAAAAGCAGATGCTTACATTGTAAAGCCATTTAATCTGCAATTTCTTGAAGAGACAATTAAAAGCCTTTTAAGAAACAGGGAAACATTAAAAGACCATTACAGCAGCGAATTACCTAATGAAAGCCTCCGGGCTTCAGCTTCAAAAAAGATTGACCGAAAATTTATAAGCGAATTTTCCTCCATCGTAGAAAGCAATATTGCCAATGAAAACTTTGGGGTAGATGATATCTGCAAAGAGATAGGAATATCCAGAGTACAATTATACCGAAAAGTAAAAGCGGTACTTGGTTTTAATATAAATGATTACATTTTAAGTGTGCGGATGCAAAGGGCAAAATATTTATTACTAAATGAAGACCTGTCCATTTCAGAAATTTCTTTTAAAGTAGGATTTTCTTCACAGGCATATTTTGCCACTGTTTTTAAATCAAAATTTGGTGTGACACCAAAGGGGTTTAAAGAAAACAAGAATTGATTTTCTAATATTCTTACTAGCCATTTGCTTCCCTATCAGATATGACAACCTTTCGGTCAAATTTATTTCGTAATACCTTCATATCATCACTCACTTTTCTATCTAATATTTTGGCATAGTGCCAAACAAAAAGCCCTGCAAAATCAACGATTTGCAGGGCTTTGGTGTGTAATGAAATTCGAAAAGTGGAGCTGCAGGGAATCGAACCCTGGTCCAAACATATCCGCCGTAAGCTTTCTACATGTTTATTTAGTTATTAATTGTCGGGATAAAGCAGGAACCTAACCAACCAACTATATCCGTAGAAGAATGATCTTAAGCAATGGTCACTTCATTCCATTACAGCAACCTGTTTTGTTTTTGAGTCGGCGGCGGAACATGGTAACCGGTCAACCTGTTCGGCGGCCCTAATGGATGCTAATCTATCGATTAAGCAGCCATGGCATACTGAGTATTGCCATTTAAGTTGTTGAATATTCAGATTAAAGTGCTAATTATCCAACGCACTACATGCTTACACTTACAAAGAACTATGCTGTCAAAACCGGTCAGCCCCGTGATTAATTAATAATTAAGAACCCCAAATTTACGAAAAGTAATTAGTTATCGTTATAAAAGTACATTTGCAATACTTTTATTTAACAAACCAAATACATGCAGCCGGAGAACTATTATACCCAACGATTAACAACACTACAACAACAGCTGGCTGTTTTACAAATAAAAAAATCGAGAATAGCATGGCTTCGTTTTGCAACTGTAGCAGCCATTGCAGCAGGTACATATTTTTTATGGTCTGCTGGCTGGATATATGTAGTAAGTGTTGTTGTGGTATTGATGGTAATTTTTACCCGGCTTGTTTTTACTGATATTGACAACGCCAAAACCATAAAACATACCAAACATTTAATTGACCTTAATGAAGCTGAACTAAAAGCTTTGGCACATAATTATTATCATTTTGAAAATGGTAACGAATTTATTGATCCCAAACATTATTACGCAAACGACCTGGATATTTTTGGCAAAGCTTCTTTATATCAATATATCAACAGAACCACATCGCAAATGGGCGGCAGCACTTTAGCACAATGGCTTTTACACCCTGCTGACACAACAACTATTTATCAAAGACAGGCTGCCGTTAAAGAATTAGTTGCCAAACCGGAATACCGGCAGCAGTTACAGGCCTTGGGAAAAGAGAAGAAGATACAAACCGCCACTCAAACAAGATTGCAGCAATGGTTTGCAGGCAGCAATTATTTTATTACCCATAAATACTGGCTGATTGTACAATATGTTATTCCTATTATTGTTATCAGTTTTCTGTTGTTGAATATTTTTGATGTTATAAATAATTATGCAAGAAATTATTGTTTGCTGGCAGCTGCAATAATTGCCGGATTTATTTTTAAAAAAGTAACGCCTCTGCATCAGCAGGTATCTAAAATTGCGGATGAATTAGGCGTATTGGCAGACAGTATAAAGGTAATTGAGAGTGAAAGATTCACCAGCTCGCTGTTACAGCAATTACAGGCACAATTTGTACAGCAAAACAGCAATGCATCGGTACAACTAAAGGAATTACAGAAAATTTTAGAACGGCTGGACCTGAGATATAATCCTGTTGTTTTTATACCGCTGGATATAATTTTACAATGGGACCTGCAACAGGCCATTGCTTTAGAAAAATGGAAACAACGCAACGCCGATACTGTACTGGAATGGTTTACTGCACTGGGCGAAATTGAAACGCTGAATAGTTTTGCAACTGTATCTTTTAATAATCCTGACTGGTGTTACCCCACACCGCAACAGCAACATTTTTTTATAGAAGGCACTGCAATTGGCCATCCATTAATTAATGCAGCTAAAAGAGTAAATAATGATATTGCAATAAAAGATTGCGGTGAAGTAATGCTGATTACCGGCAGCAATATGGCTGGCAAAAGTACTTACCTGCGCAGCATTGGTGTTAATGTAGTACTGGCTATGGCAGGTGCCCCGGTATGTGCAGCTAAGTTTTTATTATCGCCGGTTACTATTATCAGCAGTATGCGTATTGCCGATAACCTGGAAGAAAGCACCAGCACTTTTTATGCAGAACTTAAAAAACTAAAAACAATTATTGATAAAGTAAATGCCGGAGAAAAAATATTTATTTTATTAGATGAAATTTTGCGTGGCACCAATTCATTAGACAGGCATACCGGGTCGGAAGCACTGATAAAACAAATGATAAACCATAAGGCGGCCTGTATAATTGCAACGCATGATATTGAGCTGGCGAAACTGCAGCAAACCTATCCACAAAACATTTTAAACTACCATTTTGATGTACAGGTAAGTAATGAAGAATTGTATTTTGACTATGTTTTGAAAGAAGGCATCTGCACCAGTTTAAATGCATCAATACTGATGAAGAAAATTGGAATTGAATTGTAAAGTTTTAAATAATAAGGCAATTGTCTAAAAAAAAGAGAGCTTCATAATGACGCTCTCTTTTTTACTTATAACTTAAAACTTATTACTTGTTCCTTCCCCAGCCAAACCAATCGTTACCATTGGCATACAACATCAGTGAGAGCAGCAGTACCATACCTACTATTTGAGCATACTCTAAAAATTTCTCACTGGGTTTGCGGCCGGTAATCATTTCTATCAAGGTAAATAATACATGCCCGCCATCTAATGCCGGTATGGGTAATAGATTCATAAATGCAAGGGCTATAGAAAAGAATGCAGTTATTCTCCAGAAAGATTCCCAATCCCATCCTTCACTGGCAAATACACCTCCCATGGCTTTAAAACCACCAACGCCTTTATAAGCACCTGTTGAAGGTTTAAAGATGAGTTTAAACTGTTCGATATAATCGCTTAATGAAGTAACGGCTAAACCAACGCCTGCAGGAAAGGATTCAAAAAAACCATAAGATTTATGTTCTATTGTAAAAACGCCAAGACTGTCATATTGTTCCGGTGTTAAAGCAGCAGGGCCTATCTTACCATTTTCATTTACCAGTGCAGTTAATGTTACCAGTGTTCCTTTTCTGTCAACAGTTAAAGTAACCTGCTTATTTTTTTTATTGTCGATATAGATAGCCATATCATCCATAAAATTTACGGGTGTGCTGTCTACTTTTATAATCTTATCCCAATATTGCAGGCCTGCTTTTTTAGCATTGGACGAATCTCCTTTTTCAAACTCACCTATAATTGCCGGCCGCCTTATTGTAAACAACGGCGCTTTGGTTTTCTTTTTTTCTACAAACTGTCCAATTAAACTTACGGGTAAATCAATACTTACTTTTTTACCATCCCTTTCAACAGTTATAGTTTTACCATTAGAAAAAAGTATTTTTTTAGATATCTCTTCAAAGTATTGTACAGGTTCTTCACCTACTGCTACAACTTTATCGCCATTGCGGAAACCTACCTGGTACATTAATGAATCGGTTACCCAGATACCATTTTTTATAGAACTGTTGGGTGTTTTATCCTGTCCCCACACAAATAATATCATGGCATAAATAACAAAGGCTAACAAAATATTTACCGTAACACCGCCTAACATAATTATCAGCCGCTGCCAGGCTGGTTTACTGCGAAACTCCCATGGTTCCGGTGGTAATTTCAGTTGTTCTTTATCCATACTCTCGTCAACCATGCCGGATATTTTTACATAACCGCCCAATGGTAACCAGCCAATGCCGTAAGTGGTTTCGCCAATTTTCTTTTTAACAAGAGAAAACCAGGGATCGAAAAAAAGATAAAATTTTTCTACCCTGCACTTAAACCATTTTGCAGTAATATAATGTCCAAACTCGTGTAAAATAACCAGGATGGATAAAGACAAAAGTAATTGAGCAACCTGCAAACCAACACTGCCCCAATTTATTGCTAATGATATCATTTATTTATTTGTATTAATTATGTTCAATATTGCTGAAAAAGTACAAGTGAGTGACACAACGATGTTACATAGTAGTACAAATGCCGGTAACCCAAATATGTTTTACAAGTTTATAAGCGAAGCGGCAAAATTACGGGCTTCGCCGTCGCTGTCAAAATATTCCTGCATGTTGGGTTTTTCGATATACGGTATGCATTCCATGGTTTTTTCCACCATTGCTGTCATGTCTAAAAAGCCGACACGGTTGCGTAAAAAGGCCCAAACCGCTATTTCGTTGGCGGCATTTAATATGCAGGGCATATTACCACCTTTGTTTAATGCTTCGGTTGCCAGCGCCAAATTTCTAAACGTTTTAATATCGGGTTCCTCAAAACTCAGGCTGGGATATTTACGGAAATCTAAACGGGGGAAATCGTTTTTTATCCGTTGTGGAAAAGCCATGGCATACTGAATGGGTAATTTCATATCGGGCAAACCCATTTGTGCTTTAATGCTGCCATCTTCAAACTGCACCATACTATGAATAATGCTTTGCTGGTGTACCACCACCTGTATCTGATCGGGACGTAAATTGAACAGCCATTTTGCTTCAATCATTTCCAGCCCTTTGTTCATCAACGTTGCAGAGTCGATAGTTATTTTTGCGCCCATGGCCCAATTGGGGTGTTGCAGGGCATGATCCCTTTTTACATTCACTAAAAAGTTAGGTTTCTTGCCCAAAAAAGGGCCGCCGCTTGCTGTAAGTATTATTTTTTCAATCCTGTTCCTGCTTTCGCCAACAAGGCATTGAAATATGGCAGAATGCTCACTGTCTACTGGAATAATGGGGGTTCTTTTTTCAATGGCTTTTTGCATTACCAGGTCGCCTGCAACTACTAAAGTTTCTTTATTGGCGAGGCCTACAGGTTTACCCTTCTCTACGGCTTTCATGGTTGGCTTCAAGCCTGCAAATCCTACAATACCTGCCAGCATCATATCGTAAGAATCGAAATCGGCAACTTCTTCAAGTGCTTTTTCGCCTGCAAAAACTTTAGTAAGGGTTTTATCTAATGCTTCCTTAACTTTTTGATAGCGGCTTTCGTCGCCAATAACCACGGCGTTAGGTTTAAACTCCAATGCCTGTTTTATCAATAATTCATCGTTGGTTTGTGCGGTAAGAATTTCCACTTCAAATAAACCGGGGTTGGCCCGGATTACTTCCAGCGCCTGTGTGCCTATAGAGCCGGTAGAGCCAAAGATAGCGATGCGTTTTTTGGGTGCCTTATCAGCCATTTAAAAAAGTTGTGAGGGCAAATCTAACTTAATAATTGTTGCAACGCAATTTTCACCTTATCGAAATTAAATTTTTGGATAATATTTTGCATAGCCTGCTGAATTTGAGGATTGCAGAGATTACCAATTGAGCCTTCGTGGGTATGATTGATGTCTGTAGTATAAGTAAAATTTCCGTTCTCAATAGCCATCCCCACTTTTTTATAGGCATCACGGAATGGTACACCCTGCAAAACCAGTTTATTTACTTCTTCCACACTAAACAGGAACTTGTATTTTTCATCTTTAAGTAATTCTTTTTTTACTTCGATATTACTTAACATCAAGCCAGCCATCTGCAGGCAGTTGTTTAAATTTTCCAGTGCCGGTATAATGTGTTCTTTTAGTAATTGCAGATCCCGTTGATAACCCGAAGGCAGGTTATTCGTCATCATGATGATCTCATTGGGCAGTGCCTGTATGCGATTGCAATGGCTGCGGATGAGTTCGAAAACATCTGGATTTTTTTTGTGCGGCATAATGCTGCTGCCGGTAGTTAACTCATCGGGAAAAGAAATGAAAGAAAAATTTTGATTGATAAACAGGCAGGCATCCATACTTAATTTAGACAATGTTGCTGCAATATTGCCAATGGCTGATGCTACAATACGTTCTGTTTTGCCACGGCCCATTTGTGCATACACCACGTTATAATTCAAATCGTCAAAACCCAATAACTGTGTGGTTAATGTACGGTTGATGGGGAAAGAACTGCCATAACCGGCTGCAGAACCCAGGGGATTTTTATTTACAACAGTATATGCAGCCTGTAAAGTTGTTACATCATCAACCAAACTTTCGGCATAGGCCCCAAACCATAAACCAAAAGAAGATGGCATGGCCAGTTGCAAATGTGTGTAGCCGGGTAATAGATCATCTTTGTATTTTTCACTCTGCTGAATGAGCAGGTCAAAAAAGTCTTTGGTGTTGCCGACTAATTTTTCTATTTCGTTTCTTAAAAATAATTTCAGGTCAACTAAAACCTGGTCGTTGCGGCTCCTGGCACTGTGAATTTTTTTGCCAACATCACCGAGTTTTTCTGTCAGCATTAATTCTACCTGTGAGTGTATATCTTCTACCCCTTCGTTTAATTTAAATCCGCCTTTTTGTATTTGCTGATAAATATTTTTTAACTCCGCTTCTAACAAACTCAATTCTTCTTTAGTTAACAACCCAACAGACTCCAGCATTTTAGTATGCGCTAAAGAACCCAATACATCAAATGGTGCCAGGTGAATATCCAGTTCGTTGTCTTTACCCACAGTGAATTTTTCCACTTCCTGTAACGATGCTTTATCTTTTTGCCAGAGTTTCATAAAAGTTCTAAGTTTTAAGTTATAAGTGCTAAGTTAACCTCTCACTTTAGAGATTAAGCTTATCAGCATAGCCTTTATTTCATTTACAAGTTTATTAAGCTCATCATAGTTTTGCTCCGACAGATACTTTAAGTCTTTTGCCAGTAGTATAAAATACTCAGCTTCATTTGCGGAGCCGAGAGACACATTTAAAAAATTGGCTAAATCAGGTTGTGTGTTCTTTCCACATCCTTCTGCAATATTTGCAGCGATGGAAGATGATGCCCGGCGTAACTGATTTGTCAATCCATAAGTTTCAGTTTTAGGAAAAGAGTCAGAAAATCTATATACATCCAGCGTAAACAGATGTGCTTTTTCCCAAACTTTTAATTCCTTATAATTTTGCATACTTATAACTTAAAACTTACTACTTATAACTTTATACTATTTGTTGTACCATTTTAATATAAGTGGCAATACCATCTTTAATTTCATCTAAGTAGATATATTCATCTGCTGTATGACTTCTTGCACTATCACCAGGTCCCATTTTTAAAGTAGGGAAAGGCATTAATGCCTTATCGCTTGTAGTTGGCGAGCCATAATACCCCTTGCCTAAATTAATACCTGCTTTTACCAATGGATGATCCAAAGCAATAGAAGTAGATTTCATTCTTGTGGTACGTGGTTTGAATGTGCTTTTTAAATTTTGCTTTAAGGCATCCAGTATCTCATCAAAAGTATACAACTCATTTACCCGTACATCAATTACAAATTTGCATTGTGCCGGCACTACATTATGCTGTTTGTTTTCTGTTTCAATAACAGTAACCGTCAATCTTGATTCTCCCAACAGGTCACTTATTTTTTCAAACTGGTAATTCCGTATCCAGTTGATATCATCAACAGCATTATACAAAGCATTTTCGCCTTCTTTACGGGCCGCATGGCCTGCTCTGCCGGGTGCAGTACAGTCAATTACCATCAGCCCCCTTTCTGCAACAGCCATTTCCAGTTTTGTTGGCTCACCAACAATGCCATAATTAATATTACCCATATAAGGCAACACCAACTCAATACCGTTTACACCGCTGATCTCTTCTTCGGCACTTGCAGCAAAAACTACATTACACTTTGTATTTTCATCATTATAAAAATGTAAAAACGTTGCAATTAAACTTACCAAACATCCGCCGGCATCGTTACTACCCAGGCCGAACAGTTTACCTTCTTTTTCAATTGGTGTAAACGGGTCCATGGTATAGCCTTTGTTGGGCTTAACCGTATCGTGGTGAGAATTTAATAAAATAGATGGTTTATTAATATCGTAATGTTTATTTTTTGCATAGATATTATTGCCTACCCTTGCAAATTCTACTCCATGCTTTTCAAAAAATGCCATTAATATTTCAGCTGTATCATTTTCTTCTTTAGAAAAAGACGGTGTACTTATCAGTTGCTTCAAAAGCTCTACCGCATTTGTATATAATTGCTCTGTCATAATTATTTTATTAGTGTGCCTGTTGTTTTTGCTGTGACATTTTGCAACAGATCATCAGCATGGCCAATCAATACTTCTTTTACACCACTGTCAATTGCTGCAAATGCATTATCAATTTTAGGCAGTATGCCATCAAATAATTTATTGCCGTCTTTTAATTGCCGGTAAATATCTGGTGTAATTAAAGGTATCACTGAATTATCATCATCCACATTTTCCAGCACTCCTTTCTTTTCAAAACAATAGATCAACCTTACATCATATATTGCTGATAATACCACTGCAACAGCAGATGCAATGGTATCTGCATTGGTGTTTAGTATTTGCCCTTTACCATCATGAGTAAGTGGCGCAATAACCTGCGTTAAACCACTCATTGCAAATAATGCCAGATTACCAACTCCTAATTCTATTGTATCTATATCCCCAACAAAACCAAAATCAATCCCTTCTTTTGTTACCGGCCGTTTTGATGCTGGAATAATATTGGCATCTGCTCCGGTTAATCCAATGGCGTTGCATTGCAGTGCCTGTAACTTTGCCACAATTTTTTTATTCACCAATCCTCCATACACCATTGTTACCAGGTCAATGGTATCAGCATCGGTAATTCTTCTTCCGTTTATATATTTCGATTCAATGCCTAATTTGTCGCCCAGCTTTGTTGCAATTTTTCCACCTCCATGAATCAATATTTTTTTGCCTGTAATGGCTGCAAAATCTTTAAGGAAAGCTGAAAGATTATTTTCATCATCAATTATATTGCCACCAATTTTTATAACAAATAGCTGTTCCATTATTTTGCTTTCAATATTTCGGATAATACAGCCTGGGCTGCCCAGACCCTGTTACCCGCCTGTGTTGATACCAAACTGTTAGCGCCATCTAAAATCTCGTCGCTTAATTCAACATTGCGCCTTACAGGCAGACAATGCATTACTTTGGCGTTATTGGTATGTATTAATTTTTCAGGCGTCAGCATCCATTTGGGATCGTTGCAATAAATTCTTCCGTAATCGGTATAAGTACTCCAGTTTTTTACATACACAAAATCTGCATCTTTCAATGCTTCATCCTGGTTTTGAGTGATTGTTGCCCCTTTAGTAAATTGTTCATCCAGTTCATAATCTTCAGGATGTGCAATTACAAAATCAGCTTCGCCCCAGGCATTTACCCATTGTGCAAATGAATTGGCTACACATTGCGGTAATGGTTTAATATGCGGTGCCCATGTTAAAACAACTTTTGGTTTACGGGTAGCAGTAAAATTTTCTTTTATGGTAATAATATCTGTAAGTGATTGCAATGGGTGCAAAGTGGCGCTCTCCAAACTAACTATTGGCACACCGGAAAATTTTATAAAAGCATTCATCACCTGTTCGCTGTAATCTTCTTCTTTATTTTTTAAAGATGGAAATGCACGAATACAAAGTATATCGAAATACTGTCCTAAAATTGGTGCAGCATCTTTTACATGCTCAACGGTGGTACCGCTCATGATAGCACCTTCTTCAAATTCCAATGCCCAGCCTTCTTTATCTACATTAAATATAATAGCTTCCAGGCCGAGGTTTTTTGCTGCCACCTGTGTACTTAACCTTGTACGTAAACTTGGATTTAAGAATAACAAACCAACTTTTTTATCAGCGCCTAAACTCCTGTCGGCATAGGGATTTACTTTATAAGACAATGCTTTTGCCGCTAAAGCATTGATATCACTAATATCTTTTACAGAAATAAAATTTTTCAAATTTTATGTTTTATTTTTTTAGACAAGCTTTTGTAACTCTATTGAAATTCACAGGCGTCGCACTCTTCAGCATTTATTTTCTATTTAACATATCAATCCATTTTACCCAATGCTACGCTAACTCTTCAGCAATCGCCTTCAGAAATATATCCGCATCTTCCTTTGTAATATTCAATGCTGGCAATAACCTGATCACATTAGGTTTTGCTTCGCCGGTAAATATTTTATGTTTAAATAGTAAATTCTTTTTTACTTCTTTCAATTCTTCCGGTAACACAATACCAATCATTAATCCTCGTCCTCTTACTTCAACAATTTTGGGCATCTTTTTTAATTCCTCAATTAAGTAACTACCCACTTCTGTAGCATTGCTCATCAATGCATCTTCTTCAATTATTTCCAGTACCGACAATGCCGCAGCACATGCCAGATGATTACCACCAAACGTGGTACCCAGCATAAAATGTTTAGCTTTTAATTTTGGAGCAATGGAAATACCGGCAACAGGAAAACCATTTCCCATCCCCTTCGCCATCGTGTAAACATCTGCGTCAACACCACTAAAATCATGGCTGTAAAATTTACCCGTACGTCCGTAACCGCATTGTACAGAGTCTGCAATGTAAACTGCATTGTATTGATCGCACAAACTTCTTATCAGTTGTAAAAAAGATGCACTGGCTACATTAATACCGCCAACACCTTGTATGCCTTCAATAATTACTGATGATATATCATTGCCGTTTTTGTCAAAATATTTTTGCAAAGCCGCTTCATCATTAAAAGGCAAAAAAACTACATTGTCCGTTTGATTAACCGGCGCAACAATATTCGGATTATCAGTAACAGCAACTGCTAAAGAGGTGCGGCCATGAAATGCTTTTGAAAATGCAATAATTTTTTTCCTGCCATTATAAAAAGATGCCAGCTTTAATGCATTCTCATTAGCCTCGGCACCGGAGTTACAAAGAAATAAGTGATAGTCTTCTTTACCGGAAACCTCCCCTAACTTTTGCGCCAGCTGTACCTGCAAAGGAATTTTTACTGAATTGGAATAGAAACCCACTTTATGCAATTGATCTTCTAACCGCTTTACATAATGCGGATGCGTATGGCCAATTGATATTACGGCGTGGCCGCCATACATATCTAAATAGATCTGTCCTTTATCATCCCACACATAAGAACCCTGTGCTTTATCAATTATGATATCGTTAAGTGGATATACGTCGAATAATGTCATACTGATTACACTAATTTTTACGAATTACACTAATTAAAAATAATTTGCTTTCAATTTTAATCCTGTTGTTTCTTCAAGGCCAAAGATCAAATTCATATTTTGAATGGCATGTCCGCTGGCACCTTTAGTTAAATTATCAATTACAGAATGCACCACTAATTTGCTGCCCAGCTTTTCCAATTGAATAATACATTTATTAGTATTAACCACTTGCTTTAAAAAAACTGAGTCAGTAGTTATAGTTGTAAATGGATGGTCTTTGTAAAATGCGGTGTACAATACATTCAATTCTTCAATACTCAAATCGCATTTTAATTGGGAACTGATAAAGATGCCCCTGGTAAAATCGCCACGCCATGGAACAAAAGAAAAGCTGTCTTCATTTAAAACAGCGCCTGTTTGTAATGAATTTATTGATTGTAATATTTCAGCATTGTGCTGGTGTGTTAATGTTTTATAGGCCTGTATATTATTTGCCCGCCAGCTAAAATGAGATGTGGCTGCAAGGCTTTGTCCTGCACCCGTGCTACCGGTAATACCGGTTGTATAAACTTCGTTTAACAAGCCAGCTTTTGCCAGAGGTAAAAATCCCAATTGAATGGCTGTAGCAAAACAACCGGGGTTAGCAATATTATTTGCCGTCTTTATTTTTTCTCTTTGTAATTCTGGTAACCCGTAAATAAATTCCCTTCCATTAATTGTTGCGTCAGCATTTAAGCGAAAGTCGTTACCAATATCTATTAATTTTATGTTGGTAGGAATTTCATTTGCAGCAACAAATTTCTTTGCTTCACCATGCCCGGCACAAAAGAAAATTACATCCACATTAAAATGATGAGCCGCAGAAAATTTCACATCTGTTTCTCCAACTAAATCAGCATGTACTTTGCTTACTAAATTATCAGCATTACTTCCGCTTTGTACAAATTCAATTACTGCATTAGGGTGATTTATAAGCAACCGTATCAGTTCTCCACCGGTATATCCTGCAGCGCCAATAATACCCACTTTAATTTTATTTGCCATCACCCGCTGCATTTACTTTATGATAGATAGAAGTCTGGTTACCGAAGATCTTGCTAAACCCTCTTACATCATCCCCGGTATAACCTGTATTCATTTCGCCATATTTGCCAAATTTTGCACTCATCAAATCAAATTCCGATTCGATTCCAATAACCTGGAAATGATAAGGATTCAATTGTACAAAAACATCGCCGGTAACATTTTGCTGGCTGTTGGTAAAGTACGCTTCAATATCTCTCATCACCGGATCCATGATCTGTCCTTCATGCAACCAGTTGCCATAAAATAAGGCTAACTGATCTTTCCAGTTCAATTGCCATTTGGTAAGCACATGTTTTTCCAATGCATGATGAGCTTTTAAAATTACCATGGGTGCTGCGGCTTCAAATCCCACACGGCCTTTAATACCAATGATGGTATCACCAACATGTATATCTCTTCCTACGCCATAAGCACCGGCAATAGTTTGCAAATATTGTATCGCTTCAGTTGGGTGTGTAAATGTTTTATCATTCACGCCAAACAATTCGCCTTTTACAAAATGTAATTTCACTTCTTCCGATCCGGTTTTAGTAACAGGTGTAGGCCATGCAGCTTCGGGCAACATACCTTTGCTGTTCAGGGTTTCTTTTCCTCCAACACTTGTTCCCCATAAACCTTTATTAATTGAGTACGCACTTTTTTCAAAGTTCATCTCCACTCCTTTACTTTTCAAATAAGTGATCTCTTCTTCACGGCTTAATTTCATATCACGTATCGGCGTGATAATTTCTACTCCCGGTATCATGATGTTAAAGATCATATCAAATCTTACCTGGTCATTGCCAGCACCGGTACTACCATGTGCTACTGCATCAGCATTTAATTTTTTGGTGTGCTCTGCAATACTTAATGCCTGGCTCAATCTTTCGGCACTAACACTTAAAGGATAGGTATTATTTTTTAAGCAGTTACCAAAAATTAAATACTTAATAATATTGTCGTAATAACTTTTTACAGCGTCAATTGCAGTATGTGTTTTTACACCAAGCTTGTAAGCATGTGCTTCTATCTTTTTTAATTCCTCTTTGCTAAAGCCTCCGGTATTTACAATTACCGAATGCACTTCATATCCTTTATCATCGGTAAAATATTTTGCACAGTAAGTGGTATCTAATCCACCACTGAATCCTAAAACCACTTTTGCGCCTCTTTGCAATGTTGTACTCATCATCTGGAATTGAAAAAATTAAAAATGAAAAAAATGTCTGAATAAAGATTTTACTGCGCCACCACCCGAACCGCTATGCTGCTTTTCAAAAAATGGTTTTAATAATTTCCATTGTTTAAAGCGTATCATGCGTTCGAAGATATTTTTATTCTCTTCGAAAAACTGTTTGGTCTCTTCCGGCTCGTAATGGTCTTTAGGATCGTATAGCATAGCCGTACACATACAGTTCTTTCTTTCCTTGCTCATCAATATATCGTAGTTAACACAGCTCTTGCAACCGGCCCAAAATTCTTCATCATCTGTCAGCTCGCTGTAGGTTACAGGTTCGTAGCCCAGTTCCGAATTGATTTTCATTACCGCCAAACCTGTGGTTAATCCAAATATTTTTGCCTCGGGATATTTTTCCCTGCTTAAATCAAAAACACGTTTTTTAATTTGTTTGGCAATGCCGCTTTTCCGGTATTCGGGTGCAACAATTAAACCACTGTTGGCTACATACTCGCCTTTCCAAACTTCTATATAACAAAAGCCAACCCAGGCACCTTCTTTTGTAACCGCAATTACAGCTTTGCCTTCGTTGATTTTTTGTTCTACGTATTCGGGAGAACGCTTTGCAATGCCGGTACCCCTGGCCTTGGCAGAAGATGCCATTTCATCTGTAATAGCTATTGCGTAATGTGCGTCTGATGGTGTTGCCACCCTGATAATAATGTTACTGTTTTCCAATTTGTTTAAATTGAAGTAAGATTAAGAATATTTTTAGAAAACTTTCGGAGATTTTTTCACTGACAGGGGCAGGTTTCAATTGCTCGTCCTATCAGCAACCACGTCGGGGTCGGGGAAGTGATTCTATCACATATTCAATAGCAAACATCACCCTTGCAGGACTGTTATTTACTAAATTGATATGTGTGTACAACTTGTTCATTCTGTTATTCAGATGTGAGGATGCAAATGTAAACCATATTTCAATATAAATAAGTGAAAATTTTTAAAAAATTTCAACTGCTTTGAAATAACTTTATCGTCTAACACCTTTTTATAGTAATTTATCAAAACAAAACGATTGTATATGAATAACAACTATTCCCGCCGCAAGTTTATTGGTACTACCGGAACAGCGCTGGCCGGCACTATGCTCCTTAATCCTTTAATGGCCGAAGCTGCAAACTTGTTTGATGGAAAAAAGAAACGCTACGCCATGGTGGGTACCGGCCACAGGGGCACAGGTATGTGGGGTAAAGATGTAATAAAGGAGTATGGCGATTATGTAGAATTTGTTGGCCTTTGCGATAAAAATAAAGGGCGGGTGGAAACAGCAAAGACTATGATGGGGGTTACCTGTCCCACTTTTACCAATTTTGAAGAGATGATGAAAACGGTTAAACCCGACTTTTTAATTGTAACTACAGTTGATGCTACGCACAGCGAATTTATTGTAAAAGGCATGGAAATGGGCGCCAATATTATTACCGAAAAACCTATGACCACCGACGAAAAGAAATGCCAGCAGATTATTGATGCCGAAAAAAGAACAGGTAAAAAAGTTATTGTAACATTTAATTACCGCTACTCTCCGCACCGGGCAAAAATTTACGAGTTATTGCGCAGCGGCGTTATTGGAAAAATTACTTCGGTAGATTTTCATTGGTATTTAGATGTACTCCATGGCGCAGATTATTTTAGAAGATGGCACCGCCTGAGAGAAAACAGCGGCAGCCTTTGGGTACATAAAGCCTCTCATCATTTTGATTTGTTGAACTGGTGGATCGACTCTGATCCATCAGAAGTATTTGCTTTTGGTTCGCTGGAGCATTATGGAAAGAACGGCACCTTACGTGGCACCAATTGCAGAACCTGCGACCATAAAACCACCTGCAAGTTTTATTGGGATATGACAAAAGATAAAAGATTGATGGCATTGTATGCCGACAACCAGCAATACGATGGTTATTTAAGAGATGGCTGTGTTTTTAAAGAAGACGTCAACATTTTTGATAAGATGGCTGCATCAATAAAATATGCTAATGGTGTACAGGTAAGTTATTCGCTTACTACATACTCGCCTTACGAAGGTTACCGCATTGCTTTTAATGGCACCGAGGGCAGACTGGAAGCATGGATACAGGAAAGTAATCCGCCAGCAGCTGATGTAAAGAAAGGCTATGATGAATTGATGCTGACAAAGAATTTTGAAAAGCCTGAATTAATTAAAGTGTTTACACCAGAGGGCGGACACGGCGGTGGCGATAAATTACTGAAGGATAAAATATTTATTCCCGGTACTTCTGACGATTTAAGGCAATCTGCAGGTGTAAGGGATGGCGTACTTTCCTGTTTAGTGGGTATTGCGGCAAGAAACAGTTGCGATAGTGGTAAGCCGGTAAAGATTAAGGATTTGACGACGATAAAACCCGGTGCACAAAAAGCATAAGCTATATTAAAAAGAGCCGCCAACTTTTACAAGTTGGCGGCTCTTTTATTTTTATTTAATTCTGAATATACCTTTTTAACTCATCGGCAATTTTCCTGTCATTGCTCAGCCTGGGTAATTTATTTTGTCCGCCAAGTTTACCAATACTTTTCATGTAATCAATGAAGCCGTTCTTCTTTACAGGAGATATTTTTAACTGCTGTAAAATATTGCCTGCAATCAGGTCATCATAATACACATTTTTATTACGCAGGTTCTCATTAATTTTATCTGCAAAACGGCTGATATCGTCAGGTGTGTTTTCAAATTCAATAAACCATTCGTGATAGCTCTTGCCTGCATCCTGTGCAATCATTGGTGCTACCGTAAATTCTGTTACCTGTATCTTTTCTTCTTCGGCAGCTTTTAATAAAGCCGCTTCCACTTCTTCGCCAATTACATGTTCGCCAAAAGCACTTATAAAATGTTTGGTACGGCCGCTAACAATTAATCGATAAGGATTAGTAGAAACAAACTTAACCGTATCGCCAATATTATAGCCCCACAAGCCGGCATTATTATTAATGATGAGTGCGTAATTCTCTCCCATTTTCACATCTTTTAATGATAACCGTGTTGGTTGTTCATTAAATATTTCTGCCGCAGGCACAAACTCAAAAAATATTCCGCTGTTGGTATTTAATAATAACCCTTCTGCATGCTGGCTATCCTGGAAAGCAAAAAAACCTTCGCTTGCCGGAAACAATTCTATACAGTCAATTTTTTTACCAATACTTTCATACAGCTTGGCTTTGTAGGGTTCAAAATTTACGCCGCCCTGCACCATTACATTAAAATCGGGAAACAGTTCCGAGATCTTTTTACCACTTTTCTCAATCAACCTGTCAAAATACATCTGCATCCATGGTGGTATGCCGCTGATGAGTGTCATATTCTGATTAATGGTTTCTTCAACGATCTTATCTAATTTTTCTTCCCACTCCTCAATACAGTTTGTTGGGTAAGAGGGCAATTGATTAGACCGTAAATATTTTGGTACATGATGATTAACAATACCACTTAATCTTCCTGTAGGTATGCCTCCTACTCTTTCCAGTTCGGGTGAACCACTTAAGAAAATAAGTTTACCATCAGCAAATTTTGTGTTGCCCGTTTCGGCCATATAACACAGCAGCGCATTACGTGCCGTATTAATATGGTTGGGTATCGAATCTTTTGTAATAGGAATATATTTTACACCGCTGGTAGTGCCGCTTGTTTTAGCAAGATAAATGGGCTGACCTTTCCACAACACATTATGTTTTCCTTCTTTAATACGTTCAATGTAAACTTTAAACGCTTCGTAATCACGGATGGGTACTTGTTTAATAAAGTCTTCGTAAGTTTTTATATCAGCAAAACCATGTTCTTTCCCGAACTCAGTTTTGGCTGCAGCTTTAATCAGGTTATTAAAAACAGCCTGCTGATCTTGCACAGCTGTTTCCATTCCTTTTTTAATCTGCTTATGTATATACGAAGCAAAAGGTTTTGCCAGGAAAGATTTTATTTTCATTTTGTTATATCACTAATTATCCGAATTACACTAATTACACGAATTCCTTATTAAAATTAAAGCATTAATTCGTGTAATTGGTGCCTTTAATTCGTGTCATCAAAAATTATTTACAATTGCAGGGCCATTCATTATCCAGGTCAATAACTGTTACCACAACAAGGTTTTCCTTTTTAGGTGCAAACACAATACGCACATGTTGTTTATCATGTGTGATCCCTTCTAAAGGATAACTTTTGCCTTTATCGCTTTCTTCAATTTTATTATAATTCAGTTTACCGTCTTCTAAAATTTCTTTTACCTTACTTTCATCAATATGCCTGCAATCCATCCTGCAACGGGCATGTTTGGTATAAATAAGATTATCGGCATCCCGGTTAAAGGGTTCTTCAGTCTTTGTATTGTCCGTAACAGGGTAATTATCTGTACGGATGACCTCATCAATCTTTGGCTTAGCAGGAGTTGTACCACGCTGGTGTTTTTTAATGTAGAACAACAACAATGCAGCGGCAAGCAGAATAATATAAGGAAAGTATTTTTTCAGCACGGCGCAAATTACACCAAATCTGTAAACATAATCCTGTTAAATGTTTTCATTTTATCCATATATATCAAATGTGTTAATTTTGCCGCTAATGAGCAAAACCGTTGCATTACATACTTTGGGCTGCAAGCTTAACTTCTCCGAAACCTCTTCCATTGGAAGATTGCTGGAGCAGGAGGGCTTTATTAAAAAAGACTTTGATGAAGTGGCAGATGTATATGTAATTAATACCTGTAGTGTTACCGATAATGCAGATAAAGAATGCAGGATGCTGGTACGTCGTATACAACGTAAAGCACCCGAAGCCATGGTGGTAATAACTGGTTGCTATGCACAACTTAAACCCCAGGAGATCGCTTCAATTCCCGGGGTTGACCTGGTTTTAGGTGCTGCCGAAAAATTTAATATCACCCATCACCTTGCTGCAATAAGTAAAGGCGATGCTACAAAAATCTGCAGTTGCGATATTGAAGATGTAAATACTTTTACAGCTTCCTATTCTAAAAATGACAGAACCAGAACTTTTTTAAAAGTACAGGATGGCTGCGATTATAACTGTTCTTTTTGTACCATACCTATGGCAAGGGGTAAAAGCAGGAGCGACAGAGTTGAAAATGTGGTGGCAAACGTAAAAGAACTGGCAGTCGGCGGAGTTAAGGAAATTGTATTGACGGGTGTTAACCTTGGTGATTTTGGCGACAAAAAAAAAGAAGAAAATTTTTTAGACTTACTTAAAGAAATAGATACTATCGAAGGTATTGAACGTTACCGCATCTCTTCAATTGAACCCAATTTGCTTACTAACGAAATAATTGAGTTTGTAAGCAACAGCAAAAGAATTATGCCGCACTTTCATATTCCCCTGCAAAGCGGCAGTAATAAAATTTTGGGTATGATGCGTAGAAGGTATAAAAGAGAATTGTATACCGAACGTGTGGGATTAATAAAAACACTGATGCCGCATTGCTGTATTGGTGTGGATGTGATTGTTGGTTTTCCCGGCGAAACTGATGAAGATTTTAAGGAAACATTTGATTTTTTACACCAGCTTGATATTTCTTACCTGCATGTATTCACTTATTCTGAAAGAGATAATACACATGCGGTAACTTTAAAACCTGTAGTACCCATTCATGTTCGTAACGAAAGGAATAAACAATTGCGTAATTTGAGTTATCAAAAGATGCAATATTTTACACAGCAACATATTGGCCAATCAAGAAAGGTATTGTTTGAAAAGCAGGAGAAAGGCAATATGATGGAAGGCTACACAGATAACTATATTAAAATAACCGCCCCCTACCAGGCAGGTTGGGCTAATAATATTACAGCATGGACTATTTAAATGAAAAGGAATTAAATAAGTACCAGGTAACCATCCGTTTTGAAATGGATGATGACTTTATGAGTTTTGTACCACCACACCGGGTATATATTAATTCGTTAATTGAAAAAAATATTATAGACTACTACTCTGTAAGCATGGAAACACAGCGCAGCTGGTGGATAATTAATGCAGCAAGTAAAAACGAAGTGGAGGAATACCTTACCAAATCTCCTTTATACAAATACTGGACTGTTGAAATTGATGAACTATTTGTTTACGACAGCCAGACCTACCGCCTGCCTGCGTTGCAGTTGAATTAAATTATTATTGCTTTGCCCTCCAGTCGATAAAAGCTTTGATAGTTGGGAAAATTATTGGCTGCACCCCTGCTGCCGTTAACAGTTTTGCAGTTTTACCCGAAGGACAAACATGCTGCACAGTTGTTTTTATAAATGCACTGCAATTTTGATATTGCTGAAAACTTGTCCAGAAAATAATATCTGCATCTGCAATTATATTTTTTATTTCATCAGGCAGCCGGGCAATTAATTTGTAAGTACCTGCAGCATTTATTCCATCTTCAATCCAATGCATTTTACTTTGGCTGTTGGTAATAAGCTGAATATCGTTATTGCTGATATTAATTAACGGACTCTGCAATATTGAATGTAAAAAATCAAATCCCAAACCATCTGCGCAACCTTCTACCCAAATACCTTTTTTTGCCAGTTCGTACCAGGTTCTTGTTCCTGCTGCCCAAACTTTTTTACGCAATATTTTTTCTGTTATAGCTGTGGAGTGTACTGCTTTATGGCTGGAGATAAAATACAATTTTACAGCTTCATCTATTTCAACATCATTCAAATAATCGTAAGTAAAAAAATCCTTCATGTAATCAGTTGAAGAAAATAATTGCTTCCCTTTTAAATCTAATGCAGTCTCAAAATTCCATTCCCTAAATGCCTTGTCAGCACCATCTTTACCCGAGGCATAGGTAAAAGAAATATTCGGTGTAGCTGCATGAAAAACACCAAACTGTTGTGAGCAGCCATAACCATATTGTTTTGCATATACCCTTTCTGCAGTAATTGCATTGGTGAGCTGTGTATTTTTTATGGCGTTTAATATTGCAACGGCTTCAATATTGCTGCCTGTTGTTTCTGCAACGATAGCGCCCTGCCCTGCAGCAGGCGGACACTCAAACAAAGGCAATACCATTAATTTTTTATCTTTTAAAAGATCGCTTACTTTTTCTTTTGCTGGCGCATATTGCAACAGGCGGTTTAACCCTGCTGCCGCTAAAATTATTCCATCGTAACTACCATTGCTTAATTTTTGTAGCCGGGTATCTACATTTCCTCGTATGGGTATGGCTTCTACTTCAATCGGTGCATCAGTAAGTTTGGGTAATGCTTTTTGTAAAAAGCCTGTTGCCATATTACTGCGTCGTGGAGAGGAGGTGCCGATAATTATTTTTTCGCCATTCTTTAATTTATCAAGCACACTGTTATTAAAAACAGCTACATCATTCATTACTTCCCGGTCAATAATGGCATATTGCCCTTCATTAAAAAAATCAACACTGCTTACATCCTTCATGGAATGTAAAGCAAAGTCAACCTCATTATTTTTCAGACTATCCTGTATTTCTTTAGTAAAAAAATCCTGGCCTTCCACCAGGTGCAGGGGTTTCGACTGTTCTTTATCTCCTGCAGTTTCAATAACATTTACAGTAATTGTAATATCGGGGTAAACAGCATGTACCTTTTTTTTAAATATTTCAGCCTGTGCTAATGACAGCCAGGAGCCACGACATGCTATGGTAAAGGTTGATTTCAATAATCGTAATTCAGGTTATAAAGATATAAAATAGAAAAACCTCACATTACTGTGAGGTTTTTGTGGGAGTTGACGGGGTCGAACCGCCGACCCTCTGCTTGTAAGGCAGATGCTCTAAACCAACTGAGCTAAACTCCCTTTTTAATTTCGGAGGGCAAAGATAAGGCTTAATAACTTTCTGCAAAATTTTTTGAGAAATAAGTACAAAATTTATGAAAGTTGTTCTGCTGTACGGCTGGCAGGTGCTTTTATCAGATCCCGTGGATATTTTTTTATATACCGCCATAGTATGCCTAAAAACTCGGGATATTCCCGTAAATGAATACCACGGCTTTTTACAGCAACAAAAAATGCAAGACTGAAACTAACTGCAAAGTTTAGAAAGCCAATACAAAAAACTCCAAATATGGTGTACCACAATTCTTTTGCTGCAATGTTATGTCCCATTCCAAAAAAACCAATAGCAGTGTTTGCTGCAGATATAGTGATATGCCTGATGTCGAAAGGCAAACCAAACATCTTTCCAAAAAATCCGGCCATCCCTAAAAAGAAGCCTAAAGAAATATTACCGATCAATGCACCCAGGTTATTTTCTATATAGCGGATAATTTTATACCGGCGCTTTTCGCTGAAGGTAAATTTAAAAGAAGAAAGGCTGCGTAACCTGTCGCCAATTTTACCATACACCACATAATTTTCTACATAGCCTGCAATAAGGCCGCTGGCAAATAAAAAGAAACCGGTAAAGCAGGCATATAATAATGCCAGGCTGTGCAAAGGCTGCTGGTCGGTTAATAATTTATGTGCTGCATTAATTTGCTCAGGTGTTGTACCTCCAACAATCATCGACCCTGTAATTTCAAAAAACAAAAACGCCAGTAAGTATGTAAGTGGAAATACCACTATTAAATTGCCTGCAAATGAAGCCAGTTGTGTACGGCTTACCCTTGCAATAGTTATGGCAAGATTTCTTAAATCAGGACGTTCGCCAATTTTTTGTACATCAAAAGAACTGGCGACATTATTGGCCGTGTATGCAGGCTGCTTGGTAGCTAATGTGGAGCCTGTATCCTGTATTAAAATAAACCCCAACGAATAATTGGTGCTGTACAAAAAGCCCTGCCAAAAAGGAGCCAGTTTCATTTTGCCCAATAAATTTTTTATTACCCCGATAAAAGAAATGATAACACCACCGCCGCAAGCACTCCAAAACATTTTCCAGAATTCTTTCCTGGTAGTGCTGATGTATCTTTCGCCTGTACGGCCGCCATGCTCTGCAATCTGGTAGGCCAGGTACCCAGTGTTCTCACTTAAAAATTCCATTACCGAATTTTTCCGGTTCTCATTCCGCACTACTGTTTTAAAATACTCTGCAAAGCGTTCGGTATTAAAAGTATTATCGCTGTCTAGTACATCTAAAATTATAAACAACCGGTTTATCTGCTGTTGTAAACGGGTGATGATATAAGTTTGCGCCAGGCTTGTTCCATACACTTTACGCTGGTCCTTTATCCACTGAATACTCTGGTTACAATTATGCAATGCCTCGCCAATATTATCCAGCAGTAATCGTTTTGCTTCATCATTACCTCCTGATTCACTCAGGCGCAAATACTCATTCACCAAACGGTTCTGTTCTAAAAAAGGATAAATGGCATCTTCAAAATTTTCATAGCGGTGCGTCATTTCCTTTTCTAAACCTAATGTGGTAACCCGGTAACTCATTACCTGCAGCGACTGGTTTAACTGTTTTATCAATGCCGGCTCGGTAAGGTTTATCTGTATGCCCAGCATTTCAAAAAACTGTTTCCATAATGCCGGGTCAATTCCTTCTACCCAGATATGATCGCTCTTTTTATAAAATATTTTATTGATAACGTATAAAAAATCGTTGGGGTTTTGCAGTGCAGGCAACATCTTGTGTTTTAATTTGCCCTGCAGCTCCTGCACAAAACCACGGCTGCTTACAATGCCGCTTTCGGTAAGCGCTGGCACAATGTTGGTATTTACAAATTGTCTTAGTAAAGCTTTACGCAGGCTGAACAACGCAGTAGGCTCTTTAACCACCTGGTACAATACGGCTTTAAATTTCAATTCGGCTTCGGCAATGTTACGGGCATTATCGGGGCGGATCTTTTTTATCAACTCTACCAAAAACTCCAGGCTGCGGTTGGGCGTATGTAAAGGTAATACCACCGCCGGTTGTTTTGCAGGGGGTACCGATCCTTCTTTTTTACTCTTTGAAATACGCAGCATTATTGGCCTTTACTATAATTATAAAACACTTTCATATGACAATTATTGTGCCCTAAATGTTGCATAACGGCGCTATCTGTCAAAAAAGATATTATTTTTGTGTTAGCTATGGCAACGCAAGCAAATACCATAACAAAACAGGTTGTTGATACTGATGTGTTAACCACAACAGAAAACTCCTGTTCGCTGATTGTTTGGAACGATGAAGTAAATACTTTTGAATGGGTGATAGAAACCCTGATTGAAGTTTGCGGACATGATGAACAGCAGGCCGAGCAATGCTCAATGATCATACACACCAGGGGCAAATACGCAGTAAAAGAAGGCCCCTACGATACCTTAAAACCGCAGTGCGATGCCATTACAGAAAGAGGCATTGGCGCAACTATTGAAGTGATTGCGGAGTGATCCACTTATTATTTAAGCATAATTTTATTGTTTCGAAAGCTGTTGTTTCAGCGAAGCGGAGTTTTGTATATTTACTTGTTGCATTCAATTTTAAATATGACATTTCCAGTTATTTAAAGTATGACTTTTAAAACCAAGACAAATCTCAAAAAGCGTATAATTGCGACGTTGCTTGACTATGCATTGTTTTTAATTTCAACCTATATATACATTGTACTTGTTGGGCATGACAATGACGAAGGTGGTAAAACGGTAAACGGACTTTTAGCTCTACCAATTCCAATGGGATGGTTTATTTATTTTGTTGTTATCGAAGCATGCTATGATGCGACTCTTGTGCATCAAGGACTTTACTTAAAGGTTCTTACCGTTGACAGGAAGGAAACTGAATGGACACAAGCTTTAAAACGTCATTTGCTTGACCCGATAGATATTTTATTTTTTGGTATACCGGCAATAATTGCAATTAAAAATTCAGCCAAGCATCAACGTATTGGTGACATGTGGGCAGGGACAATAGTTGTTGACTTAAAAGACAAAGAACAATCTTAGTAAATTACACAACTCAGTCCTGACGGAGAAAAACTGCATGCAACTTCAGGTTTGGCAATAAGCTGGCTGAGGGAATAACAATCATCTGCCGCCGTTGTTGGCCGACTGACCAACAACTGGTTTACATTAGGAATTCATCTAAAAATTATACCCCAACTTCTCTCCCACCTCCTTCGGCAATACAGGCAATTTTCTTCTGTCAACCAAAAAACTATTCAGCTGCGCCAGCTCCCGAAATATATAATGTTTATCCATGGCCGCTTTTAAATAACCGGCACCGGTGCTGCCGCCTGTACCAATACGGGTACCGATCATGCGCTGCACCATATTAATATGCCGGTAGCGCCAATTGCCCAGCTGGTTATCAATTTCCAGTAAGGTATCTAATAACTGAAACGGTAGTTCCAGCATGGGATAGCCGCGGTATAACATTATGAACAAAGCTGCACGGCAGGCTTTTGGCGTAAGGTTTCTTTCGGCATCAGCTGCAGCGTTGTTAAAAACAGTTTCAAAAAGAGTGGCATTATTTTTTTCAGCTTCTGCCAAACTGTTAACATATACCTGCTGGTAATTATTCCATAATTTTTCATCAATAAAAGGCATACGTTCCAGCCATGCATTTACCAGTTCTAAAACTGATTGGCCTTTTTCTGCTGCCTTAATAATTTCAATATCTTTTTCTTTTAATTGAGAGGTGTAGTAATGCTGACCGTGGCGATGTTCAAATTTTAAACCCAGTTTAGCCTCCAGTATTTTAAACTGGTAACTCTGAAAGCCTGATGCCGGCCTCAGCATATCCCTGAAATCGAGGAAGTCCATCGGCGTCATGGTTTCCATAATATCAATCTGCTGCACCAATACTTTTAATATTGTGGTCACTCTTTTTAAACGGTGTACCACGGTTTGCATCTCGGGAGAGTTATCGTTTAATGCAGGCTTGTCTAATATTTCAATAACAGAATTTACTTCAAACAATATCTGCTTAAACCATAATTCGTATGCCTGGTGAATGATGATGAATAACATTTCATCGTGTGCAGGTGTATTACCGGGCTTCAAACTTTCCGGCTCCTGTGCACCTGTAATTTTATCTAACTGTAAATATTCGCTGTAGTACACGGCTTTATTTTCCATAACATTATTTTGGTGTAACAAACTTAAGAAATGTAACGGCGTAAAAAATGTTTTTTTAAATAACTGCTTTTGTTAACCGTTGGTGAAGAGGAAATTGCTTTAACAATTTCTTATCTAAACAAAAAAAAACTGGCATACTATTCTAATAACAGTATGCAAGCAGCCACTTAAAACACTGCCCCAAAAACATGAAATATAAATTTACTCTTGCTGTAATCAGTATCTTAATAATGAACAGCACAAAAGCACAAATTACTTACGGTGTACAGGCCGGCGCAACAATTGCCAACTGGAAAGGTGATGCACTACAAAGCCTGAACGATGTGGTTGACCTCTCTAATGGTTTTGTAACTACAAAAAGTAAAACAGGCATCAGCATTGGCGGATATGTAAACATTCCTGTAACGGATAAAATTTCTTTTGAGCCAGGATTGCAATATGCACAAAAAGGATATACCATGCAGGGTGATTTAAAAATTGATGCCTTAAAATTTTTAGGAGTTAATGCCAGCGCAAAAGTGGAAGCACATTATATTGACATACCCCTGGTATTAAAAGCAGAACTGGCAAAAGGCCTGAGTATTTATGCAGGGCCACAGGTATCGTATCTGGTAAAAAATAACCTGCATTTAAATGCCGGTATACTGGGCATCAGTTTATACAACGATAGATTAGACATTACCGATAATTTCAACCGTATGGATATGGGCCTGGCCGGTGGTATAGGTTATAAATTCGACAACGGATTTAATATAAAAGCCGGTTACGATTATGGCTTATCAAAATTAGATAAGAACGATAATTTTAAAGCCTATAACAGGGTTGCAAAAATCTCAGTTGGTTTTAGTTTTTAGGTGGCTATGCTTTAGGTTTAAAGCGATACCTGTAAAAGGGTGTCGCTTTTTTTATGCCCCCCGATGCCCCTAACCCCTAAAGGGGAACCGCAGCTTTTGAATTCCAGCAGCATTTATTTTGCTGGAGCTCATAAACTGACTCATTTCATACTTTCCGATTAAGCAATGATTTTCCTTAAATTTGCATCCCGAATAACAGTAGTTACTGATTAACTACTTAACCAGTAAACCAATTAACCAGTTAACTAAATTTATGGGAAGGATATTTGAAGTAAGAAAAGGAGCCATGTTTGCCCGTTGGGATAAAATGGCAAAAGACTTTACCCGTATAGGGAAAGAAATTAATATTGCTGTAAAAGCTGGTGGTCCCGATCCGGATAGTAACCCTGCATTACGCAGGTGCTACCTGAATGCCAAGGCCTGCAATATGCCTAAAGATAGAGTTGAGGCCGCTATAAAAAGAGCAATGGGTAAAGACACCAGCAGTTATGATGAGGTTGTTTATGAAGGATATGCACCACATGGTGTTGCATTGTTAGTTGAAACGGCAACTGATAACCCTACAAGAACAGTTGCGAATGTGAGAATGCATTTTACTAAAAGCGGTGGCGCATTAGGTACTAGTGGTAGTGTAGCTTTTACTTTTACCCGTATGGGAGAATTTAAGGTAAAAAATGCAGGTGTGAATATTGAAGATCTGGAATTGGAATTGATTGATTATGGCCTGGAAGAAATAGGAGAAGATAGTTCAGGGAATATCATTATCCGCACAGCTTTTGCAGAGTTTGGGCATATGGCAAAGGCATTGGAAGAAAAAAAGATTGAGGTTATTACTGCCGAACTTACACGTATACCAATGAATTTAACGGAACTTGATGAGGAAGCCGCTAATGATGTATTGAAATTAGTAGATAAACTTGAGCAGGATGAAGATGTGCAGAAAGTGTATCACAATTTGAAATAAAATCACTACTATATTTTTTAAAAGCTGCCTAAATAAGGCAGCTTTTTTTAATCTATTCCAATTTCATTTAAGGCTAAAAAACATAATTTATTCTTGAAATCCTTAGCTTTGATAAGTGTGAAATGTATAGAAAACTGAAATTAAGATATTAATTTTTCATAGTGAATTCCTAACTGCATGTTTATAGCTAATACTTATACAGTTTTTATTGCATCTCCAAGCGATGTGTTAGAAGAAAGAAACGAAGCAGAAAGACTTATCAATAAATGGAATGGAATAAATTCTGATTCAAATAACATGGCATTATTACCCTTACGATGGGAGAATAATGTAGCTCCAGGCTTAGAAAAAGATGGACAATCTATTATTAATGAAAAATTACTAGACAAAACAGACTTGCTTGTAGCAATCTTTTGGTCTCGAATTGGTTCTCCAACAACAAGAAGTAAAAGCGCAACAATTGAAGAAATTGATTATCATATAAAGCAAAAGAAGCCGGCTATGGTATTTTTCTGCAAGAGAAATCCAAAAGAAGGTTACGATCTAAAACAATATGAAGAGGTTAACGCATTAAAAGCAGAATACTTTAGCAAAGGTCTTGTTAAAGAATTTGATACATTAGAAAACTTTAAAGCAATATTTTCTGATTGTTTACAATTAAAGCTGAATGAAAATAAAAATTTATTTTCCGGCTTTAGTATTGAGAATGGAGAATTTCAAATAATTGGTTTTGAAAATTTATCTGAAGAAGCTAGGACAATTCTTAGCAAAATGGGTGAAGCAAACAATGGCTCAATAATGGTTACAAATTCAAAACAGGGCTTTCATATTCAATGTGGAAATTCTGTTCTATTCGACGGGGATAAAATACGTGACTTAGTAAAATGGCAAGATGCATTGGAACAGTTAGAGAAGAATAACCAGATTGAAAAAAAGTCAAACACCCATTATACAATAACCTCAAAAGGGCTTAGGAATATCGACACGAAAAAGGCTGAACTAATTCCGTTAAATCAAAATAAGCCGAGACTTTCCTTGGCTCTACAATGGACTCATGGCCATCGTTTTAATAATGGATTGTCCCCTCTGAATAAGTTTTCAACCCAGCCAATTCCAGCGGAAGAAGCGATTTGGACTTTTGAGATTTCTAATAAATATAATTTGATATTAAAAAATGTTTCAAAAGAACCTGCCTGGAACATTGAAATAATAAATGCAGAAAAAATCTTTGACAACATTCAAAAGATTAAACCTCTTACTTCATTAAATTCAGGTGAAGATATTTTACTAGAAGTTGAATTTTTACAATATCATAGTGGCTTTGGTTTAGATGCAGATAAGCTTCCTAGAATTCCTAGTGATAAAGAAGGGAAAAAGCTAATTATCAAATTCGATAACTCAGAAGGGGAAAAATTCGATTCTGTTTTCGCTCTACGAGATGGAAAATTTACCTTAGAGTAAAAGAACCCAAAAGTCAATACTATCAAAATTTTTGTTGTTTAATAGTACTTAGAGTAGAATCCACGAATAAAATACCTATCCTTTTTTTATTCTTTTATACAGCGTACAGCGTATCCATTGCCTTGGTTATCATTATCTCTGCCAACAGCATTATCATTGCAGGTCGTAAATCTATATGTTGGGCTAAAGGGCTGCCTGGCTTTTGTTACCCAAAATGTCCACCAGAATGCGGTTTTCCCAATTTCGGCAAAACTGCCATCGTAGTTTCTTGCACCGGCTGCAAGGCCATTAAATCCGGCACTGTTATTTCCATTACCGTTGTTATTCCAGCCGGTGGTGCTTTTAATTTTAATACCGGCAGTTTCTTCGCCGCCTAACCCATCAATAAGCAATTGCCATTCATCATCTGTTGCAATATGCCAACCAGCAGGCGCTAACCCTCTTTTATCGTTAACGGCATACCAATTATAGAGTTTACCATACTTGGTGCCGTTGGCAGAATCGTTTTGATAATAACACCAGGCTGGTTTTTTCTGATCACCAAATTTTGCCCACTCCTCGTCAGTTTTTACCTCGGGAATATTATCCCCGTTACGGAATTGGCTTACCGCTAAATTTTTATCTGCCCAATTTACAGCGCCGATCTTAACCGTTTGCCCATTGACAATTAAGCCAAATGATAAAAGTAAAACTACGAGGGATAAATTAAGCTTTGTCATAAATCAACCTTTCGTTTAAGTAAGCATTTCAATATTTCCTGCTTTTAATTGATATGCCCAATAAATTACCAGTATCAATTTAATGTAAAATGAACAGCGCTTTTATACAATAGTGGTGCTTTTAAACATACTTTAACGAATTGCCGGGTAAATTTTAAATGAGAAATACAGTAGAAAATGAGATGTGTGGAAAGCAACAGCGAAAATTTAGTTGCTGAAAAATCAAAACCCACGACTGGCGTGGGCTTAAAAGTACTCGGGATGGGAGTTGAACCCACACTTACATTGCTGTAAACAGGATTTTAAGTCCTGCGTGTCTACCAGTTCCACCACCCGAGTAAACATTCTCTAAAAGAGAATCTGGTAAAGAAAAAAAATCCCAACAAGTGAATGTCAGGATAATTTTTGAGCGGAAGACCGGGCTCGAACCGGCCACCCCGACCTTGGCAAGGTCGTGCTCTACCAAATGAGCTACTTCCGCAATAATTGTAAGAACTGTCCCGTTTTTCGGACGGCAAAAATAAGGGTTGTATCGCTACAACAAAAATTTTTTATTTATACTTTGGATTGTACAAGGTATTTTCAGGCACATTCACTTCAGGTTTTCCTTTATATCTGTGTGTATATAAATTGAAGCAACCGCCCAAAACAAAAGCCAAAACCAGAAAAACCTGGCAAAACCATATAAACCGGGAAGATGATACCCAGTTATGTGTAAAATCTTTGTGGGAATTGTCTATAATTTCCTGTTCCATGTTTTAAAATTTGCAGTGCAAAAATAAGGTGTATGTTTCAAAAAAACTTATTTGTTTTCAACAATTTGTAAAAAGGTCTTCTTCTTCTTTATAAAATATTGCCATACCACCGAGCCATTATACCAGCCGCCCAATCTCCCCTCCTTTTTTACAGGAAAAATGGATTGCTTTTTATCAAACAGCATCCACCTAAAAAAATGAATATGTGCTTTTAAAATCGTACCGAAATATCCGCTGTCGCCACTTAACAAGCCCTTCCATGCGGCCACAGCATCTAATGTAAGCCTGAACGGGATTTTCCATAAGGCCTCAGCCAAAGAAAAATTTTTAGCCAGCATTATAAGGTTGTTCCTGAAATTAAGGTAAGTTTTTTTGCTACTGCCTTTCGCCAGTGTTCCGGCGCCAACATGATATACAACCGAAGCAGGCTGCACATACACTTTATAGCCGGCCAGCTGTAAGCGCCAGCAAAAATCTATTTCTTCCTGGTGGGCAAAAAAGTATTCGTCCAATCCTCCTAACTCATGATATACCGAAGCCTTTACAAACAATGCAGCACCGCTGGCCCAAAAACATTGGGCTGCATTATTATACTGTCCTTTATCATCTTCACAAATATCAAATACCCTTCCTCTCGAAAATGGGTACCCAAATTTATCTATCCACCCACCACTGGCACCGGCGTATTCAAATTGATTTTTATTATTGTAAGCTAATAATTTGGGTTGGCATGCCGCTATTGTGGTATCACTCTCCATCAAATCTATAACCGGTGATATCCATCCGGGAGTAACTTCTACATCGCTGTTTAATAAAACATAATAATCACTTTGTACCTGTTTTAAAGCAGTATTATATCCCTTCGCAAAACCTTCATTGCAATTGTTCAGTAAAATTTCCACCTGCGGATAATGGCTTTTTAAAAACCCAACTGAATCATCGGTTGACGCATTATCTGCCACAATAATTCTTTTATTGGCATATTCAGATAACAAAACCGATGGTAAAAATTGTTCTAAAAAATTTTTACCATTCCAGTTTAAAATTACAATTGCTACAGAAGGATTTTGCATTATTTATACCTGCTTAAGTTCTTTATGGCACCAGTGTTGTGTACTTATCCCATTGGCAAACTTTAATTATGTTTTGCACAAACTTACTTATAACTTACAACTTATAACTCATAACTTATTTCTATTTTTACTTATGTTTTCACAATTACTTAACTGGCGTACAGGTTTGGCAGCAATTGCCATTGCCATTGTAACCGGTACTGTATTTTATTCGAATTATATTTCTAAAAAAATTGCAGCCGACGAAAGAAAAAAAGTAAATGTGTGGGTACAGTCTTTAAAAACAAGAATTAACGCTACAGAACAATCGGCATTAGATCTTACCAATATCATCACGTCGGAAAATACAGAAATACCCATCATTGGTACAGATGAAAAAGATAATCCGCTGAATGAATTTTTAAACCTCGATTCTGCAATGGTGAAATCCGACAGTAATTACCTAAGAAAAAAAGTGAAGGAATTTAAAAACCAGCACGACCCGATAACTGTAGAAATAAGTAAGGACCCCTTGGTATATAATAAGTACTATTATGGCGATTCAGACCTTTTAAAACAGGTACGTTATTATCCCATCGTCCAGCTTTTTATTGTAGCATTATTTATCATTATTACTTTAATAACTGTATCGGTAAGAAATAAATCGACCCAAAACCAGGTATGGGCCGGTATGGCAAAAGAAACGGCTCACCAGTTGGGTACGCCGCTGTCTTCATTACAGGGTTGGGTAGAAATGTTGAAAGATAATCCGCAGAGCGAAAAAATTGCTGCAGAAATGGCTAAAGATGTTGACCGCTTAAAATTAGTAAGCGACCGCTTTGGAAAAATTGGCAGCATACCGCAGTTAGAAGAAAAAAATATTATTGCACAGGTGGAAAGTATGGTAGCTTATATAAAAAGAAGAGCTACAGATAAAGTTAATTTTTCCATCAACAGTTTTAATGAAACAGAAATTGTGGGCATGATAAATGCACCGCTTTTTGACTGGGTAATTGAAAACCTGTTAAAGAATGCACTGGATGCAATGGAAGGCAAAGGCAGCATCAGTATTTCCATTAAAAACGAAACGGCAAACACCATTATTGATGTAACTGATACCGGCAAAGGCATCAGCAAACAAAATATTGCCAATGTGTTTAAGCCGGGATTTACAACAAAAAAACGTGGCTGGGGCCTTGGTTTAAGTTTATCAAAACGTATTATTGAACAATACCACAAAGGCGAATTGTATGTAAAACATTCTGAGCCCGGCAAAGGCTCCACATTCAGAATTGTTCTAAAAAAATAATCACCTTACATTTGCAGTCCCAAAACATGGCCGGGTGGCGAACCTGCCTACCGGCAGGCAGGATTGGTAGAAGCACCACCTTGAGGCATATGATATAATTTATGTACTATGTTTATGCAATAAAGAGTTTGGTCAGGAAATATATTTATGTTGGGATGACAAATGATATCGAAAGAAGAGTTCTTGAACACAATAACGGAGAAAACAAGTCGACTAAAGCTTACAAACCTTTTATTTTAATACATAAGGAGCAATTTGAAACTAGGGTTGAGGCAAGGAAAAGAGAAAAGTATTTAAAATCTGGTATTGGAAAAGAATTTCTTAATTCAATATAAAACATGGCCGGGTGGCGAAATTGGTAGACGCACCACCTTGAGGTGGTGGCGCTGGAAACGGCGTGCTGGTTCGAATCCAGTCTCGGTCACAAAAGCGAAGCAAATGCTTCGCTTTTTTATTTTACTAACAGCGACCCCGGATTTTGTTTTACAATACGGTAAATTGCAGCAGTAATTTTAAGGTATGCAATATTATATTATAGCTGGTGAAGCAAGTGGTGATTTACATGGCAGCAATTTGATAAAAGAATTGTACAAGCTGGATGCTGCTGCCAATATCCGTTGCTGGGGTGGCGATAAAATGGAAGCCGCAGGTGCCACGCTGGTAAAACATTACCGCGACCTTGCATTTATGGGTTTTGTTGAAGTAATTAAAAACTTGCGCACTATTTTCCGCAATATCGATCTGTGTAAAAAAGATATTAACGCCAACAGACCGGATGTGTTGATACTGATAGATTACCCCGGTTTTAATTTACGCATTGCCAAATGGGCAAAGCAACAGGGCTTAAAAGTAATTTACTATATCTCTCCGCAGGTTTGGGCATGGAAAGAGAACAGGGTTAAGGGCATTAAAGATAACGTGGATAAAATGCTGGTGATATTACCATTTGAAAAAGATTTTTATAAAAAATGGAATTACGAAGTGGAATATGTGGGGCATCCGCTGGTGGAAGTAGTTGAGGAATTTGGAATTTGGAATTTGGAATTGCCGGATCAAAATACTGCTACCACTTCCCCTAATTCCCAATTACAAATTCCTAATTCCGGCATTGTTGCAGTTTTGCCCGGCAGCCGCAAACAGGAGATATTGAAAAAGCTGCCCATCATGCTTGAGGTTGCAAAACATTTTCCGGATTATACATTTGTGGTGGCCATAGCACCCGGCCTGGAAGAAAGTTTTTATAATGAATTATTAGTTCCTTATAAAAATGTATCTGCTGTGGTAAATAAAACCTACGAATTATTATCACAATCAAAAGCAGCCCTTGTAACAAGTGGTACAGCTACATTAGAAACTGCTTTATTTGCTGTGCCCGAAGTGGTTTGTTATAAAGGCAATGCAATAAGTTACCAGATAGCAAAGCGATTGGTAAAAATAAAATACATCTGCCTGGTTAATTTAATAATGGATAAAGAAGTAGTGAAAGAATTGATACAGGATGAACTTACTATTGAAAACCTAACTACCGCATTACAGGAACTGTTAACAAATACAGCAAAACAGCAACAGTTAAAGAAAGATTATACCGATTTAAAAAAACTGTTAAGCCGGGGTGGCCATGCTTCTGCCAACGCTGCAAAAAGCATTTATACATTTATCAGTTAACGGCTAAGGAGTTTTATGGCCAAAATTATCATGGCTACTAAAAATAATATTAAAGACAGCCTGTTAATTCCATGCATATATTTCATCCATTGCGTACGTGGTGCATTGGGATCTTTCTTTTTAAGGTAAAGATATTCGGCAATTTGTTTTAATATTCCCATTGTATTACTATTGTAATTTGATGCGAAATTATAAGTTAAATTTGTAAACAATGCCGTTTGTTAAATGTTCTGTACTTTAAAAACCAAAATTGTTACCCATTCGTATCTAATTCAAATAAAAAAGTTATGAGACATATTGTATTAGCTACCCTTTTTCTGATTACCGCAACCTGCACATTTGCCCAAACAAAAAAATATACTGTAATAAAAACTGATGCTGAGTGGCGCAAACTGTTAACTACAGAACAGTACAGAGTTACCCGTAAAAAAGGTACAGAAGCAGCTTTTAGCGGCCAATACTGGGATAACCATAAAGCCGGTACTTATAAATGCGTTTGCTGCGACTTGGAATTATTCAGCTCTGCCACCAAATTTGAAAGTGGTACCGGATGGCCAAGTTTTTGGAAACCTGTACTTAAAGCCAATGTAGAAGAAATAACAGATAATAGTTTTGGAATGGAACGTACAGAAGTAAACTGCAGCAGGTGTGGCGCACATTTGGGGCATGTGTTTGACGACGGGCCAAAACCAACAGATTTAAGATATTGTATGAATTCGGTAAGCTTAACCTTTACACCAAAGAAATAATTTTTCCTTTAAATTATATTGAAGGCTGGAGCCTGGTTATCTTTTTCAGCTTATTATTACTGTAAAGTATGCGTAAAAAATATAAACCGTAATGGTGTTTTTTTTATACTGAAAGGCTACAGACTGTAATTAAATTATACAGCCATTAACCAAAAGCCGAACAAACTTCCTTCGCCCGGTTTACTTTCCACCCATACAGCACCGCCCTGTGCTTCTATAAACTGGCGGGATATTGCAAGGCCAAGCCCTGTACCGGTTCTTTCCTGCGTATCGGGCACTTTAAAATAACGATCAAATATTTTGGGTAAATATTTTTCGTCAATGCCACGGCCACTGTCTTTTACTGTAAAAAATATTTTTTTATCCTGCTGGTGTACATTAATTTCTATTGAAGAAAACTCAGCAGAATATTTGATGGCATTAGTAAGATAGTTGATCAGCACCCAGGTTGTTTTTTCGCCATCTGCATACAATGCAGGCAATGTTTCTGCAATATCTTTACTAATAATTATTTTCTTTTGCAGTGCTAAAAACAAAACCGATTCCAGTGCTTGCTCCACCACTTCTTCGGAAGTAACAGTTTCCATTTTTAATTGTATGTTTCCGGTTTCGGCCTGGCTTAAATTAAGCAGCTCACTGGTAATTTTCAACAATCTGTCCGAATCATCGCCAATCCCTTTTATCAGTTCCTGCTGTTCGTTATTTAAATCTCCTACCCTATTATCATTTAATAATTTTGCACTCATTTTTATTGAAGCAATAGGTGTTTTTAACTCATGAGATACTGTGGCAATGAAATTTGTTTTAGCTTCATTTAACTCATAAAACGAAGTGATATTACGCAGTACCATTACCTGACCTATTACTTCTTCATTTGCTTTTACAGTGATAAGATCTTTGTTAAAATAACTCTCTTTATTATCAGCAAATATCTTCAGTTCTTTTTTTGTTTCCTGCTGAAGCAATGTACGCATAAGGTCGTTTTGCAACGCAATATCGGGAGCATATTTTCCGATGATATTTTTTTCCTGTATGCCAATCAGGCGTTCGGCTACGGCATTCAAAAACAGTATATTCATTTTTGTATCAAACCCAATAATGCCATCATGCATTTGATTAATGATAGTTTCAATACGGCTTTTTTCAAACTGTAATTTTGCTAAATTGCTGTGTTCATATTCATCCAGTTTTTCTGCCATAGTATTAAAGGCATCAGCCAGCGCTCCAAATTCGTCCTTCTGCTCCAGGTAAATTCTTTTCTTATAATTTTTATTGGCTATCTCTTTAATACCTTCTGCAAGTTTAGTAACAGGCGATGCAATAACCGAAGGAAAATTGTAGATGAATGTTAGTGTAACAATAATAAGAATAGTGAATATTATAGTTAACCAAAGCCTTGCAGTTTCCGCTGTATCCTGTGCTATTTTATTTTTGTAAAGAATAGCATCCTGATTAAGATCATTAATAACCTGCAACGATTGCCGCAATTGCGGGTAATTGGAAGAATCAAAAGGATTTACCAAAAGTTCACCATAGTTTTTCCTTAATTCCAGAGTAGCCTCCTTCTCACCGGGTTCTGTTATATTCTTTTCCTGTTTTTGTAAATTGGTTTCAAATATTTTTGCGGCATCTTTACTTACAGGCACATCTTCAAGCGCCTTAAGCATATTATTGCAATACACCAGCGACTCGTGGTTGTTGGTTAAAATTTTATCTGCATCGTTGCTAAGCCGGTTAATATAAAAAAGGCCAAGTGATCCAAACACCAGTATCACTACAAATAAAAAAGATAAGCCCAGTGATAATTTTACTTTTAGTTTCATACTACGACAAAATTACAATATCAATATCTGCTGCTGATAATTTATTGAGTAATTGGTTAAAAATAGCAGTATTTAAAATTACGTTCATTAAACTGAGATGCGGCTTACCAATGCAAATAGTGGTAATGCCTTTTTGTTCAGTTGTTTCTAAAATAGCTTTGGCTATATTGTTATGCTTTGCCTTAATTACTTCTGCACCAAGTTCTGTAGCCAGCTTAAAATTATTTATCAAATGCCGCTGGGATGCTAATCCAATTTTATCGCCAGCCTCTTTTGGCGTTTGCACATAAAGCACCGCCCATTTACTGTTATAATAAGAAGCAAGCCTTGCAGTTTTACGAATCACTTTTTTTGCAATTTCATGGTTACTGCTGATACAGGCAAGAAAACGTTCCTGCTTCATGTACGAACTCCTCGGCAATTCCGTTTCAATCTTTCTCTCTACCTGGCTGGCCACCTCTTTTAAAGCCAGCTCCCGCAATTGTAAAATTCTTTCGCCCTGAAAAAAATTTTTTAACGAGATAGCTACTTTATCCGGTGGATATATTTTCCCTTCTTTCAGCCTTGTTATTAATTCATCGGCAGTAAGATCAATGTTCACTACTTCATCTGCCTGTTGCAGTACACTATCCGGTACACGTTCTGCTACTTCAATACCAGTAATTTCCTTTACTTCTGCATTCAAGCTTTCTATATGCTGAATATTAATAGCACTGATAACATTTATACCTGCGTCCAGTATTTCCATTACGTCCTGCCAGCGTTTACTATTTTTGCTGCCTTCAATATTAGTATGTGCCAGTTCATCCACAATTACAATTTCCGGATGCAAATTTATCACCGCCTGCACATCCAGTTCCTCCAGTTCTTTACCTTTATAAAATAATTTTCTCCTGGGCACAACAGGCAAGCCTTCTAATAATTCATGTGTTTCTTTTCTGTTGTGCGTTTCTATATAGCCGATTTTTACATCAATACCATTTTTTAATAAGGAACGGGCTTCCTGCAACATGCGGTAGGTCTTTCCCACACCGGCACTCATACCAATGTAAATCTTAAGCTTTCCCCGCCTTGACTTTTTAATAAGGTCGATAAAGTGTTGTACATTATTTTCTTTTTCGTCAGGCATTTATTCTTTTTTCAAACGTATTTAAAATTACGCTTTATATTAAAACTGATAGGTTGCTGCTACAGTAAAACTGCCGGTTGATTTAGTTGTGGTTGTAGCATTTTTATAAAAAACAGCATTCCCTGCATTATCAAATCTAAACTCAGGAATTATAATAAGATGATTATCTATTTTAAAATCAACAGACAATGTTGGTGCAAATACATTTTTAAAACCCAGGTACTGGTCTTCGTCGCCAATATATTCTGCCCTTAAGGTAAGGCCAACCCAATTTACAGGATCTGCAGTAAGGTATAAAGCTACACCGCTCCAGTTGGATGTTGTAAATTTTCCGGTACTGTCTGCTAATTTCACTGATTGCACTGTGCCATTTAATCCTACACTAAATTTACTGCTTACTGCATAAGTTGCCACAATATCGCCTTGTACTATTTTTTTTGTATCGATTTGTTTGCCACCCACAAAATTAAAATACGCTTTTAATTTATCATCCTTTGTTGCGGTAGAAAATTGTGCAATAATTGATTTAGGCATTGCAGGTGCAGAGCGGTAATCGGTGGGATTGGAAACCCCAAGCATCAATGCATTTTTCCCACCCAAAATAATATCTGCTTTAAGTCCTGTATGCGTAAACGGTCCGTTGGTAAACATGTAACTCATACTGTAGTTCCTGTTCAAATAAGGATCCACCATTTCATAACCTACATGTGTAGCCCAAGTACCTAATGTAACTTTAATTTTTGCTGACGGCGCATAAGCAAGGTAAGCCTGCTTTAATGCAAACCTTGTATTGGCATCATTGTATGCAAATTCTTCTGCTCTGTTGCCAAAGCCTAAATCAAGTGTGGCGCTTACTTTGCCAAAACTATGATCGGCTCTTATAGATGCCATACCTAATTCAAACGAATTGCCTGATTTGGTAAAACTGGTAAAACTGTTGTAAGGTGCCGTTTTGGGATTATTAAAATTGTACCTGTAATAGCCATCTATTGAACCTGTAATTATTGGTAATGATGATTTTTTTGCCGAGTCGGTATTTTGTGCACTTACGGCATTGTTGGTTGATGTTGCTGTATTAATCAGCAGTAGCAGTACGGTAATTTTAAATACCTGTTTCATCTTTTATTCTTATTTGTTTGTTTACTTATTTTAATTGGTCTAATGCAATGTTTATTTTAAGCACATTTATTTTTTCGGTACCCAGCATTCCCAGCAATGGCTTTTCGGTGTAATTGGTAATAATTTCCTGTATTTTTTCTTCTGCAATCCCTCTTGTTTTGGCTATGCGTTTTACCTGCACTTTAGCCGCTTGCACAGAAATATTTGGGTCGAGGCCTGCACCACTTGCCGTAACTAAATCGGAAGGAATTTCGCTTTTTTGTATACCGGGATTATGAACCAGGAATGTATCAATTCTTGCCTGTACTTCGGCTAAGTAATCGGGGTTGCTTGGCCCTTTGTTACTACCACCGCTACCTGCAGCATTATAACCCACTGCAGATGGCCTTGATGAAAAATATTTATCATCCGAAAAATTTTGAGCAATATTGGTATAATATTTTTTACCATTTACAGTTATGGTTTCGGCCTGGCCTTTATTAGGTGTTAGTTTGGCAATACCCCATATAAAAGCTGGATAGATACCCATAAAAAATACCAGGCAAACCAAAGTGAGGCGGATGGCTGGAAGAATATATTGTTTCATTTTTTAAATTTTATGTTTAATTAATTGTTGTAATTTTTAAAACCAAATACTTACCAAAAGGTCAATTAGTTTTATACCGATGAATGGAATTATTACACCACCCAAGCCATAAATAAATAAATTTCTCCTTAACAAAGCAGATGCTCCGATGGCTTTGTATGCCACACCTTTCAACGCCAATGGAATGAGCAGCGGAATAATGATAGCATTAAAAATTACTGCAGAAAGAATCGCACTTTCGGGACTATGCAGTTGCATAATATTTAAACCCTGCAACACTGGTATAGAAGTAATAAACAAGGCCGGAACAATAGCAAAATATTTCGCCACATCGTTGGCTATACTAAAAGTGGTGAGTGTTCCCCTGGTCATTAGTAATTGCTTACCAATTTCTACTACTTCAATCAATTTGGTAGGGTCATTATCCAGGTCAACCATATTGCCTGCTTCTTTAGCCGCTGCTGTACCACTATTCATTGCTACCCCTACATCTGCCTGTGCTAAAGCCGGTGCATCATTGGTACCATCACCCATCATGGCTACTAACCTGCCGCTGGCTTGTTCTTTTTTGATGTAGTTCATTTTATCTTCTGGCTTTGCCTCTGCAATAAAATCATCTACACCTGCTTTTTCTGCAATGAATTTTGCTGTAAGCGGATTATCACCTGTTACCATCACGGTTTTGATACCCATTCTTCTCAGTCGTTCAAAACGTTCGCTGATGCCGGGTTTAATAATATCCTGCAATTCGATTACACCCAATACTTTTTCGTTTTCACTAACCACTAATGGTGTACCGCCATTGCTTGAAATTATTTTTACCCTTTCGGCAGTTTCGGCAGGAAAAATATTGCCGGCTTTTTCTGCTAGGTTTCTTATGGCATCAGAAGCGCCTTTTCTAATTCTTGTATTTTCAAACTCAATACCTGAACTTCTTGTTTCTGCAGTGAATTTTATAAACCTTGGATTATTAATTTGGTAAGCAGATGGATTGATACCAGCCAATTCAATAATTGATTTTCCTTCTGGTGTGTCGTCAGCCATTGAACTAAGTACTGTTGATTTGATGAAATGTTTTTCATCCACGCCGTTAGCAGCATAAAAGTTAGTGGCCTTTCTGTTACCAATGGTTATAGTTCCTGTTTTATCTAACAATAACACATCGATATCTCCGGCAGTTTCAACAGCTTTACCGCTTTTTGTAATTACGTTGGCACGTAAAGCCCTGTCCATACCGGCAATACCAATGGCAGATAATAAACCGCCGATGGTGGTAGGTATTAAACAAACGAATAAAGAAATAAATGCCGCAATGGTTATAGGCGTGTTGGCATAATCTGCAAATGGTTTTAAAGTAACTGTAACAATGATGAACACTAAAGTAAAGCCTGCCAGCAAAATTGTTAATGCAATTTCATTAGGTGTTTTTTGTCTTGATGCACCTTCAACCAAAGCAATCATTTTATCTAAAAAACTTTCGCCTGCTTCGGTAGTAACTTTTACTTTTATTTTATCGGATAATACTTTTGTACCGCCGGTTACCGAAGATTTATCGCCACCTGCTTCTCTTATCACTGGTGCACTTTCACCGGTGATGGCGCTTTCATCAATGGTAGCAAGGCCTTCAATTATTTCTCCATCCATGGGAATGGTATCGCCTGCTTCGCATAAAAAAACATCGCCTTTAACCAGTTGAGATGAGGGAACAATTTTTACTTCGTTCACATACATCTCCCCAATGATCTGTATTAATTTGGCAGGTGTTTCTTCTCTTGTTTTTCTTAAACTATCTGCCTGTGCTTTACCTCTGGCTTCTGCAATGGCTTCAGCAAAATTGGCAAATAATAAAGTAAGCAATAAAACAACGGTAACAATAATATTGTAAATAAAACTGCCCTGGTTTTGTTCGCCGGTGGCTATCCATATACACACGCCGGCCATAACCACCGTACCCACCCACACGGTAAACATTACCGGGTTGCGAAACATGGTTTTAGGATTGAGTTTAATGAAAGATTGCTTTAAGGCTTCTTTCAACAAGTCCTTTTGAAATAAGGAGGTATTTTTTGAGTTTGACATTTTTTGTTTTGTTGTCGGCTTTTGCTGTGCTTATAAAAAGTTCAGTAATGATATGTCGTACAAGAGTGCGACGCCACTGAAGCTTAATAATTATTTTAAAGCCTGGTTCATAATTGTATTTATTTCATTCCAAAATATTCGGCTATTGGTCCCAGCGTTAGTGCAGGAAAAAATGATAGTGCTGCAACGATTGCTATCACTGCAAATACCATTAATCCAAATGTGCCGGTATCGGTTTTTAATGTGCCTGCACTTTCGGGAATATATTTTTTGCTGGCTAAAATGCCTGCAATGGCAACGGGGCCAATAATGGGTAAATACCTTGCCAGCAACATCACAATACCGCAACCGATATTCCAGAATGGTGTGTTATCGCCCAAGCCTTCAAAACCGCTACCGTTGTTGGCACTGGAAGAAGTAAACTCGTACAGCATTTCGCTAAAGCCGTGATAGCCTAGGTTGGCCAGCCAGGATGCATATGCCGTGGGATTGTGTGCATAGATATAACTTGCAATAGCAGTACCAGCTAAAATTAACAGCGGATGCAGTAATGCGATCATCATTGCAATTTTCATTTCTTTGGCTTCAATTTTTTTGCCGAGAAATTCTGGCGTACGGCCTACCATTAACCCGCTGATAAAAACAGCGAGAATTATAAAGATGTAAAAGTTTAAAAAGCCTACACCCACACCGCCAAAAAAGGAATTGATCATCATACCCAGCAAAGCAAACATGCCGGTTGGTGCGGTCATGCTATCATGCATGGAGTTTACAGAACCGTTGCTTGTAACAGTTGTGTTGATAGCCCAATAGGCGGATGCCGCAGAACCAAAACGAACTTCCTTGCCCTCCATGCTACCCATGTTTTGCTGTATGCCCATTTTTGCAATGGCGGGGTTGCCCTTCATTTCGCTTATTACTGATGGAATGAGTAAGAGAAAAAATCCAATCGTCATCACCCCAAAAATTACCCAGGCTAATTTTTTTCTTTTCAACACATAACCCAATGCAAAAATCATTGCCATTGGAATTAAGATGATAGAAATGGTTTCTGCCATATTAGTAATATAGTTAGGGTTTTCTAAGGGATGTGCTGAATTTGGGCCATAAAAACCGCCTCCGTTTGTACCTAATTGTTTGATAGCAACAAATGCAGCAACAGGTCCTCTACTCACTTGCACAGTATCCCCTTGCAAAGTGGTGATGGTGTCTTTGCCTTCAAAAGTCATTGGCGTACCGTTGAAAAATAAGATAACAGCTACTACCAATGAAAGTGGTAATAATATTCTGGTGCAACTTCTTACAAAAAAGAAATAAAAATTGCCCAGTTTTTCAGTTGACTTTTCTTTCATGGCAAAAAATACCATAGCGCATATTGCTATGCCGCAACCTGCACTTACAAACTGCCACAGCATTAAAATCATTTGGCCTAAATAGCTTAACCCGCTTTCGCCGCTGTAGTGTTGTAGGTTGGTGTTGGTTACAAAACTTACCGCAGTATTAAAAGCCAAATCTCCTGTCATAGATGGATTGGCATCGGGGTTAAGTGGCAGCCAGCTCATATTAGTAAGTACAAACATGGCTATTAAAAACCAAAATAAATTAATGGTGAGCAATGCCAGCAAATGCTGTTTCCATGTCATTTGCTTTGTTGCATCAATGCCACTTAGTTTGTAGAATACTTTATCCAGCGGATTAAAAATTTTATCCAGCCAGGTTTTATCGTTGCTGAATATTTTGCCTATATACCTGCCTAATGGAATGGCCATCAGCACCAGCAGTGCATACATAAAAATAAGGCCTGTAATTTCTGCATTCATGGTTTAAAATTTTTCGGGTTTAATGAGTACGTAGCACATGTATGCAAACACGGCCAGCGAAATGATGAATAATACTATCATGGTTTATATTTTTTCGAAGAATTTAATGGCTTGATAAAAGAGGGCAAATAATATTATGCCGCTGAGGACAAGGATGATTGTCATGATGATTGAATTTATTTGTACTGTGTTATTGAGTATGTTTTTATAAAAGTTTTCTTCTGTTAGCTATCTTTCGTTTTAGCTTTATGTTTTCATTTAACCTGTAAATAATTGCCAGGCATAAAGGCAGGCCATACATGGTGATGAGCAGTATTATTTTCGTTGAAGTTTCCATTGTTGATTAAATTTTATGAAATCATTGATGCCTTAATGCCAAAATCTGTTCCGGTAAATTTAAAAACGGCTAAATGCTTTGCTATAAAGGCTTTGCAGATATTGGAGTTTTGGGGCAATAAAAAAAACCCTTTCATTTTGAAAGGGTCATACTATCGTTTTGCTATGATTTTAGCTGATTTTGTATTCGTCTAATTTTCTATACAATGTAGTTAATGCAATATTCAGCAGTTTGGCAGTTTCTGTTTTATTGCCATTGGTATGGTTTAACACTCTTTGAATGTGCAATTTCTCTACACTGGAAAGATCAAATGCAGAAATACCGGTTTGTGTTTGTGCACTGTTTATTTGCAATTCTGCAGGCAAACTTACCGAAGTAAGCTGATCATTATCTGCAAGTATAACAGCACGTTCCACTACGTTTTTTAATTCTCTTATATTACCATGCCAGTTATGCTGTGTTAAATGTGCTACAAAATCCGGCGTCATTCCATCTATGCGCTTATTAGTTTTTGTAGCAAACCATTGTAAAAAATGCCTGGCCAAAACAGGGATATCATTTTTCCTGTCACGCAAAGCCGGTAGCGTAATGGTAAACACATTAATACGATAAAAAAGATCTTCTCTGAATTTGCCTTCATTTACATCTTTCTGCAGATCCCGGTTGGTGGCTGCAATTATCCTAACCGATACTTTAAATGGTTTGGTATCTCCCACTTTTATAAACTCCCCTGTTTCTAAAACCCTCAGCAGTTTACTTTGTAGTTCAATATGCATTTCACCTATCTCATCTAAAAATAATGTGCCGGTGTTGGCTTCTTCTATCAATCCTTTTTTATCTTTTACTGCCCCGGTAAAAGCACCAGCTTTATGTCCAAAAATTTCACTCTCTAAAATATCTTTACCAAAAGCGCTGCAGTTTATAGCTACAAAAGGTTTACCTGCTCTTTTACTGCTGTTGTGAATGGCCTGTGCAAATACTTCTTTACCCGTTCCGGTTTCTCCCAGCAATAACACTGTTGCATCTGTTGGCGCAACTTTTTGTGCTAATTGCGTGGCATCTTTTATGGGTAAAGATTCACCCAGTATATTTTCAAAACTATACCGTTTGCCCACCTGCTGCTCCAATTGCTGTATACGTTTTTGTAATTGCACTTTTTCAAAAGCCCGGCTTAGCAGCGGTATTATCTTATCATTATCATCTCCCTTGGTAATGTAATCAAAGGCCCCATTCTTCATCGCCTGTATACCATCGGCTATATTGCCGTGGGCTGTAAGCAAAATAATTTCTGCCGAAGCAAATTTAGCCTTAACCTCTTTTACAAATTCCACGCCATTACCATCGGGCAGTTTTACGTCGCATAAAATAATATCCGCAGTTTCCTTTTCCAGCAGCTTAAGTCCTGCCTTTAAAGTAGCCGCTTCGGTTACAGTATAACCTTCCAGTTTAATAATACGGCAAATAAGATTGCGTAATTTATCTTCGTCGTCTATCACTAAAACATGTCCCTGTGTCATATATCAGGCTGGTATTAGATTTTCGCTTTGTTATTTAAATAAAATTAAAGGTAATTGTTATTATTTTTTCGGGCTGCTAATAATACTAGTTTATTAATTTACAGAATGTATTTGGTTTATTGTAATTTTAGTAATAAAATTAAGCAATCCATCATAATGCAAATCTTTACCCAAAGGTTTCATTTTTAAATAAAGTTCATCCAAATAAGCAAGTTATAAACAGAAACAATTGATATTTACACCTGCACATATTCTTTTAAAGGAAAAAGAAAAATTTGAAGCCCTTTTTCAGTATGCGTCAATGGGCATACTCGTGATAAATGATAAATCAGAAATTATGCTGGCCAATAATTTCCTGTTATCGCAATTTGGTTATGCCGATAATACGGAACTTGTTGGCAAAGGTGTAGACACCCTTATTCCCTCCAGGTACCATCATAAACATGATCAACATTTAAGCAACTACAATAAAAAGCCTGAGCGCAGACCAATGGGTATTGGTAAAGATCTTTTTGGAATAAAAAAAGATGGCACTGAATTTCCTGTAGAAATAAGCCTTAGCCATTATGGTGCTGATGAAGGCAATTTTGCTATTGCATTTGTAATTGACATTACCAAACGAAAAGAAATTGAAAATGCAGTTATCCAGCAAAAAGAACAATTGGCCGATATCAATTTAAAAATTGAGGAGTTAAATAACGACCTGGAGCTAAAAGTGGAACTGCGTACCAAACAATTACAGGAAACCCTGAAACAATTACAGCAATCAAAAGAAGAATTAACAAAGGCACTGAGTAAGGAAAAAGAGTTGAGTGACCTGAAGAGCCGTTTTGTTTCTATGGCCTCTCATGAATTCCGTACTCCCCTAAGCACCATTCTTTCCTCAGCCTCATTAGTAGCAAAATATACCGAAACCGAACAGCAGGAAAACAGGGACAAACATATTCAAAGAATAAAGACTTCGGTAAACAATCTTACTGATCTGCTGAATGAATTTTTATCGATTGGTAAAATTGAAGATGGAAAAATTGTAAGCCATTTTCAGGAATTCAATATAAAAGAATTACTGACCGGTATTTGCAACGAAATGCAAAGCCTTGCAAAAACTGGCCAGCAAATAGTGCTTACAAATAAAGGATCCGAAACTGTTTCTCTTGACCCATCTTTATTAAGGAATGCTGTACTTAACTTGCTTTCCAATGCCATAAAATTTTCTCCCGAAGGGGGAATTATTTCTATTACCTGCGCCGTTACTAAAACGGAAATAAATATTGTTGTAAAAGACAGCGGTATTGGCATTTCTAAAGATGACCAGCAACATTTGTTTGAACGGTTTTTCCGGGGCACCAATGCCACCAATATACAGGGAACCGGCCTGGGCCTGCATATTGTAAGTAAATACATAGAATTGATGGATGGCCAGATTTCTTTTAAGAGCGAATTGGAAAAAGGAACGGAATTTATTATTACATTTAAAGCCTGATAACCTTATTGCTTATAAACAACACTATTCTATTATGAAGCATTTACTGCTGATTGAAGACAATGAAGAGATAAGAGAAAACACTGCGGAGATACTGCAACTTGCCGGCTATTCAGTGGCTACCGCCGAAAACGGAAAAAAAGGCATTGAACTGGCTATGCAAAAAAAGCCTGACGTAATAATCTGTGATGTAATGATGCCGGTACTGGATGGCTATGGTGTACTGCATCTTATTCATAAAAATGATGACCTGGCCGGTATACCTTTTATTTTTTTAACTGCTAAAGCAGAGCGTGGCGATTTTAGAAAAGGGATGGAAATGGGTGCTGATGATTATATAACCAAACCTTTTGATGATATAGAATTATTAAATGCCATTGAAAGCAGGTTACGTAAAACAGAATTATTAAAAAAAGAATACCAATCCAATGCAGCTGGTATGCAGCAAATGCTGAATGAATTCAGTGGGAAAGATGCACTGCAACAGCTTACCGAAAACGGCAACATAAACCATTATAAAAAGAAACAGATTGTTTATACCGAGGGCAACCACCCGGTACGCTTGTTTTATATAGAAAAGGGAAGAATAAAAACCTTCAAAACAAACGAGGATGGTAAAGAATTGACAGTAGGACTTTTTAACGAAGGTGATTTTTTTGGCTATACAGCACTATTGGAGGAAACTATTTATAAGGAAAATGCTGAAGCCATAGAAGATGCAGAGCTTACTGTTATTGCTAAAGAAGATTTTGAAAAACTGATCTTCTCCAACCTGGAAGTACAAAGAAAATTTATTAAGCTGCTGGCAAAAAATGTTTCGGAAAGAGAGGAACATTTACTTGCCATCGCCTATAATTCATTAAGAAAAAGGGTGGCTGATGCATTACTGATGCTGCAGCAAAAATATAAAAAGGAAACCGACATCCATTTTTCTATTCAGATTTCAAGGGAAGACCTGGCCAATATAGCCGGCACGGCAACAGAGTCGCTGATACGTACACTCAGCGATTTTAAAAGCGAAAAGCTGATAGAAATTAATGGCGGTACAATATCAATATTAAATGAAAAAAAACTGTCTTCATTATTTAATTAACTGCACAGCTATTGCAATACCGAAAGAACATATTTATTGAATTCATTTTTTAGTTGTGTAAAATTCTTTTCTAAAAATTCCATCTCGTTCCTGAGTTTATTGTGCCTGCTTTCTGTTTTTTTATCGGGATTAATTTTAAGTACTTTCATTTCACGGACACACTGTTCCTGCATTTCATGTACATCATGATTGAGCTCATCAATAAATTCATCTTTAATAATGAACTGGTTTTGAAAATGCTCGGCATAGGCTAAAAAATCCCTGTCCGTTTTTTTATCCACCACCTGCGACAGGCGTGTTTTAAGGAATGCATTTTCCTGTTTAAAGAAATCAAGCATCCGCTCCCATGTAAGATATTCATGGCGGTAATGCTCTAATCTTGATAAGTTATTATTGACCATATTAACAAACAACGGTTATTATTATGCCTGCTTATTTTAAATAATTTTTTTGTTCCATTCCTTTATCACCAATGTATGGTAGTTTATTTTTTTTCGGGCATTGCAATACAGTTTTGCATTACCTTTTCGCCTTTTGCTACTTTAGGGCTCACATAGGGTATTCCCAGCCCCATTCCTCTTAATATAAGCAGGCATGCCATCAGCATCATCATATAAGGATATGCTTTGCGGATTTTTTGACGAATGCTGATGCTTACATAATTGCCAAAAAATGTAACACTCCACATTATTGGCAATGTACCCAAACCAAAAAATGCCATAAAGAATATACTGCTTGCAATATCCCCTGTTGCCACTGCACCTGCGGCTGCCATATATACCAACCCACAAGGCAGCAGTCCATTCAATAATCCTATAGAAAATAAAGAGGAAGAATTTTTCTTAAAAAACAGCCGCCCCAACGACGAACGTAATTGTTCAAAAAAAATCAGTACAAAATTTTTCTTCTTAAAACCTGTAATGTGTTTAGGCAAAACAATAAAAAGAATAATTATTACCCCCAGTATTACCGATAACCACTGCTGGAAGCCAAACAATGCAAAGCTTTTACCTATAACACCAAACACCAAACCAAACATGGAATAGGTAACAATACGACCGGTATTATACAACAAGGCTCCCGAAAATTTAGACCAGAAGCTGTCATTATTTATTGGTAACGACAAAGCCAATGGCCCACACATACCTACGCAGTGAAAGCTCCCTATTAAGCCCATAGTAAATGCAGCAATTATTAATTGAAACATCGTTTACTTTTTATTTTTTAGTGCGTTACGCTTTTTAATATGCAAAAGAAATAAGCTGCCCGACACAATAAATGGTATTCCATAAATACACGCTGTTTTTATTTCAGCTTTTGCAAAAAACCAGGCCATTAAAATAATTCCGCCAGCAAGCATTATCATGGCACCCTGCCATTCTTTAAACCAGGTAATAAAATATCCGGCTATAGGCAATAATATAAAGGGTAAAAAAGGAATTAATTCTTCGCCTTCCCCTTTCATTATATCAGGTATACCCTCCCCAATTATAAAAAGAAGAAAAAAACCACATACCAGCAACCCCACTGTTTGCGCCAGTATTTTATAGGGTCTTACCCGCTGTGCTTCCTGTTTATGATGATGGCTCATATAAATATTTTTTGTTCAAAATAATAACTAACACCACCTGCCTGCCAGGTAATATGCAACTCAAATTGCCCTTTGCTACGTGCTGTAAGTTGCAATACCAATGGAGCATCCTGTAAACTAAAATCCTGCTTTATATCTTTATTCTCGTCCGACGGGCAATACAACACTGCATTTCCGGCAATTGTTTTTCCTGAAAGATCTTTTGGGAAATGTAATAGCACCTGGTTACCTTTTATTTCGTACCGTACATTTTCAGACAATGCGTTGGCATTTTCGGTTGCATTAATATCGTCCTGGTATTTTAATTCCTTTGCATAATAATCAGTAGTAACCAAATCCATTTTCTGGCTTGATGATTTGAATACCATGAACATAATACCTGCAACAAAAACGCCGTAAACAACAAGTATTTTATATCCCCAGTTCATAAAAAATATTTATCAGTTATAAATTTCTGGCCCAATAAACTTGGCCATAATGGTTTTAATTTTTTCTCCATTTGCATACATACCAATCTGTAATTCAGTTTTCCAGCTTTTAATCTCACTCTTGTTTAACTTAATAAAAAACTGCAGATGAGAATAATCTTCTTTTTTTACAACCATTTCGCTGCTGCCCACATATTCAATCTCGCCATTTATATTTTCCAGTTTTAATGTAAATGGAATATCCTCATGTGTTTTATTTGCCAGCTTTAAATTGTAAAGGTTACTGATACGTCCGTCGGGTAAAGTGGTGTAAGTCATTCCTGCGGTACGCATTAACCTGGCATCAAGGTCTGTACGGCTTACTAACAAAAAAACCAATAATGACAACAGTAAACTAAGTACTGCTGTATATGCTTTTATCCTTGCAGTAAATTTTAATTTTACCCCTTTTGTAATGCTGTTTTCCGATGCATACCTGATCAAACCTTTAGGCTTATCAATGCTTGTCATAATTGCATCGCAGGCATCAATGCAGGCAGTACAATTCACACATTCCAGCTGCGTACCATTTCTTATATCAATACCTGTGGGGCAAACACGTACACAGGCTACGCAATCAATACAATCTCCTTGTGGAAGAGGTTTTATTGCTTCAAATTTTGCAGCTATGCTTTTGCAGGCACCATCTTCTTTGCAGTCCACACATTTGCAATCATGATCGTCTTTCTTCTTCAGCTTCCCTCTTGGTTCACCTCGCAGGCGATCGTATGCCACTACAATTGAGTTTTTATCCAGCAATACTCCCTGCAACCTTCCATAAGGGCAAACCACAATACAGGCCTGCTCCCTGAACCACCAATACACAAAGAAAAATACAGTGGTGAAAATCAGCAGTGCTATTAATGTTCCGATATGCCCGCCAGGGTTTTGCACATAACCCAATAGCTGATCCATGCTGATGAGATAAGCCAGAAAAAAATTAGCAATGATAAAAGATATCACAAAAAAAACAATGAACTTAAATACTCTTTTCCATACTTTTTTCCCAGCCCATGGCATTGCTCTTAATTGCTTCTGCTGTGCAGCATCGCCATCTATCCAATATTCAATTTTACGAAAAACCATTTCCATAAAAATGGTTTGAGGGCATGCCCACCCACAAAAAATACGGCCAAACACCACCGTAAATAAAACAACAAAAACCACAAACGTAAGCATGGCAATACCAAAAATGAAAAAATCCTGTGGCCAGAATACCATACCGAAAATGATGAACTTACGGTCAAGCACATTTAGCATAAATAGCGGCTCCCCGTATACTTTAATAAAAGGAAGCGTAAAAAAAACAACCAGATAAAATATACTGAACCATGTACGTAAATTGTACAGCCGCCCTTTTGGCTTTTTAGGGTTAATAAAATTCCTGCTGCCCTCTTTGGTTATGGTAGCAACGGAATCCCTGAAACTTCCTTTCTTATCCTGTACAATAGTTTCTTCCATTTAAATCTGGTCTTAAGTTTATTTTTTTACCGAATCTTTTTTATCAATTGCCACTATTTTTTTTGATGCTGCTGTATCTTTTATTACTGTCTTTGAAGAATCTGCAGTTGCCGGCACAACAGTTTCAGTATACAATTCTCCCTGCGCTGGTTTTGCGTTTGGCGGGTTGGTACCACGCATTAATTTAATATAACTTGCCAAGTGGCTCATTTCTTTAGGAGAAAAATCATTCGCCCAGGATTGCATGCCTTTGTCCGGATATCCAACTTTAATGGTATTATAAATATCGTTTAGCGATCCTTTATGCAGCCAGTAATCATCCGTAAGGTTTGGCCCTGCACCACCTTCACCAAGTTTCCCATGGCAGGCCCAGCATTTAGCATTAAAAATTTCTTTTGCACTGGCTAATCCGGCTGCATCTGCCATTGGAACATTGTTTTCATCAATCCTGTCTTTATTAGTGGCTTCAAAAATTTCTTTTTCAACCCTTGCCTGTTCCATTTCTGCAGCATATTCCTGCGTTGGGTTTTTACCATTGCCAAAACCATGAAAGTTAAATATGTAAACAAATGCCACCACTATGGTAATATAAAATCCGTATTTCCACCATGGTGGTAAAGCATTATCCAACTCCTTTATGCCATCATAATCATGATCCAGCATTACATCAGCTTCTTTTTCTACAGGAATTGCTTTGGTGAATATTTTTTTATCGAGGCCAGACCACCATTCAAGTATTGCAGATTTTTTTGCTCCTGCCAATTCTTTTTGCGGCAGTAATTCGCTGTATATTCTGCGGATTGAAAATGCTAAAAACAGAATAGCAATTACCTCCACTCCAATTACTGTTACAAACATGTAAAATGTAGTAGAAGAAAGGCCACCATAATTTGGCAACTCTTGTACTGCTGCCTGCGCTGCATCCTGTGCAGATGCAAACTGTGCTGCAAACAGCAAAGTAATAATCATTACAAGCGGTAATGTTTTAGAGGCATTTTTATTTTTTTCCAATACCTGCCTGCTTAATACTACCAATACCTGTCCCAATCCCCAGATAACAAAGGCTAACACAATGGTCATTACTACTAAAAGTGTAGCCAGTTGATTATAACCTGATGTAACTGTTTGCGGAGCTGTTGCAGGAGCATTTTGAGCTATTGCAGTTGTTATTACAAATAAGGCTGTAAATACCAGGGCAATTTTTTTCTTTATTAAATGAATAAAACGCATATTGATTTAATTTATAAGTTTGAGTTAGTCAGTTCATCTTTTTCAAAAGGAATATTTGATAATTCTGTTATCCTTTCTTTTCTCATTTTTTTTACCACTACCAAAAGCACAATAAAAAAGATGAGGAAAATAAACAATGATATCATGGGATAGATATTCGCATTGGTCATTGTTTCTGCGTATTGCTTTATGAATTTATACATGGTTTATCTGTTTGTAGTGGCTGTTTTATTTTTACTGATATCGGTACCTAAGCGTTGCATATAAGCGATAAGAGCAATCACTTCTTTTTTAGGAGAAATTTTAATGGGCTGAGGATCGTTTGCCAGGTCGTCTGCAATTTGCTGCGATTGTTTTACCAGGTCAGCAACGGCATTTTTCTCATACCCTTTTTCGTAGGGCACACCAAGTGTTCTCATCGCATTAATTTTTGCTTCGGTGTTGGAAATATCCAGGTCATTTTCCAGCATAAATGGATACGCAGGCATAACAGAACCTAAACTCATAGAAGATGGCTCACGGAAATGACGGAAATGCCAGCCATTGGTTTTTTTGAGGTTACCTGTTCCTTCTCTTGCCAAATCGGGTCCGGTACGTTTACTACCCCATTGAAATGGATGATCGTAAATAAATTCTCCTGCTTTGGAATATTCTCCATAACGCACCGTTTCACTTCTAAAAGGTCGTATCATTTGAGAGTGGCATACATAACAACCCTCTCTTACATAAATATCCCTGCCCTCAAGCTCTAATGGCGTATATGGTTTTACACTTGTAATAGTAGGTACATTTTCTTTTATTAAAAAAGTAGGTACCAATTCTATTATACCGCCAATCAATATTACCACCAAACTTAAAATCATAAACTGTACAGGTCTTCTTTCAATCCACCTGTGCCAGTGTTCGCCTTCGTGTTTTACATATTCTTTTTGTAATGGCGCTGCCTCAGCTGCTTCGTTAGCAACCAGTTTTCCTGCTTTTACAGTTTTGTAAAGATTATACACCATAATACACACACCCAACAGGTACATGGTTCCTCCAATAGAACGCATAGTGTAAAACGGTTTCATGTAAGTAACTGTTTCTAAAAAAGTATATTTCAACTGGCCTGCTTCAGTAAATTGTTTCCACATAGAGCTTTGCTGAAAACCTGCCCAGTACATTGGAATGGCCCAGAACAAAATACCCAGCGTACCTAACCAAAAATGATTGTTGGCTAATTTTTTTGAATACAGGTCGGTTCTAAATATTCTTGGAATAAGCCAGTACAACACACCAAAGGTTAACATACCATTCCAACCTAAAGCACCTACATGCACGTGAGCAACAATCCAATCGGTATAGTGTGCAATTGCACTAACATTTTTTAATGACAACATTGGCCCTTCAAATGTGGCCATACCATAAGCGGTAACTGCCACCACCATAAATTTTAAAATCACATCATCACGTACCCTGTCCCATGCGCCACGCAGTGTAAGCAATCCATTTATCATACCACCCCAGCTGGGGAAGATGAGCATAAATGAAAAAACAACACCCAGCGATTGTGCCCAGTTAGGCAATGCGGTATATAATAAATGGTGAGGTCCTGCCCAGATGTATAAAAATATCAGGGCCCAAAAGTGAATAATAGAAAGTCGGTAAGAGTAAACAGGGCGGTTGGCCGCTTTTGGCATAAAGTAATACATCAAGCCTAAGTACGGCGTTGTTAAAAAGAAAGCCACAGCATTATGGCCATACCACCATTGCACCAGTGCATCCTGTACACCTGAGTACCAGCTGTAACTTTTTAACCAGGTATAAGGCAGTTCTCCCGAACGTACAATATGTAATACTGCTACGGTAACAAATGTGGCTATATAAAACCAGATAGCTACATACAAATGTTTTTCCCTGCGTTTAATAATTGTACCAAACATGTTCCAGCCAAAAACCACCCAGATAATGGTAATGGCTAAATCTATTGGCCAAATCAACTCTGCATATTCGGCACCATTGGTAAGCCCTATTGGTAATGTAATTGCGGCAGCAACAATTATCAGTTGCCAGCCCCAAAAATGTATATTGCTCAGTTTATCGCTGAACATCCTTGCTTTACACAACCGCTGCAAAGAATAATATACACCCATAAAAAGGCCATTACCCACAAATGCAAAAATTACGGCATTGGTATGTAATGGGCGTAACCTGCCAAAAGAAAAATACTGGGTAATGTTAAGCGCCGCAGGAAACACTAATTGAAGTGCCACCCAAAGGCCAACTAACATACCTACAGCGCCCCATATAACGGTGGCATAGGCAAAGTTTCTAACGATCTTGTTATCGTAATAAAATTTTTCTACCTGCATAGTTTATTTTTTGATTTTTATTGAGTTTTGGTTTGTTGTTGTTGAGGGATTTTCTTTTGTGTCGTCAAAAAGCATTCGCACCGAAGGTGTATAATCATCGTCGTACTGGCCGGTTTTAACGCTCCATAAAAAAGCTGTTAAAAAGCCACCCGCTACCAGTATGCTGATACCTATTAAAATAAATAATGCACTCAAGAAATTATATTTTAGATAAGCTCAAAAGTAGCCGTATAGGCAAATTTTGAAACTGATTAATATCAAAATGGGATATGATTTAAATCAGGTTTTAATTACAGGCCTTTTGAGCGGGCACTTAGTGACGATAGTACTGTTACCAGCAATACAATACTGATGCTGCTTGCCGGCATTAAAATGGCTGCCACCATTGGAGACAAGATGCCCTGTACCGCAAAGGATAATCCAACAATATTATACAGGATTGATAAAATAAAGCTTGCAGTAACAATGGTTTTACCCGATTTGGCAAAGGCCATGAAATTATTCAGCAGGCTCACTTTGCCACCATCCAAAATAGCATCGCAGGCCGGCGAAAACTGTGCTGTATTATCGCTTACCGCAATACCTACATTACTTTGCATTAAAGCACCAGCATCGTTCAGCCCATCGCCAAGCATTAATACAGCCTTTTTATTTCCCTGCAGGTTTTTTATAAAATCGAGTTTCTGTTGCGGCGATTGCTCAAATTGCATTGTTGTGGCACTACCAAATATGCTTTGAAGATTATTTTTCTCAGTATCATTATCACCAGACAAAACATAAAGCCCAAAATTATTTTTCCGCAGGCCGGGAATCAATTCTTTTACACCGGGACGGTATTGGTTACTTACATTAAAGCGGCCCATATGTACATTATTCATCATTACATGTACATGAGTACCGGTATCGTAAGAAACAAAGCCCTGGTTAAACTGGTGGATAAAACTGGCCGAACCCATTTTTACATTAATATTATTTGCACTGGCTTCAAGTCCTTTGCCTGTGTATTCTTTAAAATCCTTTACAGCTATTTTTTCCTGTGTACTTACTTTTAACCAGGCAGCAATAATTTTACTTAAGGGGTGTGAGGATTGACCGGCGACGGTTTTAACAGCTATTAATTCCCGTTCGGTCAGCGGCGTACCTTCGTAACTTACCAACGAAACATTGTTTTGGGTAATGGTGCCTGTTTTATCAAAAACAATGGTATTTATTTTTGATAATGATTCTATAACAGAAGCATTTTTAAGATACAGTTTATTTTTCCCGAAAATGCGCAGCATATTGCCATAAGTAAATGTAGCAGAAAGCAATAATGAACAGGGGCATGCCACAATTAATACTGAAGATACTGCAGGCAGTATTTTAGATGGGTCATTTATCCACCAGAACAACAAGGTCGTTATAGCGACTGCAAATAATGACAGCGTAAAATACTGGCTCCATGGATGAATAAAGGATTTTTCTTCGTTCTTTTTATTATGAAAAATATCATTGTTCCATAACTGGGTAATATAATTTTGAGATACCTCCCCCGCTACTTCCAGTTCTATGGCACTGCCCATTTGTTTACCACCAGCATAAATCAGCTCCCCCTTTTGTTTTTGCACCGGTGTATTTTCGCCACTTACAAAACTATAATCCACATTTGCATTGCCACCTGTTAACACCGAATCAGCCGGAATCATTTCCTCATTGCGGATGATGATATGGTTGCCCTTTTGCAATTGCGTAACAGGGATGTTTTTTTCTATTCCATCCTTAACGACTGTAACACCCAAAGGAAAATAAGACCGGTAATCCCTGTCGAAAGAAAATGAGTCGTAAGTTTTATCCTGGAACCAGCGGCCTATCAACATAAAAAAAACAATGCCGGTACCGGAATCTAAGTATCCTGCACCATGACCACCGATGATCTCGTAATAACTTCTTATGTAGGTAACCAATATAGCCAGTGCAATCGGGGCATCTATATTTAAAAACTTTTGTTGCAATCCTTTCCATGCCGAAATAAAAAAGCCGGAAGCACTGTAAAATAATACCGGTAAGGATAATGCCAGGTTTAACCAGGTAAAAGTTTCTTTTAATCCACGCTGTTCAATATTACCCGAAGAAAAATATTCAGGGAAACTCAGCATCATAATATTGGCAAAACAAAAACCTGCCACACCTATTTTATAAATACGCTGGCGGTTAAAGCCCGTGATTTTTTTTGCTGTAGTATCTTTTAAACTGATATAAGGTTCGTAACCAATAAAAGCAAGCAGCTCCACCACTTTGCGTAAAGAAACCTGTTGGGGATCAAAAACAATAAATACTTCTTTACGCTGAAAATTGGTTTGTGATTTTATAATGCCGGGATTAATGCGGTGCAGGTTTTCCAATAAAAAAATACAGGAAGAACAATGCATCTGCGGCAGCGAAAAAGTTACATTGGTTTGTGTTGCACTGCTAAACTGTACCAGCTTGTTTATTGTTAACTCATCATCTAAATAGGCAAAACGGCCACTTACAAATTTACCTTTTACTTTAATGCCGGGGCTTTCATCAAAATTATAATATACGCAAAGGTTATTTTCGTTGAGCAGCAGGTACACCTGTTTGCAACCTTCGCAACAGAAGTTCTTATCCTCAATCACTTTTGTATCATCAGTGCAGGCTTCGCCGCAATGATAGCATTTGGTTTGTATTGTAGATATTGTTTTTATAATGCGAAACTTTAATTTAAAAATTAGCCGCCAATAAGACTAATGGCGGCTCTCTTTTTTAGACAGAAACTATCGAACACTCTTTATTAAACTTTTTTATACTGTTAAAAAACAATCGATAAGTAATTCATGAAATTACATTTCAGATCGATATACGTTTTTTCAATGGCTTTAATCCGTTCTCTTAAAATATCCTGCGTACAAAATGCATCAATATCATATTGCATATTTGTTTCGCAATCTATTGCTAACCTTTTTTGCTGTTCTCCCAGTTCATTATTCAGTTGCTGCATCTCATTTTGTTGCACAACCAGTTGCCTGTCAAAATGATTTTTACCGGCCTTTTCTTCCCCGGCAAGTTGCTCATCCTCCATTATTTCATTCAGCATTTTTTTCATTGTTGGTATTTCATTGGTTTGCACCTGAAGTACTTGTTGCCAGCCTTCATTCTCATTCATGTATAGTTTTAGTTTTTCAACCCCTATCACGAATTTGTTTTTCATGCTGCCTGATTTATGTACAAAATAACCATAAACATTGTGGTATATAAATGACGTACATCAAACAGAAACATGATAATTATCAGGAATTAACGAAAAAGTACCCGGTATAAACCGGAGGATTAAATTAAATGATACGGGAGCTATCACTTTTCAAACAGCCATTTAAATGGCTTGTAAGGCTTTTCGGTACGTAGGTTAAATTTTTGTATACTGTTTTGTTTCAGGTAGTCTACAGCTTCGTCAACAGAATCTGTAACCAGGAAAAGTTTACTGTCCCCGGCTGAGATTGTATTTTTATTTTTCATCATTTCTATATGTGCCACCAGATCTTTATGAAAAGCTGTGTCAAAAATAATAATGGGAAACTCACTTATTTTTTGAGTTTGAATAAGGGTAAGTGCTTCAAAATATTCATCCAGGGTTCCAAAGCCACCAGGCATTACCACAAAAGCATAAGAATATTTTATCAGTAATGTTTTGCGTACAAAAAAATAACGGATGTTCACCCATTTATCAAGATAAGGATTGGGTTTTTGTTCCATTGGTAAAACAATATTGCAACCCACGCTTCTGCCACCAACAGCTTTGGCACCTTTATTTGCAGCTTCCATAATTCCGGGGCCACCGCCAGTCATTATAGTAAAACCCAGTTCGGCAATCCGGCTGCAAAGTTGTTCTGTTACTTCGTAGTAAGGATGTCCGTCTTTAAACCTTGCCGATCCAAATACGGTAACGCATGGCCCGGTAAAATGTAATGCCCTGAAACCTTTTATAAACTCAAGCATTACCTTAATGGTAAACTTAAATTCTTCCCATCGGCTTTGGGGACCCTGTAAAAATTTTATTTCAGATTTTACCGGCTGTTCCATACTGCATCTTTAATACTCAAACTTACTCGTTTTCTCTTGTTTAATGGGATGGGTTATTTTTTTACCGGATGGGGATCTGTTATTACCTCGCCATGATGAATAAGATGAGGTTTGATAGAGTTAGCTATTATGCAATGTTTGTACGCTTTCATCAATACATTATTGCCCTTGTCAATATCTTCTTTTTTAGTTACAAATATTTTTGGATAGAGATTGACTGTTGTAAACTCCAGGTGCCCTGCTGCCAAATTTATCTGCCCTATGGCACTACACTCAAAATGAGTAATTGTTAACTGCTGCTGTTCTGCAATAGCCAGGTAAGTGGTCATAAAGCTGCTGCTGAGCGAACTTAAAAACAAATGCTCAGGGCTCCACATATCAGGCACACCTCCTGAAAATTCAGGAGGTGTAGCCACTCTGATAGTATCCTTAACATCATTTGCAGTAACAATGCACTGGCGACCTGTCTGCCAATTAAGTTGTACCTCAAAATAATACTGGTGTTTTGCTGTTTTTGTAATCATGTGTTGCTATTTATGAGCAATAAAAAGCGGCATACTCACTTCCTGAATTACATCTTTTGCAAAGCTCTTTCTGAAAATTGTAGAAAATACCCCTCTTGAAAAAGCACCCATTACAACAAAACTAACTGGCTGTTCATTAAGCCAGTCAACGAAGTAGTGCTTATTTTTTACTGCCAGATTTTTCATTTTAAGGTTAGGATAATGGTTGGCCAGTAATTCTGAAACCATACTATAGTCAGGCAATCCTTCTGCAGCATCGTCTGTAACAGAAAGTAAAATTGTTTCTTCAGTAACTAGTTCAGGAAACAGGTATGCAAATTGTTTAATGGCAAATGTGGAAGATTCGCCACCATCATAACTTAGTACTACTTGAGTGGGTGCTGTAAAATTCTCGGGTATCATCATTACCGGGCATTCTGCTCTTTTTAAAACTTCTTCCAGGTAAAAATTAGGCTGCCTGGGCTGAACATTTTTAAAAAACAATTCACTGCTAACCAACAGTACATCTGCAAAACGGGTTTCTTCTACTAATGATGTTAATGCCATCATATCGTTATCCTTATGCACCCTGTAATGCAAACCTCCTGTAATACAGGCATCTTCAAATAATTTGATGTTTTTATTTATGACCTCTTCATCATCATTCTTCATCAACCATTCTGGCATAATGGCCAAGCCTTCACCAGTTCCGGTGTAAGCCATCAGCCTGGAATAATCAACCGGGCTTAAAAAAACACCTGCCAGCAAAATTTCGCTTTTTGTATTCAGGTATTTGGCAAATTCAAATGCTCCTTTGGGAAAATGTTCACCATCAAGGGCTATAATTATCTTTTTCATGTGCTTTAATTTTTATAATAAAAAATCTGATGCCACTATAAAGTTATCTTAATATAAAGCCGGTTTTACTGATAAAGAGTAGACCAACAACTGATTTATATCACAAAAAAGGCAGGAGCTATGTTGCTCCTGCCTTAAGAAAAAATGATATTGCTTTTATATTTTATTTTGTAGCCTTATCATAAGCTTTATATACAGCATCTAACTTTGTAATGTAAATACTGCGGCCATGTGTACCCACCACCAGTTCACCCTCTCTTTGCTGTATCACAATATCATGCACAGGCACACGGGGCAAATTATTATCCATCGTCATAAATGTTTTGCCCATATTAAAAGATGCGTATAAACCATTATCGCTGCCTACATAAATTATGTTTTCCTTTTTTGGATCTTCTTTAATTACATTCAATGGCTCTGCAGGCAAATCATTACCCAACTGTGTCCAGGTGGTACCGTAATCTTCACTTACAAATAAATACGGGTTAAAATTATCGTTGCGGTACGCATTTAATGTTACATATACCCTCGACTCTTTGTAAGCCGATGCCGTAACACGGCTTACATATAAACCCTGTATAGCTTTGGGCAATCCTATACTGATCTTTGTAAAACTATAACCGCCATCTTTGCTCACATGTAAATTTCCATCATCGGTACCAATATATAATAAGCCAAATTTTATTGGCGATTCTGCAATAGTTGTTGAAGTACCAAATGGTATATCGCCATCGTGGCCACCATTGGTTAAATCGCCGCTAAGTGTTTCCATCTTTTCGGCTTTTTGTAAACTGCGGTGAAATTTATTGGTACCATAATAAAAAACATCCTGGTTATGCCTGCTTAACCAAATCGGCGTTTGCCAGTTAAACCGAAATTGTGCCTCACCTAAATCGGGTTGCGGATGAATAAACATTCCCCTGCCGCCATCAGTATTTTTGCGACTGTAAAAACCAAATTGAGAACCTGAATAGACCGTTTTATTATCTCTTGTATCTATCTGTACCTGCATACCATCACCACCGCCAATATTTTTCCAGGGGTATGGGCTTTCGTAATTCCATTGATCGATATCTTTTGTTGTGGAAGGGCCAAACCAGGTACCATTATCCTGCAGGCCGCCGTAAACATTATAAGGTTTTGCATCATCAACATTAATATTATAAAACTGGCCTACGGATGGGGTATTAATTTTAAACCAATGCTGGCCATTATCATAAGTAATATTGCAACCGCCGTCGTTTGCAGTAACCCAGTGGCTTTCCCTGTTTGGGTTTATCCAGCAGCCATGCCAGTCGGAATGTGTGGTACCCGATTTATCTGTTGATTTAAATGTTTTACCGCCATCATTACTCAGCATTAAACTAATTCCGCTGATCACTACTTTATTTTCATTAGTGGGGGCCACTGTTATTTTTCCAAAATAATAGCCGTATGTACTGTATAAGTTTAATGGCGCTGTATTTACTTTTTTCCATGTGGCACCAGCATCATCACTCCTGTAAATTTCGCAACCGATAATTGGTGTTTCAAATAATGCAGCATTGGCATCAAACAAATATTCATACACAGCCGTGGGTTTTACTTTATCATTCTTTACTAGTTCCTTAACTGTTGCTGCTTTGTATTTTTCCGGAAAATTATTGTCTGCCAAAAAGCTGTCTAATTTTTTATCATCAAGCGTTAAAAATTTTTCTTTAGAAAGATCTTTAAAATCTTTAAGCACATAATTGGTATCAACTTTTTTTGCTGCAGTATCGGGCCGGTGATTTTGATTATCGACTATTGCATAAATAATATTTGGATTGGCTGCATAAACTGCCACGCCAATTCTTCCTATACCATCACCTGTGGGAAAACCGCTGCTTTGTGTTGATGCCAGCTTCCAGGTATTACCGCCATCACTGCTTTTATAAATGCCCGATGTTTTTCCGCCTTCTTCAAAATTCCAGGCACGCCTTGTTTTGTACCATGCTGCAGCATAAAGTTCATCAGGATTTTTTGGATTGATATCCATATCCACCACACCGGTGTTATCATCAATGTATAAGGTCTGTTTCCATGTTTTACCACCATCTGTTGTTTTATAAACGCCACGCTCTTTATTGGCAGAGTATAAATGCCCCAATACGGCTACCCAGGCAATATTATTATTGGTGGGGTGTAAATCTATTTTTCCAATATGATGACTTTCGGGTAAACCCAGGTACTGCCATGTTTTACCATTATCATTACTTTTATAAACACCAATACCTGCGTAGGAAGAGCGGCTGCTGTTGGCTTCACCGGTACCCACCCAAATAATCCTGTCTTTCCCCGTTTGATTCGGGGCAGGCCACTTAACGGCAATATCTCCAATACCAATTACATTTTCTTTGTCGAAAACGGGAATCAAACTTTGGCCATTATTAGTAGTGTACCACAATCCGCCTGTTGAATAAGCCACATAAAACTCAGTAGGGTCGGCTGGGTTTACATCAATATCCACCACACGGCCGCTCATAGTGCTTGGGCCGATATTGCGGAATTTAATATCTTTTAAAACACTGTTATCTTCCAGCAATTTTCTTTTTTGTAAACCGTTTATTCTTTCAGCGGCTGTACTTGGCTTAATTTGTGCAGTAGCAGAATTAACACTTATTAAAAGAAGTAATGCAGTAAATTTGACAACAGCAATATTACCATTAAGCAGCTTTGCCTGCCGGATTAAATTAATGTTGTTGAAGAGCGCCCAGACAATGAAAATGATGAGGACTACAGTAGTTGGAAACATAAATAAAAATTAAATTAATTAAAATGAGAGGATTAAAAATACAGCAATTGACCGTACTTGCCGCATTACTCTTTTTGTTTTTTATAAATGGTAATGCCCAGTATAAAAGCTTTAAATTAACTGAGCAAGGCGATACTATTAATGCTGTTGACAAAAGCGATTTAAAACAGGGCAAATGGGTAATACATATTGATGAAGTACGTGGCGAACCTGGTTATGAAGAAGAAGGTATTTTTAAGAATGATAAAAAAGAAGGCATCTGGCGCCTGTACAATTTAACCGGCGATATAATTGGTGTAGAGAATTATAAACTGGGGGGTAAACACGGTTTGCAACAATACTATACTTACTTAGGCGATTTATACAGGGAAGAAAACTGGAAAGGATATGACCCCGAAGACCCATACGATACGGTAGCTGTTTACGGAACTGGCAGTAATGAAATTATTGATTATAAAATTGTAAAGGCCGAACAATACAGTGTAAAGCATGGTGAGTGGCGTTTTTATGAACCATCTACCGGGCGGCTGGTAAAGAGCGAAAAATACGACCGTGGACTTTTAGAAAAACCCGGCGGACAAACTACACCTGTAATAAGTGCAGTTGATAAAACAAAAAAGCCCGATAAAACTCCTGAAATGCTGGAATGGGAAAAGAAAAATAAAGGTAAGAAAAAAGTGATCCGGGATGGAAGAACAGGTACATAAGGAATTGTGAACCTTAGATAGTAAATGATAAAAACATTGAAATTACTTTTTATCGAAGATTTGTTGTAACACTAATGTCATACTGTTTAATAAAGTGGTAGTATTTTTTTGTTGTTCTAATAATGCCTCTATCACATCTTTGGGTACCGCATAATAATTTTCTGTTTGCACTACACCATGATTTGCGCTGCCATTTTCAAAAATTACCGTTTTTGCTTCGGATTGCATTAGCCAGTCTAAGCTTACATTAAAAGTATCAGCAACTCTATTTATAATATCCACCGTAGGTAATCTTTCATCAGTTTCGTATCTGCTATAAGTAGATTGTTCCATATTTAGCTTCTCACACATATCCTTTTGTAGCAAATTATTCTGCTTTCTAATTTCTCTTAATTTTGTACCAAAGCTCATTGTTTTATATTTTAAAACATAAATATATGCAATATTTACATACATTTATTACATATTAGCATAGCAACTTATTAAATATTGAGTAATATTTGATTTGGCAATTTTTTTTTTCACTTAAAATTAAAAAAATGAAAAATTTCAAATTTAAGTTATTACTTACGTGCTATTTAATTGCATTAATTTCTTGCAACAAATCCCCAGATTTAATCGCTAAGGATGAAGTAACAATTAGTAAGACTGCCATTACTCAAATTTTAAACATAAGTAATAATCAGCAAGCTCAACGGAGTATGTATAACTTACTAAGTGCTAATGAAAAAAGCGAAATTTGGATGCAAAAATTTACAGGTTTCTTGAATGAAAACAACCTAAATTCCAAGCAAAAATTATTTGTGCAAAGAATTAAAAATTTAATGACTCCTCAATTTTTTGTCAATAATAGTATAAAAGAAAAAGTAAATGAGCCTGAACTAAAAGCAACTGCTATTAATTTATTTGGAGTAGATGTGGCTTTTAGCTTATTATGTACTCTAGAAAAATCACCTATACCGAATACTGTCGACCCTGGCGGCACTGATTGCACATGTTCAAAAAGTAGTGATTGGTGTGGACAATATACAACATGCTTAGGTGCTATTTGTACAGAGACAAACAGCGGATGTGGCACTTTTTGGAGTTACTCATGTACTGGAAGATGTCAAACAGGGGTTTAACTCTGTATTAAAATCTTTTAATTTCCTGAAGAGTGAAATATAAGTTTAGATTTATGTCAGCTAAATTTTAAGAAAGTCAACAGCACATATCATTCTGCATTTTGTCACCTTATATTTTACTCTTTAGGAATCTTAAAAAGGAATTTTATTTATAATAAACCGTATCAGAATGAAAAGCAATAATTTTATTTTCCTTTTAATTTTTCTGGGCAGTTGTAAGCCAAAAGAAACTAAAATTGTTCTTAAAAATGAATTAAATTTAGATACTCTATATTTCAAATCACTCAAGTTTACTGACACTTTAAATCGTATAATATATTTTAAAAATTACACAAATGTTGATATTAAAATTGTGAAAATAGAAAATGGATGTGGATGTACATCAGTATTGTTAAAAGATTCTATTGTAAAAAAAAATGACAGCCTTCCTATTCAAATTACCTATGAACCATTTAAAGTAAAAGATAGTGGCAATGTAACAAAATATATAACTTTTAGAACAAATGGCAATACTCCTTTTAGAAATTTAATCATAACAGGCTACATAGACAAATGAAACTTAAATAATGAAGAAAGTTATTTATATGCTATTAATTTTCCTAGTAAGTTTTTTAACTTTCTTTATCCTATCATTTTTAGGATCTTACAGTTTGAATTACAAACTTATTATTGGCTCAGTTTTATACTTTTTTGCCACTTATTATTCTTTAGTTTATTTTACTTTTTGTAACCCATATATTTTATTGTTTCTAATTAGTTATCCACTTATTTTAATTAATTTACCTATTAATATTGCAAATTTCCAACAATCCTGGATTAGTCTCCCTTCAACAATATTTTTACTTTTAAGTTGCCTTAGTGGATATTTTTTTTACAAGAAAAAGATATATATTATACCTTTTTTTTTAGTTCTAAGTATTGTTGCCTGGTTTAATTTTGGCAAAGCCTTGTTTTCAAATAAAATGCAATATGGTTCTTTTGATCAAACTGTATATTTTAAAACCCCAAATTGCGTTTTATATGACTCTGCTTTAAAAAAAATATCGTTAACTTCTTTAGACAAAACTTTAATCATCGATTTTTGGAACTCACGTTGCGGCCCGTGTTACAGACTGTTTCCGGTAATTGACAGCATCAATAAATTAATAGATACCAGCCGATTTAAAATTATAGTCGCCAATATTCCTCTTAATGGAGAAAAAATGGAAAATAATTTCACCCTATTGAACAAATTTAATTATGGATTTACAAAACTGTTTGCTACCGATACCAGGATAATAGATTCCCTTAAAATACAGGTTTATCCAACAACAATAATAATAAGTAATAATAATGTTATTTTTCGTGGAGATTTTCTTGCAGCAATAAAAAAAATAAAAGCGTAATAATTTACTTACAAAGGGTTATACATTTTTATTTATTTCTCGATTTGTAAATGATATCCGCAGACCTGTAAAGTACAGTTTTAAAACTAATAGTAAACTTAGTGTGAGGGATGGAAGAACAGGCACGTAATTAATTATTACTCCTCCATCTCTTCCTTAATTTCTTCTGAAACTTTTACCAGCAGTTTATCAATACGTTGCCCGTCCATATCTATAATTTCAAAATCAAAACCCCGCCAGCTAAAAGTTTCGCCGGTTTTAGGTATATGCTCCAGTTCATGTAAAACAAATCCGGCAAGCGTATCAAAATCATGTTCTGCTTCATTCATCCAGTCTGTTTTTTCAAATCGGGTTAAAAAATCGTAAAACGGAATCTGGGCATCTACCAAATAAGTGCCGTCTGCTCTTTCCACAATTTCATATTCATCCTGGCCGGTTTGCGGCACATCACCAACAATCGCTTCTAAAATATCGTTAAGGGTAATCATCCCTTCAAGCGTTCCATATTCATTTACAATAAAGCAGCTGTGAATTTTTGTGGCTTTAAATTTTTCAAGCAGCTGATAGGCCGTATTATTTTCGGGAACAAACATGGCCGGCTTTGCTATGTCTTTTAATAAAGCACCGGATGCTGCTTTCAACAGGTCTTTTACGTTAATGGTGCCTTTAATATTATCTACAGTTTCTTCGCAAACCGGATAGCTGGAATAAATAACAGTATCCAGTTTATCTTTTGCCTGTTGCACTGTTACATCCCCATCAAACCAGGCAATATCGGTGCGGTGTGTCATCAGCGAAGTAATATTTCTGTCGCCTAAATGAAATACCCTTTCAATAATTTCCTTTTCTTCTTCTTCAATAGTGCCATGCTCACTGCCCTCGGTAATCATTGCCTTAATTTCTTCTTCAGTTACCGCATTATCGTTACTGGTTTTTACATTAAATAATTTAAAGAACAGGTAAGATATTTTAGAGAGCACCCAAACAATAGGATGGGTTACGATAGATAAAAAATTCATAGGTGCTGCAACATGCCTGGCAATTTTTTCTGCCTGCAGCATGCCCAGCCTTTTGGGTATCAACTCTCCAAAAATGATGGACAAAAATGTTACAATAATAACAATGATAACCGTTGAAATGGTATCTGCATATGGCTGTAATAATGTAATATTGGCAACATAAGGTTCCAGGTAGCCACCAAATTTTTCGCCGGAATACACACCCGTTAAAATTGCAATAAGGGTAATAAATATCTGTGCGGTAGATAAAAATTTCTCCGGATTTTCGGCCAGCGCCAATGCCACTTTTGCTTTAATATCGCCTTTATTGGCCATACTTTCCAGCCTTGATTTACGGGCACTTACCAATGCAATTTCGCTCATTACAAACAGCCCGTTAACAATTATAAGTAGTAGTAAAATAAAAATTTCTGCCATAGCATTACTGTAATCCGTAGTTTTTGTTAAAGAGTTTACCGGTCAAATATCCGATAAGTATTCCAATTAATGCGCCACCAGCAATATCCAGCGGATAATGTACTCCAACATACACCTGTGCAAAGGATATACTGAATGCCCATAAAAAGAACAATGCAGGCCATTTTGTAAAATGTTTTTTAAAAGTCATATATATAAACATGGCCATAGCAAAATGATTGGCTGCATGCGAAGAAGTAAAACTGCTGCTCTGTGGCCTGTATCCCACTAAAACCCTTACCCAGTCGGCAATAGAAGGGTCGTTGCTGGGCCTTAACCTGATGATATTTTCCTTAATAACGCTGCTGCTGGTAAAATCAGACAGTATTACTGTGCATACTGCAAACAACACCCACCACCAGCCTGTTTTTTTATAGTTTGTAAGCACCATCAGCAGCAGGAACAGGTAAAGTGGGTACCACACCAATGAATTTCGCAACCATGGCATCAGCCAGTCGAAAAAACTATTGTGCCACCCGTAATTGATCAGTTTAAATAAATGCCTGTCGTATGATAGCAGTTGCTCCATTAAATATCAGCTGTATGTTAAATTACAATCACCCAAAAATAATTAAACTAATTTAGCAGCCGTATAAAATTAATATTGATGCTTTTTTTGCAACGAACTCCTAAAGTACTGCGTTGGATATTTTCGGTGGTTTTAATACTGCTTGTTACCATGACCATCTGCCGCATTATTTTTTTCTTTACCTACAATCCTCCTGATAAAGCTTTTTCCGGCTCTGCATTTATTTTAGGGCTTCGTTTTGATGCCAGGATCGCAGCAATAATTGGCATGGCTATTTTATTACTAACCGCCTTCCCTTTTTTAAACCCATTTAAAAATAATGCCGCTAAAAAAATATGGAATGTGCTGTTGCCTGTAGTATTTGTGTTGCTGCTGCTGTTTTATTTTATCGACTTTTATCATTTCGATTATTTGCACCAACGCTTAAATGCTACGGTATTAAATTATTTACAGGATGCTGGCATCTCTTATAAAATGATGTGGCAGACTTATCCATTAATAAAAGTCACCATTGTTTTAATTATAATTGCCATTGCTGCAAAAATTATTTTTACAAGATTACTCAACAGCTATTTACAAAAAGACAGTTTTTATAAACGACGGGGAATTGTTTTTTACATCCTGGGCTTTTTTATACTTGGCGGATTTATCTTTGGTAAACTCGGTCAGTTTCCTTTGCGCTGGAGCGATGCCTTTACTTTAAGTGACGACTTTAAAGCCAACCTGGCACTCAATCCTTTTCAAAGTTTTTTCAGCACATTAAATTTTAGAAATTCTACTTACGACAGTAAAAAAGTTACAGCCTATTACCCGTTGATGGCGGCTTACCTGGGTGTAAAAAATCCTGATAGCACACAACTGAATTACGAAAGAAATTACAGCAGCCCCGATACTACGGGCAATAAACCCAATGTAGTGCTGGTCATCTGCGAAAGCTTTAGTGCTTACAAAAGCAGCATGTATAATAATCCATTAAACACCACGCCTTATTTTAATGAGATGTGTAATAATGGTGTATTCTTCGACCGTTGCTTTACACCAGCATACGGTACTGCCCGTGGCGTATGGGCAACCATTACCGGCTTACCCGATGTGGAAAGCCCACGAACAGCAAGCCGTAACCCCAATGCTGTAAACCAGCATACCATCATTAATAATTTCGGCTATAATAATTTTTATTTTTTAGGCGGCAGCGCCAATTGGGCAAACATCCGTGGCTTGTTAACCAATAATATTAATGGCTTGAATTTATATGAAGAAGATAATTTTAAAGCCAAAAAAATTGATGTGTGGGGCATCAGCGATAAAAATTTATTCCTGGAAGCACACCAGGTACTGAAGCAGCAAAGCAACCCATTTTTTGCAGTCATTCAAACAGCAGATAACCACAGGCCTTATACCATACCAACTGAAGATAAGGCCGCTTTTAAAATGCTGCACTTTTCTGCCGACTCCTTAAAACGTTTTGGTTTTGAAAGTAATGAGGAGCTGAATGCTTTCCGCTACACCGATTTTTGTTTTCAGCAATTTATGGAAGCAGCTAAAAAAGAAAAATATTTCGATAACACCATTTTTGTTTTTGTCGGCGATCATGGCATCCGCTATTCCGGCAGCCTCGATTATTTTCCTAAAAGTTATGTAGAGCAGGGCCTTACCTGTGAGCATGTACCCTTGCTGTTTTACGCCCCAAAACTATTACAGCCAAAAAGAATACATGATGTATGCAGCCAGGTAGATATTTTACCCTCCATTGCGGCACTGGCAAAAATACCCTACCGCAATAATGCTTTTGGCAGAGATTTGTTTGATACTTCGATGACTGTCCCTTTTTATGATTCTAAATCCAAAGCCTTAATTGCTAACATTAAAATAGACAATAAGGAAAAATATGCCTTCATTATCGACCACGATGTAAAAACCATCGGGCTGGTAAGCGACGAGTATTATTTTTTAAGAAACCTGAAAACCGGTACGCAAAATTTTGTTTCGATGACAGGAAATGATGCAGTTGAAAAAAATCCGCATACGGATAGTGTTAAAAATTATTTAAGCAGCTTAACAGATGCCTGGTATGAAACAGCTAAATATTTATTGCTGAATAATAAGAAGCAATAATGATAGTTTTTCGCCACAGGCACAGGCAGCGGAGAAAAATTGCAAACGGAACACTACTGCTTAACGACTTATATGAGGTATTTTACCATCTAATGCTATTAACAAAGTGGAATCACCGGTTTTTGCATTTTGTAATACAATTGTATCATTATTAAGCTTAAGTATTTTTTTATAGAACCCTTCAATTAATAACGTGGAGTCATTTACAAAAGACCAAGTTGAATCACTGTATACAATATCATCGGAATAGAATAGCCTTAATTCTCCTTTTTTATTATATACATAAGATTTACATTTATGTTCTTTATCGAAACTAATTGCACCAATTCTATGTGAAAAATTTTGGTCATATTCGTTCCAGTATTTAATACTTCCATTTGTAAGTTTTTTCTCTTTATCGTTATTTCGATTACATGAAAAAAAACAAAAATTTATTATTAAAAGGATTAGAAAAAAAACTTTTGTCTTCATAAATTATTTCATTGAATGTTTTCGCCGCCGTAGGTGTTCCCACTATAGCACCTAATTTAATTCATTTTCCTATTACTTTCACCCCGCCTTATCTCCCGACAAGTGGTCCCTACACAGACGTAGGCGACGCAGAACAAAGCGAAACAACCACGCCAGTTAAAGTTACCCTTGTTTTATTTAGTGTCACTGCTTTATCATTTTCCCTTAACCACTGAACACTATTAGCTCAATTTCTGCCCATTCATCATTATATTCGCACTCGTTTAAAGCGTAAGAAATTTAACAGGCATGCGAAAATGGAAAGTTTCCAAAACCATTCAATGGATAATAAAGCTCTTTATTATCTACCTGTGTATGTTTACAGCTTTCCGCATTGCTACCGTTATTTTATTTAAACCAAAAAACATCAGCGTATTTGAACTGGCGCCTTCTTTCTGGCTGGGGCTTAAATACGACCTCCGCTGGATAGCCATTGTACTTTCACCGATCATTGTACTTTCCATCTTTAAAAAATTCTCCCCCTTTCATTCTGTACGAACAAAAAAAGCATGGACCATTTATTTAGCTATCATTACTTTAATCATCATGTTTTTTTATGGCGCCGATTTTGGCAACTTCAGTTACAACCATACCCGTATTGGAGCCAGTGCGTTAAATTTTAAAGATGATCCTTACGAAATGTTCCGCATGGTTTGGGAATCTTACCCGATCGTGTGGATACTGATAGGCCTGGGCATTGCTGTTTTTTTTGCTGCAAAATTATTCCGGCGCACCCATGGTACTGTTGATGCCAACAACTACTGGCATAAATTTGAATACAAGCGCCGCTGGTACCTGGCTGCCTTACTGCTGATGTGTTGGTTTGTATTCGGCTTTCCCAACTTTAAACCATTAACAAGGCAGGATGCCTATAAGCTGAATGATAACTTTAAAAGTTACCTGGCATTAAATCCTTTTCAAAATTTTATTACCTCTTTAAAGCAACGTAAACCCGATTTTAATACCAGCGGTGCAGCAAAGCATTATGCTATTATTTCGGATTACCTGCAACTAACGCCATCGGTAAATAATAATTACGAAAGAGTGGTAATGCCAAACAGCCATAGCCTGGAGAGTAAGCCCAATGTAGTGCTGGTACTTTGTGAAAGTTTCAGCATGTATAAAAGCAGCATGAGTGGCAACAAACTAAACAGCACCCCGTATTTTAACGAGCTGTGCAAGCAGGGCATTTTTTTTAACCGTTGCTTTACACCAACCTTTGGCACAGCACGTGGATTGTTTGCCACCATTACCGGCATACCGGATGTGCAGATGGCAAAATTTTCTACACAAAATGCAGAAGCGGTAAACCAGCACACCATCATCAATGATTTTGACGGCTACAATAAATTTTATTTTATTGGTGGCCGCAGCCAGTTCAATAATTTCCGTGGGCTGATGAGTAATGTAGATGGTATTGATATTTATGAAAAAGGAAAATATAAATCGCCTGAAATAAATGTTTGGGGCATCAGCGACAGGGACCTGTTTGCCGAAGCTAATGATGTATTAAAGCAGCAGGGCAAACCTTTTTTTGCAGTTATACAAACCGCACATAACCACCGGCCTTTTATGCTGCCGCCCAACGAAAAAGAATTTACCTGCGAAAAACTTGATAAAGAAACGCTTGCAAAAAATGGCTTTGAATCGCAGGCAGAATACGAAGCATTTTGTTATACCGATTTTTGTTTTAAACAATTTATAGAAACTGCCAAACAACAAACCTGGTTTAACAATACCATTTTTGTTTTTGTTGGCGATCATGGTGTGGAAGGTGAGTCCGGTTCGGTGTATCCAAAAGTATGGGCCTCTCACCGTTTAAATGATGAGCATGTGCCATTACTCTATTATGCACCTGCTTTGCTGCAACCTGCAACTTATAATTATACGGTTTCGCAAATTGATGTATTACCCACTTTGGCAGGCATGATACATCAGCCTTATACCAATAGTACTTTGGGAAGAGATGTTATTAACCAGCCCAATATTTTTCACAGTGCATTTATCATCCACCACGATGAAGGCAATATCGGCATGGTAACAGATGATTACTACTATGTAAAAAATGTAAATATCACCCACGAGGAATTAGTACCTGTAAAAGACGGGCTGCCTTTACTCTCCCAACAGCAATCCGATTCTGTTAAACGCAGGCTTTCTCAACTCACTTCTGCTTTTTTTGAAACGGGTAAATGGATGCTGGTGAATAACCGGAAGAAATGAGGAACGTGAGTGGTGAGTTGTGAGGCGTGAGTAGCAGTCTGAATTTTCAAATTTTATTTAACTTATTAAAAGTTTGCTGCGTTTCAATTCCAAAAGATTTTATTTATTACTTGCTTATGCAACAACAGAAGCAGAAAAGTAAACCCGAATGCAGCTACTCACCACTCACTACTCACCACTCACGATACTTTCTTCGCAATCATTATCAGCCTCGATGATTTTTTAACATCATAATTGGAGAAATTATAATCGCCAAAAACTTCCTGTATCTGTAATCCCTGGTAAGCAAACATTTCTGTAAAATCACCCAGCGAAAATTTAGCCACCCGTTCGGTAAATATCAACGGCTCCTGCAATGCCTCATCTTCCACTATAATTTTTTTATAAAAATGCGTTTCATCAAACCATTTGGTAATAATAAAATTAATGCCGTCAACTTCTTTTTCCGATTGGTGTATGATATGGTCTTCGGCAAAATGCGTATTCAGGTAATCCATTACAAAAAAGCCGCCGGGCTTTATGGCTTGTGCAATTGTTCTTATAGCGTTATCATGCTCACGCCGGGTTTTAAAATAACCAAAGCTGGTAAAAAAATTAAAGGCATAATCAAAATAATTTATCCACGAAGGCAGGCGCATATCATGCTGGTAAAAATGCAGGGTATCGGTTTGGTATTGCAGCGCTTCGGCAATACTGTCTTCGCTTAAATCAATTCCCGTAACATCGAACCCTTTTGAAGCTAATTGTATGGAATGTCTTCCTTTGCCACAGGCCACATCTAACATGCCGGAGCCGGGCCGGGGTTTCAGGTAGTCAATTAGCTTATCAATAAATGCAGCCGCTTCTTTTTCATCCCTTTTAAAATAGAGCTGATGATAATAAGGCGTATTAAACCAATCTTTAAACCAGGGTTGCTGCATAAAACAAAGTTACTGGTTTAAGGTTTATGGTTTGCTGTTTGTTGTTTACAGCTTTTTGATAAAAGACTGTAAATATTACAGAATATCTGATAAAAATAATCAGCATACAACTAAAAACCACCAACCAAAAACCACAAACTCTTTTGTATCTTTGCCTTTCCCTAAAACAGAAGCGAATGGCACTGATAAAAAGTATATCCGGTATAAGAGGCACCATTGGCGGAAAAACAGATGACAACCTTACTCCGCTTGATGTAGTTAAATTTTCTGCAGCCTATGGCACCTGGCTCATGCAGCAAAGCACAAATCCTACAGTTATTATTGGTCGTGATGGCAGGATCAGCGGCGAAATGGTAAGCAGCCTTGTGGTTAATACATTAACAGGCCTGGGCCTGAATGTAATTGACCTTGGCCTTAGCACTACGCCTACTGTTGAAATGGCTGTAAAATTTGAAAATGCCGCAGGCGGAATTATTTTAACTGCCAGCCACAACCCCAAAGAATGGAATGCCTTAAAATTATTGAACCATAATGGCGAATTTATAAGTGGCGATGAAGGCAAATTGATTTTAGCCCTTGCCGCAGCCGAAGATTTTAATTTTGCACCTGTTGATAAATTGGGCACGTACACCAAAAACGAAAACGCTTTACAGCAACATATTGATGCTGTTTTAAATTATGAGCTGGTAGATGTTGCCGCCATAAAAAAAGCAAAATTTAAAATTGTGGTAGATGCGGTAAACAGTACCGGTGCCATTGCAGTGCCCGAATTATTAAAAGCCCTGGGCCTTAAAGATATTATTGTAATTAATGCCGAAGTAAACGGCAAATTTGCACACAACCCCGAGCCGTTGCCCGAACATTTAACCGGCTTAAGCAGCGAAGTAGTTAAACAAAATGCAAGTCTTGGAATTGCAGTTGACCCCGATGTGGACCGCCTTTGTTTTGTTTGTGAAGACGGTACTATGTTTGGCGAAGAATATACCCTGGTTGCGGTTGCAGATTATGTACTGAGCAAAAGAAGCGGTAACACGGTAAGCAATATGTCATCTACAAGGGCATTAAAAGATGTAACCATAAAACATGGCGGCGAATATTTTCCCAGTGCCGTAGGCGAAGTGAATGTGGTAAATAAAATGAAAGCGGTGAATGCAGTTATTGGTGGCGAAGGCAATGGTGGCATTATTGTTCCCGACCTGCATTATGGCCGTGATGCATTAATTGGTATTGCATTATTTTTAACGCACCTGGCCAACACCAAAAAAACCATTAAGCAGTTACGTAATAGTTACCCGGATTATTTTATGAGTAAAAATAAAATTACCCTGGAAAAAGATATTGATGTAAAAGATGTATTTGAAAAAATAAAAACCAAATATAAAGCCCAGCCCATTAATACCGAAGATGGATTGAAGATAGAGTTTGATACCGACTGGGTGCATTTACGCACCAGCAATACCGAACCTATCATTCGTATTTACGCCGAAAGTAATTTTGAAACAACAGCAGATAATATTGCCCGCAGGCTGATGCAGGATATCGGGCAGATGATGTAGGAAAATGACTAAAGACACGAATTAGGCGAATTACACGAATTACACTTATCAGATTCGGAACCTGTTTTAAAAGAATGAAGCAGACAATTGTACAACTACTGATAAAACAGCAAAACAAAATTCGTGTAATTCGTGCCTTAAATTCGTGTAATTCGTGCCTTAAATTCGTGTAATTCGTTTTAATTAGTGTAATAAAAATATGAACCGCATTTATTTCGACAACGCCGCCACCACCGCACTGGACCCACAGGTACTGGAAACCATGATGCCTTATTTAACCGAAAAGTTCGGCAACCCCTCTTCTATTTATTCTTATGGCAGAGAAACGAGGATGGCCATTGAAGCAGCAAGAAAAAGTGTAGCAAAAATTTTAAATGCACACCCTGCCGAAATATTTTTTACCAGTGGCGGTACCGAAAGCAGCAACACCGCTATTACTGCTGCTGTACGTGACCTCGGTTGTAAACACATCATCACTTCGCCGATAGAACACCATGCCGTAACACATTCTGTTGAGCATATCGATACACTGGATGCAGCCAAAGTAAGTTATGTAAAACTACTGCCCAATGGCCATGTAGATATTGAAGACCTGGAAAAACTATTAGCCGCCAGTGAAGAAAAAACACTGGTTACTTTAATGCATGCCAATAATGAAATTGGCAACATCTTAGACATTCATGCAGTAGGTAACCTCTGCAAATTATACAATGCCGTTTTTCATAGCGATACAGTACAGACCGTTGGCCACTTTCCATTTGATCTGAGAAATACGCCGGTGCATTTTATTACCGGTGCTGCACATAAATTTCACGGGCCAAAAGGCGTGGGCATTTTATACATTAACGAGAATGTAAAAATAAAACCACTGGTACACGGCGGCGGGCAGGAGCGTAACATGCGTGCCGGCACCGAAAACCTGTATGGTATTGTGGGTTTTGCCAAAGCTTTGGAAATGGCCACCACCAATTACGAAGACGACAGCGCTTTTATCGGCACCCTGAAATATTATATGATGGAGGAGCTGAAAAAAAACATCCCCGGCGTGGCATTCAATGGCGATACACTGGGCCGCAGTTTATACACGGTATTAAGTGTAAGCTTTCCTAAAACAGAAAAAAGCGAAATGCTTTTATTTAACCTCGACATTAATAATATTTGTGCCAGCGGCGGCAGTGCCTGCACCAGCGGCGCCGATCAGGGCAGTCATGTAATACGTGCTATTAACAATAACCCCAACCAGGTAACGGTACGTTTTAGTTTTAGTAAACACAATACTAAAGCAGAGGTAGATGGAGTGGTGAGTAAGTTAAAGGAACTGATTTAAGTTTACCGGATTAATAATATTGATGCCTGTTCTTTTTTGGAACGGGCATTTGTTTTTTATGGCATCATCGTTGTGTCACTCACTTTGAGGGCATATCTTTGTTGAGCTTGTATCGAAGCGGAGATGTTGGCGAATGTCTCGTGAGGTATGAGTCAAGGCGAACAAACATCGCTGAACATTAGTTCTTAACTTCATCAAAATATTTTAAATCAGCACTGGCTCGGGCAGACGGAATTCTAATTCCCAACCTGCATAAAGCCCTGTACGTTATGCCTAATTTTAAAAAGACGACAATGAACAGACTTCTGACATTTTTAATAATAATTTTCTTTTTTTCTTGCAATGGTTCGACTGGACAAAAATGTTCTATTCCTAAGCCATTAGAAAATGAGATTAATCAAGTTGTGACCAAAAAGGATTTAAGTGAAGACGACTTTTATAGAATCAACAATATGTTGTTTGACTATGAATTTAAGGACAGCCTATCTACCTTAAAGCATTGTGATTGCTATTCTAACAATATTGTCAATCTCTTTAATTCTGCCGACCCAGAAAAACGAGTTATTGCATACCGATTAATTGGGGCTGCACAAGATTCAACATTCAATGACAAATTGATTGAAAAAATAAAATCTGATGAAAACTCACTTTTGAAAACTTGGAGTAGCACTGCATTAATGGTAAACAAGTGCTCTATTGCCTCAGACGATTTATTTAAATTGTTTTCATCATATCCAGATGGGCTTCCTGTTGATATACTGATTAATATGTACATCAAATATGACACTATTGCAGTTGCCAAAACTTGCAGGAAATATATAAACTCAAAGAATAGAAATGAGCAGATAATGTCAATTCAATGCTTAGCGAATTTAGGATACAGTGAAACATTACAAAAGCAACTTGTTGAGTTTTTAGAATCTTGGGACTTGAAATCAAAAGGTTGGGTAATTTCTTCAATGGGAATTCAAAAAATGGGGAGCTTAAAACCATTGCTAGAAAAGTATGCAAAGACTGAAAATTTAAAAGGTGTGATTATTAGGGCTTTAAAAAGTAGCCCAACAAGGACTGACAATGAATATGCAAAGCAACTTGAAGAAAATAAAAACTAGGCATAACACACGTTTGGCGTCATGCGGGCTGACGTGCTTACATTCAAGTTCAGTTTTCCAATTGGGTTTTAGTGCTCCGCCTCGGTTCGTGTCTTAGCCATTGCTGGTATCCGCAAGCCCACTCGCCGCCGTTGTTGCGTATGCAGGGCGGGTAATGTGAGCGGCGTTCCAACAACACAGCGCAGGCTAACAAAACAAAATGATAACTTAAAATATAATACCACCCCGTTGGGGTTTTGCAATTTTTTTTTCAATAACTATAATAATACCATCCCGTTGGGATTGCTAAGCCTGAAAGGCTGACATTATTGTAGCAACAAAGTAGTTGTAGTTAGCAAACCCCGAAGGGGTGAAATATTTTGCCATCAATCTTTGCTTCAATAAAAGTTCCCCAATGGTATGCCGTTGAACCGAGCGTGGCAACGATGTTACTATAGAAAACAAATGCCCGTACCAAAGTATATTACCGCAGGTGTGTTCCCACAAAAATCGCTGCCCAAGGTAAAGACCGGATTAGTTTTTTATTTTTATTATATTGCGATTATAAAAAAAGCAAATGAAATTATTGATAATCCTTTTAACTCTATGCCTCTGTAGTTATACTGGCTCTAGTCAATCTTTAGAAGGCGAATGGAATGGCTCTTTTACATATGCTTATACTGATCTAAAAATACCCGATTATACATTTCAAAAAGACAAGACTCCGATTAAAATAACATTTATGTTGAATGCAGATAGTTCATATTCCATATTCAGTTATTCAAATGGACCAAATTCCCGGGGCCGTGACACTACTTATGTTTGTGCAGTTTTTTATAGAAAGATAAGTTCCGATTCTGTTTATTTGGAAGAAATGAGAATGATTAAACCGGAAAATGTACCAAGTGACTGTATGCAAAAAATGTATCTGAAATTGGAAAAAAGAAAGCGAGGCCTCACATTGGAAGGATCCTGGAAAGCGAATCCAGATAAATGTTCTAAAAGTGGCGAGATCAGGCTTTACAGGAAAAACTTATAATGCCGTCGTTGAAATAATACAAGTCAACTGTTTCTCTCCGCCTCGTTTCCTGTCTTCACAAAACGTTCGCTTAAATCTCCTCTTATATAAAGTTCCCCAATGGTATACCGTTGAACCGAGCGTGGCAACGATGCTGCCATAAAAAACAAATGCCGGTAACAAAATAAAATGTTGCCTTTTCATGCCGCCGCAGGTACTCCGCTGCAATCTCCGCCGTCGCTTGGTTTTTAACCAGCAACATATGTAGCGCAACAAAATAAAAAACATCTATACACTAACATCACCCGCCGGGGTTTTGTAAGCCATTAGACCTCAATCATTTAATTTCTGCTCTATGATTTTCGAAGTGCCGCATTCTGTATCATTCTGTAGTAGCTTGTATCATTTTGTAGCATTTTGTAGTATCTTGTAACATCTTGTATCATTTTGTAACTTTTAACATCATTAATGGAGAATTCGGTATATATATTTAGACTAAAGTTAGATTGGCAACTAATCTCTTTAATAAGCCAGATTGATAGATTTGACGCCTCGTGGACTTCGATAGAAAGGCGGGAAAAACAAAGTTTAAAACAACTTAAGTCAATCGCAACAGTCAGGAGCGTTGGTGCATCTACCAGAATTGAAGGTTCGAAACTAAGCGACGAAGAAGTAAATGTGCTTCTTAAAAATATTGACATCTCTAAACTTGAAGATAGAGATTCTCAGGAAGTAGTAGGATATTTTGAAGCTTTGGATATAATATCGGAGGCATATAATGATATACAAATCGCAGAAGGAGATATCAAAAACCTGCATAACATTTTGATGAAATATAGTACAAAAGATGAATGGCATAAAGGCAACTATAAAAAAACCAGTAATGCTGTTGAAGCAAAATATCCAGATGGAACAAGTCAAATAATATTTCAAACTACAGCACCAGGAATTGATACTGAAGCGGCAATGAATAAATTGATTGAATGGTATAACAATGAAAGTACAATTCATCCACTGGTAAAATGTTCAATATTTACATATGAGTTTCTAAGCATACATCCTTTTCAAGATGGTAATGGCAGATTAAGCAGACTAATATCTTCATTGCTATTATTAAAAAATGGATATAAGTGGATTCAGTATATAAGCTTCGAACATGAAATAGAAAGCAGAAAACTTGAATATTACCGGGTACTAAGAAGTTGCCAGGCTCAACGGCCAAATGAAAATATCAGTGATTGGGTGAATTTCTTTTTCGATGCCTTAAAAAATATTCAGGGACTATTAATGCAAAAGCTGCAAATTCATCATACAGAAGGAGAGCAATTACTTCCTCGTGAAAAACTCGTTGTTAGTTTTATACAGAATCATCCCGGCTGTAAATCCAGTGACATTGCAAAAGGATTGGGCATTTCCAGAATGATTGTTATAAGATTGCTATCAGCTTTAATAGACAAAAATCTTGTAGAAAAGCATGCTAGTGGTTCAGCGACACAATACACAATCAAATAACGGCTTACAACATTGGTAATGTTACAGGCAATTGTAATTGACATATACCTTAAACTGAAAATATTATTTCAACAGCCTCATGCGGTAGGCATTCATTGCAGTAATGCCCAGTTTTTTTATCAGGCTATAATTAGCTATTATGCCAACCGGCGCTCCAATTACCGGTACAAGTTGAGCCATCTTGGCCAGGTCAATATAATCCCTGTATTCCTGTTGAAAATTTCTCCAGTCAAACTGTTCAATATCTTCAGGAAGTGTTTTACTGGCATCATCCCAATTATCCATTTTTAAATATATCTCCTTTCTGTGTGAGTGGCTGGAAAACGCTAATTCAAATATGTGCAGTATATACACCCGCTCTTTATAATCTTTAACATCATATCCATATATCGAGGCAATGTCGAACAATAATTTTATTTTAATTCCGATTAAAATAGGGAAATCTGCCAGGCCAAGCAGTAAGCCCCCGGCGCCGGTTATCCCTCCTTCTATTGCTGCAGTGTTCCTGTACGACTTTATTCTTTCCTGAACTGTTGTTTCTCTAATTTCTAATGATTTATCAAACAAGGGTTTTGCTGTAGTATATTTTGCACCAAATAAAACTCCCCTTATCATTTGCTTAATAGCACCTGTTATAGCCACATGTATTTTTTCCGGTATCCAGGTATTGATCTTTGTTTGAAGTTGTTTTGATAATTTGTTTAATACAGATGGGCGGCGAACCATTTTTTTTCGCCAAACCAATAACTGAGCGGCTGCATCTTTTTCATACTTATCCATAATACCCATTTAGCGCAAACCGAAGTTACTTACTATTAATAACAACGGGGCGCTAACAAGGTATTGGCGCAATATAGCAGATGCAAATCCCGCCGCTTTTACCTGGCTGGTTTATCTGCCCGTATGGTTATTGTAAATACTGCATCATCAGGGTTTTCGAAGCCACTATTGCAATATACATCCAATTGCAAAAATTTAATTTCGGTAGCATCATAACCAACAGCGCCTGTAAATATATAATTCAGCTGCTTCCGCACTTTTACATCCAACTCTACAACTCTTTGTATGCCATTGTTGGCAATTAAATTTTGTACTTCCTTATCTAATACATCTAAAAAAGCAAGCGCATTGGCTTTACCTTTTATAATAACTGTTTCCGCTTCGTATCTATACAGCTTACTTACACTTTTGTAGTTTATTATTGTGCCTTCGCCAAAGCCTTCCAGGGTAACAGTGCTTTTACTTCTGTTTCCAAATTCTGAGGCTATGCTTTCGCCTTTAATATCTTCAAACTGGTTGCCCTGGTTACCAATAATTTTTATTAGTTGTTCAGTAAATAATTTTTTGTCGAAGGTTTTAATATCAAGCGGTTTTGGTTTTGTTTCTGGCTTGGGTTCAACTTTTGGCGCTGCAGTTATTACAGGTTCTTTTGCTGCTGCAAGTGCGGCACCGTCTTCGGTGTACATAAACATTTTGTAAACTGCTTTACCTTTTTTGCCTTTGTAACCGGTTAAAAATACAAACCTGTTGCCATTGTGAAATATGGCTTTTATTTCTTCAAACTTCTCTTTTTTAAATTCAGGGAATTCAATGGGTGTTTCGGTATTTGTAACAGGGTTATACCTTACAAAACTTACTTTATCATTTATACGCTTGGTAAAGTAAAAACTATTTTTACCTGCATAGGCTTCTACTTTATGCTGGGTAAAGTAATTTGTATTGGGGTGCCAAAAAGCGCCGGTTATGGTATTGGTTGTTTTTAATGTACTGTTGTAAACTGATAAAGCATTGTTGCGCCTGTACATATAATACTGGCCTGCTTTTAAAAACCGGGTGTTTTTTTCAATATTCTGCCATGCGCTTACGCCGTCTTTTTCAAACAATATAAATTCATACTCTGCTTTTGATTCATTAAATTTTACCAGACGGCCTTTACAGGAAAAATATATTTCCCCGTCCATTATTTGTGTGTCCACATCTTCTTCAGTCAGTATTACTGCACTTTTAGTTGGTGTAATATTTTTTTCGTTAAAGCTATATAGCTGCAGATATTTTTTGTTAGCAGCGCTGTCAATTACTTTATATAAACTGTAAATATTGTTCTTAGTTCTTAAAAACCTGTCGTACGGAAACAGCCCTTTTTTTAAAGTAGAGAAATTTGTTTTAAACTCATATTTTGTATCATCATTTGCGGTACGCTTATTAATATTAACGGTTGTTTGATAAACTCCCGTTGGCCTTTCCCTTCCATTACAATACACATCGGTTTTAAAGGTTTCTACTGTTGTGTTTACACTTATGGGAGTTGTAACATAATTATTGTTTAGCTTTTGTGTAAATACTAAATGGGCTTTTGCATTATCGTTATGGTCGTTAATTATATAAATGTAAAAAACATCTTTTGTAAACTTTCGTATTAAAAAGGCATCGTTATCATAATTGGTAAATGCTTCATCTACCAAAAAATTATTGCCCGGCACCACCTGGCTGTTCAAGTATAAAAAAGCGTTGTTGTCTGTTGGGTTTGTTACAATACTAAGCCCTGTGGCAGGGCTGTACCTTGCTAAATCTCCAATATAACCGCTGCCATAAGCAAAATACACATATTTATTGGTGGCTTTTAGGTACGCAACTGTTTGTGGCGAAAATTGCTTTTCTATTTTTGTGTTTGCTTGTGTACCATCGGTTTGATAAAAATTACCATTGGGAGTTATAAAATAATACTTACCATCTAAGCTTACCAACCCTGGCGTTTGTTTAGATGCTGTATAACCATCGTAATTGCGTTGTATTACATCATCACCAATGTAAGTTAACTGAGCGGTTGAGGTAAAACTTGTCAGCAGGGCAAAGACAACAACAAATACTTTCATAGTGGTTTACTTTTTTTAATCTGGTAAATATAGTTCCGTTAATCTGTTTGGCCGTACCCATTACAGGGTATAATTACCTGTTGGCCTTTACTGGTTTCCGTAAGCCCCCACCGTTGCCTGCGTGTGCAGGCGGATAAAGTGAGCGGTGTACCAACATATAACGCAGGCTAACAAAAAAGGTTTGGATATTATCCGTAACGTCAGCATACAACTACTTTCAATGTATACAATGTTGAGTTTTTTTTTAACGTAAATATTAACGAATGTCTCGTGAGCGAAAACGAAAACGAAAAACACTGCCTGCACACTCAAAAAACAAAGAGCCTCTTTCGGGGCTCTTTGCATATACTGTGCTGCATTAAATTATTACTGATCAGTTTCAACATAACCCCTGTCGGGTGCTGTACCCAAATAAGGGATACCTAACATGACACCTGTATTTATACATGGTGATAAAGCCTGCAACCTGAAATCTGTTGCAGATACAAATAATGGATTTACCGCTAAGTTATTTACGTTGGTGTAATTGGTTGGATTACCTGCCGGCCAGTTTACAGCATTGCCATTCCCGTTTTGATAAAGATTATTATGAGTGAACATAAGGTTATTTATCCTGGTTTGCCCGTTACTGCCTTTTAAAGCATAACTAAAGCCCTGGATGATATTGTTACGGATGTTGATATTCTGCCCATTACCATTTGGCATGGATGTAAGATCGATGCTAATCTGCGAAGGGTTACCCGCTTTAGTAACAATAGTATTGTTATACACCTGCATGTTATTGATCTGCGGATCATCTGTGCCTTCGGATATTACACCGATACCAAAACTGTTTCCTATGCCCTGCCCCTGATACATATTGTAGAAGAGGTTATTGCGGATGATATTATCAACCAGGTAGCTGTAACCACCCGGCGTATTACCACCAACAAAGTTATCCCTGTCGCCACCTTTATTTGCCACACCCCTTGTATTGAATGTGATACCATAAGATTTATTTTTAAATGTATTGTTTTCAATAATGGCAGATTCTGTTCTAAACTCCAGGATAATGCCACCTTCAACCTTACTGTTTAAAACCGGGTTTGAAATTGTATTGTGATGTATCCAGGTACTAAACGGATATGAGCCTTTGTAATTATAATTCAGATCAATGCTACCATTTTGAATATCATTACCGTAAATCTCCAGTCCCTGTATGTTGAAGAATTCGATAGCAAAATCCCAACCGCTTTCGCCGGGGTAGGTACCACCATATGGTTTTTTGATAAGTTTGTTATTGTAGATCTTAACACCCTTTAACCATCCCTGGTTCCAGTATTTAATAGGCCATCCGTTCTTACCTTCTGCTCTTTCGGTTTGTTGAATGGTATTGTTATAAATAAGCATTCCGTTCTGAAAACCGATATTTAAAGCCCCTGAACCGCCACCACTGTTTGAGCCATAGTCGGCCGAATTGGTAATGGTGTTATTATAAAATGTATTTCCGGTGGCATGGTATTTACCGGCATCTGTTCCCGGGTTATTTTCATTAATTCCGTTAAAGATAACACCCCGCCAGTAAAAATTCTTTATTACACAATCGTGTATGGAAACATTACTTCTTCCGGTTATCCAGATAGCCAGCCAGGTTTTATGATTGGCTTCACTTACATATTGGCCGTTAAAAGTAATTTTAGAGATGCTCTGGTTGCCGCTTGTTCTATCCGGAGATTGCATTTCGATAAGAGCAGTATAAGTAGCAGTTACAGCTCCTCTAACGATTGTGGTGGTTGCCCCATCACCTTCCAGGTTAACCCCTGCCCGCAGGTTACTTGTTTTGGTTTCGGTATAAGTACCGGCCTTGATATGAATGGTACTTCCTGCGGTTGTAACTGCCGATGTTGCTTTGTACAAGGTTTTCCATGGTTTACCGGTGCTGCCATCACCAGTAAGGTTATTACCCACGGGGCTGATATAGTAGGTGCTTGCCGCAAGATTTGCAGCCATAGCTAATCCCGGTGCATCTTCCATAGAAGCTGAATCAACGACCGCTACAACATCATCCGTTGGATCCTGTTCATCTGCCGGGTTTGTTGGTTGTTCTTTTTTACAGGCTGTAAATGCAATAGCAACAAGCGCTAAAACTGCAAGTGGTTTTTTTAATGTTAAACATTTCATGATAAAATAATTTATAGGTTATTAAATAATAAATAAGAGAGCTTGTTAGCTCCCCAAAAAAAAATAATCCTCCAGCAGTTAAATAGTGTTAATCAGTAACAGGCATAAGATGGCCACCGGGCCTGCATTTGCATTTCCGGAACATGTTACCGTGTTAGCGTTATGGAATTTCTACACCCGAACGGGGAAAAGGAATGGTTTTCATTTTTTAAGGTTTTTCATGTTTCGTAAACCCACATAAACATATACCTTGCCGCAATTTGTTAAGGTTAGTTAACAACCTTAATAGATCATTGTTGAATAAGATCAAAGCCAACATATTCTACAGGACATTAGTGCTAACAATCAATTTTTAATTATACATTTAGCTTCGTCTCCATGCCCAGGGCTGGTACATTTTTAATTTTAAGAAAATGAAAAAAAATATATTTACAACTGTTCTCTTAGTTCAAATCCTATTGTTATATATATCACCGGGTATAGCCCAAAATAATCTTGCACCTCAGTGGAGCAAGGGTATTGTGTGGTATCAGATCTTTCCTGAACGTTTTAACAATGGAGACCTGAATAACGACCCAAAAGTAAATGACCAGAATGGTGCGTATCCTTTTGATGACACATCAGCATTTCAAATTCATCCGTGGACCAGTGACTGGTATCAACTGCAACCTTACGAACAAAAAAACGGGAAAAACATTTACTTCAATATTCAGCGGAGAAGGTATGGTGGAGATTTGCAGGGGGTACTAAACAAACTCGACTACATAAAATCACTGGGCGTAAATGCGATCTATATGACGCCCATTTTCTGGTCGCCTTCATCACATAAATATGATGCATTATGCTATCATCATGTTGACCCAAGTTTTGGACCCGATCCAAATGGAGATATTGAAATGATGAAGAAAGAAGATCCGTTGAAACGGGAAACCTGGGTATGGACAAAAGCAGATCTGCTTGCGTTGAAGCTGATCGATGAAGTACACAAACGAAAGATGTATATCATTTTTGATGGTGTGTTTAATCATTTAGGTGTAAAGAATTTTGCCTTTCAGGATGTGTTGAAAAACCAGCAGGCATCAGTATATAAAGATTGGTTCGATATAAAAAGCTGGCGGGATAGTGCAACAGGTACAAAGTTTGAATATAAAGGATGGTTTGGTGTAACAACACTGCCTGAGTTAAAAGAAGACAGTACCGGAATTGTTGCTGGACCGAAGCAATACATTTTTAATTCCACCATGCGCTGGATGAACCCGATGAATAAAGGAATTGCTCATGGCGTTGACGGCTGGCGCTTAGATGTGGCTTATGATGTTGGCCATCCATTTTGGAAAGATTGGCGCAAATGGGTTCGCAGTATAAATCCAAAAGCTTATTTAACAGCCGAGTTAGTTTATAATATTGAGCAGACGAGGCCTTATTTAAGCGGCGATGAATTTGATGCTACAATGAATTACAATTTTGCTTTTATTGTGCATGATTTTTTTGTACAGGATACAAGCGGTTCAACTGTTACACAGTTTGACAGTAAGCTGGCAGCATTAAGAGAAGCTTTTGGTGAAGATGTGGCTTTCAATATGCAAAACCTGATGAACAGTCACGATGCAACAAGGCTTGCAAGTGCTGTTGCAAATCCTGACGGTAAAAAGTTTGGTGACTGGGGGCAATATTTTAACTGGAGCCAAAAGAGCAACAACAGGAATTATAATGCACGTAAACCAACAGCGGAACAACAACAAAAGCAAAAACTGATTATAGCATTTCAAATGCTATACTTAGGCTCACCTATGTTTTTTTATGGTGATGAAGCAGGTATGTGGGGTGCTAACGATCCTGACTGCCGTAAACCAATGCTGTGGCCGGGTAAAAAATATGATGCGGAAATATTTAATCCCAATCAAAGTAAACATGACGCTGATGAGGTAATATTCGACAAGGATTTATTTAACTGGTACAAAAAATTCATTGGCCTACGCCGGCAGTATAAAGCTATCAGGTTTGGCAGCTATAATACTTTAGTAATGGATGATGCAAAAAAACTGTATGCATTCAGTCGTAAATTGGGTAACGAAGAAGTGATTGTTATCATTAACCGCAGCAACAAATCTTTATTATTCACCCATCCGGCATTGAATAAGCACCGATATAAAAACCTATCTACAAAACAAGTAATCAGTAACCAAATTAAAGTAAACGCTATGGATATTGTAGTGTTGGGCAATAAATAGACTTAACCTTTCACTTAAATAAAAGCTCCTCAATGGTATGCCGTACAAGTGAGCCCCGCCACGGCGGGGACAATGCAAAATTGAAAAATAATTACCGGCAACAAAACACATTGCCGCAGGCATGTTAAAATAAAAATCCCTTTTTTACAGGATAGGAAGGCTGGCCGTATGGTTGCATTTTTACAGCGTACAACAAAACATCCTGTAATGAAAAAAGTAATAATTATAAGTTGGTGCATTTTATTTATGGGCATCAATGCGCATGCCCAACTTCAACAAATACAAAGACCCGTAACAATTAAAAAAATTATAGCGCCGGTACCTGCACCACCGCCTGCTAATTTAACTCCGGGAAAAGATTTGAGCATCCGCATTAAAACTTTTCAGTACGACCCTGCAAATGGTGGGGCTGTGCATGTTACCTATATTGTAAGAAATAACGGTACAGATGCAGTTGATTTAAATAATGTTTCTGTACAGGGTTATTTTGATTACCCTTTAACAAGGCCTACTGCCACACCACCCAATTTTTCTGTTAATGGTAAAAATTATTATGCCGGTTGTGGACATGCCATCGCAACCTTTTCCACTATACTTACCGGCGGCCAGGAAAAGGAAAGTATTTTACGCTGCTTTAACCTGTCGAGAGAAAATTATTTTAACACTGCAGATAACTATACGTATAATTTAATCGTTGACAAAGGCAATATCATTAATGAAGCCAATGAAACAAACAATTTGGCCAGCGCATCATTCCGTGGATACCTGGGCCAGTACAATCCGTCACTCAATCCATCACAGTATTATCTTACCAATGCTTTTATCACTATAAAAACCGGTGCCGATAATAAAGAGCCTGAATCGGAAGTAAACATCCGTGTAATTCCCAGTACCATAAAAAACCTTAGTGATACGTATAACGAATTCGTAAAAAAGGTGGCCAAAAATGAGTTGCCGTTTTTCAGCAATTCATCCCGTACATTGCCGATGGGTTTATTCATGTCGAGCACTGCCACCATCGTTAATCCTGCAACCAGCCTTGCATCTTTCAGCCTTAATGGACTTGGCACAGTAATAGAATACAAAGCCAATATTTTTACAGATGCATGGAAAATTGAACAGGTAGAACTGGTGCTGCATTTTAAAGATGCCAATGGCTTGTATCATCCTACACAGGGCGTTAAAACAATACAGTTCAACATGCCTGCCAATACATTTTTAGATGGGTTTGCCAAACATTACCTGGTATGCAAAACAGATAATGCACTTAACCCGGTATCGGTAAAAGTGATTGAAAAATTATCAGCGTACTGATAAGCGTAAAAAACAATTGCTGTCAACAAAAAAAATTACTGGTATTTGTAAAGTATTCTGTGTAGATTTATTGCCTTATTACATTTTACCTAAAATTTTTTGTATGAAAAAAATATTTGCGATTGCTTTAATGCTGCTTTTTGCAGCAACAACTTTTGCCCAGCTAACCAAAGACGAAAAGAAAATGGCTGGTAAAAACTTAAAAGCTTCTTTAAAAGTTTTACAAAAGTCTGTTAAGGGGCTTAATGATGCCCAGTTAAATTTTAAAGCTGCGCCGGATAAATGGTCGATTAAAGAATGTGTGTACCACCTGGCAATTTCCGAAACAAATTTATGGGGCTGGGCACAGGGCACATTAGCCGCACCCGCCAACCCCGATAAAAGGAAAGACATTAAAATGACGGATGAAAAAATACTGGCCGGAGTTGAAGACCGTACAAATAAAGTAAAGACCAGTGAAAATTTCGAACCCAAAAATGCCAAATGGGCAAGTGCAGGTGAAGCAATGAAATTTTTAAAAGAAGAAAGGCAAAAAAATATTGATGCCCTTAAAGCATCTACAGAAGATTACCGCAATCATGTTGCAGAGCAATCGCCACTTGGGCCAATTGATGCGTACCAGGTTATTTTACTGATGTCGGCACATACTGTAAGGCACAGTAAACAGATAGATGAAGTTAAAGCCAGCGCAGGTTACCCGGCAAATTAAATTGCACACCTGCCTTTTTTAGCTTTCGATAAACATACTCCTTCGTTGAAAAACTCAGCGAAGGTTTTTTATATACTATACTTTCAAAAAACATTATTTCGTGCCACAGGCGTATATTTAATTATAAATAAAATTATGAAGTACTTTTTAGTATGCCTGCTGTTATGTATTACTGCAACTACTTTTGGCCAGTCTAAAATAATTTTTAAAGAACGGTTCAGTAACAACAAACGCCACTGGAAACTGCAGCACGACAGCGACTTTGTTGTAAAGATAGACAGCGGTAAACTGTACATTGAAAAATTTGGCGTAAATAAAATACGTAATGGTTGCCTGTGGCTGAGGAAAGCTATTCCGGGATTGAATACCGCCAGGGATTTTTCAATTACTTTTTATGCCAAAGTATTATTCTATAAAGATATTTTTCCGATGATAGATATGCAATGGGGGAATTTATGTGTAAAGGATAACTACAGTGTATTTGCCTGCGACAGTTTATACCAACTGGAAATGAAACCAACCGGTAATGTAAGGATGGCCTATTTTAGAAAAGGGTGGACCTATTATCCATGGTCGGATAGGCCAACAACAAATGATACTGAGGAAAAAGATATTTACTTCTCCAACAAACAGGATTTATCTGCACTAATAAAACAAAACAAATTTAATAAGTACGAAATTATACAGCAGGCAGATACACTGTCGGTAAAAATAAACAAGGTGCTGGTGTATAAAAGAAAAATAAAAGTAATCGGCGGCAACAGTATCGGTATTCAACAATGCCTTAAAACTGCCTGGCAAATTGATAAATTAATCATCAGGCAATAACTACCGCCTTGCAACCCACGCTTTGTATTGGCTGCCGCTCAACAAATAACTGTTCGAACATTCGTTTTATAAAAAACTAATTTTTATATTTAATCATTCTTCTTCCATCGAACAAACTAAAACAACCACTAATATGCCCAACCAATTTACTGAACCCGGACAGGGTACGTCAAATTCTTATACCATAGATCATGATGCCGGTAACTCCCGTATTTTTTCTCTTGATGTAATAAGAGGTATTGCCCTGCTGGGTATTTTACTCATCAGCATCTGGGAGTTTGGCGGCTTCAGCGTAAACCAGCAAACTGGTATCCGCATTTCAACAAAAGCAAACAATCATTCACTTTTTGTTAGTACGCTGTTTCTTTTTGAAGGTAAAATGCGTGCCCTTTTCTCGTTGATATTTGGTGCAGGAATGATACTGTACATGAACAAACCCAACCGGCTTATGCTGCCCACCACGCAGGAACTGTACATCCGCAGGCAAATGTGGCTGATAGCTTTTGGTTTAATAAACGCCATCGTTTTATTATGGCCCGGAGATATTCTTTTTCAATATGGCGTAATGGGTATTTTATTGTTTCCCTTTTTCAGAATGAGTAAAAAAGGATTATTGATAGCAGCTATTTTTTGTACCCTTATCTACTGTGGTAAATTATTCTGGAACTATGCTGATGATAAAACTTCGCACAAAAAATTTAAAGCAGTTACACTTGTAGAAGAACGAATTAAAAAAGACAGTGCCACACGCCATAATAAAGACAGCATAAGCGGCATGACAAAAGCCGAACTGAAAAAAAGCGATTCGTTGGCTAAAAAAAGAGATACCCTTACTAAAGAGCAACAAAAAGATAAAGGTGCATGGGAAGGATTGGTTAAGAACATTAAATACGATTCTACAAAAGTAAAAGACAGTACAGAAAACAAAGCCATGCATGCAGGCTATGCAAAAATGTGGAATCATTTATTGGAAAGGTCGCAGTGGAAAGAAGCATTATGGTTATACCGCATTGGTGTTTGGGATATTGGCAGCATGATGTTGCTGGGCATGGCATTATTTGGTTTCGGATTTTTTAGCCCTGATTTTTCTAAAACAAAATACATACTGTTTGCTGTTATTGGTATACTTGCAGGCTTATCGCTGGCCTGGTTCCGGCTGCATTATGGCAACGCCAAACTTATCGATTACGAAAAATATATAACCGGTCATGCGCTTCCGCCCAACCAGTTTTTCCCCATAGAAAGATTACTAATGGCAACGGGGTATGCCGGTTTGATAATGCTTTTATTACGGTTAAAAATTTTACAATGGTTATGGCAGGCATTGGCTTCCGTTGGCCGCATGGCATTCACCAATTATTTAATGCAAACCATCGTTTGTACTTTATTCTTTTATGGTTATGGCTTCGGGTATTTTGGCCGGCTGTCGTTACCGCAATTATACTTTTTTGTTGCAGAAATATGGTTGGTACAAACCGTATTCTCTATTGTGTGGTTGCGCTATTATGAATATGGCCCGGTAGAATGGTTGTGGCGATGGTTGATATATGGTAAACGTTTTCCTAATAACAAAAAAACAGGATAAGAAAACATTAACCTGAACCAACCAATTTTATAACAAGCAATAAAACTATTTATGGAAACATATACTGCAACAAATAATCCACATCCGGTAGAACAAGCCGAAAGGATAAAAACGGTGGACATGATACGTGGGTTTGCCTTACTGGGCATTTTATTAATGAACATTATGGGCTTTGGTATTAACTGGGATATGTGGTCAAATATTCTTAACGGGCCACATAACACCAGGGATTTTTTCACCTTCGCCACCATTGAAACATTTTTTGACGGCACGATGAGAGGTTTATTCTCCATGTTATTTGGTGCCGGCATGATATTATTTACGCTGAATAAACATGAGGTACCCGGCGGACCATCTGTAACAGAATATTATTACCGCCGTTTATTGTGGCTGGTATTATTCGGCATGTTCAATGCTTTTGTTTTATTATGGTTCGGCGACATTTTATATTTCTATGGCATGTGCGGCATGGTATTATATGTATTTAGAAAAACAAATCCTAAATGGTTATTGGTGCTGGGATTTATTTGCCTGTCGGTTACTATGCTTAAGCAACAACTGCAGTGGAATGAGACAAGAGAAAAAAGAAAGGCTTACACAGAAGCAGTAAAAGCTGAAAAAGAAAAGAAAACACTTACTGATGAACAGGTAGCGGCCAGAGCAGAATGGCAGGAGATGGAAAAAAGAACAAAACCCGACACCACATTTACCAACCGCAACCTTAGAAAAATGCGGTCAAGCTATACAACTGTGTACCAATACTGGTTACCTATGAATGTGGAAGGCGAAGTGTGGGGATTATACCACCAATGGTTTTGGGATGGTTTAACCATGATGTTTTTTGGTATGGCTTTATTCGGCCTGGGCTTTTTTAGTAACCGCCTGCGAACCTCAACCTATGTTATGTGCCTGCTTATTGGTTACGGCATAGGCATACCAATTGGGTGGTTTGCATTTAAAGAAGGCTTACTGGTAATGGTTACCGATTTTAATCATTATGTTGATAGTTACAGGATGAACCACCAGTTACTATATGATTTCAGGAGAGGTTTATTATCGCTTGGTCATGCAAGTTTACTCTTGTTAATTTTCCGCAGCCGTTTAGTTCCCTGGCTGATGAAGGCACTGAGCAATGTAGGGCAAATGGCATTTACCAATTACCTGATGCAATCTATTATCTGTACCTGGTTTTTTTATGGTTATGGTTTTGGCTATTATAATAAGTTTGCCTTCCACCAGTTATATTATTTTGTTTTTTGTGTATGGATCGTTCAACTTATTTATTCATCCATCTGGTTACACTATTTCAGGTTTGGTCCGTTTGAATGGCTGTGGCGTTCATTAACGTACTGGAAAAGACAGCCGATGAAAAGATAATTGAGAACAACATAAAATAAAAAAAGTTCATCCGCCTGCAGGCGGATGAACTTTTTTTATGCCAATACTATAATTAAAAATTTCTTCCGCCTGCTGGTCTTGGTTTAGGTAATTCCTTTCTTGGAATTTTTGTATCCAGTTGTGCAGTGTTATAAACAAATGCTGCAATAATAGTGGCAGCCTGTTTTAAATCTTCCGGTACCAGATGATCATAAGTATCCATGTTGGTATGATGCGTACGGGTATCGTATTCTATTTCATCCTGTATAAATTGAAAGCCTGGAATACCAACCGCATCAAATGCCTGATGATCTGTACCTCCGGTATTATCTATGGTAACTGTTTTTGCATCCAGTTCATAAAATGGTTCCAGCCATTTTGAAAATATAGGACCAGCCTCTTTATTTCCCTGCAAATAAATACCACGAACTTTTCCGGTACCATTATCTAAATTATAGTAAGCCGAAACTTTTGCATGATCAGGTTTTAATACCATATCAGCAGGATCGGCAAAATGATTTTTCACATACCCTCTTGATCCCAATAAGCCCTGCTCCTCACCGCTCCATAATGCAATACGTATAGTACGTTTAGGCTGCAAACCTGCTGCTTTAATAATCCGTATCACTTCCATCATTACCGAACAACCTGCTGCATTATCAGTAGCACCGGTAGCCCCTTGCCAGCTATCTAAATGCCCGCCAATAATTACCAATTCATCTTTTAAAACAGGATCGGTACCGGGAATTTCTGCAACCACATTATATCCTTTAATATCCGAAGTATAGAAAGTGGTTTTTACATCAGCTTCCATTTCCACTTTTTGTCCAGCCATTACCAAACGCTGTATGCGTAAATAATCATCGCTTGATAACATTACATAGCCATAATTATTTTCAGCATCTTTTGTATAAGCGCCGCCGTTTTGTACAAACAAAGTACCGTCATTACCGGCACGGCTCATACTTAACACAAGGGCCGGTTTTTCTTTTTTATAAAACTCGGGCAACTGGCGTGCCACGCCAAAGCCTGCCCTGCCCCTTCCCATCACTGTTCTTCTTGTTGTGTCTGGTTTTGCGTTGGCCATTTTGCTTAATTCATCATCAGTAAACCTTGCTCCATCAGGCGTAAAGGAAGGCTTCAGCGTATCGGTCGAATACAGCATAATGATCTTGCCCTTTACTTTTCCTCCGTATTTTTCATACAGCTCTGCAGAGTCTTTTGCGTTAATAATAACCACTTCACTGCTCATTGTTTTTTTGCCGGGTGTGCTTCCTGTCCATGCCCTGGGTATAGCCACCACCGGAAAATAATAAGGTGCTGTAACAGCCATGTAGCAACGGTTCTGTTCCCAGCCAATACCAAAATCGCCCCATGGTTCAAGCGCAACATTTACCAAGCCCATTTTTGTAAGTTCATCTTTTGCCCAGTTGGCTGCCCTGAAAAAACCCGGCGAATTGGTAAGCCTCGGTCCGCTTACATCAGTAAGATGAAAAGCGAAATCCATTACTTTGGATTGCTTTAATCCTTCATTTTTTATTTTATCAATAGCTCCGGTTTGTGCAAATGCAAAACCTGTACACAAACTGAAAGCCGCTAAAACAATAGATTGTTTTCTCATTACTATAATTGTTTTGGTTATTAAAAATTCAAAGTAGCACTAATAAAAAAGATGGGCAAATATTTTGGATGAACGGAAAGATTTAAAAAGGGATGTTTTGCTGCTTAAAAAAAGAGAGCTGGTCCCAATATCCACGCTGAAAAACGATCTTATCATTCTGTATCTTAAAAAAGCCACAGCCCCTTAATCCCTTGGGGTCTTTCCATTCCAGTATAGCCCATTCACCGTCTTCAAAAATATTTTCTTCAATACACACCATTTCTGCCCGGACAAATTCGTCTGTAAACATTTTTTTTATGGCTGTTTTGCCCACCAGTGGGTCAGTAATCACCTGGTGATTAACAGCATCTTCGCTGTACAGATCTGCAAGCGCTTCAATATCTATCCTGTTGAATGCAGCTATCCATGTTTTCAATACTTCTTAGGGTGTCATGTTTATTTTTTTAATCTGCAACGTAATCAATACTAAAATAAACAAATAGTTTTTGCAGTTGCAGTTGCTACAATAATCAAATAAAATTTAAAAGTATAAGTAACACTGTTATAGCAGTGGCGATGATACCAACGTTTCCTAGGCCTACCCTGTAAAACTATCCTTCATCTTTTCTAAAAGCTTAGTTTCTATCATCCGCTTTGCTATGCGTATCATATTTTTAAATGCAGTGGCATGAGAAATGCCGTGGCCAATAATAACTGGCTTGGCTATGCCAAGTACGGGTACACCGCCATATTGTTCAAAATTAAACCGGTCAAAATGTTCGTCGTTAATGTTGCGGCGCTTTACAATATCGTAAATACTTTCTGCCATTTTCAACACCACGTTACCGGTAAAGCCTTCGCAAACCAATACATCTGCCTTGGTCATTAAAATATCCCGGCCTTCGATATTGCCTATGAAATTGATCTGCGCATTTTCTTTTAACAGGGGGTAAGTGGCTTGCGCTAAAAGATTGCCTTTTCCCTCTTCTTCACCTAAATTTACCAGGCCCACTTTGGGGTTATCGAAATTTAAAATGTGTTGTGCATATAAAGAACCGAGTACCGCAAACTGGTTCAGGTTTTCCGGTTTGCAATCAGCATTTAATCCAACATCAACCAGTAAACCTAAGGTGCCATCTTCCCGGGGCATATAAGCGCCAATAGTGGGGCGTAACACGCCTTCAATGGCTTTAATGCTGAATAAGGAACCTACCATCATGGCACCTGTATTACCTGCACTGATGAAGGCATCGGTTTTGCCGGTGGCCAGTAAATAAAATCCTATGGCAATGGAAGAATCTTTTTTTTCTTTTAAAGCTTTGGTGGGATGTTCGTTCATTTCAATTACCTGCGTGGTATGAACGATGGTGTATTTATCTGCCGGGATATACTGTGCGGCAATATGCGTCTTTATTTGTGTTTCGTCTCCAATTAAAGTGAGGTGTACATGGTCTGGATTGACGGCTAAAAATTCAGCAACCCCTTTTACTGCTTCCAGTGGGGCAAAGTCGCCCCCCATCATATCTAGTCCTATATTCATTTCAATTGCTTTAAATAAAAAATTCTAAACTCCATATCCGTAAACGAATTTAGAGTTTAGAATGCAAAGTTGAAAATATAATTAGGCTTTTAGAGGTGCTTTTTCGGCTACCAGCTTTCCTTTATAAAATAATTTTCCTTCACTTACATGGGCACGATGGCGTACATGTGTTTCGCCGGTTGTTTTATCAACACTTAAAGTTGTTTCCACTGCTTTATAGTGCGTTCTTCTTTTTGCACTGCGTTGCTGACTATGGCGCCTTTTTGGATTTGGCATGACTTATTAATTGAATTATGAATTAAAAATTAAGAATTATCTAAAACTTAAACCTTATTACTTTTTACTTTTTTTCTTTACTTTAAACTGTTCCAACCCTTTCCATAACTGGTTACTGTTGGCTTCCTGCTCCCTCACTTCCATTGCCCTTAGTTTTTCCAGCACTTCGTTATTACATTGCGGCCCGCCCATTGCTTCCTCGCTGCACATCTTCTGCATAGGAAAACTCAGCAGCACAAAATCGTAGATCCAGCTGGCCACATTGATGTGACTTTCGGTCCGGGAAATGTAAAACACATCAGGATCTTCTTCCTGGTTATTCATCTCATCGGGATTTTCCACCAGCTTTACCAGCATATTAAACTCATCCCAAATGTCCATGGGTAATGGGTTTCCACACCGGTCGCAGGTTACATCTGCCTTACCGCCCACTTCAAACTTAAGCAGCATAAAACTGCTTTTTTTGTCGAGTGACAATTTAATGTTGGCATGGCAGCCGGTAAAATCTATAACCCCTTTATCAACAAAGAACTTATCATCCACCTCGTAATTAAACTCATGAATACCGGGCTTCAATCCCACAAAAGCTATCTCAAATTCCCGTTTATTAGCCATTACGGATGGTTTAAAGGACGGCAAAGGTAAGGTAAAAATTTGTGATTTTTGGTTTGAATTTCGATATTTTATACTGCTGCTGCTATTTACAGGGCTTTTACTATTTTTAGGGCTGGTATGAAACATAAGAAAAAATGGTTGTTTATTGGAGTATTGCTGGTATTTGTTGTACTGATAAGGGTATATGCTGCTGATGAATTAAGGGTGGAAGATGGCTATTCAACAGGCATTTACCCCGGCTTAGTAACCCTGTTAAGGCTTGTATTTGGATGGATCCCTTTTAGTATTGGCGATTTGCTGTATGGCCTGTTTGGCATTTGGGTGCTTTGGAAATTGATAAAAGGCATAAAAGCGCTGTATAAAAAGCAGGCAACCTGGAATGGGCTGGCCACAAGATCGTTTAAAATATTGATCCTGTTCCTGTTGATCTATATTGTGTTCAACAGTTTTTGGGGTATTAATTATAACCGTAAAGGCATTGCCTATCAATTGGGGCTTAAAATGGATAAATACAGCCCCAAAGAATTAAAAAACATTAATGCGCTTTTAATTGAAAAAGTTAACAGCAGCAAACAGTACCTGGTAAATAATAAAACCGCTTACCTGTCTACAAAAGAATTATTTGTAAAAGTGCAGCAATCATACGCCGCAGTAAACAGCAGTTATCCTTTTTTAAACTATCAACACCAGTCACTTAAACCTTCGCTTTGGGGTTGGCTGGGTAATTATGTTGGTTTTCTGGGTTATTATAATCCTTTTACCGGCGAGGGGCAGGTAAATACTACTGTTCCAAAATTCTCTCAGCCTTTTACAGCCTGCCACGAAGTGGCGCACCAGTTAGGTTATGCCAAAGAAATGGAAGCGAATTTTGTGGGCTACCTGGCTGCCAGCGCATCGTCTGATAAACAGTTTCAATACTCTGTTTACCTCGACCTGTTTTTATACAGCAACCGCAATCTTTTTAACAGCGATTCGGCAAGTGCAAGGTCTTATGCCAATCAATTAATTCCTGAGATAAAAGCAGATTTAAAGGAATGGCGTGAATTTAACCGCCGGCATAAAAATCCCGTAGAACCCATTATACGCTGGATGTACGGAAAATATTTAGAGCGTAATCAACAACCGCAGGGCGTATTGAGTTACGACGAAGTAACCAGTTTTTTAATTGCGTATTATAAAAAATTCGGGAAGATATAAGCAGCTTTAGTTAAACTATTTTCCAGTTATACTGTTATAAGGTTAATGAAATTATTTATTTCTATTTTGATTCCGCTTTTAGTGGGAGGCATTGCAGGCTATTTTACTTCTTCGGGTGTAGAGGGTTGGTATGCTACAGCAAACAAGCCATGGTTCAATCCACCCAACTGGATATTTGCCCCTGTATGGACGACACTTTATGTAATGATGGGTATTGCTTTCTACCTGGTTTGGAGAACCGAAACCATCTCTTCATCGGTAAAACAGACCGCTGTAATTTTATTTGTAATACAATTAACGCTTAACTTTTTTTGGTCGCTCATATTTTTTAAACTACAGCAACCCGGCTGGGCTTTTGCAGAAATTATAGTAATGTGGTTGGCAATATTATTCACCATTCTTTGGTTTGGAAAAATATCTTCTACCGCTGCATGGTTGCTGGTCCCTTACATTTGTTGGGTAAGTTTTGCTTCGGTGTTAAATTATGCTATCTGGAAATTGAATTAAGAGTCTTTAATTAAGCCCTGTCAGTCATCCATTGCCAGTTGTCTATCTTCTAAAATTTATTCTTCCACATCATACTTTCCACCGGTTTGTTTATCTGCCCGCTGTATTTGGCGTTTTTCTTTTGGTTGTATTTTACTTCAATCTCTCCATCAACAGGAAAATAAATCAATTGGCCAATTGGCATTCCTTTATACACTCTTACAGGTTGCTTTACCGAAATTTCAAGCGTCCAGTTACCACAAAAACCTACATCTCCTTTACCGGCTGTTGCATGAATATCAATACCCAAGCGGCCTGTAGAAGATTTGCCTTCTAAAAAAGGAACATGGGCATGAGTCTCGGTATATTCTTCAGTAACACCTAAATAAAACTCATGCGGCTGAAGTACATATCCTTCATCGGGTATTTCAAAATGTTCGATGGTATTATGCTTTTTGGCATCTAATTCCTTATCAACATAACGGGCAAGGTCTTTTCCCAAATGCACATCATAACTGTTGCTGCCTAGGTCTTGCCTGTTATAGGGTACAATTTTAATAGTACCCTTTTCAATTTCTTCTAAAATCCTGGTGTCGCTTAAAATCATGTTGATTGGTTTATTGGTTGATTCGTTTATTAGTTAATTCGTGTAATTCGTTTTTATAATTCGTGTATTTGTTATCTTTCGCAAATATTCAATCTAAAATTGTTTAAATGCCACTGGTTTATCAACAAAATATTAACGCTGTTACCAAAATGGGCGTTTGGCATATTACCGAAACAGAAGATTTTTTTTTACAGCAGGTGCCCCTGCAAAAAGAAATTACACATTGGCATAAGAGATTGCAACACCTGGCCGGCAGGTACTTATTAAAAGAGCTGTACCCCGATTTTCCTTTACCACTCATTAAAATTGCCGATACCCGTAAACCTTTTTTAGAAGATGAGGCCTATCATTTTTCCATTTCGCATTGTGGAGATTATGCTGCTGTTATTGTAAGTAAAGAATACAGGGTTGGTGTAGATGTGGAGCTGGTAAATGATAAAATTGAAAAGATCATTCATAAATTTTTATCCCGCCAGGAAAAAACGTTACTGCCACCAAATGATATCAATACAACTGCAACCCTGCTTTGGAGTGTAAAAGAATCGGTGTATAAATGGAAAGGTTCCGGCGGGGTGGATTTCATTAAACACATCAATATCCAATCCATTGAAGAAAAGCAGGATGAAGGCGTGGTACATTGTTTATTTAATAAAGAAATTCCGCTACTGGTGCATTACCTGCATTTCAACAATAATTTTTTAACCTGGTTGTTAACTTTACACTAATGGTGTGGTCGTGGCCGGATCTTGGTTCAGCATATCAACCAGCGCAGCATATAATTCCGGGTACTTATTTTTTAATTGATGGGGTTTTTCAAAAAATATTTCTATACTCTCTGCCCAAAACTCCTGGAAGTTTTTTAAAGCATATTCCGAATACAGATCATTATCCGGCTGCGATTCCTGGTGAAATACTTTATTGCCGTAGTTATTAAAATCATCAAAGGTATCCCTGAAATTATGGTCTACATTTTCTTCTACAACAAAAGTCTGGTAATACAAAGCATGGGATAATTCATGCAACCCAACGTTCTGTCCGTCGGTAGTATCTTCATACCCATGTAAAAAATGTTTCCAGCTAAGGTTGATGGCGTGGCCGCTAACATTACCTTCCAGCACACGTATGCTGGGGTGTACACCTAAAAATTCTTCGGGATAAACATGTATGTATTTAAAGTTGGGTAATACATATTTATCCAAGCCAAATGTTAACTGGATGGCGGCTGCACTAATAAGTACCGGCATTTCTTTATACCCTTTGGTATCATGTATCTTAAATATCTTATCAGCAATAAAAACCTGCAGCCTTTCAGTAAATTTTCTTTTTTGTAGCTGCGATAATATCCTGTAATATGGAAATCTCTTGTTTAAAATTGTAATCAATTCAACATCAGTAAAATTCAAGATTTCGCCATAGTAAGTAAGATATGGAGAGACGCTTTTTTTATGTCTTTTAGTGGCGCTGCTGCTGAAAGTATTTGAACTGCTTTCCTCCGCCTCTTCTTCTTTTACATTTTTTTTAACCCGGATAAGAATGAAAATAAAAATTGCTATAAAAGCAATGATCATTGTATCGCTGGGCACATAATGTTCTTCTTTTTTTAACTGGCCGGGCTGTGCAAGTTTTTCTGCCTTGCTTAAAATGGTATAGAACGAATCAAGACTGCCTAATCCGGGTGGTGCTTCCCCGGGGCCAAGGTATATATCGGTATCCTTTGCACCCGGTACAATGTAATTGGTAGAAGTGTTTTTTTCTGTTGTATAAATATGGTAGGTAGTATCAAAGGGCATAAATATATTTAGTGGGCCATGTCATCTTCATCGCCGCCATCAAGTATAAATGAATATCGCCAATTTACTATCAGTTTAGTCAATTTTATTCGATCCTTCTTCAAACTTTGCTTTCATCGTGGGATTTCCATGTGTAAGCTTTTTGATTGTTAGGTCTTCCGCTTTGTCATTTGCAAGACGAAGATTGTTTTCAGATGATAATAAGGCATCTTTGGTTTTTTGCAGATGGTTAATAGTTTTATCAATTTCTTCAATAGCTTCTTTAAATTTACGACTGGCTAAATCATAATTCCTTGCAAATCCATCCTTAAATGTTTTTATTTTGTCTTCAAAATTGGTGATATCAATATTTTGATTTCTTACCAAAGCAAGTTCTGCTTTATATTTTAGTGAATTCATTGCGGCATTACGAAGAAGGGTGATTATAGGAATAAAAAATTGAGGTCTAACAACATACATTTTCGAGTGTTTGTGTGAAACATCAACAATCCCTGAGTTATAAAGATCGCTTTCTGATTCTAAAAGTGAAACCAGAACTGCATATTCACATTTTTTTTCTATACGGTCTTTATCTAGTTCTTTTAAGAAATCTTCGTTCCTTTTTTTTGTTGCTGTTTCATCACCTTCATTTTTCATTTCGAACATTATCGAGATAATCTCATTCCCTGCTTCATCAGTTTCCCTGTAGATGTAATCACCTTTACTTCCAGACCTGGTATTGTTGTCTTTTTCAAAATAAGATCTTTGAAAAGCTGTTGCACGAAGTTTGTTGAACTCGGTTTCACAATGCTGTTCAAGGGTTTCACCTAACATTTTGGTAGAGAGTCTAAGTTTCATGTCCTTACGTAGAGCAATTTCTTCGTCTTTCCATTTAATGATATCCTCTTTTGTCTTAAGTTCGGCAGAGAACTTTTCACTCAAAGTTTTTTCACGTAATTGTGCCTCTGTTTCCTTAAGCTCTAATTTGTTGACAAGTTCATCCCTTTCTTTTTCTATATTTTTAGTCGCTTCCACTACGGAAAGCTTTTTATCAGCGGTTAGCTGAGCTATTTCTATGTCTTTTCGTGTAAGCTCTTCCCGTAATGAATTTTTGAGATTTGCTTCTGCAAGTTTAATAGCCTCTTTTTTTTCTGTTTCTTTATTTTTTAAATCATTGGCAAGACTGTCACGTTCCATTTCAATTTTTTTAAAAGCTTCTGATGCCTTAAGTCTTAGATTCGCCTCAGCAATCTTCACAGCATCTTCTTTCTCCTTTTCTGCAAGATTGAGGCGTTTTTGTAATTCTTCTTCGAATTGATGATCACGAACCTGCTTAAGAATAGCAGCAAAACCGGCTTCATCAACTTTAAAAGCCTTTTTGCAATTCGGGCAAATGATTTCGTTCATATAGATAAAGTTTATTTTATTTAAGTTTTAACCCGTGGCCACAATTAAGGCATGTAATATCTGTTGCCATTGTATATTTTTTTACAAGATAATTAAAAATAAAAAGCTTCTCAAATATGAGAAGCTTTGTGCCCAGAACAGGATTCGAACCTGCACATCCTTGCGAACGCTGCCACCTGAAGGCAGTGCGTCTACCAATTTCGCCATCTGGGCGGTTTGGTTAATTTGTTTATTAGTTAATTGGTAAGCTTTAAAAGTAAAAAATTACCAACAGACTAAAGAACTGCCCAATAAACCAGTTAACCAGTAAACTAATTAACTATTGTGGGTTGCAAATGTAAATTAAAATCGGTCTCCAAAAAACTATATCTGCTTTCTTTTCCAGCCAATCATTACAACGCCGGCAATTACCAGTATGGTTCCAAAGATCTGAGCGGCAAAAATTTGTTCGCCTAAAATAAAATGGGCTTGTATAATGGTACTTACCGGACCAATACTGGAAACAATGGCTACATTATTAGAGCCCATCTTTTTTAATCCTGCCGAAATTAAAAAAGACGGAATAACAGTTGCCACCACGGCAATCAGGATTCCATAGAGCCAGAATTTAGTATTACCAGATTCTATTACTGTAAAGTTGCCATTAATTACAAAATGCAGCAGCACCCCTACTGCCGCAACCGTCATGGCATAAGCAGTAAATTTAGTAGCGCCTATTTGTGGAATTAACTGGCCGCTGCCGGCTACAAAAAAACCATAGGTAATGGCACATAAAAAAATGAGCAGGCTGCCATAATAAAAATTAGGGGTCCCGGTATCCAGTTTCAATTCGCCATAAAATGCAACCGCAGTTCCAAAGTAAGTTAACAGTAACGCCATTTTTTGAATGGTTGAAACCTTTTGTTTATAAACCAAAGTTGTGATCAGCATTGTAATGGTGGGATACAAAAATAAAATCAACCGCTCCAGCCCTGCAGAAATATATTGCAGGCCCACAAAATCTAAAAAGCTGCTGAGATAATAACCCGATAAGCCAAGTATAATTAAAAACCACCATTGTTTACCAGTTAGTTTTTTATTCTCCTCCTGGTTGGTTTTATAAAATGCAACAATTAAATAAAATGGTACGGCACAGATCATACGCACCGCTAACAAACTCAGTGCATCTACTTTTATATCGGCAAAAGCTTTTTTTACAATTACGGCTTTGGTAGAAAATAAAATTGCACCGATAAAGGTTACAACAAATCCTGCAACAGAAATTTTTATTTTAGCCTCTTTACTCATAAAAAAATTAACCCCGACGAACAGTATCGGGGTTTCGAAAATGATATCTATACTTTCCTTAAAAGTGCAATTGCAAATTCAAAATTTTAGTCAATAATTTCACCCCTTTAGGGGATGGGGGTTATGCACTTACATTAAAATCTCTCAACGCATCATTTAAACTTGTTTTTAAATCTGTACTTGCTTTGCGTTGCCCGATAATTAAAGCACAACCCACACCAAACTCACCAGCAGGGAATTTTTTGTTATAGCTGCCGGGTATCACCACACTTCTTGCAGGCACCCTGCCTTTCATTTCAACTGGGGTACTGCCGCTTACATCAATAATTTTTGTTGATTGTGTCAATACCACATTAGCACCCAGCACTGCTTCTTTTTCAACGATCACACCCTCAACTACAATACAACGGCTGCCTATAAAACAACCATCTTCTATAATAACCGGGCTTGCCTGTAATGGCTCTAATACACCACCAATACCTACACCACCACTTAAATGCACACCTTTACCAATCTGTGCACAACTGCCTACTGTTGCCCAGGTATCAACCATGGTACCTTCATCAACATAAGCGCCAATATTTACATAGCTTGGCATCAGCACCACATTCTTTGCCAAATAAGCTCCATATCTTGCCACCGCATGAGGTACAGCCCTTACACCTAATGATGCATAATCACTTTTTAATTTCATTTTATCGTAAAACTCAAAAGGTGGCAATGTAAATGTTTCCATTTGCTGAATACCAAAATACATCAGTATGGCTTGCTTTACCCATTCATTTACTACCCAACCACTTTCCGATGGCGCAGCAGTTCTTAACCTGCCTTTATCCACTTCTTCAATAACTGCCCTTACTGCATCTGAATATTTAGTGTCTTTCAATAATTCCCTGTTGCTCCAGGCTTCTAATATCAAATCTTTCATCTTTTAAAATTTTTGCAAACATAATAAATAAAATAGTTGATTTTTGTAACCGGACATTTTTATGGCTATTTGGCTTCATTGGCGTCGCACTCTTCAACTGAATATCTTTATTCAGCAATAATTTGCTACCCTTTATTAAATAGCTACCCATTTTTAATTTTGAAACAACCGCAAAACATATTAATTCGCTTACCCAACTGGCTGGGAGATATGGTAATGAGTACTGCTTTTGTAAAAGCGGTACAACAGCAATATCCCAATGCCGCAATAGATGTAATTGCAAAAAAGGATATTGATTTCTTACTGGACTATTTTCCAAAATATAACCAGCATTTTATTTTTGATAAGGAAGCCTACAAGGGTTTAAGCGGCGCTTATAAATTTGGCAAACAATTACGGCAACAAAAACAGTATGATATTTTTTTCTGCCTGCCCGATTCATTATCATCGGCAGTAATGGCTTATGGAACCGGCGCAACAAAAAGAGCAGGCTTTAAAAAAGAGCTACGTTCTATACTGCTCACCAACGCTTATCAAAAGAAAAAAAGTCTGCACCGTGTAGAAGAATATGTAGATCTATTGCAACAATTTATTAAAACAACAATTGCTGTACCGCCTGTTGAATTAAATACTACAACAAAGGAAAAGAAAAATGCGGTTATCATAAATATCAATTCCGAAGCAAGCTCAAGACGATTGCCTGCAGCAAAAGCAGTAAGCATCATTAACGCAGTAAGAAAACAAATTACAGAAGAGATCATTTTAATTGGCAGCCCGAAAGAAAAAGTATTTGTTGATGAAGTGTACCAGCAACTACATAACAAAAGCAATATTACCAATAGCGCAGGAAAAACTACACTGCAAGAGTTAATAAATTTATTGGGCAGCTGCCCTGTTATGCTGACTACAGACAGCGGCCCTGCACATGTTGCCAATGCATTGGGTACACATACAGTAGTTTTATTTGGCGCCGGCAACGAAAACAACACCGCACCTTACAATAAAACCAATCGTTCCATTATCCGTCTTGCACAATTGCCCTGCGAACCCTGCGTAAACAACACCTGTAAATTATACGATGCACCAAAATGCCTGGCTATGCTTGATGAAAACATAATTGTGCAACAGGTTGTTGCTGCAATAAAAACAAAACAAACCAGCTGATGCCTTTTACAAAAGATATAGAAGCCTGTATAAAAACATTGCAAGATGGTGGACTTATCCTCTACCCCACCGATACTATTTGGGGTATTGGCTGCGATGCCACCAATGAAGAAGCTGTAACAAAAATTTATAGTTTAAAAAAACGTGCCGATGAAAAAAATATGATTGTTTTACTGGCTGCAGCAAAAGATTTACTCCAATACATTACTCAACCACCACCTGGCATTTTCGATTATCTAAAAGAATTAAACAAACCAACTACCGTAATTTATGAGGGCGCAATAAATGTAGCAGATAACCTTGTTAATAAAGATGGCAGCATTGCCATCCGAATTGTAAAAGATGAATTTTGCAAACAACTGGTTAAGCGTTTTAGAAAACCTATCGTGTCAACTTCTGCAAATATCAGCGGCGCACCATCGCCGCAGAATTTTACAGCTATAGATGCCGTAATAAAAAACGGTGTTGACTATATTGTTCAACACCGTCGTGATGATGTAACACCAACCGCACCATCAACTATTGTAAAATGGAACGCAGATGGCTCTCTCCACATTCTGCGTCCCTGATTTTGTAATAATAACTAGTTATAACGCAATCCCTACTCCTAACTGGGCGCTCTGGTTAGTCCACTTATCTTTATTGTCAATATCATTTATATTATTAAGGCCAATTGCATAACGGCCATAAATCCTGAAATGAGAAAGTTTTAATTGAATACCACCCAGCATACTCAGGTCGCCGCCTTTAAAAGCATTTTTGCCATTTTCAATTAAGGTATTACTCTTATTAAGCAACACTCCAAATTGAGGGCCTACCTGCAGTGCTAAAAGTTTACTGGCATTATAATTCAATAACAAAGGGATACTTAAATACTGGAGTTGTACAGTACCTAATTTATTAAATTTATATATGTCGCTGAATTTACTGGAGCTGTCTACATTAACCTGGTTAAATAATACCTCGGGTTGTATAGCAAATTTTTTGCCCAGGCCAATGGTAGCAAAGCCACCAAGGTGGTAACCATAGGTAAATTGGTCTTTAAAAGTTTGTCCGCTTATTTTGTTAATGGTAGCACCTCCCTTGGCGCCAATTTTAAAACTTTGCGAAAATGCAGTAACACTGATGATGCTGATTACAGCAGTTAATAAGAGCTTTGTTTTCATGATTAAATTAATTTAGTTATCTCCCTAACGTTCAAGTTATATGCCAATGGCATAAGGAGTTATCTAATGTTTTGTTAAGACAGTTTTTTAAAATGTAAACCCAGTTGTTACGGAGAAGATGGTACTCAATCTTTGAGAACTTGTTTCCGGCAAATAATAATCTAAATACAAATTAGGTTGTAAAAAGAATTTACCGACACTATAAGTAAAATCAAATGACGCAGCAACAGACTGCACCTGGAATTTATTGGTTAATTCCATTTGCTTTTTATTTTGAAGCCTTTGCAATTTTAACCTGTCGAATATTTTATTGGTATGAGTTACTGTAAGTTTATCGCTTCCAAAATTTACAATCAAAGAAGGTGTAAAATCAAATTCGTCATCTTTTGAAAATACTTTATAAAAGCTAAAATCATGCGATACATTTGCAGATAGCGAAAAATAGCTGGTCTTATTATTTGTAGAATCATAGCCCGCTATAAGAACGGTTGTATCCCGGCGGGGAAAGGAAAATGGAACAGTGTAAGTTACTAATTCACTTCTAAAAACCACCTCCTTATAGTTCCCATTTGCAAAACCTAATGACAAACCCGGCTGAATAACACCTTTCGCCTTTTTAATATATCCAAAAATATCATTTTCATATAATGACTTGGTGTTGTATTTATTTTTATCGCTTAAAAAACGGGTATAAGAAATCCCTGTTCTCACATCATCGCCATAATAATCATAAGCTGCACTAAGGCCAGTTTGATATAATTCTAATTTATTGTTTACTGTACTGTTTGTTAAAAATCCGGTTATGCCAAAACTAAATCCTGTTTTAGTACGATATAAAACCGATGGCATTATTATCAACTGGTTGGTAACACCTGTTGCATTAGCAGCTTTGTTATCGGCACTAAAAGCCCCGTTACCAAACCCTATACTTACATCAACAGCACTCTTTGCTTCATCTTTCATCAATTTTAAAAACTCATCATTCTTCATCATCGAATCTAAAGCAAGTTTATCTTTTTGAGAAAGTGTATCAGTTTGTGCCATGGCGCAAAAAGTTGAAATTGAAAATGCCAACAGAAGCAGGTAATTTTTTTGCATACAATCCAGTAAGGTTTATATAGACCGGGTAATTCAATTAAGGTTTAAAGGCTGTTATCAAACGTAAAGTTGCATATTTAAATTGTTTTAGCCAATAAAACCCTTACCTTTGCGCCCATTATTAATAACTGAGAATTACATGACATGCTCAGTTGCTGTTGAAAGAGACTACTACAGAACACTTTAAGTTACTCACTACAATCCTTGTCAGGGCATAAAACGACGGGGTTTTCCAACGGCCAAAGCATGACATCCTGAAGTTATCTGCCTACAGGCAGGCACGGTCGGGAAATTACATGTGGCTATCACAAAACAAATTTAAATGAATGCATTTGAAGCCTTAGGCTTAAACGAACAATTAGTTAATGCTGTAACTGATATGGGTTTTGAAACCCCTTCAGAAATTCAGCAAAAAGCAATACCGGTATTATTATCCGGTACAACAGATTTTATTGGCCTTGCCCAAACAGGTACCGGAAAAACTGCCGCATTTGGCTTACCACTATTACAATTAATAGATCCGTCTCAAAGACATGCGCAGGCATTAATTGTTTGCCCTACCCGTGAACTGTGTTTGCAAATAACCAACGACCTTGAAAAATTTAAAAAACACAGCAAAAATATTTTTACAGAAGCTGTATATGGCGGTGCATCAATCATGATGCAGATACGTAACCTTAAAAAAGGTGTACAGATCGTTGTGGCTACTCCCGGAAGATTAATTGATCTTATAGAAAGAAAAGCAATTGACCTGCAAAAAGTAAAATATGTAGTGTTGGACGAGGCGGATGAAATGTTGAACATGGGTTTTAGAGATGATATAGATTTTGTATTGAAGAATACCATCAACAGGGAAAGCACCTGGTTATTCAGTGCCACTATGCCGCCAGAAGTAAGGGCCATTTCTAAAAACTACATGGAGAATCATAAAGAAGTTACCGTTGGCCGTAAGAACAGCAGTAATGAAAATATAGATCACCAGTTTTTTGTAGTATCGGCACAATACCGCTACGAAGCACTAAAACGTTTGATAGATTTTAACCCTGGTATGTATGGTATTATTTTTACCCGTACAAAAATTGATGCACAGGAAATAAGCGAAAGATTAGCAAAAGCCGGTTATGATATTGAAGCCTTACATGGTGACCTTACACAACAACAACGGGATAAAGTAATGGGCCGTTTCCGCAGTAAAAGTCTGCAATTGTTAATTGCCACCGATGTTGCTGCAAGAGGTATAGATGTTGACGGCGTTACACACGTAATTAATTTTGAATTGCCCGATGATATGGAAGTGTACACCCATAGAAGTGGCCGTACAGGAAGAGCCGGTAAAACCGGGATTTGTTTGTCTATCTGCCATAGCAGGGAAACCTTCAAGATCCGTTCGCTGGAAAAAATGATCAACGCACAATTTCATAAAGTAGATATTCCATCCGGCAAAGATGTTTGCCGCAAACAGTTCTTCAATTTTATGGACACGCTAATGCAGGCTGATGTTAGCCATGGTGATTATGAAACTTATATGCCCGACCTGATGGAAAAATTTGCCGGCGTTAGCAAAGAAGAAGTATTGCAACGTGTGGCTGCCCTGGAATTTGACCATTTTTTAAAGTATTACGAAAATGCAGAAGACCTTAACCGCAGCGACTTTAAAGAAAAAAGAGGCAGGGATAATATTAAACCAGATGTTGGTGGCGGCAACAGAGAACGTAGCAGCTTTGGCGGCAACCGCAACAGTGGCTATACCCGGTTATTTATAAACCTGGGTACAAAAGATGGTTTTTATAAAGCCAGCTTTTTACAGTTTATTTTAGATGAAAGTAATTTAAAGAAAGAAGTGCTGGGCAAAATTGATATGAGAGATATGAACAGCTGGATTGAGATTGACAGTGCCGAAGCCGGAACAATGATTAAAGCCATTGATGGTAAAAGGTATAACAACCGCACCATACGGATGAATGAAGCAGATGGCGGATTTAAACGTCCTAATGACGAAGGCGGTGCAAGAGAAAGAAAAAGAATATATGCACCAAAAGAAAGAAGAAGCTTCAGATAATATTTAGTGTATTGATTAAATCCCGGAAATGAAATGAGCAATCAATTTATTTCCGGGATTTTTTATGCGCTGGTATTTTTAAATATTATATTTAGATGCGTTTCTTTTGAAAAAAGGAAGGCGTGTTAAAATCATATCCAGAAATGATAAAACTCCTTTATTAAAATTTTGAAAAGACGTTATTTTGTTTTAATTAAAAAATAAACAATGATTCATCCATTCAACTATGTGCCTGCGGCAGAAGCCTTATCAATTATTGAAAGCGGGCAAAGGGTTTTTATTCATGGCGGTGTGTGTACCCCAACCTATCTTATAAAAAAACTGGCTAAAGAAAGCGATCGGCTGAAAAATGTAGAACTGGTATCTATAACTTTAAAAGGTGATATTGAAATAGCCAAGGCGGAATACCAGTCTTCATTTCATATAAATTCACTGTTTGTTTCTACCCCCATAAGGCAGGCTGTTGCCGAGGGACGTGCCGATTTTGTACCGGTTTTTTTAAGCGATATTCCTGATTTATTCAAACGCAATATTCTTGAAATTGATGTTGCTATTGTACAGGTATCGCCGCCAGATATACATGGCTATTGTACGCTGGGCCTTTCTATAGATATAGCCCGGTCTGCAGTAAACAATGCAAAAAAGATCATCGCCTTAATTAATCCACGTATGCCCCGTACACATGGCGATGGAATGATACACACCGACCGTTTTGCAAAAATGGTTTTTCACCCTGCAGAATTGCACGAAGAGTTTTATGGCGATAAGATGGGTGATACTGAGATGGCCATTGGCAGAAATGTAGCTGAACTGATTGAAGATGGCAGTACTTTACAAATGGGCATTGGTACCATTCCTGATGCTGTATTAAAATATTTAACCGGCCATAAAAACCTTGGCGTACATACAGAGATGCTGAGCGACGGAGTTATTACGCTTGTAGAAAAAGATATCATCAATAATAGATGTAAAAGTATTCATCCAAACAAATCCGTTACTTCTTTTGCGCTGGGTAGCAGAAAATTATATGATTATGTAAACGATAATCCATCTTTTGCATTTTTAGATATTGATTATGTTAACGATCCGCATGTAATACGCCGCAATCCAAAAGTAATTGCCATTAACAGTGCCATTGAAGTTGATTTAACAGGCCAGGTATGTGCCGACAGTATTGGCGAATTGCAATATAGCGGTATAGGCGGGCAAATGGATTTTATGCGTGGGGCAGCATTAAGTATTGGAGGTAAACCCATCATTGCATTAAACAGCCGTACAGCAAAAGGTATTCCCCGTATTGTTCCGCATTTAAAAGACGGTGCAGGTGTCGTTACCACCAGGGGGCATGTTCATTATGTAGTAACAGAATATGGCACTGCATTTTTATTTGGAAAAAATCTGCGCCAGCGTGCCAAATTATTAATTGATATAGCCCATCCCGACGACAGGGAAAACCTGCAGCGGCATTGCTACGATAGGTTTAAAATATTTTTAGCTGATTAATGCTAAAGTTGTTTATAGACTTTTCTTTTAAGCTATTAAAAAACAGTAGAACAATATTATAAAGATTGATTACAGTTGTTAAAAGGGATCGCTTAATTGTTGATCCCTTTTAATTTTATTATTGTTATGCAACAGCACAAAATAAAAGGGGCTAACCTAAACGTTAGCCCCTTTTATTTCAGGATATATTTTATGGATAGTTTATTTATTTTTTCCTCCAATTGGATAACCCCTGTTTAAATGAAATCCTAATGCAAATTGTCCGTCTTTTATTGCACTGGCATTTTTTGTCAATTGATCAACAGCTGAAGAATTCATAGTATTACCTATAAAGAATTCAAAAACGTGTCCACCTGTATTCATTTCCAAACCAATAGACAGCAGATCAGGATTATACTGAAGTATATTACCGTTTTTATCCATCACATTTTCATACATATTAAACTGCCTTGAGTACTCCAGGTTAATGGCTCTTTTACTGTTGATTTTATAACGGGCACCTACTCCCATAGAGAATATATTATTACTGTTATTGGAACCATAGGGAACCAAATTTAAATGCACCAGGGTAGGCATGAGTTGCAAAGAAAAATCATCAGAAAATTTACGGGCAATCGTTAATTGATGTACAAAAGCCCACCTGTTTGAAACAAATTCATTCACTTCTTTTTTTGAAGTATAAATACTTGCCATAGAATACCAGCCTATAGTTACCGGAATGTTTTTTAACCCGGTTTGCTGGCGCAGAATTTTAAATTTAGCCCATCCTTCATACCTGGTTCTTCCTGCGGCGGCAAGGCCTACATTAGCCCAATTTAAAGGGGAGTAATCGAAAGACAAGTAAGTGTTGGCAATACCTGTATTGAGGCCAAATAAATTAGCTGCATTCTGACGCAGTTTTTCAGCACCAGTGATTCCCAGATCTTTGTTCCAGAAATAACTGAAATGGTGTGCTATCATAAACTGCATATTTCCTTTAGCCATAATTTCTACAGTTTGCCTGTTAATAAGGCGGGTTGATTTGAATGTGGCTTTAGTAAATTTGGCTTTTTTAACCGGTGCCTCTTCTTTTACAGCTATACTATCCTGTGCCATAATATTTACAGAGACCGCTAAACCAAGTAGTATAAAAAATATTTTTTTCATAACGTCTGTTTTAATTGTTGATGTGATCATTTTTTTCAGGCTTAATTATTATTGTGGCTGGCCTTGATTAATCCATTCTTTAAAAATATTTACAGTACAGGTACTTAAACTCATTGCACCTCCTGGGTGACCGTTATTTCCGCCACTGTTCATTATAGTAGTCATTACATCTTTTTTAGCTACCATTTTATTATAATCGAGTGGTGCAGCAATACCGCCATGGCAGGTTGCTCCTTTACAACTGGTAGTATAAATAGGCAGTATTTTAGCAGTATAAGTAATTGCACCTGTTACTGTACAACCACCTGCGTCATCCAATCCACCTTGTGCTATCCAGTTTTTAATAATTATTCTTTCGTTTGCAGAAAATTCAATTACACCACCGCCAGGGTGTTTCCCAACAAATCTTGACATTGAATCCAATATGGTTTTACGTGCAAGAATAGCATCGTAAAAAACAGTATCGCCATGAGAAAAAGGAATTGCACGGCTGGTTGCTGTACGGGAATTTTCATTGCTATGGCATCCACATGGTGCAGCTGTTATTATTGGCACTACTTCTCCACGAAAAGAAATTTTAGGTAATGCCAGTATATCTTCTTTGTTGTTATAACAGGATGCAATAGTTAACACAACGCCGATTATAATTGTCAGTATTATATTTTTCTTATTCATAAAATAAATTTTTCGTTTTAGCAATCTTATTGTTTAATTATTTTACCTGTTTTTCTATATTTAAAAATACCTGCATTCCCATTTCCATATTTCCATACTGCAGGAATATTAGGGTCGGCAAAATACCATGCTTTAACAAGGGCAATTTCGCTTGATTTCATACCGCCATCTCCATAAGCCATATCGCCCTGGTGTGCTGTATTGTATACTCCTGTATAAGGATTTGCAAGTAAAAGAGTAGAGTCGATTCGTGATACCATTGAACTGGATACATTAAGGTAATTGCCTTTTACATAATATGGTTTTAATGTAACCGGATCAATATATTGAACGGAAGTATTACTTCTTGCACTTTTCGGATACATAATGTCCATCAAAATATCATCGTAGCTATTTAACGGTCCTCTTGTACTTGATGCAGAAACAGGAGTAGTATATGTTTTATAAGGCCTGAAGCTTGCATTGGCTAATGTATCTGCATAGAATTTTTTTACGCTGTCTTTATAAGATGTCCATACAGTATTAAGTAATGTTTTATTAGTAAGCTGGCAATAGTAAGTAATTGAACCTGTTCCCGGGCTTTTGTAAGTAAACGTTGTAGTATCCCCAGCTACTAAACCTGGTATAATTCCCTTACGTGCCCATGCACCAGTAGCAGTTCCCTGATTGTGGCAGTTTGCAGAACTGCAACCATCAACAAGCAGTCTGATAGCAGCTGGTCTGTAATCTACCAGATCTGGTTGTTTTTTTGCACCGTTCTTTATCCAGTTATAAATAATTATTTTATCTGTTTCAGTTACTTCCTTATTGGAACTTACAGGAGGCATTGCCTTATCCAGGTTATTAGTAGTTATATATTCCCATAACTTACTGCCTTCGGGATTACCAACTATTACATACCTCATAATGTCATCGTAAGCAAATATTTTGGGGTTTATCGGTCCGCCATGGCAATTAGATGTACCGCAATATTCTTTAATGATGGTTTGAACACCTCTTGTTCTTATCACATCATTAACATCAGGTACAACATCGCTGGTAGTGATAACTGTGCTATCATAATATGCTGCAAAAACTGCTGAATCCGGAACACCTTTCAATGATCTGTCAAGTCCGTTCACCACAGTTCCCACCTTTGTACACTGTATAACAGAAAGGGCAGTAATAACTCCAATCATTGCCAGTATTAATGCTTTTGAAGTTGTCTTAATTTTCATAAAATTCAATTTAACTGTTGAGAAATATTTTATTGATTTGTAAATGTACCCGTAACAGTACTGACAATTCTATGACATTACTCAAGCCAAAACATGACTTTACTCAGCTATTTTAAAACCGGATATTAAAATCATGATTTAAAAACATTGCAACCAAAAAAACTTGAGTTTCTATTTGGATTTTTTAAGATGAAAAGCGGCATTTTTTTTCAGTATCAAAAAAAAGCTAAGTCATTTGCATTTTACTCTTCTATACAACTTGGGAAGTAACCGATATCTATTAATTAGCAGTGGCATATACTTCTGTGCTGAGGCTATTTCAACAGGATTTATGATATTTCTCATTTGCAGATTTGATAAACGTCATAAAATTGTCAGCAGATGATAAATAGCTTGCGCTTACTTAAAATAAATCACAGCTTTTAAAACTGAATATCAATATGGGAGATAATCAACAACAAGACAATAAATCCCGTCGGCAATTTTTATCAAAATTATTTGCCGGTAATAAAAAGGCAGACAACCCCGACATGGTAAAAATGCTTACAGCTGATGGAAAGCTGGTTGAAGTTAAGCGGTCAATTATTGAAGCAGCTTCAACAAAACATAAAGTCACTAATAAAGAAATACTGGACTGGATGGATAATCCATCAAAAGAAAACAAGTGATTTAAAATTGATCATTCCTTTTAAATATAAAAAATGAAACAGGAAGAAATAAATGAAAAGGGTCGCCGGGATTTTATAAAAACTGCAGCCATAGCGACTATTGCTACAGCAGCCTGCGGCAGTTTAGCCTGTTCCTGCTCTTCTAAAAACGAAGTAGCGGCTACCGGAAAAAAAATAAAACTGCTTTCTCCGGATGGTGAAATTGTTGAAATTGATTCTGCTTACCTGAATCATCATGAGAATATGGCTGTTTTATCGCAGCATGAACAAAGAGTGGGTATTGCAGGAAAAAAATTTGTAATGGTGGTTGACCTGGCGCTTTGTAAAAATGCACGTAAGTGTATCTCTGCTTGTCAAAAACATCATTACCGTCCCGAAGAAACAGAGTGGCTTACAGTAAAATTGATGAAGGATAGTGATAAAGCTGCTCCATATTGGTTTCCTAAACAATGTTTTCACTGCGATAATCCACCATGTGTAAAAGTTTGCCCGGTAGATGCCACTTTTAAAAGACAGGATGGATTGGTGCTGATAGATAACGACAGGTGTATTGGTTGTAAATTTTGTATGGCGGCCTGCCCTTACTCCACCCGTGTTTTTAACTGGGATGAACCTGATATGCCTTTTAATATTAAAGAGCTGGCTTATAATGCAGAAACCGGAGTCCCTGCAAAAGTGGGTACAGTTGAAAAATGTGATTTCTGCCCCGACAGATCGAGAGAAGGTTTGCTACCCCCATGCGTGGAAGCATGCCCCAATGGTGTATTTTATTTTGGAGACGAAAATGAAGATACTGTTACCAACGGCAGCGAAACAGTAAGCTTTAGCCAGTTAATAAAAGACCGGGCAGGATATCGCTTTTTAGAAGAGCTGGGCACTAAGCCAAGGGTATATTATTTACCTCCAAAAGACAGGCAGTTTCCTGTAGAGAGAGGTTATGAAGACCTGCCTGATAAATTGAAAGAAAGGTTTAAAGATATTATGGAACCGGTAACAAAAAAATCAAGATAAAGAAATATTTATTACCACTTACTGAATTTTAATTTTATGGAACTTAATAAATATCAACAGGAAGCTTTTAATTACCAACGGCCCAATATTGAAAAATTTGGCAAGCGAAATATGCTATGGGTAATTTTCTTTTTGCTATGGATACTTGTTGGCGGCTATGCCTTGTATTTACAAATTGCCAAAGGGCATGTGGTAACAGGTATGAGAGATAATGTGGTGTGGGGTTTATTTATTGTAAACTTTATTTTCTTTATAGGCCTTAGTTATGCAGGAGCAATTATTGCTGGCTTACTGCATTTGTTTAAAGTATCCTGGGGTAAGCCCATTGTAAGGCTTGCACAAATGATGACCATGATATCGGTAATTGTTGGGCCAATATTTATTTTACTATGCGTAGGTCGTTTCGACAGGTTGCATCATTTATTCATATACCCAAGAATACAATCGCCATTAACATGGGATGTAATTGCAGTGCTTACTTTTTTTGTAGGAAGCGCTTTATTTCTTTACATGTCTTTAGTAAAAGATTTTGCGGTGTACCGTGATGCAAAATTGAATGTGCCCAAGTGGAGACAGAAGCTGTACAAATTTATGGCTATCGGTTACAGGGGTACTGCAAGCCAAAAAAGACATTTGATCATTTCTCAAAATCTGCTGGCAATAATTATGATACCATTATCCATTATTGTAAGTTCAATTCTGTCGTGGATATTTGGTATGACCTTAAGACCAGGGTGGCATAGCACCATATTTGGGCCTTACTTTGTTTTAGGAGCCTTATACTCCGGATGTGGTGTGCTGATAGTTGCTATGTGGGTTTACAGAAAAATGTACAAGCTTGAAAACTATTTCACCAACAAACATTTTACCAACCTTGGTTATGGTATGATGGTATTGGCTGCAGCTTATGGTTATTTTACATTCTCTGAATACTTTACTGATTGGTTTGGCTCTGCCAAATGGGATAGTGAAGTTATAAATAAATTATTTAATCCTGCTGAATATGGTTGGTGGAGTTTATTTGCGAATTTTGTTGGTATCCTTATTCCCATTTTTATTGTAGCTATCCCTAAAACAAGAAAGCCAGGCTGGATAACGCTGGCAGCATTTTTTATGGTAATTGCACTATGGGTAAAACGTTACCTGATTATTGTGCCAACACTTGAAACACCAGCATTGCCAATGCAGGAAACAAGAATTGAATATATAAAATACAACGCCACCTGGCCTGAGTGGGCTTTAACTTTTGCCGGCATCGCTTCATTTCTTTTATTTTTTACAATCATGTCAAAATTTGTAACTGTTGTACCGGTATCAGGGCTAGAAGAACCCGAACATGAGCATAATCATCATCACGAACATCTTCCTGCTACAAATGAAAATGTTCAACCAGCTTAAATGATTTTATATGAACCAAGTTTTAACAACCGCTGCATTATTAAAAAAGATCCGAACAGTATTTTTAATTTCCGGATGCATCGTATTTTCTGTTATTCCTGCAAGGCTGCATGCACAAGCCGATTCGGTAAAACAGAAAACTGATACGGCAGTAAAAGCCGGGCAACCTGCAGCTGCCGAAGAAGTATCATTAATTTCTCCTTCAGTAGAATTTGCAAGTGTTCAAAAAAGCGACAATACCATTGATTTAAAAGCAGGGTTAAAAGCAAAAGTGAAAGGCACATTTTACAAATTACATCAACTTAAAATTACATTTATACAGGTAACTGAAACTGCAGAAAAAGAATTAGGTTTTGCAATTACTGACCGTGAAGGGAAAGCAGTATTTAATGCAAAAGCCGATTCGTTATTAACTGATAAAGAAGGAAAGCTACATTTTAAAGCTGTATTTGCAGGCAATAAAGCAATGGATGCTGCCGAAGAAGAGTTGACAATAAAAAGAGCAAGATTGATAATTACCCCGGTAAAAGATGATTCACTTTTATCTGTTAATGCTAAACTCGTTGATCTTGGAACCGGCGCAGAAAAACCTGTACCAGAAGCAGTGCTTGGCATATTTGTAAAAAGATTATTCAGTTCGTTAAAAATTGGAGAAGGCACTACAGATGAGAATGGAGAAGCTACTGTTGAAATTCCATCTGATCTTCCCGGCGACGCCAAAGGCAATATTACAATTACAGGGAGATTGGATGACAATGAAATGTACGGAAACCTTGAGGCATCTGTAGTACAACCCTGGGGTATTGCTGTTTCAGACAAAATTGAAGAGCAACCCAGGGCATTATGGAGTTCACACCCACCAATGTGGATGTTGGTTACTTTTATAGTTTTAATGTCGGTTGTTTGGGGGCATTACATTGTAATACTGGTCCAGTTGATAAGGTTAAGAAAAGAAGAACCAAAAACTGCCTGATAACAATATTTATATCTAATACAACTATTTTATAATTTTTTATATCATTATTAAACAAAACAAACGAACATGAAAAAGAATCTAATTGTAATTGCTGCAGGTATTTTAACCATTGCATTAGTTGCCTTTACAAATAAAACATCCGATCAAAAACCATGGCCAGTACCAGATGTTGCAAAAAATAAAGCAAACCCCGTAAAATCTGATGCTGCTTCCATTGCAGATGGCAAGGCCTTATATAATCAACATTGTAAAAGTTGTCATGGCACAAAGGGTAAAGGCGATGGTCCTAAAGCTGCCCAGCTGGATACTGAAAGTGGCGATTTCTCATTAGCAGCTTTTCAGGCACAAACAGATGGCGCTTTATTTTATAAAACTGCCGAAGGACGTAAAGACATGCCCTCTTACAAAAAGAAAATTCCTGAAGCTAATGATATATGGGCTGTTGTAAATTATTTAAGAACTTTTAAATAAAGTTTTCAATTGCTTGCTATAAAACTAAAGGCTGCTTTAAAAAGCAGTCTTTAGTTTTTTATGCTTTACTTACCGATACAAATTGTAAGCTATAAAGATAAACCCTTTATTATAAGGGCTTTCAAATGATTGGTATTATTTATGGCAACAATTGGACAACAATCATTAAACAAACAAAGGAAACTACTTCACAAATAAAAGAAAACCTTAAAATTGAACGAACGCATAAAAGCTTTGTACATACACTTAATTTTTATAAAATAAAAAATCAGGGTCGCATTTGTTGCGATAATGTAATTTAAACTGAGGCTTTCCCTTCTTACTACCTACAGCGTTTGTGTTGTTATACACAGTTAGTGTATTATTCTTTACAATTAAAATGTACATAGAACCTGAAATTAAAAACTGCGGTACCGTTACTGAAAATATGTATCCCTGGCATAACAAAAGCAGCCCTGCATTTACAAGGCTGCTTTTAAGTAGCCACAGTTTTTAAACTATTTTTTAATTATTTTTTGCCCCGTTTTCGATTGTACATTTTGCATTATATTCTTTTCTAAAATATCAGCAATATGAATTTTCACTTTTTTAAATGAATTTAAACTTGCTGAAAAAGTCAAGATTGTACTTCCATGGAAGCAACAATGAAGTGCTTGAAGCTTAATTGTCTTTTGTTGTACGTGCAACATCATCAATTTTTACATAATTTGCTATATTGGTGTTACTGGGTCTTAGTTCATCAAAACCATTGTCACCCTTCGGTTCTTTTCTCTGTTTTCTTCAGAAGTGTTGGGCACAACCGATTCTGCCGTTCCCATTGCCTTAGTCTGTAGCTGCACCTTATCAACACCCTGACTTATTAAATAATCTGCACAAACCGTTGCTCTTTCACGGCTGCGTTTTTCATTTACAACTTCAGTACCAAGGTCGCAAGTGTGGCCTCTAATTAAAATGCGGGTTTCCGGATATTTTTTTAGTACTGCAGCTACCGCATTCAAATGCTCTTTTGTTGCCGTGTTTAAATCAGTATTATTTTTCTTGCTAAAGAAAACGGGTTGTTTAAGCAAATTCAGTTCATCGGCAGTTATCTTTTTAGACTCTGTATCTGAAACCGGTACTTGATTTACTACTTCGGTTGTTACATCAGGTTTCGCTTCCTGTTTTACTTCTTCTACTGGCTTGATGTCAGTTTTTGGGCTATTAATAACTTTCTTTCCTTTTTGTTTATGTCCAAAACCAAGTTTTAATTGAATACCAAAGTTCATCAATTTTAAATTGGATACTTCATTCATTCCCATTGTACCATTAGCTTTTACATTGACTACGTTTTGCGAATTATAAGTAATTAATGATAAAGACTCTTTACCAGCCTTTAAATTACTAAGGCCATAATCTGCATATACACCTGCATACAATCTTGTTTTTCCTGAAGGTGAAAGTTTGAAACTAAAACCAGAGCCTGCACTTAATAACCAGCCCGACTTTGTTGAATAGCTGCCGTTACTCTGCCAATTATTAACAGTGCCAAAACCATGTTGCGGCAAATCATGCACTTCAGCATTTACATCAGGATAATAACCGGTTGTAGTAAGCTTTGATGCATTTGCTTTTACCGAAATTTTGCCGGGAAGCATAAACTTTCCGCCTGCATTAAAATACCATTGCGTTTTATTTAAGCTACCAGTAGTAAATTGAAGCATCAACGGAATACGCAAGGCGGTTATACCTTGGGTTTCGGTGTAGCCTGCTGTTACCACACGGTATTCAAATGAAGAACCCACATCATCTATTTGATTATGGCTGTACACCTGGTTATCTGCCAGTGTGGCTTTTGATTGATACCGGAAGAATTCTATGCCGGTTAAAATTTTAAAATGGTTACTCAATGGAACCTGCAATCCAATTTCTCCGCCAAAGGATGGTTTTAATTGAACTTTTCCATTGGGTAATTTATAACTGGCGCCTGCCTGTGCAGCATTTATACCAATGGTAAATTCCTGTGCTTGACTTTGGTAAAGCATCCCCCCGAGGAGGGATGCTGTTATGATAATACGTTTCATAATCTGTTTTTTTGAATTAGGATATTGTTTAGTTCGTTAGCAAGTTGGCACTATATTTTACTCCGTTTTGCAGTGTAAGCGTTACTACATACATACCGGTTGCTGCCGGAGCCTGAATAGTAGTGTTGGGCGATACATTTGTTATTTGTCTTATCACTCTGCCATAAATATCACTTACTGTAATAGTGGCTCCCTGGAGTTCGCTGATTGTAAAGCTTGTTGCCACTTTTACATTCGCACCTTTGTCCGCCGGGTTAGGGAATAAACTGATTTTTAATCCAGTAAATGACCCGGCTGTAATTGTAAGCGGACATGTTATCGTCTTCTCTCCGTTTTTATCTGTAGCCACTACATAATATGTACCAACCAGTGCACTGCTTTCGCTGTATTGTTGCAATGTTGCGCCATTTACAGCCACTCCATTCTTGTACCACTGCCATGCTACATAATTCTTACTTGAATTATCAAACAATAACACATCACTCCAGTGCTGACGAACATGAGATACAAGGTTAGCTCTTTGTACCACCACACTTGCTGCTGTAGTATTATTACAAGTACCTTCCGCTCTTACAAAGTAAGTGGTGGTTTTTGCTACAGCAATGTTTGAAAGTGTTGCACCGCTTCCGATAGAAACAGTATTCAAACTATCTGCATACCATTTCCATACTGCACCGCTGCCCAATGCACCGCCATTAACACTTAATGTTGCAAAGGCATTGTTGGCACATACAATTGGTGTAGGATTACTAATAGATGTTGGTGCTACCGATTTACCATTTACAGTAATTGTATAAGTTATTGATTGACCAATACAACCTTCTGGAGTATTTGGTGTAACTGTAATAGTTGCATTGATAGCATTTGAAGACGGGTTAACCGCAACAAATGAAGGCACATTACCGGTACCGCTGGCCGCAAATCCAACAGAAGGATTGCTGTTTGTCCAGCTATAGGTTGTACCTGCAACAGGTGAGCCGAAAGTTACTGCACTGTTTGTTGCATCGGCACATACTGTTTGATTGCTTACTGCATTAACAACTGCTGTTGGATTAACTGTAATTGTAAAACTTTGTGCAGTACCTGTACAACTTACCCCTGCGTTAGTGAATGTTGGCGTAACAGTAATAGTTGCTGTAACCGGTACATGGCTGTTGTTGATTGCATTGAAAGAAGCAATATTACCAGAGCCACTTGCTGCAAGGCCAATTGTTGCGTTACTATTAGTCCATGCATAAGTTACTGTACCACCAGTTGCTGTTGTTGCAAAGTTTACTGCTGAAATCGCAGTTCCGTTACAAACAGTTTGATTACTGATTGCATTAACCGTTGCAGTTGGGTTTACCGTAATGGTAAATGTTTGTACTGTACCCTGGCAACTTACGCCATCATTGGTGAATGTTGGTGTAACAGTGATGGTTGCCGTAACCGGCGCCGTTCCGTTATTTGTTGCAGTGAAAGAAGCGATATTGCCACTGCCACTTGCTAAAAGGCCAATTGTTGTATTGCTGTTCGTCCAGGCATAAGTAACAGTACCGCTTGTTGCAGTTGTACTAAAGTTTACTGCTGCTTGTGCACTGCCATTACAAACTACCTGGTTGCTTACTGTATTTACAGTTGCTGTTGGGTTAACAGAAATGGTATAAGTTCTCACTGTACCCTCACAACTTAAACCGTTATTGGTAAATGTAGGTGTAACAGTTATGGTTGCTGTAACTGGTGCAGTACCAGTATTAATAGCAGTAAATGCAGGAATAGTACCTGTTCCACTTGCTGCTAATCCAATTGAAGCATTGTCATTTGTCCAGGCATAAGTAACTGTGCCGCCTGTAGCAGTACTGGTTGGTGTAACCGCTGCTACGGTAGCGCCATTACATGCCACTTTATTAGTGATAGTATCAATTTTAGCAGTAGGGTTTACTGCAATATAAAATGTATCAGCTGTGCCGGTGCAATTAACGCCACCATTTGCAAATGTTGGTGTTACAATTACAGTGGCCGTTACCGGTGCTGTACCGTTATTTACGGTTGTAAAGACAGGTACATTACCTGTGCCACTTGCAGCCAAACCAATACTTGTTGTATTATTTGTCCATGTATAAGTTACAATGCCGCCTGTAGCAGTAGTAGTTGGTGCTACTTCTGTAAAGCTTGCTCCATTACAAAGTACATGGTCGTTCAATGCATTTATATTAGCTGTTGGGTTAACAGTAATTGTAAATGTTTGAGATGTGCCAGTACAAGTTACAGCACCGTTTGTGAAAGTTGGTGTAACAGTAATGGTTGCTGTAACTGGAGCCGTTCCAGTATTTACTCCATTAAAGGTTGCGATGTTTCCATTACCACTTGCTGCCAAGCCAATGCTTGTGGTGTTATTTGTCCAAGCATAGGTAACTGTACCACCTGTATTTGTAGTACCAAAGTTGATGGCAGTTACAGCGCTTCCATTACATACTACTTGGTTGTTTACCGTATTTACATTAGCAGTTGGGTTAACAATAATTAAGAAAGTATCTTTTATACCAGCACAACTTGTACCACCATTAGTAATAGTTGGTGTTACAATAATAGTAGCCGTATCTGGCACCGTGCCATTATTTATAGCTGTGAACGATGTAATATCACCCGTGCCACTTGCTGCAAGACCAATGTTTGTTTTATTATTTGTCCAGGCATAAGTAACGGTGCCACCTATAGTTGTAGTACTGAAATTTACAGCAGCTACTGTACTATTATTACAAGCTACTTTATCAGTAGTAGCAGTAACAGTTGCGGTTGGGTTTACCATTACAATTACAGGTACACGGTTTGATGAAACAAAAAACTCACCGTGCCTCTCATCATACTCAGCTTCTTCCACATACAAAGTATCCTGTGCCGCTGTAATTGGGGTTGACCTTGCTAAAGTATCGCCGCCTGAAGGCACATCATACCATCTTACAATAGTACCAAATGGTGTTGTTGGAAGATTTGCTACCGAATCTGAATAACAGACAAAAATACTATCATTAGCAATGCGTTTTGCGATAAAACTGCTGCGGCTATTGCTTTCGCAAACGCCGATAGTTTGCGATACATAATATTCTGTATTATCCGTCACAATGGTAGAACTGGGCAAGGCTGTTCCGCCAGATGATGAGGAAAAAAAGTTTAAAGTACCAGTGCCATAATATATAACATCTAACTGACCGAGTGTTTTGGCACCTGTATATATTACATAGGGAAAGGTAAGAATAGGGGCATTAATTAGTTGAGCATTTATAATAAATGTTCTAACCGTACCAAAACAGGTGTCAGTAGCGGATTTAAGTATATAAGGTGTTACTGTTATAGTACTAACTTGAGCTGTTCCAGCAGTAAACGATGGTATATTACCAAAACCACTTGCTGCAAGCAAACCAAGTGCAATTTGAGTATTGCTGTTTGTCCATTTATAACCAACTGTACTACCAGTAATAGGTGTGGTAAAATTAATAGCGGGTACAAGAGTGCCTGGGCATACCTGCATATTGGCTATACTATCTACTTTTGGGTTAGGTAATACGCTTATAGCAAAAGTGTCTTTTTGTGGGGTACAAGTGTTGAAACTTGAACTTACTATTACAGTATCTGTAACAACCGCATTGGTATTATTAACACCGGTAAAACTTGTGTTGCCTGTACCACTTGCTGCAATACCGGTACCATTTTGCGTAGCCGTCCAGGCATAAGTGTTACCAGTTGCTCCCACAAAATTTACGGCAATGTTTGAGCCGTTGCAGTAACTACTGTCGGCTTTTGCGGCCACTGTAGCCTGTATAGTTACACTATCCACCGCCCTTGTATTGCTTTCGCAATTTGTTGGTGTTACTTGTGCCGCATAATATTTTGTAGCATTTACTAATGGTATGCTGTTTGCTAATGCTGTGCCGCCTGTTGCAGTTGCATACCATACTATTGTATTACCTGCCGCTGGTGTAGCTACTAAATCGGCTACTGTAGCACCATTGCAAAGGCTTTGGTTGCTGGTGGATGGTGCTGATACTACTGTAATTGGCATTAGAGTTATTGACTTATTTAAGGTATCTGTACCACAAACCACTCTAACACTATAAGTACCTGGAGCAAGATTGCTGATGGTATCGGTAGTTGCTCCGCCGGGGGTCCATAAATATTGGAAACCAGCGCCACAAGTTGTAGGAGGGATTGCTCTTAAGCCCCCATTAGTGCTGTTGGCACAAGTGGGTTGGGTTTGATTAAAGGTTATTGAAGGCAGCTCTATCTTAGCTACATAAATATTGTTTGTTGCTAAAGCTGATATTGCAACGAAAAGATTATCTCCTACAATAATACCCGACCGTGGCGTTTGGAATCCGCTAAAACTTACCCATTGTTGTGTTAATGTTCCATCAATCATGGAAACTTTACTAACAGTTTTTTCAGCTTGATTGATTAAATATAAAACACCTCGTTTATCATCACATATAATTTTGAGGCTCATTGTAGCACCAGTTAAAGTGGCAAAATTGCTATTAATCGTTCCATTGGGCATAATTTTACAAACAGTGTACACAGCAGTAACATTATTTATTACCGTTGCGAATATGTTACCATTGGCATCAAATGTCATATCGAGAATTATTAAACCAGATGGAAATGAAGCCCAATTTTGAGTTATAACCCCAGCTGGAGTTATTTTATCGATTCTATTTGGGTTTTGAGCGGATACATATACATCCCCATTTGTAGCTGTAAGAATGGAGGTCGCACCTGCGCCTATTTCAGCCCATGTATTATTAGCAACTCCGGCCGAAGTTATTTTGCTTATGTAATTTATATTACTATTTGCAACATATAAATTTCCGCTTGGATCCAAAGCCATATCTCTCGGACTTGATCCAGGACTTAAAGTAGCCCAATTGGACGTAAGTGTTCCGCTTGGTGTTACCTTACTAACTGTATTGTCAGCATTTGCTGAATAGATATTGCCACTGGCATCAGTACATAGCGCAGCAGAATTGGTAACACCCAAAAAACTCCAATATTGTGTTACCCCCGCTGTAGGCGTTACTTTACTAATTGCATTACGATTTCCAATATATAAATTTTCATTTGCATCCGCAGTAATAGCTCCTGCTAAAAAATCTGATGCTATAGTAGCCCAAGGGTTTGTAACTGTAGGTGCCTGTGCATTCAGCTTGTAAATGCCAGTTGTAAACAGCAGCAGTAGCAAAGCTGCCAACTTAGGCAACAGCCACCATTTTTTACTGTTTTGATTTTTTGAAACCGTATACCCGGTTGGGGTATCGGCACAAGGCGAGCAGTTTTGGTAAATGCCAAAGTGTTGTGTAACTGTGGCATCTGCGGTCGCCTGCGTAAGGCGGCAGAATAAATTTTTCATGTATATTGGTTTTAAAACGTTTATAAAAAAGTAATACGGGTTTTTGCATTACAGTTTTATCAATACGGTAAGAACGGGGGTAGTGCCTGCACAGTATTTTTTTACCGTTGTTTGAGGCTGAACCACCCCTTTTTTGAGGCTGAAATTTTGTAGCTGGATAAACTTAAAAAAAAAGACCACTTGTAGATACAAGTGGTCTTTAGTCCATATCTTATTAAATCCAAACCTTATGAAAGATATTTGGCAAAACTATTTACATTCTTTTTAGTTCTTATTTATTTGAGTGCAAAACGCTTTTTTTTGAGGCTGAAAATCCGGAATAGGGATTTTAAAAAAGCCACCATTTGAATACAGGGCAACCACAAATAAAAGACCTAATTATTTTTTTCTAAAAGTTAATTTTTACTGCTTTATAATTTTTTCGGTTCTGCCATCCTGTGTTTTCAGTAAATAAACTCCACCATAGTATTTGCTCATATCAATGGTAAAAGAAGTGGCAGCAACCTTTATTTGTTGTAATACTTTACCGCTTACATCCGTCAATACTGCTTTTGTACCTGTAACTAAGCCGCTAATTGTTACCACGTCTTTTACCGGGTTAGGGTAAATACTGATAGTAGCTTTTACATTGTTTGATAACCTTATGATAGTTGAATAACTATACCTGCCATCGGCATCTATTTGTTTTATACGATAGTATTTTACATCATCCATTGTTGCAGCATCTGTAAACTGGTAACTGTTTTCTCCATTGCCTTTACTGTTAATATCTGCAATGCTGTTAAACGTTCTGCCATCGTTGCTTTTTTCTATTTCGTATTTGGCAACATTGTTTTCGTTTACTTTAAAACTCAGCACCGCCTGTTTGCTGCTGTTTATACTGCCGCTAACATTTACCCAACTTAAGGGAAGTACACTACTAATACTACCCATTGCAAATGGGCTCCAGGTGTTAATGGCATTGCTGGTTACGCTACCAGCGGCTGTTGTTCCTGTGGCAGTAGAGCCTTCGTTTAACCAGTTGCCCCCGGTTTTATGCGCTACTTTACGCTGGCTTACTGTATTGCTAAAAGCATCGTTGTAACCATCCCAATAAACAGTTACAGTACCTGTTGCAGTACTAAGGGGTGTAATATCCCAATACTCATTGGTGTTGTAACTTAATAATGGAGTTGCCTCTGTACCACCTGCGGTAAATGTACCAGCACCTGCATCGGCAGCATTGTATTTTACCTGTATGCCTGTGGCATTGGCAGCAGAATTTACATCTACTTTTTGGTATTTTGTACCATCGCCTACGGGATAAGTAAATGCACCAGTTCCTTCTTTTACCACATACCCGTTTACATGGCTTGCATCGGCTACACCAGCCACCGTAGCATTTGATGTAAACAGCATTGGTGCAGAAGTGGCTGCGGCTGTAACAATGCCATTGGTAAATGTTACCAACCCATCTGCTTTGAGTGTGGTATTAAGTGTAACACCTGCTGCATTGTTTATTAATACATTTTTAGCAAAATAAGTAGCCGTACCGCTTAAGGATTGTGCTGTGCTACCCGTAAGCTCTAAAGTACCGTTGTTGGGTACTGCCATTATCTGGTTGCTGGTGCTGTTGCCTGTTATTGTTAAAGTACCATTATTAGTGAGGGTGCTGCCAGCCGTGTTGGTTAGGTTACCATTTATTTTTATGGTACAACCTGTATTAATATGCAGGATTGTACCATTGTTGTACAACTCGTTTTGAGCACAAGCAACGCTTGTAATCAAAAAAGTTGAAATGATAATATATATTTTTTTCATTTCTTACAATTGAGTTTGAATAATTAGGTTCTATTGTACTGAAATGGAATACATTAGTACAGGGTTTTGACCCCAGTTAGAACCATCTGGTCTGAATATAACCACCTGAAAAGAGTTTGCCGTTATGCTATTTCCAATAATTGAGGTAACAAAAACATCTGGTGCGGACTCACCGGCTCCCCCTTTAACTGTAAGCTGTATATTTTGTGTACCGCCGATGCCTCCACTATGTGTAACAGTAATAACTTTTTTACTACTAGCATTAGAGCCAATAGGCACTTCACCCATTGCTACTAAACTCGATAGCTGGTTCCAACCGGTAGCCTTACGATAATAAAATCCGGAGATGCCATCTGTTTGGTAAACTAAGAGGCCGGTAGCCGGAGTGGCAATAGCGTTTCTCTCTGCCGCTGTCATCCTCGGTGCTAAAAAGCCTTGTGTAGTACTAGTTACATCCAGCTTTGCACTAGCCTCGGGTGTGGCTGTACCAATACCAACATTGGTTTGGGCTTGGCTACTTGCTGCAAAAAATAAAAATGCAAATAAAATTGATTTACTAAGGTTAGTATTTTTCATTGTAATTGGTTTTAAAACATAAATAAACGTCAACTTTATTTTTTTTGATGTATTACCACTGCACTTTGAGGCTGAACCATCCTTTTTTTGAGGCTGAAGATTATAGCAGGCAAAAATTTATAACCATTAAGTAAATAATCCAGCAAAAGCATTACACTTACAAGGTTTTATAGCTTGCAGTAAAAAAATTCAAATCCAATAAAACCTCCAACAACATCTATCAGGTACAAAAGGAAAACTACTAAAACCAAATTTTTAGGACTGTTTGAGCCTGAATGGCCTTTTTTTGAGGCTGAAACTACCACTGAACTATTTTTTGAAGTTTATCTTTACAAAAAATTAGCATTGTATTTACTAAAATATTTTTACGTTTCCCTCATTTGCATACTGGCTGCCTGCAATGGCTTTAACAAAAAAGCAGACCCACAACAGTTTCAGCAAGACTCTGCCCTTGTAGTACAGTTTATTAAAAAAGGCGATAGCATTTATGCGCAAAAAGCCAACTACAGTTCATTTTCTAAAAGCAGTGATTTGTATGACTCTGCCTGGCAAATAGCACAGCAAACAGCCGATACCAATTTAATAGCTACAGCTATTTATGCCAAAGGCAGGGCGTACGATGCCTTGAATAGTAATCCACAAAAAACAATTGATTATTATTCTCAGGCTGCGGCGCTTTATGCTACAATGCCAGATAAAAAAATTAAAGCACTTTACATTAAACACCTGGTAGCACATGGATATGATAAAGTGCGGGACAGCGGCAATTGCGTAAAAATATTAAAAGAACTGTATAATGAAATACTGCCTATACCCGATAGCATAAAAATAAAAATGCGGTTTATGGTGGAAATGGGTTTAATAAGTACCGTGGTAAAAAATTACACATTCGCCGACAGTATTTTTAATAACCTAACAAAACGAGAGTGGATTGTAAACAACCCGACAGAATATGACTATTTAAACCATTATCTCCTTGCTAAAGCAAAAATTTGTGTGTTACAACACCTGCAGTACAACAGCCCGTATATTGATAGCCTGGAAAATATATTTGCCACCAGCCGCAATTTAAATGACAGTATGTTCTACAGTAACGAATTGTGGCAACTATACAAAGCCATGGGCAATAAAACAAAAGAGAACTTCTTTCTTAATTTGAACACTGCTGTATTTAATAAATTCAACACTCCTGAAAGTGTACGGGAAGCAAATGATAAAATGGCTAAAATGGAAGTAGCTGCAGTAGAAGCAAGTCGTAAAGCAGAAAATGAAAAAGCAGAAAACCGCAAGTGGTTTATCTATATTTTATCTGCCCTGTTAGGTACTATTACAGTCCTTGCCTTTTATTTACAAAAGCGAAATAATGAAGTAAGAAGAAAAAATAAAGAAGCAGAAATTATAAACCAGCAACTATATCAAAAAAACTTGCAAAACGAATTGCTGAATAAAGAAATACATCACCGGGTAAAAAACAATCTGCAAATGATAATGAGCCTGGTGCAAATGCAGGAAAACAATACCAATACTGAAGAAGTAAAAGAAAATATGCAAGCCATTAGCCTGCGGATAGAAGGTATTGCTAACCTGCATCAGCAATTGATGGAGCAAGCCGATGAAGTGGATTTAAAGAAGTATGTACAACATTTGGTCAATAATTTGTCCAATGTATTAAGTGATGGAAAAAAAACAATAACGCACCTGCAAATAGCACCTATAAAAGTACCTCAAAAAATAAGTTTTCCTTTAGGTTTAATCATAAACGAGTGGATCACCAATTCTGTAAAATATGCCAACCCCATTGAGGATTTGTTAGAAATAAGTATTACAATCGTCAAGGGAAATGGCACCATAAAAATTAATTACACTGATAATGGGCAAGCGCAAACCACAAAGCCGCATAAAAAATCATTGGGTTTGGATATCATCAATATTTTGACCCAACAGTTAGAAGGCACCATTGAAACCGAACCTCATAATATTTTCGACTACCAATTAACTATTCCCATCCATGACGGAGAATGAAATTAGCATATTGATTGTGGAAGACGAAGCATTGATTGCACAAAATATTAAAATGCAATTAGAAAACTTTGGCTATAGCATAGCCGGGGTTTGTTATAAATATAATACTGCTTTAAAAGCAATAAGCGAAACACAATATGATGTAGTAATAACTGATATAAACCTGGGCAATGGCATTGATGAAAAAAGTGGTCTACAAATAGCACAACAGGTAAAGCTAATTAAAAACTGTCCCATTATTTTTCTTACTGCATTTAGCGATAAAGACACAGTAAAAAAAGCCACTGCATTAGCCCCATCTGCCTATTTGGTAAAACCTGTAAATGCAGCTAATCTGTTTGCCACAGTACAATTAGCAGTAGATAATTTTGCTACCAAAACCACAGCAGTTACCGATGGAACAGAAACTCCTGATTATTTTTTTGTAAAAAATGGCGCTAAACTAATAAAGGTATTTTGGAAAGATGTTTATCACTTAGAAGCTGTTAAAAACTATGTAAAAATAAAAACAAACGAATACAATAGTGGTCTCTTACTCAGGGGCTCTTTACAGAATGTTTTGCAAAATAGAATGTCGGCAGTTGTCAGGGCAAGTTTCATTAAAATAACCAGGGCTGAAGTGCTTGCAAAAAATATCATAAAAGAAACAGGTAAAGGAACTATTACTACAAACTTTGGAGTGTTTAAAACAAGTGCTGATTTTAAACTGGATGATATAAAATAAAATTTATCATTTTCCGATACAGAACTGGCTAAAGATAAGATCAAGTACTGTTTCATTGGTTATATCCCCTGTAATCTCGGAGATATAATGTAAACACCTGCGGATGTCTAAGGCTAATAAATCGCCGGGAATATTATTATCCATCCCAATTCTTATTTCGCTTAAAGATTGTTGCACCTGTTGTAATGCTTCGTAATGGCGGGCATTGGTAACAATTGTATTTTCTGTAGTAAGATTTCCTTTTATTATTTTATCAACCAGTTTTTGTTTAAGTAAATTAATGCCCTGCTGTTCTTTAGCTGAAATATACAAGGCCTCTATTCCTGCATATTTTTCTGCGGCAGTATTAATACCCAACACATCAGCTTTATTGCCAATTAATACATAATTCTTATTCTTTTCTTTTATTAAAGCTATTGCAGCCTCAAGCTCACCAAAAGTTTCGGTATTAACATCAAAAATATAAATCACTTCATCAGACTGTTCTATTTTCTCCCTGCTTTTTTCAATACCGATTAGTTCAATAATATCCTTACTGTCTTCCCTTATTCCTGCAGTATCAATTAAGCGAAACAAAATGCCGTCAATATTAATTACTTCTTCAATGGTATCCCTTGTAGTACCGGCAATTTCACTTACAATGGCCCTGTTTTCATTTAATAAAGTATTTAATAAAGTAGATTTACCTGCATTAGGTTTTCCAACAATTGCAACACTAACCCCATTCTTAATTACATTTCCCAATTGAAAGGATTGTAACAGGTTTGCTGTAATGCTATTTGCATTCTCAATTAAAGCATAAAACTTTTTCCTGTCTGCAAACTCTACATCTTCCTGGCTAAAATCCAGTTCCAGTTCTATTAAAGCACTAAACTGAATTAATTCTGTCCTTAAATTTTTAAGTACACTGCTAAAGCCACCACGAATATTATGAAGTGCTGTTTGCTGAGATGCTGCTGTATTGCTGGCAATTAAATCTGCCACAGCTTCGGCCTGTGTTAAATCCAGCTTGCCATTTAAAAATGCCCGTTGTGTAAATTCTCCAGGCCTTGCCATTCTTGCTCCTTTACGTATGCAGGCCTGCACCACCTGCTGCTGTACATAAGGGCTGCCATGGCAGCTTATTTCCACCACATTTTCGCCTGTATAACTTTTAGGGGTTTTAAACAGTGAAATCACTGCCTCATCAAGAACTATATCATTTTCCTTGATAAGACCTACATGTAATGTGTGCGTTACTTGTTCCGTTAAATTTTTAGATGGAAACAACTGGTTAATAATTTCAATAGCATCTTTACCACTTAAACGTATTACACCAATGGCCCCAACACCCGGTGGTGTAGCTATGGCAACAATGGTATCGTCCCAGCCAAAAAGTTTTTGCATAAAGCAAAGATACCCCCAATACCCACTAAAGACGGAACATCAACACTAATTTTTTGTCAGTAATTTTTTATCGGTTGCATTTATTTCATCTATAAAATAATGTTTTACCCCTGTTATAGCTACTTCATCTAAAATATCTACAAAATTTTTATAGCTGCTTTCGTCGGCCGGCTTTACAATCAGCACCATTTTATCTGAAGTGCCTTTTATTTTTTTTACTGCTGCTTTCTTTTGCAATAACACCACCCTTATTCCTTCAACAGTAAAAGAGGTTTCTTTAAGCACAGGATTACTTTCGGGCATTCCTTCGTAATAAATAATTTTATCGGCTTTTGTCAGCATTGCAGTAAGTACACAGTTTTCACAAATATCAGTAGTCTTATCAGATTCTATTGGCGACACAATATCCATAACTTTTGGCTTTGCTAATACAGCTGTAAACACAAAAAAGGTAAGTAATAAAAAGCCAAGATCAACCATTGGGGTTAAATCTACCCGGGTACTTTTTTTAATCAATTTTTTGCCGTGTTTGTTTTTTGATGCTGTTGTCTTTGTTTCTAATTCTGCCATAACAGTAAGTTTTAATAGAGATGGCAAATCACTTATTTTCCATACCCTACTGCATAAAAAAATCCTTTCAATTGCTTGAAAGGATTTAAAATTATTGTATAAAAAACCTTATTGCTCCTGAACAAGGAAAGTAATTGGCTGACGGCGATATGCATTTACATTACGTCCGTTTTGTATAGCCGGTGTCCAGTTTTTTGTTCTTTTAATAACACGTATAGCTTCCTGGCAAACACCAAATCCCGGGTCAGTTTCGCACTCGATCTGGCTTAAGCTACCATCTTTACTTACCACAAATTTTACAATTACTGTGTAAGTTCCTTCACCTGCGCCATTATCTGCAGGCACTTCGGTGTTAAGGTTCTTTTGAAGATAATTACGCCATGCAGCATCTCCACCTGGAAAGCCAGCTTCTACTTCCACTTTTGTAAATATCTTTCCTTCATCATCTTCTTTTTGTGGCACTACCGCAACTGTTGAACCCTTATCTTCTACAGGAGCTTGTACTATCTGCTCTTTATTGTCGCTTTCTACAGTTTTAGTACTGATTACCTGGTCTTCTTTAATTGTCTCCACCTGTTCTACCACTTCTTCGTCCTTAACCACTTTGGGCGGTGTAAATTTCACCTGGTTAATTTCTGGTGGTGGTGGCGGTTTAGGTGGTGGTGGTGGTGGCACTACCGGAGGAGGGGGAACATCCTTTTTTATTTCCGCCATCTGGGTGTCTAAAACATCCAGACTCTCTCCTGCTTTTTTCTGAAATACACTTGCAAAAACAGTAGTCAAAAAAATCAACAAGGCAAAAGCTGCTGTTAAAAGCAGGGCCTTGGTAAGGCGCTTGTTGTATGTTTTTCTTAAGTCATAAGCACCGTACTGTTTATTTTTCCCTTCGAAAAGAATATCCAGTATATCAGCGCTTAAAATTTTATTTATATCCATTGTAAAATGCTTTGTTAGTAAGATTCAAAATCAATGAAATTCCATAAACATTATTTTATGCCGTTTGCTGCTTCTGTGAGTTTAATTAACTCAGCTTCAGTATCCGTCATATCCACTTCGGCATAATGCCCGGGCGGTATGGCATTTATAGACATTTCATCCAGAATATCAATAATGTTTTTAAACTTCGATTCTTTATCTGCTTTAATAATATACATCAAGTCGCTTTTAAGCTTATCTCCATCAGGAACAGACCTTTTTTTATCTAAAATAATCTGGCGTATGTCCTTAAAGCTAGAACTTTTAAATTGTTGAGAAGCTCCTTCTGCAGTAAGTGTACCCATATAATAATATATCTGGTCTTCTTTACCCAACAAAATTGTCATTACAGCAGACTCTTTTACTTTCATTTGATCTTCAACCTTTTCATCTTTAGGTTCATTCATTTTCATTACCGTTGGCTTACTCATTGTAGTGGTAAACACAAAGAAGGTAATTAAAAGAAAGCCCAGATCCACCATTGGAGTAAGATCTACCCTTGTAGATAATTTTTTTGGTTTTTTGACGCCGGGTCCTTTTTTATGACCGCCACCCGACGAAGTATCCATTTCTGCCATGGTACATTATTTTAGTAAGTTAAAAATTAGTTTTTTGATCCTTAGGCTTATTGTACAATTCCGAGCCGGGTGGTATTGTTTCGCTGTTGGTTACAATCCTGAATTTATAGATATCATTTTTCTTTAGGGCATATTTGATATTTTTAAATTGAGGGTATTTGGCCTCCATATCACCTTTAATAAGAATCATTTCTTCCAAGTCTTTCTGGCTACCGCCGGCATAAGCATTGGTTATACTGCGTACCCAGTCGATCAGTTCATTATTAGCACTGTCTTTAATAGGTATACCATCCAGCTTTTCGGCAGGTATAGCCTGGTTGATAGCCAGTATACCTTTTATCTGCCCTAAAGGCATTCCAATAAAGGGCATTTTGTTTAATTTGGCAAGTTCAGCTTCAGACAAACCTAAACCACGTGTGGTATTAATATCCTTTAGTATCTCTTTCTTTTTGGTATCATCACCCAGCATCAAAAAACATTTACCGTCTTTGTTTAATGTAATCAATATAGATTTTTCAGGTGCTGCTTTTGACTGAACCGAGGTGGGTGCCTGTACTGTAACTGCTTCGGGCGGCTTTTGTTTGGTAGCCAATATAAAGAAGGAAAGCAATAAAAATGCAACATCGCACATTGCCGTCATATCTATATTGGTACTCTTCCGCGGTAATTTGGCTCTTCCCATAATTTTTTATTTAATAATTAGATTCATTTTATTATAAAATCCATACGTACTGTACAATATATTATTTGTACAAAGACGCAAAACTTTGGGTAAGTGTAAAGCCACTTTCATCAATACCGTAAGTAATACCATCAATTTTTGTGGTAAATATGTTATAGAAAATGATTGCAAAGGCAGATGTACCAATACCCAAAGCAGTATTATACAAAGCCTCGGAAATACCTACTGATAATTTACTTGCTGCATCGCCACCGCCTTCACCTTCTCCAAGAGCAGAGAAAGAACGGATCATACCTAATACAGTACCCAACAGTCCTAACAAAGTTGCTACAGAAGCAATTGTAGATAAGAATACGAGGTTCTTTTCCAGCATTGGTAATTCCAGGGATGTGGCTTCTTCCACTTCTTTCTGTATTGCCATCACTTTTTGATCGGTAGTTAATTCTGAATTACTGATCATTTCTTTGTAACGGTGCAGACCAGCTTTCATTACATTCCCTACACTGCCTTTTTGTTTGTCGCATTCAGCAATAGCAGCATCTACATTTTTATTAGCCAGGTGATATTGCACTTTGCGGATAAAATCTGCATTATTACCTGTACCATTTGCTTTTCCGATAGTTAAAAAACGCTCAATTACAAATGTTAACATGGTAAGGAAAGAACCAATTAGGATAGGAACAATTATACCACCCAGGTACATTTTATTCAATGCATTTTTAGGACCATCGTGTTCTGGCCAGAACCACCCTCCATTAATTGCGGGCTTGGTAAAGCCTGATGGGTTACCTAAAATAAACCTCCAGATCAAATAGCCTGCTAGTACACATACTACCGGTGCTAATAAAGAAATTGCGTTACCTGATTTTTTTACCTGTACAGTAGTTGCAGGTTTTACAGATGGTTTTGATTCTGCCATGACATTCAATTTTTAGTTAGTGAAAATATTGATTTTTAGTTATTAAACTTTGACTGTACAATTCTACTGGAAAAATATAATCAAACAATCAAATTTTATACACATTTATATTGTGTATGAGGGACACAAGTTAGCAAAATAATTGAAAGCAACAACTTGCTGTATAATTTTTTTTATTTTTTTAATAGTGATGCCAGAATCGGGATTTTGCATAAAAAAATAAAACAATCCAGCCGTATTATTTATTTGCCTTCTATCCTTAAATGCTGTTATTTTAACAGCTATTTGATATTTTCGTTTTTTAAATCCATCTTTTCAACATAAATAAATCAATTACATGACTAATTGCAGTAAGAAACTCTGTACGGGATCGTTAGCTTTATGCCTAACGCTTTTTGTAACAGCGCAGGACAGACCTGTTACCCCCCCGGCAAACGGGGCTATGCCTCCGCCGGCAGCCGCCAAATCTGGCCCTAAGCCTTATAAAGAAGTGATAACCGATAAAGCTAAAACCACCAGGGGGTTCTTTACTATTCACAAAATAGAAGACAAATATTATTTTGAAATTCCACCAGCTTTATTAAGCCGGGATATTTTAATGGTAAACAGGGTTTCCAAATCATCTGTAGAAAGTCCTAAGGGATTTAATGGATATGCCGGTGACCAGATTGGCGAAAGAGTTATTCGTTTTGAAAAAGGACCTAACAATAAAATCTTTCTTAAAAACATTTCTTACAACGTAAACCCGGATAGTACAAAACCGATGTACAAATCGGTTATGAACAGTAATATGCAACCCATAACAATGGCGTTTGATATTAAGGCTTTAGCCAGCGACAGTTTAGGTAATGGCATTGTAATCGACATTACAGATAACATTACTGCCGACAATGAAATTTTTGGATTTGGCAGCGGTACAAAATCACAATTTCAGGCCGGAGTTTTCCAAAGTGATAAATCATATATTGTTTCGTTACGCCCTTACCCAACCAATATTGAGATTACTACTGTAAAGACCTTTTCTAAAAGCGCCGGTGCTTCTTTTGGTGCTCCAGGCCAGGCTCCCGGTGCACCCAGCCAGGCTACAGTTACTTTAGAAATGAACAGTTCAATGCTTTTATTACCCGAAAAACCAATGAAACCAAGATATTATGATAACAGGGTTGGTTATTTTGGAACAAGTTATACAGATTATGATGCTAATCCTCAAGGTGTAAAGGATATTGACATTATTGCCCGCTGGAGATTAGAACCTAAGCCGGAAGATATGGACAAGTATAAGAGAGGAGAATTGGTAGAACCAGTTAAACCAATCGTTTTTTATATTGACCCCACTACGCCTAAACAATGGGTACCTTATTTAATAATGGGTGTAAATGACTGGCAGGTTGCTTTTGAAAAAGCTGGTTTTAAAAATGCAATCATTGGTAAAGAAGCCCCAACAAAAGCAGAAGACAGTACCTGGAGCCTGGAAGATGCAAGGCACAGCGGTATTATATACAAACCATCGCCTGTAGAAAATGCTTATGGCCCAAGCACTATTGATCCACGCAGTGGAGAAATTATGGAAAGCCATATCGGATGGTTCCATAATGTAATGAAATTATTGCACGACTGGTATATGATACAGGCTGGCGCAATTGATTCACGTGCCCGTAAAATGGTGTTTGATGACGAACTTATGGGCCAATTGATCCGTTTTGTTTCATCGCATGAAGTAGGCCATACATTAGGATTGCCACACAACTTTGGTTCATCTGCAGGCGTACCTGTAGAAAACCTGCGCAATAAAGCATGGGTTGAAGCTAATGGCCATACACCAAGTATTATGGATTATGCCCGTTTTAATTATGTGGCACAACCAGAAGATAATATTGCTGCACCCGGCATTTACCCACGCATTGGAGAGTATGATAAATGGAGTATTGAATGGGGCTACAAATTAATACCTGAAGCTAAGACTGCTGAAGATGAAGTGCCCATTTTAGATAAATGGATAGAAGCTAAAGCAAATGATAAACGGTATTATTATGGCCGCCAGGGACAACCGGATGATCCAAGAGACCAGAGTGAAGCAATTGGTGATAATGCTATGAAAGCATCTGCTTATGGCATTAAAAACCTGCAACGTATTATCCCTAATCTTATTAACTGGACAAAACAGCCTAATGAAGATTATACGGCTTTAAAAGATATATACGATGCTGCCACTGGTCAGTTCCGCAGGTACATCGGCCATGTATGTTATAATTTTGGTGGTGTTTACGAAACCCTGAAAAAGAGTAATCAGCCTGGGAATGTTTATGAGTATGTAAGTAAAGAAACACAAAAAGAAGCCTCAGATTTTATAAGCAAACAGGTATTTACCACACCAACCTGGTTAATTAATAAAGATATTGTCAGTAAAGCCGGAGTTAACTCTGCTACCACCATCTTATCGTTACAGGAAACTGCATTAAACAGAATGCTGAGTACAGTTACAATGAATAAGATGCTGAATGCGGAAACTGCAATTGGCAGCCAGGCATATACAGTAAATGATTTATTGAGCGATTTAAAGCAAATGGTTTTTACTGAACTTGCAGCTAAAAAATCAATTGATGTGTACAGAAGAAACCTGCAAAAATCTTATGTAGAAAGATTAGGCAGCCTTATTAACCCTGCCCCGGCAGCTGGTGGCATAAGCATTACATTTGGCAATCCGAATGCAGCACCGGTAATGGATACAAAGAAATCAGACATCCTTTCTTATTTAAAAGGACATGCCCGTGAGTTGAAAGCATTAGTTGATGCTGCAGCCGCTGGCACTACCGATAAAGCCAGTAAATATCACTTACAGGATTTGAGTGACAGGTTAAGAAAGACTTTAGATCCTAAATAAAGATTCTTAGAATTAACAAAACAGGCATTCATAAATATGAATGCCTGTTTTATTTTATACAATTAAAAACATTTTCTATTCATATCGTAATGCATCAATCGGGTTAAGCTTGCTTGCTTTAATGGCAGGATATAAGCCCGCTACCAACCCCACTACAGAACAAACCAATATGCCGCCTATTATCCAGCCCCAAAGTAATACCAGGCCCGATTTTAATAACATGGCAATAAGATTACCTAAAAGAATACCTACAATAATACCCACAACAGCACCAAGTAAACTTATAAGAATTGACTCCCACAAAAACTGGTTACGAATATCTTTTTTTGTACCCCCTAATGCCTTTATTAATCCAATTTCCTTTGTTCTTTCATTTACAGCCACCAGCATAATATTCATAAGGCCAATTGACGAAGCCAGTAAAGTAATTAATGCCACACCAATAATTCCTTTTTCTAAAAAGCCCAGGTTATTTATCAGAGATGCTGCAACGCTGTCACTCTTATCAACATAAAAATTATCCTCCTCTTTCACATCTAACTTGCGTATGGGTCTGAATGTTCCTGTGGCTTCGCCAACAGCCACATCTATCAGTTTTACATCATCTACCATTACGCCAATATTAAAAGAAGAATTTTGTGATGCATACAGGCGCCGTATATTATTAAAAGGCATAATCACTGTTTTGCCCGAATTAAAAAAAGCACTGGAGCCTTTTTCTTCCAGCACGGCCAATACCCGGTAAGGGATATGATCTACACTAACTACTTTATCCACTGCTTTTGCAGCATTGCCCGAAAATAATTTTTCTGCAACCGCATTACCTAATACACAAACATTTCTGCCCGAAGCTATTTCTGTAGTTGTAAAATTGCGGCCAAAGGCGATCTTGTACCCGTTTAATTCCAGGTAGTTTTCATCACCGCCAAAAATATTTATATCAGGGTTGGTTTTTTTTTGCTGTGTGTTTACAACAACACCGGAAGCTCCTCTTAAAGCCAAACCTACTTTTGCAGGAAACGGATAGCGTTCCTTAAACTCCTTGGCCTCTTCATAAGTGATAACTTTGCCGATACTGGATTTTTTTTCTTTTAATGCCGATTTGCTTGTTTTTTTAATCGTACGGCTGGGGCCACCACCACCAAACCGGATATTACGGTCTTTAAATCGTATGCTAAAAGCATTTGCCCCCATGCTTGAAAAGCTATTGGTAAGGCTGCTGCTTGCCGCTTTTAAGGAAGTTAAAAACCATATTAAAGCACAGATACCTAAGGCAATTATAGCCACAGTTATACCTGTTCTTAAACGGTTACTGCTGATATTGCGCCAGGAAAGTTTTATGGTATCTTTTAAAGTCATTGTACTTATTAATACCTAAAGTTAACAACAGAAAAGAGATGGCCTGTAAAAAGTTTTATGAGTGGTACTGTATGAAGCTGATTATGCAGATAAAAAAACTTAGTAGTACAACCAGTCGATAAGTAAATTTGGATAAATACCAAGTATGATAACAAGCGCCGCAGTAATCACAAGCAGCACTTTAAATGCAGGCGTAATATCCCAGTCGGTTGTTACCACTTCGCTGCTTTCTTTAAAATACATGGCTTGTATTACCCTGAAGTAATAATAAGCACTGATAGCAGCACACAGCACTGCAAAAATTACCAACCAAAATTGATGTCCGTTTTTTACAGCTGCCATCAACATATAGAATTTACTTTGAAACCCTGCTGTTAATGGAATACCTGTAAGTGATAATAAAAACACCGTTGCAGTTAATGCCAGCAGGGGTTGTTTTTTTGCAAGGCCATTAAAGCCATCAATAGTATAGTCGTTCATTTTTATAAGTATTGCAAAAATGCCAATGGTGGCAAGGCTGTAAGCAGCAGCATATAATACAAGGCCTGCTTTTGCATCTTCGTTCAATGCAAATAATGCAAACAGCATAAAGCCCGCCTGTGCAATGCTTGAGTAGGCCAGCATGCGCTTAACGCTTTGTTGAAATACTGCAGTAAGGTTGCCAATTAATAAAGTAGCGACAATAATAATTACAATCAGTTGCTGCCATTGTGCATGTACAGTGCCAAAAGCATTTTCGAACAAACGTACGAAGGCAAAAAAGCCTGCAGCCTTTACAATGGTAGCCATAAAAGAAGTAAACACAGTTGGTGCTCCGTCGTAAACATCTGGCGTCCAGAAATGGAATGGCGCCGCAGAAACTTTAAATGACAGTGAAATTAATAATAACACCAGGCCAATTGCAATCATTGGTGGCATTTTATCAACACCAAGGTTTAACGCATTAATAAAGAAAGAAGCGTTAGGGCTGCCACCATAAATAAAAGCAATACCCATTAGCATGATACCTGTAGAGAAGGAGCCCATTAAAAAATATTTCAGGGATGCCTCATTACTTTTCAGGTTTCTTTTATCGCTGCCGGTTAATATATACAATGGTATAGAAATGATTTCGATACCAATGAACAACATCAGCAAAGTATTAAAAGTTGCTGCCAGGCAAACACCGCATAAAACAAAAAATATCAGGGCAAAATATTCTGAAACATTTGTTCCCACTTTTTCAAAATCACGGCCATTAAGTAAAAAGAACAGTAAAGTACAAACCAGCATTACGGTAATAAAGGTTAAATGGAATGCAGCTTTTTCGCCATACACATTCAGCATCTCCTTTACATCGATTGAAAAGAAAGCTTCCCTGGTGTAAAGCTCTATGCAGTTGGCTATAATAATAATTGCGAGGCCACCAATTGCAAGATATTTAGGCGTGCTTTTATTTTTTATAAACGCCCCTGCCAACATCATTACAATACCCCAAATTGCTGTTAATATAATTGCGTTCATATCTTTATTCCACCAACCGGCGGAGTATCATTTATAATTTATAATTAATTTCCTTTTCCTAAAATCAACAATACTGCCTGTTTAGTTAAGTTAAACAGTGGTTGCGGAAATACCCCTATCATAAATATCGCCACCACAATAACAGCCAGTATAATTTTTTCATTCCATGCAATTTCTTTTATGGCAGCGGTAAGTGTATTTGTTTCGCCATAAAAAACTTTTTGCACCATATTTAAAGTATACACAGCTGCAAGTATAATGCTTATACCTGCAATTGCTGCAAACCACATATTATAAGTAAACAGTCCGCTAAACATCATAAACTCGCCAACAAATGCATTGGTTAAAGGCAAGGCAATATTTGCCAGTGCAATTATTACAAGCATAATGGTAAGTACAGGTGCTTTATGTGCAATACCTCCCAGCTGCGATATTTTTCTTACCCCGGTTTGCTTTTCTATAAGTTCAACCACTATCCACAAGCCAATAATATTAATACCATGGCTAAACATTTGTATCATTACCCCCTGCACACCTGTTTGTGTAGATGAAAAGATAGCTGCACACATTAACCCGATATGTGCTATGGATGAATAAGCCACTAACCGTTTAAGGTCATCCTGCTTCATAGCAATTAAGCTGGCATAAATCATCCCGAAAACGGATAGGCCAACAACAATAGCCTGGTATTTTTCAACGCCGGCAGGAAATACTGGTATTAACCAGCGCAACACTGCAAGCACACCCATTTTAACCATTATACCACTTAACACCATTGTAACTGCAGTGGGTGATTGTTCGTACGTATCGGGCTGCCAGGTATGAAATGGAAAGATGGGCATCTTGATTGCAAAGGCAATAAAGAATAACCAGAATAACCAATACTGCTCCGGAAAAGAAAGCCGTAGATTATAAAATGCGTTCAATGCAAATGAATGTTCTGATAAAGAACCGGAAGCTGTCTGTGTTTGAAGGTACAGGTATATAATGCCTACCAGCATTAATAAAGAGCCTGCAAACGTGTACACAAAAAATTTGAAGGTTGCCTGTATACGTTTTTCTCCGCCCCAGCGGCTGCATAAAAAATATACCGGTATTAGTGCCAGCTCCCAAAAGAAATAAAACACCAACGCATCCATTGCAGTAAACACCCCCATTAAACCGGCCTGGGATAATAGCATTAGCCCATAAAATGCAGCAGAGTTTTTATAGGTACTATTATAGGTGGCCACAAAAATTAACGGGAAAGAAAAAGCAGTAAGAAAAGTAAGTAAATGTCCCATGCCATCTAATCCAACATTAAAACTGGCGCCTAAATAAGGCATCCATACATATTGATCTGTTAAGCCGCTCAGGTATTTATTATCTGCATAAATTAAGCTGGCAAACGAAATTAACAAGGTAACAATTGAAGAAAATAAAGCCACTGCCTTTGATTTCTTTTCGCTTCGCAGAATAAAGCAAAGCAACCCGGCGATCAGCGGAGACCATATCAGTAATTCAGGAAAACGTAACCCAAGATTTTGCATATCTGTATCTTCTTATTACAAAAACATTTGTACAATGAATAATATTAAAATACCAACAACCATTAATAAAACATAAGTGCCAACATGGCCACTTTGCAACAAGCGTATCTGCCGGCTGCCGTAGTTAACTGCCTTACCTACGCCGTTTACAAAACCATCAATGCCCTTTTTCTCCATTACATTATTAAAAAATGCAGCAAGCGATTGAATAGGTTTAACGATGATGGTATCATACAATTCATCTACATACCATTTGTTGGTCAATACTTTGCCGAAACCAGTTTCTTCGGCACCGGTTTTTTCATATTTACTGAATTTATTCCAGGCATATAAAAGTGCTACCAGTGCGCCAAATACAGAAATGCCCATCAACAAATATTCTGTGCTGTGTGATAAAGGATGATGTTCTTTTACCAAAGCATTGCTTCCTGCAAAAATGGGTTCTAAAAATGCTTCCAACCTATGACCACCGTGCATGAACACTTCTGGGATTCCTACCAAACCTCCAACTAAAGAAAGAATGGCTAGTATAATTAAAGGAATAGTAATTGCTTTAGGGCTTTCATGTAAGTGATGTTCCTGATCGTGTGTACCTCTGAATTTTCCTAAGAAAGTCATTGCATATAAGCGGAACATATAGAAGGCTGTCATGAATGCGGTTAACACACCAATGCCCCATAACACAGGATTTTTTTCAAATGCATGTGCTAGGATTTCATCCTTACTAAAAAAACCTGAGAAAGGCGGCATCCCAGCTATAGCCAGGCAACCAATTAAAAAAGTTACCTGGGTTATTCCCATATATTTTTTCAGGCCACCCATATTACGCATATCCTGTTCTCCGCCCATTGCATGTATTACACTACCTGCTCCAAGAAACATTAATGCTTTAAAGAATGCATGCGTCATTACATGAAATACAGCTCCGGTATAGGCGCCAACACCTAGTGCTAAAAACATATAACCTAACTGGCTAACTGTACTGTAGGCCAATACCTTTTTAATATCATTTTGTTTGAGTGCAATTGTTGCCGCCAACACTGCAGTTGCCAACCCCACAATAGCCACTACCGCTTGAGTGGTGGGAGCCATAGTGTACAATATATTGCTACGTGCAATCATGTAGATACCTGCAGTAACCATTGTTGCCGCATGTATTAATGCAGATACAGGTGTTGGGCCCGCCATCGCATCAGGCAACCAGGTGTATAAAGGTATTTGAGCACTTTTACCCATTGCACCAACAAAAAGCAACATTGTAATTGCGGTAATATCAAACGATGTAAGTGTATTAGTTTTTGGGTTAGATACAGCAGTAAATACAGAATGAAAATCAGCAGTTCCTAACTTTGTAATCAACCAAAATACTGCCAGCAAAAAACCCAGGTCGCCAATACGGTTCATGACGAAAGCTTTTTTTGCCGCATTGGTATAATCATTATTTTTAAACCAATAACCAATTAATAAATAAGAACAAAGGCCCACTCCTTCCCAACCGATGAACATAATTACATAATTACCGCCCATTACCAGGAGCAACATAGAAAATACAAACAGGTTGAGGTAAGCAAAATATTTTGCATAATCCTTACTGTCTTCTTCATGCATGTATGCGGTTGAATATACATGAATTAAAAACCCGATACCGGTTATTATTAATAAGAAAAGAGAAGACAACTGGTCTATCTGAAAATCGAAACCAATATTAAGGGAAGCAATATTTACAAAATCGAAATAATGGGCAACATGTGTATTACCATGTTTTACATTAAAAAAAACATACAGGCTTATAAGAAATGAGCCCAGCACCACGCCGCTGCCAATAATACCTGCCAGGGTTTTTGATAGATACTTTCTGCCAAGGCCATTAATTAAAAAACCTACCAATGGTAAAAAAGGTATCAGCCAAGCCATTTGTAAAACGTTATTCATAAATTAAGTCAAAAGTGAAAAATCAAAATTCAAAAAAAGCAAAGTGCAGTTTTGTTTTTGACTTTTTAATTTTTAAGCCTGTTTAAAAAATTTATATCCACGGAATGAATATTTCTATACATCATTACGATAATAGCCAGCCCCACACTAACTTCTGCTGCTGCCACCACCATTATAAAAAAAACAAAAATCTGTGCATCACTTACCACATTAGGATTTGCTATACCTGCCGGCGACAGTGCATGCATCTTTGAAAATGCCACCAGTAACAAATTTGCCGCATTCAGCATCAGCTCCACACACATAAAAATAATTATGGCATTGCGCCTGGTAAGCACACCAATTACACCAATGCTGAATAATGCAACTGCTAATGCTATGTAATATTTTATTTCCATAAACTTAAAGTTTCACATACACACCCATGCCTATTGTTGAAGAGGCTGGTGCAACTGAAAATATATCCTGAATTTTTTTCTTTACCACTCCATTAAATACATCCACCGCTTTGTAAGATGCCGCTTTGGTTAAAAACTTTACTATTAACCCTGTAGCAACAGTACCCAGTGCCGCAGTTAATGGCTTTTGATAATCTTCTTTTAATGCAGATTTGTCAATTGCTTTTATAGCACTATATGCAGCAACTGCACTGCCTGCATAAGAAGCAATCTTATACACTGTTCTGCCGGTTTTAAATGTGTTGAATAATTTAATGGCTTTTTCACTTTTCTTCAACCCTATTATTTCGGCAACTTTTGCAATTTTAGGAATGCTTACATTACCTAAAGAAAATTTAGGTGCAAACCCACGTTTTACATTCATCACCTTACCCAATATTTTATCCAGGTTCAGGTTATTAAAATCTATCTGTGCAGAAACCTTAGCAGTTGCTAAGGAAATAATGAAACATAAAGCAATTAACTTCTTCATAATTATTTTAAGGGTTAAAAATTTCAGCGTTCTTTTTTACTTATCACTACCGCACCTATCATGGCACTTAAAAACAAAATGCTGCTTATTTCAAAAGGAAATACATACTCTTTAAACAATACATTGCCCAGTGTTTTTACCAACCCATAATCACCATCATTAAACTGCACGGTAGCCATTACTGTTTTTGATTTAACCAATGCAGCAACCAATATTAAAAACAAACTACCACCGGAAATTACTCCGGCAAACTGCATCAGTTTATTTTTTTGCGGTTCTACGGCAGTATTTAAATTCATTAACATCACCACAAATAAAAACAATACCATAATGGCGCCTGCATACACAATAAGGTTTACAATGGCAAGAAACTGTGCATTCAATAAAATATAGTGGCCCGATATAGCAAAAAATGTTGCCACCAGGTACAGCACACTGTGTACAGGATTTTTACGGGTAATAACCATTAAGGCCCCGCCTATTGCCAGTACCGATAAAAAAATAAATAAAGCTGTTGTTATGTTCATCAATAAATAAATTCTAATTTTTAAACTGTTTCCCGTTTTACCCTGTTGCCCAAAGCCTTCTGATAGGCTTCCGGTTCATTTACAGGATGAGGAATTAATAAGTCATCTTTACTATAAATAAATTGTTTGCGCTGATAATCTGAAGGTGCAAAAGTTTCACTTAAATAAATAGCATCTTTAGGACAGGCATCTTCACATAAACCGCAAAAAATACAGCGCAGCATATTTATTTCATATTTAGCCGCATATTTTTCCTCTTTGTATAAATTTTCTTCCCCTGCTTTTCTTTCTGCTGCTTCCATGGTAATGGCTTCTGCAGGGCAGGCTACTGCACACAATCCACAGGCTGTACAATTTTCCCGTCCTTCTGCATCACGGTTTAAAATGTGCAACCCCCTGAACACAGGACTGAAAGGCCGTTTCTTTTCAGGATAATTAATTGTTGGTTTCTTTTTAAAGATATGCATGAACGTAATGAACATGCCTTTAAAAATTGCAGGCAGGTATAGCCTTTCCATAAAGCTCAACGGCTTTTTGTCTACCTGTTTAATTCTGTTAGTTAATGCTTGCATATTTGTAAAAAACCTTTTACGGTTTTATTATAGTTATTTATTTAAAAAATAAAAGTACCCCCCCGGTTGCCAGCATATTTATTAATGCCAGCGGTATTAAAACCTTCCAGCCTAAATTCATTAACTGGTCGTAGCGGAAACGTGGAATTGTCCAGCGCACCCACATGAATAAAAATAAAAATCCAACCACTTTTGCCATTAATGCTACTATACCAATTAAGGCTGCAATATTAGGTGAAAAATTTGCTTCATTTACAAACGGACAATCGTAGCCGCCAAAAAACAGTGTTGCCATAATTACACTGCTTACAAACATGTTAATGTATTCGGCAAATAAATAAAAGCCCAGTTTCATAGAAGAATATTCTGTATGATAACCGCCAATCAATTCATTCTCTGCTTCGGGCAAATCAAATGGCGTACGGTTACACTCTGCAAAAGCACAAATTAAAAATATTAAAAAGCCAAGCGGCTGATACAACACATTCCAGTAGCCAGCCTGTTGCTGCAATACTATTTCTTTAAGATTAAGATTACCGGTAACCAATATCAATGCAATTAGTGAAATACCCATTGCCAGCTCGTAACTTATAATTTGTGAGGCGGCCCTTAAACCACCCATTAAAGAAAACTTATTGTTACTTGCCCAGCTGCCAATCATTATACCATACACACCTAAACTTACCACGGCAAAAACATACAATATACCCACATCAACATTCGCAATTTGTAAAGAGATATCCCTGTCGAAAAAATGTACTTTATCGCCCCATGGAATAACAGCGCTGGTCATTATTGCAGTAAGCATGGCCAGCGATGGCCCAAGAATAAATAAAAATTTAGATGAAAAATCAGGTATGATCTCTTCTTTAAAAAATAATTTTAACCCATCTGCCAGGGGTTGCAATAAACCAAACGGGCCTGCACGGTTGGGGCCACGCCTGTCCTGCAAAATAGCAGCTACTTTACGTTCGGCAAAAGTGGTGTACATGGCAATACCTAAAGAACCCATTACCACTACCAGTATGAGCACCAACTTTTCTATTATCAATGGCCAATCAATTATTAAAAGCATAATCCGTTATTATATATTTTAAACAGGTTTTACCCGGTTCAACATTTTATTTTTTCATTCCCCACTGTGTAGATTCACCTGCCCCATCTACATGAGCTCCGGCATTTTTAAAATCTTCGCCGTGTGCCGGCCCTTCAATTTTACTAAGATCGATTGAAGGATTATTTACCTCACTAACATTGTGTATGTTCATCAATAATTTTGGTGCCCTGCCACCCATAACTTTTTGTACTGTTTCGGATGGTGTTACCAAACCTTCGTAATGCCCTTGTGATATTACTGAATGACGACTAACTTTTGTTACGCCTTCAATGGTCCAGTCGCTTGTTTTCTTTTTATCAAAGCGGCAGGTATTGCATATCCAGCCGGGTTTACCATCATAGCTTTGTACTTCGCCCCATTGATCTTTACGTGCAGTTACCCGGTACACATCATCGCCACGTAACCATAAAGTGGTTTTACCACAACAACCGTGTGTTGTACATTCACGATGGGCATCTACAGGTTTTGTAAACCACACCCTGTTTTTAAAACGGAAAGTTTTATCCGTTAATGCACCTACCGGGCAAACATCAATCATGTTGCCGCTAAAATCATTGTCAATAGCTTTAGAAATGTAGGTAGAGATTTCTGCATGATCACCCCGGTCTAAAATACCATGCACCCTGTTATTGGTTAACTGATCGGCAACATAAGTACAACGGTAACAAAGAATACACCTTGTCATGTGCAGTTGTATGTACGGACCAATATCTTCTTTCTCAAATGTTCTTCTTTTAAATTCGTAGCGGGTGCCTTCTTTACCATGCTCATATCCTAAATCCTGCAAATGACATTCACCAGCCTGGTCGCATATCGGGCAATCTAAAGGATGATTCAGTAATAAAAATTCCACCACACCTGCTCTGGCATCTTTTACTTTATCGCTGGTAATATTTTTTACTATCATGCCATCCATTACCGTTGTTCTGCAACTGGCAACCAGTTTAGGCATTGGCCTTGGGTCAGCAGTTGAACCTGCAGCAACTTCCACCAAACAGGTACGGCATTTACCACCACTACCCTGCAGTTTGCTGTAATAGCACATTGCTGGTGGTGTAACATCGCCACCAATGGTACGGGCAGCATTTAATACAGTAGTACCTGGTGCAACATCTATTGTGATGTTATCAATGGTTACTTTAAATGTTGCTGGTGGTATAGGTTTTGTTTCTTCAGCCATATAAATAATTCGTTCTTTCTAAATTTTTTATGCAGGTTGCGCCACATGAATCGGATCAGCATAATGCGCCAAACCATAATTCTTTCTCAAACACTCTTCCGGATTTAATACATGCCATTCAAATTCATCTCTAAAATGACGGATAGCTGCTGCAACCGGCCAGGCCGCTGCATCACCCAATGGACAAATCGTATTGCCTTCAATTTTTCTTTGTATATCCCACAACAGGTCGATATCTTTTATTTCTCCTTTTCCGCTGTCGATCTTCTTTAATATCTTTTCCATCCAGCCGGTGCCTTCGCGGCAGGGACTGCATTGACCACAACTTTCGTGGCGGTAGAATCTTGCTAAAGTGTAAGTATGTTTTACCACACACTGGTCTTCATCTAAAACAATAAATCCTCCCGAGCCCATCATGCTACCAGTTGCAAAACCACCATCGCTTAAGCTTTCATAATTCATCAACCGCTTTTCTCCTTTTGCTGTAGTCAATAATAAATTAGCAGGAAGAATTGGAACTGATGAACCTCCCGGTATACAGGCTTTTAATTTTTTTCCATTCGGGATACCGCCACACCATTCATCGCTGTAAATAAATTCTTCTACACTGATGGTCATATCAATTTCGTAAACACCAGGCTTATTAATATTACCGCAGGCCGAAATTAATTTTGTACCGGTACTTTTTCCAATCCCGATTTTTGCATACTCTTCACCACCATCATTTATAATCGGCACTACTGCTGCAATAGTTTCTACATTGTTTACCACCGTTGGCCTTTCCCAAACACCTTTTACAGCAGGGAACGGCGGCTTGATTCTTGGATTACCTCTTTTACCTTCCAGGCTTTCTATCAACGCTGTTTCTTCGCCACAGATATAAGCACCGGCACCACGCTGTACATAAATTTCACAATCGAAACCGCTGCCTAAAATATTTTTACCTAAAAAACCATTTTGTTTGGCTTCTGCAATCGCTGCTTCTAAAATATCAACGATCCATGCATATTCACCACGTATGTAAATGTAACTGACGTTGCTGCCCAGTGCAAAGGAAGACACGATCATGCCTTCAATTAAATAGTGCGGAATAAATTCCATCAGGTAGCGGTCTTTAAAAGTACCCGGCTCGCTTTCATCTGCATTAACCACCAAATGCCTTGGCACACCTTCGGGCTTGGCAATAAAACTCCACTTCATCCCGGTAGGAAAACCTGCACCACCACGACCACGCAAGCCGCTCTTTTTTACTTCTTCCACAATATCGGCAGGCTGCATCTTTAATGCTTTCTCCACACTGCGGTAACCACCTTCACGGCGATACACTTCGTAGCTGCGGATGCCCGGAACATGTGCGTTTGCTAATAATAATTTTTTACTCATATCTCAATTTGCCTTTGGCAAATTTTTATTTTGTTACGAACATTTATTCTTTATTCATCATCACAGGCGTCGCACTCTTCAACTATATTTCTTCATTCAACTTTTATCTTAGCGTATGTTGTTGGTCGGCGATCAACAACGGCCAAAGACCCTTTAATTATATGCCTCAAGTATTTCTACAGTACTTTTATATCTTTTGATGCCCTTATACATACTTTCAAATTCCTCCAACACACTCTTATTGTCAGATATCATCGATTTTAAAGCTTCTTTAGTAAGGTCTACCAATTTAGAATTTTTACCCTTTCTTAAAAAATAGCTATAATGATTGTCTGCTGTATAAACATTCACTCCAAGTATTTTTTCCTTCTGCCTGTAAGAATAGAATAACTCAATTTTTCCAGTCCGTATTCTCATCCCAAAAAGTTCCCTAGCAGGCAATTTACCTAAATGAATCTGGGGTGTACTATCAAGTCTTACCGCATAGTAATCCTCGGTTTGGTACGACTTAACGCTATCAAACGGAATATCAAGTTTTTTACCATCGCCTTCAAAATGTTCGTAGCCCAGTACCGCAGCCTTAATCTTCAGCTTTTCAAAAGTGAGAAATTTACCGCTATTCATTTCGATAAAAATATCACGTTTGGATTCTCTTGATTCTTCCATATCGCTCTTTAAGTCCTTTATCGATTGGGAAAAAACAGGAATTGAAGCCAAGAATACTACTATTACCAGGAACAATTTTTTCATACTTGTTGTTGAGGGCATTTTTAAATTTTTAATTTTGACTTCTTAACCTTTTACCGCCTGTCTTGCAAATAACACCCAACGCTTTCCTTTCTTCACCCACACTTCCAATACTTTTAAATGATAATTATTAACGACTGTAGTGCCTCCCAATGTTGCAGTAATATCCGCTACAAAACGCACATTCGCTATATTATCATTCATCAGCACCGTTATACTATCTTCTTTAAAACTCTGGTAACTTATATAACCTCTTTCAAAATCTTTTACCAAATCTTTTTTGCTTTGTATCCAACCATTACTATGTCCGTAACTCAGCGCCTTATCTGTTTGCTGGTTAAGTGAAATAGTATTCTTTTTTACCAGCGCCTGGTGAAACTCTTTTACAGTTTCTATCAATTTGGCTTCATCAGCCGTTTGTGCAAAACAGGTAAAATGGCAAATAAACAACGTTGCAAAAAATAATGCTTTCATTTTATAGATTTTTAGTCGCCTTCCTGCGTACTAATTTCCAGTCGCCACCTTCCTTTTTCCAAACCATCCGTATATTTATATTCAACGCCCCAATACTGCCATCTGCTTTCTTCTCTTTTGCTTTAAAAATATGGTTCACTACAGCAGAGTCACCTTCAAACACCACATTGTAGGGAGCCGCTTCATCTTCATAAACTGATTTGTTATAAATAATACCTTTAATAGCCTCTTCCCTGTTTTCAATTTTACCACTGGAGTGTTCATAAGATAACTCCCTGGCAAATAATTTCTCCAGTGTAGTACTGTCTTTAGTACTGAACACCGTTTGAATAAGCAAAGAACTTTTAGCCAGCACCTGTACCGTTTTTTTTGATTGAGCATTGACGCCAAAAGCCAAACTCAAAAACAATATACAGTATACAAGTTTCATTAATTGTTGTTTTATTTTACACTAACAGCCTGCCTGCCCATCAGTTTCCATTTACTTTTCTCTTTTATCCATACCAGCATCATACTAAAATCAAGATTAACTACGGTGCCGTCTTTTTTATTTTCGTTTGCTTTAAACAGGTAACGTACAATAGCTGTTTTATCCTGTATAAATATTTTTATGTTTGATATAGCTGTGTCGGTGTAAACAGATTTATTATTGCTGATGCTTTTAATCATCTCTGCCCTGTTTTGCAAATTGCCGTGTGAGTGGCCGTATGAAACTGTTTTTGCAGTAAGCGCTTCCAGCGTAGCACTGTCTTTAGTGCCAAAAATTGTATGGCTCAGCAGGTATGTTTTCGCTGTAAGCTCTTTTTCATCTTTGCTTTGTGCATTGCCTGCAACAGCAGCAAAAAGAAAAAGAAGGGTTAGTATTTTTTTCATGTACCTAATTTTTTAAGGCTGCAGTATTCCTGCATTCTTCAATTATTCCATCCACTTTTTCTTTGGTTAAATGCTCCCTGTAATGTTTACCCAACTGCATCATTGGTGCATAACCACAGGCACCTAAACATTCTACTGTTTTTAAAGTAAACATACCGTCGGCTGTTGTTTCCCCTACACCAATATTTAATTTTTGTTTGATGTAGTCAATAATATTATCGCTGCCGTTTAACATGCAGGGCCCGGTTTGGCAAACTTCAAACATATATTTACCTACAGGCTTTAAATTGTACATGCTGTAAAAACTGGCTACCTCATATACTTCAATGGGCTCAATCTTTAGTAAAGTTGCCACATAATCCATAACTGGTACATCCAGCCAGCCGCCAAATTCATCCTGCGCCATATGCAATACCGGCAACAATGCGCTTTTTTGTTTGCCTTCGGGATAACGAGAAATAATCTCCGCTACTTTATCCAGTTTTTCTTTTGAAAATACAACACTCATAATTCTTAATTCTTAATTCATAATTGACTATGCATCCAATTCCCCAGCTATCAAATTCAAACTGCTCATCGTTATTACCGCATCACTCACCATACCACCCTGTATCAATTCGGGATAAGCCTGGTAATAAATAAAACATGGCCTGCGGAAATGTAAACGATAAGGTGTTCTTCCGCCATCGCTTATCAGGTAAAATCCTAACTCGCCATTGGCTCCTTCTACACTATTATACACCTCACCGGCAGGAATATCAGTTTCTCCCATTATAATTTTAAAATGATAGATGAGTGCTTCCATTTTGGTGTACACATCTTTTTTCTCGGGCAGGTAATATGCAGGCACATCTGCATGATATACTTCTGCATCAGCACCTTTAAATTCCTGCGCTTTCTGGTAGGCCTGTTCCAGGATACTGAGGCTTTGCCACATTTCTTCATTACGTACCAAAAAGCGGTCGTAACAATCGCCGGTGGTACCAACAGGAACAGTGAAATCAAAATCCTGGTAACTGCTGTAAGGCGTATGCACACGAACATCATAATCAACACCGGCGGCTCTAAGGTTGGGACCGGTAAAGCCGTAATTCAATGCACGTTCGGCACTAATGGGACCGCAACCAACAGTACGGTCGATAAATATCCGGTTACGGGTAAACAGGTTTTCAAACTCTTTTAATTGTTTGGGATATTCTTTTAAGAATTTTTCGAGTTTTTCAAACGCTGTATTTGTGAAATTCCTTTCAAAACCGCCAATACGCCCAATATTAGTAGTAAGACGGGAGCCGCATATTTCTTCATATATCTCATAAATTAATTCACGGAATTGCATCAGGTATAAAAAGCCTGAGTAAGCACCACTATCAACACCAACAATTGAATTGCAAATCAAATGGTCGCTGATACGTGACAGCTCCATTATAATGACACGTAAATAATCAACACGTTTAGGCGTTTGCACACCCAGCAATTTTTCGCAGGTTAAATGCCAGCCCATATTGTTGATGGGTGATGAACAATAATTCAACCTGTCGGTAATTGGGGTAATTTGATAGAGCGGCCTTCTTTCAGCCAATTTTTCAAAAGCCCTATGGATGTAACCTACAGTTGAAGTAGCTTTTAAAATACGTTCGCCATCCAGCTCCAGCACATTTTGAAAAACGCCATGCGTAGCCGGATGCGTTGGCCCCAGGTTTAATGTAGTGGTCTGCTTTTCTATACTTCCTTCCGGTAATAAAATATGGTCGCTCATAATTCTAAGTCAAAAGTTAAAAATCAAAAATCAAAAAAAGCAGCTGTTATGACCAGGCTTATTTTTAATTTTTAATTTTGATTTTTTAATTTCTACCCCCTTCCAAACATCTCATCATCTTTATCTATCCTGCTTTGGTCTTCCAGCGGAAATTCTTTTCTCATGGGGAAATAATCCATTTCATCCACATTCAATATCCGTATTAAATTAGGATGACCCACAAAATTTACCCCAAAGAAATCGTAGGTTTCCCTTTCCATAAAATTAGCCGATTGGTACAATGATGTTGCTGTAAATACATCGGGCTTATTAATATCAACAAATACTTTAAACCTGATACGCACATTATCTACCAGATTATGCAAGTGGTAAACAACAGCCAGTTCTTCTCCTTTTCTATCGGGGTAATGTACAGCCTGCAGATCGGTTAAAAACCGAAATTGCAGTGCGGCATCATCAAATAAAAACTGCAACACTTTTACATTCAGATCTTTTTGTGCGGTAAACGTAAGCATGCCATAGGGCTCCTGCCAATCGGTCAATTGATCGCCAAATTTTTCGGTTAGTTTGTTTTTTATAAAATCGTTTGTCATAAAACCCCAAATCCGCCAGCTGGCGGAGCTTTCCTTCGTTAAATAATAAATTTTGTTTAACCCTCCTAATTTAAACGAATGTGAAATCGTTTAAGCTTTTTAGCCCCCCTTCAGAGGGCGGAGGGGGTTTATTGTATCCCGTAACTACCTAATAATTCTTTGTACTGATCGCTATGCCTTCTCCTTAAACCTTCCTGGTTTACTAATTTCTGTATGTTCATAAAACCATCAAGAATTGCTTCGGGCCTTGGTGGGCAGCCGGGCACATAGACATCTACAGGAATCACCTGGTCGATACCCTGCAATACAGAATAAGTATCAAATATGCCACCTGAAGATGCGCAGGCACCTACAGATAATACCCAGCGGGGTTCTGCCATTTGCAAGTACACCTGGCGTAAAACCGGCCCCATTTTTTTAGAAATTGTTCCCATTACCATCAACAGGTCGCATTGGCGTGGAGAAAAGCCTACCCTTTCGCTACCAAAACGGGCAAGATCGTAGTGGCTGGCCATAGTAGCCATAAACTCGATACCGCAGCAGGAAGTGGCAAAAGGTAAAGGCCAGATAGAGTTTTTACGGGCAAGGCTCACCACTTTTTCAAAATTGGTGGCCATAAAACCTTCTCCCATATATCCTTCGGGAATGCCTTCGAATTTTACTGTATTGTTAAATTGTACCGGACGTGACATAGTGAATTAAAAATTTAGCATTACTAGTTCTCTTAACAAAAACAGGGTTCAATTGTTAATTTTATTAATCTTCCCAATCTAAAGCACCTTTTTTAATTATATAAATAAACCCTGTTACAAACAGGCCCACAAACATTGCTACAGCTATAAATCCATCCCAACCCAGTTCTTTAAAATTTACAGCGTAAGGATAAAAGAAAATTACTTCTACATCAAACAGCACAAACAAAATTGCCACCAAAAAATATTTGATGGCCATTGGCTGGCGGGCATTCCCTTTAATTTCCACACCGCTTTCAAAGTTCTGCAGCTTATCCGAAGTTTTTCTTTTAGGCCCCAGATAATTCGACAGCACCATTATGGTGGCAATTAAACCTACAGCAAAAATCAGTTGCAAAGCAATGGGTAAATAGTTGGTTGCACTATTAGTATTAGCCACCTGAAGGAAAAAAAACTGCATCCGGATATTATTATTGAGATTATTGGCAAAAATAAGGCAGCAATAGCAATAATCAATATTATGTACAACAAAAAACCCCGTTACAAAATGTAACGGGGCATATAGTTATGTTTTAGACTTTACTTTTTTTTTGGTGCTGGTGGTTTGGTGCCAGAACCTGCCGGCTTTGTAACCGTACCTGGTTTGGTACCTGTTGCAGGTTTAGTAGCCGGTGCCGGTTTTCCGGGAGGAGCATCAAAGATTTTCTTAAACCCGATCACTTCTTCATCGGTTGGTTCTTTTAATAAGTACCTGGCGCAATAATCCGATGCTGCTTTTTTATCTTTCTGTACATTATAGGTGTACTGAATAAAATATTTATAGGCATTTAATAAATGGGTTTTTACCTTAACTGAATCGGTAGCCCATTGTGCTTCCCCTAGTTCAATAACTTTTTGGTAGCTTGGTGCTGCTAATCCCAGCGCCATAATGGTATCAATTTTTGCCTGGGCCAATGCTGTATAATAAAAACCATAGGTTTCTGTAGGATATTTAGCGGTATATAAACCCCAGTTATCAACAGCAGCCTGGTAATTTCCAGCACGTGAGTAGTTATTTGCAGCATTGAATATGTCCAGTTTAGTAGGTACTTTTCTTACACTCAATACTTTTTTATACCATTCAGCGGCTTCAGCGAATTTTTTCTGTGCTTCAAAACCTGCAGCAACAGATTTTAATAAGCCAACCTTACCAAGTTCGGTTGTATCGGCTTCAACAGCCTTTTCAATATAAGTACCGGCCAATGCCTCACTACCAGGGAACCTTAATAATAATTCTGCATAAGTTTTATAATCGGTAGGGCCGATTTTATCAAGCTTTTGAAATTGAAAGAATTTTTCAAAAGCAGATTTGGCATTTACTGAATCATTTAATTTGTTATAGGCATATCCTTTTAAACCATACAAACGAGGATCTGCATTTGCACCTGCGGCTGCTATACAACCATCAGCCTGTGTAATAGCTTCTGCATTTAAACCCTGTGCATATTTAATCGTTGATCTGTAATAACAGGCCTGTGGTTCATCGTCTCCCATCAGGGTTAAATATTTTTCAAGGTATTCTGCTGATTTGCCTATATCTGTTTGGTAAAATAACAAATAGAGATTTTGATACACCGGAATATAAGCAGGGTCGGCTGCAATAGCATCATTAAAATATTTCATGTAAATATCTGCCTGTGTTGTGCCCTGTGTTTGATACACTTTACCCATACGGTAGATTGCCCTTGCATATTTGGGGTTAATAGCCAAAGCACTTTGGTAAGCACCAATAGCACTTCCCCCATCAATAAATTTACGATAGGCATCACCAAGCAAACAATATGTTTCAGGATCTTTAAACCCTTTTAATGTTGTAGCCAGTTTTAATTTTTCGATGGCATAAGCTGCATCACCATTTTTAGAATCGTAATTGCCATTAGCAATACCAATAGCATTTAATACCGGGATGCTTTTACCCTGGCTTAAAGAAATAGCGGTTTCAAACCTGTTACGGGCATCCTGCGTTTTGCCTTCATGCAATTCTATATGCCCCATACCTGCAACAAGTAATGCATTATTACTGTTTGCCTCAAGTGCTTTGCGGTATAATTCTTTAGCTCTTGGCAAATCTTTAAATTCATCTGGGGTTATTAAAGTTAAACCCAGCCAGTATACTGCCTCCAAATTATTAGGGTTAGCCGCAACTAATTTTTCAAAAACAGATACGGCACTTTTATATTTTTCGTAATAAAAGAATTTCTTGCCATCCTCAATACTTTGTGCGTTTGCAAAGTTCATAACCAATGCTGTGGTTAAAAACATTACCGCTCCTTTGATCTTGTTCATTTTCTTTTGCTGTTTTATACTTTACAATAATATCAATTTTATAAATACACCCCTATATTTTTGATATAAACTTTTTATAATTTTTCGTTCACCTGCACTGTTCTTATTCCAAAATCCATTTTAGGTGCCAGGTATGCTCTTCTAAAAACCAACTGCCCTCTTTCAAAATTCAAAAAATCGGCAAACCCTGAACCCAGCCCAGAATAATTCTCTTTAACTATGTAATACAAACCACGTACCAAAGGGTATCTTCTGCTTAAGATGCTTTGCTGGCTTGGCTTTACATAAGGTGTATCATTACAGGCCTTACATTTTAAGTAGGCCATTTTTACTTTCTTTAGCATGTTTACCTGTGCGGTATCTTCCGGGTTGCCGATCCAGCTGATACCCACTAAACCAATAGCATCTGTATTAGTCGCAATATAATCCAGCACTTCACTGCTGTTTTTAACTGCTTTTACCACGCTGGTATCAAAACTTCCGCCATGTAATATACTATCGATGGTAAAACGTACCGTACTGGTTGCATTCAATCCGTCAAATACCACTTTTTTAGCATTTCCTTTTTTTCCCTGTAACAGTTCTTGCAGGCTTTCCAAAGAATACATAGTATCGATATTGTTCTTATTGGTAATAACAGTAATTGCATCCCAGGCCAGCCGGTTACTTACGGGGGTATAGTTTAAAGAATCCGTATAAAACCTGCTTTCTTTACGGGTAAGTCCACGGGTAACAATAATCATGCGATTGCTACTATCCTTATAAAAATCTTTAAAACATTCTGCCTCGGGTTTGTAATGTGCTATGATATGTGCATCGGGGAAAGAACCCTCGTACACTTTTATGGCTTCTTCAATTACCGGGCGGAAGCTTTCATCCACACTGATATTGATAGTACCGCTGGTTGGTGTGTCGTTAACAACCTGTTTGTTTTTGCTATCGTTATTGCAGGCACTTAATAATATACTGCATACAAATACAAAAAGAAAGAACGTATTTATCTTGTGCTTCATTAATTGCTGTAATAATTTTTCTTATAACCCCTATACAATCTGAACAAGCCATATACCCAACATAAGCCAGCAAATAATTTTATTACCAGCGGATCGTATTGATTAATATATTGAGCGGTATATTTAGTTGGGAACATAAAGAAAAAACCAACCGCAATAAAAAACACGCCCATGGTATAATTGGTAATGCGGCGCATGCGTATTGCATTTTTTTCTCTGTCGCTTATCTGTTCTTTTTCAAATTCTTCGAGTGCCATAAAAGAGTTTTTAAAAACAACTGTAAGGTTTTGCCAAACCTTACAGTTAAAATATTTTTCGGACTGGCAATTTACAAAAATTATGGCGTATAATCAGTTGTACGAAACAAACTTTACAGGAATAACATAATAAACTGATACGTTTTGTCCTCTCGTTTTTCCAGGTACCCACTCCGGCATTTTTTTCAATACCCTTACCACCTCTTTATTAAATTCTTCGCCGCCATCCTGTACAGTGGTAAAGCCTTTTAATTTACCATCGTAGCCTACTACAAATTTTATTCTTACACTTACCATTTCACCATCTTCCAAATCCCTGGGGTTAGTTAAATTTCTTTGCAAAAATTTTTTTAATGCTTCCATACCGCCGGGGAAAGAAGGCATTTCTTCAGCAGTTTCTGTTGGCGTAACATTATCAACAGGTTCTGTCTTCACCGGCTCGGTAATAGTACCTTTACCATCACCATCGCCTGCAGGTGGCTGTACAATACCGGGGCCGCTGCCCGTCGCATCACTAGTTTTATTGGCGAACCTGTCATTGTCAGTAATTACATCAATAGGTGGAACACTGTCCGTAGTAATTACAATATTTTTTACAAATATTTTTGTGCTTACCGGCGTTTGTGCTGCTGCAGGAGTCTCCTTTTTAACAACTGGTTCAACTTTTTTTTCGGGCTGGGTAAAAATGGTTGTTGTTATCAAATCTTCCTGCATTTCTACGGTCTTTTTTTTATCAGGCATAAAAGTAAAAGCCGATAACACCAGCACAATACCCAGCATTGCTGCAAGCGATTTCATTAAACGGTTGTCGTAAAATTTACGCAGGTCGTAAGCGCCATAGGCTTTGTTGCGGTTTTCGAAAAGGATGTCCAGCACATCGCTTTTAAGTATTAATTCTGTTTTCATTTTTTTGTTTTGAAATGATGAATGGTTGTTTCAAAACAGGCGCTTGTTTGATATTAAGATGAGATTGCTTTAAGATTCCATAAAAGACATGACTAAAAGATACCCTCCGCACTAACTTTCAACTTTGAACCTTTCAACTTTCAATTATCTTTGCGCCATGAAAATTTTGATGGTGTGCCTGGGCAATATTTGCAGGAGCCCGATGGCCGAAGGAATTTTACAACACAAAGCAGGGAAAGCAGGATTGAACTGGGAGGTGGACAGTGCCGGAACCAATGGTTATCATACCGGGGAACCGCCGCATTATTTAAGCATTAAAGTAGCTTCGCAAAATGGTATCGATATCAGCTCACAAAGAAGCAGGAAATTTACAGCTGCAGATTTTGAACAGTATGATAAAATTTATGCCATGGCCGAAGATGTGCTTGATGATATGAAAATGATTGCAAAAAATAAATTCGATACTAACAAAGTTGATCTGCTGCTGAATGAATTATATCCAGATCAAAACAGGGATGTTCCTGACCCATGGTCGGGACCGGAACATGGTTATCATGAAGTTTTTGCGATAATTGAAAAAGCATGCGAACAGATAATAAAACAACAAACAATAAATAGCTAACTACAACTCATGAGCACTAAGCCATCGATACCACAGGGCACCAGGGATTTTAATGCAGTAACACTTAGAAAAAGGAATCATATTCTTTCCACCATAAAAACTGTTTTTGAATTATACGGTTTTCAGCCATTGGAAACACCTGCCATGGAAAACCTGGAAACACTGATGGGTAAATATGGAGAAGAAGGAGATAAACTGATCTTTAGGATACTGGATTCTGGCAATCCATTTGACAAATCATTTTATGAAGAAATATTTATCGGCTTACAAAAGTATATTAAAGATCAAAATGACTATTTAAAAGAAACTCTGGGTGACAATTCTGTTCCAATACCAACAGACTTCCTAAAACTTAATCCTCCAGTTTTAGCTAACGTAATTGAAAAATTATTAACCGATGATATTTTTAAAAATTATTATCTACCTAAGCTTAAAAACGAGACATCAAGCAAAGCTTTGAAATACGACCTTACTATTCCTTTTGCAAGATACGTGGCGATGAACCACACCAAACTCACTTACCCTTTCCGCCGCTACCAGGTACAACCTGTATGGAGAGCTGACAGACCACAAAAAGGCCGCTACCGTGAGTTTACGCAATGCGATGCAGACATTGTTGGCAACCCATCTTTATTAAGCGATGCAGAGTTTGCATTAATTTATGATGAAGTTTTTAACCGGTTGGGTTTAACCGGATATGAACTGCGGATCAACAGCCGTAAAATTTTAAGTGCACTTGCAACAGTGTGCAATGCGCCGGATAAATTGGTAGCCATTACAACTGCTATTGATAAACTGGATAAAATTGGCATTGACAAAGTAAAGGAAGAGCTTATCGAAAAAGGATTATCAGAACCGCAAATTGCGATTGTAGAAAAATACATCAGCATTGCCGGCAGCAACGAAGAAAAGATACAGCAATTAGTTACTATCACTGGCGGTAATGAAGAAGGCAACCGTGGCATTGAAGAAATTACAAACGTTTTAAAACACACCACCGGAAAAAATATTATTGTTGACTTTACGCTGGCCCGTGGCCTTAACTATTATACCGGAATTATTTACGAAGCAAAAGCGCCTGCCACCGTAAAAATGGGCAGCATCGGTGGCGGTGGACGCTACGATGATTTAACCGGTTTGTTTGGTGTGCCCGGTATCCCCGGTGTGGGTATTAGTTTTGGTGTAGACAGGATTTACGATGTGCTGGAAGAACTCAATCTCTTTCCCGAAAACCTGGAAGAAAGTACAAAAGCCATCTTTTTTAATATGGGGGTTGCAGAAAGCGCTGTTGCATTTAACATGATGCAGCAATTGCGTAAAGCCGGCATTGCCTGTATTTTATTTCACGAAGAAACAAAAATTGCAAAACAATTTTCTTACGCTGAAAAATATAAAATACCTTACGCCATAATTATCGGCAGTAAAGAAATAGAACAGAATTATTGCCAGGTAAAAAATTTAAACACAGGCGAACAGCATGTGGTTAAATTTGAAAACTTAGTTATTTTTTTTAACAGTTTATAAAGGTTACCATTATATTATTTTAGTATCAACAAAAAATCAATTTTATGCAATTACGTTTTCGTATCCCGTTTTTAGCTGCTGTTGCAATTTTATTGCTGGCATCCTGCAGTAAAAAAAATAAAGAAGGAAAGTTTGTTCCAAAAGATGCAGCCGTTGTGGTGCATGTTAATGGTGCTTCTTTGTCATCCAAATTACCATGGGATGAAATAAAGAAGAATGCTTTGTTTCAAAAGATGTATGCTGATAGTTCAATCCCTACTTTTATTAAAGGTGCTTTAGAGAATCCTGATAACAGCGGTATTGATACCAAAACCGACATGATCTTCTTTATGCAAAAAGATTCTGTTGGCGGTATTATTGTTTTTACCGGTGCCATAAAAGATGCTGAAAAATTTAAACTCTTTTCGCTTGATATTACAAAAGGCGGAACCGAAAGCGAAAAAGACGGTATTAAATTTATCACTAAATCACCTTTTTCTGTTGGCTGGAATAATGAAAAATTTGTTTGCCTGGTTAATGCACCGGAATTAAGTATGAATGGATACAAACCCAGTTCATGGGGTGATTCTACATACACTGTTAAATCGAGAGATTTAAGTGCAGCATGCAAAACCATATTTGATTTAAAAGAAAGCAACTCCCTTGCAGAAGATGAAAAATTTACCGAACTGGTGAAGCAACCCGGCGACCTGCATTTTTGGATGAACAGTGAGGAATTATACAAAGATGGTTTAGCCAATCCTGCAATGGCCATGTTAAACCTTACCACATTATACAAAGGAAGCCGTGCCGCTGCAACTTTAAATTTTGAAAACGGTAAAATTTTAATGGATATTAAAAGTTATGCCGGAAAGGAATTAACAGAGCTGTATAAAAAATACGGCGGCAAAAACATTGATGAGGAAATGATCAAACGCCTGCCATCAAAAGATGTAGCAGCAGTATTTGCCATGAGCTATAAGCCCGAAGGCATAAAAGAATTACTGAAACTGATGGGTGTGGAAGGTTACGCTAACATGGGCCTTGCATTTGCGGGTTTTAGTTTAGATGATTTTATTAAAGCTAATAAAGGCGATGTTCTTATAGCTTTAACCGAAATAAAACATAAAAAAGATTCTATAAAATTTAAAGGTGTAAATGGAGAAGATAAAAGTTTTGAAACCAATACGCCACAACCTGAATTTATTTTTGCAACCTCCATCGGCGATAAGGATGCTTTTAACCTGTTGATAAAAGCTGGAGAAAAGTTTGGGAAAAATGTTCCTGCAGAAATACCTGTTGCCTATAATTCAAACGGCAAATATTTTGCAATTGGTAATTCAAAAGAAAATATAGCGAAATATACTGGTACCAACAGCAATACCAGTTTTGATTTTTTAAGCAACATAAGTGGCGAACCTTTTGGCGGCTATATTAACCTGCAATACATTATGAAGGCTTTTGAAAGTGAAGCTACTAAAGACAGTACTGCAAAAGCTGTTTATGATGCATCGCTTAAAATGTGGGATAATGTGTACATGAAAGGTGGCTCCTATTCAGGCGGAGGCATTACGCAAACCATGGAAATAAATTTGATTGACAAAAACACCAACAGCCTTAAACAACTTAACCAGTATTTAGGTACCCTTGGACAGCTAAAAATGGAAAGCGATAAAAAGATGGAAATGACAGATGTAATGATGGAAGAAGTAAAACCGGACTCAGCAAATAGTCCAAAATTACCGCCACCACCACCTGCTAAATAAAAAATAATTTATGGCCGCTGAAGTTTTTTGCTTCAGCGGTTTTTTAATGCACACAGGCTATGCAAATACAACTGCAAAAAGTAGTTCCCACATTTATTGAAGAAGAAAAAATTTCCCGGTCGCAGATATGGAACAGCAGTGTTATTTTTAATGAGGGAGAAAAAATTGAAATTGTTGCACCAAGCGGCAGCGGCAAAACATCACTCATTCATTTTTTATACGGGTTAAGAAAAGATTATAACGGCACCATTGCTTACAATGCTAACTCCATTGCAGCATTTAATGCTGAACATTTTGCCATTTACCGCCAGCAGCACATCAGTATTGTTTTCCAGGACCTGCGTTTGTTTGCAGAACAAACTGTTTTACAAAACCTGGAAATAAAACGGCAGCTGAATCCTTATCATACGGAAAGTAAAATTGCAGCAATGGCAAAAAGACTGGGTATTGAAAACAAGCTGAACAAGCTTTGTAAAACCTGCAGTTATGGCGAGCAGCAACGCATTGCCATTATCCGGGCATTACAACAACCATTTAATTTTTTATTGTTAGATGAACCTTTCAGCCATTTAGATGAAGCCAACCGCAAAAAAGCAATGGAACTGATGGAAGAAGAAGCTGCGATAAGAAAAGCTACTATCGTTTTAGCAGATTTAAAAGCAATAGAATATTTTAACGCCGACAGAACCTTGCATTTATAACCTTATTACCCAATCAACCAGTTAACCAATAAACTAATTGATGCTTTCTTTTAAAAACATAGCGCCATTTTTAAGTACCGGCCAAAACAAAGCCTCACGCTGGCTGAGTTATGCAGGCCTTGGCATTGGTGTATTATTGCTGTTGTGCTCTATTCAAATGTACATCAACATTAACCAGTTATTAAAAGACAGAAACCCTAAAAAAACCGGGTTCGATTTTATTTCGGTTACTAAAACCATTACCGACCAGAACATGGGTAAGGATAACCGGTTTACACCTGATGATTTAAAAAACATTCAGTCTCAAAAATTTATTGATGAAGCTGCGCCGCTTATTGCCAACCAGTTCAGGGTAAAAGCAAGTGCCGGCAATATCATCCCTTTCAGTACCGATCTTTTTTTAGAATCCATCAACGAAAAATTTATTGATACCGTTCCGCCAAACTTTACGTGGAAAGAAGGACAAACAGATGTACCCATTATTTTTTCTTCTGATTTTTTAGAGATGTATAATGTATTTGCGCCCAGCCAGGATCTGCCACAGCTTTCGCAAAGCACTATCTCTTCTGTAAAAATAGTTTTAGAATGTTACGGACCAAGCGGCACACAAAATTTCAAGGGGCAGATAGTTGCCATCAGCGACAGGATAAATTCTATTTTAGTGCCAGACAATTTTATGCAGATGGCCAATAAAAATTTTGGCGGTGTTACAGTTGTGCCTGCATCCAGAATTTATTTAAAAACAAAAGACGCCAACAATCCTGAGCTGCTGAATTTCTTACAGCAAAAAAATTACCACGTTAATAAAGACAAAACAAAATTCGGCCGCATTAAACAAATATTGCAGGCTATTGTAAGCGGCCTTGCCGGCTTTGGCGTATTGGTAATTTTATTGGCGATGGTATTATTTTCCTTCTACTTACAATTAATGATAGCCAGGAGCAAAGAGAATTTACAGTTGCTGTTAACCCTGGGTTACTCGCCTGACTGGCTTAGTAAAACGGTAGCAAAAAAATGGATTCCTATTTACATTGTTGTGGTGCTTATGGCTGTTGCCATTACCGCATTACTGCATTTTAGTTTTCAGCATTTTGTTATGAATGACAGGGAGGAGCTATCTCCTTTTATTAACTGGATGGTAATTGTAGTTGCAGCAGTATTATTATTTTTATCTGTAGCAGTTAATTACCGCCTGGTAAAAAAACTACTGCACAAATTATAATGCTTCGTAAACCACGGCTGCACCCTGCCCTACTCCAATACACATTGTTGCCAGGCCATACCTTCCTTTGCGGCGTTTTAATTCATACAGTAATGTAGTGGAAATTCTTACGCCGCTGCAACCCAATGGATGCCCCAATGCAATAGCCCCACCGTTTACATTTACTTTCTCCAGGTCAAGGCCAAGATCATGAATGCAGGCAATGGATTGCGATGCAAACGCTTCATTTAATTCTATCAGGTCAAGATCGGCAGTAGTTATTCCTGCTCTTGCCAATGCTTTTTTACTTGCAGGCACAGGTCCAATACCCATAATTGAAGGATCGACCCCGGCCACAGCCATGCTTTTTATTTTTGCTATTGGCATCAGGTTAAATTTTAATACTGCTGCTTCGCTTGCCAATAACATTGCTGCTGCCCCATCATTAATGCCCGAAGAATTTCCAGCAGTAACGGTACCATCTTTTGCAAAGGCAGGCTTCAGTTGCCCCAGCTTTTCCATGCTCGACAGGCGGGGATGCTCATCTTTATCAAAATCAAAAACGTTAGTGCCAATCTGCACCTGTAAAGGAATAATTTCATCAGTCCATTTATTGGCGGCCAGTGCATTGGCATATTTTTTCTGGCTGGCTATTGCAAATTCATCCTGCGCATTACGGCTTATGTTCCATTGGCGGGCAACATTTTCTGCAGTTTCTCCCATACTGTAGGGATGATACAGTTCCGATAATTTTTTATTTACAAAGCGCCAGCCCAAAGTGGTATCGTATATCTGCGGATCTCTTGCAAAAGCGCTTGTACTCTTGGGCATAACAAATGGCGCCCTGCTCATACTTTCCACGCCACAGGCAATCATCAGGTCGCCATCGCCACAGGCAATTGCCCTTGCAGCATCCATTATAGCCTGCAGGCCGCTGGCACATAAACGGTTTACAGTATTGCCACTAACAGTTACGGGGAGCCCAGCCAGTAATGCAGCCATCCGGGCTACATTGCGGTTATCTTCGCCGCTCTGGTTGGCATCACCTGCAATTACATCTTCTATAGCATTTATATCAATAGAGGAATTACGTTTTACCAATGCTTTAATTACATAAGCCAGTAAATCATCCGGACGAACATTGCTTAACGCCCCGCCGTATTTTCCAATGGGTGTTCTGATGGCATCAATTACATAAACTGTTTGCATAAGTAGTTTTTTATTTAGGGCTGCAACACTTTGTTCACCGTTAAATACAACAGCTGTTATTTTTCTTCTTTATAAAGAAGAAAATAATCGCTGTTATACCCGATATTTTTATTGAACTTTTATCTAAGCATAGATTGATTTAACCGATAACTATCCGGGTTACACCAGCTTAGAACTTTTGTAAATGTAAAGAAAGAATATATAGTAATAAAACGTAGTTATGGTTTCGAAATCTCCACCAGCACATCTGCATTGCTGCCATTGCCGGTACACAAATAAACCCTGCCGGCCGGAGAAATGCAAATATCCCGTATGCGGCCGTAGCGGTTTTTAAACAGGGTTTGCTGGCCGGTTATGCTTAAGCCGTCGCTGCTTAGTTTTAATACACGAAGGGTGGCGTCTTTTAGTGTTGCCATTAACAGGCTGTTTTGCCAGGCAGGTATGCGGCTGTTGTTGTAATAATCTAAACCGCAAACGGCTATGGTGCTGCTGCCACTGCTCCATAAAGGTTCTTTGTTGCTGCCGGTGCAAAAAGGAGTTTCGCCTGCGTTATCGCAGGGGCCTTTTACATTAGGCCAGCCATAATTGCGGTTGCGTTCAATAATGTTTACCTCATCTTCAATATTATCGCCATGTTCGCTGGCGTATATTATGTTATTGTTAACCACAAGGCCTTGTGGGTTGCGGTGGCCGAGGCTCCACACAGGTGAGGTCGATGTTGGGTTATCAGAGGGAATCGTTCCATCTAAATTAAACCGTAATACTTTGCCTGCGAGTGATGAGCTTGTTTGAGAAAGACTTGGCACGGCGGCATCCCCGGTTGTGGCAAACAGTTTATCTCCTAAAATCCATAAACGGCTTCCGTTGTGTATCCCCGAAGCTGGAATATTGGTGATGATATTTTTTACCACACTTAAGCTGTTATTAGAAAATTGCATCTGAACAATTTTTTCAAGATAATTACCTCCGCTGTTATAATTGTACACAACATAAAAATTACCATTGTTTAAAAATTCAGGGTGCTGCACCATACCCAGCAAACCGCCTTCGCCATTACTAACCACATCGGTAATTGAAGTGCTGAAAACAATATCCCCGGTTTTTGGATTTACTTTACTGATTTTTCCGCCCCTTTCCGTCATCCAGATAAAATCATCTTTGCCCCATAAAATTTCCCATGGAAAATTTAAGTTGTTCTTTAGTACCCTTACAGTATCAGTTGGCCAGTCATCGGGTACAACACCAATCTGATCATCTTTTGATTTACAGGAAAAAAAAATACCTAAAAGCAGGACTATAAGTAAGTGATTCGTACGCATAGGAAGATGTTTACAGTTAGCCAGCAATTTTTCTGCCAGTTTTATTATAAAAGTTCATTATTAGCGAAATAGAGATTGTGATAGTACCTTTGCGCCATGTCAGCAGGTAAAAATATACGTACACTTACGCTCCCTCAACTAAAGGAATACTTCGAATCCATCGGCGATAAAAAATTCAGGGCCATACAGGCCTATGAATGGCTATGGAAGAAAAATGCCCGCAGTTTTGATGATATGAGCAATTTATCGCTTGAGCTGCGTAAAAAACTGGCTGAAGAGTTTGAATTGAATGCCATGACTGTGGATACCACCCAGCACAGCAGCGATGGCACTTTAAAGTCGAGGTTTAAAACATTTGACGGGCATTTGCTGGAAGGCGTAATCATTCCTACTGAAAAAAGAAATACGGCCTGCGTATCATCGCAGATAGGGTGCAGCCTTGCCTGTAAATTTTGTGCCACCGGTTTAATGGACCGCAAACGTAACCTGCATTTTGATGAGATATACGACCAGGTAGCCATATTGAATGAACAGAGCGAAAAAATGTATGGTACCGGGCTTACCAATATAGTTTACATGGGCATGGGTGAGCCTTTATTGAATTACAACAATGTTTTAAAATCTATAGAAAAAATTACTGCCAGCGACAGTATGGCGATGAGCCCCAAAAGAATTACCGTTTCCACTGCAGGTGTTGCAAAAATGATAAAACAACTGGGGGATGATAAAGTACGGTTTAACCTGGCACTATCATTACATGCCGCTAACGATGAAAAGCGCAACACAATAATGGCTATTAACGAAACCAATAATATTGCCGCATTAACAGAAGCGCTCAATTATTTTTACGAGCAAACCAAGAACGATATTACATTAGAATATGTGCTTTTAAAAGGCGTGAATGACAGTGTAGAAGATGCCGAAGAATTAGTAAAAGTTTATCGCAAAATACCCACCCATTTAGTAAATGTAATTGAGTTTAATCCCGTTTCAGGCATCCCCTTCTTAAAATCGGATGAAGACACTACACAGGTGTTTACAGATTACCTTGCTAAAAACCGGGTTAATGTAAGGGTACGCCGCAGCCGTGGAAAAGATATCGATGCTGCCTGCGGACAACTGGCTAATAAAAAAAGTGCCTGATTTTTCAGCGCTTTTAAACTCCCGTACTTTTTCGTGGTCTACAGCTTATAAAAAATTATAGGCCATGAAAAAGATCATTTTAACCTTAGTTTTAATTGCAGGTATTTTTATTGTAACACAAGCGCAAACAAGGGGCGCTAATAGTCCAAGAAAATTTAAACAGGAAAGAAGGCTCCCTCAAAGGCTAAAACAACGACATAAAATACGGCCGGTTGAAAGAAGGCAAAGGGCCGAATTGAGAAGAGTTCACCGCCGCCACAAGATGAGAAAACAATCGAGAACTGTAATGCTGCAAGAACAGTTTAATCTATATAAAGTGAATGCTAAACAAGCAGCATAAAAAACAGCCGGCTATATAAATCATTAAATCCCTAGACTAAAAAGAGGTGCTTCAAAAAAAGCACCTCTTTCTTATTAAGTTCGTCGTTTCAGCTACGACAAACGGCTTTAATTTTAAATGGTTACCTTTGCCCTTCACTACTGTTGTAATAACAGCAAAAACTTCAACCATATGAGCCAGTCTCCGTTTCAAAAATTTGTAGCCCCAAAAAAGAATAGTGTAGTTAAAGAAGAGTTTCGCCAGGAAAAGAAAAAATACCGTAAAGAGCGTAATGCCTTTTTTGAGGAGAAAAAGAAGGAGGAATACCTTGCACGCCAGGCAAAAAAAGGCGGTATGGCAACAAAAGCTGCCGATAATGCAAAAGGCAAAACTCCTGCAGCAGTAACTGAGAACAAACCCCGGGGAGCAGCAAAAACACCTCATCAAAAATCGGCTAAAGTAATTGCAGCTAACGACAATGCACCAACCGGCGTAATGCCGCTTAATAAATACCTGGCGCATTGTGGCGTATGTAGCCGGCGTGATGCTGTAGGATTAATAAATACGGGTAAAATAAAAGTAAACGGCACCATTGCTACCGAGCCGGGCTATAAAGTAACCCCTTCGGATGAAGTAATATTTAATGGCAAAAAATTATTTGTTACTAAAAACCTGGTGTATATCTTATTAAATAAACCTAAAGATTATATTACCACCACCGATGATCCGCAGGGCAGAAAAACAGTATTGCAACTGATACAGAAAGCCACCACTGAAAGAGTATATCCCATTGGCAGGTTAGACAGGAATACGTCTGGCGTATTGTTATTAACCAACGATGGTGACCTTACACAAAAATTATCGCACCCCAGCTACGAAATAAAGAAAATTTACGAGGTTAAATTAGATAAGCCACTTACAAAAACTGACTTTGATAAAATTTTAAAAGGATTAAAACTGGAAGATGGCGAAATTAATGTTGACAGCTTGGCTTATGCAGACAGTAAAGACAAATCAATAATTGGTATTGAATTACATAGCGGCCGTAACAGAATTGTACGCCGCATATTTGAACATTTAGGTTACGATGTTAAAGGTCTTGACAGGGTGATGTACGCCAACCTTACCAAAAAGAATGTAGAGCGTAGCAAGTGGCGCTTTTTAAGCGAAAAAGAAATCCGCTTATTAAAATACATGAATGCTTCAAAAAAGAAATAAGTTTTTCTCCAATGAAATTTAGTATTCCAAATAACCAGGATGCTTCAAATGATAAAGCTGCCGGATCTCCTTTAAAAGGGGTAGGTAGCATCATTGTTTTTGAAAATGATGATTTTGTTGCTATAAATAAACCTGCAGGTTTATTATCTATCCCCGACAGAACACAAAGTGCCCTTTCACTTAAAGATATGCTTATTGAAAAGTACGGCTCCATTTTTACCGTTCACCGTTTAGATAAGGATACCAGTGGAATGATCATATTTGCAAAGCATGAGACTGCTCATAAATTTTTATCGCAGGCTTTTGAAGAAAGAAAGGTAGAAAAATATTACCGTGGTATTGTGCATGGCTCTCTTGCAGAAAAAAAAGGAACCATTGATGCACCAATAAGTGAACATCCATTACACAAAGGATTAATGACAGTGCACCGCAATGGCAAAGCTTCTGTAACAGATTACGAAGTAATTGAAGAACACAAATCATTTTCATTATTACAATTTCAATTACATACCGGCCGTACCCACCAGATAAGGGTGCATTGCAAAAACATTGGGCACCCATTAGCCTGTGATGAATTGTATGGTGATGGAAAACCTGTTTTGCTTTCTGCAATAAAAAAGAAATTTAAACTAAGTAAACACGACGAAGAAGAACGGCCGATGCTTAACCGCCTGGCTTTACATTCTTACTGCCTTAAGTTTACTGATGCCGGCGGCAATGAATTTAATTTAATTGCTGAATTGCCAAAAGATATGAGGGCTTTGCTGCAACAGTTGAAAAAAAATAATTGATTCTTCAGGCTTCCGGAGTCTTGAAAATAAAAAAGCCATTCATTACGAACGGCCATAAAACTAAACCCCGGAAAAATCAGTCAATATTTGGTTGCGGTGTATAACGCAAATAAGGTTTTACAATGTCAAGTCCTTTTGGAAATTTCTTTATTGCATCTTCGGTACTAACCGCAGGTACAACAATAACACGTTCGCCTGCTGTCCAGTTGGCCGGTGTGGCCACACTATAGTTTGCTGTAAGCTGTAAAGAATCTACCACACGTAATACTTCTACAAAATTTCTTCCGGTAGATGCAGGATAAGTGATGATTAATTTAACCGCTTTATCTGGCCCTATAACCACCAACGAACGAACAGTTGCTGTAGCAGATGCATTAGGATGAATAAAATCGTACAGTGTTGATACTTCACGGCTGTCATCCGCTATAATTGGAAATTCTACTGAGCAATGCTGTGTTTCATTGATATCACTGATCCAACTTAAATGTTTATCCACCGGATCAACACTTAATGCCAATACTTTTACATTGCGTTTTGCAAATTCATCTTTTAAAGCCGCTGTACGCCCCAGTTCGGTTGTACAAACCGGTGTATAATCTGCAGGATGGGAAAAAAGTATACCCCAGGAATCCCCTAAATATTCATAAAAATCAATTTCGCCTAAAGATGTTTTTGCTTTAAAGTTGGGCGCAATATCCCCTAATCGTAAACTCATATTGGTTGTTTTAGGCTGCAAATATAATTACTCTATCAAACAAATAGACTACTATTATAAAATATTTTTTATCTTTGTTTATATTTAATTGCCATGCTGAGTAAAAAAACACAATACGGATTAAAAGCGCTGGGTTACCTGGCCTCTAAATACGGCGAAGGGCCTGTATTAATTTCGGAAATTGCCCTAAGAAAAAAAATACCCATTAAATTTTTGGAAAGCATCCTTTTACAGTTAAAAAACAAAGGCGTGTTAGACAGTAAGAAGGGTAAGGGTGGCGGATATTTCCTGGCAAACTCTCCCAAAAAAACAACATTAGCATTTGCTATTCGTATTGTAGATGGGCCAATAGCCATGATACCCTGTGTAAGTTTAAATTTTTATGAAAAGTGTAAGGACTGCAACGAGGCCACCTGCGGCTTAAATAAAGCCATGGCTTTTACAAGAGATGCCACTTTAAAAATTTTAGAAAAGAAAACACTTTACGACTTAATAGATACGGAGTGATTGTGAAGTTTTAGTTTGAAGAGGCCCTTTTTACCGAAGCCTTTCCAAACCGTTGCTTTACATTATCTATTGCTTTATACAAATCATTTTTTCGTTCCACATCATCAAACAAATTAGTTTGCACAGCATCATTGGTTAATTCACTTAGCCGTACACCGAGCAAACGTATCGGCTGGCCTTTTTTCCATAGCTTGTTAAACAATTCTTTTGCAACCGGGATAATTTCATCGTCGGCACAGGTGTAATCAATGGTAGTTTGCCGGGATGTGGTTTCAAAATCGGGGTAACGTATTTTAACCGCCACGCATCCTGCCACTTTTCCATCCTGCCGTAATTCGTAGGCAATCCGTTCCACCATCCTTACCAATTCGCTCATTAAATAATTAATGTCGGTTTTATTTTCATCAAAAGTATGTTCTGTAGAAACTGATTTTGCTTCATGATATTGTGATACTTCACGGTCATGTATGCCATGGCTTTTATACCAGAGATCAACACCCCATTTACCCAAACGTTCTTCCAGCTCTTCCACCTTTCTTTCACTGATGTGTTTAATTAAAGTAATCCCCATTGCTTTCAACGCATCGTAGGTATGGTCCCCCACTCCCGGAATTTTGCTTACCGGCATCGGTGCTAAAAATTCTTTTTCTTTTCCAAAAGGCACCTGCAAATAACCATTGGGCTTGGCTTCATCGGTGGCAATTTTTGCCAACATTTTATTACTGGCCAATCCAAATGAAATGGGCAGTTTCGTTTCATCAATGATCTCCTGCCGCAGATCAATTGTCCATTGCAGCGGATTAAAAAATTTCTCCATCCCTGTAAGATCAATGTAAAACTCATCAACAGATGCTTTTTCAAACAGCGGTGCTTTTGCTGCAATAATCTGTGTAACCCAGCGGCTGTATTTACTGTACTCTCCCCTGCTGCCATTGGCCACAATTAAATGGGGGCATAATTGAAAAGCTTTTTTTGATGGCATGCCGGAATGAATTCCAAATTTACGGGCTGCATAACTGCATGCTGCCACCACACCACGATCCCTGCCGCCAACAATTACGGGCTTATCTTTTAATGAGGGATTGTTCAGTATTTCTACCGATACAAAAAATGAATCGAGATCGAAATGGGCTATAATGCGTTGAAGAGAGTTCACGCTACTAATTTACGAAATTTACATTGAGCATGAAGAAATGACATTGGCACGCAGTGGCGCAGAGAACGCAGAGATATTATTTGTATATTTCCAGCAACCCATCGGGAAGTGTAACAAATACTTTCCTGTTTTTTTGATCAACTTTTTCCAGGCTGTCTTCGTGAATGGGAATCAAAGCCTCTTTACCGTTGTAAGTAATGCTGCAGAGTATCTGGTGCGGCTGTTCAATAACTTCTTCTATTATACCAATCTCTTCGCCATCATTTACCATCATAAAACCAAGCATGGCAATGGGTGATGATTTGGCGGCAAATTTTTTAAAATCTTCATCGGTGATCCAAACTTCTTTGGGTGTAAGTTTACGTGCCACTTCTACAATATCAATACCTTCTAGTTTTATTACCGTTTCACTATCACTCCTGATTTTTGCAGCCTGGATAAAATACGGAATAAAATTATCTTTTTTATCTTCCAGAAAAATGGCTTCCAAACCTTTGAGTGCTGTTTTTTTTCCCAGGTTATGCTGTAACACCAATTCACCTTTTAAACCGGTGCTTGCGGCTAATTTTCCTATTTTAAAGTATTCATTCATTAGAATGTTTGTTGTTTTGGGTTTGTATTTTTCAGTTTGTTCAAATCAACCAATTCTTAGTTTGTAAAAATAGTTTAATTGTTGATGGTGTTACCTGAATAGATTTAGATGTGTAAAACATGATTAAAGACCAATAGAAATTTTCTGTACAAGAGTGCGACGCCAACGAAGATCAATAAAGAAATACAGGCTGGCTCATAAAAAAAGTTCCGCTAAAAAATAACGGAACTTAAAAGAATTAACGGAACAGAGGTTACTTATTCTTCTGTTTTGGTTTCTTCTGCCGGTGCTTCTGCTGGGGTAGCTACTGCTACTGGGGCTTCGGCAACTTTGCGTACTATGGGAGTATTACGTTTGTCCATACGTGCCTTTTTATGTGCACCCTGGCGTTTTGCGATATGAGCATCATGCTCTACGCTCCACTTTGTAAACTTCTCCATAGCTGCTGCTTCATCAAATAAACCGAGGCCAACACCACGCAGTAAATGCTTTAAGTACAGTACACCTTTAAACGAAAGGATACGGCGTACAGTATCGGTGGGTTGAGCACCTTTTTGCAGCCAGTCCAATGCTTTTTGACGATCTACCTGAATTGTAGCAGGAACAGTCAAAGGATTGTACGTACCTAATTTTTGAATGAATTTACCATCACGTGGGCTTCTGCCGTCTGCGATTACGATGAAATAGAATGGTCTCTTTTTTGAGCCATGTCTTTGCAGTCTCATTTTTACAGCCATAAAATAGAAATTTTTGGTTGTTACTAAATAGGGTTTCTTCCTTAAAAAAGGTCTGCAAATATAATTACGAACATGGGATTAGCCAAATATTTGAAAATTAGTTACAATATATTTTTACAGACCGGGTGAAGTCCACAAAACCTGCTGCAGAGCAGTACCAGAAAGGGTTTACCGTTGCATATAACTTAAAAGCCATGTTGCAATATTGCAACATGGCTTTTAAATAACCTGAGGATTTGGTATTACTCAGCTACTACTTCAAATTCAACCTCAGTTTCGTTACCGTTACCAAAGTCAATTTTTGCTTTATAAGTACCCAATTCTTTTACTTCATCAATAATGCTGATGCGGCGGCGGTCAATTTCGTAGCCTTTTTGTTCTTTAATAGCTTTTGCTACCTGAACAGAAGTTACACTACCAAATATTTTACCACTTGTACCGGTTTTAGCACCCAGCTTTAAAGCGCCGTTTTGTAAAACAGCAATTACACTATTTAACTCAGCTAATAATTTAGCTTCCTTTTTAGCTTGTTGTTTTTTCTTCTCTTCCATCATTTTTACATTGGAAGGGCTTGCTTCAACAGCTAATTTTTGAGGGATAAGGTAGTTACGTCCGTAACCGTTTTTTACAGTTATCAATTCGTTTGTACCACCTAAATTATTTACATCCTGTATTAATATTACCTGCATTGTTTTGCATTTTTACCCAACTCTTCGCCAAAGCTCAGAGCTTTCTCCATTAAAGGGTTAGGGTGGTGAAAAAAAAATTATTTTAATAAATCTGTAACGTAAGGTAAAATAGCCATTTGACGGGCTTTTTTAACAGCATCCCCCACTTTACGCTGAAACTTTAAAGAGTTTCCGGTAATACGGCGTGGTAATAATCTGCCTTGTTCGTTAATGAACTTTTTCAAAAATTCAGCATCCTTATAATCAATATAATGGATACCCATTTTTTTAAAGCGGCAGTATTTTTTGGGGCGCTTCTCCTGCTTAATGGCAGTAAGATATTTTATTTCATTTTTTGCCATGATTATGCCTCCGCTTTTTCGTTAGTAAATTTACCGCCACTTCTCTTTTTGTTATTGTAGTCGACGGCGTATTTATCGAGTACAGTGTACATGTGACGCATCTGTGATTCGTCACGCAAAAGTTGAATTTTCAACTTTTCATTGAAGCTGGTTGGCGCTGTGTATTCCATTACCCAGTAAAGACCGGTGGTCTTTTTGGCAATTGGATAGGCCAGTGATTTTAGTCCCCAGGCATTGCTGTGCACCACTTCTCCACCGTTATCTTTAACGAGGTCCATGTATTTTTTCTGAGCGGCTTTAAATTCCTCTTCAGATAGCACAGGGGTAAAAATCACCATCAATTCGTAGTTGCTCATTTCCCTGATTTTTGTTTTAAATAAAATTGTTAACCCGCTTTTTAACGGGCAGCAAAGGTAGGGGTTTTATAGTATAATACAGAGTAATTTATACAGAAATTTTGCTGGTTTTCTAAATAGGGAAATAGATAGATTTTAAAGGGCATTTTCTCTGGTGTATAATCCATATAGGGTTGAAAGTCAATAATTTTACAAATCAAACTCTTATATGACAAAAAAAGAACGGGCTATCTTAGTACTGCTGGCAATTCTCAACTTTACTCATATTCTGGATTTTATGATAATGATGCCACTGGGCAATTATTTGATGCCATACTTTAAAATATCGCCACAGCAATTTAGTTTTTTAGTGGCAAGCTATACCTTCAGTGCCAGCGCATCGGGCTTTGCAGCTATTTTTTTTGCCGATGGGTTTGACAGAAAACGTTTATTAATTACTGCTTACACCGGCTTTTTACTGGCCACACTGGCATGTGGTTTAGCACCCGGTTATACTTTTTTATTATTGGCAAGAGTTGTAGCCGGTTTATTTGGCGGCCTCATAGGCGCACAGGTTATTTCAATTATTGCCGATATATTTCAATATGAAAGAAGAGGCAGGGCCATGGGAGCCGTTATGTCTGCATTTGCAGTAGCATCAACCATAGGCATTCCTTTGGGGTTGTATCTGGCAAATTTAATTAGCTGGCATGCACCATTTATTTTTATTGCAGCCACTGGCGCATTGCTTATTCCGCTTTTAATTTATTACCTGCCTGCAATGAACAAGCATTTACAACAGGGCGAAAGGAAAAAAATTTCGTTTGAAGGATTTGTTGGTATTTTAAAAGATAAAAAACAATACACTGCATTAATTTTTTCGGGGCTTATCATGTTTGCCCATTTTGTTATTATACCTTTTATAAACCCTTACATGGAGTTTAATTTAGGGTACAGTAAAAAATTAACGCCTTTAATTTATTTGGTAGGTGGCATTACCGCATTCATCGCCTCAAATTATCTCGGCAGGCTTTCTGATAAAATTGGCAAGCTTAAAATTTTTACGGTTTGCCTTTTAATATCGCTGCCATTAATGTTTATTATTACAAACCTTGTAACTATACCTTATTGGATTGTACTAGTTTTATTTGGTATGTGGTTTAGCGTAGCTACAGGCAGGGGCGTTACCTCCCAGGCAATGATAAGTGGTGTGGTAAAACCGGAACACAGGGGAAGTTTTCAAAGTTTTAATAGCAGCGTACAGCAATTGGGCAGTGGGCTTGCCGCATTGGTTGCTGGCTTTGTAGTAACAAAAAATGCAAATGGCAGTATTGCACACTATGGTTGGCTGGGTGTTATTGGTGTTGCCGCCATGCTTATTACTTTTTTTATTGCAAGAATGACTTTTAGTACTGTTGACAAAAAAAGTATTTCGTAAATAATAATTATAAAAGCTACTTAATTAACCTGTAAACCGGGTACCTGTTATGTCCTGGCTCATAATAGGGCGAATTTTTATAAATAAAATCCAGTTGGGCCGAATTACTGGCAGCAAATTTAGCATCTGCAGTCTTTTTCTCTTCTAATTTTTGTTTCAGAGCAGGGTTATTTTTTAATACTTCAGCTGCCAGGTCATCCCAGCGGTAATCGCTATATCCTTCTTTTTGCTGTAAAACAGCATCAAAAAAATTCCAGGCAAAAAAACTGTCATCTCCGGTTGGTTCCAGCATTTCAACAACATACCTGTTTGCACGTTGATTCATTGGAATAAAATAGTCGCCTTTCAGGAATTTTATTTTCTGTTTTATTACAGAAACCTTTACCCCGGAATTTTTATGATGTTTTTCATACGGACGGGGCGAAGATCTATAATCATCGATATGGTAGGCTTCCACTTCAATCATTGTATCATTAGCAAATTGCTTAAGTAGTACATTGTTCAACTTTAAAAGATCAATAACTGCATGCCATCCCTGCGGAATAATGTATGCCGAAGGAGCTGTTATAAGATTTGAGGGCTGAAATACATTGAAAAATTTTACCGGCTTTGTAAAAGGTTTATCATGATCGTAAAACATTCTTTTTAAACCCGTAGCATCGCTCGGTTTAAAACCCTGTTCGTAGCCTTTAAAAGTTATGTTTGAGAATTTTGTGCTGTCAATATTCCAGCTTAATGGCCACGACTTTTCTTTTACAGTTGCTGCTTTAGCTTTATTACGTTGTACAATTAACTCATTGGCATTTACAGCAGTTTTTTCAATTACAGTTTGCATCAAAGCATAGGTAGAAAGCACCCTGTCTTTAAACGATTTAAGCATGTGTGTTTCGGGAACAAAACCTATAGTTTGAAATAACGCTGCATAGCCTGATGAATAGCGTGGGGGGTCATAAAACATTTCCATTCCTTTCCCAAAATCGGCAGTTTCAAAATTTACATAAGGCACCATATCCCATTTTTTTTCTGCCATGCCTTTATACAACTGGGGTTCAAATATATCTTTCAACCAACTACCTAAACCGGCCCCTAATTTATCATACTGCGTGGTAAGTAATGTCATCGTATGTTGGTAATCGGCCCCATCACTTACGTGGTTGTCAATTAAAATATCAGGGTCGAGCAAATGAAAAATTTGTGCAAATGATTTTGCTTCTTTGCTGTCATTTTTTGTAAAATCACGGTTCAGGTCAAGGTTTTGTGCGTTACCACGAAAACCATACTCCTTAGGCCCATTTTGGTTTGCCCTTGAATAGGAATTCCGGTTTAAACAGCCGCCTATATTATAAACGGGAATAAAAGCCAGTACCACATTACCGGGCAATTTAATTTTGGAGTTAACTATATCTCTCACCAGCATCATACTAGCATCTATACCATCCGGTTCACCAGGATGAATACCATTGTTAATAAGAATAACTGCCTTGTTCTGTTTGTGCCATTGCGCTGCATCAAATTTTCCGTCATTGCTTACTAAAATCAGGTGCAAAGGATAACCGGCATCCGACATGCCCATTTCCTTTACTAAAACATTGGTTGATGCCTTATCTAAATTTTTATACCACTGTATTGCTTCAAAATAAGTAGCGCTTTCTTTGCCATTGCTTAATTCAAAGCGGCATTGCTGGGCAGCACAATATGCAGAAAAAGTAAAAAATATAACTGAGGTGAGCTGAATTCTTTGAAGAACCTTTTTCATTGCAGGTTTAAATTTTGCAGAAAGCTACAATTTTTTTGATTGAGAAGATGCTGTTGCAGAAATGAAAAAAGGCTGCATTACTGCAACCTCCCTGTATAAATAATTTCAATTAATTTATTTTGCTAAAGCGTTAACCCTTTTAGCCAGTTTGCTTTTTAAATTAGCTGCTTTATTTTTATGGATAGTACCACGTTTTGCTAATTTATCTAACATAGCAGCTACTTTTGGTAATTGCTCAGTTGCAACTGCTTTGTCACTTGCCTTTAAATCACGTATTGCATTACGGGTTGTTTTGCCATAATAGCGGTTACGTTCGTTACGTTTTGCACTCTGACGCACATCTTTCTTTGTTGCTGAATGGTTTGCCATTTAAATCTAATTTTTGGGCTGCAAAGATAGGGAGAACAAATGAATAATGAATAATGAATAATGAATAATTTTTTGCCGACCCTGATTATTTCGGATAATAAAGCATTTTTGGACTATTTTACCTTTAAATATTTGCCATGAATCGTTATATTTTGCTCAGCTTACACATTATTTCGCTTGTTTTACTGGGCTTTGGCTGGGTAAAAGATATGCTACATATTGACATCAGCGCTCATTTTATAGTCAGCCTTACCCTGTTTAGTGAAAACAGGAGTGTGCTGGGTGTATTACAAACCCTGTGGCATAGTGCTAATTACTGGCCTTTCCTGCTCATTTTTTCATTTGGGATAATTGTACCGTTTGTAAAATCATTGGTTGTATTTTATCTTTTAGCAGCAAAACAGCCCGAAGCAGGCTGGTACAAGTTTGTAAATACCATCAGCAAATGGGCTATGGCCGATGTATTTGCCATCAGCATACTGGTAGCTTTTTTAGGGGCTAATGCTATGGAAAACACCAAAGCCACATTAGAACCCGGATTTTATTTTTTTACCGGCTATGTACTATTAAGCAGTATAATAGTAATGCTGTTGGGAAAAATGGTTAACAGCCAGAAACTTTTAATGCATAATTGAACGATATTTGCAACTCAGAAAATATCGGGAGTTTAGAATACCTGTTTAGTTTTTTGATGTAGAATCCCGGTAAAATCGGAACAACACAATAAAGCTAACCGGCCTTTCCAAAAACCAGTACAAAAATATTTACCCATTTTTATTATGAAGGATTTCCAGTACATCACCAACTCTCACCCCAATTATATTGAAGGATTATACAACGATTTTGTAAAAGACCCCAATAGTGTAGATGCAGAAATGCGCAAATTTTTTGAAGGATTTGATTTTGCAGTAAGCAGTAGTGCAAAATCAAATGGCGCTGTACCTGCAGCAACAGCATTAAATGCAGGAGGTATTGACTGGATGAGTGAGATAAGGGCATATCGCATGATTTTGGGATACAGGAACAAAGGGCATTTACTGGCTGACACCAATCCCATTCGTAAACGTAAAGACAGGGGTGCCAATATTGAATTAGGCTTTTACGGTTTTACCGAAGCTGACCTGGATAAAATTTTTAATGCTGGAAACCTTATTGGACTTGGTATCACTACATTAAAAAATATAATTGCCCATCTTGAAAAATGCTATACCGGGCCTTTAGGTATTGAATTTAAATACATCAGTAATCAAACTAAAATAGACTGGCTGACCAATGCTGTTGAAAAAACAATGTTGCAGCCTGTAGCAATACCTCAAAAAAAACGTATTCTTCAAAAGCTGAATGAAGGCGTAATGTTTGAAAAATTTTTACATACCAAGTATATTGGCCAAAAACGTTTTAGCCTGGAAGGTGGAGAAACCACCATTGCCGCATTAGATGCTATAATAACCACTGCTGCTGATAATAATGTGCAGGAAGTGGTAATTGGTATGGCGCACAGAGGAAGGCTGAATGTGCTGGCAAATATTATGGGTAAAACCTACGAGCAGATTTTTAGTGAATTTGAAGGTGCCAGCACGCCTGACACCACAATGGGTAGTGGCGATGTAAAATACCACCTGGGTTTCAGCAGTGAAGTAGAAACCGGTAATGGAAAAAACATTCATTTAAAATTATGCCCCAATCCTTCGCACCTTGAAGCCGTGGATCCTGTAGTAGTTGGTTTTGCAAGGAGTAAAGCAGATATTTTATACAAAAGCGATTACGACAAGATTCTTCCAATACTTATCCATGGCGATGCTTCTATAGCCGGCCAGGGTATTGTATATGAACTTTTGCAGATGAGCGGATTACCGGGTTATTATACCGGTGGTACTATTCATTTTGTAATTAATAATCAAATTGGTTTTACTACCGATTTTGAAGATGCCCGTACTGCAGATTATTGCACTTCCGTTGCTGCAATGGTGCAGGCACCGGTACTGCATGTGAATGGTGATAATGCTGAAGCTGTAATTAAAGCAGTTGAAATTGCCACTTTATTCCGCCAGGAGTTTAACAGCGATATTTTTATTGATATGGTTTGCTACCGCCGCCACGGACATAACGAAGGTGATGAGCCGAAGTTTACACAGCCGCAACTATATGCCATTATTGAAAAACATTTAAACCCACGTGAGGTTTATACACAATATTTAATTGAAAATGGTGAAGCTGATGCAAAAGAACTGGCAAAAGAAATGGAACAAAAATTTTTGGCCGACCTGCAGGAGCGTTTAGATGATGTTAAACAGAACCCTTTACCTTATCATTACCAGCAACCCGAACTGGATTGGAAAAGTTTACGTAAAGCCAAAGCCGAAGATTTTGATACCTCACCTGTAACAGCTATTAAAGAAGAGGAGTTTAAACAATTATTTGACGGACTGATGAAATGGCCCGAAGGCTTTAAACCCCTGCGTAAAGTTGATAAACTGATACAGGATAAAATAAAACTATTTGCCGACGAGAAAAAAATTGATTGGGCCACAGGCGAATTAATGGCTTACGGAAGTTTACTAATTGAAGGCAAAGATGTACGTATGAGCGGACAGGATGTAAAGAGAGGAACATTTAGCCACAGGCATGCAGTTATTTACGACGAAATAACCAATAAGGGATATAACAGGCTGAATCATTTTACAGACAAACAATCGCCATTCCGTATTTATAACTCTTTATTGAGCGAATATGCAGTGCTGGGTTTTGAATATGGTTATGGCATGGCTAACCCCAATGCATTAGTAATTTGGGAGGCACAGTTTGGCGATTTTTGTAATGGAGCACAAACTATGATCGACCAGTTTATTGCTGCTGCGGAAACCAAATGGCAGCGTATGAATGGCATTGTAATGTTGTTGCCACATGGTTACGAAGGGCAGGGACCGGAACATAGCAGCGCCAGGATGGAACGCTTTTTACAGCAATGTGCTGAATTAAATATGTCGGTAACCAACGTTACCACCGCTGCAAATTTCTTTCATGTTTTAAGAAGACAGCTTGCCAGGCCATTTAGAAAACCGTTGATCAATTTTTCGCCAAAAGCAAACCTGCGCCACCCGGGCAGCTATAGTTTAATTAGCGATTTTACCAGTGGCGGATTTAAAGAAGTAATTGATGATATTGCAGTGAAAGATGCTGGTACAATAAAAAAAGTATTACTCTGCAGCGGTAAAGTATATTTTGATCTGCTGGAAAAACAACAAAAAGAAAACATAACCGATGTTGCTATAATCCGTTTAGAACAAATTCATCCGTTACCACAAAAACAATTGGATGAATTGTATAAAAAATACAGCAAAGCCATTTGGTATTGGGTACAGGAAGAACCATTGAATATGGGAGCTGCAACTTTTCTCCGGATGAATTTAAAGAATATTAATTTCTATATCATCAGCAGGCAAGCCAGTGCATCAACTGCAAGTGGTTATGGAAAAATTCATGCTAAGGAACAGGCACAGATTATTGACACTGCATTTAGTATTTAAAAGAAATTAAATACTGACAATACTGTTGTTTACAATTGCAAAAGCCTTCTCCTTTTTTGAAGGTTCCACTAAATAAGTGCCGGTAAATTTTCCAAAGGCTGGCAGTACCGCATATTTTTGTGTGAAATAAAAACAGGGAAAGCGAAGCGACTGTTTCCCCAATCCTTTTATACTTACCGCAGGATGAATATGGCCACTGAAAAAATAATCAGCATCATTTATTTCTTCCTCTGTCACATCTTCAATATGATGTACAAATAAAAAATTATTCCTGCGCCATATTCTTTCAGCAGTTTCAATACCTGCATTTTTGTACCATGTTTCAGGAACAATATCATGATTACCTTTTACTAATAAAATAGGAACATGTTGCAGATCATTTCTCCATTTTAAAAATAATTCGTGTTCTTTATTTTCTACACTGTGAAAAAGATCACCTACAATTACTACCAACTCGGGTTTAAAAAACTGTAAAGCTGAAATCAATCGCTGCATATCTTCCTTCATCACCGCATGAGGAATAGCAATACCACTTTTTCTAAAATGGCCGCTTTTACCTAAGTGTAAATCTGACAGTATTAATATTTTTTCCTGCTCCCAAAAAACAATTTTATCACTGCTTAAAATAAAATCGTTTTGACTGATGGTATGTTTGATAAACGATGGCATTTTATTTCGTGTCTTTTCCTAATTGCTCCTGCATACGTTTTACCCTGTCTTCCAGTTTTTCCGACGAAATGTTTTCTCTCAGGCTATCTACTTTTAATGGGAAACAAAATGGTGTTAGCTGCTGTGGCCATGTAATTACAATTTTGCTTTTTTGAATACGCTGCAACATATCTCTTAATCTGGCTTCTTCCATCTGCTGTTCAAACACTTCGTTATAGGCCTGCCGCAATAATATATTATCCGGTTCATACTCTGCAAAAACTTTAAACAATAAAGATGCAGAAGATTGCAAATGCCTTGCCTTTTGTTTTTCTCCCGGCATTCCCTGGAAGATCAATCCGCCAATAACTGCAATATCCCTGAATTTTCTTTTTGCCATTTCTGTTGAGTTCACACTTTTCTGAATGTCTGCAAAAAGATTGTCTTCGGAAAATAGTTCGTACACATTACTATCATCCAGAGGTATGGGCTGGTCACTCAGTAATTCAAACCCATAATCATTCATGGCAAATGAAAAAGTAATGGGTGTTATTTTGCTGATACGCCATGCTAAGATAGCTGCCATGGCTTCATGTACTAATCTTCCCTCAAACGGATAAACAAATAAATGAAACCCATCTTTTGTTTCAATATGCTCTATCAGTAATTCATTTTGTAATGGCACATGCGATAAATCGTTTTGCAGGTCGAATAAAGGTTTTAGTATTTTTAACTCAGGAATATTATTTTGCTGCTGACTTGTATCAAAACTTTCTCTTAATTTTTTCCCCAGGTTAGAGCTGAGCGACATCCTGCCTCCCATCCAGCTGGGAATAATACTTTTTTTAGAAGTGGATTTTTTTACCAGCACAGTCATGTCTTTTATCATCACCAGTTCTAAATTTCTGCCGGCAATGGTAAACGAATCTCCCGGTTCCAGGCGTGAAATAAACCATTCTTCAATAACTCCAATATATCCGCCACTAAAAAATTTCACTTTCAGCATAGCATCGCTTACAATGGTGCCAATATGCAGGCGGTGGCGCATAGCAGTGCGGCGGCTGGTAATTTTATATAAACCACCTTCCAGTATCTCTACTTTTTTATACTCGTCATATTGGTTTAGTGCTTTGCCCCCCGCTGTAATATGCAGCAGCATTTCTTTGTATTCATCAGGTGTAATGTTTGAAAAACAAAAAGTATTTTTTATCTCCTGGTAAATTTTATCAGGATAAAAACCTTCCCCGGTTGCCAATGTACACAGGTATTGTATCAACACATCAAAGCAAAGCAGGAATGGTGTTTTACTTTCAATAAAATTTTCTTCCACCGCCTGTTTTAACGCAGCAGCTTCCACTAACTCTAAACTATGTGTAGGCAAAAAATAAATTTTACTGGTAGCATCTGGGCTATGTCCACTGCGGCCGGCACGTTGTAAAAATCTTGCCACACCTTTTGGAGAACCAACCTGTATAATAGTTTCAACAGGACGAAAGTCGACACCCAGATCTAAACTTGCGGTACAAACCACTGCTTTTAATCTTCCGGTGTGTAAATTTTCTTCCACCCAAAACCGTAATTCCTGTTCTATACTTCCATGATGCAAAGCCACTGCACCAGCTAATTCTGGCGCAGCTGTTAGTAAAGCCTGATACCACATTTCCGTCATACCCCGGGTGTTGATAAAAATTAAAGTAGTGCGACTGTTGTTAATGATAGGTAAAATTTTATCTACCAGTTTAATTCCCAAATGCCCGGCCCATGGATACTTTTCAATCTCGTCGGGAAAGATGGATTGAATTGCTGTTTTTTTATACAGATCAGCTTTTACGATTATGCCTTCGCTTTTTAACGGGCTTAACAAAACCTGTTTCGCTTCTTCTAAATTTCCAATGGTTGCAGAGATGCCCCAGATTGAACACCTTTCTATTGGCAGGTTTATTATTCTTGATATGGCTAACTCTGTCTGCACCCCTCTTTTACTTCCCAGCAATTCATGCCATTCATCTACTGCAATAATTTTTAAGTTTTTAAAAATGTGAGGATAGTTTTTTTGCGCCAGCAACAAATGCAAACTTTCCGGCGTAATAATGAGTACTTCGGGCATTTGTTTTTTTTGTTGCTCCCTTTCTTTTATTGCTGTATCGCCATTGCGTATTCCAATGCGCCAGTTCATGCCCAATGCTGCAATCACTTCTTCCATAGCACGAGCAATATCTTTTGCCAAAGCCCGGAGTGGTGTTATCCATAATAACTGTAAGTCATTATTTTTTTTAGATTGGTAGTCGTTTGGATGCTGGTTAATAAATTGAATGATAGCACCTAAAAAAACGGAGTATGTTTTTCCGCAGCCTGTGGGTGCATTTACTAATCCGCTATCCCCGTTTACAATATGCTGCCAGCTTTGTTGCTGAAAAGCAAAGGGAGTCCGCTCATTTTTTTTAAGCCAGTCTAAAATTATTTTATACCCAGATGTTTGAAGAAGTTGCATTAGAAAGCAAATTGATTTTATCCCTTAGAGATAAATAAAAAAAGGAACTTGCTATTTTAGATTAAAAAGCCTGGACAAGAACCCTTGCTTTACTTTTTTCTCAATTACCCATATCGGATTATCATCAGGTCGAATTATTTTTGTATTTGGCCCAAATTTACCCCAGGAAAATCCATTTTTTATTGGCTCGTTTTTTAAATCTGCAATTAAAAATAATTCGGGAAGTTGAATTTGTCCAAAATCATATTCCTTATTGTTTTGCTCCATTAAACCAATCTTTTCATTCCAAATGTCCATTACTATCTTTTCATGTATTATACCTAAATTCGAATCAGCTCCCTTCTTACCAAACTCATCAACGTCTTCGATAAACTCTGATAAATTTTCGGAGTGTTTAACTATTACAGCAGGGTCATGGCATACATAATAAATGCTTTTCCAGTTACCATTAGAATCTATGTCTAAAATCCAAAAATTTCCAGCCCCATCACCAGCTAACTGAATTGAATGAGGGAATATTTCATCAAATCCAAACGAATTGTAGGCATCAAATCGGACTTCTTCCAATCCTTCAAAATTAAACCCCTTGCTAAACTTTAATAATTCTTCAATCTCTGTAGGTAGATACTTTTTTGGCAATTGGCTTTTAAAATTCTCAATATCGGTATCGTTCAAGCCTTCCAATAACTCAATTTTATACGAATTCCCGTCTTCGGATATATACTGGTTATTAAGTATTGCTTTAAGTTTTTCGATTGCGGTCATTTTTAAAATTTTGTTGTGTATTGATGAATATCAAATATAAATCTTTCAAGAGCGTCTTTCTTATAAATTGTTTTTTCAAATCTCTTAATTTTTAAATAATTAGCTAAATAATGTATTTAAGGTAATTTATAGAAAGCAGCTCCGTAATGGGCTGTAAAAAGTAGCCGAAAAGCCCAATAAAATTATTGATGCTTACAGACCCATAATTTTATACTTTTGCAGTCATTTTTAAATGATAATTATATGTTCAATTCGTTAAGTGAGAAATTAGAAGGTGCGTTTAAGAATCTTAAAGGCCAGGCCAGGATAAGTGAGCTCAATATAGCCAATACAGTAAAAGACATTCGCCGGGCATTGGTTGATGCCGATGTGAATTATAAAATAGCTAAAGAATTTACCGATAAGGTTAAAGAAAGTGCTTTAGGTAGTAAAGTGTTGCTGAGCGTTAACCCCGGCCAGCAAATGGTTAAAATTGTTCAGGATGAATTAACGGAATTAATGGGTGGTACGGAAAGTGAATTTGATATCAGCGGCAGCCCGGCCATTATTTTAATTGCAGGTTTACAGGGTAGTGGTAAAACAACATTTAGTGGTAAACTGGCCAATTATCTTAAAACAAAAAAAGGCAAATCGCCTTTGCTGGTAGCTTGTGATATTTACAGGCCTGCGGCGATTGACCAGCTGGAAGTTTTAGGCGGCCAGATTGGTGTTGATGTATATTCAGAAAGAGAAAATAAAGATGCAGTAAGTATTGCTTTAAATGCTATTAAAGAAGCAAAAAGCAAAAATAAAAATGTAATCATTATTGATACTGCCGGCCGCCTTGCAGTGGATGAAGTGATGATGACAGAAGTAGCTAATGTAAAAAATGCTGTTAAGCCACAGGAAATATTATTTGTAGTAGATAGTATGACTGGCCAGGATGCCGTAAACACTGCCGCTGCATTTAATGAAAGGCTGGATTTTAGCGGTGTGGTACTTACAAAATTAGATGGCGATACAAGAGGTGGTGCTGCGCTTTCTATTAAATACACAGTAAACAAACCTATTAAGTTTGCCAGCAGTGGCGAAAAGATGGATACGCTGGATGTGTTTTATCCCGAGCGTATGGCGCAACGTATTTTGGGCATGGGTGATATTGTGAGCCTGGTAGAAAAAGCGCAGGAACAATTTGATGAAGCCGAAGCAAAAAAACTGGAAAAGAAGATCCGGAAAAATCAATTTGATTTTGAAGATTTTAAAACCCAGTTGCAGCAGATAAAGAAAATGGGTAATCTTAAAGACCTGATGGGCATGATACCGGGAGTGGGTAAGCAAATAAAAGATGTTGATATTAATGATGATTCTTTTAAAGGTATTGAAGCCATGATAAACAGTATGACTTTAGAGGAACGGAGAAACCCTGATATTATAAATCCTAACCGTAAGTTGCGTATTGCCAAGGGTGCCGGAAAAGATATTGCCGAACTTAATGCCTTTTTAAAACAGTTTGAACAAATGAAAGGCATGATGAAGATGATGAACAAAATGCCGATGGGCAAGATGCCGGGCTTGGGAAAACGATAAGCTGGCAACATAATCCTACAGAAATTAACCCGGCTAAATGCTTAATTTAAAACTACTTAACTGCAATTAACCCAGCGGCATGCTGCTGGCATCTTTTAGGCGTATTTAAATTTCTTTGCTTTTATAGCAATTTGTGTATAAAACCCCTATCTTTATAAAGATTTAATGGTTTTAGTTTTTTGCTATTGGCTGAAGTAGCTTTGTTCGAAGTCCGATTCAGTTCATTGTTACAACTAAGTCATTATCGTATTTTTATTTATTTATTTAAAAGTTTTTACAATGAACATCTATGTAGGAAATCTTAGTTGGACAATGACCGACGATGATTTAATGAATCTCTTCACAGAGCATGGTACTGTAACAAGTGCTAAAATTTTAAAAGACAAAATGAACGGCCGCAGTAAAGGTTTTGGGTTTGTTGAAATGGAAGACGATGAAGCTGCTAAAGCTGCAATCGCTGCATTAAACGAAACTGAAGTTCAGGGTCGTAAATTAATTGTTAACGAATCTCAACCACGTCAGGAAGGCGGTGGTGGCGGCGGCTACAAGAAAAGTGGCGGCGGTGGTTACGGCGGCGGTGGTAGCAGAGGCGGTGGCGGCTACGGCGGCGGCGGTGGTAGCAGAGGCGGTGGCGGCGGCTACGGCGGTGGTGGCAGAAGCGGCGGCGGCGGCGGTAGAAGCGGCGGCGGTTACAACAGAGATTTTTAATTTAAATCTTTATAATAAAAAGTCCTTTCGTTATGAAAGGACTTTTTTTATGCGTTGAAATTGCAAGTATTTTAAAAATATACGAGATATACTTTGCTAAAAAGACCATTGTCAAAACACCTGGTTAATTTATTTATTAAAACCAGTGATAAGAATAATGAAAGGAAAGCCATACCATAAGATATTACTGCAAATAAAAAATCCTGTAAACTTAACGTTTACAGGATTTTTTATTAATCTGCGGAGCGGACGGGACTCTAACCCGTCCCCAACCAGTTGGGGATGACAGGGGAGCATCCTAACCCTTGATATTTAATATCATGTTGTAGTTGATTTTTAAAGCTTTTAGATAGTGCTACTATTTGCTGGTGACTATACTTTTTAAGCACTATCTCTCTTTTTAATGCAGTTGTTTTATTGTCAAATATCTCGATATGGAAAAGCTGCCAGGGAATTTTAGCAGCAGTATATTTTGATTCTTTATTATTATGCTGTTGCAGTCGGGTTAATGGTTGCAAAGAAAACCCTTTGTAAAAAGAGCCATCCTTTTCACTTCGTATGATGTAAACGTAAAACATGGGTAATAAAAAAGGCCGTCTTAAGAGACAGCCTTTGCGGAGCGGACGGGACTCGAACCCGCGACCTCTGCCGTGACAGGGCAGCATTCTAACCAACTGAACTACCGCTCCAACTACCCAAGTGCTGAGTTCAAAATCAAAAATTGACCTTCACTCTTTTTTGGGAGGGCAAAGATAGGTTTTTGATTTTCTCATTCCAAAACTTTTATTAAAATATTGTAATCACTAATTTTACAGCCTAACTTACACCAAAGTTTATTTTTAACATTGCAATTGTAAACCAAATAGTAACACTTACATGCCTGAACTTAAAAACAGACAGTTTCTTGACTTTGAAAAACCTATTAAAGAACTGTACGACCAGATAGAAGTGCAACAGCAAAGTGCTGAAAAAAGTAAGATTGATTTGAGCGGCACTATAGCCCAACTGGAAGAACGCATTATAGAAACAAAAAAAGACCTTACCGCTAACCTTACGCCATGGCAAAAAGTACAATTAAGCCGCCACCCCGACAGACCTTATACCTTAAAGTACATAGAAAAAATGTGTACCAATTTTATTGAACTGCATGGCGACCGAAATATAAAAGATGATAAAGCAATGGTTGGTGGGTTTGCCCAACTGAACGGAGAAACAGTAATGATAATTGGGCAACAAAAAGGTATTAATACCAAAATGAGACAATTGCGCAATTTTGGAATGGCAAACCCGGAGGGTTACCGAAAAGCATTACGCCTGATGAAGCTGGCTGAAAAATTTAACAAGCCTGTTATAACATTAATTGATACTCCCGGTGCTTATCCCGGTCTTGAAGCAGAAGAAAGAGGACAGGGAGAAGCCATTGCCCGGAATATTTATGAAATGATAAGATTGAAAGTACCCGTGATATGCGTTATCATTGGCGAGGGTGCCAGTGGCGGTGCTTTAGGTATTGGTGTAGGAGATAAAGTGTTTATGCTTGAAAATACCTGGTATACGGTAATTTCCCCGGAAAGCTGTAGCAGTATTCTTTGGCGTACCTGGGATAAAAAAGAAACTGCAGCAGAACAATTAAAATTAACCGGGGAGAATATGTTGCAATTTGGATTAGTTGATGGTGTGATACCTGAGCCATTGGGTGGATCTCACTGGGACTATGATGAAGCCGCTACAATTTTAAAGAATTATCTGATACCGGTAATTGCTGCATTAAAAAAAATACCTGCCGAAGAAAGAATACAGCAACGCATTGAAAAGTTTGGGAAGATGGGTTTTTGGGAAGAAGTTTAACGTTAAGTCAAAAGTAAAAATTCAAAACTTCAAAGTTTTTGATTTTCCCTTTTGATTTTTTTGAATTTTTATTTTTGACTTTTGAAACACAGCAAAAAATATCATGCTTAAAATAGGAGTTATAGGTGCCGGTCATTTAGGAAAATTTCATTTAAACAATTGGGCAGAAATTGAAGGGGTACAATTAATTGGCTTTTGTGATACTGATGATGCCAATGCAAAATTGGTTAGTGAAAAATATAATATTCCACGCTATACCGAAACAGAAAAACTGATTGATGCCTGCGATGCACTGGATATTGTTGCCCCTACCAGTTTTCACTTTGAATTATGCGAAGCTGCCATAAAAAAAGGGAAGCATGTATTTGTTGAAAAACCTTTGGCAAATACTATGGATGAGGCAAGAGCATTAGTAAAACTTGCAAAAGAAGCCAATATAAAATTCCAGGTAGGGCATGTAGAGCGGTTTAACCCTGCCTTCCTGTCGTTGAAAGAATACAACCTCTCTCCGATGTTTATAGAAGTACATCGCCTGGCACAGTTTAACCCAAGAGGCACAGATGTTAGTGTTATACTCGACCTTATGATTCATGACATTGACATTATTTTAAGCCTTGTAAAAAGCAGTGTTAATTATATCAGTGCCAATGGCGTGGCAGTAATGAGTGATACACCGGATATTGCCAACGTAAGGATTGAATTTGATAATGGCTGTGTTGCTAACCTTACCAGCAGCAGAATATCTATGAAGAAAATGCGGAAAATGCGGGTATTTCAAAAAGATGCTTACATAGGTATTGATTTTTTAGAAAAGAAAACAGAAATTATTAAGCTGAATACCCCAGATGATAAAAATGTATTTACGTTTGATATTGAAACCAACAGCGGCAAAAAAACAGTTGCTATTGCCAGCCCAAACATACCGGAAGTAAATGCAATAAAAATGGAGCTGGAAGAATTCCGTGATGCAATACTAAATAATACCGACACTCCGGTAAGTGTGGTGGATGGCTTCAGGGCAATGGATGTGGCACACCAGATACTGGAAAAAATAAGCAAGACAGGCCACAATTAATATGGTGTGCATTATTAAACTCATTCTTTAATTTATTTGAATCAGCCAAGGATACATATACGATGGTATGCAACAGGTGACTTTATTGCTGCTGTAATTGCATGGGTATGTTTTTATTTTGCCAGAAAAACAATCATTGGTGAGCTGCCACATGTTGGTAGTAAGTTTTATCTGGGCCTGTTCCTCTACCCGCTTGCATGGATCACACTGTACCACCTTGGTGGCTGTTATAAAAACATTTATCTTAAATCCAGGTTAATAGAATTCATAAATACTTTCAATTACTCTTTTTTAGGCAGTATCCTCATCCTCTTTCTTTTTATATTGTATGATGCCCCTGGTGATTATAGTATTTATTACAAAGAGTTTTTTTCGCTATGGGGTATCCAGGTGGTTGTTACTTTTATTATCCGTTTATTTTTTTTAACCACAGTAAAAAAGCAATTGAAAAAGGGTCGTGTATTTTTTAACACTCTCATAATCGGCTCCAGTAAAAACGCAGCATCATTATACAACACCATCATTAATAACAAAGAAAATCCCGGGTACCGGGTGTCCGGCTTTATCAATACAAACGGAAACCCCGGCAATGAACTGCCTGCAACTATCACTAATTTTGGCAACACTGAAAATATTGCACCAATAATTACAGCAAATAATATTGAAGAAGTTATAATAGCAGTAGAAAAAAAAGAAAGGGAAAAAATAGAAAAAATTTTACAACAGCTCAGCGATAAAGATGTAAACATAAAGATCACTCCGGATAATGTTGACATTTTAAGCGGCACCGTGCAGACCGATAATATTTTAGGCGTTCCGCTCATTGATATACACTCGGGCCTGTTATCATCGTGGCAGCAAAATATTAAACGCCTTGTAGATATTGTAATATCAATAAGTGCAGCTATTATTCTTTTGCCACTGATTATTTATACAGCTGTAAGGGTTATACTATCTTCAAAAGGCCCGTTATTTTTTTTGCAGGAAAGAATTGGGTATAAAGGCAAGCCCTTTATCATGTATAAATTCAGAAGTATGATTGTTGATGCAGAAAAAGACGGCCCTCAATTAAGCTGTGATGATGACCCCAGAATAACCAAATGGGGTAAAGTAATACGTAAATGGCGCCTGGATGAATTACCACAGCTATGGAATATTATAAAAGGCGAAATGAGTTTGGTTGGCCCAAGACCAGAGAGAAAATTTTACATCGACCAGATCATTCAGCAACACCCGGAATATAATTATTTATTTAAGGTTAAACCCGGCCTCAGCAGCTGGGGCATGGTTAAATTTGGTTATGCCTCATCAGTAAAAGAAATAATTGAACGTATGCCGTACGATTTCATGTACATCGAAAACATATCATTGGCGTTGGATTTTAAGATCATGTTACATACAGTGCGTATAATTTTTAGTGGAAAGGGCAAATAAGTAACCAGAAGGTCTTTTGTACAAGTGCCCTTATTGCCTATTGCACCGATTTGTTTATTTTTGATAAAACCATAGCGTCTTGAAAAGAACTCTCTTTTTACTTATACTTTTTTACTATCCACTCTTCATCAAAGCACAGGATAAAAATTACTGGCAACAACAGGTTAACTATAAAATTGACGTTACTTTAAATGATGCAGATCATACTTTAGATGGGTATGTAAAGATGGATTATTTCAACAACTCTCCCGATACCTTACGTTTCATCTGGATACATCTTTGGCCGAATGCCTATAAAAATGACCGTACTGCTTTCAGCGATCAAATGCTGGAAAATGGCAGCACCAGTTTTTATTTTTCCAACGAGGATAAAAAAGGATATATCAACCGGCTCGACTTTAAAGTAAACAACGCTACAGCAATAACAGCAGATCATCCGCAACACCAGGATATTATTAAATTGATTTTACCGCAACCATTAGCACCTAAAAGCAATTGCAAAATTGAAACACCTTTTCATGTAAAACTGCCTTATTATTTTTCAAGAGGTGGGCATATTGATCAATCGTATCAAATAGCGCAATGGTATCCTAAACCTGCAGTGTACGACAGAAAAGGCTGGCATCCTATGCCCTATTTAGACCAGGGCGAATTTTACAGTGAGTTTGGAAATTTTGAAGTGCAGATAACATTACCAAAAAATTATGTGGTAGCGGCAACTGGCAATCTGCAGGAACAAAGTGAAAAAGACTGGTTGCAAAAACGAAAGGTTTTTAACAGGGACGACTATTTAAAAACAAAAAAGAAAAACGAAAAGGATAAAATAAAGGAGAGCGCCATTCCTTCGGTTGCTGCAACTAAAACACTGCATTACACCCAAAACAATATACACGGCTTTGCATGGTTTGCAGATAAAACACTTTCTGTTAAAGCAGATACTTTACAATTGCCATCCGGCAAAACGATAACAGTATATGCTTTTTATTTTGCTGAGAACGCAGCAATATGGGCAAAAAGCATTTCTTTTATTAAACAAGCCGTACTCTCAAAAAGTAAATGGCTTGGAGAATACCCTTATGATGTGGTAAGTGTAGTGGAGGATGAAAAAGCTGGTGGCGGCGGTATGGAGTATCCCACAATTACTTATTTATCATCCGGCGAAAGTGAAAAGGACCTTGACTTTGTGATTAACCACGAAGTGGGGCACAATTGGTTTTATGGCATACTGGCCAGCCACGAACGTACGCATCCTTGGATGGATGAAGGTATGAATACCTATTATGACAACCGCTATGAACTTAAGTATTATCCTAATTCATCCAGCCCCGTAAAAAGTACTTTTATAAACAGCCGAATACCAGATGATGAGTCTAAAATGATATTACAATCAATTATAAAAGCGAAAAAAGATCAGCCGATAGAAACTGTTTCAGAAAAATTCAACGAAACCAACTACAATACTATTACTTATACCAAGGCTGGCGAATGGCTAAGCCTTTTGGAAAAAGAATTAGGCAGAGATTTATTTGACAGTTGTATGAGGGAGTATTACCGGCGCTGGAGTTTTAAACATCCTTACCCGGAAGATTTTAAAAAAGTAGTAGAGGAAGTAAGTGGTAAAAACTTAGATGCTGCTTTTACTTTATTAAACAAAAAAGGGAATCTGGTAAATACTACAACAAAAAAAGACATCCGCTTTTCTACTTTTTTTAATTTTAAGGATACAGATAAACACAATTATATTTTTGCTGCGCCTGTTATAGGCACCAATAAATACGACAGGTTAATGCTTGGTGTATTACTGCATAACTTTACTTTACCTGCGGCCAAATTTCAATTTTTTCTGGCGCCGTTATATGCTACAGGAAGCAGACAATTCAATGGTATAGGTGCTTTAAATTATCATTGGTATCCTGATCATGTTTTTCAAAAGATTGAAATTGGTTTAAATGGTTCCCGCTTTTCAAGCAATCACAGCCTGGATACAACAGGCAAAAAAATATTTGAAACTTTTTATAAAGCAGTGCCTTTTGTAAAATTTCATTTCAGGCAGGGTTATAAAAGCAGTTTATCCAGCTGGATAGATATCCGCCACTTTACAATAGGAGAAAAAGAGTTTACCAATTATAAATATAAAACCGGCAGCGACAGTGCTTTTACTTATCCTACAGCATTTAAAAACAACTCCCGTTATATCAACCAGCTTACATTCAATATTAATAACAGCCGTGTATTATATCCATACAGTTTGCAATTACAGTTGCAGCAAGGCGAAGGATTTTACAGGATAAATGCTACAGGAAATTATTTTTTCAATTATGCCAAAGGCGGTGGCATGGAAGCAAGAGTATTTGCTGCAAAATTTGGATATGCCGGTGCTAAAAATTTTACTGCTTACTTATTTCAACCCAGGTTACTTGCCGGCACCGGGCAGGAAGATTATACCAACAGCAATTATTTTATGGGCCGTACCGCCTCCACGGCATTTGGCAATATTCCTGTAACCAATGGCGGTATTGCTGCACAGCAGGTATTGATACAAAACGGCGGAGGATTAAAACTAAGGTTAGATCCTTACAGCAGTGTGCAAGGCTATAGTGAAAACTGGATAGCCGCAGTAAATTTAAACAGCACTTTACCAGAAAAATTATTTCCTGTAAAGCTGCCGCTGAAAATATTTTTTGATGCCGGCACCTATGCCGAAGCCTGGAAAAAAAATGCAACTACACCGAGGTTGCTTTATGTTGGCGGTTTACAATTGTCGTTATTTAAAAATGTACTGAACATATACGCCCCGGTTATTTACAGTAAGATATTTAAAGAACAACTTAAAACTGACAAGGAAGCTAATAAGTTCATCAAAAAAATAACATTCAGTATTGATCTACAAAGTTCATCAGTAAGAAAAATCACTTCTCAATTTCGTTTTTAATGGAAAGCATTCAATACTTTTCCTATCAGCAGATAGATAAAAAAAAATGGGATGACTGTATTCTAGCTGCAGGCAATGGTTTGCTGTACGCCTGCAGCAGTTATTTAGACAGTATGGCTGTACATTGGGATGCGTTGGTTTTAAACGATTACGAAATGGTGATGCCGCTGCCCTGCAGAAAAAAAATGGGCTTCAATTATTTATTTCAGCCTTCAATAACACCGGCATTGGGCATTTTTGGTAACAGGGTAACGCCTGACATTGTTACCAGCTTTATTAATGCCATTCCAGCTAAATTTAAATTATGGGATTTAAGTTTTAATAACAACAATGTAATCGGTGTTGGCAAAGGCACTATTGTAAAAAGAAGTAATTATGTTTTAGCATTAAATAAATCTTACGACCAGTTACAAAAAAATTACTCTGAAAATATACACCGCAATATTGCCAGGGCAATTAAAACAGGTTGTGTTTTAAAAAAAGATATTGCGTTTGAAGATATTGCCGCCATCTGCAAAAGGGAATTTCCCAAATTTACAACAGTTGAAAATGGGCTGTTTGAAAAACTACAGGCTGTTTATAAAATCCATAAGGCAGATGCTAAAAGTTACGGCGTATATTCCCCAAAAGGTGATTTAGTAGCCTCCTGTATTTTTCTCTTTTTTAAAAAAAGAGTGTATTACTGGCTGGTGGGTAACACACCCGAAAGCAAACAACTTGGTGCATCATCATTGCTTATTGATAGTTTTATAAAAGACCATGCCGGCAAAGAGCTGATGCTTGATTTTGAAGGAAGTGATGCTGTGAGTGTTGCTGAGTTTTATAAAAAATTCGGGGCTTCGTTAGAAAAATACACTACTGTTTATTTAAATAAACTTCCTTTCCCTTTTAGTTTATTTAAACCCTTGCCTGAACATTACAGTTCACTTATTTCAGAATAGAAATAAAACATTCGTTGACTTGTATGGCATTTTTATAAAATGCAGCTAAGTCTTTATACTCAATAAGCGCTACATTAAAACCACAGCTTTGCAAGCGGCCAAGATAATTTTGTAACTGGTAAATCCGCACATGATCTTTTTGCCCAAACAAAGCAGCTTGTTTTTGAGGATCATTAATTCCACGTTCTTCAATTGTAGCAGAAAGAATTGCTGAATAAGGCACTTGTAAAATTGCCCTGGCACCGGGCTTAAGCACCCTGTATATTTCAGCCATTGCTTTTATATCGTTAGGTATGTGCTCCATGATGTGATTACCAATTACTACATCAAAACTATTATCAGCGTAAGATAAACAGGTGGCATCTTCATTTTTAATATTGCTGTCGATATTTTTATAAAACAGGGGCTCTATGTCTGCTGTAATTACTTCGTTATTTACTTTTATAAACTGGTAAATATTTTTCTCAGGAGAAAAATGCAGGATTTTTTTACCAGTGATTTTGAATTGATTGTTGAGCAAAGCAATGATGAGGCGTTCCCGTGCCGTACTTAAACAGGCGGGGCATAAAATATTTTCGCCATACCCGGCAACTACCGCATTTACTTTTAATGCATTTTCATTTTCTGCAGTTGGGTGGTCAGGTACAAACCTGCTATAGCTGGCACCACAACAGTTACATTCAAATCCTGCCCCTTTATATTTGGCGTAGCTTATGCGGCAGCTGATTTTCTTTATAGCAAATAATAATTGCCTGTAATTGCTTTGTAATAAATGATATGCCCCTACCAGCTTCAACAGTTTTTTCAAGTATTGTTTCAACGCAATTATTTTATTGTTGAAGTAATAAGGATGCTGCCAATAACATATCCTGTGGCCGGGTAATTTTTATATTATTCTCTTCTCCTTTTACCAGGTGTACTTTTAATCCAAAGGCTTCAACCACAGTAGCCTCATCTGTAAACTTATCTTTATAATCAATATTAAAAGCAGGTAACAAAATTTTGCTGTGAAAAGTTTGTGGCGTTTGCACCAGTTTAATATTTGTTCTTTCTAAAGCTGTATTATCATCCCCGTTAATCATCCTTACGCTGTCTTTGCTATCTATCACAGGAATGGCAGCACCATATTCTACCGCTGCATCATAACAACGTGTAATTAAATCTGTACTTAATAAACAACGTACTGCATCATGTACAAATACAATACTTTCTTCTTCCACTAGTTGAAGGCCATTTTGTACAGAGTGAAATCTTGTTCTTCCTCCAATGGTAATTTTAATGCGGTTGTAATCAAAAAAGGCATCAATAATTTCCTGCCCTGCTGCAACATGCTCTTCGGGTAATACCAATATCACCTTCATATCTTCGTACGATTGTAAAAAGGTTTTGATGGTGTAAAACAAAACGGGTTTGCCGTTCAATAATAAAAACTGTTTGGGAACTGTATTATTCATTCTTGTGCCGGTACCTCCGGCCACAATAACTGCAATTTTCTTCATCGGAATATATAAATAAATGGGCTGTAATGTTCAGCAAAGATATGAAGTACAAGAGTGCGACGCCAATACCGTTGAATAAAGATATAAAGCCGGTAACAAAAAGTTAATCCTGGTAAATTCTTACATAGTTATCTCCGTCGCTGTTACGCATGCCCCTGTACATACCGGCACTGTTTAAAACCATTGCAACATTTCCGGTAGCATCAACGCCAATCATTCCACCTTCACCATTCATCTTAGGCAATTTGTTCATCACTACCTCTTCCATTGCCGCTTGTAAACTCAAGCCTTTATATTCCATTAAACAACTTACATCATATGCTGCCACGGCACGTATAAACGGTTCGCCATGGCCCGTACAACTAATAGCGCAGGTTTTGTTATTGGCATAAGTACCGCATCCAATTAAGGGACTGTCGCCAATGCGGCCATATTTTTTATTGGTCATACCGCCTGTGCTGGTTGCCGCTGCAATATTGCCATCTTTATCACATGCCACTGCGCCAACAGTTCCAAATTTTTTGTCTTTAAATAATTCTTCCAGGCCCTGGTGTGTATGATCGAGAGAATAATTGTCGCTGTCTCTTATTGCCTTCCACTGGTCGTAACGGAACTGAGAAAAAAAGAATTCATCGGGTTCTAATTTAATACCTTGTTTAATTGCAAAATCATTCGCCCCTTTTCCGCTCAGGAAAACATGGTTACTATTCTGCATTACTTCAGCTGCAAGCTCTATCGGGTTACGTACATTTCTTACGGCAGCTACAGCACCGGCACTTAAATCTTTTCCACTCATTATAGCGGCATCCATTTCCTGGACTCCTTTTTTTGTAAATACTGAACCCCGGCCGGCGTTAAACATAAGGTTATCTTCTAAAATAACAATGGCGGCTTTTACTGCATTTATTGCCGTGCCTCCTTCTTCCAGTACTGCGTATGCAGCCGACAAAGAATCGTTGAGGCCTTTTAAATAAGCCGCTTCCAATTCAGGAGTCATATCTTCTTTTAAAATGGTTCCGGCTCCGCCGTGGATGGCAATCGATAATTTTTGCATACGTGTTGGTGGGTATTAAATAGTGCTTCAAAAGTATTTAATTTACTGCCATAAAACTTCTACAATTTTAAGGCAATGTTTAAACGTAAGCTAACAATACCTGATTTCCTTTTAATACTTGTTAATCTCATCCCTTTATATGGTGTTTGGTTTGAGGGCTGGGATGCAAAAGAAATATTTATTGTGTATTGCCTGGAAACGGTAATTATTGGAATAATTAATGTGGTAAAGATGGCTTGCATCACCATTTTTGTAAGAAAAAAAGATGTGTGGGAAAGTAATGGCAACACAATGCAAAGCGGTTGGTTTTTTATTTTCTTTTTTATCATTCATTATGGCTTTTTTGTTTTTGTACAAACGCAAATATTTTTTGGCGTAAGCCGTATGATACCTGATGGTTCGATGATAATGAATTATGCAAAAATTCCAGAGTTGTTAGGCCACGATGGAAAACTAATGTTGCTGATATTTATTGCTTACTATACAGTGCAGAGTATTTTTGGTTTTTTTAGTTCGGGTGCTTACAAAACAGTTAGTTTGGGCAGGCAAATGTTTGAGCCCTACATGCGGATATTTGTGCAGCAATTTGTAGTAATACTGGGCAGTATGTTTTTAACCTTTGGTGCAGGCAAAATATTTATTTTGATATTTGTTATTGCAAAAATATTTTTTGAATTGTTTGTAAACTTCGACAGGTACCTGGCTGTGGCAGAAAAAAGGCAAAGGGAAAAAGCTGAAAGGGAAAAGAAAAGTTAGCCTAGTAATTTTTTACACTCTTCCAGCAGCTTTTCTTTATCAATGGCAACAGTGCCCACTTCTTCGCAAACCAAACCTCCGGCTATATTAGCCATATCGGCCATTAATACTACATTTTTTGTAGTGGCATATACCAGCGATGCAACTGCAATTACAGTATCTCCTGCACCGCTTACGTCTGCTACATTGCGGATATGTGTAGGAATTACAGCAGCTGTTTTATCATCATTATAAAAAACACCTTTTTCTGATAAAGTGATAAATGATATTTGATGTTTCAACTTATCCTGCAACTGAACATGAATATCTTTTAATGCAGCCAGGCTTACTTCGTCTGATAAAAGATTTAATCCCTCCTTTACTTCTTTAAGGTTTGGTTTAAAAATATCAACGCCTTTATAAGCAAAAAAGTTTTTGCGCTTGGGGTCTACTGTGGTAACTATTTTATGATGCCTGCAAAGTTCAATAATTTTAGCGATCACGTTTGCTGTAAGTACGCCTTTATTGTAATCCTCCAGCACCACTACATTGGGCATTTCTGCTGCAATAAAATTTTCAAAGGCATAAATAAGGCGGTCTTCATCTGCTTTGCTGATATCACTTGTCAGTTCAGCATCCAGCCGCATCATATGCTGGTTGCGGCTGATGATACGGATCTTATTAGTGGTTATCCTTTGTTCGCTGTGTACCAGGAATTTTGTATTGATATTATTTTCATCAAAAAGTTTTACTAACTGTGCGCCATCATCATCTTTACCCATAACACTTAATACAGTTACAGCTGCACCCAGCGATTGCAAATTGAGGGCAACATTACCTGCACCACCAATACGTTGTTCCTTTTTGCTGACTGCTACAACTGGCACCGGCGCTTCTGGAGATATACGATCTACCTTTCCCCACCAATATGTATCCAGCATTACATCGCCGATAACTGCAACTTTTATTTGAGTAAACTGATGAAAGAGTTTTTCAAAATCCATACCCCAAACCCCTAAAGGGGCTTTTAGACCTCTGACTAAAAGTTTATTTATTTAGCAAGAGGGTAGTTAATAAATATTGTTATTCCGTTTTCTTATTAGCTATCGCAATGTAATAAATTGGAATTCCCAATAACACAATCCCTAAACCTATTCCTGCATATAAAGGACTCATCTTTATTAAGAACACACAAAATATTAATGCCAGAATGATATAAATGATTGGAAGCACAGGATATCCAAAAGCTTTGTAGGGTCTTTCGGCATCGGGCCTGTCTTTACGTAATTTAAATATGCCCATTATGGTAATGGCATAAAACAAAACCACTACAAAAGAAATCATATCGAGCAGTTTACCATAAGTACCACTTAAGCAAAGCAGGCATGCCATTACACATTGTGCCCACAATGCAAATTCGGGTACTGCATTTTTATTTAAGCCGGCTGCTTTTTTAAAGAACAACCCATCTTTTGCCATTGTGTTATATACTCTTGCTCCGGCAAGTATCAATCCATTGTTACAACCAAAAGTAGATACCATAATCAGCACTGCAATTACATAAGTTCCGGCATCTCCAAAAATTCCTTTAGCTGCAGCTACGGCAACCCTGTCATTTTCAGCATTTACAATTCCGTTTAGCGGCAGCACATTTAAATACATCAGGTTGGCACAAACATAAATTACGGTTACAATCAAAGTGCCCAAAAATAAACTCAATCCAATATTTCTTTTAGGATTTTTTATTTCCCCAGCAATAAATGTCACATTGTTCCAGGCATCGCTGCTAAAAATAGACCCCGACATAGAAGCAGCTATTGCCCCCATCAATGCTACTCCTCCAATAGAAAACCAATTGCCATTGGGAATAAAACTACCTGCTGCATCTTTTTCCAGTTGTACCGCATTCATTCCCGTTGCCCAATTCTCGGCCCAAAAACTTTGCTTTGCTAAAAAGAACCCAAATACAATTAACCCAAACAGAGCCAGTAATTTTGCCGAAGTAAATACCCGTTGTATTAATTTCCCGCCCTGTATGCCTTTTGTATTGATATACGTAAGCAGGACAATTAAAAGAATGGAAACAATTTGTGCTGCAGATATGGTTACGAAACCTAAATCTGCAATAATATTTTTTTCACTCAGTGCAGGAATTAAGTACGCTGCAAATTTACTAAACGCCACTCCCACGGCAGCAATAGTAGCCGTTTGTATTACTGTAAAAAAACTCCAGCCATATAAAAATCCGGCCAGTGGATTAAAAGCTTCTTTTAAATAAACATACTGCCCCCCGGCTTTAGGAAACATTGCACTTAATTCTCCATAACTTAAAGCTGCAGTCAATGTCATAAAACCGGTTATCAGCCAAACAGCAATCAACCATCCGGCACTGCCCACATTACGGGTAATATCTGCACTAACAATAAAAATGCCGGAGCCAATCATGCTTCCGGCTACAACCATTGTGGCATCAAACAATCCTAAGCTGGGTTTAAAAGTGTTGGTTTGTTCTGTCATAAAAAAATCCGGTTTAGTTAACCGGAACAAGATAAATAATTTTATTGGATTGGCTTACTTATTGCCAGTTGGCTTCAGCTTTTCGTTCATTCCCTTTATTACATCCTTTGTTATGTCCAGGGTGCTGTCTTTTAAAATTATATAATCCATACCGCCGCCGGTTGTAAGTATATACTGGTATTTTTTTTCTTTATTATATGCCTCAAGAAATTCTTTTAATTTTTTCTGAATGCTTTCCATTAACTCAAAACTTTTTTGATTAAGCATTTGGGTTTGGGTTTGCTTTTTTGTTTCAATATCCTGTTGCCCCTGCGCTAACTGTACCCTTATATTCTGAATATCTTCCGGGCTGGCATTTGGGTTCTTTTGAATAAAATTATTTTGTTTCGCTTCCAGTGCTTTGTAATCATTTGTAATTTCTGCCTCTATTCCCTTTTGTTGCTGTTCCAGCTCTTTACGCTTCTGTTTAAAATAAACAATATTTTCATTCAGAGAGTCAAGTTCTACATACGCAATCCTTGGTTGGTTTAAACCAACTTCACCGGCCTTTGCCATATTGGCTGCATTAGGAATGACTTTTCCGGCTTTACTACCTGAAAAATTATAATAGTATAAATATCCTAAAGCCGCTATTAAAACTATATTTAGCACAATGGTCAAATTCTTCATTTCACTGAAATTTAGTATGGCAAGATAGCGACAAAACAAGATTTGACAATAGTTTTAGCCAAAGTTTTAAGAAAGGGTTAACGGAACCAAACTGATAAAATAGTGTACTGAAAGTATATACAGCAAATACCGTAATTTAAACAGTATTTTATACGTCTTTTATGATGAATAAGCTGGTGTTATAGCTACTCCATTAAAAGCCTGATTACAAGATTAATTTATTTCAGATAGTTTTATTTTTTATTAAAAAAAATGAACTTTTCTTTTGAAACAAAAAAGGAGCAGGATTAAATCCTGCTCCTTAAGCATATTAAGTTAATTACATTTACTCTTCGTCATCAAAGCTCATTGCTTCTTTTGTAGTCATCAACAGTTCGTATTCTTCTTTGCTTCCTACGATCATATTTTCAAATTCACGTAAACCTGTACCGGCTGGTATATGATGTCCTGTAATAACGTTTTCTTTCAGGCCAAGCATTAAATCTGTCTTACCTTGTATAGCAGCAGAAGACAATACTTTAGTTGTTTCCTGGAATGATGCAGCAGATATCCAGCTATGTGTACCCAATGATGCTTTTGTAATACCCAACAACAACGGTGAAGATGTTGCAGAAGATGCATCACGGTATTCCACTAATTTTTTATCCGCTCTTCTTAAGATAGAGTTTTCTTCACGTACATCACGTAGTGTAACGATCTGTCCTACTTTCAGTTTGCCGCTATCTCCTGCTTCGGTAATTACTTTCTTATCAAAGATGTAATCATTCTCTGCATTAAAGTCGTGGCGATCTTCTGTATCTCCTTCTAAGAATTTAGTATCTCCTGCATCTTCTACAGTTACCTTACGCATCATCTGCCTAACAATAACCTCAATGTGCTTATCATTAATTCTTACACCCTGTAAACGATAAACTTCCTGAATTTCATTTACCACATATTCCTGTACAGCAAACGGTCCTTTAATAGCTAAGATATCAGCCGGAGCAGTTTGTCCATCACTTAAGGCAGCACCTGCTTTTACAAAGTCACCATCCTGTACAAGGATCTGGCGGCTTAATGGAACCAGGTATTTTTTAATTACGCTGTCTTTAGCTTCAACAATGATCTCCCTGTTACCACGCTTGATAGCACCAAAAGTAACCACACCGTCAATTTCACAAACAACCGCAGGGTTGCTTGGGTTTCTTGCTTCAAACAATTCGGTTACACGAGGCAGACCCCCTGTGATATCTTTCAGTTTGCTTAATACCCTTGGAATTTTAACCAACACCTGTCCGCTTCTTACATCATCACCTTCTTCAACCACCACATGAGAACCTACCGGTAAGTTATAAGATTTTTTATCTTTCCCTTCTACAATAATGGTTGGTAATTTGGTTTTATCTTTTGTTTCAATAACCACTTTTTCACGGTGACCGGTTTGTTCATCCGATTCATCACGATAAGTAATACCATCTAACAAAGATTCGAATTTAATTACACCACCCACTTCAGCAACAATTACGTTGTTGAACGGATCCCATGTACAAATAACATCGCCTTTAGTTACTTTCTGTCCGTCTTTTACGTTAAGTGTAGCACCGTAAGGTATGTTGCTGGTAATTAATAAACGATCATTTTTAACATCCATAATCCTTACCTCGCCGGTACGTCCTATTACTACATGAGCTTTTTTACCTTCATTGTCTTCTGTAACAACTGTACGTAAACCGTCAAACTGTATAGTACCATCAAACTTAGCTGGTAAAGTAGATTCTACAGAAGCTGAACCTGCCACACCACCCACGTGGAAAGTACGTAATGTTAACTGTGTACCCGGCTCACCAATTGATTGTGCTGCAATGATACCCACTGCATCACCACGTTGTGCCAGCATACCGCTTGCAAGGTTTTTACCATAGCATTTTACACAAACGCCACGTTTGCTTTCGCAGGTTAATACCGAACGTATTTCAACAGTTTCAATACCACTCTCATCAATTTTCTTAGCCATCTCTGCACTAATCTCTTCACCAGCTTCTATTAACAATTCTTCAGTTAAAGGATGATATACATTATGTAATGACATACGTCCTTCAATCCTGTCGCTTAATCCTTCAATAATATCTTCATTATCTTTTAAAGCAGATGTTGCAATACCACGTAATGTGCCGCAATCTTCTTCATTGATAACTACATCCTGAGAAACGTCAACCAACCTACGTGTTAAGTAACCGGCATCCGCTGTTTTCAAAGCCGTATCCGCCAAACCTTTACGGGCACCATGCGTAGAGATAAAGTACTCCAATACACTTAAACCATCTTTAAAGTTTGCAAGGATTGGGTTTTCAATAATCTCACTTCCACTGCTACCAGATTTACGTGGCTTAGCCATCAATCCCCTTAAACCTGCCAGCTGCTTAATTTGCTGCTTACTACCACGGGCTCCACTATCCAACATCATATAAACAGAGTTAAAACCTTGCTTATCTGCTGCCAGTTCTCTAATTAATGTTTCAGTTACTTTAGTATCCACACGACTCCAGATATCAATGATCTGGTTGTAACGCTCGTTATTGGTGATTAAACCCATATTGTAGTTCTCCCAAACCTCTGCAACTTCCGATTGAGCATTCTCAATCATCTGCTGTTTAATTTCAGGAATGATCAGATCATTAATGTTAAACGACAGACCACCTTTAAACGCCATACGATATCCCAGTGTCTTAATATCATCCAGGAATTTTGCAGTGGTAGGAACGTCGGTCCATTTAATAATATCACCAACAATCTCCCTCAATGATTTTTTAGTTAAAAGTGCATTTATAAAGCCTACGCTTTTGGGTACATGCTGGTTAAATAGTACACGGCCAACTGTTGTTTCAATTAATTTATTGGTTAAAGTACCATCTGCATTACGCACATTTGCTTTTACTCTTATGTTAGCATGAAGATCAACCTGCTTTTCGTTGAAAGCAATAATAACTTCATCGGCAGAGTAGAATGCTTTACCTTCTCCATTTACTTTTTCAGTTGCAGTAGATTTTCTACCCTTTGTAATATAATACAATCCAAGAACCATATCCTGAGAAGGAAGAGTGATTGGTGTACCATTTTGAGGATTCAAAATATTATGAGAAGAAAGCATTAATAACTGGGCTTCCAAAATAGATGCACTGCTCAAAGGCACATGCACCGCCATCTGATCACCATCAAAATCGGCGTTGAAAGATGTGGTTACCAATGGATGCAATTGTATCGCTTTACCTTCAATCAATTTTGGCTGGAAGGCCTGGATTGACAAACGGTGAAGTGTTGGAGCCCTGTTTAACATTACAGGGTGACCTTTCAAAATATTCTCTAAGATATCCCAGATGATCGCCTCTTTCTTATCAACAAGCTTACGGGCAGATTTTACTGTTTTAACGATACCTCTTTCAATTAATTTGCGAATAATAAATGGCTTAAACAATTCTGCAGCCATATCTTTTGGTAAACCGCACTCATGCATTTTCAATTCGGGCCCTACCACAATTACAGAACGACCTGAATAATCTACACGTTTACCTAATAAGTTCTGACGGAAACGTCCTTGTTTACCTTTCAGTACATCACTTAATGATTTCAATGCACGACCACCTTCTGCTTTTACTGCATTTGATTTACGGCTATTATCAAACAGTGAATCTATAGCTTCCTGCAGCATACGTTTTTCATTACGTAAGATCACTTCAGGAGCTTTAATTTCTAATAATCTTTTTAAACGGTTATTACGGATAATAACACGACGGTATAAATCATTCAGATCAGAAGATGCAAAACGACCACCATCCAATGGAACCAAGGGACGTAATTCCGGTGGAATTACAGGAATATATTGCATTACCATCCATTCCGGACGGTTGTTGATCCTTGTATTAGCATCACGGAAGCCTTCCACCACACTCAATCTTTTTAAAGCATCTGCTTTACGTTGCTGAGATGTTTCGTTTGCCGCAGAGTGACGCAGATCAAAACTCAATTGATCAAGATCGATGCGCTGTAACATATCATGCACAGCCTGTGCACCCATCTTTGCTATGAATTTGTTTGGATCTTCATCAGGCAGATGCTGGTTATCTTTTGGAAGTGTATCTAAAATATCTAAGTATTCTTCTTCCGTCAACAGGTCACCGTAGTTCTGTCCTTTATCTGCACGGATACCTGATTGAATTACCACAAACCTTTCATAATACACAATGCTCTCTAATTTCTTAGAGCTCATTCCTAATAAATAACCAATTTTATTTGGTAAAGATTTAAAGTACCAAATATGCACCACAGGTACCACCAATTTGATATGCCCCATTCTTTCACGACGTACTTTTTTCTCTGTTACTTCCACACCGCAACGATCGCACACTATACCCTTGTAACGGATACGCTTATATTTTCCGCAGGCACATTCATAATCCTTTACCGGTCCAAAAATCCTTTCGCAAAACAAACCATCTCTTTCAGGTTTGTAAGTACGATAATTAATTGTTTCCGGCTTTAAAATTTCGCCATAGCTTTTTTCCAAAATGCTGTCCGGAGAAGCCAAACCAATAGTGATTTGTGAGAAAGTTGCCCTCGGACGGTTTTCTTTTTTGAATGCCATATTTCTAATAATAATTGTAGTGTTAAATAATCGAATTCAAAAGACAAAATAAAGAAGCCAAAACTATTTCGACTTCTTTATTTATAATTATTTGATTACTCGAATTTCAAATCAAGACCTAAACCTCTTAATTCATGTACCAGTACATTGAATGATTCAGGGATACCTGCTCTTGGAATGTTATCACCTTTTACAATTGCTTCGTATGTTTTAGCCCTTCCGATGATATCATCCGATTTAAGCGTTAACAATTCCTGCAGAATGTTAGATGCACCATAAGCTTCCAGTGCCCAAACCTCCATCTCACCAAATCTTTGTCCACCAAACTGCGCCTTACCACCTAAAGGTTGCTGCGTAATTAAACTGTATGGTCCGATTGAACGGGCATGCATTTTATCATCCACCATATGGTGCAGCTTAATGATGTAGATGATACCCACGGTTGCTTTCTGATCGAAGCGTTCGCCGGTTTCTCCATCATACAAATAAGTGTGACCGAATTTAGGTAAGCCTGCTTTATCGATGTTTTCTGCAATTTCATCTACAGAAGCACCGTCGAAAATTGGTGTTGCAAAACGAACGCCTAGTTTTTCACCAGCCCAGCCTAACGCTGTTTCATATATCTGTCCAAGGTTCATACGACTAGGTACACCCAATGGATTCAATACAATATCAACCGGTGTTCCGTCTTCAAGGAAAGGCATATCTTCCTGGCGAACGATCTTAGCAACAATACCTTTGTTACCGTGACGACCCGCCATTTTATCACCCACTTTAAGTTTACGTTTAACAGCTAAATAAACTTTAGCCAGTTTTAACACACCTGCTGGTAATTCATCACCAATGCTGATGTTGAATTTTTCTCTTTTATAACGACCCAACTCTTCATTAAATTTAATATTGAAGTTGTGCAGTAATATATTGATAAGTTCATCAACTTTAGCATCACCTGTCCATCCTAATGGGTTAACATTCTGATAGTCGATATTCGCTAAGTTTTTAGCATTGAATTTTGCGCCTTTACCAATCAACACTTCACCAAAGTTATTGCTAACACCTGCACTGCTCTTATCTTTCAATAAGGTCTGCAGTTTATTGATCAGCAATTCCATCAGGTCAGTTTCATTCTTCTCATGCGTTTTTTCAATCTTATCCAACTGAGCTTTTTCTCTAACTTTTGCGTTCTTATCTTTCTTAGCTCTCTGGAATAATTTTTTATCAATAACCACACCTTCAGTACCGCTTGGTGCTTTTAATGAGGCATCTTTTGCATCGCCGGCTTTATCACCAAAGATGGCACGTAACAACTTCTCTTCAGGAGTTGGATCGCTTTCTCCTTTTGGAGTTATTTTACCAATGATGATGTCGCCTTCTTTAATATGTGCGCCAATACGGATGATACCGTTTTGATCAAGATCTTTTGTTGCTTCTTCACTTACGTTCGGAATATCTGGTGTCAGTTCTTCTTCACCTAATTTAGTATCACGTACTTCAATTTCAAATTCGCTGATATGAATTGAAGTAAACAGATCTTCCTTAACTACTTTCTCACTGATTACGATCGCATCTTCAAAGTTGTACCCTTTCCATGGCATGAATGCTACTTTCATGTTTCTACCTAAAGCTAATTCGCCGCCTTTGGTTGCATAACCTTCAGTTAAGAAATCACCTTCCCCAACTTTTTGTCCTTTAACTACAGCCGGACGTAAGTTGATAGTGGTTTCCTGGTTGGTACGAACGAATTTAGTTAAGCGATAAACCACTAAATCTTCTTCGAAAGAAACTAATTGCTGTGTTTCATTTCTCTTATAGCGAACATGGATTTCGTTTGCATCTACATACTCAACCACACCATCTCCGTCTGCATGAATTTGAATCCTTGCATCACGGGCAGCTTTGCCTTCTAAACCGGTACCAACAATAGGTACTTCTGGCTTAATTAATGGTACAGCCTGGCGTTGCATATTCGATCCCATCAAGGCACGATTAGCATCATCATGCTCAAGGAACGGAATTAATGAAGCACTTAAACCAACGATCTGGTTTGGCGCCACGTCCATATATTCCACTTCGTTTTTATCTAAGATCGGGAAGTCACCGGTCTGGCGGCTTTTGATCCTGTCTTCAACAAAATTTCCTTTTGCATCAATATCAATATTTGCTTGTGCAATCTTCGCTGTATCTTCTTCCTCTGCACTCAGGAAAGTAATTTTCTTCATATCCACTTTACCATCATCAACTTTATGATAAGGAGTTTCAATAAAGCCCATTTCATTGATCTTGGCATGTACACAAAGTGTAGATATCAAACCAATGTTTGGTCCTTCAGGAGTTTCAATAGTACATAAACGGCCGTAATGAGAATAGTGAACGTCACGAACCTCAAAACCAGCTCTTTCCCTGCTTAAACCACCGGGTCCAAGTGCGGAGATACGACGCTTGTGCGTTATCTCACTCAAAGGATTGGTTTGATCTAAGAACTGGCTCAACTGAGACGTACCAAAGAAAGAATTGATAACAGAAGATAATGTTCTTGCATTGATCAGATCTACCGGAGTGAATACCTCGTTATCACGTACGTTCATTCTTTCACGGATGGTACGGGCCATACGGGCCAAACCAACACCAAATTGAGCATATAATTGCTCACCCACTGTACGAACACGACGGTTACTTAAGTGATCAATATCATCCACTTCACTTTTGCCATTGGTTAATAATACCAATGTTTTAATGATGGCGATAATGTCGTCTTTAGTTAATACTTTCTTCTCAATAGGGAAGTTTAAACCAAGGCGACGGTTAATTTTATAACGGCCTACTTCGCCTAAATCGTAACGCTTATCACTGAAGAATAATTTATCAATAATACCACGTGCAGTTTCATCATCCGGAGCATCGGCACCTCTTAATTGTTTATAGATATGCTGTACCGCTTCCAGTTCACTGTTAGAAGTATCTTTATTTAATGTATTGTAAATAATGGCATAATCACCACTCATTTCTTCTTTCTGAATAAATACGCTTTTAACATCCATTTCCAGGATTAAAGCAATGTTAGTCTCATCTAACAAAGTATCTCTTTCTAATACTATTTCATTTCTTTCGATAGAAACTACTTCACCGGTATCTTCATCTACAAAATCTTCAACCCAGGTACGCAATACACGTGCAGCTAAACGCTTACCAATGCAGCCTGCCAAAGTCTTTTTATCAGCTTTAACTTCGTTGGCCATACCAAATAATTCAAGTATGTCCTTATCAGTTTCAAAGCCTATAGAGCGTAATAAAGTAGTAACAGGGAATTTTTTCTTACGATCAATGTAAGCAAACATAACGTTATTGATGTCTGTTGCAAATTCCATCCAGGCACCTTTGAAAGGTATTACTCTTGCTGAGTAAATTTTGGTACCGTTGGGGTGAATAGATTGACCGAAGAATACACCAGGTGAACGGTGTAACTGGCTAACCACAACCCTTTCTGCTCCGTTAATAACAAAAGTACCACGTGGGGTCATGTAAGGAATGTTTCCTAAGAATACATCTTGAACAATGGTTTGAAAATCTACATGCTCTTCGTCATTACAACTTAAACGCAGTTTTGCTTTAAGCGGAACCGCATAGGTCAGCCCCCTTTCAATACATTCCTCAATAGTATAACGTGGGGGATCTACAAAGTAATCCAGGAATTCCAGTACGAAAATGTTACGGGTATCTGTAATAGGAAAATTTTCCTTAAATACACGGAACAATCCTTCCACATTCCTTTTATCGGGGGTGGTTTCTAACTGGAAAAAATCTTTAAAAGACTGAATCTGGATACCGAGCAAATCGGGGGTTTCTGCTAAATGTTCAATCTTTCCGAAATTGATACGCTTAGCAGCTGGTGTTTTTGTTGCAGACATATTGTAATTAAGACGTTTAAGTGTGCAGAAGATCCTTTTAAAATAAGCCTAGATAACTATAAATGCCACTATGCCTAAATTAAAGGAGGGCAAAGGTAGGGGAATATTTCCGATTTTTAAATTACTATATACGATTTTTTGGGGAACTGGAAGGGTTTTTGTGGATAACCCGTTTTTTTTACTTTTCTACAGCCCGAAGAAAGCAAAAAGCCGAAGATTTCTCCCCGGCTTTTAAAGCTATTTTAGAAACTACTAAAAATTAAGCAATTTCAACCTCAGCACCAGCTTCAGTTAATTTTACTTTTAATTCTTCGGCAGTTGCTTTATCAACACCTTCTTTAACTGGTTTTGGAGCGCCATCAACTAAGTCTTTAGCTTCTTTAAGTCCTAAACCGGTTAATTCTTTAACGATCTTAACAATCGCTAATTTGTTTGCGCCAGCAGCTTTCAAGATAACATTGAAAGATGTTTTCTCTTCAGCAGCAGCAGCTTCGCCACCACCAGCACTTACTACAACTGCAGCAGCAGCTGGTTCAATACCGTATTCTGATTTTAAAAATTCAGCTAATTCCTGAACTTCTTTTACTGTTAAGCCTACTAATGATTCAGCTAATACTTTTACGTCTGCCATAATAATTAAATTTTTTCCGCCTTCATTGTTTTTGACTCCGGCGGAGGTTTAAAAAAATTTGTTTTTGCCTTTTGTTTTACACCATCTGGCCAGGTAATATTTTAATTTTTTCAATGCACTTATTCAGCAACTGCAACTTCAGCAGCAGCTTCGGGCCTGTTTTGCAAAGCGCCAATAACACGTTGTATTGGAGACTGCAATAAACCAATCACCTCACCGATCAATTCATTCTTGGTTTTGATCTTAGTTAACGCTACCAATTGGTTATCGCCAACAAATACATCACCATTAATGAAAGCCGCTTTAAGTTCAGGCTTTTCGCCTTTACTTTCTTTACGGAAACTGCTTAAAATAACAGCTGGGTCTTTTGGATTTTCGCTGAATAATAAAGCCGTTACTTTATGTAAAGAATCATAAACACCTGCGTACTTTTCTGCATCAATACCTTCTAATGCTTTTTTAATTAAAGTGTTTTTAGCCACTTTCATTTCTACCTGCTTATCAAAGCAAACACGGCGCAGTTTGGTTACCTGTGCAACAGTTAAACTTTCTGTATCAGTAATGTAGAAGTTATTATATTGACTGAATTTCTCTTTAAGAAAATCAATCACTTCATTTTTTTCCTGTTTTGTCATAACAAATATTTTTTGTCAACCCTGGTATAAACCCAGGATTAGTTTTGAACAGATTTAGTGTCGATTGCAATACCCGGGCTCATGGAACTAGCCATGCTTACGCCTCTTAAGTAAGTACCTTTTGATGAAGATGGTTTTAATTTAATGATAGCATTAATTAATTCCTGGCTGTTTTCAGCAATTTTTTCAGGTGCAAAACTTACACGGCCAATAGATGCATGGATGATACCCACTTTGTCTACCTTAAATGCAATTTTACCGCCTTTTAAATCATTGATAGCGCCGGTTACATCATTGGTAACAGTACCTGTTTTAGGGTTTGGCATTAAGTTACGTGGGCCTAATACTTTACCCAGTTTACCAATTTTAGGCATTACTGATGGTGTTGCCACAATAACGTCAATATCTGTCCAGCCACCTTCAATTTTGGTAATGAATTCTTCTAATCCAACAAAATCAGCACCTGCAGCAGTTGCTTCAGCTACTTTATCGGGAGTACATAAAACCAACACTTTTTTGGTTTTTCCTGTACCGTGAGGTAATGAAACTGTACCACGTATAGCCTGATCAGCTTTCTTAGGATCTACCCCTAATTTAATATGCAGGTCAACAGAACTATCGAATTTGGTGGTGTTTACTTCTTTAACTAAAGTTGATGCTTCCTTAAGGGAATAAGCTTTATTAGTATCAACCTTAGTATTTGCTACTTTTCTTTTTTTCGTAATCATTTCTTACAAATTTTTCGGTTAATAATTAATTTTCCCAAGGGGCTTTTCCATCAACAGTTAAACCCATACTGCGTGCAGTACCGGCAACCATGCTCATGGCGCTGTTTAAAGTAAAGGCGTTTAGATCGGCCATTTTATCTTTGGCAATCTCTTCTACCTGAGCCCAGGTAACTTTACCTACTTTAACACGGTTAGGTTCTTTACTACCGCTTTGTAATTTAGCAGCTTCTAATAACTGAACCGGTGCTGGTGGAGTTTTAATGATAAAGTCAAAAGACTTATCGGCATAAACTGTGATTAATACCGGGAGTACTTTCCCTGGTTTGTCCTGTGTACGTGCATTGAATTGCTTACAGAACTCCATGATGTTGACACCTTTAGAACCCAGTGCAGGTCCAATTGGCGGTGCCGGATTGGCTTGTCCTCCTTTACATTGGAGCTTAACATAGCCGGTAATTTCTTTTGCCATTGTTTAATTTTTTTGGTGATAGCGTGTCGCCATTTAGCGACACTCCCAATACAATAAATTCCAATAAAGAACTATTTGGGGCGGCAAAGGTAAGGAAATGATGCCGGAAATATTACATTTTAATAAAAAAATCCCGGAAACCGGGATATAAATATCTATGTGCTATGGGCTGAGGGAATCACAATACCAAAATTCCCTTTGCCTGTAAAACAATCTCTTTTTTAGGCTCTTTAATAGCATCAATTTCCTCCTTGCTTTTGCCTGCATCTTCGGCATAATGCTTTAGCGTTTCCACAGATGTTTCTTTAAACGTTGCAGTGCCATCTGCTACAATGGTTTTTCCATTCATTGATAAAGGCACCGTAAAAGCATGATCCTTCATTTTTATCAGCATCGGCCCGCTGGCTGTTTCCATACGTATCCAGCAACCTTCGGATTTACACACTTCAACTACTTTACCTTTTACTTTTATGTCGGCACTTTCTTTACCGGCAAGTACTGATGGTAATTCATTTGCAGTAACTGCCCCTGCTGCTGTAATTTTAGCACCAAAGGTCATTCCTTTTTTAGCTGCGCCTTTGGGTGGCTGAGCCATTATTGTAGCTACTGTAAATAGAACTCCGGCCAATAACATTATCTTTTTCATATGCTTTGTTTTAATATTAAAAAAAGCCACTTTAAAGTGGCTTAGTAAATTTAGGCAATTTTTTCTACCTGCATATAGCTTAGTTCCACCGGAGTGGCACGGCCAAATATCTTAACCTGAACTTTCAATTTCTTCTTTTCGTCATTTACTTCTTCAATCACACCATTAAAATCGTTAAACGGTCCGTCGATGATCTTCACAGTTTCTCCAATAATAAATGGTTCACTCATGGTAACTCCGCCAACATCACTCATTTCATCAACCTTACCCAGCATTTTATTTACTTCTGCTTTACGCAAACAAATAATATTTCCCTTAGAGCCTTTTCCATCAGTTAAAAAATGCATTACATTACTCACATTGCTCATGCTCTGAATCATATCATCATGTAATTTGCCATCGGCTACTTCAATCATAATATAACCCGGATAAAAGTTCCTTTCCCTCATCACTTTTTTACCATTGGCTACTTTGTACACCTTTTCTACAGGTAAAAAAACCTGTTTTACAATATTGCTCCAGCCGTTGCGTACAATATCCTTATCAAGGTATTCCTTTACTTTACGCTCTTTGCCACTTACCACACGAAGCACATACCATTTACTTTCTTTTTCAGGCTTCTCTACTTTTTCCACAACCGGAATTGGTGTTGTCTCTTCCATTATTATGATTGCTTAAATAAAGAGTAAATAAATTTTAATGTATTACTTGCTGCCAAATCCATAATTCCCACCATAGCAGTTATCACTAATGTAGCACCTAATACAATCATTGTGGATTGTTGTAACTGATCCCAAGTAGGCCAGGTTACCTTTTGCACCAATTCCGTGTAGGAATCCTTGATGTATGCTGTTAATTTATTCATGTTAATTTCTTAATTGGTTAATCTGCTAATCTGTTCGTACTAATTAATGTTCTTAGCACGGGCACTAGGATTCGAACCCAGATCAAAGGTTTTGGAGACCCGTATGCTACCGTTGCACCATGCCCGTATAAAAGCTAAAAGCTATTTCGTATTACCGAAACAGCTTTTAGAATATGTTGCAAATATATAAATTATTTGCTTTAAAGCTAAAAGCTTTTGGCTTTTGGCTTATTTAATGATCTCTGTAACCTGACCAGCACCTACAGTACGGCCTCCTTCACGAATCGCAAATTTCAAACCTTTTTCCATTGCAATTGGCTGAATCAAAGTAACCTGTAAGTTAGTGTTATCGCCAGGCATAACCATTTCAGTACCTGCATTCAAAGTAACTTCTCCAGTTACGTCTGTAGTACGGAAATAGAACTGAGGACGATATTTGTTGAAGAATGGAGTATGACGTCCGCCCTCTTCTTTGCTTAATACGTAAACCTCACCTTTAAAGTCGGTATGCGGAGTGATAGAACCTGGTTTGCAAAGCACCATACCACGACGGATCTGAGTTTTCTCAATACCACGTAATAAAAGACCTGCGTTATCACCAGCTTCGCCTTCGTCCAATAATTTTTTAAACATTTCTACACCAGTACAAGTTGTAGTTAATGGTTTTTCCATCAAACCTACTACTTCAATACCTTCACCAACTTTGATACGACCTCTTTCGATACGACCAGTAGCAACAGTACCACGGCCAGTGATAGAGAATACATCCTCAACACTCATCAGGAATGGCAAATCAACTAAACGTGGAGGTAAAGGAATGTAGCTATCAACTGCATCCATCAATTCATCAATTTTAGCAACCCATTTTTCTTCGCCAGCTAAAGCACCGGTTGCAGAACCTTGAATGATTGGCGTATTATCACCATCGAAACCGTAAGAAGTTAACAACTCACGAATTTCCATTTCTACTAATTCTAATAATTCAGGATCATCTACCAAATCAACTTTGTTCATAAAAACAACGATTTGAGGTACACCTACCTGGCGAGCCAACAAGATGTGCTCTTTAGTTTGTGGCATTGGACCATCAGTAGCCGCAACTACAAGGATTGCACCGTCCATCTGAGCAGCACCAGTGATCATGTTCTTCACATAATCGGCGTGACCCGGACAATCTACGTGAGCGTAGTGACGGGTAGCAGTTGCATACTCAACGTGAGCTGTATTGATCGTAATACCCCTTTCTTTTTCTTCAGGAGCACCATCGATATCGTCATAATTCTTTTTCTCCGCTAAACCTTTTTTTGACAAAACATCGGTTATAGCGGCTGTAAGTGTTGTTTTACCATGATCCACGTGACCAATAGTACCAACGTTTAAATGGGGTTTATCCCTTTTGAATGTCTCTTTTGCCATTGTTATTTTTTTAAGTAATTGTTTTGAAATTGATTTTCATTTTAAGTCTGTAAATCATGGACTTTTTTAATTTAAATATTTTATGAGCCATAGGTGAGAATCGAACTCACGACCCCTTCCCTACCAAGGAAGTGCTCTACCCCTGAGCTACCACGGCTGATAAGCACCCCTCGTTTAAGGCACAATACTGAGCGGAAGACCGGGCTCGAACCGGCCACCTGAAGCTTGGAAGGCTACCGCTCTACCAAATGAGCTACTTCCGCTAATACAATTTGCAAATGTGCAATTAAGCAAATATGCAAATAAAGAAAAGAACTAGTATTCAAATTTTGCATATTGGCACATTTGCCTGTTTGCATATTGAATTGTGGGCAGAGTAGGTTTCGAACCTACGTACTCCGAAGAGAACAGATTTACAGTCTGTCGCCTTTAACCACTCGGCCATCTGCCCTTGCAGTTTACTAGTTTATTGGTTGCCTGGTTAATTAGGATTACACCTAACTTACTCAACTATTTTAACCAATAAACTAATTAACTACCCTGAGCCGAAGACTGGAGTCGAACCAGCGACCTGCTGATTACAAATCAGCTGCTCTACCAACTGAGCTACTTCGGCATTTTCAAAAGAACTTTCCCTGAAATTTGGCCAATACAAAACCAGCCCTATTTTTTTCGGAAGGCAAAGGTAAGAGAAAATGATTAATACAAAAAGTTTGAAAAAGAATTTTTTACAACTGTTTTTTAAAATGTGTATAACCTTAAAATAAAAAATCCCGCCGATTGGCGGGATGCTGTAATATTATGCTGCTTGTTTATCTTTTTTTCGTTTTATTTGGGTTATTACCGAATCCAGTGCGGTATCGAAACTTTCTTCAAATGATTTAGATGATTGTTTTACAAAAAATTCGTAGCGAGGGATGTGAACTTTTATTTCGGCAATTTTGTCTTTAATATTGTGTACTACATTGTCTAATTTCAAATACACATCAACCTTGGTAATCCTGTCGTGAAACTGTGATAATTTAGAAACCTTTTTTTCAATATACTCTACCAATTTTGAATCTGCGTCAAAATGCACAGTTTGAATGTTTACGTTCATACTTCTGTTTTTAATCTGTGAAAAATAATGTGAAAGAACTAAAGTAGTAATTAATGCATAGGCTCATTTTGGGTGGGTGAAGCAATGGTTTTATTTATAAAATGAAGTTAATCTAACAAACGTAGTTTTCAAAATAAAATTTTATAAGTGGCCGTATTATATTTTATAGCTGCCAAACAAAAGTTAAAACAATAAAAACTGCAAAAAAGATCAGGCCTTGGGATGGGCTTTTTTATGAATATCCTTAAGTTTTTCTATGGAATTGTGGGTATATATCTGGGTGGCAGCAAGGCTACTGTGACCCAATAATTCTTTTACTGCATTTAAATCGGCTCCATTATTCATTAAATGAGTTGCAAAGGTATGGCGCAATACGTGAGGACTCTTTTTACTGATGGTGGTAATCTTACTCAGGTATTTATTTACGGCAGTATACACATACCTGGGATAGAGCTTTTTACCTTTTGAATTTACTAATAAAACATCTCCATCATATTCTTCAAATAGCTTTCTTTTATCAGTCATGTAAACTTTAAGCAAATCCAGCAGCTCCAGGCTAATGGGAATTATCCTTTCTTTATTACCCTTTCCCAATACTTTTATTGATCTTTTATACCCGTCAACCTGGTTTTCTTTTAACCCAACCAGCTCGGCTTGTCTTATTCCGGTATTATAAAATAATTGCAATAAAACCCTGTCGGTTCTTCCCTGCCAGTCATCAGGAAATTCCACATAGCTAAACAATGTGTTTATATCAGTTTTGTCTACAAATTGCGGTAAGCGCTTACTGATTTTGGGTGAAATAATCGTCCCCATTGGGCTTAAAGCAATTACCTGTTCTTTAAGCTGGTATTTAAAAAAAGATTTTAAAGTAGATATTTTCCGGGTAATGGATTTTGCCTCCATCCCCTGCTCTTTTAAACTGGCCAGCCAGCTACGTACAAATGTGGCTTTTATATCAGGCAGGGGCGTTTCTCCAAAGGTTAATTGTATAAAATCAAAAAAAGAAACCAGGTCGTTTTGGTAAGAAATAATAGTATGTTGGGAGTACCTTTTTTGAAATTTAAGGTAGTCGAGGAAATGCTGCAGTGCTTTTTGATAGGTTATGGGCATAAAAAAACTGATACCCGAAGTTACGCTAACCGGGTATCAGTTCAATATAGAGTTTCTTGCTTTCTTAATTAATCGAATTTGCCAGCAGTCAACTGATCTTTATAGATCGCTTTTAACACTTCCTTTCTGCGTCTTACAGATGGTTTAGTGAAAGCCTGCCTATCTCTTAATTGCAACAATATCTTACTTTTCTCAAATTTCTTTTTATACTTTTTGAGTGCTTTGTCGATGTTTTCGCAATCTTTTGAATCAATAATTAACATATAATATATACCTCCTTTAGGTGATTTAAATATCCCGCTTTTACAAGTTGGGGCGCAAAGATAGCAGAAATATTTAAAAAAGAGAAAATCTTAGAACAAATTCCGAAATTTGAGGAATGTTTACAGGAATTATAGAAAATACCGGGATAGTAAATAAAATAGTAACCAACGGCACTAACAAAACCTTTTGGATTACCTCCCCGCTTTCGACAGCACTAAAAATTGACCAGAGTCTTAGCCATAACGGGGTTTGCCTTACTGTGGAAGAAATAAAAGAAAGTATGCACCGTGTTACAGCAATAGCAGAAACGCTTGCAAAAACTAATCTTGGGCAGTGGGAACCCGGCACTGTTATAAACCTGGAAAGATGTATGCAAATGAATGGCAGGCTTGACGGGCATATTGTACAGGGACATGTAGATGCTGTTGCCGAATGCACATCGGTAATTGAAAAAGATGGAAGCTGGGAATACAGTTTCAAATTTTCTGAAACTTTTGCAGGCCTTGTAATTGAAAAAGGGTCTATTACTTTAAATGGCACAAGCCTTACTTTATTTAATGTGGGTAAAGATAGTTTTACTGTTGCTATCATTCCATATACCTACCATCACACCAATATCAATACTATTACTAAGGGTAGCCTTGTAAATATCGAGTTTGATATTTTAGGCAAATATGTGCAACGTATGCTGCAACAGAAAACTTCTATCTGAAAAAATACAATACACTGTCTTTAAGAGCTACTACAACTGTATTACTTTTACTGTAAGGATAAGCTTGATTTTTATCAATGCTGATTTTCAATTGTTGTTGGTCAATTATTACTTCGGGAAACCAGCTTGCAATACTATCTATAGATTTTTTATTTACTGACACAGTTGTCGGCACCGTGTACAGCACCTTCGTGGAAAGAGTTACACACCGGTTACTTTTATTATTGAGGTAACTTAAATATTCCTGCAGTATGCTTACATTATTATCGGTATTACCAGCTAGCCGGCTTTTTGCCCTAAACAGCAAAGCTCCTTCATATTGCGATGGTATGTTGACTATAAAAACATTGTCATTATTTTTTACTTCTTTATCAAGTGCCGCTAAATATTGTTTAGAAAATGATCCTGCAGTGTCATAATAATTTATAGTTTTAAAAAGGGTAACAGTGTACAACCCCGCCAATACTAAAACTATCCCGATTAACATTATCCTGTTCTTGATCAGTACTGTTAACAAAACAGCTAAAACCATTATTGCAAACGAGGAAGAGAAATAGATATACCTTTCAGATTCAGAATCATGAGAATCAATACCGAGCATTGTTACAGAAGAAAAACCTAAGACAGTGATTAATAATAATAAAGTCAAAAAATAAAACTGCGGTTTACTTTGTTTAAACAATTTGTAAAAACTAAAAATAAGCAGCAAACAAAAAACAGCACTTACAGCTGCAAATACAGTAGCATTTTTAAATGGTGGAATAAAATTTCGAAAAAATAACACACAGTTGTTTTTAATAAGTGTCAATAGCCCGGTTTTAAATAAGTTGCCGTCGTTATAATCTGAAACTACCAGCTTATCTATAAAAACTACTTTAATGCTGAACCAGGCGATAAACACCAAAAAATACAAAACCACAACCGGTATATATTTTTTAAATGGTTCGCTTTTTACATATGCCAGAAAAACTGTGATGCTTAAAATAATTAAAGGCAATAACCAGCTTATTTCATAGGAAAATAATGCCAGTAAAAAGCTTAGCAGGCTGCAACCAAGTAAAATCTTATTCTCTTGTTGTGACCTTAAAAAAAACATCACTGATAACAAACAAAACAAGCTTACTACCAATCCTCCTCTTGCCAAAATATAACAAAGCGGTTCGCTATGTACAGGCGTAAATAAAAACAGTGTAAAAAATATAACAGGAATAACTGTTAACTGAAATTGGGTAAAATATTTTACAACCGGTTTAAGCAGTTCTTTTAACACCCACATGGCCAACACGGCATTTATCAAGTGCAGGAAAAGGCTGCTGAGATGATACCCATATGGGTTTGCTCCCCACAATAAGTAATCTGCCTTAAAAGTAAGTTTAACAATCAATGAACGCTGCCAGATATGCGACAGGAACTCGCCATTACCTGCTGTTACAAAAACATCTTCGTCAAAAAAGAAAAGATTCTTTATCCCCCAAAAAATTGAAACACCTGCAGCAAATAAAATAACAGCACATATATAACGTGGGTTTATGGCTGTTCTGTCTTCCATTATTGTTTTGCTTCGTAAAATTCATGAACCAACCTGATTACAATGCTGATCTGTTCTTCTCCAAGTTCTACATATAAAGGTAATCTCAGTAAACAATCAGAAAATCTTTCTGCATTCTTTAATTCGCAGTCTTTTTCTCCGGTGGCCAAATAAAATGGGCTGGTGTGCAAGCCGGGATAATGGAACATCGATTGCACATCTTTACTTTTTAAAAATAAAATCAAGGCATCTCTCTCCGCAATATTTTTGCAAACGATATAAAACAGGTGGGCATTATTGGTTGCATAATCCGGAATATCCGGTACGCTGATTTTTCCATCTTCCGCTAATTTCTTCAACCCATAAAAATACAATTGCCATTTCTGCTTTCGTATTTTTTGTATTTCATTTAAGGCTTGCAATTGTGCAAATAAAAATGCGGCTGTTATTTCTGATGGTAAAAAAGAAGAACCTACATCAACCCAGTTATATTTATCCACCTCACCCCTGAAAAAAGCTGCCCGGTTAGTTCCTTTCTCCCAGATAATTTCTGCACGGCTGTTAAATTGTTCGTCATTTACAACCAACAACCCTCCTTCGCCACATTGAATATTTTTTGACTCGTGAAAAGAAAATGCAGCCAGGTGCCCAATGCTGCCCAATGCCTGCTTTTTATTTTCGCCATTAGTATAAAAACTATCAATAGCCTGTGCCGCATCTTCCACAACAAATATATTATGCTTATTGGCAATCGCCATTATTGCATCCATCCTGCAAGCCACACCTGCATAATGCACCACCACAATTGCTTTAGTTTTTTTGGTAATTAGTTTTTCAATTTCCGCTTCATTAATATTGGGATTGTTATTACTACTCTCTGCAAAAATTATTTTTGCACCACGTAATATAAATGCATTGGCAGTAGAAACAAATGTAAAAGATGGAATTATTACTTCATCGCCTGGCTGAATATTGAGCAGAATGGCACACATCTCCAATGCATCTGTGCAGGAAGTGGTAAGTAAACATTTTTTAAAGTGATAGGTATCTTTAAAAAACTGCTGGCATAACTGAGTAAACGGGCCATTGCCAGAAAGGTGACGGTTTTTTATTGCATCCTGAATACACTGAAACTCAGCACCTGTAATGTATGGTTTATTGTAAAAAATCATTTAGCTCCGGTTCAGTTATATATTTTTTGTGTAGATTATTTGTCACTTTTATCAATACAGATTTTAAAATACCAGCCTGTATTACTAAAATGGCTTTTTAAGAATATAGGCCTGCTGAATTCCTACATCTCCGCCTGAAAAATCCTTTTCAATATTGTAAAATATTTTGTTAACCGGGTTATCATATCCAACAAAAGTTTTAGACTCCGGTATTAGATCCCTGATAAGGCGGCTACCTAAATAATAAATTGATGAAAAATCGCTGGTTTCAAATACTATGTTTTGTGCGTTCAGGTATTCATTTAAATTTGATTTTTTTAAATACCTGTTAAAATCATGCTCCGTTAAAGCCTTTAAACCAAAAACACTTCTCAGTGCATTTAGCTTAACCAACGGTTCCCAAAAGGCTTCCGAAAAAATAATAGTGCCGCCGGGCTTAGCCACCCTGATGCATTCACTAATGCCTTTAATTTGTTCCTGCCAATTAGGTAAATTAATTAACACCCTTGTAGTATAAACAATATCAAAACTATTATCCGGAAAATCCAACCCACGTATATCGCCGGTTTTAAACTGAATATTATAATTATAATTATTATTTTCCTTTGCCAAAGACTCATTGGCCATCTCAATCATCTTAGGAGAAAAATCGATACCAACACTTTGTGCCAGCTTAAAATTCTTTGCATGTTTTATAAGTGCAAAACCATTAGCACAACCTACATCGAGAACGGATTTACCTTCCGAAATATGTGAAGCAATATTACTGATCTCAAGATCTATGGCATACACATCTCCCCACGATGCCTCATGTGATACTCCGTATTTTGCTGCCTGATTTTCCCAAAAATTATAAATAAAATCCATTATGTTGTTTTTTTACCCGAATTAATTATTTTATCCACTATATATAGTGGCCGGTTTTTTACTCCTGAAAATATCCGGGAAATATATAACCCTAATACACCTAAAATAAGAATAATAAGCCCCCCCAAAAACCAAATAGAAATTATTATACTGGTATAACCCGAAACTGATATTTGACCGCTGAAATATTTATACAAAGTATATGATGCCGCAACAAATGCTGATGCCGATATAAGAAAGCCAAGGCGCACAATTATTTTTAAAGGCTTATCGGAGTATGACAGAATAATATCGAATGCAAGGCCTATAAGTTTACCCAAACTGTAAGTTGTTTTGCCAGAGAATCTTTTTCCGTGCTCAACTTCTATACTTGTTTTTTTAAACCCAACCCAACGGGCCATTGGCGCAAAAGCCCTCATGGGCTCTTTCATATTTTTGATTACTGCAATTACTTTATTGGAGTAAATGCCAAAATTAGCAATCGTACCATCATAGTTAATCCCTGTTAAATAACTATACACTTTGTAGAATATAACAGAGAATATTTTTTTCCAGAATGAGTCCCTACGATTATTACGGCGGGCAAAAACAATATCATATCCTTCTTTAGCTTTATTATAAAGCCGTTCTATTTCTTCGGGGCGGTCCTGCAAATCACAATCCATTACAACTACCCATTCCCCTATACAAAAATCAAGGCCTGCAGTAATAGCATGGTGCTGGCCAAAGTTTCTGCTTAGCTTAACACCGGTAATACAAGGGTTGGTTACCGCAAGTTTTTCTATTGAATCCCATGAGTTATCAGCACTTCCATCATCAACCAGTATAATTTCATAATCCCCTTCAGCAAATTGCATTGCTGTTTTAATTCTTGACAAAAGCTCATCAATAATATTTATGGCCTGGTATACCGGGATAACAATAGAGAATAACATAATTTAAATTTCAAACCAACGATTAACCTATTAAAAAACACACATTAACTATAACCCTTAAAAATAATAATTTTTAGCCAATAATATACGCCCCATATAAAATGAAGTGAAAAGGCCCCACCGATTAACCATTGTTTCATTTTTGTAATAGTTCCTGACCGGACAGAATTAACAAACTCAATTAAAAGCGTAAAAAAAAGTAAATAGTTTACCGCTACAATCTGCCAGTAAAAGTTGCCGTCAGATTTTCTAATTCCGTCCTCTGCCAAAAGTATCCAGATAAGTAATCCCATAACATAATTAACTGCAGCAAATTGAACTAACTTATTTTTTAATACCTGCCCTTTTGTAATTATAATATATACAAGAGGGAAAAAGCAAGAAGTTAAAAAGGCAACCAGGCAATTGGGTGAAAATATTTTCCAGATAACAAAAGGAGCTATTATAACATCAGATTTGTGTTTTTCATTTCCGGCACTACCAACAAAATACAATTTATAGATAAGATAGTATTCAATAGCAATAACCACTACCCCAATAAGGAATGGTAAAATATTAGCCCATGGTATCTTATTTTTTTTGGCAGTAATATTCTCAACTAAAAAATAGACAGCGACAGATGGTAATAATGCAAACAGAAAACTGGGTTTTATTAAAGCATTTGCCAGAACTAATAATAATATCTCCAGTTTTTCTTTTTGGGATTTCTCTGCTCTTAAAAACAAATAATCGTATGATTTAAAAAAGAGCAATATGCTAAACGGCATTAAGAAGATTATTGTAGAATTATGCCAAACGTTTGGCACCAATTGCCCCATGTAAAATTCATCAGATAAAAAATAATTAGCCCCGGGCAATGCAAAAACAAACAGCATGGCTGCTGCAAGCAAATAGGCGTGTTTTGCTTTTTTATCCGGAAATAAGCAGAACCGGGTTAAATAATGTTTTGTAATAAAATATTTAGCTGCTATTGCACTACATAATAAAAAAACAGTTGGTATATAATACACAACATAGTGTTTGGAAAATCCGCTTAATAAAGCAACCAGAAAAAAATATAAAAAATTTGCAGGAAGTTTTACACCTTCCTGTGCAAAACCATAGGCCATTTTTGCATGAGGCTGCAGGTCAGTTGCTATTCTGCCGGTAAGTATTACTGCGTAGTACAAAACCAAAACTAAAACTAAACTGCCTCCAACTATCAAATCAGTTTTTGAAAAATTAAATGTTTTTTTTAAGTACCTGATCATTATATAAAGTTATACTATTCTCCTCCTTTTATTATGGTCGCCTAATGCTTTGCAATTGATAATATTTGTTTGAAATTAAGAAACTGTCCTTTGATGAAGTACCGGGCTTATTCAAAATATAATCGTACACTGCTTTTTTTGAATTGTAATATGGGGCAATATACCTTACCGGCTGGTTAGTTTTATTTTTTACAGGAAGCAGGATCAAATCCAGGGAAGAATCAGCAGGTGTATAATTTATAAATATCAGTTTGCCACTTTCTACTTTTTGTGCGATAAGGTCGAATTCGATCCTGCTGTTGTTAACCTCTTCTGCTAAATGTATGTTACGCCCTTGTATCCATTGCCCGGTTAATGGCAACGTTAAAATAAAAAGTACTGCCAAAGCAGCAACCTGGATGTATTTAAAATACCGCCCCGTTTCAGTTATTAAATAAAATACCGAAAAATAAAAGAATGGAGCCAATACACGTATCTCCCGCCATTTAAAAACATCATAAAATAAAAACAGCATCGAAAAATTTACAAACCCGATTAAGGTAATTGAAGTGTACAGACTGGATTTATGCTTAATTGCTTTTACAACAAAAACAATTAAAGGCAGCAGTATTAAATACTTAACAGGCAGGTAAATTAAAGTATCATTCGTTGAAAAAAAATAAGCATAAACATTATAAACAAAATGCTTTACCAATGAAGTGAATGCCGTAATAAAATCTCCTTGCTGCATTAAATTAATCAGCGAGGAAAAATAATTAGGAACGGCTTCTGTAAAGAAATAAGTAAAGGCAAACGAAGCTAAAACGCCTGTTAAAAAAATAAAGATGAAGGACTTTTTCTGTAATTTATTTTTTGCAAATGGTATTAGTCCAATCAGCCAAAAAAACCACAAAGGCCTGAATGCTGCAGCTACCAAAACAACCAACACAAATATTATACAATGCTTACTTTGCCCGGTTTTGTAAATTTTATAAATTAAACTGCTGCAGGCTATGGCAAAAAGAATATGAATACTCTCCTGCATGTAGGTAAACCCGAACAGCACAAAAAAAGGAAAGCATAAAACAGAGGCTGTTATTAACAATTTTTGCCTGGCAGCAATATCTTTTTGAAACCAGACAACTGCTAAGGCTGCTAAAACAAAAAATAAATTTGTATAGATAAAATTTAAAGTATGCCACCCGAATATTTTTGCAATGCCTCCATTTAACAATGGATAAGCAAAACCATGAGCATCAGCACCAATTAACCTGCTGCCACTTCCATTAAAAGTTAAAGCCGCCTGCAATGTATTGTTCTGAAAAAAAGAATTGGCATTTGTGTAATAAAAAAATTCATCGCTCCACACCGGCAGGTAATTGCTGCCAACCTGCAAAAACAGCCAAACATATATGCTCAAAATAGCTAACAGTGCTATTGCTTCAAAAGTAAAGTTTGAGTTTTTTAAATTGTATTTAAGCATTAATTTTAAAACAATTAGTAGTTTTTATCCGCTCTTAAAATTATACACCCAATAACTATACTTTAATAAAGTAAAGCTACAGCTCTTTAAATTTATCCATCCTTTCGCCTTTCATCGATTTACTTATAGCACCATCCATAACCCTTTCTGCATATGGCCTTGAAATACCGTTCAACTCTTCTGTTTTTACCTGGATGAGGTTCTTGTCTTCCAGTTGCAATGCCAATTGTAAAGCCTGCATGGCCAGCGAGGTGTCATTGAGCTCCTGTGGTGTTAATGCAGCTATGTTTTTTTGAATAAACTTTTCCGTTGTTTGTAATAATTGCTCTCCTTCAGTTTTAGCTTCAACCAATGCCCTGGTAGCTATATCTTTTTCAGCATTTTTAATAGAGTCCAGCAACATCTTTTCTACTGCCTCATCAGTCAATTCGTATTGAGGCTTTACTTCAATTGCCTGTTCAATGCCGCTTCGCAATTCTTTTGCTTTTACCACCAATATACCGTCGGCATTTATTAAAAAACTTACTTCTACTTTAGGCATGCCAGCAGGCATTGCTGGTATGCCCGACAAATTAAATGCTGCCAACTTGCGGTTATCTGTTACCATATCACGTTCGCCCTGGTAAACCGCTATCTTCATTCCGCTTTGTCCATCTTTGTATGTGGTATATTGGCGTGCAGCCCTTGCCGGAATTTTTGAGTTGCGTGGCAACAATACATCCATTAAACCACCCATTGTTTCCAACCCTAAAGAAAGTGGTGTAATATCCAGCAATAATAAATCTTTAGTATTACCAGCTAAAATATCTGCCTGTATTGCGGCGCCCAGGGCTACCACCTCATCCGGATTTACAGTATCATTTACCGGCTTTCCAAAAAATGTACTTACCATTTGTTTTACTAATGGTGTACGTGTGCTTCCCCCAACCATTATCACTTCTTCAATATCTTTTTTTGTAAGTGCCGAATCTTTTAAAGCATTTGTACAACACACCATTGTTTTATCCAGTATTGGTGTAATTATTTTTTCAAATTCTTCATTGGTGATATGCAGGGTTAGATTTTCGTAACCGGTTTTAAAACTATTGTTGGCAGATAAATGTCTTTTTGCTTCTTCGGCTTTTAAACGCAATTGTTGTCTGTGGTAATCTGCATCTCCCCTAAATTGATTTTGCTGCATCCAAAAATCAACAATTGCAGTATCCAGGTCATCTCCCCCTAAAAATGTATCACCGTTGGTTGACAGTACTTCAAATATGCCGTTGTTGATCGTTAAAATAGAAATATCAAAAGTGCCGCCGCCAAAGTCGTACACCGCAATAGTTTTTATATCGGTTTTATTAATTCCAAAGCCATAAGCAAGGCTTGCTGCAGTAGGTTCATTTATTATCCGTAATACATCAAGCCCGGCCAGCTTACCAGCATCCCGTGTTGCCTGCCGTTGTGCATCATTAAAATATGCAGGCACTGTAATAACAGCTTTGTTTACCGATGTTTTTAAAATATGCTCTGCCTTAGTTTTTAATTCTTTTAAAATAAGTGCCGACAGATCAACCGGGGAATAAAATTTATCATCTACCTGAACTTTAATCAGCCGGCCTTCATCATCAATAATTTTATAAGCAAATGATGTAGCATTTTTTGCAACATCATTATAACTTTTTCCCAGCAATCGTTTTGCAGAAAAGATAGTACGGGAAGCATCTGTTATTAAAAAAGATCTTGCTTCGTCACCCACCACCAATTGTCCATCTGCTCCAAAGTGAATGACAGATGGTACTAATGAGCTGCTGTTATGCTCCTTTAATGCAACCGGTTTTTTACTTTCGGGATGAATGATTGCAATAAGGCTATTTGTGGTTCCCAAGTCAATACCAACAATAATATCATCCTGCTGTAAACTACCCGTTGCTATATTGATAGCTATTTTAGCCATTTAATTTTTTTTTGCGAAGTTAATGAATAAAAAAAGGCTGTATTAATTACAGCCTTTTAAATTAATTAAATGGAAGCCTTACCTTATAATTACCATTTTGCCATAACCTTTATTAAAGTACTTATCGGTTTTATCTCCTTTTGCCTGGTACTTATCCAAAGCCTGGCCATTTAAATTAGTTAATACCCTGTACAGGTAAACCCCATTAGCCAGTTTTTGTCCGTACATATCTGTACCATCCCATTTAAATTCGGTGATATTTCTGCCGATATGAATAGGCCCTAATTCATCTTTTGTTATTTCACGTACTACTTTACCGGTAATGGTTAAAATCTGTATCCTTATATTTTGTGGCACTTCGCTGCCTGTAACAGTAAATACAAATGCTGTTGAAGTGGTAAACGGATTAGGATAGTTTAGCAGGTTTGATATCATTGGCTTATTGATAACACTGAATACAACATGGTATTCTAATATCCCGGCCTTATTACCTACCACATCTTTACCAGATACTATCAATTCATAATCACCATCAAGAGGGAAGTAAGGCATAAAATCTATACTGGCACTATTTTCACCACTGCCAAGGTTGGCAGGATTAAAGCGCATAGTATCGCCGAAATTATAATTATGCAATGTATTATCGGGGTAACGCACCTGCACTTTTAACAACGAGGTATCGCCTAATGCTAAAAACCGGCTTTCATCTTTAAGCTTGATATAAATATGTGGTTTGGATGCTACAATATCTTTGTTTAAGATATGCACCCCATCAAAAGTTACATCAAGCAAAGGATTGTAGTTATCCGGCCTTACATAAAAATCTTTAAACAGTACATTATTAAAATGCGACTGCTCAGGTTGGTCGTTATTAGGATTTACCTCTACAAACAATGTGTTATTACCCGGATAATCTTTACTGTCTATTCTATATTTAATTGACAGTGTATCGCCAGATATAAGAATTTTTCCATTAGGAATTGTAATTGGATGTGGCAGATTATTATTATCAGTAATTACAAACTTAAATTTCATAGCACTGTCAAATGCTGTTGGACTGATATTTTTAAATGCCACTTTAAAGTCAATCATTTCACCCTGGTCCACAGTATCCTTCATCTGGAACAAAATATTAGGAGCAATGGTACCTTCCGGCACAGCCTGCCCGTTAACACGCCAGTATCTTAACTGGTAAGGTGTGGCAAGATCAAAATCGCTGTTATACATTTTTAACTGCAGGTAAGGATACACTGCTGCATCAACAAAACTTAATGTGGTATCTCTTGCCGATGTTATTGTTTTGAGTAATGTTGACGATCCGCTGTTAGTAATGCCATAAACCCCAATATTAGTAATATCTATTGTTGGGTCTTCCTGGCTTTTACCACTCCAGTGTAAAAATTCCCATTGTTTTGATGGGCCAAAAACAGGAGAAGTTATTGTACCCTCTGCATTTTTACCAAATATATTAAACTCATAAGAGTGTTTTTGGCTTGGCCCGCTGTTAAAACTGTAATTTGGCGTATAAGAATTATCATTCTTTTTATAAACAAAAGTCCATAAGCGTGGCCTGCTAAAAGAATCCACTTCGGCAAATCCGGCATTTTTAAGTTTAGTGGTTAACGAATTACCAACACCATAAGCGGCCTCATCCTGTGTTTTCCAATCCTGTGCATAAGTCCACGGAAATCCCGGGAAGACATTTGGATCAGACGTTGAGATTCTTGAAACAACATAAAAACCTATAGGCACAGAGTCCATAAAATCCCTGATCTTTTTACGGTTTGCAGTTCCGGTAAATGGAAATTCGAAATTATATTGTGTTAAAACTGAACATGGATTTCCACTTCCCCACCTGCCCGGAGAACCCGGATTTGCATTTTTTACCGGATCTAATGAAGCAGGGTTAAATAAAGTAAACACAATGGTTTGGCCTTGGCACACATCCTGCATGTATTGTGCTCCATTAACCTGCAAATTGAATTCACTACCTTCCTGTAAACTGGTAGGATACATACCGTTATTGGTAACAATTATAGAAGTTCTGGGATTAAATTTAAAATTCCGGGAGGCACTATCTAATGTAATATTAGTATAAGCTGATTTGAAATGCTGGTATACGTGTGACTGGTTCCAGCCATTGGTGCTTGCCGGCAGGTACACAAAGGATGATACATTCCAGATTACATTGTTATTATTAACAGGCACTATTGATGTTCTCCAGTAATACACCGTACTGTCAGTAAAAGTAATATTGGTTGGTTTAAAATCAATAACCCCGCCTGTGCCTGCAGCATTATATGTTTTTTTAAATGGAGAATTAAACAGCTCCGTGGTATCAATTTCCATAACATACTGCCGTTGCTGTAACAAAGGATTTGAAGTACTGGCCGTATAATTTATATTTTGCTGTGTAACAATTGAAAAGCGGTATGGATAAACCGGGCGTATCTCATCTTCATAAATAAAGAATTCCTTTTCGGCTCCATTATTCAATTCTGATAATTCTGCGATTTTATTATCTACATCTAATGTTACAATTACTTTATTAAGCCCTTTATCTGTTGTTGGGTTTATAGGCACAATAAAACTCAATGAATCGCTATACTTGATTGCCGGTATAAGCTGACTATAGAGTACTTTAATACTATCGTTGGGCAGCTTGCGTTTAACAATAACCCGTATAGAGTCTTTAATAGCCCTACCTATATTCAACATTTTAACATCAATATTAAAACTACCATCGGCAACAGTAATTACTGAAGGACTTACTTTTATCAACTGCTCTTCAACTATGTAATCAGGTTTTGCATGTGCATTAATTTTTAATGCCGGATCTGCCTGCAAGGTCATTTCTTCCAGATGCATCCGGGTATAATAATCCAACGATTGAGGATTGCCCCCTAAATTTTGAATCACCTGCTTAAGTTGCTGCCCTATCGAGCCTCCATAATTGTTTACACAAAATTCATCATAAATTCCGATATTGTAAGCATCCAGGAAAGGTTCGATACCAAAATGTGAATCAGCAAAAAAACCAATACTTCCTTTCTGGCTGGTAAAAACATATTTTTCTGATAAGGACATATTACCACTAAGGCGGCCCGGATCGAAATTGAAAAAATTACCGGCACTGCAACCGCTAACATTAAAAAACGGATACTTACCCTGGTTAAGATATGTTTCTGGATTGCTGAGATTAAATGCCAGCGTAGATGCGGATGAATGCCCGAAATAAGTAATAACACTTAACCCTTCCTTAAACAATTGTTCTATACGGGCACTGTTGGCTTCCTGCACCGGGCCATTACTTGATTTTGCAAAGGTTTCCACATGTGCACCATAGAAGGTATCTGCGGCAACTTTTTTATATTGATTTAAATGACTGATAAAACTGGCAGTTTCCAAAGTATCTGCCCCGCCAGAAATATGAACCATATTCTTCATCCACGCTTTATCCGCAATTGTCTGGCTCGTTGAATTTTGCGCAAGCTCATATTGCTTCATCTTTTCAAGATAATTGCCTACTTCATTTCCATTAATGGCACCAATACGGCCAACAGGAATTATTGGCACTACAGTTCCGGGATTTGCTACAAGTAAAATATCCGATGCCGGCCAGCCAAACGTAGGCACTAAATTTAATTTATCAATATTGGGGTTGTTTTGATTTGTTTTAGCTTCATTATAAGCAACCCCACGCCCTATTAAAAATACAAATTTGGGCTTTACTGTAAACTGCTGATCGGCATAACGGGCAAAATCCCTTATTGCTGCCGGGTGTTTGTTAATACCAAAACCAAACTGCTCGGTTAGTTCATTAATATCATACACTTTTGCAGTATAAGAACCACCCGCTACCGAACTGCGGTATTGCCTGTATTGCTCAACATAATTTATTCCACTGCCATTATCATATAGTGCCGGGTTACTTATAATGATATAATCGCCCTGGTTTGCTGCGTTTGCAAAATTTAAAAATGTTTTACTCGATATGCCGGCACTTATTGTATTGATGGTTGCTGCATCCTGACTCATTAAATTAAACTTTCTTACCGCATCGGTAGAAGGCGGCAACACAAATTTTACCTGCCCCGGAGTATTGATATCGCCAAGATACCTGCGGCCATTATTAATATCATACAATACCGGCTCTATTCCATTATTATTAAAATTATTAATCACCAGGTAATTACCTGCTGCTGAAGCTGCCAATTCGAAATAAAAATTTATTTCATTATTAAAATTGAAAGTTGCAGGATAGGTAACTGAAAAAGTAGATACAATAATTCGGTCGTTAGCAGGATTAGAGGAGTTTTCGCCTTTTATACTTACCGGTAAATTGGTATTACTTTGTAATAATGATAGGGGCAAATTCCTCACCGTATCCTTATGATAACTCATAAAGGGCATTGGGTTGGGATTGCCTGGTGTTGATAAAACAGGGGTATTATAAAATCTTGCTGATAGATCCCTGGTGTATAAAAAACTATTGCCAAATGCCGCTACCGTAAACATTACGCTGTTGGCCGGACCTGCAGCATATTTATTAATATTTGTAAAATCTTTGCTTAATGCACAACATGTATTAATGTCGCCGCTTGACCATCCTTCTCCAAGATCAAAAGCAGATGAATATACACTTTCGCCAAGTGGCACGGCATATCCCCGGCTGATCTGGTCTTTGTAATGCATTTCCAGCCTGCGCATAAAATAAGCATCGGCAGGCAAAACATTACCTGCTACAGGATTAGCACTCTGTGTATATCGTAAATTTGCAGTAGTTGCATTTACGGTAAGGTAATAAGTTGCTGTGTCGGAAAATAAACTGTATTTATCATCTAATTGAAAATCGGTGTTTCTAAATAAAGTTTTGTCCGGTTTACCATCATTCATCTCTCCCCAAAATTCCAGATAATCAGCAGCGCCTAAAACACCGGTAGCAACAGAAGTATATATCCTTACTTCTTTTCCATTGCGCCAAAGCTGAAAATTTTGTGCCGGTGTGCCTGCTAAACCAATTGCAGCCAATGCCGGTTGAGTAATACGGCACAGGTTATCTTTACCAATTTTAAATTTATAATAGGTTTTATTATAGTCTATCCAGCTGTTGTTTAATTGCGAAAAGCCTACAGTTGCAAGCAGTAAAACAATATAGGTAAATAAAAATTTTTTCATAAAAGGTGTAATTACTATTTATTCTTCTTCTTTTTTTACAAGGTTTACCCGTAAAGAAAAAATATGAGTGTATAATGGACTGGATTGATTAGCAAGGTTTGTAAATGCATAATCAATCATAACATTTTTTATTTTAAACCCGGCGCCAATACTGGGCTGGTATATCCATACTTTTTTTTGATTTAAACTATCGGTATCGTCCAATACTTTTTGAAAATTATTGATACCGCCTCTTACAAAAAATACATCTTTAATATTTGCCTCAAGCCCTAAGCGGGGGTCTACACTTACCGTGTTGCTGCTTAATACTGTATTTCTTTTACCATCAAATGTTACATCAAGGTTGGCCTCGGCCATAAGCTTAACTGCATTGCCAAGCCTGAAGTTATATCCGCCGCCTATAATAACACGGGGTGCAGTAAGCTCCGTCGACTTAACAGGAATTTCGTTATCAGTAAGGTATAAAACTTCTTTTTCTCTGTCGGTAAATTTAAACGACCAGGCATTGAATGTTGTGGTGATGTCTTTTGCCACAACTCCAAAATGCCCTTTTTTACCATGCACTTGAATACCGGCATCTAATCCAAATCCCCATGCCGTGGCAAAGCTTCCTACTTTACGGTAAATCACTTTTGCGTTGGCTCCAAAGCTGATGTTTTTATTTTCTGTGGTCTTTATATTTTGTGCAAATGATAAAAGAAATGCCCAGTCGGCTACAGCAAAAGTTTTAATATTGCCGTAATCTATACTTCCATCAGAGCTTATAAGGTTTAGTGTATTGGGTATTTCATCTACCGCAAAACGTAAAACCGAAATACCCAGTGTTCTTTTATTGTCCTGAACGGGAATAGCCAAAGCTGCAAAATCGTATTTAGCTATGCCTGCAAAATAATCGGCGTGCATTAAATTAAGGTTAGGGTTATTTTTTACACCAACCAATCCAGCCGGGTTCCAATAACCTGCTGTGGCATCGTTTGCCGAAGCTACCTGGGCACTGCCCATTGCAAGCCCTCTTGCACCTGCACCTATATTCAAAAATTCGTTGGTATATTTTCTGAATTGGGAGAGACCTGTTGCCGGCAATAGCAACAATAAAAGCAAAGATATTTTAGTGCCTTTTCTCATAATTTCGTTAGGGGTTGAATGTATGTCTTAAAGGATATTCCTTTTAAAACGTATTAATACTTGTCAAATTGTGTTAATATAGTTTTTAAAATTACGGCTTATATGGCAAATTGGTTCAATGTATTTTCAGATATTACTAACACTATTTCATGCTTGTAATAACTATCTAAAGACCCTTATTAACCACAAAAAGATGCCTCCCGTTTTTAAATAATCAATACCGGATTTTTAAGCCCGCCGCTACTTTTTATCCAACTTGTGGTTTTATCAGTTTTTATAAGCAATTTTGCCAAAAATTTACCTGCTTTTACCTACGAAAGTTAACACCTGTAAGTTTTATAATTATTTTTTATGACAGACCTGATAGAAGAATTACAGTGGAGAGGCATGATACAGGATATTATGCCCGGCACTAAGGAGCAACTAAATAAGGAAATGACCACGGCTTATATTGGCTTTGACCCTACTGCCGACAGTCTGCATATTGGCAGCCTGGTACCCATTATTTTACTCATCCATTTGCAAAAATCGGGACACAAACCTATTGCCCTTGTTGGTGGTGCCACAGGTATGGTTGGCGACCCAAGCGGTAAAAGTGAAGAACGTAATTTATTGAGTGAAGATATTTTAAACCACAATGTTGCCTGTGTAAAAGCACAACTGGAAAAATTTTTAGACTTTGATAAAGGCAAGCCCAATGCTGCCGAAATGGCTAACAATTACGATTGGTTTAAAAATATTTCTTTTTTAGATTTTATAAGAGACACGGGCAAGCATATCACCGTTAATTACATGATGGCAAAAGACAGTGTGAAGAAAAGACTGGAGGGTGAGACAGGCATGAGCTTTACAGAATTTACCTACCAGCTGGTACAGGGTTATGATTTTTACTGGCTGCACAAAAACAAAAACTGCAAACTGCAAATGGGCGGCAGCGATCAGTGGGGCAATATTGTAACCGGTACAGAGTTGATAAGAAGAAAAGATGGCGGCGAAGCTTTTGCTTTTACCTGCCCCTTAATAAAAAAAGCAGATGGCGGAAAATTTGGCAAGACTGAGAAAGGAAATATTTGGTTGGATGCAGGTAAAACAACGCCCTTTCAATTTTACCAGTTTTGGTTAAATGCCAACGATATTGATGCTGAAGGATGGATAAAAATATTCACTTTTTTAGATAAACAAACTATTGATGCTTTAATTAGTGAGCACAAACAGGATGCATCGAAAAGGCTGTTACAAAAAAAACTTGCTGAAGAAATAACTGTGTTTGTGCATGGCATTGATGAATACAACAAAGCCATTGAAACTACAGAAAAATTATTTGCCAATACTAATGCACCTGCAGAAGATTTAAGCGAAGATGACCTGAATAATATGGAAGGCATTGTTAAGATAGATTATGCTGCAAACAAAATTTCTGCTGGTGTTGATATCGTTTCTTTTTTAGCCGAAACCAATATTTTCCCCAGTAAAGGTGAAGCCAGGAAAATGGTACAGGGTGGCGGCGTTATGATTAACCGGAATAAAGTTGACGGTATAGAAACTACAATAGAAAACAGTAAACTACTGCATAAAAAATATTTACTGGTACAGAAGGGCAAAAAGAATTATTACCTGGTAAAAGCAGTTTAATTATTTTTTATCAGCTTCCACATTTCATCGGCAACCAACTGGTTACCTTTTGCATTTAAATGCACCCTGTCGGTGGTAAGTATTCCCCTGTCTTTATTTTCAGGATTATTTTTAAGGTTATATTCTAAAAATGTTTTTCGCAGGTCAACAACCGGCAAGTCATTTTTTTCTGCAAGCCCACGGATGATCTTGCTGTATTCATTCAGATCACCATCCTGGCTGTTGCTGAAATCAGTTTTTTCGCCAATTGCAGCAGGTGTACACAACACCACTTTTATGTTCTTATCTTTTAATTTTTTTATTACCACCTGATAAAATTTTGTAAACTTATCCGCATCTGTTCCTGTACCGGAAGTGGCTTTATGCCACACATCATTTACACCAACATAAATTAATACCATATCCGGATTTTTTGCCAGCACATCGTCTTCTATCCGCAAATACAGGTCGTAAATTTTATTACCACCAATACCTGCGCCAATAAAATCATAACTTTCTTTTAAGCCTGCTGCAGTACACATACTGTCAATACGCATAATGTATCCGCCGGGTTGCACACCTGCCTGTGTAATAGAATCGCCAAAGAAAATAACCTTTTGTTTTTTTTGTTTTACAAAAGCCATACATGCTATCGCTATAACGGAAAAAAGGAATAATTTTTTCATACTGCAAAATTTTTATCAAGGTAAATAAAAAAAGCATGCTGTGGAGCAGCATACTTTTATAAATCGTATTATCAACAGTTTCTATTCTACATCAACCTGCTTTTTAATTACAGCACCTTCAGCAACCAGCGGAATAAATTTTCTTTCATTTATCAGGTAGCCATTTCCTTTTTCGCAAATATGCACTTTCAGGTTTTCAAGGCTAAAAGGGTTTCCATCTGGTATATCGGCAATATTGCTAAAGCTTACATCGTGTCCGTCGATGATAATAACACATCCGCTGCCTATCGCTTCCATTTTATTACCTTCTGTTATTATCATCCCGGTATCTTCGCCCAACCCAATACCAATACAACTGGGGTTACAGGCAACGGCCTGCGCAAGCCTGCCAAACCTGCCACGTTTTTCAAAATGTGAATCTATTATTGCTGTACTGATGAACCCTAAACCCGTCGTCATCTTTACTTCTCCTTTAAGATGAGCACGGGCGGCATTACCTTCATATATCATGGTACTACTCATTGCCATGGCACCGGCAGAAGTACCTGCTACTACAAAATTTTCTTCCTGGTATCTTCTTTTAATGATAGATAAAAATTCTGTACCGCCATCTGTTACACTTAGCCGCAACTGGTTACCGCCGCTGAACATTACTGCATTACATTCTTTTATACGCTGTAAAAAATCGGGATCATTGGTATCGGCACGGTTGCGGATGTGCATTAAACCAATATTGGTACAGCCTATCTGCCCAAAAGCATTAAGGTAATTATCACCCACTTCAAAAGGTATCATGCTGGCTGTGGTAATTACTTCAATACGGCTGAGGGGGCCACCGGATTCTTCTACAATTCTGCGAAGTATCCCTAATTCAAAAAAATTGAGGTTATTGCGGTGAAAATCTTCTTTATCTGAAATTGTCCCTTTGTCTTCTGCGCCACCTATCGCAATCAGTTTTCCTTTTGGAAATAACATGTAAGCTGTTTTGTGATTAACGCAAAAATAAGGGAAATCGTGTTTTTAGATGGTAAGCTACTTGTTAACCTGTGTTGATTACAACTGAGTATTGCCAAAGCCTGGATATTAAACGCTGAACCCGCCTACTTTATGGAAGCTCTGTTGGGTGCAGTTAATAAAAATTACTTGATAAGATATTGCCTAATTATTTTTCCATTCTTTAGTTCAATCTCATAATGGCTTCCGCCGCCATTATTTGCTTCTATTTGATTATTCAATTCATCAATTTGCATTTCAAAGTATCGGCCATTTGCACAATTCTCCGCTATCCAAAGAAGATTATTATCCACATCAAAAGCTTTGATATTTGATTCGCTTGTTATTAGGTCTTCAATTTTATAATTGTACAATCTTATAACAATATCCTTATACCTAATTTCCTTTTTGATATTTTGGGAAGAATTACCTCTAAAGAAGTTAAGTATATTAAAGTTTCTAAAGTTCACTTATGTTTATTGTTTCGAGTTTTACGATGTATCATTTTAATTACGGTCAACTACTGAATTAACCCTTCGCAAATTTTCCAATACCTTCCACCAGCCTGTCTAAATTTTTTGTGGTAGTATAAACATTAGGTGTAACCCTTACGCCGCTGATATTTTCCCAAACAATACCAACACTATGAATTTTATAATTTGCCCACAGGTAACTGTCTAATTCAGCAGGCGTTTTACCATCTACACTTACCAGGCCAATAGCGCAACCAAATTCTTTTTTAAATGAGGTATGCAATTTTACTTTAGGTATATCCTTCACCCTTTCCATCCAGTAATTTTTAAGATAGAGTAATCTTTCTTCCTTACGCTTAGCTCCAATCATATCAAAAAAGTCAATGGCTTTATCTGTTGCCTGTTCAATATAAAAAGGCCTGGTGCCCAAATGCTCAAACTTGCGGATATCGCTTTCTTCTTTTTCGCCAGCCCCAAACATCGGCCATACATTTTTTATTTTTTCTTTACGCACATACAATAAGCCTGTACCAATTGGCGCTCCCAGCCATTTGTGCAGGCTGGTACCAAAATAATCGCAATTCAACTCAGGTATTAAAAACTGAAATTGGGCAAAAGTGTGAGCGCCGTCCACCAATACTTCAATATTTTTTTTCTTTGCTGCATCTGCAATTTTTCTCACCGGCATTTTCTGGCCAATCCAGTTTATCATGTGGGTTATTTGCACCACTTTGGTTTTTGCAGTAAAGGCATCGGTGTATTGTTTTACTAAATAATTTTCATCTTCGCTGGGTAATTCTAAATTTACCCAAACCAGTTTTATACCTTCCCTTTTCTCCCTTTGTTTCCATGCGCCAATCATATTGGGATAATCCTGTTTGGTCAACACCACTTCGTCCCCTGCTTTTAAATCAATACCGAAAATAATGGTTTCCAAAGCCTCTGATGCATTGCGGTGCAAGGCAATTTCTTCTGCATCGCAACCTGCCAGCTGGGCTAAGCTTTTTCGTAGCGGCTCTCTTCCCTGGTCAACCACCCGCCACATAAAATAACTGGGTGCCTCGTTGCTGATATCATAATATCTTTTCATGGCATCGGCCACTACTTTTGGTGCAGGTGATACGCCCCCATTATTTAAGTTGATAAAATTAGACGAGATAGTATAAGACTGTTGTACATAATACCAGAATTCTTCATCAGTTGCCAGGTCGGACGGTGCAATATTTGCCACATCTTTTAAAGCTGCATTTAAATTGCGGCTCCATGCCGGCTGAAATAAATTTGCAGCTATTGCAGAAGCTGATAACAAACTCATCTTATTTAAAAAAGAACGGCGGCTGGGCATGATGAAAAGTTTTGGTACTACAAATTACAAATTTTGTTTTTTGTAAAGCAAGATGATTTTGGTAATTTCCATTTTATAGTGATACCAAAAGGGAAAGTCAAAAAACTAAAACTGCATTTATGAAGATTGTTGAGATTAAAGTACTTAAAGGCCCCAATTACTGGAGCGTACGCCGCACCAAGCTTATACAGATGAAACTGGATCTTGAAGAAAAGGAACAAATGCCTACCAATGAAATTCCCGGTTTTAGGGAAAGACTGGAAGCTTTACTACCCTCTTTAATTGAGCACAGGTGCAGTGTAGGTACCCGTGGCGGTTTTTTTGAACGTGTTGATGAAGGCACCTGGATGGGACATGTAATTGAACATATTGCACTGGAGATACAAACGCTTGCAGGAATGGATACCGGCTTTGGCCGTACAAGGGGCACCGGTAAAGATGGGGAATATTATGTATGCTTTAGTTATATGGAAGAAGATGCTGGTGTGTATGCGGCAAGAGCTGCGGTGCGTATTGCAAAGGCGCTTATATTTAATGAACCTTATAGCCTTGATGAAGATATACAACAGTTAAGAGAGATAAGAGAAGATACCCGCCTTGGCCCAAGCACAGGTTGCATTGTAGATGAAGCCGCAAAAAGAGGTATTCCTTTTATACGTTTAAACAAACACAGTTTGGTACAGCTGGGTTACGGGGTACACCAAAAAAGAATACGTGCCACTATTGCAAGTACCACCGGAAATATTGCTGTTGATATTGCCTGCGATAAAGAAGAAACAAAAAATTTACTGGGCGCTGCCGAAATTCCTGTACCAAAAGGTGATGTGGTGAGAACTGAGGAAGGATTAAAAAGTGCCATTGAACGCATTGGATATCCCTGTGTAATAAAACCAATTGATGGCAACCACGGTAAAGGCAACACCACCAATATTACCGATTGGGAAATGGCTTTAAAAGCTTTTGCAGCAGCAAAAGTGTATGGCCGCAGTGTTATTATTGAAAAATATATTACCGGTTTTGATTTCAGGATTTTAGTGATCAATTATAAATTTATTTGTGCGGCATTACGTACACCGGCAAGTGTAGTGGGTGATGGAAAAAACACCATTCAGTATTTAATTGACGAAACCAATAAAGACCCACGCCGTGGTTACGGACACGAAAAAGTTTTAACGCAGATCACCATCGACCAGTTTACACAAAAAATGCTGGACGAAAAGAATTATACTTTAAACACTGTTCCTGCAAAAGATGAATTAGTGTTATTGAAACCAACTGCAAATCTTTCTACAGGTGGCACATCCACTGATGTTACTGACGAAGTACACCCGGCTAATATTTTTATGTGCGAACGTATTGCAAAAATTATTGGCCTTGACATTTGCGGTATAGATATTATGGCCACTGATTTACGTACGCCGGTTACAGAAAATGGTGGCGCTATTTTAGAAGTAAATGCGGCTCCGGGTTTCCGTATGCATATTGAACCATCTGTTGGTTTGGCACGTAATGTTGCCGAGCCTGTGGTGGATATGCTTTTTCCAAAAGGCAGTGCAGGTAACATTCCTATAATTGCCATTACGGGCACAAATGGTAAAACAACCACCACACGTTTAACAGCGCATATTGCTAAAACAGCAGGTTATAAAGTTGGATACACCACAAGTGATGGCGTGTACATTCAAAACCAGATGATGATGAAGGGTGATTGCACCGGCCCGATTTCTTCGCAGTTTGTATTGAAAGATCCTACCGTTGATTTTGCAGTACTGGAATGTGCAAGAGGCGGTATTTTAAAAAGTGGTTTAGCCTTTCAAAACTGCGATGTGGCAGTAGTAACTAATATCAGTGCTGATCATATCGGGTTGGGTGGTATTGATTCGATGGAACAGATGGCGAAGGTAAAACAGGTGGTGCCTGAAACAGTTTTTAAACATGGTTACGCCATTTTAAATGCCGAAGATGATTTGGTGTATGCCATGAAAGATGGCCTGCAATGTAATATTGCTTTGTTTAGTATGGATGAAAATAATAAGCGCATTATTGAGCATTGCAAAAACGGGGGCTATGCTGCTGTATTTGAAAATGGCTATATCACCATAATGAAAGGTACCTGGAAAATAAGGGTGGTAAAAGTAACTGAAGTGCCGGTAACATACGGCGGTAAGGCAACACATAATATTATGAACTGTTTGCCGGCTGTTTTATCTACTTATTTCTGGAGAAATATTTCTATTGAAGATATTAAACTGGCGCTGCAAACATTTGTACCATCGCCTGCACAAACACCGGGGCGTTTAAATATGTTCCAGTTTAAACAATTTAAATTTTTGGTAGATTTTGCACATAACCCTGCCGGACTTGAACTGCTTTGCGATTTTATTGGCAAGATGGATGGTGAACCAAAAGTAGGTATCATCAGCGGCACCGGCGACAGAAGGGATGATGATATAAAAGAACTGGGTAGAATTTCGGGTAGGTCGTTTGATGAAATAATTATACGGCAGGATAAAAATTTACGTGGCCGTACTGCCGAAGAAATTGTAAACCTGTTGGTGGATGGCATTAATGAAACCAAAACAAAAGATGTGCCCATCACTATTATTTACAATGAGAAGGAAGCCATCATGCATGCCTACAATACTGCAAAGCCCGGCTCTTTAATTACTATTATGTGTGATGTGGTTGCCGAAGCGCTGGATTTAATAAAAGGTTTGAAGGAGAAGGAGGATATGGGGTAAATTTTTACAGCTATACTTTGGAAGTTTTTAAAACTTCCAAAGTATAGCTACTTAAATCATCATCCACGCCGCAAATAAAATATACTCTGCAAAAAAGAATACCCAAAAGCGCAGGTAAAATCTTTTGATGGAATTATTATCACCCAGCTTAACAAAAGAATAATTCAGCAGGAATAAAGTAAATAATAAACCGTGGGTAGTTAGCAGAAACTCCCGGTTTTTTGTGGCGTAAAAAAAACTCCACAATATAACAGCTGCATAAGCTGCACTTACCATTACAGTACCACCAAGCAAAGCATTCTTTTTTGAATATAAAACTGCCAGTGTTCTTACATGAAATTTTTCGTCTCCTGCTGTATCGGGCAGATCTTTAAACCATGCAATAGCAATACTGAATGCCATAATAAATAATGCCAGGCACCAGATATAACCGGGCAAATTATAATTATCATTTATTGTTTTTTGAAAATGCAGGAAGATGCCCACATTCACTAAAAATCCTCTTACCAACGTTATGGCCAATGCTGCAGGCAAATGATGTTGCTTTAAATATAATGGTGGTAGCGAATAAGCAATGCCAATTAAAAGTATAATTACAATCAGCCCGAAATAAAACAGCGAGGTAAAAAAAGAAAGGATCAAACAAATTGCCAGGACTGTGTACACAATATGCAACGCATTTTTTTTGCTCAGTGTTCCTGCTACCAGCGGTAAATAAGGTTTATTGATCTTATCCATTTCTACATCCGCAATTTGATTAATGCCTACAATAAAAACATTACAGGCCAAAGCTGCAGCCAGTGTTAAAAAATATAAACCTAAATGACCAGTTAAGGCTTTTCCCTGGCAGGCAATAATGTACAAGGCGGTAATACTGAATAAAGAACCAATGATGGTATGCGGCCTGCTGAACTGCCAGAGTATTTTTAATGCTTTCATTATTTTTTGGGGTTGCCTTTTATGTAAGTTATCACTCCCTTCCAGTTACTGATTTTATGTACCGTTATTTCATAATTTTCGTTAGCCGCTTTGTTCACCAGGTTTTTATAATGCTGCACCGACTTTGATTTAAGCACTGAAATAATACCATCATAAGTTACCGTTAATATATTTACCGGAATGATGTAAGTAAATAATAAACGTAACAAAGAGAAAGGTATTACAAAAGGCGCTGTTAATAATTGTATGATAGTGGTTGTAAAAATGATCTTGATCAGTGTAAACAAATCCGGTTCAAGAATTTCTGCAATTACAAATGGCGCATTTGCTGCTTGCAAATTTTTGAGTACCTGTTCTTGTTCGCTATCAGTAAAATGATGAAATGCATTATACATGGTATAGCAGGTATCATGTTCTGGCTTTAACAACAATACATCAGTTTCCGTATTTAAATAAATTACATTTTCAGTGTTGGCAAAAGATTGCTCCGGAAATTTATCCGACAGGATTGTTTTATAATTTCCACTCAATTGTTGCTGCATAAAAACCGCCGGCATTCCGCTGCCCGAGCACAGGTCCTGTATGTTGTTAATTTTATTTTCGTTAAGCAATTGCTGCACTACCGGCACCAGTGGTTTGTAAAACTTCGTCCATTTAATGATACTGCCGATATAAGCTGCCTGGAAGTGCCGGAATAGTTGAGGAAACCAATTATAATCTTCCAGTTCTTTTATCATTACTTAAATTACAGTCTTATTATTATGTAATATACAATGTATTTGTCGCAACATGATTTACTTATAGGCGCTATAACCTTTGCCATAATTTTATTGGCATTGGCGTGCATTGAACTTACTGTAAAGAAAAAATTACTGTCAAAACTTATTGGCCGAAAATTATTACACATCGCCGCAATATGCAGTTGTGCCAATGCCATTCATACTTTCGAAAACAAAACGTTGTTGGCATATATTTTTCTATCCTTCTTTTTTGTTTTACTGGCAGTAATTAAAAAAGGCTGGATGCAGGTGAATGAATACAAAACCTATGGCATAGCTTTATTTCCGTTGGCTTTTACCGTTTTATTATTCATGCCGGTATTCCCGAACAATGCTATTGTTTTTGCAGCGCTTATATTGGGCATTTGCGATGCAGCAGCCGGATTGGCAGGAGAATATTTTGGCAAACAAAAAATTATTTTTCTTTTTGAGCATAAATCCTGGGCAGGGTTTGCTGCATGCTATCTTTCTGCATTACTGATATCAGTTTGCTGGTATAGTTTTAACCTGTCGGCGAGTAATTTATTGCTTTGCGCTTTACTGGCTTTGTTACCTGCTATCACCGAGCTTTTCAGCTATAAAGGCAGCGACAATTTTACGATTCCGGTTTTTGCTGCTATATGGATGCTACTGCTTAAAAATTTAATGCCCGGAGAGTATCTGGTTTTGGTTCTTTGCATTGTTGTATTTATAGCGCTGTGTTTTTTTGCAGTATATAAAAAATGGTTAACAGTAAGTGGTGCAACTGCCGCACTATGGATGGCTTTATTACTTTTAGTTACCGGCGGTTTAAAAGCTTTTATTGCACCCGGCATTTTTTTACTCAGCGGAAGCCTGTTATCAAAACTCAATAAAAATGACAAAGAAAAGAATGGCCGTAATGCCATCCAGGTTTTTTGTAATGGCATTGTAGGTATAAGCTGTTTAATAATATTTGCTGTCAGTCATCAACAGGTATATCTTTTAGCTGCCCTTATTTCATTTTGTATCAGCATGAGTGATAGTGTAAGTTCTGAACTGGGCACTTATTTAAAAGGAACTACTGTTGATATGTTGTCTTTTAAAAAATTAGCTCCGGGTATTTCTGGTGGTATCTCGTGGCAGGGAACTGTATCCGGTTTAATTGGTGCTGCAATTTTAGCTGCAGCAGTTTGCTTTGCTTATCAATTTAGCTTAACTGTTTTTTTGTGGATTACTGCAGGCGGTTTTACCGGAATGTTGACCGACAGCATCCTGGGCAGCACAATACAAAAAAAATATACTTCAGCCACAGGAGCAATAATTGAAGATTATGAGACCAATGCTGTAAAAATAAAGGGATTTAACTGGTGCAATAACGATACGGTGAACATTTTAAGCAATATTTTAATAACAACCCTTTTTTTACTGCTGTACCGGTAAAAACAAATCTTAAAAAACCATTTGGCTGAAAAGGCCCGAAACCTTATTTTTGCAATCCAATTTACGATTGGGTTATAGTGTAACGGTAGCACTACAGATTTTGATTCTGTCCGTCTAGGTTCGAATCCTAGTAACCCAACATTACAGGACAAATTGGTTTTACTGTCATTTGTCCTGTTTTTATTTTCGCTGAAACCCTCTCCCATACTGTACATTATTCGAATAACCTCATTGATCCGTGTAGTTCGAAGTGTAAATCCATCAAATGTCAGTTTTTCAGGATACATCGAACTAATTATATCCCGCTTTTTCTCAGTGTCAGCTGTTTCGTATAAATAGTCCAGTTTTAGGAGGTTATTTACTCCCTTATCCAGCAGCCCTTTTATATCCGCCTGATCATCATTACTGGCACTTAATATAGCCTCTAACCTTTCAAGTTTGGCACTATATTCAGATTTCATTTCCCGAAAGTCGGCTGGTTCAATTTGTTTGGATGAAAGCAGTTCTCTGATATAGGCTATTTTCTCTTGCAATTCTTTTATCTGCAACCCCAAATGTTTACTGTCGTCCTGGATGTTATAGGTTTGGTCATTCAATTCTTCAGCAATAAGTTCCTTGAACAAGTCAACGATTTCCGATTTAGGGATATACTTTTTGATCTCGTAAACAAATTGCTGATTCACATTATCTGCCCTGTACCGGCAAGAACACCCATCAGTACAGTGATAGTAAGAGTAGTATTTAGTGTGTCCTCTGGAGGCACTCCCCGTTAATAATTTATGGCACTTTGGACAAAGAAGGAAGCCTCGTAAAGGAAGCGATTCATTAGACACTGCTTTAAGCCTGTAATTCCTTTTTCTTCCATCCAATATATCCTGCACCTGATAATACAATTCATCTGATATAATGGGCTCGTGTGAGCCTTTTATAAAACGGCTTTCTTCATCCTTGTATTTTGGAATGAATATTTTACCGCAGTACACAGGATTTCGCATGGCAAACCAAAATGGACTTTTTGTGCTGCCAAATCCCTTTTGCTTCGCCATTTTATAAATCTGTTCAGTATTAAAAACTCCTTCCGCAATTTTGTTAAATGACCACCGCAAAATATCCGCCTGCGGTTCTTTTGGAGCGATATATTTTCTTCCTGATTCATCAGTCCTGTTCATGTACCCAATGGGTGCTTTTCCCATAAACCGACCTTCCTTCTTTGCTCTACGCATTCCATGAATAACATTTAGCGCCCTCCTATCATTTTCTACTTCCGGTGCTGCCAAATAAAAAGCCAACATCATTTTATTCTCAGGTATAGACAAGTCTAAGGGTTGTTCAATTGCTTGCGGCTCTATGCCCAATTTACGAAGCGTATTGATCATTTGATAAGCATCACCTGCATTACGGCTGAAACGATCCCATTTAAGAAACAATACCAAATCAGCCTGGTTTTTATTTCTCTTCAAAACCGACAAATATTTTTTCCATTCCGGACGGTTAAAAGTTTTGGCAGAATGATCTTCAAAAATCACATAGCGAACCGAAAGATTATTGATGCTACAATATTTGCGCAAGAGTTCCTCCTGGCTTCGTTGGGAATACCCCTTATCTGCCTGCTCATCCGTACTTACACGGATATACAAATCAGCTATTTTCATAGACTAAAATTTAATCAGTTTTAAATTGCTTTACGCAATACATTTTGTTTCTGGCTTTCCAAATGTTGGGAAACGATAATGTTGGCAAATTTCCGAAGTAATTCAAGCATTTGAGCAGCCTGCTCCACAGAAATATCCACACCTCTATTCCGCAGCATTTCTACAGCCTTTTCCGGCTTTAATTTTTCCATCTTACACCTCCACATTTAATAGTCACACTTCACGAATCATTCCCTGTGCAAGAAAATATCTTACACACTAAGATACAAAAATTGTTCCGATAGTTTAAGTTTTACCAAAACTTTTATACTTTAGTATAAAATCACCGCATTTGCTGCAATAAAACTACTTCCTGATAAATATTGTTATAATTAGCGGAAATTTAATAAAGCTGATTGCTGACAGGGTAAGTAAAAATCATAAAAAATGGAAAAAATGTATAAGGTTACCCATAAAATCTATTTTAATGACCGCCTGAAAAAGGTCTTTTTTCATGGGGCACCTACTTATCCTTTGTATGTACAGTTAACATTTGACCGCAAGACGATTGTTTTCAAGAGCTACTATTTTGATTTATTCTCTAAACCCCGTTACGTGATTTTTATGGATGGAAGCCTGCATGGGCCTTCTATCAAGGAAATTATTAAAAAGGAAACTGAGTTGCTTGATTTTATCATTGATAAAAATCTGGCCGATTGTTCTTTAGAAAAGCTTAAAGCCGATTATACTTTTTACTGCAAAGATCTATGTGATGAAATGGAAACTGGTTTTATTGATTACCTGTTTGTTTTCTTTAAGGATAAAGGGATGCCTGCAATAGCAGCTACGATAAAAGAAGGCATAAAATTCCGCATTGCATATGAAGTAGTCAGGGACTTAAAAATAGCACTCGTAGCCGGTTTATATAGAGAACTAATCGAAAACTCATTTTATTACGCACCGCCTTATCTGGCCTTATATGGATACATGCAGCAAACAAAAAAATGGCCAATGCTTTGTCTTACCGTAATGGAGTGGCAGGATAATAATATAAAGACATTGTTTACCCACTATCTAAATGAGAATTATAAAAATCTGAATGCAGTTAGCATAACAGATCAGGTTAATAAATTTATAAAGGCATTAAAGCAACTGGATGAATAGAATGATTACTAAAAACTTTCTCCCTAAATGGTTTTATTTTTCATGAGATAAACCTTGCTAATTTTTTATGGCTTCCAGCATTATCTCCTGTAAGGTTTTTATTGTTTGGGTAAGCGCATTTAATTCACTGCTGTTAATAGCAAAATCGTCTTTATAACGGGTATCAATATAGGCTTTCTGTAATAATCCAAACAGCCTTTTACCCGCTTCGCTATCCCTTGGGAAGATTGCAGGTATTTTATAATTTACCATGGAACAATACCGGAGCAACTTATCAATATTATGGGTGTTTACAGGCCAGTCTGTTGCTTTTTTAAAGATGGTAAGCAATGCCTGCTCTGCAGCCTGATGCAACATAAAAGCTGCCATTTTGTTTTGTTCCCTTACCCTGAAGAGTTCTGCACCAGCAATAAATTCATTTACTTTATTGATGCCTTGTGTGCAGTATTGATATTGCTTTTTTATCGGCCTCTTCATTGATAGCATTGGGAATTACCAAGGGTATATTGGTGCAGTCATGCAGCAGCACAGCTATCTTCATTACTGTACAGGCAAAGCGTTGCCCTTCATTTAGCCAGTTATTCAACTGAGTTGTATCCACTACTATAGCCGTAACAGGAATAAAATGCTGGCAGGTATTTTCAATTTTATCTTGCACATAACTATCGCTGTGGCTGCCATCTTTATCAATCAGTACCAGTAACTAGTAATAACTTGCATTACGACATGATGGAGAATCGGTCATAAAAACACTTTCAGTGCGTTGCTGCATCAAAGTAGAGCCAAGTGGATCAAATCGGCTATAAAGTTAATTTTTTCAAATGAATAATATCCCAGAGGCATATAAAACTTTGTCTTTTCTATGCTGTTTAAAGTTCAAACCTCAAAAAATAATTTTGGTTTAAACAATTCTACAGAGTGACTGTAATACTTACGCCGTTCCTTTTGGTCTGGCTTTTATCTCCAATCATTTTGGTAGAAGGACTTTTGGTACAATCCCTAACGGGAACTATTATTAACTAAGTAAAGTTAATGTACAGGCCTGATTTTGTAACCCTTCTTATTTCTTATACGTCAGTGGCAAATAAGCCTGGAGAATTGCCGAGGTAAATATATTGATCAGTGAGATTGGCTTGTGCAGCGTCAACCGCAATGGCATTTAGAAATATTATCTTTCTAAATTTGCATAATAATCAACCTATCAGGTAAGCTAACCCCTCGTTTACAGTTTCACATAAATCAGTTACCTTCTTTTGCTGGCACATTGCTTTAAATTTATCCCTGATGATTTTATAATCGTTATGTATGGGACAGGGGTGAGTGGCAGAGCATTTGCTTAATCCTAGCCCACATTGATCAAAAACTTCTTTGCCATCAATAGCATCTATTATATTTATGATTGGCTGGCTTTTTTGTTTTACCGTAATAAAAAATCCGCCGGTTGGGCCTTTGGCACTATTAATTACGTCATCTTTAACCAATGTTTGCAGCATTTTAGCAACCGTATGTTCACTGGCATCAATAAATTCAGCTATTTCTTTAATACCGGCCTTTTCTCCAGATTCAAATTTGGAAGCAAGATATATCACTGCTTTAATGGCTGTTTTACAAGTAAGACTAAGCATTTATCTTTCATTTAAAAATTCACGTCCTTTTTCTGAAATCATTTCATGGCTCCATGGCGGATCAAAAGTTAATTCTATTGTTAGTTTGTATTCCGGAAAGCTTAATTTCAGGCTTTCTTTCACCGCATTTGTAATGGATTCACCCATTGGGCAAAATTGTGTGGTAAGCGTCATCGAACAATAAATCTTCTTTTCGCCTTCATCAAAGTCCAACTGATAGATCAAACCCAAATCTACGATGTTCAACCCTATTTCAGGGTCTATCACATTTTGAAGGGCTGCCAATGCCACCGTACATTGCAGGTTATCATTTGTAATTACATTCGTCATAAAGGAACAGGTTTATGCATTAACAATTTTATTACATTCCAGTTATACAATAAGGAAGTGAGTAATAATAATGCGGCAGCAATTTGTAACAGTATGGTGGAATGAAACAAAATGCCTGCGGTAAACATTACAAACCCCAGGATGTAAGCGACGCTCATCCATTTAAAAACTTTATTACTAAACAAATCTTTGGGGTTGGGTGTCTTTCCTTTTCCGGCTAAGTGATGATACACTTTATTCCAAACAATAAAAGGTAAGGTTTTAAATGTCATGCCTAAAATGATGGCAGTAATCCATCCAAAAAAAATGATAAAGCCATAAGTTATTATGAGGCTGACATTTTCTTTTGGTGTCAGTATTAAAAGTGTAATAATAATAACCAAAAAAATGACCGGCAATAACATCATCAGCACTGATAGTAAAGATACTTTCATTTGTTCATCTACTTTTTTACGAATACGCTGCTGGTAGGACTTGAAACAGAAATCACCAAACAATACAATGGCGGCCGCCACTGCCAATAATGGGATACTCAGCAGCGATTTGCTATCGGTATATAAAAAGATATAAACGAAAGACAAAAGGCCTCCGTTTATTAATCCATAAATCCACCAGAGTTGCCGGGTATTGTTGTACTTGGAAATAAGAAACATGGGTATCAACCGGGAGCCTACTCCCATTACCAGTAATAAAAACCAGCCAACAATACCAATATGTGCATGCACCGGAAGATAATTCAGTGAACCTTTAGGCAGTAACGGTTCAGTAAAGTTGTAGAGTAGCAACAGTCCAACAATTGCAGTTGCCAGTAACCACAATGCAGCGGTAAAAATAAAAAAAGCATGTACATTTTCCTGCTTGCTTTTTACCATACTTGCAGCAAGGTTAATCAGATAAGCAATGATGGATAGGATGATTAATATGCCGCCACACTGGCTATGTAAGCCCATATTAAAAACATAAAAACCATTAACTAATAAGGGGATGCCAATTGCAGCAAATGTAAAGGAAGCATAAGCCAGTTTATTGCTGTATAATTTACCTTCAATCAACACTGGCACCAATTGATGGCTGGCCCCTAGTATCATCATGGTGCCCCAGCCAAGTGCCATAATATGTATAATAGCCAATGTATGTGGAAGAAAATAATGACTGGTGATATCACTTGCAGAAAACAATAAAAGAATAGTGGCAATTAAAAAAGCGATAGCGGCATAGCCGTAAAAAGGCAATACCACTTTCCAGGAAGTTGTCTTTGTTGCTTCGGTATTTCCGGTTGTTGAAAACATATTAGTTTTTATAAATCAGTAGTTGTACTTCTCCATCACTGATCTCTTTGATCCGGTAACTAAACTGCTGTTCTTCCAGTTCGGGCAACAGAAATACAGGAATGCGTTTGTGATAAACAAACAGGGCTTTATCGGTTGGCAAGATTGCCAACGCTTCCAGTATGGTATGCATGGGTAAAGGCATTTCTAATGCCCTTACATCAATGGTTTCAAGCTTGTCTTTAAAGCGATTCAATATTTCATCCCAGCCTTTTGAGTAATCGGTTTCTTTGTTTTCGGCTAAAACATTTATCTCGCTTTGTTTATAAAAATAAGTATTTACTAAATCATCATTGATCGTTTCGGAATAAGATTGAAACCCTTGTTTGCCGAGCAGGTGCATTAATGGGGTAGGCTCAAAACTATTGATGATTTTAAGTACAGCACCAGTTTGTAAGGTCTTTACTTTTTTTACAATAATGTCAAGTGGATCTTTACCCGATTCAATAACCTGACGTACATCCAACTCAATAATTTTATCAGCGGTTATATTTTTCATGAATGCTGGAACAGGCTTATTTTCATTTTCGTGTTCCATTACAACAGTTGCAGTGTCAATTTCAAAACCCAACGGCTGCAGCTTCTTGAAAAAATCATCCACACTGCAGCCACCGAGTTTTGAGGCCATAGCAATACTGGTTCTTGCGGCTATCACTTTTCGTAATATGGGGTTTCGCAATTTTGTAAATTTCGGCGATATACTTACAATAGCTTCAAGTGCATCTGCATTATATTTTAGCAAACTGGAAATTTTTGTATTGGCGTTAATAGTCATCATTATTCAAAGTATTGTGGAAACAGGTTGAGTTGCTTTTCAATTTCACCAAAAATTGTTCTGGCAGTTTCAATACTGTTTGCATTTTTAAGTTCTTTTGTTTTTTCCATAACTGGTTCCAGCCAATGGTGCAGGGCTTCATGATCGGCTCCTTTCATTTTACATTCACCTACCATTTTATTCAAACCATCTTCTAAGCCTATTGCTGTTTGTGAATAATTTTCAATGGTTTTATCTTTTGAATTGGCCACTATAGCTTGCAGTAAAGCAACATTTGTTAGTGTTGTTGTGTCGGCTTTCCATTTAGCACCGTTATTTAAAGCAAGCCCGGTTGCCTGCTCCGCATGATCTGCATGAGTTTCGGCTGCAGGTGCTGTTGCTGTAATTTTTTCTTTTTCGTTTCCTGCATTGCAAGCCAGCAAAAGACTTGTTGCCAATAAGATGGTTAGTATTTGTTTCATATAATTTGATTTCCTTTTTTTTATCTGATGGCCTGTTTATCCGGGATGTCCATTTTATTGTTTTTTAATTTCCCAAAAAACATCTTCCCATTTTTCATCAATTGCTTTGCTGCTGTTGGGAAAACGACTTGCTATTGCTTCTAAGTCATCTGCTTTAATATTATACTGAAGATGATTGAACAGTTCCCGTTCTTCAAAACGAATGTGTTTTTCCAGTTCATCCGCCAGTTTATTGAGCAGAACTGCATCGTCTTTCTTTTTTCCAATAGCAGCTACCAGCTTATATATTGCCTGGTGGTCTTCTTCTGCCTGTTTCCTTAGCACATCATCAGCCGGTAGTTTGCTGAAAAGTAATTGCTCTTCTTCTTTAAAATGTTTTTCAAGGTCTTCTTTAAAAAAGAAAGTCACATAATTACTGATCCGTTCAGGATTGACAGCTTTATTCAGGCCTTGCCTTATTTTCCAGACCAGCAATAATCCAAAATGATGGTCTTTGGAAAATGAGACAATAGCCTGATGCCTTTTTATGGGTATTTGGTTTTTCATTTGTTTAGTTGTTTAATTGCTTTTCGATTTCCAGTGCCTTTGGAAACAGGATATTATTTTCGAGATGGATATGCAAATGCAGATCTTCTTCAAATTCGTCCAACATCCTGTACAGTAAACTGTAACTGGCACAGGCATCTTCAGGCAATACATAATTGAGGGAGAGCTGCCTGATCTCATCCAGATTTCTTCCAACCAGTTCATGCTCCATCTCCATCATATTAATGGGGCTTTGCACAGATCCGAAATGAGCGGCCTGTAATGGTTGCGTATGATTTTTTGCCGCAACCAATGCTTTAATATAAGGGAACAATATCTTTTCTTCCTTAACCAGGTGGCCCGTTAACTCTGCATTTATTTCACTAACCAATTGATTGATGCGTATTAATTCGGGATGATGATTACCATGCACCTGCATTACTTTAGCTGCATAGGCCATAATATCCGGTAAGGTTTTTCTTACATAACTGTGGTGGGTGTTAACGATATAATCTGCCAAAAAATCTAGGCTCCAATCTCCATAAGGTATCGGACGGGAGGACGGCATTTTATCAGCCTGTTGCAATTCCTGTTCAACTTTGGTAACATCCAATCCTTTTTCTGCACAGGCTTCTTTCACTGTTTTCTTTCCACCGCAACAAAAGTCCAATCCGTATTTTTTAAATACCTCTGCTTTGCGCAAATCTTTGGCGGCAATTTGTCCAAGGGTTTCGTCACTTTCTCCTGTAATACGTTTTGTTATTTTCACAATCCACCATTCCGGTCCCTGCTCCTGGTATTCCCAGGTAAAGATGTTGCCTCTTTCTCCCAGTAATTGATAATACAATGGTTTAGGATCATGATCGTTGTGAATAGTTAAACTCTCACCTTCAGACAGTTCATCAAAACGGACAAAAATGGTGGGATGTTTTTGCCTTGGTTCCAGTAAGGTTACGTTGAGGATATTTTCGGCTGTTGTTTGCATATACTGATTTTTAGATGATTTAATACAGCAAAGATATACACTAATTTTTAATAAAAGTATTTATTTACTTTTATTATTGTAACTTTACATTTCCCTGACAATCGGACTTCTAGAAAACTAATAACTATCACAATCATTAATTTGAACACAGAACATGTACATTTAGTTCCGATTTGAAATGTTGGATTTAATGAGTGAAAAGACTAATTATTTGAAACGCTAAAATTTCTTAGTGTATGTCTCAGGATGATTTTCCTGCAACATTAGGAATGGAGATGTCTGATCAGATTCAGAGTAATGGATAAAAGAATTATGATTGCTGTAATATAAATAAAAGAAAGAAACTACTATTCGAAATTGGAGTTTATAAGGTTCATTACACCCCGTATTATTGTAAGATAGGGGTGCAGAAAACCCCAAAAAACAAAGAAGAAGAATTAAAATGAACTGTTTTTAATTGAGCCAGGTAAGAAATTTATATATTCACTACAAACCTAATTGTAAAAATAATTTAAGAATGAGAATATTTAATTTAATCTAAAAGAATAAATATGAAACACTTCAAACAAGGATTATCACATTTGATTTTATTATCTTCTATATCAATTGTTTTATCCTGCAACAACAATCCTGGCAATGCCGATGTGGAAAACAAATTAGATACTGTGTTAACAGGAAACGTCACAGCAGAGTTGACCGACGCCCCCGCTGTCCCCAAACAACTAAATTATACTTCACCTAAAAAGGTAATAGTACAATTAGATGTAATAGAGAAAGTGATGAAAATTTCGGACAGTACAGAATATACTTTCTGGACATTTGGCGGGCATGTGCCCGGTAAATTCATCCGGGTAAGACAGGGAGACCTGGTTGATTTTACATTACATAATATGCCCGACAGTAAACTATCACATAATATCGACCTTCATGCTGTGACTGGCCCAGGTGGTGGTGCAGATGCTACTGCGACCGCTCCGGGACAATCATCCCATTTTCAATTCAGGACGTTGAATCCGGGGCTATTTGTTTACCACTGCGCCACTGGTCCTGTAGGTATGCATATTGCAAACGGTATGTATGGTTTAATATTGGTGGAGCCACAAAGCGGAATGGCAAAAGTCGATAAAGAATATTATATCATGCAGGGAGATTTTTATACAAAAGGGAAATTTGAAGCACCGGGTTTACAGGATTTTGATATGGATAAGGCAATTGCTGAACATCCAGATTATGTATTGTTTAATGGAAGAGTACGTTCTACTACTGGGAAAAACGCATTGACTGCAAACGTTGGAGAAACGGTGAGGCTTTATGTTGGAAATGGGGGCCCGAACCTAATATCTTCATTTCATGTAATTGGTGAGATCTTTAATAAAGTATATATAGAATCAGGCTCTGCAATCAATAAAAATGTGCAGACTACCCTGATTCCCGCAGGAGGATCTACGATGATAGAAATGAAAATGGAAGTACCGGGCGTTTATAACCTGGTTGATCATGCTATTTTCCGTGCATTTAATAAGGGAGCTTTGGCGCAAATAAAAGTATCAGGAGATGAAAACCCTGCTATCTTTCAAAAACTAAAATAATAAAAGAAACCTGTGAAGAGATGATTCCTTTTTTTCGATGAAATATATTTTAACCATATTATTATTAACCGGATGCTTCGATGTTTCAAACGCACAGCAAAAGAAAACCGTTTCTTTTGAAAAGAAAATGCTGAAAATCCCTGCAGGAAATTATAAACCATTTTTTGTAACCAAAAGTAATAAGCCTATAAAAGTTGCTGCATTTAAAATGGATGAATCAGCAGTCACCAATACGGAATTTCTCCTTTTTGTAACAGCAAATCCTAATTGGAGAAAATCTAAAGTGAACAGGCTTTTTGCAGACAGTAATTATCTCGGGGACTGGGAAAGTGATTTAGCTATTGGGGAAAAAAATATAAATATTTACAATTCGCCGGTAGTGCATGTCTCATGGTTCGCAGCCCAGGCTTATTGTAAATGGAAAAACAAAAGATTGCCAACAGTTGCTGAATGGGAACTTGCGGGTAATGCTGCTCCTAAAAATATAAAGTATACATCACTTACAGAGTATATTTTAGGGTGGTATAAAAAGCCAAATCTGCCGGTTTTACCCAACATTAAAACCACTTATCAGAATGTTTATGGTTTGTACGATATGCACGGATTGATATGGGAATGGACCTTTAATTTCAACAGTTTTATCAGTAGTGGAGATTCAAGGGGAAACACCGAAGACGAATTAAAAGCATTTTGTGCAGCAGGTGCTATAAACGTTGTTGATAAAACTGATTATGCAGGGTTTCTCCGCTTTAGTTATCGCGGAAGTTTAAAAGGAAATTATTGTATTGCCAACCTTGGATTCAGATGTGCGAAAACTATTGAGTAATTGTAAATTATCGCTGGAAGTTTATCCTTGCTATGGCAAACACAACATTAATAATGTAAAAGATAGAAAGTGACAAAATATAATATTGGGATTTTATTGATTCTAAGTCTGGTTGGTTGTATGCAAAGTTCTAACAAAACTGAAAAGAAAATAACTGCATCAGGTAGGCAGGCGGTCTTACCTGATAAAGATAGTATGCCTGCTGAAAGCATTTTTCATTTGACAGACAGTTTTCAAACTCAGGAAAATATTCCCTTTACCTTATCTATGCTTAAAGGTAAACCTACAGTTGTTGGTATGATATTTACCCATTGTACTTATGCATGTCCCCGATTAACAGCCGATATAAAAAATATTGCGGACTCATTAAAGGGAGAAAAGGAAAAAGTAAATTTTTTGCTGGTAAGTTTTGATACCAAAAGAGATACTCCAGACCGTCTAAATAAATTTGCTGAAGAAAATGGGTTGAACAAGAACTGGATATTACTGCATGGTAGCGAAGACGCTGTACGAACTTTATCAGTATTATTAAATGTACAGTTTGAAAAGGATGCCGAAGGTAATTTTTCTCACAGTAATCTCGTATCTGTATTAGATAAAAATGGTGTATTACAATATCAAAAAGAAGGATTGGAGGCTGAGCATATAGTAACCATTTCTACAATTCATAAATTAATACAACAGAGGTAAAGGGAAGCCTTCTTTTAAATTCCGGTTACCGAAAATAGTAGCTGCATACTTTTCATAATCAGAAAGTTTATTTAGTAATATTGCTGCGGGACGTAATTAACACAAAGGAAGATATGCAGAGGCCTTTTGCTAAAAAAAGAGATGCCAAATCAATTTCTGATTTAAAATAGAAAATGTACCCACATATATTGAAAAGAGGTCAATAGTATTTTTGCCAATTATAACAACTATGATCTTGTTTGATACTTTCATCCTGTAATTTTATTTTATAATATTGGTGAGTATTCATAAATAGATTGATTTAATTTCCTTGATTCATAAGGTTAACTTTGGTATTTATTGGAATCACAATAAATAAGCTCATTTTTTCCTCAATTGCGAAATAAGGTTTGCAATTGTTAAATACAAATTAAATACTATAGGTTACTGAATTGGTTTCAATCATATATTATCATGATTTTTATCAGTACTTAGTTATAGTATAACAGCTAACTTTTCATATCCTTAAAATATTTAATTGAAGTATGAATAGATTGTCGTTACAAAATACAATCCCAGAACAAAATAATAAGCAATCAGTAAGCATTAATGCCAGTACAGCTCAATTGGCAAACCAGGATACTACTGCTACAAACGGAACTTATAAAAGATCTACAAAAGAACAGGAATTATTTCTACAATTACTTCATAATTACCCTGATGGAGTAATCAGCCTTATTGATAAGCAATACAAGTTCATATATACAGGTGGTGAGTTGCATAAACGACTGTCTGCAAATCCTGTTGAATTAATCGGCAATAAAATATATCCTAAATTTCCTGAAAATGTAAGAAAGATAATCAAGACACAATTAAAAAAAGTGTTCGCAGGGGATAGAGTATCAGCATTTGAGCTACCCGGTCTAATTAAAGGAGAGTTTCATATTATGGATGCCTTTCCTTTAAAGGAGAAGGATGATTCAATTGCTTATGCTGGCGTAATGATCAGAAATATATCACATTTAAAAATAGCAGAAGAGGAGTTAAGAATATCGCTTAAAAATGAAAGAGAACTTGGTGAGCTGAAGTCCCGTTTTGTTACCATGGCTTCTCATGAATTTAAAACACCACTTACTACCGTATTAACATCAGTTCAGTTATTAAAGAATTACAATGCAAGCGATTCGCAGGAAAAAATAGATAAACATATTGCACGGATTATATCATCAGTAAATCACCTTACGGATATATTAAATGATGTTTTAACAGTAGGGAAATTACAGGAAGGGGATATTTTATTCAGTCCGGTGACTTTTAACATCAAAGACCATATTGCTATGATCGTTGCAGAATTCGAAAATGATCAAAACAAGGAGCAACATATTTTCTACAAGCATAGTGGTAAAGCACTGGTTGTGCTGGACCCGGTTTTATTAAAACATATCACAACTAATATTCTGTCTAATGCCATAAAGTTTTCAACAAAAAAGACATTGGTGGAAATTAATACTAAATGGATTAATGGCCGGGTAATATTATCAGTTAGAGATTATGGTATTGGAATTCCTCCTGAATATCGTAAGCATTTGTTTGAACAATTTTACAGGGCTTCCAATGCAATATATATACAAGGAACAGGATTGGGACTGCACCTTGTAAGCAAATATGTGGATTTAATGAATGGCACCATGCAATATACAAGTGAATTAGAAAAAGGAACTCAGTTTGTAATTAGTTTCCGGCAAGACAAGGATTAAGAACAAACAAAATTTCACTTTATAGGATTTTGATAGAATATAAATATTTTATTTAGTTATAGCGTTTATCAAAAAAGAAAACATGAAAAGAGAAAAGTTGTAAAATTCTGATTAGTAATTATACAGAATATCAACTTTAATTTTATGTTTTTATGATCTCTCTACTTTGTAAACCATTTTAAATAAAGGCATACTGATAATTCAGGACATTCATTTCTATCATGGCATTATCGAGACCTTTAATAAATTGCTGCTGATTTTTTGTGCCAGATAGGTCTGGTAAGTTCTGATAGTATGTGATACCATTACAAAGGTTTTGATAAAAAGAAGTATAATATTTCTTCGTCTTGAGAAAGTTGTCAGTCCGTATATCATTTTCCAGTTCTTCTTTCAAGTAATCAATATATAAATGCAGTTCTGCAATAAACATATGAGGTCTGTTGGCATTTGTTATAATATTTGTTCTCCCATAAATATGATCGGTCATCGTTTTTAATGAAACTACTTCGGAGAAATTAGCAATATTGGGGCCAGGACAAATCGTTACCGCCTTCAGTGTCTTAATGAAAGTCTGATTGTAATTCAGTGCTGCAGCATTGCTCAGTCCAACGCATAAGCATTCTTTCTCCAGTACTTCATTCAATTGTTTTTGGTATTCAGAGGCAGGTAGGTTAAGCGATAGTAACTGTGCGGTTTTTAGCTTTTGATATTTGTGTGACGCTGTACAAATTGGTTCTTTTGTAAACTCTGTATTAAATGACAAATGTTTTTCGGTGCAGGGGCTGCCAGGTTTTCCATTCTTAATGCGTAATAATTTTTCATTTTCGGAGCTGGTTCCTTTAAGGTAATGAAATCTTACCCCTAACGGAGAGTTGCGACTAAGCACTACATCATTTTCTTTTGCGTTGCATAACAGGTTCATTGTATCCTCATCTACTGTGGTAGCTTCCGGCACCAGCAAAAAAGGAGTTCCCCATCCGGTACTATCTAGATTATAATAACGAACTAAAAAATCATCTTCTTCATATGTCCCTATGCCTCCCTGCACGGAAAATATCATTTTAGGCGGATAAATAAAATACGGCTTATCGTTTTTCCGAAGAGCAGCATTGTATACTTCAAAAATAGTATCATTCAGTTCCTGTCTCTTCATCTTAAATTCTTCCAGGATAGGACCCAGCAGATAACCATCTGTTGCAAATGCATGACCACCACAATTTAACCCCGATTCTATCCTGAACTCACTTACCCAAATACCTTTTTTCGCTAAATATTTTCCCTGTATTAATGCGGATCTAAAATCACTAACCTTTACTATTACTTTTTTTGTAAAACCACCATCTTCATTCACGTCAAACTCCCTGCAATTTTCAAGATAGTTATATAACCTTGGGTTCATACCGGCAGAAAAAACTACAGAAGAATTTGTAAGGTTACTTTTCGCATAACCTCTTAATGCGGCCACTGCATCAGAACCGTTTTCCACTATTACTCCTTCGTCATTATAAATTTCCCTGTCTACCTTGGTCATTATATTTACATCAATATTACCTGGTTGTATTTGAGACCGGAGCTGAGATGCCATTTTTTCTTTCTCTTCTTGATTACCACTGTTCATCATTTGCCTGAATAATTGTTTTAGCACATTATCGTCCGGCAGCATTTCAAAATATTTCACGATTTCTGAGCCTGTTTCGAAAGCAGCGTTCCTTAGTTTTTCAACCTGTGCCTGTACAATCGTGTTTACAAGATTAAGGTAATCAGTAATTCTTTTGGCCCTATAGTCTGTTTCATGTGTAGAGATGGGCTGGTATTCCCGGTTTATTGTCGGGTAATAGTGTTGCCTCATCATTTCTATTAGTCGGTCTTCTACAATTGAAATAACAGATGATATGCCAAACCTGGCAACTTTAATTGGACTATCAATGGTGTAAGCCAGCCCCATTACAGGAATGTGAAATTTATGTTGAGATGATTGATACATATTTAAATAGATTTTGATTGAAAGCTTTAAATGATTTTTTTTTGATAAATTTTCAAATAGAATTGACGATATCCGTAGTTGCAAAACGTTTATATGTTTGTTATTCTTAGTTTTGGAACTACTCACTGCTCATCTCTTTTCCAAATATTCTTTTTTCCGAAGCCAAATTGACTGTCTGTCATCTTTATTATATTCAGACGAATAGTAAATACTGTTCCCTTTACGACCAATGCCAACGGATCTTTTTTGTGATAGATTTCATCTGCATCTTTCGTTTGTGGGTGATGCTCTTCCAGTAATTCCCCTCGCGATTGTATACCCTTTGTTATCAGTTTACTAAGTTTATCAGGAAGAATTGTACCGGCGACAATCGGGTTGATTGCCAATAGAGAAGTATGATATGCGTTATCTGACGATTTGAAATAGAATAAGCCTGTCTTAGGTTTAACTACATAATAGCAACAGAAACAATAAGGAATACCTTGTTCGTCTGTGCAGCAAATAGTGGCGCATGTTTGTTGTTTAATAAAACGGTAGATTATTTCGTTCATAACACTCATATTTATTCCATACTTTTTCTAATTGGTGAATCTTTTTTCTTTCTTTTAAATGCAGCATCGTAATATTTCTTTTCAGATGCAGTTACCGGCTTAACTGGGATTACCTGTGTAACTTCTCCCTTTTCATCAAGCGCCACGAAAGTAAAATACGCTTCACTGATTAAATAGTTTTTCCCATTTAATACTGTTTTTGCGAATGCGAAAACAAAAATTTCGAGTGACGTTTTAAAGGCACGGGTTATTCTGGCAGAAATGGTAATAATATCTCCAACTTTTGCTGCTGCAGTGAAATCAACACGATTGATACAGGCGGTAACACAAATTTTTCCCGCATGTGTTTGTGCACAAACGGCAGCAGCAATGTCCATCCATTCTACCAAGCGTCCGCCCAGCAATATGCCTATTGGGTTTGTATCATTAGGACAAACCACTTCTGTTTTGATAGTTTCAGAATCAGATGGGGTTTTATAGCTTAATACTTTCATTATTTAATTACTCTAAATATTTTATATAACACCTGCGCCGTTTATGCTGAACCGTATCATAATATTCCCAAATAGACTGCACTTTTGTGTTCTCTTCCAGCTCAGGATTTGATTCTGCATATTCAATTCCGTTTTTGATGTATGACTTTGTTAGCTCATTCATTAAAATTGCATTTGCACCCTTTCCCTGTAAATCTTTCCTCACAGCAACCAGGCATAAATCCCCAAGATTATTTTTCTTAAGTGCCTTCAGGATATGTATAAAACCAAAAGGGTAAAGGCCGCCTTTTGCTTTTTGTAGTGCCAGAGACAAAGAAGGCATGGTAATTCCAAATGCGGCCAATTCATTATTTTTATCCAATACCAGTGACACAAAATCAGGGCGTATAAACGATAAGAATTTTCTTGTGCTATATTCAATTTGCTTTTCACTGAGTGCAACCATACCATATAATCCGGAGTAAGCAGAATTTATTAGCCTGAATATGTCTTTTGAATAAGATAGTATGTCTTTCGTTGTTGCCGACTTTACCACACAAAACTGATGTCTTTTTTGCACAATTGCAGCTATTTTCTCCAGCTTCTTCGGCAGCACCGCTGGTAGCTTAATCTTGTATTCAACCCAATCAACATCTTTTTGGTAGCCAGCCCTTTCAATAAACAATGGGTAATAAGGATAGTTATAAATAGTTGCAAAAGTTCCTAATTGGTCAAAGCCTTCAATTAATAAACCTGCGTAATCAAAATTAGTAAAGCCGATTGGGCCATGAACTGCGTTCATCCCTTTTTCCTTTGCCCATATTTCAACCTGTGTTAAAAGTTTTTTTGCAATTTCCTCCTCTTGTTCAAAATCTATCCAGCCAAACCGTATGTACCTGTTTTTCCATTTTTCTATATACCTGTGATTAATAATGGCTGCTATACGCCCTACTACTTTATTCTCTTTATAAGCAAGCCAGTATTTCGCTTCGCAAAACTCAAATGCAGGGTTTTTGTTTTTGCTTAAAGTATCTTCAATGTCCCTCTTTAATTGAGGGACATAATATTTATTTCCCTTGTACAACCTGTAAGGAAAATCAATGAATTCGTTAAGCTGCTTTTTATTGATCACTTCTTTAATAATTATGCCCCTGCTTTCAATAGCAGGAGTAGCTGATTTTAAAAGAGCATCATTATAAAATAATGTTTCTGGCATAATTAAATTTCACAGGTATATTTTATAATTCTCTTTTTAGAGAGTGGTTCAATTTTTTTTAAAATTTCGTTAGCGTCTTTTATATCAAAATCTTCGTGCAGCCTTTTTGGGACGCCCATACAGGACAGGTCTATGTGGATATCAGGCTCTACCGAATGATTACTCAGACAAGCCTTTGAGCATGCCAGCGGACAACCATCAATAACGATAATTTTTCTGCCAGATGTTGCTGTACGCACAAGACTCTTAACGTTACCTCCAACACCAGCAATGCAGGACATTTCTGCTACATCCATTCTGTCAAGCTGAACAGCAATATAGTTTGCCATTTGTGCAGCACTGGAACAGCCGGAGCAGGAATACACCAGCGGTTTATTATCAGTTCTTGTTTTCATTGTATGAAAGCTGTTTTTTATAAAGATGGTTTTTCAGACGTCCAATCAAGAATTGCAATCGCCAGAGGCAATAGATTTTAATATTAAGCCAGGGTTGTTGAAATGGTTTCATTGGTTGTTGATTTTATTGTATTGAGTTGCTCAACTTTTTTTAAACCTTTTCTTCTGCTGGTTACAAACCAAACTAGCGGTATCACACCGCCTACAGTAAATATGGAGCCACCAATGATACGCATCCAGGTGAGTGTTTGAAACCCATTGCTTTCAATAAATGCACTGCTACGGGCATACCACAATCCCTGCTCTGTTACGGTTTTAAACTGGTAAATGCCTGCAGGAAATAAATCAAGTAATACCATCAGCAGCAAACCTATATTGATGGACCAGAAAACTGTTTTGATCAGTTTTGGTTTCCACCAATCAGCCTTAAATAATAACTGGCAGCAAAATAAAACAGCAGCCACTGCAAGATTACCATACACACCCATTAATGCAGCATGGCCATGATTGACGGTTAAATAAGTTCCGTGTTCATAATAATTAGCAATGGGTAAATTGATGATGAAACCGAGTACACCTGCACCAAAGAAATTCCAGAAATTAACAGCCACCAAAAAAAGGAACACTTCTGAAAATCCAAACCGTTTATTTAAATCCCCGTTTACCCGGTTATTAGTTTCCAGCAATTTTGGAAGTTTGCTGAAACGCCATGCTTCTAACGTGAGCAGTACTAAAGGGATTACCTGCAAAGTGGAGAACACTGAACCCAATGCCATTGTACCCACAGGTTTGGCATTCCAGTAAAAATTATGGGAGATCCCGAGCAGGCCGGAACCAAGGAATAATAAGGTTGCTAAATAGATCACACGAATTACAGCCTGCCTGCTTACTAATCCCATTACCACCATGAAATATCCAATCAATACTGTGGTAAATACTTCAAAGAAAGCTTCGGCCCACATGTGTACCACCATCCATCTCCAGAAATCCGCAATCACAAAGTTAGTTTTGGGTGTAGCGATAAAACCAGAGATCAATAATAAAATTATACTGAAGGTGGTATACACTAACCAATTAGGCAACGCCCATGGCTGCTTTAGTTTCATCACCGGTTTAATGCCCCGGTATATGGTTGTTGCCCAAATAATAAATACGACTCCAAGAATAATTTGCCATAGTTTTCCAAGCTCTACATATTCCCATCCCTGATGGCCAAACCAATACCAGTTTTTTCCGAAAACACCTTTTGGCCCAAGCAACATTCCTGCAAAAGAACCGGCCACTAATATTACAGTAAGCCAAAAAATTGTATTGATGAGTGTAACCTGCTTTTTTGGTTGGATGGGTGATACAAGCGACATCATAAAAAATGAAGCGCCTATCCAGCAGGCTGATATCCATAAAATGGATAGCTGCACATGCCAGCTTCTCGTTACGGTGATTGGCAAAGCTTCTGAAATATTAAATCCAAAGAAATTTATTAATCCTACAAAATCATGAACGGTTAAAATACCTGCTAAAACCTGCACAGCAAATAGTATAATGGCAACATAAAAGAATTTATAGGTAGACCTTTGTATAGCATCTGGTTGAAATTTCTCTATATCGCCCCTTGTCATAAAAGGTTCAGCTTTGTTTGTATAAACATCATCATCCAGCTTATCCAGTTTGCCATGATAATACAACACAATACCCAATCCAAATATTAATCCCAGTGAACCAATAATGCTCCACAAAATAATTGCAGCACTCGGCGTATTACCGGCTGAAGGGTCATAAGGCCAGTTATGTGTATAACTGTAATGTTCTCCCGGTCTTTCTACTCCACAAACCCATGAACCCCAAAAGAAAAAGGCGGTTAACGATTTTATTTCATTTGCATCAGTGATGTAACCGGACGGTTTAAATGCTCCGGGTGAAGACGGGTTGGTAAATTTTTGATTATAATATTTTACCAGTTCTGCCACTGCAAAAACCTGTGCATCAGAAAGTGTTACACTATTCTTTTCTTTACTGTAATGATTATTTTTAATTTCTAGTTTTACCTGTTCAGTGATACCTTTTTTAAGCAAATCACTATTTGCTTCAGCTTTCAATTTCGATTGATAATAATCATTCATGTATTTAGAAACATAATGCAAAGCTTCTGCAGTATAGTCAGGACCCCGGTTAGCACCATCACCAAACATACTGCCATACTCCATCAGTGCATACTTCTGAAATACTGCCTGACCATCCAGCACATCTTCCTTTGAAAAAACAGTTTCATTTTTTGATGAAACATAAGATGGAATGGGTGGAGCTTCAGTGTATGTGTGTACTCCAATCATGGTTACCCCTGCAATACTGATTATAAAAATAACGAGTAAAGGAAGCCACCAGTTCTTAGGATTAAGCAGGTAGCTGATGAAATTATTTTTCGCCATAAACAAGTTTTGTTGGCAAATATAATAATTAAGGATAAATTTGTCCTGAATTATTTTTGAACAAGTATTCATGTTTACTGAAAAGAGAAAAAATATTATAGCTGCATTACTCATAGTCGCTTTCTTATCCTATTCCTTCTTCCTGTATTTATCGCTGCCGGTAAAGAATATATCTGTATCTAAAGAGACCAGTAAGGGAAAGTTAGTATGGCAACAGTATAATTGCAATGCCTGTCACCAGGTGTATGGTTTAGGTGGATATCTTGGCCCGGACCTTACCAATACCTATTCGCTCAGGGGGCCTGCTTATATCAAAGCCTTTTTGCAAAACGGGACAGCCACAATGCCCAACTTTGATTTAAATGAAAAGGAAGTGAGCGCCTTACTTGCCTATTTACGAGATATAGCTGCATCCGGAAAGGGTGACCCAAGAACTTTTACAATTAATAATAATGGCACCATCCAACAGTAAACAGGAAGCACCATCCAGACTATTCATAATTGCCGCACTTTTGTTGCTGGGTACTGGAATGTTTTGGGGGGTCACAGGTGGACTTCAATACCTCATCCCCGGATTTCTAAAATCATATCTTCCCTTCCAAAAAATCAGGCCACTCCATGTATCATCAGTAGTTTTTTGGATAATTTTCAGCTCCACAGGTGCTGTTTTTACATATCTGCAGCAACATACCGGCAAAAAAATCTACTCACAACTACTGATAAAAATTCAATTAATTATTTTTAGTCTTTCGGTTATTGCGATTTTGATATCCTATTGTGCCGGTATCTTCGGCGGCAGGGAATATTGGGAATTTCATCCAATACTGGCATTACCCATTGTTGCTGGCTGGATCCTGTTTTTAATCAATTTTATAAAATCAGCTAGATCATTTAGAAACCAGCCTGTTTATGTGTGGATGTGGTTTACAGGTATGCTGTTCTTTTTATTCACCTTTCTCGAATCCTATTTATGGATATTCCCTTATTTCAGAAATAATGTGGTAAACGACATGACAGTGCAATGGAAATCGTATGGCGCTATGGTAGGTTCCTGGAATATGCTGATCTACGGCAGTAGCATATTCCTGATGGACAAAATAAGCAACAGCAAAAACTACAGCCATTCAAGTATGGCTTTTTTACTGTATTTTATTGGGTTATTCAACCTCATGTTCAACTGGGGGCATCATATTTATACATTGCCCACTCATAATTATATTAAGCACATCAGCTATGCAATCAGCATGACAGAACTCTTCATCCTTGGGAGAATTATTTTCAACTGGAGGGCTTCAGTCAGCGCTGCAAAAAAGAATTTTCACAAAACAGCTTATCGTTTCCTGGTTGCCGCTGATGCCTGGATATTCTTAACACTATTGCTGGCAATTATAATGTCAGTTCCTGGTATCAATCTATATACTCACGGCACACATATTACAGTAGCTCATACAATGGGGGCAACAATTGGCATTAACAGTTTTCTGCTATTGGCAATTGCATTTGATATTCTTAACGATACCTGCCTGAGTTTTGAGCCTTATAAGAAACTATTCAACAGGGGATATTGGCTAGCTAATATTTCGCTATTTGTCTTTTGGATAAGTTTAATTGGGGCAGGCGTAGTGAAAGCGAAATGGCAGCTGAGCACTTCACAAATACCTTTTAGCAGTATGATGCTTCAATTAAGGCCGTTTTTTATTGTGTTTTTTATTTCCGGGGTAGTAATGATGACAGGTTTCCTGTGTATTATCTATCCTTTGTTAAAAAATAATGTGCTCTGTTATTTCAAATTTAAAACAACCGGAAAAATACAAACCCATTATTATTCACCTGCTGCTTAAAGAACAATAAATAACCTATTCAATCATTTTTATACATGCTACTAGTCACTAAAATCTTTTATTTCGAAATGGCACATGCCATTCATGGTTATGCAGGAGCCTGTAAAAATATACATGGCCATTCTTATGAATTGGAGGTTACTGTTTCCGGATGCACAACAAAAGACGAATATATTCTGGCACCGGGCTTTATCATCGATTTTAAAGAATTAAAACAATTGGTAACTGACTCGATTATCAGGACGATTGACCATAAACTTGTTTTATCACAGGATTATATTGCAGAGCATCCCTCTATTCGTTCTCAGGAAAACCTGGTTATGCTTGGAGCAGAACCTACTGCAGAAAACCTGCTTATTCATTTTCAACAAATTCTATTGCAGGCATTACCATCTGGTAGTAAACTAGTTGAACTAAAATTATACGAAACAAAGGATTCATTTGCAAGATGGATTGATACCACAACACTGAGCTATTACTAAAATAAAATGTACTTTCCCCTTTAAATTAATTTCTATGTTTTCAAAAGCAACAGAATATGCATTAAGGGCAACGATATTCATTGCACAAAAAGGGACAGAGGATAACAAAATCGGAATCGGAGAAATCTCCAAAGCGATTGATTCACCTCCATCATTTACAGCTAAAATATTACAGGCACTTAGAAAGAATAATAAAATTATCCGGTCTGTCAGTGGGCCCAATGGCGGTTTTTATATGACTGAAAAGACGAGAAAGCTACCCGTTCGTGCTATACTTGAAGCAATGGGAGAAAATGAAATGCTGGACAAATGTGTATTGGGGTTGGCTAAATGTTCGGAAACAAAGCCTTGTCCTATGCATTCAAAATATAAAATAATAAAAGAACAGCTGATAGAATTATTTGAAACTATAACGATTCAGCACCTGGCAGATGATATAAAAAATGGCGATGTGTTTATCAATAACAAGAAATAAGGAGGCTGAAATTGAAGTTAAATAACCGCCCTCTATAATGCAGGAAATACCAATAAAGCCGGTCATACGGGGGAACTAATGTTGCTTAAAATTGACCGGATATTTGGAGTAAAACACAATTGTAAAATAAAGAAATATGATCTGTAATGTGCCTTTAATTGTCTGATAGTAGACTATGAATACATTGCGGATAACCTGTAACCTTTAAATGGTCAGTATATGATAGTCGACATAGATCTTTTACAAGCGTATGGAGCAACCTATAAAAAAATCCCCAAAGGAGATTTCATTTTCACGGAAGGGGATTCCTGCTCATTTTATTATCAACTGGTAACAGGCCGAGTAAGCTGGCTGAATATTAATGATGACGGGGAAGAGTTTATACAAATGTTAATTGAACCGGGAGAATGTTTTGGAGAATTGCCATTGTTCGATGATGAACCTTATGGCGAATCGGCAATTGCTGATGAAGACATTATTGTAATCCGTTTACATAAACCCATTTTTAAACAACTAATTGCAGAAAACGGAGCTATTCATTTTAGTTTTAGCAAATTACTGGCACAAAGAATGCGTTTCAGGTTTATGCTATTACACTCGTTTGCCTGCCATGATCCAGTTGAGCGGATAAAAACATTACTGAATTATTTTAAAAAGGAAAATAAGAATTTTTGTAGTGAATCCAGGCAACTGAAACTCACACGGCAGCAAATAGCTGATATGACAGGTCTTCGAGTAGAGACAGTAATCAGGGCCATGCGACACATGCATGAAGCCGGAGCCGTACTTATAGAGAATGGAAAGGTATTTTGCTAAGGTAATGTAGTCAAAAATGGTTGGTATTTTTATTGATTACTAAAGTAGATTGAAGGGTAACCAGCGATTCCATATCACCTAATTATGCTTTTAAATATATTATTTCAATTTTAGCCAATTATCTGGCGATTGCTGCATTGAAAGCTAACTATCAACCTTCATTTTCTTTCAAATCTTTTTATAGGTCAAGGCTCCTTTTACAATTCTGGCCGGAGCCGTATAAGGATGTTCTTCTTCTTTTCCAACACTCATAATGTGCATTACTTTCCAACCATTTACTTTTAAATAATCTGAAACCATGGAGCGGTGACAGCGCCACCACACTGCCTCTGAACACATATAAGCGGTGCGCTGTTTCAGTGCTATCTTTTCAAGTTCCCGGATACCTTCTTTAAAAGTATCCGTTTCCATATAATCGGCATAACCCCTAAATGCCGGGTGCCGCCATACAGTATTTTTAGAATAAGGATTTACTTTTCTTCTTCCACCAAGATCTTTTAGATGGATGTATTGAATGTTGTTTTCGGGTAAAGAAATTTGCAGTGCTTCTTTATTGAATTGAGGAAATTTTCGTGAGCCTGGAGAACTTCTGATATCAGCTACAATTTCAATTTGGAATGATTGAAGCATGGCTACCAGTTCATCCAGCGGGTGGGTGGAGTGTCCGATTGTCCAAATGCTTTTTTCTGTTTTATTCACATCCATATTGTTTTAAATTATAGCAATATGCCGGGTTATATCAGGCGAAATAATTTGACAGGATTATCCGATTATTAAAGTGATGCAATGCAATTAAAATACTTCTTCGGGGCGTAAATTTAACAGGTGCAAATAGAGGTCCAATTGCTAACCTTTTCCTTATCCATTTGGTGAATGATTTGGATGGGTAGAAGTTATTTAACTGTTATTCATCGAGAGTGTAAGCAGAAAGAAACTTTCCTTGAGTGCCACAACACTGTGTGGAATTTTTTCGTGCAATACCAGCATTTGCCCTGCTTCCATAGAAGCTGTATGGTCATTGGCAGTAAAATTGATTTTTCCGGCTATCACCTGAATACTGATGGTTCCCTTTGCGGTGTGCGTTTTCAGTTCAGCATTTTTGTGCATACCCATCAATACAATTCGCATTAAATCTGACTTAAAAATTGTGATTGCATTGTGGTCAGCTTCTTCCCAGGTTGTCTCACTTTTTATTTGTAACATTAACTTATTCAAATCCATCTCCACCACCGGAGCATCTAACATGCGGTCACCTTCAGGTCGTTGAGGAGTTGCTTCATTCGATTTATTTTCCATTGTGTAAAGTTTTGTGGGTGGGATAATATAGTTGAATACTTAATGATGCTGCTGTAGTTTTGCAACCAATGCGGTGGTTACATCATCAGCGTAAATGCCATATCCATTTACCAGCGTTCCTTTAACATTGAATTTTTTAGAGGATATGGCGTACAGAATAGACTGGTCATCGGGATTAGACTGGCCTTCAAAGCGGTATGTTTTATCAATCTCAAAATCGTCATTTGATAATACGGTATTTGATTGATGACAAACAATACAATCCTCCTTAATATTAAAATCCAGCGTATAGCCATCCTTTTTTAAACCATTAATTGTTTCGGATAAAGTACCATAACTCTCTTCCATAAGTTGCTGTTATAAATGTTAAAAAAACTGACGCTAGTTATAAGTTAATACTATTATCGTGCCAATCCAGATTAACCCTGTTAACGTAGTAATGGCAGCAATTAAAATTCATCACCTGCAATCTCAATCACTGCTCCGTTCAGGTCTTCATTAATCAATAACTGGCAGGATAAACGGATGGCTTCCTTCCCTAATCCTGCTTTACCAATTGTAGCTGCTTCATTTCGCTCCATCATATTGGCATTGCCTTTTAATCCAACTGCTTTAACAATGCAGGTGGCACACCGGCCCTGCCCGCCACACTCGCCAAAATTTTCCAGGTAGATGCTGTTGTTAAGCAACACCATCAGGTTCCTGTATTGATGCAAATAAGTTTTTACAATATTTACTTCACCTGCCTTTATGATGGTAATGGATATTTCTTTTCTTTCATCATTCATTCCTACACAAGGTTTTTAATACCCACCTTTTTATAGTGCGCTATTTTTATTTCAAACATTTCTGCCATTTTTGCGGCACGCCATTTTGCTTTTGCTGCTTTTTCGCCGGTAAATAATTCGTCCACAGTTGGAACGAACAACTCCATCCATTTTAAAAAATGTTCGTGACCAACTGGTAATTGGGCATGTGGGGGAAAGGGGCTACTAAAATAAGTATGTTCTCCCAGTAAAACGGTTTGCCAAAAACGGTACATTTTTTCAAGGTGTTCCGGCCAGCGATTTTGAATGCGTTCATTAAAGATGGGGCCCAATAATTCATCCACCCTTATTTTTTCATAAAAACGATCAACCAATAATTTTACATCTTCTATAGTAAGAATATCTTGCCTCATTGTCATTAAGGTTTCAGTGATAAATAGGTGAATAGATAATATAATGCCCACCCCGCAAAACCAATGATCAGTATCCATACCCAGGAAGGAATACTTTTAGGTGTTTCACTTCCCTCTATTAAAAACATCTTCTGGTCTCCTTTACCGTAAGCATTAATCATAATTGGCAATACCCCATCCACTACTGCATTTTCCCGTATTCCTTCCACATCAATAGCCGGTCCGTTTCTTACTTCAAAAGGAATAAGTCTGATGCCTTCTTTACCACTCGGGTCTTTGCTTACAATTTTAAGTGTATGCTTTCCATCTACCAGTTTTCGGGTGTCCAGTTCAAAATTTACCGGTGAAGTAAAGGCCGCAACGGGTTGCTCTTCATCATCTATAAAAACAACTATTTTGCTTTTATCTTCCATGTTAGTCAATATTTAATATCAAATGTTTGATGTGTGTATCAGATTTTTCACCAGGCATTAGCAACCACTTAATAGAAAAGAAAAGTGTGGCGATGACGATAACAGCTGTTGCTGAGATGATCAGGAAATCCCAGTTACTTTGGGGGCCGGTACCGTGTGTTATTCCTTTTAAATACCTTGGCTGTGCTACCTCACAGGGCGGACAAGCGAATACAATTAAACCCGATGATAATAATGCAAAACTCAACAGTGCTTTTTTCATTGTAATCAATTTTATTTATTGAATGTATTTTTTGTTTTCACTTAGGTGCTTGTAGTTTTACAAAATCCATGATCTTCTTTATCTCTTCCTCAGTTACTTTTTTTGCATTGTTGCCCCAGGTGCTGCGTTCGTGATTCACAATGGCCGTTACTTCTGCAGAACTTAAACTGGCATTTGTGCCAACCGGTGGCATCACGCCAAAGCCTGGCCGTCCACTGTAGCCGTTCATGATGATACCCACATATAATTCCAGATTATCTCCATTAACAACCGGGCTGCCTTTTAATGGAGGGAATGCACCAGGTAAACCTTCACCATTTGACTGATGGCAACTCTGGCAATTTGCCGTGTATAATTTAGTGCCATTCAGTTCTTTTGTTGCACCATTTGCACCTGCCGTTTCTTGTTGCCGTTTATACAGGAAATCCGGAGATGGCGTACCGTCAGGCAGTTTAACTTGTTTAAGGGATTGCAGGTAAGCAATCAAATAAAGTGCATCGTTCGTGGCTACTACTTTCCCTTCCTCTCCATTCATATAAGCTGCAGGAACATTTACTATTACATCGCTTTTTGCAGGTTGTTTTTTAATGGTAAATAACCATGAATAAGCAGGCATGATGGACTCTTTTACAACGGTTCTTGGATTAAATAAATGTACGAGGTTCCAGTCCTTGCTGGGTTGCCGGTTACCGACATCGGTAAGGTCGGGCCCTGTCCGTTCAGTACCCATCAATGTAGCCGTATTGCGCCAAATATCTGTACGATGTATGTCTGCATAATCTGCTGCTAAACCCGGCCTTGCGCCCCACATTTTATCCATATCCACATTTCGTACCTGCTGTGTATGACAGGCTACGCAACCATTGGCAATGTAAATATTTTTGCCTTTTACGGCATCTGCACTTAAAGGTTCTGCCCCGGGTAAAGGCTTATTATTTTTCTGGTTATTCAGCGCAGGCAGGATGGCTACCAAAATGGTTAACCCTGCGAAAAATAAGAACGCTGTTTTGAAAAGCTTTTTATGATTATTGAAAAATTCCATTTGTACTGTATAAAAATTAATTAATCATTTTTTGTTTCGGCCGGAATTAATTGTACTAATTTTTCCAGCGCTGCTTCTTTTACATCAACCGTTTCATGCTTGCTGATCATTTTATAAAAATTGTAGGCAAAGAAAATGTGCGATAACCACATCAGGCTGCCACCAATAGCCCGCCACAACCAGTAAGGTGCCATGTGCACAACTGAGTCTATAAATGGTTTCCCTGCTATCCACATTTGCCCCCTTAATGTACTACCAATCATGAGCGGCACTGTGTAAAACATCAGGCCAATTAACGCTAACCAAAAATGGGCACCAACGGTTATTTGAGGAGCTTCTTTACCAGTTAGCCTTGGTATTACTGCATACATACCTGCCCACAGGAAAAAGCAAATGATACCATACATCGTAAGGTGAGAATGGGCAACTGTAAAGTCAGTGAAATGCCACATGAGGTTAGTGGAACGGAATGCCTCTGCGGTGCCCTGCAACGAACCGGTAAAATAAAATATAATACCCACCAGGAAAAAAGGCAGTGTATAACTTCCGGCAATTTTATGCCATGCGCCTTTGAATGTCATGATAAAATTAGTGGTGCCTGCCACAACAGGAATTACCATACCAACACTGCCAACTATAGCAATAGTTTGCAACCACCAGGGGATAGCACTAAATACAAAATGGTGTGTGCCTATCAGCGTATAAAATAAAATCTGCGTCCAGAAAGCAAGAATACCAAGGCTGTAGGAATAGATTGGCCTGTTCAATTGCTGCGGAAGCATGTAATAAACAATGCCTAACGTAAAAAGCATAAACCACATACCTACGCCCTGGTGCATATAATAGCCCTGGGTAATTGTTTCTCCGAGGCCATCCTGCCAAATGGGCACATAGGCCACAACAGTAATGGTTAAAGCGAACATAATTGCAGAAACGATGTACCAGTTGGAAATGTAAATTTCCTTCGTTTGTCGTTTTGCAATAGTTTGTATAAAATTGATCAGTGTAAGTATCAGCCCGATACCGAATAATAACATTACCGGCCAAATGTATTCCCGGTATTCGCCACCACCATTGTTAATACCCGCCATTAAAAAGAGCGTTCCAAGAATAACTGCGGCATTAATCAGGTAGAGTGCATACCATCCTTTTTTAATACTTGCTAATGGAACATTGCTTACCATGGGAACAATGTAATAACCTAACCCGAGCATTCCCAACGATGCCCAACCCCAAAATACGGCATTGGTATGAACAGGGCGAAGCCGGCCAAAACTCAACCAACTGATATGGTCTACATCTGGTGCAACAAATTTAATACCCACATATTCACCAATGGTTGTACCAAATAGCAGCCACAATGCGGCACATCCAAAATACCACAAAATGAGTTTGGATAATTGCGGGTCTATATTGGGGCGTTTCTGCGCTTTCTTTTTACGGGCAATAAAATTAATATACCCTTCTGTTTCTATATTACCCACCAATCCTTTTTTGTCTGCCGGCTCTTGTACACCTGATAATTCATGATGGGTAAGCTTATAATCGAGTGCAGCTTTTCTTTTTGCCAGTGCTTCAGTAGCTTCTTCTTCAGTTAAGGTAGATAGATAATCTGCAAACAGTGCCGCTTCTTCAAGGTCTTGCCTGTTACGGTGTTTCCGCAGCATATTGGATAACTTTACAATCATCAGCACTATGGCTGCCAATATGGGAATCATGATCAGCGTAATAGTTATTAAGATACCGCCTTCACTGAATATACCTGCATTTGTTGCTTTAGTTTGAGCATATACTGAATGACCCGGAAATAACGTTGCCAGTAATGTAATGGCAATTGTCAAAACGGCTTTTATACTTCCTGAACTTTGTGCGTTATTATTTAAATCTTTCTGTTGGTGTTTGAGTTCTAATACCTTTTCTATCTGGTTACTATTCATGTTTTTTAAATACTTTTCAAATTGATGGGTACTTTTTCCCGTTTTTTTATTCCTGATTTTAGCAACAAGTCCCTTAGCCTCAAAAGACAGTAAGAGCACTGCTACAAGAATAGTTAGCAACACCATCACTAACAAAACAATAAGGCCTGTATCATTTGGGGAAGAGGAAATTCCGGGAGTTTGCGTTTGAGCCAACATTGTTATCGGCAAACATATGAAAGCAGAAAATAACCATTTTTGCCAATTTTTTTTTAAACGAACTTGCATATAAAATAATTTAAGACCTTTTACTCATCTACTATATTAAAAAAATTATCGCTTTAAATATTTTTCTCCCAATTCCAAAGATGTGTTATAGTCACCTAGTTTTGCATTTTGCATCATTGCCTTGATATGCTTTCTGACAACAACAAACTCATCATGAACAGGACAGGGCATTTTTGCCGAGCAACTTTTTAATCCTAAACCACAGCCTGTAAATAATTTATCGCCATCGATGGCATTAACAATATTTGCAAGACTTTTCTTAAAACCTGCTTTGTCCAGGTAAAATCCTCCGGTAGGCCCCTTGGCAGATAATAACAATCCCTTCTTCACCAGATCCTGTAATATTTTGGCAATAAAAGGCTCAGGTGAGTCAATCGCTTTGGCAATTTGCTTTACCCCAACTTTAGTGTCACTCTTTGATTTTTGAGCTACAAAAAGCATTGCCCTGATTGCATATTCGCAGGTTTTTGATACCATTTAGCTGTTTTTATTCAGCGCAAAGGTAAAGAATAACTTGTAATAAAGGAGTTTTTACTCTTCTACTTGTTTTTATCGTTGTCTTTTCATTTTGCACCTGCAAATATTCGTCTTTCCCATTTTATTGTTCCCCCATTTTTTTCATCAGTTTTCTACCATGCACCATTATTTTTTGTGTTCGTTTAGGAGATTCATAACTATGCTCTTTCAGTTTTTGATCACTGTAATATTTTAAAATAGCAGTTGAGGTAATTACACCTACAGGCTGCATGTTGGCTTTGTTGTCCAAAACCAGTAATGTATCCAGGTTATATTTACCCAGCATTTCTGCTGCAAGACCAACATCATCAGTTTTATAAACATATGGCAGGTTGGTAATGCCTGCTGGTATCGATGTTATCAATTCCTCTACATTGGCTCCATGCAGCACATCGGGTTCATAAGCGTCTGACGTTTTTACTCCCCGGCGGATAATTTTCTCCGTCATTATGCTACCTTTCATAAAGAAAAATGAAACAAAATATGCAACAGAACAAGCCCCCAACAATGGTAACAAGCCATTTACCTGGCCTGTTGTTTCCAGTGCAAATACAACGGAAGTAAGGAAAGCCCTTGAGGCTCCCGCAAACATAGCTGCCATTCCAATTAAGGCAGCGGTTGGCAGATTTATAGAAATACATGCAAAGTAATGCTACCAAGTAATACTCCCAAAGCACCTCCAATTGTAAATAATGGTGCCAGTGTTCCACCGGAAGTTCCACTACCCAGAGAAATAACCCAAGAAATATATTTAAGAAAACAAAGGGAAAGTAACATAGCCAATGGCAAATTCCCTTTCAGCAAATCCTGTATATTGTCGTATCCAACACCCATTGTTCGTGGTGCAAAATAGCCGGTCACACCTACAGCAATCGCACCTATTGCTGGCCACCACATCCAGTGGATAGGTAATTTTTCAAACAGGCCTTCCACCGCATACACCGACCTGGAAATTAGTGTGGCAATTATGCCGATCAGCAAGCCTAGTAAAATATAAATAATCAATGCACTGTTTGTTGGAACCGGGATAGAAGGCATGGTGAATAAGGGACTCGCTTCAAATAAAAAGACATGCATACCAGCCCCGGTGATGCAGGCCAAAACAACCGGTATAATTGACCTGGGTGAAAACTCAAATAACAATAATTCTACGGCAAGTAAAATTGCGGCCAGCGGGCTGCCAAAAATAGCCGCCATACCAGCACAGGCTCCTGCAGTTAATATGATTTTTCTTTCTCCTGGCGATATATGCATTGCCTGGCCTGTTAAAGAGCCCAATGCACCTCCTGTAGCAATGATCGGCCCTTCCGCTCCAAACGGGCCTCCGGTACCTATTGAAATGGCTGCAGATAAAGGTTTTAAAAAAGTAATAATCGGGGGGATTTTGCTGTCTTCTAAAATAATCTTTTCTATTGCTTCCGGTATTCCATGTCCTCTTATTGCCTTTGAACCATATCTCGCCATCAGCCCTACCAGGATACTGCCAACAATTGGAATGAAAATTACCAACCAGCCTAAATGATTGCCTGCAGGAGAAGATAGCTCTAATGAAAATCTGCCGTAAAAAGCAATATTCGTAATGAGTCCGATCAACGCAACCAGCAATTTGGCTATAAAACCAATAACTACAGCATTGATAATAGCCTGAATACTCAGATAGAAAACCCGTTTATTTACAGGAGCTTTTCTGCTGGCTTCCATTTTGCCAAATAGCTGGTATAGTGTTGGTGAAAACGGTGTGCTTTCATCAAGTCTCGACATGGTATAAAAGTGGCAGCCTTTTATGCTGGTGAATTTCTCGATTTTATCAGATTTTATGCAACCACGCTTTTAGACAATCTTGAAAGGAACATCTGACCTTTTGAGTTCGAACTTCTCCCGTCAGTTATCTGCATAGGGTCGGGTGAATTTATAGTAGAGAATGTTCCTACTGTAAAGTATTTTTTATTCTATTTCCAAACTTTTATTATAAGCACTATCCATTAACCGTTTAATGTTTTTGCCTTCCTGAAAATACAGGTAATTCCACGCTTTTTTAATTCTATCAGTTTCTAAATTCTGCAGCTTTATTTCCTTTTGGTTATTACTCCAATTAATACTGAATTTATAGAGATTGGTAATAAATAACATAATCGTTAACCACAGCAACCAGCGGCCAAAAACTATTTTATAAAACAACTTAGCATCCTGTTCTGGGAATAGAAGAATTTGAAATTTCCGGGTTACCATTTTGGGTTGGCTATCCGCTGTTAGTTGCATTTCTGCGATAACCTTCTTAAGAGTTTCTTCAAAGGGTTTAGTGCTTACAGGAGGTGCAATAATTTTAAGATTTTCCAGCTTTTCATTAAAACTGTTAACCTTTATTATTAACCCGCCAATTGCTGTAGCCTGGTCAAGATTAATTTTATTGACTTTTTGTTGTTCTTCCAGTATTTCTTTAAGTACAATTTCAAGCGTTTCTCTTTCTTGCATCTCAATTTTTTTAACTCCTTCCATCAGATTCATTTTTAATTTTAGAAATTATATTAGTGATGAGGTCTCTGCCTTTTTTTCTTTCTTCTTTTTTTAAGTAATTCAGGACTCAGCTGATCAGCAATTTTCTCCGGTTCAATTAAGGGAAAGATTAAATCGGTTACTTTCTTTTGCAGGTCAATAACAGGAGATTGATTTTGTTTTTTTAATCCTATTTGTTGAGGTAACGAAGGAGAAATTTTGTCGGTATTTCTTTCTTGCTTTTGAAATTCTTCTTGTTGAATATTTTCGTGTTTATATATGTTCGCCGGATTTTGTTTAAGCGCTAATATTTTTTCAATTTTCATTAAAGAGAAACCGACTTCACTACCTTTTATTTTTACTTTTTTATCGTCAATAAAAGAAATACCCCGGGCTTTCAAAACCCGGTATCCGAGTGCCTTCATCACTTGCTCAAATTGCTGATAATTGCTTACCTCTTGTAATGTCCTCTGAATACTATTCTTTAGTTTTTCTTTTCGCTCATCCTGCCGGGGAATTTGCCGCTGCTCTTTAGGCAAAAATTTTCTGGGACTGAGGACTTTTGTAAGGTTAAATTTCAATTCCATTCTGCGGCAATAAGACGCTATTTTTTGAAAGTTGTTACTATCGCTGACCGTTCGTTTATCAAAGCCAATTCTGTTAGCCACAATATGCAAATGCTGGTGGCCGGTATCCTTATGGTGAATAGCTACAAATTGGTTATTTTCAAAACCCATATCGGTTGCACAATCCTGACACATTTCAATCAGCTTTTCTTTAGGCAATTCCTCTCCCGGCGCAAGGCTAAGTGTAATGTGTAAAACAGGTTTTGAAAGCTTGGGATTTAGCTGTCTTACTTCATTAAATTGCTGTATCAATTCCTTCTGATTTCCATAGCATTGATTAAAGAGCAAAATCTCCGCTCTATCTTTCATTACCTGCTCTTTTTTGGGGTCTTGCAGCTTATCATTCAGGCAATACAATAAACAGCCTTTAAAGGATTTTCCTATGGTTATTTTTCCAATCATTTCAGGTAATTTTTTATTGCTTCAGCAAGCCTTTTTAAATCCCTGGATTGCACTTCTAAACCTGCTCTTTCCAGTGCATCTAATTGTTCAATTCCATTTCTTTTTTTGGCGATTTGATTGAGGTTTGCAGCGAGGTGATTCAGCGTTCCGGTAAGCTGCAAAACTTCTTGAGGGAGTGCTTTTATTTTGCTGACAGCCTGTCCTTTCAATCCGGATTCTCTTAAATATTCTGATACCGTTAACCCTAACATTTTTGCTTTCTCCTGCAGCAAAGTTTTTTCAATGAGAGTACATTTTACTCCTATGAAATGATCTTGCTTGACCTCCTTTATTGGCCGTCCGCCTTTATTTTTTATTCTCACTGCTACTGTTTCCATCTCTCACAATTTTCTGGTGTCTGCGGCAATACTTTTTGAATCCCGACCCCAAGGCGGGATGAGAAAAGCCAGCGTTTCGGTTTAACCGAAACATAGCTGGCTACTGAAATTTAAAAGTGTCTTCCCCTTCGCTGGCTCTGTTTATGTCGTGGTTCCTGTTGTTTAATCAAATACTCGTTTAAATCTTTATACTTTTTGTAGTCATGGCTTTGATCAATGTATTTTTTTGACCATTGCAATGCCTGCTGAGTAAACTTTATTCCCGCAGAATCCCTGTCTAAAAAAAGATGAATCTGCCCGTGCTGTTCCATTCTATCCCTTTCCTTTTGAAAGAAGGATAAAGAATTAAGGATAAGAAAATTTGTCAGCGGTAAAATGTTTTCTTTATTCATTGCCTGGTGAGTCAGGAAATTAAAGAAGCCTTCAAAAACATTTAGCTGTTCTTTATTGTAGTCAAAAAAAGTTACTTCTTTTGGGGAGCTGCTGCCCTTAAAATCGGCACTCCTTAATTCGTATCCTCCGGCATTATTTTGAAAACCAATTACTGTTCTGATTTTTCCGTATAAAAGGAAGTCAATTTCTTTACAAAATTTCTCCGCTATGGCTAAAGGGATTTGCCTTTTTTCTAAGTATTTTAAAAGCGATATTTCTGCCAGTGGTCTCGCCTCCAGTACAATAATTTTGCCCTCACTAGGAGTCTCTTTTTTTTCATCAGCAGAGGAAGGTGCAGAGGCTGGCAAATTGTGTGTTGGAGAATGCTGGTGAAAAAAAGAAATAGGTGTGTTTTGATATTGCGATAAATGCTGCAATAAATCGCTTATAGTGCAATTAAAATAAAGTATTCCGAAATCTATCAGATTTCCACCCTTTCCAATACCGTGATCATACCATGCATTAAGGCTACGGTTTACTTTAAAAGACGGTGTTTTCTCTTCCCTTAATGGCGATAGATACCAATAGTCTTTATTACGGATTTTTTGCGGATGGTGACCTAAAGCGGCGAGGTAATCCACCAGGTCAATTTGTTTGGCTTCCAAACTCATTAGTTTTTTCATACACTTCAATTTTCTCTTTCACAACTAATATCTCACTAACACAAATCAAAAGCTTATTTCAATTACAATCCCGGTCTTTTGCGATGCTTTCTTTTTAAGGTATCATTCGGGCTGGGGTTTATCTTTTTTGGAAGCAGTGTTTTTGCCTGGTCAGGTTTAAAAATCTGACTGGTATTTGCAACCGCTGTCCTAAGCCTGCTTTCCATCTCTTTCAAAGAAATATCCCTGCCCAAAAAATTTATTTTTTCCTTTTTATTAAAATCCTCAAAATAAAGCAATGCATTATGTGCCATCTGTACATTTACATCTGGATATTTTTGGACAAACCCTTCAGTGATTTTTTGCAGAGGCAGTTGCTCCAGCAGAAAATGCATATCCACAAAATCTTTTAAACGGGTTCCGCTATGTAAGATTGCCTTTAGTTTCATGGCACCTATATCTTGAAGCGACAGCATCCTTATACCTTCAACTTCTTCAACTTTGTTTAATATTGGATACTGATGGGCAAGTATATCCACTTTAACATCCTTAATAAAACAAAATATCCCATTTTTAAGGGTTTTAATATTCTCGGCTTTATAAGTTTCGGTTAAATGACGACTGATGTGATGGGAATCAAAATCCCTGTCAGTGAAAAGGTCAATATCCACAGACATGCGGTGACCTAATTTTAGTGAAAGTGCAGTACCACCAACCAAGTTGAAGGAATCTAACTCTTTATCCTTCATCAACTCTTTAATCAGAACCAGTGTCCTGGCCTCGACTGTTTGCGTGTATAACATAATAATTCTTCCTTGCGGAGCGGGAAATAAGCGCATACTTCTTCTATGGCATAATCAGCCAGGAATACTATTTCTTTCCTCAGTGCATGGATTACTTTGGCTTCACCATAAAAACGAATCATTTCAGCCCATTCTTGTGGACTGCCTCTTTCAATGACCCGCGCCATGACTGTAAGGTATTCGGCTCTCCATTCTATGTCATCATACCTGAACTCCCAGAACAAACGTCTTGGTAAATCAGGCTTATCTTGTATGGATACTTTTCTTCCCATTTTTTAAAGTTACAAAATCTATTTTTAGGTCTATAATTTGAATTGTTTGCATAGCATTTTAAGCCACAATATTTGCTAGCCGCTTTAAATCCATAATAAATAAGTTCGAAAATTGTACTGAAAGGGCAACATAAAAAGGGCAAATTGAAATATCAGTTTGCCCTTTTTTATTTATCCCGGCACTAAATAATTTGATATGGCACAAAGCAATTTATTTCAATTAGAGAATGAAATACCCTGGGAAGATTTGGGCCACGGTATTAAAAGGCAAATATTTGGCTTTGATGATAAACTGATGGTAGTGAAAGTGAAATTTCAACAGGGTGCCATTGGTACATTGCACCAGCACCGCCACACACAAGCAACGTATGTTGAAAGCGGAAGTTTTGAAGTAACCATTGACAATGAAATAAAAGTAATTAATGCCGGTGATGGATTTTATATACCGCCAAACGCCTTGCATGGCGTAGTTTGTTTACAGGCGGGTGTATTAATTGACAGTTTTAGCCCGGTTAGAGAAGATTTTTTACCTCAATAAAAGAAGCCCCTGTTTTAAGGGGGCTTTTTATTTATCTTATAAGTTCTGTTATCACTTTTCCTACACTGCCACTTGGCATTTGAATATGCAGTAATGCTGCCAGTGTTGGGGCAATATCTGTCATATAAGTTTCCCGGTTGGTTTTACCCGGTTTAACACCCCAGCCAAAAAACACACAAGGAATGTGTGCATCGTAAGGGTTCCATAAGCCATGTGTAGTACCTTTTACTCCGCCATCAAAATAACCCGATTTAAAAGTAAATTCTATGTCTCCGCTGCGTTTGGGATTATAGCCATTTATCATCATCTCCCTTTGCGGTGTAGGCAATGCCGCTTCCATCACTTCATTCAGCTCAAAAGCATTAATGATAAAATCTTTTTCTTTTAAACGATCAATTATAAAATCAATGATCTCATCCTTGGATTTATTTTGCTCCGCAATATTTTTATCATTCAGATACACTTGGTAATTCATCACTGTTTTTATGGCAGTTTTTACAGCAAACTTTTCTTCTATCTTTTGATTCAGTTCTTTTAAAATATCAGCATCATCAAAAGTACCGGCAGGTATTTTATGTTCTTTTAAAAAAGCCGGCACATGCGCCACACCATGATCGGCAGATAAAAATAAAGTGTAGTTACCCTTACCAATAGTCTTATCCAGATAAATTAAAAAACTTTCAATGTCTTTATCAAGGCGCAAATAAGTGTCTTCAATTTCTATAGAATTGGGACCAAAGCTATGCCCCACATAATCGGTAGAAGAAATACTTACGGCTAAAAAATCGGTTACCGTATTTTTTCCCAGTCGTTCATTTTCAATAGCTGCTTTTGCAAAATCAAAAGTAAAAGTATTGGCAAATGGTGTGGTGCGGAAAGATTCGTATTTATTGGCTACATCAATAGCAGAAAGTTTGTGCGGAAAAATAACCGTTTTTTCTCCCTTGATACTGGTTTCATAAGGCTTGTCATCTGCCGTACTTAAATCATATTTTTCTATCGGTAATAAAGTATTCCAGTCGGTTTTCATATAAGTACCCGCCACATCTTTATCATTAAATTTATTTACCCAGTCAGGTAAAGCATCCATATAATGCGTACTGCTTATCCATTTACCGCCATCGTACCAGTAAGCAGCATTAGCACTATGGCCTGCAGGCAAAATTGCTCCCCTGTCTTTTAAAGCAATGCCAATTACTTTACTTTTAAAGTTGTTACTTAACCTTAGCTCGTCTGTAATAGTTGTAGTCCACATATTTGCAGGGCTCATTTTACCCGCCTTACCGTTATTGCCCACTGTGCTCACAGTAGAATCATCTGTGCAATACACATTTTTACCAGCCGCCTTGTCGTACCAGTTATTCCCTACAATACCGGTTATTGCCGGTACGCTGCCGGTGTAAATGCAGCTATGACCAACAGCAGTGTATGTAGGCATGTAGGGTATAAAATTATTTTCTGATGAAAACCCTTCTTTAAGCAATCTTTTAAACCCTCCTGCTCCATACAAAGCACTGTAACGATATAAATAATCCCAGCGCATTTGGTCAACCACCAACCCTACTACCAGTTTAGGCCTTGCCACCCCGCTTTGGCTGGGCGGGCTCTGCGAAAAACCAACAAGGCTAAATATTAAAAAAGCAAAAAACAATACAGACTTATGGCGCATTTTATAAATTTTTGTAAAGATACTGTTGCCACATTACATTTTTGTTATGCCCCTCAGTATTTACTGCCATTTATACCGTTTTGTATAAACCCTCAATTGCTGTATTTTTGCCACATTATTTTATTATCAATTATTACTATGGACGTATTTGAAAAATTAGTAAAAGATGGCGGCCCAATAGGCGCTTACATGGACAGAGCACACGGCTATTTTGCATTTCCTAAACTGGAAGGCGAACTGGGGCCACACATGAAATTCAGGGGTAAAGATGTATTGGTGTGGAGCCTGAATAATTACCTGGGCCTCGTAAATCATCCCGAAGTAAGAAAATGTGATGCAGAAGCTGCAGCAAAATATGGTATGGGCAACCCCATGGGTGCCAGGATGATGAGTGGTAATACCGGCAAACACGAAGAATTGGAAAAAGTGATCAGCGAATTTGTAGGCAGAGAAGATACCATGTTACTGAACTTTGGTTACCAGGGTGTGGTGAGTTGTATTGATGCATTGGTAAACCGCCGTGATGTAATTGTGTACGATGCCGAAAGCCATGCCTGCATAGTTGATGGTGTACGCCTGCACATGGGCCACCGCTACGCATTTAAACATAACGATATTGAAGACTGCGAAAAGCAATTGCAAAGAGCTACTGAAATGGCTGCTAAAAATGGTGGTGGTATTTTAGTAATTACCGAAGGTGTGTTTGGCATGGATGGCGAGCAGGGGATTTTAAAAGAAATAGTTGCACTGAAGAAAAAATATGAGTTCCGGGTTTTTATAGATGATGCACATGGTTTTGGTTATATGGGCCCAACCGGTGCCGGCGCCGATGAAGCACAGGGTTGCCAGGAAGGTATTGATCTTTACTTTTCAAGTATGGTGAAAAGCCTTGGTAGCCTGGGGGGATTTATTTGCGGCCCCAAAGCCGTATTGAAATATTTACGCTACAATGTACGCAGCCAGATCTTTGCAAAGAGTGTTCCCCTGTTAGTAGTCGAAGGTATGCTGAAGCGTATGGACATGATAAAGACCATGCCTGAGCTGAGAGAAAAATTATGGGACAACGTAAACAAATTACAAACCGGTTTAAAAGAACGTGGTTTTGATATTGGCGATACCAACAGCCCCGTAACACCCATTTACATGAAAGGCGATGTGCCCGAAGCTACGCAGATGGTAATGGACCTGAGAGAGAACTATGGTATCTTCTGTTCAATTGTAGTATACCCGGTAATACCTAAAGGCGATATTATTTACAGGTTGATACCTACTGCAGCACACAGCGATGCAGATATTGAAAAAACATTGCAGGCTTTTGAAGCCACCAAAAAGAAACTGGATGCCGGTGCTTACAAAGCTGTTGATATACCGGATATGGCGGAGAAGAGTTTTGTGTAAATTGTTTTGAACATTTTAAAATCCCATTAGCTAAATAGCTGGTGGGATTTCTTTTGGAATGAATGTGTTGATTATATTTTCACATTTTTTACTATCTTACTTTACAGAATTTTATTTCATCAACATTACTTTATTTAGCGGCAAGCATTTGATTAAGGAACAAGTGTAGCGGAAATACAGGAATTGTGCGAAATTTAGTAAGTCTCTTTTACAACTATAAACATTCATGAAACATTTATCACTATTCCTTCTAATTCTTTTGCCAACCTTTTTATCTGCACAGATTAATAGTGACTCTATATTACATCCGATTACCTCTCTGACTGATTCATTTAGTTTTTGTTCGAAAAGGTTTAAAATTCCAAGAAAGTGTGTCGAAAGAGATTCAGCTAACTGTTGTGTCCTATATAGTAAATCTAATCAGCTTGTTTGTCTTAGTGGAGATGCATTAGTATGGTCTGAGGTACCTACATTGGAACTTGCAAAAATGGTATACAATGGTCTAATAGAGATAACGCCACAGAACCAAAAAGAAGTTGTAGAAAGGAAAGTCGAAATCTTTATTTTAGGAATAAAGCCTATTGCTTCTGCATACTTCGAAACCGAATCAAATTATGGTTCAAAAAGAAACTTCATAACAGCTTATGCCGAAGTAAATGAAAAAATTGTCATTATTCAATTTGAATCATCTTCTAAAATTACCGGTAAGGGTAAAGTAAAATCTGCTTTCCAAAATATTATTTCATGGAAGTAAAGTTCTACCAACATGAACAGTGCAAAAAGACAAACATTTCTTTTCTCCCTAATCCCTTTTTTTCAGCATTAAAACAAGCAGCCTCTTCCCTATTTTTACAACACACTTAAAAACATGAATCAACACATAGCCCATATTGCTTTAGTAGTTGCAAACTACGATGAAGCCATAAAATTTTACACCCAAAAATTAAATTTTAAATTATTAGAAGATACTAAGCTCAGCGAAACCAAGCGCTGGGTAATGGTAGCACCACCCGGTAACGGGCAATGTTGTTTATTACTGGCACAAGCCGCTACCGAAGAACAGCGAAGCCGTGTAGGTAACCAAACCGGCGGCAGGGTATTTTTATTTTTATACACCGACGATTTTTGGAGAGATTATAATGCCATGTTGAAAAAGGAAATCAATTTTGTACGGCCACCCGAAGAGCAGCCTTATGGCACTGTTGCTGTTTTTGAAGACCTCTATGGCAACCTCTGGGATTTTATACAACCTAAAAATAAATGATAATAAAAATCCCGTTACACCAAAGCGTTAACGGGATTTTTATTTATTAGCCGTTTAATTATTTAAGCAGCCTATTTTTTGTATAACTGCAACTTGTTTTAATGCTGGTAAAAATATCGGGCATGTAGGTGTTCTCCTGCTCTACAATATAATGTTTTACACCAGCCAGTTTTGCGCTGGCAAATATGGTTTTAAAATCAACTGTACCATTTCCTATTTCGGTATTTTTTGTTTTATCTGTCTTAAGCATATCTTTTACATGCCATAAATGAAAACGCCCCGGGTGTTTTTTAAACAGTTCTACAGGATTATACCCTGCCCTTACCACCCAGTACAGGTCCATTTCAAATTTTACCAGGTCGCTATCGGTGTTGTTCAGTAAAATATCATACCCATGCTGCCCATTAATATCTGCAAACTCAAAATCATGGTTATGATAAGCCATTTGCAAACCGGCAGTTTTACATATTTCAGCAGCTTTATTAATTCTTTCTGCAAGTCCCTTGTACTGGTCAATGGTTTTTCTTTTCTCTTCGCTCAGCCATGGGATAATAATGTATTTATTGCCAAGGGTATTTCCTACTTCACAAAAGTTTTTTACATCATCGCCATTACCGTTTTCAAACAAAAAATTTACCGGGGCATAATGCCCACTGGAGCTTTTTAAATTATTATCTTTTAATAGTTGAGCAATATCTTTTACAGGCAACCCGTAAAATTTATTTCCATCGCTTAAGCCATACATTTCAACATTGCGGTAACCGGCTGCTGCCACTTTTTGTATTACACCCTTGGGGTCTTTTACAATTTCATCCCTTAATGAATACAACTGGATGCCTACTGTTTTTTGTTTCTTTAACAGCTCCGATGGATTTAAAACCAGGCCTGCTGTTATCAAGCTTGATTGTTTTATAAAAGTTCTCCTGGTGTTCATGTAGCAAAATATTTAATCGTTAAAAACTAAAGTTAGGTAAAATAAAAAAAACCGTCCTTAAAAAAGACGGTTTTAAAAATATATTCACAATTGTTAGATTCTAAAGTGAGCAAATGCTTTGTTTGCTTCTGCCATACGGTGTGTATCTTCTTTCTTTTTAAAAGAAGCACCCTCACCTTTACTTGCAGCAACTATTTCATTGGCTAATTTATCCGACATGCTGCGGCCATTCCTGTCGCGGCTGTATTTTACCATCCATTTAATGCTTAAAGAAATTTTTCTATCGGCACGTACCTCTGCAGGTATCTGGAAAGTTGCACCACCAATACGGCGGCTTCTTACCTCAACACCAGGCGTAATGTTCGCCAATGCTTTTTTCCAAACTTCATAACCGTTTTCACCGGTTTGTTTAGCTACTTTATCTAAAGCATCATAAAAAACGATATAAGCACCACTTTTTTTACCTGCCCACATTAAATTGTTTACAAAACGGGTAACCAGTTTGTCGTTAAACTTTGGATCTGGTGCTAAGGGTATCTTTTTCGGTTGTGATTTACGCATTGTTTAATTTTGATTTTAGGCTGAATTTCTTCAAGTATTAAAACTTTACTCAACCGTTTTTAAATTTTGTTTACTGCTTTCTCCCCATTAGGGGGATGGGGGCATTATTTTTTAGCTTTTTCTTTTTTAGTACCGTATTTACTGCGGCTTTGCTTACGGTCTTTTACACCGGCAGTATCTAAACTACCACGTACAATATGGTAACGTACACCTGGTAAATCTTTAACCCTTCCACCACGTATCAATACAATACTGTGTTCCTGTAAATTGTGTCCTTCACCTGGTATGTAGGCAATAACCTCAATTTTATTGGTTAAACGAACCTTGGCTACTTTACGTAACGCAGAGTTTGGTTTTTTAGGTGTTGTGGTATATACTCTTGTACATACACCACGACGCTGCGGACAACTATCCAAAGCTCTAGATTTGCTCTTTGCTTTAATAATTTGTCTTCCTTTTCTTACTAACTGTTGAATTGTAGGCATTATTATGCTTTTATTTTTCGGACGGCAAAGGTAGGAATTCTCATTGGAAATCTAAAACTAAATAAAGAAAAAAATGATTTTTTATCAACATTTATTAAAAAACCGCCTCAAATGGAGGCGGCTATTGAGTTTCGGTTACATTTATACCGGTTATATTTTATACATCCAGCCATGTGTATCGGGTGCTAAACCGTATTTAATGGCATCCATCCTTTTTTTAACCTCAGGAGCTGCCTTCCACTTGCCTTCATCAAATTTCATGGCGTATTCCTTATATTTTAGCTCTTTTATAAAAGAGATGGTTGCTGCAGTACCAGTACCAAACACTTCGGTTAAAGTACCTGCTTTATGGGCATCCATAATCTCATCTATACTGATAGGGCGCTCTTCCACGGTAAATCCCATCTCTTTAAATAAAGCAATTACACTATCCCTGGTAACACCTCCCAAAATGGTTCCTGAGGTAAGATCGGGGGTTATAACAGTATTGTTAATGATAAAAAACACGTTCATCGTACCACATTCCTGTACATATTTGTGTTCCAGCGCATCCATCCACAAAACCTGGTCGTAGCCTTCTTTTTTAGCTTCGGCAGTTGCATACATTGCTGCACCATAATTTCCGGCAGCCTTTACGTAGCCAATACCACCCGGTACAGCACGTACAAATTTTTCTTCAACATTAATACGCATTGGCGCAGCATAATAAGGACCTGTAGGGCTTAAAATGATCATGAATTTGTATTTTTCACTTGGCCTTACACCTATCATTTCATCGCTGCTGAACATAAATGGACGGATGTATAAAGAATGTTCTTTTTGTCCCGGTATCCAGTTTTTATCCATCTCAATAAGCATACGCATACCTTCCATAAATATTTCCTCGGGTACCTGCGGCATTTCCATCCTTTCGGCAGAAATATTAAACCTTTTAAAATTATCTATGGGGCGAAAAATAAACGCTTCGCCATCGGCATTTTTATAAGCTTTAATACCTTCAAAAATGGCCTGGCCGTAATGTAATGCTGCCAATGAAGGCGACAACAGTAAAGGCTGGTAAGGTTTGATCTCTGCGTTCTTCCATTCTCCGTCTTCGTAATCCACTTCCAGCATATGATCGGTAAAATATTTACCAAACGGAAGATTCTCCAGATTGATGTCTTTTAATTTACTTTGTTCTGCCTTTGTTATAATTATATCTGCAGCTGCTGTCATATTCATTAATTTTACTGCAAAGAAACGAAAAAAACAGCGCTTAAAGTATGCTTTTATGAGTTTAGATAATATTCAATTGCCGGCAATTGTTTTACAGGATTTGTTTAAGAATTCATTAATTGATTTGAATGATGGTAAAGCTTCGGCACAAGTAGCAGAAGTAACTGCTTTTGCTTATTTAGGTAAGAATGAAAAGCGGATTGTCATTATTGTAAATGATACAAACAGTATCTATTTACCCGATGAAGAATTAAATTTTTTAATGGGCATTTTATCTGCCTGCAAATTGTCGATGGCAGATGTTGCTTTGGTAAATATTTCAAAAGTATTATCCATTAACTATACCGAAATTGAGGAACAGCTGCATGCTGAAAAAATATTACTTTTTGGTGTTACGCCGGCACAATTGCAATTGCCATTAGAATTCCCTAACTATCAAATTCAAAAATATAATAACCAGGTGTATGTTGCTGCCCCTGCTCTAAACGTATTACAGGGAGACAAGGAAGAGAAAACTAAATTATGGAATTGCCTTAAGCAGGTTTTTGCTATTGGCTGATAAAACAATGCAATGGAAACACTGATATTTGCCACAAATAATCAAAATAAAGTTGATGAAATACGGCTGGTTTTAGGTACCAGTTTCAACATTATTACCTTAAAAGAAGCTGGTATAGATATTGACATTCCCGAGCAGCATGATACGCTTGAAGCAAATGCGTCTGAAAAATCAGGCGTAATCCATAAGCTTACCCATAAAAATTGTTTTAGCGAAGATACTGGCCTGGAAGTTGAAGCATTAAATGGTGAGCCAGGCGTAAAAAGTGCCCGGTATGCAGGTGAAGGCAGGTCTTTTGAAAACAACATTGAAAAATTACTGGAAAATTTAAAATTGCATAGTAACAAAAAAGCCCGTTTCAGAACGGTTATTTCTTTGATTTTAAATGATAAAGAGTATTTGTTTGAAGGCATTTGTTCGGGGGTGATAACCGATGATAAGAAGGGACGCAACGGTTTTGGCTACGATGCCGTCTTTATCCCCGATGGAAGCCATAAAACTTTTGCTGAGATGGCCATGGAAGAAAAATCCATATTCAGCCACCGTAAAAAAGCTCTGGTAAAATTGATTGAATTCTTAAGTGCCCGTTGAAAACGATCAAAATTCATTCATCATTAACAAACCTATCTGAAATTGAATACCGAAAGCAACCTAAGTGTGCCTGAGAGCGACTTAATAAGAGGATGCATAAACAAGGACCGGAAAATGCAGGAAATACTGTACCACCGCTTTGCATCTAAAATGTATGCAGTTTGCCTCAGGTATTGTAAAGATGCCGAAGATGCACAGGATCTTTTGCAGGACGGCTTTGTAAAGATTTTTAAAAACCTGGAAAAGTTTAGGGGAGAAGGTTCTTTTGAGGGATGGATACGCAGAATTTTTGTTAATACCTCTATTGAACATTTTAGAAAAGCAGTAAAAACCCAATCCGTCACCGATTCACAAGAACTGGTAATTGAAGACCCCTCATGGAATGCACTTGATAACCTTGCCGAGAAAGACATAATTAAAATGATTCAGGAGCTTAGCCCCGGCTACAGACAGGTATTTAATATGTATGTAATTGAAGGCTATTCTCATAAAGATATTGGTGATATTTTAGGTATTAGCGAAGGCACCAGTAAATCGCAGTTGGCAAGGGCTAAAGGGATTTTAAAAAAGATGGTAGAAACAAAATTAAATAAAACAAACTCCGGCCTTAATTAAAAAAAATGTCAGATAATTGGATCAATAAAATACTCAGTCACGAAGAAACACCTCCCAAGGGTGTGTGGATGAATATTGCCAATAAATTAGACAAAGATGAGCAGGAAAATGACAGCAACTTAACAACCAAAATACTTGCTTATGAAGCCGAACCGCCAGCTACAGCCCTGGTAAATATTTTTAATGCACTTGATAAGGAGGAGGAAACACACAATTATGTAACCAGGCTGTATAATCACCAGGAAAAACCTCCTGCTTTAGCCTGGGAAAATATTGCAGCACAATTAAACGATGAAGACAGAGCCGCAGTAGTACCATTTGAAAATAAAAAAAATAATGTTAGGGCACTTTATATAAAAACAGCAGCGGCAGCCGCTATTCTAACAGTTGTTGTAACAACAGTTTTATTAAAAAGTAATGAAAAACCAGCAAATATAAATGAATCTGTAGCTGCTGTAACACCACAAAGTCAACAAAACACCACACCAAAAGTTGATACTGAAAAAACAACCTTGCCTGTCTCTGACTCCCATGAAAATATAATTAACCCGGCTCAAAATAAATCAACTGTAGAGGAAGCCCTGGTTATTGATTATGTAAAAGGAAATGAAACAGCGCCATTAGCTCTAAATCCAGCTGAAGCCAATAAAGAAAAATTACAAAACAGCAAAGGTGAAACACCTCAGGATATTACTTTGATGAATACGCCCAATACCTATATAAGCGTTACCGGCCCCGATGGCCAAACGGTAAAGGTATCTTCCAAATTTTCGAACCTTATTAGTTATTTAACCGGCGATAATACCGAAGAGAACCTTGATTTGATAATTAAGGAAAGTGCAAAATGGAAAACCACATTTGCAGCATGGAGAGATAAAATGACAAATAATGTTGTAGCGCCTTCCTTTGGAAATTTTATGGATATTATTGAGCTTAGCAAAGTGCTTGAAGAAAAAAAATAGATTTACCCAATTCTATATATAAGAAAAGTGCCGGTATAAAAGCCGGTACTTTATTTTGTTATAAAACCCATTTATCTTTAAACAAAAATGGCAAGGGTAAAATTATTAATACCGGAAAATAAAATTGCCGTCCTTACAATTCCTGTAAGGATTACCGATATCAATTATGGCAATCATGTAGGTAATGATGCTTTTATTTCAATTATTCATGACGCAAGAATGCAATGGTTGCAGCAATTTGGGTACACCGAATTAAATATTGAAGGTACCGGATTAATTTTAGCCGACCTGGCAGTTGAATTTAAAAGCGAGGCTTTTTATGGCGATACAATTGAGGTAATAATCAGTGTTGGCGAAATTTCTAAAGTGAGTTTTGAATTATTTTATCAATTATCTGTAAACAGGAACAATACGCCCCTTGTATTAGCTTTTGCAAAAACAGGAATGGTTTGTTATGATTATGCAATTAAAAGAGTAGTTGCTATACCGGAAAAATTGAAAAGGATTTTATTGAAGCCTTAAATTATTATTCCTCATTCCAAATCTTCCAGCTTTCTTCTGCCTGTATTTCCAGCATATCCGCTCCATTTTTGATAGCAGCACCCATTTCTTCTCCTTTTTTAAGAAATAAAGTTTTGGCAGGATTATACACCAAATCAAAAAGATAATGTTCAGGAGTTATAAACTGGTAAGGGATAGCTGGGTATTCATCATCTTTGGGATAAGTACCAACAGGTGTGGTATTTATAATAAGCAAGTGTTCTTTTATAACAGCTTCATTCAAATCTGCATAGCTTAAATGTGAATCGTTGTGTAATTTTCTGCTTACAATTTTAAAAGGAATACCCTGTTTTTTCAACACGAATTTTACGGCTTCGGCGGAGCCGCCATTACCCAGTATTAATGCTTTGGTATGATAATCCTGCAGTTTTAACAGCAACGACTTTTCGAAACCTGTTACATCAGTATTGTATCCAATCAGTTTTCCTGTAACGATTTTAATACAATTGCAGGCACTTAATCCTTCCGGAAGGTTTGAACTGTCGTCAAGAAAAGAAAGTACTGATTGCTTATGAGGGATTGTAATATTAAAACCACAAATATTTGGGTTTTGTATCAGTATGGTTTTTAATTCATCAATGGTTTGTATGGGGAAGTTTTCATAACTACAGCCGGCAATCCCTTCGTTGATAAATTTTTCAGTAAAATATTTTTTTGAAAAAGAATGCCCCAATGGATACCCTATAAGCCCATAAACCTTCATCAGGATTCTTTTTTATCTAAATACAAATGGAAGGTATCGCCACGTAATCCTATACGCATTGTTTCCAGGGGAATTACTTCATTAGGCGCAATATTACCCAGGTTAACATTACAACCGATCAATTCCAAAAAGTATAACTGCTGTGCTTTTTGTGGCGCTTCCCACAAAATTTTTCCTTCAGGTATTTGTGTAAGAATTTCCTGCACCAGGCCTTCTCTAACTTCTCCAGTACCGCGGTAAATACCAACATTACCAGCTTCTCTTGCTTCTGCAATTACATAGGTTGATCCGGCTTCCAGCTCTGCTTTCATCAATTCAATCCATTTATAGGGGGGAATAATATGCGCTGCATCTTTACTACCAACTTCGCTTAACACAATGCCATGTTTGGTCAGTTTTTCAATATAACCACATTTTTCTGCATGTGGTATGGTTATAGATCCATCACTTACTTCCATATAACTAATCCCAAACTCTTTACACACATTTATATAGTCTTCAAACTGGTTGCGTATTAAAAAAGCTTCAAACAGGGTGCCTCCAAAATAAACAGGTATATCATAAGAACGATATACTTCTAGTTTATCTTTTAAATTAGGCGTAACAAAAGAAGTACCGAAACCAAGTTTAACAATATCTACATGAGGATGAGAAACGCTCATGAAATTTTTTGCTTCCTCCACGCTTAATCCTTTGTCCATTACCATTGTAATGCCATGGTCACGAGGTTTTTTGTTGCGGTCGGGAATTTGAGAAAGATTAAAATTCATGCTTATTGTTTTAAGTGGCGCAAAGGTAAAAACAATTAGCCAATAGTCAATCAACTATGCTGCATGATAAAGGTCAGTTAAATTGATTTTTTCTTTTTGAACCGGGCAATTATATCAACCACCTGCTGGTTTTGTAAAATAGCGGGATTTAATTCTATAAGTTTTTTAACCAGTTTCGGGTTTTTTGCCATGCCATGTTCCAATTGCAGTGTGGCTTCTTTTGATTTGCCCATCGCAAATAAAATAGCAGATTTATAAAAGATAAAAACAGCCTTGCCGTCAGTTTGTTCAAAAGCAAAACCTGCGTATTCGAGTGCATCATCCAGCAAGTCTGCTTTGTAAAGGCATTTTAACAGTTCAAGCCAGCCATTAATATTTTTGGGACGTACCCGTACCACATTTCCAAAATACGTTATAGCATCATCTAATTTTCCAATTTCCATAAAGCATTGCCCCATTGCCAGGTTGTATTCAGGTTGCAGGCGGTGTAAACGCAATGCTATCTCCAAACTTTTTATTGCACTGTTCCAATTAGCTTCATTCATATATGAACAGGCAATTTTATAATGCAACTGGCTATCTCCCTGGTTTAGGTGTACTGCTTTTTTATAATTAAACCGTGCCTGTGCAAAATTGCCCATTTTATCATAACAATGCCCTATAGCTTCATAAATCACTTCCTCAGGCCTTGCTAATTCCAATACTTTTTCGAGTACTTCTATTGCTTCTTTATATTTTCTTAAACGTAAAAATGCATCTCCCATATTTCGCCATGCATAATCAAATTTTTCATCAATTGCAACGGCATATTGGTAGGCATCAATTGCCTTTTCGTACAACTTCAATCCCTGGTAAGCAGCAGCAAGATTAAACCAGGCCAGTTCATTAAAAGGAAAATCTTCTATTATCTTTTGGTGCAAACGTATCCCCTCTTCATTGCGACCAGTAAAATCTGTCCAGAAACATATTTTGTATAATGCTTCTTCATTATTAGGGTCCTGCTCCAAAATTGTTTTCAGGCAGTCAAAAATTTTCTCAAAATTTTCATAATCATCATAAACATCTGCCAGTTCAAAAAGCAGGTCTATTTTCTCTTCCCCATCAAACCCCTGGATTGCAGCCTCTAAAACAGCGGCAGCTTTTTCCTGCTGATCTAATGCCAGGTAGGCATCAGTTTTTAAAATATAAAGATTGGTGTCGTTGCCGTCAAGAAGTTGCGCCTGTTCAAGAATATACAAAGCTTCTTTGTAGCGTCGCAGTGCGATAAGCAGATCAGCTTTGCGTAAAAGCAAGGCCGCAGAATATGGATATTGCTGTATGCCGTATTCCGAAGCCTCTAGTGCCAGGGATAGCTGTTCTTTTTCATCAAAATAGTCGATAATTCGCTCAAAGGAATCTTCCTCGATAAAGGAGTTGGGCTTACCCATTTTAAGGTTATCGTATTGCTGCAATAACTCTTTTAATTCCTCTCTGTCCTGACGGTAAGGATATTTACTCATGTGTATAAGTTATTGTAAATTACCCCCTTTTAAAGAACTTTACAAGTTTTTGTAACTTTTTTTCTTGTAAAACGTTAAAGAAGTGTAAAAAGAATGTATGAACGGTGTACAAATACCAGATATTTTTTAATATATTTGTACCACAAATTAATACCAATGATTAAAATGAACAGGATAATGCTTATTGTACTTTTGCTTTTTAGCTCAGTACAAATTGCTTTGGCTGACAGGGGCATTGGAAAAAAGAATAAAACAAAAGTTACTTTAAACGTATGTACTCCTGCAGTTTTACGTAATTCAGTTTCACTTAATCTTAAATACGGTTTAAAATACAGCGGAAGCCTTTTTGTAAAGCAGCAGGCTTCTGGAAATTCTACGATGAGTAATACATTGGTTACTTATCAAAAAGGAAATACTGTGTATATTATCCCTTATAAACAAAAAGTGATAGTGCCTGAAATAAAACCCGGCTATACCGGAATGAAATTAATCATCAGACCTCATTAATAATAAATAAAAACCTCTCAAAAAATGAGAGGTTTTTATTTTAGCATAGTTTTTTTACTACTCCCCTCCTTTTCGCATTTTCTGATTCTCTTCGTAAGTCATTACTCTATAACCGGATTTGGGAAAATCAAATTTAGACGCTAGAATAGGATCAAAATTTATTTTGGAAAGTGTATACTTATATTTCATTGCCCCAGATTCATACTCGTATTGTAATGCCAAGCCAGGCAAACTTTTAAATGTGTTGTTGTATTCCTTATTAGTAATAACCAAATCCGGTGCGTAATAAACAACTATAGATTTACCCCCCGGCATACTCGCTATCGCCTTTTTACAGTTATACCCTGCAACTATTTTTGTTTCGTCAATAAATTCAAACTTAATATTGTCGTATGCTTTATTCTTTGCCTCCCAATTTGCTTTTGTAAGTGTAATCATTAGTTTTTGACCACTATACTCTTTTAAAATTACAGCATTCCCCGCCTTTGTATCATGAATAGTAGTTTCTTTACCTAATGCACTAACCATATCCGAGCGGCTTTGTCCACCTTTTATATAAGTTGTTATTGTACCGCCGTCTAATGCATCAGCAATCTGTGGCTCTTTATTTCCAGATTGTATAACAATATCATATATCATCGTTCCTTCAGAAATCGTTTTCTGTGCAAATGCGAAAACAGCAGCAACCTGTAATGCGGCCATCATTGTTATCGTTCTTACACTTTTCATTTTTTCAAAATTTTAATAAAGATAATAAAATCCCGTGCCAAAGAAATTTTACCTGTTAAATAAAAAGACCTGCAATCTATTTAATAGGTTGCAGGTCAATATATTTTAACTGAATCTTTTATTTTTTATTATTCTTATTTTTTAAGTCCTGTATTTTTTTTTGGCTTTCCTGCATAGCCTGTATACGCTCCTGAAGTTTGCTTTGTTTTACGGGCTTTTTACGATTTTCAGATATTTGAGCTAAAATTTTATCATGATTGATAATATACTTCTGGATAATTATCTGCAAAATCAATGTAATGGTATTTGAAACGGTATAATACCAGGTTAAGGCGGCCGGCAGGTTATTAAAAACCCCTAACAATAAAACAGGGAAAATGTAGGGCATGTATTTCATTACAGGATTAGTATTATCCTGCATAGAGCTCATGCTATAGATTGAAATAAGTAAACTGGTTAGGGTTGCAGTGATAGTAAATAAACTGATATGGTCGCCATATAAAGTATTGATGATGGGAATATGACCAAATGTAAAAATAGAATCGTAAGCTGCTAAATCCTTAGCCCATAAAAAGCCTTCGCCCCTTAAGGCTATATTAGCCTGAAAGAAATAATACAAGGACATAAAGATGGGAATTTGCAGTAAGGCTGGCAAACAGCCTCCTAAAGGACTTACACCAGCAGATTTCCACAACTTCATCTGCTCCATGCTAAATGCCTGCTGATCAAGAGTACCACTCTTATCTTTTAGTTTTTCTTTAAGGGCATCTACTTCTGGTTTTAATACCTTCATTTTAGCACCACTCAGGTAGCTTTTATAAAGAATAGGAGAAGTGATAAGACGGATTAACAGCGTAAGCAATAAAATCACCATCCCGTAGCTGGCTACATGGCTCCTTATAAAATCCCATACCGGTAATAAAAAATGACGGTTAATATATTTTACAAATGCAAAAGGACCACTACCATAGGTAACAATCTGGTTCATATTGTTATCGTACTTATCCAATATAGTATAATCATTAGGCCCATAATATAATTGTAACGGAATTGCGCCAGTTGCCGGTACAGTAACTTTACAATTAGCAGTTGCCTGTGTTACCAGTTTTAAAGAATCGGAAGGTGAAACCCAATTTAATTCAGCACTTTGAAATTTATTTTTTGCTACTAACGTAGTTACAAAAAATTGCGGGTTAATCGCTAACCAATCAACAGGTTTATCAAATTTTTCATTACCTCCACTTCCTAATGCAACAAAGTCATACTTACCGTTGTATAGATAGCAAACATGTGTCTGCTGCCTTTCGTAACTCAATGTTTTTTCCTGTTGTGGCGCTTCTGTTTGCCATAATAAATTCATTGTACTTTGAGTAACCAGTTTATCAGCAACATTCATCATGATATTAAAATCTACCATGTAGTCCTCTTTCTTCAATATAAACTGATGTGTAATAATATCCTTTCCTGTGGAGTCTTTTACGCTGTATGTTATAGATTTATCCTGGCCATTTTTATTTTTATCGCCTGTGATAAAAAACATATCACCGGTTTTAGCCGTTTGGTTTGCCCCTGATTTTATATCGTAAGTAATTTTATTAAAATTACCCGATTGCAGCATTAATGGCTTATTGTCAAAAGTTTTAAAGTTTTTTAGTTCTACAAATTTTGGTTGAGCCCCTTTATTGGTAAAGGTGATTTTCAATACTTCGTTCTCCAGCACGGTCAAAACTTCTTTATTTGTAGTATCCAATTTAAAGCCGGTTACTGCCTGCTGATTTTTTACTTTAAGTAACGAGTCTGTTTTAAGCGAATCAATTTTAGCAGCTATTACATCAACCTTTGGTTTAAGTGCAGCAATAGAATCAGCTTCACGCTTTTTTTGTGCCTGCAAAGCCTGGCTACTCTGGTTATTAATATAAAGCATCCCGATTAATAAAGCACCTATTAACACAAAACCAATAATGGTGTTCCTGTCCATTCCCATTGTAAAATAATTTAAGAGCGCAAAGGTAATTAAAGTTTAATGGTTGTGTATTATTCTTATATTTCTTTATTCGGCCACAATACGTAATAAAAAAGCCCCCGAAAACGGGGGCGCTTTGTATTGAATCAGGTATTTTATTTTTTTGCAGCAGCAGGAGCAGCAGCTTTTGCAGCAGCAGGGGCAGCGGCCGGAGCAGCAGCTTTTGGAGCAGTTGCCTCTTCCTGTTTTAACTGGCGGGTCATAGTTACAGATGCAATAGGGATACGTGGAGAGTTTAAAACTTCCATGTTATCTGCTTTTACATCTTCCACCCTAATATTTTCATTTAATTCCAGTTTATTGATATCTACCTCTATAAACTCTTTTAAATACTTTGGTAATGTTTTTACCTTTAGCAGTTTCATTTTGGTAACTAATTTACCGCCAGCTTTTACACCAGCTGGTGTACCAACAAATTTTAAAGGTAGAGTTGCGACAACTTTTTTATCGTCAACCAGTTCTAAAAAATCAACATGGGTAAGTAAATCACTTACTTTGTTAAACTGCAGGTCTTTTAAAATACAACGGTAAGCATTTCCGTCTATTTTAACATTGGCAAGCATAAATTCAGATGTGTAAACGATGTCTTTAAAAGCAGCAGCAGGAGCAGAGAAATTAATCTCTTTTGCACCACCATAAATTACACCTGGCACTTGTTGCTGAGAGCGAAGTTGGCGGGTGGCTTTTTTTCCGCTGTCGGTCCTCAGTTGTCCTTCGATTGTAATTGATTTCATTTTATAAATTTTTTATGAGGCGCAAAGGTAATGAAAAGTTGTAAGTTTTAGGTGATAAGTTTGAAGTAAAACACCTAACCCCTAAAACTTATTACCCATCACTTTTTATTAGCCATTCTGCTACGCATAAAAAGGCCATTAATACTCTTGTTTTCAAAGGCATTACGTATGGTTACTGCAAATAATTCATCTGTTGAAATTACCCTGATTTTACTGCATTCTCCCCGTAAAGGTATTGTATCGCAAACCACCAGTTCCTCTAATACACTATTTTGAATATTGGTATAGGCGTTGCCACTTAAAACCGGGTGTGTAATTAAAGCTCTTACATTTCTTGCGCCTTTTTCTTTAAGTAAGGCAGCACTTTTTACAAGGGTTCCACCGGTATCACAAATATCGTCCACAATAACCACGTCCCGATCGGTAACATCTCCTATCACCACCATGCTGGCAATTTCGTTGGCTCTTTTTCTGTGTTTATCACAAATCACCATTTCACATTCAAAATAAGAAGCTATTTCACGAATTCTGTTGGCGCTTCCAACATCAGGTGCTGCAAATGTCAGATTTTCCAAATTTAATTTTTCTATATAAGGGATAAAAACCGCTGAAGAATCCAGGTGATCTACAGGGATATCAAAATACCCTTGTATTTGCGGAGCATGTAGGTCCATTGTAATCAACCTGTCGGCTCCGGCAGCAGTAAGCATATTGGCTACCAATTTAGAGCCAATCGCTACTCTTGGCCTATCCTTCCTGTCTTGACGGGCAAGACCATAATATGGCATTACCGCAATTACTTTATATGCCGATGCTCTTTTTGCTGCGTCAATCATCAATAGTAACTCCATTAAATTATCAGATGGTGCAAAAGTACTTTGTATTAAAAAAACAAACTGCCCCCTGATACTTTCCTGAAATTCTACATAAATCTCTCCATCGCTAAAACGCTGGATATTTACTTTACCTAAAGGCTCTCCGAATTTTTTTGCTATTTTTTCAGCTAGGTACTGTGAGCCGGTACCTGAGAAGATTTTTGCAGATGGTTCCATTATGATTGTTTGAAGAAATTAAAAATAAGATGCCGCAAATGTATCGTTTAGTTTAGATGAATTAAATTTGATTTCATGGAAAATTTCAACAAGCCATCCACATCTATAAAAAACTGGGCTGCAGATGACAGGCCAAGGGAAAAACTGTTGAGTAAAGGTGCTACTGCTTTAAGTAACTCAGAGCTGATTGCAATTTTAATAAATAATGGCAGTAAAGATAAATCAGCTGTTGATCTTGCCAAAGAGGTATTGAAACTGGGTAGAGATAATTTAAATGAATTAGGAAAACTTACACTTAAAGATTTTCAACAAATAAAAGGAATAGGCGAAGCAAAGGCAATTACCATTGCTGCCGCCCTGGAACTTGGACGGCGCAGGCAAGCCGCTGCAACATTGGAAAAACCTGTAGTAAAAAGCAGTGCGGATATTGCCCAGTATTTAAAAGCAGTGCTTAAAGATTTTAGTTATGAGGTATTTGCTGTACTTTTTTTAAACCGTGCCAATAAAATTAACCACTTTGAAATTATTAGCCGGGGAGGTATTACGGGAACAGTTGCCGACCCCAGGATGATTTTAAAAAAAGCGTTAGAATATGATGCCGTATCATTGGTATTAAGTCACAACCATCCTTCAGGCAGTTTAAAACCAAGCCGTGCCGATGAAGAGCTAACATTAAAAATAAAAGAAGCCGCCAAATACTTTGATATAAAAATACTCGACCACATTATTGTAAGCGAAGAAGGGTATTATAGCTTTGCTGATGAAGGAATCCTTTAAGAGCCGGGAGTCATTAGTCAGAAGTCATGAGTGGCGGGAGTATTAAGTGTAGAGTTAGGAATCAGGAAATAGGAATGTTTAATAAAATAAAAAATGATATGGGATACTATAAGGATTTGTTGGCTTTTAAAAAGGGATATGAATTGGCAATGGAAATTTTTACTCTCTCTAAGAAATTCCCACCAGAAGAGAAATATTCTTTAACTGACCAAATAAGAAGATCATCAAGATCTGTTTGCACAAATTTAGTGGAAGCATATAGAAGAAGGCGTTACATAGACTACTTCATCAGCAAATTGAATGACTGCGAAACAGAGAATGCAGAAACACAGGTGTGGCTGGATTTTTCACATGATTGCAAATACATGACAACAGAAGAATACAATCATCTATCAGCAAAAAATGATGAAGTTGGAAAATTGATTTGGTATATGATCAATAACCCCGATAAATTCCGATGATATCCTGGCTTTGGCTCCCGACTCATTACTCCCAACTTCTAACTCAAGTCTAAGCCTGCGCCGTAGGCCCGCCAAAATTAAAAGGTATTTCCACAGCTTCCATATCCTGAATAGTTCCGTTTGCAGCTTCAAACTTCTTTACATTATCAATTAAAGCCTTCATAAAACGCTTGGCATGGAAGGGGGTAAGAATGATACGGCTCTTTACTTTGCTTTTAGGAGTGCCGGGCATTACGTTTACAAAATCTACTACAAACTCTGCATGGCTATGGGTTATAATAGCAAGATTGGCGTATTCGCCTTCTGCTACTTCCTCAGATATCTCTATATTTAATTGATTGGGTTGCTCTGTATTGTTCATCACTTATTTTTAACAAAGGTAAAAATAAAGAGCCCCAAAACGGGGCTCTTTATAAAAATATATTCCTTTCCTTACCAATTATCTTGGGCCGGTGTACTCCCATTTTTCATTAAATGTAGTACGTGGGCCAACAGGAACAACAGAAGGTTGATTCATAAAATATTTAATCAAAATATCTTTATTACCCTGTACTGCATTGGCCCCGCTTGGGTCTAATGCTGCAGAACGTCCATTACCAGATGGCTGACCATAGTAATTTGTTACACTGCTGATTGTTCCATTTGCCGGGTTAAAATTAACTACTAAAGCAAAACTACCATAACCAGAATTACCACCGGCACTTGCTATTGGATGGAAAAAATCTCCCCAGATAGTATTGTCATACATAACACATTGCGTAGCACCGGTAGTTATTAAATGTAATTCCCATGCCCCACCGTGAGCAACAACGAAAGGATCTGTAAGTGGGCTAGTAATTGAAGCATTATTCCATTGTGAAAGTGTTGCACTTGCAGCATCAACCATTGGACCGGTAACTGCATATACACCATCATAAGCATTTTTTGCCCCAATTTCAACAACTACAGATTTTTCTCTTACAGTTACACCGCCATCTGCTGAAGTAATACTAAATCCTAAACCATATAAAGCACTTGGGTTTAAAACTGTAGCATCAGGTATAGTAACATAAATTTGTTTTGCAAATTCACCTGGCTTAAAAGTAAAAGTATAAGTTCCGCCTTGTCCACCTGTTTTTACGCCATCGCCTTGTATAGTGTACCATGCAATAGGCAGTTGTAAGTAAGCAGGGTTAGCTGCTCTTACTGCTGCTGTATCGTCTTTAATAGTAACAGTTACAGTTTTATTTAGTTCTGCTGCAGTAGGAATTTCTCTTCTTAGATCAACCACCAGTAATTGTGTAGGAACAGGCACAAAATCAATTGGGTTTTTTACAACCGGGGCAGGACTGGCATCGCCCCCTTTTAAGATCTTAACGTAGGTTTTACCTTCCGTTGTTGTTGGTGTTACAGATTTTGCTTTTTCGCAAGAACTGGCTATAATAACCAATGCCGTTAAAGCAAGTAACATTTTATTTATTATCAGATATTTTTTCATAATTTATTTATTTTATCTTCTGTTTTAAATTATTTTGAGATAAAAGTTATTATTGATTCCACCATACTTTAGCTTCCTGTACATCCGCACCCCCTGGTATTCTTGCTACAGCAGCAGCTACTCCAGTTGGGTTCAATGAGTATTCATCAGTAAAATAAGTATACCTGCTTGGAATTTGACTATGTGTAGTTGAAAGCGGCGAAACAGCAGGAGCTAACACAGGAAAACCTGTTCTTCTCCATTCACTCCATCCCTGGATACCATTAGGGAATGTTGCAATCCACCTTTGTGTTGCTATTGGCTTAAGATTAGTACCTGCAGCACCCAAAACATTTGGTGTTTGACTAAAATAAGTTGCAGCAGGTGCGGCTAAACCCCAACGTGCAAATGATGCATTTACACCAGCCTGGAACATAGCACTTGTGCTTTCTGTTGTCCAGCCTCTGTCAGCAGCTTCGGCCCTTGCTAAATAAATCTCTGCAGCATTCATAATACAGGTAGGATATGTTTCTGTGCGATAGGCAGGACTGAATATCCTTGACCATCCCGGATTAGCTTCTCTCCATGTATTAATATTACCTTCACTCCATCCGTAAGGAACCCCTACATTAGAAGACCCGAAAGCTGTTTGACGGGCATCCCCAAGGCCAATTAATGCATCAGCTATTGTTTTAGCTTCTCCTAAGTCACGGGCAGTTAAGTTTGTTTCATAATAAGGGTTTCTGAATGAACCACCGGGATATGCTAACTGACAATTTTCGCTATTAGCAGTAATTACACCGGCTGCTATAGCAGCCTTAAATTCAGTAGCCGCATATTCAGTTGCGCCAGGGTATTTTTTAGATAACCTTAAAGCCATCATAGCTCTCATTGAATTTGCAAATTTTGCCCAGTTGGCAATATTACCACTGTATATTAAATCGCCGTTTAATCCCTGGGCAGCTGTAAAGCCAGTAATTGCAGCTTTTAATTCAGCAATCATTCCTTTGTAAATATCTTCCTGTTTATCATAAGCAGGAATAACACTAGCACCTTTCATCGCCTGAGAATAAGGGATATCTCCCCACAAGTCAGTCATGTTCCAGTAAGTGTATTGCGATAAAATACGGGCAACGGCAACCTCATTAGGGTTAGCACTCTTGTCAATTATAGTTTTTAAATTAAGCAGTGTACCAGAGTAGTTACCACCGAAAGAAAGTTGTGGTATTGAATACCTTGATGTACTTGGATATTCAGCCTCTGAAAAATACTGGCAATACATACCTGCACGGGCGCTATTTGCCCATCCGGCAATACCTACCTGTGCATTAGAAAGCACAGCAGAGGTTGATAATGTAGTAATCTCCTGGGGATTTACATTCGTAGTCCCGAAATCCTTTATCTTATTACAGCTTGTAACAACAAGCGCTGTAACAGCAAGGATTGTATAATGTTGAAGTTTATTAAATTTCATATGTTTATGTTTTTAACATTAATAGAATTAGAAACCAAGTTTAAGGTTAACACCAAGAGACCTTGTACCAGGGAACCCACCGGCTTCACCACTTAAATTTGAAATTTCTGATGGATCAAAATCTTTGTTCTTAGCATAAATCAAAAGTGGTTGTCTTGCTATGATTGAGAAATTGGCTCTTGTTATCCATTTTCCAATACCAAGTTTTGCAACGGGGATATTATATCCCAAACTAACTTCTCTTAATTTAACAAAGGTTAAATCGTAAACATAATCATCAAAAATCTTATTTCCATATAAATTTTCATAATACAATCTTGTGTTTACATAGTAGTCAACAGGTTTTAAAGTAGTTTGATCTACTCCAAAAACATGTGTACCACCACCCTGAGCAACTGGGTCTCTCATTGGATTGCCTTTATCATTTACACCTGCTGTACGAGCTAACACACCTGTGTAAGAACCCCACATATCAGACAGTGAGAAAAATTTACCCCCCAATTGGTAATCTATATTTGCATTAATGGTAAAGTTACCAAATACAGTAAATGAATTTTGCACACCACCTGTATACTTAGGTAGTACATTTCCATAATTTACATTAGCATCTGTAACAAAGTTTCCATTACCATCTAAAAGTGGGTTTCCGGCTGCGTCTCTCTTTTTACCGTTACCAAACATTGTACCCCATTGCTGACCATCTAAGTGAACTAAATATGGTGTACCACTACCCCATATACTTTCAACTACCTGGCGTCCTTTATCTGTTGTTGGGTCACCATCAATATCCACTACTTTATTACTCAGCAAATAAGCCCATGTTGCAGTGATATCCCAGCTTAAGTTCTTCATTGCTAATGGCCTTGCATTAAACTGCACATCAATACCTTCTTTATTGATCTCACCAGAGTTTGTAGTATAACTAGATGTACCTGTAGGCAGGTAAACAGCTACTTGCTGTGGGAAATCTTTACTTATATATTTATAATAAGAAACTGAAAATCCTAAGCGGTTTTTTAAGAAAGCCAGGTCAATACCTACCTCAGCCTGTTTTGCAACAGCACCACTGATAGCAGGATCAACTGAACCACTATTTACACCTTGTAAAAAGTTACCATTCCATAAGTTGCTTGATCCTGCAAAATACTGTGCACCAGGATATGTAAATATACCAGAGGTTCTTCTGCCATTACCCAAAGACTGAGGTGTTTCACCCCATGATGCCCTTATTTTACCACTAGAAAGGAATGGTATCTTAAGCAAGTCGCTGAAAATGAAAGATCCACCAAATGATTTAGATAAAATATCGTTTGTTGCCGGTGGCAATGTTGATAACCAATCGTTCCTTAATGTAAAATCAAAATTAAGGAAGCGGCGGAAACCGATTTGACCGGTTACAAAAACAGCGTTGTCTTTTTCTTTTAGCCTTGTATCACCAAAACTTGCAGTTTGCTTGGAATTGGTTAAGGTGAAAAGATTTGGAATATTTAAACCACCATTTGTATTACCCTGATTTGCTAATACAGAATAACTGTGAATATCCAAACCTGCTGTCGCACCAATTGTAAAATCTTTTAATGTTTTATTATAGGTTGCTGTTAATTCAAGATCCTGGTCTTTAGAATTTCCACTGAAGCTGCTGTAATAACCATTACATTCTACGCAGTTACTGAAAGTTTTTGTACCGCTTTCAAATAAATCTGTACTGTATTTTCTTTCATTATGTCCAAAGAAAGTTGTAGTTCTGTATGTACCTTTCACCCTAAGATCATTATTGATCTTATAGGTTAAAGAGATATCACCATACAATTTATTGATCTCAGAAACATTCGTAACTAATTCCTGCCAAGTATCAAAACTATACCAGTAGTAAGCACCATAGAAATCTTTCAATTTTGCGGAGTTGTAAGCACTTGGATTAGAGTGATTCCAGCTTGCCCTTATTCCTGTTGGTGTTCTAAGGTCTTTCAACTCTTTAATGATTCCCATATCTAAATCTCTATGAAACCATTGGTTAAAAGATCCGGATGTATTATTTGAATACCCATCATCAAAATCACCATTATTTACCTGGTTGTAATAATTAAGATTAATGCCCAGGCTAAGCTTATTACTTAAATCAACAGTAGTGTTGGTTGAAAAAGTATTTCTTTTTAAATCCGTATTAGGCAAAATACCTTTTACATTAATATTATTGTAAGTAAATCTTGTATTAAAATTATCTCCGGCTTTTGTAAGTGTAACTGAGTTATTTAACCTTTCGCCGGTATTGTAAAAAGTCCTTGCGTTGTTTGGCTGAGGGGTAAGAGAGGCTGTTTTGTAAGACCTTTCATGACCACCATACCATGAATACCATGGAATATATTCCTGCCCAACCATTCTTGGACCCCAGCTTACATCTTCAGCATAATCATGGTAATATTTACCATCCAAAGCTTTCCATTCAACGGGATGATTAGATTGCCATGTGTATTTGTACATATCGTATCCACTATATCCCATATCGCCCCCTGCGTAGCTATTTTGGTAATTAGGTAATATGTATACCTTATCAAATTGAGCACCTGAATTAACTTCAATGCCAATACCTTTTTGTGTTTTTTTAGCTTTTCTGGTTGTAATTACAATTGCACCATTTGCGCCATCAGGCCCAAATATAGCAGCTGCATTAGGCCCTTGCAATACTGTAACATCTTCTACATCATCCATATTTACGTCATCAACAGAAACCCTTGTTCCGTCAACTACATATAAAACTGATGAACCGCCACCTAAGTTACCTTCACCACGTAAACGAAGACTACCATTGCTTCCCAATTTACCAGCAGATTGTCCACGAAACTGAATACCTGAAACTTTACCACTCAAGGCATCGTTAACGTTAGTACTACGAACAATATTCAGCTTTTCAGCTGAAATTACCTGAGTATTAGAAGTTGCTCTTCTGGCGCTGGCTTTAACACCATAACCACTTGTGATAACAACCTCAGTAAGTTCGGAAGTAGCTCCTCTTTCTAAAGAAGTTTGAATAAAACTTTGATTGTCAACTGAGATAGTGTTTAATTTATACCCGGAACCGGATATCTCTAAAAAATCGCCCTGTTTTACCTTGATAGTGTACTGACCATTAGCGTCAGCAGCGATACCGGTTTTGCTTCCTTTAACTTTAACAGATGCGAAAGGTACCGGATTACCATCTTTATCGGTAACCTTACCGGACACCACCCGGCTTTGTGCAAATGCCAATACCCCACAGAGCATCAGCATCGTAAACAGTGATAAAAATCTTCTCATGTGCGTTTAATTAAGTTTAATGATGTGTAAAAATAGGAATATTTCTTTAAAGTCAAAAAAATGTTAAATATTTATGACCTCTAGTTATTTCAGGACAAAAGAAGGGTTGAAATTGCTGCTTTGCCCTGAAAAAAATGTTAAAATTTATACATCCCCTGGAGCTTGATTTCTGATCTTATACGCCCTGCGATCTCATCTAAACCACTGCCAACAGTGGTTCTATCCCTGTAAACCGTTTGCCCCCACTTTAGCCATAAAGTGATTTTTTTATTTACATCATAATTTACATTACAATAATACCTTATGCCTTTGTCATAAAAAACCGGAATTGAATAACTGTACAGCACATCATTTTCGTAAGCGTATAAACGACTGTTATAGCTATCAGTTTCAAAATATTGTAGTCGAAGGTTTCCTGACCAGGGTTTTAATACAGGTTTATACAGAAAATCAAAGTAGGTTAAAAAGCCCTGTTCTTTTTGTGAATTGGTTGTATTAAACCAAACTATTTCCTGCCTGCCCCGTAACGTTATGGTTTGGTTAAGCCTGTAGCTAAATTGTGTTCGCCAGGTTTGCCGAGGTTGTCCAACTACCGGAGAAAGCGCAATACCATTCGGGTTAAAATTTATAGCCTTGGATTCCGAGCGAAGCCGGGTATAAATTTCCAATTGTTTATTGGGTCTATAATTCAATTGCACCAGGTAATCAGATCCTGATGAAGGTGCATCAACCCTATACCGCAGCCAGGGAAATTTATAAAAATCGGCATAGGCATCCACACGCCATACACTACCCGGGTGAATTGAAACCCCAGCATAAAAACCTTTTTCGTTTGTTGGAAATGTATTTTCAGTAAAAGCAGTTGTATAAAGGGATTGGTATCCCGGTGAAATATTTCTATACACAAAACTCATATCCACACTGGAGGCTGTACTAATTAAAACACCGTTTACAAATGCTTTATACATATTATTAGTGGTGGCCGCTTCCCCAAAAAGATGCAGATTTTTGTACGTGTAGTTATAATTGAAACTATAATTTCCAACCGAATTGCCGGTTAATGTATATATATTGTATGGATCATTATCTTTTTGCAGTGGTAACTTGAATTTATATTTAACAGCATTTATACCAACATGGAGCCTTTTATATTGATAAGAAAAATTTCCACCAACGGCCAATTGCTGCTGAATTCCTTTATCACCAGTTTCGCTTTTGGTGCGATGATAACCTGATGTTTGCAGGGAGGAGATAAAATCTTCGGTTATTTGGGCAGTATCAGTTACCAGGTTGGCATCTATTTTTTTGTAAGATGCAAAAACTGTTGCCTGCCAATTATCTTTTCCAATTGTAATACCGGCTCCCCTGTGAAAGTTAATTTCGCCTGCTGAGTTATAGGGCCGCAATACTTCCGCTTCTCTGTTGGTATTGATAACATCAGCACTTTTTTTAAAAGCAAGGTTTTGCCATTGTATTAATCCCTGGCCGAGGTTAACAGTAAAATCTCCCAGCGCTAATGATTTAACCAGGCCAGCATCCCTTACAAAAAAATGAGCCGAGTAAAAATCAAAGCCTTGCTTTTGTTTTCCTTTAAACAATTGTTCGCCTGCATCTTTTTCTGCTATACCCCCATACTGCAATAAATTTTTGAATTGGTATTTATAGCGCAATAATAATTTTTGAGGGGAGCCGGGATAAAAATTGGTTGCCGTTGAGGAATCTAACAGATACCCCTTTGATCTTTCCAACACCTGGGTTACCCTTGCAAGTAAACTATGATTGCCTGTTTTAAGACGATTTTTTACATTTGCGAAAACTTCATTTGTTTCACTAACTGTAATGTACGGCCGTATTTTTTGTATCAGCTCCACACTCCAGCCAGGTACGGCCTGTAATTCGTAAATGCTGATAAATTTTCCCAAGCGGGTTCTGTACAAAATAAAATTCTGAACCTGAATGGGACTAAGTATTCGCAACGCTTTCAAATTACTTTCAGCAACCGAATTTAAGTTGATTGGATGTTTTATGTATTGCTGCATTTGCTGCAGGTAAAAATCATCTTCAGTTTCGGCATCAGCATTATTTTCTGTAATATTTTCCAGCTGTTGTTCGGCGGTAGTAGTTGGTATTTCGGTAGTTTGACAAACAGCAACAAAAGGCAAAAAGGAAATGATAAAAATAAAAAATAGTTTTTGCAACCCTGAGGTTTTTATTGAATGGTATGCAGTTAAAGAGAGATTCTTTTTCATTTTCTCAAAATAAAAAATAACAAAATCCTATTTACAACAATGCTGATTAGAGTTTTAAACCACAGTTACATAATTATTTTTTATCGCCAAAATTGCTGATGAATAAAATACCCGGCGAAAGCCCAAGCTGCGGATGATAACTTGCAGCAATATCCACCCGTAAATTTTTCCAACCGGCCCCCACTCCAAAAAATGCTGTGGTTGATTCACTTAAAAAACCTCCTCTTGCAAAAAACTGGCGGGCAAATTGATACTGTACACCCGCAATCACATTAACCGATTTATCTTCTTCTTTTACAATTTCACCACTAATAAAAAAGTTTTCAGAAGCATCATACCCTAAACCAATTTTATAAGCAGATGCTAATTTTTCATCGCCTGTTTTGCCGAGTTTCCCCCCAACAGGGTTATATACATGAAATCCTCCATTCAGTTTATCAGTAAAATGCATAATTACCCCTGCCTCAAAATTTATTGTGGAAGCGTTGTTATAACCCGGTATTCGGTATCCATAATAATTAAACTGTACACCAACATCAACTTTGTTGCCTAAACTACGGGCATAGGCCAGCCCTACCTTATTTTCATTAAAATTTTTAAAGCCGGAATAATTTAACTGTACTCCAAAATTGCCAAGTTTACTAGGTATAGCAGTTGCTAAAGTATAATAACTGGTTGCAGCTAATAAAAACCGTCGCTCCCCATACAACCCAATGCCTGCCTGTTTTGTATTGGCTAATGCCGCCTGGTTACCGGTAAAAGAAAGCGGGTCTTTTTGTTGTGTGGAATATGCTGTCAAACCGGTGTAAGGTAATGCAATGGAATAGCGAAGAGATTGCGCAATACTGCTGTTGACCATGCAAAAGCAAAGAAGGGTAAAAGTGATTAATCCTCTCAAGCAGTTACGGTTTATGTATTTACAAGATAAGCAAAATATAAAATTATTGCATGATATGAGATTTTATTTAAATCGGCTTTAGTTAAGTACTTTTGCGCCATGCAAATTTTAGATGGAAAAATAGTATCACAATCTGTAAAAGATTTGTTGAAAACAAAGACGGATTTATTAAAAGCCGCAGGCAAAAAGGTACCGCATTTGGCAGCCATATTAGTTGGTAATAATGGTGCCAGCGAAACCTATGTTGCCAGCAAGGTAAAAACCTGCGAAGCCATTGGCTTTAAAAGCACCATGGTGCGTATGGAAGAAACTATTACAGAAACTGAATTGGTAGCGGCAATAGAAAAGCTGAATAATGATGCTGATGTGGATGGCATTTTAGTGCAGCTGCCATTACCAAAACAGATCAACGAAGAAAAAATAATCAGCCTTATTCATCCCGATAAAGATGTGGATGGTTTTCACCCGGTAAGTGTTGGAAAATTAGTACAGGGTTTGCCAACTTTTATACCGGCAACACCTTATGGCATTATGCTGATGCTGGAGCATTATAAAATAGAAACCAGCGGTAAACATGCCGTTGTTATTGGCCGCAGCAATATTGTGGGCAGGCCAATGAGTATTTTATTAAGCCAGAATACCTACCCGGGAAATTGTACGGTAACGGTTTGTCATAGCCGTACCAATAATTTAAAAGAAATTTGTTTACAGGCAGATATCATTGTGGCTGCCCTTGGTAAGCCCGGCTTTTTAAAAGCAGACATGGTAAAAGAAGGTGCTGTTGTTATTGATGTAGGTATTACAAGGGTTGCAGATGCGACCAAGAAAAGCGGCTTTGCCATTAAAGGCGATGTTGATTTTGACAATACAGCACCAAAGTGCAGTTATATTACTCCTGTTCCCGGCGGTGTTGGTTTAATGACGATTGGTGCATTAATGATGAACACTTATAATGCCGCTACAAAAAAAGATTAAAGTTGAAAGTTAAAAGTTTAAATACAGTTGAGCTTCCTGTGATGGAAGATTTTTACACCTTGCAGGGTGAGGGTTACCACCAGGGCAAAGCAGCATATTTTATTCGCCTGGGAGGGTGCGATGTAGGTTGTGTATGGTGCGATGTAAAAGACAGTTGGGATGCAGGTAAACACCCAAAGTTTAAAGTTGAAAGTTTAAAGTTGAAAGTTTTAGAAACGCCTGCCAGGCTGGTAGTTATTACGGGTGGCGAACCTTTGATGCATAACCTTGATGAACTGACAACTTCGTTAAAAGCTGCAGGTTTACAAACCAATATTGAAACATCGGGTGCACACCCGTTGAGCGGTACCTGGGATTGGATATGCCTTTCGCCAAAAAAATTTAAAGCACCCCTGGCTGATATTTTGCCAATGGCAAATGAACTAAAAGTGGTGATATTTAATAAAAGTGATTTTGAATGGGCAGAGACCTATGCCAGTCAAATGAATCCGCAATGCAAATTATACCTGCAACCGGAATGGGATAAAGCCAGCATTGTTACTCCTTTAATTATTGAATACATAAAAGCAAATCCTAAATGGGAATTGAGTTTACAGCTGCATAAGTATATTAATGTGCCCTAAACAGTTTGTAGTTTTATTGTTTGTTGTTTACAGTTTTTCTCCGGCGTCTCCCTTATAAATTTGTTATAGTTTGTGTAATGGTAATAAACACAATCTTATTTCGTTCTACCTTCAATAAATAATTTTGGATAATGATGCTTATCAAATTTTTGAAGCCGCTTTCTTTATTGCTCATTGCTCATTGCTCATTTTTATTTACTTCGGCTCAATGGTACGATCCGGATAAAGTAAATAAAAAAGCAGGCGATATTTACGGCCAGGCTTATGAAGAAGCAACCTCAGGTAATTACACTGCCGCCATAAGGCACATCAATGAATCAATACTTTTAGAACCGAAATTTGTAGATGCTTTCTTATCAAGAGCAGGTATTTACGCCAACTTAAAAAAATACGATTCTTCTGTTACTGATTTTGAAAAAGCATTACAATTTGATTCTGCTTATTCAAAAACTTATTTACTCCCCTATTCCATTTCATTGGCCGGTATCGGCAAATTTGAACAGGCACTTGAAGCAGTTACAAAATTCTTAACTAATGATAAGCTCAATTCGCAAAGTATAAAAGCCGGTAATTACAGAAAAAGTTGTTATGAATTTGCTGTGGATTATGCAAAAAAACACCCGGTTAAAAATTATGTATTTGCACCCAAAAATTTAGGAGATAGTATCAACTCTTCTTCACCAGAATATTACCCTGCACTAACTATTGATGGCAGTAAAATGGTTTTTAATAAAAACATAAATGGCGATGAAGATTTTTATGAAAGCAATTTTATAAATGGCAACTGGAGTAAAGCAAAGCCTTTAGCAGGAAAAGTAAATACCAATTTAAATGAAGGTGCTCAATGTATTTCACAGGATGGGAAATGGATAATTTTTACCGGCTGTAATTATCCCGAAGGGCAAGGCAGTTGCGACCTGTATATTTCTTTTAAAACAAAAAATGGGTGGAGTGAAGCAGAAAATTTAGGCGCCATTATAAATACCGATTTTTGGGAATCCTCTCCTTCCTTATCTCCCGATAAAAGGGATTTATATTTTTCCAGTGCAATTGCCGGAGGCTTTGGTGGCAGGGATATCTGGGTTACACACCGGTCGCCAACAGGTAAGTGGAGCCGCCCGGAAAATTTAGGAGAAGCTGTGAATACCAGTGGTGATGAAAGCTGCCCCTTTATGCATGCTGATAACGAAACTTTATATTTTAACAGCAACAGACTAAAAGGTTATGGCAGCACAGATTTATTTTTTACAAAAAAAATAAATGACAGCAGCTGGCTCGAAGCAGAGAACCTGGGTTACCCAATAAATACTATTGATGATGAAGGCTCTTTAATTGTGGCGGCCGATGCTAAAACCGCTTACTATGCAAGCGATAAAGGTGAAGGCAAAGGAGGGCTTGACCTTTACACTTTTGAGTTAAGAGAAGATATACGCCCCCTAAAAACTTTATGGGTAAAAGGTAAAGTATTTGATAAAAAAACACTGGCTGGCCTGCCATCTTCTGTTGAACTAACTGATATTAAGAGCCGCAACATCATCAGTAAATTACAAACTGATGAAGAGGGTAATTACCTGGTTACTTTACCCGAAGGAAAAAATTATGCTTTTACTGTAAACCGTAAAGGCTACTTATTCTTTTCAGATAATTTTTCATTAACTATCAATCCTGCAGATTCTGTTTACAGTAAAGACATCCCTTTACAACCTATTGAAGCAGGAGCTATAATTGTTTTAAAAAACATTTTCTTCGATACAAAAAAATTCGACTTGAAACAGGAATCAATTGTTGAGCTGGATAAAGTGGTGGCATTGTTAAACGATAATCCTAAACTAAAAATTCAAATTGCCGGATACACGGATAATGTTGGTCTTGCAAAAGATAATGTGCTGTTATCTAACAACAGGGCAAAAACCGTGGTAGGTTATTTATTAAGTAAAGGCATTGTACAGCCAAGACTTCTGTATAAAGGTTTTGGTGCCACCAAACCAATTGCCGATAATAAAACAGATTCCGGCAAGACATTAAACAGAAGAACAGAACTTAGTGTAATCAGTAATTAATTATTATTGTCCGGTTCTTTTTTCTTGCAGGAAAATTCTTCAAGGGTAATCTTAATGTCACTTAAACTATCAAACCAGTGGAGAGGATTTATCCATATTGAAAATTGTTTAACTTTTTTCTTTATCAGTTTTATTGATATTTTTTTAGCAACTACAGTAACATCCTGCATCTTTTTTACATCTACTTTTTGCACAATAGTTAAGTCAGTTATCATAAAATAAAATTTAGGAGGTTTTGATTTTACACACAAATATGGTTAGCCTGATCAAATAACCACCTAACGTAAAAGGGTGATTTTAGCTGATATGTTTGGATAAGTAAAAAAAATAGAGATACTTTACATTAATAAATTTAAAAAAATGCGACTTGCATTCAGATTGACAATTATTAGCATCATGGCTTTTGTGTTTGTAGCCAATTGTGTATTTAGTCAAACTGTTCAAAATATTGATTCCCTAAAAAATATTTTAAAAAAAGAAAAAACAGACACTACTGTATTAGGAATATATCTGCAAAAGTTGAAGACCCTGGAAAATGAAGACATTACTGCCAAAGAGATTATTGCCGATTGGATAATTAAAAACTGTATTGGAAAAGACAGAGAATACCTGTTAATACAAACATTGGAAACACAAGGCAGAAATTATTTAGAAACCAGTGATTACACAAAGGCCACAGAACTATATAACAAAGCGCTGGCTGTTGGATCTGAAGAGAATTATTATGAAATAAAATGCGATGCCTTACTTGGATTAGGAAATGTGTTTTACCACACCGAGCAATTTGATAAAGAAAAAGAATATAACAAGAAAAGTTTTCAGCTTGCCCAAAAATATAGCTATAAAAAAGGTATTGGCAATGCTAAATTAGCCATTGCAGGCGATTTGCTGGATGCAGACAATCAAACATCGAAAGATACATTTAACTTACTATTTAAAACGATGAATGAATGTTTAAATATGTGGAACGAGTTGAAGGATACTTCAAGAATAATTCATACCTACACAAGAAAAGGTGAATATTATGCAGAGTATAAATATTTCGATTCTGCTGTGCAATCAATGCAAATAGCTCAATCATACTTTAAAAAGTTTGATTATAAAGCTATTGGATATTATTATTTCATACTTGGAAAAATATATTATGAAAAAGGAAAGGCTAACTTAAACAATAGTTCTGATTTTAATGATGCAATAAAATATTTTAATGAAAGTTTACCCCTGGCAAAAAAAATAAAAAACAGAAAACTGGAGGCATGGTGTTACGACTGGCTTTCTGTTTGTTATAAGAATTTAGGGAATTATAAATTATCATATGAATATTTAGAAAAACATTCCTACCTGTATGGTTCAATAGTTGCAGAAGATAATTTTAAAGAGTTATCAAAAGTTGAACATAAATATGAAGTAGAAAAAAAAGAAAAAGAAATTATATCCCTTAATGCTGCTAATCAGCAAAAAGCCTCTTTAAACAAAATATTAACCGGTAGTGCAGCAACATTGCTATTTATAGGATTTATTGGGTATAGGAATTTCAGAACCAATCAAAAGCTACAACAAACCCAAATCACAGAGCTGGAAAAAGACAAACAATTACTTGCCATTGATGCCATGCTTAAAGGCCAGGAAGAAGAACGCAGCCGTTTGGCTAAAGACCTTCACGATGGACTGGGCGGCATGTTAAGTGGCGTAAAACTCTCCTTTGTAAATATGAAAGAAAATATGATAATGGATGCCGAAAGCGTAAGTAGTTTCGAAAACTCCATCAAGCAGCTAGATAATACTATTGCAGAACTACGTAAAGTGGCACACAACCTTATGCCCGAGGCATTAGTAAAGTTTGGGCTTAAAAATGCAATAATGGATTTCTGCAATTCCATGCAAATCTCCAGCAAAATAAAAATAATTTTTGAGCTTATGGGTACTGAAAGACAACTAACTAATACAGCAGATTTATATATTTACCGGATTATTCAGGAGTTGATTAATAATGCCATTAAACATGCTGCCCCCAACCAAATATTGGTACAGCTCACCAAAACACCCGACAAAATTTTATTGACTGTAGAAGATGATGGCAAAGGGTTTACTAAAGAATTACTGCTATCAGCAACAGGCATTGGTATGAAGAACCTGCAGCAGCGTGTTGATTATTTTAAAGGGAAGATAGATATTGCCACTCAACCGGGAGAGGGAACTTCTGTTAATATTGAATTAATAGCTTAACATGATAAGTGTATATATTGTTGATGACCATCAATTAGTTATTGAAGGCATTGTTTCCTTTCTGCAAAAAGAAAAAAACATTAAAGTAGCCGGTTTTACTACTACAGCATTAGGTTGTATTAATTTTTTTAAAACAAACACGGCTGATGTTATTTTAATGGACATTAATCTGCCCGACATGAATGGCATGGACTTATGCAAACTTATTAAAACAAATTATCCGGGTATAGCAGTAATTGCATTAAGCACATTAAGCCAGGGCAGTTACATCACTCAAATTATTGAAAACGGTGCCAGTGGCTACCTTTTAAAAAATGCTGATAAGGATGAAATTACGGATGCAATTGTAACTGTGACAAATGGTAAAACTTTTTTTAGCTTTGAAGCCGGTAAAATTTATAAAGCCTCAACAGAAAAAAGAACAGGGTTGCCGGTTTTAAGTAAAAGAGAAAAAGAAATTTTAAAGTTAATTGCAGAAGGGTTTACCAATATAGAAATAAGCAAACAACTTTTTATTAGCATTGATACAGTGGATACACACCGCAAAAATCTCTATACCAAATTAAATGTAAGAAATACTGCCCTCCTCATCAGGTATGCGATAGAGCACAATTATCTTACCTAACAGCCAGCTATTTTAAATGCAGTTCGTTATTATATTTACAGTAATTTTATTTACTGTATGAACAATGACCTGTTATACCAGATAGCCCTCACACTTGTACCCAATATTGGCGATGTACATGCAAAAGCATTGGTAAATATTTATGGCGATGCCCAAAGTATTTTTAAAGCAAAGAAAAAAGAACTTGAAGCCATTGAAGGCATTGGAACAATACGGGCAAAAAGCATTAAAGAGTTTATAGATTTTACCGGTTGTGAAGCTGAAATAAAATTTATTGAAAAATACAAGATTGCCCCGCTTTTTATCACTGATAAAAATTATCCGCAACGTTTATTAAACTGTTACGACAGCCCGCCGCTGTTATATTATCGTGGTACAGCAGACCTGAATACCGCTAAAATAATTGCTGTTGTAGGCACAAGAACGCACAGTGAATATGGTAAAAATATTACAGAAAAAATAATTGCAGAACTGGCAGATCAAAACATCATAGTAGTAAGTGGCCTTGCTTTTGGCATTGATACTATTGCTCACAAAGCAGCGCTGAAAAATAACTTAGCAACTATTGGTGTATTGGCACACGGACTCGACAGGATATACCCTTCCCAGAATAAAGCCCTTGCTAAACAAATGACAGAGCAGGGAGGTTTACTTACGCATTTTATAAGCAATACCACACCCGACAAACAAAATTTTCCCAAACGCAACCGCATTGTTGCAGGCATTAGTGATGCATTGATCGTTGTAGAAAGTGGCATTAAAGGCGGCTCATTAATTACTGCCGAATTAGGTAATAGCTATAATAAAGATGTATTTGCAATTCCCGGCCGCACTACCGACAGTAAAAGCGAAGGTTGCAATTACCTGATAAAAAATAATAAGGCTGCTTTAATAAACTCTGCCGACGACCTGTTGGAAAATATGGGCTGGAAAGAACATAAAAAATCTGCTGCCAGAAAACAACGGGAATTATTTATTGAATTTACACCTGATGAAAAAGTAATTGTAGACATACTGCAACAAAAAGAAAGCATTCAAATTGATGAATTGTATTTTAAAAGTGGTTTAAGCAGCAGCGCCGTAGCACAGGCATTACTGATGCTGGAAATGCAGGGTGTGGTATCATCTCTTCCCGGAAAGGTGTATAAAATTGCCTGACAACATGAATTACACCTGTAATTTTTAATTTTTAATTTTTAATTATTGCTTTATCTTTGCCTATGGCAACAATAAATAACTCCACTGGCACAGGCAATTCAAAAAGATTTTATGGTGAAGGCTTAACGTTCGATGACGTATTACTAATGCCCGCCTATTCTCAAATTTTACCACGGGATGTGGAAATTAAAACCCAGCTTACCAAATCCATAACACTTAATGTTCCCTTGCTGAGCGCTGCAATGGATACCGTTACAGAAGCTACACTGGCAATAGCATTGGCCAGGGAAGGCGGCATAGGCATCCTGCATAAAAACATGAGTATTGAACAGCAGGCCGAACAGGTACGTAAAGTAAAACGAAGCGAAAGCGGTTTAATAGTAGACCCGGTTACACTAACGCCCGATGCTAGCATTGGCGAAGCATTACGGTTAATGAGAGAAAATAAAATTGGCGGCATACCCATTGTAGATGCCCAGTATAAATTAGTAGGTATTTTAACCAACCGTGACTTACGTTTTGAAACCAACTACAAAGCCAAAGTAAGTACGGCAATGACAAAAGAGAATTTGTTTACTGCACCCGAAGGCACCGATATAAAAAAAGCAGAACAGTTATTCAAACAAACCAAAGTTGAAAAATTACCTATCGTAAATAAACAGGGAAAACTAACCGGCCTGTTTACTTACAGTGATATTTTAAAACTAAAATCAAACCCCAATGCAGTAAAAGATGGCAAAGGAAGATTACTGGTTGGTGCCGGTGTAGGTATTACCAAAGACAGTATCGAAAGAGTGGCAGCATTAAACAGTTTTGGAGTAGATGTTATTTGTTTAGACAGTGCCCATGGTCATACCAAAGGCGTTATCTCTACTTTAAAAGAAATTAAAAAGATATACAAAAACTTACAGGTAATTGCAGGTAATGTAGGCACGGCAGCAGGCGCAAAAGCTTTAGCCGATGCCGGTGCAGATGCAATAAAAGTTGGTATTGGACCCGGCTCTATTTGTACAACACGTATTGTTGCAGGTACAGGCGTACCACAAATAACAGCTGTAATGGAAGCCGCAGCAGCTTTAAAAAATAAAAAAGTGGGTATCATCAGCGATGGTGGCATAAGATATACCGGCGATATGGTAAAAGCATTAGCTGCCGGCGCCAGTTGTGTAATGATGGGTAATATTTTTGCAGGTACAGAAGAAAGCCCAGGCGAAACAATTATTTACGAAGGCAGAAAATTTAAACAGTACCGAGGTATGGGAAGCATGGGCGCTATGGCACAGGGCAGCAGCGACCGCTACTTCCAGGATGTGGAAGATGATGTGAAAAAATTTGTACCCGAAGGTATTGAGGGACGTGTGGCATACAAAGGTTATTTGAAAGAAGTAGTACACCAGTTTACCGGTGGCCTGCGTGCCGGCATGGGCTATTGCGGTGCAAAAACTATTGCCGAATTACAAAAAGCAACTTTTGTAAAGATTACCAATGCCGGCATGAGGGAAAGCCATGCACATGATATTGATATTACTAAAGAAGCGCCGAATTACAGCAGGTAAAAAAACGGCCCCTCCTATCCTCCCCCAAGGGGAGAGATATGGAGAAGATTGATGCAAAGATTTATCAGGGCATTTTTTTGTACCGGGCATAAAATCTTATTTCAACTTCATTGGCAACGGCTGTTTATTAATTTTTATTCTTTTAGTAAAAGAGTAAAAATTAATCATTCTTGTACATTTTTTCTTTGTTCAGCTTTTATCTTAACGTATTTGCAACTTCGTGGTTAATTATATCTCCGTAAATTCGTTTCTAATCAATCGCAATGAAAAAAATATTACTGTCACTTTTATTCATTAGCATATTAGCTCATTATCCTATTAATTTAACTGCACAAGACTCTTCTCATATCCGCATCTCCCTGCTCACCTGTACACCCGGTAATGAATTGTATTCCATCTTTGGCCATAGTGCATTCAGGGTAGTTGACAGCAGCAAAGCTTTTAATGATGGCAGCAGGGATATCGTATTCAATTACGGCACTTTTAATTTTGATGACGAAGGGTTTTATTTAAAATTTGCAAGAGGCAAGTTGCTGTACTATGTTTCTATAGAAAATTTTGAAGATTTTAAATACATGTACCAGGCAACCAACCGGGGCATTACTGAACAGGTATTAAATTTAACTGCCGCAGAAAAGATAAATGTGAGTCAGTTTTTAATTACCAATTTAAAAGAAGAAAATAAATATTACAAATACGATTTCTTTTTTGATAACTGCACTACAAGGTTACGGGACATCATCAAAAAAAATCATGATTCATCTTTTACTATAAAGCCTGTTATGCCGGTTGGCACCACATTCCGCCAGGCCATTTATCAATACCTCGATAAAGGCAAACAACCCTGGAGCAAACTGGGCATTGATATTTTACTGGGCAAACCCTGCGATGGCGTAATGACGGCAGAACAGATGCAATTTTTACCCGACAACCTGATGATAAGTTTAGATAGTGTCAGCCATCCGCTCATCCTGTCGCACCAAAATTTATATGCGCTAAATGATAATGCAAACGAGGGCCCCTTCTTTACACCTTTTGTTGTTTTTGTACTAGTGTTAATTGTAATTGCTGCACTCAGCTTTGTAAAAAATAAATATGTGCAGATCTTTTTACAGGGTTTTGATGGCATTCTTTTCTTTTCAACCGGTTTACTGGGCATCATTTTAATTTTTATGTGGACGTCTACCGACCACAGCATGACAAAAGATAATTTTAATTTACTGTGGGCATGGCCAACACATTTTGTTGCATCGTTTTTTGTAACCAGTAAAAAAAGCTGGGTTAAAAAATATTTTGCATTTACTGCTGCTGCATTGGCAATAGTTTTATTGGCTTGGTTCTTTTTACCACAGCATATGAACACGGGATTAATTCCCTTTGTACTGTTATTAATTTACAGGAGTGCTAATAAATCGTTTTCTTCTAATTAAATATTGTGCTTCGCACAATAAATTTGCCACTGAAACACAGAAGCACTGAAATTTTATTTTTCTAATCTCCGCACATTCTGTGTTTCAGTGCTTCTGTGGCAATACTCCTGCTGCGAAGCAGAAATTTAGCTTTTGCTGTTTCTTAAACATTGTGGCAATGCATTGTGCTTCGCACAATAAATTTGCCACTGAAACACAGAAGCACTGAAATTTTATTTTTCTAATCTCCGCACATTCTGTGTTTCAGTGCTTCTGTGGCAATACTCCTGCTGCGAAGCAGAAATTTAG
>JAGOAX010000001.1:416159-588184 GCA_017983695.1 Ferruginibacter sp.
ATTGTGCTTCGCACAATAAATTTGCCACTGAAACACAGAAGCACTGAAATTTTATTTTTCTAATCTCCGCACATTCTGTGTTTCAGTGCTTCTGTGGCAATACTCCTGCTGCGAAGCAGAAATTTAGCTTTTGCTGTTTCTTAAACATTGTGGCAATGCATTGTGCTTCGCACAATAAATTTGCCACTGAAGCACAGAAGCACTGAAATTTTATTTTTCTAATCTCCGCACATTCTGTGTTTCAGTGCTTCTGTGGCAATACTCCTGCTGCGAAGCAGCAAGGTATATTTTACAGTTTCTTTGCTGCTATGGCAATACCTTTACCAAAGACAAATCAACAGTCATGAAAAAAAAACAATTCAGCTACCAGGACAGTAACATTTTTTACCGGGTAACCGGCACAGGAAAACCCGTTGTATTATTACACGGCTTTGGAGAAGATGGAGACATCTGGGCCAACCAGGTTGAATTTTTATCCGCAGGATCCGGTGAAAAAGATCATTACCAGCTCATCATCCCCGATTTGCCCGGCAGCGGAAAATCTGAATTGATTACAGACATGAGCATTGAAGGAATGGCAGAATGCATAAAAGCTTTAATAGATTTTGAGTTCCTAAGTTCTTCTCCAACATTGCGGTTTTCCCTTATTGGCCACAGCATGGGTGGCTACATTGCTTTAGCCTTTGCAGAAAAACACAGCGCATTATTAAACTCATTCGGCCTGGTACATTCATCTGCCTATGCCGATGGTGAAGAAAAAAAAGAAGCCCGACGGAAGTCCATCGAATTTATAAAAACAAATGGCGCCTACGAATTTTTAAAAACTGCCATCCCCGGTTTATTTTATCAGCCGGAAAATAATAAAGCCTGTGAAGATTTAGTAAAAGCAAGTAAAAATTTTACTGCCGAAGCGTTAATTGCTTACTATACTGCCATGATAAACCGGCCCGACAGAACGGCAATTTTAAAAACCTTTACTCAACCAATTTTGTTTGTTATGGGTCAATATGATAAGGCTGTTCCGTTTGATCAAAGTATGCAGCAAAGCCATTTGCCCAATCAGGCGCATATACACATATTACGCAACAGTGCACACATGGGTATGTGGGAGGAAGCTGAAAAAACAAACGAAGCCTTGCTGAAGTTTTTAGAAAATATAAGTTGAGGTTAAGGATGCACCTGTTCATTAACCGGCACACTTTCAAGATATAAAATATCCGGGTCAAAATCAGTTTCATCATCCCAGACAACGGTACCCATAAAAACCTTTGCAGTACTGCAAAAAGCAAGGTCATTTAATTTTGAATAAACAGGGTAATGTAAATAACCTGACATATCAAACTCCCTTACTTCGCCATTGGTAAATGTAAGTATAAGCTTGTGCAGTTGTTTGTATTTTACATATTGTACCCTTGGGTTCATATACTTTAATTATTTTAAAGGGTCTATTTTAAAAACTGTATTGCCTGTTACGGCCAGTTGCCAGTTAGCCATTAAATCCTCCCTGTGTATTTCTATCCATGCCTTCACTAATTTTTCTTTATTGCCTGGTAAAAAACCTTCCAGCAGCTCACCATCAGGTATTTGATAAACCGCTTCATTATCCCCATACTTAACATGAATATGAGGTAATTTATGCTGCTTAGTATCTAAATAATACATGGCAATAATTAAACCATAAAACATTGATATCACCGGCATTTTGTAAAATTATACAAAAAAGACAGCATTTGTATCCACCTGAAATAATTACCTACTGGACAGCGCACACATGGGTATGTGGGAGGAAACTGAAAAAACAAATGCGGCATTGCTCAATTTTTTGCAGGCGGCAACCTAAGTATTGTTTTTAGCGTTAACCACTAATTGTTTATAGGTAAGTTTGTTTAACCAATAAATAATATCAACGCAATATAGTATAACCAAAACACTTTTTAACAGGCTGCAGCGTTGTAAAGGCAGCATATTACATTACTTTTAGGTCTGATTTTTGATTAATGTTCCGTGTATGAAGAAAATTTTCTCTGCTGTAGTTTTACTCTTTTTGTTTTCTGATGTTATTGCCAATCACATTTCCGGTGGCGAAATGATATATGAATATCTGGGTCCGGGGGGTACTGCCAATTCTAAACAATACAGAATTACCTTACGCCTTTTCAGAGATAACAATGGTGGTGGCGCAGCAATGCCGACAAATGTTTTCATCGGGGTTTTTAATAATGATAACAACAGCCCTATAAGCGGTTCCTATTTTGATGTAAGTCTTTTGTCAAATATTTCTGTTCCTGTAGTACCGCCCCCGCCATGTATGGATAATCCTCCTACAATAAACTACAATATGGGTACTTATGAGTTTACAGTTGATTTACCCGCCAATCAAAATGGTTATACAGCAGCTTATCAAACCTGCTGCAGAATTTTTCCCTTGCAAAATGTTTTGACACAAAATCAACCTGCACAAGGCGAAGGTTCAACATACATCTGTACAATTCCGGGCAGCAACCAGTTGCCTGTTGGTAATAACAGCAGCCCTCAATTCCGCACTCAGTTAGGGCCGGTTTGTTATAATAACAGTTTCATTTTCGACTTTGGAGCAATAGACCCTAACCCTGGCGATTCGTTAGTATATTCCTTTTGCAACGCTTATAACAGAGGTGCTTCTGTAAATTCTGGAAATGTTAATCCAACAGCTCCGCCTTATCAATCGGTATCGTACGTAAATGGATTTACGGCAGCAGTGCCACTGGGGCCTACGGCAAGTATTGATCCAAAAACAGGTATTATCTCGGGTATTGCTCCGCCAGCTGGCAGGTACGTTGTTTGTGTATGTATCAATGAATACAGAGCCGGTGTATTAATTGGCAGTCATAGAAAAGATTTTATTCTAACTGTAAGTGACTGTTCACTTACAAAAGCTCAATTACTTAACACCTATCCAATGTGCGATGGCTTCACAAAAACATTTTCAAACGAAGGTTTATCTGTTAATATACAAACTTATTTCTGGGATTTTGGTGATGGAAATACATCTACAGCAGCATCTCCGACTCATACCTATGCAACAGTAGGGGATTATGTTTTAAAACTTGTACTAAACAGAGGATTGGCTTGTACAGATTCTGCTACATCAATTGTAAAAGTTTACCCTGGCTTTTTTCCCGATTTTGCTGTGCTTGGCCAATGTAAAAACACACCTATTCAGTTCTCCGATAATACTGTGGCAACTTATGGCACAGTAAACTTCTGGCGCTGGACATTTGGTGATGCTGGTTCTCCAAATAACACTTCTACTGTAAAAAACCCGGTACATACTTACCCGGCATCAGGTAATTATGATGTGCAGTTTATTGTAGCAAGCGATAAAGGTTGCATTGATACTTTGCTTCGTACCATTGCCATTACCGATCAGCCGGCATTAAGTGTAAGTAACGATACACTCATCTGCATTATTGATACACTGCAGTTAAATGCCATTGGCACCGGTTCGTTTTTATGGACGCCCAATTACAATATCAACAATATTAATATCAGCAACCCATTGGTTAGTCCTGATGTTACTACTACTTACCGTGTAACCCTTACCGACCCCTTTGGTTGTGTAGGCAACGATTCTGTAAGGGTAAGTGTGGTAAATGCTGTTATACAATCTGCCCAGCCCGATACCACTATTTGCCGCACCGATCCTGTACTGCTGCGGCTTACCAGCGATGCATTATATTATCAATGGACAGAGAACCCGGCAGGCAATACACTCAGTAATCCCACAATAAAAAACCCAACGGCCACACCGCTTGTTACTACAACTTATACTGTAGTGGGCAGCATTGGTAAATGTGTGGCGCAAAACAGTATCACTGTAACTCCAATTCCATACCCCGATGCAGATGCTGGTGCCGATCAAACTATTTGCTTAGGGCAATCTGCGCAGCTAAATGCCGGTGGCGGAAGTTCTTATTCGTGGACACCGGCTGCATTTTTAAACAACCGGCTTATTCCAAACCCGGTTTCTATAAGTCCCACATCAAGCGTAAGGTATGTGGTTACGGTAACAGATATTTTGGGTTGCCCCAAACCGGTAAAAGATACCGTGATAGTTACAGTTGCTGTGATAACCGCAGATGCCGGACCGAGAGATACTGTTGTTGTTATAAACCAACCACTTTTATTAAACGCTACCGGCAGCACCAATTATTTATGGAGCCCGGCGCAATGGTTAAGCAATATTGGTACTGCCAACCCGGTTGCATTACCACAAAGTGATATTGAATACGTAGTAAGAGTAAGTAACGATGCTGGTTGTTTTGATTACGACAGTATAAGGGTAAAAGTATTTAACCTGGATGCCAGTTTATATGTGCCCAGTGCATTTTCTCCTAATGGAGATGGTAATAATGATGTTTTCCGGCCCATAATGATCGGTATGAAATCGCTGGATATATTCAGGGTGTACAACCGCTGGGGACAATTATTGTATAGTGGTACCGATGCCCAAATGGGTTGGGATGGTACTTTTGGCGGCAAAGGCCAGGAGGCTGCTACTTATGTTTGGTATGCCGAAGGCATTAATTACAATAATATAAAAATTAAGAAGAAAGGATACGTGGTGTTAATCCGATAGTGGATAAAATTACAGACCTGTAAAACGCTGTCTGCTTTGTAAAGACAGCGTTTTTTATTAGTTTTAGGGCTAACAGCTGCTCAATGTTCGGACTATGAAGAAATACATCTTCCTTTTTTTATTATCACTGCTTTCATTTAATGAAATTTTTGCCAATCATACAAAAGGTGGGTGGATGTATTATGAGTATCTGGGCCCCGGAGTTGCCGACCCATTAAAGCTCAGATACCGGGTAGGATTAAAATTTTATGTAGAATGTAATACCCCGGTAGGAGAACAGCAATGGAATTTTACATTTTTTAGCGGTGCAGCACCTTATGCTTTTTTACAAAATATTCCGGTATCTCCAATCAGTAGCATCCAGATTAACGGCTGCACTTTACCCGATTGTTATCCATGCCTTTCAAATATCCCAAACAGGTGTTACGAAATAAGAACTTATGAAATCATTGTAGAGCTGGACCCTTCTCCTCGTGGCTATATTATTTCTAAACAAAGATGTTGTCGCATTGGAGGAATCAGTAATATCCAGCCACCATCTACCGATTTTGGGGCAACATATACCATTAAAATTCCTGGTACTAATGATGGGGCTACAGCTCCTTTTAACGCCAGCCCACAATTTATTTTTAATGACACAGCTGTAGTTTGCGGTAACAGCCCATTTGCTATAAATTTTCAAGCAACTGATGCTGATGGGGATTCACTGTCTTATTCTTTTGTTGATTCGTATCATGGTGGGGATAATGGGGGGAATTCAAGTCCACCAACTGCAGCGGCACCACCGTATACAACAATTCCGTATTGGCCGCCTTATTCAGGCACCCAGCCACTTGGCGCCGCCGCCACAATTAACCCGATTACAGGTGTAATCAGTGGTATTGCTCCTCCTATAGGTGAGTATGTTGTATGTGTATTAGTTAAAGAATACCGGAATGGTATTAATATTGCTGAATCAAGAAAAGAAATACATTTAAAAACAGCGTCTTGTACACCACTTACTGCATTGCCTAACTTTAATCCTGTTACCTGCGATGGTTTTACAGTAACTTTTAATGAAAACAGTTCCGGTAATCCCACCACTTTCTTTTGGGATTTTGGAGATCCTGCAAGCGGCCCTGCAAACACTTCTACACTTCAAATTCCAACACATACTTTTACAGCTGCAGGAGTTTTTAATATTAAGTTAGTGGTATCAATATCCGGACTTTGCATTGATTCTATTATAAAACCGATAAGTGTTTTTCCTGGTTTCTTTCCCAACTTTTCAATTCCGCCTGTATTGTGTACCAATGTGCCCGTACAATTTTCAGATGTCACAACAACAAATTATGGAGTAGTGGATAGCTGGAAATGGGATTTTGGAGACCTTACCACATTGGCAGATACCAGTCGTTTGAAAAACCCGGTTTATGCTTACAATACCGTAGGCAATTACAATGTAAAACTGGTGGTAACAAACAGCATGGGTTGTAAAGATTCTATTTTCAGGGATGTGGTTATTGCTCCGCCGCCAACATTAAACTTAATACCACGTGATACAGCTTACTGCGGTTTAGACAGTCTTCAATTAACCGCAAGCGGAATAGGTGTATTTAGCTGGAGCCCTTTAACCAATATTATTGGCGCCAATACGGGTACACCATTTGTATTTCCAACTACGCAAACAAAGTATGTGGTTAGCTTAAATGCTGCCGGGTGCATTAGTAAAGATTCTTTAACGGTAACTCCCAAACTCGACCTGACCAATGCCATTACAGGCAATTCGCCTATTTGTGAAGAAGATACCATTGCATTAAACGGGAGCAGTAATTACGCCGCAAATGTAAGCTGGCAATGGAGCCCTGCTGCTTCGGTTGATTTTGCCACACAACAAAACACAAGAGCTTTTCCATCTGTTACAACAAACTATATTTTAACCACTACCTGGGGGCAGCATTGTACATCGGTTGCCAATAAAAATATTATTGTAAGGCCATTAGCTATCCCCAATGCAGGGCCCGATGTGGCCATTTGCGGTGGTCAGCAATCAGTACAGTTATCAGCCGGAGGTGGCGCTACCTATCAATGGACGCCTGCAGCTGGTTTAAATAATGCCAATATCCCCAACCCCGTTGCATCACCGGGCAGTACAACAGTGTACACTGTTGCAGTTGGTGTTACAGGCTGCAGTAAAACAAGAGTGGATAGTTTAATTGTAAACGTAAGGGCTTTGCCTTTACTGGCAAGCATTAACGATACCCTTATCTGTAATATTGATACCCTGCAACTTACTACAATTGGTACAGGCAATTTTAACTGGAGTCCAAACTACATGATTAGTAACACCACAATTGGAAGCCCGTTGGTAAGCCCTGATGTACCCACAACTTATTTTGTAAGGCTGTCGGATGCTTTTGGTTGCCATAGCGACGATACCGTATTTGTAAATGTAAAAGACCGTGTTACACTTTTTGCCGGTAACGATACTACCATTTGCCAGACTGATGGCTTCCGCATAAATACCTTTGGCGATGCCCTGCATTATAGATGGACTCCGCCAACTTATTTAAATAACGATACGGCAAAACAGCCTTTTACTATTCCGCTAACCAGTATAACTTATAACGTAGTGGCTAATATTGGTAAATGCCAGAGCCAGGATGATATTGATATTAAAGTGGTGCCTTATCCTGCAGCCAATGCAGGATTGGATAATACACTTTGCCCGGGATTTTCGGTACAGTTAAATGCAAGTGGTGGCAGTAGTTATTTATGGAGCCCCGTAACATTTTTAAATAACCGCTCTATACCAGATCCAATCAGCACCAGGCCCACTGCCAGTATCCGGTATATTGTTGCGGTTACTGACACTTTAGGTTGTCCTAAGCCGGTGAGAGATACGGTTTGGGTTTATGTAGATCCTAAAGTAATTGCCAATGCAGGCCCAAGAGATACCAGTGTTGTAATTGGTGAGCCTTTATTTTTAAATGGCAGCGGAGGTACTACGTATTTATGGGATCCGCCAACATGGCTTAACGATGCCACAATAAAAAGTCCGGTTGCTTTACCGCAGAACAATATCCAGTATATTTTAACCGCCATATCAGCTAACGGATGTATTGGAACTGATACGATAGATATAAAACTTTATAAGATAGACCCCGATATGTTAGTACCAACTGCATTTACGCCCAATGGAGATGGTAATAATGATATTTTTAAACCTATCCTGATTGGAATGAAAGAGTTGCGGTATTTCAGGGTGTACAACAGGTTTGGGCAGTTATTGTACAGTACCGGCGATATTGGAAAAGGCTGGGATGGTAAGTTTGGTGGAAGAGGACAAGACCCAGCAACTTATGTTTGGATGGCCGAAGGAATTACTTATAAAGGAGAAGTAAAATTTAAAAAAGGCTACGTGGTGTTGATTAGGCAATAAACTGATGACTGTTTTAATGATTACATCTTTATAAAATTTTAAAAAAGACTTTAGAAATTCTAAAGTCTTTTTTATTTATCCGCATCAACGTATTTTGCAGTTATGAATACAATTGTTTTAATAACAGGCGCCACTTCCGGAATTGGAAAAGCCTGTGCACAAAAATTTGCTGCAGCAAAAAACGACCTTATCATCACGGGTAGAAGAAAGGAACGTCTGGATGATCTTAAAAAAGAACTGGAAGCTGCACATGGCGTAAAAGTATTAGCACTTTGTTTTGATGTACAGGATAAAGAAGCTGTTTTTTCAGCAATAAATGATTTGCCCGAAGCGTGGCAAAATATAAGCATCCTTATAAATAATGCAGGGCTTGCCCTGGGCAGAGATAATTTTGAAGATGCCGTTTTAGAAGATTGGGAAACCATGCTGAATACGAATGTTAATGGCTTGGTCTATGTAAGCCGGGCAGTACTTCCTTTTATGATTGTACAAAAAAAAGGGCATATCATTAATATGGGATCGGTGGCCGGCAAACAGGTTTACGAAAAAGGAAATGGGTATTGCGCCAGCAAATTTGCAGTGGATGCATTAAGCAAAGCCATGCGTATCGACCTGTTAAAACACAATATAAAAGTTACCGGAATACACCCCGGTGCTGTAGAAACCGAATTTTCCTTAGTACGCTTTAAAGGGGATGCAGCCACAGCTGATGCCACTTACAAAGGCATTACCCCACTTACCGGCGCCGATATTGCCGACATTATTTTTTACTGTGCCAGCCTGCCTGCCCATGTTTGTATTAATGACCTTACGGTTACCCCAACACAACAGGCAGATGCACTTTACTTTAATAGAAATCAATAGGTTAAGCCGGTTTTCATATTGCTGATAACAATATACTTTCTTTAACTGTTCTGTTTACAATATTGGTTTGGCCTTCCCGTTTAATGGCCAAACCTGATATTTTCCTCAAGTTTTATTATGTAAAACCGGCAAAATGTTGTAAACTTGTTATACCGAATCCTAAAATGAAAAGTCAAATGAACCTTAAGCTTATACTTACCTCTGTGCTTCCCATTTTTTTTCTGAGTTTACAACCTAAAGCTCAGGATGTCATCCGTCAAAAAGCATGTTCCAGTCCCGAAATTGCACACCAGGCAGATAGCATTAAAGCCGAATTAGCCAAACAGGGTTTTGTTATAGTAAAAGAAGCTTCCATGGAAATGGAAAGTGAATATGAGATGCCGGTAATTGTACCCTTAACCCAGGGCAGCTGGTACCAGTTTGTATTTATTGGCGATATCAGTTCAAAATTATACGAGGTTAGAATGTTTGACTGGGATGAAAAGCAAGTGGTGTACCAGAAAAAAATGTGGGGTGATGTAGATGGCAATGTTATCAGTTATTCTTATATCCCTAAATTTTCTGAATACCATATGATGAAACCTGTACAGGTTAATAAAAAGAAGAAGAAAAATTTATGTGGTTATGTAATGCTCCTGAAAAAAGTTAAGTAATTTATTTTGTCTGGTTATAATGCAAAGGGTCTTTTTAACGAAGACCCTTTTTATTTTGTACAAGTTTACGCTTCCCTTACCAATGTTATTTAAAAAAAATGTCACCATCATGATGGTGACATTTTACTATACTTATTTAAATAATTATTGTGCTAAAGATACATTCACCTGCACACCCGCCCTGGTATTTGTAATGGGCGCACTTGATGAAATATAAGGTATGATACGCCTTTGATCGTAATAGAATTTAACCTTAATGCGGTTATTGATCAGGTAATCTAAGCTTGGTGAAATAGTAATTTCTTTACTGCCGCCGGTAGCAAAATTATTATCCTGGTCAAGACGGCTGTTAGCAGTTACATTATCACGTATTTTAAAATCGAGCCTGAAACTGAGTTCATTTTCAAGTTTACTTTTGCTTACATCAGCTTTTTTACTTTGTAAAAATTTAGGCAGATTTATATTAAATGGCAGGTTTATTCCTCTTTTACGATAACCGGCTCCAATGCTTAATTCTGTACTTCTTACTTCACTCAATTGAAAATCGATAAGGCTCAAACTCAGTTGCCTTGTCTTTGCAAATTCAAACTTAGCCTGCAATTGATTGGTAAACATCATATCAACGCCTATAAGCGGAGAAAACTGTTCGCCAATAGAAATATTAGGCACTAAGAAATACGGTATAAAGTTTTTTGACAGTGTATCAAAAAAAGATGGGTAACCAAACCTTGATATATCCTCGTACAATAATGCAGATGTAAATCCATTCATGCTGAGGTTTCCGGTATAGCCATGCGATAAAGTGAAGTTGGTAAATATTTTTTCCAGGCCTTTAACACGGCTTAACCCGTTGTAATCCACTTTCCAGTTTAGTTTAGGTATAATATCTCTAAAAGGGTTCGACTTTATGTTGGCATTATTTTGTCTTATTAAAGAAACTTTTTTAGGATCACTTCCGGTATAAGCTGCTATAAATGCAGGCACCAATACATCAATTGCATATTTTCCGTAACCATAATAATAACCATCTGCACCAACCTGGTTATTGGTATAAGGATTGGCCTTACCCAAACGTTCAGACAATATTATCCTGTTATCCTGGAATTTTTTAAATGTTTCAGAAACACGGTTGGGATCAAACTTGCCGAATAAAGTTTTATAAGAGATATAACTTACATCAAAGCCGCCGCCGGCATAAGGGTTAAGGTGGCCAAACTTATAATTATTACCGCCACTGGTATCTGCAAAGCGGAATGTTTCGGAATAATTTTTATTGAATGTTTTTTTAAGGTTCAGTGAAATGGTAAGATCTTTTATAGGTTCCAGTTGTGCAGTTAAAGTAATCGATTGGTTGAAGTTTTGAGTAAACAAAGAATTAAAAGTGGTATCCTTTGTTATCAATCCTTTTTGTGCGGCTTTGTTTAACCAATTGGTATCAGGTTGGCCGCCTAAAATAAAATCCAATCCCGGGGCCATGCTCTTCCAGTTTTGCCCCATATATTTTGTACTGTCGGCATAGCCCGGTAAACGGGTATTTGCATTTTCGGAAAGTGATGCACTAACCTGCTTGATGCTGGTTAATAATTTACCTAAAATTTTCTCCGGTTTGCCAACATAAGGCATGGCATTACGGTCAACGATCTTGCGTTTCTTAATAATTTTTTTACCTGTTTTTGTAATAACAGTATCTTTTATCCTGGTTATACGGCTCCGCCATTTTTCCCTGTCTTCTATATTGGATGGTTGCTCTAACTGGCGCAGCCATTTAGATTTTTGATACAACCTTGTAAAATCAAATTGTGCCGAAGCTTCTTTCTGTTGACCATTCTCAATAATATTACCCAGGTCCACTGCTAAACGTGATGCTCCTACCCAGTTATAACTGGCCTGGTAACTTACATTCATTGTTGTCCAGTCTAACAAAGGAAACTTTGCAGTAGGTAATGTGTAAGTAAAATTAGCCGAATGGGTATATGTGGTATTTCTTCCGCCTCTAAGAAATTTTTTCCATACACTGTCTTTCTTTTCTTTAGTATCTAAACGGCCGGCAGGTTCATCAACCCTTGAATTATTGGTTGCAGTAAAATCAAAATTGAGCGATTTGGTAAAATTCCAGCGCAATATATAATCCCGTTGAAAAACAAAATACTTATCGTAGGTTTCGGGAATAGCGTATTTAGATGCGCCAACACTGCGTGGACGTATTGCACCAAACTGGCGGTTTACATCTGCCCTGAAGCTTAATGTAGCCGGAACAAGGTTGAGATTAAAATCCTTTAGCAGATCGAACCAGTGTGTTTTTGTTTTCCGGAATAACTTTTTAAATGGCTCAATTGTTTTTGGCTGTGGGCTAAAGTTATATCCCAATCCGCCATGATGCTTTGTTACCTCATTACTTTCAATTAATGGGTTATGAACTTTTGTATTAAGATAAGAGTAACTCACATCAATATTAGAGATGTCGTAAATTTTTGGCTTTTTAGTACTGGTACGGTTTTTACGAACGTTGGTAAAGTTTACCGTTGTGGTTGATGTAAAATCAATCGCATCTTTTTTAATCGAATCTCTTTTAGATTTATCTGCAGTTTTTAATTTATCCTTCAGTTTAATATCCAGGTCATACGGGTCGTATTCCGGCGTACTTACCGACTGGTTATAACTTGCAAATACCGGAATAGATATCGCTGCTTTTTTTGGCAAGAGTTTACCCAGCTCCAATGTGGCAGATACGTCAAACTGTGTAAAGTTATCTCTGTACCTTTCATTTACCCTTTGCTCCAGCGTACCAAAACCTGCAGTATGTTTATTGCCCGAAAATGAAATAGTTCCCAGGTCGGAAAGATTCAGGTCTACTCTTCCCAACGCAGCGTAACCACCTGTTTCGTCAAGCGATATTAACCGTAATTCATTTACCCATACTTCGCCACATGCATCAGGCACCTGGTTGGTATTTTCTACCCCAATTAAAATACCTCTTATTTCTGCAAGGTTAGGACTACCAATCACTGCAATTTCCTGCCCGTTGGCCTGCAACTGCCTGTATATTCTTGTAACAAGTGCAGAAGGGTCGGCGTTGCGGTTTTGTTTTAATCTTATTAATGTCTCCAGGTCAATATCTAAAGAGTTCCTGGGTAGCCAGAGTGTATCATTGTATGCTGCTGAATTGGCGTCCATACCGGCTGCACTTGCCGGTGTTAAATACAACGGTATTCTTATCTGGTAATAATTATTTACAAAATCGGTACCTATACGTATAACAGCTGTCAAATCTCTATCATTCAGGTTTACCCCTACTTTTTGAGATTTTTCCGCATGAATGTACATGGCAATTTTTTTGTATTGGCGTAAATCCCTGTTGCCAAAAGTTTGAAATACGCCCCTTGCATCGTCTTTTGCCAGGTTGCATAATTGCAAACTCATGCTTTGTTCATTCTGTAATAAGTTTACCCCGTTACTGCTTAATGTTTGCTGCCTTTCAATTTCTCTTGGTGTACGGTAAGGAAAAGGGAAACGCTTATCATTCTCTTCTATATTAACAGCGCCTACCGAAAAAGTTGTTGCCCCCGGATTTAATTGTGTGTAGAAACCAGAAGTATCAATTTTATATTTAAAAGTGCGCCAAACATTTCTTGTTAACTGCAGTTCGCCAAACCTTAAAGTAACGCTGTCACTAAAGTCGGTTAAAAACATTCTAATAAATCTGATGGATTTAAAATCGGGAATATTACCCACTTTTTTATTGTACTGCCCGATTGGTATTCTGAACTGGTACCAGGTTTCGGGCCTGCTTGTACCATCTGCCAAACCGGTGATCTGCACAACTTTTTTATCAACAATATAATTTGTACCAATAGTCATTTCGCCTGCTGTTGGTGGCTTTATGTCAACGATGTATTGAAAATATTCTTCGGTTTGGTTTAATGTGTTATCCCTGTTTAAATCTTCAGTATCGGGATATAATGTTCCTGCCGTAGAAAATTGACCGTCTCCTGCAATAGGAGAATTTCCCTGTTGGCTATTAAAATTTTTATAGCGGGCTAAAATACCTTCTCCCAACTGATCCAGATTGGCCCCACGGTAATTATTATAGTTATCACTTGAAGGATCTTTCAATGCATCGAGATATACTTTTGAACTTGCACCAAAATTTGTTAGTAACTGGGTAAGATAGGCAGCACGCCTGTTTACTTCTGCGGTATCATCCAACCCTTCCAGTCCAACATCCTGGTAAACCCTGTCATCGGGATTATTACTGAATGCATTGGTTACCTGAATTGGATTACGGGGAACCCTGCCCCATGTAGAATTATCGGTTGGCGATGGTGCATTGGGTGTATTCAATCCATTCTCATAAAAACGCCTGCCGTCTTTTAAAATATCTTCTGATACATTACCCAGGTTAAAGTATAATTTACCGCCGGTAGAACTTGATGCATTTTGTCTTTTGGGAGAATTGATGAATGGATCCTGCAACCAGAATTCAACAAACTCAATATTGCCGGTTTCAAAATCAGTCTGATCGAGGGCACGCATTAAACCTCCCCACCGCTGTTTAGGTTTTAATAATTTACCGTTTGTCGCAACGTTTCCTAAGCCGTCATCATAATTATAAGGGCCCCTGTCTTCCGGGTAATACGATAGATCGAAAGTTTGTAAAAAACTTTCGCCAAAGCCGGTTGTTCTTTGCGGAAAAATTTCTTTTTGATATACCTGCCTTACCCTTGGATCGCTTAATTCCACCCTGTCTTTAATTGGATTATTGGCACCATTAAGCTGTTGCAATTGCTGTTCGATCTGGTACCATGCAAGTTTTGCCCGGTTCTTTCCATAATCCAGGTTATCATTTGCAACTGCCTCAGGAAAAAGAATAATATTCCCTGTTTTGTCTGTAGCACCCTGCGGTGTTGAGGCCATAGCCCATATGTTTTGTGGAAAGCGAAGGTCGATGCCAGACTTACTGCTTTCAAAATCGTCGATATAAGAAGTGCCTTTGTTGCCTTTACCAATTTGCGGCGCATGGCCGGGTTTTAAAAACGCTCCTTCGGCATATGCATTTAATGTTGATGGAGCTGTAGCCTGGTAAAAAGGTAATTTATCCAGCAGCTTTGTTAAACGGGGTATATCTTTCCTGTAATTAACATCAAGGCCATACATGGTATTGCGTATCGGGTCTTCGCCAATATTTGTTTTATTAAAGAAAGGCCTTTCGCCCAATCGTACCAGTGTACCTCCAAATGACAGCTGCTCTTTAGCTGTATTCTTTGCATTATAATCAAACCGTAAACCCATGTAATTGCGCTGCTGTATGCCAAATGCTGCATTATTTTCGGAATTTACCTGCACCGGAATACCCGAATTAATGATTGCGGTGTTGATGATCTTTATTGTTCCCAGGTCGTAATTAATATCATAATCCACGCCTTCCATCAAAGCTCTTCCGCCGGCGGTAACAGATACCGAACCACGGGGAACGTTATAACCAATACTGATATCGGAAGAGCCCGAAATTTTTGCAGAGCCTTTTAAAACATAGCGGTTTAAATTGGGGTACTGCTGTGCCACTGCCTTAATAGAATCGTATAAAGTATAAAACAATGTATCGCCTATTGCAGGTAAATTCGGATTAGTATAAATGCCTTTTGCCAAATCCCGCCCAAAAGGTTCCAGTACAGGGAACATTATCCTGCTGTATTGAGAGAACACGGTATAGCCTTCCACATAGTCAAACACACCATCGGGCTGTGGATCAAGTTGATTATTTAAGCGGTCTAAGTTTATTAATGAAATGATTGGGAAGCCGCCATTTTTATTTCCAAATGGTACATAACGTTTTAAGCCAAGCCCGGGTTCCTGGTACAATACATCGAGTTTAAAATCTTGTGGTGTTAATGTACCATATCCAATTGGGTACACATTCTTCATCATCAATCCCCATATTGGTAAATTGGGGCGCTGCGATGTGGCTTTTAATAATTTTAAAAATAATATTTTTTGTGTGGCCGAAGAGCTATCCGGCGGCAGATCCTGCGAAAACTCACCCACCTGGAAAATTTTTCCATTGTAAGAATATTGATAAGCCACTGCCAATACTTCATCAGTTTGCAGGGGCTGGCTTACCGAAATAAACCCAACTTTTGGATGATATGTGTATTGAGTGGAATCTAATTTACGGGCAAATGTTTTTTCAAAATCCTGTACCGGCTCTAAACCCAAGGTTCGTAAATTATTATATACCAACGAAGGATTTCTATTACCGGAATTAGCGATGATAGTGGAATAAATTGGATTAGAGCCATTGGTTGGAATACCGGGAGTCGGACTGTTATCTTCTCCCAAATTTGCTAACCCAACCACATCTCTTGTATCGGTAGTGGTACCGTTTCTATTGGTAACCCAAACTTCCATCCGCAAAATCTGTATCGGCGCTCTTACCGCCGGTAAATCCAGCATTACTTTATTATAGTTGGCTTTAAAATACTGGCCTACCAAAAAATGCCTGTTCTCTTCATATTCGTCTGCCTTTACTTCAAATAACTGTGCCGATGAGCCGCCCTGTAAATTTGTGGATTGCCTTGTAGATTTTTGATTGGCTAACACCGTAGTAACAAACAGTTTCCCAAACTGCAGTTGTGTTTTTACACCAAACAATTGTTGTGCACCGGGTATTAATGTACTGCGGCTGGGAAAAGAAACATTACCCAGTTCAAATCGTTTAATGATCTCATCATCCAAACCGGTATAATCTAATTTCAATTGATTATCCTGCCCGAAATTTGCCTGGGTATTATAAGCGATAGGAAATTTTAACTTGCCGCCAATATCTGCATTTACGTTAAGTTGGGCATTCATATCAAAATCAAAGCCGCCATTTTTCCTGGCCCTTTCGGGTAAGGTTGGGTTTTGAATATTCTGCCCCTGGTAGCCTGCAATTACATCAACATTGCCCTGTGGTGTAATATTTATTTTACCATTTCCAAAAAGGCGGTTGAACAGATTATCGTAAATAGATAATTTAGGTTTTATTTTTCCCCGGTTAAGAATACTGGTTGTATTGGCTCTTTTTTTAAAATAATCAATTTCCATTTGCCTGCTCCTCATTTGCCAATACTCTTCTGATGAATAGGATGTAGGTGTACGGTAATATTTATTACCAATTTTTTCATACACGATATAACGCTTTGTTTTAGCATCATACACCACCGAATCTTTTAAGTTGGAAGGATTTTTAAAGTCGTAAGTACTGCGACGAAAGTTTGAAACTGCGTCTCCTCTTCTATCTGCAATGGGAAATTTAAGTGTGGTATCTTTTGATTGGGCGGCGGCTTTGTGTACAACAAAAAACGACAGTATAACTGACAGCGCCCCACAGCAAATTATTTTTCCGAAAGAAAATTTTCTAATAAGCAACATCCGGTAAATCAATTAACGTAGAGTTCTATCAAATTGCTTTTAAGGCTTTTTTTATTAAATCTTCTAATTTAGATACAGATGGTTCTGCAAGGATGATTTTTTTTATGGATTGTTCGGCCTGTTGCCTTGATATGCCAAGTGCAGTTAAAGCATTTAACGCATCCAATTCCAAACTATTGCCCCAGTTTGGCGAAATACTTTCGCCTTGTGGTTGCCTGCTTAATTTATCTTTAAGCTCCAGCACAAGGCGTTCTGCAGTTTTCTTCCCGATACCTTTCACACTTTCCAGCAATTTCACGTTTCCCTGTACAATTGCCCTGCTTACTTCTTCGGGTTTTAAGGAAGACAGCATCATCCTTGCAGTAGCTGCTCCAACACCCGAAATGCCAATTAATAATAAAAAGATCTCTTTTTCCGCTTTATCAAAAAAACCAAACAATACATGTCCGTCTTCTTTTACCTGTAAATGCGTAAACAGTTTTCCCTGCTCCAGGTTTTGAATTTGCGAATAGGTATTCAAACTGATATTCACTTCGTATCCCACACCATTAACATCTACATAAACCTGTGCCGGGCTTTTATCCGTAAATTTTCCCTGCAAATATGCGTACATTACTTAGCGGCTGGTTTCGGGTTATTAAGTTACGAGTTAAATAATAAAGCAGTTTTATACTTTTTGGTATTGCCCTTTATTTTTGAATGACGAAAATAAGAATATTTTGCCAGCATCACTGTTAAAATACCAATAGGTGTTTTTTATGTACTTTTGCCCCCACTAATTATAAACAACAGGATTAAACTAAAACTCTGATTTAGATGCAAAAAATTACTGCTGCTATAACTGCCGTTGGCGGTTATGTACCCGAGTACAGGCTTACCAACAAGGAACTGGAAACAATGGTTGATACAAATGATGAGTGGATAAGAAGCCGTACCGGAATTGAAGAAAGAAGGATTTTAAAAGGCGAAGGATTGGGCAGCAGCGATATGGGTGTACCGGCTGTATTGGAATTGTGTAAAAAACGTGGTATTGAACCTGCTGAAATTGACTGTTTGATCTGTGCTACTGTAACTCCCGATATGGTTTTTCCTGCAACGGCTAATATTATCTGCGATAAAATTGGTGCTGTAAATGCATTCGGGTTTGATATTGGCGCTGCCTGCTCAGGTTTTTTGTTTGCACTAACAACCGGCGCCAGCTTTATTGAAAGCGGCCGTTACAAAAAAGTTGTTGTTGTTGGTGTTGATAAAATGAGCAGTATTATTGATTACAGCGACCGTACCACCTGTATTATTTTTGGTGATGGTGCCGGTGCAGTTTTATTAGAAGCTAATGAGGAAGGCAACGGGGTTTTAGACAGTATTTTAAAAAGCGACGGCAGCGGCAGCAAGTACCTGCATATGAAAGCCGGTGGCTCTGTAAGACCGGCCACTATGGAAAGTGTTTTGGCAAAAGAACACTATGCTTACCAGGAAGGACAGGCTGTTTTTAAATTTGCCGTAAAGGGTATGGCCGATGTTAGCTACGAATTAATGCAACGCAACAATTTAACTGCCGATGATATAGCCTGGCTCGTACCACACCAGGCCAACCTACGTATTATTGATGCAACAGCCAACCGTATGGATCTACCCAAGGAAAAAGTAATGATAAATATTCAGAAATACGGCAATACTACCGCCGGTACTTTACCGTTATGTTTATGGGACTGGGAAAAGCAGCTTAAAAAAGGCGATAATATTATACTGGCAGCTTTTGGCGGTGGATTTACCTGGGGAGCTACATGGCTGAAGTGGGCGTACAACGGGTAAAAGATTGCATTGTCCCGGAATATATTTTACTTATAAAATACGGCAACAATTAAACTAATACCATGAAAAAATATTTACTTCTTACCAGCATTGCTATAGCTTTTTTTGCAACAGCAGCCAATGCCCAGTTTTCGAGGTATATCATCCGTTTTAAAGACAAGGGTACCAGCCCTTATGCCATAAATAATCCGTCACAATATCTTACCGCAAGAGCGATACAGCGCCGTACAAGATACTCTATTGCAATAGACTCAATGGATCTGCCCATTACCCCAAGATATATTGACAGTATCCGCCTAGCTGGTGCAGTTACCATTTTAAATTCTTCCAAATGGTTAAACCAGGTAGCCATACAAACCAATGATGCAGCTGCACTGGCTAAAATAAATACTTTCCCTTTTGTAATTGCTGCAAACCCTGCCGCAACCAGGGTACAGCACGAAGATATTCCGGTAAATAAAAAATTAGATGCCCCCGGTAAATCAGTTGCAGTTACTCCACTTCCACAAAATGTAACAGCCGATCATTATAATTATGGCTCATCATACGGACAGGTACACCTACATAATGGCGAATTTTTACACAACCGTGGCTTTAGAGGAGAGGGCATGCAAATGGCGGTGATTGATGCAGGATTTACCAACTACTTAACCCTTCCAACTTTTGACAGTATAAGAAATAACGGGCAGGTATTGGGCACCTGGGATTTTGTAAGTGGTAATCCCACTGTAAATGAAGATCATCCGCATGGTACCAACTGCTTAAGTACCATTGCTGCAAATATGCCCGGCACATTTGTTGGCACTGCGCCAAAATCATCTTTCTATTTATATAGAACTGAAGACGCTGCTACAGAATATCCTATTGAAGAACAAAACTGGGCTGCAGCAGCAGAAAGAGCTGATAGTTTAGGAGTTGATATTTGTTCTGTATCATTAGGCTATTCCACTTTTGATAATGCAATTTTCAATTATACCTATGCCGATATGAATGGCAATAAAACCATCATTGCAAAAGCTGCAGATATTGCTGCAAAAAAAGGTATGTTGATAGTTGTTGCAGCTGGCAATGAAGGATCAAGCAGCTGGCATTATTTAATTTCTCCTGCAGATGCTGACAGTGTAATGGCTGTTGGTGCTGTAAGTGTAGGAGGTATTGTTGGAGGTTTCAGCAGCTATGGCCCCAGCAGCGATGGGCAGATAAAACCTTCCGTTGCAGCAGTTGGCGTAAATGCCGTTGTTGCAAGCAGCAGCACCGGGTTGCCCATTTTTGGCAGTGGCACTTCTTTTGCCTGCCCCAATATGGCTGGGCTTACCAGTTGCTTATGGCAGGCTTTTCCCGAAGTGAATAACATTACGATCATTAACACCATGCAACAGGCTGGCAACAGGGCTGCCACACCCGATGATAGAACAGGTTATGGTATACCCGACATGAAAAAGGCATTTACAGCATTAATTAAGCAGGGCTTTACGCAACAGGTAACACAAACAAATTGCAGCACTAATTTGCAGTGGACGGTAAAAACAGATTCAGTAATTAGTGTTGTTGTAGAAAGAAAATTACCAACTGATAATAATTATATAGCGATAAGTACACAAAACTCTACAGGTGGTTTTGCTTTTAGAAACTTTACTTTTAACGATAACCTTAGCCTTATTACAGGCACTGTTATTAAGTACCGCCTTAAAATGAATATTGCTGCCGATACCAGCTTTTATTTAGATTCTGTAACCGTAAACTTTACACCAAAACCTACACTTGGAGCCGATAAAAATGTTACCGTTTGCAGAGACAGCAGTATAAACCTGACCACTTTATTTACCACAACAGGTTTAACAACAGCGTGGACATTAAGTGGTGTAAATATTGCAACCCCATCAGCAGTAATTGTAGCAGGCACTTACCAATTAATCAGCACCAATACTTCGGGCTGTGCCGATACAGCATTGGCCATAGCAAATTTTTTAAGCAAGCCAACCCTTGGTATTGATAAAGCTGTAAGCAAATGCAGCGATAGCAGTTTTAATTTAACTACTTTATTTACCGCAACCGGTTTAACAACTGTATGGACTTTGAATGGCACTGCTGTTTCAAATCCTGCTGCTGCAACAACAACAGGCAATTATCAATTAATTGCCACCAATAGCAACGGCTGTTCAGATACTGTCGTGGTTAGTTTAACTAATGATATTCAGCTTTGCCCGGTTGTACAGGAAAAAATTACCATTAGCCCTAACCCGGTAAGTGATAAACTTACTGTTGCTGTTATAAGAATTTCCGACGTTAAAACGGAAATAGCTGTGCATAATGCTGCAGGACAAAAATTATACAGTTTAAATAATCAACAGGCAGCAGGCGGGCAAACCTACAGCATACCAATGAAAGCATTTGGTGCCGGCATTTACTACATCACAGTAAAACTGAATGGTAAAAAAGAAGTGGTAAAGAAAATAATGAAGCGGTAATTATTTTTTTAATACGGCTACAAACATTGAATCGGCTTTTTTATCATAGCCTTTAAATAATTCCATATGCAGTAATTGCAGCTGTAATTTTTCCTGTATAAAAGCAGCTACTTCTTCATTTTCTTTTTTAAATACCGAACAGGTGATGTAAAAAAACAAGCCGTCTTTTTGCAGGTAGGGAATTACATTAGCTGCAATTCTTTTTTGCCTCTCGGCAAAATCATCAATGGTTGACACTTTAAAATGAAACAGGTTTTCGGGAGTTCGGCTCCAGGTACCACTGCCGGTACATGGAGCGTCGCAAACAATAAGCTGGTAATTATTAAATGGCACTGATGCCTGGGTACCTTTTGTTGTTAATGGCGGAAACTGAAAGCCGGGTGTATTTAAATCAGCAATAAAATAATTATAATTTTTTATACCTGCTTTTGTAAAACGCTGATGAAGGTTTAATAAAATGGTAAGCCTTACATCCGAAACTGTAAGCTCAACATTTCTTTTCAATACATCATACAATAAAATTGATTTACCACCACTGGCAGCACAGCAATCCCATGCTGTTACCGCTTTTTTTCCTAATGCAAATGTTTTTAAAAAATTAAATACCTGTTGAGAATTATAATCCTGTATCACTGCTTCCCTGTCGGCATCAATGATATCATCCAGTTTAGTAGCATTAGATAACGCAATGCAGTCATCGTCAATTAAAGCCAGGGGGATTTTTGCCTTTTGTATTTTTTGCACCACAATATTTTTTTTATGCGGCCGTACCCTTAAAAACAATTTAGGTTGCTTTAAAAACGATTCGCAAAATTTTTGATGGTTTACTGCTGCAGTTAATTCTGCCTTAAACGGGAATATTTTTTTTACAGGAAAATTTGTCAAAGCTATTTTTTCCACCACAGTATTTGTTATTGCTGTTTTCCACTCCGGTTTAAAAAAAGCCACTACTTCGTTATACAACTGTTCGTTTAAAAAAACTCCGGTTAAAATATCTTCCTCTACAGATGTTGATATTGCCGCTTTACCCAACCGGTAATAACCGTAACAAAGTGCGGCAATCTGCCTCCTGTCTGTAGAGCCGTATTTTTTATTGGCAGCAAAATATTTTTTTAAAAAGGCAGCTAAGGGCTCATTACCCTGGTAGGATTCAATAATTTTTTTAGTTGTATTTATCCAGGATTGGTAACGCATTACTACAAAAATAAAGCCTGTACCGATAAGTACAGGCTTAAATATTTTCATACTGTTTTTATCTTATAATTCCAGCAGGCTCTTTACAGGGTCTTTTCCAAATAATAACAATGCAGGATTTTCCAGTAATTCTTTAACCCTTACTAAAAAACTAACCGATTCCCTGCCGTCAATAATGCGGTGATCGTAACTTAAAGCAAGGTACATCATTGGCTTTATCACTACCTGCCCGTTTACTGCCATTGGCCGCTGCAATATATTATGCATACCCAAAATAGCCGACTGCGGAATATTGATAATTGGTGTACTCATCATAGAGCCAAAAATTCCACCATTGGTTATTGTGAAGGTACCTCCGGTCATTTCTTCAATAGTTAATTTATTCTCTTTTGCCTTTGTTGCCAGTTCCACTACTTTCTTTTCAATATCTGCCATGCTTAAACTTTCTGCATTTCTAATCACCGGCACCACCAACCCTTTAGGTGCACTTACTGCAATGGAAATATCACAATAATCATGGTAAATAATATTTTCACCATCAATATAAGCATTAACAGATGGCCATTCCTGCAATGCATAACTGCAGGCTTTTGTAAAAAAACTCATAAAGCCCAGGTTAACCCCATGCCCTTCTTTAAATTTATCCTTGTACTTAGCCCTTATGTCCATTATAGCAGTCATATCCACTTCGTTAAAAGTGGTTAACATAGCAGTAGTATTTTTTGCTTCTACTAAACGACGGCTGATGGTTTTACGGAGGTTACTCATTTTTTCCGGCCTGTCGTTACGGCCAAATAATTCAACACCTGGTTTTCTACCGGGATTATTCAATGCTTCCAAAACATCCTGTTTTAAAATTTTTCCGTTGGAACCTGATGGTGTTACATTTTTTACATCAACCTTCTTATCAGCAATAATTGCAGCTGCAACAGGGGTAGCTTTGGTATCGGTTTGTGGGCTTGCGGCTTGCGGCTTGTCAGCAGTTTTTGGTGCAACAGCAGCCGCTGCTTCAACCGCACCTTCAGGTTTTACCGCATCAGTATCAATACTGCACACCACATCACCTATTTTAAGTGTATCTCCTTCGGCTGCTATAATTTTAATAGCACCGGCCTGCTCTGCATTTAACTCAAAAGTGGCTTTCTCACTTTCCAGCTCTGCGATCACCTCATCACGGTTTGCCCATTCGCCATCTTTTTTCAGCCATTTCACCAATGTAACTTCACTAATCGACTCTCCAACAGTTGGAACTTTTATTTCAATTGCCATTTATATGAATTTATTCTTTGAGCAAATTTCGGGGAAAATAAAGGATTATTGAAATTGATTTGTATAAATGATGATAACAGGGCTTTTTATTTTTAAAACGGCTTATTTCATTAATAAAAAACCGGAAGGCGTGCCTTCCGGTAAAATATTTTTGTTTGAAATTATACCTGTATTATCCCAAATAGGTTTTTAATAATTTGCAACGGGATGCCGTTCTTAATTTGGTAATCGCTTTATCTTTTATCTGTCGCACTCTTTCCCTTGTAAGGTTAAATCTTTCTCCAATATCTTCCAGGCTTAATGCATGGTCTATTCCAATACCAAAAAAATAACGGATCACATCTTTTTGTCTTTCAGAAAGTGTGCTTAATGAACGTTCTATTTCGGTTTTTAATGATGCTTTAAACGCCAGTTCGTTATCTGTACTGATAGCATTCGGGTTTGTCATTACATCCATTAAAGTACTGTCTTCTCCATCTGATAATGGCTGATCCATACTTACATGCCTTACGCCAGCACCAAGTGTAGCAGATACTTCTTCTATCTCAATATCTAAAAACAGCGCCAATTCTTCTGCGGTTGGCTCCCGTTCAAATTCCTGCTCTAATAAAGAGAAGGCTTTACTTATCCTGTTGGATAGTCCAACTTTATTAAGGGGTAACCTTACAATTCTTGATTGTTCTGCCAAAGCCTGTAAAATACTTTGACGAATCCACCAAACAGCATAGGAAATAAACTTAAACCCTCTTGTTTCATCAAAACGCTGAGCGGCTTTAATCAGGCCCAGATTACCCTCGTTAATAAGATCGGGTAAGGTAAGCCCCTGGTTTTGATACTGCTTTGCAACAGACACTACAAATCTTAAATTGGCTTTGGTAAGTTTTTCCAACGCATTTTCATCGCCGTTTTTAATACGGATAGCTAATGCTACCTCCTCTTCGGGAGATATTAATTCTACTTTACCAATTTCTTGTAAATACTTCTCTAAACTCTGGCTCTCACGATTGGTGATGGACTTGGTAATCTTTAGTTGCCGCATGCTCATAAGCCTGCTGTTTTAAAGGTTTAGTTCAGAAAATGTTTTTCATCCTGTCTGTCTACACGGGGGGTTAACGATTTGTTAAAAAGCTACAAATTATTAACGTAATTTATACTATTTAAAGTATCCAACCAAAAATCTTTTTGTAAAGTCCTGTATTTCAGTGATTTTAAAAAAATATTCGCAAATAAAAATGTTAATAAGTAGGCCAAAAAATAAATGGCTAAATATTTTGTTGCCTCCATTATTTTGTTATTATTGCATGGTTCAAAGGATTATATAAAAATTAAGATGAGTAAGAAAGTTTTATTTACGTTAGAATACCCCGTAAGATGTTCTCCAGGCATATTATATGAATTTTTAAGTACCCCTGCCGGGCTGCAGGAATGGTTTGCAGATAAAGTGGACGAACGTGATGGTGTTTTCAGTTTTTCGTGGAATGGCTCTACTGATAAAGCAGAGTTACTGGAAAGTGAAGAAGATAAATTTATACGTTTTCACTGGCTGCACATGCCCAAAGGAGAATATTTTGAATGGAGCATTGATAAATCTGAAGTTACCAATCAAACTATTTTGGTTATAAAAGATTTTGCCGATAAAAAAGATATTAAAGACCAGAGCCAGCTGTGGGAGTACCAGGTAAAAGATCTTTTTCACCGTATAGGAAATTAATTTCGTATCAATTGAAGTAAGTCCAGGAAGGATTTCTCCAGCAACAACGGCATTGTATCCCACTTTTCTAATGGAAATTTTATGGCCACTTTTATAAAGTGGCTTTGTGTAATGCTATTGATTTCACCCAACGTCAATTTATTTACCGGCATATAATTATCTGCTTTAAAATGATGTTGCCATTCATCTTCATTGATGCATATGTAAAAATCATGCTGCACTAAGGTTTGTATATTTTTCTGTAAAGCTGTTTCAAAAGTTTCCTTATACTTACCCGATAAATGAAGTGTAATGCTGAAAAAATTACCCCACCAAAACATGGTGCGTATGGTAAATATATTTTCTTTATCAAAACATCGGGGGTAATCCAGTAATACATAGGGTAACTGCAGATAATTTTCGCCTTTTGCAATTTTAGGCGTTGACTGTACAATTGCCGGATGCAAAAGAAATTCATTTGCTGTAACATGATTTTTAAACACTACTGATAAACTACCAAACAGAAGATTTACTTTATCAATAATTACACGTTTAGTTAAAATCCACTGCGTATTGGTTACCAGTTGCAGTTCCTCAGCAGAAAGAGTTAATTTTGGCTCGTCAGTCATAAATAAATTTAAATTTACGAATAACTTTTAACAGCTCCACTAACCGGTGAATTTGGGTATATGATAAAGAAACTGGACAAACTCATTATCAAATCTTTTATAGGACCGTTTATTGCAACGTTCTTTATTGCATTTTTTGTTTTAATGATGCAAAGCCTGTGGAAATACATTGATGACCTTGTTGGCAAGGGATTGGATTTTATTACCATCGGGCAGTTTTTATGGTATGTCAGCGCTTCTTTATTAACCCTTGCCATGCCCATTGCTATCCTTATTTCTTCTATAATGACATTTGGCAACCTGGGAGAAAGTTTTGAATTGGTTGCCATTAAATCCTCAGGTATTTCTTTATTGCGTTTTATGCGGCCGCTTGTTTGGATAGCTGTTTTACTAAGCGGCATTACATTTTTGTTTGCTAATTATGTTATCCCTTTTGCACAACTGAAATTTGTAACCCTTTACAACGACATCTATTATAAGAAACCTGCCTTTGATCTTAAAGAAGGGGTTTTCTTTACACATATACCCACTTATGCCATTAAGGTTGGTAAAAAAGAAGCTGATGGTAAAACAATTCGCAATGTATTGATCTATGAGCAAAGTAATGTATTACAGGACAATTGCATTGTTGCCGAAAGCGGGATAATGAAAATATCGGATGATAAAAAATACCTGGAGTTTAATTTACAAAACGGTTTCCGCTACGAAGAAAGAGGTAATGCCTCCGACACTGCTACTGAATATATCAGGGTTGGGTTTAAATCATTTAAAAAACTATTCGACCTGAGTGCTTTACAAAAAGGAAACACCAACGAAGATATTTATAAGAATAATTTTAAAATGAAAAGTATCCGTCTGCTTGACAAAACATTGGATTCTTTAAAAAAGACAGAAGATTCTCTCAGCAAAAAAATGAATCGTGAAGTTACTGCCCTCCAGCATTTTCCCGATATTACCGACAGCATCTGGAAAAAAAATATCACCAGATCAGTAAAGCCCGACAGTATGGACAAACTCCTTCCTGATTCGGCACGTTTTACAGTTTATGAAGCTGCAATAAATGCTGCAAGCTTTATGAAAAACAGTATTCAAAATAACCAGGCCGAAATTGTTGCCAAAAAAAATGAAATTAAATTTCATAAGCTGGAATGGCACCGTAAGTTTTCATTATCGCTTGCCTGCCTGGTATTATTTTTTATTGGAGCCCCACTTGGTTCCATTATACGAAAAGGAGGATTGGGTATGCCATTAGTGGTAGCCATAATTTTCTTTTTAATATTTCACTTACTCAATATGTTTGGCGAAAAATTTGTGAAAGAAGAAATTGCCACTCCTTTCTGGGGTATGTGGATGGCAGTTTTTGTGCTTACGCCGATTGGTATTTTTCTTACCTACAAGGCCATGCATGATTCACAATTATTCAGCAAAGAATTTTATTACCGATCCTTTAAAAAGTTACGCCAGTATTTAAGTACATTTAAAAAAGAAAAGAAACCATCACTTACATAAAAAATTGTACCATGTCATCAATATCTAAAAGCCGCAGAAAATTTATTACAGATACTGCCAAAGGAACCATTGCTGCCGGAATAGGTTTAACTGCCGCTGGTTCGTTTATCACTTCATGTGCTACAGGAAAAAATATTGCACAAAAAATTATGGCTACCGGGTTCGATCAGCAACCGCTGCCCTACAAATACGATGCACTGGAAAATATAATTGACGCCATAACAATGGAAATACATTATACCAAACATGCGGCGGCATACAGTAAAAATGTAAAAGATGCAGCAGCTGCAGAAGCTGTTGATATTACCAAACCATTAGAAGATGTACTGGCGAAAATATCCAAATACTCTCCTAAAATGCGTAACAATGGCGGTGGCCATTATAACCACGAACTATTTTGGCAATGTATGCGGCCTAAAACTACTGACAACAAACCATCAGGAAAATTAGCAGCAGCTATTGATAAAACATTTTCTTCTTTTGCCGAATTTAAAAAACAGTTTGGTGATGCCGGCAAAAATCGTTTTGGCAGTGGCTGGGCATGGTTATATGCCGATAAGGACAAGAATTTAAAAATTGGCTCCACGCCAAACCAGGATAATCCATTGATGGACATTTGTGACATTAAAGGAACTCCCATGCTTGCTTTAGATGTGTGGGAACATGCTTATTATTTAAAATACCAGAATAAAAGAGCTGATTATGTTGACAACTGGTGGAATGTAGTAAACTGGGATTTTGTGCAACAAAGGTTTTTTAATTTATAAAGATAAATAAGCGATAAGCATTTTAGTTCAAGGAAATAGTTGTAACTTTTTCGATAAATAATGTATCCCATTTTTATGAAACAAAGGTTACAGGTATTTTTATGCTTTTTTTCCCAGCTGTTAATTTCGTATTTATCCCTCTCCCAACCATCATACAAAAAAGATTCAATTTTTGTTTTTTCATTACTGACTAAAGCGGATGATCATTTCACTCAAGCACAATACGATTCTGCTTTATATTATTCCGACAAAGCGGAAATATACAGTAAACAAAAAAATTTTAAACATGGCGCTGCCTGGTCATTAATTAAAAAAACAGAGATATTTATTGACAAGGATGAGCTAAATAAGGCTGATGCATATCCAAAACAGATTAACCAGCTAGGGCAACAAATTAACGACTCTTTAATAATTGCTGTTTCAATAATGCAGATGGCACAAATAAAGATGTATGACAATAAAACTGATGAAGCCATTACACTGTTTGAGAAATGCACTAAAAATTATTTTGATTCCCACCCTTCCACGTATGCAGCATTGGCCTTTAACGATTATGGTTATGCCTGTGGTATAAAAGGCGAACTGTTAAAAAAAGCAGATAACCTTATTAAAGCCTTAAAGATGTACGAAATAGCTAGCCCGGATGATTACGGCGAACTTGGAGCTACACTTAACAACCTGTCAACAGTATATTATGAATTGAATAATAAAGAAAAAGCCATTGAGTATGCCAAAAGATCCATTATATTTCGTGAAAAATCAGGCGATATTTCCAGGCTTGCATTAGGCTGCTGCAATATTAGCCAGATGTACCGGGGTATAAATAATGAAGAAGCAGTAAGATACCAGCAGCTGTGTGTAAAATATGGATTACAATCTGGCGATGAAGCAAGGATCATTCACTCTTACACCACTTCTGCATTAATTGCAAGCGATCAGAATGATACAAAAAAGGCTATAGAATATGAATTGAAGGCAATTGCACTGCTTGAAAAAAATAATAAAAATCAGGCAATGCTTGCAAGGCGCTACATTTCTGTTGGGATGGGATCGGCAACATTAAAAGAAGATTCGTCAACTACTATTGGATATTTTAACAAAGCAGAGGAGCTGTCAAAACTTATAAGTGATAAATTTAACCTTAGAGATGTTTATTTACAGCTTGCAAGTTTTTATAAAAAACATAACGATTTTGCAAAAGCTTATGATTTGTACAGTAAGCATATTATTTACCGCGACAGCATTATAAAAAACAATACCGCTAGCAGTATTGCCGATCTGGAAAAAAAATATCAGACCGAAAAAAAAGACAAGGAAATTATAGAACTTAATACAGCACAACGCATAAAAGAACTGCAGATTGAAAAACAAAACGCATTACTTGCCGGGAATTTACTGGAAGCTAAGAAAAAAGAAGATGAAATAGAACTTTTATCGAAAGCTAAAGAACTACAGGAATTAAGAATTACACAACAGGATGAACAGCTGGAAAAACAAATGCTTGTAGCAAAAACGAATGAGCAGCAATTGCAGCTTGCCGAAAAAGAAAAACAACTGCAGGAAAGAAAATTAAAAAATTCAGAAACCACAAGAAATTTTATTCTTGCAGGAATAGGACTGCTGGGTTTATTGGCCTATTTTCTGTTTAACCGTTACCAATTAAAACGAAAGATACAGGAGCAGGATGCGCTACTGACCGTTAGAAATAATATTGCCAAAGATTTGCATGACGAAATTGGCTCTACGCTTACCAGCATAAAAATATTATCAGAAGTATCTGAAAAAAATCTGTATAAAGACCAAACAAAAACATCCTCTTTCCTGCAAAAAATTACAGAACAGTCATCTGCAGCACAGCAAGGCATCAGCGATATTGTTTGGGCTGTAAAACCAGAAAATGATAAGTTGGAAAATATGGTTATCCGTATCAGGGAATATGTATCGCAAACTCTGGAATCAAAAAACATAACCACGATAATCAATATTGACGAACAGGTGCTGCATAAAACACTTGACATGAGCCAACGTCGTGATTTTTTATTAATCTTTCGGGAAGCCGTAAACAATATTGCAAAATATGCTGCAGCAAGTAAAGTACAGATTCAATTGGAAAAGAATAATAATGACCTGCTCTTAAAAATCAGTGATAACGGTAAAGGTTTTGATACAACCCAAATCACTTCTTCCAATGGTTTAAAAAATATGCGTTCAAGAGCAGCGGCGTTAAAAGGAACATTGAATATCGAATCGGAAAATGCAAACGGTACAACAATTACTTTAACAATTCCAACTACATGATAATGTAGTTTTTTAAATGCATTAACCTTTACTTTTATAGAATGGCCATTAAGATTTTACTATATGACGATAATGATGCTTTAAGAACCAGTATGGAAATACTGATTACCGAAGATGAAGAATTTGAACTGGTGGCATTAATGCCCAATGCAGAAACGGTAGAAACAGATGTTGCTGTGATGAACCCTGATGTAGTGCTGATGGATATTGACATGCCCAGAGTAAATGGTGTGGAAGCTGTAAGAAGAATCAGGAAAGCCAACGACAAACTTCCTGTGATCATGCTCACCGTTTTTGAAGACAATGAAAATATATTCAACGCAATTTGTGCCGGTGCTTCCGGTTATATTTTAAAAAGATATGCTACAGAAGAAATTCCGCCTGCAATCAGAATGGTGCTTGCCGGTGGTGCTCCAATGACGGGTTCAGTTGCAAGAAAAGTATTGCAAATGGTACCCGAGGCAAAATCAACCGACCAGGAAAAAAGCAATCTTTCACAAAAAGAAACAGCCATCCTCCAGTTTTTGGTTAGTGGCTATAGTTATAAAATGATTGCTGCCGAATTAAAAATCAGTATTGATACTGTACGCTTCCATATTAAAAAAATATACGACAAACTACACGTACATTCTGCTACAGAAGCTGTTTCTAAAGCTATCAGGGATAAGTTGGTTTAATTTTTCACCCTTGTTTTTTTGCCTGCTGCATTGCTCCTACATCATCATGTAGTTGCATCCCCCTTTCTGCAGCAATAGTTTTACTGAAAATTTTAACCATTATGAAAAAGTTATTGGCAATTATCAGTATCTGTTTTATTGCACTGCAAAATTTATCTGCCCAAACATTTGATTTTATACCCGGCAGCAATATAATTTTTGCAGATAAGTTTGAAGCTGACCCTGTTGGCGATTTTCCTGCCCGGTGGAGTACCAACAGTAGTGGAGAAGTGGTACAGCTTGACGGCTTTGAGGGAAAATGGTTGCGGGTAAATGGAAACGTTGCAGTAAACCCTGAGTTAAAAAAGAAACTGCCCGAACACTGTACCATTGAGTTTGACCTTGTAATAAAAAGTGAATCCTGTCGTACTATTTTTGGTATTACTCCAATAAGTGATGTTGCCGCAGGCAATATTTATTACAAAAGAATTGGTATTACACTGCAGAATATGACCGGTTATCCCGATGTAGTTATTGGGAAAGATGTAATGGATATCGGCACAAAAAATTTCAGCGTTGAAGGCTATATTGACCGGATACTCCATGTAAGTATTGCTATAAACAAAACACGTTTCAGGGTTTACCTGGATGAAACAAAGGTAGCCGATATGCCAAAGCTGATAGTACCTGAATACCGCAATAATTTTTTTATTGCAGGTGGCGAATCGGTTCCGGCAGCTCCAGATGGTATTTACATCAGCAATATACGTATTGCAGCTGGTGATGTGGATGCCAGAAGCCAGCTGATAAAGCAATTGATGGAACAGGGATCTGTAGTAACAAACAATATCAGTTTTAATACACAAACAAACGAAGTAACTCCGCAATCTTTTCCGCTGCTGGATACACTGGGCCAGGCATTGGTGGCCGACCCCAACCTTAACATACAGATAAATGGTATGGAGCAGATACCGGCAATGAATAATGATAATGGCGGAAATAATAATAACAATAATGGAGGAACACTGCTTAGTGAAGAACAGGTGAAATTAAAAGTAGATAAACTAAAAGCCTACATCGTTGACAAGTTTAATGTAAATGCAGACAGGATTGTTGCCGGTGCCACCAATAAAATAAAACAAAAAATTAATGATTTAAAGAATGGTAAAACAGCCGGTAAAATAAAAGGTTTTCTTGCTGAAATTGTAAAACTATAATTAGACCGGTTAAAGTGATTTACTAAAATATTTTTTTATGAAATGGTATGCAGGAGTATTACTGTTACTGTGGCTTCAAAATTTAAATGCCACAGTACTGCAGGCTCAAACCATAAACTCAACCGGCTCATTAAACTTTAAATGCAACGGCCAGTTATATGCCGCCGACAGCTCTCATGCAAGAGCCTACGCATTAAAGCAAACAGATGCAGCTTTTATAAAAGCGGCCAACACTGCAAACATTGTACTATCGGTAGAATGGAAAGGATTAAAAGGACCTGGGACTTACATCATTACCAGTAAAGAAAGCAAAGCCGAATTTACTATTGATCACAAAACCTATTTATTAAAACAGGCAGACGATTACATAAAAATTGTGATTACCAATGTAAAACAATCGGGTTCGTTTTTATTATTGAGTGGCACATTTGAAGGACAGCTACAGGATAAAAACGGTACCAAAATAAAAATTTCGGAAGGAAAATTCAGTACAATTTCTTTATAAATTAAAAATGCACCAGTATAGCAGCATTAGATGCTACATGCTTATGTAGTTGATGGCGCCTGATATTTTTAACAAATTTGTTCTACAAAAAATCGTTACACATGAAAAAGATAATATTCATTTTTGTTATTTTTTGCTTTGGCAACAACATTATTGTTGCACAAAAAGATACATTTAGACTGGTAAATATTACCCCGGCTATAAAAACAGCTCCCTTATCAATAAAAACCGGGGGGTTAACAGGCTGGGTAGATATGCACACCCATCCGGCATCGCAATGGGGCTTTGGCGAACAATTATTTTATGGGCAAAACGATGGGGATCCATCTAAAGCCCTGGGCTCTTGTGGCTGTTACCATAATTTTGTTGCGCCTCCATTTGATGGTAGTTGCGGACAACAGAATATGTACCGTAATTCAATGGTAGATAAAATAGACCAGGAGAACCACATCAATCCTGTACATGCTAAAGTAGCAGGCTTTCCCAACTTTGATCAATGGCCAAAACATAATTCGCTTTTACACCAGCAGATGTATGTTGACTGGATAAGAAGAGCAAAAGAAGGAGGCCTTAGGATAATGGTGGCATTAGCTGTAAACAGTAATTGCCTTGCAGATGCTGCAGAAACAGGCGGACCTAATGACGACCTGCGTTCGATGAATACCCAGATCAGCAGGATGAAAGAATTTTTTGGTAACAGCAGGTATAGTGATTTTATGCAGATTGCTTACAGCGCTGCTCAATTAAGAACAATAGTATCGCAGGGAAAGCTGGCAGTAATTATTGGTGTTGAAATGGATAATATCGGCAACTTTTATAATCCTGCTGATCCCAAAGGACAATCTTTTATCCCTAATCCAAACCAGGTACAGGTGAAAAATGAAATTGATCGTTTATTTACCCTGGGGGTTAGATATATTTTTCCCATTCACATTACCAATAATGCATTTGGAGGAACCGCACTTTACAACAGTGGGTTTAATGTTGCCAACAAGTATAATACGGGATTAACTTTTGTTCCCGAAGCAGTGGATGCCTCATCAGGAATTACTTTTAAACTGTCAAGTGCATTCTCAGCAATACGTCAGGATTTTTTAGCCGGGCTTGCAATGGGAGTTACCGGACCGGTTTTACCTAATAAAATAATGCCGGATATCGCAGGTAATTATCCAAATTATTCCGATCCGGGGTATAACAAAGGCCACCGGAACAGCATTGGTTTAAATACAATGGGTGAATATGCTTTACAATACATGATGCAAAAAGGCATGCTGATCGATATTGACCATATGTCGGAAAAGGCAGTTACTAAATCTTTAGAAATTGCTACAAGATTTCGTTACCCCCTTAATTCGGGCCACAACGGATTTCGTGGCTATGGTGCTTACAACGAAAATTCAAGAACAGATAACCAGTTACGTGCTATTTATAATTTGGGCGGAATAATGGGCGTAGGGCATGGCGATAATGCTACCAACTTCGTAAACATTTATCGTTATGGTATCAGGCTTACCAATGGTGCATCATTGGCTATTGGTACAGATGTAAATGGTTTTTATCCACTTCCAGGCCCTCCTGCTGCTAATGCAAGAATTGACTACAGGCCACCCATGACAAAAGCTAGCATGGGTACAAAAACATGGGACTATAATACAGAAGGTGTGGCTCATTACGGATTAATGCCCGATTATTTTGAAAGTTGCAAAAAAGTTGGCATGAGTGCAGGAGAATGGAATGCTTTCAATTCGGCAGCAGAACGCTTTGCGCAGATGTGGGAAAAATGTACCGGCGCTGCTGCTGCAATGAATAATGTAAGAACAGAAACAGAACAGGTTTTTTCTATTGCATCCGAAGGTATGTTGTGCCCACTGCTTACTAAAGGCGACAGGGAATTTGCAGGCCATGGCCCTGATGTGAGTTGTACAGTAACCTTAAAAATAACGCCGGATAAAACTGCAGTAGATGCAGTAATTACCATGACTGCATCTGAAACAGGTGGCGGAGACACTGAGGCAAAAGGTTTTTGGACACGCCGGGTATATACAGCACCCGGTGGAACAAAAATTATACGCATTAATGGTGCTGTTTTTTCTTCTGCACGTTTTGTAAGCGCCGGAGCAGGCAGCGAATTTGGCAGCTGTAATGAAGGGATCGTTTACGATAGCCAGAAAGGACAGATTAACATTACCGGTTCTGTAATAAAATCAATTGTAATGGTAGGCGATACCGGAGGCCCAGATGTTACAGCTAATCCAAATGATTGCCGCTGCGATACCAAAATATCAAGAATTGATTTTAACCCAATAAAAGTAATCATCTCTCCTTTGTAATCTTTATCAATAATCTTAAAAATAAAGAAATGAAAAAATCTATTATTTTTTTTAGCTTTTTAGTGATACTCAGCTTTATTACATCATTAGACAGTACTGCACAAATTGGTGCCCGCTCTACAACTTTTAAACCCGAAGTGCATGGTTTTAAATTTGTAAATTCCTTTACAGCAGAAATTATAAACGATATCCGTATGTCGGGTTTTTGCGGAGGCATGGTGTATGCCGAACTGGATTATTTTAAATCAAACAAAACAATACCTGCTCAAAATTATAAACCGGCAACAGGCACGCCACTTTACGAATTTATCTGGGGAAGGCAACGCAGCTCTGTGTTAGATAACGCAGACAAATGGGGCGAACTTTTCTTTAATCCTTTTGGCTCAAGAAATACAGAATTTTTTAACTGGGGCCTCCAGGGTTTTAACGGCGGCAGGTTACAGGAATTAAAAACAGAAATTGATAAAGGCAACCCCGTACCGCTGGGTTTATTTAAACCAGGTAACGGCGGCACAGGCCCTCACCACCAGGTATTAGCAATTGGTTACAATGGCGGCAGGTACAAAGGCGATCTGGGGAATTTTAAGGAAGACCTGGAAATAATGGTTTGCGATCCTAATTTTCCTACGGTTACAAAAATTTTAAAAGCTAATCCTGCAAAACAAATTTATTATTATAAAGACGAACCAGATAATACTAATTGCCAATGGCATACTTATTTTGTAAATAAAAAATACAATAAAGTTACCCCGCCAGCAGTTCCTGTTTCCTCAAAAGGCATTATGATGCCGCCGGGATTGGCCAAAGAGCTATTGCTTGAAATTACTACCGGCGGAGATGACTTGCGTGGCGGAAACGATAATGTTTCTGTGATTATTAAATTTAAAGGTGGTAAGCCGGAACAAAAATTCGTAAACATCAACAAAAGCGCAAGATGGATTGGCAATTACACCGAAACGGTGCCTATAACATTAGCTGCAGCTGTAAAAAAAGGAGATATTGAAAGCATCACTTTCTACACCACATTTGGAGGTGGAATTGGAGGAGATAACTGGAATATGGAACGGGTTGCTGTAAAATTAGGCGGCACCCTAATAGCGCAACAAGGCGGCACACCACTGGTTCGCTTTACAGGAGATAATAAACCCTATGTACTTAAAATAAATTAGCAGCAACCGATTGAATTAAGCTGGCTTGTTTTTGACTGTATGTTTTTATTCAGCCAAATGGCTGAATAAAAACATACAGTTTATTTAAAATTAGACTATAAGAATGGTAAAAAAAATTACCTTCAAGCCATGAAAAAACTGCTGATACCAATTTTATTTATTGGCACAGGTATTATGATTGGTGTAATGCAGCAAACCGGGGAGCCGTTAAAATCATCTGCAAAGTATAAAAATATTGTGTGCCTGGAGTTTGCCTACAACCAACAAAAAACAAACGCCATTATAACTGACTGGGGTAGTACCAATGTTGGCGTAGCAAAAGTTAATACTTACTACGATTTTATTTTTCTTTTCTTTTATTCGCTGTTCTTATTTTTTACCTGCGATAAAATTGCCTTTATCAGCAAAAGCAAAATAGGTGTACATATTGCCAATGGCGCTATTTGGGCCGGCCTTTTAGATATGTTTGAAAATGCAGGCATGCTATACACACTTTCGGGACACCAATCAAACTTAATTCCTTTGTTAACCTCAACTGCTGCGCTTATAAAATTTGTATTACTTGCTTTTGCTTTTGTGTACCTGGTGATAGGAATCGTTTCACTCATCCGCCAAAAAAAACTGGCTTTACTGTTTACATAAATTGGCTCGGCCTCTGACCAAAACTATCCGGGGGTTACGTTGGGTAGAATTAGGCAAAGGCCGATAAATTGACAAACAATCTGGTACAAATTTAGGATGACTGTACTTGTCCGGACTAAAAAATACATTAGAATACTGTTAAATTTTTATTACCAGTGTTTTACAGCAAAAAAAGGCACAATAGCACCAGTTTTATCTTTTTTCATTTTTATATTTACTGATAATTGAACCCATTACCGCCACAGGTGCTGCAATTAGATGTAGTGGTTTTTGTATAAGTATGCTTTTGCCCTAATGTATATTGATAATCGTTGGTATGGCTAAAGGTTGATGTTACTGTACCTTTACCAGAGCATGCTTTGCATGTAATAATTTCTGCAACATCATAACCATTGGAAGAAGTTGGTTGTCTATTAAATCGTCGTAAGTAACTGTGCAGTTTCCACCTTTTTGGCAATTTAAATAAATTTCGTTTCTATTTTTTCGCTCCGTAGTGTTTGTAGCGTTACTTATAGCTGTTTATAATTCGTTTCGTAAGGTTCAAAGGGAATTATTTTTACTGTTTGTGCTTTGTTTGAAGTTACATTATCAGCAAGTACCTGGGCTGATTTAGATAGAGCTGAGCCATTCGTTTGCTTGCCGGCTTTATCATAATAGGTAATTTGCCTTGTCATTCCTCCTGTTTTCCAAATCCAGTTTCCATTGTCATCTAATTTATACTCAGTAGTTTCAGTTTTACCGTTTTGTGTGTATGTTGATTTTATTAAGTTCCCTTTACCATCATAATATTTTTTTCTTTCGTATTCATCTACTTTACCAATACTCCAATACCCTTTGCCTTTAATAGTAACAATATTGGTTTCATAACTATACATTTCTTCTCTACTCAGTTTATCGCCACCATTATAGGCTATCAATTTAATTAGCTGCCCTTTATTGTTGTACTCATAATAACTGTAATACACTTTTTGAGTAGAGTATTTATTAGCGCCACTGTCTTTTATTAATTGCGTTCCCCTGTAATCATACTTTCGCAATGGGTCCCCCACTTTATATAAGCTATACTCTACTTCCTGGTTGTTATTATATTGATACAAATACTTAATGGCCGGCAAATTGCCTGTTTGCATCGAAACCTCTATTAATTTATTTTTTGTATCGTAAGTGTAATAAGATTTAGATGTACTACCAGAGAAACTGGTGTAGGTTGTTACTCTTCCTTCAGTATCAAATATTTCATCCGTCATTAACTGATTATTTAATCCATAAGTAGTAACTTTCTTAACCTTCCCTTTTAACCCATAATGCTTAAGCAGGTACTGATAAGCAACAGGATTTTCGGTACTAATTATGCTTTGCCCATTGGCAAAAACCGATAACCCTAATAAACAAAAACACAAGCTTACTGTATGTTTCATTTTGTTACGTATTTTAAAAATATAGTGGTAATTAAAGCAATTTTATACTTGATTTTACAGATATATATCCCTTTTTAATACCAAATAAGGTAAGTAAAACTAAAAAAGTACTTTAGCTTTTTAATACCCGCCGTTGGGTATTTTACTGTAAAACCTCCTACCTTCGTTACTCCTAAAAAGCAATATTATGAGCCAAAGCTGGAAAGATTATCAAGCCAAAAACAAAGACCGTTTTTTAAACGAATTACTTGAATTGTTACGCATACCAAGCATAAGTGCCAAAAGCGAACACAAAGCCGATATGCAAAAATGTGCCGAAGCTGTTAAGGCAAGATTGCTGGAAGCCGGTGCAGACAAAGTAGAAATTTATCCTACCGACGGACATCCATTAGTATATGCCGAAAAAATTATTGACCCGGCAAAACCAACAGTATTGGTATATGGCCATTACGATGTACAACCTGCCGAGCCTTTGGAATTGTGGAAGAGCGGCCCCTTTGAACCAGTGATTATTGACGGTAAAATTTTTGCAAGAGGCAGCTGCGATGATAAAGGGCAATTTTATATGCATGTAAAAGCATTGGAAACAATGGTGCAAACAAATTCTTTAACCACCAATATTAAATTTTGTATTGAAGGCGAAGAAGAAGTGGGCTCACCCAATCTTGGAAAATTTGTAGCAGCGCATAAAGAATTATTAAAAGCAGATTGTGTATTGATAAGCGACAGCGCCATGATAAGTTTAGATACGCCAAGCATTGATATTGGTGTACGTGGTTTAAGTTATATTGAAGTGGAGGTAACAGGCCCCAACCGTGATCTGCATAGTGGTGTGTACGGCGGCGCAGTGGCAAACCCCATTACTATTTTAGCAAAAATGATTGCCAGCTGCCATGATGAAAATAACCATATTACCATACCTGGTTTTTATGATGATGTATTGAACGCTACTGATGAAGAGAGAAAATTAATGTCGCTGGCGCCGTACGATGAGCAGGAATACAAAGATGACCTTGGTGTAAAAGAATTATGGGGCGAAAAAGGTTTTAGCACCAATGAAAGAACAGGCATTCGTCCTACGCTGGAATTAAATGGTATCTGGGGTGGTTACCAGGGCGAAGGCGCAAAAACTGTTTTACCATCAAAAGCCACAGCAAAAATTTCGACAAGGTTGGTGCCCAATCAATCTTCAGAAAAAATTACTGCCATGTTGCTGACACATTTTAAAAAGATAGCACCGGCACAGGTTACCGTGAATGCATTTGAACACCATGGTGGCGAACCTTACATGACACCGATTGACAGCAAAGCTTATAAAGCTGCAGCAAAAGCAATGGAAATTACTTTTGGTAAACTACCCATACCTGTACGTGGTGGTGGCAGTATCCCAATTTGTGCATTGTTTGAAAAAGAGCTGGGTATTAAAATTGTGTTTATGGGCTTTGGATTAGACAGCGATAACCTGCACAGCCCTAACGAAAAATTTAACCTGGATAATTTTTATAAAGGCATAGAAACCATACCGTACTTCCATAAGTGCTTTGCGGAAATGAGTTGAGGAAAGTAGAAATTAAAAAATTAAGATCCCGGTAATAAAGTTGCCGGGATTTTTTTGTGTGCCAGCTTCGGTAATCGTATTTATGTTTTGCTAGCCGCTATAACAATTGCAAACAGTTTTAAAAAAATATTAAATTGCATTGGTGTTATAAACAATCTAAAATGTATAATACTGGAATTTTGATTATCAATGCGTTTAAAATTTGTTGGTAGTGTATAATAATATCAATTTCAGTGTTAGCTGATACTTTACCGAAATCCTATACAGACAGAAACTACTTGACCTTGACAACGACTTTTCCTTTTGTACGACCTGCTTCCACGTAAGACATTGCTTCATTTGTTTCTGCAAACGGAAATACTTTATCTACAACAGGGCGAATAATCCCTGCTTCAATTAAAGCCGTAATTTCACTTAACTGCTTTCCGTTAGGTTTCATAAATAAGAATGAGTAATGCACATGCAATTTTTTTGCTAACTTTTTAATTTTAAAACTCAATAATCGCATTACATTTTTTAACAACCAATTCAATCCGGTTTCGTTAGCATAATCAATATCAGGCGGGCCCGAAATAGAAATTGCTTTTCCGGCAGGCCTTAATACTTTCAGCGACTTCTCCAATGTTTTGGAATCCTGGCTGTTTAATACCAGATCATAATCTTTCAGGATCGTTTCAAAATCCTGTGTTTTGTAATCAATAATCAAATCGGCACCGAGGCTTTTTACCAACTCCTTATTTGCAGCGCTTGTAGTTGTTGCTACGTAAGCACCCAGATTTTTTGCCAACTGAATAGCAATCGTACCAACACCACCTGAACCTGCCTGTATAAAAACTTTTTGTCCTTTTTTCAGATTTCCTTTTTCAACTAAAACCTGCCAGGCCGTTAAACCAACCAACGGAATTGATGCAGCTTCTTCCATAGTTATGTTTTTGGGTTTCAAAGCCAAATCATTTTCATTGATAGTAATAAATTCGGCAAAGGTTCCCATACAACTGGCATAAACTTCGTCGCCAATTTTGAATTTGCTAACTTTTGCACCTACTTGTGTTACAACTCCTGCCACGTCATGCCCAATAGTAAAAGGTGGTTTAAAAGGCATTACCATTTTAAATTCCCCATGTTTAATTTTGGCATCTATCTGATTCACACTTGCCGCATGTATTTCTACCAAAACCTCATTGTCGTTTATAACTGGTTGGGGTACTTCTGCCAAATGCAATGTTTCATTTTTACCGTAGCGGTTTACTTGGTATGCTTTCATTTTTAATTAAATTTTATTTGTTTTCCTTCTTTTACAAAAGTGATAGTTTCAGCTATTTCATAAGCATGTACCGCAGAACAAAATGCAGCAATTCTTTCAGACAGTTTTCTAATTTCCTCGCTATTAAAAAACGTTTCCATTTCGGCTTTATTTGAAAACCCAAGCATCAACGATGCCTGAAATTGTACGGCTGTATCATTGTCATGCAGTACATTCGGTGTGTTCCATTGCTTTTGCTTCCAGGGATTATATGCTTTGTTTCTCAATTCTTTTAGCATACCAGTATTGGCAAGTGTTGGTGAAAGTTCTTCATTAATAAATTTTTTAAAATCCTTTTCATTCACTCCTTCTTTTATTCTAAAAAACACCATAGCACTTGCTTCAATTTTTGTATTAGGCCCGGCTACTTCGTACCAAAGTGAATTTTTTGGAAAAGCTGCATAAAGAATAGTTCTTTTAAACAAATTTACTTCATCTGCCGAAGCCAATTTATTTTGTTTTTTCCCTCTAAATATTGAAAATAGATTTTTTAACGTAACATCAGCTACACCATCAATTTTACGATTTTGAGGTATAGTTGTTTCTACTCCACTTATGGGTTGCCAAAGCCCTGTATTGTTTTCGGCAAAATGTATTTGGCGATATTCCAAAAGCCCTTTGTTTGCAGCTATTATTTGTGCATGTGGCCCTTTCCATCTGTCCATTCCTGCTTGTCGAGGTTTATCTGTTCTCATCCACAACAATATTGATGAGGATAAATGCTTCTCCGATTTTACATTCGTTGCTACTTTTACAGCATTTGTATTTTGTGCAGAGGCTCCTTTAAAAATGGATAGTATAGATAGAAATGCTAAACTTATTTTTTTCATTCTTTTGAAATTTATTTAGTTAAAAATGGTATCGCTTTTTTAAGAAATTCTTCGTGATATTGAAATATACCACCATGCCCTGAATTGGGATAAATTATTACGCTTTCAGCATTTGGAAAACGTTTTGCCAAATCGTAAGAATTGGGAGTAGGTACCATTCTGTCGTTGTCACCATTGGCTACCAATACTGGATGTTTAAAAACACTTAAATCGGCAGGAGCATCATGCCCCCATGTTTCAATAGCTTTCAGTTGCTTTTTCAAAACACTTAGTTTTACTTTCTTATCACGGTTTTCTGTTCTTTCTTTTAATCTTTTCAGAAAATCTCTTGCAGCTTGTTTACCTACTTTGTTCTGCGTAAAGAATAAATAAAACTTAGGGTCTCTGAATGTGAACAGACCTTTAAAAATATCTTTATAAGTTAAGCCAACTACATCGCTAACGCCTTCGCCACCTCTTGGGCCTGTGCCTGCAAGTATTATTTTACGAGCCAAAGTCGGCTCAACTAAAAGTAATTCCTGAGTTATAAACCCACCCATAGAAAATGCTACAATATCAACTTGTTTGTATCCCAGAGCATGAATAAAAGCAATCGCATCTTTTGCCATATCGGCAATACTTGTTCCCTGTTCGCCAGTTGTTGCACCAACGCCTCTGTAATCAAAGGATATAATATGATGCTCTGCTGCAATGGCATCCATAATTCTTGGGTCGCAATTATCAAGATTTGCAGTTAAGTGATTAAAATAAATAACAGGTATATCGCCTTGCTTACCATAAGAACGGTAGGCAAATTTTATTCCGTTAGCTTCAATAAATTGAGTGGGAACTGTTGCGTAAGTGTAGTTTCCGCTTTGTGCATTTGTTGTTGTCATTTTTATAAATATTAAAAGAGTTAGAAGAAGTGCATTTTTCATTTTATGATTTGTTTAATTGTTTAAGAATTGTTTTCTCTAACATACCATATGCAAAGTGTTGTAAAGTAATTAGCACAGGCAAACCTTTTCCAACCAAATTTCTAAAACCAGGCTTATCTGTTTCTACAACTTTAAGCACTTTTGCTGCAACCATTGCCGGGTCTTCGCCTTGTGCTACAATCAAGTCTGCGTATTTTTCGCTTTTATTTCTTAGTGAATTGTAATCTTCAATTCTATTTAAGGTGGTTGATGAGTTACTCATAATATTTGTTTTGAAAGAACCCGGTTCAATCATAGATACACTAATATTAAACTCATTTAATTCATAGCGCAATGCTTTGAAATACCCTTCCAAAGCATGTTTGGAAGCTGCATAGTAAGAAGTATTGGGAAATGCCACAAGCCCGGTAATTGAACCAACAGTTATTATTTTACCAGATTTTTGTTTTCTGAAATAGGGCAATACTGCATTTGTTACTTTAATGGTGCCCCAAAAGTTTGTTTCAAATTGTTGCCTGCCTAACTCAATAGGTATTTCTTCTGCAATACCAGTAACTAAAAAGCCAGCATTGTTGATAAGAACATCTAATTGACCTATTTCTTTAAAAAGCCTATCGGGCAACGTGTTTATTGATTGCTCTGAATCAAGGTCTAATGCTATCATTTTGAATGATACTGATGATTGTATTTTTTCAGGATTCCGACTTGTACCGATTACATTGTAACCCTTTCTGTGCAGCTTATTTGCTATAAGTAAACCAAAGCCTGAAGAAGCTCCTGTTACTAAAATATTTTTACTCATTTTTATTTGTTTTAAAATTAAAATTGTAATTTCGCTTGCATATTGCAAGTGCAAATATACAAACAACTTTCAAATTGCAAGTTATTTTTAAAAATATTTTTAAACTATTTTATGGAAGCAAGTAAAAAAAGGTCTGACTGCCCATTGGGTATCTCACTTGACGTTTTTGGCGACAAGTGGTCATTACTGATTATCAGGGACCTGATGTTCGGAAATAAGTGTACTTACAACGATTTTTTAAAATCGGGGGAAGGTATTGCCACCAATATTTTAGCATCAAGACTGAAAGGACTTGAAGAAAATGGCGTTATTGAAAAATCAGAACATCCGGACAGTAAAGCAAAAATTTTATACAGGCTGACACCAAAAGGAATTGACTTATTACCTGTACTTATGGAAGTTTACATCTGGTCAGAAAAATATTATGAAATCCCAACCGACCTAAAAGCGACAATCAAAGAAGCGAAGAAAGACAAGGACAAATTTGCAAAACAGGTTATGAAAGAATTGAAAATCAAAATGACCGATAAAAAAAGCAGCAGCTAAAAGATAGCACCGGCACAAGTAACCGTGCATGCGTTTGAACACCATGGCGGCGAACCTTACATGACACCGATTGACAGTAAAGCGTATAAAGCTGCAGCCAAAGCAATGGAAATTACTTTTGGTAAACTACCCATACCTGTACGTGGTGGCGGCAGTATTCCTATTTGTGCTTTGTTTGAAAAAGAGCTGGGTATTAAAATTGTGTTTATGGGCTTTGGATTAGACAGCGATAACCTGCACAGCCCTAACGAAAAATTTAACCTGGATAATTTTTATAAAGGCATAGAAACGATCCCGTATTTCCATAAGTGTTTTGCGGAAATGAGTTGAGGAAATAGAAATTAAAAAAGATGATCCCGGTAATAAAGTTGCCGGGATTTTTTGTGTGGCCAGCTTGTCCAATAGAACTCGTTTTATGTAGCCGGATAAAATAGTTACACACAAATAAAAAAATATTAAATTGCATTGATGCTATAAACACATACAAAATGTATAATGCTGGTTTTTTGATTATCGTACGTTTAAAATTTGTTGGTAGCGTATAATAGCATCAGTCCTAGTATTGTGCATCACTTTAGACAATTCCTTTATGCTTTACGAAAGAGACTATAGAAAACTATCAGATGAGGAAAAAATTCAGTGGCAGAAAGCTGAAGAAATTCTCAATAAGTCGAAAGTCAAAAATGACGGTGGGATTGTGTTAAAGGAATTTAATTCCTATTACAAAATCCTCTCTGATGAAGCACTACATCATAAACAACTTTTTCCAAATAATTATCTCAACACAAGGCATCTAAAAGACAAAGAAAAATTAACTGAAACTATAGAAGAATTTAAGAGACTTTTAGATAGTTCTGCGACTGAACGAGATATTTTAAATTTCATAAGAGACAAGAGAGCATATTTCATAATCGCATCAATTCTTAAAGGTTATCACTATCGGTTTGGACACCATAATGCTTTTGCTTTCAAAGAATTTGAACTTCCCCCAAATCATCTCGTGGACTATTTATTAGTTGGCAAAAGTTCAGGTGGTTACGAATTTATCTTTGTCGAACTGGAAAACTCGTATGGACAAATTACCAATGTAGATGGTGAATTCGGAACAACAATTAGAAAAGGAATAAAACAAGTAAACGATTGGGATAACTGGATCGAAAGCAACTTCTCATCGCTGAGACTTGTATTTGACAAGTATATTGGAACAATAGAACAATTACCAAGAGAATTTTATGAACTTGACAAAAGCAGACTTCACTACGTTGTTGTTGCTGGACGAAGAAAAGATTTTTTAAAAAAAACTTACCAATTGAAAAGGAAATTATTAAAATCGAACAACATTTTGCTTCTGCATTATGACAATCTATTTGATAGTGTAGATTTTCTACTGACTGCAGGTAACTACTGACAAAAGCGAACGCACAACATTTGTATTACGTAATTGTAAAAGACCGACATTGCCTATTGAAATTTAGCCCATATATATACGAACCTGACAAAAGTATTGAGGTTTACAAAGAGACCGAAAAGTATTTTGATGCCAATCCTGAAATCAAAAAACGTGTTGAAGATTTAGGTTGGATTTATCATACAGTAGGAATGATTATCCCTCAAAATTTTGAGAACCTTTGGTCGGGACATTATTTTCCATTTATTGATTCTTGGGAAGAGCTTCAAGTATCTTTTAATCAAATTTGTTTTGGATTATACAAACAAGCATTTGTTTCACTTAGAAGCGGCTTAGAATTAGGAATGTTATCTGTTTATTTCAACATAAATGACGATGGACACAATGCAGTAAAGGAGTGGTTACAAGCCAAGGATAAAAAAGAAGCTGATACACCATATGCAAAAACTATTTGGAAAATACTATTGCAGAATAATAACATTAGAATATTTAATGAAAAACACAATATAGAAAAAGTTCATAAAAACCTCGGCTATCTTCACAACTACGTTCATACCAAAGGTGCGAAGCATTCAAACCGAATGGGATTACTTAAAAGCAATTCACAAACATTTGAAGCTAAATTAATTTCAAAATGGTTAGATACTTATGCTGACATAATTTCTTTGATAAGCACATTACATTTATTAAAATACCCTATTTCTGTTATACGTTTTGATTATAGCAAAAAATTCGGAATAGACATCCCAAGTTTTGGAAATTTAGAAGAATACAACATTGACAAAATAGCGACTATTTTACCAGATAATTATTTGAAAGATATTGAAGCAATCGCACAGGCAGATAGTACGACACAGGATACAATCAAAGAGATTAGTTCATTTCCAGATATGACAGAAGATCAAATTGAAGAGCAAATTATAAATTTGGAAAAAATGTCTATTGAAAATGGGGAAGGTTTTACAAAGTGGATAGAAAATCAGGAAAAGTTTTTGAAATCATTGGGACATGAGGAATTTGACGAAAAAATAAGGAATAGAATAACACTTTTAAAACAGTGGGCAGAGGAGAATAATTTTATGGAATCAAAAGCAAAGAGATTAGGTTGGGACATTTAATATTTTCGTTTCATAATTGGATTTCAATAAAAGAAGAACAATGAACGCATAACCTGAACTCTGTAAAAAACTTCCCCTTCCAATTTCTATTTTCCCCGTTCCTTATTTTTACTCTTAAATAACAGCCATGCCAATAATTTACAAAACAGATATTGTACCTACAGCCCAACAGGTAATTGCATTGTACGATAAAGCCGACTTGCCCAGGCCCACCAACGATGCAGAGCGGATTAAAAAGATGTACGACAATTCGAACCTTATTGTAACAGCATGGGATAATGAAAACCTGATTGGTGTAAGCCGTTGTATTACCGATTGGGTATGGAGCTGTTACCTGGCTGATCTTGCAGTTGACCCCGGCTACCAAAAAAGCGGTATGGGTAAACAATTAATTGACCTTACCAAAGAAAAACTGGGTGAGCAATCGATGATATTATTATTGTCGGTACCTACTGCAATGGAATACTATCCCAAAGTTGGTTTTACAAAAGACGACAGGGCTTTTCTTATACCAAGGGAAAAATAAAAAAGCCCAAAACCTGTAAGGTAATTGGGCTTTGTATCGGGGAGCAGACTTGAACTGCCGACCTTCGGGTTATGAATCCGATGCTCTAACCAGCTGAGCTACCCCGACATCCGGTTAACGGGGTGCAAATATAGGCCATTTCACTAAAAGGGAAAAGGCTAACTGCTTAAAAGTTGCCCTATCCGCTCAGAAACCTTATCCGCATTGGGTAACATTTCTTTTTCCAGTATAATATTCATGGGCACAGCCGGTAAATTTAATGCACCCAATACCTCCACCGGGGCATCTAAATATTTAAAACAGGCCTTACTTATCCTGCCAGCCAGGGCTTCGGCAAAGGAATTATTTTGTTGCTCTTCGGTTACAATTAAACATTTGCCATGCTTTTGTACGCTTGCAAAAATCAATGCTTCATCCAGAGGAAATAAAGTACGTAGGTCAATTACTTCTATTTTACCGGCAAAGTTTTTAGCCGCAGCTTTTGCCCAATATACACCCATGCCATAAGTTATTATACAGCAGGTTTCGCCATTTTCAATGGCTGCCTTATCAGCCTGTACAACAATATTTGCTTTGCCTAAAGGAATAATATAATCAGCAGATGGTTCAATAGTTTTTGCATCTTCTGTACCGGGCACTTTACTCCAGTACAAACCTTTATGCTCCAGCATTACCACGGGATTAGGATCGAGAAAAGCAGCTTTCATCAAACCTTTCATATCTGCTGCGTTGGATGGGTAAACAATCTTTATTCCTTTTATAGAAAGCAAGGTTGTTTCAATACTTCCGCTATGGTAAGGGCCACCGCCGCCATAAGCGCCAATAGGCACACGTATTAAAGTTTGCACCGGAAATTTGCCGCAACTTAAATAGCAGCTCTTACTGATCTCTGTTACCAACTGGTTTAACCCGGGATAAATATAATCGGCAAACTGGACTTCTACAATTGGTTTTAAACCCACAGCACTCATACCAACAGTACTGCCAATAATATAAGCTTCCTGTATAGCAGTATTAAAAACCCGGTGGTCGCCAAACTGCTCAGCTAAAGTTGCAGCTTCTCTAAAAACACCACCCAGCCTGCGGCCTACATCCTGTCCATATAAAACAGCTTCGGGGTATTGCTCCATTATTTCTCTTATAGCAAACAGGCCTGCATCCACCATCATTATTTTTTCTCTGCTTGCTGGCGAACGTTCCCCCACTTCGTTTATAACCGGTGTTGGTACAAAAACAAAGTCACTAACTGTTGAAGCCTGTGGTTCGGGTGCAGCAACGGCGCCCTGGAAATCATGCTCAACAAGTGCAGCAGTTTCTTTTTCTATTGTGATTAATGTTTCTTCTGCAATACCGTTTTCCAATAATCTTTTCCGCAGCTTTGGCCCGGGGTCGTCTGCATAATGTTTTGCCAGGTCTTCTTCAGTTCTGTAAAATTCTTTTCGTACACCACTGGTATGATGGCCAAGCAAGGGCACCCTGGCTTGTACTAAAAAAGGATGCCTTTCTTTACGTACTTCATCCACCACATTTTTCATTACTTCGTAACTGTGAAAAAAATCACTGCCGTCAATACTCATCCTGCTGATGCCTTTAAAACCTTTTACCATTTCACTGGCATTGGTGGTTCTGGCTTCCTCTGCTGTTACGCTAATGCCCCAATTATTATCCTGCACCAAAAATATTATTGGTAACTGGTGTAATGCTGCAAACTGAAATGCTTCGCTTACCTCACCTTCGGTTACAGATGCATCACCGAGAGAGCAAATAACGATTGGAGGTTGGTCATTGGTCGTAGTTCTCTCTAAATATTTTATGCCTTGTGCAATACCTGTTGTTGGTATAGCCTGCATACCTGTTGCACTGCTTTGATGGATGATATTTGGTTTATCATCGCCCCTATAATTTGGGTGAGCATAATACTCTCTTCCACCGGTAAAAATATCGTTGCCTTTTGCCAATAACTGCAGCATCAATTCGTATGGTGTAAACCCCAAACCCAATAACATACTTTCATCCCGGTAATAAGGGCTTACATAATCGCAGGGTAATAATTGAAATGCTGTTGCTAATTGTATGGCTTCGTGGCCTCTTGATGTGGAATGAACATATTTACAAACGGGCCTGTTGGCTTCGTAAGTTTCTGCCATTGCTTTTGCAGTACACATTAGCCGGTAGGCTTTTAATAAGATGTCTGTTGCAATCATTGGTCAAATGTAAAATTTGTACCGCAGATAACGCCAATTAAAAAATGTTTTCTGTAGAATTTGCAAAATCTGCTCGGATATATTTATGGCAAAAAAAAATCGCCCCCAACAAGTTGGGGGCGATTTAAAATATTGTTGCTATCAGAAATTATTTTACTTCTACAGTAAGTAGATTTTCCTTTTCTAAAAAGGCTTCTAATAAATCGCCTACCACGCATTCCCCCACACCAGCCGGTGTACCGGTAAAAATTAAATCGCCTATGTTTAACGAAAAGTAATTGGAGATATGGGCAATTATTGAATCGATGCTGAAGATCATATTGGCAGAATTGCCTGTTTGCACCAGTTCTTTATTTTTATAAAAAGTGAAATTGATATTTTTCCTGTTTGAGGCAGGTGTAAGATCGATAAATTTACCAACAGCAGCAGAATTATCAAATGCTTTGGCTTTTTCCCATGGCAGGCCTTTCTTCTTTAATTCATCCTGTATATCACGTGCTGTGAAATCTATACCTACCGTTATGCCATTATAGTAATTAGAAGCATGGCGCTCCTGGATGTATTTTCCGTTTTTGCAAACACGTAATACCAGCTCACATTCGTAATGCAATTCGTTAGAAAACTCAGGGTAGTAAAAAGGTGTATGGCTTTGCAGCAACGCACTCTTCGGCTTCATAAAAATAACAGGCTCATCAGGAATGTCATTCCCCAGCTCTTTAGCATGATCCGCATAATTGCGGCCTACACAAATTATCTTCATCGAGTGCTTTTTTTAAGATATTCGGTTGAATAGCGAAAATAGGTAAATAGCTTAAAAGAAACAACAATATGTAAAATGTATTTCTTTTTCTTATTATGCCTTAATCGAAATATTATTAAATGTTGTCATAGTTTGCTCTATACCGGTGGTAATAAAACTTTCAATTGCTTCCACACATTTTTCAATTTTCAATGACACTGTCGGCAATTCTGCTTTTTGCCATTTACCCAAAACAAAATCGGCCTGCATGCCTTTGGGGTAGTTATTGCCAATACCAAACCTCAGTTTGGGGTATTTATCTGTATTTAAAACAAGTTGAATATCTTTTAACCCATTATGTCCGGCATCAGAGCCGCCTGGCCGCAGCCGTATCTTTTCTAAAGGTAATGCAAGGTCATCAACGATGGTGAGTGTATTTTCTACCGGTATTTTCCCTTTATCCATCCAATACTTAAATGATTTACCGCTAAGGTTCATAAAAGTGGTTGGACAAATACATACTATTTGTTTACCCTTAAATTTCATATCGGCAACATAAGCCAACCTGTCTACTCTAAATTCGCCACCATGCTTTTTTACAAAAGCATTGACTACATCAAAACCAATGTTATGACGGGTATTAGCATATTCGCTGCCTATATTACCAAGGCCAACTATAAGAAATTTAGACATGTATCGTGAGTTGTGAGCGGTGAGACGTGAGTTTAGTACACAATCATTTTACTGAGCATTTGAAAAGTTTTGACAATTAAACCGCCGGTTTCTGTTAATTCATCCTTTTTTAAATATTCTAAATCCACGGCAAGGTCAAAAATAGTATCTACTTCTATCAAAGACCCTCTGGATATTTCGTAAAACCTCCTTCTTTCAATAGCAGATTTCCTGGAGCTTCCTTCAGCAATATTAAGTTGAATTGAAAGAGCAGCCCTTCTTAATTGTTGTGTCATATTAAACCGTTCGTCTGGGGGCAGTAATCTTGAAACTTTATAACAAGCCAGAACCAGGTTTTTCCCTGAAATAAAAACGTCTAATTTGGTATGCGCTAATTGTAAAAACATAAACTTTATTTTTAGCTTTATTCAATAAGCATTGTGGTGTTAAACTCACGTCTCACCGCTCACAACTCACGAATTTAAATCAGCGTATCAAAAATACCCTGCAAATCGGCTTCTGTTTTTATTAAAACATCTCTTGCTTTGCTACCCTGGTTTGCTCCTACAACACCAGCAGCTTCCAACTGATCCATTAATCTTCCGGCACGGTTATAACCGAGTTTCATTCTTCTTTGTAATAAAGATGTGCTTCCTATCTGGCTGGCTACTATTAATCTTGCCGCATCTTCAAATAAAGAATCCCTGTCGGTAAGATCAGCACCTTTTGCTTCCAGTTCTTTTTCATCAATATATTCAGGCAGTAAAAACGCCTGGGGATAGCCACGCTGTTCGCCAATAAAATCAACGATCTTATCCACTTCGGGTGTATCAACAAAAGCACATTGTAAACGTACCAGCTCTCCGTTATAACTTATCAACATATCGCCTTTCCCAATCAACTGCTCGGCACCGCCGGCATCTAAAATTGTACGGCTATCTATTTTACTGCTTACTTTAAATGCAATTCTTGCAGGAAAGTTGGCTTTAATAGTACCGGTAATAATATTTACCGAAGGCCTTTGTGTGGCAATAATTAAATGGATACCCACCGCTCTTGCCAGCTGTGCCAAACGAGCAATCGGCATTTCCACTTCTTTACCTGCTGTCATTATTAAATCTGCAAATTCATCTACCACTAAAACTATGAAAGGTAAAAACTGGTGGCCTTTTTCGGGGTTCAATTTACGGGCAACAAATTTTTCGTTGTACTCTCTTATATTTCTGCAACCGGCTTCTTTTAACAGATCGTACCGGTTATCCATTTCAATACACAAGGCATTCAATGTATGCACCACTTTTTTTGTATCGGTAATGATGGCATCTTCTTCGCCGGGCAGTTTTGCCAAAAAATGTTTTTCAATGGCTTTATAAATACTCAGCTCCACTTTTTTAGGATCTACCAAAACAAATTTTAATTGCGATGGATGTTTTTTATACAACAGCGAAACTAAAATGGCATTTAACCCTACCGATTTACCCTGGCCTGTTGCACCCGCCATTAACAGGTGTGGCATACTGGTAAGATCGACAATGAAATTTTCGTTATCAATTTTTTTACCAATGGCAATGGGTAAAGAGAAATTGTTGTTCTGGAATTTTTCCGATCCCAGCAAAGTTCTCATACTCACCACAGTTTTTCTTGCATTGGGCACTTCAATACCAATGGTTCCTTTTCCGGGAATGGGTGCAATGATACGAATGCCCAATGCCGCAAGGCTTAGTGCAATATCATCCTCCAGGTTTTTAATTCTTGAAATACGTACCCCCGCTGCTGGTATAATTTCATACAATGTAACCGTTGGGCCAACTGTGGCAGAAATTTTCTGTATGTGAATGTCGTAATTTTTAAGGGTGTTGATGATCTGGTTTTTATTATTCTCCAGCTCATTGGCATCCTGTACAATTTTTTCGCTGCCATGATTTTCCAACAGATCAAGCGTGGGATATTTATAATCTCTTAAATCTAAAATGGGGTCGTAAGGTTTAAAAGGTTTTACTTTTTTATCTTCAGCTTCTTCCGGCTCTTCCTCAACTTTATCAGTAATTGTTTTTATTTCAAGTTCAAGCGGTGTTAAATCTTTTTGTTTTGCTTTAACCGGCTTTAATTCCTCTTCCTCAATTTTTAAGGGTATTTCTTTTATTTCGTCAACTACTTCGTCAGTATCTTCTTCCTCCGGCTCTTTTTCCACCAGGGTTATTTCGTGATTTAAGCCATTATTTTCCGGCGGGGGAATTATCAACGCATTGTTTTCGCCTTTCAATGAATTGGTTTTTGCAGCACTGCTGTTTTCGTCAACAGGCCATACATGTGTTTCTGCAATTTCATCAGCTGCTACATCAGTATTGTTATCTGCCAGTATAAAGTCTTTTTTAGAAGGTAGTTTAAACACCGGGTTAAAACGCCAGATAATATATGCCAGTACTGCAACAGCTAAAATTCCAATAGTGCCTACCTGGCCAACTGTTTTATACATCCAGTCTTTTATCATATCGCCTGCAGCACCACCCCAGGGAAATGCTTTGCCGCTAAATATAACTGCTGTAGCCACACATATTACCGGTAAGCCTACAATAAGATATTTAATATTGCGGCTTACAGAAAATACTTTTTTGCCAAAAAATAAATTTACACCAACCACAAAAAAGAAAGTGCAGATCAGATAACTGGCAATACCAAAGCCCTTGCGTACAAATATTTCGGAAACAAATGCGCCAAATGTACCCAGCAGGTTTTGCACCTTTATGTCGTTGGCCAGCAACATACGGTAGCTGAACTTATCCTGGTCTTCGGCCCAGGTAAACAAATAAGAGGTAAAGGCAATAAACAGCAGTATAGCGATAAGCAATAAAATACTGCCTGCAATTTTATGGGTACGTTCGTCCTGTAAAAGTTGCTTTACTTCTACAGTCTCTTCTTTTTCCTGCTTTAACTGATCAGGATTTGCTGCTTTCGTCTTTACAGATTTTGATTTATTGGCCATCAGCAACAAAGATAAAGAAAACCCCTACTGCTTTCACTATGCAAACGGGCTGATAGTTATATTTATATTAAAAAAAATTGTAGGTTTGATTATAAACTACCTGATGTTGAAAAAGCATTCTTTTTTAGTTGTTTTTATATTGCTGCGTTTTTCAGGTTTTACACAAACGTTGCCAGACAGCAATTTTATTGATATTGCATCCATAAATGACTCAGCCAACATTACAAAAAACACCTTCCTTTTTTTCGATAGTAATAATGTGGCCAACCCCAACAATATTACACAGGAACAATTTGTACCGCTAACCAGTTTTAGTTATAAAAAACATATCTCCCGTGCCCTGGTATCAAAAAACGCTTACCTGCAAATTGCTTTATCTAACAGCAGCAGCACAGCTAGCGACACCGTTTTTTTGTTTCCGGGGAGCATGTTCGACAAAATTATTTTTTATGAAAGTACCCCGGGCACTGCTTTAAAGTATCTTGGGGACGGTACTGAATCCGGGTTTTGTAAACTGATTCTTGCCCCGGCAGAAAGAAAAACAATAATAGTAAAACTTAAATTCTGCCGGCAGGAGTACAACTATTTAAGGCCCCAGCTTATACAAAACCATTATTTAAAAACCTACAATGCTGTTTCCCGAACAAGAATTGAAGACATGAGAAATATCGGCTTATTACTCAGTGGTATTCTTTTAATGATGATTGTTTTTATAATTGTGAATTATGCATTGACTCCTAAAAAAGAATTTCTGTATTACCTGGGTTATGCTGTTTGCATGTTTTTACTGGTACTTTTCTTTGCGCTGCTGGGCGTTACCTGGGGTGGCTTTACAAGTTTTTTTATTGGTTACTTCGACCTGTTTTTGCTGATAACCGGCAATGTTTTTTACCTGGCTTTTACCCGTCATTTTTTAAATACAAAAAACAATTATAAAATACTGGATAATACCTTTAAAGCTGCCGAATTATTCTTGTTATTCCTTTTACTCGTTTTTACCGCAGTTCACTATTTTACCCAGTGGTACCTGGTAGAATATATACTGGAAAACCTGATGAAGATTATTGTTTTAGCCATTGGTATCTTATTTATAATAATTGCTTTTAAACAGAAACAGCGACTGATCATTTACCTGGCAGTGGGCAGTGCATTTGCAATCTTTTTCTCCCTTATCTCATTAGCTATTATATTGCTAAGAATTCCAACTATGGGAATTTTTAGTAACGCCTTGTTTTATTATGATATCGGGCTCGTATTTGCCTTATCATTTTTTCTTTTAGGTTTAACCTATAAAAACCGCAAAGAAATTATAGAAAAAACAAAAGAGCAGGAAGCTTTGAAATTAGATGTTGAAAAGAAAGTGCTGGAAAACCAGATTGCTATAATACAGGCACAGCAGGAAGAGCGAAACCGCATCAGCGCTGATATGCACGATGACCTGGGCGCCGGTATGACGACAATAAGATTGTACAGCGAACTGGCTAAAGGAAAATTAGCAGACAGACCTATTCCTGAAATTGAAAAAATATCATCTTCAGCTAATGAATTGCTTAATAAGATGAATGCCATTATATGGAGTATGAGCAGCAGCAACGATTCGCTGGGGAATATGGTTGCTTATGTACGCAGTTATTCATTGGAGTATTTTGAAAACACAGGCATCAATTGCAAAATAAACATTCCGGAAAACCTTCCGAATATTGTTATAGGTGGGGAAGTAAGAAGAAATGTTTTTTTAGTTGTAAAAGAAGCACTCAATAATATTTTGAAACATTCAAAAGCCACTGAAGTTGCCATTACATTAGAGTTGGTGCCCGGCGGTCTTAAACTTTTAATTCAGGACAACGGTGTAGGGATTGACCTTGAAAAATTAAGGCAGTTTGGTAATGGCCTGAAAAATATGAAAAAAAGAATGGAAGATATTGGAGCCGAATTTTTTATTGAAAATAACAATGGTACACTGATTACACTGTTCGGGCTTAATTCAGCACTTTAATTTTTTTTATACACTCCAGCTCCCAGTAACAGCCAGCCCAGTATAAAACAAAGGCCGCCAAAAGGTGTAATAGCGCCAATCCATTTCATTGATTGCACCCCGGTTAATACATACAATGAACCCGAAAATAAAATAATGCCGCAAACAAAAAGAATACCTGCCCATTGTAATAATTTACCTGTAAAATCTTTGTACAGTATCCCTACAGCCAACAAAGCAAAAGCATGGTAAAACTGGTAGCGTACCCCTGTTTCAAAAGTCTGCAAACTTTCCGGCGATAGTTTTTCTTTTAACGCATGTGCGCCAAAAGCGCCCAGGATAACTGCCAGCGCAGCAACACATGCGGCAGTTATAATAAATTTTTTGTGCATCGTTTCGAACTTATAGTTTTAGATGAGTGAATTAATTGTTGCTGCGGTTATTTCATTTACAGGTAAAATTATTTTTGCTGTGCTGTAAAATGGCTCCCGTTCTTTTAATTTTTGCTCTATAAAAAATGTTAGTTCCGATGGATGAAGCCCTTTTATCAGCGGCCTTTTTTCCTGCTCGGTAATTACCCGTTTTACAATATCGCCTGGTGTTGCAGCAAGGTAAACTGTAGTGCCATGTTCATTCATCCATTGCATATTATTATTAAAACAAGGTGTGCCACCACCGCAGGCTACAATGCAATTCCTTTTGCCTGAAAATGTTTTTAAGGTTTCAGTTTCTTTTTGCCTGAAATACGCTTCCCCATTTTGCTCAAATATTTCCGCAATGGTTTTATGCTCCTGCTGCTCTATAACTTCATCAAGATCAAAAAAGGGCATACCGGTTTGCCGGGCCCATAAGCTACCCCAGTATGTTTTGCCACTGCCCATAAAACCGATGAGAAAGATACAGCCCCCATCCCCTAAAGGGGAGATATTCGAAGTAATCATGCAATTTGTTATAACTGAAAACACGAAATTACAGTAATAAAATTACAGGATTGAGTAATTAGAAATGGTTGTAAAAATATTAGGTTACTCTTTCGCTAAAATTTCCGCAAGTTCACCCTTTAGGGGGCGGAGGGGGTTTTAGTCTTATTTCTTCTTCTTAAAATCTCCCCGCTTCCAGGCTTTAATAAACTCGGCCCAGGCAAAAGGATTGAAAATATTTTGTGGAGGAACCTGCCCGGCATAATAGGCCTTATTACCTGCCTGCTTTAAAAACTGGTTGCTGGCTTCCCGGCCATCCGAAGGCAGGTTGGCAACTAAAATGCGCCTTGTGGCTATATCATTATTTTTCCTGGCAATGGTAATATAATCATCAGGCACAGGGTTATTTACAAAATCCCTTTCAAACTGCGCCCTCGATGGCCTGGATTTGATGATGGTTGCAGGTAGATAAACCGTATCGTTTGTCATTAACTGGATAACACTTTGCAGGTTACCCTCTAGCGTTTTGGAAATAGTAATAGTTTTTGATTTATACCCAACACTGCTGAATTCAATTTCATCGCCTTTTAAAACCACAATGCTGAAAACACCTTTATCATTTGTTACTGTACCACGCCCTTGTCCTTTTACCACCACACTCACACTTTCCAGTCCTTTTAAGCTGTCAGCTGTCATTACCAATCCATACAATTGTACAACCGAATCTTTAAAAGATTCAAACTGTGCTTTTGACTGCATTGGTTTGATAAAGCAAAAAATAAAAGCTATAAGTAAAAATCTACGCATTAATAAAAGTTAAATAATGGTATGCAGTTGAAGTGAGTGACACAACGATGTTCAATGGCATTCCAAAAGCTTGTCCCCAAAAATAACAACATTCCTTAATTAATAAACAAAGTAAAGGCATGAGTGTTTAAATTTGTGGTTTAAACCGGTTTTTTAACAAATAATTGAACGATGACAAACGAGGATATACTGAAAGCGCTTAGTAACGTACAGGAGCCCGATTTGGGGAAGGATTTGGTTACCCTGAACATGATAAAAGATATTACAATTGATGGTAATAATGTTGCCTTTACTATTGTACTGACCACGCCAGCCTGCCCTATGAAGGATATGATGCGGATGGCCAGTGAAAATGCAGTAAAACTGTTGGTAAATAAAGAAGCTGTAGTAACTGTAAATTTTACTGCCAATACCAGCAGCAACAGGAAAGATGCTAAAACAATTTTAAAAGGTGTTAAAAATATTATTGCTATTGTAAGCGGTAAAGGCGGTGTAGGCAAAAGTACAGTGGCGAGCAATTTTGCACTGGCGCTGGCAGCCGATGGTGCAAAAGTAGGTTTGATGGATGCAGATATTTACGGGCCCAGCCAGCACATTATGTTTGGCGTACGTGGCGAAAGACCATTGATGAAAGATGATGGTGAAGGCAAAGGGTTGATTGTACCCATTGAAAAATTTGGGATAAAAATGATGAGCATTGGCTTGCTGATTGATGAAAAGCAAGCCGTGGTTTGGCGTGGACCAATGGTGAGCAGTGCCATACGCCAGTTTGTAACCGAAGTAGATTGGGGTGAACTGGATTATTTAGTGATTGATATGCCACCGGGCACCGGCGATATTCATTTAACCATTGTACAAACGGTGCCGGTAACGGGTGTAATTGTAGTAACCACTCCACAGTTGGTATCGCTGGCAGATGCCAGAAAAGGTATAGCTATGTTTGGGCAGGCACAACTTAAAGTACCGGTAATTGGGCTGGTAGAAAACATGAGTTACTTTACGCCGGCAGAACTGCCCGATAATAAATATTACATTTTTGGAAAAGACGGCGGTAAAAATTTAGCAGATGAATTTGACATTCCCTTCCTGGGACAAATACCTATTGTGCAAAGTATACGGGAAGGTGGTGACAGTGGTGTGCCGATAATGGCAAGCGATGACATGATCAGTAAAAAAGCTTTTGAAGATTTTGCCGGCAATGCTGTAAGAGGAATTGCTATGCGTAATGTGAATTATGAGCCAACTAAAATACAGGAGATAATTACTCAGTAACTTAACCTTTTTGTAACCACCATTACAGCTTTGATGTGCGGCATTGGCGTCGCACTCTTGTACATTTGTATTACTATTCAACAAAGCACTCCGCTGATATGAAATACTTTTCCATAGCTTTATTCCTGGGCATTTTATTTTCCTGTACTACAAATAAAAAAATGGCTGCTACTACAAATGAAGTGCAAAAGTCCCCTTCAGGGAGTTTGGGTGCTGCCTTTGATAAACAAGGCCATCGGGGGTGCCGTGGTTTAATGCCGGAGAATACCATTCCGGCAATGATACATGCTTTGGATTTAGGGGTAACTACTTTGGAAATGGATATTGCGTTTACAAAAGACGGTGTGGCCATTCTTTCGCATGAGCCGTTTTTTAATCATGAGTTAACTACAAAAGCCGATGGTAGCTTTATAACCGAAAAAGAAGAAAAGAATTTCAATATTTATAAAATGAGCTTTGCCGAAACGCAGACTTATGATGTAGGCTTAAAATCTCATCTACGTTTTCCGCAGCAGCAAAAAATGGCCGTACACAAACCCGGCCTTGCCGCTTTGTTCGATAGTGTAAAACAATACATGGCCACAAGTAACAGGCCTTTTCCTTATTTCAACATCGAAACAAAAACACAACCTGCCACCGATAATATTTACCACCCGGCACCGGAAGCCTTTGTAGATATGCTGATGAAAGTGATTAAAGAAAAGGGAATGGAGGATTTTGTTATCATCCAATCTTTTGACATACGTACATTGCAGTACCTGCATAAAAAATATCCAACAGTTTCAACAGCATTACTAATTGAAGATTATGATAAAAGAAGCTGGTGGGAGCAGGTTACTGAATTAGGTTTTCACCCTTCTGTATATAGTCCGCATTATTCATTAGTAAGCAGAGAGCTTATTTTACATTGCAAAAACTATAAAACCAAAGTAATTCCGTGGACTGTGAATGATAAAAAAGAAATAGAAAGATTAAAGGCATTGGGTGTGGATGGAATAATTAGTGATTACCCGGATTTATTCTGATGAATAAAAAATGGAACGCTGATCATCATGATAGTTAGGATTTAATATGATCTTATCTGCGTTAATCATAAAAATCTGCGTTCTAAACTCCCAGCCAATCATTCGCATTTTTAAACAACAGTTTTTCCTGCAACTCCTTTTCAAAGCCCATCGCTTCAATTAATTTCCCGGGATGATGTTCTCCCAATGGAAAAGGATAATCACTACCCAAACAAATTTTATCTTCCCCCATCACATCAATTATGTATTGCATCGCTTTTTCATCATGCACCAAACTGTCAATCCAGAATTTACCAATATAATCCCTCGGATTAATGGTATTATCCACCGCCACCAGGTCCGGCCGTACATTAAACCCGTGCTCAATTCTTCCTATTGTTAATGGAAAACTTCCGCCGCCATGTGCAAATGCCAGTCTAAGTTTTGGAAAAGCCTGCAACACACCGCCAAATATCATCGAGCAAATAGCTCTTGAAGTTTCGGCAGGCATGCCCACCAGCCACGGCAACCAGTACTTTTGCATTTGTGTCTCCCCCATCATTTCCCAGGGATGAATGAATAAAGCGCAGCCCAATTCTTCGGCACGTTTATAAAAAGGGAAGAATTTTTTATCTGATAAATTTTCGCCGTTGATATTGCTGCCAATTTCAAGCCCCGGCATTTTTAATTCATTAACACAGCGTTCCATTTCTTTAATCGCTAAATCAATATCCTGCAAAGGCACCGTTCCAATACCAATAAAACGCTGTGGGTTTTTAGCAACTGTATCTGCAATATGATCATTAAAAAACCGGCTGGTCTCCAAACCATCTTTGGGCTTTGCCCAATAATTAAATAACACCGGGATGGTAGAAAGTACCTGCACGGTTACATCTGTTGCATCCATTTCTTTCATGCGTAGTGTTGCATCAAAACAATTATCCTCTACTTCTCTAAACAATTTATCACCCTTCATCATACAGGCTTTGCAATTGCGGTGTTCTAAATGTATAAATTCACCATAGCCAAATTTTTGTACCCAGTTGGGCATTTTATCCGGCATGATATGTGTGTGGATGTCGATTTTCATGAAAAGAGAACTTCGTTCTTTAGTTAGAACGCAGATTTTTATGATGGTTATGATTTATTATGATAGTACTTTTCTTATTCTTTGTATTCGGACGAAAACACTTTTCTTTTAAATTCTGGTTTCTTTCCAAAATTTAAAAGAAGCCCCACTTCAATTTCGGTAGCCTTTAAATAATTGATTAATTGAACTTCATGTTCAGCAGTGATAGCGGAAGCTGCTTTTATTTCTACAATTACAAACTTATTTACGATCATGTCAGCAATATAAAGGCCTACCACTTCATTATCATAAAACACTTCTATTGGGCATTGAAACAAGCAATTTAAACCAAGTTTTTTACACTCAATTGCTAAAGCCTTTTCGTAAACTTTTTCCAAAAAACCATACCCCAATTTATTATAAACGTTATAAAAGGCTTTTATCACAAGTTCAGTAATATCGCTGTACTTATAATTATCAATCATAAAGTATTGATTTGAGTATAAACATTTATAATAACACCTACGAAAATCATAACCATCATAAAAATCGGCGTTCCCTCCTATCCTTTCCGCACCGGAGGTGCCATCACTGCTCCACATTTACTACAGGTCCGTTTATGTTCATCTTTATAAAAACCTTCCATAACCGGTGGTAATTGCGTAACAATATCCGTAATCACTTTATACTCTTCGTACAATTTATCACCACAGTTTTCGCAATACCATAAAAACCCATCTTCTTCAGTTTCCCTTACTTTTTCTATTACAAGGCCAACTGTATTTGGGCCCCGCTGTGGCGAATGTGGTGTTTTTGGGGGCAGTAAAAACATATCCCCTTCGTTAATAGGAATATCCTTTGGCACCCCAACGTCAATTATTTTTAATATAATGTTGCCTTCTACCTGGTAATACAGCTCTTCACTTTCGTTATAATGATAATCTTTACGTGCATTGGGTCCACCCACCACCATCACAATAAAATTCTCGGCATCTTTATATATGCATTGATTACCCACAGGCGGCTTCAGCAAATCCCGGTGTTCATCAATCCATTTTTTTAAATTAAAAGGAGCTGCTACTGGCATAACAAATGTTTTAGAATCGTAAGTTAAATATTTTTTTCTACCCAATACCAACTCATAATTCATAAACCATAATTCATCACTAAATTATTTACCTTTAAGTATGAATCTTGCTATTCCATATCATTTAGAAAATTTTATTGGAGGAAATTTTATCGGCCCGTTAAGTGCTGAGTTTATAGATAATGTAAACCCGGCAACAGGCGCAGTGGTAGGTCAAATACCCAACAGCAATAAAAAAGATATTGACGTGGCAGTAGCTGCTGCAAAAAAAGCATTCCCTGCATGGAGTGTTATGGCAACAGAGAAAAGATTTATAATACTGAATAAAATTGCGGAGCTGATAGATGAAAACCTGGAAGCATTGGCAGTAGCAGAAACAAATGATAATGGTAAACCGCTTTGGCTAAGTAAACTAATGGATATTCCCAGGGCCTCTTCCAACTTCAGGTTTTTTGCAACAGGTATGATGCATTTTGCTGCCGAAAGCCATACCATGGAAGATAAAGCCATCAATTACACTTTGCGTAATCCTGTTGGCATTGTGGGTTGTATTTCGCCATGGAATTTACCGTTATATCTTTTTACCTGGAAGATTGCGCCTGCATTGGCTGCCGGCAACTGTGTAATTGCAAAACCGAGTGAGGTAACACCCGTAACAGCTTTTTTATTAGGCAAGATCTGTACAGCAGCCGGTTTGCCCGATGGTGTTTTAAATATTGTACATGGCGATGGCCATAATTGCGGCGAAGCAATTGTAAAACACCCCGATATAAAAGCCATTTCTTTTACCGGAAGTACAAGGGCTGGTGAACGTATAGCTTCTATTGCGGCGCCGATGTTTAAAAAATTATCTTTAGAATTAGGCGGTAAAAATCCTGCCATCATTTTTGCAGATTGTGATTGGGAAAAGATGATGGCCACAACCGTACGTTCCTCATTCAGTAACCAGGGACAAATTTGTTTATGCAGCAGCAGGATACTTATTGAAAAAACTGTTTACGAAAAATTTAAGGCTGAATTTATTGAACGGGTAAAACAATTAAACACCGGTGATCCTTTAGAAGAAACCAATAAACAAGGTGCAATAGTAAGCAAAATACATTTTGATAAAGTAATGCATTGCATTGCTACAGCCAAAGAAGAAGGCGGAACGATTTTATGTGGCGGCAATGCTATTACAGTAGAGGGCCGGTGTGCCAATGGTTATTTTATCGAACCAACAGTTATTGAAAATCTTGGGCCTTTTTGTAAAACCAACCAGGAAGAAATTTTTGGTCCCGTTGTTACGCTGCAGCCGTTTGAAACAATGGAACAGGCTTTGGAATTATCAAATGCCTCACACTATGGATTGGCTGCTACAATCTGGACACAGGATATTTCAAAAGTAAATATGGTGGCTGCAAAAGTGCAATCGGGAATAGTGTGGGTCAATTGCTGGCTGGTGAGAGATTTAAGAACAGCTTTTGGCGGAATTAAGAATAGTGGTGTAGGCAGAGAAGGCGGATGGGAAGCATTGCGGTTTTTTACGGAGCAGAAGAATGTTTGTATACAAATATAACATTGGGCTAAAGCCCGTTTAATACATAATCAATTGCCACAGGCTTAAGCCCGTGGCAATGCAAAAAAGCACGGGGCTTTAGCCTAATAAAAGATGAATGAAATAATCAATACACAGGAAGCAGCAAAACCATTGGGTGCATATCCTCATGCAAGAAAAGTGGGTAACTTATTATTTCTTTCCGGCATTGGAAGCAGAAGTGCAACAGACAATTCCATTCCAGGATTGGAACTAGATAATGAAGGAAATATTCTAAAGTATGATATAGAAGCAGAATGCCGCCAGTGTTTTGCCAATGTAAAAGCCGTGCTGGAAGCCAGTGACAGCAGTTGGGACAAAATTGTTGATGTAACCGTTTTTTTAACCAATATGAAAAAAGATTTCCCGGTTTACAATAAAGTATATGCAGAATATTTTACAACAGTACAGGCTTGCAGGACAACAGTGGAAGTAAAAAGTTTGCCAACACCGATAGCGATTGAATTAAAAGTAATAGCAATTGTCTGAACGGGGATTTTTAGGATTTAAAAGATTAAATGGATTTTATGCAATTTGAAAATACATTAGAGTTTGCCAGAAGCTTAGATGAAAAAGATACACTAAAAAATTTTAGAGATCAGTTTTATATTCCGCTTATCAACGGAAAAGAGTCCATTTATTTTACCGGTAATTCTCTTGGCCTTCAACCGAAGACCACACAGGATTATGTTTTGAACGAACTGGAAGACTGGGCCAACTTTGGTGTGGAAGGTCATTTTCATGCAAGAAAACCATGGATGCCTTATCATGAAATTTTTCCTCAGCAATTATCAAAAGTTATTGGTGCATTACCGGAAGAGATTGTAGTGATGAACCAGCTTACCGTGAACTTACATTTGCTGATGGTGAGTTTTTACAGGCCAACAAGGCGACGTTATAAAATCATCTGCGAAGCAAAAGCATTTCCTTCTGATCAGTACGCCATGGAATCGCAGGTTAAGTATCATGGATTAAAATATGAAGAAGCCGTTATTGAAGTTAGCCCAAGAGAAGGTGAATATGCAATTAGAACAGAAGATATTCTTAGTACAATACAACAACAAGGTGATAGTGTAGCACTGGTTTTATTCGGCGGCGTAAATTATTATACCGGTCAGTTTTTTGATATAAAAAAAATAACAGAAACTGCACATGCAGTTGGTGCAATAGCAGGATTTGACCTGGCACATGCCGCCGGCAATGTAAAATTGGAATTGCATAATTGGAATGCAGATTTTGCCTGCTGGTGCAGTTACAAATATTTAAACAGCGGCCCCGGTGGTGTATCCGGAATTTACATCAACCAAAAACATATTGCAGACAGCAGCATACCACGCTTTGCAGGCTGGTGGGGACATACCAAAGACACCCGCTTTAAAATGGAGAAAGGTTTTGAACCCATCCCTACTGCAGAAGGATGGCAATTGAGCAATGCGCCTATCTTGTCAATGGCTGCACATAAAGCCTCGCTGGATATTTTTGAAGCTGCAGGAATGGATAATTTAATTGCCAAAGGAAAATTACTTAGCGATTATTTATTTTTTATTTTGGATGAAATAAATACAGGATCTGCAAAAAAATTAATTGAGGTAATTACACCCCGGGAAGAAAAAGAAAAAGGTTGCCAGGTAAGTATGCTGATGCTGGAAAAAGGAAAGGAAGTTTTTGAAGCATTGAAACAACATGGTGTACTTGCCGACTGGAGAGAACCGAATGTAATTCGTGTAGCACCTGTGCCTTTGTACAACACATTTACAGATGTATTCACATTCGGGCAAATTGTAAAAACCATTTTAAATAAATAGTAATGCAAAAAAAAGATACTGTTATTATCGGCGCAGGTTTGGTTGGCTCTTTGCTTTCTATTTATCTAAGCAAGAGAGGTTACAATGTAAAAATTTATGAACGCCGCAGTGATATGCGTAAAGAAAAAATAAGTGCCGGCCGTTCTATTAACCTGGCATTAAGCGACAGGGGAATAAAAGCATTGGAAGAAGTAGGCATTATGGATGAGATAAAAAAAATTGCCATCCCTATGCATGGAAGGTATATCCATAATGCAGATGGCAGTACGGCTTACCAGCCTTATGGAAATGACGGGCAGTTTATCAATTCTGTTTCAAGAGGAGAACTGAATAAAAAGCTGATGGATCTTGCAGAAAAAAATGGTGTGGAGATCGTTTTTGAACGCAAATACATTGGAGATGAAAAAATAACAACTGTAAGTGGTATAAAAAAATATCTTGCTGTTTTTTCAAATAAAAACAATTCCCGGCATATTCCGGTGGAAACGGATTTAATATTTTCTTCTGACGGAGCTTTTTCAGCCGGCAGGTTAAACATGCAGCTTACCACGGACCGTTTTCAATATCAACAATATTATATCGACTTTGGTTATAAAGAATTAAATATTCCAGCCGGGCCTGATGGTGAATTTATGATGGAGAAAAATGCATTGCATATCTGGCCAAGAGGAAACTATATGTTAATTGCTTTGCCGAATATCGATGGCAGCTTTACCTGTACACTATTCTTCCCTTTTGAAGGAGAAACTTCTTTTGCAACCTTAACCACAAAAGAAAAAGTAAAAACATTTTTTGAAAAAACGTTTGCAGATGCAGTTTCGTTAATGCCCACTTTGGAAGAAGATTTTTTTAATAACCTAACAGCATCTTTAGTAACTGTAAAATGTTTTCCGTGGGTAAGAGAAGACAAATTTGCATTGATAGGTGATGCTGCACATGCCATAGTTCCTTTTTTTGGGCAAGGCATGAACTGCGGTTTTGAAGATTGCCGTGTATTGAATGAATTGATTGATAAACATAGCGACAACTGGAAATTAATTTTGGAAGACTACCAGCAATTAAGAAAACCTGACGGTGATGCTATTGCCGAACTGGCTTTGAATAATTTTATTGAGATGAGGGATAAAGTGGGTGACCCTAAATTTTTATTGCAGAAAAAGATTGAAGCCGCATTCAGTAAAAAATATCCTGATAAATGGACACCAGCTTATACACAGGTAACTTTCAGTCCGCAGATAAGGTATAGCGATGCTTTGAAAAACAGTATAAAACAAGAGGCCATCATGCAACAGGTAATGGCTTTGCCGGATATTGAAAATATTTGGCAGAGTGAAATAATTGAAAAAAAGATACTGGAATTATTAAGTTGATGAATAATGGTATGCCGTACAAGTGAGGTTATTTCTTCCTTTTATCAAAAGGAAGAAATAACAGAACAAGTTCACAACGATGATGCCATGAAAACTAATGCTGATTCCAAAAAAAAAAATATTTATGTATAAATTCTCTTACTACACCGAGCAGGATGATGAAAAAGTTATTGCCTTCATGAAAGAAAATGCTTTTGCCTTAATTACCGGCACCGGCGAAAAATACCCCGTAGCCACTCAAATTCCACTGCATATAAAAACAGTGGATGGCAAAATATTTTTAGAAGGTCACATGATGCGGAAGACTGACCATCATCTTGCATTTGAAAAAAACAATAATGTACTGGTGCTTTTTACAGGACCACATTGCTTCGTAAGTGCAAACTGGTACACTGATCCTTCAATTGGTTCTACCTGGAATTATATGACCGTACATGCAAAGGGTAAAATAAGTTTTGTTGATGAAGCTGCAACAGCACAAATGGTAAAAGCGCTAAGTGACAGGTATGTAGGCACTCAATCTGCAGCTTCTTTTGATAGTTTATCCAAAGACTATATCAATCACATGGTAAAAGCTATTGTTGGTTTCAGTATCGAAGTAGAAAGTCTCGATAATGTATTTAAGCTAAGTCAAAACAGGGATGACGCTTCTCAAAAAAATATTATCAGCCAATTGAAAAAAAGAGGCGACAGCAATTCTGTTGCTATTGCTGAAGAAATGGAACGCCGTTTAAACGGATAAACAAATTAACCGGTTAACTTTGCCGCATGACCAGGAAACAATTAATAGAACAGATACAACTAAAAAGATCTTACCTCTGTGTTGGATTAGATACCGATATTACCAAAATTCCAAGGCATTTACAATCGCATCCTGATGCGGTATTTGAATTTAATAAAGCTATTATTGATGCTACAAAAGACATTTGCGTAGCCTACAAAATAAATGCCGCTTTTTACGAAGCAATGGGACTGAAAGGCTGGGAAGCGATGGAGAGAACGGTAAATTATATTCCTGCTGAATGTTTCACTATTGCAGATGCCAAGCGTGGCGATATTGGCAATACATCAACCCAATATGCCAAAGCATTTTTTGAAATGCTGCCTTTCGATTCCATTACCGTTGCGCCGTATATGGGAGAAGACAGTGTGAAACCATTTTTGCAATTTGAAAATAAATGGGCCATAGTTTTAGGATTAACAAGCAACCCGGGCAGCGAAGATTTTGAACAATTGAGGTTGGTTCGTGAGGACACGAACCAAGGCAGTGAATTTTTATATGAAAGCGTTTTACGAAAAGTGAGTAACTGGGGTACGCCTTCAAATTTAATGTTTGTGGTAGGTGCTACAAAAGCAAGCGGCCTTGCAGCTATCCGCAAAATAATTCCGGATCATTTTTTATTGGTACCCGGTGTTGGTTTTCAGGGTGGCAGCTTAGAAGAAGTGAGTAAATATGGTATGAATAAAGATTGTGGCTTATTAGTGAATGCATCAAGAGCGATCATTTACGCCAGCGAAAAAGAAGATTTTGCAGCAGAGGCCAGAACAATTGCTTTGCAATATCAAAATGAAATGAGTACTTATTTAAAATAATTCTTCTTACTATGAACAGAAGAAAATTTATACAGTCTGGTTCCTTGCTCACAGCTGCTGCAGCAATTGGCTCCGGCGTAAAAGCAACTACCTGTGATGATGTAAAAAAGAAAAAACCCTTAAAAGCAGTATTTCTCAGTGATGTACATGTAAAGCCGGATGCTGTTGCAGAAGCCGGAATGCGTAAAGCGTTAAAACATGTAAATACACTGCAACAAAAGCCTGCCTTTATTATTAATGGCGGCGATAGTATTATGGATGCCATGGCGGCAGATAAAATTAAAACACAGGCCCAATGGGATGTTTGGAATAAAATTTTAACGGAAGAAAATAAATTACCTATCTATCATTGTATTGGCAATCACGATATATGGGGCTGGCAGGTAAAAGACGACACTATAAAAACTGACCCTCTTTATGAAAAAGCCTGGGTGGTACAACAACATAAAATGCCCCATCGCTTTTATAGTTTTGATAAAAACAACTGGCACTTTATTGTACTGGACAGTACACAGGAAAATAATGGCGGCTATATTTCCAGGCTGGATGAAGAACAGTTTACCTGGTTAGAAAATGAACTGAACAGTAACAAAGAAAAATTCATTTGTATTGTTTCCCATATCCCCATTATTTCCTTTTGCAGTGCCATGTTTTTTAATGACATGCTGCCTAATGGCGACTGGAAATTGTCGAGAGCATTGTTGCATACAGATGCCAGGAGAATAAAAAAATTATTCAGTCAGTATTCCAATATAAAGGTTTGTTTAAGTGGCCATATACATTTGCAGGACGAAGTAGAATACCTGGGCATAAAGTATTACTGCAACGGCGCAATAAGCGGCAACTGGTGGAAAGGTGCTTTCCAGGAATTTGAACCAGCCTATGCCATATTTGATTTTTATAATGATGGTACCGTTAAAAGAGCAATGATGCAGTACTAAATATGCCTGTTAATTTTTCCTGATGCAATTACTTCGTCCAGTATTATTTTAATGGCATCCGGATTTTTTGTACCAATCAATAATAATTTCCCGTTTTTAAATTGTAATTGCAGGCCTATATGGCAGGAGTCGGAAGTATTAACCGCATTACCGGTTTTAGGTGATCCATATCGTATACCCCATCCGCCATACTCATATAAAGAATTGTATTCTCTTAAATAAGCATCGCTCAATTCGTTCCATTGTATAAAAGTGGTTTTAAACTGAAAAGGAAAAAAGCGGTAGCGGATACCGTTGATGCCAATGGTTGTTTTTAACCGGATAGCGATAATAAAAAGCAACAGCAGCAGGCAGACTATTTCGCACAATATTAAAACCCAGTTTGGTGCAGGTTTTGTACCAAAGGATTCGCTAAAAACAACCTGTTGTATAATTGCATAAATAAATAACACATTCATTGCAATCATACCCATCCATACCCATTTAATTTTAAACCGTTGTACTTCGCTGAATGTATTCATTTGTTTATTTCATTTTTAATGGCTGCTGATAATTGTATTGCCCACTTTGCATATTCTTTTGCCGAAGGGTGTAATTTATCTGCTGCTAAAAAATCATCTTTGCTGCCATCTGCTCTTTGCGATGCAGTGATATTGATAAAATGAGCACCAGATTGTTTTGCATCCTCTTCGCAGGTTTTATTGTACGCATCAATTTCTGCGGCAATCTGTTGCTGATCTCTTCCGGCTGCAAATGGCGTAACTCCCCAATCGGGAATGCTTATTACAAAAACATGATTGGGTTTGTTACCGGCAAACCCAACAGCACGTTGCAGCAATTGTTCAAACTCAATTTTAAAATTACTTACAGTTCTGCCACGGTATTGATTGTTTACTCCAATTAATAAAGACACGATATCAAATTCCCCGATAATTGCAGCGGCAGTAATAGCGGCATCTAATTCATCGGTCGTCCAGCCGGTTTGTGCAATTATTTTTGGATCATCTACTTCAATAACTTGCTGTTGTAAAAGCGCAACAGTTTGATGAGGAAAGTTTTCTTCCGGTAACACTTGTTCTCCAATGGTATAACTGTCGCCCAATGCCAGGTAAGAATATTTCATACCTAAATGTAAACAAAAAAGCTGCTTTATAAAAAGCAGCTTTTTTTATTCGAAGTTTGATTAAATAGTTATCAGCAGTTATACAAGAAGTACTAGTTGGTTACTGCTATTATTTTTTGCCAAAGTGCGTTGTCAAAACCAGAAACTGCAAAACTAGGATTTCCCGGATCCGATGCATCGCCCATTCTTACCACCACCATTTTTTTACTGGGTATTACATAAATCCGTTGGTCTGAAGCACCCATGGCAGCATACATATCTGCTGGTGCATTTGGCACAAGTGTACCCGGGTAAACTGTTTGTCCGCCAGGTATCATAGCGCTTGTTTTACCGTTAAGCCACCACAAATAACCGTAGGAGGGATTTATATTTTGAGACGTGGAAATACTTTCAGTAAAATAAGTTTCATTAATTATTTGCTCAGTATTCCATTTGCCTTTATTAAGTGCCATTAACCCAAACCGTGCCATACTACGGGTGTTACTGTGATAAATTTTAAAAATAATGCCGTTATTCCAAACCCCTTCCATGCCAATTTTGTTTTTCAATTTTGCATTGAAGTATGTTTCAAAAGTTTGACTGCTTGCTGCAGCAACAACATCCATTAATTTTTGAAATACATTGTGGTAACTCCATCTTGTACCGGCATCTGCCATGTAAGTTAAGTTTGGAGTAATAACTAATTCACTGGAATCATTAAGCCCCGAGGTCATGGTAAGTAAATGCCTTGATGTGATTAAATTTTCTTTGGCTAAAGATTCGCTTGTCCAACCTGCTCCTACATACTGAGAAACTTTATTGTTAATATTAAGTAAACCCTCCTGCTGGGCTATGCCTGTTGTTGTTGCTACAAGAGTTTTGCCTGCACTGTTCCATGGCCAGGTAGTGGTTGGGGTGTGTCCGCCAAAATATTCTTCCATTACAATTCTTCCGTTTACAAGAATCATAAATGATTTGGTATTTTTTTGAATAAGAAAATCTTTAAGAGGCTGTATATTGCTTTCGTTCCAGCCCAAACCGGAAACAGGCCTTGTTTCCCATGTATTATCAGTAGTTGAAGGAAAATACATGGTTTCCGGCACAGGATCAATAGTAGCCCCGCCGCCATCTTTTTGGCAGCTAAATAATGTAATTGCTGTGGTAAGGAGCAAGAGGTATTTCATAAAATAATTTTGTGGATAGACTTTGTGTTTATGTAAACGTTTAAACAGGCAATTTATTTTTCTCCAATTGTTTAATCATGCGGCGACAAATAATCAACGGGATTAAACCAATTACACCAAAAGCACAATCTATTAAAATATGAAACATGGGAATACTGCGTATTGGCCCGGCAATAAATGCCAGCGGCAGCACAGCTACGCAGGAAAGTATTGCCCAATCGATGATCCATTTATTTTTTACAGGATCCTTTAATGGCCCGATGAATGCCATGGCAATTACAATATGTGCAAAGGCCAGCCAGTCGAAGCCATAAGCCAGCATAGGATATTTTACATTGGTTTCTACAATTGCTGCATACACATCTTTCAGCCATTGCTCAGCAAACGATGGCACTAATGCCGGATGGTTAAGCAACCAGCGCAATTCTGTTTCCACAGGAAAGGCTGTAACGCCACTTAATATTAAAGCGATAATAAAGAATATAATCAGCAGCCGGATTTTAGTAATTAAACTCATTGTGGTTTTTGGGGTTTACCGTGTATAAAACTTCCTATGGGTGATGAATACCAGGGCACAATTTCCACTGCAAACAAACCCGCCGCTACTGCAGGATCGGTTTGTGCAATTTTTGCTGCTTCTTCTTTGGTTTTGCAATCAAAAACAAAAATGCCCCGCCATGTAAGATCATTTTTGCCAAATGGGCCGGCCACTTTTATAATGCCATCGTAATATAACCTGTTGATATTTGCCATATGCCCCTTAAACAGCTCAGCTTTTTGAGCCGAATCAAAATCCTGTTTGGGTCCTGTTTTAAGCAGTACAAAAAAATACTGCTCAATCTGGTCTTCGGGCCGTGGTTTTGCTTTTACAGTTTTTAAACTATCACTGTTTTGCGCCTGCACCGGCATAAAATAAACAATAAATAAAATTGTGATGCACCAATATATAAACCTGCTTTGCATAAAAAGTATTTTCTCAAAAATACAAAAGGCCCGTAACAGATTACGGACCTTTTTTTCATGGCTATACTATTGGCTATAATGTTACAGTTTTTTGCTTTTTCTTATCCTTGCTCTTCATGTCCTCTGCTGTGGGTTCCCCTAAAATCACACTACCAAAGCTGGATTTTACCTTAACCTGGATATTACCGCTCCCCGATTTTCCATTATAATTATGGTCAAATTTCGGGCCTTTATCGCCGTCATCATCATCTCCGTCAAATTTAATATTGGTCCTGTTTTTAAAACTTCCAAAACTGGTAGATATAGTATAAGATGCCGACAACTCTACTGATGGTTTAAAGTTTACGGTAGAGTAGGCTACTTTTGCATCAAGCCCGGTAAGGCTGTTGTCAATATTTATTTTTGTAGCACTGCTGAATTCCAGGTTCAGTTTTATATTACCCGAAAGTTTGCCAATATCTGCTGAAGAATATTTAATGCTTACCGGCCCGTTGGTAATACTTTCTATTTTTGCTTTACCAAATTCAACATTTACTGATTTTACATTGCCTAAAGCACCGGTAGTTAAAGAACCAAATTTACTCGACAGGTCAACTTCGCCTTTATAATCAGGTACTATCGTTGCACCAAACTCATTACTGATCAATAAAGGATTGCCAGCAGGCATCGAAATATCATAATTCACCTTCATGGTACTTTTTTCGCCTTTGCTATTATTAATACCATTGATGGAAGTCTTAAATGAAATATCTCCGCCGCTTTTAGTATCTGCAATATTGATCTTGTCAATTATTTTTTGTGCCAGCGCTTCGGAATTGGCCGATACCTCTATGGAAACATCCACTTTTATTTCATTCTTATTCCAGGTATGCACCTGCACATCGCCGAACGAGTTTTGAATTTTTAATTTATCAGATGAAGAAACGCTGTACGATTTATTTACTGCTTTATTTTTTACAAACTCGTACTTTTTGTTGTTGTCGTTACTATTGCTATTACTGTTGCTGTTACTATTGTTATTATCATTCTGGGCAAAAATATTTTGCTGCAGTGATGATAACAACAGCACTACACTAAATAGTGTGATTATTTTTTTCATGGCTATACTTTTTTGATTTTTTAATTTGATTAATGATGTTTAATTGCTGATTCAACACATTCAGCTGCAGCTGCAGGTTTTGAATCATGGCTTCTATCAGCATTTCACGGTTGGGTGTAGCGCCGAGTTGATTTTTAAGGGATTTATACGAACTGTCCAATTGGTTAATATCTGTAGCGAATTTTTTATACAATTCCGGCTGTTCAGGTGCAAGCGATTTCAGTTCTTCCTGTTTTAACAATACCAGCTTTGCAAATTCGTTCACTTCGGGTGCATATTCCGGTGCAATGGCAGCAATGTCTGAAGCAGTATCATTTTTTACAGCCACAACAACATCGTCGGTTGGTTTATTATTATTAAGCATTAAAAAAACAGTAATACCTGCACTGATCAGTATTGCTGCGGCAATACTCCATTTATAAAGCGGGGTAAGTATAAATTTTTTCTTCTTTTTATCTGTAAACCCGGCTGCGATATTTTCCCAAACTTTTGGTGATGGCACTGCATCATCAAATTCGTTGCGGTTATCGCCTATAAATTTTTCTAGTTTCCTGCTCATATGCTTTCTTTTAATAACTGTAATAATTTTTGTTTGGCACGCATGTATTGTGTTCTTGTTGTTGATTCGGCCACATTCAGTATTTCCGCAATTTCTTCGTGGTCGTAACCTTCCAGTAAATAGAGGCTCAATACCGTACGGTAACCATCCGGCAAAGCCATTATCGATCTTTTTACCGATGCTACTTTTAATGCAATCTCGTTTTCGTCGGTAAAACTTTCTTCCGGCCTGTTATGTGTATCTGTGCCGTCAATATCCACCCACATTACCTTTCTTTTTTTAAGCTGGTTAATGCTGCGGTTAATACAAATTTGCTTTAGCCAGCCGCCAAAACTGGTGCGATATTCAAAGCGGTCCAGGTTTTTAAATGCCTCGGTAAAACTTTCCTGCAATACATCTTCGGCCTCGGTAATATTGTTCACAATACGCAGGCAGGTATTAAACATAGCTTTGGCATAACGCTGGTACAGTTCTTTATAGCCCAGCATATCGCCGTTTTTGCAGCGCTCTACAAGTTCGTCGTATTGTGGTTGTAATACCGCTTCCAAAAAATAGTTTTATAATAAGAGACAAGGGGATTTAAACAATGTTGCATCAAAGGTAAAAACAAGTTTTTTTGGAGGTTAAGATATTATCTTTGTGGTATAGAACGCTGATTAAACGGATTGGACTGATATACACAGATCTGTTTTTAATCAGTTTTATCAGCGTCATCTGTGTTCTATCCACCGCTTCAATAAAAGCCCGGTAGTGTGATGTAGCTGAAGAGTGCGACGCCAATGAAGATGAACAAAGAAATATAGTTGGATCCAAAAAATTAATTAACAAATAAACCAGTTAACCAATAAACTAATTAACGATTTTATGGCTGCTAAAACTGACAATTTTCAAAGTCCCGATTATTTTAATGTAGATGAATTATTAACAGAAGAACATAAACTGATAAGGGAAAGTGTACGCAATTATGTAAAAAAAGAAATTTCTCCTATTATAGAAGAGTATGCTCAACGGGCAGAATTTCCGCAGCAGATCATTAAACAACTGGGCGACCTGGGTTGCTTTGGCCCCACCGTACCAGAGCAATATGGCGGCGGCGGACTGGATTACATTAGCTACGGCTTAATGATGCAGGAACTGGAACGTGGCGATAGCGGTGTAAGAAGTACTGCAAGCGTACAGGGCAGTTTGGTAATGTTCCCTATTTATCAATATGGCAACGAGGAGCAACGCCATAAATATTTACCCAAGCTGGCAAGTGGTGAGTGGCTGGGATGCTTTGGTTTAACAGAACCCAACCATGGCAGCGACCCCGGAGGTATGCTTACCAATATAAAAGATGCCGGCGATCATGTAATTTTAAATGGCGCAAAAATGTGGATCAGCAATGCACCCTTTGCACAAGTGGCCGTAGTGTGGGCAAAAGATGAAGCCGGAGAAATACGAGGTGTGATTGTTGAAAGAGGTATGGAAGGTTTCAGCACGCCAACCACACATGGCAAATGGAGCCTGCGTGCCAGCGCCACCGGTGAATTGGTTTTTGACAATGTAAAAGTGCCTAAAGAAAATATTTTACCCAATGTAAAAGGATTGAAAGGTCCGCTGGGTTGTTTAACCAAGGCCCGTTATGGTATTGCCTGGGGGGCAGTTGGTGCGGCAATGGATTGCTATCATATTGCTTTGGAATACAGCAAGCAAAGAATACAGTTTGGAAAACCCATTGCCGGTTTTCAATTACAGCAAAAAAAACTGGCCGAAATGGTTACTGAAATTACCAAAGCTCAATTATTAAACTGGCGTTTGGGTGTTTTAATGAATGAAGGAAAAGTTACGCCGCAACAGGTAAGTATGGCAAAAAGAAATGCCTGCGAAATTGCCACCAATATTGCAAGAGATGCCAGGCAAATGTTGGGCGGCATGGGTATTACCGGCGAATATCCTGTAATGCGCCACATGATGAACCTGGAAAGTGTAATTACTTACGAAGGCACTCATGATATTCATTTACTGATTACGGGTATGGATGTGACGGGGTTGAATGCGTTTAAATAATAACTGCTGTTATGTTAATGGATGAGTTATATCAGTAAATAAAAAAATAAGCATAATTATATTTGAAGTAGTGATACTGGAAATTAGCAACAACTCTATTTCAAGTTTTGCAACAACGCATATAATTAATGAAATAAAAACTTAAGACAATGATAAAAAATATCAGCGTTATCGGCGCAGGCACCATGGGTAACGGCATTGCACACGTATTTGCACAAAGTGGTTTTACTGTAAATTTAATTGATGTTAATCCAACACAATTGCAGAGGGCATTAGCCACTATAGAAAAAAACCTCGACAGGCAAATTGCAAAAGCCGCCATTACTGAAGCAGACAAAAAAACAACGATTGCAAACATTACTATGCTTTCTGATATTCATGAAGGCATAAAAGCTGCTGACCTGGTTATAGAAGCGGCTTCGGAAAATATTGAACTAAAGATCGATATTTTTAAGCACATGGATATGGCAGCTCCCGCTGGTTGTATTTTAGCCACCAATACTTCTTCTATCTCCATTACAAAAATTGCTTCCATTACCAAAAGGCCGGGCTATGTAATTGGTATGCATTTTATGAACCCGGTACCGGTAATGAAATTGGTGGAGATCATCAACGGTTATGAAACCAAAAAAGAAATTACCGAAACTATAATTGAGCTAAGCAGGCAATTAGGCAAAATTCCTTGTGTGGTAAACGATTACCCCGGCTTTATTGCCAACCGCATTTTAATGCCCATGATTAACGAAGCCATTTACAGTTTGTACGAAGGTGTGGCTGATGTTGAAGCAATTGACACGGTGATGAAATTAGGTATGGCCCACCCGATGGGGCCATTACAATTGGCCGATTTTATTGGCCTTGATGTTTGCCTGAGCATTTTACATGTGTTGCATGATGGCTTTGGTAATCCTAAATATGCGCCTTGTCCGCTGTTGGTAAATATGGTAACAGCTGGTAAATTAGGTGTTAAGATTGGAGAAGGATTTTATGTTTATACGCCTGGAAGTAAGGATTTGGTGGTGAGTGAAAGGTTTAAAAAGTAAATCTATAAAATTCATTTTATGGAAAAACTTTGGTGCTGGAGATGCAAAATGGAAATAGGCATGCTGAATGACGAGGAGTTTGCAATTGCTGCTAAGTTATACTCCAACATGTTAAGTAAACATAGTGGTGATATGAAAGCACGTTCTCAGCCTCTTTTAGATTACTATAACTCTGTAACGGGTGAAGAAGAAACTAGTCCTAATGCAATCATGCATCATAGCATTACACGATATGGGTCACCCTGTGAGAAATGCGGAAAACCATATAGAACTCCATAAGCGTCCTTTTGTGCAGCTTGTGGCAATAAACGTAACCAATTTTAATAAAGAGTAACTTTACAATAATTGCAAGTAACCAAACCATACGATAACAAACGCATCTTTTGGGATGTTGATGCAGAAAAATTAGACTTTGATAAAAAGGCCTCATTTATTATTGAACGGGTTTTTGACAGGGGCGATGTGGAAGACATAAGGATGTGCAGGCGTTTTTATGGCGATGAAATAATTGCAGCAGCTCTATTAAAAGCAAAATGGCTGATGCCGCATACCATTTATTTAGCTGCCGCTTTATTCAATAATCAACCTGAAGATTACAGATGTTACAAAAACAGACAGTCGAACCAACCACATTCCTTATATTAAAAAATTTAATGCAAATACCTGCATTAAAGTCCTTTTACCTGGTTGGCGGCACTTGCCTGTCGCTAAGATATGGACACCGAACTTCAGTTGACCTGGACCTGTTTGCAGTTTCCGATTTTACTAACGAGGACCTGAATAAGAACTTACTGAATGCAGGAATTTCCTTTAAATACAATAATATTCAAAACCCAATTGGGCTTTTTGGTTATATAGAAAACATTAAAGTTGATTTCGTAAAGCATCATAATTTTAAACAAATTGACACCGAAGTAATTGAAGATGGTATAAGAATGTTTGGCGACAGAGATATTATTGCGATGAAAATATTTGCCATTTTACAGCGGGCACAAAAAAAGGATTTTTGGGATTTGGCTGAATTGCTGCAACACTACAGTTTTAAAGATTGTATAGCAGCCTACAATGAAAAATATCCCAGTAATCAAATGCTGATTTCAATCCCTTATGCTGTTACTTATTTTGCAGATGCTGAAGAAAGTGAAGCCCCAGTAAGCCTGAAAGGACAAACCTGGGAAACTGTAAAAAAGATTATTGGAGAGAAGGTTAGTGAGTACTTAAAATAAGTATTCCATCATTAACAACAATTATCTTAGTTGTACTTAAAATGTAAATCATGTATTCAAAAGAGTTAAAAGATATTCCTGCTAAAGAAATGTTTCCCGGTTATACCGGCCGTTTTATTCATACCAACAATATGACTTTTGCTTTTTGGGAAGTAAAGGCCGGCAGCAAAGTACCTGAACATGCACATATGCATGAACAAGTTGCTCACCTTATAGAAGGAGAATTTGAATTAACTGTTGATGGCAACCCGATTGAACTGGAACCGGGTAAAGTAGTAGTCATCCCATCTAATGTAAAACATTCCGGCATTGCAATTACCGATTGTAAGTTGCTGGATGTATTCAGCCCGGTAAGAGAAGATTACAAGGTATAGATTTTGGTTTTTATTTCCGCTGCTTCACTTATATTTATATTACAATTCATTTGCATTATGGATAGAAAATACTGGGAAAAAATTGCCCCCAATTACGACGATGAAATTTTTGATGTACTTCGTAATGACAAATCCGGAAAAATAGTTGGTGCCATTGAGCAGTTTGCTTCCAAAGAAAAATCGGTAATTGATATTGGTTGTGCTGTTGGTAAATGGATACCGGTACTGGCCACAGCATTTAAAGAAGTAATTGCAGCAGATATTTCTGCCATTAACCTGCAGATAGCACAGGAGCGGCATACACAATTTACAAACGTAGAATATATACGTATGGATATGAGTGCGGATGAGCTCACCGTAAGGCCATGTGATGTGGCCATATGCATCAATGCTATTCTTACAGATTCCCTGCACAAAAGAATTAATTTCTTTCAGTCGCTTAACATCAGCTTAAATAAAGATGGCGATTTAATTTTGGTAGTTCCCTCACTGGAATCAAAACTGTACACCAATATTATTGCCCACCGCTGGAATGTTGATGGCGACCATGATGAAAAAATAGAGTCTTCAAAAAAAGCATTTGAACTGGCAACAAATATTAAACAGGGTGTTACAGATATTGATAATGTGCCTACCAAACATTATTTAAAAGAAGAACTGGAACTGTTACTTTCGCTGGAAGGTTTTGCAGTAACACAGGTTGAAAAAATAAATTACACCTGGAAAACAGAATTCACTACTCCTCCAAAATGGCTTGCAGCACCGTATCCCTGGGATTGGATGTGTGTGGCAAAAAAAATCAACTGATCATTTTAATTTAGCCACCAATGCATAGGAATGATCTATCATTTCCTGCAATTGCTTTCGGGATAGTACACCGTCTACAATAACAGTATTCCAATGTTTTTTATTCATGTGATAACCGGGTAACACACTCTCCGGGTATTCTTCCCTTAATTCAATGGCTTTATCGGGATTGCATTTTACATTAAACTGCAAAGGGTTACTTCCTAAACCGGTAAGCAAAAATATTTTTTCCTGTACTTTAAATACAAGCGTATCCTCTCCAAAAGGAAAACCTTCTGTTACAGAAGGTTTTTGCAATACATAATCTCTTAACTCTTCAATATTCATTTATAAAATTATTTTTCAATACTCTTTTTAGCTTCTTCCAGTTTTTTATTGATCTGCCCGGTAAGTATATGCCAGAACATTACAAAGTCGCTGCCCAAACTATATAAAGGATAAGTAAATGTGGCAGGTTTATTTTTCTCTATAAAAAAATGACCCACCCATGCAAAGCCATAACCAACAACGGGAATTAAAGCCAGCATCCACCATTTTTGTAACACAATTGCAACAATTAAAATAGCTATCAATAAAGCAGTACCTGTAAAATGCAGTATGCGGTTTTTTGCATCGCCATGTTCTGTTAAGTAGTAAGGATAAAAACTCCAGAAGCTTTTGTATTTTTTTTCTGTAGCCATAGCAATCATATTTTACAGAAAGTTACAAATTTTAGGTTTATGCTGTTCTTTTTATAACCACATTTTGGAGTTCGTTAATGCGGTACAGCACTTCTTCAAGCCGGTTTTTTGCAATACCCACTGTTATAATGCAGAACAGCTGCATTTCCTGTTGAATTACCGTACAGTTAAATTGTTTCAGTACCATCATCACTTCATTCATCCGGGTATAATCAAACTCAATGCTGTATTTTATTTCTACCTGTTTTTGTATAATTGGTGTAACCTGCAATGCCAGCGATGCTGCAGTTTTATAGGCATTTATTAACCCGGGTACGCCCAATAAAGTTCCACCCCAATACCGAACTACAATCACAGCCATATCAGTTAATTCTTTACTGTCAATCTGCCCCAAAATTGGTTTGCCTGCTGTGCCCGATGGTTCACCATCATCGCTGCTGCGGAAATTATTACCATCGGTGCCAATGCGGTATGCAAAACAATGATGTACTGCTTTTGGATGCTCTTTTTTTAAAGTTTGCAGCTGCTGTTTAAAAGCATCTGCTGTTTCAATAGCAAAAGCATAAGCAATGAATTTACTGCCACGGTCTTTAAACTCCGCTGTAGAAGGCTGCACTATTGTATTATAAAATCCTTGTTCGTTCATTAATTTTAATTTTATTACACTAATTTTTACGAATTAAACTAATTAAGAAAATAAAAAAAATTAGTGTAATTCGCTTAATTCGTGTAATTATTTCCCCTCATCCATAAGCAATCAGTGCAATGGCACCAATAGCCAAAATAATACCTGCCCGGTTTATAGCGGATAGTTTTTCTTTAAACAATATCCATGCAGCAACTGCACTAAACAATACAATACCCATATTATTTACAGGAATTATTGCAGATGAATTGCCTTTGTATTCAGTTATCACCCTTCCTAAAAACCATATTGAAAAATAATTGGGTACCCCAATTATAATACCTGCCAATAAAGCTTTACCGCTAAATTTTTGTTTACCGGTTATAGCTTGTACTATTAAAACAACCGTACCTATAGCACCAGCAACAGAAAAAGCGCTGATCAAAAAATCATTGAAATTATCAGTGGGGTTGATGAAGAAATTATTTTTTACATAAACGATCAGGGTATCCAGCAGGCCGCTGCTGATAAACAACACCATCGGCAAGATCATCAGGAGCCTGTTAAATTTTTTATGCTCACCTTCATTATTTTTTGCCGGGTAACAGGTTAATACTACTGCTGCCAATGCTACAACAATACCGGCTATTTTTAATGCCGTTGCTTTTTCGTTATACAGGTAAATAGAAAACAAAAAAGGTATTACCATCGATAACTTATTGGCTACCGATGCAACAGCAACACCAAGTTTTTGTGTGGTAAGTGCTATTACGTTAAAAATACTGATGAACATTACTCCCATCAGCAAAGCCCAAACAAACCAGGGCGAATGTATATTTTCATTATTAACAGGAAAAGAACCGTTAAGCACAGCACCGGTGCAAACACAGGCAATATAATTAAACACGATGGCTTGAAAGGCATTAATGTTAAGCCTTTGTAATACTTTAAATGAAAGGGTTAAGTAAGAACTGAAAAAAATACTACCGAGTAAATATATCATTATAGCAGCTGTTTAAAAAAATATTCAATTTTGTCTGTGCCCGAAATCTCTTCCTTAATTAATTTTTTATTGGGTAATGCAGGCGCATCAATACCGTTGCCGATTACCATTTCCACGTTGGTAATAATCCTTGCCTCATCCCATAAATTTTCATCAATAAAAGATTGTAATAGTTTTGCGCCGCCTTCTACAAGTACCGATTGAATTTTTTGTTGGTATAATACAGATAAAACCTGGGGAATTATTTTTTCTTTTCTATCTAGCTGGTAAAAAGAAAGCATTTCATCTTCCTGCTGTTTTACTGCATTAAATACAAATGTTTTTACCACGCCATCAAATAACTGCAAAGAAGCCGGTAATTTTAAATCCATATCTATTACCAAACGTACAGGATTATTTCCTGTAACCAGCCTTGTTGTCAAGGCCGGGTTATCTTTTAATGCAGTATTGGTGCCTACCATTATTGCCGATTCTTCACTGCGCCACTGGTGCACCGTTCGGTTGCTGCATGCATTACTTATAAAAATTCTTTCTTTACCTGTTGCTGCAATTTTTTTATCACTACTCTGTGCCCATTTTAAAATTATATATGGCCGCTGTTGCTGATGAAAAGTAAAAAATCTTTTGTTCAATGCCATGGCTTCATTTTCCAATATACCAGCTGTTACATCCACACCTGCAGTTATAAGTTTTTCAATACCCTTGCCGTTTACCTCATTATAACTATCCCTGCATCCTATAACAACTGCAGGAATATTGTTTTTGATAATGAGGTCTGCACAGGGAGGTGTTTTACCAAAATGTGCACAGGGTTCTAATGAAACATACAGTGTGCTCTTTTCAATAAACTGTTTATTTTCCTTTGCCACGCTATTAATACAGTTCACTTCTGCATGTGCCTGCCCATACTGTTGATGAAACCCTTCGCCAATGATACTGTCATTATATACCAGCACTGCACCTACCATTGGATTGGGTGCTACATACCCTGCACCCATCTGTGCCAGCTGCAGGCAGCGATAAATATATTTTTCATCATTTGTCAATCCGCAAAAGTACGCATCAAAAAATAAACTATGTTTGTAAAAATGAACAGTAAAGAGTTATACCGTAATTTTTTGGTTGAGCTGCAATCGGTTTACGACCTGGGTGAAGCTACTGTAATTACCGACTGGGTGTTTGAAAATATTGCCAGCATAAAAAAGTCGGATCTTATAAAGAACCCGTTGCAGCAGGTGCCGGCACCGGTAATTAAAAAGCTAAAGGAAAAGCAGGAGCAGTTGTTGCTGCACCAACCGGTTCAATATGTACTGGGGCAAACCTCGTTTTACAATTTGCAGTTCCAGGTAAATGATAAGGTACTAATACCAAGGCCTGAAACAGAAGAGCTGGTTAATTTTGTAATTAACAGCTGGCGCTTTGAAAGCAGGCAGGTAAGTTTTTTAGATATTGGAACAGGAAGTGGCTGTATTGCCATTGCCATTAAAAAGAATTTGCCTTCGGCAAAAGTAATGGCGCTTGATGTAAGTTATGATGCCCTTGAAATTGCCTCAAAAAATGCAGTGGCCAATAAAACAAATGTGCAGTTAACCCTCTTCGATTTTTTAGATGAAAGCCGCTGGCCCGAACTGATGTTATTTGATGCCATCGTTAGTAACCCACCTTATATACCCAATAAAGAAAAAGAAAAGTTAGATAAGAACGTGGTGGATTTTGAACCGCACACAGCTTTATTTGTACCGGATAACAACCCGTTATTGTTTTATGAAAAGATTGCCAGGTTTGGCCGCTCACATTTAAACTACAATGGAAAAGTGTACCTGGAAACACATGAAGACTACACAAAAGATGTAGCAGCGCTCTTTGCTGAAACCTACCAGCAGGTATTGGTTAAAAAAGACCTGTTTGGAAAAGAAAGAATGGTTATTGCCACTTACTGATCTCCTTATTTAGGCGTTACATTAAACCCGGCTTTGGCACCGGCTTTTTTTGCTGCATAAAATATTTTAAACACATCGCCGTATTTACTTGCCGTATCTGCAGCTATTACAATTGAAAGTGTATCGGGTTTAACTTTATCAGCTTCATATTTTACTACCGAATCCAGCTGGGCAAAACTTATGGGTAACTGCCCCATAAACAAGCCGCCGTCTTTATTTAATCCAATAGTAACACTCTGCCTCATTTTAGTATCGCTTTTTCCTTTGGGCAAATTGGTTTTAATAACATTAGGGTTTGCCAGGGTCGATATCAGCAAAAAGAACATCAGCAGTATGAACAAAATATCATTCAATGGACCGGTATCCACTTCGCTATGTGATTCTCTTAATCGTTTGCGTAAACTCATTGCTTTTATTATTTCACCAATTTTTTATTAATTAAACGACTGCTATTCTATTGAACTTAATTCGTGTAATTCGTGTAATTGGCTTAATTCGTGAATATTACTTTGTTGGTTCCTGTAAAATATCAATGAACTCGGCACTGGCCGCTTCCATCTTATTTACTGTTTTATCAATCTGTGTATTTAAAAAACTGTATCCCAAAAAAGAAAGGATACCAATTATCAAACCTGTTGCAGAGGTGATCATTTTTACATACATCGCATCGGCAATATCGCTTATAGCGGGGTTTGCCGCTGCTGCAAAGTCTTTTAATAATAAGATCAAACCAAAAATAGTACCCACAAAACCAAACAGCGGGGCAATACGTGATATTACCGAAAGAATGTTAAGGTTTCTTTCCATTTTATATATCTCCAGCTTGCCTACATTATCCATGCTTTTTTCAATGGCATCAATGGGTTTACCAATTCTTTGCAGTCCTTTATCAATCATACGGGCAACAGGGTTACTGGTATTTTTTGCCAGGCTACGGGCAGATGTAATATTACCCGATACCACCTGGTCACGTATGATGCTCATAAAATTCTCTTCTATCTTACTCGCCTTTCTTATGGCAAGCAAACGTTCTATAAAAAAGAAAATGGCCATTGCAAATAGTATGGCCAGCGGTATCATTAATACGCCACCCTTTACCAAAAGCCCCATTACACTTTCTTTTTGCACAGCCAATGCCTTAGCCATTCCTGTACTGTCGATCTGTAAAAAAATATCAAACATAGTTAAGCTGATTTAGGAACAAAAGTAATTGTTTAATTTATAATTGGTTTAGTCTACACTATAATTGTGCCAATACAATGCAAGATTAAAACCTAAACGAACACAATGCTGTAATGCTGCTTAAAGAATTGTTAATCTTACTTTTTTACACAAGGTTAAAAATAGTAATAAAAACAAAACGTCCCGTCATTAAAGGCCGGGACGTTTTAAAAATATAAACAACAAAATTATTTTTTACTTTCCAATTGCTGCATGGCCATTATCTGCTTCATGGTTTTTTCCATACCATCGCTGCCGCCATCTAAAAATATCACATTACCTTTTCCATATTCAGCAAAATTCTTAATCGCTTCCACCCACATGCTGAACAAAATAACATTCGTATCCAGGTTAGCCTGTTTCATTTCGCTTGCAGCCTGGCTCATACCTTTCGCTACTTCCTCCCGGAACAATGCTACACCCTGTCCACGCAATTGTGCCGCCAGCCTTTCTGCTTCTGCGGCAATTTTAATGGCATTACCTTCTGCTTCTGCCGCTTTTGTTTTGGTAATTAATAAAGCCTGGCCTTCATTTTCGGCAGCTGCTTTTAAGTTGTTACTTGCCACCACTTTACTCATACTGGTAATAATGGCTTCGTCAAAAGTAATATCGTTTATCTGCAGATCCTGTAAATGATAACCCCAGCTTTCCAAAGCCACATCCACCTGCTCTTTTACATTCTCCACAATATCCCGGCGCACATTCAATACTTCCGCCTGCTTTTTTGTACTTACAAATGCACGGATACTTCCTTCCACCGTACGGATCAGCGCCTGCATCAGATCTTTATCGCTGATGAATTTAAACGCTACTTTCTGTATCGTTTCTTCCTGTTCGTTTTGAACCGAGTAGAGCAGCATACTTTTAAAATACACATTGGCCTGGTCAACCGTTACGGCCTGAAACTCCAACTCTACCGAGCGGTTTTGAATACTTACTTTTTTGTAGATCTGCTCCAGCAAGGGAATCTTAAAATTCAATCCCGGCCGCATAATGCGCTGGTATTTACCAAACATGGTAACCACACCAATTAAACCCTGGTTGATGGTAACAAAGCATTGCAAAAGCACAAATACTATAAGCAGTACCCACCAGTAATCTTTTAATAAATCCATAGTTGTAAAATTTAAATTGAAGGTATAGATTTTTTTGTGTTACCGGCATAAAATCTTTACTGACCTTCGGTGGCGTCGCACTCTTGTACTTTTTAAGCTTTATTGAGCTTTTATCTAAGCGTAAATTGTAACTAGGATACGTAAGAACAAACACATACTTACCTCATTATTTTGTTTATTTTAGCAACATGAATAAAGGCATTAACCTGGCATTGATCATTATTTTTAACCTGGTGCCCATTTTTGGGGTAGCATTTTATAACTGGCAACCCTTTGAAGCGTTTTGGTTTTTTTGGGTAGAGACATTGGTGATAGCAGTATTCAATGCCATCCGCATAGTATTTAGCCAGGGCCGGCATGTAAATGCAGTACATACGCAACAGCGGCTGGTATATCATATTAATAAGGGCATTAAATATTTATTCATCAGGACCGGCATCTTTTTCTTTTACGCCATATTTATAATTGTATTTGTTGGCTTTGTGGCTAACACCAGTAAAGATAAAGGCACGGTGCTGGGCACCATACTGCTGCAAAACAAATTTTTCAATATTGGTTTGTTACTCAGCATCAGCAGCCAGTGCTATTATTTAATTACCGGCTTTTTTAGAAACGGCAGTTTTTATACTGCAGCACCCGATGCGTATGCCGCTATTTTCGATGGCCGCCAACTGGTAATACATGTTGCCATTGTATTGGGTGCTTTGGGTAGTATGTTTTTGATGAAGCAAACTGCATTGGGTAGTTACGGCAATGTATTTATCATCAGTTTACTCTGCATTTGTAAATGCATTTTTGATATTTTAGACAGTAACACAAACGGCTACAAAACTGCGGCTGAATAAATATTAGTAAAAAAATACCGGCAATAAACTCACCGGTATTTTTAATTTTTACTTTTGAATTTTAATTTCTCTCTTCACAAATCATACTCAGGTGTACAATAGTTTCTGCAGCTTTGGCCATGTCTTTTGTACCAATCCATTCCAGTTTGCTGTGTATGTTTTGCATACCGGTAAAAATATTGGGGCAGGGCATACCAATATAACTAAAGCGGCTGCCATCGGTACCGCCGCGGATGCTTTCTTTTTTCATGGTAAGGCCGGCACGCTGTATGGCTTCTTCGGCATAAGCCGCTACCTGTGGATATCTATCCAGTACTTCCTTCATATTGCGGTATTGTTCCTGGGTTTTGTATTCCATTGTAGCACCCGGAAATTTTGCCACCACATCTTCAGCTATCTTTTTCAAACGGCTATGATGAGCCGCCAGGCCTTCAGTAGTAAAATCACGAACAATAAATTGCAGGGTGGCTTTTTCGGCAATACCATTTACGGTAGTGGGATGTACAAAGCCTTCTTTCTTTTCTGTTGTTTCGGGGCTCCATTCATTTTTTGGCAGGGCATCCAGCACCGCACCGGCAATTTTTAATGCATTTACCAGTTTATCTTTTGCATAGCCAGGGTGTACAATTACACCATTAATGGTTATTGCTGCACCATCGGCACTAAAAGTTTCATCTTCCAGGCTACCGGCTTCGCCACCATCTAATGTATAACCAAACTGTGCCCCCAGTTTTTGCATATCCACTTTTGCAGTGCCCTGCCCCACTTCTTCATCAGGCGTAAATAAAATTTTTATGTCGCCGTGTTTTACAGTTGGGTATTGCATAAAATACATTACTGCTTCCATAATAGCGGCTACACCGCTTTTATCATCTGCCCCTAATAATGTTAAGCCACTGGCGGTAATTACACCGTAATTAATATGCTCTTTTAAATATGGCGAGTTGCTGATGCTTAATACCTGTGTATTATCATCCGGCAATACAATATCGCTGCCATCGTAATAACGGTGGTGGATGGGCTTTACATTGGTACCGCTGCAATCCGGTGCTGTATCCACATGGGCACAAAAACAAATAGCAGGAATATTTTTTTTATCGCTGTTGGATGGTATGGTGGCATATACATAACCATAGGCATCGGTTTCCACCTGCGTTAATCCCATACCCCGTAACTCTTTGTATAAAAGTTTACTTAAGTCTTTTTGTTTTTCTGTTGTGGGATGTGCAGTACTGGTGGGGTCACTTTGTGTATCTATACGTACATAGCGCATAAAGCGGTCGGCAATGGCATCGGGGCTTATTTGAATCATAAAAACAGTTATAAGTTGTAAGTTATAAGTAAAAATAGAAAATACCTGATAAAAAAACAGCCTGCAAATTGCAGGCTGTTTAAAACTTATTACTTAAAACTTACAACTTATAACCCGATCTCCACCAATTCAATATCAAATATCAATTCCTGCCCGGCTAAAAAATGATTGGCATCTAAAATAATCACATCATCTTTTACTTCCACCACAATTACAGGTACCGGATTACCGGCCTGGTCGCTTAAGGTTAATGGCATACCCGGTTCTAGTTTCATTTCTGCAGGCACCTGCTCTTTTGGAAATTCAATTATTGCCTGCGGATTTCTTTCGCCATAACCATCTTCTGGAGCAATATTGATGGTTTTCTTTTCGCCCAGTTTCATACCAGGCATAGCATCATCAAAACCTTTGATCATCATTCCGGCACCTACTGTAAATTCCAGTGGTTCCCTGCCTGCAGAAGAATCAAACTGCTCACCATTAACTAATTTACCTGTATAATGTACTTTTACATTATCACCATTTTTTACTACTGACATTGTTTAAATTTTTGTTATTAAAATATTTTTGTAGCCAAACAGTTGAATTACTATTTAACTTCATTGGCGTTACACACTTGTACATTTTCAGGCAGGTTAACAATAAACCCGAAGAGAATAAAAGATATGATTCGCTAAAACGGGTGCAAATTAATATATATTATTTAAAAACTTTTGATGAAATTTGAACTATGAAGAAGATAATGTATTGTATAGTTTTAGTATTTATTACCTGCGCCAGTACGTGGGCACAACCGGCAATTACCCCCGGTGCCGAAAGGGTGGATGTGTACCTGCCCTATCTTAAAGGTAAGGCTGTAGCGGTTTTTGCCAACCAAACCAGCATGGTAAAAAATACGCACCTGGTAGATACCTTATTAAAAAGAGGCGTAAATATTGTAAAAATATTTGGCCCCGAACATGGTTTTAGGGGAACCGCCGATGCAGGCGAACATGTTACCGATATAAAAGATAAAGCCACCGGCATACCTGTAATTAGTTTATATGGCGACCATAAAAAACCAACACCTGAAGATTTTAAAGGTGTGGATATTTTGATCTTCGACATACAGGATGTGGGTGTTCGTTTTTACACCTACATATCTTCTTTACAATATTATTTAGAAGCGGCGCTGGAAAATCATAAACCATTATTGATATTAGACAGACCCAACCCAAATGGCTTTTATGTAGATGGCCCTGTACTGGATATGAAGCATAAAAGTTTTATTGGCATGCAGCCCGTACCCATTGTTTACGGAATGACGATTGGTGAATATGGTTTAATGCTGGCAGGAGAAAACATGTTATCGGCAAAAGCCAATGCTATTAATGCATATAATATTACTACACAACCTACTGCCGACACACCGTTTCATGTTACAGTTATTAAATGTAAAAATTACGACCACACCAGTAAATACATTTTACCTGTTATGCCATCGCCCAATATTAAAACCATGCAGAGCATTTACCTGTACCCTTCTACCTGTTTTTTTGAAGGCACGGTATTCAGCGAAGGCAGGGGAACAGATGCACCGTTTCAGATATTCGGGCATCCGGCAATGCCAAAGAATTTATACAGCTTTATACCCAAACCAAATGCCGGGGCAAAAAGCAGTAAATGCTTTTACCAAACCTGTTATGGCTGGAAGATTGATGGTACCAATGAAGAAATACTGAAAATTGTAGACAGCAAAATTCAATTGAAATATTTTATCGATGCCTACAAATTATTTCCGGGCAAAGACAGTTTCTTTTTAAAAAACAATTTTATTAATAAACTTTCGGGTAACGATATTTTTCAGCAGCAGATAAAAGATGGTAAAACCGAAGCTGAGATAAAAAAAAGCTGGGAGCCGGGATTGACTGCTTTTAAAGCAATACGTAAGAAGTATTTATTGTATAAAGATTTTGAATAACTCTGTAAGGTTCTGTCTTATATCATTTGCATCTGCATAGCAGCTTTAATCAGCGAAGCAATATTTCTCGAATCAAATTTTGCCAGTAAATTTTTGCGGTGTGTATCTACTGTGGTTACACTTATAAATAGTTTTGCAGCTATTTCATTATTGGTAAGGCCATCGGCAATCAGTTCCAGCACTTCTTTTTCCCGGCGGGTTAATACCGGTATTTCTCCTTCATTATTTTTTCTTAAAGATTGCGCCGCCTCATCACTTAAAAAAGTTTTTCCAGCAGCTACTGTTCCTATTGCTTCCATCAATTCTTCCTGCGTAGCGTTTTTAAGTACATAACCGCTGGCGCCATTATCCATCATTTTTTGAATAAAACTTTGCTGGTTAAAAGTACTGAGGCCAATTACAAATACTGCTGGATATTTTTCCCTTACTTCTTTACAAAGATCAATACCACTTTTATCGGGCAGGTTAATATCCATTAAAATAACCTCGGGTAATTGCTGCTGTAAAAAAGCAAGGCAGGATGCTGCATTGGAAGCATGCCCCACCCATTCAATATTTTTTTCGTTTTGCAGCAACGAACGGATGCCTTCAATCACCATGTAATGGTCATCTACTATAAAAACTTTTGTAGCCATTATGCGTTTAATTCAATATGAACGGAAGTGCCTTTGCCTGCAGCAGACTGAACATCTAATGTACCTTTTAAAAAATCAACCCTGCTTTGAATATTTGTCCATCCTATTCCCTTTGCGCCCTGCAAAATTACCGGGTCAAAACCATTACCATCATCTTCAACAGTTACAGCAATCTGATTATTTGATTTTGTAACCTGTACAATGGCTGTTGTCGCTGCGGCATGCTTCATGGTATTGTTGATAAGCTCCTGCACAATGCGGTAAATGGTTATCGCTATGGTTTGTTCAATACCACCATTTTCCAACCCAATGGATTGATAATTTATTTTTAATGCCCCACTTTGGTTAATGTCATTACAAAAATCTTTTAATGCCGTATCCAAACCAAATTTTACCAATGCTTCGGGCATCATATTATGAGCCACACGGCGCATTTCTTTTATCGAACTGTCCAGCATATCCATACTGCGTTCAAAAGCCTGTGCGTTTTCAGGCGTCATAATTAAATTTCCTTTCATACTGTTCATTGAAAATTTTATGCCGCTTAACATGCCGCCCAGGCCATCATGCAGGTCTTTTGCCAACCTTGTTCTTTCCTGTTCTTCGCCTTTAAGCACTGCTTCGGTTGCTGTTAATTGCTGTTGGGTTTCCAGTTCGGCAATACGTTGCTGCTGTAATTTTTGTTTGCTGCGGTAATTTCTGTAGCCTAATAAAGAAATAATGATAAGTGCCAATGCACTTCCGGCCAATACATAGTTCAAAGTATTTTTCCGGGCTATCTGCAATTGCTGAATCTTTCTTTCAGTTTCCAGCTTATTTACTTCCTGTTGTTTTGCATCGTAATTATATCTTGCCTGCCTGAATTCCATTTGCCGTAAATTATCTTTCTGGTAAAGAGAATCCTTCATGGCTGTTGCAGAATCTTTAAAAGCAAATGCTTTATCAAATTGTCCCATTCCTCTGTAAGCCTGGGCATAGTTTTCAAAATATTGCTGTTTTGCTTCGGATGGCTCCGAATAATCCAGGTACTTTGCTGAAGAATCCAGGTGAGCAGCTGCCAGCGCATATCTTTTCAACTCTGCTTCGCAGGCTGCTATATTTATAAAATTACTTCCAATACCAATTGCAAAATTGTTAGCCCTTGCAGCTTGTAAACATACTGTGTAGTTGTCTATAGCTTCCTGGTACAGTTTGTTATTATAGTAATACATGGCCTTCATAAAATCGCTCATGTAAACTACATTGCTGTTATTCATTTCCCTGCCCAGTTGTTTTGCAGAGTCAAGCACTGCTAATCCCGAATTACCTTTTTTAGCTGCTACAAGATTACCACCATAAGTAAACAGTGCGTTCGCAAGCATCTGCTTGTCGTTAGTTTTTCTTGCAAAATCAATCCCTTTTTTACTTGCCAAAAGCCCTTCTTCGGGTTTATTTAAACTGGAATAGGCCATAGACATATTACTGTATAAAGGCGCCAGGTCGGCACTTACAGGATTGTACTTAAGATATATTTGCTCTGCCTGTAAAAAATAATCTACTGCGGTTGCATAATCGTTGTTACGAAAATGAACCAGACCGGTATTAATTAAAGCAGAGCCTAAAGAAAGCTGTATTCTTTTATTACCGGGAAATTTTGAAAATGATTGTACTGCTTTTTCAAGCACAGCAAGTGCTGCAAAATTTTGTGTGCTGATCATCAGGGTACCCTTTAAAAAAAAGGCCTGCCCGGCAAAGTATTCATTACCGGTTGCTGTAGCAATGGAATCAATAGTTTTGTGGCAACGCCAGCTTTCGGTGGTATCTGTCTGTTTTATTTTATTCCCCAGCTGTACCAGCAGGCGTACTCTTTCAGAATCGTTCTTTTCAATTTTTATAAGATTGCGGATGCTGTCAAAAATATTTTTTTGTGCAAAAACGCTAAGCGGAATTACACAGGCTATAAGCAGTATAATCTTTTTCATACAGTAAAATAATCTTTTTACTTCCATCTTACAAATTAAACAAACAGCTTTTCAAAAGCAGCTCCCCTTTTTCCATGATTTTTTTGTTTTATAAAATCTCCTGTTTTTAAGGGATGGTTAATACTGTAACAACACAATAGGTTTGTTTTTATAAAAAGAAACTTTATGAGACCAACATGTATTTTACTTTTAGTACTCTGCTGTAATTATAGTAATGCACAGTGGAGCAGTAACCCTTCTGTAAATAATGCCGTGTGTAATTTTACAGGCAGCCAGACAAATGTACAGCTGGTTGCAGATGGTACCGGCGGTGCCATTACTGTATGGGAAGATACCAGGAATTCTTCTACCGATATTTATGCACAGCGCATCAGTGCAACAGGCACATTGCTTTGGGCGGTCGATGGAGTGCCTTTGTGTACTGCAGCCTTTAATCAGGTAAAACCAAAAATAGTAACAGACGGAACAGGTGGTGCTGTTATTGCATGGACTGATGACAGAAATGGTGGCGGTGCAGGTAATTACGATATATATGCACAACGTATTAATAGTTCCGGAGTAGTGCAGTGGGGTACAGATGGCGTGGCTGTTTGTACTGCAACCGGCATTCAAAACAACCTGCAAATGTTAGCTGATAACTCTGGAGCAATGATTGTTTGGAGTGATGGCAGAGGCGGAAGTGCTAATGCCGACATTTATGCACAGCGCCTTAACCAGGTAGGAACACCGTTGTGGACGATTGATGGTATGTCAGTTTGCAACGCCTCTTCATTACAAAACATGCCACAAATAATAAGTGACGGTGGTGCAGGCAGTGCCATTGTTACATGGGAAGACTGGAGAAATTTCAGCCAGTCGGATATTTATGCACAGCATATCTCTAACGGATTTACCGACTGGACATTTAATGGGGTGGTCATCTGTTCCGAATCGAACCTGCAGCACCAGTATAATACCAAAATGGTGGCCGATGGCAGTGGCGGTGCTATTATATGCTGGGAAGATAAAAGAAATGCAGGATCAAATACTGATTTGTATGCACAGCGTGTAAATACCTCAGGACTTACACAATGGGCCAGTAATGGTATAGCTATTTGTAACGCAAGTGGCATACAATTTACACATCAAATGATTGCCAATGCAACTGGCGGTGCCATTATTACCTGGGAAGACAGGAGAACAGGCAGAGATATTTATACGCAGTTTATTAATGCCTCCGGCGTTGCACAATGGACAGCTAATGGTATACCGGTTTGTAATACAGCAGACACACAGGAAGAACCGCAACTGGTTGCAAGAACTGCAGGTGGTGCCATCTTTATATGGACAGATTCAAGAAACAGTTTTCAGCAGGATATTTATGCACAAGGTATTGACGCCGCTGGTACTGCTTTGTGGACTGCCAATGGCGTACCTGTTGCCAATGAAGGAAATGCACAATTTGCAGCACAATTACTTACTGATGGTTCAAACGGTGCCATTATTGCGTGGACAGATTTAAGAACAACGCTTAACTACGATATCTATTCGTCGAAGTTGTTTGCCAACGGCACATTACCACTAAGCATACTTTCTTTTGATGCAGCAGCCGGCAACGGCAATGTCACACTTGCATGGAATACAGAAGATGAAATAAATACTTCGCATTTTGATGTGGAGTATTCTACAGATGGAATAATATTTAAAAAACTGGCCACAGTAAAAGCAACCAATTTACCCGGCAAAAACAAATATCACTTTGTACATACCGGTGTTACAGACAATATTTTGTTCTATCGTTTAAAACAGTTTGACCTTGATGGAAAAGCTGCCTACAGCAAAACAGAAAAAATAAATATCAGTAAAGCAACACAGGTAACCGTATACCCCAACCCGGCTGCTGATTTTATCCGTTTAAAAAATATTGACCCGGCTATTATTGCACAGGTCCAATTTATAAATTCAGATGGCAGGTTATTGATGACTGTAAAAACAAACAGCATTATGCAGTTTAACATCAGCCATTTAACACCGGGCAGCTACCTGCTTAAAATAATTAAGAAAGATAACACCACAGCTGTAATACAATTTTTAAAATAATTACGGCGGTTAATAAATCCTGTTTTTAAGGGATTGCTTTCTTTTCTAAAACAAAACAAATTTGTGTTATTAAAACATACAATTATGAAAAAAATTATTGCAGCATTATTTATGCTTACAGCAACCACTTCATTATTTGCACAGTCTGGCAGAATACGTGTTTACTTTGCCGGCTTTGAATGTTACCGGGAAACCTGGGATGATATTCTGCATAGCGATGGTAAAGGCGATGAAATATTTTTCAATTTCAACTTTACACTTGCCGATAAAAACGGCAACTCCAAACTCAGTTACGAAAAACGTACAGCAGTATATGGTGATGCTACAGGACAGTTTTCAAACCGCATCAGTGCAGGTAGTTGGGTAGATTTATTTGGCAATAACAGAGGAGGTATAAAAGCAGGCGATACTTACAGTTGTAATGACCTGATTGGCGAGTACGACATGAATGACGGCGATATACTTACTGCAATTCCAACCGGCTGGGAGCATGACCCCATTGCAGATAATTCACTTGCTTTTACATCAACTATTCGTGGTTTTTACCAAAGCATCAATCAAAAAGTAGCACCACTAATGATTGGGTTCAGCATTTTAACAGGCAATATCGGTGGCATCATATATCATTCCGGCAGCCTGGGTTTATCTAAAATTAAAGCCGGTGGCGACCAGGGTGAATTGGGAAGAGCCGGCACCCGACCTATCGGTATGGAAAAACTGGGGGATTTTTCGCCAAAGCTGGTGGTAATGAATACACCTAATTTAGTTACGATCAGTAATAGTAATATGGGATATGGTAAAGGGGTAATTGCAGTTAATTATGATGAAGCTGCTGTTGGTAATTTAAGAGATCATGGCAATTATACTATTTTATTAAGAGTTGAATTTATTCCAAACCAAAACACTACTGCGCCACCATCCAATACCAACAATACCACACCACCATCAAAGTCAAAATCAATGAGCGGTTTTAAAACGATGGGTGGTGTACCGCCAGCAGCTGGTGCTGTTGCAGGTAATTGGGTTGGCACTTATGGCACGGGGCAAAACAATACACCAAGTTATTACTCCTTTAAATTAAATGCTGATGGTACCATGCAGGTAGTTGCAGCTAACAACAGCGTTATTGCCAGCGGCACATACAGTTTTTCCAATAATCAAATAAATGGAAAATATACGTACAGCAATGGCGGCGTTTTTTCATTTGCTGCAACATTATCGGGCAGCCAGTTAAATGGTACCTGGGGCAGTGGCACTAATGTTAGTGGTGGTGGCAAATGGGTAATGAATAAAGTCGCAGTATCGGCCACAGGAAATATCAGGTAAAACTTAAAGCTTGGTAAAAAAATGATAGTATTTTTTAAAAACTGGTATTCTTTTTTAAAATGTGGCGATTGGGTTTAATAAATAACTTTTTTATGAAAAAATATATAAGCGCTTTCATTTTCATTCTTTGTACGGTAGCTGCGTTTTCCCAGACCGGTAAAAAACCTGCCGCAAAAGAAAAACCTCCCACAAAAAAAGAAATGGAGGCGATGATGAAGGATGTGCAAAAAGCTATGGATGAAATGGATCCTGAAGATAAAAAGATGATGGACAGTATGGGTATTAAAATGCCCTCATTTAAAAATGTACCTAAAGTAAGTGATAAACAACTGGCCGATGCCTGGGAAAACGAAAACCGTATTGTACCTAAAAAAGATGCTGACCGTATTGCTGCCATACCAAATGCAGTTACAGATACAAGGATGCCTGCTTATATAACTGCTGTGCAAAAAAGTGTAACAGCAGTTTTAAAACCAGATGTGGTGACAACAGGTAATAAGGCATACGATTACATAAAATCTATAAGTAAAAATGCTGACGAGGCTGCTAATATGGCTATAGGTTTCTGGCTGGCCGGCCAGTCGGAAATTGCCTTACATGTTTTAGGAAAAATATGTGCCGGTAATACCGATAACCTTAACAACTATGCCGCCATGCTATCCATGCTGGATGCACCGCAACTGGCCATTCCCATTCTTAATAACCTGAATGCAAAATTTCCTAAAAACAGCACATTGCTCAATAACCTTGGTCAGGCATGGTTTGGTTTGGGAGAAATTGGTAAAGCCGAAAAATATTTAGACAGTGTTATCCGCATTTATGCATATCATCCGCAGGCAAACCTTACCAAGGCTGCTATTGAAGAAAGCAAGGGAAATACTGCTAAAGCAAAAGAGTTAATAAAAAACTCAATGATGCATTCTTATACAAAAGACAAAGAAGAAAAACTGGCAAAGTTGGGTGAGAAGACCAGTGCAAAAAATTTTAGATTACCCAGGCGCACAAAAAATGATCCGTTGAATTTGGGAGGTTTTCAGGCACCGGGTTTCCCATTATCTGTTGAAGAATGCGTACAGGCTGAAAAAGAATGGACTGAATTTTTTAAACAGGTTAACGGTAAGCTTAGTCAGTTGGGAAAACTAAAAAAACAAGCTGATGAGATGGCTGTACAAGATCAGCAGCAAAGAATGAATGCCGATATTAATTTAGTAAAAACAGCAATGGCCAACCCTGGCACCACAGGCAATTTTATATCTGTACCCATGTATGCCGACAGGGCAGGCAAGTTATTAACTGCATACACAGAAATGCATGGAGTTAGAATGAAAGCCTTTTATAAAAAAGTGACTGACTTTGCACAAGGCGAAGGAAAAAATTTGAAAGATGCTTACGAAAAAGAGATGGAAAAACTGCATGAAGAAGATGATGAGCAAACAGGCGAAGGAAAACCTAATAAAGATTTTTGCCCTAAGTACAGGGAAACCAGCGATAAGTATTTAAAAGCTGTTAATCCAACACTGCATCAATTTTACCAGGAGGGCTTGAAACTGCAAAAAGAATTCATCAATGAAAATGCCTACTGGTATATGTATATACAGTGGCCGGCTATGTATGAGGCTACAAAACTCAGTTTTCAAATGGGCTGGCTGGGTGCTTTAAAACAGGGAATGGGAGAAGGGGACCCTCCTTATTATAATTTTCCCTTTATTTCCATAACACAATATGTATGTAAAAAACAAGAAAAAGAACCGGGTAAAACAAAACTGAGGGAGTTTGATGATATAGCCTGCCAGTACAACAGCAAGATTGACTATGAAGTAATAGTAATAGAAACTAATTGCAGCCATTCTAAAACAACTTATAACATGGGGCAGGTGAAGATTACAGAAAAAGAACTGGGAGACAAATATATTGGCAGCACTATAAAGCTAACACCCAAAGTTAGCATTGGCGGCCAGGCGGGGCCAATTAAAATTGAAGGTTCTGTTGGTGCAGATGTTACGATAGAAGTTGATAAAGATAACGAGATAAAAGAATGGGGCGGCACGGTTACCACAGGTATAGAAGCTGGTGTGGGTATAAGTAAAGGCCCGGTAAAAGCAGGCGTTACAGTATCAGAAGCGGTGGAAGTGGAAATAGGCAGTAAAGGTATTGGTGATGTAAATATGATAACAAAGGTTGAAGCTACCGCAGGAGTAAAAGTGGGGCCGGTTGGTAAATCAGTACAAATAGGTATGGAAAGCAGAAGCAGTATTGTAAGCGGCCACGGACATATAACAGTTTCGGGCCCGTTAGGCACTGCTAAAGTGGGACAGTGGTAAAAAACAAATGCAGTACATAAGCAGTAAAATAAAAATTACAAAAGCATAAAGACTGTTTCAACACAAAAATCCTGTTTTTACAGGATTGCTAAGCCCCTGCAGCAATTGCATCTTTATACCGTAAATAATAACACCCATTTATTGTACCGCAGTTTTAAAAAGATTTTTTTAAAATTATAAATCATAACAAAATGAAAATTTTTATCACGTTCATCCTGGTTTTGTTTTCAATTACCAACTTACAGGCACAGCTGTTAAAAAAAATAAAACAAAAAGCCGAACAGGCTGCCGGCAAAGTATTAGATAAAGCTGATGAAAAAAAGCAAAGCGGGGATGTTGAAAACAAAGACACTCCTGCTGCAGAAAACGGCAAGACAGATGAAACAAAACCAGGTGGCGGCACAACCAACCTTAAAGTGTACAGCAAATTTGATTTTGTACCCGGCAGCACTATCCTGTATTTCGACAATTTTGAAAAAGATGATATCGGTGAATCGCCATTAGGATGGATCACTTCTTCATCGGCAGAAGTGGTTACTATTGATGAACTGGAAGGAAAATGGTTAAAAATGGCAGCAACCAGTACTAAACAAATCAGCCGTAATAAAAAGCAAAGCTGGGGGAATAATTTTACTGTAGAATTTGACTTGCTGATTGTAAAAAACACCTACGACCCACGGATAAGTTTTTCATTAATGAATACAAGCGGCAGTTTGGTTACTGATGAAAAAATATTACAAACAGGAAAACATGCAGTGTATGTATCAACCATTCTTGGTGATGGTGGTAGCAAAACCAGGCTATCGCTTTATAGCAATAATAACATCAACAGTGCAGTCTCTGATAAGATGTCCGAGAGCCTTCCTTACAATAACACAACGCCGGTACATGTCAGCATTTGTGTGCAGGGTAAACGGTTCAGGTTTTGGTGGAATGAAAAAAAATTATTCGACCTGCAAACAGTAAATGAAGAATATATGCCCAACCAGTTTGGGTTTGATTTTGGCAGTGTGGGTGGCTCTGATTTTTATGTAAGCAATATTCGTGTGGCTAAAGATATTCCTGATACCCGTGCAAAGTTTGAAGAAGGAAAAATAATAAGCAACTTATTATTTTATACCGGCAAAGCCACGCTGAGGCCCGAAAGTATGGGAGCCCTGCTTGATATTAGTAAAGTGTTGAAAGAAGTTACTATGCCCGTAAAAATTATTGGGCATACAGACAGTGATGGTGATGATGCCGCTAATCAAAAACTTTCTCAGCAAAGAGCCGAAGCTGTTAAAACCATACTTGTAAATCAGTACAGTGTTGATGAAAGTAAATTTTCTACCGAAGGCCGTGGCGAAACACAACCAATAGCCGACAATAAAAATGCTGAAGGCAAAGCACAGAACCGGAGAGTGGAATTTATATTTAAAGCCGAGGCGGATGTATATGTAAAACCTGCAGGCATCAGTAACGAAAACATAAAAACGGCAGCTAATAATAAACCCGCCGTTAATAACAGTAATAAGCCAGGCACTAATGCAGATGCTGCAGCAACGGTAACCTTGCAAAGTAAAATTCTCAATATCAGTTTACCCTATGCACAATTCATGAAGACATCAGAAAACACTTTCACCTTTAGTGCAGGCAAAGAAGAAGGGAATAACAAAGAAAATTATTTTAAGATAGATCTCACTTCTGTAAATACACGTTTAAAAGCTGAGACCTACAACTTCAGGGAAATAAATGAAAAGAATCCGCTTTATGGTACAAAAAAATTTTCTGAAATTAAAAACACCGAAGCAATGTTGTATTATGGCACCGCTAAAAAACCATACATCTATAAATTTTCTCCCATTATTGGTAATGGCCACATGGCAACTTTTGTAAGCGAATCTTTATTGAGAAAACTACCGCCTGTATCACCTAATTGCAAACTCGTTATTGAAAAAGTGGAAGATGGCAAAGCAAGCGGATACTTCTTAATGGGTATTATGATACAAGGCCTTAAAGGCGTTACAAAAGGCGATGCCATGCAGGAAACTTTCACAGATGGTTTTTCCGGCGAAATGAAATGCACTTTTACTAATGTGCCGGTGTATTAAAGTTTACGGGGGCCGGTTTGAAAAAACATAAAACAAATAAAATGAAACTTAAATTTTTGCGCTTGTTAAAAACAATTATACTTGCCGCAAGTATTCTACTGGCTGCTGTAAATATAAATGCACAAAAAAAATTAGTTCCTGTTTCGCAATCTACACTAACAGGTATTGCATTGCCTGCAGGCAGTAAACAAGATGGCAGGTTTTTAATGGAACTAGCGGGCAAAGCACTTTTAGAAATGGAAACTAAAAAAGCTAATACCACGGTTACAAAAACAGAAGTATTTTATGTACCGGCAACTGCTACCGGTGCAGACCCTGATTCAATTGTGCAGCAACTTACGACTTTGGGATGGAGTATTATTCCTATACAGGGTGACGATAAATTTGTTTGGCTGCAAAAAGACAACCGTTATATCATTACCTATTTTTCGCTAAATAAAAAAGATAACGACCTGTATTTTGGTGAAGTTGCCAATGCTCCTGCAAGTGGGAATAACAACACCGTTCAAAATACAAGTAATAACAGCCAGCAGAATATACAGCAAACAGATCCTCAGCAAAACAATTCACAACAACCCAATCTGCAACAAAATGGACAACAACAACCCGATCCTCAACAGGTAGTACAAAATATTTCAAACACAATAGCCAAACAGGATGGCTTTGCATTTACGACAACAAATTTTGATGATGGCTGGACAAGTGTTGTAAAGGAAGATTGGGTGGAAACAACAAAAGGGAATATAAAAGTGCTGATACATTATCCCAATAAAAAAGCAGATGAGTACAATACTGTATTACTTGATGGATTAAAAAATGCTTGGAATATATTGGTGGCTCCAAGATACAGCTCGGCCAGCAACTTTGAATCTAAACCATTACAAAGCTGGCAATCGATTGAGTTTGCAGAAGCAGATATGGTGGAAAATACTACCGGCAAAACAGTACATGTGGTATTATTCAAAAAAAACTTTAGTGGTGGTGGCGGAAAATTTATTGAATTTATAACTGCAAATAAAAATACTTTTGAACAGGAATTTGGCGCTTACATTAATGAAGCCTCCGCACCAGGCTGGGATAAAATGGCGGCTTTAGCAAACTATAACAAATTTGCTGTTGGCGCATCTGATCTTATTGGTAAATGGACCACCAATTTTACTGGCATGACGCAATATGTAAATGCTTATACAGGCGCAAGTGCCGGAGCAGATACACATGCTTCTAACGAAAGTTTTGTATTTGCAGTAGACAATACTTACAAATGGGATTTAGGTGTAGCCAGTGGCTTTGTGGGCAATATTAAATTTCAAAGTGCAAAAGCAGCAGGCACCTGGTCACTGTTAAATAACTGGCAGGTACATTTTTCCGAAATTGAAAAAAAGGCAAAAACATACAACGCTTTTTTCTCCTGCATTAAAGGTGCAAGAATATTATGGTTGCAGGATACCGGTTACGGGAGTTACAACAGCTTTGGAAAAGCAGAATAAAAAATAAAGAATATGAAAGTAAAATTTTTGCAACAGTTAAAATCAATCATACTTGCTGCAGTTGTAATGCTGACAGGTATAAATATAAATGCACAAAAAAAATTAGTTCCTGTTTCGCAATCTTCACTAACAGGTATTGCGTTACCGGCAGGCAGTAAACAGGATAGCAGGTTTTTAATGGAACTGTCTGGCAAAGCGCTTTTAGAAATGGAAACTAAAAAAGCGAATACTACTGTTACAAAAACAGAGGTGTTTTATTTACCAGCAACAGCTGCCGGTGCTGACCCTGATTCAATTGTACAGCAACTTACGGCTTTGGGCTGGAGTATTATTCCAATACAGGGTGATGATAAATTTGTATGGCTGCAAAAAGATAACCGCTATATCATTACTTATTTTTCATTAAACAAAAAAGATAACGACCTGTATTTTGGCGAAGTTGCCAATGCCCCGGCAAATAGTACAAATGGAAATAACAACACCGTTCAAAACACCAATAACAACAGCCAGCAGAATACACAGCAAACCGATCCGCAGCAAAACAATTCACAACAGTCCGATCCTCAACAAAACGGACAACAACAGTCCTATCCACAACAGGCGGCAGTACAAAATGTTTCAAACACAATAGCCAAACAGGATGGCTTTGCATTTACCACAACAAATTTTGATGATGGCTGGACAAGTGTTTTTCAGGAGGATTGGGTGGAAGTAACAAAAGGAAATATTAAAGTGTTGTTGCATTATCCAAAAGAGGGCACTATTTTCCCGGCAGACCCAGATCCTCTTACTACTGCTGCATGGAATATTTTAGTGGCACCACGTTACAGCAATTTAAAGAATTATAAAACTGCTTATATCACCACTTATAACCGGCCTTATTTAGGGATGGGATACGCAACAGAAAACAGTAGTGGCAAAGAAGTGTTTGTTGTATTATTCCGGCAGGGAGAGACCGGCTGGCTGGAATTTGTTGCGCCGGATAAATATAGTTTTATCCAGCAATATAAATTTGACCCGGAAACCATCCGCTGGGATAGTGAGAGCGACCTGATGAAACCGCTTGCAAACATGACGGGGTATAACAAATTTGCTGTTGCTGCGGCTGACTTTAAAGGAAAATGGAGCAGCGATTTTACCGGCATACAGCAGCTTTACAATGTTTATACCGGCAACTATGCCGGTATGCAGATGAACCAGTCGAACGAGGATTTTATTTTTGGTAACGACGGAGCCTACAGCTGGAAACTGCTGGTGGTAAATGGCATGGCAGGCAATGCAAAATTTACCGAAGTAAAATCATCCGGCAAATTCACTGTAGTCAATAACTGGCAGATTCACTGTTCAAAAATAGAAAGCGGCCCTAAAACCTATAACGCATTCTGGTCCTGCATAAAAGGAGCAAGGATATTGCACCTGCAGGATGCTGACTACCCCGGATCGGGAATGTATACACGGTATGGATTAGCAAAATAAGTCATTCACTTAAAAATATAATCATGCGATACATTCCAATGCGGCCTGTATTTTAAACAGGCAAACAAAGCTGATCACATTTTTTTATTATAAGATATACCAGCCGGTACAGAAATATGTATTAACTACGCCTAAGGGCAGGGAGAGAAATTTAAGAATGGTTTGAAAGCAGAAACATACAGTACAAAGCTGTATAATTTTACAGCACCTAATTGGTTTACATTTTCCTAATCTTCCCCGGCGATTTTTCATACAACCGTTCTTCACTAAACACTAAATTTCCAATACGTTCAAATGTAAATGTTTGCACAGGCTCATAAGCACCATCAGCATAAGCCGGGTTTTTAAGTACAAAAGCTTCTCCATTGTTTTTACCAGTGAGATTTGGTAACCCTATAGGTGAATTAGAATTTTTATTTCGTATCGTCCACCCTGCCTGCGAGCCTTCGTTCTCTTTTTTATATACCAGTTGCCATTTTACATTATCCTGGTTTGCATAATCCCATTGAATAATAGCAGTACCATCATTTTTTAATTGACCCGCTGCATTAATGTATTTACCACTGTGTGCTGCACTGATAACATAAATACCCTCGGCAATTATTTTTACATAAAATTTATGGTTGGGTTGATCTACAAAATCCCATTGTACCAATCTTGCACCATTATCTTTACTAATACCTTCAATGGCAAGATACTTACCAGTTTGATTTACTTTTATTTTATACAAGCCATTTTCTACAGGAGTTGCACTAATTGCAGTAAGTTTACTAACACTGGTTGATTTAATTACATTCTGATTTTCGACTTTTCTCATCATAAAATCTTTGTAGTCCGTTCGTGGTAATACAGCATTGTAAAAGTAGCTGCTATTTATACCTTCAATATCTTTACCGCTTAAGTTAGATCCTCCTAAAACACAATCAGAAATCTGGTTGCCATTTTTACAACGGATAGTCTGATCGCTCTTCTTTATTGCAAACGCATTTGCCTCATAATGCATCACAGAAGTGTAATCATAAGCTGTGGTAAGCACACCTGGTTCTATTTGAAAAGCATACCTCCAAACAGCAATAGCCTTTGATGTATCTATCACTACATAAGTATCCCTGTCGTAGCGGTTTTGCTCATGATAAAAACCAAAGCTGTGCATCATTTCGTGAAGAAAAGTAGAAAGGTCGGATCGATTGGTTATCCAAATAACCTGCTCACCTCCCACCCTTCCTATCGGCGATAGACCACCATAAGTTGTATCCGGAGAAAATTTAATATTGATAAAATCTTTCTGGCCATTGTAATCTACCAGTCGTAAATTGGTTTGAGTGTTGAAAATGCTAATGGCCCTTAAGGCAAGTTGCCGAAGATTTTCTTTATTAAAAAAGGTACTATTTGTGGTAAGACTTGCATCCAGTTTAATGGCAATTTCTCCTTTGGGCCAGATGTATCTGTCTTTATCATTGTTTTGATACAGCATTGTTTTTTGCAGTGTGTTACCAACAATAATATCGCTGTTTAACACATAGTCGGTGCCTATCTGTTTTACAAAATATGATTTTGCTTCGCCACTCATTGGCAGTTGAAATGTTTTTTGCAGATACTCATTTTGCGTATGAGCAGTAACCATTAAAAAAAGGATAGCAAAAATGGATAAAGTTAATGGTTTGATCATTTTATTTTCTTTCTTTAGTGATTGTAAAATATACATCCAGCCAGTTATCGCTCCCATCTTCATCCTGCAGGTTTACATGCACATTACAACTGGCCGGGATTGCTGAAATAGAAAACGTTTGGCTGTTACTGAATTGCCCTGCTTTTATCGTGCTTTTTAAACAGTCGTTAAATGAATATTTTAGCTGATAAAAATCATCGCTTCCTCCGGCTACATAAGGTGAGTAACTAACATCTCTTCGTTCATCAGGATTGTTATAAGATGCTTCCCCTGCGCCAAACTGTGTAAATAGTGCAGCTACATCAGCATCGTTTTCATTAATACCATAGGTAATGCGTATTGTTGAACCGGCAAGTTCATCTGCATTCATTTTAAATTTCAATTCTCCTCCAGGATACACGGTGCGTTGTTTATCCATGTCTATTGATTGTTTTTCTCCAACCGAAAAAAGTGAGTTGCCATTGCTTAAATAATACCTGCTATAACTATCGCCTTTTTTATTCAATACATCTACACGTATCTCACCAAACATATTCAAATCGCCACCATGCGGTACTGCCAGTTTTAAATTTTTAATTGTGATGTAGTCGGTAAACTTGTTGATTCTGGCAGGCTGCAGTGTAAATGTTTGTATGCCGGATGCTGAAATTATTAATGGCGTACCATTTGCAGCATTGTTTGCACCGGCAGATAATTGCAAACTTTTTTCTGTTGCAACACTTACTATGCTTACTCCATTTTTAACATTGTAAAATTTCCATTGCTGGTTATTGCTGTTTAAATTATCCCATTGCTGTACTTGTGTACCATCCTCGGTTCTTTTATCCACCACATCCAATACTTTTTGGCTATGCACTGCTGCTATACTATAGTTTCCATTGTCCATTCGTCTTACATCAAACAAATGATTGTTATTTGCCATCATGTCCCATTGTATCAAACGCATGCCGTTACTTTCATCCTCTAAACCGGCAATGGCTAAATATTTTCCACTCTCATTAACACGGATTTTATAAATACCATCGTGTACATCCATCAAAATTTTAGAAGTAGTGGCAGCTTTATTGCTGTTAGATGCGGTAACTCTACCGGGCGCCTTTAATTTATTGCCTTCAATCTGATCGGTTTCATTCTTTTTAAAATCAAGTACCATTGCTGGCATCACAGGGTCATCGTTCAGCATTAAATAAGCACCATTAACGGGAGTAGCGGAAGAGTTCCAGTGCTGAAGAATTACTTTTTGGTTGTTTTGAAAACAACTCATTACCCAGCCCTTTCCATTTTTATCACGAACAATATTCCATTTTTGATTATCCTGGTTTACCCAATCCCATTGCAATAATTTAGCACCCCTTGTGGGAGGATTACCATCTGTACTAAGGTATTTACCACTATGCGATGCCTTGATGGAATAAATATTATTGCCGAGATTTTTAAGTATAAATTTAAAATGAGCTTTATATTCATTATCCCACTGAATAATCCATGCACCGTTATCGGTGGCAGCACCTGCAACTGCAAGGTATTTTCCTGTCTGGTTAATTTTAATAAAGTACTCCCCATCTGCCAATGATTGTGCAGCTAACGAAACAGACAATAAAATACCTGCAATAAAAACCGCTATTCTATTCATAATAATAAAATTTTCCGTCGGTAATTTTTATACTGTCGCCGGCATTACCAGTTAATGTACCTTCAAATGTAGCTTCCAGCGTTGCAGGGTTTTGGCTTGCCTTTGTAACATTTACATGAAAAGAAAAACCGAGTACGCTACCATAGAGATAATTCTCAGTACTTAAATTGCCCAGTTGTACCACATTTAAATCCTTATTACCGCTTACCAAATCGTAAGTACCTATTCCATTGGTATTGTACAGGTTGATATTAAAAGATTGTTCTGTTTTATCATTTGGACCTTTACTACCAGAAATAATTATGGCATTGTTGTAACCCTTTGGATGAAAAGCGCCGAAAATTTCACTATCTGCTTTCCACTCTTTTCCATTAATTTTCATGGATAAATAATTGACGGCTATGCTTTTTTCTTCTGCTACCGTAATAGGCTCAGCGGCATTTTGGGTAGCGGTACTATTACAGGAAAAAAGTAAGACTACACCATAAAGTAGTAATAAAAAATGCTTGTTCATATACTAAGTGTTGCTTTAGCAACATATTTTTTATGTTATTGATATTATAATTTTTGGTAGGTAATAGTTCCCTGCCCTTCTGCTCCCACCCAGGTCATTTTATTGCCACTTATAGTAAATGTATAAACTTGCCCAACAGAGGGTGCTTTTTTGTTGCCAATCGTTATTACATTTCCCTTCACATTCCATACTTCTTCGGAGTGCAATTTTTCCTGAATTTTCTTATACCTATCCTCACAACCACTTGCTGCAGCATTAAGGCGATATGTACCATCAGTATTTATTTCGTAAAAAACTTTTGCAACACAGGGCCTTTGTTGTAAAAGTGCTTTGTGGCTGTCAAATTTTTTTCCCTCAAATTCGCTGACATGCGAAACCACTTTCCACTTACCTACCGGGCTTTGTGCCGTACAAATATTTATTGCCAGCATTGCAACTAAAAAAAAGATTATTTTTTTCATGAGTGATTTTTATTTGTTGTAACTATTTTATTGATTTTAATACAAGTCAAGCCACTGTATTTTACCACAACCCATATTTATCCATGATGGGTTTTCTTTTTTCAGGAAAGCCCACCAGCCCAAATTTTTTATGCAACGCATGCATTTGTTTTGCTATGGAGGCATCTGCCATTGTTAATTTATTTTTCTGCATCCCGGGAATTATTTTATGAAACAGCTCTTCCAGATAATCTTCAAAGTTTTGATTGAAGTACATATCAATACCCCGGAAAGGTTTATCAGTATTATTAAAGAAAGTATGCACCATTCCTCTTGGCCTAAAGTGCCAGCCACCGGCAGGAATTTCATAAATGGTATCTTCCACCATAACGGTGGCTGTACCCTCCAGCACATACATCAGCTCATCCAGCGATTTATGATAATGTGGTTCGGGGCCCATTTTTTTTGCAGCTACAGCAAACTCCACACAACTATATTGCATGTTGGTTTGCGAACTTCTTACCCAGGTACGTATGTCTAACCCGCCGGGGCCTGGTTGTAAAGCCTCCATGGGTGAAAGCATAAACGGAGATAAATTTTTATTTTCAGTTTCACCTCTGCTTTTAGTTTCTGCAAAAGATGGCAATGAAAAAAAGCTTACCCCTGCTGTAGCCATCAATATTTGCTGGATGGCATTGCGCCTGCTATTGTTTTGCTTATTATTCATCTGTGCTTTTTTAATATTTTATTTAACAAACTTATTATTAACCCGAATTAGGTTAGTGGTATAAAAACGACATTTATCCTTATCCTTACTTTTTGCCCCAGCCATCAGGCCATTTGCAAAAACTATTAAGGCTGTAATTTTTTACTTGCCATCGGATGTAATACACCGGTGCGTAGCTCAGGTAATCTTTTCGTTCTTCCATTTCTGTAACCACATAATATTTCCAGTTGGTCCAGTCGAAATAAAAATATTTTCTAAAATACCTGCTTGGAGAATTGATCCTTTCAAAATCTACATACGCCGTTTGATCAATAGAGGCCCAGTTAATGGCATTAGCGCCAACAAACAATGTATCCAGCAACCTTAATCCGCCACCGGCAATATTATCGGTATACACGCCATCTTTAAAATAATAGGTAACATCCCTGTATGTCCTGCTGTAAGGTGTATAGCCCGCCTGCGGATAATAAATGGTACTGTAAAAATTATTACCATTAGGTTTTACACCAGCTTTTGCCGCGGCATAAACAGGGTCATTTAATTTGCGGTATAAATTAGTGCTTGTAGCCAGTGGGGCATATATCCATGGATCTGGCGAGTTATAGGTAACTGCACTTTTTGCATCGGTAATAATATTTCTGGTGCTGCCAAATGCAGCCGTTTTAATTTGTGCAGGCCAGTTTAATGCAAGACTGTCAATAGGCCTGGGCATTTGCAATACATCGCAGCTATCACCAAACTCTAACCCGTTTTTTTGTAACGACACTATAAAATATTTTTTATCCTTATTAGTATCATAATCCAAATCAAAAATTGCAAACTGCCCGTTGAGTGATGCACCGGCCGGTTGATGCTGGCAAACAAAATTGGGATGATTAACGCCGCCAATAACTGGTGCAGGGCTTGTTACTGCATCTTTTTTACAACTGGTAAATAACAGGATACCTGAAAGTAAAAACAAGGTTAAGGAATAATTATTTTTTTTCATTTTGTAAGATGGATGTTTTTATTTCCGCAACAAACGTACAGCCATATCTCAACCGATAAAAGCTCCAATCGCTTAACTGCAAAACAAATAGCTGAACAACATATCTGCACTTAATGAAGTATATTTGAAATAGAATCTTAAACATAACCTGATACTGTGATAACAAAAAAAATCACTTGCATGGTGGTAGATGACGATGATATCGACCGCCTTACCACCTTATCGTTTTTAAGCGACTATCCTTTTATGGAAGTGATTGGCGCATTTGATTCGCCTGTAGCAGCATTGGCAGCAGCACAACAGCAATTACCGGATGTATTATTCTTAGATATTGATATGCCCCAAATGAGCGGACTGGAGCTGAGAAAACAATTGCTGCATGTACCGGCCTGCATCTTCATCACTTCCTATCCGGATTATGCAGTGGAAAGTTTTGAAATGGCAGCATTAGATTTTTTAGTAAAACCTTTTACAGCAGAACGATTTTTAAAAACTATGAACAGGCTGGAACAATTTGCCGACATTCATCATAAAGCCAGTTTACTTAGCCACAACCTGGGTGCCGATACTATATTTATAAAAGATGGATACGACCAGGTAAAACTGCAACTGCATGAAATAATTTATTTAGAAGCATTGAAAGATTATACGGGCATTATTACTGCCGACAGGAAATACGCAGTTCTATCGCCATTAGGCAACCTGATAAAAGAAAAGGCCTTTGGTAGTTTTATCCGCATCCACCGCAGTTATGCAATACAAAAACATTTTATTAAAAAAATAAGTTCGGGAGAAGTTATGGTGAACGATATTGTGTTGCCCGTGGGAAGAAGTTTTAAAGATGCATTAAAGGGATTAACAGTTAATTTATGAAGCAAATTTTTGCACTGATCATTTGCCTGTCTGCTTTAAAAAGCTATTCACAAAAACATGGCGAAGCATTAATCGACTCTTTAAAAAAGGAAATACCCATTACAAAAACAGACAGTTCAAAAACCAGGTTGTACCTGCGGATCTCTGATGTATATATTGATATAGACCTGAACAAAGCAATGTCCTTTGCCGACAGCGGAGCTGTACTTGCCCAAAAGATCAAATGGGAAGATGGCATTGCCAGCAGCCAGCTAAACTATGGTAACGTGTATAATTTTATGGGCGAACATAATAAAGCTGCTGAAAATGTACAGCAGGCCTACCTGTTCTATTTAAAAAAAGGAGATAAAAAAAGTATCGGCACTGCCGTATACACCCTTGGCGTATCAAACGAAAGGCTCGGCAATTACGCTGTTGCTGCCGAAAAATATTTTGAGGCATTACATATTTTTGAAAAGCTGCCCGGTGCCGACAGGCTTACCGGCAACAGTTTATCTGCCATTGCCGTGATATATTTTTTACAACGGGATTATACCAAATCGCTTGACTATAGTTTTAAGGCATTAGCCAAACAGGAAGCAGCCAAAAATATCATGGGTATTGCCAATGAATATGTAGCTATTGCCGACACGTATAATGAATTACACGATTCAGCAAATGCCATCAGGTATAATTTACAGGCGCTGGAAATGGAGAAAAAAATGGACAGCAAGTTTGGCGAAGCGGTCATTTATTTTCAATTGGGGAAACTCTATCATAATAATTATGGCCTTGCACTGGACTATCATCTTAAAGCGGAAAAATTATTTACACAATTAAACGACAATTCAAACTTTGCAAGCTTTAACCGGGGCGAGATAGGTCGCATATTTTTTGCCATTGCAAAACAAACGGGTATTGTAACAATGCTCCCATCATCTTTGCAAATACCAAATGATAAAAACACACTGTTGCAGCTGGCAGAAAAATATTTGCAAACATCAGTAACTGTAAGCAGGGAAACAGGTGATAAGGATAACGAGTCATCACTTTCTGCAAGCCTGGCCGAACTACAGGCTTACAAAGGCGATTACAAAAATGCGTATCTGAATTTCAGGGTTTTTCATAAAACACAGGATTCCATCTATTCGCAACAAAACAAGAACAGGATTGCAACGTTAGAAAGCCAGAAAGAGATCGATCTTAAAAACAAAACCATTGAAAATAAAGAACTGGAATTAAGCAACCAGCAAAAAAAAGTGTGGTTGCTGGTTACCGGCATTGCATTTCTTATCATCACAGGAAGTTTATTTTACTATCAAAGCCGTAGCCGAAAAAAAACAAATACTGCTTTGCTGCAACTGAACAGCGAACTAGACGAAGCCAATAAAGTAAAAGCAAAATTTTTCGGTATCCTTAGTCATGACCTAAGAAGCCCAGTTGCCAACCTCATCAATTTTTTACAACTCCAAAAAAGAAACCCGGGCATACTGTCTGAACAGGATATTGACGAAAGGGAAAAGAAGATATCCAATTCTGCATCGTCATTGCTGGAAACTATGGAAGGTATGTTATTGTGGAGCAAGGGCCAGATGGAGCAATTTAAACCGGAAGTAACAACTGTACCTGCAAGCAAATTATTTAGTTATTTACAAAAAAACTTTGCTGATACCCCAAACGTAACTTTTAATTTTATTAATGATAGCGATGTGTATATGAATACCGATCCAGATTATTTACAAACCATTATGCAAAACCTTACTGCCAATGCAATTAAGGCTTTACATCAAACTTCAGCCGCACAAATAACATGGAAGGCATGGCAACAAAACAGTACCATTTATTTGTCCATTACCGATAACGGACCAGGCATCAGCAACGAACAGGCAAAATCACTATTTGATGAAACTCATATTACCGGCACCAGGCACGGATTGGGTTTGCATATTATACGAGACCTTGCCAAAGCTATTTCCTGCTCCATCAATATTGCTACAGATAGTAGACAGGGTACAACATTTGTTTTGGCACTGTAAGATCATCTGTGCCGGATGTATTTAATCTGCCGCTTAGCGAACGGATTATTTTATACAAAATTGTACTTTGCTGCCATTTTTATTAAGCTGGCGGTATTGTTTACAGCAAATTTTGTGAGAATATTTTTACGGTGACTATCCACCGTATGCATGCTTAAAAACAGTTTGGCTGCAATCTGCGGATTGGTCATACCATCAGCAATTAATTGCAACACTTCTTTTTCTCTGCTGCTCAGTACTGGAATATTATTTAGCTCCAGTTTATCAGATGAAGAAAGATTAATATCGAGGCTCATGTATAGTTTTCCCTCATACACACTCAATATCGCTTCTTCAATTTCTTCTTTGGAGGTACTTTTAACCAGGTAACCCGAAGCGCCGTTTTGTATCATTTGCGAAATATAGCTCCGCTCTTTAAAAGTACTCATGGCAATTATTTTTACCTGAGGAAATTCTTTTTTTATTTTCAAGCTTAATTCTATACCATTTATTTCAGGCATGTTAATATCGGTAATTACTATATCAGGGATAGTTAATTTAATATGCTCTATTGCCTCATAGGCATTATTTACTGTACCGGCAACTGTTACAAATGTTATTTGCTGCAACATAGAACGCATCCCTTCCAATACCATCGGGTGATCATCAACAACCAATACTTTTATTTTATCCATTGCTTTAAATTATACAATCAATATGTATGGATGTACCATTACCGGGTGTTGATTTTATATCCAGTTGTCCTTTTAAATAATCAACCCTTGATTGAATATTATTTAAACCGGTCCCTTTCATCAGTAGCACTTCTTCCCTGTTAAAACCTTTACCGTTATCTTCTACAGTAATGGTAAGATTATTATCATGCTTCATCACCTGTACTAAAATAATTGCAGCACCGGAATGTTTCACTGCATTATTCAGCAACTCCTGTACAATACGGTACACTACAATTTCAACTGATGATTCCATTCTTTTTTCTAGGCCATAAAACTCACCATTTATTTTAAACGATTGCGATTCCGATAATCCATCGCAATAATCCTGCAAAGCCTGCTGCAATCCTAATTTCATTAATGCTTCGGGCATCATGTTATGTGCCACCCTGCGCATTTCGCTTATGGATTCATCTAATTTGCCCAGCGCATTATTAAATGTACGGCCATGCTCTTCCGATAAAATTAAATTTCCTTTCATAGCTCCTAATTGAAGTTTAACGCCACTCAGCAATCCGCCAAGGCCATCATGCAGGTCTTGTGCCAGCCTGCTTCTTTCATCTTCCTGGCCTTTTAAAATAGATTGTGTGGCAAGTAATAATTTTTCTTTTTCCAAGTCAGCAATTTGCTGTTGTTGCAGTTTCCTTTTTTGAGTATAGGTACGGTAAGAAAGAAATGAAATCAACAGCAATGCTGCAACGCTGCCGCCAAGTATGTAATTAATAATGTTTTTTTTGTTGATAGACGCCGCTTGTAATGTAAGCTGTTGTTCTTTTTTTTCAGTTTCATATTTCTTTTCAATGTCAAGCACTATTTTTTTTGTATCATCGCTTTGAATGGAATCATTTGCTGCATAATACTTTTTATGGCTTTCAAGGGCTTTTTGATAATTACCAGTTTCTTCATAAAAATCAGTCAATAAGTTATAGCCCGATTTTTGAAAAACAGTGAACCCATTTTCATCTGCCAGCTTAACGCCTTTCAGTAAAAACTCTTCTGCCTCTTTTTGTTTACCCAATTTCATGTACGCATTACCCATCATAAATAACGGCTCTGTCATTCCCCATTTGTTATTATTTTCTTTTGTGATATTGTACACTTTACTGAAATAAAAAATGGAACTGTCGTATTTTGAAAGTCCATCAAACGCCTGTGCCCTTGTTAAATAATGAAGCTGCACTCTTGTTACATCCATATTGTTGGCAAAGTATGTTCGGGCAGAATCTGAATAAAGTAGCGCCACTTTATAATCGCTGGCACCAGCATAAAATTGAGATACCATAGCGTATGCTCCAAAAAGGTTATAGTCCCGCCCGGTTATTTTAGCAGCTTTCAAACTTTTAAGTATGTATTCTTTTTGTTTATCCTTTAATTTTAAAATTTCGTAAACACTGGAAAGGTTTGAATATAAGCTTACCGACCATTCATAGTTTTTTTCTTTTTCCAATACTTCAATGCCTTTCAAATACCAGGTTGCTGCCGAATCATACATTCCCCATCTATAAAACACAGAAGCTTTATCATTCATTACCATAGCCAAAGTAAGTTTCGCTTTTGGGTTTTTTGCACGGGATAAAAAAAATATTGCTTTGTTCATATCTCCCAAATGCTCTTCTTTTTTGCCCTTGGCAAAGTCTGAATACATGCTGTTGTGTAAAGCAGCACCCAGCGGATAATCTAATTTTTTCTGCGTGGCATATTCAATGGCCTCCTGATAGAATTGCTTAGATTTTGCAGTGTCTACTACTTCATAATACCGGCCCCCGTTTACCAATGCAATAGCTCTGACACTATCTGGTATTTCTGTTTTTAACAGTTTTTCTATACTATCAACCAAATGCTGTTGTGCACTAAGCTGCAAAGCAACAGTAAGCACGGCTGGTAACAGAAAAAATTTGTTCCTCATATTACAAAAGTGATAAAAAAAAAGTAAATACCAATCCCCTGTTCGGGGGATAATAAAAACAGGTGTTCAGGTGATTGTATTCCTTTTTAAAAATTGAATTTTTGTACTCACTTAAACAACAGTTATGAAAAAGATTTTTTATTTACTGGCTTTTCTACTAGCCACAACCATCACAAGCACTGCACAATGCTGGGCAAAAGTATCTGCCGGTTATGCTCATACACTAGCAATTAAAACTGATGGTACTCTTTGGGCCTGGGGTGATAATATCAGTGGGCAATTGGGCAATGGCACCAATAACAATAGCAATGCTCCTGTACAAATTGGAACAGCGACTAACTGGCAAGTTATTACTGCCGGCGCAGAACATTCAATGGCTATTAAAACCGATGGAACACTTTGGGCCTGGGGCCGAAATTCAGAGGCACAATATGGAGATGGTACCAATAACAACAGCACTGTACCTATCCAAATTGGAACAGCGACTAACTGGGTTACTATAAGTGCAGGGGTCGAACATAACATTGCAATAAAAACAGATGGCAGTTTATGGGCATGGGGCGGTAACACCTACGGCCAATGTGGTAATGCTACACCACCAAATAGTGTGGCAATACCACTGCAAGTGGGAACAGCAACCAACTGGCAAAACATTACTACAGGAACTTATAATTCCATAGCCACCAAAGCAGATGGCAGCTTGTGGGCATGGGGGGCAAATGATTTTGGGCAATTAGGTGATGGTACTTTTACCAACAGGATTACGCCCACTCAAATTGGTTTTGATAACGATTGGGGGCAAATTGCGGCAGGATGGTTTCACAGTATTGCCATAAAAACAAATGGCAGCCTTTGGGCATGGGGCGATAATAATTATGGACAACTAGGTGATGGTACCAACATCAATCAAAATCAACCAACTTTAACAGGTGCAGCAACCAACTGGCAAAGCATTACTACCGGAGAAGAACATTCAATAGCAACTAAAACAGATGGCACTTTATGGGCCTGGGGCCGAAATTTTCGTGGTCAGTTAGGCGATGGTACTAATGCCAATAGAAATACTCCGGTACAAATTGGTACGGCAACTAACTGGAGCCAAATTGATGCCGGAGCAGATTATACACTTTCTATAAAAACAGACAATACGCTTTGGGGCTGGGGAAATAATAATGCTGGTCAGTTAGGTGATGGAACAAATACAGACAGCAATATACCTGTATCAATCAGTTGTGGCTTGCTTCCTGTTACCTGGTTATATGTGCAGGGGCAATTGCAAAATAAATTATCGCTGATACAATGGGCCACCGCATCAGAAAGTAATACCAAACATTTTGAAATTGAACACAGCAGTAATACTATTAGTTATGCAACCATTGGTACAGTAACTGCGGCAGGCAACAGCAGTGTTACAAGGCACTATCAATTTTTACAACAGCATCCTGTTAATGGTAAAAATTATTACCGCATTAAACAAGTTGACCTGGATGGAAGATTCAGTTATTCTTCGGTAATAGTTATTGATGTAAAAGATGAAAACAACAGTGTCAGCGTTTCTCCCAATCCTGCGCAGGATTTTATTAAAATTTCATTCAGTAGTCCGCAGCAAAAAACATCATTGCGCTTGTTTAACCAACAGGGGCAATTGGTAAAGCAACAAATATTACCTGTAGGTCTGCAACCGCAAAATATTGATGTTTCAAAACTGGCAGCAGGAGTTTACACCGCACAATTACTAATGGATAAGGGTATAGAAATTTTTAAATTTATAAAATACTAATTTTATAATTAGTCCAACTGATAGATAATTAGTTATAAAAAAAAAGTTATGAAATTAATACGCCGCTGTATAATTATTGTACTGTATTTGTTTTGTAAAATAAATGCTGTTGGTCAGGTTGATTGTAATACACTCGATATAAACAAAGTAACCGGCAAATGGGTATGGGCAAGTGCAGCGCCTTCTTTTCAGGATGCCATTCCCGCAAGCCAATGGAAATTTTGTGAACCGTTAAGAAAAGAAATGCAACGTATCATGCCTGTGGCAATTGATGGCTTGTATGCAACTAACAGTATTGCATTTCCAAAAGGAAAAGCTTTTTGGTACAGCAGTAACAGCCCTGCCGCCTACGAAAACTACCTGATGCTTAAAGATTATGAATGCCTGAAGGGATACAACGAACTGAAAGCCGAAGCAGTAACCGGCTGTTGGGTATATTTCTCCGTAAATCAAATTGATGGAGAAAAATTTCCTTTACCCGAACAGGGTACCGGGTTAACGTTTAACCAATCAAGAATAAGGATTACCAATATTGAGGTACAAACCGATGCGGCAGGTAATAAAATAATTTACAGCAATTACAGGGCCGAAGAAACACTAAAGCATTGCTATTTCTTTTCTGCAAAAAAAGATTTACCCTGGAGAAAATTAACCAACAAAGAATTATTTGGCACCTATAAAGCATACCACGAAAAAAGGCTGACCGAACAAATAGCCCGGCACGAAAAGATTGTAGCCGATTATGAAAAAATTTACAACAGCCTTTCTGCTGCAGAAAAACAAAAAGGCGATTACAGAACACAGCAATTTGAAACCGGTGCAGCTTATTTAAAAAATCTTAAACAGGAAAAAGAAAAAATAAATCTTTGGTATAATTCAGCATTAAAGCAAACGAACATAAATGAAGCCGCATATGTTAAAAAAGTAAATTCCTATAATTTTCTTCCTGAAGAATTAGAAGCTGCCGAAGGCAATGGTTATAATGTATGGGTAGACAACCTGGATTTTTTTGATAAAGCCAAACCAAAAGATGAACCTCAGTGTATAGCTTTGTATATAAGAAGACAGGATAGCGACTTGCCTAAAAAGAATTTTATGGATCTTTTTTACAGCCAGTTTAACCTGGATGTATTGGCAAAAATGGTAGGAGAGCCGGTAAAAAAACTCAATGGTATCAATGCCATTAACGCATCACTGGCCGAAGTAAAAGCCAGCAGCAAAACAAATCAATCGGTAATTAGCAGTTATAATTACAGTTTTGAAAACAGCAGCGTAAACAAATTTCCTGCCGGATGGAATGGCATGAAAAATATTACCGTACAGCAATACGAAAATAAAAACTGGTTAGCACTTACTAAAGATGGTTACTGGTATCCACAGCAATTTAACAAAGAGATCAGTAACAACTTTAATCTTTCATTTGATATAATCTGGAATAAAGACATCGCTTACAACAGCGGATTATTTACGGTAAGTTTTTCTGAAATACCTTACGATAATGCAGCAGAAAGATATAAAATGGATGAGAACCAAAACCAGTACTGGAGTTTTTACGATAGTTATGTGGGCAAATTTAACCGGGTAGTTTTATGGTTCGATCCTTATGCCAATAGTGGCGGCACACTTACTGTTTATTCTTATGATAAAAATGAAACCGTTGCAGTGAACAAGCGGATTAACTTACCCAATTTTTATCTTACTAAAAACAAACAGCAGATAAAAATGCAGCGAAAGGGGAATGCACTATTGGTGTTTATAAATGATAATAAAGAAGCCGAACTGGAAAATGTTTTTCTGCCATCAGTAAAATACAATTTATATACTTTCAGTCGCTACAAAGGCAATAACAGTGATAATAAAAATGATGTGTTTTACCTGTCCAATATAAATACAGGTTACTAACTACAGAATAAATCAATCACTCGATTCAATTATTTATCTTCGCAGTAATGATTGAAGTTAAATTAAAAGAAAAAGAAAACAAAGCCACTACTTTTAATATTACCCTTACACCACTGCGGATTGTATTTATGGGTACACCCGAATTTGCCGTGGCAAGTTTGGATGCCTTGGTAAAAGCAGGCTACAATATTGTGGGTGTAATTACAGCTCCCGATAAACCGGCAGGCCGTGGAATGACGTTACAGCAAAGTGCAGTAAAAAAATATGCAGTGGAGCATAACTTAAAAGTGTTGCAGCCGGAGAAATTAAAGAACCCTGAATTTTTAGCGGAACTAAAATCGTTGAATGCAGACTTACAGATTGTAGTGGCGTTCCGTATGTTACCCGAAGTAGTTTGGAATATGCCGAGAATGGGTAGTGTAAATTTGCATGGCAGCTTACTACCACAATACCGTGGTGCTGCCCCAATAAACTGGGCCGTTATAAATGGCGAAAAAGAAACGGGTGTAACTACCTTTAAATTAAAACACGAAATTGATACCGGAGATATTTTATTGCAACAAAGTTTTGCTATTGGAGAAAACGATACCGCCGGTGAAGTGCATGATACCATGAAAGAAATTGGGGCTGAACTTTTAGTAAAAACTGTAAAAGGTTTAGCGGATGGCACTTTAACAGACCGACCACAAACCACCAACCACCAACCGCAAACCCTATTGCATGCCCCTAAAATTTTTACCGAAACCTGCAAAATAGATTTTAATAAACCGGTGAATGAAGTTCATAATCTTATACGTGGCCTGTCTCCATTTCCCGGAGCTTTTACTACACTTGATGGAAAAACACTGAAGATATATAAAAGCGAAAAACAAATTACTGCATTAAAAACAACAACCGGCAATTACGAAACAGACGGTAAAACTTTTTTAAAATTTGCCTGTGCCAATGGTTACATTGAAGTAAAAGAATTACAACTGGAAGGAAAAAAGAAAATGACGGTGGAAGATTTTTTAAGAGGTTACAGGTTTACATAAAAAAGGCGCTGCAGTTATTGCAGCGCCTTAGCAGTATTTTTATTTATTATTATTTCAATTTTATTTTCTCCAGCATTTTTTTACTCAACGCAGCTTTTGGAATGATCATACTCACTGTGTTAATGGCAAAGTAAGCTTCTGATACATAGATGTAGCCATGCCTTGGACCAACATCGCCCCATGAATTTTTTACCATAAAGAAATTATTACCGGCTTTGGATTTTGCCAGGCCCGTAATATGCATCAGGTGATCATCCTGTGTGGTAAGATTCTCAAATAATTTCTGACGGGTAGTTACATCCCACTTACCTTCTTTGGACTGGCCTGTAAACAGATCGCCTTTTCGTTTTAATTCAGGTGTAAAATTATTAAAGTTAACAGCCGAACCCATTTTTTGCTGAAACCCATCATTACTTACATCTGCATCCCACAAAATAGAGTATCCATTATTTACCGTTTCTTTTGTTAACTCAATCATATCTTCAACCGGTACATTGTAATAAGCACCATTACTGAAATTATCGGGCACCTCTAAAATAAAAGATGAATAATACGGGTGATGCGTAAATGAGGTAATGTATAAATAATCATCAGCATTAAATTTCAGCACTTCGCCTGCAAATGTTTTAGGTGTGTATTCTTTTCCATTGTACCTAAATTTAGCTGGTGGCACCCCCAGTTCATCATTCAGTATTTTTTCATATCCCGTAAGCCAATCTTCTTGTACAGGTTTATGTTTCAGTAAAGTGTCTAAATAGTTTTTTAATTTCTGTACTAATCTTCCATGGTCATGCACAGTAAAACCTCCCGGCTTTAAACCACTATATGCACTATCAGGCACAGCACCATATTTGGCTATTGCATTTATCAGATCGTGGCCTAAACCTCCTTCGCCAAATTGTGTACTGCCCTGGCGCAGTACATAATTTCTGCCTTTTTCCAGGTAGGTATTTCTTACAGAAAACATTTCGCTTAGATCAAATTCGCCTAAGTTAGCTTTAAGGCATTGGCTTTCTATTAAAGAAGTGGTGGAAAAACACCAGCAGGTACCAGTCATACCCTGGTTTTTAACTGAAGTTGCAGCAACAGTTTTGAGTATGGTAAAATTGGTGTCGTTTTTCCGGTTTTCTTCAGCCTTTAACTTATCACTAAGCTCTTTATCTTTTTTTAGTTTAGGGTCTGCCATTTCTACATCCGACTGTGCATAGGTTACAAAACATGCTGTGGCAGCAATTACAAACAAAAAAACTTTCTTCATAAAATTTACTTTGAATAATTAAGTGTACAATCTAATTTACTTTCTGTAGTGCCTAAAGCATCTGCGGCAGCATTACTAAGGCGTATGATGAGTCCTGTATTTTGTTTAATATCAGGAATTAAATCCAGCACTTTTGCATATACCGATTTACCATTGGCCACATTGGTTATTTTAATTACCATGCCGGCCGGTGCTGTATTATGCAGGCAGTAATACTTTCCATCTTCCCAGCCACTGGTGCTTTTAAAAACTCCCCCCGTACCTGTTTCGCTTACCAGGTTATTATTACTTGTTTGAGTTTCGTACAAATTTTTAAAGATACCGCCATTAAAGTTTACTGCCTTAACCTGTACAGCAGGTTCATTTTTTACTTCCTTAACAACAGCTGCCGTCTTTACTTCTTCAATATTTTTTTGTGGCTTCGTTTCTTCTTTTTTGGGTTCAGGTATTTCAACAAACTCTTCTTTTACAGGTTTCTCGTTCTTTCCACCTGTATATCCAACTATAATTTTAGCGCCTTCGCTTAAGGCATCACTTTTAAGATTATTCCATTTTTTTATATCATCAATGGGCACTTTATTATACAAGGTGCTGATGTGATACAATGTTTCTTTTTTACCAACGGTATGATAAACTGGCTTTCCTTTTTCAGATTTAGCAACAACAGTTTTTGCTGGTGCTGTTGTTTTTGCAGGTGGAGGAACAGTTGCAGTTTTGGCGGCAGCATTTTTTCCGGGGATTTTTAATACCTGGCCTAATGTTAAACCTTTCTCATACTCAATCTTATTATAATTAGCCAGCTCCCTGCCATTGATATTATACAAGCGGCCAATACTGGTTAAACTTTCTTTAGGGCCAACGGTATGCGTAATATCTTTTTGCGCCAATGCAAAAAAAGGCAGCAAAAGCAACAAGCCAAAAATTTTCTTCATATCCAAAAATTGTGATTGCAAATATGCAAAAATTAGTTGGTTTTTGGGCCCAATTACTTGTTAACAATGCGCCATTCCTTAGGATAGTAATTATTAACCCTGTTGGCAAGTATTTTTACCCAGCCTAATGGTAATTGCCCGCAGGTTAACAGCGCCCAGCCTTTTGCTGCGGCATCAATTTTTATATCCTGCCTGCGCAGGTATTGCAAGGCAGTTTCCACATCTACGGCTATTGTTGAAACCCCCGGGGTAATTATTGTACTTACCGCCAGTTCATGATCGGGAATTAGTTCATCCCTGATGATAGCCCCCATTTTAACGCCGGCTTTTTTTATATACAACGCAGCCTGTATTACTGCCAACTCATTTTGCAAGGTTAGCGGCATGGCAATAATATCTTCCTTTTGTTTAATAAAGAAAAAGTCGCCGGGATTTTTAAGCCAGGGTTTTAAGGTTTCAATTTCCCTGGCCGCTATTTTTTCTAGCCTGGATTTTTGTGCCCTTTGTTCAAACATATTACCTGTACCTTCATTTTTTTTAAATGCTGCTATAAAAAAACCCTCTCCTTTTACTTTATCAGGATAAAAGCGGTAACCATATGCATTATGTTGCGGAGATTGGGTTTCAACAATATTCCATGCTGACTCAGTTTGAAGCTTACAACTTTCAACTTTCAATTCTGCTATCAGCCAATCTGCAATGGCTTCGTCTTCATCTGTTGAATAAGAACAGGTAGAGTAAATTAAAACACCGCCATCTTTAAGTGATGAAAAAACATCTGCCAATATCCTTTGCTGCCGCTGGCTGCACAGCTGCAAATTATTTTCACTCCATTCGTCAATAGCCGAAATATCTTTACGGAATAAACCACTACCACTGCAGGGTGCATCCACCACAATCACATCAAAATAATTTTGCAGGCGCTGAAAATCTTTTGGATCGTTATTGGTAACAATAATATTTGCTGCTCCCCATTTGGTAATATTTTCGGTAAGTATACTGGCCCTTGTTTTAATCACTTCATTACTTACCAATAAACTGTCTTTATTAATCAGCGATTGAATTAAAGTTGATTTGCCCCCCGGTGCGGCACAAAGGTCTAACACTTTTAAAGGCTTCGACAGATCAACTGTTTGTTGCAAAGCCTGCTCTACAAACATACTGCTGGCTTCCTGCACGTAATATGCGCCTGCATGAAAGGTTGGATCAAGTGTAAAGGAAGGCCGTTCGTTTAAATAAAACCCATTCGAACTCCAGGGCACTTTCTCTGACTTAGCATTAAAAATTAATGGTTTGCTACCAAATATTTTATTGCTATTCAGCCTTACTGAAGTAACCTGCCCGCCGGATTGATGTACCTGTACAAAGGCCGCTTCATCAAAGCCTTTTATGTTTTGCAAAGATTGTATGAGTGCCTGTGGTAACAATATGATGTTTTTATACCGGTAATGTGCAAATACCAGTTTCAATTAATTGCCTGAAGTAACAGCAAAAATTCTATGCATCTACCGAATCATACACCACCACTTTTTGCCAAAGTGCTGAACAGTCGGCTATAAATTGTAAATGAATCGGGTCGGTTTGGTAATCATCCTGTGCTTCTTTAGTTGCAAAGATGAGCATCCACGAGACGGAGTAGGAACTGTCAATTACTTCCCTTCGGGTGGCAGCTGCCGTACCAATATGAAAGGTTTGAATAGATTTTGCTGCTGATAATTTTTGTAAGCCTGCAATTAATAGTTGTTTATCAGCAATACTATCGGGGTTTTTAAGCCAGAAAAAAACATGATGTATTAATACGTTCTTCATTTTTTATTTTTTATATGATAAATTATTTTTTCTCTGTTCTCTTTTTTAATTCTGCTACAGGCATATTATTCATTCTGCCAACGGGTTGTTTACCACGGTAAGTAATCACCCTCATCAAAGTTGCATCTACCGGTACTGTTACTGGCCCTTCGTACCTCGGATAAAAATGATCGGGATAAGAATTATCAAAACTATAATAAATATCCAGCCCTTCTATTTCTGTTTTTAAACTGACAACCAATTCACCTTTACCATTTTGACTCACTTTAAAATCGGGGTCGTACATGCCGGGGCCGTATTTTATTTCAGCCGCATCAAAGCGTTTAAAATGATCTTCTATCTTGCCCACAAAACTGTTCCAGTTTTTTTTGCCTGACGGGCTCCATGCTGTTTCGCTAACTGCAAAAGCCCGTGGCCATGTCATGTATTGTACCTGGCGATAATTATATATCTGCTCACTCCACAAATTACCCTGCATACCTTTTACATATTTTGCATCAATACCTTCTGATACCGGTTCATATGAATAAGTTTTACTTAACCGTAATGATGCATACACTTTAGGTTCCATTATTTCGTCGCTCTGCATATAATCCAGGTACACAAATGTGGTGGGGCTCATTACCACTTCATGTTTTTTATTGGAGGCTTCAATACCACCCTTGGTACCCCGCCAACTCATAATAGCAGTTGTTGGCGATACACCACCTTCCAGAATCTCATCCCAGCCCATCATTTTCTTTCCCTTGCTTTGCACAATTTTTTCAAGCCGTCTTTCAAAATACCCTTGTACTGCATTCATGGTTTTTAAACCCTCTTTCTGCATCAATGCTTTTATAGCAGGGTTATTTTCCCAATAATTATGAATGCATTCATCACCGCCAACATGTATATATTCAAAAGGAAATAGTTGTGCCAGCTCAGTCATTACTTTATCTAAAAAAGGATATACTTTTTCATTGGCCGGGCAAAGCGTATTATCCAGCAGTCCGTAAAAATGTCCCTTGGCAGGCCACTCAATAAATTTATCGCCGGAACTTACTTTATATTTCTCTGCTCCAGGTGTACAGCTAAGTTCTGGATAAGCAGCAATGGCAGCAAGACTGTGGCCGGGCACATCAACTTCGGGCAATACATTTACAAAACGGGCTGCGGCATACTGCACAATTTCTTTTATATCGTCCTGTGTATAAAAGCCGCCATAGTTTCTGGGTTCATCATCTTTTATTGGTAAAAAACTGCCGAAGCGGCCCGTACGTTTTACATTCCAGGCGCCAATGGATGTTAGTTTAGGCAGGCTTTTTATTTCTACCCGCCAGCCCTGGTCGTCGGTTAAATGCCAGTGAAATAAATTGAATTTATAAGCAGCCATTTCATCAATAAATGTTTTCACTTCTTCTTTGGTAAAAAAATGACGGCTTACATCAAGCATCAAACCACGCCATCCAAAACGTGGATAGTCTGTTATCTCCACACAAGGTGCAGTCCATTCTATATTTTTTACCAGCTCTTTGCCTGCAATTTCTTTTGGCAGCAGCTGTAATAATGTTTGTACCCCATAAAATAAACCCGCCGGCTGGTTAGCTTTGATGATTATGTTTTGAGGGCTAACAGATAATTCATACCCCTCTTTTCCAATTGAAGTATTTGCAGTTGCATTCAGCAATAACTGAATATTTGCTGCTGCTGAATTGTCTGCAACTTTTACTGCATATCCTGTTGCCAGACTGATTTTTTTTTGCAGGTAATCAGCTGCAAATTGTACAGCAGTAGTATTGGCTGCGCCAATAACAATATCTTTTGGTAAAAGATAAACTCCATTTTTTTTAACCAGCTGAACCGGCTCGGGTATAATGGAAATATTTTTTGGCTGGCAAAACACCGCTGCCGTTATAGCGCAACAAACAGCAAGCACAATCATTTTTTTCATACACTGCATATTGATTTATTAAATACAATTGAAGTTAGCAGATAAATTTTATTTTCGCTTAAACTTGTTTTCTACAAAAGAAAAATTATGTCATTACTACTACACAGAACCCAATTTGGCAACCCTGCCAACGCAGGCAATACATTAAGCCGTGAAGAAGCCAATACTTTATTAAAAGATTGGATAAAAAACGAACGCCTGCTACTGCATATGAAACAGGTGGCACATATTATGAAATGTTGGGCAACAGAAAAAGAAGGATTAGATGAAGCCGGCCAGTGGCGATGGGAAATGGCTGGGCTGCTGCATGATGCCGACTGGGACCAATGGCCTGAACAGCATTGCAAAAAAATTATTGAAGAACTGGAGACAAGAAATATTGACCCTGAAATTATCAGGGCTATTGCCAGCCATGGGCCCAACCATTTTGGTGTGGAGCCGGTAACAAAAATGGATAAGATGCTTTTTGCTTTTGATGAACTGAGTGGCCTTACCCATGCGTACAGTTTAATGCGCCCCGAAGGCTATGAAGGCATGGAACTGAAGGGAATGAAAAAACGTTTTAAAGAAGCCCGTTTTGCGGCCAATGTAAACCGTGATGAAATTATGGATGCCATGCAACGTGCCGGTGTAGAACTTGAAACTGTAATGCAGTTTATTATTGAAAGGCAGGGAGCGGTAAAATAATTTTATTACGCTTTGATAAAAGCTGAATAATGATATGCTGTACAAGTGAAATTCTTCTTTCCTTTTACTAAAAGAAAAGAAGAACAGAACAAGTTCACAACGATGATGCCATGAAAAACTGAAGAACGTAACCAAAAACAACAAACTATAAACTTTACACTGACTTTATCTCTGCACACAAATCCTGTAATACTTTTTTGGCATCGCCAAACAGCATACTTGTTTTAGGCTGAAAGAAAAGATCGTTTTCAATACCGGCATAACCGGGTTTCATACTGCGTTTATTAACGATAACCGTTTTTGCCTGTTCCACTTCTAAAATCGGCATACCATATATCGGGGAAGCTGGATCATTTTTTGCAGCAGGATTTACCACATCATTGGCACCAAGTATCAGCACCACGTCGGCAGTTTTAAATTCATCATTGGCCTGTTCCATTTCCAGCAATTTATCATAACTCACATCTGCTTCTGCAAGCAGCACATTCATATGCCCGGGCATACGGCCCGCCACCGGGTGAATAGCATAAGTTACTTCCACTCCTTTTTCATTTAATATTTTTTCCAGTTCATGGCAGGTATGTTGTGCCTGTGCAACGGCAAGGCCATAGCCCGGAACGATCATTACCCTGTTGGCATACGCCATTACCATTGCAGAATCGGCTAAACTTATTTCTTTATAATTACCCTGCGCTTTTGTTGCACCGCCTGTTGCTGCAGTTTTATTACCGCCGCCAAATGAGCCGATCAATACATTGGTTAAAGAGCGGTTCATGGCTTTACACATCAATATGGTTAACAAAGTTCCTGCTGCACCAACCAGAATACCGCCGGTAAGCATCGCTTTGTTATCGTATAAAAAACCACCGCAGGCTGCTGCCACACCGGTAAAAGAATTCAATAAAGAAATTACCACCGGCATATCGGCACCACCAATGGGTAGCACAAATAATATTCCGTAGATGAATGCAAAAAAACCAATTAAGATAAAAGGTAAAAATATATTGCCGATATTGGACTGATAAGCCCAAACAGATGCGGCAATTACCAACGCCAGCACAATCATATTTACAATATGCTGTCCTTTAAAAGAAAAATCTTTTACACGGCCATTGAGTTTACCCCAGGCAATAATACTGCCGGTATAAGAAATGGTACCAATGATGGCACCTGCTACAATAGTGATATAATGACCAACTGTGGCCAACTCTGCAAATGGTGTTTCGGGAGATGCTTCGTGTAATTTATAGATATGATAAAACTCCGCTGCAGAAATTAATGCCGCACAGGCACCGCCCATTCCGTTGAATAAACTCACCATTTCGGGCATAGCCGTCATCTTTACTTTTTTTGCAGAGAGTGTGCCAGCAACAGTACCAATTAATAACCCGCCAAATATCCACAGGTAATTGTGCAATTTTTCTCCTTCATCTTCATACAAAAAAATAGTGGCGAAAATAGCGACGGTCATACCGAATGCCGCTACTAAATTTCCTTTACGTGCCGAGGCAGGGCTTGCCAGCATTTTTAAGCCAAGTATAAATGTTACAGAGGCGATGAGGTAGCAAAGTGTTAAAATATTCAATTCCATTGTGTATATTTTGCACGCAGAGGCGCAGGGGCCGCTGAGATTTTTTATTTAAAGTATTTTCTTGTATTTATAAAAGCACCTTTCCAAACTTAATGCTTTAAAAAAAATCAGAGTATGCATTTTAAGCCCCTTCAGGGGTTTGGGGCATCACTTTTTCTTCTTAAACATTTCCAGCATCCTGTCGGTAACCACAAACCCACCCACAACATTCAGTGTACCTAATATCACAGCCAAAAATCCTAATATCAAAGCAAAATAATTATCTGATTCGGCTTTGCCCATTACAATAATGGCACCAATAATCACCACACCATGTATAGCATTGGCACCGCTCATTAATGGGGTGTGCAACACACTTGGCACACGGCCAATTACTTCAATACCCACAAAAACCATCAGTATAACTATATAAATGGTTTGTTGATTTTCGGAGATCCATTGCAAAATATTTTCCATGTTGATTAGTTTATTCGTTAACTGGTTAATTGGTTTATTAGTTGTTGCATTTAATGCATTATTAATTATCCATTATCCAATTATCCATTATTTATTAATCCATTTACTCTATCATTTGTAATTACTCCGCCATGCACCACACAGGTTCCTTTTACCAGATCATCTTCAAAATTTAAATTGATGTTGCCTTCTTTAGTAATGAAGAGCTGTAAAAAGTTTAAAATATTTTTTCCGTACAGTTTACTGGCATCGCTGGGCATGGTGCCTGCCAAATAAGAATTACCTACAATGCTTACACCATTATGAATTACAGTAACATCTGTTTTAGTCAATTCTGTATTTCCGCCGGTAGCAGCTGCTAGGTCAATTATTACAGAACCATTTTTCATAGCTTCCATCATTGCAGTGGTAATTAGTACCGGCGCTTTTTTACCCGGTATTTGGGCCGTTGTAATTATAATATCTGCCTTGGCAACACTCTCCGCAATTTTTGCTTTTTGTCGTTGTAAAAACTCTTCAGTTTGTTCAACAGCATAACCACCGGCTTTGCTGGCATCGGCTGCGCCTTCCACTTCTACAAATTTTGCACCGAGGCTCATTACTTCTTCTTTTACTGCAGGGCGTGTATCAAATACTTCTACCACAGCACCTAATCTTTTTGCAGTGGCAATAGCTTGTAAGCCTGCAACACCTGCACCGAGTATCAGCATTTTTGCAGGAGGCACACTACCCGCTGCTGTCATAAACATGGGAAAATATTTGGGAAATAAATTTGCTGCCGTTAACACTGCTTTATAACCTGCAATATTAGCCTGGCTACTCAGCACATCCATGCTTTGCGCCCTTGTAGTACGTGGCAGCATATCCATACTAAAAACTGTAAAACCTTTAGCAGCCCATTGCTGCATTAGTTGTGCAGTAAACAGCGGCTGGTAAACTCCGAGTAAAATGTTAGATGTCAGCTGTTCGGTGTCGGATGTTGTGGGAGCATTTATACTGAGGATAATATCACAGCTTTGCAATAATTCATTCCTTGATTTTATTGTTGCTCCTGCTTCTATATATTTTTCATCAGTAGCAAAAGCTGTAACACCTACATTGCTTTCAATACAAACATTTACATTCCATTTTTTAAGGATAATTATATGTTCCGGTAAAAGGGATACTCTGGTTTCGGGGGATTGTTCTTTTAAAACGCCAATTGTCATAAGCAGAAAATAATTAGGACGAAGGTAACAAAAATTGCCTCTAACCCCTAAAGGAGAACTACAGTTTTTTTAATTTAATATTACCGGTCATCATTATTTTTATCAGAATCTAACAACAAAATGCTGCTTCACTTTTATAGCTGTGTTGATACAAACGATGCCAATAAAAAACAGGTCGATGGTGAGTGTTACAGCCGGATGCTGCTGAATTTGCTGCCAGGCTTCTTCCATTTCCAGGCTCCAGTGTATATCATCAAAAACCAATATGGTGGATTGGTTCGATACCCCTAATAACTGATTGAAGTAATCGAGTGTAGGTGCTTTGCGGTGGTTGCCATCTATAAAAGCAAGATCAATATGCTGTAACCGGGATAGCAAGTGCGGAAAAGTCTTTGCAAAATCCCCTTCAATTAAGTCAACATTTTTAAGATTTAAATTATTGAATGTTTGCTTTGCAATGGCGGCAATATTTTTTGCCCCTTCGCAAGTGTGCAGTTTTGCATTGCTATTGCCCGAAGCCAGGTAAGCACTGGTAATACCAAACGAAGTGCCTAATTCCAATATTGTTTTGGGTTGATAATACTGCACCATACGAAATAACAACTGCGAAAATTTTTCAGGTTTTAAAGAAGAGGCTGCAATATTTTTTACAACCCTGCTGTTGGTTTTAATAACAGCTGAACCTGCACCAAAATCTTCCACTTGAATTACTGCCGGATCAGTAAGTAATAATTTTCTCCGTTGTTCAATTGCCTTATAACATTCATATTTTTTTTTATCATTCAGCACATTTGTTATAAAATCAAACACAAAAGGCGAATGAATACCATGCCCTTTGCCATTACTTGCAGTAAGGTAATAGGTGAGATATTTTTTTGCTAATTGAAAACGGGAATACAACTATGAGTTATGAATTATGAGTTATGAATTGTGAGTTACTTTTTTACCCAAACCTGAAACGAATAACCATAAGCATGTTTGGCATCTGCTTCAAAATCTTCATTGGAAGCTAAGGCCCAATTACTTTCATCAATTACAGGAAAAAAAGTATCGCCATCAAGTGTTGCATGCACACGGGTGATGTAAATTTTATGGCAGATGGCCATGCTCTGTTTATAGATTTCCCCTCCGCCTATCACGAATATTTCTTTACAGTTTGTTTCGGCAGCTTTTTTTAACGCATCATTTAAATCTGCTGCAGTTACTACACCTTCTGCTGTCCAACCGGCCTGGCGGGTAATTACAATATTAATCCTGCCGGGCAAAGGTTTATTTACCGCCTCAAAAGTTTTGCGGCCCATAACCACTACCATACCCCAGGTGGTGTTTTTAAAAAATTTTAAATCATTGGGTAAGTGCCAGAGCAGTTGATTGTCTTTACCAATGGCATAATTTTCCGCAGCTGCAACAACAAGAGAGATCATATTCTGGTGAAAGTTAAAAGTCAAAATTAAAAAGTAAAAATAAGGAACTTGCCTGCTTTATCCGCTTTTGAATTTTGACCCTGCCTACCGGCAGGCAGGTTTTGCCTTTTTACTTTTTTAATTCTTCAATATCTTAAACTCAACACGCCTGTTCAGTTGTCGTCCTTCAGGATTGTCGGAGCCGTCGGCATTGCTGTTAGCTGCTACCGGTTTATTTTCTCCATAACCCTGCGATATGATTCTTGTGGCGGCAATTCCTTTTGATAAGATATATTCCCGTACAGATCTTGCCCTGTTATCGCTCAAGGTAAAATTATAATCATCGGCACCCTTACTATCGGTATGGGCACTCATTTCAATTTCAACATTAGGATATTCGGTTAAAAATTTCACCACCCTGTCTAATTCCACAAACGATTCGGGCCTCAAACTGTATTTATCAAAATCGAAGAACACATTATTTAAACGGAATACCTGTCCTATTTCTATCGGCACCAGGTAAAGGTCTTTATGAATTTCTTTATACCCGGCTTTTATCAGTGAATCTAATTTTAGGTTTTCGGAGATAGCAAAAAATTTATCTGCTGAAGCCCTGATGCTGTAATTTTTATCGTAGGGTAAAACAATTTTAAATGAACCATCTACCGGGCTGCTGTTGCCGTTACCGGCATCCGCACCGTCAGGCAAAGTCTGGTATATCAACGAGGCTTCTAGTGGTTGTTTTGTTTTGGCATTATATACATTGCCGCTAACCAAAACTACAGGGTCGGGCATTTCCTTTTCCAATAATTTTACCCTTACAATATCGCTGGCACCAAAAGCGCCGTCGCTTGAAGTGAGGTAAGCAAATTCTCCACCTGCATCTAAAGTAAAAAATGCCTCGGAACCAGCTGTGTTTATGGGTGCCCCAAGGTTAACAGGATCACTCCATTTTGTCCAGCTCTCATCCAAACGTTTCGTCATCCAGATATCGTTTTCTCCTAAACCACCCGGCCTGTCGCTGCTAAAATAAAGTGTTACACCATCCGCTGCCAAAAAAGGGCTCATCTCATTATAATCGGGCAGATTAATTTTTTTTCCAAGGCTTTTAGGCGCTGTCCATATATCGTGGCCTTCTAAAAAAGAAACATAAATATCATTCTCAAAGCTGCCTTTTTTATCGGTCATGTAAAACAATAAGGTCTTGCCATCATGCCCCATTGATGCACCGATCTGCGGGGTGGTACTGAACTTTCCAAAATTCCTGATCTTCAGCATTTCTGCATTGGTCCAGCTATTGTCTGCTCTTTTATGTATCATGCTTACACCCATGCCCAGGTATTGCCCATCGATAAATGAACCCTTAAGCAACATCGTATTTAAGTCGGGAGATATCCAGTACACCGCATTGTACTGGCTGGCATTTACTTTATCACTCAAATGCCTTGCCTTACTCCATTTACCGGCAGTATCCCTCATGGAATACCAGATATCCTGTGAGTTAGGTACGGTTTGATAATGAATATTGGCGGGATCGTTCTGGCGGATAAAAAACAACAAATTGCCATCGGCAGAAATGGTGGGTCGCATTTCGGGGTTATAGCTATTAATAACTTCCCCTAAATTTTCTACTTTGATGATCGTGGTTTCTTTGATTACGTTTTCTTTCTGCTCTTTAAATTTAACTGAAGTGTCAATTGCAGGTTGTGCCGAAACGGCTATGGAAATGCAAAAAATAAGTATCAACAGCGTAAAAGTTGTCTTCATAAGTTGGATTAAGCTTATGTAACAACGAAAAATTGAGGGAAATAATGTGTAAAAGATCAAAAATTAATTAGCAGCAATTTCATAAAACAGTAAGAGTATAAGAATCTAAAGCGATTTAAATTTTATACTCTTCGAAGTCCTCCCTTTTGGGGAGGATTTAGGTGGGCCATTACACTGCCACTGGTGCTTTTATAGCAGGATGCGATTGATAATTCAGCAGCTCAAAATCCTCGAATTTAAAGCTGAAAATATCCTTTACTTCAGGATTGATCTTCATGGTTGGCAAAGGAAAAGGCGTTCTTGTCAATTGCAGGTCAGCCTGTTCAAAATGATTACTGTATAAATGCACATCGCCAAAACTGTGTACAAATTCGCCGGGCTCTAAGCCACATACCTGTGCAATCATCATGGTTAATAAAGCATAAGATGCGATATTGAAAGGCACACCTAAAAATACATCGGCACTGCGTTGATATAATTGACAACTAAGTTTACCATTCGCTACATAAAATTGAAACAAACAATGACAGGGCATTAATTTCATCTTAGGCAATTCCGCCACATTCCAGGCGCTGATGATCATGCGCCTGCTGTCGGGATTATTTTTTATTTGGTGAATAAGGTCTTTTACCTGGTCCACTTCCACGCCATCTGTACCGGCCCAGCTGCGCCATTGTTTACCATATACCGGGCCCAGGTCGCCATTTTCATCAGCCCATTCGTCCCAGATTTTTACATTATGTTCTTTTAAATACCCAATATTGGTATTGCCCTGTAAAAACCAGAGCAACTCGTAAATAATACTTTTTAAATGGCATTTTTTTGTAGTCACCAACGGGAAACCTTTTTGTAAGTCAAAACGCATCTGGTAACCAAAAACGCTTCTTGTTCCTGTGCCTGTACGGTCACTTTTATCAGTACCGGTTTCAATAATATGTTTAACCAGATCTAAGTATTGCTGCATGGGTGCAAATTAAGTTAATTAGGTAATTATTTATCTTGCAACATATTTTAATTATGAACAGGAAAATAAGAATTTTTAAAGTGGCTTCTTATATAAATTTATGCTCAGTACTTATTTTTCTGGGAATCGTTTTCTATGAAGTGGGCTATTTAAACTTAACACAATTAAGTTTTGAGGATCTTTTAGGATTTTTATTATTGCTCTTAATCTTTGTAATTTTTGGAGGCAACTTTTATTACGCTTCCAAGTTAACCTCTCGTTTTAGCAGTGAGATCAATACGACCAGGTTTAATAATAAAATAAGATTAACATTTTTCATTCTGGAAGTACTGCTGGCGATCCTTTATTCAATATTCATTTTCTATACCATATTACAGGTAAAATGGAGTAATATCTGGCCGATAGTGACCTATCAGAATTTATCAAGGCTTATTGTTCTGGTGTGCTTGTTTACGGGGTATTTATCTTGCCTGTTACGTTTATTCTTAACAAGGTCTATATTGAGACTAATTGCCCTCCACGATAAGCAATTTATTGAACAGCTGGGAAAATATAGTTAATAAAAACTCCCCAAATCGAAAACCACAACCACCAACTACCAACCATCAACTATCAACTAACCTGTATCTTTGCGCCGGAGAAATTATCATGAGTAAAAAAGGAAAAGTTTTAATGGCCATGAGCGGAGGTATTGACAGTACCGTGGCTGCATTGATGCTGCATAAAGAAGGCTACGAAGTGGTGGGTATTACCATGAAAACATGGGACTATGCAACGGCCGTTGGCACCAGCGGTAAAAAAGAAACCGGCTGCTGCAACCTCGACAGTTTTAACGATGCCCGGCAGGCAGCTGTGCAGCATGGGTTTCCGCATTTTATCCTGGATATACGTGAAGAATTCGGCGATTTTGTAATTGAGAATTTTGTAGATGAATATATTGCCGGCCGCACCCCTAATCCTTGCGTAATGTGCAATACCCATATTAAATGGCGGGCATTAATGAAAAGGGCCGACGCTTTGGGCTGCGATTTTATCAGTACCGGGCATTATGCACAGGTACACCAGCATACCAACGGCAGGTATTTTATACGTAAAGGTATTGACGATACCAAAGACCAGAGCTATGCCCTGTGGGGATTACAGCAGGACCTGTTGAGCCGTACCATTTTGCCATTGGGCACTTATCATAAAAAAGATATCCGCCAGATGGCACATGATTTTGGCTACCCCGAACTGGCTAAAAAGAATGAGAGCTACGAAATTTGTTTTGTACCTGATAATGACTACCGCGGCTTTTTAAAACGTAAAGTAGAAGGGCTTGAAGAAAGGGTAGATGGCGGAAGTTTTGTAGATAAAACCGGGAAGATATTAGGCAAGCACAAAGGCTATCCTTTTTATACCATCGGGCAACGCAAGGGGCTGGATATTGCGCTGGGCAAGCCGGCTTTTGTTACCGAAATCATCCCCGAAACCAACACCGTTGTGCTGGGAGATGAAGATGACCTGAACCGTACAGAAATGAAAGTGACCAAACTGAACTGGATAAAATACGATGGCATTACCGAAGGTATGGAAGCTGTAACCAAGATCCGTTATAAAGATAAAGGGGCGCTCAGCAACCTGTACACATACGAAAACGGCATCAATGTGCGTTTTTATACTGATGTAAAAGGTGTTGCCCCAGGCCAGAGTGCTGTTTTTTATGAGGGTGATGATGTAATTGGTGGCGGAGTAATTCAACGCAGCGAGCAGCCTTTTGGACTTTAATAGCATCTATATTTGTAATTTACAACTTATGAGAAGATCATTTCTTTTTACAATAATAGCTTCCCTCTTAATTTTTAGTGCCTGTAAAAAAAGCACTGAAGATTTTGTAACCCCGCCTTTAAGTGATTACTATCCTTTAACCGTAGGCAAGTATATTACTTACAGTTTAGATTCAATTGTGTATTACACCAACTTTGGCGTTTCGGCGGTTGTAAAAAGTTACCAGGTAAAACATGTGGTTGATGCACAAATAACCGATGCACTTGGCAGGCCGGCTTACCGCATCATCAGGTTTATCCGCAGTACACCAACTGCAGCATGGGTTGCCGATAATACTTTTATGGCAGTGCCCGGCGAAACAAGTATAGAGTTTATTGAAAATAACCTGCGCTATATAAAATTACGCAGCGCCATAAAACAGGATAACAGCTGGAAGGGTAATTCTTATATCAATACCAGCTCTCTCAGCTCTAACCTTAAATATTTAGATGATTGGGACTATACTTACGACAGTATTAATGTAGCCGCCAAAGTTGGTACCCTTACAATTGACAGCACCATAAAAGTTGCCCAGATAGATCAGCAGACTGCAATAGATAAAACCTTTAGCGAAGAAAAATATGCAAAAGGTATTGGCCTGGTGTACCGTAATTTTTTATACTGGAATAAAGGCAATGCCAATGGTACTTTTACCGATGCTTCTTACGGGATAATTTTAAAAATGATCGATCACAATTAGATTTTCCCTTCTGTTAAATAATTAAAAGCTGCATTAAAAAATGTGGCTTTTTTATTTTTTAAACCGGCAGTAAGTTGAAAAATCAGTAGAAGGTATTTTATCTACCTGCCCCAATTGCCTTAATAAAGTTACCAACTGCCCCCGGTGAAAAGTAGCATGGTTAAACAGGTGCAGCAGCATATCCTGCACTTTTATTTTATGCTGTTCCTTATTTCTTACAAAGGCAAATACATGCGTAAGCTGTGGTTCTGTTGCAGTATCCACCCATTGTTTCCACATAGTACTCTGCCTGGCCAGCCCTGCAGTTAATTCATTAAAATCGCCTTTAAAAGTTTCGCTTAATGCAGTAATATTTTCTACCAGTTTAAGCCTTTGCCACCATATATCTTCTGCCTGCCACATATGCACCATGGTTTTGTATACCGACGGAAAACTGCTGGCAATTTCCTGGTGCAATTGTTCTTCACTTAATTTACTGATCCTGTCGAACAAAATCCTGTTGGCCCATGTATTATAGTCGGCATATTGTTGCAGCAGTTCTTTCATTTTTAGTTTTACTTTTGATGATTGTAACAAAGTTAGTGATTGGATTATCACAAACTTTAAACCTTTAAACCTTTAAACTTTTAAACCTTTATATGCCCGATAAAAAAAATGCGTTGACCGGATTCAGTTCATTAGCTATTCATGCAGGACATACCGACGACCCGAACTATGCCCACCTTACCCCCATTTACGCCAGCAGCACTTATGTATTTGATGAAGCCGAACAGGGTATGAGAAGATTCAGCGGCGAGGAAAAAGGTTTTATTTACAGCCGCTGGGGCAACCCAACCATTGCGGAAGCAGAAGAAAAGATTGCTGCACTGGAAAGCTTTGGTGTTACAGACGAAGCCGGAAAACCCTTACAGTTAAAAGCCATTTTACATGCCAGCGGTATGGCTGCGTTAAGTACATTAATGATCAGCAATGTAAAAAGCGGCGATAAAATACTCACTCATTTTTCTTTGTACGGCGGCTCACAGGAGTTGTTGGAAAAAGTATTACCACCATTAGGTATTGAAGTAATTATTGCCGACCTGAGAGATATTACTGCTGCCGAAGCATTGATGAAGGCTGATGATAAAATAAAATTACTGCACCTGGAAACGCCTGCCAACCCAACATTAAACTGTGTGGATATTGAAGAGCTGACCAAACTGGCAAAACAACATCACTTAATTGTTAGCTGCGATAATACTTTTGCCACACCTTATTTGCAACAACCTTTTAGGTACGGGGTAGATTATATTTTTCACAGCACCACTAAATTTTTAAACGGGCATGGCACTGCAATTGGTGGTGTATTGCTGGGCAAAGACCTGGAAAAGATGAATGGACATGTTACCAAAGTCCATCGCTTGCTGGGTGGCAACAGCAATTCCTTTGATGCATTTTTATTAACTATGGGAATGAAAACTTTAGAAGTGCGTATGGAAAGGCATTGCCACAATGCAATGGAAGTAGCCGGTTTTTTAGAAGCACATCCTGCAATTAGCAAAGTAAATTATTTAGGCTTACCCTCTCACCCGGATTATGCTACTGCGGCAAAACAAATGCGCCACCCCGGCGCCATGTTAAGTTTTGAAATGAAAGATGGACTTGAAGCCGCAAAAAAATGTATTGATAAATTACAGATGTGCATCCGTGCAGTATCGCTTGGTACCTGCGATACTTTATTATGCCATCCTGCAAGCATGACACATTTTAGTGTACCTAAAGAAAAAAGGGAATTGTATGGCATTACCGATGGACTGATTAGAATGAGTGTGGGTATAGAAAATGTGCAGGATATTTTGAGAGACCTAGAACAGGCGCTGGATAATTAATAATGAACAATTAAAAATTAATAATTGATGGGAGTAGTAATAAGGAAAGCAGTTAAAGAAGATTGTGCCAGGATGATGGAACTCATTCATGAACTGGCGGTGTATGAAAAAGAACCAGATGCAGTAACGGTAAGCTTTGAACATTTTGTAGAAAGCGGTTTTGGAGAGAACCCCATTTGGTGGGCTTATGTTGCGGAACTCGACGGTAAAGTAGAAGGTTTTGCGCTCTGGTATATTCGTTACAGCACCTGGAAGGGGCAACGTCTTTACCTAGAAGATTTTTTAGTCTCGGATAAAATGCGGGGACATGGCATTGGTAAATTATTATTTGATAAACTTATTGAAGAATGTAAAGAAAAAAAGTACAGTGGTATGGCCTGGCAGGTGCTTGACTGGAATGAACCTGCTATTAATTTTTATAAAAAGTATCCGGATGTAAGTATTGACGGCGGTTGGTTGAATTGCAGCATAAATTTTTAACGCCAGTACTTACCTTTGCAACACAAATAAAAGCTCACTAAAGAAATATAGTACAAGAGTGCGACGCCAATGAAGTTCATTAGAATTTCAAAAGCCCGGCTCCAAAAAAACTAAACATAAACTATGGCAGAAAAAATTACAATGGGTGCAGATGGTAAGTTAAATGTACCCAACAATCCAATTATCCCATTTATTGAAGGCGATGGCATTGGCCCCGAAATTTGGGTGGTAGCAGAAAAAGTATTTAACACCGCTGTGGAAAGAGCTTACAACGGCACCCGGAAAATTGAATGGAAAGAAATGCTGGCTGGTGAAAAAGCATTTAAACAAACCGGTGAATGGCTGCCTGCCGAAACTTTACAAATAGCCAAAGATTATATCGTAAGTATAAAAGGGCCTTTAACCACACCCATTGGTGGCGGCATCCGTTCGTTGAATGTGGCCATGCGGCAGGATTTAGATCTGTATGCTTGTGTACGTCCGGTTAAATGGTTTAAAGGTGTGCCTTCGCCGGTAGTGCATCCCGAACAGGTGGATATGGTGATTTTCAGGGAAAATACAGAAGATATTTATGCCGGTATTGAATGGAAAGCAGGCAGTGCCGAAGCCCAAAAATTTGAAAAATTTTTGATTGAAGAAATGGGGGTGAAAAATATCCGTTTCCCCGGCGACAGTAGTTATGGAGTAAAACCTGTTTCGGCAGAAGGCAGTAAGCGCCTGGTGAGATCTGCCATTAAACATGCGCTTGAACATGATCTGCCATCGGTTTCTCTTGTACATAAAGGAAACATCATGAAATTTACCGAAGGTGGCTTTAAAACCTGGGGTTACGAAGTGGCCAGGCAGGAATTTGGCGATAAAACTTTTACCTGGGATGAATGGGATGAACTGAAAAAAGAACATGGCGAAGCACATGCCAATGAAGTACAGCGCAAAGCCCTGCATGAAGGGAAATTATTGGTAAAAGATATTATTGCCGATAATTTTTTACAGCAGATTTTGATTGCACCCAAAGAGTTTTCGGTAGTGGCCACTTTAAATTTAAATGGCGATTATATTTCGGATGCACTGGCAGCAGAAGTAGGCGGCATTGGCATTGCACCCGGCGCCAACATTAATTACAAGACAGGTTATGCCGTATTTGAAGCCACACACGGCACGGCGCCAAAATTTGCAGGTACCGACAGTATGAACCCATCATCAGTGATTTTAAGTGGCTGCATGATGCTGGAGTATATGGGCTGGAAAGAAGCTGCCGACCTGATAACAGAAGCCTTACAGGCAGCCATTATGCGTAAAAGGGTAACGATAGATTTTTATAATTTAATGAGCGGTGCCACACTTTTAAAAACAAGCGAATTTGGCAACGAAATTATAAATGATATGGGTACTGTAACCGGAAATGCACAATTGAAAAAAAGTTCCAGTTTGTAATAAATCAAGTAAATAGAAACCGTGGAATTTATTATTAGCAACTTGTGATAACGTTTCCGTAAAATGTTGCCAATATAATATTTTGAATGTTTTACATTTGCACTCAATAAAAAAAGAAACATGGCAAAAATAAAAGTAGCAAACCCCGTTGTTGAGTTAGACGGCGACGAGATGACCCGTATCATCTGGAAATTTATTAAAGACAAATTGATACTCCCGTATTTAGATGTGCCTATTCAATATTTTGATCTGGGCATGGAGTACCGTGACCAAACCAACGACCAGGTAACAATTGATGCCGCCAATGCCATTAAAGCCTGCGGCGTGGGTATTAAATGTGCTACCATTACACCTGACGAGCAAAGGGTGGAAGAATTTAAGCTGAAACAAATGTGGAAGAGCCCCAATGGCACTATCCGCAATATTTTAGATGGCACTGTTTTCAGAGAGCCCATCGTAATGCAGAATGTACCAAGATTGGTAACTAACTGGACGGCGCCGATCATTGTTGGCCGCCATGCTTTTGGCGACCAGTACCGGGCTACTGATACTGTAATTAAGGGCAAAGGAAAATTAACCATGACCTTTACACCAGAAGGCGGTGGCGAAGCACAAACCTTTGAAGTGTACAATTACAAAGGCGATGGCGTGGCCATGTGTATGTACAATACTGATGAAAGTATTTATGGTTTTGCAAGAAGTTGCTTTAATATGGCATTGAGCAAAAAATGGCCTTTATACCTTTCTACAAAAAATACCATTCTTAAAAAATACGATGGCCGCTTTAAAGATATTTTTGAAGAAGTATACCAGAATGAATTTAAAGCTGCTTACACAGAAGCCGGTATTACTTACGAACATCGTTTGATCGATGACATGGTAGCCAGCGCATTAAAATGGAATGGCAATTTTGTTTGGGCTTGTAAAAACTATGATGGTGATGTACAAAGCGACACCGTTGCACAAGGTTTTGGCAGCTTAGGTTTAATGACCTCTGTTTTAGTTACACCTGATGGCAGCACTATGGAAGCCGAAGCGGCACATGGTACTGTTACCCGTCACTACAGGGACCATCAAAAAGGTAAACCAACTTCTACTAATCCTATTGCTTCTATTTTTGCCTGGACAAGAGGCCTTGCCTTCCGTGGTAAACTAGACAGCAACCAGGCTCTGATAGATTTCTGTTTGGCTTTAGAAGCTGTTTGTATTGAAACTGTTGAAAGTGGTAAAATGACGAAAGACCTTGCCGTTTGTATTCATGGTAATAAAGTAAATCATGGTGATCATTATTTATACACCGAAGAATTTTTAGATGCTATTGATGAGAATTTAAAAAAGAAAATGGGGATGTAATTTATAATTGATAATGATTTAATAAATAATGCACTTCAGTTTTGGGGTGCATTATTTATTTGAGGATTGGCACGCAGAGGCGCAGTGATCGCAGAGGGAAAGCTAAACTATACTCAACTTCTTAATGGTTTAATATTTAAGTTTGTGTATGCAATTGTATTCAGCCGATAAAATATTTACAGGAAAGGAATGGTTAGCAAACCATGCTATTGTTATAGAAGATAACCGCATCAAAGCAATCATTCCTGCTACAGAAACAGCACATCATTTTGCCAATGCTTTTATTGCGCCTGCTTTTATAGACCTGCAGATTTATGGTGCAGGCGAAAAACTGTTTGCGGTATATCCGGAAAAAGATGCATTAGAAAAATTAGTGGCGTATTGCCGTAGCGGCGGCGCTGCGTTTTGCATGCCCACAGTGGCAACACATCCTTACCAAACATTTTATAAATGTATTGATGCCGTAAAAGATTACTGGAATGATGGCGGCACCGGGGTTTTAGGTCTGCATATTGAAGGACCATGGATCAGTGCAGCAAAAAAAGGTGCCCACATAGAAGAATGTATTCATTCACCTACAACAGAACAGGTTAAGCATTTACTGGAATACGGAAAAGACGTTATCAAAATAATTACTTTGGCACCGGAAGTTTGCAGCCAGGAAATTATTGATTTAATTCTTTCTTACAACATCATTATTTCTGCAGGGCACAGCAATGCCACGTATGAAGCAGCAACCCATGCTTTTAACAATGGCATTACAACAGCTACACATTTATACAATGCCATGAGCCCCCTGCAACATCGCAGCCCGGGAGTGGTTGGTGCAATAATGGACCATAACAAAGTAATGAGCAGCATTATCCCAGACGGGCATCACGTTGACTTTGCAGCGGTACGCATTGCCAAGCAAATAATGAAAGAAAGACTCTTTGTAATAACTGATGCTGTTACAGAAACTACTGAGGGTTATTATCCGCATAATTTTGCCGGCGATAAATACGACAGTAATGGTATACTCAGCGGCTCTGCCTTAACTATGAGTAAAGCAGTTAAAAATTTAGTTACCCACTGCGGCATTGAATTAAGCGAAGCATTACGCATGTGCAGCTTATATCCTGCACAGGTAATGAAAATGGAAAATGAATACGGCACAATACAGCCCGGTGCCGTTGCTGCAATGGCAGTGATGAATGAACAGTTTGAAGTTGTTGAAATGATTGGATAATAAATACCCAGCAACGGGTATTTAATAACAGTTACAATTTTTTACTTTAGTAAAATAAAACTGTTCATCATGCGCCGCATATTTTTTGCTGTTATTATAAGTGCATTTTTTGGCTTTACTGCAGTCGCTCAAACTAACAGCATTCTTCCCTTTACCGGTATTAAATATTTTAGAGAAGGTGTTTGGGGTAAACAAATAGAAGTTACTGTTAAGGGCAACACACTCACCAGTAATAAAATTCCTGTTAATACCGATTTTGAAATAAAGCTGCTGGAGCCACGTGGATTTATCCCGGATGCCGCAGGCAAATATTATCCCGGTATAAAAGTATTATTGTTGAATGCCAAAAAAGACACAATTGGTTACTCGCCCAATATCTTCAGTAAAAATGAAAGCATTGGTTTCAGCAATGCCAGTTTTAAAAGCCTTACCGTAACATTGGGCTTTCATACAGCTTTGTTCAAGACCTGCGACACCGTTTACCAATACATTACTTTCTTCGATACAAAAGGCAATAATAAATTGCTGCTGGAATTTCCGGTTGTAATTGCAGACAGTTTGCAATTGGGCGAATGGATTGGCACCGCCAGCGGTACCCGTGGTTATAATGCAGCGGCCTGCGGCAGTATTCAATTTAAAAAAATTGAAGTGTATTTAGACAGTACCTATTACCCACAGTCATTATACCACAGCATCCGCTCTGCAGAAATGCAGGGCATTACAACAGATGAAATAAACAAAGGCGGTTTTACCACCTGGGTGTATGATGAAAAGATGAATGAACTGCCTGCGGTAAAAGAATCGAAGCAATACGCAGCCAAAACATTCACCGGCAAAGAAGAAGTAAACATACTGGTACAGGTACCACTGAATCCAGAAGATAAAAATAACAAAAAGTACACTGTACGTTACCGCTGGCAAAGCAGCGATGGAAAAAAAGTAATAGATATTGTCAACCGGTTTTTGTACTAACTTCAAAGTTCAGAAACTACACCTAATGCCTTCAACAAAAATATTTGCAGCCGTTGCGGCTGTTATTGGATGGATAGCTTTAATCCTTCAATTGTATTTGATTATTGTTAACCGTACCGCTTCCATTCCTGAAACATTGCTGCGGTATTTTGGTTTCTTTACTATTCTTACAAATATATTGGTTGCAGTAAGCCTTACAATGGTTTACATAAAAGGCATTTCTGAAAACGGTCATTTTTTAACAAGGCCAAAAACATTAACTGCCACGGCAGTTTACATTACAATTGTTGGATTGATCTACAATGTTATTCTCCGTTTTCAATGGGCTCCGCAGGGATTGGCAAAGCTGGTAGATGAATTACTGCATTCTGTAATTCCTGTATTGTTTATTTTCTTCTGGGTAAAATTTGTGCCCAAACAAAACATACAATGGAAAAACATTTTACCCTGGCTGATTTACCCGCTGGTATATTTAGGTTATACTTTATTGCGGGGCAGCTTTGCAGCATGGTATCCTTATCCCTTTATAAATGTTACTGATTTGGGTTACGGCAAAGTATTAATGAACAGCGTTATGGTAACAGTCGCTTTTGTAGTGATTGCAGTTTTGTTTGCAGGCATTGCAAAAGCAATGAGTAAACGGTCTGCTTAAAAAAGAGTAAATTGTATTTGAAATAGAAAACATGGAAATACAGAAAGATATTCGCCTTGCAGTTTTAATTGATGCCGACAATGTGCCTTACAGCAATGTAAAAGGCGTGATGGAAGAAATTGCCAAATACGGTACGCCTACTTTTAAACGTATTTATGGCGACTGGACAAAACCCACCGTCAGCGGCTGGAAAAATGTATTGCTTGAAAATGCCATCACGCCTATTCAACAATACAGCTACACCACCGGCAAAAACAGCAGCGACAGTGCATTGATCATTGATGCCATGGATATTTTATACTCCGGTAAAGCCGATGGCTTTTGCATTGTAAGCAGCGATAGTGATTTTACAAGGCTGGCAACAAGATTACGGGAAGCCGGTATGAAAGTATTTGGCATTGGCCAGAAAAAAACACCCAACGCATTTATTGTAGCCTGCGATAAATTTATTTACATGGAAATTATTCCTGTATTTGAAGCCGAGGCGGAAGAAACTGCAACAGTTAAAACAAAAGCGGCTAATCCTAAGCCCAAAAGTTTTGTAGAGAAGGTAAATAAAGAAACGCTGAAATTAATTGCACATACCATTAACGATCTGGCCGACGAAAATGGCTGGGCATTTTTAGGTGATGTTGGTAACCTCGTTTTAAAAAAACAACCCAACTTCGATCCGAGGAATTATGGCTTTCAAAAATTAACACCGCTGATAAAATCCTTACCGCAATTTGAAATTGATAAAAGAGAAACGGATAAGGCGGGGATAAAGTTGGTGTATATCAGGAATAAGGAATAGCTACAAGGGATAAGCAGGCAATTTAAAATTACTTTTGAAACCGGGAAGAGTATAACGGTTATAAAATTTACCCCCTTGTGTCTTGCAGCTTTCTTCTACCCTTGTTTCTCCCTACTCCCCTCATACAATTCATACTCCAGCAACCTGCAATCGATCTTACTTGTAAAAAATTCTATGCGGCGTTTTGGTTTTAAGCCAATCTTTTTTGCCAGTTCTAAATTACCCGTAAAAATATAACCGGTGTATCCTTTACAATTTTTTTTAAGAAAATCACCCATGCGTTTGTAAGTAGCTTCCAGTTCAATCTCCACTCCCAGCCTGTCGCCATACTCAGGGTTAAAAAATACAATCCCTTTGTTTTCACCCGGCAGTTCAGTTTTTTCAAAATCACAGACTGCAAACTCAATCAGTTCCTCCACACCGGCAATACCTGCATTTATTTTTGAAACATTCACCGCATCTTCGCTGATATCAGTAGCAATAATTTTTAAACCCGGCACGTCAATAACCTCCTGTTCTAATTTTTTAAACTCATTCAAATACATTTGTTCATCGTAGCCCACCACATGCATAAAAGAATAATTATGCCTTAATAAACCGGGTTTTCTGTTTGTAGCCAGCAATGCCGCTTCAATTGCAACAGTGCCGCTGCCGCACATAGGATTTACCACAGCCGTTTTCCTGTTCCAGTTAGTAGCCAGTAAAGTTGCTGCTGCAAGACTTTCCAGCATAGGCGCTTTGCCAGGAATTTTTCTGTACCCGTGTTTAGATAAAGTTTCTCCCGAAGTATCAATAAATAATTCTGCAATATCCTCTTTCCAGTATAAATGAATAACCGTTTGATTTAATTCGGGGCCGCTGTTGGGGCGCTGGCCGGTTTTATTCCTGAACCTGTCCACAATAGCATCTTTCACTTTTACATTGGCAAATAAATTATTGGTGATGGTTTCATTATCTACATTGCTGGTAATACTAAAATATCCTTCGGCCGGAATAATATTTTCCCATTCAAAATCCAGCAAAGTTTTGTACAACGCATCGGCATTAAAAGCGGTAAATTCTTTTACAGAAAATAAAACCTGGCTGGCACAACGCAGGTTCAGGTTCAGCCTGATGCAATCCTGCAAATTACCCTCCAACTCAACACCGGTTTTAAAAATGCGTACAGGTTTAAAACCTAGTGCTGCCACTTCTTTTTCTAAATAAGGCGAAAGCCTGTTACTACAGGTAACAATAATGCGGCTGGTGGTATCAAAAATTTGCATGTTGCAAACTTAACACTTAATGCCCTTTCCTTGTTAAATGTTAAGTCTGGCAATTACACTTTTATCAGACAGCTTTGGACTATTTGTCTTTTACTTTTTTGCTTCTCCAAAATAGGTAACCGAGAGAGGAGGTTACGGAAAAAAAAGAGCCCCGAAATCGATTACATCCCGATTTCGGGTTAGTACCCTGATATAGCTTTTGTACTACTGTAAATTGTACATCAGTTCCCTGAATAATACCCGGCTAATTGAACCTCACTTTATTGATTTAGCAACATAAGGATTTATCAAAAAAAGTAACAATCTAAGTTCCCCTTTAGGGGACAGGGGCTATCTTTGCTTCATGCTAACAATCAGTAACCGCGGCTTACAAATGCCTGCATCTCCCATTCGTAAACTGGTGCCTTATGCCGAAGCGGCAAAAAAGAAAGGAACCAAAGTGTATCATTTAAATATTGGCCAGCCCGATATTGAAACACCAAAACAATGTTTGGATGCAGTGCGTCATTCTGATTTTAAAGTTTTGGAATACAGCCATAGTGCGGGCAATGAAAGCTATCGTAAAAAACTAACACAGTATTATAAAAAAGTGGGCATTAATGTAACGCCGGAACAGATCATTATAACAACAGGAGGAAGTGAAGCTATCATATTCGGTTTTATGGCCTGCATGGATGCCGGAGATGAAGTTATTATTCCTGAACCTTTTTATGCGAATTATAATGGCTTTGCAGTAGAAGCCGGTGTAATTGTAAAGCCCATCACTTCTTCCATTGAAAATGGTTTTGCGTTACCACCCATTGAAGATTTTGAAAAAGTAATTACGCCAAAAACAAAAGCCATTGTAATCTGCAACCCCAATAATCCCACCGGTTATTTATACAGTGCTGCCGAAATGGAAATACTCAGGCAGATCATCATCAAACACAATTTATATTTATTTGCCGACGAAGCTTACCGTGAATTTTGTTATGAAGGCACCCATACCAGCGCCATGCATTTAAATGGTGTTGATGATAATGTGGTGCTGATGGATACCATTAGTAAAAGGTACAGTGCCTGCGGCGGACGCATCGGTGCTTTTATTACAAAAAATAAAACCTTGCTTGGTGCCACCATGAAGTTTGCCCAGGCAAGATTAAGCCCGCCATCATTTGCACAAATTTTAGGCGAAGCTGCCATTGATTTACCAGATAATTATTTTGATACCACCAAGGCAGAATATCAATTGCGCCGAGATACGATTGTAAACCGCCTCAACAATATACCCGGTGTGTTTTGCCCCAACCCCGGTGGTGCATTTTACGCCATGGCTAAATTGCCCATTGATGACAGCGATACTTTCTGCCAATGGTTACTGGAATCATTCAGTTACAATAACCAGACCGTAATGCTTGCACCTGCAACAGGTTTTTATGGTACACCCGGTTTAGGCAAGCAGGAAGTACGTTTGGCTTATGTGTTAAATACTAAAGACATTAATGCTGCAATGGATTGTTTGGAAAAGGCATTGGATGAATACCCGGGGAGGGTTAAATAAAAAATGCTTAACCGCACCTTTTTTGAATTTTGCTTTTTACTTTTTCTACTGCGTGTGCAGTTTAAAAAATGTAACCGTTTTATTTACTGCATCTGCGTTGTTAGTATAATTAAACCCATGCCCGTCTAAAAAATATTCGTAGTATTCATTTGGCACAGCAAAAGTATTCAATCTGCCATGCAGCCATTGGCTTTGATAAATAGGCACTACCGGATCAACAGTTCCATGAAAAATAATAGTTGGCTTTGTGGCAGCCGTTACTAATGCGTATGGGCTATGGGCATCATATACTGCAGAATCCCATGGCATATTATTATACCTTGTTAAAAGGTCTTTTACTGTTTTGCCATTCCAAAAGAAAACAGCATTATACCATGACCAATCTCTCATATTTGCCGGCCCGTAAAAATCTGAAACCGCTTTTACATTTCCGCCGGTATTAAAACCATAGGTATATAACATGGCCAGGTGTGCGCCTGCACTTTGTCCTAACATAAAAAATGTATCAGACACTACAAAGCCTGCTTTATTATTTTTAATTAAGTTTACCACAGTAGTAATGTCTCCCATAATTTCAGTATGATGCACACTTGCATTGCTGGTAAGCCTGTAGTTAACGTTTACTATCGCAGCTTCGGGCCATTTATTATGCAGCATGCTGTCAATATCACTTATACTGCTTTTATCACCTTCCTCCCATCCTCCGCCATGAATGGTAAAAATAGTTTTTGTTGCTGCAGTTCTTCCGGCAGGTAAATAAATATCTATTTTTTGATGAGCATCTGTTCCATATGCAGTATCAATAATTCTTCTTTCGGCTAAGCTACTGGTTCCTCCACCACCTGTACCGCCACCGATTGCCGTATCCTTGTTACAGGAAATGAAGCATATAGCACATGCCGCAAATAAGTAAAGGCTTTTCTTTCTAAAAATTTGTGTAATCAATAGCAGAAGGTAAAAATTGAATTTCCTTTTCATAAATATTTTTTTGAAGAGAATAATATTCAGGACAGGTTCAATGGTAATACAAGATATACTTTTAAAGTTGATACCAAAATAATCGTGCTTTATAAAAGAAATTTTAACAATTTCGATATGATACTATGTCTAGCCTTTGTTGGTCGCCTGACCAACAAAGGTATTAATTACGGTATCCAATTTAAATAGTAGCTGCAAAAATTCAACATGGCTTACATTTACGGTAATCCATAAAATTAATTAAAAATTGTTGGTCAGGCGACCAATAATGGCAGAGAGTGACACCAAGCAGTTTTTTACTTCTTCTCCCTCTTATTCCAATGTGTCACCTTCCCCGTCAACTTATCTTTTGAATAAAACGGAAAATTTAACTGTAGTGTAATGGAATTTTGGCTGATACCTGAAATAGGGAATTTATTACCTGAAAAGCTGTAGCCATAAGCAATATATAAAGCGCTGATACCAATACCTGCTCTTGGAGTAAACAAAAAATCATCTTGCCCTTTTGATTTCAGGTACTGTACTTCTGCACCCATAAAAAAGCCGCCGCCAAAAAAATCAGCGCCCAGTTTATAACCCATAACGGGGTTATATATTTTTTTAAACGCTGGGAAAAAATTTACCCCGGTATAAACATCAGCACCATAAACACCATGCCCGCTGCCAACAAACCATGTTTTGGCTATACCTGCACCTGCAAAAAAACGTTTCTGAATTCCAAGGCTTCCGGTTATACACCAATTGCTTTCATCTATATCGGCTTTAAGGGGATTGTGCAAACTGGTATCGGCAGTTTGTGCAATGGCGGGATTATATACAATGCACACCAATATGAGGGAAAGTAATTTTTTCATGTAACAGTAGATTTGCGAAAAAGTAATAATTGTATTACCTGCTTACGTTTAAAAAAAACTTAAGTTACTTTTTCAGTTGTAAATAAGATGTTAAGCGAAGCAAATGAAAATTTATTTCTTCACTTCCACCGTCCACTCATTACCACTATACACTTTATACACTGCAGAAAAATCACCCATATTCAGTGCAAAAGAAACCTGCAGCAAGCTATTTAAGTAAAGTAAAGGCTTTCCTTTTGCCACAGCGCCAAATGTTTCGGCATAAGGCATCCTGCCTTCATACTTTTTTATTTTGTTCTGATAAATTATTACGTGAAGTTTATCTCCAACTTTTGCATTCAACTGTTTAAAAATATCTCCATCAATATTGGTCCAAATATTACCATATTGAATATCTAAAATGGCAATCGTGCCTTTTATTGTTTTATTTTCTATTACTGCTTTTTGAAATGGAATATTTACCACTTCGTTGGGTAACTCCTTTCCTACCTGTTCAAAACTGATGGTACCGGCGGCTAATCTTGCAGCAGTATAGGCATACACATCCCTGCCATGAAAAGTATAAGATTTTTCTGAGCCTTTCCTCCTGTTCACGGCTTCATCAATTTCCCTTATGGCTGCAATACCTTCTGATGCTGCAATTAAAGTAAGCGTACCATTATCAGGCGTAACAATAAAATGCCCGGCTTTTGTTTTTAATACTACTGATTTTCTATCTGTTCCCACTCCCGGATCTACTACAGAAACAAACACTGTACCTGATGGCCAGTAAGGAACTGTTTGCTCCAGGCGGTAAGCTGCTTCCCAGATATTGTATGCCGGAATTTCATGCGTAAGGTCAAATAATTTTAAACTGCTGTCTACAGCCATGGCCACTCCCTTCATAGCTGATACAGCACCATCTTTCAATCCAAAGTCTGACTGAAAGACCACAATTTTATTTTGTGCAGTTGCTGTAAAAAAAATTAAAGCTGTAAGTGCTGTCAAAAAATATTGCAAAAATTTTTCCCTCATCTTAAAGAATTTAAAAAGGGTAGACAACCTTTAAAAGGTTGTCAACCCTGTAATAGAATGTTAAGTAAAATATTAAAAACTAAAAGCTATTTTACCAAATAACCTTCTGCCGTTAAAACCCATTTGTACACTGTCCCATGGTCCGCCGCTTTCGTTATCGCCGGCCCATCCTCTTGCAGCCTGTACAACTCCAAGATCAGGATGTACATTGAAAACATTATCTGCTCCTATAAATATAGAAGCCGTTTTGCATAATTTAAAAGATACAAACACATCGGTAACTACTTTACCATTATAATTAAAATTCTCCGGTACATATGTGCCGTTGGCATCACTCGGTACCATTGGATTGATACCTGCATAATTTGGATTTTCAGGCGTAGCATCGCCAAAACCTTTTAAAAGTACTTTACCATAATAAGTTAAGTTAGTACCTGCGCCTAATTTACCCAATGTATAATTTAAACTTAACCCGATTTTTGCTTTAGGTGCCGATGCTTTTAAGAAAGCTTCTTCCCTGTCGCTGAAAAATGTTTTACGGTTTAATGTAGTGGTGTTTAAAGCATTGGGCACTTTAATATCATCAATTGTAATGTTCTGCACATTACCGGCCAGTAGGGCTTTAAAATTTCCTTTGCCAAGTTTGGTTGAATAATCCAATACAACATCTAACCCGTAATTGGTGGTGTTAACTGCATTGGCAAAAAATTGTGCCGTAGAAACATTCAATGCTTTTAATGCATTGGTAAGTGCTACCGGTAAAGTAGCATCATCAGCACTGAACAAACCCAATAATACCACACGGTCTTTTACTTTAACTATATAACCATCCATGGTAAAGGTTAATCCTTTTGCAGGCTTCCACGAAAACCCAAGGCTGCCGTTTATTGATGTTTCTTCTTTTAAATCGGGGATGCTGGCCAGTTTGGTAATGGCATCGTTGTTACGTGCAATACGTGATTGTACCAATTGCCCTGCACTGAATGAAGTGAGTGTATTGCTGAAATAGATCTGTTGTAAAGATGGCGCCCTGAAACCGGTGCTTGCCGATCCTCTTAAATTAAAATCGCTGTTTATTTTGTAGCGGCTGGCCAGTTTAAAAGTTGCCACCGAACCAAAGTCGGAATAATTTTCAAAGCGAACAGCACCATCAACCAGCCATTTATCTGTAATATTTAATTCCGCATCGCCATAAACACCAAACACTGTACGTGTTGCTGTTACAGTATCCGAAGGGCTAAAGCCCGGAAAGCCCTGTGAACCTCCTGCCAGATCATAAGGATTTGTATACAGCGCATAAGAGGCTTCTTCCCCCATATTGATGCTGTATTTTTCACTTCTGAACTCTGCACCATAGGCAATGTTTAACCCACTGGCAACAGATTTAAATTGTTTACTGAAATCTGTATTTATTGTAGCCTGGCGAAACCTGAACCCGCCATCATCAAAACGGGTTTTTGTAATATTGCCCAACATAGATGCATTAAATGTCTGGTCGCCAAAATATTGAAAATCGTTTTTACCATCGGTAAAACTTACATCCCAGTTCCAGTCTTTTTTAGAAATTCCTTTCACCCCCAATGCAATAGAAGCATCGCTGATATTGGTGCCTATATGTGGATTGTAATAAGTTTCTCCATCGCTGCTTATACGCATGATGGAAGGCACGTAGATAGCATTGCCACTTGCATCAGTAGGAAAGCGTTTAGGTCTTGCACTTAAATTCCTGGTGTAAGCAAAAGCATCAGATGCTTTATGATTAACACTACCAAAAGAATAGATAACAGTTTTGGTTGACTTAACAGGTAATTCCATATTGTACATTAAACCGTCTGTTTGTACCGAGCCATCACCAAAAGCCCTTCTTCCTCCATTATAGTACGGTAATGCATCTGGATTTGTAGAAGCATTCGTATCGGGTACCTGCCTGAATGTTTTATCCTGTTTTAAATAATCTAAAGAAAAATTAATGAAGCCTCCGCTTTTACCCAACTTAAGTCCATTGCTAACAGAAAAATTAAAAGTGCGGCCATCAATTTCATCGCCGGTATAATACTGGGTTGGGTCAACACTTTTACGGGAGTTAAATTTTGTGTCGTAATAACCGCTTCTGCCTACATTAATGTTCCATTGATTCACCTCTTTTCTAAGTCTTATATTTATTACACCCGCCATGGCATCGCTACCGTATTGTGCAGATGCACCATCACGTAAAATTTCAATCCTGTCCACCGCATTTTGAGGAAAAGCATTCAAATCTGTTCCTGAAGCACCCCTGCCTCTTGTGCCGAATAAAGCAACAAATGCAGTTTGATGACGGCGTTTACCATTAATTAAAACCAATGTCTGATCAGGACCAAGACCCCTTAGTGTTCCTAAATCCAGGTGATCTGCTCCATCGGCACCACTTTGTTTATTATAATTAAATGATGGCGCTGCCATATTTAATATAGAGGTAAGATCCATTTTTGCAGTAGGTAAACCTACCTGGTTAATTTTAATTACATCAATAGGCACAGCTGTTTCTGTTTTTACTCTTGCAGCACCACGTGTTCCTATAACAACAATATCACCAAGGTCAACTGATGAAGGCTCTAACAGTACAGTAACTTCCGCAACACCGGTAAGTTTTACCATTTGTGGTTTGTAACCAATACTGGTTATATCCAGTATATCATTTGCTTTGGCCTGGATGGTAAACACACCATCATTATTTGTAGAGGCTTCTTTTTGGGTGGCCCTTATTACAACTGATGCACTGGTAACGGGATTACCCGTTTTTGAATCAGTTACTTTAATGGTAAAGGTTTGTTGTGCCAACAAAAGGTAACTGCTGAAAATTAAACTGAGGGATAACAAAAGTTTTCTCATATAAATGTTGTTTTGGTTAGGTAAAAGGTAATAGCGAGCAGGACGTGAAAATAATAAATTTAACTGAGTAATGAAATGTTGTAAAAATTATCTGATAGTTTGGTGACAATTCTTGATAAAGATCCGGTAATTAAAAAAGCCACTTCAACAAAAATGTTGAAGCGGCTTAGCTATTTTATAATAAAGAATTATGCGTCTTTACCGTGGCAATTTTTATATTTTTTTCCACTGCCGCATGGGCATTGTTCATTGCGGCCCGGCATTTTTTCAACTTTAACCGGCGCCTGTTTTATTCCTTCAGATGGATCGTAATAATCTTTTTCGTTAGCTGCATAATCTTCGCCGGCTGCATCAACCATGGCTTTATTGGCACTCATTTTACTAAGGTCAGTTTTCTTTTCCCTGCCTTCTTTTATTTGCCCGGCATTGGTTTGCTCCATAGGTATATTACAATGGCAAAGGAAGCTAACAATGTTTTTATTTACCTCATCATCCATTTGCTTAAAGGCACTGAATGCTTCTATCTTATAAATTACCAATGGATCTTTTTGTTCGTAGCCTGCAGTTTGTACGCTATGGCGCAAATCATCCATGGCACGTAAATGCTCTTTCCAGGCATCATCAATTAAAGCCAGGGTAATGCTGCGTTCCAGTGCATTATTTAATTCACGGCCATCGGTTGCAATATATTTATCAAGATTGGCCAATGCCTGGATGCCTTTTTTACCATCGGTAAATGGTACGGCAACGTTTACAATATGATCGCCCTGCTCTTTACGGATATTTTTTATAATGGGCAATGTTTGCTGTACCATTGCCGCTGTTTTTTTACTGTATTGAGTTATCGCTTCAACATATAAACGCTCAGTTAATTCAGTTGCCACATCTTTGTTTAATTCTTCTTCAGTAATAGTAGTTTCAATTCCAAAGTTTACAATAGCAGCTAATTTAAACCCTTCGTGGTCATTACCTTCTTTATAAGAATTTACCAGGCCGTCTGCAACAGAATAAAAAGCATTGTCAAGGTCCAAAGCCAAACGTTCTCCAAACAATGCATGGTTACGTTTTCCGTACACCACATTACGTTGTTTGTTCATTACATCATCATATTCCAATAACCGTTTTCTTATACCAAAGTTATTTTCCTCTACTTTCTTTTGTGCTCTTTCAATTGACTTGGAGATCATGCTGTGCTGAATCACTTCGCCCTCTTTATAACCCATCCTGTCCATTAATCCTGCAATACGTTCACTGCCAAACATACGCATCAGATCATCTTCCAGCGATACAAAGAACTGGCTGCTACCTGGATCACCCTGCCTTCCGGCACGTCCACGTAACTGCCTGTCTACACGGCGGCTTTCATGGCGCTCAGTACCTAAAATGGCTAAACCACCTGCTTCTTTAACACCAGGCCCAAGTTTAATATCGGTACCACGACCAGCCATATTGGTGGCAATGGTAACAGCGCCTGCAAAACCTGCTTCGGCAACTACCTGTGCTTCTTTAGCATGTTGTTTTGCGTTCAACACATTATGCGGAATATTTTTCTGCTTCAGCATTCTTGCCAGCAATTCACTTACTTCTACCGATGTGGTACCCACCAGGCAAGGCCTTCCCTCAACACGTAATTGTTCAATTACATCAATTACCGCTTTATACTTTTCTCTTTTGGTTTTATACACCAGGTCCTGTTCATCTTTACGTACTGCTTTTACATTGGTAGGAATGTTTACCACATCCAGTTTATAAATACTCCAAAACTCTGCAGCTTCTGTTTCGGCAGTACCCGTCATACCGCAAAGCTTGTGGTACATACGGAAATAGTTTTGCAGTGTAACCGTTGCATAGGTTTGCGTAGTGGCTTCAATCTTTACACTTTCTTTTGCTTCCAATGCCTGGTGCAATCCATCGCTATAACGGCGGCCTTCCATGATACGGCCGGTTTGTTCATCTACAATTTTTACTTCGCTGTCAATAATTACATACTCTACATCCTTATCAAATAAAGTGTAGGCTTTTAATAATTGCTGTACGGTATGTATACGGTCTACTTTTAAAGAATAGTCATTCAGCAGCAATTCTTTTTCGTGTAATTTTTCGTCTGCACTTAAACTGCCTTTTTCAATATCGGCAAGCTTTGTGGAAATATCGGGCACAATAAAAAAGTTAGGATCTTCCCCAGCTCTTGTAATTAATTGTATCCCTTTATCAGTAAGATCAACCTGGTTATTTTTTTCATCTATATTAAAAAACAATTCAGCATCAACCTTAGGCATTTCTTTTTGCTGATCGGCTAAATAATAGTTTTCGCTCTTCTGCAATTTTACTCTTATACCCGGCTCACTTAAAAATTTAATTAATGCACCATTCTTTGGTAAACCACGGTGTGCTCTCATCAATGCCAGTCCGCCGTCTTTTGGATCATCATTACCTTCTGCAATTTTTTTCTTTGCTTCTATCAGGTATTGATTCACTGCTTTGCGCTGTGCCTCCAGTAATTTTTCTATCCTTGGTTTAAGATCAAAAAACTGTTGTGTGTTATCACTGTGCCCAACAGGGCCACTGATGATTAAAGGTGTACGGGCATCGTCAATTAAAACGCTATCCACCTCATCCACCATCGCAAAATGATGTTTGCGTTGTACCATTTCATCCGGGCTATGCACCATATTATCACGCAGGTAATCAAAACCAAATTCGTTGTTGGTACCATAAGTAATATCGGCATTGTAGGCATTGCGGCGGGCATCACCATTAGGCTCATGCTTATCAATACAATCCACTCTTAAACCCAGCCATTCAAATATTGGCCCGTTCCATTCGCTATCTCTTTTTGCCAGGTAATCATTAACTGTTACAATGTGTACACCTTCACCGGCCAGTGCATTTAAATAAGCAGGCAGTGTACTTACCAGTGTTTTACCCTCGCCGGTTGCCATTTCGGCAATTTTACCCGAGTGTAAAACAGTACCACCAATCAATTGCACATCGTAATGCACCATATTCCAGGTTACCTGTCCGCCACCTGCAGTCCAGGTATTTTTATACACAGCTGTATTGCCATCAATGGTGATATGGTCTTTTTTTACTGCTAATTCCCTATCCAGGTCGGTTGCAGTACTTACAATAGTTTCGTTTTCTTTAAACCTGCGGCTGGTTTCTTTTACAGTGGCAAAAGCTTCAGGCAATAATTCCTGCAGAATTTCTTCAATTTGCTTATCCTTTGTTTTTTTAAGTTCGTCAATTTCTTTATAGATAATATCTCTGTTATTGATCTCTGCAACAGGCAAGGCTTCCGCAGCTTCTTTTTTATCTGCTATTTCCTTATCAATTGCAGCCAGGTGAGCTGCAATACGTTTACGGAACGCTACAGTGTTATTACGTAACTCATCATTAGTTAAAGACTGGTATTGTGCAAAAAACTGATTGATCTTTTCAACCTGCGGACTGATTTTTTTCACATCCTTCTCACTCTTACTGCCGCCAAATAGTTTTGAAATAATGCCTAACATAAACTTCAGTGTTGTTGGGTATTTTTTAAATAAATTATTATTAAGACTTTTAAGTTGTCAAATATGGTGCTTAAAATTGTTTTAGAGCCAAATTGACAGTTTTAACCCCGTTTTACCGGAGGCCGACAAAGGTAGCAAATAGTTTGGGAGTTTTGGGGTGTAAGATGAAGTCGAAAAGCTAAGAACCAAAAGCTTAAAGCAGAATGGATCAGGCTTTAAGTTTTAATTAACTAACCTTTTTATAAACTTGAGCATAAACCAAAAATCGTTTATATGAACAACACTAAACCGGGTTTTATTTTATTGATTACAGCTTTTATATTTTCTGCCTGCTCCAGCAACGAAATTGGAGAAAGCAAGGATGTGGCCCAGGATAAAATTTACCAAAGTTATAGTATCAGTTACAGCGAAGGGAATACCAATGCAGAAGTATTCTGTCAATTCAGGTTTGCCGGAAGCAATGGCACTACATTGGTACTTAACAGCCCCAGCCAGCTGCAATTTGATGAAGAAAAGTTAAATGTTGACAGCAGCGCTGGCAGCGGTGCTTTTTACAGAATATATAAACCTGCGAATAATTTTTTTGGAAAGCACAGTTTTATTTTTACCAGTACTGAAGGAAAAAAATTAGAGAATACTTTTTCATTCGACAATTTTAAGCTGGTAAATACACCTGCAACCATTTCTAAAAAACAAGCTTTTAATTTAAATTTTGAAACCACTGCTTTACAGGGCGATGATTATATTGAAGTGGGAACCAGTAATACCGACAGCAGTTTTAGTGTTACACATAATGCAACAGATGCAGGCAATTTTATAACAATACCGGCAAAAGAATTACAACGCCAAAAAGTAAAGGAATTAAATTTTGAAGTAACCCTCTACCGGAATATTCCTTTACAGCAAAACACTGCAGAAGGCGGAAAGATAAGTATCCGGTATGCTTTAAAGCCGGTAAAAATTAAACTGGCTGACTGATCTTCTTCTTAAATAAGAATTTATCGGCCAGCCACCAGCATAAGAATAGCAGTATAAATACAATTGCCGTTAACCACCCGTTACTAAAACCATCAGTGATGGTTTTTTTTTCGCTTATTAAATAAACGGGCAGGCCAGCCAACGCTATTGAAGTACCTACGCTTAAAGCTGTTGCTGTTGCAGGATAGATGGGTAAACTCCTGCTCATTAACAATAATGTAATGGGTACGCTGCTTTGTAAACAGGCAATGCCAAAAGCCAGGGCATAAATATTTTCTTTGCCAAATTGAAACAGCACTAATGCAATGGGTAAAGTGATGTACACAAATTTTTTCCAACCAATTTTATCGGCTACAAAGCCCCCGATTATTTTTCCGGCAAAAGCACTGATGCCGATAATTAATATGCCATTGGGATATTGCTGTGCTACATGATTAATAATATCAAAAACAAAAGAGCGGAAACACATAATAAGCAAGATGCCCAGCATCAGCCAGTCGTGTGGATCCAGTTCGCTTTGCTTTTGTTCCGGCGTTTTATAAGCTGGTAAATTGTTTTTAAGTATTAAGTAAGCAACAACAATAACCAATACCAATACAAACCACAAACAATAAATTGAAAGCATCCCCAGCAAACCGCCGATTGTTAAACCCAGCACACCCGGCGCAGTAAATAAAGCTAAAGGCCCGGTTTTATTATCATGTACCTGTAAACAAACTGTACCGCCTGTTACATGTACAAAGGCCGATGCAATACCGGAGAAAATTATTCCTGCACCGGCATCAATAAAATAAGTACCTATGGCCAGTGGCAATAAAACCAATGAAGCAATGGCAAACGGTTTTATCTGTTTTTTATAATCTACCCAAAAACCTACCGGCAGTTGCCCGCCAAAACCTATGATAGAGTAAATAACGATAAGCAAAAAACTTTTTGAATAATTGTGGTGAAAAGTATAATTGGCTAACATAAAGCCTGCAGTAAAATCATTGAGCCCGTGCAATAAACCCCATAAAAGAGGTTGAATAGTTTGTGGTTTATTGTTTGTTGTTATCCCCATTATATAAAATTATTTAGCAGTAGCCCAAGTCCGTAGCTTACAGCATTTGCAGTAAAACCTAAGGTTATGGCTTTTTTCCAGCTGCATTGCATTAACAGGTAATAGCCAATGCTTTCAGTAATTGCTACGCCAATTTCTAATATATTTATATCAATACCTGTATAAAAAAGTAAAATATGCAGCAGTGGCCATGTAAATAGGTTTAATAAAAAACCAATGAGCAAAGCAAATTTCCACTCGCCTTTAAAAAACAACAGCACAATGGGGAGCTCCAGCAGCAGTGTTAAAACAAAGTAGTTCCATACACCCATTACTTATTCCGCTTTTTTCGCCGTATAAAAAACCAGATCAAAAATATTAATGCTGCCAGCGGCAGAACAACATACAAAAAAGATATGGCTACCAATGCACCAACACTTACACCGTCGAGTAAAATAAATAATAGTTTCATTTAGCTGTTTTTCTTTTTTTACGCCATATAAAAATACCTGCTATTGCTGCCGTGGCTATTAATGCCGCAATTACCAATATTAAAATATCCCTGCTGTTCCTTTCAAACCAGGGACTTTCCACCACATCTAAAAAAATTACAGGCATATTTATAAAATTTTTGTGAAAGTAATATTGTTAGCTTGAAACTGCAATACCCATTGGCTGGTATCTTTTTGCAACCGCAATATGTTAATCATTTTATAAACTACCTGCCACTTATAAAATAAATACCATAATTAAATTTTGCTCCTTTATTTTTACACGAACAAATTCGTATATCAAAGCCGCATTATGAGAAAATTTATACTCGTACTTAGTATTTTAAGTGTAGGAATTACTGTACATGCACAGGTAAAAGGAACCGTAATTGATTCTGCCAGTAAAAAACCTATCGACAAAGCCGTAGTGGGTTTGGTTATTAAAAGCAGCCCTACAGATACCACTTATACTTTTACCAACGAAAAAGGCGAGTTTAGTTTTGATGTAGTGCCTGCTTCTAACTTCTCTGTAATTATAAGTAACAGTGGTTTTACACCCGTTGCAAAGTTTGTGCCCGTAAAACAGGCAGAAAAAACCATCAGCATTGGCACTGTAATATTAGCCAGCCGTGCCAAGTTATTGGATGAAGTAGTAGTACAAAGTGCCCCCATTATTGTTAAGGAAGATACTGTAGAATACCGTGCCGATGCTTTTAAAACCAAGGAAGGTGCTGTAGTGGAAGACCTGTTAAAAAAATTACCCGGCCTTGATGTTGATAAAGATGGCAATGTAAAAGCACAGGGTAAAAGCGTAACCCGGGTAAAAGTAAATGGTAAAGATTTTTTTGGCGGCGACTTAAAAACTGCCACCAAAGAATTGCCGGCCAATATTGTAGATAAGATACAGGTGATAGATGATTATGGCGACCAGGCAACTGTAAGCGGTATTAAAGATGGCGACCCCGATAAGATCATCAATATTGAATTAAAAAAAGATAAGAACAAAGGTTTTTTTGGAAGAGCCACAGTTGGTGGCGGTACCGAAGACCGTTACCAGGCTTCTTTTAATGGCAACTATTTTAATAACAATAAACAAATTTCTTTAGTAGCCAACAGTAATAATACCAATGCCTCATTGTTTAATTTTGGTGGTGGTGGCAACCGTGGTATGAGCAGTATGATGAGCACAGGCATGAGTGTTGTATCGGATATGGGAGGTGCAGGCAATATGAGAAACATGATGCAAAGTGGTGACATGAGCCAGTTTGGCGGGGGCAACTCAGGCGGCATTACTACTACCAACTCTATTGGCACCAACTTCAGGGACCAGTGGGGGAAAAGAGTGAGTGTTTACGGCAGCTATTCTTACAGCCACAGAAATACCAGCCAGTTAAAAAACACATCGTCACAAAATTTTTATCAAACCAGCAGCTTTATCAATAACCAGGATTTAAATTCAATTTCTATTGGCGACAACCACAGGGCAACATTTAATTTAGAATACCAGATAGACTCTTTTAATTATTTAAAAATTACCCCTAACGTAAGCTATAGCAGCAGCGATGGTAACAGCAAAACTATTTTTGATTATAATCAAACCGGTTCCGGTAAAACCAGCGATGGTAGTAATAAAACCGTATCCGGTTCCACATCACCCAATTTAAGCGTTAACGTTTTATACAATCATAAGTTCCGTAAGCGTGGCCGTAATTTTTCTGCTACTGCAAGCCTTGGTAATTCCGAAAGTAATTCCGACCAGGAAGTCACCAACCTGAGTTATCAATATGTAGCGCCATATATTGGTCCACGTAATACTTTTCAATATATCGACCAGCAAAACGACAATCATAATTATGGTGTACGGTTAACTTATTCGGAGCCTATAAATAAATTCCGCACCCTCGATTTTTCTGCTTCGCACAATTTAAATTATGCCCGTAACAATAAAAAAACTTACAATGTTGATTCGCTTACACAGGCAAAAACCATGAACAACTTTTTAAGTAACGATTATGAAAATGATTTTTACAACAACCGTGTTGGCGTATCCTTACGCACCATAATGAAAAAATATAATTACACGTTAGGTATTAGTGTACAGCCGGTTGACCTGAGAGGAAAATCCCTTACCAACGACAGCGCCTATAAATCTATAACAAGGGTAAATATTTTCCCGGTGGCAAGAATGACGTATAACTTCAGCAGAACAAAATCGCTGAACATGAGTTATAGTGGTACTGCCAACCAGCCATCTTTCAGTCAGTTGCAGCCTGTTGTTGATTTAAGTAATCCACAAAGTGTCAGCTCGGGTAATCCTGATCTTAAGCCTTCTATAAATCATAATATCAATGCTTCTTTCAACAATTTTAATTTTATAACCGGCAAGGTATTATTTACCAATATCACCTTCAGCACTATAAAAAACCAGATCATTTATAAAACATCCCGGTTAAATAGTGGTGGTGCTTCAGTTTCTGTTCCTCAAAATGTAAACGGCTATTATAACCTGCTTGGTTTTTACACCTATTCAAAACCGTATAAAAACAGGAAGTTTGTTTTAACATTTAATGGTTCTGCCAATTACAATCACAACGTTAATTTAACCGACAGTATTGAGGTAAACGGGGGTACTTTAAAACAAAACCTGAACGTTCAAAAAATAACCGGTAATAACTGGGTACTTAGCCAGGGTTTTGTTTTTGAAGTAAATCTTAAAGACTGGCTGCAACTGGGTACGGGGGTAAATTACAGTATCAACGATAATAAATATAAAAATGCAGGCAACGCTTCGTCATCAACATTTCAAAATACATCAAGCAATGCCTGGACATTTACCAACAATATTAATATCGATTTAACCAAGCGCCTTATTTTAAAATACGATGTTGATTATACCATTAATAATGGCCTTGCCAGCAGCGTAAGTCAAAATCCGGTGTTAATGAATGCATCGCTGGAGCAGCAGTTGTTTAAAAAGAAAAACGGCATCATAAAGTTTTCGGCCTTCGACCTGTTTAAACAAAACACCAATATTAACCGTACTGTAAACGCCAACTCCATAATTGATACCCGTACCAATCGCCTTACCCGTTATTTCTTACTCACTTTTACCTACCGCCTTCAAAAATTTGTGGGGCAGCAGGCACAGGGTGGAGGTATGAGAACAATGGGAGGTACAAGGGAGATCAGGACATTTTAGGTTAGCCGCAGATTAACGCAGCATATTTATATTTTCCTGTGTTAATCTGTGCAAAATATGGCCTCAAAACCCCAGTTTTCCACGGCTGATAATCTGCCTTGAATTTTAAACGCTTTTGCCCTACCTTTGCCACCCTAAAACCAAGCGTTAATTTTATAATATTTACAATATGTCAGGTGCATTAAAAGAGGTACGGAACAGAATTAAAAGTGTGCAGAGCACACAGCAGATCACCAAAGCCATGAAGATGGTAAGTGCGGCCAAGCTCCGCAGGGCACAGGATGCCATTACTCAAATGCGCCCCTACTCTAAAAAACTGCAGGAAGTGTTGGGCAATATTATAAGCAACAGCGATGGAGATGTAAAAATTGCTTTGGCAGAACAAAGAACTGTAGAAAACGTATTGATTATTGTAGTTACCAGCGACAGGGGTTTATGCGGTGGTTACAACAGTAACCTTATTAAAGCAGCCAAAGCGGTTATTAATGAAAAATATGCTGCACAACATGCAAAAGGCCATGTGCAGATTTTACCTATCGGTAAAAAAGGCTACGAACATTTTACAAAGAATGGTTTTAAAGTAGTAGATAAATTCTGGGATATTTTTACCGGCTTAAGCTTTGATAAAGTACAGGCTGCTGCAAAATATGCCATGGATGCATTTGCCAACAAACAAGTGGATGCTGTGGAATTAATTTACAGCGAATTTAAAAATGCAGCTACCCAGCGTTTTGTAACAGAAGCTTTTTTGCCTGTACAAAAAGTAGAAAAAGCCCCCGGACAAAAAAATGCCGATTTTATTTTTGAGCCCGGAAAAGATGTTTTGATAACTGAACTGATGCCTAAAATTTTAAACACTCAATTGTTTAAAGCCACTTTAGATGCCAATGCCAGCGAACATGGTGCAAGAATGACCGCAATGGATAAAGCAAGCGACAACGCTAAAGAATTACTGAAATCATTAAAGATAAGTTACAACAGGGCAAGGCAGGCAGCCATTACAACCGAATTAACAGAAATTGTAAGCGGCGCAGCAGCATTGCAGGGTTAAAAAATAATGTGCTGATTTGCTAATGCGATAATTTGCTAATACTTATCAGTATAGAAAATTTTTAGTAATCCAAATAGCATTAGAATTCAAAAAATTAGCTAATCAGCACATTGGCTAATTAGCAAATTAACAACAATGGAACTCTCTCAAATTATACCACATATAGAAGCATTGGTTTTTGCCAGTGATAAGCCATTAACCAATATTGAATTGGTAGAACTGGTGAATAATGCTTTGGGCTTTATTGAAGACAGGGCTACATTGGAACAGGTTGAAGCCGCTGTTGAAGGTATACAGGAAAAATACAGTGCCGAGTTTTATGCTTTTGAATTAAGGGCAAGTGGTGGCGGATGGCAGTTTCTTACCAAAAAAGAATATTATAAAACAGTAGCCTTACTTAACGGCGATAAATTTTTAAAACGTTTATCTACCGCAGCTTTGGAAACACTGGCCATTATTGCTTATAAGCAGCCCATCACTAAAAGCGAAATGGAAGCCATCCGTGGCGTGAATTGTGATTATGCTGTACAGAAATTATTAGAGAAAGACCTGGTGATCATCTCGGGTAGAAAAGAAGAAGCCGTAGGCCAGCCACTACTCTATTCCACCTCTAAATCTTTTATGGATTATTTTGGTATTAACAGCCCCGATGACCTGCCTAAGATAAGTGAAGTGATGATGGAAGAACTGGTAAATGCCACCAACGTAATTGAAGCACAACAGGAAATGGCAGATTATAATGCCGCTACCGAAGCTGATGCAGCAACTGCACCTGAAGAAGTGATGATTGAAGAAGTGGTGGTAATAGACGGAGAAGAAGCAGTTCCTACGGATGATGCCAATGCTGCAACTCAAGCATAAAAATAACTGGCAATAAATTTAAAAAGTATGAGGTTGATTGCTTCATACTTTTTTATTTATAAGATAATCTCTCCTGTCTCTACCATCCGTATTCTCATCCTTCGTAAATTCGCAGCATGTCATTATCAAAAGAACAATTAATTGCTGCAGCAAAAGAATTCGGCACCCCGTTGTATGTGTACGATGCAGATAATATTACTGCACAGTATCAAAAACTAACTTCGGCCTTTGCCAAAACAGACACTAAATTTTTTTATGCCTGTAAGGCTCTTACCAACGTAAATATTTTAAAGCATATAAAGAGTATTGGCTGCAATGTAGATTGCAGTTCTGTAAACGAAGTAAAATTGGCTTTGCTGGCCGGCTTTGAGCCTGCGAATGTATTATATACTTCCAACGGTATTCACTTTAGCGAAATTGAAGAAGCACAAAGCCTGGGAGTAAACATCAATATCGACAGCCTAAGCAACCTGGAAAAATTCGGTGCAAAATTCGGGCATAGCTATCCTGTGGGTATCCGCCTGCGCCCCAATATTATGGCGGGTGGTAATATCAAAATTTCTACCGGGCACGATAAAAGTAAATTCGGCATCCCTGTTGATCAAATGGATAAAATTACCGCCCTGGTAAATCAATACGATTTATTCATCCAGAATTTACATATCCATACCGGCAGCGATATTAAAGATGTGGATGTTTTTGTAAAAGGTATTGAAGTGCTGTTCGATATCATCCCCCAATTCAAAGAATTATCTTCAATAGATTTAGGCGGCGGTTTTAAAGTGCCTTATAAAAAAGGCGATGCCGAAACCGATATGCCTTTGCTGGCACAAAAAGTACATGAAGCTTTTGCCAATCACCCCAACCCTAATGGTAAACATTTACAGGTTTGGTTTGAGCCGGGAAAATTTTTAGTAAGTGCAGCCGGTTACCTGGTTGCCGAAGTAAATGTGATAAAAGAAAACACCAACACCAGTTTTGTTGGATTGAACACCGGGTTTAACCACCTGATACGCCCCATGTTTTACGATGCGTACCACCAGATAGAAAATATCAGCAACCCGGCAGGCGAAGAAAAACATTACAGCATTACCGGCAACATCTGCGAAACAGACACTTTTGCCTGGGATAGAAAAATTAATGAAGTACGTGAGGGCGACTTACTGGTTTTTAAAAATGCCGGTGCATATGGTTTTGAGATGGCGTCTAACTTTAACAGCCGTTACAAACCTGCCGAAGTAATGATAAAAGATGGCAAAGCGCAACTTATCCGCAAAAGAAATGTTTTTGAAGATCTGCTGACCAATCAGATTTTATAAACCTTCGCAATTAAATACCTGCAAAGTAATTTTTAGCCGCCGGAAATCAATTGATTTAAATTGGGGCTATCCACATCAGTTGTGTACTTATTTTGTGCAGTTATAAAATAAAAACGCTTTTATAAATCTTTTAACTAAAAATATTTATCCACGCTATTGCAGAATCCAAAAATTCTTACAACATTTACGTAACAAACCAAAAACAGTAAAATCGTCCTGGTTTTGCTGAACAATAAAAAATCAAAACTTATATGGTCCCCGACCGTGTTCACCGCCCTGAAAAGTTCAGTGTAACTTTTTTGAGCCTTGTCGTATTCCTTTCTGTACTGGCCGTCTCCTTTTCTTCCTGCAACAAAAAAGAAAAATGGATTGAGGTAGATCCGGCATTCAGCAAATTTATCGATGCCTACACCACCGGCATCATTTCTAAAACATCTGCCATCCGTATTCAGCTTGCAGGTGAAGCCAATACCACACATGCTGTTGGCGAAGCAGTAAAAGATGATCTGTTTGATTTTTCTCCATCGGTAAAAGGAAAAGCCTTTTGGCTGGATGCAAGAACCATTGAATTTAAACCCGAGAGCTGGTTAAAAACAAATCAGCTATACACCGTAAAATTTAAACTGGGTAAAGTAACCAAAGTGCCGGAGAAGTACGACAATTTTAAATTCAGCATGCAAACTGTAAAACCATCTTTTAAAATAAGTGAAAATGGTTTACGCAGCAATGGTGTAAAAAATAAAATGAGCTTTAGCGGACAAATAGAAACTGCCGATGTAGAAAAAGGAACAGAAATAGAAAAACTGTTAACCGCAACTCAAAATGGTAAAGCACTTAAAATAAACTGGCAGGCCAATGAAGCCACAAAAACCTACGGCTTTGTTTTGGATAATATTGAAAGAGGAAAAAATGCAAGCAATATTGATTTGCGTTGGAATGGAAAACCGGCTGGCATGGAAGTTACAGGAGAAAAATCGGTTGCCGTTCCTTCAATTGGTGATTTTAAAGTGTTGAACGTTGTTGCGGTTAATGAAGCACAGCAATATGCTTCGGTACAATTCAGCGATCCTATTGCTGTGGGGCAGGATTTAACCGGCATGATAAACATCAGTGGCCAGTCAGATATTTCTTATACCATCAACGGCAGCGAAGTAAAAGTTTTTGGCAACGGAAAACTGGATGGCAATTATACAGTTAACATTAACGCTGGTATAAAAAATACCTGGAGCGATGTATTGGATAAAGGTTTCACTTCCAATATCAATTTTGAAAACCGTTTGCCTTCAGTAAAAATTCATGGCAAAGGAAACATTCTGCCCAACAGCGGCAGGCTGGTATTGCCTTTTGAAGCCATTAACTTAAATGCAGTTGACATCAGCATTATAAAAATTTACGAACGCAATGTGCCGCAGTTTTTACAACAAAACGATTTAGGCGGCAATGATGAGTTACGCCGTGTTGCAAAACCCATTGTTCAAAAAACTTTGCGTTTAGATGATGATAAAACTTTGGACCTGCATAAAAAGCAACATTTCTCTTTAGACATTGATAAGTTTTTAAAAACAGAACAGGGCGCTATTTACAGGGTAACAATTGGTTTTCGGCCCAACTATTCTTTATACCAGGGTGTAGATACTTCAGCAAAAAAAGATGGTGCTGATGAAGGTGAGGGTTATGATGAAGGCTACAGCGATGAATACAGCAGGAATGGTGTGGATGATGATGACGAATTCTGGGGCAGGTACGATGAGTATTATCCTTACGGTTATAATTGGGAAAGAAGAGATGACCCTGCAAGTAAATCCTACTACAACAAAGACCGCTGGGCCACCAGAAATATTTTAGCCAGCAATATTGGCCTTACTGCAAAACGTGGTAACGATAACAGCATCAGTATTGCAGTAAGTAATATTCTTACCACCGAACCTATGGGTGGTGTCGACCTGGAAATTATAGATTACCAGCAAATGATCATCACCAAAGCAAAAAGCAGCGATGATGGTTTTGCCAATATCGATTTAAAACGCAGGCCTTATTTATTAATTGCAAAAAAAGGAAATGAAAGAGGTTATTTAAAATTAGATGATGGCAATTCACTTGCGTTAAGCCGTTTTGATGTAAGTGGGGAAGAGGTGAAGAATGGTATTAAAGGTTTCATCTTTGGTGAACGTGGTGTGTGGCGTCCCGGCGATACCATGTTTTTAAATTTTATTGTTGAAGACAAAGAAAACAAATTACCCAAAGACCTTCCGGTAGAGTTAAATTTGTATACACCAACAGGGCAATTGTATAAACATACTGTGCAAACTAATGCCGAAGACGGGTTCTATTTATTTAAAACCAATACCGATGTATCATCTCCAACAGGTAACTGGCTGGCCAAAGTAAAAGTAGGCGGCGCCAGTTTCGAAAAACGTATTAAGGTAGAAACCATAATGCCCAACCGGTTAAAAATAAATGTTGATTTTGGTAAGGATGCTTTATTGGGAGAAGGCAACACTAATACAGGAACCATTAATGCCAAATGGTTATTTGGTACGCCGGGTAAAAATTTAAAAGCAAAAATTGATGCATCCTTGTATGCAAAAACAACCTCCTTTCCAAAATTTGCCGGCTTTGATTTTGATAACCCTGCAACCAATTATCAAACACAACAAAAAACAATTTACGAAGGCACATTAGATACTGCAGGTAATGCACAACTAAAACCGGGTTTTGAAATTGATGAAGTTGCACCGGGCATGTTAACTGCAAACCTGGTTGTAAAAGTTTTTGAGCCAGGTGGAACTTTCAGTATTGATAATATGAGTATTCCTTACAGTCCGTACACAAGTTATGTAGGCCTTAAATTGCCCGACGGTGAAAAACCTTTTGATTATTTGCTTGCAGGAAAAACCCATACCACACAAATTGTAAATGTAGACAGTAAGGGAAATTTAACCGGTGGTAACAATGATGTTGAAGTGGAATTTTACCGCATTCAATGGCGTTGGTGGTGGGATGATAATGGCGATAACCTCAGCAACTTTACACAAAACGAATACAACAAGTTGTTGAAAAAAGAAACGGTGCATCTTTCCGGTGGCCGTGGACAATGGACTTTTGGTACATCAGAAAATGAATGGGGGCGTTATTTAATTTTAGTAAAAGATTTAAAGAGCGGTCATACCACGGGATCTACATTATACATTGATGAACCGGGCTGGCAAAGCCGCGGCGGTGGTGATGATCAAACCGCAGCTTCCATGTTATCCTTTACGTCTAACAAAGAAAAATATAATACAGGCGATGAAGTTGCACTAACAATTCCTAGCAGTAAAGGCGGCCGGATATTGGTAAGTTTAGAAAACGGCAGTAAAGTAATAAAATCATTCTGGCAGGAAACCAAACAGGGGCAAACCATTGTAAAGTTTAAAGCTGATGGCACTATGGCACCAAATGTTTATGCCACTGTAAGTTTATTACAACCGCATTCGCAAACCATCAACGATCTACCAATAAGAATGTATGGTTCCATTCCCATTTTTGTTGAAGATAAAAATACCGTACTGAACCCGGTTATTAATATCCCAACCACCATTCGTCCGGAACAAAATGTTTCTTTTACCGTAAGTGAACAAAGCGGAAAAGAAATGACGTATTGTGTGGCCATTGTTGATGATGGATTATTAGACCTTACAAGATTTAAAACTCCCAATCCGCATGATGCATTTTATGCAAGAGAGGCATTGGGTGTAAAAAGTTTTGATATGTTTGATTATGTTATCGGCGCATGGGGTGGCGATTTGGAAAGAATACTCACCATTGGTGGTGATGCAGATGCAGGGCCGGGCAAACAAAAAACGGCCAATCGATTTAAACCGGTGGTAAAATTCCTTGGACCATTCCATTTAAATAAAAATCAAACACAAAAACAAAACTTTACGTTGCCTTCTTACATCGGTTCTGTACGGGCAATGGTGGTAGCGGCTCATAGTGGCAGTTATGGTGCGGCAGAAAAAACCATTACAGTTAAAAAACCATTAATGATGCTGGCCACTATGCCGAGAGTTCTTGGTCCTGGTGAAACCATTAAATTACCGGTTACTGTTTTTGCTATGGAGAATACTATCAGAAAAGTAAATATCTCTTTACAATCTAATCCATTTTTAGAAGTGGCAGGACCTGCTTCACAAAGCATCAGCTTTACGCAACAGGGCGAACAAATGGTATATTATGATGTGAGGGTAAAACCAAATACCGGTATTGGTAAAGTAAAACTGGTGGCATCTTCCGGAAATGAAACTGCCACTTACGAAGTGGAACTGGATATCCGTAATCCCAATCCGCCGGTAACCAGCATCAGCGAAATTACTTTAGCACCGGGGCAACAATGGAAAACAACTGCAGCACCAATTGGTGTAGCGGCAACAAGCAGTGCAACAGTGGAAATTTCAAGTGTACCATCTATGAATCTGCAAAAGCGTTTGGATTATTTGATTGAATACCCACACGGTTGTATTGAGCAAACTACTTCTGCAGTTTTTCCGCAGCTGGTATTAAATCAATTGACTGATCTGGATGATTATAAAAAAGAGCAGGTAGATAAAAATATAAAAGCTGGTATTGGAAAACTGCAAAACTTTCAACGCCCCGATGGTGGTTTCAGTTACTGGCCCGGCGGTAATGAAAGCGATGAATGGGGCAGCAATTATGCAGGGCACTTTTTAGTGGAAGCTCAAAGCAATGGTTTTTTAGTTAGTGATTACATGTTGCAGCAATGGAAAAATTACCAGCGTGGTAAAGCCAACAGCTGGGTACCATCAACAACAAACTTTTATGGCGGCGATCTATCTCAATCGTATCGCCTGTACACATTGGCATTGGCTAAAGCACCCGAGTTGGGAGCGATGAATCGCTTGAAAGAATTCAAATATTTATCTAACGAAGCAAAATGGCGTTTGGCAGCGGCGTATCAACTAGCAGGACAAACCAATACCGCTCTGGATCTCATCAGTGGCTTAGCAACAAATTTTGATGTAAGAACCAATGCAGGTTTTAGTTACGGCTCATCTACAAGAGATGAAGCCATGGTATTAGAAACATTAACCCTGTTAGGCAAAAAAGTTAAAGCCGAAGAGTTAATGAAAAGTATTGCAGCCAAGCTGTCGCAGGATTATTGGTACAGCACACAAACCACGGCCTACAGTTTAATTGCCATTGCAAAATTCTGCGGCAAAAATCCAAGCGGTGCAAAGATCATTTCTTCTGCCAGCATCAATGGCAAACAGACAGATATTAATGCGGCCACTTATATCCGTCAGCTGCCGGTGGTATTTAAAGATCAAAACAGTAACAGTGTGGTTATTACCAACAAAGGCAGCAACACCTTGTATGTACGCATCATCACAAAAGGGCAACCATTGGCAGGCGACAGTTTAAAAGTAAATAACAATCCTGCAACGCTGGGCATGAGTGTAAGCTATTTAACACAGGATGGAAAAGCCATTGAAGTAAACCAGTTAAAACAGGGCAGTGAC
>JAGOAX010000010.1 GCA_017983695.1 Ferruginibacter sp.
AACTATTTTCTGCCAACCACACGGCAAAAAAAATTTTAAGCAACCTTATTCAGGATGAATTATCTTAGTAAACTTATTACAGGATTAAACATTAATAACCAGTCAACTTTTTTCAGGACGAGACAGTGTTTCAATCAGCAGCGGTTGTGGGCGGACGGAATGCTAATGCCACACCTGCCCAAAGCCCTGCTCGTAAGCCATTAGATCTCAATCACTTAATTTCTTCTCATTAGTTTCGGAAGTTCCGCATTCCTTATAATTCTGTAGTATTTTGTATCATCTTGTAGTATCTTGTATCATTTTGTATCATTCTGTAGTATTTTGTATCACCTTGTAGTATCTTGTATCATTTTGTAGTATCTTGTATCATCTTGTAGTATCTTGTATCATTTTGTAACTTTTAACATCATTAATGGAGAATTCAGTATATATTTTTAGACTAAAGTTAGATTGGCAACTAATCTCTTTAATAAGTCAGATTGATAGATTCGACGCATCATGGACTTCGATAGAAAGGCGAGAAAAACAAAGTTTAAAACAACTTAAGTCAATCGCTACAGTTAGAAGCGTTGGTGCATCTACTAGAATTGAAGGTTCAAAACTAAGCGACGAAGAAGTAGATGTGCTTCTTAAAAATATTGACATCTCTAAACTTGAAGATAGAGATTCTCAAGAAGTCGTAGGATATTTTGAAGCTTTGGATATAATATCTGAGGCATATAATGATATACAAATCGCAGAAGGAGATATCAAAAACTTGCATAACATTTTGATGAAATATAGTACAAAAGATGAATGGCATAAAGGCAACTATAAAAAGCATAGTAATGCTGTTGAAGCAAAATATCCAGATGGAACAAGTCAAATAATATTCCAAACTACAGAGCCAGGAATTGATACTGAAGCGGCAATGAATAAATTGATTGAATGGTATAACAATGAAAGTTCAATTCACCCACTCGTAAAATGTTCAATATTTACGTATGAGTTTCTAAGCATACATCCCTTTCAAGATGGGAATGGCAGATTAAGTAGACTAATATCTTCATTACTATTATTAAAAAATGGATATAAGTGGATTCAGTATGTAAGCTTCGAACATGAAATAGAAAGCAGAAAACTTGAATATTACCGAGTATTAAGAAGTTGCCAAGCTCAACGACCAAATGAAAATATCAGTGATTGGGTGAATTTCTTTTTCGACGCCTTAAAAAATATTCAAGGTCTATTAATGCAAAAGCTACAAATTCATCATGCAGAAGGAGAGCAATTACTTCCTCGTGAAAAACTCGTAGTTAGTTTTATACAGAATCATCCCGGCTGTAAATCCAGTGACATTGCAAAAGGATTGGGAATTTCTAGAATGATTATTATAAGACTGCTCTCAGCTTTAATAGACAAAAACCTGGTCGAAAAGCATGCCAGTGGTTCAGCGACACAATACACAATCAAATAACGGCTTACAACAAAAGTATTTGCAAAAGCTGGGCAGACGAAAGCCTTGTTTCAACTATTTCAGTGTTTTTAAAACCCACCCGCATTTTGTGGCTTACGTCCTTGGGCACGTTGGGTTAGTAAAATACCTTAGCCTTTGTTGATATGCAGCGCCGGGCAATGTACATAAGCTTACCAATAATATAGCAAAAGACAGCAAAATTAAACTTACATCTTCTCTCAGGCAACGGTTTGGTTCAACGTTTAATTTTCAGCTTTAGTTCATAACTTCAATAATTATATTTTCAATTGGGTATTTGTACCTGGCTCTCCAAACACTGAATTTTCTGCCCTAGCAAATACCCGAACACTTATAGATTACACTATAACAACACCTGTAAATATTCAAACAACTTTATTATAATGAACTGGCACAGATTAAGCATACCGGAAGTTTTTGAATTGCTGGGTACAAGCAATAAGGGCTTAAGTACAAATGCTGCCGAAGAAAAACTATTACAGGTTGGCCCCAACGAATTACAGGAAGGCAAAAAGAAAAGTATAGCAGGTATGCTGCTGGCACAGTTTAAAGATGTGATGATAATAATATTGCTGGCTGCAGCAATTATCTCAGGCATCATCGGCGACCTTACTGACACTATTGTTATCCTTATTATTGTTTTACTAAATGCTGTAATAGGTTTTTTTCAGGAATATCGTGCAGAAAAAGCAATGCAGGCTTTAAAACAAATGTCTGTAACACAGGCAAGGTTACTGCGTGATGGAAATATAAACTGGTTGCCGGCTACCGTTTTAGTGCCGGGTGATATTATATTACTGGAAGCAGGTAATGCTGTGCCTGCAGATGTACGCATCATTGAATCCGTCAACTTAAAAATTGAAGAAGCAGCTTTAACAGGTGAATCGCATGCTATAGACAAAATCATTGATGCATTAGAAGCAGATGATCTGCCATTAGGCGATAAAAAGAATATGGCATTTAAAGGAACCTTTGTTACCTACGGCAGGGGAACTGCTGTAGTAGTTGCTACCGGTATGCAAACAGAGTTAGGCCGTATAGCTAAGATGCTGCAGGAAGATGAAACACTTACGCCATTACAACAACGTATGGCTTCATTTGGAAAAAAACTTTCGGTACTGGTTTTATTTTTATGCATTTTATTTTTTGTTGCAGGATGGTTGAGAGGTGAGGATATAACTAAAATGATACTCACCAGTATTTCGCTGGCAGTGGCCGCCATTCCCGAAGCATTACCTGCTGTTATTACTATTTCACTTGCATTGGCTGCAAAAAGAATGATTCGCTTTAACAGCCTTATCAGAAAATTACCGGCTGTAGAAACATTAGGCTCTGTAAGCTATATCTGTACAGACAAAACAGGTACGCTTACCAAAAACAAAATGCATGTGGAGGATGTGTTTGTAAATGGAAAGCTGCATGAACGAAATGCATTAGCTGCTATTAAACAAGAGGAAGATGTAATGTTATTGCTGCATGCTTTTGCACTCAACAATGATGCTGCTGAAGATGGAGATAAAGTAATTAAAGGCGACAGTACCGAAGTTGCTTTGATGGAAGTATCAAGGGAATATAATATTCTACCGGATACCTGGCCCCGGTTGGCAGAAATTGCTTTTGATGCAGAACGTAAACTGATGACAACTTTTCACAGCCATGATAATAAAATAATTTCTTTTACTAAAGGTGCGCCGGATATTTTACTGCAACAATGCGAAAGTATTGACCTCTCTTTAATGGAAAAACAAGTAGATGATATGGCGGCTGAAGGCCATCGCATACTTGGATTTGCGTATCGTTACTGGAACGCATTGCCGGAAAACCCCGGTAGTGAAACCCACGAAAAAGGTTTGCAGTTTTTAGGCTTGGCAGGCATTATTGATCCGCCACGGGAAGAAGTATTTGATGCTGTAGCCCAATGTAAAACCGCAGGTATTGTACCTGTAATGATAACCGGCGACCATCCGCTTACAGCAAAAACAATTGCTCAACGTATAGGTATTTTAAGTAACGAAAATGATATGGTAATAACCGGGCAGCAATTAGCAGCAATGGATAATGATGTCTTTTTAGCTAAAGTAGAAAAGATAAAAGTATATGCCCGTGTTTCGCCGGAACAAAAATTGCAGATTGTAAAAACATTACAACATAAAGGACATTATGTAGCAATGACCGGCGATGGTGTTAACGATGCCCCGTCATTAAAAAGAGCAAATATTGGCATTTCAATGGGCATTACAGGAACGGATGTTTCTAAAGAAGCTGCTCACATGATCTTGCTGGATGATAATTTTTCAACCATTGTAAAAGCTGTACGTGAAGGAAGAAGAATTTATGATAACATCCTTAAGTTTATAAAATACCTGATGACAACCAACTCGGGTGAGTTATGGACTTTATTATTGGGGCCAATGATTGGTTTACCTGTAGCACTGTTGCCGATACATATCTTATGGATAAACCTGGTATCAGATGGCCTGCCTGCAATTTCATTATCATTTGAAAAAGCAGAGAAAGATATTATGAACCGGCCGCCACGGCCACCGCAGCAAAGTGTTTTTGCCAATGGCCGGGGCTTGCATATGATATGGGTGGGAATGTTGATGGCAGGTATCACATTATCTGCACAGGCATGGGCTATCAATCATGGGTTACATTGGCAAACCATTGTATTTAATGTTTTATGCCTGAGCCAGATGGGGCATGTATTGGCCATCCGTTCAGAAAAACAATCCTTGTTTACAACAGGAATATTTTCAAACAAACCGCTTATAGGCGCAGTATTAATTGCAGTACTGCTGCAGTTTGTTATCACCTATACGCCTTTCTTACAACCCATTTTTCAAACTGAGGCTTTAACGCTGAATGAATTTTTATTGGTTGGGGCAGCTTCCTCATTGGTGTTTTTTGCTGTTGAAATAGAAAAAATAATATCACGAAGAAGAGAGAAAATAAAGTACAACAATAATACTCTGTAGAACTACAAACGTTGACTAAGGCTATACCTGCAACTTTGACTGTGTAAAAAAGCCTTTTTAAAGTTTTGCTGAACAATAATTTGATGGATGCAAACCCACCCACATTTTATAGCTTACGCTTTTGGCACGTTAGGTTAATAAACGTTATACAACCACTTTTACCCCATGCACGGCAGCAGCCATTGCTTTAATAAGAGAAGAATCTTTTTCAATAGCATTGCCCACTACAATTACATCGGCACCGGCTTTGCAGTTTAAGTATGCTTTTTCGGGTTCAATAATACCGCCTCCAATAATTAAAGGCACTTCAATGCAGGAAGCTACTTTTTGTATCATACTTTCTGTAATGGCACGTTTGGCGCCGCTGCCGGCATCCATATAAATCAATTTCATGCCCAGCATTTCGCCAGCCATGGCCGTACACATAGCTATTTCATTTTTATCGGCGGGTATGGGAGCTGCATTGCTGATATAAGATACGGTTGTAGGTGCACCACCATCAACTACCATGTAACCGGTGGGCATAATTTCCAGACCGCTTTGCTTAACCACCGGCGCACTAATTACATGCTGGCCAATTAACAGATCGGCATTGCGGCCACTTATTAAAGAGAGGTACAATAATGCATCGGCGTATTTACTCACCTGGCTGGGGCTGCCGGGAAAAAGAATAGTTGGGATATTGCAATTCTTTTTTATCTGCTGCACACATTCATCTAAATAACTGGATACAACCAGGCTGCCTCCTACAAAAAAATAATCCACTTTTGCGTCAACAGCCAAAGTTATCAATAGCTCTATATTGTCATCGTTCACCTTATCGGGGTCGATGAGTACGGCAAAAGATTTCTTTCCCTGTTGTTTTCGTTCGGTTAATGAATTATAAATGGCTGAAGTCATTTCCTGTCTGGTTGATTACTTACAAAAATCCTAAAAAAATCCGGCTTATTGAAATAATAGACCGAAATAAAAGGAATATGGCTGCAAAATGCTTCTTTTTATCGGTAAATTTGTATTGATGGCAGATATATTGGAAGAAATAAAATTTAAAACAGCCCGTAGTGGTGGAAAGGGTGGCCAAAACGTTAACAAGGTTGAAACCATGGTGGAAGGTTATTGGCATGTGGACAGCTCGGCATTATTTACCGAAACAGAAAAAAACCTGATTAAAGAAAAACTGGCCAATAAGATAAATTCGGATGGATTTTTGCTGGTAAAAAGCCAAACCGAAAGAAGCCAGCTGGCTAATAAGCAGCAGGTGGTGCAAAAAATGAATCTCTTAGTTACAAAAGCGTTGATAGTACCTAAAAAACGTAAGCCTACTAAAATACCAAAAGGCATTAAAGAAAAAAGGCTGGAACTAAAAAAGAAGATCGGTACGGTAAAGGATTTTAGAAAAAAAGTAAGCCGGGACGACTGGTAATATTTATGACGACAAAAAATAAAATAGTTTTTCCATTTATTGCAGCGCTGTTGTTTTTTTCATTTAACAGTTGCCAAAAAAATCCGGTTGTGGATTTACCTGTAACGGGTAATGTAAAAATTACTTTTAAAAACACCGTTAACGGCAGCCCCTTATTTATGGATGGCAGATTTTATACCAACCCATTTGGAGAAAATTATACCATCACTAAATATAAATATTACATCAGCAATGTGCGGATAAATAATATTGATAATGCGGCCAACGAAACAGAAAGCTATCACCTGGTTGATGAAGCCATCGAAGCCTCAAAAACTTTTACTTATGCTGCAGCAATCGATACCTACACCACCTTAAGCTTTACCATTGGTGTAGATAGTTTACGTAATGTAAGCGGCGCACAAACCGGCGCACTCGATCCGTTGAACGACATGTTCTGGACATGGAACAGCGGTTATATAATGGCAAAGCTGGAAGCTACATCACCCTCATCAAACCAGGTAAATAATAAAGTAGAATATCATATTGGCGGCTTTAGTGGCGTAAATAATGTTTTAAAAAGAATTACATTAACCCTGCCAACAACAAAATTTTTAATTGTTCAAAAAGGGAAGTTGAGTGAAATTATTGTGGAGGCTGACCTTAATAAATGGTGGCAAACTCCCAATGATTTAAAAATTACCGACAATCCGGTATGCACCACACCGGGTGCGCTGGCAAAAAAAATTGCTGATAATTACAGCAAGCTGTTTGTTATAAAAGATGTTATCAATAATTAAGTGTGAAGAAAAAAGTAGTCATATTATTATTTGTATTTTTTGCTGCGGCATTACTGGTATTGGATGCCTGTAAAAAAAGTGATGCTCCACAGGAGGCTCCTTACAACCCAACACTGTTACAATTTACCATCCCTAACGGGTGGCCACAGCCCACAATAAATATTTTTGCCAACAACCCTTTAACCGAAGAAGGCTTTCAGCTGGGTAAAAAATTATTTTACGATGGCCGCTTAAGTAAAGATGGTAATTTTCCCTGTGGCAGTTGCCACCAGCAGTTTGCCGCTTTTGCAACTTACGACCACGATTTCAGTCATGGCTTTGATAATACTTTTACCACCCGTAATGCTCCTGCACTTTTTAATTTAGCGTGGATGCCATTACTGCATTGGGATGGTGGCATAAACCATATTGAAGTGCAGCCGCTGGCACCCATCAACAACCCGCTTGAAATGGGAGAAAAAACAGACAGCGTTTTAGATAAATTAAAAAAAGATACGCTGTACCCAAAAATGTTCAGGGCTGCATTTGGCAGTACCGACATCAACAGCCAGAAAATGCTGAAAGCATTGGCGCAGTTTATGGGCTCTATAAAATCATACAACAGCAAATACGATAAAGTAAAAAACGGGGAAGCTGCATTTACGCCGGCTGAACAAAATGGTTATACTCTTTTTAAAACCAAATGCGAAACCTGCCATAAAGAACCTTTGTTTACAGATAATTCATTCCGTAATAACGGTATGGCAGTAAATACTTTTTTAAATGATTATGGCCGCATGAAAATAACCGGCGATAAAAATGATTCGCTGAAATTTAAAGTACCCAGCCTGCGTAATGTTGTACTTACTTTTCCTTACATGCACGATGGCCGCTTTTACACAGTGGGTCAGGCAATAGATCATTACCGTACCGGTATTATTACCACACAAACTACATTAGACCCCTTATTAAAAAACCGCATTGCCATCAGCAATGCGGAAAAGAATGATTTGATTTATTTTTTATATACCCTAACCGATACCACACTAACCAAAGACCCCCGGTTTTCGATGCAGTAATTTTAATGCTTTCTTTTACTTCTTAATGTTTCCAGTATTTGTCTTTGTTTTTCTGTTTCTGCTTTTTGGTTAGCCTGATTCTTTATATTTTCGGCAATATCGTTTTCAATATTTTTCCTTTTCTTTTCTAAGTCCTGTCCATCTTCAATTAAATTAGTATATTTTTTATCCGCTTTTTTTATAGCATCTTCCTGTGCTATTATTTGCTGCTCCAGGTCGTAGGCTGCAATCATAATTTTAATACTGTCTAAATATGCTTTTGCATTGCTTACTACTGCAGCATCTGTACTGTCGGCTACAAAATTATCAAGCCCCTTTGTTATCATCATGGTAAGCGTAGCGTATTCTTTTTCTTTTCGGCTCTTCCTGTCGGCACTAAAATACAGATCGTATAAATCATTGCCCAATGCAGGCAGCCTTACACCTTTATATACCGTAAACCCTTTGGTATCTTTACCCTTGTATCCCATCTGGCCCATATTGTTATCAATAGCATCCCTTACTGTTTTTTCGGGAAAAGGAATTTCATTAACTACTGCCTGGCGGTTAATTTTTTGATAGGTCACCGTTTCGGTACGGGATTGTGCAATGGTTGCAGTATAAACAACAACTGAAAGTATTAATGTCAATATGTATTTCATAAAATAATTTTATATATCTACAAAGATATATTTTGTTATTAAACGGTTGCATGTATAATTTGAACATTATTTAAAATTATAAAGGTAAATTTGAAGCTAAATTAAAATTGTAATTGAGCGGCATTAAAAAATTAGCAGGACAAACCCTTTGGTATGGCGTACCCACAATTGCCAGCCGTTTTTTAGGTTACCTTATGAATATGGCCTTGCCTTTCTTTATTGCAATGCCCGAAAAAACGGCCGACCTGGTTCAGGTGTATACCATTATTCCTTTTTTAAACGTGCTGTATGCTTACGGAATGGAAACTGCTTATTTCCGTTTTTCCCAAACACACGATAAACAAAAACTGTATAGCACTTTATCCATTTCGTTATTTTTCAGCAGCATATTTTTTACCCTTGTCCTGCTGCTGTGTAAGGGTTCTATTATTAATATTGCCGATCTTAACAATCACCCCGACTATGTTTTGTGGATGATTGCAATAATTGCAGTGGATAATTTAAATACTTTACCCTTTGCCAAACTGCGGCAGGAGAACCGGCCCAAGCGTTATGCTTTTGCCCGTATTGCCGGTATTGTAATTAATTTAAGTGTGGTTATTTTTTTCCTGGGTATTGTGCCTAAAATATTAAACAGCAACCCCGATAGTTTTTTAAAACATCTTTACTATAAAGATATTGGCCTCGGCTATTATCTTTTAGGGAACCTATGCGGCAGTTTATTCACTCTTGCATTGCTTGCTAAGGAAATAAGGATGATCACTTTTAGTTTTGATAAAGTGTTGTGGAAAGAAGTAATGCGCTACAGTTCTCCATTAATTATTGTTGGGCTTGGTGGTATGGTAAACGATGTGCTTAGCCGCTTAATTTACCGCCATGTTGTTGACCTTCCCCAGCAACAGGCTGATCATGAGCTGGGTATTTTTGCCAATATTTTCCGTATTGCATTACTGATAACTATTTTAATACAGGCATTCCGCATGGCCGCCGAGCCTTTTTTCTTTAATACCAGTAAAGATGAAAATGCACAACGTACCTATGCACGGGTAATGAAATTTTTTGTAATTGCCTGTTGCTTTATGTTTTTATTAATTGGTTTATACCTCGATGTTTTTAAATGGATATTTACAACATTTGCCAACCCACGCTGGGCAGAAGGTTTACAAATTGTACCGTTGCTGGCATTGGGAAATATTTTCCTGGGTATTTATTATAACCTTAGTGTTTGGTATAAACTCACCAATAAAAACACATACGGTGCTGTAATAACTATTGCTGGCGCTGTAATAACTATTGTACTCAATATTGTACTGATACCCAAATTGCATTACACAGGTGCTGCCATTGCCACTTTTTCCTGTTATTTATTTATGATGGTGAGCAGTTATAAATTAGGGCAGAAATATTATCCTGTTCCTTATCCTGTAAAAAAACTAACGGCTTACATGGTATTGGTAATTTTAATTTACCTGGTACACCTTGGTATTAATAAACTTTACCCCGATCATCTTTGGTTTTCGCTGCTAACAGCAACTTTTCTTTTTGGATGCTTCACCTGGTTTGTTGGTAAAATTGAAGCTAAGGAACTGGCAAAGCTTCCGGTTATTGGAAAATTCTTTAAGTAAAAGGGCCTGCTGAATGACTGAGAATACATACTGCTTTAATGTAGATGTAACAATACTATTACAGGCTGATCATTGACGATGATTGCTTAACTTCATTTTATGCGCAGGCTGTTACAATATTTATTTAAACGTCCGCTTACCTGGATGGCCAATACACTTAGCGCCAAACCGGAGAAGGAAGCGATATTTAAATCGCTGAGTAAATTATACAATAGCACTAAAAAAAATAATACACGGGTTGGTGTACTTAATATTGATACAGCTGACAAATTCATCATCTTCAGCGACCAGCACAAAGGCAACCGGGATTATGCTGATGATTTTGCCGGTAACGAATTCAATTATTTAAAGGCACTGGAATATTATCACGGGCAAAATTTTTCTTTTATTAATTTAGGCGACAGTGAAGAAATATGGAAGTACAAAGTTGAAGAGGTTTTACAAAAAAATGAAAAAGCTTTTGCAGCAGAAGCTGCATTTCAACCCAATAAATATTTTAAAACCTTTGGCAACCACGATATCATCTGGAAAAACAAGTGGGATGTTGAACGGCTGCTTAAACCCTGGTTTGCAATACCGTTACCGGTTTATGAAGGCATTGTTTTAAAAACAACGGTAGCTGATGAAGCATTAACCATTTTTTGCACACACGGCCACCAGGGCGATAAAATGAGCGACAACAATGCATTCAGCACATGGATAGTAGCGCATGTATGGGCACCAATACAACGGTATTTAAAAATAAATGTAAATACCCCCAGTAAAGATTATTCTTTACGCAATAAACATAACCAGCTGATGCACCAATGGAGCAGCAACCGTAAAAATGTATTGCTGATAACGGGCCATACACACAGTCCTGTTTTTGCATCGGGCAAATACTCCACTCACCCTTCCAATAAAATTGAAAAAGATGCCCATGAAAAATTAAAGCCTTCCTACTATAATACGGGCTGTTGCTGTTTCAGCGATGGTGATATTACTGGTATAGAAATAGAAGGCGGTTATATCCGTTTAATAAAATGGCACCAGGAGAATAATACTTCCGTAAGAGATATTTTAGAAGAAATTACATTAAAAAAATTACTGCAGGATTTATAAAAATTCTTGGGCTCAGGTTTAATGTCAATATTTTTTACTCAGCTCGTAAATGATTTTTTTATCTGCTTCATTTATTTGTAAAATACTGTCCTGTTGTACAAAATGTAATTTAAATGCTCTTACCGCACTTAAACTATCCCTGGTATCATAACCTATAATGCGCAGCGATTGCATGGCATTAAAATTAACAGGCAATTGTTTTGTTGCAGCCGTATCGTACCAGTTACCAAAACCGTTTTGTGCCAGCAATTGCCAGGGGAAATATTTATTAGGATCTACTTTTCGCTTAGGTGCAATATCGCTGTGGCCAATAAAATTTGCTACCGGAATATTATTGTCTTTCTTTAATTTTTTAAGCACCTGCAGCAAACTTTTTATCTGTGCATCGCTAAAAGATTCAAAGCCGTTATTGTCTAATTCAATACCAATACTTACACTGTTTACATCGGTAACATTACCCCATTTGCTGTTACCGGCATGCCACGCCCTGAGGTAATCGTTAAGCATATGATGAATAGTACCATCTTTACAAATTACATAATGAGCACTCACCTGTGTACGTGGTAATGTAAAAGTACGCAGGGTACTGTCGCAGGCATTTTGTGCAGTGTGATGTATGATAACAAAATTTGGTTTACGCATTCCAAAGTTGGTAGTGCCCGCCCAAAAGCCGGCCATGGCAGCACTATCTACCCCCACAGGTTGTTTACGCAATTCTTTTGCAAAAGCCTTAGCCTGCTTTTTGTACGATTTATTTGTAACAGCATATTTGTTTACACTGCAACTGTTAGTAATTAACGCTATCCCTAAAACAGCAATAATTTTTTTATAGTGCATACCTGAATTTTAAAACGAAAGTTACGCAACAAATGAATAAAGCATTTTACTTTTGATGCATGCCTCAGCCAACACCAGTTTTATTTGGTATAGATATATTACTTACTCAAGCAGCTAACTATACAGCAAAACGCATGGCATTGGTGTGTAATAATGCATCGCTTACAACTACGGACATTCCCACCAGGGCAGCTTTACTGCAAAAAGGTTTTACGCTGGTAAAATTATTTTCTCCCGAACATGGACTTAGTGCAACAGGAGAAGATGGCAGTTTTCAAAACGATAGTATTGATGCTGCCACCGGACTGCCTGTTATAAGTTTATATGGCAATCATTTAGCGCCCCGGCAAAAAGATTTAGAAGATATTGATATTGTAGTATTTGATATTCCGGACATTGGCTGCCGCTTTTATACTTACTTGTGGACGATGACTCATGTAATGGAATCCTGCGCTGCGAATAATAAAGAACTGATTATTACAGACAGGCCCAACCCTATTACCGGAAACCTGTCATTTGCTGAAGGCCCCATACTGGATGAAAAAAACTGTAGTTCTTTTATTGGCCGTTATGCAATTCCTGTACGCCATAGTTGTACGCTTGGGGAGCTGGCTTTATATTTTGCTGCCTTTAAAATTAAAAATCTCCGTTTAACTGTAATTCCGGTACAAAACTGGCAACGTAACCAATCGTCAGGATTTATTTTTACTCCCACTTCCCCTGCCATCCAAAATCAGCATACTGCATTACTTTACCCGGGTATGGGTTTGCTGGAAGGTATTAATGTAAACGAAGGCCGTGGCACCAATCAACCTTTTAACTGCTGCGGCGCTCCTTGGATAAATGAAAATGATTTGCAAAACGCATTTGCAAAAAGAAATTGCCCCGGCATCAGCAGTCAGCCAATTACTTATACACCTGATATCGGGTTATATGCTACTGAACTTTGTAAAGGGTTGCAATTTTTTATTACTGACGAAACTGTATTCAGGTCGGTGCAAACCGGCATTGCTTTAATAAAAACCATTATTCAGTTATACCCTTTGCATGTAACAGAAAGATTGTATCCAACAGTTGCCAATCCAACAGGTACAGGACATTTAAACAAATTGCTTGGCATCCCTGATGCTTTTGGTACAATAAAAAGTACAGCTACCTGTAACTTTAATATCGCTGATGAGTGGGCGGCTTTGATGAAAGAATTTTTGTTATACTAAAACATAAACCATCCTGCATTTGCCTTGCTGCATATCTAAGTATAACCAAAGGAGATTTTACATTTACATCTCCCTGCTTCTGTTTATCTTTCAGCTTTAAGCCCATAACATGAAAAAATACCTGTTAACCTTTGTTCTGTTTTTTGAAACAATAATCCTTATAGCGCAATCAAAGCCTGCTTATGTTTTATATAACGCCAAAGGCAAAAAGGTTACGTATAAAAAAATGATTAAGCAACTGATAGAAAAAGATGTTGTACTATTTGGCGAGTTTCATAACAACCCTATTTCGCATTGGCTGGAGCTGAGTGTAGCAAAAGACCTGGCCGGAAAAAAAGCAATAACATTTGGTGCAGAAATGTTTGAAGCCGATAACCAACAGGCTTTAAATGATTACCTGGCGGGCAAAATAACTGCTAAAGGATTAGACTCGGCAGTAAGATTATGGAGCAATTATAAAACCGATTATGCCCCGCTGGTAAATTTTGCCAAAGAAAAAAATGCCCCTTTTATCGCTACAAATATTCCCCGTAGATATGCCGCTTTGGTTTCTAAAAAAGGGTTTGAGGCTTTGGATACCATTCCTGCATTGGCTAAAACATGGATGGCTCCGCTGCCGATGGATTATGATTCAACCTTACCCGGTTATGTAAATATGATGAAAATGATGAGTGGGCATGGCAGTTCCAATATGCCCAAAGCACAGGCTACTAAAGATGCTACCATGGCACATTTTATATTGCAGAATTTAAGACCGGATACCTTATTCCTTCATTTTAACGGTGCCTACCATTCCGAAAATTACGATGGCATTAACTGGTATTTAAAACGTAAACGTCCCGAACTTAAAATAGGTACCATAACCACCATATCTCAAAAAAGCCTGAAAACCCTGCTGGCTGAAAACAAAGGCAAGGCTGATTTTATTATATGTGTAGATGAAGATATGACCAGTACATATTGATTTAATCTTGACAAAAGACAGTAAAGGATACAGTTAAAAGTATAGCCCCGCTTTCTTTTAACTGATAAATATTCCGGTAAAGCCCCATTTAAACTCCATACTAATTTCCTATCTTCGCCTGCTAACTATCTCATTTATTATTATGGGTTTAGAGAAGACATACACGATTGTGAACCGTTTTAAAACAAAAAATTTCAATGGAACCGAACATACTTTACATCATCATTGGTATTGCTGCCCTTATAATCGGGCTTGTACTGGGTAAATTCATTTTTGCCAAAAACACTAAAAAACAGGTAGAAGAAGCTGAGCAACAAGCTCAAAAAATCGTTGCCGATGGCCAGTTACAGGCCGAAAATCTTAAAAAAGAAAAGCTTTTAGAAGCCAAGGAAAAATTTGTACAGCTTAAAGCTGAACATGACAGAGATGTATTGCAACGTAACCAGAAAATTATTGAAGGAGAAAGCCGTATCAAACAAAAAGAGCAATCTCTTAACCAAAAAGACCAGAACCTTGAAAAACAGATTAAGGATAATGAGGCTATAAAAGAAACCCTTAACCGCCAGATTGAAGTGGTAAATACCAAACGTACGGAGCTGGAAAAACACCAGGAAGAGCATATCCGCCGGTTGGAAAAAGTAGCCGGCCTTACTGCCGAAGATGCAAAAGCACAATTAATAGAAAGCCTAAAACAAGAAGCACAAACCAAAGCGATTGCCTTACAACAGGAAATTATTGAGGAGGCTAAATTAAAAGCCGGCAAAGAAGCCCGTAAAATTGTTATTCAAACCATACAGCGTACTGCTGCTGAAGTAGCCATTGAAAACTCAATTACTGTCTTTAACCTCGAAAGTGATGAAATAAAAGGTTCTATCATTGGCCGTGAGGGTAGAAATATCCGTGCTATTGAAGCAGCTACTGGCGTAGACCTTATCGTTGATGATACTCCTGAAGCAATTGTATTGTCTTCTTTCGATCCATTACGCAGGGAAATTGCCCGTTTATCTTTACAACGTTTAGTTGCCGATGGCCGTATTCACCCTGCCCGTATTGAGGAAGTGGTGGAAAAAACCAAAAAACAAATCGACGACCAGGTAATGGAAATTGGCGAACGTACGGCAATGGAACTGGGCGTACATGGTTTACATAAAGAATTAATAAGGATGGTGGGCCGCATGCGCTTCCGCTCTTCTTACGGACAAAACTTATTGATGCATAGCAGGGAAACTGCTAATTTATGCGCTATCATGGCATCTGAATTAGGTATGAACCCTAAACTGGCTAAACGTGCCGGACTATTACATGATATTGGAAAAGTGCCGGATGAAGAAACAGAATTAAGCCACGCATTACTTGGGGCAAAACTGGCTGAAAAATATGGTGAAAATCCTGCAGTAGTTAATGCTATTGGTGCCCACCACGATGAAATGGAAATGCAGTATGTTATCTCTCCAATCATACAAGCTTGTGATGCTATAAGTGGTGCAAGGCCCGGTGCAAGACGTGAGATAATGCAGCAGTACATCCAGCGTATTAAAGATCTGGAGAATATGGCAATGGGTTATACTGGTGTTGAAAAAGCTTATGCTATACAGGCTGGCCGGGAATTAAGGGTTATTGTAGAAGCCGATAAAGTTACCGATGGCGACAGCGATAAATTAAGCTTTGAAATAGCACAAAAAATACAGACGGAAATGACTTTCCCGGGACAGATTAAAGTAACGGTGATCAGGGAAAAGAGGTCAGTAAATGTAGCAAGATAGTAGTTTGACGTTTGAGCTTTGTGTTACAGAGCCTTTGTTTAAACGGATATTTTTAAAATCCGGCAGTTTTAAAGTGCCGGATTTGTTTTAAACACCTGTTTAAGCTGCTTTTGAAAAATATTTCTGCATGAACACAAAAAAACTCATAACTCATAACTCATAACTCATAACTTTCCCCTACCTTTGCCATCCGTAAAAAATAAATATTATGAACGCAGTAGATTTTGTTCATGAGCAGTTGACCACAAAACCAACGCTCCCTAAGTTTAAAGCAGGTGATAACATCACTGTTAACTATAAAATTGTAGAAGGTACCAAAGAGCGTATCCAAAGCTTTAAAGGTGATGTAATTAAGCGCCAGGGCGTTGGTGCTACAGCATCTTTTACAGTACGTAAAATGAGTGATGGCGTTGGTGTAGAGCGCTTGTTCCCAATATTTTCTCCAAACATTGAAAGTATTGTATTGAACAAAGTGGGTAAAGTTAGCCGTGCTAAATTGTACTACTTACGTGACAGAAGCGGAAAAAGTGCACGTATTCAGGAAAAAAGAAGGGCTGTTGCAAAATAAAGCTGCATAAAATTGATATAATAATCAATAAGTTAGTGCACAAATCTGTATAGATATGTGCACTTTTTTATGTTTTAACATTTTGGTATGATTATTGTTAATTTATAAACAAATTATAATCTCCTTTGACAGAACCTCTACTCTAAGTTTTACAGCTTTCCATCTATTTTAATCAGTAAAATTTGTTTCCATGAGAACTTCCATTCTGTCATTAGTTATTTTATGCGCCGTTTTGTTTTTAACTTCTTGTGCCCGTGGCATTACTGCTGAACAGGCCGCCAACGGAAAAGCCAGGTGTGGCAAAAATTACATCAGATAATTTTCATCTCTTTTTATCGTTTATTAATTGTGTTAACCACAGGTTAATAATGTTTTGTTATTTGCTTTAATAAGTAAATAATTGATTTATCTTTGTACTCTAAATTTTTATTATGCTAGTTTCCTTTTTGAATGCCATTTTTTTATTCTCTATGCCTGGTGGTGGAGAATTGATTTTAATAATTGTAGTTGTATTATTAATGTTCGGCGGTAAAAAAATACCGGAATTAATGAGGGGTATCGGACGTGGAATGCGTGAGTTTAACGATGCTAAAAATAATGTGAAAAGCGAAATTGAAGAGGGCATGAAAGATAAAGATACCAAACAGCAATTACCACAATAATAAGTAATACTCTTATCACGTTTTTCGGCTGAAGTTATTCCTGATTAAATCCGGGGGCTACTTCAGCCGATTGTATATTTACCCGTTTAAGTTTTTCGTTTAATGACAGCTTTCAGCAGTATACCAGATTATCATAAAAATCTTATTAGCTCCAATACAACCTGTATTGATACGGTAAATTATTACCTGCAGCAAATTGAAAAATACAAACACCTTAATGCCTTTGTTGAAGTTTATGCAGCAGAGGCTTTGCAAAAAGCAAAAGCACTGGATGATAAAAGAAAGAACGGAGAGCCATTAAAAACATTGCATGGTGTTGTAATTGCTATTAAAGATGTTATTTGTTATAACGGACATTCCGTTACTGCTGCGTCAAAAATTTTAGAAGGATTTACCAGTATATATTCTGCTACCGCAGTACAACGTTTATTAGATGAAGATGCTATTATAATCGGTAGTTGTAATTGTGATGAGTTTGCAATGGGCAGCACAAATGAAAACTCAGCCTATGGAAATGTTTTGAATGCGTTAGATGAAACCAAAGTACCAGGGGGGTCATCTGGTGGAAGTGCTGTTGCTGTACAGGCAGGTTTATGTATGGCCAGTTTAGGAAGTGACACAGGTGGTTCTGTAAGGCAACCAGCAGATTTTTGTGGTATCGTAGGCTTAAAGCCAACTTATGGACGCATATCCCGGTATGGTTTAATCGCATACGCATCATCATTTGATCAGATCGGAATTTTCAGTAACACTATTATTGATGCTACGATACTTTTAAACGTAATGAGTGCAAGTGATGATTATGACAGCACCATGTTGCCTTCGCAAACCACTTTAGAAATAGATGATATAAATACAGAATCTACAGCTACAAAGAAATATAAGATCTGTTATTTTAAACAGGCTCTCTTTCACCCTTCATTAGATGAAGAAATAAAAAATACTATTTTATCTGTACTGGATAAATTAAAAACCGAAGGGCATGAAGTAAAGGCCGTTGATTTTGATTTGCTGGATTATGTTGTGCCTGCATATTATGTTTTAACCACTGCTGAAGCCAGTAGTAATTTAAGCCGCTTTGACGGTATTCGTTTTGGTTACAATACCAAAGCCGATATAAAAGATTTAACAGAGTATTATAAACGCAGCCGTAGCGAAGGTTTTGGCAAGGAAGTTCAACGAAGAATAATGCTGGGCACTTTTGTATTAAGTGCAGGATATTACGATGCCTATTTTAGTAAAGCACAACAGGTACGCAGTATATTGGTTGATAAAACCAGGGCTGTTTTTGCTGATTTTGATGCACTTATCTTACCTACAAGCCCAACAACTGCATTTTCTCTTGGAGAAAAAACAGAAGACCCAATCGCCATGTACCTGGCAGACATTTATACTGTGTTTGCAAATTTAACCGGTTTGCCAGGCATATCTATTCCACTGTTTAAACACAGTAATGGCATGCCTTTTGGCCTACAGATTATGACTTCAAAAGCAGATGAGTTAACTTTACTGCAATTATCAGCATATTTAATGCAACATTATAAAGCATATCAGCCTCTTAATAATTAATGAAAAAAATAATTGCCATATTTTTTATTGCAGCTTTCCTTTTACCTAAGGCAAAAGCAGGCAGTAATAGTTTTTATAATTTTCAACAGGGGCCTGTTGGTGCCGATACCCCTATTGTAGTAAATGAAGTAATAGAAGATGAATTGATAGAAGAGGTTATTAAAACCAAAACGCCACCTGCAAAAGATAAAATACAATACTTTAGCCAGGTAACTAAATATGGTTTTAAAAACCTTTTTACTAAATACAGTTACAACCCCTCCCTTGCTTACACAGCACAAATTAACCCAAGCGCCACTACATTTATACAGGATTATATGCAGGCACATGGTAAGTATCTTACCAAAATGAAAGGATGGGGCCAGCCGTATTTTAATTTAATTGAAAGTATATTATCCCAATACGGATTACCACGTGAGTTGAAGTACATTGCTGTAATAGAGTCTAACCTTAGTACCGGAGCTACCAGCCGTGTAGGTGCAGGTGGCCCATGGCAGTTTATGCCTTATACTGCAAGAGACTATGGCTTGGTGGTAAATGGTTCTTATGATGAAAGAAGGGATTATTATAAAAGCACACATGCTGCTGCAAGATATTTACTTACCCTCTATAAACAAATGAAGGACTGGTTACTGGTAATGGCAGCCTATAATGGTGGGCCGGGAAGAGTTTTCAGTGCCATTAAAAAAAGCGGTAGCAGAAATTTCTGGAACCTGCAATATTATTTACCTGCCGAATCCAGAACATATGTAAAACGTTTTATTGCTACCCACTATATCATGGAAGGCGGTGGTGGCGTAACTACGGTTGTAAATCCAAATTCCGGCCAACCCGGTGTTCAAATTATGAGTGGTGGTGGCGCAAATCCTTATGATACAAAACCAACTCTTACACCTGAAGAACTGGAGACCACGGCAACACAAAGTATTTCGGGTAAGTTTAATTCATTGATCATTGCGAAAAATTTATCAATGGATATAATACAGTTTAACCGCTTTAACCCTGACTTTGATAATATGATGACGAACAATGGAAATTATGACCTGCGTTTACCTGCTGATAAAATGCAAGTTTTCTTAGCCAATAAATACGTTATTTTAAATGAGTGTGTACAGATATTATTAAGCGATTCCAATATCTCCAATAATCAAACATTTTATCCTTCACCTAAAGTTCAACCTGCTGCTAAAAAGAAGAAAGGCAGGTAAAACTATTGTAGCACCTGCATCATTGCAGCAGCCTTCATCATACATTCTTCATATTCTTTTTCTGCATCACTGTAAAAAGTAATGGCACTACCGGTTTCAAAAGAAAGATACTTTGCCGAAGTATTGTAAAGCATGCTGCGTATTACCACATTAAAATCAAAATCTCCATCAGGTTTTATGTAACCTATTGCACCGGAAAATAGGCCCCGTTTAGTTTGTTCATACCGTTCAATTAATTCCATAACCCTTTTTTTAGGAGCACCAGTCATTGATCCCATTGGAAAAGTAGCTTTTATAATATCAATGAAATCCAATTCATCTTTTATTGCTCCGCTAACAGTGCTTATCATCTGGTGCACCTGCGGAAAACTATATATACCAAAAAGCTCTTCAACTTTAACTGTTCCTTTTTTACATACACGGCTTAAATCATTACGCACCAGATCTACCACCATTACGTTTTCGCTTTTTTCTTTTTCATTTTCAGATAAAAAATTCCGGTTCAATAAATCCTGATCAGCATTTACCAAATCCCGCCTGCTGGTTCCTTTAATAGGTTGAGAAAAAATTCTATTACCTTCTTTTTTTAAATACCTTTCGGGGCTGGCACAAATACAATACCTGTCATTCAACTTATACAATGCAGCAAAGGGATTGGGAGAAAGTGTTGTGAGTTTATGATAAACAGCCAATGGCTCAATTACTGCATCTGCTGCATAAAATTCCTGGCAAAAATTTATTTCATAACAGTCACCCAATAAAATATGCTGCCGTAGTTTTTCTATCGTATTGATGTAGTCGCTTTTTGAAATGCGATTTTCAATTACTACTTTTTGTTCTGTTTCAGTAATAACTGCTGAAGTTGCTTTTATTTCGGCAAAAATTTTATCAGCATTACCATCGCAATAAACAATTACCTGCTTTTCTTTTAGTTCAATTACAATTTCAGGTACAAAAAAATGTAAATCGGCAAATCCTATTCCATCAAAATTTTCGGAATGTAATTTTTCGGTTTCATTTTTTAAATCATATGCCAGGTGGCCAAACAACCACCCTTTTTCCTCTTTATAAAATTGCCGGAATTTTTCAAATGCATTACCGTACGGAAGTTCAATATTTTTTTTACATCCGGCAGCCAGTAAACATTCAAAGGCAGGTATAGTAAAATTATACTGCTGGTTATCAAGCAAACAAAAAATGTTGAACTGGTTGGCCCAGTTCAACATTTGTATCCTGAATTCGGTAAAATTATTTATTAAAAAAGTTTCTGTGTATTGGTTCACAACGCAGTTTAAACAACACTAAAAGTCGTCGTCATCATCAAATCCGCCGCCACCCAGGTCATCATCTAAACCTAAGTCTTTAAAATCATCCTCGGGTTTAAAATCATCATCATCACCTTTAGCTTTTTTGCCTGTTGCCTTTTTGCCTTTTGATTTAGGAACATCAAACTCGTCAAAATCGGGATCCCACTCATCTTCTTCTTCAGGTTTTTCCCAATCATCAGCTACTTCAACATCATCGTCGTCGTCATCATCTTCACTCGATTTTTTTTTTGATGCTCCTTTACCCTTTGCAGATTTTTTTGGAGTTTCCTCATCATCATCAAAATCATCATCGTCGTCGTCGTCATCATCTTTAGGTTTGGGAGATGCCTTTTTTACAGAGCTGATGTCTGATGCTGCAGCTTTTTTTGCAGGAGTCTTTTTTTCTTTGTCGGATTTTATTGCCATAAATTAAACAGGTTATTACTGTAAAATTTGTACGAGTTTTTTATATTGCCAAAAATATTGGCAACTTTTTTTAATATTTTTTTTATGCTATTATAATCTGCTCTTTGCCCGGGCCATTGCTGATGTATTTAACCGGTACTTTCAAAAACTTATTTAAGTAGTCAATATAGTTTTTCATTTGCTGAGGCAGCTCACTAAAATCATGCATTGCTGTAATATCTTTTTTCCAGCCTTCAAAGCTTTTGTATACCGGCTCAATATTTACTCTGTTCATCTGAAAAGGTATATAATTTTTCTCCTCTCCGTTTACAAGGTAACTGTTACACACTTTCAATTCATCAAGATTATCTAAAATATCTGCTTTGGTCATTATTATCTGTGTAACCCCATTTATCATGCAGGCAAACTGCAACGCCACCAAGTCAATCCAGCCACAACGCCTTGGCCTTCCTGTAGTAGCACCAAATTCACTTCCTGTCTTGCGTATCAATTCGCCGGTTTCGTCATTTAATTCCGTTGGAAACGGCCCGCTGCCCACTCTTGTGCAATATGCTTTAGAAACTCCAAATACTTCTTTTATCTTTTGTGGTGCTACACCTAAACCAGTACAGACACCAGCCGAAATGGTACTGCTGCTTGTAACAAAAGGAAATGTACCAAAATCAACATCCAGCATACTTCCCTGTGCCCCTTCTGCTAAAACTTTTTTACCCTGTTGAATTTTATCGTTGATAAAATATTCGCCATTTACAATCTTAAACTCTTTTAAAAATTCAATGGCTTCAAAAAACTCTTCTTCCCATGCACTTATATCTTCCTGAAAATTAAAACTCTCTAAAATTTTCTGGTGCTTCAGCCGCAACTTAATGTATTCGGTAGTAAAACTTTTATCTAATAGGTTACCTACCCTTAAACCATTACGGCCCGTTTTATCCATGTAAGCCGGCCCAATGCCCTTTAACGTACTTCCTATCTTTTCATTGCCCTTGCTTAATTCGCTGGCCTTATCAATAGCACGGTGTGTAGGTAAAATTAAATGCGCCCTTTCGCTGATGTACATGTTCTTTTTATAATCCACGCCAAAAGCAGCTACATTTTCGCATTCTCTTTTTAGTGTAACAGCATCCAGTACTACACCATTACCAATCAGGTTGGTTTTTTCTTCGTGAAAAATACCGCTGGGTATCTGGTGCAACACTATCTTTTTACCATCAACATACAAAGTATGCCCTGCATTAGGCCCACCTTGAAACCTTGCCACCACATCATAATTCTTAGCAAAATAATCCACTATCTTTCCTTTTCCTTCATCGCCCCATTGCAGGCCTAATATTACGTCAACCATTTAGAATCAAAAATTTGAAATTTAAAATTTTGTTACCAGCCTAATAGCTTTACTCAACATCGTTGTGTCACTCCCTTCAACGGCAAACCAATGTGGTACTTTTACCAAAGCGGAGTAATGCAACCGTGTAAAAATAAATTGAAAATTAACAACCACCTAAAATGAATTGCTTTTGTTTGAAAGTTGGGGAGAAAAGAAAATATCTAATCAAAAGGAGCATTTTTTATTAGGTCTTTTTGAAAAGTTCCTAATTCATATGCTTTAAGGAGTAAATATAAGCTTGAGAATTTACAATGGCTTGGATAGAATTGGTTTTGTTCAAAAGTCGGGGAGAAAGGGGATAAATAAGTGAGGGTTTAGGTTGGTTTTTATACTTATCAAAAAAGCTCACTTTCTGAAAGATCATAAATGGGCAAACAGTATTATAAACCAATAAACTATCCTCAGTGTAATGTATCCTTAAAGGAATGCCACTATAAAGTACTTCATCCAGTTTACTTTTATATAAACTTTTATCTAGTTCATTAATCGTTGCCTTTATCTGAACCATATAAACTGTATCAGATTTGGTAAAAAAACGGCCGTTTGCAGTTTCTGTTTTTCTATAGTCTATACTTAAGTTGCCCTTTTGAGAATACGTTATGTGAAAAGTTGAGTCTGAAAATAAATTAATTGTGTAATCTTCACATCCCCATAAAAAAAATCTCGGTCCCCAACAAGAAGATATTTGTGAATTGTAATTGTAAGACTCAAAATGCCTTTCGAAAGAGTGTGACAGTTTTTTAGTCTGAGAAAAGCAAACAACTGAAAAAAGACTTATAACGATTGTAGCAAAGAATTTAATACTCATAAATTATCAAATTATTAATTGCCGGACTATCGATTAATTACGCCACCTTAAGCATACTCAGCTTACTGCTGCTGAATTTGCGCTGGGCATATTCCAGTGTTACATCAAAGGTTTTTACTTTTTGAGAAGGGAGTTCATACATGGCGTCGGTTAAAATGCTTTCACAAATACTGCGTAAACCCCGGGCACCTAATTTATATTCAAGGGCTTTTTCTACCATAAAATCAAATACTGCCGATTCAAACTTCAGTTCAATACCTTCAATATCAAACAAACGGGTAAACTGTTTTATCAAAGCATTCTTTGGTTCCGTTAATATGCTGCGTAGTGTTATTGCATCAAGCGGCATTAAGTAAGTTACCACAGGTAAACGGCCCAGCAATTCGGGTATTAAACCAAAATGCTTCAAATCCACCGCATTTACAAAGTGTAATAAATTATCATGCTGGTATTCCTGCATTTCTTTATTTACATTAAAGCCAATAGCATTGGTATTTACACGTCGGGCAATAATTCTATCAATGCCATCAAAAGCACCACCACATATAAACAGTATATTCTGTGTATTTACTTTTATCAGTTTTTGCTCAGGGTGTTTACGTCCGCCCTGTGGTGGCACCAGCACCTCTGTACCTTCCAGCAGTTTTAATAAACCCTGTTGTACACCTTCGCCGCTTACATCACGTGTTATAGAAGGATTATCACTTTTCCTGGCTATTTTATCTATCTCATCAATAAATACAATTCCTTTTTCAGCAGCATTAACATCGTAATTACAAGCCTGTAATAAACGGCTCAGCATACTTTCCACATCTTCACCAACATAACCTGCTTCAGTAAATACCGTAGCATCTACAATGGCAAAAGGCACGTTCAGCATACGGGCAATAGATTTTGCCAATAGTGTTTTACCTGTACCGGTCTCTCCCACCATTATAATATTACTCTTTTCAATCTCCACATCATTCTCTACTTTTTGATTCAATCTTTTGTAGTGATTATAAACTGCAACAGATAAGATCTTTTTAGCATCGTCCTGCCCGATGACATACTCGTCTAAAAAGTTTTTTATCTCTATTGGTTTTTTTACAATAAGTTTATTGGAGGGAGTGTGAGAGTGTTTAACATCTGAATTACTGCCTAATTCCTGTTCAATTATTTCCTCTGCATGTTCTACGCAGTTTTCGCAAATATGGCCATCCTGGCCGGCAATTAATATCTTAACCTCATCCCGGCTGCGGCCGCAGAAAGAACAATGTAATGTTTGTTGTTTTGCCATTATAGCTGGGTATTGCTTGTATTTAAGGTAAAATATACGCAAAGATAAGAAAGCCTTACACAGAACGTAAATATAAAGGCAATATTATGGCCTAAAAAGTTGCATAGGGTCTGTCAACAGGAAAATGGGGCTTTTTACTACTAAAACCCGGCTCCGGATTTAATCATTGTTTACCTGGCGTAAATGTTTTTGCAACATTTGTTTCAATTGCCTTTTTAAAATGGCCCCCATTGTTTTACATCTTGAAAAATAAGTACTGTTGAAATGTTCATTCAGTTCATCCCTCAATATTTTCACTTTATAATTTTCCGACAATTCATCCTTAATCATAATATTCAGCAACTCCATAATTTGCCGGCGGCCGGCAATTACCCGGTATGCCATAGTGGTACGCTCCTCAGTTTGATACTGTTCAATTACATCGGGACTAAGACTTTTTAGCACCAGGTCCACATATTCAAAATTCTCTTTGTAAAACTGGGGCAGGTAAAGATTTTTTTTGCCTTCGTAACATTGCTGGTCAAAATCTATTGCCCTTAGCCGGTATTGATAATCTTCAATATCAGGCGTAATATCCACTACAAAATTATAGCTACGCATATCTCCCAACAATCTTGCAAAGCAGCGTTCGTTAAATTTTACAAACTCTTTGGCAATGCGTATTTTATTTGTTTCGGGCAGGTTTAAATAATCCTGTAAAAAAACATCTCCCGGTATGCCCGGTATATGCTCTTCAACCAATGTTTTTTTATGGTGCAAAAAAGTTATACGGTTGGGAGAAAGCAGGTGCTCCAGTTCGAGCCCGTAAATACGTGACGCATCTGCAACTTTAACATAGTAGTGATCGTAATTATCATTCACTTTATTTTTAATCCTTATCCTGAAAGGTACGCTGTTGCCAAACTCACAAAAATCAATACGCTCTACATCCAGGTGCTTGATGTAATTTAAATTACCCTCTGTTTTTAATATGGCGTAGGTTTTAATAAGCCCTTCTTTTAAAAACTCCATCTCTTTAAGATCATACACTGCGGTTTCCCAATGCGTAAATTTTCCTTTTTTGTCTTTTAAAGAAGTGGCATACCGGTAATTCAACAGGTCTTTATATACAATCGGCAGTTTTATATCCCTGCCATAATTACGCAGGTATCCCTGCAGGCCGGGACTTACTGGAAAAATATCCTTTTTCATTAAAGGACGGTCAGTTTCTGTACTGAGTTTAGCGTTTATAATCTCATTAAACTGCATAGTGTAAAGTTAAGTGGGGTTTATCACAGATGAGACAGATTTTTACAGATAAAAAAATGCTGCCTTAAACAGAGCAGCATTTAAAATCTAATATTTTTGAATGAATTATAATTTATCAACCACTCCATCCACTATCCCATAGGCAATAGATTCTTTAGCATCCATCCAATAGTCACGGTCAAAATCTTTCATTATTTTTTCAAAGGTTTGGCCGCAGTTATCTGCCAATAGTTTTGCACCCATTCCCTTGGTTTTTTTAATCTGCTCTGCCATAATTTCCAGGTCGGCACTGGTTCCCTGCCCTCCACCACTAGGTTGGTGTATCATTACTTCGCCATGAGGAAAAATAAAGCGGCGCCCTTTTGTACCACCGCTCAATAATATACTTCCCATGCTGGCCGCCATACCCATACAAACTGTACTTACTGGTGAGCTTATCATTTGCATGGTATCATAAATTACCATACCGCTTACAACCATACCACCGGGACTGTTAATATAAAAAGTTATCTCTTTTCCGGGATCTAATGCTTCCAGGTAAAGTAATCTTGCGGTAATGTCTTTTGCACTTTTATCATCTACCACTCCCCATAAAAATATCTTGCGCTGTTCAATAAATTTTTTATCAAACTGCCAGCCACTCATCATTTTTTCCATTGGGTTTTCAGGCAGTTCTTTTGGATTTTCCTCTTCGTCAAAACGTATACTGTTCTTACTATAAAAATTCATTGTATATTTTTTTGCTGTGTACTAATACTGTTAACAATTAAAACTATTTATCTTTTTTCAGTTTCCTGGGGTTCATCACCAGCACTTCATCCACCAATCCATATTCTTTTGCTTCGGTACTTGTCATCCAGTAATCACGGTTACTGTCTGCAGCAACTTTTTCTACCGACTGGCCGCTATGAAATGCAGTAATTTCATACAGCTCTCTCTTTATCTTTTTTATTTCATTTACTGTTATTTCAATATCACTTGCCTGCCCGCCTGCGCCTGCACTGGGCTGGTGCATCATAATGCGGCTATGCTTTAGCGCTGTGCGTTTACCTTTTGCTCCGGCACATAATAATACCTGCCCCATGCTTGCGGCCATACCTGTACAAATAGTTGCTATATCGGGTGTAATAAACTGCATAGTATCATACATACCTAAGCCGGCATATACACTGCCGCCAGGGCTGTTGATGTACATTTGTATATCACGTGTGCGGTCGGTACTTTCTAAAAACAGTAATTGTGCTGTAACAATATTTGCTACCTCATCACTTATTGGATATCCCAGGAAAATAATCCTGTCCATCATTAACCTGCTGTACACGTCCATTACAGCTACATTCATTGGGCGTTCCTCAATAATATTAGGGGTAAGATTGGTTACATTATGTTTGATATAGCCGTCCAGTGCATTACTGCTTATTCCCTTATGCTTTACAGCAAACTTTTCAAATTCTTTTCCAAGGTTCATATACGTGTGATTACTTTATTTAAAATTAGTTTTACAAATATAATTGATAGTTACATGTGGCAATGATGAAATAAGTTTTTAATCTCTGCTGCGTGACTGGTAAATTAAAATGTATTGCACCAGCATAGCAATTGATGCCAAGGCTGCCACTACATAAGTAAGTGCGGCCCACTTTAACGCATCTTTTGCTTTTTCATGTTCGGTTGTGGTTGTAATATTGGCAGTATCCAGCCATTTTAATGCCCTGGCCGATGCATCAAATTCAACCGGCAACGTTATTACAGAAAATAAAGTAGTTACTGCAAATAAGATTATACCAATTAATAAAATAGTACTGTTACCTCCACCAAATCCAAACATACCCAAGCCTGCAATTATTACCCATTGCGATAAATTGCTGCTGATTTTAACAGCAGGCACAAGCCTGCTGCGTAACATCAACATGGAGTAAGCGGTGGCATGTTGTACCGCATGCCCACATTCATGTGCTGCCACTGCTGCTGCTGATACATTCCTGCCTTCGTATACATCGGGGCTTAAATTAACTGTTTTAGTAAGTGGATTATAATGATCAGATAAAAACCCATCTACTGAAACCACCTGTACATCATAAATGCCATTTTCTTTAAGCATTTTTTCAGCCACTTCTTTTCCACTCATTCCTTTGCTGGTTGGCACTTTAGCATACTCGGCAAATTTGCTTTTAAGCCTGTATTGAACAATCATGCCTAACAGCATAAAAAAAACAGAGATCAGTATAATACCTATTGTCATAGTTGTAATTTTTAAAGTTCTTAAACTTTAAATCAAAAAGTATTCCTATTTAAATAACTGACAAAATTGCAAAATCAAACGAATAAAAAAGTCCCCCGGAGTTACCGGAGGACTTAAAGTTATTGGAGATGAGTTTGTATTATCTCAGCACTTCTGCTCTTCCCATTGCCAGGCGGTTACCATTTACGTCAACCACTTCTATCCAGTAAACACCGGTTCCGTGGTTTCTTAAATCGATATCCATTCTTGCATAAGGAGCAGTTATAGAGTAGGTTTTTGTTACTACCCTCTTACCTCTTGCATCATATACATTTATTCCTCTTGGTAAACCGGTATTGTTTATTATACTATAGTACCTAACCTGGAACTGGCCACTATTAGGGTTAGGATAGATAAATACTTTACCACTTACTGAATCGGTAATAGATACAATGCCAGAAGTATTGCTACAACCATTTACGTCTGTAACCCTCAGTGAGTAATCACCCAGACCGTCAATATCAACAATCAATGAACCTGCATTGCCGTTCGCTACTGCATTGCCGTTTCTCAGCCAAGTATAAGAAGAGGCTGCAGGGCTAACGCTTGAAGACAATGTGGTTTTTAACCCAGGGAACAGTTTCTTATAAAGAGAAGCTGAAATGGTTATTGTTGGTAATGGATTAACAGTTAACAAACGATGTGCTGAGTTAACTGCAACACAAGGTGCTGCACCAGATACCATACAACGATATAAATATCCGTTCATTGAAACCGGAGGTGCAGTAATGGTTAATGTTGCAGTAGTTGCACCGGCATATACACCGCCGTTTGAAACATTAGCAAAATTATTACCATTATCAGTACTTACCTGCCATTGGTAGCCTGGTGTTGTACCGGCGGCAGCTATTGTAAAGCTGGTTACCTTGTCGGTACAAACTGCAGCATTAACTGGTTGAGATGTGATACTTATTGGTTGATTAACAGTAACCACAACAGTTCTTGCTGGTGATGTACATGGTAATACAGCTCCCGAAACCAAACTTACACTACCTCTGAAACCTCTTGGTGTAAAGGTTGGTGCTGCTGGTGCTGCTACACCACCATAACCAATATTTGTACCGGTAATAATATCACAACCACCGGCTGAAGATATAAAGGTGCCTGCAGCAAGGGTACTATAAGATATATTAGCACCACCATTAAGTAATCCCTGTATAGCTATACCATAAGTGGCGCCTGCAGGTATTACCAAATTTTGACCAGTAAGTAAAGTTTGCGGAGTTAACGCAGTAGTAACAGTTACTGATCCTGTTCCTAATTGTGTCCATCCATTTGCAACACTTATAGCTCCGGGTAAACCGTTAATAGCAGATGTTTTATAGAATGCTGCTGTTGCTGTTGTCCCCGTAGCAAGATAACCCGAAGTAATGTCTGTAAGTGTAACAGGATATGCATTATTATTCCTGATATTAAATGTAACCAGTGCCTGACCATTACCAGAAGCAGAATTGGTTGCAGGAACTACTGGTGCAGGTGGCAGGCTGTTAACTGTTACCAGGTAATTATTAGCTCCTATTGTTAGTGGCTGTGCCCATACACTATCAACCGCTGTACCGGCTACATATGGTGTACCAACTGCATCACTGAATAACCCAGTGGCAGGGCTCCAAACTGCTGGTTGTGCAGGAACACCCTGTACATAAGTAATCTTAAGTGTCCAGTTTTCAATAAATCCAACATCGCCTGCGCCGTCATCAGCACCTGCTAAAGTCCAGGTACCGTTTGGAACAGAATACAAAGCCCCCCAATTAGCTGCAGTAGCTGCAAAACCAGTTGGGTCACCAAAGGTATAACCTGGTGTAACTCCACCATTGATTAAATCAGCTTTAAACGTAGCAGTATATGGTTGCGTTCCTCCGCTTAAAGCAGCGGTTCCCGCAGAACTGATCACGGTATTAGTGAAATTAGCACCCGGGTTGCCCGTTGCCCCCATGTTCTTGTCAAGATTTAAAACCTGCCCATTAGGAGCTTTTAAATTAAACGTCATATCGGCTATATACGTATGCGTAACATTCAGGGTAACTGAAACCGATGAAATAGTAGCTCCCGAAGGTATACCTGTTATATTTAAGCTAGTTGGTGCAGTTCCCGCAGGATTAGCATCTAAGATCGGTATGTGTACAGTACCAGATGCAAAAGAAACTGTTGTTGTTGTTGAAGAAGAACTCTTCAGCTTAACAGGTAAATCTCCTAAACACATTGCCACAGGATTAGGTGTAACAGTTGGTGCTGGTGGAGTGTAGTTTATTAAAGCTGTTGCAGAACTGCTACAACCTGTTGTAGTGTTAGTGCCTGTTACTGTATATGATGTAAACACTTTTGGTGCAGCATAAACAGTAGCAAGGTTAGTACCGGTATAGGCTGTTGTTGTACCAGTATTGGTGAATAAGCCAGCAACAGGAGACCATACATAAGTATCACCACCGCCTGCAGTTAATGCCAGTCCATTAGAACCTTCAACACCACCACAACCAGAAGTTGGGGTAACTGTTATAGCTGGTAATGCTTTTACAGTTAAAATGGCGCCATTAGAATTAGCAGCAGGGCTGCATATTCCGGATACAACACACCGGTAGCGATTATTAGTCATTACTGCTGTTGTTGGATTGATGGTTAATGTAACTGTATTTACACCTGAGTAAGGTGCACCATTATTAAGACTTGTCCAGGTAACACCACCGTTGGTGCTTTCCTGCCATTGATAAGTAATATTTGTTCCAGTACCTGCTATAGTAAATGTTGCAGAAGAGCCAGCACAAACTGATGTATTAACAGGTTGTGTTGTTACTGCAGGACGCTGATTTACATTAAGTGTAATAGAAGCTGTACCTGAACAACCACTGCCATTGGTAGCTACAACTGTATATGTGGTAGTGGCACCAGGAGAAGCTGCAACCGGATTGGTATTGGTAGCATTAAGCCCTGTAGCCGGAGACCATACATAAGTTAGACCCGGGTTATTTGAAAGTGCATTATAATTAAGCGTCAAACTCCAGTTGGTAATAGTACCTGCATCACTTCCTACATTATCAGTTGCACCAAATAACCATGTGCCATTTAACAGGCCTGCGGTGTTGTATAATGGAGCAAATGTTGTTGCACTATTTGCAAATCCTGCAGGTGCAGGAGCTGCTAAATTACCATCTGGCAAGAAAGTACCAGTAAATGGTGCTGCGCCAGAAGCTATTGGAGTAACAGCTGTAGAACTGATAACAGTATTAACAAAATTATCAGCAGAGCCGCCTCTATGATTTACAAGGTTTAATACCTGGTTATTTGGAGCTTTTAAAAATAAAGCCACATCGCCATCCCAGGTATGGGTAATATTAAAGGTTACACTTGCGCTTGTACCCACAGCTGTTGCAGGAACACCTGCTACAATTAACGGAGTGCTAACACCAACTAAATTACCGTCTGGTATAGCAACGCTGATAGGACCCGAACTTACTGTAACTGTTCCTGCTGCTGCCGATAATGCAGTTAATAATGCAGGATCGCCAGCACATATTGTAGTTGGTACATCTGAGGTAATAACTAAATTACCAACTCCTGCTGCAATAAAGGTTACTGTTGCAGTTGTTGAATATGCCGCTAAGCAACCACTACTTTGAACCAGCGCCCTGTATTGTGTAGTTTGTGTAAGATTAGTTACTGTTAAAGTTGTTGTAGTGTTAGCAATATTTACCCAGGTTACCCCAGCATCTATTGATGATTCCCAACGGATGATATTACCAATACTTCCGGTTAATGTCAACGTTGTTGAGTTTGGACCGGCACAAGCACTGGTGCTTGATGAAGACATTGTACCACCTTGAGATAAAGTAGTAATTGTTAAAGTTGCTGCATTACTGGTGGCCACAACAGGACATCCTGCTGAAGACACTATACAACGGAATTGTTTACCATTATCACCGGCAACTGCAGTAAATGAATATACCGCAGCTGTTGCGCCACCAATAGGAGCCCAGGTTACACCGTTATCGGTACTAACCTGCCATTGATATGATAATGCACCACCAGCGTTAGCTGTAACAGAAAAAGATGCTGTAGTTGCAACGCAAACTGTTGAATTAGCAGGCTGACTTGTAATTTGAGCACCGCCGCCAGTAATAGTAAAGTTAACCATACGGGTTGCCCAGTTACCAAAAGTACCCAGCCCGGTTCTGCAATATTGTCCTACACCCCAAAAACTTCCGTTAGAAGGATCAACAGCTAAGGTGTTATAATCCCCCATCCTGTTAGTACCGTTTACTACAGTACCTTCTATTACTGAAGTCTCAGGGATTGACATCTGTCCTAATGGATCGCAGGTTGTTCTCCCTGTAATTCTTACGGAGGGGAATACAGGAGGAGTTCCAGGACCATTTACATTATATATCAAACCAATATCTCCATTTGCATTTTGAGTAATAGACCCCATGTATCTATTATTATTATCAGTGCCGGAAACTGTTCCTTGCTGATACATACTCCAGGCACCAGCTCCTCCTGTTCTGCGTAGTTCCCACCAACGCACACCACCAATACCACTGCCCACATTGGTTGTAAAGTTAGCAACCATAGATTCATGAGTACCGAAATTACGGTAGCTTACTTTATGCATTAACTGTCCTTCGATACCCCTTATGTTCTGGCCACCTGCAGGTTGTGTTATACAAGCAGCAGCTCCACACAAGGTAGAAGTAAAAGGAGCAGACACTATACTTTCCATCGGGCCAATAACTGACAGTGCCGGGTTGGTAAAGTTTGGTGTATACGTAAAAGTGAATATGCTATCCACATCATTTGGATCTCCTGTATCTGAATCATCTTCAAAAAATGAGAATAGCCCGCTTTGATTTGAAACTGCAGGACCATCTTGGTAGACAGGCAGGTTTGTAAACATACGGTTACGTATTTCAGGAGTTTGGTCAAACCTGAAACTTACAACTGTTGCAGTTGCAGCACCGGCTAACATTGCAGCCCTGTCGAAAGCATAAATTGAAGAACCTACATAGCTTGGCTGAAAATCATGCGTAATGCCATAGTAAGCATTATGCCAAACTGAATAGTGGGGATAATCTGCACTATAAGGAAAAGTGTAAGAATAAATTTTATAAGTACCGGTAGGGTTGTTTGTTGTTGAAACCGCCCATACCAATGTATTGATGCTGGCACCTGCAAACTCTGTTAGTATCCACCTGTCGGCAAGTTGATCATACATTACAACAGGATCGCCTGCACCTGCAATACCAGTTAATGAAGTTAAAACTGTTGGCCCTTGTACCACCACACCAGCTTTATTCCATATAATAAATTGAGAGCCGCTACTGTGATTGATAATTTCAATTACATGGTTAGGTCCTACTGCTATATTATTATCTGATGGCGCAAACCCTGTTGCAGTTATCCCATCAAAATTTTGGTTTATTGTAGCTGCTGCAGTTGTTGATGATGGAATAATGTTCCCCTGCAAAGCCATGTCTTTTTGGGTCTTGCTCGAAAACTTGTTCCGCACCATATCCCTGTCGCCATTGTGTCTTAAAACACCTCCAATAATACCGTGCTCATCTCTTGTTATCTGAAGAGGTTCGCCATACATTGTTGTTTTGTCAATTTCTGAAAGCCTGGGTGTAGTTCTTACAAGCTTACCCACAACTGTAGAAAATTGTGGACTTTGCTGTGCTGTTCCATAACTGCAAAACAGCATAAACATGACCCCGGTAAATAATAGCCGAGTAAAATTTTTCATATCTCTTTAGTTTTAGTAATGGGCAAACTTAACAAAATAATATGATTATAAATAAAATTTACTGACTTTTTTTATTCCTTAATCTGCCGTGATATTTTAGCGTATTACCGGTTTAAAGTATCATTTTTTTTGACATTCCAAAACTCAACCCCTACCTTTGCAGCCTGAAAAAAAGAGCTTTTTAAACTAAATAATTGATATTTTATGGTAGAAATTAAACCGGATGAAATTTCGGCGATTCTGCGCCAGCAGCTAAGCAATTTTAATGCTTCTGCAAGCCTGGAAGAAGTAGGAACAGTGTTACAGGTGGGTGATGGTATTGCCCGTGTGTATGGGCTTAACAACGTACGCAGTGGCGAACTGGTTGAATTTGATAATGGCGTAAAAGCTATTGCACTTAACCTGGAAGAAGATAATGTGGGTGTGGTATTGATGGGTGACAGCGGTGCAATTAAAGAAGGTGATAAAGTAAAACGTACCGGCCAGATTGCTTCTATTAAAGTAGGAGAAGGTATGAGCGGACGTGTTATTAATACTTTGGGTGAACCAATTGATGGTAAAGGCCCTATTAAAGGGGAATTGTATGAAATGCCTTTAGAGCGTAAAGCCCCAGGGGTAATTTTTCGTGAGCCGGTTAAAGAACCATTGCAAACAGGTATTAAAGCAATTGATGCGATGATTCCTATTGGCCGTGGACAACGTGAGTTGATTATTGGTGACCGCCAGACCGGTAAAACTGCCATTGCAGTGGATACTATCATCAACCAAAAAGAATTTTACGCAGCAGGTAAACCTGTTTACTGTATATATGTAGCTATCGGACAAAAAGCCAGTACCATCGCTGGTATTATGAAGACTTTGGAAGAAAATGGCGCAATGGCTTATACTACTATTGTTGCAGCCTCCGCTTCTGATCCTGCTCCATTACAATTCTATGCCCCATTTGCCGGTGCTGCTATTGGTGAATTTTTCCGTGATACCGGAAGGCCTGCATTAATTATTTATGATGATCTTTCTAAACAGGCTGTTGCTTACCGTGAGGTATCATTATTATTACGCCGTCCGCCGGGCCGTGAGGCTTACCCAGGTGACGTATTCTACCTGCATAGCCGTTTATTAGAAAGAGCTGCAAAAGTTATTGCCAAAGATGATATTGCTGCACAAATGAATGACTTGCCTGCAAGTATAAAGCATTTGGTAAAAGGTGGCGGTAGCTTAACTGCTTTACCTATTATTGAAACACAGGCGGGTGACGTTTCTGCTTATATTCCTACTAACGTAATTTCTATTACCGACGGACAGATATTTTTAGAAGGTAACTTATTTAATGCCGGTATTCGTCCTGCTATTAACGTAGGTATATCTGTAAGCCGTGTGGGTGGTAATGCACAGATTAAATCGATGAAAAAAGTGGCAGGTACGCTTAAATTAGATCAGGCATTGTACCGTGAGCTGGAAGCCTTCAGTAAATTTGGTGGTGATCTGGATGCTGCTACAAAAAATGTAATTGACAAAGGTGCAAGAAACGTAGAGATATTAAAACAGTTGCAATATTCACCAATGTCGGTTGAAAAACAAGTTGCAATTATTTACTTAGGTACCCAGGGTTTATTAAAAAATGTTGCTGTAAAAAATGTAAAAGCTTTTGAAGAACATTTTTTAATGGAAATGGATAACAAATACCCAGAAGTTTTAGCTGAGTTCAAGAAAGGTAATCTATCTGACGATGGCATTAAAAAAGTAACTGAACTGGCTGCTGGTTTAGTGGGACAGTACAAATAATCGTTATACTCAAAAGTATAAAAAAGGTTCAAAATTTTATTTTGAACCTTTTTTATTATCCCTATTTTTATTTTTACTGCTGCTATATGATTTATTTTTTTTAATACTATTTTTTTTTAGTATTATTACTATTATAAATTTCCACACAAATTTTTATACATGAAAAAAATTTACTCCCTTGCAATATGCTTTGTATTGTTTGCATCTGCATTTGCACAAGACAAACAAGACTTTTCTTCAGTTACTGGCAAGCTGATAAGGACAACTCCGAAATTAAATGACATTGATAAAAACTCTGTTTACGGAGAGCCGTTTGCTATAACAAGAGATGAAAATGGTTTAGTTGGTGTTGTAAAAAAAACAGCTGTTCTCCATCCGAATACTTATGATTCAAAATATTCCGGACCTGATCCATTACTCAACACTCGTATACCAAATGGTGTAACGGTAGCGTCTGCAACCATTGGTGCAAATTTTGATGGACTTGGTTTTACTTCCGTGAACCCATCAGATCCGAATTGTGCTGTAGGGCCTAATCATGTAATACAAACCATTAATAATAGCTCTAGTTCTTTTTTTAAAATATGGAACAAAGCCGGTACCCAGGTACAGGCACAATTACTTATCAGTAGTCTTACCGGCGTTCAAGGGTCTGGCGATCCGGTTGTTGTTTACGACCAGCTTGCCAACAGGTGGTTATTAACCGAATTTGGAAGAACACCTGCTGCTTCTTCATTTATCAATACATTAATTATGGCCGTATCTGTAACAGATGATCCTACAGGAAGCTGGTACATTTACTCATTTGTTGACAATACTTTCTTTGTTGATTTTCCAAAATTTTCAGTTTGGCATAATGCTTATTATGCCACATCAAATGATTTTAATACCGGGGCTACTACATACTTAGGTTCCTCAATATATGCTTTTGAACGTTCGAAAATGTTGACGGGAGATCCAACAGCTGTTGGAATAAGAACCAGGCTTACTGATCCCAGCGGAAGGTATTTTTCGATGGCACCGGTTTGTTTGGAAGGCACTACAACTTCTTCACAAAGTGGCTTATTTTCCTTCTTTCAGGATGATCAATTTACAGCTAGTGGAACAGATGTCGACAGCCTTTTTATTTTTGAATTTACGCCAAATTTTGCCGTTCCTGCCTCATCTGTTATTGGCGCTTTTACAAAAATGGCAACTACTCCTTTTGATTCTGATATTTGTGCTGTAACAAGAGACCAATGTGTAAATCAACAAGGATCTGGTGTTGCATTAGAATCTTTAGCCGGAAGACTAACGCATAAAGTCATTTATAGAAATTTTGGTACACACGAGTCAATTGTAGCCAATACTTCTGTTGATGTTGGTGGGCAACTAACCGGTATAAGATGGTGGGAATTAAGACGACCTGCAGCTACATGGGGCATCTACCAGGAAGGCACTCATTCTCCTGATGCTAATCACCGTTGGCTGGGTGGCATCTGCATGGATGCTATAGGTAATATTGGTTTGATGTATAATGTATCCGGAACAACGGCTTTCCCTTCCATTAGATTTACCGGACGTAATTCTTGCGACCCATTAGGCACAATGACTTTACCTGAAACTGTTATTATTAACGGTACTGTAGCCAATAGCAGTACAAGATATGGAGATTATAATACCTTAGCTATAGACCCTTCAACCAACAGAGATTTTTGGTTAACCGCACAATATAATTCGGCAGCAACATGGAGTACAAGATTAGCTACATTCAGGCTAAATGATTGCGCCCCCTTACCAAAAATAAGGTTCGACAGTTCTATGAAAGCCTATCGGGAAGTTGATGCTACCACTAACTTGACCACTTGCCAAAAGTATAAAGACTATGTGGTGAATGTTGTTATAGATGCAGCTCCTACTCAACCTGCAATAGTAACTTTTGCTACCAGTGGTACTGCCACTAATGGCTCGGGCAGAGATTATACCATTACCCCTGCCACTGTAACCCTGGATGCAGGAAATTTAACCCGGGCAGTAACAATAAGAGTTTTTGATGATGATGCACTTGAGGGTAACGAATCTTTTACAATTTCATACTCTGTAAATAACAGTGGTGGTAATGCTGCTGCAGATGTTTACAATCAAACATGCCTTGTAAATATTATTGATAACGAAGCTGCGCCTGTAGTATCAAGAACAGTTGTGCAAACATGGGGGGATTTCAATGTAGCAGCAACTACATCCGGAGCTTTTAATGGTGGTGCATTTACTGATAAACGTCTCCAGAATATTTACCTTGCGTCAGATCTTATCGCAGCTGGTTTTACACCGGGAAATATTACAGAGTTTGCCTGGAATTTTAATTCTGCAACAGTAGCCACTTTTAATAATTTTAATCTGGATATAGGTTTTACAACTGCCGCCAATCTTACATCAGGCTTTATTAGTCCTGCATTTACAAATGTATTTTCCGGAAATTACACTACCCCTGGTGCAACGGGCTGGAGTAATTTTATTTTACCTACTCCTATTACCTGGAATGGAACAGATAATATTGTAGTTCAAACCTGTTGGGATAATACCGCAACAAGTGCTGATGTATCACTTTTGGGAATGAATACGGCATATAACGCATCAGCATTAGTAAGAGCAAATACACCTGGACCTGGGACTACTGTATGTGCATCGGCAGCTACAAATCTTTCAGCTGCCAGACCTGGTATACGCCTGAAAATGATTAGCCAGATTAATCCAGTAGCAACGGTACTTAACACTTCAAAAACAGCCAACCTTGGACCTTTAGAAGAGGTATATTTTTATGATGTTGCCGGAAGAATAATGGCCAAAATTAAGAACCTTACTGCTTTTGATTATGGTTGCACACAGATTCAAATTGACAGAGCTGGTTCTACATCTGCCCAGTTCTGGAATAATAATACGGCCAGTTACCTGACATCTAAATCTTTCAGGGTAATTCCAACAAATAATACTACAACAGGTCATTATCAAATAACATTGTATTATACAAATGCCGAAGTTACAGGCTGGCAAACCGCAACAGGATTAAGTTGGGGAGCTGCCCAAATGGTAAAAGTATCCAATGGATTTTTTATTCCTGATGTAACAGTTGCAACACCTCATACCGGCGATGTTTCAATTATTGGTACCAGCCAACTGGCCTATGGTACAGATAATACCATAACCGGCGATTTTAATAATACAGGGTTCTCTGGATTTGGTGTTGGCGTTCCGGCATCACCATTACCGGTAACTATTGTTTATTTTAACGGCTACCAAAAAAATAATTACGGTATACTGGAGTGGAGAACTGCTGCGGAGTATAATAACAAAGGATTTGAACTGGAAAAAAGTTTTGATGGTATTAATTATTTTAAAATTGGTTTTGTAGATGGCGCAGGAACATCTTCCGTAACAAATAATTATTTTTTTACCGATAAAACTAAATTAACCAATGTTCAATATTACCGGTTAAAGCAAATTGATTTTGATGCAAGGTCTGTTGTTTCCAATACAATTGTACTTAAATCAAACAACGGGGAGATTTTAGATTTGTTAAGTGTAACAAACCCTTTTAAAACAACTATTAATATGTTGTTTACAAAACCACTTACACAATCAATGAATATTGAATTGTTTGATATCACGGGTAAAAAAGTTTTTTCAACTACCAGGATGCCAGGCTCTTTAAGTCTTATAGAATTTAGTGTAGCTGATAAACTTAATAAAGGAAACTACATTTTAAAAGTAACTACAGGAGACCAACAGTTTGTAAAAAAACTGATAAAGCTATAATACCTGCCTTTTAATATAAAAAAACATCCGCTAAGCAAAACAGCGGATGTTTTTTTTTGGTGATGTCTTTAATAATATATTACATAAATTTTCAAGTATAATAAACCTTATAATTTTAATATTATTTGTTAATTTTAATTATGGCTTTATCTTTTTACTTGTAAATAAATATTTATGAAATATTTTTTATTCTTTTCAACCTTTATGTGCATAACCTTTTCAACTATAGCACAAACCAAATGTGCTTTTGATGAAAAAATGGAACAATACATAAAAGATAATCCAAAAAATGCGGAAGAAATACGTCAGACAGAAGAAAAAATAAAAAATTATATAAAAGCTCATCCGGCAGGTACCAATTCACCCACTGTAGTTTATACTATACCTGTAGTGGTTCATGTAATGCATACAGGAGGTGCTGTAGGAACAATATACAATCCAAGTGATGCCAATATTATTGGAGCAATTAATTATTTAAACCAGGTATATGCCGGTACTTATGCTGGAATGGAGCCACCCATAGAAGGTGGTGGTGTTGTAAATATGGAGTTACAATTTGCTCTGGCTCAACGTACGCCTTCATGTGGTAATACTAATGGTATAGACCGGGTTGACGCTTCTTCTATACCTAACTATACTGCAAATGGTGTTAATGCTAATGGAACCAGTGGTTGTACAGATTTAGAGCTGAAAAATTTTGCCAGGTGGAATACAGCAGACTATTATAATATTTGGGTAGTAAATAAAATAGACGGTGCTGATGGTACCAGTGGTCAGTTTATAGCTGGTTACGCTTATTTTGCAGGTGCCCCCGCAAATGTTGATGGTACTGTAATGCTGGCTACTCAAATGGTTAGTGGCGAAAAAACTTTACCCCATGAAATTGGCCATGCTTTTAATTTGTACCATACATTTCAGGGTTCTAATTTAAACTCTGTATGCCCTGCCAATTCAAACTGCAATACCCAAGGTGATTTGGTTTGTGACACTGACCCTGTAAGTAATAACGTTAATGGTAGTGGAGTATATAGTTTTGTTTGCCGAACTGGTGCCAATGTCCCTTGCGCTAGCACATATACAATTAATACCGAACACAATTTTATGGCCTATACCAATTGTTATACTCTATTTACAAATGGGCAAAAAACAAGGGTGCAAGCAGCCATGTCATTACCTTCCAGAGCAAGTTTTATAACATCATTAGGTGCCACGCCTTGCGGAACTGTTATTAATTTTAATACCTCATCTGCAACACTAACTGAAAGTAACACCGGTACAACCTCAGGTTGCAGAATGTACACTGATTTTACTTACCAGCTAACCATAGGAGCAGGACCTACCGCTACCGCCACCGCAACTTTAACTTACTCAGGTACTGGTGTAAAAGGTTTGGATTATGATGTGACTACAAATGGCAGTTTTAGTTCCCCCAGTAATGTACTCACATTTAATTCTGGCTCCACCACTCCGCAGTCCTTTACAGTAAGGATATATAATGATGCAAATGTAGAAAGTTCAGAAACTGCGATTTTAAATTTTTCATTAAATAATGGAGGGGGTAATGCAGGTATAGGAACCACATCTCCTACACTTACTATAACTTTGGCAGATAATGATGTGGCACCAGTTGCAACCGGTTCCAGCACAGTACAAATTGGTACTTTGGCATCTTTTGTTACAGGAGGACCATTTAATGCAGCAATACCCAATCAAAGAAGCCAGTATATTTATAAAGCCAGCGAACTTACTGCTGCTGGATTAACAGCTGGTAATATTAACTCATTCCAATTATTTGTTTTCTCTAAGCTTAGCAGTGGTTCGTTAAATAATTTTACAATAAAAATGGCGAACACAAGTGTAAATTATCTTGTGGACGGCAGTGCAACAGTTATTTCCGGTATGACAACTGTGCATACTGTTGCAGCACTTACTACTGTTGCCGGTTGGAATACATTTGCACTTACAACACCTTTTGCTTGGAATGGAACCAGCAACCTTGCTATTGAATTATGTTATACCACAACCACATCAGGTGCCAGTGCCGATCAGGTAGGCACATACAGTGATGGAGGTACCGCAACCCAAGGTAATATGATGTTTCAAAATAACATTGATTGTGCTACCAGCTTTAGTTCTGTTAGCTATTACGGAACTGGGATAAAGCCTATTATACAACTTGGATTGGCTGTAGCAGGCACTCCAGTTGAAACCGCAGCAGCCGCTACAAAAATCGAACATATAGATGCTGGTAGTGCAGACTATTTTTACTCTAACAATAACAAATTAATGACAAGGCTTAGTGGAGTTAGTGCAAATTTAGGTTGTCTTACCACTACAGTAGAGAATGCCGGCACTACATGGGTTAGCTTTGCATCTGGTCAACGTTCTGCTAAAGTATTTGCTATTACCCCAACTACTAATGGACCAACTACAAGCTATACCTTAAGTTTATATTTAGATAATAGTGAATTAGGCGGTAAAACTGCAGCTACATTAAAAATTGCTAAAACAAGTGCGGCAAGTATTGCTGGTGCAACTGCTGGCAATACCATTTCGGTAACTCCTACTATAACAACCTTAGGCAGCAATACTGTATTTACAGGAACTTTTACCGGATTTTCAAGATTCTTCTTAATAGATCCGGCTGTAGTGCTGCCTGTTAGTTTACTTAATTTATCTGTTATTGAAACTAATAAAAATGCAATACTACAATGGAGTACTTTGCAGGAAACTAATAACAAAGGTTTTGAAATTGAAAAAAGCTTTGACGGTGTAAACTTTACCAAGATTGGCTTTATTGATGGTGCTGGTACTTCCAGTTTAGTACATAATTATTCATTTACTGATAAATCTAAAGTAACCAATGTTCAATATTACAGGTTAAAACAAATTGATTTTGATGCAAGAGCTGTTGTGTCAAATACAGTTGTACTCAAATCAAATAGCAGAGAAATTTTAGATCTGTTAAGTGTAACGAATCCTTTTAAAACAACTATTAATATGTTGTTTACAAAACCACTTACACAATCAATGAATATTGAATTGTTTGATATCACTGGTAAAAAAGTGTTTTCAACTACCAGGGTGCCGGGCACTTTAAGTCTAATAGAATTTAGTGTAGCTGATAAACTCAATAAAGGCAATTATATTTTAAAAGTAACTACGGGAGATCAGCAGTTTGTAAAAAAATTAGTGAAGCTCTAACACATAATCTTTTAATATAAAAAACATCCGTTAATAGCGGATGTTTTTTATTGGTGATATCTTAACTATGAATTAAGTAAGCAAACAAAATAATAGTCATTGGCTTTTAATACAGCTAATAAAAAACTCCCTTTGCAGGGAGTTTACAGTCCGGGGTTTATATTATTTGTAATTATCCTCTTCTTAATTTTGGCCGCTGCGTTTGCCTTTGCTGTTCTATACGCTGTTTACGGATACGGTCTAACAATTTCCGTTTAAACTCACCATCCATTCTAAAAAATCTTTCGCAACGTTTAGGGCCTAATATGCGGTTGAAATTTTCCTGGTATTTCTTTTTTATATTAAGAACGGTTTGTTGCTTCTCCAGTTCCGGCATTTCTGGTTTTACTGCTTTTATATCCGTTTCAAATTGGGCATGTAATGGCCAGAATTTTTGGGCTTCGTCTGCATTTAAATTTAACTCCTGGGTTATATAAGCCACGTAAAGCGCTTTTATTTTTTCCTGGCGTTTAGCTTCGTCACCCGGCTGATCGTCCTGTGCTTTTACCACAAACAGGCTCCCCATTAAAATTGTTGTTATTAATAAAATTTTTTTCATAATATCCTCCTTAGTTTTTTAAATCGCTTACATCAATATTATCAAGATATTTATCAAGAGCTTTGTCATCGTTCATATAATCTTCCCGTGCAGGTAAATCATCATTAACCAGGTTTGCTGCAAGGGTTTGAGCATCTATATTTTCTCCATTTGCCTGCAGGTATTTTATGATGTCTTCATCAGAAACTTTTGCCAGCTCTTCATCTACATTTTTAATTTTACCTGCTTCTCCAACATAAGATGGCATTGTAATCTTTTCACTTCCACCATTGGTAAATTTAAAAACTCCCAATGCCATTGCCCCGGTAAAAACTGCAGCCACTGCATATTTAAAGAAGGCAGCAGTAGATTTATACATTGTTACTACTTTGGCCTGCTGCGGAATTACTTTGCCCAATATTTTACCGGACAGAGATTCGAAATATCCTTGTGGTACAGTGAATACATTTTTATTTTGAATGTTGTACAATACCGGCGACAGTTGCTTTAGTTCATCTGCAACAGTTTCGGCACTATTCACTTTGCTAATAACGGTATCACTTAATGATTCAAAGTAACCTTGCGGTACTGTAAAAACATTTTTATTTTGAAGGCTGCTTAATAAAGGTGATAAATCCTTAAGCTCTTCTGATGTATTTTCCTGTGCTTTTATTTTGTTTAAAATATTATCGGCCAGCGATTCAAAATAACCTTGTGGTACCTGTAACGAAGCTTGAGTTGAAAGGCCGCCAGGTAATTCATTATGCTCTTTCCTTACCAGCATTAAAATATTATCCCCAAGCTTTTCAAAATAGCCTGCAGGAACGGTAAATACATTTGCGTTTCCCACACGGGCAATTACCGGGCTAAGCTCATTTAATTCATTCAATATGTCTATCCTGCTTTCCATTACTGTTTTAAGACCCTGTTTGTTATAAAAAGTTTAATTATTCAGTATAAATTCTTCTATTTTTTTAACTGCATGATGATAGCTCGCTTTTAAAGCTCCTTCGCTGGTTTCTAAAACCCGGCTCATTTTTTCATAAGGCATTTCATCATAATACCTTAAGTTAAATACAACCCGCTGTTTTTCAGGCAATTGCTGTATGGCAATCTGAAGTTTCCATTCCAGCTTATTTGCATCAAAATGCTGATCTGACTTTAATTTGTTACTAAGTCCATTTTCCACATCTCCTAATGAAATTGATGATCTTTTCTTCTGTTGCTCTAAAAAAGTAAGTGATTCATTGGTTGCTATTCGGTATAACCAGGTATATAACTGGCTGTCTTCCCTGAAGTTTTCCAGGCCTTTCCAAACTTTAATAAACATATTCTGCAGCACATCGTTGGCATCTTCATGCTCTACTACCATGCGACGAATATGCCAGTACAATTTTTCCTGGTATTTTTTTATAATAGCTGTAAAAGCACGCTCTTTGGTAGCAGCTTCGGCAAACTGGCTTAGCAGTTCTTTATCTTCTAAGTGTATGGCCATATAAGGTTTGAGGTAGTAAAAATAAAAAAACCAACTGTAAGATTGGTTTTTTTATAAAAAGTTTAAATGTATATCGAGTTTATGGGCATTTTCCTGCGGTATAATTTTTAATCCCATCACATTCTGCAGAGCAGGCATTATCATAAGTTACCTTATTACAACCGCATACCGGGTCATAAAAAAGAGGGCAGATACAACCGGTATCTACCGGGCCTTTTGGGCAATTGTTAGCTGTGCTTGTTTTTTTACAGGAGAATAAAAACAGTGTTCCTGTGATAAAAAAAAGATAAATAAGCTTTTTCATACCAACAGCAAGACAAATACTAAGCCAACAAAAGTTAAATTTTATCCTTTACGGCTCAATACTTTTTCTGCAGCAGCAACAATATTGGATGTATCCAGGCCATATTTTTTAAGTAAGTCTGTTGGTTTGCCGCTTTCGCCAAAAGTATCGTTTGTACCAATATACTCAATTGGTATAGGGAAATGTTTGGCCGCAACCTGTGCAATACTGTCGCCCAAACCGCCAATAATATTATGCTCTTCGGCAGTAACAGCGCATTTTGTTTTTTTAATGGATGCTATCACCGCATCAACATCCAGTGGTTTTATGGTATGAATATTAATCACTTCAACACTTATTCCTTTTTCTTCTAAAATTCTACCGGCTTCCACAGCTTTCCAAACTAAATGGCCACAGGCAAAAATTGTTACATCTTTTCCTTCGGAAAGTTGTTGCGCTTTACCTATTACAAAATCTTCTTCTTTAGTAAAGATGGGCCAAACAGGCCGGCCAAAGCGTAGATAAACCGGGCCTTCATAATCAGCAATAGCTTCTGTTGCAGCCTTGGTTTGATTGTAATCCGCAGGAACAATCACCGTCATACCCGGCAGCATTTTCATTAAACCAATATCTTCTAAAATCTGGTGCGTTGCACCATCTTCGCCAAGAGTTAGTCCGGCATGAGAGGCACATATTTTTACATTTTTCCCGCTGTAAGCAACGCTTTGACGGATTTGATCGTAAACCCTTCCGGTAGAAAAATTAGCAAAGGTTGTAGTATACGGAATTTTACCTCCAATGGTCAGTCCGGCAGCAATACCAATCATATTGGCTTCGGCAATACCAACCTGCACAAACCGCTCAGGGAACTCTTTTATAAATCCGTTTAATTTCATTGAACCCAAAAGGTCGGCAGTTAGTGCAATAATGTTAGGATTTTTTCTGCCGGCGGCTAAAATACCATCTCCAAAACCACTACGGGTATCTTTATTGCCTGTTACCTGAATTTGACTGAGCATATTATGAACTTGTTTTAATTTTTTGTAAGAAGATGCAAAGTAATGAAAGATTTGCCTGAAAATAAAGGCAACTTTATAAGTTGCCTTTTAGTTACTTTTTGTTTTTATAAATGATTTTTAATTTAGCCCTGCTTTCTGAGTTTCAAAAAGGTCAGTTTCATTTTTTAATTTTAATTCCCATTTCCAGGCAGTATCCATCATTTCGTTAATATTATATTGCGGCACCCAACCAAGGCTGGTTTTAGCTTTATTATTATTGGCATAAATGGCCACCACATCACCGGAACGCCTTGCTGCTAACTGGTAATTTAGTTTTACGCCACTTACTTTTTCAAAAGCAGCAATTACTTCCAGTACGGTATAACCATCGCCGGTACCTAAATTAAATATTTCGCAGTTTGTGTTGTTTTTAGCATCAATCAAATAATTTAATGCCAGTGTATGTGCATGAGCTATGTCGCTTACATGAATATAGTCTCTTACACAACTACCGTCACGGGTATCATAATCGGTACCAAAAACCTGCATCATAGGTAATTTGCCTATGGCAGTTTGTGTAATGGCAGGTACCAGGTTAGCCGGACGACCGATAGGTAATTCGCCAATATTTATTGATGGATGTGCCCCAACCGGGTTGAAATACCTGAGCAAAATTGCATTTAAAGAAGTTCCTTTTACTGTATCCTTTATTATCTGTTCGCCCATTTGTTTTGTAGCTCCATAAGGCGATTCAGCAGGTTTTTGTGGTGTTTCTTCTGTTACTATCATACTGTCCGGATTACCGTAAACGGTGCAAGAAGAAGAGAAAACAAAATGCGGCACATTAAATTCATCGGCGCATTTTAAAATATTGATCAGGGAGTTGAGGTTATTTTCAAAATACATCAGGGGTTTTTCAACCGACTCACCTACCGCTTTAAAGGCAGCAAAATGTATGATGCCGGCTATATCAGTGTTTTCCTGGAAAATGGCATAAGTATCATCATAATTACAAAGATCAACTTTATAATTTTTAATCTTTTTGCCAAGGATCTTTTCCACCCCGTTAAGGATGGCTTCATTGCTACGACTATTGTTATCGGCACAAATCACATCAAAACCATTTTGTACCAGATCAACTATTGTATGAGAGCCAATAAAACCACAACCCCCTGTCACTAATATTTTTTCCATAATACAAAGAAAATAAAAAAATCACTCAGTTGCGTGAGTGATTTTGTGTATATAAATTACTTACAGTTTATTTTACAAAAAATGACACCACATAATAAACCAGGGCTGCAAGCAAACCGCTTACAGGTATAGTTAAAATCCATGCCCACAGCAGGTTTACAGTTACCCCCCAGCGTACAGCACTTAACCTTTTAGTAGCACCCACACCAATTATACTACCAGTTATGGTATGTGTTGTTGAAACAGGTATACCCATTTGCCCCGTAAAAAACAAAGTGAATGCTCCTGCAGTTTCTGCCGCTACACCTTCCAGCGGCGTAACTTTTGTAATTTTTGTACCCATTGTTTTTATAATCTTCCAGCCGCCACTCATAGTACCCAAACCAATAGCCAAATAACATGCCGCCGGTACCCAGTTAGGTAAATCAGAAAAATTTTGCATGTTGCCATTAGCTATTAATGCAGCACCAATGATACCCATAACTTTTTGAGCATCGTTACCACCGTGGCCAATACTAAATGCTGCAGAACTGAAAAGCTGCAATTTTTTAAACATATGAGCAACTTTAAAAGCCGTTGGGGTTCTTACTTTTTCAACATACAAATACACCAGACTAAATAATATTGAAGTAAAAATTATACCCCAAACAATCATACTGTTATCGGCCTTATCAATATCTTTTGCCAATGCTTTTTCTATACTAAAGCCTTCTATTTTCTTTTTTACATTAGCCTTATTAATTTCGGCAATTGGATAAATTGCACTTAAGGCAACCATTGTACTGTCTAACGATAACTCTTTATTAAAATATTTTTTTAAAGGGTCTTTATATTTTTCTGTTGCTTCTTTAGCAATGCTGTATTCTGCTTTTATTTTATCGTCGCTGGTTGCTTTTGCTTCGAGTACCAAAAAGTCGTTGGCATTGCGTACATCATCTTTTAAACGGCTGGCTTCTATATCTTTTAACCAGCCACTGTCCGCTGCCTGCTTAGCAATTGCTTTGGCACCCAATTTATCAAAATTGGTTACCAAAGCATCTATTTTATTATAATTGGGTAATGCTTTATCTAATTTATCCTTTGCAGTATTGTAAGCGTTTAAAAAAGTTACATCGTTGGGGTTAGCTTCTTTTTTTGCAAGGGTTTCGCTTACTTCCTTTTTATACTTATCTACTTTTAAAAACTTTTGAAGGTTTTCTTCCATTTTACTGCTTTCAAAATTATCAAACAACAAAATTGTTAGAAAAGTAACCACAGCAATTATGCCCAGCCGGGCCCAAACATTTCGCATTATTGTGACTATGGTAATAAAAATGGAAATACCCATACCAATAAGCGGCGCCAGAAAAATAAACAGGATGGTACTTAAAATAATATCTGATTCTACAATTTTACCCCAACTGTAAGTAATACCTTTTTGAGATAAGGCATGAGCAATTGCCGCACCTGCAAAACCTCCAATTAATGTATGAGAAGATGAAGAAGGAATACCATACCACCAGGTTAATAAATTCCAGAAGATAGCTGCAATAAGTCCTGCTAAAATTACCGGCAGTGTAATAAATTCTTTATTAACAGTTTTGCTGATAGTATTGGCAACAGCATGATCTTTAAAAATAAAAAAAGCCACGCAATTAAAAAATGCTGCCCAAACCACTGCCTGAAATGGCGTTAATACTTTTGTAGAAACTACTGTTGCTATTGAGTTAGCTGCATCATGAAAACCATTGATGTAGTCGAATATTAAAGCAAGGGCTATAATTATTATTACTAAGGTCATACTTGTTACAATGTGCTGATTTGCTGATTTGCTAATGTGCTGATTTCTGAAATTCCCAGGAATCTGCACTAATCATTAGCATATTAGCATATTGGCTAATTAGCTAATTGGTTTATGCGTATTTTACAATTATACTTTCAATCACATTGGCTGCATCCTCACATTTATCAGTTACAATTTCCATCACCTGGTAAATCTCTCTCATCTTAATTACCTGTTTTGCATCATTTTCTTCAGCAAAGAGTTTCTCAATACTCATATCAAAAATATCGTCTCCCTGATTTTCTATACTGTTAATTGCTACTAATGCATCGGTAATCTGGCGCATATTTTTCATATTACGCAATTCTGTTACAGCCCTGCTTACAGCTACACAACCCTGAGAAATAATTTCCGCCATTTTAAGAATTCCGGTATCATTAGGGTTTATTTTATAAAAATTTATCTTCTTTGCAGTAGCCTGGATATAATCTGCAATATCATCTAATGCTGTAGCCAGGTAATGTATATCTTCCCTGTCGAATGGTGTAATAAAGTTCTTACCCAGCTCAGTAAATATCTGGTGCGTATAATCATCATTTATATGCTCCATATCTTCTATTTCCTTAATAAGCTTTGCTCTTTCATCAAAGTCTGGCTCATTCACTACTTCCTTAAGTTTTTCTCCCATTTTTACCAATACACCAACTACATTTTCAAACAGTTGAAAAAACACCCTGTCTTTAGGTAAAAATATCTTTAAAATTGAATTAAATCCAGCCATAATAATAATTTTGCGGCAAAGGTTATTTATTAGCCTAAAACAAGAAAGCACTTTTTAAATGGTAATAATTTGTTAACATAGGGGTAACATTAAATTGTTATTCCTTTGCGGCAAATTTTGTTTATGCTTAAGAAACAACTGCCTTTACTGGCTTTAGCTATGCTATTATGCCCGTTACTATATGCCCAGTATTTAATGGATATGGTAGATACGACCAAAGAAACCGGAAGAGGGTTACTGGCATTATATAAAAAATTTGATCATTTAAGGATTGGAGGTTACATACAGCCCCAATTTCAGGTAGCCCAAAGCAAAGGAGTAAAGGCTTTTGAAGGTGGTGATTTTGCCACTAATGTAAGCAACCGTTTTATGTTACGAAGAAGCAGGGTACGTATTGATTATGTACATTTTTCTGAAGGTAAAAAACCCAGCGTACAAATAGTTTTTCAGTTTGATGCTAATGAAAGAGCTTTTACAGTTAGAGATGTATGGGGCCGTATTTTTGAAAACAAATACAAATTATTTTCTTTTACCACAGGTATGTTTGCCCGTCCTTTTGGTTTTGAAACAAACCTGAGCAGCAGCGACAGGGAAACACCGGAAAGAGGGCGCATGAACCAGACATTAATGAAAAGCGAAAGAGATTTAGGAGCGATGATAAGCTTGGACTCCAGAAGAAAAGATAACAAACTAAAATACCTAAGGGCTGATATTGGTTTTTATAATGGACAAGGTATTAATGCTGCCGGTGATTTTGACAACAGCAAAGATTTTATTGGTAACCTGGCATTAAAAACATATCACTTAAGCAAACAAATTACCATAGCTGCAGGCACCTCTTTTTTGTATGGTGGATTAATGCAGAATACAAAATATGTTTACGCTACCAACAATGTTTTAGGTGTAAAAAAAGTTATTGTCGATTCTTCAGTTACTAATATTACCAAAACATCTCCACGGCAGTATTATGGCGTTAATGCTCAGCTTAAGTATAAAAGTAATAAAGGACTTACTACTGAATTAAGAGGCGAATTTATTACCGGCAAACAAACCGGCACACTTAACAATACAGAAACACCCGTGGCTTTACTTACAGGCATCGATGGTTTTCATATCCGCAATTTTAATGGCGCCTATTTTTATTTGTTGCAACAGCTGTTTAATACAAGAAACCAATTTATTCTTAAATACGATTGGTACGACCCTAACACTAAAGTAAGTGGCAATGAGATTGGTGCTGCCGGAAGTAATTTTACCGCTACCAATATTAAATACAGCACATTGGGCATTGGTTATGTAAACTATTTAACTGATAATGTTAAACTGGTTTTATACTACGCAAATGTGATAAACGAAAAAACACAGTTAGCTAACTACACTAATGATGTAAAAGATAATGTACTTACCTGCAGGTTGCAATTCAGATTTTAATGTAGTAATATTCAGGTAACAATTAAATGCAGATTATGTAACAACCCGGTATCATTTTGTTAACAGTACAACTGCATCTTTGCACTGCATAATTTTACTGCAGCGGAATAATCTATCTCCGTACCCCGTTTGTTTTAGTACAATTATAGCTGCAATTAGTTTTGGTATTTAAACATAGCAAGTTTTCTCATGTTGCGTTGGCAGGGCTTTTTTAAGTCCTGCTTTTTTTATTTACAAAAAATAAAAGTTGCTCTTATACAAAATCAATCTTTTGTAACCGTTACAAAATTGTTACCATTACCTGCATACTTTTTTCTTAACGTTTTGTTTGTGTTTCCTTAACCAAGGGGAAATTATTTAGTAATACAGGCCTGATACTTTTGCGGCTCAACACTAAAATAATTGTTTATGAAGCAAACAAAACAACTAACCAGATTTCTCATACTGGTTTTTACATTAATTTATGCTCCTGTTTTATTACAGGCGCAACAAAATGTACAGGTAAAGGGAAGAGTAACAGATGCAGTTACCAACAAAGCTCTCGAAGGAGTCAGCATCACAGTAAAAAATTCTGCCTACGGTACATCAACCGATAACCAGGGTGATTTTAAAATTGCTGTATTAAAAGGCGAAAAAATAGTCATTAGTTTTAGTGGTTATCAGCAACAGATAATAACTGCCACCGACAATTTTTTAAGCATTAAACTTACACAAGATGCCAAACAACTGGAAGATGTAGTAGTAACCGCATTGGGTGTAAAGAAAGACAAAAGAATTATTGGGTATTCTTCGCAGGAAGTAAAAGGGGCAGATTTAATTAAAGCCAGGGAATCGAACCCCATTAATTCCTTAGTGGGTAAAGTATCTGGCTTAACAGTTGGTGCCTCTGCCGAACTTTTGGGTAACCCACAGGTTTTATTACGTGGTGGTGCTATTAATTTATATGTGGTTGACGGTATCCCCATTAATTCAGATACCTGGAACATCAGCCCTGATGATATTGAAAGTTACACTGTACTTAAAGGCCCTGTTGCTTCGGCATTGTATGGTTACCGTGGACAAAACGGAGCTATTATCATCAACACCAAAAAGGGTACTAAAGATAAACGTGGTTACTCCGTAGAGTTTAACAGCAGTACCATGGTTAATAAAGGATTTATTGCTTTACCTAAAACACAAGATCTTTACGGCCCTGGCGATCATGGCCAATACAAGTTTGTAGATGGTAAAGGCGCAGGTATTAATGATAATGATTATGATATTTGGGGACCACGTTTTGATGGACAGCTCATTGAACAATATGATAGCCCCGTTGATCCTGTTACAGGCATTCGCTCTAAAACACCATGGACGGCAAGAGGAAAAGATAATTTAAAAAGATTTATACAGGCTGGTATTTTGTCTACCAATAACTTATCAGTATCTGCAAGTGGCGAAAAATATGACCTGCGTTTTTCTGTTGGACAAACTTATCAAAGAGGCCTGGTACCTAACACTAATTTAAATACTACCAATTTTAATTTAGCCTCTACATTAAAATTCAGCAAAAAATTAACGCTGGATGCTAATATCAATTTTAATAAACAATACACTGAAAATATTCCTGATGTAAACTACGGCCCCAACAGCGTGATATATAACATTACTATTTGGGGTGGTGCCGACTGGAATATTGATGATATGAGAAATTACTGGCAGCCGGGTAAAGAGGGAGTGCAAAGTAATTATGCAGAATACCAACGTTATCACAATCCATACTTTATGAGTTACGAGTGGTTACGTGGCCATCATAAAAATGATATTTATGGTTACGCAACATTAAATTATAAGTTCAATAATTATGTAGAGTTGATGGGCCGAACTTCAATAACAACTTATGATTTAACCAGAACAGAAAAAATGCCTTTCTCTGCACATCCATATGGCCGTGAAGGCGGATTAGGAGATTACAGAGAAGATAAACGTTCTTTATTTGAGAACAATACCGAAGTAATGCTGCGCTTTAAATCTCCAAAAATCGCCAATTTTTTAGGCATCAATGGTTTTGGCGGAGCTAATATGCGTACGTTCAATTACAATTCAAGTTATGTTACTACCGATTATTTAAACGTTCCTAATGTGTATGCATTTTCTAACAGCCGTAATCCTGTAAAAGCATACAGTTTTGCTTCGGATATGAGGGTGCCCAGCGCTTTCTATTCTGTAGATTTTGCTTTAGGAAAATATGCCAATATCAATACTACCGGAAGGGTGGATAAATTATCTGCATTGAATACTAATAACAATACTTTCTTTTACCCATCAGTAAACGTTAGTACTGTAGTTTCTGATTATGTTACAATACCTTCTGTAATTTCTTTCTTAAAATTAAGAGGTTCTTATGCACAGGTTAGAGGTGGCGGTTCATTTGTATCCAGCACCATTGGGGCAACTCCCAACAATAGTTATCCTTTAGGTTACGGTTCAGAATACTCATCAACTTATGGTGGCCCAACTTACACTTTCAATAACGTTTATAATACAGGTATTGGCTACAATAATACTACAGAAGCAAAATTTACCAGCAACCTTGTAGATGAAAATGTAAAACCAGATAACCGGACCAGCACTGAAATAGGAATGGATATGAAGTTTTTGAAAAACAGGTTTGGCCTGGATGTGGCTTATTTTAGTTATACTGATGGTCCGCAAATATTTAATAAACAAATTTCTGCATCATCTGGTTATTCTAATTATACCATCAATGCAACAAAAACCAAAAAAACCGGTTTGGAAATTTCTTTAAGCGGTACACCGGTAAAAACAACCCGTGGTTTTAGCTGGGATGTGTTGTTAAACTGGAGCACATTTAAGGAAGTGTATAAAGAATTACCTCCTGGTGTTACAGCTATTGGCACATTCTTTAAAGTAGGCAGCCGTGTGGATGAAGTGTACATCAGAAAATTTGCACGTACACCAGATGGACAGATTATTAACGATGGAGGTGGCCGACCTATAGTATTACCTGTGGCACAATTTGCAGGTCATGCAAGTCCAAAATTTGTATGGGGCTTTAATAACAGATTCAATTACAAAAATATTTCATTAAGCTTTCAGTTTGATGGCCGTGTAGGTGGTGTAATGGAAGATTATGTAAGAAAGAAAACCTTCCAGGGTGGCCGCCATATTGAAACCATTGAAGGTGCATTGGGCGCTGCAAGATATGATGATACAAAAGGTATAAAATCTTATTTAGGCGAGGGTGTGCAGGTATCAAATGGTGCTGCAATAAATTATGATCCTGTAACAGGTGTCATCACCAATTATTCGGCATTACAATTTGCTGCTAATGCAACAAAAACTTATGCCCAGGACTATGTTAGCCGTGTACATGGTATACCAGAACCCAACATGATGAGCAAAAGCTATCTTAAATTAAGAGAAATAGTTTTGGGATATAGTTTACCAAACAAATTTTTAGGTAAATCATTTATCAAGAGTGCCAGCATTTCATTTGTAGCCCGTAACATTTTATACTTTATGAAAGACAATAAGTTTAAAGATGTTGATATTGATCAGTATGCAGGCAGCCAGAGCGGTACCAATTTACAAACCCCTACTACCAGGAGCTATGGTGTTAATCTAAATGTTGCATTTTAATTATAATAAAACTAAAAAAATGAAAAAAATACTTTCAATACTATCAGTTAGTACAATTCTTTTTACAACATCCTGTAAAAAAGATTTCAATAGTTTGCAAAATGATCCTAACAGGGCAACTAGTGTTCCAGCAAATCTTATATTAAACGGTGTATTATCAGATATTTACCAGAGCCCGTTTAGCCCTACGCAGCGCTGGAACCAGTTTTATGCCTGCAACTATGCCTATTATGGCGATCAGCAATATACCTGGTCAGGCATTTCTTACAACACCTATAATACACTTAAAAATGTGACTAAAATGGAAGAAGAAGCAGTAAAAAGTATTGCTGCTCCAAACCCTTATACTGCCTTAGGAAAATTTTTAAGGGCTTATATGTTTTACAACCTTACCATGCAAACCGGTGATATTCCTGTATCGGAGGCATTAAAATCTTTAGCCAATATTGCACCCAAGTACGATTCTCAAAAAGAAGTATTTAAACAAATATTGGTTTGGCTGGAAGAAGCCAATACAGATATGGGTTCGCTAATTACCAAAGGAGGTTACTTATTATCAAGCGATTTTTATTACAATAACGATTTAAGTAAATGGCGTAAAGCAGTTAATACATTTAAACTACGTGTGTTAATTCAACTGAGCAGGTATGAAGCTGATACCGATTTAAATATTAAGCAGAAGTTTACAGAAACATTTACTAATACTACCAAGTACCCAGTATTTACAAACATGGAAGACAATATGCAGTATGTTTATAATGCTCAGTATAATAAATATCCCACCAACCCCGAGAGTTTTGGTTTTGATGCAGCCCGTTACAATATGACATCAACCTTTTTGAACACATTGGTAAGCTTTAATGATCCCCGTACATTTTATGTAGCAGAACCAGCAGCGGCTTTAGTAGCAGGTGGCGCAGCATCAACCAGTTTTGCTGCTTTTGCAGGAGCAGGTAGTGGCGAAGATTTGGCAACAATGAGCGCTAACGCAGGATTAGGAAAATACTCTTTTATCAATCGTAAAAGATATTACAGCACATTTACGGCACAAAACACTATTCAAATCGGTTATGCCGAAATGTGTTTTAATATTGCCGAAGCAATGAACCGTGGCTGGATAACCGGCACCGCAGAAGACTGGTACAAAAAAGGTATTCAAGCCGGTATTGGATTTTATGGCATTACAAATGGAAGTAACACTGTTTATTTTCAAAAAATTGGTGGTACTTTAAGTGATTATAATACTTACAGTATAAATTACGATTGGGCAACCTATTATACTCAGCCAACAATAACTTATGCCGGCAATAATGCGGCTGGTTTAAACCAGATCATTACACAAAAGTACCTGGCATTTTACCAAAACAGCGGCTGGGAGGCTTATTATAACTGGCGCCGTACAGGTATCCCAGCATTTAATACCGGTGCAGGTACAGGCAATAGTAACAGAATTGCATTACGCTTTCAATACCCAGCTGCAGAAAAATCAATTAATGCTACCAATGTAAATGCAGCAATACAAAGCCAGTTTGCAGGTACAGATGATATTAATGCAAAAATGTGGATTATCAAATAATTTTTGGAATTTAGCAAAATACAAAAACCAAGTGGATGGAGCCTTATGAAAGGCTCCATCCACTATTTTAAAACTATTGTTGTGAAAATACTCAGAAATAAATTACCCATTTTGTGCGTTTTATTTTTAACCTCTGGCAGTTATGCACAACAAAAACAAGTAAACATTCTACAAGTGCCAGGCAAAGATCTATTTGCAAAAATTAATGAAAAAGGCATTTCAGTTTTACCCAGTGGCCGCTTCCTTACACCCGCCGGTAATTTAATTCGCATCACCAACGACCCGTTCGGTTTAGCAATTGCTCCCAATGGTAAAAAAGCAGTAACCCTGCACAACGGTGTATTTACTGTTATAGATCTTGCTGCTCTTACCCATACAAGAGTTCCCGGTTACAACAAAACCATTAATTCTCCCTTAACACATAGCCCGGTTGGCGGCAACGAACCTGTACAGGCTTTACCGCATAAAGTGATTGAATCCGCTTTGCCCAAAGGTTCTTTTTTAGGTGTAGCTTTTGCTGCCGATTCTAAAACAGTGTATTTAAGCGGTGGCGATAATGGTGCGGTGATAGTTTATGATATTGAAAATTTTAAACGCCTTGACTCTATTTCTTTAAACGGAAAAGTTGATGGAGCTGAATTTGATGACAGTTTTACATCCGACTTATTATTGAACAATGATGAGTTACTGATTTTAGACAGAGGCAATTTTCGTTTGGTAAGGCATGATCTTACCCATAAAAAAATTACCGCTTCCATACCTGCAGGCCGCCAGCCTTTTGGCCTGGCATTAAGTGCAGATAAACAAACTGCTTTTGTGGCCAACGTGGGTATGTATGCGTACCCTTTAGTAGAAGGAATGGATTCCTCCAATTACAATTCCATGATGATCAACCGTCATCCCTATGGTGATAATACAAAGGAATCGATTGAAGGAGCAGTTATAGATGGGAAAAAAATTCCCGGTGTAGGAAGCCCCAATTCACCTGAGGCAATGAGTGTGTTCACCATTAATTTAAATACAAATAAAGTAATTGATAAGTTTAAAACAGGCTACCAGGTTGGTGAAATGGTGGAAGATGCAGAAGTTGTTGGCGGTGCAAGCCCCAACTCCATTGCCGTGGGGAAACAATATGCCTATGTAACCAATGCCACCAACGATAATATTGCAGTGATTGATTATAAGAATCACAGAATACTTTCTCACATTCCCATTAAAGTAGATAAACGGATTGATAAATACCGGGGTTTACTGCCTTTTGGTATCACTTTGAGTAAAGATGAAAAAACATTGTATGTAGCATTACTGGGTTTTAATGCAGTTGCGGTAATTGATTTAGCAAGCAAAACAACCAAAGGATTAATTCCTACTGGTTGGGGACCGGCAAGAGTAAAATTATCTGCCGATGAAAAGGAAATGTATGTCATCAGTTGCAGGGGTCTTGGTGCAGGGCCAAACGGAGGAGCCGGTTTTATTGTTCCACCACAAGGCACTTATATTGGCGATATTCAATTGGGAGCTTTTCAAAAAATTACAATGCCCAATGCAATTGAATTGGCAGCTTATACAAAACAAACCATCAGCAATACATTTAAAGAAGTAACGGTTAAGGATGATATTACTAACCCTCTGCCGGCTTTACCGGGTTTAAGAGAAAGCCCTATTAAATATGTGGTGTACATCACCAAGGAAAACAGAACATACGACGAAGTATTAGGACAATTGAAAAACGCAGTTGGCGACAGTACATTAGCAAGGTTTGGTGTTAATTGCGAGTACACATTACCCGATTCTTTAAAGGCAAAGAATAAGAATTTAAAAGTCACACCCAACCATCATAAAGTGGCGAAGCAATTTTCTTTCAGCGATAATTTTTATTGCGATAGCGATGCATCCATTCATGGCCACCATTGGATGATGGGAGTAATACCTAACGAATGGGTGGAAACAAACAGTAGCGTTGATAAAACAGCTAAATATTTTTCCAAAGCACCTGGTAGAAGATTCCCTGGTTCTACCGGCAGTATGGATCCGGAAGATTATGGAGAAATTGGCGGCTTATGGGAGGCACTGGAAAGAAAGCAAATCAATTTTTACAATTTTGGCGAAGCCAATGAAACTGCACATGTAAGAGAAGAGTGGCATGATACGGCAACCGGCGCCGCACATGCGGTGATGGTACCCATGCAAAAAGCATTATACACACGTACCAGCCATAATTATGCAGGATACAATACCAATATACCTGATCAGTTTAGGATGAACCAGTTTGAAGAAGAGCTTACAAAAATGTGGATTGATGGAAAACAACCATTGCCTTCTTTAATTACCATGCAGGTACCCAACGATCATACTGCTGGCGCAAGACCCGAAGATGGTTATTTTTCAAGAAGTTCTTTTGTTGCAGATAATGATTTGGCTGTGGGAAGAATTTTACATTTTTTATCCCGTACAAAATACTGGAAAAATATGCTGGTGATTATTACAGAAGATGATCCACAGGGTGGTGTAGATCATATTGATGCACACCGCAGTATTTTAATGATGGCTGGCCCCTATGTAAAACGTGGTTATGTTAGCCACACACATGCTAACTTTGGTTCCATCTTAAAAACCATTTACAATATTTTAGGCGTACCTTATGTAAACCAGTATGATGTTACCGCTTCTTTACTGCAAGATTTTTTTACCAATAAGCCCGATTTTACTCCGTACACTTTAGAACAAAATGACCCAAGAGTTTTTGATGTGGATAAAGCCATGAAAAAATACAACCGCACTATCAACTGGCGCAAAATTATGCAAGGCCCCGAAATGGATAAGGTAGAAGACATGAAAAAAGAATTTAACCAACAATAAACCAACCGTTATATGTACAACATTAAAAAAACAATTTTTGCAGCATTAATTGCATTGCCTGTTTTTGCAATTGCACAAAGCAATGAAAATAAAAAATCGTTATTGCCCAATGGCTGGACGTTGTCGCCGGCAGGCCGCTCCATACCACTTGGAGATTTGCCTTTGAACATAGCAGTATCCAAATCAAAAAAATTAATGGCCGTTACCAACAACGGGCAAAGCGTACAAAGTATTCAACTGATCGATCCGGCAACAGAAAAAATTCTGGATAATGTAATAGTGCCAAAATGCTGGTATGGCTTAAAGTTCTCGGCCGATGAAAAATATTTATACGCCAGCGGTGGTAATGATAACTGGATCTTAAAATATGCAGTGGCTAAAAATAAACTGGTATTAAATGATTCTATTGTATTGGGTAAAAAATGGCCCAATAAAATTTCTCCTGCCGGTATTGATATTGATGATGCCGCCAAAAAATTATATGTTGTTACAAAAGAAAATAACTCATTGTACATAGTTGACCTTATTTCTAAAAACATTCCTTTTAAAGATTCATTGTCAGAGCCTGCTTATTCATGTGTTTTATCCAACAATAAAAAAGAATTGTACATTTCTTTATGGGGTGGAAAAAAAGTTTTGGTTTTTGACATTGCCACAAAAAAAATAGCTGCACAAATAAATGTGGGTGAAAATCCCAATGAATTATTACTCTCTAAAAATGGCCAGTATCTTTTTGTTGCCTGTGCAGGCGATAATGCAGTTTCTGTAATTGATATTAAACAACGAAAAGAATTAGAAGTGTTGAATGCGGCATTGTATCCCAATGCACCAACAGGTTCGGCAAGTAACGGGCTTGCCATAAGCAACGATCAAAAAACATTGTATGTAGCCAATGCCGATAATAATTGTTTAGCAGTATTTGATATCAGCAAACCGGGTTTCAGCAAATCAAAAGGATTTATTCCCACAGGCTGGTATCCCACCAATGTAAAAGTAATTGGTAAAAAAATATTTGTAAGTAATGGCAAAGGATTTTCTTCTTTCCCCAATGCAAAAGGCCCTAATCCTGTAAGCAGTAAGCAGCAGGTAAACTACCAGCATGGCGATTACAGCAAACAGCAAAGTAAAATTGAATACATTGGTGGACTAATGAAGGGCAGAATGAGTATTATTGATGAGCCCTCTGCAGTAAAACTGGCTGCTTATTCCAAAACAGTTTACGAAAACACACCTTACACAAAAGAAAAGGAACTGAATGCTAAAGGCGAGCCAGGCAATCCGATACCGATGAAAGTTGGTAGCCCTTCACCAATAAAATATGTTTTTTATATAGTGAAAGAAAACCGCACCTACGACCAGGTGCTGGGTGACATAGCCGAAGGCAATGGCGATACCAGCCTTGTTTTATTTGGCGAAAAAATTACACCTAACCAGCATAAGCTTGCAAAAGAATTTGTGTTGCTGGATAATTTTTATGTAGATGGTGAAGTAAGTGCCGATGGCCATAACTGGAGCCTGGGTGCAAATGCTAATGATTATTTAGAAAAAACATGGCCCACAGATTACGGAGGACGTGGAGGGAATTATGATGCAGAAGGTAATCGTGAAGTTGCCAACCCCGACCGTGGTTTTATATGGGATTTTTGCAAACGTGCCGGCGTTAGTTATAGAACCTACGGAGAATTTGCCGATGATTATAAAGCTAATATCCCAGTATTGAAAGATCATTTTTGCCCTTACTACACCAGTTGGGATGAAAAAGTAAGAGACACCACAAGATTTTATCAATGGAAAAGAGAATTTGATTCCCTGCTTGCTGTTAACGCTGTTCCCAAATTCAATTCACTCCGCTTTATAAACGACCATACTGAGAGTGCAAGAATTGGAAGGCCAACACCATTTGCACATGTTGCAGATAACGATCTGGCAGTTGGACTGTTCGTTGAATATTTATCTAAAAGCTCTATCTGGAAAGAAACCGCCATTTTTATTATTGAAGATGATGCACAAAATGGCCCCGACCATGTGGATGCTCACCGCAGTACCGCTTACTTGGCCGGTGGTTTTGTAAAAAGAAAATTTGTTGATCATACCATGTATTCCACTTCATCAATGCTGCGTACCATGGAATTGATCTTAGGCATACCTCCAATGAGTCAGTATGATGCGGCAGCTTTACCAATGTATAAGTGTTTTAATACTGTTGCTGATCTTTCTCCATTTCAATCTGTGGCTGCTAATGTTGATCTTAACGAAAAAAATACAAAGAATACTGCCAGCGCAAGATTGAGTGAAACTTTTGATTTTAGTAAAGAAGACCGCATACCGGATTTAGTTTTTAGCGAAGTGATTTGGAAAACAGTAAAAGGTGAAAACAGCATTATGCCAGCCCCAAGAAGAAGTGCTTTTGTAAAAATGGTGGAAGAAGAAGACGATGATAATGAAAAATAATTTTATTCCCAATCCGAAGATCAAAGCAATTCATAAAAAAATACTCTCTTTTGAAATGCAAAAAATATTCCTGGTTACTTTTCTGCTGCTTTCTTCATTATTTGTTGCTGCACAACAAAATAAAATTGAAATAAAAGATACCAGCATTTTAAAATTGAATGAAGTGGTAGTAACGGCCCAGCGTCGGCTGCAGCAAAATTTATTAGTGCCGTATGTTGTAAATACATTAAGCAGGAAAGAAATGGATGACTACCAGTTTAGAACCACACCCGAAGCCATGATGGCAATGAATGGAGTGTTTGTGCAAAAAACAAATCATGGTGGCGGCTCTCCTTTTGTAAGAGGTGTAACCGGAAATCAAACTTTAATTCTGGTAGATGGTATCCGGTTAAACAATTCCACATTTCGTTACGGCCCCAACCAATATCTCAATACCATTGATGCATACAGCATCAGCAAAATAGAAGTCGCCAAAGGCACCGGCTCGGTACAATATGGCACCGATGCTATTGGAGGCGTAATTAATCTTTTCACCAACAGTCCTGTATTTGCTGCGGATAAATCTTCTTTTAAAGCTAAAGCAATTGCAAAGTATATGACAGGTGATATGGAAAAAACTTTGCGGGGAGAAGCCAGCTATAGCAGCAAAAAATTCGCCTTACTGGCCGGCATCAGCAAAAGAAATTTTGGCGATATTATTGGTGGCGATACCACCGGTAAACAATCACCATCAGGTTATAACGAATGGGCCTTTGATGTAAAAGCAAAATTTTTAGTAAAAGAAAATATACAGCTTACTTTAGCCAATCAATTTTTACAACAGCAGCATGTTCCGGTATATCATAAAGTACAGTTAGAAAATTTTGCTGTAAACGAAATGGATCCGCAGCAGCGTTTACTAACTTATGCCAGGGTAAATGTGCAGGGCAGATCTTTATTAGTAAAAGAAACAGAAATCACTTTTTCTTTTCAGCAGGGTATTGAAGGCCGCAACAGTTTAAAAAATGGCAGCACTGCTTTACGAAAAGAAAAAGATCAAACAAAAACAACGGGCATTACTGCAGATGTATTATCAGTAATTAGTAAAAGATGGAACGCCAACTCCGGTATAGAAATTTACACCGATAAAGTAAACAGCACCCGGCAGGACATCAACACACAAACTAATGCAGTGGATGTGAAAAGAGGTTTGTATCCCGACAATTCAAAATATGACAATTACTCATTGTATTCGCTGCATCATTTTCGTTTAGGCAAATGGATTATTGATGGTGGTTTGCGCTTTAATACTTTTAAAATAAATATTGCCGATTCTACTTTGGGCAATGTAAAGATCACACCTTCGGCATTGGTAACTAATGGCGCCTTATTGTATAGCATCAGCAAACAACATTCGGTTTACGTTTCTTTCAGCAGCGGTTACCGGGCACCCAATGTAGATGATATGGGTACACTGGGCATTGTAGATTTTAGATATGAAGTACCCACTGCAAACCTACAACCAGAAAAATCGAAGCACACAGAATTAGGATATAAATTTCAATCTAAAAAAATAAGCGCAACGCTAGCGGCTTACTATATGCATCTCTCTAATCTTATTACCAGGGTAAAAGCGGGCAGTCAAATTATAAGCGGCTACCCGGTATATAAAAAAGAAAATACCGAAGCCGCATTTATTAAAGGAATAGAAACAGAATTTAACGCTGAGGTAACACAGCATGTTTATTTTAGCAGTGGAGTTAGTTATACGTATGGCCAAAGTTTAAGCAAACAGGAACCATTACGGCGCATTCCTCCTTTTAATGGAAGATTGACCGGTACTTATAAAAACAAAAAATGGTTTGCGGCAACAGAGTTTCAGTTTGCATCAAAACAAACCCGGCTGGCGCAAGGCGATAAAGATGATAACCGCATTGGTAAAAATGGTACCGCAGGATGGCAAATAATTAATGTGTTTGCCGGGTATAAATTATCATCCTTGCATTTAAATATTGGGTTGCAAAATTTATTGAATAAAGATTACCGCACCCATGGCAGTGGTATAAATGGTGTTGGCCGCAGTGCCTGGATAGCAGTAGCAATAAAAATTTAAAATATGTCTGCGGACGAAATTGTACAAACGGCGGAAGAGATAATTTTTTTGTACAAAATACATGGTAACGAAGATTATATTGGCGAACCCGTTAGCCAGATTGAACATATGTGCCAGTGTGCACAACTGGCAGAAGCAAGCGGTGCTGAGGATGATGTAATACTGGCTGCGTTCTTTCATGATATTGGCCACCTTTGTGAATCTGCTTTTCCCGAAAAGAAAATAGAACACATGGATAATGTAGGTGTGGTAGATCATGAAAAATTAGGGGCAGCTTATTTGTTAAGTAAAGGCTTTTCGGAAAAAATTGCAAAGCTGGTGCAAAGCCATGTGGCTGCAAAAAGATACCTTACCTATCACTATCCGGAATATTACAATCAATTATCTGAAGCCAGTAAAAAAACGCTGGAGTTCCAGGGTGGCGTAATGACTCCCGAAGAAGCCATAGCTTTTGAAGATGATGATTTGTTTGATCAATATGTTATTATCCGCCGCTGGGACGATCTTGCAAAAAAAACAGAACAACCATTACCCGATTTGTCGCATTATAAACAACTGATAATTGAGCATCTTTCATTGCAGTATAATTAAATAAAAAAATAAGGTATGATAAAAATGGTTGTATTTGATATGGCCGGCACCACTGTGCATGAAAACAACGTGGTGTACAAAACTTTGCAAAAAGTCATTAACGAAGACGGGTATAATTTTTCATTAGCACAAGTACTTGCAGAAGGCGCTGGTAAAGAAAAACTGCAAGCGATAAAAGATATTATTGCAATGCAAAACATTGCACCGGATGATGCTATTGCAAATAAAATATACGGCTTATTTGTGGATGAACTGGCCACAGCATATGATAGTTTTGAATTAAAACCACAACCTGGTGCCGAAGAAACTTTTCAATCTTTAAGGGATAGAAATATTTTGGCAGTATTAAATACCGGTTATAATGAAAAGACCGCCGTAAACATTTTAGAAAAATTACGTTGGGAAACCGGGAAGCAAATTGACGGGTTGATTACGGCAAGTGATGTACAAAATAACCGTCCTAACCCTGATATGATTATGCTGGCTATGCAGAGGTTTGGGATTGAAAATGCAAGCGAAGTGGTTAAAGTGGGAGATTCTATCATTGATATTGAAGAAGGTAAAAATGCAGGCTGTAGCCTTAGCATTGGCATTACCACCGGCGCACATACTTACGAACAACTGGTATCAGCCAATCCTGATCATATCATTCATCATTTACAAGAATTGTTGCCATTAATTTAATGGATCATGCCAGCCACCATTTCATTAACAGAAAACAATACCAGCCGTGTAAAGCTAAGCAGGCAACCGTTGCTGCTGGTTATTTATATTTCTTTATGTGCCTTTGTAATTTACAGTTGCATGTATGGTTTTAGAAAACCTTATACTGCTGCTACATACAATAACATTTTCTTTTTAGGCATTTCTTATAAAGTATGTTTGGTAATTGCACAGGTGTTGGGTTATATGTGCAGCAAGTTTTATGGCATCAAATTTATTTCGGGTATGAAGCCAGAGCTCCGCTCTGTTTACATTGTTTTATTTATAGGTATTGCATGGGCATCGTTATTGCTGTTTGCAATAATTCCGCCGCCATACAATATCATCTGTATGTTTATTAATGGCCTTCCGCTGGGTATGGTATTTGGTTTGGTATTTGGTTTTTTAGAAGGCAGGAGAACAACAGAATTGATGGGAGCCATTTTAGCTACCAGTTTTATTTTTGCATCGGGCCTGGCCAAAACCATTGGCAAATGGTTGATACTTGATTTTAATTTCAGTGATTGGTGGATGCCTTTTACTGCCGGTGCTTTTTTTGTAATCCCCCTTTGTATTTGTGTAAAGCTATTGCACCAGGCACCGCCGCCCAGTGCAGACGATATTGCACACCGCACCATTCGTAAACCAATGACTGCTGCAGAAAGAAAACAATTTATAAAGCAGTTTGGTTTTGCCATTACACCAATCATATTGGCGTATGCAGTATTTACTATCGTAAGGGATTTTGTAGAAGACTTTGCCAACGAGTTGTGGACAGAAACAGGCTTTCAAAATAATGCAGGTGTATTTGCACAAACAAGTACAACTATTGCATTAATTACACTGGCCATTATTGCCGGTTTCTTTTTAATAAAAAGTAATTACAAAGCATTCAGGTTAAGTCATTTTTTAATAATGGCCGGAGTATTGTTATCTGCCATATCCACTTTTTGTTTTAGCGCTCATTTTATTACACCGTTTACCTGGATGTTGTTTAGCACCACAGGCCTGTACCTGGCATACCTCCCCTTTAATTGTATTTACTTTGAGCGCATGTTAGCCACTTACAAAATAAATGGCAATATTGGTTTTGTAATGTACATAGCCGATGCATTTGGGTATTTGGGTACTGTAGCTGTTTTGCTGATAAAAGAATTTATACCGATTAAATACAGCTGGATAAATTTTTTCAGTTTTCTTTTTTATGCAGCGGCAGCTTTAGGTGTGCTGCTTATCATTATCAGTTTAAGTACACACAGTAAATTATATAAAAATTTATGCAACAAAAATCAGCCATCGTAATTGGTGCCGGCATTGTTGGCCTTGCCAGTGCAAGAGCTCTTGCACAAAAGGGTTTTAGTGTAAAAGTATTCGACCGCCATCCGCAGGCGATGGGTGCATCGATACGGAATTTTGGAATGGTATGGCCCATTGGCCAGCCATCCGGCACTATGTACAACCGTGCCATGCGCAGCAGAACAATCTGGAAGACCATTGCTAAGGAAGCCAACATCTGGCACGAAGAAACCGGCAGTCTTCACTTAGCATACAATGCAACAGAGTGGCAGGTATTACAAGAGCTGGAAAATATTTTTAAACAGGAAAAAAGAAATGTTACGCTTTTAGATAAAAATAAAATTGTAACCCTGTATGAACATGTTAACGCTGATAATTTAATCGGCGGGTTATACAGTGCTGATGAAATGCTCATAGACCCCAGAGAAGCCATTGCAGCATTGCCTGAATACCTGGAAGAAAAATATGCTGTAGAATTTTACTGGAACAATTGTGCAAGTTATATTGCTGACCAAACAGTGTATGTTGGTAAAGAAGAATATGAAGCTGATATAATTTTTGTGTGTAGTGGTGCCGATTTTGAAACACTTTATCCTGAAGAATTTTCAAAACTACCCATAACAAAATGCAAATTACAAATGCTGCGTACCGTTCCCATGCCGGAACGCTATCGTATTAAAACTGCAATTTGCGGCGGCTTATCTTTATTGCATTACAGCAGTTTTAAAGCTGCGCCTTCGCTACCGATACTGCAAAAAAAGATGGCGGAAGAAATGAAGCCGTATCTGGATTTGGGCATACATGTAATGGCTGCACAAAATGGCAAAGGAGAAATTACCATTGGCGATTCGCATGAATACGGATTGTACCTTGACCCTTTTGACAGGGCATCCACCAATAAGCTAATTCTGGAGTATTTAAAAAGTTTTTTAAATATCAACAATAATTCCATTGCCGAGACCTGGAATGGTATTTATCCCAAGCTAACCAACGGCGATACCGAAATTTTCTTTTCGCCTGACCATGGCGTATATATTTTGAATGGTGTTGGTGGTGCCGGCATGACCTTATCTTTTGGCCTTGCAGAAGAAGTGGTAGACCAGGTGGTGATGGTGACTGCGTAAAAATTATTTATACTCTTCCATAACCGGTTAAATACATCAATTACTGCACACCCGGATATAATCATTGCCTTTGCACTTTAAAAATTTTATAGGCAGGGCAATAATGTACCGTGGTAACAATTTGGTAACATTAAGGAAACAATTCATTAATGCTGCGATAACATTGCAGTAATCTCAACAGCCTCTCTTTGCAGCATGAAAATTACGAACATGAGAAGCTACATCTTTATACTTACGTTTATTAGTTTATCGTTTACAGCTCTTGCACAAAAAGGAAAGATAGAAGGAAAAATTACTGACTCAAAAACCGGTAACCCGATAGCTGGTATTTCAGTATTTGTTAAAGAAACAGGAAAAGGTATTGCAACAGATCTGGAAGGCCGTTTTTCTTTTACGGTGGAAACGGGAAAGAAATATACTATTACCCTAAGCTCTACTAATTACGAAGCTAAAGAAATTACTGAGGTAGAAACCGGTGCCGATGGTATTGCACACCTTGATGTTACCTTAATACAAAAAGCTAAAACCGGCGAAGAAGTTATTGTAAAGAGCAGCACTGCAAAGAAAGAATCGGTAAGTGCCTTAATAGCATTTCAAAAAAACACCAATACAGTAGCTTCAGTTATTTCCGCCGAAGCTATCAGAAGAAGTCCTGACAGAAACACAGGTGAAGTGTTGAAGCGTTTACCAGGTACCAGCATTCAGGAAGGTAAGTTTTTGGTGGTAAGAGGTTTGGCCGACAGGTACAACCAGGCGATGTTAAATGGTATTTTATTAACCAGTACTGAGCCAGACCGCAAAACTTTTTCTTTTGATATTATACCCAGTAATATGGTAGATAATATTGTAGTAAATAAAGCTTTTGTACCAGAACTTCCCGGGGAGTGGGCTGGTGGTTTAATACAGGTAAATACAAAAGATATTCCTACTAAAAATTTTTTCAATATTCAATTAAGCAGTGGTTTTAATACACAAACTATTGGTAAAGATTTTTACGAAGATAAAGGTGGCAAAACAGATTGGCTGGGTATAGATGACGGTACCAGAAATTTACCTGCTGCATATACTACAAAAAGTGGTTTTGATACAGCAAGTTTTGCAAGTAAAACAGCTATGGGTAAGTCGATGCGTAATGCATGGGCACCCACAAAAATTGCAGCTCCTTTTAATACTGCTTTTGAATTGAATGGTGGATTTAAAGGAAAAGTATTTGGAAAAACACTGGGGGGCATTTTTGGTGTTACTTACCGCAAAAACAACAGCATTCAGGATATCGTAAACAGGCATAATAATTTTGAAAACGGAAGAGAGTTTAAGAATACTGACATTGATTTTAATGACGAACGCTATTTACAAAGCACTGCAGTAAGTGCAATAGCCAGTTTATCGATGCAGCTGAACAATCTCAATAAAATTTCTTTAAAAAGTATTATAAGCACCAATACAGCTAACAGTACCATTTTAAGAAATGGTTTAGATGATACCCGTAACGAAGACATTATGGCTTATGAATATAGTTTTAAGCAAAATACTTTTTTTACTACACAACTTACCGGCCAGCACAGCTTAACCAAGAGTTTAAAACTCAATTGGAATGGTGCTTTTACTATTTTAGATGGTTATTCTCCAGATCAAAGAAGGTTACAGTATTCCAGAACTACCGGAACCGCAGATCCTTACAGAGCTATTGTATCCAATAACTTATCGCAGGCAAGTGGCAGCAGAATATATCAGATTTTAAACGATTATATCTACACCACCGGTGGTGATTTAACCTATACTTTAAAAAACAAGCAGACTATTAAAGGTGGTTACATGTTCCAGGTAAGAGACAGGTTGTTTGATGCAAAACTGTTTGCCAATTATTTGCCGGTTGATAATGATGCATTGAAACTATTGACACCTGATAAAATATTTGCACCCGAAAATTTTGGAAACGGCACCGATAACAAGATAGCATTTGATGCCATCAAAGGAAGTACTTTCCGCTATTTGGCCAACACCATTTTAAATGCAGGCTACCTGCAAATGGATAACGAATTGTTTGATAAACTGCGTTTGGTATGGGGTGTAAGAGTAGAACATTTTGACCAGTTGGTAGGTAGTGTAAAAAAATGGGATCCCCGTCACTCTTACTCAAAAGTAACTGACTTTTTACCCGGCTTAAATGCTACCTACAAAATAAATCCAAAAACGAATCTCCGTTTGTCTGCTTCGCAAACAGTAATAAGGCCGGAGTTGAGAGAGCTTAGTGCACTTAACCTGTACGATTTTGAATTGAATGCTTCGGTTAATGGTAATCCAAACTTAAAACGCACCAAGATTACCAATTTAGATTTACGTTACGAAATTTATAACCGCCCCGGAGAAGTATTTAGTGCGGGTGTATTTTACAAATATTTTAAAGATCCTATTGAGCAATTATTTAATGAAGGTATTGGTGGTGCAAGTACATTTAATTTTCAAAATGCTGAAAAAGCATATTCTGCAGGTATTGAATTAGAAGTAAGAAAAAAACTGGATTTTATTGCTGAGAAGATGGAAAACTTTACGCTGCAATCAAATATTGCTGTAATAAAAAGTAAGGTAACAGATGCGAAATTTAATTTAGACAGAAGCTTGCAAGGACAATCTAACTACCTGCTAAATCTGGGGCTTTTATATGATGTGCCAAAACACGGTATAAACGCCACGGTATTATTTAATTTAATTGGCGAAAGAATATTTTTAGTAGGCGATAAAGCAGCCGGTGCATCATCTCCGGATGTGTACGAAGCACCACGCCCTTTATTGGATTTTCAATTAGCTAAAAAAGTAGCTAAAGGTAAGGCCGAAATAAAATTGAATGTATCCGACATCATAAACAGGGTACAATATTTTTATCAAAACGCCAACAGCTCCAACGCTTTTCAAAAAAATACCGATGCCTACCGTTTTACCAGGAGGTTTGGTACAGCATTTAACGTAAGTATTAATTACTCTTTATAATTTTTAAAATTTTAAAACATAAAAAACAAGATGAAAAAGTACATTTTAATTCTATCAGCAATTGTTGCACTAAGCAATACCGCTTGTAGAAAGATTGAAACAGACGGACAAATACAAGTGGTTACCATTAACACCGGCGGTGGCGGTGGTACAACAGGTCAAACTATTACAGTAGAAGGACGTATTACTTCGGATACCACCTTTAAAAAAGCCAATACCTACGTCTTAAAAGGTTTAGTGTATATAGCCAATAATAAAACATTAACAATTGAACCAGGTACAACCATTAAAGGTTCATTCAGTGGCAGCGATGTTGCTGCATTAATTGTAACCCGTGGTGCAAAAATTGTAGCTAATGGTACTGCAACAGAGCCTATTATTTTTACTTCTGCAAGCCCTAACCCACAAAGTGGCGATTGGGGTGGTATTGTAATTTGTGGTAAAGCGCCTATCAATACCAGTTTTAATGGTACTGCAGGTTTGTTTGAAGTAGAAGGTGGTGTTAATAATGCCAGTGGTGATGGTTTAGCAGGTAGCGGCGATGCAGTTGTACCTACAGCTATTGCTAACGATAGTTCTGGCGTTTTACGTTATGTAAGAATAGAGTATGCAGGTTATGCATTTCAACCTGATAAAGAAATTAACAGTTTAACTATGGCTGCAGTAGGCAGCAAAACTGTAATTGAAAATGTACAAACTTATTTAGCAAAAGATGATGCTTTTGAATGGTTTGGTGGCACTGTAAATTGCAAATACCTGGTAGCTTATAAAACACAGGATGATGATTTTGATACTGATAACGGATATAGCGGTAAAGTACAGTTTGGATTAGCTATCAGGGATTCAGTAATTGCAGATGCCTCAAGATCGGAAGCATTTGAAAGTGATAATAATGCAGGGGGTACTACTGTTACACCAAAAACATCTGTTGTATTTAGTAATATGACGGCGATAGGCCCAAGGGCTACTGCCACAAGCGTAGGAAGTTCATTGTACAGGGCTGGTGCACATATCAGAAGAAACTCTGAAATGTCTTTATTAAATTCAGTAATTATTGGATGGCCCTTAGGAATTGAGGTAGATGGTACTACGGGTACAGCAACCGGCGCAAATGTGGGTACAGGTTTAGTATTGGCTAACAATTTTTTAGGGGGTAACACAGATAGCATTAAATATTCTGCCCCTGCAGGTTCTACTTATACCACTGCAGACTTAGTAACTTATTTTAAAGCAACTGCACAGGCAAACACTATATTAAATGGTACATTACCTAATACATTGTTTATACAGCCTTTTAACTACGCTACTCCAGATCCAACTCCCTTTGGCAATGCAACTGCAATAGTAACAAAAGCAAGTTTCACTAATGCAAAAGTTGCTGATGCCTTTTTTACTCCAACTAATTTTATAGGCGCTATTGCACCAAACGGTGCATTATCAAGCTGGTGGAAAGGCTGGACAAGATTTTAAATTATAAATAAAGAAGCCAAAAAATACCTAATCCCTTCAACTTATTGAAGGGATTTTTTAATAACATTAATATCATTTTTGAATAATTATTTGGTAATACTACAAGGGCATCTTGCACCCGTAAACATAAAGCAGTTTAGTTTAATTTCTTAAGCAATAAGCAAATAGTCACATGCTTGTAAACCACCCGTTAGTCTTATCTGGGTGGTTCATTTTTTATCATCCGGTATGTTAAATTAAGGTTACCAAATTGTTACTATGCACATTTAAATCACATTCTTTTGCACAGCCTTGATTTAAAAAATTATGAAATTATATTCACATTCTAAAAAAACAAAAACTATAGTTTATGAAATGGGTTAGCGTAAACAATGGTACTTCAAACGAAAACTTTGAATTGTGGGAAGCCGATAAAAAATTAGCGGTTATCTCATTTAGCAATACCACACGTATTGCAAGAATTGTAAGCAACTTAGGCAAGCGGCTTTTCTTTTTTGAGAAAAAAGGATTGCTCACGCCAAAAGCTGTATTTAAAAATGAGTATGGTATAAAAATGGGTAAGCTGGAGCTGGAAAAACCCGGTGCCCAAAATGGCTACCTGGAAATTGAAGAAAAAAAATACCGTTATGTTTTTAATGCCAATAATAATGGCGAACTAAATGTATATAACGAAACGATGAGTGAAACACTTATTACCTGTAATTTCCCTGCTCCATCAAATTCGGTATCTAAAAATTCGTCTTTTTTAGATACTAAATTATCGAGCCTGTTACTTATACTTTGCTGGTATTCTTTTCAGCCTAAAAACACACATACCCAGGTAATGGAAGCCATTGCCTGATACTGATTTATTATTGTCATTAACTTTCTCCTGGTAAAAGTCACTTGTTATACAAGTGACTTTTTTATATTTACAGCATGATGATGAAATATATTCTTTTGCTTCTATTGCTCCCGGTGCTGTTTTCCTGCACAAACCCCACCGGCATTAAAGAAATAATTACAGGTGCCGATAGTGTAGCCATCAATTATTTTAAAGGCGATGGCACTGCGGATACTGTAGTTAATATGGCAATGCTGAAAGATAAAAGCCAGATCAATAAACTGGCCGGTTATGTTGAAGCCGCCAAAGCAGAGCAATACAAATGCGGTTACGATGGCTCCATTCATATATTTAAAAGAGATGTAGTTTTGCAGGACATCAATTTTAGTTTTAACGATGTGCAATGCATGCATTTTTCATTTCTATTAAAAAATCAATTATACAGCACAAAACTTTCTGCCGAAGCGCTGCAGTTTATTAAATCAGTTAATAAAAAATAATACTGCCGTTTTGTAACAATTAAGTAATACTGTGTTTACAGCAGGTTTACATAGCAGGTGTTTCTTTGTAAAACATCTGTAAATGAAAATCGCTTATCTTCTGGCATTCTGCCTGTTTACAAAACAATTGTTTTGTCAACAGGATAAATCCCCAAACATTTTTATTATTACCACCGACGGCTTTCGCTGGCAGGAAATTTTTAATGGTGCCGATTCCACCATTATGGATAACCCCAGGTACGTAAAGGATACTGCCCTGCTAAAGCAAATGTATTGGCATAAAGACACTGATGAAAGAAGAAAATTACTGATGCCTTTTATCTGGAAAACCCTTACCAAACAGGGTACAATTTACGGCAACCGCAATTATAATAATAAAGTATCAGTTGCAAATCCTTATCGTTTTTCTTATGCTGGTTACAACGAAATTTTTACCGGCCATGCAGATAATACCGTAATTACTAATAGCAAAAAGTATAACCACAACCAAACTGTTTTAGATTTTTTGAATGAACAACCGGAGTACAAAAACAATGTGGCCGCTTTTACAAGCTGGAATTTATTTGAATATATTTTTAATAAAAAAGAAAGTGGCATTTATTTAAACAGTGGTTACCAAACTATAGCACATGATTCGCTTACTGCCACAGAAATTCTTGCAAACGGTGTACAGCAACATGCTGTAAACAATTTACTAAGTACCCGGAATGATATGCTGACTTTTGTAACTGCAAAAGAATACATACAAACAAAACACCCTAAAGTAGTGTATATTGGTTTTGGCGAAACTGACGAATATGCCCATAGCGGCAAGTATGACGATTACCTGCAAAGCGCCCACTTATTTGATGAATACCTTTCGCAGCTTTGGTACATGGTTAATAAAGATCCCTTTTATAAAAACAATACCAGCTTTATTATTACTACCGATCATGGCCGGGGCAGTAAAACCAACAGCTGGGTAAGGCACGATATGTTTACAAAAGGCAGTAGCAATACATGGCTGCTGACTCTGGGCCCTAAATTTGAAGCAAGGGGTGAAATGAAAAATAATGAAGAGATTTTTAATGATCAGCTGGCACAAACCATAGCCCGTTTATTAGGGCATGAATTTACAGCAGATCATTTTGTAGCTGAGGCAATATCCCTGCAATAATGGCTGTTTTATTTGGCTTTTTTAAGCGCAGGTTTTGCAATTTTTTTCTTTACTGTCTTTGCTGATTTAGTAACCACTTTTTTAGTTGGTTTAGCAATTACTTTTTTAACTGGCTTCTTTTCTATCCCAGCTACCAGTAATTTTGCAGCCTTTTTGATTCTTTTGTTAAATTTCTTTTCGCCAAGTTGCACCTTTAAAGCAGTTAGAGTGGTATGCAACTGTTCTGTAACTGTTTTCAATATTTTTTCGCCAGCAACTGTAGTTTTCTTTTCTTTTGACATCTGTATTTTATTAAATGATAACACAAACTTAATATAAGATCAGGATTTCCAATGTTAAGTTTTAGCAGCGGTACAACAATTGATGCATTGCACTATTTTCCTGTACCGGCATTGGGATGTACCGGATAATAATTTTAGATGAGCAAAGGCCTATTTCATTTTTTCTTCAGTATCCACATCCCCTTCTTCATTTTTTACTTTGTGGTAATCATTGTTCTGCTGTTGTTCAAATTCTTTTTCATCCTTTGCATTGCGCTGCACCAGAAAAACAATTAAAGCAACGAGTGCTATACCCACAATAATTATTACTGTCCAGTTCATACATTTAAAATTTGACTAAAGTTAACCTGTTTTTTGGGTAACGCATATTAATTCCCCTGTTATTGCTCCAAAAAAACTATAGTAACATTGTCTTAATAGTGGGGTAATAATTTAGTAAAACACCGCCGGTAATTTGCAGTATAAAAATCTGTTGATGCAAACTAACCCATCTATGTTTCGCCAAAATAAAATATACTTTACCGGCCTTATAGCAGTATTATTATTCAGTACCCTGTTTTTATTGATCAATGGTAAAGCTGCAGCTTTTATTTCGCTTAACAGCTACCACCCTTTTTTATTGAACGTTTTTTTTATCAATTATACTTTTATGGGTGATGGCATTTTTGCATTGTGCCTAACTGCCGCAGTACTTTTTTATTTTAAAAGAAAACAAGAGGGTTTAGCATTATTGTATTCATTTTTAATCTCCGGCATTGCTGTACAAATAATAAAAAACCTGGTAAACAGCCCAAGGCCAAAATTATTTTTTGAGGCTGGTCAATATTTACATTTTATTGATGGGGTAAGCCTTGCAAATAATTCCAGCTTCCCGTCGGGCCATACAGCTACAGCATTTGCAATTGCCACAGTAATGGTGGTAATGATGAAAAATAAAAGCTGGCAGTTGTTTATTTTGATTGCAACAGTACTGGTAGGCTATTCCAGGATCTATTTAGCGCAACATTTTTTACTGGATATAATAATTGGTGCAATAATCGGTAGTGCATCTGGTGTATTATCGGTTTACTTAGCCAAAAATATAAAAGGCATTAAACGATCCATTAAAAAAATGCATCGTTTGTCTCCCGATACGGCACCATTACCATCTGCCATACAGCCCGTATGAATACAATGATTGATACCCGGTTTTTAAAGTTTGGAATAGTAGGATTAAGTGGCATGGCAATAGATTTTTCTGTTACCTGGTTTTGTAAAGAGAAGTTACGCCTCAATAAATACATTGCTAATTCCACAGGATTTTGCTGCGCTGTTATTAATAATTTTATACTAAACCGCTACTGGACGTTTGGCAGCAACGGACATCCATTTGCCGGACAGTTTGCAAAATTTATTTTGGTTTCTCTGACAGGACTACTTATCAATAATTTATTACTTTATTGCTGCTCAAAATATATCAAAACCAATTTTTACCTCATAAAACTTATTGTAACCGGCCTTGTTTTTTTCTGGAACTACTTTATAAATTTTCTTTTTACGTTTAATTAGCTGCAATTTGAATTATAAAAAGAAAACCTTACTGCTTATTGGCTTTGCTACTTTATTGCGCTGGATTACCGCAGGTTGTATTGAGTTGGGTAACGACGAAGTGTATTACCGTATGTATGCACAGCACCTGCAATGGAATTATTTTGACCACCCGCCAATGGTAGGCTGGCTTATCAGGTTTACAACTGCCAATCTTTTTTTTGATAATGAAATATTCATAAGGCTTGCTGCAATTATTGCTGCAGCCTTAACCAGTTGGATTTTCTTCCTCTCCGGTAAAAAATTAGGTAATGACTACACCGGTTTTTTGGCTGTGGCAATTTATACGGCTACTATTTACGGAAGTATAATTGCCGGTACCTTTATTTTACCTGATTCGCCACAAATGGTTTGCTGGGCCGCAGGTTTATATTTATTAATTGATATTGCAAAGCACTCTGATATCACCCGTATTAAAAAAAAGAAAGTAGTATGGTTTGGCGCAATAATGGGTTTAGGGATGCTTTGCAAAATTCATACTTCGTTTTTATGGCTCGGGTTTTTATTGTATATCCTTTTGTACAACAGGCAATGGTTAAGGCAACCTGTATTATATCTCTCCGGCATAATTACCTTACTATTTTTTTACCCGGTTATACAATGGAATATCGATAACCATTTTGTTACTTATCTCTACCACAGCAACAGGGTAAACATTAGCAAAGCCGGAATTGATTTCACGTCGTTTTTAACTTTTGCAGCAGGGCAGCTATTTTACTACAACCCGGTTATTTTTATTTGTATTATTATAGCAACTGTTGCCGCTATTAAAAATAAATTGCCTGTATTATCTTTCCAAAAAAGAATATTGCTGCTTTGTAGCTTACCATTAATAATTACTGCCACTATTATTTCCTTATTTAAAAATGTATTGCCGCACTGGACCGGACCGGCATACAGCAGCCTTATATTATTAACGGCCTGCTATTTTGCAAAGCAAAAAAGTGATGAAAAAATAATGCCCCAGCCCATACTTTTTGCTAACGCTTTACTTATTGTAATAATTATCAGCGGCATTATGCTGGCAAATCTTTTACCCGGCACACTAGGCAAAAAAGATAAGCAATTGTATGGTGAGGGAGATTTTACTTTAGATATGTATGGATGGAAAAGTTTGAAATCCGATTTTTCAAAAATAGTTGAAGCTGATATAAAAAATGGACTGATGAAACCTGGAGCAGTTATCATCGGCAATAAATGGTTTCCGGCAGCACATACAGATTTTTATGTGGCCATGCCGCTAAAAAAAGATTTTATTGCTATTGGTGATACTAATGAAATACATCAGTACGCCTGGATAAACACACAAAGGAAAAAGCTGCAACCGGGTGATAATGCTTATTGTATAGTACCCTCTAATTACAATACCGATGTACAAGCCTTTTATGATGAAAATTTTACAACAATACTACCTCCTCAAGTAATTGAGCAAAAAAGAAATGGTACTGTTTGCCGATATTTTTATATCTGGCGGCTACTGCATTTCAAACAAAATCAAAATCCCCTTTTAAAATAAAAGGGGATTAGTTTTTACTTACTAAAACTACCAGGAGAAAAACTTTGCTGTTTATCAAAGTAAAAGTAGTGTGTCATTTTCATTCTGCGGTTAAGCCAGCGTTATACAATTATTAATCTTCCCATTTATATATACTACGGTTGCAAAGAAACTACTCCTGTATTTGTTAAAAACCGGCCATACCAGTTGCCGGATTCTTTTACAATTCTTTGCTGCGTTTCAAAATCAACATACACAAGCCCAAACCTCGGATGAAACCCTTCTGCCCATTCAAAATTATCCAGTAAGGTCCAAACAAAATAACCATTCACATTCACGCCTTCTTTTTTTGCCAGCAACACCTGCGCCACATGATCTTGCAAATAAGCCATCCGTTGCCGGTCGTTTACCTGGCCATTAACAGGTTCGTCTTTAAATGCTGCACCATTTTCTGTAACAATAATTTCTTTTATACCAACATACTGACCGATCCTTTTCAACGCTTCATAAATAGCAGGCGGATAAATTTCCCAGTTCATCAAAGTATGCTCCACATTCCGCTTGTTGGCCTTTATAATTTTAGCCCGTACAAAAGGCATAAAGGGTGCATAACTTACCAGTTCCCGGGTATAATTCTGCAAGCCAATAAAATCCATATCAAAAGCCAGTTTCCCCTCATCTCCCGGATACATAAACCGTTCTATCCTTTCTAATATTTTTAATTCTTTTGTGGGATAGCCCATGCCCAGCAATGGTTCAATAAACATACGGTTCAATAAAGCATCTACTTTTTTTGCTGCAGCAATATCCCGGTCGGTATAACTATAGGGTTCAATATGAGAATAAGAAATGGTGGTGCCTACTTTACAATCGTTACGCAGGGTTTTTATTATGCGGCCACCTTCGGCCTGGCATAACGCAGCATGATGTGCTGCTGATAAAAAATTGGTCAAGCCTTTTTTACCCGGCGCATGTACACCTAAAAAATATCCGGCTCCGGTAAATACCATCGGTTCGTTTAATACCATCCAGTGCTTAACCCTGTCGCCAAATTGCTTAATGCAGCAATCAGTAAAATATCCAAACCAGTGTATCACTTCTCTGTTTGTCCAGCCGCCTTTCTGTTGCAATGCTTCCGGTAAATCCCAATGGTATAAAGTAATCCATGGTTCAATACCAAGTTCAAGGCAAAAATCAATAATGCGGTTATAAAAATCTATGCCCTTATGATTGATGGGACCAATACCCTGCGGCAAAATCCGGCTCCAGGAAATGGAGAACCTGTAATTGGGAATATTGAGTTCATACATCAGGGCAATATCTTCTGCATAGCGGTTGTAAAAATCGCAGGCTATATTGCCGTTGTGGTTATCAATTATTTTTTTCTTTTTCTGGGCAAAAGTATCCCATATAGAAAGCCCCTTGCCATCTGCAATATGTGCGCCTTCTATCTGGTAAGCTGCTGTAGAAACCCCCCATTTAAAATCTGCTCCAAAATCTTCCTTTGTAAATAACATCATTTAGCCCCCTATTTGATTTAATATTTTTCCGAGGCTGATGTCTTTTAATTTTTTGGCTGAATAGGCCGTTTCTCCCAACGCAGCAGCAGCAGGAGGTTTAACTGTGCCGTGTTTCTTTATAATGCCATTGATGATTTTTTCTGTAATGTTGGGATAATTAACAGAGAGGATCAATTTGGATGTTGTCCAGGCCTGTATTTTTTCGAGGTGTTTTTCTTTTAAACTTTTTATTACCGGCACACCCATGGTTTTTAAAGCAGCAGCATTACATTGCTGTTCGTATTGTCCCTTCATAGGAATTACCATCAGTTTCTTTTTTAAAAACAAAGCCTCTGCCGGTGTTTCAAATCCTGCTCCGCAAAGTATGCCGGTACAGTTGATCATGCTGTCAATGAAAGCATCATTACTAATGGGGCGTATGTGTACGTTTTTTTCTGTGTACTCTTTTTTAGAATGCTTGCTGAACACCTGCCAGTTAATATTTTTTACCTGGCTCAATATTTTAACAATACGTTTATCATCATAAGCAGGAAGGTAAACTGTATAATGGCCTTTATTTTCTGCAACAGCTTTGCGTACCTGGCTTCTTATTACCGGAGTAGAAATATTTTTATCGTAAGCGCCAAAATGAAAACCGTAGGCTTCGGTAACCGGTGCATAATTATGTAAGATGGCTTTACCTACAGGATCTTTCTTTTCGGGCTTAGGAGATTTTTTATTGATAACTGCGGCCTGGTGGCTTAAACCAATACATGTTTTATGTTTCATTTTACAGGCCCAGGCGCTTACGGGTTCAAAATCGTTTATTACAAGATCGTACTGCTCTACTGGCAAACTCTTAATTTCTTTATACAGTTTTTTTAAATTGCTCTTCCGGTAAGTTGCTAATAGATCAATGCCCCCCTTCTTACCAAAAATAAAACTCAACCCTTTAAATTTATATTTTACCGGATAAGGCAATTCCACATCGGCTTGTATGCCACTTACCAAAATATCCAGCTCCCCCTTTTGCTGCAATATGGGAATAATATCTCTTGCCCTGCTTAAGTGGCCGTTACCTGTGCCTTGTATGGCATATAATATTTTCATCAGTTGCGCATTAAATTAAATTCCTCCACCATGTTATCAAATAAGGTACTGTTATCCAATTCTTCCTCTTCAATTACAGACGCTTTCATTTTCAGCATTTCCTGTTCATCAAATTTATATATCTGCCATTCATTGTTTACGTATTCCAAAGCTGTTAAATTTTCTATCCAGTCGCCACTGTTTAAATATAAAATTTTTCCATGCCCGTTTACAATTTCTCTCATCTCCGGCTGATGAATATGTCCGCACACCACATAATCGTAATTATTGCTTATGCCTATCGCTGCTGCAGTATCTTCAAAATTGTTAATAAATTTTACTGCACTCTTTACACTATTCTTTATTTTTTTTGAGAGGGAAAGTTTTCCCCTGCCAAATATTTTTTCTGAAATAAAATTTGCCACCCGGTTAATTAAAATCAGGGTATCATACCCAACAGCTCCCAATTTAGCCAGCCATTTACTATGTTGCATGGTTACATCAAATACGTCACCATGAAAAAACCAGGCTTTTTTTCCATCATCCAAATCAAGCACCACCTTGTTTACAATTCGTAACGATCCCATTTTAAACCCTGCAAACTTCCGCAGCATTTCATCGTGGTTGCCGGTAACATAATACAGTTTTACCCCTTTGCTCATCCAGCCCATAATATGCTTCACCACTTTCATGTGGCTTTTAGGCCAGTACCGTTTGCTGAACTGCCAAATATCAACAATATCACCATTTAAGACTACAATTTTTGGTTTGATAGTTATAAGATAGTGTAATAGCTCTTTGGCATGGCAACCATAAGTACCAAGGTGAACATCGGAGAGCACCAGAATATCCAGTTTTCTTTTTTTAGTTGCCGCCATTAACCAATTTTCAAAAACTTAAATGGCGAGCTAAGGAAAGCAATACGAAATAGAAACAGCCGCACAATAAAACTCAGCAAAAAGAATTGAAGATTTTTCATTTTGAAATTATTGGGTTAGTAAAAAATTATCAAATAAAAAATAAAGGAACACAAACTGTCTTACCTGAATGTTACGCTAACATTAAGTAAGTGTTAATGAATACGTAGCCGTATCAATACTTAATGATTTCGCAATACTGGCTTAACACAGGCTTAATAATGCAAAGGCAATTTTGCTCCTTGATTCTATTAGCAGCAATTGTGGATTTTAAAGTATTGCCACAGTATGTATCATCATTACAGAAATATTAAACACATGAAAAAAGCAGCAACAGCATTATTATTGGTAACCTTATTTATGGCATGTAAAAAATCGGATGATGCCCCTGCAGAAGTAATTGTTAATGAAGACCCGGCAACTTATAAAGAAATTGCCTCCCTTAACCTGGGTGGTTTAGGCTCCGCAGAGATCACCACTTTTGATCCGCAAACCAAACGCCTTTTTGCTGTAAACAATGGAACACTAAATAAAATAGATGTCATTGATATTGCCAATCCGGCTGTAATCAGTGTAATACATTCTATAAGTCTTGCTACTTATGGCGGCTATGTAAACAGTGTTGATGTTAGTAATGGAAAACTGGCCGCTGCCATTGAAGCTTCTAACAAACAAAACCCGGGAAAAGTAGTGGTATTTAATACATCTACTTATGCAGAAGAAAAAGTAATAACCGTTGGTGCATTACCGGATATGGTAGTTTACAGCCCCGATGGTAAGTACATACTTACTGCTAATGAAGCAGAACCAGATGCAACCTATACCAACGATCCGGAAGGCAGTGTATCTATAATAAATGTGACTGACAATTACAGCGTAACTACGTTGAACTTTGCCTCTTTCGCATCTCAATTAACCGCTTTAACAACCAAAGGCTTTCGTGTGTTTGGTCCCGGAAAAGATATTATTAAAGATGTGGAGCCGGAGTACATTACTGTTTCTTCCGATTCTAAAACAGCATGGGTAACATTGCAAGAGAATAATGCTATTGCTGTAATTGATCTTACCACAAAAGCAATTACCAAAATATTTCCATTAGGATTTAAAGATTATAATACTGCTGCCAACGCAATAGACCCTAGTGATAAAGAAGGCGGCATAAACTTTACTCCTTGGAAAGCTTTTGGTACTTATATGCCTGATGCAATAACTTCTACCAATTATAATGGCACTACGTATTTATTTACAGCCAACGAAGGAGATGCAAGAGAATACACCGGCTTTAGCGAAATAAAAAGAATAAAGGATATTACATTAGATGCTACTGCTTTTCCTACTGCAGCTACGCTTAAATTAGATGCACAACTAGGCAGATTGAATATTACGACCACTTTAGGCGATACTGATAATGATGGTGACTTTGATGCCTTATACAGTTTTGGTGCAAGATCATTTAGCGTGTGGAATGGCAGCACCGGCGAGTTAGTATTTGACAGCAAGAACGAACTTGATGTAAAAGCAAAAGAACTGGGTGTATATGATGATAACCGCAGCGATGATAAAGGTGCTGAACCGGAAGCTATTACTTTAGGCAAAGTAGGTACAAAAACAATTGCTTTTGTAGGTATGGAAAGAGTAGATGCAGTGGTTGTGTATGATGTAACCAATCCAACAGCACCTGTATTTATAAAAATGTTTGCAACAGGTGATGCACCCGAAGGTGTGCTGTTTATTCCTTCATCTAAAAGCCCCATTGGCCAAAGCCTGGTAGTTGTAAGCAGCGAAAATGATGGTGTGATAAAAATATATAGGGCAGATAAATTATAAATGAGAGATATGTAGCATCGCAAGGGTAGGTAGTGTGTCGCAGTTGGATTATTTTCTATCCAATGCTAATCAAACTTTAGTAACCTTATCTTCCGCATCAATTACACCAATGACCTGTGTAATTAAGCCCTATGCCAAAGTGGAATTTATTAAAGCCGAAGTAGAGTTTCTATCCAATAATCAAACTGCCGTAAAATATTATGCCTTATTCTTTGTAGATTACCAGGCATGGTTTGAATACAGGCGTACCGGAATGCCGGTATTACCAATTAATGCCGGTATGGTGGGTAAACAAATGCCTACCCGTTTTAAATACCCGATTGCAGTAAGAACTAATAACCCGGTAAATTATCAACTTGCCGTAACTTCAATGGGCGGCGACGATAACACTACCAAAGTGTGGTGGGAAAAATAATTTACTTCATAAAACAACAACAATGGAAAGAAGAAGTTTTCTTAAAAATTTTAGTTTAGCGGGTGCTTTACTTACAGTACCGCCAGCATTGGCCGAAGCTGCAACTTTTGCAGCACCTGTAAAAAAAGATATCGGCAATATAACACTCAAAGGAAAAGTACAAAGTAAAGGAACTGGTATAGCAGGTATTGCGGTAACCGATGGCAACAACATAACACTCACCGATAAAAATGGTAACTACGAATTACTGAGCAACAATACTGCAGAGTTTGTTTACATCAGTATGCCGTCGGGCTACCAATTTACCAACGATAAAGGTATTGCTAAATTTTATGTGCCGGTTAATGCCAGCAGCAATATTTTTAAAGCCGATTTTGAATTAGAAAAATTAGCGGTTGATGATAAACAGCATTGCTTTGTGGTATGGGCCGATACACAAATGATATCTGAAAAAGATGTGGAGTTGCTGAAATCACAATCGGTGCCCGACTTACAACAATTGGTAGCTGCTTATCCAAAGCAAACTCTTTTTCATGGTATTGGTTGCGGCGATTTGGTATGGGATAAGTTTGAATTATTTGAAGGTTATAAACAGGCCATCGATAGCACGGGTGTAACTTTCTTTAATGTAATTGGTAACCACGATATGGATCTGGATGCCCGTACCGATGAATTATCTGCCAAAACATTTAAAAAACAATTTGGCCCCACCTACTATTCTTTTAACAGGGGCGATATACATTACGTGGTGCTGGATGATGTATTTTTTATTGGCACTGCCAAGCAATACATTGGCTACATTACCGAAAACCAGTTGCAATGGTTAGAGCAGGATCTGCTGCAGGTAAAACCTGGCAGCACTGTGGTAGTAAGTTTACATATACCTACCAACACCGGTGCTGCAAGAAGAAATAAAAAAGACGCAGAACTGGGATCAGTAGTTGCTAACAGGAAACAGTTGTATAAAATATTATCGCCGTACAAAGTGCATATCATGAGTGGCCACACTCATTTTAATGATACCTGGGAAGAAAACAATATTATGGAACATAACCATGGTACTGTTTGCGGCGCCTGGTGGACCGGCCCTGTTTGTGGCGATGGTACGCCAAACGGTTACGGTGTGTATGAAGTAAACGGCAGTGAAATAAAATGGTATTACAAATCAACCGGCTTACCTAAAACAAATCAATTAAGATTGTATGGTAAGGGTAAATCAAAAAATAACCCTGATGAGATTGTAGCCAATGTATGGAACTGGGATGTGAAATGGAAAGTTGAATGGTTTGAAGATGGTGTAGAAAAAGGTGGCATGGAACAACGTGCAGCATTAGATCCATTGGCAGTGGAATTATATGCTGGCCCGGAACTTCCGAAGAAACATAAGTTTGTAGAACCTACACTGGCTGATCATATTTTCTTTGCAACCCCATCGGCCAATGCCAAACAAATTGAAGTAAGAGCAACTGATCGTTTTGGAAATATATTCAGCGAAAAACTAAGCATTGCATAGATCAATTTTTCAATCAGCTTTACCTGTACAAGTTATAGGTAAAGCTTTTAATCTTTCTTTTTAGGTAATGTAAAACCAAAGGTGGTACCTACATCAATTTTACTGCGTACATGAATGGTCTGACCATGGGCTTCCACAATATGTTTGCAAATAGAAAGACCTAAACCACTACCCCCAACTTTCCTGCTTCTTGCTAAATCGGTACGATAAAACCTTTCAAATATCCTGGGTAAATGTTCTTCTGCAATACCGGAGCCATCATCACTGATCTCTATTAATATTCTACGACCATCTATCCGGTAAAAGCTACTTTCTATTGTGCCATTTTGCTTACCATACTTGATCGCATTGTCTACAAGATTTATAAAAACCTGCCGTATTTTTTCTTTATCGGCATAAACAGTTAATGGTTGTTCGCAGCCTTTTTTAATAATGCATTTAATTTCTTTTTCTTCTGCTTTAATAGCTAAGGTTTCATACACTTCCTTCAGCAGGTCCTGTATCACAAAATTTTGCTGGTACAGCAATTGTTCGCCACTTTCTAATTTTGATATTTCATCAAGGTCATCTACTAAATTCACCAGTCGGTCAACATTACGGGAAGTGCTGTTTAAAAATTTTTTATTTACATCAGGATTTTCCAAAGCGCCATTTAATAAAGTATCTACATAACCCTGTATGGCAAAAATCGGTGTCTTTAATTCATGACTCAGATTTTGCAAAAATTCTTTGCGGTAAGTTTCGTTTTGCTGCAGTAATTCTATTTCTTCTTTACGCTGTATGGCCCATTTTTCCACGTCTTCCCTTACTTCATCAATGCCTTTCTGGGGTAAAATATTTTTATAGTAAAACTCTTCTCTTTTGCTGGCCTTGGTTTGATAAATGAGTTTGTAAATGAGTTTTATTTTGCGGTAAATAAAAGTTTGCAGTGCGTAAGATATTAATGCATAGCTGCCCAAAAACATGGCTACAAATGAAACCAACGGTATCCACCAAACCGGTTTAAAAATAAAAACCACAATTGCCACCGGCACCGATAAACCCAATGCCGTTAATGCAGATAATTGTTGTGGTGAAAGATTTTTTTGTGAAGGCATACACCTATCCCCTAAAGGAAAAATTTATTTTAGCGAAGATATTAAGATAACATCAATAACTCCCTTTCGGGGATGCGGTCTATATTTCAAACTTATACCCTACGCCTTTTACAGTGCTGATGCAATCAAGGTCTAATTTTTGGCGAATTTTGCGGATGTGTACATCAATGGTACGGTCGCCAACTATAACTTCAGTGCCCCAAATAGTGTTCAATATTTCGTTGCGTAAAAAAACTTTGCCGGGTTTGCCAGCCAGTAAAGCCAGTAATTCAAATTCTTTTCTGGCCAGTACAATATCGTTTCCTTTAAAATTGATCATATATTTCTCCCTGTCAATTTCAAGATCACCCACTTTTAACACTTTGGGTCCATCATTACTAAACCTTCTGAACAAGGCATTTACCTTACTCACTAAAACTTTAGGGCTTATAGGTTTTGTCAGGTAATCATCGGCCCCACTTTCCAACCCTTTCACTTCGGTGCCTTCATCACTCAATGCAGTTAAAAAAATAATAAGGGTATTTTTAAAAGCGGGCAGGCTGCGTAAAGTATTACAAACTTCCATCCCGGTTTTACCCGGCATCATAATATCCAGTATTATCAAATCCGGAAGGGTTCGTTTTGCTTTTTCGATGGCTTCGTTGCCGTTCTTTGCAGTAATCACTTCAAAACCTTCTCCCTGCAAATTGTATTGGATGATCTCCAGGATATCGGGCTCATCATCGGCAATTAATATTTTTTTAACAGTACTCATAAGTAAAACGTTGTGCAAAAGTAGTCTTAATCAATATTCAATAAATCAGTTTAAAGGCTTTGCTGTATTATCAAATTGTTAAGCCAAACAGGCATAGTTTATGTTGATAATTAAGCCTGTAGGCAACCCTAATCAAAATTTCAGCATCTTTGCAGCTGTATGACTATGACAAAGAATATTTTTTTAATCCTTTTACTACTTATTTGCCGGGTTACCAGCTTCGGAATACCTATCGATACTATTAAAGTACCTTTTCAACGACAGATCTTTCATGATAAGATTAATGGAGAGCAAAAGCTACTGGATAAAGCCGATGGTAAAACTGACGGCATTATAAAAGTATCGTATGATAACGATATAAACCTGGCTGTTACCGATGCGATAATAAGGGGCATTAATGAACTGGAGGACTCCGTTGAAGTGAATAAAAAACTGGCAGGGCACCGGGAAAAAGTAATGTACCTAAATTATATTGAACGGGTGGTAAGGGAATTTAGAAACGGATGGAGGCAACAGCTGCTTGATCCATTATATGCCCCGATACTGATAGATAATTTTAAAAAGATTATGACTGCTGATATTGACAGCATGAGTATGGTGCCATTTATTGAGGCTGCCCCCTATGAAGTAGGCAGAATTAATATGGAGATATTTTCGGCCAACAGCGGATATAAGCAAAGCAAAAACCTGGTGTATTTAAAATTTTGTACCCTCTATCCTGATAAAGTTTTATCAACTCTGGCACCATACGCTAAAGAAACATTTGCCGACAGCCTGGTTATCCTGGCCTGTAAAAATGATCCTTCGCAGGCCTATAAATTTGCACAGGATGTAGCATCACCTGTTGGCAGGGTAATTCATAACAGTGCCGACCCCTTGGTAAAAACCATTGCCACACTGAGTAAGCTGCCGGGGGCTCTTTTATATTTCCCCTTTTTAGATGATATAGTAAGCGGTAAAAAACAAATTGATAGCCTGCATAAAATTATTGGCAGCGGCGAAAAAGGTTATGACAGTGTTGCGTATTATAAACTACTGGTGCAAACAGAAATTGAATACAGTAAAAGAATGAGCAGGGGCGATACCGCAACAGCATTATTTGGTGCCAACGGCCTTAGGGATTTACTTAAAAGAAAAGCACTGCAACATTTTATTACACCAATAAATGACCTGCACGAAAAACCCGAAGCTGTGCGGATGAAAGCAATAGACTCTTTAAGCCCTGCGGATATTTATTACATGATTGTAACCAATGAAGATGTTATTTATACCAGCAGTTACAAGCATAGTTTTAACCGCATGTTGCAAAGGCTGGGCAAAACCCCTGCTACCGATTCTTTATTATTGGCCGTAAACTTCGATTACTTTAAAAAGTTTATTAAAATGGCAGCCAATTTTAATAAACTGGATACCTTTTTAAATTTAATGCCGCCATCAAGTTCCGAAACTTTAATGAAAGCTTTTGTAGGCAGACTGGAAACCAACAAAACCCTTGAAGATGCCGTTGATGTGGCAGATTCGTACAGCAGCATTAATAACAAAAAACTGCTGGCCAATATTTTAAAATATGTAGATGATAATGAGCTACGCTGTGTAAAGAACAACAACAAACGTGGTAAGATAATTTACAGCCTTTTAAAAACAATTTTTCTTTCGGCCGATAGTACCAATAAAATTGATTTGAGTGCTGCGATAGGCATACCGCCGGTTTATACTATTGAAAACAAGGCGCTGATGGGAGATGGTGACAGCAACCGTATTGTGCAACAGGTTTTCTTTTATGGTGATGAGGATGGGCAAAAATTTTTTCCGCAATATGTCAATTCTTTTTCTGCTAAAGAATGGAAGGTCAACAGCAGCTTTAAAGAATGGGTGGAAATAAAATCGATAAAAGGCCCAAAGGTTTGGATATATGTAAACCGTCCTTTAAATAACGACAGGAATTTAGATGACACCGCACAGATACACCTGAATCAATACCTTACAAAAAATAATCTTAAACCATCAATTGTAACACACCGTGGGCATAGTTACTGGCTGCCCCGTACCATCGAACGTATGACAGGCGATGCAAAAATTATTGTATTAGGTAGTTGTGGCGGTTACAAAAATTTAAACCAGTTAATTGAAATAAATCCTGATGCCCATATTATTTCCACCAAGCAAATTGGTACCGGCAACATTAACCAGATAATTACAAATAAATTAAACCAGGTATTGCTTGCCGGCAAAACAGTTGTATGGAAAACCATGTGGGATGATCTTTCTTTATTTTTTGCCAAACAACCAAAAGATATAAAAGAAGCCTGGGAAGATTATATACCACCGTATAAAAACCTGGGTGCTATTTTTATTAAAGCTTATAATAAAAAATCGGAGGGAGAATAAAACTATTTTTTGCTCCGCAAAATTCATCCTTACCACTAAGCCCAAAATTTTAAACTAAAAATCTTTCCCCCTTACCTTTGCTTCATGAGCGATTCGGGCACTAAAAAAAAGGTATTCAATTTTTCATTATTACGCAGGGTATTTTATTTTGCACGGCCATATAAAAATAAATTTTATGGCTCATTGGTACTGTCCGTTATTCTTGCGGCAATGGCACCATTACGGCCATTATTAATTCAGCTTACCATTAACAAAGGCATAAAAGAAAATACCTTTGGCAGCTTTATTGATGGACCCGGTGGTTTTATTATTGAAATTACCATTATACAAATTGCATTACTGCTTTTAGAAACTGTCTGCCGTTTCTTTTTTACTTTTCTTACAGCATCGCTGGGGCAAAGTGTGGTAAAGGACCTGCGTACAACAATCTATAATAAGATCCTTCATCTTAATTTAAAACAGTTTGATACCACCCCCATTGGCACACTTACCACCCGAACTATAAACGATATAGAATCTGTTAACGATGTTTTCAGCGACGGGCTTATTCCAATCATTGCCGACCTGCTTTCTATTATTTCTGTATTGACTTACATGTTTATTGTTGACTGGCAGTTAACATTGGTTTGCCTGGCGCCTTTTCCTATCTTAATTATTGCCACTTATTTTTTTAAAGAAAGTGTAAATAAATCTTTTATACGGGTGCGTAATGCGGTTGCCAACCTTAATGCATTTGTACAGGAACATATTACCGGCATGAGTGTGGTACAGGCTTTTGCTGCAGAGAAAAGAGAGTTTGATAAATTCAATACCATTAATAAAGAGCACCGCAACGCCAACATAAAAGCCATCTTTGCTTACTCTGTTTTTTTCCCAATTGTGGAGCTGGTAATGGCATTATCAATTGGCTTGCTGGTTTGGTGGGCTGCAAAAGATGCTATAACACTTTCTGTAGATGAGAGAAATAATATTGCAGGCATAATAACTTCATTTATCATCTGCTTAAACCTCCTGTTCAGGCCGCTAAGGGTTATTGCCGATAAATTTAATGTATTGCAAATGGGCATGATTGCCAGCGAACGTGTTTTTAAAGTGCTGGATAATGAAGATACCGCAGTTAATGAAGGCAATATTACTCATACTAAAATAGCAGGCGCTGTAGCATTTGATAAAGTATGGTTTGCTTATACCAACGAAAATTATGTTTTAAAAAATATTTCTTTTACCATTAATGCAGGAGAAACATTAGCAATTGTTGGGCACACAGGCAGCGGCAAAACATCCATCATCAGTTTATTAAACCGCCTGTATCATATACAAAAAGGATCCATCAAAATAGATGAAAAAAATATTGAGGACTACCAGCTGGATGCACTGAGAAGCCATATTGGTGTAGTGCTGCAGGATGTATTTTTATTCAGTGGCTCTGTTATCGATAATGTAACACTCCGCAACCCCGATATAAAAAAAGAGGATGTTATACAGGCTGCAAAACTTATCGGCATACATGATTTTATTATGCAGCTGCCCGGTAATTATGATTACAATGTAATGGAAAGAGGTGCTACACTTTCTCTTGGCCAGCGCCAGTTATTATCTTTTGTGAGGGCATTATTATACAACCCATCAATATTAATTTTAGATGAAGCGACTTCATCGGTAGATACCGAAAGCGAAAACCTGATACAACATGCCATTGATACATTGATTGCCGGCCGTACCTCTGTTGTAATTGCCCACCGCTTAAGCACCATCCGCAAAGCCAGTAAAATTATGGTGCTGGATAAAGGAGAAATTAAAGAAATGGGTACCCACGAAGAGCTGCTGGCAAAACAGGGTTTTTATTATCAGCTGCATAAAATGCAGTTTGAAAAGAAGGTAAAGATGGTGTAGATTAGATGAATGAATGAATTGAAAAATGTGATTGCGATTTTGCTTTATGAATAATTAATTAAACATTGAAAACGATAATAAAAGGCACGGGCACCCATTTGCCGGAAAGAGTAATAGAAAACTCCTGGTTTTTAAACCGGCAGTTTATGGATGAAAATGGAGTGGTAAGCGCCAAGCCAAATGAAGAAATAGTTGCCAAACTTGAAGCCATTACCGGCATCAAATCACGAAGGTATATTTCTGAAAAAGGAGATTCTGTTCCCCTGATGGTTGCTGCTGCCGCCAATGCTATTAATGACGCCGGTATTGATAAAAACCAAATTGATGGAATTATTATTGCACACAACGCCGGCAATATGCTGGAAGATGGCAAAGGGTTTCATACCGTGCCTAATATGGCGGCACTTTTAAAAAACAGGTTGGCAATAACCAACTACCAATGTTTTGCCTACGATATTTTATTTGGTTGCCCCGGCTGGTTGCAGGGTATTATACAGGCTCACCAGGCTATACAAATGGGTGATGCTAAAAATGTACTGGTAGTTGGTATTGAAGTTGCCTCCCGCCTTTTAGACCCACACGATTTGGATTCGATGATTTTAGCCGATGGTTGCGGTGCCGCTGTTATTTCCGGCTCTGATGATGGTAATGCAGGAATCATTTCCTATGCTACATTTTCCCATGCACAGGAAGACCTGGCATGTATCTATTTAAGTGGCTCGTACAATAAAGCCCTTGATGCCCCCACTTTATTTAAAATGAATGGCAAAGATGTTTATAAATATGCCACCGTATGGGTGCCCAAAGTAATAAAAGCTGCTTTAGATAAAGCCGGGCTTACTGCTGCCGATGTTGACATGTTTTTATTTCACCAGGCCAATGGTAAAATGCTGCATGCTTTTGCCAATAATCTGGCTCAAATGTATAATATTGAAGGCCTGAATTTTGACACCAAAATACCCACCACCATCGATTTTACTGGTAATACATCGGTTGCCACCATCCCTACCATGCTGGACCTTATCCTTAAGCATCAGCTGGGTAATTACAGCATCAACCCGGGTATGAAAGTTGTAATGGCATCTGTTGGTGCAGGCATGCATTGCAATGCTATTGTGTACCAGTTTTAAAATTAAACACTGTAACTACAATAATCCCCGATTTTATCCTCTTCAATTTTTAATTTCCCGCCTGTCGCCTTATCTTTGCGCCAAAATAAGGGATTTGTATGCTTGATAAGTGTTTAAAATCGTTACTGGTACTGGCTTTCAGCCTTTTTTTAACTGTTTTTGCAAACAACAGTTTTGCGCAAGGACATGATAAAGAAGAACATGGCGAAAAAGAGAAGAAAGGATTAGATATGAAAGGGGTGATTTTTGGCCATATTATGGACGGCCACGACTTTCACTTTTTTGATATGATCCATGAAGATGGCAGCAAACACCCAGTTTCTTTGCCATTACCCGTTATTTTATACTCTCCGCAAAAAGGGTTTTCCATGTTCATGTCTTCTAAATTTGAGCATGGCCACCACGAAGTGGATGGTTATAACCTGGTTGAAGGCAAAGTAGTTCCAACAGACCCAACTGTAAAAGTGTATGATTTTTCTTTAACCCGTAACGTGGTGCAAATGATACTTGCCCTTTCATTACTTGTTTGGATAATGACCTCAATAGCAAAAAAATATAAAAACGGGCAAGGGGTTACTTCGGCACCAAAAGGAATGCAAAGTCTTATAGAACCGGTAATTACTTTTATAAGAGATGAAGTGGCTAAACCTTACTTAGGTTATAAAGCGGGCAGGTATTTACCTTACCTGTTAACAGTATTCTTCTTTATTTTGATCAATAACATTTTTGGGTTAATACCCGGTACAGCCAATGTAACCGGCAATATTGCTTTTACAGTTGTGCTAGGTGTTATTTCTTTTATAGTAATGCTGGCCAGCAGCAATAAACATTTCTGGTTGCATATTTTCAATCCTCCGGGAGTACCAGGCTGGGTTAAATTTATTTTAGTACCGGTAGAGTTTATGAGTTTGTTTTTAAAACCATTCTCATTGATCATCCGTTTGTTTGCCAACATGGTGGCAGGCCACATCATCATTATTTGTTTGATCTCGTTGATATTTATTTTCGGGCAAATAAACCCGGCAATCGGATATGGTTCTACTATAATTTCCATTCCTTTTACCATTTTTATTTATTTTATAGAAGTGCTGGTGGCGTTTTTACAGGCGTTCATTTTCACTAACCTTACAGCAGTTTTAATTGGCCAGGCAATTGAAGGCGATCACAGCCACGATGATGCTCATGCCACAACTGCTCATTAATACAGAATCATTATTTAACATAAAACAGGTAACATGAACTTAGGAACAATTTTACTGGAAGGTATTGCAAATGCAGGTGGTGCCGTAGGTGCTGGTCTTGCTGCAATGGGCGCTGGTATTGGTATCGGACAAATTGGTAAAGGTGCGGTAGAAGGTATTGCACGTCAGCCAGAAGCCGGTAACGATATCCGTTCAAACATGATCCTGGCTGCGGCTCTTGTAGAAGGTGCTGCTCTTTTTGCCATTATCGTGGGCCTTTTAGCAATGATTATGTAATCATAATCGCTGCAACAATCTTTTCTGCATCCAACGCACAGGGCCGAGGATGCAGAATTTTTAAAACAGATTTTAATACCGGCTTTTGTACTGCCAGATTTTTATTTTAAACAAGCCAGCAGTAAACAGCCATAATAAATAACACTATGTTTTTAATACCAGAATTCGGTTTGCTTTTTTGGACGCTTTTAGCCTTCCTTGTTGTGTTTTTTATCCTTAAAAAATTTGCATGGCCTGCTATTGTAAAAGGATTGACAGACCGTGAAAATTCTATTACTGAATCATTAGCTACTGCTGAAAAAGTAAAGAATGAAATGGCGCAGCTGAAAAATGATAATGAAGCATTATTGGTAAGAGCCAGGGAAGAAAGAGCGCAATTGCTTAAAGAAGCCAAGGAAATAAAAGACAAGATTGTAAACGATGCCAAAGATGAAGCTAAATTTCAGGCTTCGAAAATTATTGCTGATGCACAGGCAACTATTCACCAGCAAAAAATGGCTGCGTTAACTGATTTGAAAAACCAGATTGGTAACCTTGTAATTGAAACCAGCGAAAAAGTATTGCGTAAAGAATTAAGCAATAAAGCTGAGCATGAAAATTATATTAAAACACTGGCAAACGAAGTGAAACTGAATTAATATTATGAACAATCCACGTTTAGCAGGAAGATACGCCAAAAGTTTACTGGACCTGGCAACAGAGCAAAACCAGGTAGATGCGGTATATAATGATATGAAATGGCTTAGCAGCATTTGCAAAAGCAATGCTGATTTTGTTGCTGTTTTAACAAGCCCTATCATTAAATCTGATAAAAAGCAGGCCATTATAGAAGCTATTACCAATGGCAGGGTTACGCCTTTAACTGCTGCATTTATTGTTTTACTGGTTAAAAAAACGAGGGAAAGTAACCTGCACGAAATTGTAAATGCCTATATCGACCAGTTTAATTTACTGCGTAACATTCAAAAAGTAAAGATCACCACAGCATCGCCTTTAAGTGACGAACTGAAGAGTGTGATAATGATTAATATTAAAAATGCATTGCCACAGCAAAGTTTTGAAATTGAAACTGCAGTTAAAGATGAACTGATTGGCGGCTTTACTTTGGAGACAAAAGGCCAATTGGTAGATGCAAGTATTTTACGTGACTTAAAAGATATCAGGAAACAGTTTATGGATAATGAGTACCTGCATAAACTGCGTTAATAAAACAATTTCAACTATTAAAAAAAGCTGTTACAATTGTAGCAGCTTTTTTATTTGCGCTAAAACTTAACCACCGGCGTTTTAATATCATGATAAAATAAAAAGGTCCATTTTTTTTCCTGCCCCTCCTGCCACCATTGCTGGCGCAGCTCCATACATTTTTTTCCGTCATAATCATACTTGGCAACAAAACGGCTTTTCATTTGCTGCAGTTGTGGCGCCACATCACCGCCAAAAAAAGCTATCTCACCGTCTTCTTCAATCCAGAACACCTGGTGGTAAGGACAGTGTGCGCCTGTTACTTCGTACTTAATATAGCTGTCAATGTACCCGTTACCCTGTGTAAAAATCACTTTATCTGAGTTACCCAGAATTTCAAACTCATCCGGCGTGTAAGAGGGTTTGCCCTTTGCCATTGCAAAATCAAACTCATCTTTGTTTACATAATACGTTGCATTGGGAAAACTGATAAACTTATGATGGAGTATTTTATCTTCTTTGCTTACGCCCCCACTATGGTCTTTATGCAAATGACTCATTAGTACTTTGGTAACATCCATGGGATTAATACCATTATCCAGCAAATTCTGGTGTATTTGCAAACTCCCTTCTTTATTGCTAAACCCTAAACCGGCATCAATTAAAATAATATCGTTTTTGGTTACAATGCAAAAGGGTTGTATTTCTACAAGCAGGCTGCCTACAGGCCTTGCCTGCAAATCATCTTCATCTTTATTAAAAGGAATGAACTGCTTAGTAGTATCAATCGTAAATGCGCCTTCGCTTAGTGGAATAATTTTCATGTTGCCTGAGCCCCGGCCCCCTCTATCTCCCCCCGTGGGGGAGGAAATGGAAAAGATTATGGAGAATTTATACCCTGTTAATTGCAGAGAATTTGATTAATAAAAAATTTAAGTGTAAAAGTAATTGAAAAGATATTTAATAAATCATACTATTCAAAGTCCCCTCTTTGGGAGGGGATTTAGGGGAGATCCTTATCGCAACACCATCTGTCTGTCTTTATCCAGTTTAATTAAAATAAAAATAAGAATGGTAAAAGTTATTAAAGAAGAGCCACCATAACTTAAGAGTGGTAATGTAATACCGGGAGATGGTGCCAGCCCAATGGTCATACATACATTTAATGCCACATGAAAAAACAATATACCTGCCACGCAATAGGCATATACCCTGCTGAAAGTACTGCGTTGCCTTTCTGCTATAAAAACTATACGCAGCATTAATCCAAAATACAACAACATTAAAACCATGCAACCAAAAAAGCCAAAACTTTCTCCAACAGAAGAGAATATAAAATCTGTGTTTTGTGCCGGTACAAAATCGCCACGGGTTTGTGTGCCCTTCATAAATCCTTTACCCCAAAAGCCACCGCTGCCTATTGCTATTTTAGATTGCTTTACGTTATAACTCTCTACTTTTTCGCCAGAATTTTTTTTAACCGTACCCAACTTGGCAAATTCTTTTTGGATTTCTGCTATACGTTCAGGGTCCTTAAATTTATAATCATCGATACCAAAAGTTGAAAATATACGCACTACCTGGTGTGGGCGCAATACCTTTTCAAATAAAGCCGGCACCAAAAATTTTTGTACCCCAACACTTAAAAGCCATATACCTGCAATGACTATAAAAACAGATTTATCTCTTTTTATTTTTCTACGGAAAGAATAAACAGCAAGCGCTGCAATAACAGTAAGTGCTATAAATAAATTATTGGGTGGCACAACTATGCTGGCAACAATTAAAATTGCGAACGAAAATAATAAAACAAGATAAAGTGCCGGCAGTCCTTCCCTGAAAAAAGCAATGGCAAAAGAAAAGTAAACAATGGCTGCACCTGGCTCTTTTTGTAATACAGATAAAATAGCCGGTGTAAATGCAATTGCTGCAGCTATAACCTGCGACTGTGATTTATGAAAATTAGTTTCGGGCAACGAAAGATATTTTGCGAGGGCCAGGGATGTAAATATTTTACAAACTTCCACCGGCTGCACATTCATAAAGCCCAATGGTATCCAGCTTTTAGAACCACCGACTTCTTTACCCACAACAAATGTGGCCAGTATTAATAATATGCCACCGGCATAGCCGAGATTAGCAGTTGCGGTAAAAAATTTACTGTCGGTTAATAAAATAAAAGTGGCTATAATGATGCAGGCAATAAAATAAAAAAACTGTTTACTGTATTCTTTTTTAAAGCCCAAAAAACTTTGCACTACACCATCCGTACTTTTATACTCCACCGAAAAAATACAAAGCAGGCCAATAATTATCAGTATGGCGTAAAGCCAAACCAATATCCAGTCGATACCTTTTGATATGGAGGGATTTCTTTGATACATGTTAGTGAGTGGTGAGTGGTGAGTAGTCAGTGGTGAGGCGCAATTTAATACTGCTTTACTCACAACTGACTACTCACAACTCACGGTTTGTTCGCTGAGTCTTTAATTTCTGGTTTTTTCTTCTCATTTGGAAGAATGGCCTCTGTTTTAATAATTATTTCCCTATCGTTACTGTCTTTCTTTGGCTGTTCTTTTTTTAAATCTTCTTTATCTTTTTTTAATTTATCCAATGCCTCATCTTCATCACTTTCATCCATTCCCAGGGTGTCTTTTATAATCCTGATATATCCTTTTGCAATAAGATAGGCGGAGTCTTTAGAATGAGATAAAGAATCCTGCCTTTTCAATTCTGTATAAATACGGGTGGGTATTAAATTGAGTTTCGATAATCTTTCTATTTCTGCAATTCTTCTTGGTTCAGTAATAGAATCTTTAAGATATTTTTCAATCATCAATCCAACTATTGGTGCTGCATAGGTACCTCCAAAGCGTCCGCTATTTTCTACTACACACATAATGGCAATTTTGGGATTTTCTCTTGGTGCAAAACCACAAAAGAAAGCATGATTGGGTTGTTTTACACCCCTGTAATAGTTTTCTACTGTACCGGTTTTACCACAAATATTTATACCTGCTACTTTTGATGCTGCGCCTGTTCCCCTGTCAACTACTCCCTGCATGCCATCATGAACGGCTTCAAAAATACTATCGGGTATATCAATTGCACTATGCCTTTCTTTAAATGCTGTCAGCATCTCAAAGGTATCACCACCTTCAATTGAGTCAACTAAATGTGGTGTTTTATACCAGCCTTTGTTAGCTATATAAGCCATTTCATTGGCAACTTGTATGGGTGTTACATCCACTTCACCTTGTCCAATACTTACCGATCGGAAGGTGCAATAATTCCATTTACCCTGTCCATAGATTTTGTTATACAATGCAGGGCTTGGTATTAAACCTCTTTTTTCCGAAGGTACATCCACACCTAATTTATGCCCCAGCCCGAAAGCCTGCATATATCTGTTCCATACGTTTAAGCTGCTATCGATGTTTGGATATTTTGGATTGTTAATTACCCGTTGCATTACTGTAGCAAAATAAGTATTGTCTGAAATGGTAATGGCATTACGTAAATCAAATGTACCAAAATCCAAACAGCGCATTGGCTTACCGCCACCGCAACCATAAAATGCACCGCTACAGGAAACCCTGAAATCAGTTCCTATTACTCCTTCATGCAAACCAACAAGCGCCTGTAAAGTTTTAAAAGTAGAACCTGGTGAGTAAGTAGCACCAACAGTTCTGTTTAGTAATGGTAGTGCAGGGTTCAATAATAATTCTGCAATATGTTTTTTTCTTTCGGCACCGGTAAGCAATTTTGGTTTAAATGTGGGGCTGCTTACCATACAAATAATACCGCCGGTTTTAGGGTCTATCGCCACAATAGAACCTAATTTATTCTCCATTAATTTTTCGCCCAGTTCCTGCAATTCTATATCTAATGCAGTGTGCATATTTTGCCCGGCAATGGCAACGGTATCAAACCTGCCGTTTTCAATACGTTCTGTTAAGCGGTTCTTATTATCCCGTTTCCATAACTCAATACCCCGCTGGCCCATCAATACTTTTTCGTAGGTTTTTTCCATACCGGTTTTACCAATATAATCACCCATTACATAGCCGGTGTATTTGGGATTTTTTAAAACATTTGAATCTACCTCACTTAAATAACCCAATATATTTCCAGCCGCATCAAATGGATAGTCCCTTACTGATCTTTCCTGCAGGTAATACCCCGGCGCAAATTTGTACAGGTTCTCGGTAAGTTTTGCCATTTTTTCGTTGCTTAACAAAGCTTCAAAAACCGAAGGCCGGTAACTTTTATTTTTTATAATGGCGTTGATGATCCTTTTTCTAAATTCAGCAGTGTCAATATTTAAAATATTACACAGGGTTGTCGTATCTGTTCCTTTTATCTTTCCGGGTACCACCATTAAATCGTAAATAGTGGTGTTTTGTAAAATAGACCGTCCTTTACGGTCGTACACAATTCCCCTGTCGGGGTAAATCACTTTTCTAAAAGTGCCCTGGTCTTCTGCCTGTATTTTATATTTAGAAGAAAATATTTGTAGGTTTATCAACTGCAGCAAAATAATTACAAACATGCCGATGAAAACCAGCATGATAACATTTTTTCTTGATTGGTTAAAGACGGACACTTTTTAGTTATGAGTTATAAGTGATAAGTTATGAGTTTGTCCTTTGTAATTTTTTTTGAATTTTTACTTTTGACTTTCCTTAAACCGTATTGGTTCTGAATTTTTGTTTACGCACAAATAACAACTCTGTAATTATTATAAGTAATAAACTGATTGCGGTTGATAATATTGTTTTTAATAAAAAATACCAGATGTTACCAAACTGCCAGGCTTCCAGCAAAAACAACCAGCCATGGTGCATAATTGTAAGTACGGCCACATAAATAAAATAGGGTAAGATGCCGCCCATGCTTTTTATAGATGGTTCTTCATAGTTGCCGTCTGCACCCTCTTGTGGTATTAAAAGGTTAACCAGAAAAGGGCGTACATAAGCAATAAGCACACAGGCCGCAGCATGAAAGCCGGGGTTGTGGCGGAAACTATCTAAGGTAAAACCAAGTGCAAAGGCAATTATCATTTGCCAGCTACGACTCATGTTAAAGGGTAACCACAAAATAAATATGAAATACAGGTAAGGGGTAACCATCTGGTGCAGGTGTATTTTGTCTAAAACAAAAACCTGTACCAGCATTAACAGTATAAACCTGATGATATTTTTTACCAATGTGCTCATGCCTGTTTTGTAATCTCTTTATTTATTTTGTTGTTTAGTCTTATCCAGTAACTGGTTTATTGCCTCCTGTTGCCTGTTATCAATTACGTAAACATATTGCAGGCTGTGAAAGTCTGCTGCTGTTCTAAATTTTATGATGAAATTATTGCTGCTCTGTTCCGGTATAACTGCGGTAACAAAACCAATCAACATGCCTTTAGGAAAAGTGGTGCTGTTACCACTGGTAATAATAGTGTCTCCTTTAGCTACTTTTGCACTTTTAGATATCCTGCTTATAGAAAGTATATTCGGTTCTACCCCATCCCAGGAAAGTGTACCTGTTTCGCCACCCTTTAATAATTTACCATCAATATGGCTATCCTTGTGCAGCAGGCTCATTACAACCGCATAGTCTTTACTTACTTCTGTTATTATACCTGCCACTGCATTATTAATATCAACAACTCCCATATCTTTTTTTAATTGCTGTGCTTCGCCACGCCCTAATACAATATAATTGCTTTGAGAAGATACAGAATTAGAAATTACTGCAGCCTGCATATAATCGTAACGCCTGTATTGTTTTATCGAATCTACCAGTACCGTATCAAACACAATTTTATTAAGCGTATCGGGTAACAGAAAATCTGCTTTTAACAGGTTTAATAATTTCTCGTTGGCTTTAACCAGTGAATCGTTGGTCTTTTTAAGATGAAAATAATTTTCTACCTTATTATATTGTTCATTTATTTTACCCGTAAGCTGGTTGGCCGTATTGTTGAATACAGCATTATGATATTTGTTGTAATGAACGATTAAATAAATACTGAATCCCTGCAATAACAGGAAGAAGAGGAAAGTAAAATACCGGCGGATGAAAAGAAAAATATTACGCACCTGTGCAAGGAATTAGGAATTAGGAGTTGGGAATTGGGAATGAGGAGTTGGGAATCGGGCTACCCTAATTACCAATTACTAATTACAAATTCCTCAAAAAACTATCTCATCACAAACGGGTATCTGTCATAATGCTTTAAAGCAATACCAGTACCACGTACCACACTCTTCAACGGATCGTCTGCAACATGCACCGGCAATTTAATTTTTGCCTGCAATCTTTTATCTAATCCTCTTAACAATGCACCACCACCGGTAATGTATAAACCACGACGGTAAATATCCGATGCCAGTTCAGGCGGCGTTGTTTCCAAAGCTTTTAAAATAGCTTCTTCAATTTTAAAGATGCTTTTATCAAGCGCTTCGGCCACTTCCTGGTAACTCACCATAACCTGCTTAGGAATACCGGTTACCAAATCTCTTCCGTTTACGGGAATATCATCAGGAGGATTATCCAGATCTTTCATAGCTGCACCTACCTGAATTTTAATCTGCTCGGCAGTACGTTCGCCAATTAACAGGCTATGATAACGGCGCAGTGCTTCCATTATATCTGCAGTAAACTCATCACCGGCAATACGAATACTCTGGTCGCAAACAATACCTGCCAGTGCAATTACTGTAATACCTGTTGTACCACCACCAATATCAATAATCATATTACCAACCGGTTCTTCCACATCTATACCAATACCCAAGGCCGCAGCCATAGGTTCATGTATCAAATAAACTTCTTTTGCTCCTGCCTGCTCAGCACTATCTCTTACTGCTCTTTTTTCCACTTCGGTAATTGAAGACGGGATACAGATCATCATACGCCAGCTTGGGGCAAACAATGGTTTTTTAGGATAGATCATTTTGATCATTTCCCTTATCATCAACTCGGCAGCGTTAAAATCCGCTATCACACCATCTTTCAACGGACGGACGGTACGGATGCTTTCGTGGGTTTTTTCATGCATCATTAATGCTTTTTTACCCACCGCCAGAATATTCTTTGGATTGTTGCGGTCAAGTGCAACAATAGAAGGTTCGTTTACCACAACCTCATCATTATGAATAATGAGGGTATTTGCAGTACCCAGGTCAATCGCAATTTCCTGTGTAAAAAAATTAAAAAGGCCCATATTTATTAAAGTGAAAAGGGATGTAAATTAATGGAGGCAAAGTTGAACTAAATTATTTGAATTAACAACGGCAAATCCTTTATTTTCCAAAGTTTTACATAAATATTAGTTTTTCAAAAAAGTGAAAAAGGGAGTTGTATTGCCATCGTTGGTTTTTAAATAAGTTATACATCATTAAATTCATAGCCGATATCGCTGCGGTAATACATATCATCAAAATACAATTGTTCCAGCATATAATTAGATTGTTCTGCCGCTTCGGGAATATTATCACCAAATGAAGTAACTACCAAAACCCTGCCACCATTGGTAACTACTTTATTTTTTTCTGTTGCTGTACCAGCCTGAAACACCAGGCTGTTTTCTAAAACTTCATCTTCCAAACCGCTAATTGGTTTCCCTTTTTCAAAATCACCGGGATACCCGCCACTAACTGCAACTACAGCTACAGCGCAACGGCTATCGGTTTCAACCTGTATTTTCTGTAAGCCCTGTTGTGCAGTAGCAAGCAGCAATTCTACAAAATCATTTTTTATCCGTGGAAGTACCACTTCTGTTTCAGGGTCACCCATGCGGCAATTGTACTCAATTACTTTTGGGGTACCATTGTCGTTCATCAATCCTATAAAAACAAAACCCTTGTATTCAAGGCTGTCTTTTTTCAGCCCTGCAATAGTTGGTATAATTATCTGCTCTTCTACTTTTTTCAAAAAAGATTCGTCTGCAAAAGGTACCGGACTTACCGCACCCATACCACCGGTATTCAACCCGGTATCTCCTTCTCCAATTCTTTTATAATCCTTTGCTGACGGTAGCACTAAATAATTTTCGCCGTCAGTTAATACAAATACACTCAGCTCAATGCCTTTTAAAAATTCTTCCACCACCACTTTTTTACCGGCCTCTCCAAATTTAGAGCGGTGCAGCATCAGCTCAAATTCTGATAACGCCTCTATATTATTCTGGCAAATTAAAACCCCTTTACCAGCTGCCAGGCCATCGGCCTTTAAAACTACCGGCAATGAATGGGCTTTGATATAACTCATCCCCTCATCGTAATTATCGTTTGTAAATTCTTTATAGGTGGCAGTAGGAATGTTATGCCTGCTCATAAAATCTTTTGCAAATGCTTTGCTGCCTTCCAGCTGGGCAGCAGCTTTAGACGGACCTATCACCAATATATCTTTTGTAGCTGCATTGTTTTTAAAAAAATCATACACTCCTTTCACCAATGGCTCTTCGGGGCCAACCAAAATCATTTTTATATCGTGTTTAATGCATGCTGCTGCAAGGGTATCAAAATCGCTTACACCTATTGGCAGGTTGGTACCCTGTGTGGATGTACCGGCATTACCGGGGGCAATAAAGAGTTTACTACAGAGTGGGCTTTGTTTAATCTTCCAGGCAAAAGCATGTTCCCTGCCGCCGGAACCAATTAAAAGAATATTCATTTTGATGTTGGTTATAAAGGTTTAAGCATGCGAATTTAAAATTATAGCAGCTTATTACCATATTAATTTTATAAGTGGCAATACCTTATAGTTCTGATATATAGATAATAGGTACGGCGTTGGTTTATCATTTTAAAATAGAGAGCATAAATTATGCCGTTCTAAACAGAATTTCTGTATTTTGAGATACTAAAACGAACTATAAAGCATTTAAAAACTACTATTTATGAACGAACAGGTAATTAAAAAGCAGGCCCACCCTAAAGGCCTATGGGTTTTGTTTGGCACAGAAATGTGGGAGCGCTTTAACTTTTACGGGATGAGGACTATACTTACCCTGTTTATTGTTAACGCTTTAATGATGAGTAAAGAGCAGTCTTCTATAATATATGGAGGATTTTTGGGGTTGTGCTATTTAACGCCAATGCTGGGCGGCTTTATTTCCGACAGGTTTTTAGGTAACAGAAACTGTATCATGCTTGGGGGTTTGTTAATGGCGACGGGACAAATGCTGTTGTTTTTTAGTGCCAGTATATTCGGTTCTAACCTCGAACTGGCAAGGACATTACTTTATATCGCACTTGGAACTATCATTTTAGGTAATGGTTTTTTTAAACCTAATATCAGCAGTATGGTAAGCAGTCTTTACCCACCTGCTGAAAGAAGTAAGCTGGATACAGCATTTACCATTTTTTATATGGGTATAAACTGCGGCGCTTTTCTTGGCCAGTTGATTTGTCCTATCATTGGAGATGTGGTGGACAAAAGCGGTGTAAGAGATATTCATGCTTTTAAATGGGGGTATTTAGCTGCTTCACTGGCTATGCTCCTGGGTGTTACTACCTTTTATTTTTTAAAAGATAAATATGTAAGAACTCCGGACGGAAGGCCAATTGGCGGACTACCTAAAAATAATACTGCGGAAGATTATGCTGAAGGCGAGGCACAAACTGCTAAATTCTCTAATACTGCTTTAGGTATTGCCATAGTGATTTTTATCGGACTAGGATTATTATTCTTTTATGTGTTTGAACAAAATGTAATTTACTCCATCATTTATGCCAGCGGCTTAACGCTTGCCGGATTAATCATTTCTGATGGTTCTATCACAAAAATCGAACGTGACAGAATATTGGTGATCTATATTGTTTCCTTTTTCATTATTTTCTTTTGGGCCGCTTTTGAACAGGCTGGTTCCTCACTAACTTTTATTGCCGACAACCAAACTGACAGAAACTTTTTTGGCTGGAATATGCCCCCATCAATGGTTCAAATTTTTAATGGCATATTTGTAGTTGCGCTTGCAATACCATTCAGTATTTTATGGGATAAATTAAGAGCAAAAGGAAAAGAACCTATTTCGCCTATGAAGCAAGCTATTGGGCTGGCTTTAATTGCGTTAAGTTATTTTATTATTGCTCACAATGTAAAAGATTTAGGTAACAGTGGTTTATTAGCTGTACAATGGTTAATTCTGCTTTATCTTATTCAGACTTTTGGTGAACTTTGTTTATCGCCTATAGGCCTTTCGTTGGTTGGTAAACTGGCACCTAAAAGATTCTCCTCTTTGTTATACGGTGTGTTCTTTTTGTCCAATGCATCAGGTTATGCTTTAGCCGGTACACTTGGCTCTATTTTGCCAGCAACCGGAGAACAATTTAGCAAAGCTAAAGAATTAGGTATAGACCTGCAGGGGGTTTTAGACAAAACCGTAACACCAACTGCTAATCAGCTGCAAATGCTTGTTACAAATAAGATCAGTGCAGTAAATCCAACTTTTGCCGGGTTCACCATTCACAATCTATTTGAATTCTTTATGGTGTTTGTAGTGTTGTGTGGTGTTGCTTCGCTGTTACTATTTTCACTTACACCCTTTCTGAAAAAAATGATGCATGGTGTAAAATAATTTCATTAATAACTTTTGAAAAAGGCGATCTCTTAGTCGCCTTTTTTTATTTAACTTACCAATCTAAAATATCAGCATGAGCAATTCTCCGAAACATCCCAAAGCACTTCCTTTTTTATTCTTTTCCGAAATGTGGGAACGTTTTGGTTACTACCTGATGATCGGGATCTTTTTTTTGTACCTCACAAATGTAGAGCATGGTTTTTCTATGACCAATAAAGATGCTGCAGACCTTTATGGTACATTTATAGCGTTGGTTTTTCTTACCCCTTTTATAGGCGGCCTTTTGGCAGACCGGTATTTTGGTTACAGAAAATCTATTATTGCAGGAGGTTTAATGATGGGAGGTGGTTATTGCCTTATGGCTGTACATAGTTTGCCGATGCTCTATCTTTCAATGGCATTGGTAATCTTCGGCAATGGTTTTTTTAAACCCAATATCTCTACCCTGCTGGGCAATTTATATTCTACCCCACAATTTGAGAAAAGAAAAGATGAGGGCTATAATATCTTTTACATGGGTATTAATGTCGGTGCCTTTATCTGTAACTTTTTCAGTGCAGCAATTATAAGCATCTGGGGTTGGAAGTATGCTTTTGTGGCTGCAGGCATAGGTATGTTCCTGGGGGTTATCATCTTTATGGTGGGTACAAAGCATTATATATCCGGCGATATACGGAAGCCCATGAATAAAGAGGATATGCCTTTTTCAAAGATCGTCCTTACAATTTTTGTTCCCACAATTATTGTAGGTATCCTGGGCTGGATAATACGTGGAAATATTTTCGGTTCAGATAGTACCGATGCTTTCATCTTTGGCTGTATCCCTGTTATTTATTTTTATTCTTCACTTTATTTTAAAGCAGAAGCTTCTGAGAAGAGGCCTATTGCTGCCCTGTTGGCAATATTTGCAGCCGTAATTTTATTCTGGGCTGTATTCAAACAAAACGGCACTGCACTTACCATCTGGGCAGATAATTATACCAGCAGAGAGGTAAGTGGTACAACAGGTAATGTATTCAGAAGTTTACGACAGGCGGATGATATGGTATATAAAAAGGATTCGGTGAATTTATATGATCATCTTTTCCGCTTGCAAAAAAAAGACGGTGAAGTTTTAAAAGAATATAACTATCCAACGTATTTTAAAAATGTAGTACCGCAAAATTTACCTGCCGATGGTGGCAAAGCTACCTTATGGGCTACGCCTATCAGTCAATCTATAAATCCCGGCTGGGTAATTTTATTAACGCCGCTTGTAGTAGCCTTCTTTGCTTTTTTAAGAGGAAAGAAAAAAGAGCCCTCCACTGCAACTAAGATTGCTTTTGGTTTATTTATTTCTGCATTATCAGTATTGGTAATGGTGGCTGCTGTACATGTAAGCGGTAATGGTGCCGAAAAAGCAAGCGTGTGGTGGCTGATAGGCACTTATGGCGTAATAACAGTAGGTGAATTATTATTAAGTCCAATGGGACTTTCTCTTGTATCAAAATTAAGTCCTGTTCGTTTAACATCGTTAATGATGGGAGGATGGTTTCTGTCTACTTCAATCGGGAATAAACTTTCGGGCATTTTGGCCACCATGTGGGACGGCTATGAAAACAAAGCCAGTTTTTTTTGGGTGAATTTTGTGCTGCTGCTGATTGCTACGTTTATCATTTTTGCCATGCTTAAATGGCTGAACAGAATTATGAAAGAAAAAGGAGTTAGCTAAAAATCAAACATTCTAAATGGATAATGTAACAATAGTAAGCACCCACCAACCCAAACAATTATACCTTCTTTTCTTTTCCGAAATGTGGGAGCGGTTTTCCTTTTATGGCATGAAGGGCTTGCTGATTGCTTATATGGTAAGCCAGTTAGGTTATGATGATCCCAAAGCATACACTATATATGGCTCTTACGCTGCATTGGTGTATACCATGCCTATGTTTGGAGGTTTTATGGCAGATCGTTTTATTGGTTACCAGCGTGCTGTTATGTTTGGTGGTATATTAATGACACTGGGACATTTTATTTTAGCAATACCCAACGACTGGAGTTTTTTTTATGGCATGGCTTTTATCATTTGCGGCAATGGATTTTTTAAACCGAATATCAGCAGCCTGGTAGGTACATTGTATGGCGAAAATGATCCCAAGAGAGACAGTGGTTTTTCTATTTTTTATATGGGTATCAACATTGGTGCTGCTATTGGTGGTTTTTTATGTGCTTATATTGGTACCCAAATTAACTGGCATTATGGCTTTGGCCTGGCAGGTATTTTTATGGCCATTGGTTTTATAGTTTTTGTGTTTGGGAAAAAATCTTTAGGTGACCGGGGGTTACCTCCCAATACCGAGGCTTTAAAAAGCCCGGTTGTTGCTTTTATAAAACCCGAGTACCTTACATATGGAGGCACTTTATTAATAGTACCATTGGTGGTTACTTTGTTTCATCAATATCATGTGATGGATTATATCATGTTTGGCCTGGGTGTAATTTCCCTGGTATATGTACTTGCAGTTGGATTAAAATTAGAAAAAGAAGTCAAACTGAAATTATTTGCCGCACTCACACTCATCATTTTCTCCATCGTTTTCTGGGCCATTTATGAACAGAACGCAGGCTCTATGAACCTGTTGGCAGAAAGAAATTCGAAAATGATTTTGTTTGGTATTGAATTACCCCCATTATCAATGAATAATTTTTTACCACCGGGATGGGTGATCATACTTACGCTATTTGTTGCGCCCCTCTGGCCATGGTTAAATAAACGAGGTAAGGAACCGGGTACACCAATGAAATTTGCCTTTGCATTTATTTTATTGGGTGCAGGTTTTTTTGCTTTTTACCTTGGCTGCCGGGCCAATATAAGCTCTGGTATCATTCCATTGTGGCCCTTTGTTTGGGGTTACTGTTTTATTATCCTGGGAGAGCTTTGTTTATCTCCTATTGGTTTATCAATGGTAACAAAACTGTCGCCGGCTAAAATGGTTTCGCTGATGATGGGCATTTGGTTTTTTGGAACTGCTATTGGTGAATTCCTTGCTGGCAAGATCGGTTCGTTGATGAGTGTTCCGAAAGAAATTCTGGCTAAAAACGATCCTGTACTTTCTCTACCCTATTATGCCGATATCATTTTTAAGATCAGCATAGCATCAGTTGTTATTGGAATAGTAATGATATTCACTGTTCCCCTTTTAAAGCGGTGGATGGGAAATGTGAAATAGGTTTATACAAAATTCAAATACGAATATTTATTGCCCAGTATCATTTTGTCATCAGCCCCAAGCCACTTACTTAAAACGGTGGCATATACATTTTTAAAATCAACTTTGTGTTTTAAATCTCCTTCATTCAAATCTGCCAGGTCGGGCATAGCATTTAAAACACCTTTTTGTTTTAAACCGCCACTGATAAAAAACATGTTATTGGCTGTGCCATGATCGGTACCGCCACTTGCATTTTGAGAAACCCGGCGGCCAAATTCGCTAAAGGTCATCATCAGCACATCATCAAAACGATTGTTCTTTTTAAGATCGCCGGTAAACGCTTTTACTGCATCATTCAGTTCGGTAAATAATCTTTTTTGCTGGCCTTCCTGGTTTACATGTGTATCAAAACTACCCAGGCTAACATAATATACTTTGGTATTGATATCAGAAAAGATAAGTGATGCAATGGTTTTTAAATCTTTTCCTAAGTTCGTATTCGGGTAACTTGCTGCAGAGGGATGTGCTTTACTTTGCTGGTAAATATAATCGGCACTGCTGATGGTTTCACTCATTGTTTTGTATAAGTAATCGATGGTTTCTTCTCCCTGCTGATGATTGGCACTTACATCTTTTAAAAATTTTCCGTTACTGGTGTTATATAATTTTTTAGGATCTTTAAAAGCAAGCCCCTTGCTTTGTTCACCTTTTAGTGCAAGGCTCAGCACATCATCCAGTTCCATAGCCTGCGTTGGTTTATCGCAACCTTTGCATTGTGCATCCAGGTAGCGGCCAACCCATCCCGTATTTACATATTCGTTACTGGCACTGGCACTATGCCATATATCCATACTTCTAAAATGCGAACGGTCGGGATTTGGATAACCTACACTATTTAATATGCTTAAACTGCCATCGTCATACAATCCTTTAAAAGCTTCCAGCGCCGGATTCAATCCAACCTCATCGGTTATTATTAAAGATTTATCTTTTGCAATACCCAATTTTGGTCTTGCCTTATAATAAATATCATTCCGCACGGGTATCACTGTATTTAAACCATCGTTACCACCACTAAACTGGATAACTACAACCACCTTATTGCCCGGTGGCACCATCATTGGTCTTTCAAATGCCTTTAAAAATTTAGGCAGCATAAAAGATGCTGTTGCCAATGAACCGATCTGTAAAAATTCTTTACGTTTTATTACCATGATAATGAGTTATAAGTTATAATTAGCAAAGCTGATATTCCGGTGTGCTCATCAGGTTTACAATAGCGCTTTTAATAAAATTTTCCCTGTTTTCGCTGTTAACATATTTTTCCAGCAATGTATCGGGTACATGGCCTTTTGTTTGAAGCAGGGTATCGGCTATTTTTTGCAATAACTTTTCCCTTGGTATTTTTTCAAAAATTGCAGCAGCCAGGCTCCAGTCAATTTTTGCAGTACCGCCTTTAGTTACATCTTTTAATTTTTTTGCTGCCATTTCCATCATCCCGCCCTGCACATCATCATCTGTTTTAGGCATAATATCCATTATATCGTTGGCCGATAAAATCTGGGGAATCCGTAAACGCAACATCAGGCTGCTGCTGTCTATCCATGTTTTGCCACCAGGCCACCCGGCTACATTGGGTGGGTAAAACAATATTTGCCCAAGTGTTTTTTGAAACAATATTTGCGCCTGGTCATTCTCCATTTCCATGGGCAGCAACCTTCTTATACCTGCTAGTAATTCAATCGGCGATTTTATTTTTGTGCCGATATTTTTTTCTTCATAAAACCAATCGGCAGTAAAAATATCTTCCAGCAGTTTTTTAATATCATAATCACTCTGATAAAACCTGTTGCTCAACCACTCCACTTTTGCATCATCAGCCTTATCATTTACAAAGTACCTGTATATTTTTTTGGTGATATATTTTGCCGTTTGTTTTTGTTCCAGTAAAATATTCAATACATCATCGCCATCAAAATTGCCGGTTTTACCCAACACTGTTTTTTTATCATCATCGTGTTGAAATTTCCGGAATTCGAATTCACCTTTAAGGTTAAAGCCCCAACCGGTAAATGCCCTTGCTGCTTCTTTAATATCTGTTTCGGTATAATTGCCCCTGCCCATGGTAAACAATTCCATTACCTCACGGGCAAAATTTTCGTTGGGTTTTTTCTTCCTGTTTTGCTGGTTATTTAAAAAAGAGATCATGGAGGGACTTTTACTTACCGCCCTCAACATATCTTTAAAATTACCCAACGCATTTTCTCTGATGGTCTGTAACAATTCCTGCTGAAAATAACTATTGATAACCCGGCAGGCAAAATGCCCATGCCAGAACAAACTCATTTTTTCTCTTAACTGGGCTTCGTTGTTGATCATTTCTTCCAGCCAGCGGATGTTCAGGTTTTTAAGATCCTCACGGGATTGTTCCCGCAGTTGTTTTTTCTGATCGTTGGTTAATTCGGGCTTTTGCATCTGGGCCACATCCTGTATCCCTTTATACAAACCATCAACAAGGTTTTGGGCCACATTAATTTTTTCAGGTTTCTTTGCAGAAGTTTTCTGCAAAAGGCCCCATAATTCTTTTTGAGAAATTTTATCGAGGTCTGCTGCGTTTTCGGCCATAGGACCAAAACCTGCACGCCACAATAAATGTTGATTTTTTAAACGGTTGGAAACTGCCATAGTAAAATGTATGATATTAAAACAATAACGACGGTTCGACTGATTTAATTACAACAAGTTTAATCTTTTATTTATTAATTTTAATATTGTCTTTTTAAACTGCCTTTTTTCAGGAATCTGTAAACATAAATGAATATTAAAGCTTTTAAATACCTGTCGCCGGTTATTGTTTATGTATTAGCCTGGCTGGCCTTTACACAAACCGGATGGCTTACCTGGTGCCCCATGCTTTACGCATGGGTTTTGCTACCGCTTGCGGAATTATTTATTGATGCCGATGCCAAAAATATGAGTGCCGCAGAAGAAGACCTGGCAAAAAAAAATCGTATGTACGATTACATGCTGTATATAATTGTGATATTACAGTTTGCTATGCTGTATAAATTTTTAAGCGTAATAGAGCAACCCCATTTGCAGTGGTGGGAAATTATTGGGCGGGTTTGGACGATGGGTTTACTGTGTGGTACTTTTGGTATTAATGTTGGGCATGAGTTGGGGCACCGTATAAATAAATTTGAACAGGCTTTGGCAAAAGCTTTACTGCTTACATCTTTATACCAGCACTTTTTTATTGAGCATAATAAAGGCCATCATAAAAATGTGGCTACCCCACAAGACCCCAGCAGTGCAAGAATAAATGAACCCATCTATACTTTTTATTTCCGAACAATTATTTTCTCTTATTTATCTGCCTGGAAAATTGCCAATGAAGAAATGAGAAAAAAAGGGCTTTCAATTTTTAATATCAAAAACGAAATGGTGCAGGCGCACTTTATTCAATTGTTGTTTTTGGTGGTAATACTTTCTGCATTCAGCTGGGCTGTTACACTTTATTTTTTATGTGCTGCCGCTATCGGTATCCTGCTTTTAGAAACTGTAAATTATATTGAACATTATGGCCTGCAACGAAAACAAATTACCGAAGGAAAATATGAAAGAGTCCTGCCGGAACACAGCTGGAACAGCAATCATATTTTAGGAAGGCTGATGTTGTTTGAATTAAGCCGGCACAGCGATCATCATTATCTTGCCAGCAGAAAATACCAGGTATTGCAACACCATGATGATGCACCGCAGTTACCTACCGGTTACCCCGGCAGCATGATACTGGCTTTATTTCCTCCAGCCTGGTTTTATGTAATGAATAGAAAAATAAAACAACTGCAACCCAGTAATGAATAATATTACTTTTTAGCATTTGCCCTTACATATACCAACACGTTTTCTTTTTCAACATCAGTTAAACGTGCTTTTGATGCCATTACCTGCATAATGCTTACCCAGCGGTCAGACGTATAATCTGTTGTAACTTTTAATCCGTGACAACTGCCACATTTAGCATTATAGGTAGATTGGCCTTGTACTGCTGGGGAAGCTTTTGCCGGGTCAACAGGCAAGGACCTACTGCCTGCCGGAGTTGCCGGAACTGTACCTGCAGGAACTTCTTTAGTACCAGGTAGTGTTCCGGATTCTGATTTGCCAGAGGGTGTACCGGCAGGAACAGGTGGTGTAGCAGAAACGGCACCACTTGAAGAAGTACCGGAACCAATACCAGAACCGGCTGGTGCAGCAATTTTTTTAGCACATCCCCAAACCAATACTGATACTGTAATAATGGTAAATATTTTTTTCATGTCTAAAATGTTTTAAGAAGAATAAATATAAGTTGTTTCTATAAAAACAATACAGCAACAACAATATTTTTTGTTAATGAATAGTTGTGGTACCAAAATAAGTATGTAACACCTGCGGTAAATTTATGCCGGTTTCAGTTTGATTATTTTCTAAGAGGCAGGCTACTATTCTTGGCAACGCCAATGAAGAGCCGTTAAGAGAATGTACCAATTGTGTTTTATTGCTTTCATCTTTAAAACGGATCTTCATCCGGTTTGACTGGAAGGTTTCGAAATTGCTGACACTACTCACTTCCAGCCATTTTTGCTGTGCTGCACTGTACACTTCAAAATCGTAAGTTAATGCACTGGTAAAACCCATATCGCCGCCACATAACCTTAAAATACGGTAAGGCAATTGTAATGTGTTTAAAAGTGTTTCAATATGTGCCACCATTTCTTCAAGCACTATATAACTTTTATCGGGGTGTACCAGTTGTATAATTTCAACCTTATCAAACTGGTGTACCCTGTTCAATCCACGTACATCGCTGCCAAAACTTCCTGCTTCTCTTCTAAAACATGGTGTATATGCTGTCATTTTAATTGGCAGCTCATTTTCCTTAACTATTTCATCACGGTAAATATTTGTTACCGGCACTTCTGCTGTGGGTATTAAATAAAATCCATCTGCAGTTGCATGATACATCTGTCCTTCTTTGTCCGGCAGTTGCCCCGTTCCATAAGCAGTTGCCTCGTTAACCATTAAAGGTGGCAGGTATTCAGTATATCCTGCGGCAATATTATAATCTAAAAAATATTGTATCAATGCTCTTTGCAATTTTGCTCCTTTTCCTTTATACAAAGGAAAACCGCTGCCTGTAATTTTTACACCGGTTTCAAAATCCACCAGGTCATATTTTTTAATCAGGTCCCAGTGTGGTGTTGCTGTTGCAGGCAATATTGGCTTTATCCCCCCTTCTCTTACCACTTCATTATCCTCAGGTGTTTTTCCTATAGGTACAGTTATGTGAGGAAGATTAGGTAGTTTAAGAATAAGATCTTGCCAATGTGAATAATTATTTATTTCTTCTGAGCTTTCATTATATAGTTTTTTCAACTTTGCAATTTCAACTTTGCATTCTTCTACCAATCCAGAATTACCTTTTTGCATTTCAATGCTAATCTGCTTATTCTTTTGGTTTAATAGCATCTTGTAATGTTCGATCTCTGCTTTAGTTGCTATAAATAGAGTGTGTAATCTTACGATTTCGTCAACCAATGATAAATCGTTAAAATTTTTTACACTTAACCTCTCTTTAACTAATTCAACATTCTGCTTGATAAAATTCACCTGTAACATCTTATTAAAAATTTTGGCAAAGGTAAGGTTTTGATCTTTTTGCGAAAAGATAGAACACAGATGGCGCTGATGAAACAGATAAAAAACAGATTGATCAGTGTAAACCAGTCCGATCCGTTTCATCTGTGTTCTATACTTTATATTTGCAAAATGCAACATGTTCGGGACGATTTACAGGTGAGGTGGTTAAAGCTCCGCATTAAACTAAAAGAGCGCTTTGGCATAAAGCCCGATATGGATGGTGTGTTGCTGTTAATTGGTGTACAGGAACTGGGTGCCGGGCCACAAAAATTTACCAAGGAAGAAAAACAGGACCTGATGCATATTGCAGTATGTACTGTACTTTCGGCCAGTGGTTATTACAGTTTAGAAGGGCACGATGAAGAAGGCTGGCCGCATTTTATACAACTAAAAGAACTGCCCGGCTTTGTGATGATGGAACAGGAAAATTTTTTAAAAGACCACATACTTTTATATTTTCAAAACCAAAAATTTATCGACTGATCATTTATGAACAAATTAAAAGTTTTAATCCCGGTTTTATTACTTACACTATTTGCTGTTACTGTAACTGCACAGGTTAAAAAGGCTCCGGTAAAAAAGAAACCGGTACCAGTAAAAAAAACAGTTAGTTTTAAACCTCCTGTAATTAAAAAAATTCCGGGTATCAGGGTTAAGCTTACAACAGACTCCGGCATAATTGTAATCCGCCTGTACGATTCCACACCGCTGCACCGTGATAATTTTGTAAAACTGGTAAATGAACATTTTTACGATAGCCTTTTATTTCACCGTGTAATAAAAGGGTTTATGATACAGGGCGGCGATCCGCTAAGTAAAAATGCTGACTCTGCAGCCATGCTGGGCATGGGTGGTGGCGATATGACAAGAATACCTGCAGAATTCAGAACTACACTGTTTCATAAAAAAGGTGTTTTAGCTGCTGCAAGAGATGGCAACCCGGAAAAAGCCAGCAGTGCCTGCCAGTTTTATATTGCACAGGGAAAAAAATATACTGATGCAGAACTGAATATGCTGGAAGGGCAGATGGGACAAAAGTTTTCTGCTGCCAAACGATTAGCTTATAAAACTGTTGGCGGTATACCGTTTTTAGATATGAACTATACCGTGTATGGCGAAGTGGAAACCGGGCTTGAAGTAGTTGATAAAATTGCAGGCGTACCTACAAGCGGCGATCCTTTCAACAGGCCATTGGGCAATGTGAGAATGAGGATGGAAGTGGTAAAATAAAAATTTAGAGGTTTAGGCATTTAGAAGTTTAGGCTTTGTTACTGAAAAACTTTAATTTGCGCCATAATTAATTTATTAAAATATTTAACTGATAACAAATGACTTTTCCAGCAAACCTGCGCTATACCAAAGACCACGAATGGATTTCTTTAGAAGGTAATGTTGCCACAATTGGTATTACCGAATTTGCCCAGGGCGAACTGGGAGATATTGTTTATGTTGACATTAGCTCAAAAGGCAAAAGCTTTGGTGCAGAAGAAGTATTTGGAACTGTGGAAGCTGTAAAAACGGTAAGCGATCTTTTTTTACCGGTTAGCGGAACCATTACAGAAGTAAACCCTGCATTGGAAGCACAACCTGAACTGGTAAACACCGACCCATACGGGCAGGGTTGGATGATTAAAATGACGGTAGATAATATTGAAGCCGTGGAAGCGTTATTGAATGCCGAAGCATATACTGCTTTGGTCGCTTAATATAAAAAATGGCAACTCAAAACAGTTCTCCCTTTTGGGGTATAGGTATTAAAAAATTTATTCCAGGCATTGCCTGGTTTTTTCTTATTCTCATTGCTGTATGCACACCTGGCGGGGATTTACCCAAAATGGGAGGATGGTTTACCCAGGTAGATTTTGATAAACTCATTCATGTAGGATTGTTTGCAGTACTGGCCTTTTTATTTATGTACCCGTTTTCAACCACGGCATTATCTAAACAACAAAAATGGCATTATTTTATAAAGATTGCCATTGCCAGCTCCCTTTGGGGTTTAACCTCTGAATTGATTCAACGGTATTTTATACCCGGCAGAAGTTTTGACCTTTTTGATTGGGGAGCTGATAGCCTGGGCGGTCTTATTGCCATGGTGTTTTGCAAAATAAAATTTTTAAACCGGGCTTAGCGGCATATAGCTATACTATACAGCCACAGCTTGTTTCCTCCACTTTAACTGCTTATATTTGTACAATGCTAAATGTTGACAACATGGAATACAACACAGGTAGAAACCACCTGATGATGAAGGAGTACGGACGCCACATCCAGAAAATGGTTGAATATCTTTTATCAATACAGGATAAGGAAGAACGCCAGCGGAATGCTTACGCTGTTATTGAATTAATGGGCTTTTTAAACCCACACTTAAAAAACGTGGAGGATTTTCGCCATAAACTATGGGATCATCTTTTTTTAATAAGTGATTTTACATTGGATGTGGAAAGTCCCTATCCCATCCCCACCAAAGAAACTTTAAAAGCTAAACCGGAGGTATTAAGGTATCCAAAAAAATACCCCAAGTTCAATCACCTGGGTAAAAATATTGAAGTAGTAATTGATAAAGCACTTAAAGAAGAAAATCCCGACAAAAAACAGGGCTTTGCAAATGCTATTGCTTACTACATGAAATTGACGTATAGCAACTGGCATAAAGAGCTGGTGCATGATGATAATATTCAGAGTGAATTATCTACCATTACACAGGGCGAACTGGAATTTAACAACCGTCCATTTGTAAAACACCGTACCGATAACCGCAGCGAAGATGATTATGGTGGAGGAAGAACAAATAACTACCGTAAAAATTTTGGTGGCAGAGATAATAACCGGAACAGAGGCGGCAGCGATAACAGGAATAACAGGGGTGGTAGCGATAACAGGAATAACAGAGGTGGTGGTGGAGATAACCGGAATAATAATAACAGAAATTTTAAGAAAAGATATTGACAACACGAATTAGGCTAATTGCACTAATTACACGAATTAAAATAATTACCTGATGTATTTACGTCAGGTTTTTTATTTGTTATTTTTAATTCGTGTACTGAGCTTGTCGAAAGTATTAGTGGCTTAAATTCGTGTAATAAAAAATAATATGCAATCATTTGAAGTAAGAGGCGGTAAAAAATTATCAGGAGAAATTACTCCGCAGGGTGCAAAGAACGAAGCGCTGCAAATTATTTCAGCAGTATTACTTACTGCCGAAAAAGTAACCATTAAAAATATCCCAGACATTATTGATGTTAACTTGCTGATTGACCTGTTGGGGGAAATGAACGTAAAAACAGAACGCATAAGCCGGGACACCTGCATTTTTCATGCTGATAATGTAGATGTGGAATATTTACACAGCGAAGCTTATCATAAAAAAAGCGGTAAACTTCGTGGCTCTGTAATGCTGGCCGGGCCAATGCTGGCAAGATTTAAAAAAGCCTACATTCCAAAACCCGGTGGCGATAAAATTGGCCGCAGAAGATTAGATACACATATCATCGGTTTTGAAAAATTAGGCGCCGCCTTCTCTTACCACGAAGATGGATTTTTTCATTTGCAGGCAAACGAATTAAAAGGCACAGCTATTCAACTGGATGAACCCAGCGTAACCGGCACTGCAAATATTGTAATGGCAGCGGTTTTAGCAAAAGGCACAACCAGTATTTATAATGCCGCCTGTGAGCCTTACCTGCAACAGCTTTGCCGTATGCTTAACCAAATGGGTGCAAAAATATCGGGCATTGGCAGCAATCTTTTAATAATTGAAGGTGTGGATACTTTGGGCGGCACCACCCACAGCATGTTGCCCGATATGATTGAAGTAGGAAGTTTTATTGGCCTTGCCGCCATGACGCAGAGCGACATCACTATAAAAAATGCAGGCATACAGCACCTGGGCATTATTCCCGAAAAATTTCAGCAGCTGGGTATACAAATGAATTTTAATGGCGATGATATTCATATTCCATCGCAGGAAATATATGAGATCAATAAATACATGGATGGTGGCGTGCTTACTATTTACGATCACCCCTGGCCGGGCTTTACACCCGATTTACTGAGCATCGTTTTAGTAACAGCCATACAGGCAAAGGGTAGTGTGCTCATTCATCAAAAAATGTTTGAGAGCCGGTTGTTTTTTGTAGATAAGCTTATAGATATGGGGGCACAAATTATTTTATGCGATCCTCACCGTGCTGTGGTAATTGGTTTAGAAAGAGAACAACAGCTCCGTGGCATTACTATGAGCAGCCCCGACATACGTGCAGGTGTGGCTTTGCTAATTGCCGCATTAAGTGCACAGGGAAAAAGCGTAATTCAAAATATTGAGCAGATAGACAGAGGCTACCAGAATATTGATACCAGGCTAATACAATTGGGTGCAGATATTAAAAGGATAAATTAAACAGTTGTTGTGAAAAATATCATTTACTTACTTATTGCATTTTTTGCTGTCACGTTTCTTTTTTCCTGCCAAAGCAAAACTATAAAAATGCTTGTAAAAAAATGGGATTGTGTACAGATTGAAAACCTGGCACCCATTGATAAAAATTTTGCAACACCACAGGATTCGGCTGCAGCAATAAAAATAGAAACAGCACTTAAGGCTTTAACATGGACCTTCAACAGCAATTACACTTACGATTGCAGTGTGGGTAACAGCATTACTGTGCAGGGCACTTACGAAATTACACCCGACGATAAAACACTTATACTCACACCGATTTCTAAAAACAATATTAACAGGTATACCATCACTACAGTATCTGAAAATGAATTGACATTAAGCAGTACCGGTACTACATTGCCATTAATTCTTCATTTCAGGCCACATTAAAACAAAAAACATTTTCTTTGCACATGGCTTCAGCAAAAAACAAATTATTGATTATTACTGCCCCTTCCGGGGCAGGTAAAACTTCTATAACCAAACACCTGATGCAGCATTTTCCGCAGCTGGCTTTTTCGGTTTCTGCCGCTACACGCCAACGCCGGGGTATGGAAAAAGATGGTGTGGATTATCATTTTATAAGCACCGAAGATTTTAAACAAAAAATACAACACAACGAATTTATTGAGTGGGAAATGGTGTACGAAGGAAAGTATTACGGCACTTTAAAAACAGAGTTGGAAAAAATATGGGGGCAGCATAAAATCCCTGTTTTAGATATTGATATTAAAGGCGCCATTCATGTACAGCAGCAATTTCCCGAAACTTCTTTAAGCCTGTTTATTGAACCCCCATCAGTAGATGAATTAAAAAAAAGACTGCAAAGCCGTGGTACCGAAACTGCAGAATCGTTGGCGGCAAGGGTTAATAAAGCATCTTATGAGTTGTCTTTTAAAGATCATTTCAACAAAATAATTGTAAACGATGATTTACAAAAGGCCTGTGCCGCAGCGGTAAATATTGTTGGTGATTTCATTAAATCATAATCTCCCTTTAACCCGCTTTACACCCCCGAAAAAACGAATTGTTTTTTCTTCCTTATTTTTATAGTATGGACTGGATGGCACTTATTGCAATTATTGCGTCTTTAATGCTTATCGGCTTTTTTTCCGGTATAGAAATAGCTTTTATATCGGCCAATAAATTATCTATTGAATTAAACCGTAAGCAGGGTACACACAGCGGTAAAATATGGGGCGCTTACTCCGATAACCCCACCCGCTTTATAGGCACTACTTTGGTAGGCGTTAATATTGTAATGGTGGTGTATGGCTTACTTATTGGAGGTATGCTTACCCCGATTTGGGAGTGGTTTGAAAAGCAACTATCTAATTCACTTACTGAATCTGTTAAATACATTAAACTTTTTGTAGAAACACTGCTCTCCACCTTTATATTACTATTTGTGGAGTTTATGTTTAAGGCATTTTTCAGGGCAAGAAATAATGAAATATTAGGCAATGGTTTCATTAGTTATATTGTTAGTTTTCTTTACTGGCTGCTATCTTCTCTTGCCGCATTTTTTGTAAACACCGCCGAATGGATGTTAAAGAATTTATTTGATGTAAAGTTGAATGAAAAGAAAGATGTGTTCAGTAAAATTGACCTGGAACATTTTATGCAGCAAAGTAAAAGCCATGAAGAAGAAGATACCAGTGAAATAAATAAAGAGTTATTTGATAATGCCTTATCACTAAGTGAAATAAAATTAAGGGAATGCCTTATTCCCCGCCGGGAAATTGAAGGAGTTGACAGTAAAACCCCTATTGAAGAAGTAAAAGCAAAATTTATTAGTACCCAGCTTAGTAAGCTGGTAGTGTATGAAGGTAATATCGACAGTATTACAGGATATATTCACCAGTTGGATCTTTTTAAAAATCCTGCTACTGTAAAAGAAGTATTACTTCCTATTCCCACAGTTCCGGAAAGTATGAGTGCCACCGACCTGATGAATAAATTCAGTAAAGAAAGAAAAAGTATTGCGTGGGTGATAGATGAATTTGGCGGCACTGCCGGTATTGTAACAATGGAAGATATACTGGAAGAAATTTTTGGCGACATTAAAGATGAATATGACACGGAAGAGTTTGTTGAAAAACAACTGTCTGCCAATGAATTTATTTTTAGTGGTAGGCTGGAGCTGGATTATATTACCGAAAAGTACAAGCTGGAATTTCCCGATGATGACAATGCGGAAACACTATCAGGTTACATTATTCAAAACAATGAAGCTATTCCTAAACAAAAAGAACGTATCATTTTTGGTAATTACGAATTTGATATTTTAAATGTAAGCGACACCCGTATTGAAACGGTAAAAGTAAAAGTGCTGAAATGACAATTGCTGTTAATGCCTGTTTTTTGAATGATAACCATCTTACCAATAATGGTAATTTTATTTTTGAATGTTTCAGCAGGCTTGCCAAAAAATTTCCTCAACATCAGTTTCTTTTTATAAGCGATAAAGGAATTAACCAACAATATATTTCAGCTAACAACATACTGCCTGTTATTGCCGGGCCAAAAATTAAAAACCCGTTATTGCTGCAATACTGGTTAAACTTTAAAGTACCTGCTATATTACGTAAACACAAAGCCGATGTGTTTGTAAGTATTGGTTACTGTTCACAGCGTACAAAACTGCCGCAATGCCTGGTAATAAATGAACTTTCTTTTTTACATCATCCACAATTTTTTACCCGGAGCTGGTTTCGTTTTTATAAAAAAAATACACCCGGTTTTTTGAACAAAGCAACAATTATTACAACTGCTGCCCAGTTTTTAAAACAGGATATTATTGAAACCTATAAAATGAATGCCGGTAAAATTGATGTAGTATACCAGGGCACCAATAAAATATTTACTCAGGCCGATTGGCAACAAAAAGAAAATAGTAAAGCAGCATACACATCAGGCAAAGAATATTTTTTATACACAGGCGAAATTAACAGCAATAAAAACCTGGTAAATTTATTAAAAGCATTTTCGTTTTTTAAAAAACGTCAAAAAAGCAATATGCAGTTGGTGCTGGCAACAACAACCGTTTTTACAGATGCTGCTTTTACAAAAAGCTTGGCTGCCTATAAATACAGGGAAGAGATAAAGCTGCTGGATAAGTTATCCTCTGAAACACTTGCAACAATTACAGCAGCTGCCTATGCATTGGTGTACCCGGTTTTTTACGACGGCTTTTGTACACCAGCCCTTGAAGCCATGCAGGCCGGTGTACCAGTTATTACAAGTAATAAAACTGCAATGCCCGAAATTTGTGGTAATGCCGCTTTATATATTAATCCTGACGATTTTAATGATATTGCTGATAAAATGATGCTGCTTTTTAAAGATGAAAATAAGCGTAACGAACTTATAGCAAGTGGACTGCACCAGGTTGCAAAATATAATTGGCCTATAACGACAGAACTGCTTTGGCAGGCAATAGAAAAATGTAATACGGCAGTATAATAATTACCTACGCCTGTTATACCATTCTTTTTCACAAACCAGTTAACTTTGCTCCCGGTTAGCATAGTAGCTGATTATCAAACCAGATTATTTTTTATGAATCAATCAACAATAAAAATTGATGTATTACTTGACCCAAACAAAGTGCCTGAGCAAATAAGCTGGAATGCTACAGACAGCAGCGCCGACATGGCACAAAAAGCCAAAGCTATGTGTATTGCTTTTTGGGATGGTGCTGATAAAACCGCCATGCGTATTGACCTGTGGACAAAAGACATGATGATGGATGAAATGGCCGATTTTTATTACCAGATGCTGATGGGCATGGCCGACTCGTTTAAAAGAGCTACGCAACAACAGGAAATGAGTGATGACATGAAAAAATTTGCCAAGCATTTTTTTGATACTTTCAGGGCTATACAATTGAAAGAGAATAAATAAACAAATTAACCAGTTAACTATATTACTATGGCATTAGAACAACAAATAATGGCAGAAATGAAAGATGCCATGAAAGCGAAAGATGAAGCAACTTTAAGAGGATTACGTGCTATTAAAGCCGAAATTATTAAAGCCAAAACAGAACCCGGCGCCGGTGGCGAAATAGATGAGGCCACCGAGCAAAAGTTTTTGCAAAAGATGATGAAACAACGCAGGGACTCTTTGGAGATTTTTGAAAAACAGGGCCGTGCCGACCTGGCTGCAAAAGAAAAAGAAGAGATGGCAATAATTGAAAGATTCTTACCAAAGCAACTAAGTGAGGCTGAATTAAAAACTGCCATAGAAAAAATTATTGCAACTACAGGCGCTGCTTCGCCGGCAGATATGGGTAAAGTAATGGGAGTTGCCAGCAAACAACTGGCAGGCCTTGCCGATGGAAAAACCATCAGTAATATTGTAAAAGAATTATTGAGCAGCTAATACGCAGCACTATAAATGATAGATATAATTTTTGCCATAATCATTATCATTGCATGTATTAAAGGGTATCAAAAGGGCTTGATAATAGCAGTATTTTCTATCATCGCTTTTATTATTGGCCTGGCAGCTGCATTAAAATTATCTGCAGTTGTTGCCGGATGGTTGAACGGGCAGGCAAATATTTCTGCAAAATGGCTGCCTTTTATATCATTTGCATTAGTGTTTTTTGTTGTGGTATTGCTGGTACGCATGGGTGGAAAACTGATTGAAAAAACTTTTCAAATGGTATTGCTGGGCTGGGTAAACCGCTTAGGTGGCATTGTTTTTTATGTTGCTTTATATATTATCATTTTCAGTGTTTTTTTATTTTATGCCGAAAAGGGTAAGCTCTTGCAACCATCCACCATACAATCCTCGCAAACCTATAACTTTGTACAGCCCTGGGGGCCATTAGTGATTGATAATTTTGGAAAAATAATACCGTTGTTTAAAGATATGTTTACCGATCTTGAAGCGTTTTTTAGTACCGCAGGTAACAAAATGCAGCATTAATTTTTAAGCTTATTTTATTTAACGTATTTTGCAGTTACTGAACCAATTAAAGCAACGGGTAAAACCATTTAACTAACGGATGAGCTACCAAATAAAACAAGACGGCAAATTTAAATTTATAGAAGAAGGAGAAGGCGAACCGCTGATGCTGTTGCATGGATTGTTTGGCGCATTAAGTAACTTTCAGGACCTGATAACACACTTTAGCAAAACCAATAAAGTAGTGGTGCCGATATTACCATTGCTCGACCTTGATCTGCTACACACTTCTGTTGGCGGGCTGCAAAAATTTGTACACCGTTTTATAGAACATCGTAATTACAAAAACATTCACCTGCTGGGTAATTCTCTTGGCGGACATGTGGGATTAGTACTTGTTTTAAAACATCCCGAGCATATTAAATCTTTAATACTTACCGGTAGCTCTGGCCTGTTTGAAAATGGTATGGGAGACAGCTACCCCAAACGTGGCGATAAAGAATACATCCGCAAAAAAACACAGCTTACTTTTTATAATCCCGATCTGGCAACTGAAGAGCTGGTAAATGAAGTTTTTGAAATTACCAATAACAGGCTGAAAGTGATAAAAATTATTGCATTGGCAAAAAGCGCCATTCGTAATAATTTAGGCGAAGAATTAAACCAGGTAAAACAACCTACCTGCCTCATTTGGGGCAATAATGATACCATTACCCCTCCATTTGTAGGCAAAGAATTTAACCGCCTTTTACCCAATAGCGAACTCCATTTTATAGACAAGTGCGGCCATGCCCCAATGATGGAAGTGCCGGTGGAATTTAACCAGATACTGGAACAGTTTTTAAATAAAATAAAAGCTCCTGCTGCAACAGTTTAACAAAAATTTGTGTCTGCATACTATTAACTATTAGCATTCGTTATCATCTTAATATCAGTAGCAGTAATAAATCTTAAATAACAGCAATGTTAACCGTAGAACTTATAAACAACAATATCCCCCGCTTAAAACTGCAGGATACCGCAGGTAAGGCGCTGCAGTTGATTAACGACTTTCGTGTTACACACCTGCCTGTTATTGCCGATGAAAAATACCTTGGTTTAATAAGTGAAGAAGATTTACAGGATGCAGATGAAAAAATGCCAATTGAGTTAATGCAGGAAAACTTTATTGATGCAGCTGTTCATGAAAACGAACATTTTTTAACTGCTGTTAACTGCTGTAATCAATACGATACTACTGTGGTACCCGTAGTTAATGAAGAAAAAGAACTGGTAGGTGTTATAACATCACCCGACCTGTTAAAGGCACTGGGCAATTTTGCAGGCACCAACGAAATTGGCGGCATTATTGTACTGGAAATGGAACGCAGCCAGTTTGCCATTTCGGAAATCAGCCGCATTGTAGAAAGTAATGATGCCACTATTTTACATTTAAACACTACTGTTCATCCCGAAACCGGCATGTTAACAGTTACCATTCATGCCAATAAAAAAGAAATTGCAGCCATTGTTGCTACTTTTGAAAGATATGAATATGATGTCATATACTTTTTTGGCAATGAAAATTTTGAGAATGAAATACATTCCAACTATCGCCACCTGATGAATTATCTCGATATTTAATTATTGAAACAGTTTGCTGTTTAATTTCATCTGACAAAATTTATTCATCACCAGCCGCTATTATGAAGTAACGAAGCAATGCCAGGTCTCAAAAAAATATCCCTTAGCATACTGTTACTTTTAGTTTTCTCATTTGCAAGAGCACAGAACCAAAACAAAGTACTTCTTACCAACACAGCAATACCTTTACAGGACAGTACCGGTAAACTTCATGTTAAAGACATCATCATTAAAGGCAATAAGCAAACAAAATCCTACATCATTCTTCGTGAAATACATTTTAAAAAAGGCGACTCTCTAATTATAGCATCATTGAATAAAGAACTGGAGCAGGCCAGGCAGCAGGTGTATAACACCACTTTGTTCAGCGAAGTAAAATTTGAGCTGGTGGTGCTTTCTGCTTATGACATCATGCTTATTGTAGATGTAAGAGAGCGCTGGTACATTTACCCGGTGCCGCAATTTAAACCTGTTGACAGAAATTTTAATGAATGGATTAAAACCTATAATGCCAGTTTAAAAAGAGTGAACTACGGATTAAAATTTGTGCATTACAATTTAAGTGGCCGCCGGGATCAATTACGTATTTATTTATTAAACGGCTTCAGCAGGGATTTTTCGTTTAGCTATTCTGCACCTTACAGCAACAAGGCGCTAACAGAAGGTTTTGTGGTAGGTGCCGGTTACTCTCAAAAAAAAGAAATACCCTACAAAACAGATTACAATAACAAGCTTTTGTTTTATACTTCCGACAGCCTGCGCAGCAAATTTGTAGGCAGTACATTTTATATCAATGCTGGCTATACCATGCGTAAAGGTTTTTTTGTAAAGCAATTTTTTAATGCTTCCTTTTCCACCATAGCTGTAACAGACAGTATCTTATCACCAAAAAATAATCCCAACTATTTAAACTCAATTAAGCCTTCGGTAAATATTTTTGAAGTCTCTTATGCCTACCAATATGTTAATGTAAATAATGTATTGTATGCCACAAAAGGAAAATCATGGTTTGCTGCTGTTTCAAAAAGAGGGCTGGGCTTTACAGGAGGCATTAATGCATTAACCATTGAAGCCGCGTTAAACAAATATTTTGACATGGGTAAAAAATGGTACAGCAGCATTCAGCTAAATGGAAAATTGCGGTTGCCTTTACGTCAGGCTTATATTAATCAAAGAGGATTGGGTTATGGCGATAGTTATTTAAGAGGGTTGGAATATTTAGTTATTGATGGTGTGGGTACAACCTTAGTAAAATCAACATTAAAAAAGAAAGTGGCTGAATTTAAAATTCCTGTACCCTTTAAACTTAAATCACTCTCACACATTCCATTTACCATATTTGCAAAAACCTATGCCGATTTTGGATATGTGTACAATAAAAAAGAATTTGACACTTATCTTAGTAACAGGCTACTTTATACCGGAGGTTTCGGTATTGACATACTCACCTTTTACGATATAAACCTGCGATTCGAATACAGTTTTAACCAATTAAACCAAAAGGGACTATTTTTACATACCCAAAGCGGATTTTAAACAATAAGCTTAAAAAGGTACAGGAATGAAAATAGCAATTTACAGCAGGGGTTTAGAAGAGAATCAGCATAAAGAGATCAATTCTTTAATAACTGAATTGGTACAGCATAATGTGGAGCCGGTTTTTTACCAGGATTTTTTTAATAAATTTTATTCTGCTGTTGATCTCAAGTCGAAATATTCAACATTCAATTCATCCGACGACCTGGATGATACTATTGATTGCATGATAAGCCTTGGCGGCGATGGCACTTTATTAGATACGGTTACTTTGGTACGGGATAAAGGCACACCGGTTTTAGGTATTAATTATGGCAGACTTGGTTTTTTAGCCAACATTGGTAAAGGCGATTTAAAAACAGCAATAGATGCATTGGTAAGCCGCACCTATGTTATTGATAAAAGAACATTAATTCATTTAGATGCCAACGTGCCATTGTTTGGTGACGTGCCATATGGCTTAAATGAATTCACTTTATTAAAGCAGGATTCTTCTTCCATGATAAAAATTCATACCTATTTAAACGGAGAATTTTTAAATACGTATTGGGCAGATGGCCTTATTGTGGCAACACCAACAGGTTCTACCGGCTATTCACTCAGTTGCAATGGCCCGGTTGTTTTTCCTGACAGCGGAAGCTTTGTAATAACTCCAGTAGCGCCGCATAATCTTAACATCCGCCCAATTGTAGTACCCGACGATACCATTATTTCTTTTGAAGTGGAAGGCAGAACAGATGCCTTTTTATGTACACTCGACAGCCGCAGGGAAATTGTTACCAAAGAAATTCAGTTAGCTGTACGTAAAGAAAATTTTGGCATAAACCTTATCAGGCTTAATGAAAATAATTTTTTACAAACGCTGAGGAATAAATTGAGTTGGGGATTGGATGTGAGGAATTGATTTTTTGTAACGGATTTTTTATGGTATTTCCGACTGAACAAATTCATTTGAGCAGGGCTGTATAGCATTCTTTTATTACTTATTATTGTTCATTTTTATCATGCACAGCAAAATAAAAAGACTACGCTCTATCTTTATCATTTACTGGATTTTACTGGCCTATATTATTGCAGCATTAGTATGGTGGTTTATTGCATTAAACAGGCAAAACGAACAGATGGCCAATTATAAAATACAGGAACTTAAAACAGAGGAGCCGTCATATAAAGAACGATTAGCTAAAATTGAGGACGTAGAAAAAAGAAAAACAGCCCAATACATCGGCGAGGGTGTCACATTCTTTTTACTGATAGTTGCAGGTGCTGTTTTTGTTTTCCGTGCTGCAAGGCGGCAATTGAATTTTAGCCTGCAGCAACAAAATTTTATGATGGCCCTTACGCATGAATTAAAAACCCCCATTGCCATTACCAAACTAAACCTTGAAACCCTTCAAAAAAGAAAACTGGAAGAGCAGCAACAACAACGACTGATACAAACCACGCTACAGGAAGCCAACCGTTTAAATTCTTTGTGCAATAATATGCTGCTTTCTTCGCAAATAGAAGCCAGTGGATTTAAGATAAGTGAAGAGGAAATTAATTTTAGTGAGCTGGCCGGCAATTGTGTACATGATTTTACCGTACGCTACCCTGAAAAAAAACTGGCTGCAGTAATACAGCCGGATATTTTTACAAATGGCGACCGGTTACTGTTGCAAATGGCTGTAAACAACCTGGTGGATAATGCCATTAAATATTCGCCTAAAGAGACTCTTATTACAGTTGAATTAACACAGCAAAAAAACAATATCAGTTTACTGGTAAAAGATGAAGGTAAAGGCATTGCTGCCGAAGAAAAGAAAAAAGTGTTCGATAAATTTTACCGTGTTGGCAATACTGCAACTAAAGGCGCAAAGGGTACCGGGTTGGGCCTGTACCTTACCAAAAAAATTGTTCAGCAGCATAATGGTAACATTTCTGTGACAGACAATATACCTTCCGGCTGTATTTTTACAATCGTATTACAATCATCAGACAAATAAAATAATTGGATAAAAAATTTTCGATACTGCTGGTAGAAGATGAAGAAAATCTTCATGAAGCATTAAAACTAAACCTTGAGCTGGAAGGTTATGAAGTAACCGGCGCTTATGATGGCGCTGAAGCATTAAAAATTGTACAGCAGGAATACTTTAATTTAATTGTACTTGATGTAATGCTACCTGAAGTGGATGGCATTACCGTTTGCGAAACTATACGTTTACAAAATGCTGATATCCCTATATTGATATTAAGTGCTAAAAACAGCAGTGCCGACAGGATTTTGGGATTAAAGAAAGGAGCAGATGATTACCTTACCAAACCTTTTAACCTTGAAGAATTATTACTAAGGGTTAGCAAACTCATTAAAAAGAGTGAGCAGATTAGTGCTAAAGAAGCTTTACCTGAAGTGTATGAATTCGGTAAAAACAAAATTGATTTTAAATCGCTTGAAGGTATAAGTATAAACAACGAAAAGATAACATTTACCAAAAAAGAGGTAATGCTGTTAAAGTTGCTTATAGAAAACAGGAACGAAGTGGTAACCCGTGAAAAGATATTACAGGCAGTTTGGGGTTACAATGTTTATCCTACCACAAGAACTATTGATAACTTCATCCTCAACTTTAGAAAATATTTTGAAGAAGACAGCCGTAATCCAAAATACTTTCATTCGGTAAGAGGTATCGGTTATAAGTTTACCGACAATTAACTTTTGTAAGTATCCAGCAACTGAATAATAGCTGCTGTGCTGTTATACAATTCCTGCATCTTCCCGGTTTCTGCAAACGGAGTATATAACTGTAATTCTATTTCGTTCATTACCTGTTGTAATTGAATAGAAGTATTAATAGAAATATTCTTTTTATCGAGCTGCTCTGTAATACTTCTTTTATTGATGGTTTCTATTGGCAGGCCTAGTTTTTTTGAGAGATAGCTTTTTAATCCATGATTTAATTCGTTATAAAATGCAGTACTATCTCCGTGTACTAATTCAGCTGCTCTTTCCAGGTAATTTTTTTCTTCTGCCGCAACAGCCGCAATAAATTGTTGTTCGGCTGCTTTTTCTTCAGCAGCTTTTGCTTCAATGGCAATTTTAGCCGCTTCATTTTTCTTATCCCGTTTTAACCAAAAAATCAACCCACATAAAATCACTATGGCTATGCTGCTTATCACCCATCTTCTGTTACTGAAAAATTTATTCCACAAGCCTTCATTGGTGTTTTTAGTTATTAGTGTTTCCGTATTCTTTTTACCTGTTCCCTTAGTAACCGAAAAAGAAATTGGCTTTGTAGAATCGGTTTTATATTTTCCTTCTTTTGCATTAAAGTAACTGAACTTAATAGCTGGTATAACATAATTGCCCGGCTCCGAAATGGTAAAAGGATAGATCACTATTTTTTGGCCACTTACCGGTACAGTTGTTTTTATATAATCATCGGTGGTAATGGGTTCAAAGGCATCAAAGCCCTGCGGCCAGTCAATATCGGGAGTATTTACCAATTGCAAATTGCCAACGCCGGTTATTATCAGTTTCAGCTTACCGGCATCATCAGTTGTAAAATTATTTTTTTCAAGTGCGGCAGTTATCCCAAAATTTCCTACAGCGCCTTTAAACATAGCAGGAACATTTATATCTGGCAACGCTTTTACTGTTATAGTTACAGGTTTAGTTTTTAAGGTTACTTTTTGTACTTCAATTCCCTCGGCCGGTATAGTGGCATCTGCAAATTCGCTAAACACATCATTCAACAAATTATTATTCTGGTTTGCGTATTCTTCTTTAATAAACTGAACATTATTTTCAATCTCAACAGGCTCTAACTCCACGCTGCCAGGCTGCAATGGATACAGCTGGGCCCTGCGGATAAGATAAACATTATACTCCCTGCCATTCAGTTTTTCTATTGTATAGTTCATATTGCCCGGTGGTTGCAGATCGATTACAGAAAATCCGTTTAAAGATGGGTTTTTTGTAAGGTTACTTACACTTTTTAAACGGGTATATAATTTATAGGTGGCTATAATGGGTTCGCCAACATAGCAGGAAGTTTTATCCAGCTCCAGTTTTACAAACATGTTGCGGTTTATTTTCTCTGTAGCATTTTCTCCTTTTTTTAAAATATAATCGTTAAATCTTGTTTGTGGTACAGCATCTTCAAAAGGACTAAAGCCCCCAAAAGGCGAAGTGCTGTTATTGCCTGCTGTATTACCAGCTGCAAGTTTACTGCTCACCTCCACCCTTACCGTATTGCTCCTGTACTCTTTTCCATCCGCCTTTGCATAAGCCGACGCAATAGTAAGATTGCCCGAACGTTTTGGTTTAAGCAAATAGCTTAATGCTACGTATTGTTTTACATCTCCATTAATACTGGTCATGCCACTTTCCTGGTTAGGGCCACTTACTAAAACAAAATTTTTAAACTCCGGGGGGGTTATCTGTTGTACCTCTTTTGCATTTTCTACTATTAACCTAAGCTGAACAAATTCATTTTTACTTATTTGAGGAGAAGAAACCGTGGCAGAAAATTTTACCTGTGCCATTGCAATATGGCCTGCAAATAATAAAGCAGTTAAAAAAAATCTTTGTAGAAATACATGCATAAGTAAAGAACACAAAATTAATCCATATACAACCTATCTTTTTGCCTGTATGGTATGAATGGTTTTAAAAAACTGTTAATATACTTTTATATTGTCCGGATATTTTATAAGTCGCCCAATTGAGGTCGCATTACAATTTCCTCCACACATGCCCCGGCACTCAGCTGCGATGCGGTGTAGATCATCTGCGCCACATCATTAGCTTCCATTATGCGGTGTTTGCCGTTATCATAGTCGCCCCAGGAATCTGTTAACACTGCACCAGGATAAACCGCAGTAACCTTAATGTTATAGGCTTTCATTTCCTCCCGTAAATTTTTACTAAATCCGGCCATAGCAAATTTACTGATGCTGTAAGCACCACCATTTTTATACGCATGTAGCGAAGCAATAGAACAGATATTGAAAACATGACCCGATCTCCGTTGCATCATTGTTGGTAATACGGTTCTGGTAAGATGATATGCGCTGTACAGGTTGGTTGCCATTTGATTTTCTAAAACACCTTCGGGTTCGTTATATACGCTGCCGGGTTCAAAAAGGCCGGCATTGTTTACCACAATATCAATATCAACCCCCGATGCTACAACCCAGCTCCCAAACTCCTTTGCCTGTGTACTTAAATCAAATGCTTTTGCTTTTATGGTAACCGCCGGATATTTTGTAAGCAATTCTTCCATCGTCTTATACAGGGCTATTTCATTACGGCTGCATAAAATTAAATTATGGCCATGTTGTGCAAATACATCTGCAATGGCTTTTCCAATTCCTTTTGAAGCACCTGTAATTACTACATTCATGTTTGATTATTAAATATTTCCTTTTCTTTGCAAAGCTACAATCGTAAAGCTACAATCTTAATGAAGTATAAACATCTTTTTTTCGACCTTGACCATACCATCTGGGATTTTGATGCTAATGCAAAAGCTACTCTTACCGACCTGTTTGTTTTATTTGAGCTGGATAAAAAAGTAGCTGCTCCCTTTGAAGATTTTTACCGGAAATATTTATACCACAACGAAATTCTGTGGGATAAATACCATAATGGTTTAATTTCTTCGGAAGACCTTAAATGGAAAAGGATGTGGCGCACTTTACTTGATTTCAAAATCGGGGATGAGAATTTATCGAGAGCACTGAGTACAAAATTTCTGGAAATACTACCTACAAAAAAAATATTATTTCCGCATACAATTGAAATACTGGAGTACCTGCTGGCTAAAAATTATACCCTGCATTTAATTACCAACGGTTTTGAAAAAACCCAATGGAGCAAACTGAACAACAGCGGTCTTACAAAATACTTTACGCACATGATCACTTCCGAAGTGAGTAACAGCCTTAAACCCAAAAAAGAAATTTTTGATTACGCTTTAAACAAAACCGGCGCTTCACTTAAAGAAAGTATAATGCTCGGCGATAACCTGGATGCTGATATACAAGGCGCCATAAATGCAGGAATGGATTCGGTTTTTGTAAACCATATAAATGCTACCCCGGCCATAAAGCCTACCTATATCGTTTATCATTTAAAAGAACTGGAAGCTATTTTTTAATACAAAAAAAGCCGCTTTAAATTAAAGCGGCTTTTAAATAAGTTAAATAGCAATTAAATCTTAGCTGTTTTTTCTTTGCAGCAAGCTTTCTTTTCTGCTGTTTCAGATTTAGTGCAGCATGTTTTTCCTTTAGCGCATTTTTTGGCTTTTTTCTTACCATTATCTGCAAAAGTTACTGCGGTTACCAACAAAGCTGCTGTAGCTAATAAAAATACTTTTTTCATGTTTATAATTTAGTGTTATTAATCAACGTAAAAATAGGGCAGATATTGCAAACCGCCAATTTGAAATTGTTAAACTTTATAATGTTGCAATGACTGTTACCCCGCCCTGTACCACCTGGTTAAGCTCCACATTCAGCTTGGTGCCAACGGGCAAAAGCAGGTCGACCCGGCTGCCAAATTTAATAAAGCCCATTTCTTCAGTCTGCTCTACTTTTTGGCCTACCTGTAAATAATTTACAATACGTTTGGCCAGGGCCCCGGCAATTTGTTTTACCAAAATTTCGGTACCTCCTTTCTTTATTACTACACTATGTCTTTCGTTTTCGGTAGATGATTTGGGGTTCCAGGCTACCAGGTATTTGCCTTTATGATATTGGTTATACACCACTTCGCCGCTGATGGGGTTACGGTTTACATGTACATTGGCGGGACTCATAAAAATAGATACCTGCAATCTTTTTACCTTAAAATACTCAGGATCGATGGTTTCTTCTATTACCACCACTTTACCATCGGCAGGTGCCACCACCACATTTTCGTTAATGGTTAATGTACGGTTTGGTACCCGGAAAAAAGAAACCAAAAACAGCAGTAAAAAAAGTGTGGCAAAAAATACCACCCAGCACAATACAGGAACAGAGGCGCTGAAAAAATACAATACAGCAAAATTTATCGCCCCAAAAATTAATGTGCCAATTGCAATAGATTTATATCCTTCCCGGTGAATGGTCATGCTTATAAGTTAAAGCGCAAAGATAAGGTTGAAGCTTGATAGCTGAAGGTTTACATAAACAATTTTACAAAAAGCCAAACGGCAGGTGCCGCAAATAACAAACTATCAAAGCGGTCTAAAAAACCTCCATGGCCCGGCATTATGGCGCCGCTGTCTTTTACGTTGGCCATACGTTTAAGTTTGCTTTCAAACAGATCTCCAATAGTGCCGAAGATGGCGCAAAGGGCAGCTATAATGGCGGCATCTTTAACAGCTATTAAATTAGTGAAGTAAGCAATTGTCGCAATTACAACAATACAAAGTATGGCACCACCAATAGTTCCCTCCCATGTTTTTTTAGGCGATATTTTAGAGAAAGGTGTTTTACCAATTAAGGAACCCACAATGTATGCCATGGTATCATTTATCCAGATGGAAAACATTATACAGCAGGTATATATTTTGCCTAATTCCAGTAAATTAAATTCTTCGTTGGTGAAAAAAGTATTATCCCGTGTATTTAAAAACAAGGTAAATGGTAGCGTCACATAAAGAAATCCACCAAGAGACATCCATTTAACTTTAAGATCAATTTTTTTATTCTGAACTAGAATAGCATATAAACATATTAATTCTAAAATCCAAAACAAGACTTTATAGCTTACTTTAAAAGAAAAAATATAGGAATATGTGTCTGTCCAATAATATTGAAATCCAAAAACTATCATTAATGTAAAGCCACAAATAGCAAAAACCCATTTAATAAAAATATCAATTTGGGTATTATAAATTTTTTCTACCAGTTTTAGATATTCCAGCCAACACCCGATTTGTATAATCGAAAATAAAATCCAAAAACTTGTGAAATTCCATAGCAAACCTGCAAGCATTACTGCCACGAAAACAACAGCGGTTAGGGAACGGGTTTTAAGTGTAGCTAAATTTAATGCCATAGGTTTATGATTGTTGAGCCAGCAGTGGCGAATCAGCAAATGCAATATTTTCCTTCATTACAATACGGTCCCGGTTTGCCGCACTTACCCTCTTCAATAAAATAAACAAGCCATATAATACTGCAAAGGAAATTGCCAAAGTCCATACCGGCAGTGGTACATCTAACTCGTTAACGGTTGCCGGTTTTTTATTCATATTGGCATAAAACAAAGCTGATAATGCCATTAAGTTATTTATAAAATGGGCAAATATATTTACCCAGATATTTTTAGTGTACAGGAATAATAAACCCAATGCATAGCCCAGCACAAAGCGGCTTAAAAATAAATAATAAGAGGAATGAATTAAACTGAACAGGATAGAAGTAATGATGAGTGCCACCACCGGTTTTTTTATCCAGTGTACCAATAAATTCTGCAATACCCCACGAAACAACAACTCTTCAAACATGGCCGGTAAAAAAGCAATGATGAAGACCCCAACAAAAAACTGGCCCCATCCTTTTAAATTACTCATAGCTAAAATTGCCTGGCTGTACATATCCTCTGCGCCTTTGGCAAGCTTATCTATCGAAGGAAAATAAGCCAGTATCCATTTACTGATATCTGCAAAAGGCGTAGCAAAAAAATTGGCCGTAAGTATTATAAAAAAGCCAATCAGTACCTGGCGAAAATTAAAGTGCCTGGAAAAGCCTGCCCACAGGAATTTTTTATGGCAGATCAGAATAAACGCAACAGATGGCACGAACAACATAAAAAATGTTCCGATTATCTGCGCCAGTTGTGCGTAATTGGCATTTTCGGGTTTTAATAAAGCTTTTTGCATGGCTTCGGCCTGTGCAAGGCCTGTTAAAGTAGTGGGGCCCAAAGCCTTACTGCCAATAATGATTACAACAAGGTTGGAAATGATTATTCCAAAACCAACCAGGCCTAGCAATATTGCCAGTTGCGACCAGTAACTAAACCTTTTTGTTGTACTATGCACCATAGCTTTTAAGTTGTAAATTTGCAGCGTCAAAAATAAGCCATGCAAATGGATAATTGGCTAAATGATAATTGATACTAGTTTATGATAAAAATTGGCGACCATATTTCTTTACCGGATTTTCCTTTACTGCTTGCTCCCATGGAGGATGTGAGTGACCCGCCTTTTCGTGCCGTATGTAAAGACCATGGTGCCGATTTGATGTACACCGAATTTATTTCTTCGGAAGGCCTGATACGGGATGCGATTAAGAGCCGCAAAAAATTAGACATTTTTGATTACGAAAAACCTGTTGGCATACAAATTTTTGGTGGCGATGAAGAAAGTTTATCGCTGGCAGCAAAAATTGTTGATGTTACCAATCCCGATTTATTGGATATTAACTTTGGCTGCCCTGTAAAAAAAGTTGCCTTAAAAGGTGCCGGTGCCGGTGTATTAAAAGATGTTGACCTGATGGTAAGGCTTACCGATGCCGTTGTAAAATCAACCAGCTTACCTGTTACAGTAAAAACAAGATTGGGCTGGGATGACAACAACAGGAATATTGAAGAAGTTGCCGAACGCTTACAGGATGTTGGAATAAAAGCCCTGGCAATTCATGGCCGTACAAGGGCACAAATGTATAAAGGCGAGGCCGACTGGACATTGATTGCTAAAGTAAAAAATAATCCAAGAATTAAAATTCCCATTTTTGGCAATGGAGATATTGACAGCCCGGAAAAAGCATTGGATTATAAAAACCGCTTTGGTGTAGATGGTATTATGATTGGCCGTGCCGCCATTGGTTATCCATGGATCTTTAACGAGATAAAACATTTTGTGCAAACAGGAACGCATTTGCCTGCGCCAACAATTGAAGACAGGGTTGCTGTTTGTAAAAAACATTTACATAAATCTTTTGAATGGAAGGGCCCCAAGGTGGGCATTTTTGAAATGCGCCGTCATTATACCAATTATTTAAAAGGAATGCCGGGCATAAAAGATTACCGCTACAAATTAGTTACACTTGATACCGTGGAAGAAATTGATGCCGTACTTGATGAAATTGTATTAAAGTATGTCGGATATACTTTTGAAAAAACACCTATTGAGTTGATCAATTATCATGAAAAATGCCCGGTAACTTAATTTTTTGTTCCGAAAGATTTACCCAAACCGATTACAGAAACTAAAAACCAGGTGCCTTCTAAAATTACAAAGGGCCAGTAGTTAATAAGCAGTGATGCGTAACAAGCCAGTGCAGCACCAGTACTATTCAGCAGGAAAAACGATTTGCTTTTGCCATTGATCCAGCCAAATGTATTGCAGAAATAAGCCAGCAATATCATCCCCACGCCAATGGTGCCAATAACATCATTAAAGTTCATTTGAATTTTTGTTCAATAAATGATTGTAATCCTTTGCTGTAAACTTCGCCTCTTTGTGCTGCAAAATAATCGGCAGTCAGGGCAAGTAATGCCATTATGGTAAGTGTTAAACCAAAGCCTTTCCATAATTGCATGGCATCATTATTTTTAAAATAGAAAAATAAACCAATGCCAACCAATGCCAGTAAAATTTCCACATAGCGGTAAACAATAAAATTTTTCATTACTGTTTGCATTCTGGGTATTTCTTTTTGTTTTAATTCGGCCGGGTTCAGGTCATACGCATATACATTACGTATTCTGTCGGCATCACTTCTTTTATAAACTGTAAAGCCGACTATACCCACTAATAATCCAATCACCAATAGAGGAATGGCAGCACCCTTGTAAAAATATGTTTTACTAAAGAAGAAAAAAATAATGGCTGCAATAATAGCCGCTGCACCAATTGTTATAAATAAAAGGCTGGCATTTTTTTCGGCATTAAAGTATTTTTCAATATCGGTTTTGCTAAACATATTTATTGTTTGGCTAAAGTTAAAGCATTATACTATTTTTTTTCAATAGCCTGTTTTACAGCTTCGCTTGCCGGTGATACAGAAGGATCGAAGTAGTTTATCAGTATGCCATTTTCATCAACAAGGTATTTAGAAAAATTCCAGGATGGTGCTTTACTGTTCCAGCCGTTTTTAGTACTATCGGTGAGCCATTGAAACACGGGATTTTGTTGCGGCGATTTTATTACACTGCTTTTTTGCAGCAGTGGAAATTTTACACCAAAATTTATCCGGCAAAATTCTGCAATGGCAGTATCAGTTCCTGTTTCCTGTTCTTTAAAATCGTTGGCCGGAAAACCCAGCACCACCAGTTTGTCTTTATATTCTTCTGAAAGTTTTTGCAGGTCATCATACTGATTGGTATAGCCGCAATTACTGGCGGTGTTTACCAGCAATACTTTTTTTCCTTTCAGGCTGGCAAAGTCGAGTGTATCACCATTGTTTAATGTTGCTTTTTGTGTGTAAAAAGAAACAGCGGGCTCTTTACCTCCCGATAACTCGGCGGCATTTTTACCAGTTAACCTGGTGAACCACATAAATGCAGGGTAAATGGTTTTTAAAACTTTTTGCCGGTAGGTCATATTTATTGAATTACGGTTTACAATTTGCACATAGATCATAAAACTGCCAAGCAGTACCAGTATAACAAAAAAGAAGCGTTTTAGTTTTTTCATTTGTATTCTTCTTTAATAAACCTGGCTAAATATTTCTTTTTTATTCCTCCTCCAATATCAAATGGGGCAGATAACTCATATGCGTCAAAATAAAAGAAGATATACTCATCATTCATCGAAAAGTCAAGCTTATCATCAAAACTAAACATAGGCCATTCCTCTCTTACAGCAGACAAAATGAGTTTTTTAATATACAGTGAATCTTCGCTGGAACGAATATCAAAAAAATCTGAAGCCCTGATGAATTTGTTTTTCTTAACATCATAGTTGAGCGATTCGTAATTACAATAAGGCCGCATTAAAATTGAATCGGAATAACAAATTTCAAAACAGTAACTAATTAAACTATTATTTCTAAAAACATTAATAGGATACAGATTGATTGTTCCCTCAATAATTTCTCTTGAGTCCTCGTCAATCAAAAAGTTATCGTTAGTTTTACGAAAAGAATTTACTATCTCCAAAATCCCTTTTCTTAATTTTTTATCAATAGTCAAATCCTTCTTTTCAGTAAGACGAGGAATAATCAGATTTTCATCTGTTTTTGATTTTTTTAGAAATAAGCTAACGGTATCAAAAGTGAATCCACTTAAGGTAGGCTTTAAGTTATAACTTTTTAATTCATTTATATAATCAGCATCAAATGTATCATTCGTTGCTATTGGTAAATCTTCAGCAACTTGCTGCTTTCCTGCTTCCGTACAAGCAAAAAAGCTACACAAAAAAAGTAAAGCTGTAACAAGTCTCATAATTATTCATTGCTCATTAATTAATTATCTTATTACCCATTTAAACAGTTTCAGCTTTCCTTTAAAAGGCGGATACTTTATAGCAGGGTCAAACCAGGTGGGTGTTTTCATTACTGCTTTTTTATGACTGAAGGTTTCAAAAGAAAATTTACCATGATATTGTCCGCTGCCACTAAAACCCCTTCCCCCAAAAGGTAAATGATGATTGGTTAAATGCCAGCTGGCATTGTTTACACAGCCGCCGCCAAAAGCCACACTGTTCAGCCAATCTTTTTCTATAGCATTGCTCGAAGTAAAAATATAAAACGCCAATGGATTTTTATTTTGTGCAATTATTTTTAACGCTTCTTCTTTTGTATTAAAAGAAATAATGGGAAGTATCGGTCCAAATATCTCGTCTTTCATCAACGGTGAATCAAGGCTTACATTATCAATAACCGTTGGTTCTATAAACAATTTGGCTTTATCAATTCGGCCACCATGCAGCATATTCCCTTGTGATAAATAATTCACCAGCCGGTTAAATTGTCTTTCGTTAATTATCTTACTGTAGTTATAACTCTCCTCTGCTTTATCGCCAAAAAATTTTTTGATAGTTGTTGTTAATGCTGCAACCAATTCTTCTTTTTTGCTTTCATGCACCAGCACATAATCCGGTGCTACACACATTTGCCCGGCATTGCTGAATTTTGCAATCACAATCCTTCTTGCTGCCACTTTAATATTGGCATCGCTTTCAACTATGCAGGGGCTTTTACCGCCCAGTTCCAGCGTTACCGGCACCAACTGCTCTGCTGCCATCTTATAAATTATTTTTCCTACTGCAGTGCTGCCGGTATAAAACACATGGTCAAAACTAAAGTTGTTCATCATCTCCGGTATTACAGCTGCCCCATCACCTGCTGTAAATAGAATATATTCCGGCGCAAAGGTTTCATCAATCATTTTTTTTATTACTGCTGCTGTAGCAGGTGCAAACTCCGATGCTTTTAACACACAACAATTACCAGCAGCAATTGCTCCTACCACCGGCGTTAACAACAATTGTAAAGGGTAATTCCAGGGGCCAATAATTAATGTAACACCCAACGGCTCCTTCATCACAAAACTTTTAGAAGGAATATTGAGCAGGTTGGTTTTAACCAAATCCGGCTGCATCCAGCTTTTTAAATCTTTTGCTGTGGCATTAATTTCACTTAGTAAAAAACCGGTTTCTGTTACCCAACATTCTTCCGGACTTTTCTTTAAGTCTGTGTACAATGCCTGGTGCAGTGGTTCTTCATATTTTAGCAAACAGGTTTTTAATTTATTTAATTGTTCTTTACGAAAGGCATAAGATTTTGTAACCCCGGTTTCAAAATAACGGCGCATTGCCAACAATTGATTTATGTTTGCCATTACAACTAAATTTGTGGCAAGGTAACAAAAAAAGCCCCCTAAATCCCCCCAAAGGGGACTTGCGAATTTTCTTATAATTTATCGCTGGTTTTTAAATCGATTAGTATTTAAAAAATTTACAATGACAGATGAACAATACATGCAGCTGGCACTTAAAGAAGCACAGAAAGCATTTGATACCGGCGAGGTACCGGTAGGTGCTATTGTGGTTATGAATAACCGGGTTATTGCCCGTGCCCACAACCAGGTGGAATTACTGAATGACAGTACTGCTCATGCAGAAATACTGGCTTTAACTACTGCGTTTAATTTTTTGGGTAGCAAATATTTGCCCGAAGCAATATTGTATGTAACGCTTGAGCCCTGCCTGATGTGCAGCGGCGCTTTGTACTGGAGTAAGATTGGCAAAATTGTTTATGGGGCAGATGATGATAAAAACAGTTACCGGAAAAGCACCGGCACTAATAATCCCTTTCATCCCAAAACAGTAATAACAGGGGGAGTTTTAAAAGAAGCCTGTGCCCAACTAATGAAGGATTTTTTTAAAGACAGGAGATAGGCCTATTGCACTATCATTTTCTTTTTAACCAGCTTGTCTTTTTGCTTAAGCACTACAAAATAAATACCCGGCGTTAAAGAAAACATCACCACTATATTTTCATTGCCGCTAAACAGCAGGCGGCTATCATTTCTCACTGCTTTACCGTTTACATTAAATATTTGCACCTGCACAAGCCCGGGTTCAAAGCCTGTAACTCCCAGCTCCACTTTATTTTTGGCAGGGTTAGGATATAATTTTACGCCTGCTTTCTCTTTTGGTAAAGAATCGCTGGCATTTTTTTTAACAACCATGGTATCGCTTACAGAAGAATTTTGTGCATAGCCGCTACAAATTCCCAAAAACGTAAGCAACAGTATTACAATTTTTTTCATTTTATAATTGAATCGGAAATCAATAACGTAAATTTGTCTTCTATATTTTATAAAGCATCTTAAAAAATTTACAACTATGGCATTTACATTACCGGCTCTCCCTTATGCACACGAAGCTTTGGAGCCACATATCGACACTACCACCATGCAAATACATCATGGTAAACATCATCAGGCTTATGTAGATAATTTAAATAAAGCCATTGCAGGTACAGAAAACGAAAACAAGACCATTGAAGAATTAGTTAAAAACGCAGGCGCTATTTCTCCTGCTGTACGTAATAATGGCGGCGGGCACTGGAACCATACTTTCTTTTGGGAAAGCCTTGCACCAAATGCAGGCGGCGCCCCAACCGGAAAATTAGCTGATGCTATTACGGCTGCTTTTGGAAGCTTTGATGCCTTTAAAGAAAAATTTGCAGCAGCCGGTATAACCCGTTTTGGAAGCGGCTGGGCATGGCTGATCGTTAAAGATGGTAAACTGGAAGTAAGCAGCACTCCAAACCAAGATAATCCATTAATGGAAATTGCTGATGTAAAAGGCACCCCGATTTTAGGCGCTGATGTTTGGGAACATGCGTACTACTTAAAATATCAAAACCGCAGGGCAGATTATTTAGCTGCTTTTTGGAATGTGGTTAACTGGAGCAAAGTGGCGGCACGTTTTGATGCAGCTTAGTACCAGCTTTATTCAAAGTTTTAAATTTATAGCTGCAACCGGTACCGGTTGCAGTTTTTTATTTTTAGCCTATCTTGTAAAACAAAATTAAAGTATGGCTAAAAATATTTTGCTGCTACTAACCTGTGTTGTTTATTGTTTTACTGCTAAAGCAGATACGCCGGGTAAAGCAAAGATGCATGAGAGTAAAGTAAGTTTTCAAAATGTAAAACAACTAAACGGCTATACTTTTTATTATAATTTTAATTATGGTGATAACCAAGGTGTAATTGAAGCTGATACTTCGCTTATAATACCACCAAGCGGCGGCGCCCCTGATGGCTTTATTTTCTGGGGTATAAATAACAACACCAAAAAAAGTACTGATACAATTTTATTCAGCAATTATTATGCTGCTGATGCTGTAATTATACTTGCTGCTGTTAAAAATGATTCTATACAATACAGCAATACGCAACTGTCTAACGCCAATGAAATTTTAAGCGAAGGAAATACAGACAGTATAGCTAATAAGCAATTAATTGCCGATGCAAAAAAAGCAAAGCAAAATCATTATATAAAAGTGGGTGTATTTTCTTTAGCAGGTGCAGTTGCGTTATGCGGACTAATCTGGTTTTTTGTGAGGAGGAGAAAAAAGAAAGAACAGGTAGTTTAATTATGGTACCGGGTCGTACCCATGCCCACCCCACGGATGGCATTTTGAAATTCTTTTAACAGTAAGCCATAACCCTTTTACCGGCCCGTATTTTTTTAATGCTTCAATACCGTAATGAGAGCAGGTTGGGGTGTACCGGCATTTATTACCCAGCCAGGGAGAAATGATCCATTGATATAATTTTATTAAAATTATAAATGGAAAACTAAGTATCTGAAGCAATAGTTTCATTAGAAATTTTTTGTAAGCGCTTTATTGCAGATCCCATCTTTTCAAAAACCTGGTCATATTCGGGCAGTTCGTTTCCGGTATAAATAAAAAAAACTGTAGCAGTTTTACGGTTTGTCTTTACAGAATCGGCAAAGCTGTTTTTTTGCAGGCGGTATCCTTCTCTCATTAATCTTTTAATACGGTTCCGGTCGGCGGCCTTTTTAAAAAATTTGGCACTTACCGAAAAACCGGCCTGCACACCTTCTTTTGCTTCATCACTCGTTGTAAAACTATATACTACTCTAAACGGAAAATTGGAAAACGATTTTCCTATTTTGAACAATTGTTCAATCAGTTTCCTGCTTTTAAGCTTTTCTGTTTTGCCTAATGTATATCGTTGTCTTGTTTCCAATACTTCAAAAGTAAAAAGTCCTGCTGAAAAGCAGGACTAATTTATTTTAAACAGTTTCCGTTCAAGGAATCAGTTGTTTTTATTTTTTATCTCCATGTTCGCTGGAAACCGTCAGTTTATGACGTCCTTTTTTTCTGCGGCTTGCTAATACTTTACGTCCATTAGCAGTTTCCATACGTTTACGGAAACCATGCACCGATTTTCTGCGACGCTTATGGGGCTGATACGTTCTTTTTTTACCTGGCATTGTTTTAATTTTTTCCTTTTACAAAATAATTTTTCCAGAACATCAACCAGGGCACCATCCCTGCTGATTGTGAAAGGACGGCAAAAGTAAGGTAAAATGTTGAAAGTAGAGGGTTGCTTGTCCCGATTATTTCGGGGAAAATTGAAAGTTTTTCTTCTTACAGGGTTAAATGTGCTGATTTTACAGGCTTTCCAAAGAAAACAGCTGCATGTGTATCAAAATCTTCGGCAGAATCTGTAGTAAAAAATGTGCATTGCCCGTTTTTACTGCATTTTGCATCCATTTCCGGGTGCCGGGCAAGGTATGCTGCAAGGCTACTGGCTACAATTTTACCCTGGGTTAAGATGGTTATATCGGCTGGCACAAATTCTCTGATTTTATCTATTAGTAATGGATAATGGGTACAGGCCAGTAAAACAGTATCGATATTTTTTGATTGTGTTAATAAGGCTTCGACATCTTTTTTTACAAAATAATCCGCCCCGGAAGAATTGTATTCATTATTCTCAATTAATGGTACCCACATTGGGCAGGCATGCTGGTAAACCTGCATTTCAGGATAATATTTGTGAATCTCTATCGGGTACGAATTGGACTGTACAGTTCCGTTGGTGCCTAAAATACCCACCTGTTTTGTTTTTGATAAAGAGCCGATTATTTCTGTTGTAGGCCTTATAACTCCCAATACTCTTTTAGTAGCATCAATTTTTGCAAGATCATTTTGTTGTATGGTACGCAATGCTTTTGCAGAAGCTGTATTACAGGCTAATACCACTAAGGAACAGCCCTGGTTAAAAAACCATTGCACACATTCTAAAGTGTATTGGTACACTGTGTCGAAGCTACGGGTACCGTAAGGGGTACGGGCATTATCGCCCAAATACAAATAATCGTATTGGGGCAATCGGTCAACTATCTCTTTTAAAACAGTTAATCCGCCATATCCGCTGTCGAATACACCAATAGGTCCATTGTTCATGTATCAAAAATAAGAAAGCCTCCCGGTATCGGGAGGCTTCTGTAAATATATTCAATAAATTAATTGCCTGATTTTACCGGCGCTTTTATTGGTGGTGCTGCCTGAACCGGATCTTTAATACCCAATTCTTTTTTCACCAATGATAAAATATTATCTCCATCCGGACCTACAAGTACTGAAGTGATATCCAATATATAAGCATAGCCATTCTTTTTAGCTACAGCTTTAATTGCTTCCATTGCTTTTTGTTGAATGGGTAAAAATTTTTGTTGTGCAGCCTGCTTTGCTTTTTCCTGTGCTTCCTGATTATAATTTTGTACTCTTTGAATTAATGCAATCAATTCTCCTCTTTTTATTTCTTTCATGCTTGGCGTTAAAGTAGCAGAGTCTTTTAAAAACTGTGCACTTTTTTCGTTGGCTTCTTTTTCCAAATCGTCGCCTTGCTTAGCTAAAGATTCCTGTAATTCCTGTAATTCTTTATTGGCTTTTTCAGTTTCGGGCATAACAGCCATTACTTCCTCAGTATTTATATAACCAATTTTTGTTTGTGCAGAGGCTCCTAAGAATGATAATGCCATTACACCTGCTACGATTAAATTTTTCATTGTCTTTTTTTAATGTTTACTTTTATTTAGTTTGTTTTTTTATGGTTTTGGCTGCATACAGCCCTGGCTTTACGATTTATTTAACACCCAGGTTTTTCAGCACATCTTCACTCTTGTCAAGTTTTGGGTCGGCAAAGATAACGGTAATTCCTTCACTTTTATCCAATATAAAGTCATATTGTTTGTCAACCGCCAGTTTTTGAACAGCGTTATAAACCCTGTCCTGTATGGGTTTTATCAGTTCCTGCCTTTTTTTAAACAGGTCGCCTTCAAAACCAAAACGTTTTTTCTGCAGGTCACGTAATTCTTTTTCTTTATTATATAATTCGTCTTCCCTCTTCTTTTTTAATTCATCGCTCAGCATAACCTGTTCAGCATCATATTCTTTAATCATCCTGTCCACAATGGTTTGTTTCTGGTCAATTTCCTGCTGCCATTGTTCGCTAAACTGGTCTAATTTTTTTTGTGCGTCCTTATATTCCGGCAATTTTTCCAGTATATATTTTGAATCGATAACTGCATAACGTTGTGCATTTGAGTTAAAGGCAATTGCCATTAAGCAACAGGCAACAATTAAAATCTTTTTCATTTTTAATTATTAGTTTTTAATTAATTATTCAGGTTCCTGGCCCAGCATAAATGTAAATTTAGCTGCACCTTTTAATCCGCCGGTTTGATTATACCTGTCAAAGCCAACGCCATAATCAAAGCCCAATAAGCCAAACATTGGTAAAAAGAAACGCATCCCTACCCCTGCAGAACGGCGTAGTTTAAAGGGGTTATATTCTTTAAAATTATACCACCCGTTTGCAGCTTCAAAAAACGCCAATCCATAAATTGTACTGCTGGCACTGGTACTAAAAGGATAGCGCAATTCCATAGTATATTTATTAAAGATGGTAAAATACTGGTTATTAGAAACTCCGTCAGGATTGATTTTTGGATTCGATGAATTATATACCGGGTAACCACGATGGGCAATAATATCATAACCCAGTAAAGCAAAGTTGTTACTTAATCCTGCGTCACCCACCTGGAAACGTTCAAATGGCGAAATTTCAAGGTTATTACTATACCTGCCTATAAAACCATATTTGGCGGCAGCTTTTAAAATAAACTGTTTATTTTTCTCTGCGCCTCTTGCTCTTCCAATTGGCACAAACCACTCACCATTAAAACGCCATTTATGAAATTCGGGCAGCGCATATGGGTTTGATGAATTTTGTGCAATACCTAAAGCAGAATAAGGTAAAGTAAACTGCCCGCTCAACATAAAGTTAGAACCGCTGGTAGGAAAAATTGGGTTAGGGCCTGCAGAGTTACGTACCAATGCAATTTTTAAACTGATATTGGTTGAGGTACCATTACTGAGGCCTGCAAATATGTTAGCATAGTTTTTCAACTTGTATTGCTGTACATTAAGTGCATAGATCAAATTAAAATAATCATCGGGCCATTTTAATTGTTTACCTAACGATACACTAAAGCTGCTTGTTTTTACATACGAAGTATCGCCACAACTTTTACAATACTGGCCGGTAGAATAATCATATGCATTAGCATATTTCGTATTAGAATATCCAATGGTAAATGAATTACGCTTCTTGCCTCCTAACCATGGTTCGGTAAAAGAAAAATTATACGAACGGAATGCTTTACCGTTTGATTGTATCCTTGCACTTACTTTTTGTCCGTCGCCGGAAGGCAATGGATCCCAGGTTGCTTTTTTTCCTATATTTTTTATTGAGAAATTATTAAAGGTTACACCCAGTGTACCTGTTAAGCCAATACCTCCGCCAAAGCCCGCAGAAAGCTCCAGTTGATCTGCCGATTTTTCTTCAATTTCCCAGTTAATATCAACTGTTCCGTTATCGGCATTCGGCACTACATTGGGGTTAATTTTTTCAGCATTGATAAACCCTAGCTGGCCCAATTCTCTTTGTGTACGGATAATATCTGCACGGCTGAATTTTTCGCCGGGTATTGTTCTTAATTCACGACGGACTACATAGTCTTTGGTTTTATCGTTACCGGAAATAGTAATGTTGCCATAAGTAGCCTGAGGGCCTTCTGTCATTCTTATTTCAAAATCGATAGTATCATTGTAAACCGCAGTTTCTACGGGATCTATCCTGTAAAAAAGATATCCATCATCCATGTATAAACTTTGTACATCCCCGCCTTCGGCAGAAAGTTGTTTGCCCAATCTTTTATTCAATAATTCTAAATTATAGGTATCGCCTTTTTTAATACCTAACAATACATTTAATATAGAATCGCTGTACTTGGTATTACCACGCCATACAATATCCCCGAAATAATACTTGCGTCCTTCATTTACTTTTACAAACAGGTTAAGATTATTTTTTACATCGTAAATAGCAGTATCGCCTACAATAACTGCATCCCTGTAACCTTGTGAATTATAATAATCCAGTAAGTGTTCTTTATCTTCCCCGTATTTTTTTTCGCTGAATTTTGCAGAACTGAATAGTTTAAACCGGAAATAAGGATCTATGTATTCCTTTGTTTTAGAAATTGACAAAAAGCCTACATCATGTATGTATTCCTTAAATGTTATTTTTTTTGTGGTATCGTTATAAGGGCTTTTAACAGTGATGGGATACAAAGTAATCCTCGTCATTTCTTTAGTCCCTTTCATTTGCTTCTTCAGCTTTTGAGCAGCCAAAGTTTCGTTGCCGCTAAAGTTTAAAGAATTTACTTTTACTTTATTGCCCTTATTAATAAAGAAGATTAAAGAAATAGCATTGTTTAACCCAGTCATCGTTTCTTCTTTCAACTGGATATCTACATTCCTGTATCCTTTATCAAAATAAAATTTACGAATGGCCTCCAAGGCACTCAGTTTCATATTTTCGGTTACCACTCTTTCCTTTACTAACTGCACTTTAGTTTCCAGGTCATCCTTTTCGCCTTTTTTTACTCCAACAAATTTAAATTCTCCCAACCGTGGTCTTTCAGTAATTTCAAAATGAACATATAAATCCCTCCCGTCTAATTTTGTAAACGAAATTTCAATTGCCGAAATAAGATGTTGTTTCCATAATTTGATAATAGCCTTACCAAAAACATCGGTTCCAGGTATAGTTACTTTATCTCCCACCGCAAGGCCTGAAATAGAAATGATCAGGTTTTGATCGAATGCCTGGGTACCTCCAACAGTAATGCCAGCAATGGTATATTCTTTGGGGATTTTTGAACTAAATATTTCCTGTAAGGCCGGATCAACAGATACCGGCGGAGTAACCTGCGCTGCCAGAAACTGGCTGCTGAATAAGATAGAAACTATAAAAAAAATCCTTTTGTAAATAAGGTGCATCAATTGGTATTTTATAAGCGGCAAATTAAGCCCATTAATGAAAACTATTTGTTAATCTTGGCAGGTTTTGGTTTAGAGGTTTAGGAGGTTATAAGTTTAGGGTTAGTTAATAATGATACATACCTTAAACCTTCTATCTCTACCTTTTAACTTTTTACCTGTTCACTGGTTTTTCCAAACCTGCGTTCCCGGCCCTGATAATCTATAATAGCTGCATATAGATTTTCCTTCCGGAAATCGGGCCAAAGCGTATTTGTAAAATATAACTCTGCATAAGCAAGCTGATATAGTAAGAAGTTGCTTATCCGGTATTCGCCACTTGTTCTTATCATCAATTCCGGATCGGGAAACTGGCTGGTACACAGATATTTTGATAATGTATCTGTTGTAATATCTTCAGGCTGCAGTTTATTTTCTTTAACCGCTATTGCTATATTTTTTACTGCATGGTTTATTTCCCAACGGCTGCTGTAACTTAATGCCATAACCAGGTTTAATCCCGTATTATTACTGGTTTCCTGTATAGCTTCATCCAGTTCTTTCCTCGCTAATTCGGGTAGCATATCCATATCGCCAATTACATGAAGTTTGATCTTATTCTTATTAAGCGTAGGCACTTCCTTGCGGATGGTATCAACCAGTAATTCCATCAGGCCGGTAACTTCATAAGCAGGGCGATCCCAGTTTTCGGTACTAAATGCATATAAAGTAAGGTATTCAATCCCCAGTTCTGCTGCACCTTCTACAATATCACGTACGCTTTCTACCCCGTTTAAATGACCAAAAAGACGGTCTTCGCCCTTTTCTTTTGCCCAGCGTCCGTTGCCATCCATAATAATGGCAATATGCTTAGGTAACTGCTGCAGGTTTATTTTATCCTTTTGACTCATAAAACACTTAAAACTATTAGTCAGGCACGGGGCCTGACTTTGGCGGGCAAAAGTAATAAAATTTAGTTGTAATAAGCGTTTTGGGGGAAATCTAAAGAAATCGACTGGACCGTTTTATTATATTGCCAGCTTAAAAACGAGGTGGTACTTTCAATCTTATAGTTTAACCAGCTTGCCTTTGTACACCGTTCCATTTACCGTCATTTGATAGACATATAAACCCGCTGCTGCATTACTAATATTAAACTGCCGTGCATTTTTAAAGTTACCCACTTTTACACCCTGGGTATTATAAACTACAATTTCGTCGGCGGCTGCGCTACTACCATTTTGCATGCAATTAAAAATACCGGTTGATGGGTTAGGAAATAATACGGGTGCTGTTGCCTGGGGAAGAGCTGGTTCACTAACTTCTGGTACTGTCTTGGTTATTTTACGTTCTGCAAACCAAAGCACATTACTAATGTTTACAAACTGCAGGTTATACTGTTCCATCTTAGTAGCCTGCCAAAAAGTTCCGGCGGCATTTTCCGGTACTTCCATATAAAATAAAGAAGAATCTGTGGGGGTTACAGCATGCAACTTTACCAGGTTGCCATTATTATCTTTTATATCAAAGGTTTTACTTATTGCCGCTATAGATGCGTATTTACCATTTGACAAATTAGTTATGGCCACATAAATTTTATTTAAGCCGGCGGGAATATAAAAATACCCTGGAAGACTTGTCAGATCAGCCCTGTAGTTTTCTGTTTTATTACCCAGGAAAGCGCCATTTTTATAAAAATAGTTACCGTTTGTTGTAATGGAAATATCTACTGCAGATTTATATTTTGAAACCACCGTTAAAATGTACCGGCCAGCTGCTGGTAAATTAACTGTGAATGTTCCTGCGCTGCTATTTTTATCTAAACTAAAGTCTTTTACAATTTGTAATGCTTTGTCTGCTGCTTCCACAACAAAATTAATATATCCTTTGTCTGGCATATCAAAACGTGGGGTATATTGTACATTAAAACTACCGGCAGCAGGGGCTATTAAATAAAAGGTGGTTTTGTTATAATAATTAATACCGTTGGTATAGGTGATTTTTGCATTTATTTTAGCCAGCGGTGCTACATTAGCTGCTTTAAACTGGTCTCTTATATTTATTGCCTCTTCAAATTTAAACTCTTCTATCTGTTTGCTGTATTTGCTTACATCCTGTATAAAATTATCATCAATTTCATCTGCAGTTATTAATGGCAGATTTCCGTTTTGATAAGCAGTGCCGTTTGTAACATTATACTGTGTATAAAAATTATCTGTAACCGGGTATTTACTTACAATATTGAGTATTAAATAATAGCTGTTTACTAATTGCATTTTGTTTACTTTGGCTAAATAAATACAAATGGCTGCATCCCTATCGGCTTTTGTTAGTTTTTGTGTATCATCAGCTGCTAAGTCAAAATACAATACCATATAATGCAGGTAAGCTTTTAACTCTCTCATTCTTTGTTTTACAATATCTGATGCATTTTGTGTTTGTTGCACAGCAGTGTTCATTAGTTGCAGCGATAACTGCATTTTATGTTTAGAGGGCATTGTCTTCTCATCGCCCCATTGCTGCAATAATTTATATACTGTATTACCAGCACCTGCAAACATATTATTACAAAATTCATGAAGCGTACTATCTACCAATACGTTATCTTTTAAATTATTATTTGCTGCTAATAAAAAAGGCAGGCTGCCAAATTTAGCCGGTGAAGCTTCCCATATCATTCCCTGGCTTTTTTTATCTTTTGCTACCTGTAACGTTGCTTTTAAATCGGCCCAGCTAAATGATGGAGTTTCGCCACTCCAGTTAGAAAGATTGAGGTACAGGTATTCTGACACATTTGAAAACCGGTTATACCAACGATTTCTTAACCCATTAGTGCTGCTTTCCATTTGATATACCGTTGGAATTAATTGTACATCTATATTCTTATTAATAGTAACTGAAGCAGACGGAACATCGGCGTGTGTTGAATATGCGTACACCTGAAAACGCTTATCCGGAAACTTGGTCAATATTTTTTGTGCGGTGAGATTGGCAAGGGTAAATTGCTGATCACTTTCTTTTGGATAATCTACAGCATTACAAATTTCATTATCTTTTGAGTTTCCCCAATTTGCACCATCAGGCACTTCAATACCAATATGCTCATAATTGTAATTATAATTGCGGTATTGATTGGTATAAAGACTGGTGTTACCGAAAATGGTATTTTTATACTGTGTTTGTTTTTGTTCAATGGCATTTGCCCATAAATCGGTGGCCATAGTATTATTAATATCGGGAACCGATCTTGAATTGGCCTGCCTCGATCCATTGTAATTGGCTACATAGCAGGGATTATCTTTTATTGTTGCCAGGTAATTTCCAGTCATAACATCACCACGGTGGCCGCTGAAACCAGCGCTGCCCAACATGCCGTTACGGCGTTGATATAATGCCCAGTTATGCCCGTTTTCGCCAAAATAAATATCCCATCCATAAGAAGGATTGTTATCCATTACCCAACGGTTGTGCCCACCACTTACAAACCAGCTTTTATATTTATAAGCACAATTGTACACTGTATCAATTTTTTTGTACGAAGTAGCCAATGCAGGAATAATTTCCCATGCTGTACCTGGTTGATAAAACCTGAAACCTAACTGATGTAGGTACTGATAAATACCAAAGTGTAATCCATTATCCTGAGCTGCTGTAAATTTTATGATGTCATAGCCATTACCTTCTACTTTACATGCCTGGTTATCGGTAATCGTACTGCTATAAATAAGCACAATGCCAGTTGATGGCATGCTTGTATAAGACTGGGTAATAAAACGGCTGCCTGGAATCGCTTTTTGTAAAAGCGTAGCAGCATCTTCTGCGGTAGCCTTCAATAATTGCGAAGACTGGGCAGGATAGTAGACAGTTTGTGCCTTTACATTTTGTAAAATACAAAAAGCAATTACTGCTGTAATAACGCAGTTGCGAATGAACGCCATAGTTTTAACTTGTTAGTGGTGAGATAAACTATGGTTTCATCACAGAAATAAAAGGATTCGTGCTTGTGTTAATCGCAGGATTGGTGCTTTGTTACTTTATTTGGGAGTTTGAAGTGATGGGGTAAGCATCATCACTTATTTATTTGGGAGAGTGTAAATATAGACAGTATTATTGAAAAAAGGAAATTTACAGGGTTTATTTATTTTTTACCGATACTATCCATCAGGGCCATATCAAAAAGCTGAACACCCCGTTGATTTAGATGGTCTTCGTTGTAAAAATGAATTGTTTCTGAAAGCTTAATAACACCATTAAAATTATAATATACTCCTTTTCCTGAAAAGTACCGGTCTATGGAGTCGTTGTTGGAATACTTGTTATAGGCCTGTTTTGTAACCGGGGATTGTACCAATACCAGTTTTATTCCTTTTTCTTTAATTAGCGCTACGATTGTTTCAAAAGCCTGAATCTGGTATTTTCTGGGTGTCCATATAGCTTTTGCAACATTATTGAGTGTACTATCTATATTATCTTCCACCTCTCTTTCTATAAAGCCCCCCGGAATATAGGTATCCTTTTCGATAATCTTTTTTTCATTAAAGTTTTTATCCCGGTTAAATGTATGCCTGTAAAATCCATACAACAAACTGTTATAGGTTTTAATATCATTTAAGGTTAAAGCCATATCCACTACTTTATCATCAATTTTGCCATTCGCAATAATATCTAAAGAAGATTCAACGCCATCAATTTCAAATGTATGAGGATATACTTCATAGACCAATATTTTAGGTTGAAGTTGATCAAGGTATCGCTCAAGCAGTAATTTTGTCTGTACCGGCGTTTGTGCACTGGAGCCAAGGTTGAAAGTTTTATAACCATAGCTTTCGGCAATCCTGGTATCAAATCCCCTGTACGCATGTGAGGAGCCGGTAAATAAGATATCGATGTTCTTATAATTGTTTACTTCCTGCAACCTGGTATGCATGTGCCCATAAGCGCCTAATGAATAATTGAGATTTTTTCTTGCAAATGGAGGCATCAGTTCTCCCCATAAAATAATGAACAGGAAGTATAGCACTATTACATAAGTAAAAAAAAGGAGCAGATTTTTAAAGAATTTTTTCATGTTTGTACGCCTTTAAAATTGGAAATAAATAAAAGCTGAACCTGATGTTGACATATACATAGCCATTAAGAATATTAGGAAAAAATAAAACCCCCAGCGTAACATTCTCGGCAGTTTAAGTCCTATCCCGGCAATTGCGTACTGTCGTTCTCTTCCTATCCATTCTATGATAATAAAAAACAACAGCAGCAATATCATAATCAGAAAGTTGTTTTGCGAATGGGCAAAAGCCATACTGTCGGGCATGGTAAACAACGATCGTGAAAATATTGTTCTGATATATTGAAAGGCCTGTGTTACACTTTCTGCCCTGAAAAATATCCAGGCAAAAACAGTAAGGGCAAAAGTGATACCCATATTCATCAGTTCTTTTAAAGTAGGCAGGTATTTACCTGCGGCCACAGTACCAAGATTATCCCTGTTTTTATTCCTCAATAATGATGGCAGAAAATAAATCGCATTCAATGCCCCCCAGATTATAAAAGTCCAGTTGGCACCATGCCAAAAACCGCTTACTAAAAATATAATGAACGTGTTGCGAACTTTCATTAATGTGCCGCCTTTGCTGCCTCCTAATGGTATGTACAGATAATCTCTGAACCAGGTAGAAAGTGATATGTGCCAACGCCTCCAGAATTCTGCTATATCACGTGAAAAATATGGGAATGCAAAATTTCTTAACAGGTCAACGCCGAATAATCTTGCAGTACCCAATGCTATATCAGAGTATCCGGAGAAATCGCAATAGATCTGAAAAGAAAAAAACAATGCGCCCAGCAATAGTGTGCTGCCGGAATATGCGGCAGAATGATTAAATATTTCGTTGGCATATTCGGCACAGTTATCTGCAATAACTATTTTTTTAAACAATCCCCACAACACTTGCCTTAGGCCATCTACTGCTTTTGAATAATCAAAAACTCTTTGTTGTTTTATCTGCGGTAGCAGGTGAGTGGCCCTTTCGATAGGACCGGCAACCAGTAAAGGAAAAAAACTAACAAATACAGAATACTCTATAAAGTTTTTTTCCGGTTCTATCCTTTTCTTATAAATATCAATAACGTATGATAAGCCATGGAAAGTATAAAACGAAATACCCACCGGTAATATCACATTTAAAACCCAAAAATTTGTTTTTATACCTAAAAAAGAAAGACTTTCGGCGAAAGATGCTGCAAAAAAGTTATAGTATTTGAATACCCCTAAAAACCCAAGATTGACTATTATACTTAACCAGAACCAAAACTTTCTTTTACCAGGTTTTTGGGTGGTGCCCATTTTAAGTCCGGTAAAATAATCCAGTAACGTTGAAAATATCAGTAAAAAAAGAAACCTGTAATCCCAGCATGCATAAAAAAAATAACTTGCTATAAGAAGCAGGATATTTTGCAGCTGCAGATTCTTTTTTGTTGCAAACCAGTATATTAAAAAAACTATCGGAAGAAATATCAGGAAGTCAATAGAGTTAAAAAACATATTGCAGTTTAGTATGGCAGTATTGCTCTAAAAAAATATTATAAAGTAAATAGAACAGCGTAATAATTATAGAAACAAAATACAGTGGTTAATTTGCAGGAGGACACTTGTAACTACTTATATTAAAAGAAATGCCAATTTCTGCAAAAATATACTGGTCTCTTTGTTTACTAAACCCTCTTTGCCTGCCTTCTACACCTAAAATATTGTTTGGGTCTAATTCGTAAGACCTGTCCTGTAGCAGGCCTGCAGTCGAAGGTTGCCCATTTGGCAAAGCTGCAAAACGGGTTGCTCCTATATATGTAGTGCTTACATCATCAAGATAGTCGGTTGTTGTAAAACGCTGGGATACCTCAAAAGAAAGGTTCATTTTATCATTAATATTGTATTTAACACCGGCACCAAGCGGAAAACAAAAAGCCATGGTATTATATTGCTTTCTCCCTTTGTAGCCAATTACCTGTCCTTCAGTACCTAAAGGACGTAAAAATTCTTTTTTACCGTCTAGGTATGCATACGGATCGTAAGTAAAAATACCAGCTCCAAGCGTTACATAAGGTGTAAAGAGATGGTCCGGGTCTCCGGGAACAAACTTGAAAAAATTAAAATCACCCTGTACAGCTATTTCCCAAATATTGGAATTAAAACTCAGATTCCTGGTTTTTTGATAGTCGTTTTTGCTATAGGTATCACTATAACCTACTTGTGCGTAATGCGCTGCTATACGCATACCCACATAGTTACCAAACTGCTTACGAAAAAAAACACCTAAAGCTGGCTTAGGCCGGTTTAGTGCAGCTCTTGTATTTATATCGCCAAAATAATGGGCTGCCCCGAGGGTAACCCCAAATTCTCCTTGCTGTACATAATCATACCGTTGTGCGGCTGCATTAATTGACAATGCTATACTGAATAAAATGGTAAGGACTTTCATCTTCATAATATGCAAAATAAAGAATTGTTTTGTTAAAACGAGCAGATTATGTGGTTTGTAATAAGGCTTTTGTTAATTTTTTCCGGATGTTTATTTTTCAACCCTTAAGCCTGCACTCATTATTGCCGACAAGGGGTCATCTCTCATTATTTGAGTAATACTATAATTATATATACCCGGTTTACTAAACCGCAGCATCACCAATTGCCTTAGTTCCCAAATATCATTCATTCCCGTACCTATCCAGCCACCGGCATCTGTACCCAATAGCACATCTGCTTTTTGGTATCGCATACTATCGCCTGGTGTCTTTATACCAATATTAAGCCATATATTATTGTATTTATAAGCATCCGTATGCCTTAATACTATATATGTTTTATAAGGAGTGCTGATATCAATAACGGAAAAACTGCCTTTTACTTCAAAGCTACTTTTCCATTTATAACCAGGTATAGAGGTGTTTTTTTCAAAAACATTTATCTGAGTACAGGAAATAAATAAACAACCGGCGATAAGTAATAGAAGAAAATAAGATGTATACGCTTTGTTGGAAATCATGTTACAAAAATAGAAATATTGCTTTTTATTATTGCTGAAATTTATTGTCTGCTTTTTTATAATGCATTCAATACCTGCTCTTTTGCCTTCTCCAGCTCATCCTTCATTTTTACCACGCATTTTTGAATATCGGCATCGTAAGCTTTACTGCCTGTGGTATTTATCTCTCTTCCTATTTCCTGCAGAATAAAAGATAATTTTTTTCCTTTACCTTCTTCAGTTTCCTGCAAAATAGATTTAAAGTATTCGCAATGCTGGCGCAGGCGTATCTGTTCTTCGTGAATGTCTATCTTTTCCATATAATAGATCAATTCCTGCTCCATGCGGTTATTATCAATATTTTCTTTTCCTACATTTTTTTCCAACAGCTGGTTTATTTCTTCTACTATTCTTTTTTTACGGTTGGGCTCCAATACTAAAATGGCTTCTTCCTGGTCTTTAATATTATCTATCCTTTTTATCAGGTCCTTTTCTAAAATGCCGCCTTCTTCTGTCCGGTGCAGGTTTAACTGATCTAATGCTGAGGTTAATACCTTTTTAAATTCGGTAAAATCATTTGCATCTAAAACATCTGTTGCAGGTGTTACAACTTCAGGCAGGCGGAGTAAAGCGCTTAATACAGAATTAGTATCAATCTTTAATTCTGATGCCAGTTCATCAATTTGTTTATAATAAGCCTTTATTAAATCAGTATTGATATTAACCGGCCTTGTGGTACCGTTCTGTTTAATGTTTATGTAACAGTCAATTGTACCTCTTATTAAATGCTCCTGTAAAATATTCCGTATGTCAAATTCATAAGGCCTTAATAAGGCGGGCAATTTTAATTGCAGTTCAAACTGTTTGCCGTTGAGTGCTTTTATTTCAACCAAAAAGGTTTTATCATTTACTGTTTGTTCCGCCTTTCCAAAACCTGTCATTGATTTAAGCATGTGATATTTTTATTTGCTGCAAGATAACAATATATGTTGATGGTTAATGGTATGTATTTACCCGTTGCTGGATTCTGTTACTGCAGCCTGTTTTTTTTACAAATATGCATCAGTTACAATCACCTGCATTATCCTTTCTGGTTTATCAAGGGCAGTAAAACCAAACTGTTCATACAACTTATGTGCATCACTTGTTGCCAGCATCCATCTTCTAAATCCCTGCAACTCCCGGTGGCTCATTATTTCCTGCATCAGCCATTTACTTAAACCTTTGCCTCTATATTCTTCTAAAATAAAAACATCAGCCAGGTAACCAAAAGTTGCATTATCAGTAATTACTCTTGCAAAACCAACCTGACTGTCTTCATCAGGCTTATCATTTTTGTATACACCAAAACAAAATGATCCTTCAATTGATTTTTGTACCAGGGCAACGGGAATGTTTTTTGCCCAATAACTTTCTGTACTTAAGTATTTATGAATAACAGCAAGATCAAGTTTTGATTTATCTGTACTGATAATAAAATTTTCTTTTAGTGGGTCATAATTTTTCATGCAGCATATTAAGGATGCAAAAGTAAAAAACAGCGTTGATAAAAATAATAAAGCCCGACATTTGACAGCCAGGCTTTGTTATATAGATGGGTTAGTAAGTACCGGGAACCAAATTCCCTACACAATATTAAAAAGAATTTTTGCTAACATAAAATTATTTCCAAAAAAATTTATTAACATTTTTTTTATAGCTGTGGATAATGGCAATTGAATTTTATCTTTTTGCATCAACATAAATTCATTCTATTGCTCACTGCAATTTTAAAACTTCTCAGTTTAAAAATCAGTAACCGCTGAAAGTATTGATTTTACTATACTTTCAAAGAAATCAAATTTTATCTAGTTATAAAATTGTATTTATTTTTTTTAGATAATCCGCTTCATACTTTATTTTTTATTGCTGCATTTTTTCTCCTTTTTCCTTTAAAAAATATTTTAAAATATTTTTCCCTTTGGTGTCTGAAACGGCTGTTTTTATCCTTTTTCATTCAAAAGGCAAATTTAAGCAAAGCACATACCTTTGCTTAAATTTTACAACTATGCAATTTCCTTCCCCGGTTTCTGTAACATGGATTGCTGAATTTATCAACGCAAAATTATTGGGCAACAGTACTGGCAATGCAACAGGCATTAATGAAATACACAAAGTAGAAAAGGGCGATCTTGTTTTTGTTGATCATCCAAAGTATTACGACAAGTGTATTAACAGTGCGGCAAGTTTTATCATTATTAATAAAGAAGCAGCTATCCCGGAAGGCAAAGCATTGTTAGTTGTTGACAATCCATTTGAAGCGTATTGCAAAATTGTAAATTATTTTCGTCCGTTTGAGCCGGCAACAAAATCAATCAGTAATTCTGCAGTAATTGGTGAAGGCAGTTTTATTTATCCCAATACTTTTATTGGCAATCATGTAAGCATTGGTAAAAATTGTATCATTCATCCCAATGTTACTATTATGGATCATTGTATAATTGGCGACAATGTAATTATACAAAGCGCAACAGTAATTGGAAGCGATGCTTTTTATTACAATACCAAAAAGAACAGGGAAGTATGGTATAAAAAAATGCCCAGTTGCGGCAGGGTAATTATTGAAGATGATGTGGAGATAGGCGCAGGCTGTACTATTGACAGAGGCGTAAGCCATGATACAATTATTGGTAAAGGAACAAAGATGGATAACATGATTCATATCGGGCATGATACCGTAACCGGAAAAAATTGCCTGATAGCTGCACAGGTTGGTATTGCCGGAGTGGTAACTTTAGAAGATGGAGTAACACTTTGGGGACAGGTTGGTGTAAATAAAACTTTAACTATTGGAACCAATGCGGTAATATACGCACAAAGTGGTGTAGGGAAAGATACGGCAGGTAACAAAGTTTATTTTGGCAGCCCTATTGAAGATGCCAAAGAAAAAATGAAGGAATTGGTTTGGATAAAACGTATACCGGAACTTTGGGAAAAGGTAATGGGTAAATAAATATTATTTCACTTTAAAATCATACGGTAACATATCTGCCATTCTTTTCCAGGTGAGGTACTCATTTTTAATAATGTCTACCTGATCAAAATAATAGCCATTCTCTTCAATAATAACAGATTCGCCGGGAGTAAAAAATAAAACAGAAAGCTGAAATTTTGATTGCTGATCGGGATAAGCATCTACATAGGCCTTCTCCGGCTTTTCCTTGTTGTAAATTAATACCACATTATTCTGATTAGGTTTTACTTCAACTGTTTTTGTGCTATCGTCTTTATTGTAATTCATCGCTCCATAAAAATTAAGCAGGGGTACTGCTTCTTCTTTATCATCTGATTTTACTAAAAACTGAATTTCAAATCCTTCTTCTTTTAGTTGCTTATTGTAAAGGCTACGCATAAAATGAAGCATTGACCCTTTATAAGCTTTTGCCCTGTTGGCGGCCCATAAGTTTTGTTTAGCCGTATCTGCCGACTGCATTTCTTCAAACAAAGGATAACCAGTATAAAGGGTAGCACCTGTATTGTATTCATAAGTAAAAGAATCAATGGTATATTTTATATTATAGCCTAATGCTTCGTTTGCAATTTCAATGGGTGCTGCTGCCAAAACCTTAAGACGGTTTCTTCTTTTAGAGAAATAGAATTTTAAAATATCCGGGTTCTTTATAATACATGATTTACTGTTATCCCCTTCACCAATAAAACTCTGCATAAAAAAACTACCGTATTTCTCCCAACCATCTTTTACTTCGTTGCTGGATGTTATCACCACATCTTCCATGGCCTTTTCTTTTACCTTTAGCGCTATCACAATATTTTTATCATCTGCATCTGCAGTAGTTATACGTTTTGTTTCTGTTTGATAACCTGTGAATGTCACAACCAGGTCGTATCCGCCATTTGGTAAAGCAATTTTAAAATTTCCTTCTGCATCGGTAGCAGCTCCCTGCGTGGTACTCTGTGCAAATACCGATGCTCCCTGTAGCGGAGCCCTTGTCGCCGCATCTATTACTTTGCCGGAAATATTATAATACTCTACCTGTGCAAAGCCGCAAACAGATAAAACAATTGCCGTAAAAAACAGGATGAACTTTTTCATGTAATATTTTTTGTGAGAGGTTGCACAGGCCATTTAAAAACCAGCCTTTCTTGATGATAAAAATAAGCTATTACCTGTTAACATTTTGTTGCAATGCCGCACAGGTTTGAACTATAGTTTCTTCAATGGGCCGGTAATTAAAATCCTGTAAATATTTTTTCAGCTTGCTGTTATCAAAATTCACTTTGGCCAATGCTGTTTTTGAAGTTTCCTTAGTAACCAACGGATCCTTTTTGGTAAACCAGCTTTTTAGTGCTTCCAGCCGCCACACAATTTTTGCAATTGCTGGTGTTACTTTTTTGTACGGTGGTTTTTTACCAAATGCTTTAGCTATTAAAGTAAGTACATCTTTATACGTTCTGTTTTCGGCACTAACAATAAATCTTTGTGCAGTAATGTTGCTGTCCATTAACCTGGTCATTACAGCTGCAACATCTTTTACATCAACAAAGCCGGTTACCCCATCTGAATACCAGGGAAATTCATTGTACACCGATTGAAATATTTTAGAACTTCCCGATTCCCAATCACCAGCGCCTAATATAATGGTGGGGTTTACTATTACTGCATCTAATCCTTCACCAATACCACGCCAAACTTCCATTTCGGCCATGTATTTACTTTGGCCATAATTGCTGTTACTGGTTTCCTCCGTCCAGTTCATATTTTCATTAACCGGTTCATTTTCCCGTATTCTTCCCAATGCTGCTACCGAACTTACATGAACCATTTTTTTTACCCCTGCATCCAATGCTGCATTTACAACATTTGCAGTTCCTTCAATATTTATTTTAAACATCTCCAGTTTTCTTTTAGGGTTGAAGGTAACAATGGCAGCACAATGATATACCTGCTCTACACCTTCCATCGCTTCTTCCAAACCCACTACATCTAAAATATTGCATTGCTTTTGCTCCAGATTACCCAAATGGAAATGAGGTAATGGCGTTTTATTATAAATGGCCCTTACCTTTTTCCCCTGGGCAAGTAATTGTGTAATTAATTCCTTCCCCAATAAACCAGCGCCACCCGTAACTAAAATCATGTAAGTTGTTTAATTTAAAATATTGACTGATCTTTCAGGAATAATTCTGCTTACTTAAAATCAGTATTCATAAAATCCCTTTCCTGTCTTTTTTCCCAGTTCACCTTTTGCTACTTTTTCAATTTGTAATGGAGATGGCTTAAAACGTTCTGCATCACCAAAAGCTTTGTACATACTTTGTGATACGGCAAGGTTTACATCCATCCCAATCAGGTCCATCAGTTTAAACGGTCCCATTTTAAAACCTGATGCTTCCATAACCTCATCCACAGTTTCAATAGTTGCCACACCCTGCTCCACCAATTTCATGGCCTCTAGATAATAATGCCTTGCTACACGGTTTACAATAAAACCAGGGGCATCTTTACACAACACAGGTACTTTATTCATTTGTTTACACAACTGCATAATTGTTGCAGCAACTGCATCTGTTGTTTGATTACCCTTTACCACTTCCACCAGTTTCATTACCGGTGCCGGGTTAAAAAAATGCATGCCCACTACTCTTTCGGGATGTATTACCTGAGCCTGTATATCGCTTACTGAAAGGGAAGAAGTATTGGTGGCAAAAATTACTTCGCTATGGTTTATTTCTGCCAATTGATTAAAGATGGCTGATTTAGCTTCAACTTTTTCTACAATAGCTTCAATAAATACATCAGCTAAACAATCGTTGGTATCGGTAACAAATTTTATATTCCTGAAAATATCTTCTTTTTCGCCTGAAGTTATTTTTTCTTTGTCAACAAGGTATTGCAGGTTTTTTTGAATGCTGATCTTTGCTTTTTCGAGCATGGCAGTATTAATATCGAACAACAGCGTATAGCAACCACTTTGTGCAGCAACCTGGGCAATGCCGCTTCCCATAGTACCGGCACCTATAACGCAAATGGTATTGATCTCCATAAAATAAAAATGTCATGCGATTATACAATTTTTTCCTTTCCCGAAAGAAATTCTTTTTGTATTACTGCACAACATTACCTTTTGCTCAAAAGGTTTTAATTTTTCTGGGCTTCCTGTTTAGCCTCTTCTTTCATTTTTTCGTTGGCGGTAATTACAAACTGCACCCGCCTGTTTAATGCCCGGTTAGCATCGGTAGTATTTTCTACCTTTGGCTGGCTTTCGCCATACCATTTTATAATAAGTCTTGATGAAGCAACGCCTGCTGATCTTAAATAATTACCAACTGCATTAGCCCTGCGTTCACTCAATCCCATATTATACATATCTGTTCCTACATTATCAGTATGCCCTTCAATAAGAATATTTGTTTCGGGATACTCTGCAAATATTTTTTGCAGTTTATCTAATGCCAGTTTTGAATTGGCGCTGATATTATATTTATTGGTTTCAAAATAAACTCCGGCTTTGGTTCCATCAGGGTTATTTTCATCAAAAGTTACATCTATACCTTCGCCAACCCTTTCTACTTTAGCACCGGGTATTTCGTTTTTTATTTTCTCGGCCTGTTTGTCCATTTTATTACCGATAATACCACCTGCTGCACCGCCAACCACAGCTCCCAAAATTGCACCAAGTGCTGTATTTTTTTTGTTGCCTACATTATTACCAATAATACCACCAATTACCGCTCCACCCGCTGCACCTATTACAACACCCTTATCCTGGTTACTTGTTTTTTTTATTGTTTTACAACTGTTCATCAACAGCATTACAGCTACCGATGAAAAAATCATCTTTGTAGAGATATTTCTCATAAATTATTTTTATTAATTCCTTATAAAATTATAAACCAGTGCTGCAGGTTTATTTTCAAACGTTATATTAGATTTTAACTGCATCGTATTTTTATCCAGTTGCACAATCGTAAATCTAAATCCATCACCATCATCAATTGTTTTTAAATTATCATCCAGTCTTTTAAACTGCAGCAATTTAGGTTCATCTTTGGCTTCATAAATCGTCCAGCGGAGATTTCTTTTAACAGCAGCACATTCATCTCCATTTTTAGAAATAGTATATGCACCCAAGCTGTTATTCTGATTAAAACTCCAGCTGCTGCCGACAAAGCAGTTAAATTCTGCTTCATTAAAAAGCTGCACTTTTACTTTTCCCGATATACCTTCGGTAACCACAGTCTGCAACTGCCAGTTACCATCAATTGTTTTTTTATATGTCCGGGCTTCTTTAGATGTAGCGCAAGATGCAAGCAGATAAATAATAATAAACAGGTTAAATATAATGTTGGCTTTCTTCATAACAGCTATAGTTTTTCAATTATTATGCCAAAGTAATTTTGTATTACGATTTAGTTATTGAAGACGGATAAAATGAAATTTAGTTGCAGCCGTGGAAAAGTATCAACATAAAAAATGCTTCATGTGTTTACATGAAGCATTTAAATTTTATAGTATGAATTTTATATACTTAGAGAAAAGTTCGGCAAAAAAAATTATACAGCGCTGGTAAACTGTTTTAAAAATCTCACATCATTTTCGCTGAAAAGCCGCAGATCTTTTATCTGGTATTTAAGCATGGTAATTCTTTCTATACCCATACCAAATGCAAAGCCGGTATATTTATTACTGTCGATACCACAATTGTCAAGCACATTTGGATGTACCATACCGCAACCTAAAATTTCAACCCAACCGGTATATTTACAAACATTACAACCTGTGCCGCCGCATATTAAACAACTGATATCCATTTCGGCACTGGGTTCGGTAAAAGGAAAATAGCTGGGGCGAAAACGTACCTTAACATCCTTACCAAACATTTCCTGCACAAAAAAGTAGAGTGTTTGTTTAAGATCAGCAAAAGAAACATTTTCTGCAATGTACAAACCTTCTACCTGGTGAAAAAAGCAATGCGCCCTTGCGCTGATGGTTTCATTCCGGTAAACTCTTCCGGGACAAATAATTCTTATCGGCAATTTTCCTTTTTCCATTTCACGTACCTGCACACTTGAAGTATGTGTACGTAAAAGCCAGTCGGGATTTTGCGCAATATAAAATGTGTCCTGCATATCCCGGGCCGGGTGATTCTCCGGTAAATTCAATGCAGAAAAATTATGAAAGTCATCTTCAATTTCCGGCCCCTCGGCCACAGCAAAACCAAGGCGTTGAAAAATAGAAACTATTTTATTGCGAACCAAACTTATAGGATGACGGCTGCCAAGAGGCAAAGCATCGCCGGGTAAGGTTAAATCAATATCATTATCCGTTGTTGATTGGCCATTTACCGTTTGAGATTTCAGTTCCTCATATTTTGTTTCAGTAAAAATTTTAAATTCATTCAGCAATTGGCCAGCTTCTTTTTTATTTTCTGCAGCTACATTTTTCATTTCCCCCATTATGGATTTTACCAGGCCTTTTGTACCCAGGTATTTAATGCGAAAAACCTCTGCATCACCCTCATTAAATGTTGCTATTTCGTTTTTATACGCTTCTATTTGTTGTACCAACTGTTCCATGCCGCAAAGATAAGGAATGGTGGTTTAAGCCTGAAATACAGCATTAATGAATATTTAACAGGCCGGATTTGGAAACAGCAGCATCGCACTAATATCTTCACTACACCAATCAAATTTATAACCAACCCAATTTATGGACCCTGACCGAGAAGCTGAGCAAGCCGCTTCACAAATTTTAAAAACCACTTTTATTACTGTTGTTTTTACCGCCTGCAATTATTACAAAACAGAAACCTGCCTACCGGACAGGCAGGCAACAGCTACCGTAGCCAACATCCAGTTTACTTTACCAGACTCAACAGTTGTTAGCAAACCTGAAACAACAGCTTTGCCTAAAAAGAAAAAGAAAACGATTTACCTCACTTTTGATGATGGCCCCAACAAAGGCACAAAAAAAATGATGCATATTGTTGAAGAAGAGCAGGTGCCGGTTACCTTATTTATTGTTGGGCAGCATGTGTATGGCAGTAGTGAGCAAACCGCCACTTTCGACAGCCTGGTTGCCAGTAAATATTTTGAAATTGCCAACCACAGTTATACGCATGCTTTTAAAAATAAGTTTGCTAAATTTTATACCGTTCCCGACAGTGCTTTAAAAGATTTTATACGCTGTGCAGATAGTTTGCACTTAACTGCCAATATTATCCGTACACCGGGAAGAAATATCTGGCGCACTGCAACAGTTACAAGTACTGATATTAATACCAGTAAAGCAACTGCAGACAGTTTGTACAAAAACGGGTTTACCGAAGTTGGCTGGGACCTGGAGTGGCATTATAACGATAGCCTGAAACTAAAGAATACCTGTGATGAAATGTTGCTGCAGGTTGATAGTATGTTTGCAAACAATAAAACAAAAACACTCAACCACCTGGTATTACTGGCACATGACCAGGTGTATGCCGATGCGGCTGATTCGGCTCAGTTACACCAGTTTATCATCAGGTTAAAGCAAAAAGACGAATATAATTTTGAAACAGTGAGTAAATATCCTCATTTAAAAAACTAAACTGCTGTTTTATTCGTTTAATTAAAAACCATTAATTTTAATATCTAAAATTTACAACTATGGCCTTTTTTAAATCTGGTAATCCTGCCTTATCTGAAAAAAGATTCAGAGATACGGTATTGGATGATGTGGTAACCCACGAAAATGCAATGACTGTAAAAGGTACTTTGCAAAAATTCGGGTTTTTGTTTTTAATGACGATGGGTACGGCATTTTACTCCTGGAAAGAATATGCCCAGGGAGGTAATGTTATGCCCTTGATTTTAACCGGCGCCATTGGCGGACTGGTAATTGCAATTGTATTAATGTTTAAAAAAGAGTGGAGCCCTTACTTAGCACCATTGTACGGTTTATTCGAAGGATTATTTGTTGGTGCCATATCTGCCTATTATAATTATGCTTTTGCCGGCGCTGCACCTAATATTGTTATTAATGCAGTAGGCTTAACTTTTGGAACTGCCATTGCCATGTATTTGCTGTACAGCTTTCGCATTATAAAGGCCACTCAAAAATTTAAGGCTATTGTAATGACAGCAACAGCAGGTATTGCTATTTTTTATTTAATAACTTTTGTACTTGGTTTTTTTGGCGTAACTATTCCTTTTTTACATGAAGGCAGTGCATTAGGTATTGGCTTTTCTGTTTTTGTTGTGGCACTTGCTGCCCTTAACCTAATTTTAGATTTTGATATGATTGAACAAGGTGCTGCCCTTGGTGCACCAAAATATATGGAATGGTACGGTGCTTTTGGATTGCTGGTAACCATTGTTTGGTTGTACCTGGAAATTTTACGACTACTGAGTAAATTAAGCAGCAGGGATTAATTTAGTTAAGCACAATAATAGATTATAGAAAAAGAGGTTCGTAAATTGAACCTCTTTTTTATTATACCGTTTTTATTAGTTCATCTACCTTCTCTTTTATAAAATCTCTTACTTCATTAAATTGTTTTGGCTCCATATGTTTGGGATCAGGTATTTGCCAATCGATAAATTGTTTGGCGGGCATCCAGGGGCAGGCATCGCCACAACCCATGGTTACAACCGCATCAAAAGGTGCAAAAGCTTTTACCTCATCTAAACTTTTGCTGTCGTGTGTACTTAAATCGTATCCCAGTTCTTTCATTGCTTCAATGGCTTTCGGGTTTACAATGCCGCTGGGTTTGCTGCCGGCACTGTAAGCTTCTACATTTTCGCCACCCAGTATTTTTGCAAATGCCTGGCTCATTTGAGAGCGGTTGCTGTTTTCGATACAAACAAAAAGCAGTTTCTTTTTTTTCATATTGTTGTTTTGTAAATAACACATCATGTATTCATCAATAAAACGGTTTTGGCTGGCCAGGTAAGAATAATTTTTTAACAGCCCTTCAATTACAAAACCACATTTTTTATACAGGGCTATGGCTTTTTCATTTTCGGTAGAGACGGATAAGTCAACCCTGCTGCGGTTATTGGCTTTTGCAAAAGCAATAATATCCTGCATCAACAAAACCCCATAGCCTTTACCAGTATGTGCCGGGTGAATTGCCAAGCCGCCCACATACATTTTATGGCTGTCCCTAAAACGGTGCAGCACCAGCTTGCACATACCGGCATCGGCAGTACCATCATTAAATTTATACAGCACCTGTTGCTGCAGTAATTCCTCAAAAATGGGTTTAAACATTTCCTTGTCCATTACTTCGTACAGCAAATACGGGTTTACCTGCGGGTGCATATACAGGTTGTAAAAAAAATCAAAATCAGTTTCAGTTGCTTTAACCAGCATTTTATATTCGTTTAAATTTTCTTTTTAACAACAGCCGCTCCCGGGCTCACAGCAATTCCTTTCATCTTTTGCAGGCTTTTCTGCATATACCGTAATACTGGTAATTTTTGTTTTACCATTTTTATACGTCTTAATTTCTTCGGCACTTAAGTAATTGGCCAAAATATCATCCGGAATAATGATGGCTTTATCTTTTTGCAAGGTGATATTTTTAAACCCTGCCTGTTCAATTATTTCCAGGTATACCTGTTTTTGAATAGCGCCGCTAACACAGCCTGCATACAATTCTGCCACTTCTTTCCATTTAGCAGGCAATTCTCCTTCCAATACAATATCACTGATAGAAAAATGACCGCCGGGTTTTAAAACCCTGTAAATTTCGCTGATCACTTTGTATTTATTGGGCACTAAATTCAATACACAATTACTTACAATTACATTGGCGTAATTGCTGGTTACCGGCATATCATCAATATCACCTAATCTAAATTCAACATTATTCAATGCTAACTTTTCTGCATTGGCCCTGGCTTTATTTACCATCGCTTCTGTAAAGTCAACACCTAATACTTTTCCTTTTTCGCCAGTAAAACGGCGGGCAATAAAAGCATCGTTACCTGCACCGCTACCCAAATCAATAACGGTATCGCCTTCTTTTATTTTTGCAAATTCAGTAGGCAGACCACAACCCAATCCTAAATCTGCATCAGGATTGTACCCTTCCAGTTTAGTGTAATCATCTGCCATAATATTATACACTTCATCACCGCAGCAGGATGATGTGGCGCCACAACAGGAGCTGGCATTTTGAGTTTGACTTTGTTCTGCAATAGCAGTGTACTTTTCTTTTACAAGTTCTTTTAATGCTGAATCATTGTTCATGGCTATACTATTTAGAGCCCCAAACCCCTGAAGGGGCTTTTTCCGGAGCGGTTAAAAATCATTTTAGCAACAGGCTTTTTCATTCTGCACTTTTAGCTTATTGAATAAGAAACTAAATTCAGTATTAAATTTTTCAAAAGCTTTCCAGTTAATGCAATAACAGCTTCGTGGCCCATCAACTGTGCCGGTAATTAATCCTGCGTTTTTTAATTCTTTTAAATGCTGGCTTACGGTACTTTGTGCCAGCGGCAACACTTCTACAATCTGGCCACAGATACATTCATTATGCTCTGCTAATACTTTTAAAATAGCAATACGGGCAGGGTGTGCCAAGGCCTTGGCAAATTCTGCCAGGTCCTGTTCTTTTTGAGTGAATGCTTCTTTTTTATGAATGGCCATTTGATATATTTATTTTTTGAAAACTACAGAACAGGAAATTTTGAATGGTTTTAAAAGGAGTGATATGATCTGTTGTGATACACCTGATTTTTTCGAACCATTTTTGCAAAGTTGCAGTAAGCATATTTTCATTGTATTGTTTTACCGGCAGCCCACTGCATTTTTCAGGCCCGTCGGTAGAGAATGTGCCGATTATTAATTTTCCACCCGGGGTAAGGTATTGTTGTGCAATAGCCAGGTATGCATTTATCTCTTCTGCTGTAGTTAAAAAATGAAAAGCTGCCCTGTCGTGCCAGCAATCAAATGCAGCACTTGTTTTAAATTCCAGTATATCCGAAACTACCCAGTTTACCAATAGGGCTTTACTACCCAATCTCTTTTTTGCTTTATCAATAGCTGCAGCAGAAATATCCAGCACTGTAATATTGCTGTATCCCATTTGCAACAAATGATCTACAAAAAAACTATCGCCACCGCCAATATCAATAATACTGGCTGTTTTAGGCAAGGCAAGCTGTTTTACAAAGTCAAGCGACTGTTGTGGCGTTTGCTGATACCAGCTTACTTCATCAACCTGCTTGGTGGTAAATACCTTTTCCCAATGTTGTTTTTTATCCATTTATTAATCTTATATCGCAAATATACGATTAATAGAATTTAACTACCAAATTTTTTTTATAAAAATAATATCCCGGCATAAAAAGGGTTGCCCGCTTTTAGAAGCGGGCAACCCTTTTTACTTTATATACTCTTTTTACTTTTCTACTCCCTTCCATCCAGCAAATTTCCAATACCGCCCAAAATGCCACCTTCTTCTTTGCGATTGTAAGTGCCGTACTGCATTATTCTTCCTGCCAGGCGGCTAATGGGTAAACTCTGCAGCCACACATGGCCGGGGCCGGTAAGCTTTGCAAAGAACAAACCTTCGCCACCAAACATAAAGTTTTTGATACCTCGTACCATTTCAATATCAAAATCTACATTAGGTGTATAAGCCACCACACAGCCGGTATCTACTTTTAATACTTCGCCGGGCTGCAATTGTTTTTCTACAATAAAGCCGCCAGCATGCGCAAAGGCCAATCCATCACCTTCAATTTTTTGCATAATAAAACCTTCGCCACCAAAAATACCAGTGCCTAATCTTCGTTGAAATTCGATACCAATACTAACGCCTTTGGCGGCACATAAGAACGCATCTTTTTGTGCAATGATCTTGCCGCCCAGTTTTGCCAGATCCAGCACAATAATTTTACCTGTGTAAGGCGATGCAAAACTCACTTTCTTTTTGCCCTGCCCGGTATTGGTAAAAGCTGTCATAAATAAACTCTCGCCGGTGATCAGGCGCTTGCCTGCACTCATTAATTTTCCTAAAAAGCCACCGCCTTGCTGTTGGCTGCCATCGCCAAAAATGGTTTGCATTTCAATACCGTTATCCATCATCATAAAAGCGCCGCTTTCTGCAATGGCGGTTTCGTTGGGGTCCAGTTCAATTTCCACAAACTGTAGTTCTTCCCCGTAAATTTTGTAATCAATTTCATGGTTTGTTCGCATGGCTATAATTTTTTGTGAAGTTAGCAGCAATAAAAAAAATAAAAGTATAAAATTATGATGAGTGGAACAATGAGCGTAAAAGAAAAGTGCCACTCACTTTCGTGAGCAGCACTTTTCTAATCAAAACCAACTCTTTTATTTAGGGTTCTTCAATTTTCCGTTCCAAACCTTTTTCCCTTGTATTCTTCTTACCAAATACATTATTCCAACAAAAATGAAAAAGAAGGGGCCTGCAAAACCTAACAAACCTATAAACTTAGTGCCATAGAATTGTTCCATCGGCCTGCGTAATCTTTCAGAAATAATGTACATACTCGGTACCATTATCAGCGTAAGGAAGAATGCGAATATTAAACCGAATATCATCGTCCAGCTTAAAGGCCCCCAGAACACCACACTATCTCCACCAAAGAAAATATGCGGATTAAGGTGCTGGAAGAACGATACGAAATCAATATTAAAACCAACGGCCAGTGGTAACAATCCTAATATAGTTGCCACCGCAGTAAGTAATACCGGTATGATACGGATCTTACCGGCTTCAATAGCAGCTGCTTTAGTACGCATTCCCCGTCCTCTTAGTTCATCTGTAAATTCTATTAACAGAATACCGTTTTTAATTACAATACCGGCCAGTGCAATAATACCTACACCTAACATTATCGTTGCTATTGTCATACCTGTAAAAGCATAACCCAACAATACACCAATAATACTGAAGAATATTTCGGTGATCACAATAAACGGTTTACTGATACTGTTAAACTGCAATACCAATATCATAAATATTATGCCCAATGCAATTACTAAAGCCCAACCCAAAAAAGCTTGCGTTTCTTTTTCCTGCTCACTTTGTCCGCTCAGTTTCAACGTAACATCTGCAGGTATTTTATTTTTAGTTTTAAAGTCATCCAGTTTTATCTGCAGCTCTTCATTTACCTTACCTACCATGGTAGGATCAAGCACATTACTTTGCAGCTGTATGGTGCGTTTTACATTTTTACGTTTAATAGCACCTGTTGCTGTTGTCAGTTCTTTAGTTGCTACCGCACTTATAGGAATACTTTTTACTCTCATGGTATTCATATCCATAAATGTAATACGCATGTTCATTAAATCGTCCATATTATGCCGCACCAGATCTGTACTGCGTACCTGAATTTTATATTCATCTTCGCCATCTTTTAATTTACTTACTTCTTTACCAAATAAAGCAGTACGAATTTCCATACCAATCTGGCCAGTGCTTAAACCTTCCATCATCGCTTTTTCCCTGTCCACATTTATACTTATTTCCGGGCTGTTTAAATCTACATCCATCTGTAAGTTTTCAATGCCATCCACCTGGTTGGTATCCATATAGTGCGATAAATCGTTGGCTACTTTTGCAATGCTTTCAAAATTATCTCCCTGTATTTCTATATTTACCGGGGGGTCAGTTGGAGGTCCACCATCTTCCTGCGCCACTTCTATACTTGCACCGGGTATACCCACCATCTGCCTGCGTATCTCTTCTTTAAAAGGCAATGTTTTTTTGCCCTCTCTTTTATCATATTCTACAAACGACACCTGTATACGGCCAAGATTAGGCTGCACACTCCTGTTATTATCTCTTGGATTGTTTGCACTAACGGCAACATTGGTAATGATACTTTCTACAATACCGCCGGGCTGTGTGGGTAATTCTTTTTCTAAAATTTTTTGTACCCTGCCTTCTAATACATGCGTAACACTGTCGGTGTATTTAATATCGGTACCTACGGGTAATTTAACATACACATACACAAAATTAGGATCGCCGCTTGGGAAGAAAGTGGATTTATTGCCACGGGCCATCAGCAACAATAATGAAATGATAAACAAACCGAATAAAGATACAAAAGCCCACATTGGCCTCCAGCCCACCAATATCCATTTTAATAATTTTTCGTAGCGGTTCATTAAACCAGGTAATACTTTTTTCTGGAAAGCATGTATGGCATCATTTAAAACATATGCATTAAACACCATCAGGATGGCCATCAGCAATAAAAAATTGGCCATACCATGATTACCCGGAATATGCAATAAAACACCTGCTACAGCAAAAATGATAAACCATTTATTTGTCCAGATGGCTTTCTTTGGTTTTTCAAATTCTTTACCCTCGGGCTTCATAAAGCTTACTGCAAAAACCGGGTTAAAAATAAACGCTACAATTAATGAGGCTGCCAGAGTAAGAATAAGCATGGTAGGTAAGTAAATCATAAACTTACCAATCAAGCCCTTCCATAACAATAATGGAAAGAACGGCGCCAAAGTAGTTGCCGTACCTGCCAGTACCGGAATAAAAACTTCTCCTGCGGCTTCTTTTGCACTTCGCACTATCGGCACTTTGCCGTTGTTATAAATACGATGGGTATTTTCTATCACCACAATAGCATCATCTACAATTATACCCAGGCCAAGCAACAACGCAAACAGTACAATAAAGTTTAGCGTTACAGTTGTACCAATAATTCCATCTGCCAGCGGTAAAAACATAAATGCCACAAACACACTCAGCGGCACACTTAATGCTACAAAGAAGGCGTTTGTAACACCCATAAAAAACATCAAAATAATTAACACCAGTACAAAACCAATGATGATGGTATTTACCAGCTCGTTAAAAGATGTTTTGGTAGCCTTGCTTAAATCACCTGTAATAACCACATTCAAATCTTTAGGCAACTCTTCTTTTTCCTTCATCTCGGTAACAATGCCTTTAATTTTATCAGCCGCATTTATCAGGTTTTCTCCGGCACGTTTTACTATATTAAGTGTTACCACATTCTTTCCATCTAAACGGGCATAACTGTCTTTTTCTTTAATGGTATCTACCAGCTGAGCAATATCTTTTAAATACACTGTAGCACCTTGTGCACTACTGCGTACTACAATATTGTTAAGATTAAGTGCACTGGTGAACTGCCCTTTTACTTTTATGGTACGGCGCATATCACCCACTTCAATCATACCGCCGGTAATATCCCTGTTCTCCCTGCTGATAGCGTTTTCAATATCCATAAAACTTATCCTTGCCTGGCTCATTTTGTAAGGATCTACATTTACCTGAATCTCACGTTCCGGTGCACCTACAATTTCGGCACGGGTAATTTCGGTAAGCTCTTCAAACTTATCCTGCATTTTATCGGCATACTGTTTAAGTTTAATGCCATCATAATCGCCGCTAACGTTTACAAACATGATGGGCATTTCGCTGAATGCAAATTCAGCCACATCCGGTTCAGAAGTTAAATCAGTTGGCAGATCAGTTTTTGCCCTGTCGATAGCATCTTTTACTTTTTGTTTCGCTACTTCCGTTTTTACATCGGTATCAAACTCGGTTACTATCAAACTATAATCGGCCTGCGAAGTGCTGGTAATTTTTTTAACCTTGGCCCCGCTGATACCTTTCAATTCTTTTTCAATTGGTCTTGTTACCAGGTTCTCAATATCTTTTGGAGAGTTACCTGCATATACCGTAACGATCGAAATAGTTGGTACTACAATGTCCGGAAACTGCTCCTTGGGCATTGTATTGAATTTGATAAGGCCAAAAGCCGATATCAACACTGCAATAATGTACACTGCTGTACGGTTATCTACTGCCCAGCTGGTAGGTTTAAATTCTTTAAATTTTTCTTTTATTCCTTCTATAAAATTCATAAAAATATTTTAGTTTGGCCCCTAGCCCCTAAAGGGGAATATGATTGAGATTGTGTTTATTTATTTTGTACCCGGCAATTAATTACTATTCAACTTCATTGGCGTCGCACTCTTCAACTGCATTTCTCTATTCAGCTTAATTATGTTTTGCAATTCATTCGCCACATTCTTTCAAATCTAAAAAGCTATCAAAATTATTGTACTCTAAAGTTCCCCCTTCAGGGGGCGGAGGGGGCTCTTACAATGTTGTTGTTATAGTTTGTCCCTCGTATAAATTCTGAAATCCTTCTGTTACCAATTGGTCGCCTGCTTTAAGGCCAGCTTTTATTTCTACTTTTTCGCCATACACTTCGCCAATGGTTACAATTACACGGTGTGCTGTGGCTTTGCCATTACTGCTTTTGGTTAATACAAAAACATATTTACCTGTTTCATCGCTTTGCACCATATTAACCGGAATTACCACGGCATTAGCTGCAGTATAATCCAATATTTTTATCACTGCCGACTGGCTTGGTTTTAATGTAGCATCGTAGGGAATTTTTGCTTCAGCAATAAACCCTCTTTGCAAAGGATCAATAGATTGACTGATTAAGGAGATAGCAGAATTGATCTTTCTATTGGCATCCGGTATGGTTATTTCTACTGGAGAGCCTTTATGCATCCTGGTCAAATAATTTTCAGGCACATTGATAACTACTTTTAATGAAGAAGTATTTACAATTTTAATTTGTGGCCCTGTAGCTCCCATGCCGGAAAAAGTTTCACCTACTCTTATCGCAACAACATCAGCAACACCACTTACATCGCTGTAAACATTGGCAGTATTCAATTGTTCCTGCAAAGTTTTTATTTGTTCGTTGGCTGCAGACAATTGATTTTCCAGTCCGGTTACATTGGTTTTAGCAGAGATCAATTGTACTTCGGTACCAATACCCTGGTCCCAAAGATTTTTTTGACGCTGGTAAATATTTTTTGCAAAACCTAATTGTGTTTTAATCCCTTCCAACTGTTGTTTTGCTGCTGTTACACTCTGGCGCATAATGGCATCATCCAGTTTTAATAATAACTGGCCTTTTTTTACAAATTGCCCCTGTGTTACATATACTGCTTTTACCTGCGCAGGCCCCATGCGTGGAGAGATATAAGAAATATTATCCGCATCTACCTTGCCCATCAGATCGATAAAGTGTTGAAAGTTTTGTGTGGTAACCGGTGCTACGCCTACCAGTTTTATTTTTGCAGTATTAGCAGCATTGGTATCTAATTTTAAAAGATCGGCTTCCAGTTTTTTTATATCAGCTTCATGCCCTGCTTTTTCCTTTTTTGCTTTTTCCAGCTTTGCTTTAATATCATTTATTGCCGCTTCACCTTCTTTTTTACTTCCGCCGCAACTTGCCAAAATAAAGGCAGCTGTAATAATCAGTCCGAATGTTTTTGTTTGTTTCATATTGTTAGTTTGATACTTTAATGTTTATGGTTTATAATTTACCGGCAGCTTTCAGCCAATCAATTTTTGCGGTGATAGCATCATATAAACTGCTGTAATAATTGGTTTGTGCTACTTTTAATTCTGTTTGAGCATTATATATTTCCTGGTTGCTGCCAAGGCCCTGTTCATATTTTTTCTTAGTGGTATTGTACACATTTTCTGCCAGTACTGTATTTTGTTTCTGATTATCCATAGTTAATAATGCACTCGTCATTTTAATACGGCTTTGTGTTACATCGTAATCAATACTTTGTTTTAACTGCTCCATATTGTTTTGTGTTTTTTGCAACTCGTACCTGCTTTGCTGTATCAATGCATTTTTTCTGTTACCATCAAAAATGGGTACCGATATTTTTAATCCTATCAATGATGTGGTAAACCAATCGCCTTTACCAAAAAAATTGAAACTGCTGCGCTGTGCATTTTTACTAAAACTGCCAAATGCTGCTACGGTAGGTATTTTACTCAGTTTGTAGCGGCTTATATTATAATTGCCCAGTTGTTCAGCTACAGTAAGTAATTGAAATTCTTTCCGGTTTTTATAATCGTATGCTTCGTTAAGGATATTATCTTTTAATGATTCATCGCTTAATGTATCAATTAAAACCAGATCTTCCTGCTGCGGCATACCCATTAAAAACTTTAAGCCGCTGTTGCCTGTTGTTAATGCGTTAACTATTTTTTCTTTTTCGGTTTTTATATTGTTCAGCTGCACCTGCACTTTATCTACATCCAGTTTTTCTGCAAAACCATTTTTATAAATTTCCCTGGTGTCTTTCAGCAATTTTTCAAACCTTTCAATATTGGCATCTAAAGAAGCTAACTGGCTTTTGCCCACAACCAACTGATAATAAATTTTCATTACATTGGCTTTTATTTGCTCCTGTGTAACTTCTGCAGTTCTTTTATAAAAATCCAATACAGCACTTCTAGCTTTCAGGCCGACAAAAACTTGCCCATCAAATAATAACTGTGATATATCTGCACTACCAGTCATACTCCATGGTTGTACAATTGAGAAAGGAAGATCAGGAAAGTTACCCGGACTTGTTATTAGTGCCCCTGTATTGCCATCTTTTACATTATTCTTCTCCAATATCCCGTATATCTGTGGCTGAATAAAATCAGGAATAGGTTGAATTGGAACTTTAAAGTAGTGGTTTCCGCCAAAACTTGCACTTACCTGCGGATAAGCAGCCGAAGTAATCTGCCTGTTTACCTGCTCCTGTACTTTAACATCCAGTAATGCATTTTTTACCTGTGTGGCATTTTTTGTGGCGTAATCCACTGCCTGTTTTACATTAAATTCATTTTTCTGCTGTGCAAAAACACCTGCAGATAGTAACACCATACTTATTAAAGCGGTGCCACTAGGCCAAATTTTTTTCATTAGTGTTCGTCTTTTTAGTAGTTCTGTCTTGTTGATATTTTGTAATTAGTTTGTGCCCTTTTATTGTAGCTAAGCCAAAAATAAAATGGGTGGTAAATTCTACTTCTACTTTTAATAAGCTGTATTTAGTTTTGGGAAATAACCCCTGGTTAAAAGGCAGCATCATCGATTCCAACCTTAGTTTAATCAGTATATCCCTATCCATATCTGTACGATATAATTCCTCTGCAATACCTCTTTCAAAATTCTCCTGCAGCACTTTGTATAAAAAGGAATATTTGTGCTGCTTAAATTTTTCGAAAGATTTTGGGTAATATTTTTCCAGTTCAAATAAAATAGTAGGGTTCATGTTCTGAAACATTTCCTGCATCATATCCATGGCTAAAAAAACTTCATGAATGGCGTCTTTTGCTGTTGATTTATCCTTCATGCAGCAATCCTGGTTGTGGTTGATGATATCCACCATTACAGCATCCACCAGCTCATCCTTATCGGCGTAATACTGGTAAATGGTCTTTTTACTTGCCCCCATCTGCAGTGCAATTTCATCCATGGTAACCGATCTTACTCCGTATTGCATGAACAGGTCGTGGGCTTTTTGTTTAATTCTGTCTTTCAATTTTTATTTTTCTTAATCGGGGGCAAAACTATGGAAACTTTTTGAGTTGCCAAAGTTTCCTTTACTTTTTTTTTCCGATGGTAACAATTATTTAACCCGTAGTACTTGAAATACGCTAAAAACCACATTTAAAAATTGGTGTGTCATTCTATTATCTTTGAGGTATTAAAATGAATTAATATGAAAAAGCCTTTTAGTTATGGTAAGCTGCTGCAGTATTTTTTACAGGGCTTATTAATACTGGCTCCACTTGCAATTACTGCTTATTCTATTTTCTGGGTGGTTAGTTCCATCGACAGTTTATTACCCATTTTTACCTATACAGATGACAAGGGTGCTGTAAAAGTGCAGAATTACGGCATTGGGTTTATTATTATAATAGCAGCACTCATTGTAATTGGTTATTTCAGTTCCTTTTTTATTACTGGCAGATTGGTAAATTTTGTTGATAAGATATTGGAAAAAACGCCGGGTATAAAATATATTTACTCCACCACCCGTGATTTTTTTGAAGCCTTTGCAGGCGATAATAAAAAATTTACCAAAAATGTGCTGGCCAATGTAGATGACAATGATGTGTGGCGCTTTGGTTTTATTACCAGAGAGGATATGGAAGAATTTGACCTTAAAGATTATGTAACGGTATATATACCGATGGCCTATTCCGTAGCAGGTAATGTATATGTAATTCCTAAATCGAGAGTAAAACCTATTACCAATATAAGCGCTGCACAAACTATGAAGTTTGCAGTAAGTGGCGGTATCACAGATGTGGATGATACTCCAGTTCCCTAAACCTGCTCCGGAAGAAAACCCTTTTATAACTCAAAAAGGTTGCATGAAAAAAGTAGTATTAATTGTTGCATTATTAATTATTCATTCCAACTGTTACTGCTGGGGTTTTTATGCCCATCAAAAAATAAATTACCACGCTGTATTTTTATTGCCTCCGGAGATGATGGTATTGTATAAACCCAATATTGATTTTTTAAGTGAACATGCCGTTGACCCCGATAAAAGAAGATATGCTGTGCCCGAAGAAGGACCAAGACATTATATTGATATTGACCATTATGGCAAATATCCTTACGATAGTTTACCAAGGAAATGGAATGATGCTGTTGCAAAGTTTGGTGAAGACTCTTTAAATAAATTTGGTATTGTACCCTGGCATATACAAACTATGCTTGCCAGGTTAACTGCTGCTTTTAAAGAAAAAAATTTTAGTAAGATACTGAAGAATAGTGCCGAAATTGGCCACTACCTTGGCGATGCTCATGTACCATTACATGCCAACAGCAACCACAACGGGCAATACACCAATCAAAGAGGTATACATGGTTTTTGGGAAAGCCGGGTGCCGGAACTGCTTGCAGAAAAAGAATTTGATTTTTTTATAGGCAAGGCAGGGTACATAAAAAACCCGGGTGACTTTATTTGGAAACGGGTATTGGAAAGCGCTAAAGCAAGCGATAGTGTTTTGCTTTTTGAAAAAGAGCTGACCAAACAATTTGGTGATGATAAAAAATATGCTTTTGAAGAACGAAATGGGAAAATCATCCGCCAATACTCATCTGCCTTTACCATTGCCTTTAATAAAAAATTAGATGGTATGATTGAAAGAAGAATGCGCCAAAGCATTTATGCCATTGCCAGTTTTTGGTACACCGCCTGGGTAAATGCCGGGCAGCCCGACCTTAAAAGCCTCGTAAATAAAAAATTTACGGAGCAGGATTTAAAAGAATTTGAAGAATTAAATAATAACTGGAAGGCCGGAGGCAAAATGATTGGAAAAGAAGAAACCCCTATCCCCTGAAGGGGAAATAGAATAAAATAGATTAGGTAGATTTATTTAATATTTCAAATTTATCTTCTTTTTGCTTTTATTACTTTTGCAAAAATCATTTAAATGACGCTTTTAAATTCCCCCTTTAGGGGACAGGGGCTCCACAATTTCAACGCAGGCCCTTCTATTTTACCAAAAGAAGTATTTGAACAGGCCGCACAAGCCGTACTTAATTATAATAATACCGGGTTATCTATATTAGAATTAGGCCATCGCACTTCCACTTTTCAGGCGGTAATGGATGAGGCGCAGGCTTTGTTAAAAGAACTGATGCATTTAGATGCCGATCATGAAGTATTGTTTTTACATGGTGGCGCATCTACCCAATTTATGCAGGTACCCATGAATTTGCTGGATGATAAAGAAACCGCAGCATATGCCGATACTGGTGTGTGGGGCGTTAAAGCCATAAAAGAAGCAAAATTATTTGGCAAGGTAGAAGTGGTTTGTACCGGTAAAGACACCAACTATACCGCTATACCTAAAGATTTTGCCGTACCTAATGATGCAAAATATTTTCACATTACCACCAACAATACCATTTACGGCAGCCAGTGGCAAAAAATTCCGGCAACAAGTAATGTAATGGTGGCAGATATGAGCAGCGATATTTTAAGCCGGGAAATGGATTTTAATGCTTTCGGATTAATTTATGCCGGCGCACAAAAAAATATTGGTGCCGCTGGCGTAAATGTTGTTGTTGTAAATAAAAATATCCTGGGTAAAATAAAACGCCCCATTCCTACAATAATGGATTATCGCAATCACATTAAAGAAGGCAGTATGTTAAATACACCACCGGTATTTGCAGTATATGTTTGTATGCTTACACTGCGGTGGTTAAAGGCACAGGGCGGTGTAAAAGCCATCGAAAAAATAAATACCGAAAAGGCAGCATTATTATACAATGAGATTGATAGCAACCCTTTGTTTAAAGGAACAGTTGCAGCAGAAGACAGAAGTAAAATGAATGTGTGTTTTGTAATGAACAACCCTGCTTTGGAAGAACCCTTTCTTAATTTTGCGAAAGAGCAGGGCATTGTTGGTATAAAAGGGCATCGCCTCGTTGGTGGTTTCAGAGCATCTTTATACAATGCATTGCCATTAAGCAGTGTGCAGGTATTAGTAGAAATAATGAAAACCTTTACTGCAAAAAACGGTTAACCACTGTGTATGAAAAAAATAATCTGCCTGTTTTTTATTTTATCTTTCTTTGAAAATACATTTTGCCAGGATGTATTAATTAATGGCAGTACTAAATACCGCTTACTTACCTGGGATGATTTTAGCGGCAAGCCGGATAAAGATTCTCCCTACCAGGCCAATACTTCCTGGGGTATAAATTATGGCTTTAAAGGAGTTGATTTTGCCGGCGATACAGTAAGGTTTAAAAACCTTGCTGTTACACTTAAATTTGATGAAACCAAATCGTGGGTAAAAGAAGGTAAACAAATACCTTATTTATTAAAGCACGAGCAGGGACATTTTGATATTGGTTTCATCTGCCATAAAGAAATTATTAAAGCAATAAATAATACCGTTTTTTTTAAAGTCGATTTTAAAGAAAAATTAAGAGCCATTTTTACAGATACGATGAAAAAATACCATTTAATGCAGGTGCAATACGACGAAGAAACAGACCACTGTAAAAACGAAGCCAACCAGCAAAAATGGAATGCCGATATTGCCAAAGCATTGCAGCAATAGCAGCTGCTCAATTCTAAAAAATCATCAATAACAAATACATTACTTTTAACCTCCCTAATAGTAAAACAACATGATAACAATAGCACCATTTAATGCATTACGCCCCGAAGCCCAATTGGCAAAGCAGGTAGCAAGCCGCCCTTACGATGTATTAAACAGTAAAGAAGCAAAAGTAGAAGCACAAGGCAACCCGGCAAGTTTTTTACATATTACCAAAAGCGAAATTGATCTGCCCGATGATGTGGATATTCATTCGCAAAAAGTATATGATAAAGCAAAAGAAAATTTAGATGCTTTTATCAGCCGCAATATTTTGTTCAGGGAAAGTAAACCCTGCTATTATATTTACCAGCTTATTATGAATGGGAAAAGCCAAACCGGTTTGGTTTGCGGCAGTAGCGTGAATGATTATGAAAATGACCTGATAAAAAAACACGAGTTTACCCGGCCCGAAAAAGAACAGGACCGTATCAACCATATTAAAACCACAGGGGCGCAAACCGGCAATGTTTTTTTAGCTTATAAAAATGTTGATGCTATTGATACATTAATAAACGACTGGAAAAAAGAACGTAGCCCGGTTTATGATTTTATTGCTGATGATGGCATACAGCACAGCATCTGGGCAGTTAACGATGCAAAAACAATCGACCGTATAACTGAATTGTTTAAAACACTGGTGCCGGTTACTTATATTGCTGATGGCCATCACAGGGCTGCCTCAGCAGCCAAAGTACGTGCCGCCTTAGGCGGAGAAAATTCTCCTGAAGGAGCTGATTATTTTTTAACCACGCTGTTTCCTTCAAACCAGTTACACATTATGGACTATAACCGTTTGGTAAAAGATCTGAACGGCTTTAATGATGATAAATTTTTATCCCGTATAGAAACCAACTTTACTGTCGAAAAAACAACTGCAGCTTTTTCGCCGGCAGCATTACATGAGTTTGGTATGTATTTAAATCATCAATGGTATAAATTAACGGCTAAAGAAAATACTTTTACAACTGACCCGATCGGTGTTTTAGACATTACCATTCTTTCCAATAATTTATTGGACCCTGTTTTGAATATTAAAGACCAGCGTACCGATAAACGGATAGACTTTGTTGGTGGCATACGTGGACTGGCTGAGTTGGAAAAAAGAGTGGACAGTGGCGAAATGACCGTAGCCTTCAGCCTGCACCCCGTAACCATACAGCAGTTATTTGATATTGCTGATAGTGGTAATGTAATGCCCCCAAAAAGCACCTGGTTTGAACCCAAGTTGAGAGACGGTTTACTTACCCATTTAATAACAGATATAGCAGAGGCTTAAATTTATGCATTAACTTTTCGTGTATTTATTTTAGCAGTACCTTTATTTGATGATGAAAAGATTTTTTATCGCCTTATTTATTTCTTCTGTTGCCATTACAGCTATGGCACAGGATGCAACCGAACTGCACGAAACTGCCCGGACTTTTATGCGTCAGGGAGATTACAGTAACGCCATTTTGGTTTTAAACAGGGCTATAAAACTGCAACCCAACAATATTGAAATAGCAAAAGACCTGGGACTGAATTATTATTTTGCAAAAGACTTTACCAAAGCACTTGATATTTACAAACCCATACTTGACAGGGTGGAGGCAGACGACCAGTGCTTCCAGGTTGCAGGTGATATTTATTTAGCACTGGATGATGCTAAAGAATGTGAAAAGGTTTACAAAAAAGGATTAAAAAAATTCCCGGAAAGCGGGCCATTGTATAACGAACTGGGGGAATTATTATGGGCACAAAAAGATTACAGCGCCATTAAACAATGGGAAAAAGGAATTGAAACTGACCCTGGGTTTTCAAAAAATTATTATAATGCCTGTAAATATTATTATTTTACCACCGATAAAGTATGGAGCATTTTATACGGTGAGATTTTTTTAAACATCGAACCATCAAGCTCAACATCTCCCGAAATAAAAAATATTTTACTGGAAGGTTATAAAAAACTGTTTGCAGATGCAGACCTGGAAAAAAACAATACAGATAAAAACGGTTTTGTACAGGCTTTTGTGCAAACGATGAACAAACAGTCGGCACTGGCAGCAACCGGTATTAATGCAGAGTCGCTGACCATGATAAGAACACGGTTTATACTGGATTGGTTTACCGGTTTTGAGAATAAATTTCCGTTTAAGCTTTTTGAACTGCAACGCCAGTTATTACAGGAAGGTATGTTTGAAGCTTACAACCAATGGATATTTACTGCAGCGTATAATTTACCGGCTTATCAAAACTGGATAATATTAAATGCCTCAGAATACAACGAACTCTCCCGTTTTCAAAAAGGAAGGATATTTAAAATTCCTGCCGGGCAATACTACCACAAGCTGCTGCCGTGATTTTAATAAATTTTTTTTGTTATCTTGTTTAAAATAATTTTTTATGGAAGAACAGCGTGACGAAAAACTATGGCAAATTGCAAAACGCAGAGCCGATTTCCAGGACAGCCTTATTAGTTTTATGGTGATAAGTGCCATTTGCTGGGCTATATGGTATTTTACGGCTGGCCGCAGGGGCATTAATACCGGTACGCCCTGGCCTTTATGGGTTATGCTGGGTATAGGCATTGGCCTGATATTGAAATTTATCAGGGCCTATAAAACAGATAAGGATACAATGACAGAAAGAGAATACGATAAGCTGAAGAACAAGAACTGATATTTTTTTTGACGCTATAACGATTGCATATGAATGAGAATTCAAGAATATTTGATTGCATTGACAACCAACTGAACCACTTTGCAAAAAAAGATATGTTTGCCGCCAAAGAAAATGGTGAGTGGCAAACCTACAGTACCGCCGATGTAAAAGATATTGTAGATAAACTCAGCGCCGGTCTGTTACAACTTGGTGTAAGTGGTAACGATATGGTTATTGAAAACCAGGATAAAATTGCTTTGGTTTCAAAAAACCGGCCCGAGTGGTTGTTGCTTGATATGGCCTGCCAGCAAATTGGCGCTGCACTTTGCCCTGTTTACCCCACTACAAATATTAATGAACTGGAATTTATTTTTAATGACGCTTCGGTAAAATATGTTTTTGTAAGCGGACAGGATATTTTAGATAAAGTAAATAATATCCGTGACAGGATTCCCACTTTAAAGAACGTGTATAGTTTTGATGAGCTGCCTGGTGTTGACTATTGGAAGGTTATTTTAGCATCTGCCACAACAGATACCCTGGCTAAACTCGTAAACATAAAAGCTGCTATAAAACCCGAACATTGTGCTACTATTATTTACACATCGGGTACTACCGGTACGCCAAAAGGTGTAATGCTAAGCCATAGAAATATTGTAACCAATGTCATTCATTCCAGAGCAACATTTCCTTTTAATGATAACCCCGATGCAAAAGCATTAAGTTTTTTACCACTCAATCATATTTTTGAAAGAATGGTTTCTTACATCTATATCAACAGCGGCATTTCAATTTACTATGCCGAAAGTTTAGAAACCATTGCTGATAATTTAAGAGAAGTAAAACCAAATTTATTCACCACGGTACCCCGTTTACTGGAGAAAGTGTATGAAAAAATTATGGAAAAAGGCAGTCATCTTACAGGTGTTAAAAGAAAATTATTCGACTGGGCGGTAAGCCTCGGCAGTAAATACGATATTTTAAAAAGCGGCGGTTTTTGGTATAATATTCAACTGGCTATTGCCAATAAAATAATTTTTAAAAAATGGCGTGAGGCGCTGGGTGGTAATATTGAATGCATTATTACTGGTGGTGCTGCCTGTCAGGTGAGGCTGTTAAGAGTTTTTAATGCTGCGCAGATTCCTATTTATGAAGGCTATGGCCCTACAGAAAACAGCCCGGTAATAAGTGTAAACTGCCGTAAAAAAGGCGGAACAAAATTTGGCACCGTTGGATTGGTTATTGAAGGACAGGAAGTAAAACTTGAAGCCGATGGAGAGATTTGTGTAAAAGGACCAAGTGTAATGATGGGTTATTACAAACGCCCTGACTTAACTGCAGAAACTATTATTGACGGTTGGCTGCACACCGGCGATATAGGCGTATTTGAAGATGGTAAGTATTTAAAAATTACCGACCGTAAAAAAGAATTGTTTAAAACAAGCGGCGGTAAATATGTTGCCCCACAGCCTATTGAAAATAAAATGAAGGAATCGCCTTTTGTTGAACAAATGATGATAGTTGGTGCCGAACAAAAATTTGTTGGCGCATTGATAGTACCATCAATCCCTAATTTAAAAGAGTGGATGCAGCATAAAGGAATAAAATTCACTACTATTGAAGATGCTATTCATAATCCTAAAGTTTTAGACCTATACAGAGAGCTGATTGATTCCTTTAATACATTTTTTAACCATGTAGAGCAGGTTAAGAAGTTTGAACTTATGCCTAACGAATGGACCATTGACAGCGGCGAACTTACCCCAACATTAAAACTGAAACGAAAAGTGATAATGGAAAAATATAAAGATATAGTTGAAAGAATCTATAATTAAACCCCGGGCCGCAAATTGCGGCTCTTTTCTTTGCATTATTTTTCATTTGTGATTCAGGTCATATTTACAGCCGCTATGGCGTAGTAGTTTTATACCGAATAAATTTATTCAGGAAAAAACTATTATATATGAAAAGTAAAGTAACAACAGTAGTTGCAGCCGGATTGCTGGCATTGGCAATATCATGTAATTCAGGCGAACCACAATCTACCGCAACAACAGCAACAGAAGCTGCACCAGGTGCTGGCCAATCGGGTGTGCAGGATGATCAATCAGCAAAAAACGTAGTACAGGTTGCTGTTGGCAGTAAAGACCATACCACTTTAGTTGCAGCAGTTAAAGCAGCCGAACTTGTAGATGCATTAAGTAATGCCGGACCGTTTACTGTATTTGCACCTACCAATGCTGCATTTGAAAAATTACCTGCCGGTACAGTTGATGGTTTATTAAAACCAGAAAAGAAAGATGACCTTATCAATATTTTACAATACCATGTTTCTGTTGGTGTATTTAAAGAAGATATGCTGCAGGATGGACAAAGCATTGGCCAGGTAAATGGAGACAATATCACTATCAGTAAAAAAGATGGTAAGTTAATTGTAAATGGCACAGCAAATGTTATAGCTGCCGTACCGGCATCAAACGGTATTGTTTATGTAATTGATGCGGTATTATTACCTCCTGCCAAAAAATAATTTATCCCTTAAAAACCACTTTAAAAGCATCCCGGAAATTTCGGTATGCTTTTTTATTAATCAATATATTTTATCTACCGGAGAATATTCGTTTAATATTTTTATCTGCATTACTGTAGATATACTAATTGCCCTTTGCTTGGCCAGCTTGGCATTAGGACCTTTAAATAAGGCATCTACAGTTTTACAAAACAAATAATTCCATTGCTTAAAGTGCTCTGTTCGTAATGGCATCAGGCGATGCAGGTGTTTATGCAGTTCCATTGGGTTACCTTCGTATGTGCCGGTATAAAATAAGGTATTCTCCCAAAAATTATACATAACCGGCAAATGCTTTTCCCAATTTACTTTAGCAATATCTGTAAAAATATAACCAATCGTTTCGTCTGTTTTTACTTTGTCGTAAAATTCATTCACCAGCAGTTCAATATCCTTTTTGCTTTCAATATCTTTTTTCATGCTGCTTAATTTTGTGGCGTAAAATCAAAATTGCTTAATATCGCTTCGCTGCAGTGTTGCTGTATCAAAGGAAATAACACTCGTTCTTCTTTACGGATATGGTCATCTAATGCCTGGCCTAAAGTATCCAGTTCTTCAATTGTATTATTGGTTTTATCAAGAGAAAGAAACATTTTTTTTAATTGCTGATGCTCTGTAAAAATCTCTTCGGATATTTTATCAATTTCAGCATGTACACTTCTTACTTTATCAAGCATCCCCTCTTCATTTGTAAAATGCAGTTGCAGTGTTGCAGTAAACATCTGCAGTGCGTAGGCAACTTTTTCATTTAATGCAGTTGGCAATCCCTTATAAGTTGGCGCATCTTTCTTTAATAGTTGTGCCAGTATTAAAGCACTATGGTGTTCTCTCGATAGTGGTGCTAAAGCCTCATGTCTTTTCATAATTATAAATCTTTACGGTTGAACTTACGGACAGAGAGCCATAACGGAATTGCAATCCATAATGCCAATACAAAAAAAGATACCAGCAACCCGGTTTGTGTACCAAAGAAATTTTTAAATACAGCACCGGTATAGCCCATCAATGCAGACACATCCATTTTTAACAGGATGAGAATACGGCTGAGATCGATCGGGTTTAATGCACTTACCCCAACCATTGCTTTTTCTAAAGGATAATCGGCAAACTGAAATAACAGGAACATCACCAGCCCGTCGAACAATAAAGAAAAATACAGCCATAATAAAATAGTTACACCAATGCCTTTAGCCTTATCTCTTATTTTAACTGTTGCCAGCATTGCTATGGCAACAAAAATTATTGACAGCAGCAGGCCGGTGCCCAACATCATAAAACCTGTAGGTGTGGCTTCATACAATAATATAGGAATACCTGAGCCAACAAAAAATGCCAGGGCAAGGGAACTGGCCACACCACAAAAAATACTTAACCAGATCGTTTTTCTTTTTAAAGGCTGGCTTACCAACAGCTCTAAAAATTCCGCACTATTGTACACATAAATAGCAGCAAACAATATACTCACTAACGGAACCACAATTAAAATTATATTGAGTAAACTCAGCAATCCTTTTGCAGAATTATCTTCCAGGTTAAATATGCTGAAGGAGATCAACAATAAAAAGGCTGTATAAGCAAGCATGATCTTATTACGCAGAATATCGATGATCACATATTTTATTATCTTTTTCATACAGCTTTTTCTTTTAGCATTATACTTGCTATTGCTTTAGCCAATTTTTCCTGCCCGGTATCTGCCCTTAAATCTTCGATGGTTTTATGAAAACATAATTGCCCGTCCTGCATATAAATTACCTGTGTTATTAAATCATCCAGTTCGCTTAAAATATGAGAAGTTATTAAAACCAATTTCCCTTTTGTTTTCTCTGCAATAATTTTTTCTTTCAATATTTCAGCAGCAACGGGATCTAAGCCTGCTGTAGGCTCATCTAAGATCAATACATCGGGATTAAACAAAAAAGCCAGGGCTGCACTTACTTTTTGCCGGGTACCTCCCGAAAGTGTACGCATCCGTTTACTCAGCAATTCATTTAATTTAAATTGCTGTATCAGATCTTCGTCGAGTGCTTCATTTTTTTTGCCCCGAATATCTTTCATCATGTCCAGAATTTGCCCAATGGTCATATTCTCGGGGTAGCGACCAATTTGAGGCATGTAACCAATATGTGAACGGTATTGCCAGTCGTGCAGAATATTTTTTCCGTTAAAAGTAATAAAGCCGCTGTTGCAAACCACCATACCTAAAATACTTTTAATTAAAGTTGTTTTACCACTGCCATTTGGCCCAATCAATGCAATACATTCCCCTTTGTTACAGGTAACAGAAACATTATCCAGTGCTTTCAGCTTTCCAAAATTTTTCGAAACATTACTGGCTATTATCATAACGGTAGTGCTTTCATTAGTGGATGATCGTCTTTTAAATTTTCCGGCGTAAGTGTTGGTAATATCTTTTCTGTTTTATCAAGCAGTGTTGTCATAAAACTCCGGAATAACATCATTGCCGGTGGATTTTGCTCAACAATCATTGAGTACATACTTACCGGCCGGTAAGGAATATCGCCAATTTTATCTTTATTCAAATCATACCCATCATATTTATCCCAGTAATTATAATTGAAAGTATTTAACACCAGGCTACCGTTCGTGCCTACATCAAATGTGTTGTTAATAAAATTGCTGTTGCTTAAACTAATATCCATACAGCTGGCCTGTATCTTCATTGCCCAGCCGTTACTTTCAAAAATATTTTTCTCCATGGTAATGCGGCTGGCACCTTCCATGTGGATACCTATGGTATTTTTTTTAAAATGGTTGTTTTCAATATAACTGTCCGAAATTTCTTTCAATAACAAACCGTAGGCAGCGTCGCCCCAGTTCTCTTCAAAGTAATTATGAAACATTTTTACATTTTTGCTGAACATTACTGCCACACCTGCCCCATTATTTTTAAAGATGTTGGTTATATAAGCATCATTATTACTAAACATAAAATGTAACCCATAGCGCAGGTTTTTAACAGATGTATTGCGCCAGATAACAGAATTGGTTACAAATTCAAAATAAATACCGTCACGATGCCCTGAAACTGTATTAGCAATTATTTTCATGCTGTCGCTTTTCCAGCAATGAATACCGTTGCCGCTTTGCTGCTCCTGTTCACCAAATGCTGTTAAGTGATTGTTTTCAATAGTGCAGTTGGTGCCGTATTGCGAATAGATACCAAAAAAAGTATCTTCCAGAATATTATTCCGTACAATAACATCCCGTACGTTGTAAATTTTTATTCCTGCATAATCTTCTATACTGGAAACGCCTGAATGAATTATTTTAAACCCGTCAACAAGTACACCATTTGCTTTAACAGAAATAATTTCGTATTGATGTTCGCCATCTAAAACAGGATGATTGCTACCAATTAAGGCAATGGTTTTGGTAATAACTAAATTTTGTTCTTTATAATTTCCTGCATCTACTAAAACTGTATCGCCATTTACTGCTATGGCTAATGCCTGTTGAATAGTTTTTACTGCCTGCTGCTTACCAACTTTTATTGTTTTTGCCCCTGCAGTAAAACTAAAAGCTAAAAAGAATAATATGTAGTAAAAAAATTTCACTGCTTAATTAATTCGTTCCAGTTAACAACAGCGCCTTGATAATGCTGCTGTATAAACTTTAAACTATCTGCACTTTCAAATGCCACAATATTTCCTCCCATCGGGCTTCTGAGAGCTTCGCTTTTAAATAGTAATGCCTGCTTAATGTTTATCAACTTATGGTTGCCGGTAAAGTCAGTTATATAAATATCTTTTATTGCTGCCTGCTGCAGGTCGTTGGTTTTTAAATAGCCGACCAGGCAATGCACATCATCAAACTTAAACTGCTTTCCTTTATTAGTAACAATCTCTGCCCCAAACTTAGCATCGCTAATTGTCATCTTGCAGGAATAACAATTGTCGACACCTAATTTTAAAGGACCGGGAGCTGTATTGCACGACAATAAACTCATTGCCGCTACAACTATTATCGCACTAAAAATATTTTTGTTTTTCATTTTGATTTTTTTGCAAAGCGCCATGCTGCAATTACACATAAAAACAGTATCGCTCCTGCACCAACAAAAATCCAGCCGCCAATATCGGGCATTGAGTATGCACCAAAGTTGAGCAACTGTTTAAACCCAATAAGCGGTGGTTGATAGGCCATACCGGGAACAATAATTGCAGCATCAGGATTTAAATTATGCCCGTAATTATATTCCCAGCGCCAAAAATCGTACATCGCCAACACACCAAAACATACAAATAGTACAAAAAGGATATTGAGTATTTTTCTTTTACCAATAAAACCGGTTACAATAAATGCTGCAGCAAAAAATCCAATTAAATAAGGCAGCACTGTAAACTCTATAAAGTCTTCGGTATGCAAAGTCTTCATACCTATGTAATGGTTAAGGCCATTTATAATATCTACGTTACCGCCTAATTTGTCGGGATAAATTAATAACATCAACCCTTCGGGGTATTGCGGTGCAACAAGGTCGATGCGCCACATCGGCACAAATAAGACAACAACTAATGCCAATCCGCAAAATATTAACAACATTCTTATCCATTGCTGCAGTTGTACCTTTTTCATCTTTGCACTTTTAATGATTATAAAAAGGAACAGGGATAAACCCTGTTCCCTACTTCATGCTCAACACTTTATTTTTTATTGGCAGAGTCAGCAACGGGATAGTTTTTGCCGGTACTAAACAGTAAAGGCACATTACTTCCTGCAGGTGACACCCTTATATAACCTGTCATTTCCTGGTGCAATGCACTACAAAAATCGGTGCAATACATAGGAAATGTACCTACTTTACTTGGTAACCATTTCAATGTTTGTGTTTCGCCAGGCATAATCAGCAATTCGGCATTTGCCGCTCCTTTAATAGCAAAGCCATGCGGTACATCCCAATCCTGCTCCAGGTTGGTTACATGAAAATAAACTTCATCTCCCATTCGTATACCTTCAATATTATCTGGTGTAAGGTGAGAACGGATGGCGGTCATATATACATGAACTTTGTTTCCTTCCCGAACAACTTTTGTTGCAGCTTCGCCATTGGCGAAGTATGGGTGCTTGTTTTCTTCGAGTTTAAAGAATTTCTGCGAATTATTTTTTATAAGGTCTGCAGAAATTATCTGGGCATAGTGCGGTTCGCCTATTGTTGGAAAATCAAGAATCAACTGCATCTTATCTCCACTGATATCATACAACTGGGCACTCTGCGATAATTCGGGGCCGGTTGGTAAATACCTGTCTTTTGTAATTTTATTATAAGCAACAAGGTATTTTCCTTTTGGCGATTTAGTATCGCCGTGTGCAACAGTTAAGTGGCCTACAGAATAGTAAGTAGGTACTCTGTCAACTACTGTCAAATCTTTTATATTCCACTTAACAACTTCTGATGAAACAAACATGGATGTATAAGCATTGCCATTGTTATCAAACTCTGTATGTAAAGGGCCGAGGCCGGGTTTCTTTACTTCTCCATATAAAACTGATTCATATTTCAGAATAGGAACACCATCAAATTCGCCAATAAAATCTTTAGCTGCAATGGCCTTTTGTAATTTATCAAAACTAAATACAGGAATTAATGCAGCTAATTTTCCGCTACCAACAATGTATTCGCCTGTTGGGCTTACATCGCAACCGTGTGGTGATTTGGGACATGGAAAAAAGTAACAGATATCTTTCAGGTCTTTGGCATCCAGTACAGTAACTTCTGTTTTTATTTCGGATGTTGCAGCATGGGTAATATCGCTATACCTGTTGGATGCATATCTTACAGCTTGTTTTCTGCCTTTACCTGCTTTTAAATATTCTTCAGCTTTCTTCCAGTTTACTGCCATAATAAAATCTTTATCTTTTTGCGAAGCATTTACTTCCAGTAAAGTATTAGCTTGCTCTGTGTTATAGCAAGAGAAGAAGAACCATCCGTGTGATACACCTTTACCGGCACGGCTCAAATCGAAATTCACACCAGGGCATTGTATCTGAAATGATATATCCATTTTACCATCTTCTTTTGCAACACTGATAAAACTAAGTGTCCCCTTATAATTCTGTTTGTAAGTATTAATGGGCACATCACCATTTTTATCATCTGGCGGTACACTAAAACGGGTACCGGCTACAACATACTCTGTATTCTCTGTTATAAACGGAGATGAGTGGTTACCCCCACTGTTGGGTAATTCAATTATCTCTGCAGTACGAAAGGTCTTTAAGTCAATTCTTGCAACACGGGGTGTATTATTGGCATTGCCAAAAGCCCAGCGTCCATCGTAATCTCCATTGGTTTTCGACATTTGAACGTGGTGCAGATCATCCCAGGGTACAAAACCATGTGAAGTATTTAACATAGGTTTTGTTTCTTCGCTGTAGCCATATCCTTTTTCAGGATCAACAGAAAAAACCGGAATTACCCTGAGCAAACGACCCGAAGGTAAACCATAAGCACTCATCTGCCCGCTAAAACCACCTGAAACAAAATTGTAGAACTCGTCATATTTTCCAGGCGCAACATAAGTTTTTGCCGCAGCATCGGAGCTAACAGCATTACCTGCATTTTTTGGTTTACATGCATCAATACTTAACAGCAAAACCACTATTGCCATTAAGTTAAATTGTATCTTTTTCATATTGATTGTTGTTTAAGTAATCTATTATATTTATCAGGGGATGTTGTGTTAAAAAAGTACAGTATTACAAGTCATTCTGCCTTACTTATTTCAAACCGTCATTTTTTCTCATAAACTCATACACACCCCTTGCATCATCATCCGAAATATTTTGGTTAGGCATACGTACCAAACAAATAGCCAGTTGTGCCTGGGCTGCAGGATCCTTATCTAACATCGCATCTGGATTGGTTGCAAAATTCATGATCCACTCGGCAGTAAATCTTTTTGTAACGCCTGCCCAACCGGGGCCAACTAATTTCTCTTCAGTTAATTTGTGACAGCTACTGCATTTTACAGTAAACACTTTTTCGCCTGTTGCAGCCATTGCAGCATCTAAAGTTGCTGCTACTTCTACTTTTGTAAATTTCCCTTCCCCACGTTTAGGGTCATAACCAGGGTTGCCATTTTCTGTTGATTTTGCAGCATCATAAGGATCGGCAGTTGCTTTGGTATCGCTACCGGCACCGCCGCCACAGGCCGCTATAAAAATTCCCAGAAATAAAATAATTGCCAATTTTTTCATGATAGTTTTTTTAATTTTAAAATTGATGGTACAAGATTACACCTGCAATTGTGGTTTATTTATGCGTTGAATCATACTGCAGAAAATTGTCTGGTTTATTTCTTTAAACACAAGATTTCCGGAAATTTCTATACTGAAAAAGAAGATTTATGATTAAAATCATACGCTTATATAAGAGATGTCATAAGGGATAAAAGGGCCGAAGGATAGTTTTGACAACTTAATACTTATACCAATTTAAAATTTATGATGATTGATATTGATACATTGCTGGCTTGGGGTGGGGCTTATAAAAAGTGTGCCGCCAATGAAATTATTTTTCAGGAAGGTGCACAGGCACAATTCTATTATCAATTGGTAAGCGGCAGCGTAAGATGGGTTAATATTAATGATGACGGAAAGGAATTTTTACAGGTAATGATAGAACCCGGGGAGTGCTTTGGTGAACTGCCCCTTTTTGATGGCGAGCCATTTGCTGCTACCTCAATTGCAGATACAGACTCTATGATCATCCGCTTACACCGGCCTACTTTTCACCAGTTAATAAAAGAAAATCCTGAAATACATTCAGCATTCAGCAAATTACTATCGCAGCGCTTACGTTTTAAATTCCTTATCCTTAGGGAAATGGCCAATCATAATCCCGAACACAGCATTTCTACATTACTCAGTTATTTTAAGCAAACACAAAAAAACATTTGTAGCAAGTGCAACCAAATTAAACTTACCCGGCAGCAAATTGCAAATATGACAGGGCTAAGGGTGGAAACTGTTATCCGTACAATAAAAACCCTTCAATCAAAAGGGCAGCTGCATATAACAAAAGGAAAAGTATATTGTTAGCTTATGATTCAAATCATAGCAACTGCTTTTTAAGCATGGTTTCTTTGCAATAAATTTATTCCATGTCTTTGGTATTGCACCGCTGGTTAAAAATTACATTACTAAACTTATTCATTGTTGCTGCCATCGGGGTGGTTTTAAGATATAAAATTGCCTGGTCACTTCCTTTTATAGACCAGAAACATTTACTGCATGGCCATTCTCATTTTGCTTTTGCCGGATGGATTTCTCAGGCCATTATGGTATTGATGGTAGCGTATTTAGCCAAAGAAAAAGGAGTGTCCATTTTTAAAAAGTACAGTTGGCTTTTGTATGGCAATCTTTTAACTGCATATTGTATGCTTATTGCTTTTCCTATTGAAGGCTATGGATTATATTCTATTATCTTTTCCACACTTTCTATTATTGTTTCTTATGCCTTTGCAATTATTTACTGGAAAGATTTGAACCGGTTAAAAAATAAGAGTATCAGTCATCAGTGGTTTAAGGCAGCTGTGTTCTTTAATGCTTTTTCCTCTTTGGGAGCATTTGCATTAGCAATAATGATGGTGGCCAAAATAATTCATCAAAACTGGTACCTGGCTGCGGAATATTTTTATTTGCATTTTCAATATAATGGCTGGTTCTTTTTTTCCTGCATGGGGTTAGTTACGGCACAATTATTTCAATCAGCACCAATACTTATTTTAAAAAGAATTTACCTGTTGTTTGCCTTTGCTGTAATTCCTGCATATTTTTTATCTGCGTTATGGATGAATATTCCTGTATGGGTTTATATTTTAGTAATTATTGCTGCATTTGCACAGGTAGCAGGATGGATTTACATGGCTGGTTTAATAAAAAACCAAAATGCAATATTTAAAAGCCCATTTTCAGTAACAGCAAAATGGTTATTAGGATTAGCGGCTATTGCATTAACAATTAAATTATTGTTGCAGCTGGGTTCCACCATTCCTTCATTAAGCACATTAGCATTTGGTTTCAGGCCAATTGTAATTGGTTATCTGCATTTAGTACTGCTGGGTGTAATTACTTTATTTCTTATAGGTTTTATGTTTGCTGCAAATTTTATTGCTATCAATAAAAAAGCAACAGCCGGGGCAGGCATATTTGCAGCAGGAATAATTATTAATGAAGTTTTTTTAATGACTCAGGGTGTTGGCGCTTTAGACTACATCAATATTCCCTATATTAACACAGCTCTGCTTGTTGCGGCTGTTATAATGTTTGCCGGGTTGCTATTATTAAATATCAGCCAGCAAAATAAATTGCAAAAATGATTTCAATCACAAAGCAATAATTGTTTTCGTGTCATCTTTCCTAAAATTATTTATTATGATAAATACAGCAGAACAAACATTAGCATCACTGGTAACACAAAATCATCAAACCGTATCGGTACTGGAAAAATACAACCTCGATTTTTGTTGCAAAGGCAAAAGAACACTGGCTGAAGCCTGTAAAGAAAAAAGTTTACCGCTGGAGAGTATTTTAAAAGAACTGCAACAGTTTACCGCACCAGAAGAAAAATTGCAAATGCCTTTTGAACAGATGAATGCAGAACAACTCATCAGTTATATTCTTATTCACCACCACTTTTATGTAAAACAATCTATGCCCACAATAATTGCCCACTTACAAAAAGTAGCCACAAAACATGGCGAACGTTTTCCGTACATGATAAAAGTGTTGCAGTTGTTTACTGCCATACAGGAAGAAATGACCCTGCATATGCAAAAAGAGGAAGTAGTATTATTTCCCCGCATTAAAGAAGTGGAAAGAATATTTACAGAAAACCAGCAACCAAAATTTGCCGATGGGTTTATTACCGGCCCTGTTAATGTAATGGAAGCCGAACATGAACATGCTGGAGAAATGCTTTATGAAATACGCCGCTTAACCAATAACTATACAGCGCCTGAAGATGCCTGCACTACTTTTAAAGTTAGCCTGGATGAATTAAAAGCTTTTGAAGAAGACCTGCACAAGCATGTACACCTGGAAAATAACTTACTGTTTCCACTGGCTGAAAAGCTAATTAAGTAAACTAACCAGCCATTATAATAAAAAGGCTATCAAATTGATAGCCTTTTTGTAGTCCCGACAAGGCTAGCAATTTTATTGATTTTCATTTTGTTATAAAAGAAGCGTAAAACAATTCGTTATAAAATAGATGAATCATTAAAATACCTGTCTATTTCGGTAACGGACAGATAAATCTTTCTTCGTTTCTTTATGATCTTAATCTTGTTCTGAGCAACCAGTTGGTCAAACTTAGTCCTTTTTATCCTCACGGCTTCCATGAACTCTTTAGCGGTTATATTTTTGATTGGAATACCTGTCTCCTTTATATTGATTTCCTTTATTTGTCGCAGGATAGCCTGCTGGGATGCTATGATGGCATCCAATGTTTCCCTTGGAATCATCATTAAAGTCATACTATCTGAATCCATAATTGTATATTTAATTTACAATAAGTGTTTCTTTGCAAGATTGCATGTCGCCATGCGACAGCTTCACTTTGTCTTTAGCGACATGCAATCTTGCGGTGGAGAATTACCTCCCCCGTACCCCCTCAGCTTAGCTACGACAATACCAGATAGTCCCTACCTGGTATTGTCATCATCTTGTTCATTTTCTAAGTCCATTTCGTTATCAATATTGTTTTCATCATCCATATTTCTCTCCCTGGTCGGTTCATCCAATTCCCTGGAATTGGAGCCACTGCTGCGGATGTTTTCAATTTCATCAAGCTGTTGCTTTTCTTCATTTTCACGCTCTTCTAATGCTTTTATTTTATCATCATAGCCAAGCCTGCTGAAACGGAATTTTGTCTCCCCATCATATTTTATCCCTGTGAGTTTTTCATTTCTGTAGTAGGCATCGTGGCCCATACTTTTTAGCTGGTCTAAAAAGTCCTTTGTGGATTTTGATAGCTGATATGCTTTTTGCAAATCAGCTTCCAAAGTTGATTTTTTACTCTGCCTAAAATCTTTGCTATATGCTTTGCTATTCCCTTTTCCGTGTTCGACAATACTTTTATTAAGCTCTGGGTATCGCTTCTCTTGGTATGTCTGCATGGCGACTTTCAGTTGCCCAAATTCAGCTTTTGAAATCCGGTTGGCGACACCGGTTAAATACTTAGTGCCACTCATTACGACATGTAAATGGATATGCTCCTTTTCAATATGGTGCGTCATCAGGTATATGTTATCCTTGCCCTGCAGTTCCATATACTTTTTACCAAAATCACGAAGTATCTTTTCAGTAATCTTGTCTTTATCCTTCTTGCCAAATGAAATTATTGTGTGGTAAACCTTTACACTATTCTTTCGCTGTACCCTTCTAAATGTCTCATTAGCTTTAAATTCCTTTACGATTTTATCTAATGACCTTGACCTGATATTATGGCGCATCATCATTGGCTTAAAGTCTTTATTACTCAGTTTGTCTTTATCCTTAAACAGGTAATTGACAATCTGTTCTGTGCCATCCTTACGGCTTAAAGATTTAATGACCATGTTGCATTCTTTCAAAGAATCTGATTAAATACTCTTCTGTACCCGGGTCTTTCTCTATTTCCTGTTCAAGTATTTGTTCAATGGTTTTAGGGCTAAGTAATGTTACCCTCATTTCATGTTCGAGGATAAATAACTCCTCCTGCATCCTCTTTATACTACTTAGATCAATTTCTGATTCCTGCGATATCGATTCAATAGTATTGTAGGTCATGGCTACAAGCTGTAACACCTTATTCATTTCTTGCTGGTTGGGTACCACATACCGTTTATTAATGTAGGCAAGTGTTGCCTGTTTGATAAACCGGGTTGGTTTTACTTTATGCTTCTTTGCTGCTTCAGTAAGCACCTGTAGTTCTTCCGTTGTCCAGGAAACTGTGTATGCTTTATTCTCCGTGCGATTTACCTTCCTCCATTTTGCTTTATATATTCTTCTATACTCTTTTTTAGCCCACAGAATCTCAACTACATCCCCTTTTTCAAGATATGGCGACAGAAATTGATAGAACTCATTATATCGTTTACTCCGTTTTGCCATCAGGATTCATGTTTATTTGCTCCAGTTCATCTTCATAATATTTTTGCTCTACTGTATATGGTGATAGCTGAGATAACCGGTTTAATTCCTTTTGTTCATAGTATGGTATCATCTTCGCCTTAATAGGAGGTAAGTTCCCTACTAAGATTATGGATTCGCTTAAAATTCTAATTTCATCCATTGTTAAAAGCTGTCTTGTTCTTCTGTTATTATCATCATCCATATATTCGTACTTTCCCAAGATTAATTCCAATTCTCTTGCTGTTTCCAAAGGTTGCCCTGACATATATACTTTTGAAAAGCTGTTAGCTACAATATTTCTGCCTTGTGGTATACCATACAAATCAAAAAGCTGAGATTGTGATTGATAGATTTGAAGAATACCGGCATCGTATTTTCTGATATTCGAAATCGCTATCGGGAGTATACTCAGGTACAGCGAACTTGCTTCGTCCAACAAAAAGAAAATGGGAAGATCTCCCTGTTTTGGTAGTTTTGACATAACACTTGCAAAGAATTGCTCGAAGAAAATACTGCTCAATACTGAGTAATACTTCATATCGTTTACATTGTTGTTGATATATAGGATGGTTTTTTCATTTCGAAAACTTTCAAAATCTATCGTGTCTGTGGAAGTCACCCTGGCGACACCGGGGTCTGAAAAAATGGAAAGCGCAGTTCTAACAGTAGCCACAATACTCATGAGCATTTTAGAATCGTATGCCACAAAAGCTTTATAATCTGAAAGCAGGTCATCATCCTTTGCCTGGACAAAAAGTCTGTCCACCTTCTGAGGGCTCCCCGAAAAAGTATTAATCAAACAAAGTACATTATACAAAGTATGGTGCTGTTCTTCAGTATGGAAAAGTACATATCTGATGAAGATTGATAATAGTGATTCTGCAGAAGCGTTCCAGAACGGGTCTGTTTTGCCACCGCCCCCCAAAGAGGTTTGAATCAGCAGTTTGCTGATTCTCTTGCAGTCAGAGATACTATGTACCCGATACAGCGGGTTGAAGTTTTCTGAATGGTCTGCATTAGCGTAATTAAGCACTTTAATATTGTATCCACAATGCTTCATTGCACCACTTGTCTTTTCAAATAATTCACCGCTTGGGTCATGGATACATAAAGAGGAGACTCCTGTCATTTTCAAAATTGAAGGAATTAATACTCTGGAACTTTTACCACTTCCGCTTCCTCCGAAGCATAATGCATTACTGAAACTATCCTTTACTGAAAGGCATTTATTACCCGTCAAACAAAATCCTTTTGCATTTTCTAAAAGCACTTTGTCAGGATTAATGAAATCTGCATTATAATTCTGATTGCGTTTGGAAGAACTGGCGGCTACTACCAAATCAGCAACACCGGAAATTATGGCCTCGAAAACAGAGAAGATTATACTAAATAATGTACTGAGTAGTTGTATCATGACTTTAGCTTTTCTTTATTATAATTTTCTCAATAGCCTCGCCCGTTTTAGTTAAAATCAGTCCTCCTAAACGCATACACCATGCAAATCCAATGACACAGAGTTTAAAAGCTTCTTTCAGAATGCTCTTAAGAGCACCTACAAATACCCTGTTAACAGGTTGGTTGTTTTCGTGACTCATGGGTATAGGTATTTGGGGTTATCTGAACGTATGATTACTTTTGCACCAAGGGCTGAAAGCATTTTTTTATACATCTCTGCCATTGCAGCAAACAACTTATCTTCCTCCCGGTTTTTTGGCTGAAATATGAACAGTACTGTAAACCCCGAAAGGCTTCTGGGTAAAAGTTTAGTTGCTTCAAACTTTTGTAAAACAGAATCTGGGTGCTTGAATATTTGTTCAGGAGCAATCTTTGTATAGACATTCAATAAGTCGGAATTTTCAGCTAAATCAGAGTAGACAACCAGAAGGCTTTTATCCGTTTTATTTTCAACCATTCTTGTTAATTCACCGGCAATGCTCCGAAAACATTCAGAATGTCCAAGCAGGGTATCCTGCTGTGCTTTTGTATTAAAAGCACTCACAGCTTGCCTGACATTGGTATAGAAAGAAAGTACCAGTTTTTCCCGGTAATCGGGGTCGTCAAACTGATTATCCTTCTCCGTTTCATCTCCTGATGCCAGGTGATGTTCTGCTACAGGATTAAGCAATTTGTCTGTAGTAGCGGTTATCCTGAACAAAGCTTTTATGTTTTTATCCTTTGTAAATTCATAGAAGGATAACAGAGTTTCTGCATCAGGTAAAACATCCCTTGGGTCTGTAATGTCTACCAAAGCTGTTACCTGTATCGATGCTGTTTGATGCCTCTGCTTCTTATTGCATGAAGTGCATACCAGTGCATTTAAAAACAAAGTGACCATCAGAAGAGTTTTCATGATTAATCTTTTTTAAGGTTATCAAAAAATAGACGAAGGTTTAGTGCCGGTGGTTCTGAGAAAAACACTGGTGTAATAGTATCCGTTCTGTAGCAAAGATTCTTGATGATGTATTCTTGTACGACTTGTTTACCGAGTGCTTTTAGGCGGTTCTCAACTGCAAGGGCATATTCATAGCGACAAAGTGCATTTGCTGATTGTATACTTGCTTCTCCTTTTGTTCTTTCAATTGCAGTCTTGATTTCCTGCATTTGTTTTTCGCATTCGTTAAGCTGCCGGCAGGCTTTATCAAATTCCTTTTCTTCCTTTATTTCCTCTTCTGTCTTATGATATTTGATCACTACTATCAAAGCTGCCAAAAACAGCAAGAAACTTAAAATGGTAATTGCTATAGCAGATACTCCGGAATCAACCACTGTACTTTGGTGCACGTTAAGATTCATTTGCGTTGCAGTATTGAGCCCTTTTGCACGGAGGTAACCAAGTGCATAAAAGCCAATAAAAATTGGGGCTGTGCTTATGAAAAAACGTATCAAGAACTGAAGCCTTGTTTTGGCTTTACTGATATACCCGGCAAGGGTATGTGTGGCAATACCAATCGCTGCTGCTACCCCAACAGAGTTAACCAGGGCTGGTATAATTGCCATTGGTAAACGGCGTAAGGCACCATAAGCAAAGAAGCCTTCTGTTACTGAAATTACAGCCAGGGCAAAGTAGACTACTTTACGTATTCTGCGCTTACGCATATCAGGGGTACATGATTTTTTCTGTTCTTCCAGTGTCCGATGTTCTAAGGCTTTGTCATTTAAACTTGAAGCCAGCGGGTTAACTATTTCATTGGCTTCTTTCTGTTTTGCCTGAGCTACCACAACACCGGATACAGGTAAATTTTCTTGCTGGTTTTCATCAATGGTACTCTGAATTTTTGTTTCCACCATGTTAAGGAAGAGTGCTTTGAATTCCCTCTCTGTCAGTGGCTTGTTATCAATACCGTTTTGTTTGCCCTGCACTTCAGCAAACAGCATTAATTCTTTTTCAAGGTCAGTGTACTTTTTATCTATGCTTGTATCAGCGTATCTGGTTGATTTGATTAGTTGCATATAATTATTTTTTGTTGTTAATGATTATTATAATTTTGTTTAGCTGACCTGATTTCTTATACTATGAATACTTAAAATAGACTTGCACCCGACAGCCTGCTTAATTAGTTCGGACGTATTTTTCATGGAATGTGAACTAATAATTAGTTTAAGCTTATTTTGCCTGTCTAAACTTTTAACCGTTCTGCAGTAGTCTCCATCATCAGCTACAATAATCGCTTTGTGATATTCATTTTTATAATCCATAACATAGGATGCAAGGTCAGCATCCACATTACCTCCTTCGATTGTTCCATTATTTAATCGTTTCACCTGGCGAAATTCAAGGGTGAAACCTGGATTTCTGATATGTGTATATAAAGCCTGATATTCTTTGATGTAGCCCATGAAAGCCACAGCTCTGGTTACATTATAGTTGTCTTTAAGAAACTGTCGGAAGCATTTCCATTTAATAGCCCAACCTTTTTCCTGCACTCCTTTATGTAAATTTTGCATATCAACAAATGCCCAGTTATTTTCGGATACCCCGGTTCTCGTAATTCCTTGAAATGTGCTAGCCATGTTTTATAATTTTAATTTTGAAATAGTTTTTTAGAATTCGTGGTAGTCAATCATTGTTCCGCATATACCATCATTAGTGGATATTAAATAGAGTGTCGCATTTACATTAGCACAGGGAATTGCTGTTGTATGGAACTGATCGATTTCATAATATTGGCAGGGATATGCAAGGCAATACAACAGCCCATTCATGTGGAGCTTAAAATCATGAACAAAACCCTGCGATTTCGCTTCATGTAATTCCGGAATAATGTAATGAGAATAAGGCTTTTCCATAACTAATCATTTAAATGATAGTCGAAACAGCCTCTAAGATGTACTTGACAACTAGTAGAATAAGTGTATACTAGATAGTATGCTACTTGGTTCTGATAAAACCTTGTAAGCTTACATCTTCGAGTCTCTTTCGAAGGTGGCCACCAGAAAAAACTCTGGTGGTTTTTTTCTGCTTAGCCATGATAAAGATGGATTTTATAAAGGGCATATGCTTCCCGAAAAGCTTTCCCTTTTTTACGAAAACCTTCCCTTTTTTAGTTATATTTATTCATAATATGACTTACGAAAAAGAATATAAAAACCGGGCTACTGCTAAAAAACATTCGACAAGGAAGTATTCCCCGGAAGAACTTAATGAGATAGTAGGCCTTATTGAGAAGTATTACGAAGTTGAATTTCCTAATGAATCCATAAATACAAACCCAGCATATTTTATTCCACTCGCTGACACAATCAATGAAGCTCAGTTCAACAGCAAAGAAGCTATAAAACCAAAATACCTGTGTGAAATCTATAATGGTCTGAGCGATTCAAAAAAGAAAAATATTGAGAAGATGAATAACATAAAAGCATTTTTAATGAAGTGGGTAGGAATGCATCAAAAGAAAGATCAATTAATGGTAGCCACAAATGGTGTCATTAGTGATTGGTATGCAACAGCAAATACTTCTACTCCGCAATGGGCAGATTATATTGCTATTCCTCTTGATAAGGGAAAGATGAAACATCTGACTTGCGATGTGTTCACTAAATCGAAATATTACCGATTTGGTTTTAAGTTCTTACTTGTTGATGGAAAATTGTTTGGAGATGGAAGTATTCAATCTCAGGACAATAACTTTGTAATACATATCGGCAAAAACTTCACCGAAAATGAAATCTTTATTACAACATATAGAAATGGGATACTGGAAAAGCCGGATAAGTATACAAACATAATACCCAAGAATAACAGCTACAAATGTGACCTATATATAGATGCAGAAAGTTTTTTTCATTTTAGTATTAACGGCCAAGAAGTTTATAAAAGTTTAGTGAACAAGGAAATACATAACAGGGCGTATATGCTTGCCTGGGGAGATGGGAATAAATATGAAGTAAAAGTTAAGAATATAAAACTGGAAACAGAACGTGTGTAATATTGGGATTATAAGCACCTTCCCTCCAACCCAGTGTGGTATCGCAACCTATTCATATGATCTTATACAATCACTAAAATCAATCTCTCCCTTATTTCAATTCACCAAAATAGAATTAACCGCTAGCCCTGACCATAGTAATAACCAACACTTCTATATTAAAAATAATGAAGTTGAGCAGTATATGAAAGCGGTTGAGTACATTAATAATTCAAATATCCATATTGTCGATATCCAACATGAATTCAAAATATTCGGTAAACCAGACGGAGAAAATATCTTACACCTTCTGAATAATATTGAAAAACCTATCGTCTCAACATTGCATACTGTGTTTTCAAATTTGAATGAACAAAGAGAAAAAGTCCTATCAGAAATCGTCAAAAGATCTGATTTACTCTATGTGTTTTCGAAAGAGGCAAAAAACCATTTAATAGAGAAATACAAAAAGTGCGAGTGTAAGATTAAAATAATACCTCATGGTGTTCCTTCTATTAAATTTAAGAAGCCTGGACAAATTAGGGATCGAAACGCTGATATTATTTTCGTATCTGCCGGGCATATGCGTAGTACTAAAGGATACGAATTGGCAATTACTGCACTTCACTCTTTAAAAAAGGAAATCCCTAATTTTCGATATTTTATTCTGGGATCAAATCATCCAGAAAATGAAACAGCGCAGTCATACAGAAAAATTTTAGTAGATCTTGTCGCTGAGTTAAATCTTTCTGATCAGGTTGTTTTCGTTTCTGATTATTTAGAACAAGAATGGCTTATAAAATATATACAATCAGCAGACATTTGTCTTCTCCCATACACCAGTAAAAATCAAAGCTCCAGCGGAATTTTATCTTTGATGATTGCTTGCGGCAGGCCCGTAATATCAACTCCTTTTCAATTCGCAAATTCTTATATCACTAAATCAATGGGTATTATCTCTGATTCGTTTGACCATTTTGCATTTGCGAAATCAATTAAGGGACTGTTACATAAACAAGAGTTGTGGCAATCAATATCTTTGTACAATCATAAAGTAGGGTTGGAATGGAGTTGGTATAAAGTTGCAAATAGTTATATTGAAGGTTATAAAAAACTCTTGTAAAGAAATCAAAATACCAAGCTTCCAACCCCTCACAGGTTGGAAGCTTTTTTAGCTCTGATTTAAACAAATCAAAAAGGTAAATCATCGCTCACAGGTTGCTTTTCCTCTTTAGGCTTTGCATCAGCCTGTTTCAAGGTATGATGCAGCTTAATTGTGTTTACATGACAGTTAAGTGTTGCTTTGGCTTCCCCTTCATGGCTGGTATAAGCATTCAGGTACAACCTGCCATTTAATTCAACAATAGAGCCCTTGGTGAGCCTTTCATTGAAGGCTGTACTTAGCCAGTACGAGCAATTAATGAATAAGGTTGTTTGTACTCCTTTTTCACTTCCCCTCTGTTTGTAATAGTCATTAACAGCAATACTGAAATTAACTACTTTTCTTTCGTCTTTCAGTTGTTTTACAACTGCATCATTTACTAATCTTCCTACGATTTCCATTTTGTTTGATTTTATGGTGACAGATAAATTGCTATTTAAATAATCCAATACTCTCCGGCTTTACCTTGTTGGTATAGTTGGCGTGGCTATGTTTCTTTACCAAGTAATACACCGTAATATCTTCGTTCTGTGCTATTGCCCAGGCTGATTGTAACGATTTGGAACGAGTATATTTCTTCTTTTTTTGTATCTCCCACGACAGATACATGAGTTTAGATAATCTTGCTTGTTGTTGCATAAAATGGTGTTTTAAATGAAAAATGAAACTTCGGCACAAAATGAAAATTTGGCCAGCTTAGGCAACCCATAATGGAAGCGTGGAAGGAAGTCAAGGTTTTTGACATAAAAAATACTACCCTATACAGATAGCATTTTACTTATTTTGGGTGGAGATTTTTTTGGCAAAACCGGAGGCAAGCGTAATGAAATGGAGCGAAGACCTTTACTTACGATTGTGATAGGCACATAGCTTTGCCGTATGCTGGCCGAAATAAGTAAGACTGTACAGTAAAATACGCTGTATTTTATGCGTAATTTTACTATTTGTTATTAAATATATTTTGCATAGTTTTAACAATCCTTAATATGACCTAGACTGTAAAATGAATCTAACCTTAACTGAGTTCCTAAAATGTGTCGGATCATCTATTTTGTGGCTCATTTTGAATTTATTATATGGATTGTTTCCATTACTCCTACTTGAATATGTTGGAAGTATAGCGCTTGACAGTAACAGCTCAAATGTATCAAAAGAAGAACTTAACAATTTAATACGGGAATGTTCAATACTATTTGTTTGTTGTGTTATTATGGGGGCTGCAACTATTGACTTATTATTTGCAAGGGGTAGAATGAATAAAACGATTGTATTTATTCTATGTTTTTTATCATTTGCACCTCTGGTATTAGTAGCAATTACATACATAGTATTAATCTTAAATAAAAACAACGATCATAATTTTAACAATCTTATGTCCTTTCAAACAGTTGCTATTTGGTATAGTTGCATATTTTGCGTTGTTACTAAATCTTATCTATTCATAAACGAAGAAAAAAATAAAAATGTCAGATAGTTTATACCTTTTAAGCGTGTTAACTCTAGGAGTTTGCTTCGCTGCACTAATTGTTTTATTTGTAATGTTAGCGATAAATACAATACAGAAAAACAAATCGAAACATGGAAAAAAAGTAAACATTATTCATTCAGCAAATGCTAAATCGCTGGTTCACCATGGATAGATTGTAGTGAAAAAATTAGAATGGAGTATAATTAAATTTATACTCCATTTTTTTAAAATTTACTACCAAATACTTTTTAATAAGGTAAAAGGAGCCCTCAGCCAAAAGAAGCAAAGCCGTGTTGAAAGCTTTCAACACTGTAGCGATGAGCTCGCCTCCAAAGCCACGGGAGAGAGGAACGAATGGACGTGACTGCGAGTGCCAACGGCTGGGGCGGACAGGACAATGACTGCAAGGAATGTGGACGCACAGTGCGGGGCTGCCATTAGGCATACCGAAGGTATAAGCCAGGATTCAAGTGACGGCAGCCCCAAACGCAGCCGGTGGCCGCAAGGCGAGCATAATAAGATTGGCAGCGGGTGCATGAAAAGATACTGACGGGAATGTACCAGGCAAACGGAGCATGGTGGAATGAGTTGGCATAGATTGTATAAAACAGGTGAAATGATCTGTGGGAGGAATAGTGTGTTGGAAGCATTTCCCTGTTGCAATACAAAGGGATTGGTACGAATGAAGCCAAGCGAAGTGCAGTCCTGAGTTCAAATGAGTGGCTGTGTCTTTTCAGGCATAGTAGCTGCCCTCACAAAAATATACTGAGTTGCAAAGTGAATGACAAACTTATACCAACAACCTGAAAGGCAAAAGAGGTCTTGTGATGCCTTCTAAGTGTATTGAATGGGAAATCACAAGTCCTCTTTTGGTTTGGCAGAAGTTTGCCGAAGTATGTTTTTGGGAGACCGATTTACCGTGCAATTTGAAACAACTTACTTCTGCATTATTTATATAAATTTATAATTCACCAGTCTTCTTTCTTTTAGTATTTCAAACATTTTACTTACCTCCTTATCCTGGTAAGACTGCGCAACAGCTACATAGCGAAAAAATTCCTTACTCATGGGGCTATGGCCGCTTATTTTACGCACTACATGCTCTGGAACATTAAGGCTTAGCATAACGGTAATTGCAGTGCGTCGCATGGTGTGAGCTGTAACCAAATCACAAAATCGGTATACAGTCGTTTTATTTCCTTTTACAAACCTTATTTCTTTTCCTCTTCCCTGCTGTTCACGTATTTTACCCACAGGCTGGGTGTAGCCTGCCAGTTCCATTAGTTTTTTTATATTCATGTTAAGGCTAACATTGGTAAACGTGGGCAACAGTTTATTATTCTTTAACTTGTACTTTTTTAATATATCTATGGCATAATCCGGCAGCCGTAATTGTGTATCTGTATGTGTTTTTTTAGAGCGTACAACTAAAAACCATGTATCTCCAGTTATTCTCAGATTGTTTTTACTCAGCACAAGCAAATCACTAATACGCAGTGCTACAGTGCATCCAAATACAAAAACATCCTTAACCTGCTGCATTTTTTTATCCAGGCTGTCTTCAAAGGTTTTGTTATAGATAAGGTGGTTCAGTTCTTCGGGTAACAGGGTTATAATGGGAATATCTTCCTTACGCACATAAAAGCTTTTATGAAAATCGCCAACCGGAATAAGCAGGTCTTTTTGCAGGTAATTAAAAAACACCCTCAGAATTTTTATGTTCTGGCCAACATAATTATCAAAGTGGCCACAATCCGAATATAAGTAGCTGGTAAATTTTTTGTAAAAATTTTTCCAGTAATTTTTTTCGGTTATCAGCTGTCTTTTAGTAAGGTGTTTTATGATGCATATTCGAAGTGTAAAGTTTTTGGCCGCACAAAACTTCTGCAGCAGGTTTATAGTATAAACGTAATTAGCCAGTGTACCTGGTGCTATTTTTTTACCATTTGGCTGCAGGCGGCGGCCGGTTTTGCTGTCCTGTATAAATTTATCATACAGGGCAAAAAAAGATATCTCCTTAGTTCTGGTTTTAGCGATTTTCATTTAATGAAGATTAAATTTTTTTAAGATACTTTTTTGCAGATATAAGCATTAAATGGTATAAATTTACAGTATATAAGTTCTTTGAGATGATTATCAGCACCGCATTACGGGGGTATTCGATACTATCCGTTCGGGATGGGGATTACAAACAGGAAATTCAGCAGTAATAAATATCGATACTCTATCAATGGCCAGGAAAAGGAAACAGAGCTTAACGAAAATATTACAACCGCTATGTACTGGGAGTATGATAGCAGAATTGGAAGACGTTGGAATGTTGACCCTGTAATAAAATATTGGGAGAGTCCATATGCTTGTTTTAATAATAGTCCTATCTTCATAGCTGATCCCTCAGGATTGGACGGAATAAAGCCGAAACCGAAATACAAAACTTTGGAAACGATAGTTGTATTGAGTAGACCCTCAAAAAAGAAAAGCTCTCCTATCCCAGCTAAAAGCAATATTAGAGATTTACAACTTCTTGATAAGAAACCAGTTGGGTTGGATGGAGTTAAAATAACATATTACACCCCAGAATTAAAATCGAATCTTACTGGCATACTGGCCGACGATTATAATCGCACCCCGCAAAAACAACCATCGCAATTTAATTTAAATTATGCTATAGGTCAAACTTCAAATATTTTAGAGCATGGAGAATATTTAGCAGAAAGTGTGGGGGCAGGCAAGCTTTCTAAAAATTTAGGTACAGCTGGAAATATTGTCACAGGGGTTAGCATTGTTAACAATGTTGCTCACAGGAAATGGTGGGAAGCAGCAAAAGACGGTGGCGAGTTTATTATAGGAAAAACTGCAGCAGCTCCATATTATTATGGTGGTAAAACACTAGTAGAAGTATTTGCAGGAAATACTACAAAATCAAAGGCTTATTATGCTTTCGAAGAAGAGAAGAATGCATTATATAGAGATCTTGTAAGTCTTAACAGAGAGGACTCTTACAATAATAATAATGCTAACCAAAGCAGAATAAATAATCTTAGTGAAAAAATTACTAAGATAGCAAGAGCACAAAAAAATATTTTGGAAAGTTTAGTGAAAGAGGAATAATGAAAAGTCAATTTAATTTAATTTAATCGTTTTGTATGCGTCACCATCTTTTTTTAGTTTTTTTAATTGTTATAATATTGGGATGTAATAATTCTGACCAAAAGAAAATAAGAAGTAATAACAATGATGATGATTTACCAACAGGTGTTGACAAAGAAAGTCTTCTAAATAGAGCCAATTTTTTTTATAAAGAGAAAAAATATATCGAAGCAATACTTCTCTTAGATTCATTGATTTCTATGGATTCAACTACAGGAGTATATTATTTTAAACGAGGCTATTGCAAGACAATGTTATTAAATAATCCGTATGGCGCTATAGCAGATTTTAATAAGGCCATAGAACGAAATTACTTCAAAAAGTCATCAGCTTATTTAAACATAGGAGTGCTTTATAGTGTAGTTTTAAACAATCCTGATTCTTCAATTTATTATTATAAGGAATGCCTGAAAATTGATCCGAATGATAAAGACGCAAAATCAGGATTGGAAGCTGCACAGGAAGCTTTAAAGGAGCTGAATTAAAACTGCAACTAATTTTTTGGCATTGTCTTCTTTGTTTGTACTAATTAATTTTATTTTTTTTTCAGTATTTTTTAAAGTAATAACAATTACATATCTCCTGAATGATGGCCTGGATCCATCGGAGCTAAAAGATATAGTTTTAATATTAGTGAACGGCACTATCATGTGTTTTTTTAATTTACCTAAAATTGGATTAGGCTCTATAAACATCTTTCTTTGTTTAGTATCAATAACTATTGTATTACAAAGATTTAATTGAAGCCAAATTAAATAAAAAGTACAAATTGCAATTAAGCCGAAAGCTATATATATTCGTAATTCAACAGTTTGTGTAAATACATAAATTGAAACAATTAAAGGGAAGAAATTTGTGATAAAACTGTAGTTCCAATAGAAGGGTAATATTTTGATTTCTTCGGCTCCTACTTTTATTTTAGGGTCATGATCTTGAATATTCTCAAATACAATCTTCAATTCTGCTAAGTTTTTTGGACGTGTATTAGTCATTTATAAAAATACAATAAGGTTAGCAAGTTTTTTGCTGTTTTAAAAGATTTTAAGTTTTTTCTTTCGGTTCGGTTAGTGAGGAAAATACGCTCAAACTGCCCCCCTAAAATACTGTAATAAAACATAGTTGTTTTTCGCTGCCGCCGGTATACCTCTTTTTCGCTTTGCCGCCGTTGGTAGCTAGGAAGCCGACTGAATGCCGTGATTGCTATGCAGGGTTAGGTAAAGCAGCGTTGCGTGCCAACCACATGTTGGTCTGTAACATATTAAAAAGCAGCAAGTTTTCTGTATATTTAATTCACAAAAGTTCTTTGATATTACCATGAGTACGGCCTCCGTTCGGGATGCAAATGCCAGGCAGGAAATTTAGCGGTGCTAAATATCGATTCGGGTTTAATGGAAAAGAGAAAGACAATGATGTAAAGGGTGATGGAAATGCTATTGATTTTGGCGAAAGAGTATATGACCCAAGATTGGGCAAATTCTTGAGTATAGATAAATATACACATAAACAGCCGTATTACTCACCTTACATATATGCAGGAGATAAACCAATTTTATGTATTGATAAAGAGGGTAATCAAGAAATAATTGTTACAATTTATGAAAAACAAAATGATGGAACGCTAATTCAGACTTCTGTATGCTCTATGTTTATAAATACAATTGAAGAAGCAAAAGGGATAGAAAGGAACACGTATAAAATCAACGTAGTCTATGAATGGCAAGAACATAGCAAACAAATAAATCCCCAAACAATTGAATATACGAGTACTAAAAATTTGGTTAGTGTAAGTGCGGATGAAAATTCAGGTTTAAATAAAGCTGAAATCCAAAAAAGAGATAAACCTTTTGATTATTACACTGAGAAAATATCTTTAGCAATTTTTAATTTTTGGGGTGGAGTGGACTTGGCGAAAGGAATTGGTGATGGACAATATGGATACGGCATCGAGTCTTCTGGTGAATATATAACAGAAGAAATGGCTCAGCGATATCGAATTTCAGGTAGCGTTAAACTTGCTACTACTGTAGCAACAGGAGGAGCTGCCGCAGCCACAAATAAAGTTACAGCTTGGGGAGCTTGGCAAATTGCAGATATGGCTGTTGATGGCATTACAAACTACTTAGATGATTGGGGGTTGGGCGAAAAAGGGAATAATTTATTATATTCTGTAGCTAAAACCGGGAAGGCGTTTGTGGATTTTAAAAATGGGAAAACTTTAGTTAATGCTATAGAATTGACAGCACAGTTAGCTGATGCTGGATTAAGAGGGGAAGCATTAATAAATGAGTTAAGTAAACGTGGTGTAAATATGAATGGAGATTTTGCTGCAGATAAAAAAGAAGCTGCAAATAAAGCGCTTGCAAAATTCAAAGAATATTACCAAACAAATGGTTCACCTGCTAAAATTGAATAATATGCCAGTAAACATTTTAATAAAATCTTCTGAAATGATTCAGTTCAAAAAAGTTTATAGCTTTCAGAAAATTATTGGTTTACTATTAATGACATTAGCAATATTGTTTTTTGTAATATTCATGTTACTACATCCAGAACGTATGGGGAAATCATATAGTCTAAAAACATTCAGCTTTATATTGATGTTTTTTTCTATTTTATTTATATTGCGGGAATTCTATTTTTTTTATATAGATAGAGATGTTACAATAAATAAAAATTTAGAAGACTTTAGAGTAAATGGCAAAGTTTTTTGCATCTCCGACATCGACTCTATTTCAATTATTGAATATGCAGGTATTGGAATAATGGAAAATGGGTTTAATATTTTTATTAAGCTGAAGAATAGAAAAAAAATTCCTGTATCAATTAGAATTGGTCGAGCTGACATGGAAAGTGTAAAAAATGAATTAATTAAATTTATCGGGATTCAAAAGATTGAAGAAAAAAAATGGTGGATAGGATAAGTTTTAGATGATTCTAAAGCAGCAGATACTCTAAATGTAAGTTTTCATTTGCCGTTGAAGTTGGCTTACGGTCATTAAACCTCACAACAGGCAGACGTAAAAAAGTTCTTTGATATTACCATGAGTACGGCCTCCGTTCGGGATGGGGATTACAAACAGGAAATTCAGCAGTAATAAATATCGTTATGGGTTTAATGGTAAGGAGAATGATAAGGATTTAAGTGCAGGCGGACAGGATTTTGGAGAACGAATTTATGATGGAAGGCTTGGTAAATTTTTAAGCGTTGACCCTTATTATAAAAACTTTCCGTTCTATAGCCCATACTTGTTTGCAGGTAATTCACCAATTAAATATATAGATGAAAACGGAGGTTATAAAATTGAAGGCTCAATAAAATCAAAATATCCGAGAATTTACAAGTACCTCTCCAAAAATTTAGAAAAAGAGATGCTTAGTAGTTCGTTGGTTGCTCATGGGTTTAAAAAGTTAAATCCAAAGTTAACAGATGATAATCTAAAAGAAATGTTTACATATGGTAGTGGACCAACAATTTGGGCGGATAAAGCACCAGGCATGTTTTTGGATGCAACAGCAAAGTATGAATTTGATGACCGCAGTTTAAATATTAATGAAAAAATATTTACGTATGTAGAGGGTGTACTCAAAAGTAAAAAATCAACTAACGAAGAAAAAACTCGTGCCCTCATGTTTTTAAAAATTGTTATAACACATGAAACAGGGCATGATGCTGAAAAAATGAAAGGGGGGCTAAATGCAGATGGTACTCCAAAAATGGCAACGACACTTGATGAACAAAGAAAGTTACATGATGAATTGAATATTGGGGAAGCAGGTTATGAATTGACTGAATACATTTATGGACTACCAGCATTTAAAAATATTGCGAATAAAGATAAAAAAGAGTTAGTCCCTAAAATTAAAGGTGGCAATGATGGAAATAAAGTTGAAGTTCTTGATAATGTTATTAAAAAAGCCAATAGTTCAGAAGAGGGAAAGCAAACATTGCCGACAATACCCAGTGATGATAAAAAAACACCAGTAATCAAATAGTTTTAAATTGACGTTATGCTAAAATTGCTTTTTACTATATCATTTTTAATTCTTTTACAAAACATTTGTCATTCGCAAACAGAGGGCAGTCTTGGCTGTAAGTTTTTAAAGGAAATATTTAACTACATAAAAATTGGGCATAAAGAAAGAGTTCAAGCGCTTAAAAAAATTGGAGGAGTTGTTGAATATTCATATGTCAGAAAAAAAATAAAGTATAAAAATACATCAGTACTACCTGATAGCTCATTTAATTCAATAGTCAAAAAATATGATTTACTGAATTTAGTAGATGACCCACTTGTGAATGAAAAGTATCAAATCAATATAATAGTAGATACAGTAAATTTTTTCTCTAAGAATTGCACTTGCTTAGAAAATATAAATAACAGAGATACTATTAGCTATCAAATATCAAATAAATGGATTGTCAATAAGAGTATACATAATGACACCCAGTTAATCAGATTGGCAAATATTTATATAGAGAAAGGAATGTTAGTAATTGTTTTAAATAGCAACCGTTCACCATACTACTTTGGTTATTTTTACTTTGAATTAGCGAATAATATGAATCCTGAATTAAAAAAAATTAAATGGCTTCAGCCTCAATATGATATTGATAATTTTTAATGGCTGCATAGAACAATATAATAAAAATATTAAACCGCTACATCATAAAACATTGTAGCGGTTTTTTGCCTTCGTTGGTGAGCTGCCTGCTCAACACAAGAAGGTAAAGAAAACTATAAATGCATCTGGAGTTATTAAGAATTTACTCACTGAAACATTCTTTGGCAAAACTTTTTATTTCGGTTTTCTGTTGTACAGTACATTTAAAACAACTTTTTGTAGTAGCTGTTACAAAATTTCGCAGTGCTTCTTTTTTGTTATCTGTCGACTCATAATCATAATAACCACTATAGTTTATTGCTGTTACCCAATTATTTTTATTTTCAAAAAATTGCTTTGAACTTATATATTTAAAAAATTCAGTTGGATATTTCTCAATATATTTTCTGGCAGGAATTCCAACATACTCCATCAATGCACCATCAGCTTCTCTAATAACATTATCTAAGCACCAAAAATAAAATGGCCTTAATAAGGTATCTGATGTTAATGACAAATTTAATAATTCAGTTGTACTATCATTGTCTGACGGGTTAAACTTTCCAGCATAATAATTTTTAGCAATTTGACTACAATTTTTATTTTGAGTATAAAAATTTACTGACCGCCCAATAATACTATCCTGATTATTTTTGTAAGTATCAGAAACTTGGTTTATAGTAATTTCATTTTGATTATTTGAATTATTACCACATGCAATAAGAAATAATAGTAGCCCTGAAAATACATTTAGCATTATTTTTTTATTACTCTCCATAGTTAATTTTTTTCTTTCCTTTTTCATTTTCTTTTAAATACCCAATATTGGGATTATCTTGTATGTTCACCGATAAGCTAATATTACCGTGTGCTCTGGTATAATTTCGCATTAAGGATTTGAATAGCAAAAGACCATCTTTACCGGATTGTAATGCAATGCAACCTGCACTACCGGGGCTATTGCCATCTGGATGTACTCTAAATAAACCTCTATTCCACGTATTTGTTTTTGGAAAATCATTTATCATTAATACAAACCCAATTCCGTGATTTACAAAACCTTTTGCTGAACGTGGCTGTATCCCAGTACCTTCATAATCATTTCGATTTGGAAGAGGCCATAAAACTTTGCCGCCTCTTGCAACAGTACCAGACAATGCGTCCCATTGATTTATTGATAACGAAGAGCCGTTGTCAAATTGCGAATTAAGTGATAAAATACCACTTGCTAAATGTGTTTTGGCATTATATGAACCAGTGAATGTTAAATTTTTTACTCCAGTTTCCCTTGAAATCAAATCTCCAAATAAACCTAAAACTTCAAATTTGTCAAGAATCCCATTAAAAGTCTTCACTACCTTATTTGCTTCTGCTTGATTATTTAAATCGATTTTATTTGCCTTTATTTGGTCTTGAAGGGATTTATATGCGAATGCCTTAACCTTAATTCTTGACATCGGACCTGCATTATTAATTGTTCCTAATTCTGCTCCTGTTTTTATGTCATAATACTTTGTAGTGTCACCGAGTATATCAGTTAAAAATATTGGATTGTTGTTAAAAGTTGCATAAAGAGAAATCGATGCATTTGGTTTAGGATCAACATTCCACCTTCTTCCAATCCTGCTATCATATTCCCAATAAAGGGCTGTAGTAATATTGTCATTCAGTTCAGCTTCTTTTTCTTGTCCGTTAATTGAGTACCGATATTTAGCACCACTGAATTTCCTGCCTGGCATTTGCATCCCGAACGGGTAATAGTCGTTAGCCGTAATTACATCAGCGGTGTAATAATCAATGGTTGTTCCTCCTGCACTCACGGGTATTTTTTTATCGGAAATAGTAACAAGTACATTGCCCAGATGATTACTTAGCTCATACTGTTTTAAACCAACAATAAACGGCTGCTTGGTAATACTATCACCTGCATATACACCATAAGTAGTGTCTGTTAACTGTCTTGTAATCTCAACATTTCTGTTTACGGTATAACTTCCCAGCCTGCTGCTGCCAAATAAATATACTTCGCTTTGCATTAAGTTGTTTGCAAGTAAATCTGTTGCTGTAGTACTGGTGTAGGTGTAAGTACTCATTACGTTACCACTTGCATCACGTACATACCATGTGTAATCAACTAAGGCGTTTGTATAACGTTCTACTTTTTTACTAATCCTGTTGCCTCCTGCATCATAGCTGTAAGTTATCTTTTTAACCCTGCCTTTGTTGTATGGGTTACCTGCAGAACTGTCTACTTTATTTATCTCAGTTATTTTGCCATACACATTCCACTTAATACCGCCTGCTGTTGCTCTTATATTTTCACTGCTGTCGGTTATTAAATTACCAATGGCGTCATAAGTGTAATTATTTGCTGCCTGGTTATCATCTATATCATCAGCATAGGCTGTATTGCTTGTGGCTAAATCCTGCACCCGGTTTAACTGGTTAGTGGCAGCATTGTAGGTGTAGTTTAAACTGTCCATTACAGGGGTAGCAGCCAGGTGGCCGTTGCGCTTGTATGTTAGTATATTGCCATTGGCATCGTAACTTATCCTTTCACGGTAAGCAGTTAATTTGGTAAGGCTGCTCGTCCATGTATTGGCCGTAGTATTCAACCCTCTAAAAGCATCCATACTTTTAAGCCTGTTTAACTGATCGTATTTGTAATTGTACAACAATGCAGTATCTCCTGCTGCACCTGCTGCACTGTTAAACTTAGCAATATTTACCGCCATGCTGGTAATATTGCCATTGTATAAATTCCGCAGGTCGCCTGTGGGCAATACGCCTATGCCTGCAAAGGTATTGGTGGTGCTTATGTTGGTATAGTCGCCATTGTAATAGTTAAGGTTAAAGCTGTAAGCATCCCTTGCTACTCCCTGCCAGTTAGTTCCATCGGCACCCATATCAAAAGTGGTGCTTAAAGTGGTACTGTTTACACCCTTTAACCAGCCTTGTAATGTGTATGCATAATCAAGCCCCTGCACCTGCCGCTGGCCCAGCACTATACGTGCCAGCGGGCCGTGTTTGTAATAAGTATATTGTGCGTCACGCTGCCACACCGTACTGTCCGTACTGGTTTCTGCAATGATCAACCGGTTTTCAGCATCATAACTGTAGCGGTGGTACAAGGCATCCTGGCTACGTACCAGTTTGCCCGTGGTATCCATATAATTGGGCTGGTAGGCCACATGGTTTACTTTGCCGCTTATAAGGTCGTACCTGTACACCAGGCGTTTCCAACGGGCGGCATTACTGTTCATTATATTGGCAGTGGCGGTTATAAGGCTGCTGCCATAGTCCTGCAACAGGGTATCTACATTACCATGCACATCGTAACTGTAAAAAGTGGCGGTATTGTAATTGGCGGTGCCGTTGCCATCGGTATAAGTGGTATAAGCTACACGGTTGCGCAGGTTGGCAGGGTTTAGCGCCGGGGTGCCAATAGCAACGGGGTATTTGTTATCGTAATAAGTACGGGTTACCATTTCTATATTAGCACCGGTGGCTGTGGCGGCGGTGTACCATGTTTTAAACGCCGAAGTATCCTGCGTTATTGTTTGTGTAACGGAGTTATTGGTGGCATTTTTTAACTGCCCCACTTCAGTTATGCGGCCATGGCCATCGTACTTTGTATAGCTGTAATTTCGGTTGGTTTCTGTTGCGCTTTCGGCTTTTTGTTTAGCGTTCTGGCTTATTACCAGTCTGCCCAGCCGGTCGTAATAAAAAGTGCTTATACCGGCATCGGGTGTTTTTTGCTCGGTTACCTGGTTAAGGCTGTTGTAACGATAGTTGGTACCAAGGCTGTGGTCTGGTACTAATACGGTGTTATTTTTACGGGCTGTGGCTACACTATCCAGCCAGGTAGTGCGGAGCATACCGCTAAGGTCAACACCGGCTGGTGGTACGGTTTTTACCAAATTACCTGCCTGATCGTAATAATACAGGGTGTAATGGTAAATACTTTGCGGATGCGTTACCGTAAAGCTCTCTGTTTTAAAGGCCTGCATACATTTAGCAAGATAGGCTGCTTCAAAGGCATTTTTCAGGCTGTCCTGATATGCCTTATACAATTCTGTGGCTTTTACAAATGCAAGACTGGCAGTATCGGCACAAGGGCTTTCTTCCTCAATAGTTATTTGAGGGAATAATGGTTCGGTTTTGCCGCATAATATTGGCCGGTTGCTGCTACCACATGGATTGATGAATATACCGCACTGGCGGCTGTAAATAGTATCAATTGTGGCGTAGGTACGGCTGCCACCCATGCGCTGGTTAAAGTAGTTTACAAAAGAGGTTTGGCAGTTAGGCACGGTACATACATTTTGCAGCCGTTCAATGGCAAAAGTGTCGCAGCCGCTGTTAAATTGCTCGTTCAGCACCACGGTGCCATCGTTAAGGGTTACACGTATGGAGTCTATTTTTCCATTTACTAACCTGAACTGGTTACTGAAGCTGTTTATTTTAGTGGCCGTGCCTGCTGCATAAACCGTACCTTTCAAAGTATCGTTTACATACAGTTTTATACTGTCGGTTATATACTTCAGTTTATAGGTTTTCCATGGTATTATATCAAAACTGCTGATGCCCGGTAAGGATGTTACGTTTTGATACACTATGCCGCCAGAGTAAAAGGTAAACTGGTCGGCTGTAAAAGTGCCATTACGGTTTGTGTTTACAATTATTATAAGGCTTTTTGCACCCGTCCCAGGAGGTAATGAGGGTGCAGCCATCCTTGCCTCGTAAGTAAAGCCGTTTAAATTACAAATACTACGAATTTTGTTTACTTCTAACTTTGCATTACTGGAAGTGCCTGGAAGTGTATCGGTTACGCTGCTGGGCCAGCCCACAATACCTGAGTTGGTAAACATATCTTGATATTTTACCTTACCGCTGTTTATTAAAGGCGTATTCTGGAACGCCCATTTAAGGGTATCGCAACCATCTGCATTATAAGCGGCAGGCCATATTAAACCGGGGTAAACAGTATTAATAAATTTGGTTTGTACATCAGCCAATGTATCGCAATTAAACAAATTGCTATAAGGTGCTGTGTACCTTATTTTACAGGTGTCCATAAACTGCAGGTAATCTACTGCCTGCTTTGTAAAGCCCAGTTTGTAATTGGCAAAATTGGTAAAATTGCGGTTAATGCGTTCCTGTGTGCTATCGTCGCTGTTGTAAGCCGGGTACTGGCCTGCAAAAGCTATTTTAAAGGTATCCAGCACCTGCTGCATTTTTATACAATCCACACACACATTGGTAATGCCACATTGCAGGGCTGGTGGCAATGTTATGGGGCTTTCCAAAAACTTACAGGTATCGGCTCCGCTGCACATATTCCGCAGCTTCAGTAAATCTGCATTTGTCATAACTGTGCCGGTGGTACGCAGCAGGTAGGTGGCAAAGCTGGTAGTGTCTGGCGCAGGATTGGTAACCAGATAATTGTTGTACTGCGTGGTAATGTTGGCGCACTGGCAACTGTCGGGTTTTGTCCATACCGGTATGTCGCCCAATGCTACCTGATTGTTATACGGTGTTGGGTAATAAATGCTGTACACATTGCAGGCATTGCTCCAGGCATAATTGCCTGGGCTTACAGTAGCCATGCTGTCAATATAGGCTTTTACAAGTGTTTCAAAACTGGTATATGGCAGGCTGCTACCAGGGGCGGCACTGCTGCTGCCAAATGGGTGGTTTACATCACTGCCTGCCACACATATTTCAACCATACGGGGTATCAGCCGCAAGCTGTCAGCGGATGTAAGGTTACAGGTTGCAAGCGCTGTCCACCAACTGCTGGCATAATCCTGGCAGGTTGTGGTGTATTGCTGCTGCATTTGGGTATTGGCCTCGGTTGATACCTGTGTTTGGTTCATACCTTGTAATGTGGCAAGGTAGGCTTCGGCAGCGGAATCGTTTACTGCGAAATATTCGGTACGGTACGATGGTATGGTTGTGGGGTGAATAATTTGTAACTGCTTCATCAGTTCCTTGCGCTTGTGTGTTACATAATTTTGTGCAAAGGCACGCCAGCCCATATCCAGTTCTCCTGTGCAAAAACCAGAAGGATTAAGATTATTGTTTAAACTACTGTTAGTGTAATTAGCACCACAGGCATTAGTATTACATTTGGCTGCAATGGAGGCTATGCCCCACATACTGAAGGTATAGGTGCCATCGGTTTTGTAATTGTACACATCTGCTTTAAGCACTGTGCTTAAAAGCGAATCCTGTTTTGCAAGCGGATCATGCCCGGATGTTAAAAATGTAAAATGAGAGGGTACCTGCCCGCCTGTTAAACCGGCAGGATTAAGGTAACCAAGGCTGTCTGCCTGGGAATAGGTATCCACAAGAGCAAATTGTTCGTCCCACAAATGGCTGGCAGTATGCTTTTCATACTCCAGTAGTTTAAGATACTCTGGGTGAATAGGCAGTAAATCTGTTGCCCAATTTATTTTAAAATTGGCAATAAACTCATCTTGTGAAATGCTTATATCAGTAGGTGGTACTAACTGGCCCAGACTGTTGATAATGGAATCGGGCTTACCCAATTCAGTATGGTAGGAACGGGTGCGCCATAACTGGTTACTACTGTTAAATATATTACCAAAACTGCGGGTGGTGTTTGCACTGTCGGGGTTGGCATATTGCCCGAAAGGAACTGTCATATCTGCAAGCATAGCTTTACGAATATAAGTATGCTCCCCTACCTGGCCGCAAATAAAGCTGCACTCTTCTTTAGCATCTGCATAAGCCTGTGCTATTTCATCACTGTAGTTAACACTGTCTGACAAAGGAATACCAGCAGTGTTGAGATAGTAAACACGATAGACAGCTAGGGAGGATGTATTGGCTGCACAGCTGTCACAAGTCTGCAAACTACAATCAATCTGGCTCTGCATACTATCCACCTGCTCTTTATAAAAATCATTGAAAGTACGGCAGGTATTTTTCTTCATAAAAACACTATCCCGTAAATAATTAAATCCAAAACTGCTTATACTGAGTTTTTTTGTTACGGTGTAGTTGCCTTCAGGCAGACCAATGGCAAAAGTTTTATTGAAGCCAAGGGGTGCGTTGCATAAAGTATCAATGTTTGTAAAAGTAAAATTACTGTCAACCACCACATAAGGTACCTGTCCGGGCAGGTGGCAGTTATTGCATTCGTCGGTAATGGTGATTTGTAAATTGTATAAACAGTCGTAACAAATATTGGTGTTATTGCAGGTTTGTGACCGAAGACTGTCTGGATTCAGGGTGTAATTAAAAGTATGAAGCCCGCTGTCTGTAACCATTATACTGCGGCTGCTTTCCATTACACGGTCGTAAATTAAATTGTTGGTGCTATCGCTCAATTTTTCAGTAACTGTTCGCTTATTATAACTGGTTAATGTATCTAATGCGGCAGGTGCTTTACCGGCAAGTGCAGTTGCAACAGTACGCCCATGCATATCAGTATAGCTTACACTATACTGACCGTTGGCATCTCTCACCAAAGTTTTAGTATAATGGCTGGCATATCCGGCTTCAGTGCCAAATACACCATCAATTTCAAACTGGGCGGGGTTGCTGTAAAAATATTTTGTTTCCCTCCCGCTGCCTATTTTAAAATCATTTCCTACGCCGCTTTGCGCCAGAACCCTGCCGCTGTTGTCCTGACTATACCTTGTTTCTGTAAAAGCATACCCTTGCGCATTGGGAATGTATTTGTGATATGCAAGTGTTGCCAGCGGATTGGATGCGCTGTAATATTTTGCAGCACCACTGTCTGTTCCCATTGCAGGTGCAGGGTTAAGGCAGTAATCGCTTTTGTTAAGCAAAGTATCGTACATGTTTTTATCGTACGGACTGGCATTAATACCCCGGTTAAAGTTTTTACTATATCCAATAAGGGTACTTAATGTGGGAGCAGGTAATACCTGTATTACAGCTCTGCCCTGGAAGTCATAGAATGTTTCTGCAACAACAGTGGTATTGGTAGTATTGTCTTTGGTTACAGTTTGCCGCTGCCGCAGGGTACCATCGTAATACTGCACCACGGTTTTGCGTTTGCTCTCTTCTGCAAAGCTGGTGGTACTTTGCCAGTTAAGCGTACGCTCATGCCCGGTATTAGTGCTTATTTGTCCAAGCCCTCCGGTATTATCACTGCTCCAGTTGCCTTCATAACGCTGCCCATTGGGGCGAACCTGTACTGGCCGGTAGCGCACAAACACAGTACCAAGTTCATCATAAATGACGGGTATGCGGTAAGCTGTAGAAGTGGTGGTTACTCTGCTGGCATTATTGGCAAAAACCTTTTTAGCATCTAAAGCACCGGCAGTTTTATACAGGCTGGTATCCTGCAAGGCTTCATTATCAACAAAAGCCCATTCCATATCATATTCCACAGCACCTTGTATGGCAGGCCAACTTATTATTGCTTCGCCGGTAGTGGATAAAATGGTTGTATCAACTCCAATAGTGGTGGGTGCCGTGCAGGCATAATTGTATTCCCTCGTTATCTGCATTTCATTTTCAAGCCGCACAAAGGGAGTTACCGAAGGTTTTGGGCTTATGCCTGTGGGTACATAACTGCTGTCCACACTTATTATTTTAGCCTTTACCCTATATGCATTGTAAAGGGTAATAAAACTCAGCACATTATTGGTAGCTGATTTTGCACTGTCGTATGTAATGGAAAGCAAGGGAGTTTGGCTGCTGTCAACATCACCGGCAACATTGGTAAGGTATAGTTTAAGCCTTACTGTTACAGTAAAATTTGGTTTGTATACAACATTTGTGTCTTCATTTAATTTGAGGCGTATAATATTTTTTATGCGGTAATAACCGTTCAGTTTCAGCTTTGTACTGTCTGCACCCAACCGGGTAATATCATACACTTCTATACTGGAATCTTTTTTTATCTGATTTACCAATTGGTTGGAAGCATTACGGTAGCTTCCATCCAGCGCCTTAATTACAGGCGCTTCCACTACCTGTGCCCGTCCGGCCAAAGCAGTAAATAACAATAACAACAAAACTGTGTACTGTATGCCAAATTTAACTGTATGCTTCATCCGGTATTAATTTAACAGGTTTGGTGATGCCACAAATAATTCATAATCGGTATAGGGTGCACGGGCAATAAATGATTTATCTTCTTTGGTAAAATACCGGCTGCTGCTGAACACATCTCCGTCAAAAACTGCTGTACTGTAGTTTGAAAAAACAGCTGTTACTGTTACCATTTCGCCGTTATTATATTCTTCATCCGTATTCCTTGCAGTGTAGCTTAATTTTTTTACTAAATAACTCAGGGAATTATAAGTAATGCTACATTCCTTATAGGGCAGGTTGGGATTGGTAAAACGAATAGTAAGTTTTTTTTCCTCCCCAACAGTTTCAGTGCTTACTAAATAACTTTCCTTTTCACCTGGCTGTGTACGGGCTGCACTATCAAACATTGAAAAGTTAATCACCTGCGGATAAACATCCTGCGGTTCTGCAATGCGTATAAGCCGGGTTTCTTTTTCCAGCATTATGTTATACTTATCATTTTGTATAAACTCCATACTATCTAATATGCCCCAGTAAGAGTTACCACTTATTTTAAAAGCCCCTGCAGCACTATCGAGTGTCAGCGTCGGTTCATCAGCTTTAGTATAACGGTATTGTACTGTAAAACTCAGGTGCTGCTGATTTTTATAGGCTGCTTGTATTTTAGCTACTTCCTGCGGCACCATGGCGGCACTTATTGTGCTACTCTCCTGCGCTGCTGCTTTATAACAAAGAGCCTGAAACACCAACAGGTATATAACTGATGGCTTACCCAATTTTTTTATAATGGTTCTTTTCATTCTTTATATTTTATTGTTTCAGCAGTACACTTCTTGTTTCCTGTATTGTTTTAATTCCTTGCTGTGTTTCTTTTTTAACCCTTATTAATGTTCCCTCGTCGTCGTACTCATAAAAACTGGCATAATTGTTCTCATCTAATTCTGCCATCAGCCTCAGGTTAATATTGTTGTATACAAAGCTTTTTATATTACTGTTAAAGGGATGCACACGAACATCATCAAAAAACGCATCAGTGGCGCTACCACCTGACGAGATATTCTGAAGAGATAGATTTGCGCTCACTGCCGCAACAGGCACCTGCACAAAACTTTCATAGCGTTGCCAGCCGTCAATAATATTACCCCCCGGCCTCAGGCTGTATGTGGCTATAATAGCATTGCTGCTGTCATAAAATATAAGTACGGCTCTGTTGTTAATAAATGAATCACACTGGCAGTCTTTTGCTTCCTTTGCCCACAGCCCTACTACCAGGCTATCGCTCTGCATTGGAGAAAAGACTGGTGTGGTTATATTGTCGTTGGATGAGTAAATACTGTCTAACCGGGTGCATGATGTAACCGTACTCCGCACCAGTAACGGGCTTATGGTATCTGTTGTACGTGGTATAATACTAAAATTAACAGCAGCGTTTTGCCCGCTGGCTACCTTAAGACTGTATTTGCCACTATGCATTACAGTTGTACTAAACTGTGCGGCATAACTGCTCCAGTCAAGGTGCCTTGGTGGTGGGCAGCGACGGCCGCAACTGTCGTTATAATAATCATAATCTTCAAATCCTTCGTATACAACCTGTCTGTACCGTGCATTTTGGGCTACTGCAACAGGCAGTGTCTGGTTGTACCCATATAAACCACTGTTATACCTTCCTAATGGGTCACGGTTTTCGGTTTCCATGCCTTTTTTGTTAACACGGGTTATTTCCTGGTTCCATACCCAGCGGTTGTGACCGCTGGCTGTCAAGGTATCTGTACCAAAGTTCCAGTAAGGGATATAGTTTACCAACGCCCCGTCTTTACGTATGTTGGTGGCAACGGCAGTACTGTTTTGCTTGCGGGCATCATAAAAAACATAGGCTTTATCAGTGCGCCAGTTGCCCCATAAACCTTGTGTATAAGGATTAAAGCGGTTTACAAAAATGGATTTGCAGTCAGTAATACAGGTGTCTTTTATATAAGCCATTGTATCGTAACAGGGACTGTAACTGTAACGGCAGTTTTCTTTGTAAATAGAATCTATTTGCGCAAACGTGTATGTTTTCCCGGTTTTACTGTTAAAGTAATTTGCAAAATCTGTTTGGCAGTTGGTGCCGCAACGGAACTGCGGCAGCGGCTGGGCAAAACCACTGCATCCATTGTTAAACTGTTCATTTAATACAACGGCACCGTTGTTAAGACTTAGTTTTATCCAGTCAACCTTAGCATTTACTGCCCTGAACTGGTTACTGAAGCTGTTAATAGTTGTTGCTGTTCCTGGAGCATATACTGTACCCTTTAATGTATCATTTACGTATAACTTTATACTATCGGTTATAAATTTCACTTTATAAGTCTTCCATGGTTCTATATCAAAACTGCTGATACCCGGCAAGGGTGTTGTGTTTTGATAAATGATACCACCACCGTAAAAAGTAAACTGGTCTACGATCGAAGTACCGTTTCGATTAGTATGTAAAATTATTATAAGGCTTTTTGCACCTGATCCGAATGGTGCGGATAGTGAAGGTGCTGCTATCCTTGCTTCGTAAGTAAAGCCGTTTAAATTACAGATACTACGGATTTTATTTACTTCTAACTTTGCATTAGTGGAGGTACTTAAAAGTGTATCGGTTACGCTGCTGGGCCAGCCAACAATACCGGGGTTGGTAAACAAATCTTTATATTTTACCGTGCCGTTATTTACCAGTGGTGTATTTTGAAATATCCATGAAGACGTCTCACAGCCAAAAGTATCATATGTTAAAGGTGGCGAAGGCTGGTTAATAACATATTTCCTGAAATACTCCAGTATTTTACTTAAACTATCGCAGGCTGCGGTTGGTCCGCCGGTACAAGTAACGACACTGTTAAACTTATTATCTACTGCCCAGTAATCTTTATAGGTGCTGGCACCGGCTGCCAGTACACCAACAGTACTGTCTGCTTTTAGCAGCCATTGGTCATTGTTAATTACCTGTATTGGATTACTGGCACTGGTGAATGCACCAATACTTCCGCTAAGATTTCTTTTACCACTTCGAATAATTTTAAATGAAATATCCGCCCCGTTATAAGGTGTTCCGTTAATATCAATTAAAAACAAATTCCGTCCAGGAGTATTAGTTGCTTTATTAACATCCACCACCCACAACTTTCTTGCGGCTTTGCTTTTTTGCCAGTCAACCGCTACGCAGGAGTCTGTTCCAGGCAAGCCAACAGGAATATAATTACTGGTAAGCACCAGCAACTCATCACCACTTTCTAAATTGGCATCAATAATTTTATTGATAATTTTTCCGCCTTTAACATTTACACCAGAAAAAATACTGCTGTTGTTTTTATATGCTGGCCCCACACCACTGTATTTCCAGTAAGAAGGATAACTGAAATTATAAATGGGGTCGTTAAATTCATTTTGTGTACGGGTCACCAATGCCTCTCCGCTTTCGGCATCATACACCAGGTTTTTTGTACTTACTAAGCTGCCTTTTTCATAACGTACCACACTGTCGAGTATGCCATACCGCTGAATTATTTTAACTGCCACCGCACTTCGGTAGCGGTTATCATCTAAATTAAACCGGGGGAAAAATGCCGGTATGGTAACGGGGAAAATGAATGCCATAAACACATCGGCGTTGGCATTAATGTCCACACCGATACTGGTAGTTTGATGTTCCCTGAAATCCAGCATTAACTCCATATCTTTTCCGATTATTCCGCCTGGATTTATTTTACCGTTGGAACTGTCCATAACGGCTACTGTGTTATCGAGGCGCTGTCCATGAATATTATCTTTAATAGTACGATAGTAGTTGGAAGTATAGGATACTGGCCTTATAGAATCGTTAGCAGCATAGGACTTTTGAGATTTCATTTGCCCATGCATATTGTTGAGCTCTATTTTAAAACCCTGGCTTAAAGTTGTGCGTTTGGTGGCATTGGTATTAATAAAATTAAACCGTCGCTTACCTGTCTTCCTACTGTCTCCATCAAAGGTTGTGTAGTCTGTAACGGTGGGGAAATCTTTACTGGTATAAAACTCAGATTCTTCCCAGCCGTTAAATGATTTAAGATTACGTTTGTTAATACTGCTTACACGAACTTTACTGTAACCTACACTTGCAGACGGAAAAAATGATTCGCCATAGGGGTATTCAGAATACAGGTAGTCTGAAGGCGCTAATGTAACCCGTTCCTGAAATTCGATTGGCTGCCTGAAAGGATTTTCCTCGTTACCTATATTCGGTTCATAACTTGCAACACCACTGCTGATTTTAATTACTCTCGATTTTTTTATACCGCTGCTGTCATAAAAAATTTCTTTTGTATCTGTGTAATCATATTCCTGGCCATAATACGATTCTTTTTGCCCGGTCATGGCATTCCAGTTATCACTAATAGTAATGCGCCTGACCCTGTAACCTCCACCAAATTTCGTATACCCTGGCGTGTTAAGCCGTACATAAGAACGGGATGTATCGAACAGTTTGCATACCTGTTCCTGACGTTTGCTTTTGTTGAAACCAACCACCATATCTTTAAACTGGCGGCTCATCCCAACAAGAGATTGAATGATTGCTTTAAAACTTGCATCCCCATTCATATCACTGCCCGGATATGCCTTACCCGGATGGTTAATTCGCAGGTATTGCAGGGCAGCAATGGCAGGAAAGCTTACATCTTTTCCAAACTCTTTCAACTTTATCCATATTCTGTTTGCATTTACGTAACCATAATCTTCATAGTCAGCGTAAAAAGGAACTGTTTCATAAATACTGGTTCCGGGCATTTTAACCTTTAGCTTAAAATACAATTTTGATGAGCCATCCACCTGCTCTGCACCTTCTAAATACTTTCGATATATATCGGTCTTACTGTTTATTACAGCTACCGGTACATCAATAAACACGTACATCAGGTCTTTTGTATTTAAAAGAAGGTTTTCATATAAATTTGGCAACGGTGTTGCCGACGGACTGTTACCCATACCGGCTATTTTAGTCATGGCCATGGCACGCTTATCCTGCACATATCCATAATCATCAGATTCATAGTCTATACTCATTTTTGCACCCCCTGGCAATGTGATCTTTGTTAAATTCCACGCAGCAGCATTGCCATCAGCTTTTGTTTTATTTTGTACTGCATAGGGATAATCTGCATTGAGTTGGCTGCCGGGATTATCTGTCTCTGGTTTATAGCTGCCCCAACGGTCATTATTTTTGCTATTGTAAACCGGGTTATTGTTGTACGCAAAACGATATTTATTTTTCTCACTTCTTTTGTTGCCATTGTAACTGAAGGCTAAAGAATCCAACGTAAGTTTTCCATAACCCGATAAGGAGCTTTCGGATCCCGTACAAAGAGAATAGCTGTAGTAAAATTTAACGGTTTTAACAGGGCGTGCCTTAAAGGGGTTTTTATAATAATCCGATTTGCTGTAAAGATTAATTTCTTTCAATCTTTTTAAAGCTGCATTGTTGTCTCGACCACCATCCTCCCCTGATACACCATAACCGTCTTTTCTTACTGCAGTATCAAGAACAAATGTTGCGATCATTGTTTTTGATTCGATTGAATTTAAATACCACACTTCTTTTTGTCCGTATACATAACTGGCTTTATCGTCTGTCGCATCGCTTTTAGAACCCTCATTATATGTTGCTTTTAAATTATCATAGGGTGCCCGCCAGCCAAAGTTTGTATTACCTCCCCACTTCAACCGGCTGTAATTAAACTTAATTGCATCGCCATTATCATCTTCTGTAACACCATCACCGGTAATATCACTGTAATCGGCAGATAAAATGCTGGTAAGTAAAAACGAGTGTGCAAATCCAGGTGTGTAATCGCTGCTGAAAAAATTATCTTTCCCTCTGTTATTGGATGTGGTGTTATCACCTGAAGTATAAGTGGCAAGCCCTGTTGTATTATTACCCTGGTAACTGTCCACCGCAAAGGTTACCTCTTTTTGCCCTGTGTTATATGCAGGTGTGCCATAGATATACCGTTTACCATCGTTATTCAACACCGAAACTTCTGACAAATGATTGGGGCGGCGTAACCCTTTATCACCATCATTACGGCGTATGGTTTCAAAACTGCTGTCGCATTTACCCTTAGGAAAAACATTTACGGGGAAAGATTTAATAACGGTATCGAGTGCACCGAACTGTGCCTCTTCTGCACTCAGGTAAGATATTACCTGGCTTCTGCGGTCACGCTTTGTTTTTGTAAGCGGTGTGTTTACTGAAACTGCACCGGTATATTTCTGCCTGTCGTAACGTAGTAATTCCCTGGTGGCAATAGGTTCCATATTTCCTCCTGCAAGTGCTGGCCTCACCACATCGTCTCCGCCGATACTATTGTAAAAAACGTTATCGTTGGTTGTTTGTTCCCCCGGGTTTCTAAAATAAACATTTTCATATGTACTATCGGCTGCGGTAAAACGCACTTTTGGTTCCATAAAATTGGAATAGCCTGACCATCCACGGCTGGCTGCATTGGCATAGGTCAATTGGAGGTTGCCCCCAAAATGAGCTAAGTTGCCTGTACCAAAGTCTAAACCTATGCTTCCATTCCCATTTTTAGTTTGCATAAAATGGTCACGTATATATCCTACATCTCCCCTGTAAGGACGGAAACTGCCGCCAATACCTTCGCCTGTTATTGAATAACTGTCGTAGGTGTAAACCGGAATGGCTGCATGGGGAGTTTGTTTACGGAAAGGAATATCTTTTTCACGGTTAAAATCCAGGAGTGCACTGTTATCTTTATTTCCTTTTTGGGAGTACATGTATCCATAAGCTGGTAGTGAAACTGTTCTGTCTTTTGGTGCAATACTCTGTTGTGAGTAATATCCCTTTAGAGAAGCAAGAGGATGAAATCCGAAGAATTCACCTCCTCCTTTAAGTGTAAGGGCAAAACCATAACTGGATACAGGCATGGTAATAGTTGGAGTGTAGGCGGATTTTGCAAAAGAGATCGTTTGAACAGGTACACCAAAATTGCCATTGAAAAGCGAATTTTTATTTTTTTCAGAAACTTTGTTGTTTTGGTTTTCCATGCTTAATTGTAAATCCTGTATGCCAGACCTTGAGTTAAAAGTTGTGCCTATACGGCCGTTACCGCTGAATTTAGAAGACTCTTTGCCATATTTTAAAAGTAGGCTGGCATCTCCGCTAACACCCTGCTGGGAGTTTAAGGTAAGGCCGAGACTAAAACCCAGGTATTTTGAAAAACTGGTGGTATCATATTTAGTAGCTGCACCTTTATCATCTGAAGTTTTACTCGTCATTACGAATTTACCCGGATTTACGGTTGCGCCTGCACTAACCTCAAAACCAATACCTGCATAATTATTATAAAATATCCCCAAGCCAACAGAAGGATTTACACCAAGCACTCTTTTCTTTCCAAGCTCAATCCCAAAAATTTCGGGTTTAAAATCGGCAGTAACACCAGCCGTCCAGTTTTTACGTGTATTAAACTCCTTGGTTATTTTTTCAGTTCCATTAAAATCATCTGGCAGCCCCCGCACATTTCTCGTAACTGCTCCGGGGTTTATATTCCATCCTAATCCCACCCAGCTAGCTTCCTGATCCATCGAAACACCGCCTTTGTAGGATAGGCCCACAGGATAACCGCCCACATCCATAAGCGGAATATTATATGAAAAATCGCCAGAAAACAAATCCACCATATTATTGGCATTCACACTTTGAAAAGCCTGCATCTCCGGCTGACCTGGGCCGCCTATAGTACCTTTTTTCACATCAGCAGGTATGCTGGAGATTTTGCTGCCGTTGTAGGGTTTTGTTTTTTCTTTTTTATTGTAGTAAGTTTCACCAAAAACATTTTTATTGGTCGGTATATTAAACAAACTGCTGTTTTTAACGCTATACCCTGTCGTAATAATCTTGTTCGTATGTATACCATACCTTGTCTCCATTGCCATAGCGGCAAATTGTCCATAAAATAGTAGGAACATAAACCATGCAGCCTGTTTCTGGTATTGTTGAATAACTTTTATCATCTTATCGATATTATTTTTAGAGCTGATGCCGTTGATATATTTTAAAAAGTTTGGGTATTACTGTTTCCTGTATTCAAAACGTGCTGTCCATAATTCTCCTTTACTGTTTATCAGTTCAATTAAATAAAGGTGTTTATGTACTGGTGAAGTATTATCACTCAAATCATAGCTAATGAAATTTTCACCATTTTTAAGTGGTTGTATTATCGGAGTGGTGGTAATTTCTTTTTTAATCTTCTGAGTAATATCAAACACACGGATAGATGCTGTTGTTTCGTTTTCCCTGTTTTCATACACAATTTTTAATGACCCGTTACATACAAAATAGCCGCTGTTTTCTCCCTGTTGTAATTTATAATAAGGCTGCCCGTCATCGCCTTGAGGCATATCTTCCACCGGTCGCTTCAGTCGGAATGTCCATATTTCGCTGGACGCAAGTGGTACACCATTATTTACCGCTATAACCTGCCACGCATAATTTTTACCTGTATCTAAATGAGCCGCAGAAGCAGGATAAGCAAAATTATTTGTGAGGACACCTGTTTTATACAGCAATGGAAGCTGTTGCTGTAACGCTGCTTCAGGAGACTGACGGGAACGCACCTCCACTAATTTAAAATCATAGGTAAGCCGATTGAACATTTGCATTGGCGCCGGGGGAAGCCATGTAAAAAAAGGGCGCTGACCGTCAATTACAGCCAAATCTTCCGGTATCATGAGCAGTGGCGGATTAAGGGGTTCTACCTGTACCAATGAACAATCTTCTGCTACAGAAGCGCCGGCTTCCCCTGCATTTTTACGCAAAACTGTATAACATACGTCAAAATTACCTGCTGGTAAAAAACCATTAGGTGAAGCATCGATATTATAGTTATGGTTTAGTACAGTATAAATAATTGGCTGTACATCTTTTTCCTGTATAAGTTTTATTCCGGGCAATAGACTGATAAGCCCCGTTTCAGCGGAGAATACAGGTATGCCTTTTTTTCTGTCGGTAACTAACATACTGATACGTATCCGGTCAGCCGAAGTACCAGCATTGGAGAGAGTGATATTCCACAACTGGTTTTTCAAACTTATTCCCCCCTGCGGCAATTGCGATGTAATAAGAATTTGCCCATTGAGAACATGTGCATTAAACTGCAGCAATACTGCAAGAATCAATATCCGCAGCATACCGTTTTTTAAACGTTTGTTTACAATTCGTTTTACAAAAATCTGCATGTTAAAAAGTTTGTGTTAATGAAATAATCATAAACTCATTTCGAATAAACTGCCGGTTGCTTCCCGGTACATAACCTATGTCATAGGTAGCTGTCAGCATACCAAATTTTTTCATATTCAGTTGAAGGCATCCATAGCTGCCTGTTTTAGATAACTCTTTATTAAAATTGTTTACCTTAAATCCAAAGCTTACCTGGTTTTGCCTGCCAAAGGGTATGGCAATACCACCATTTAATACCGACAATTCGTAATCCCTGTTTGTCATATGATTTACAGCTGCCGTTAAACTAAAACGTGAAAATGTAAAAAGTTGGTTGAAAAAAATATTGACTGCATTATAATAGGCAAACCCTGTATCATTTGTATTATTATAAAATCGGTTAACCATCAACGTTGAAGCTGCAGTAATACTATTGATTTTGTACTGGTGAAAGGCCGATGCTGAAAGACTGTTAAATTGTGTCTCAAAAATCTGGTTATCGAGTTTTATCAATTGTGACACCGGCATAAATCCTGCTGATATTACCGGCCTTCTTCTTTCTTTATAGGTGAGCGAGACGCTTTTAAAGATGGTTTTACTGTCATATCGTTGTGGGATATATGGATTGCTGAAAACGTTTTGCCGCAAATATCCCGTAACCCTTACTCTTCTTTTTAAAAAGCTTTGGTCTAATTTAAACTGCCATGCAGTAAGTGTATTATTTGTTACGTAACTGCCGAAGGATTGAAAATTGGCACCGGTATATTTATAAAATGCATCAATTTTTGTATTCGTCTTAGGAAAATAACTTCTTATAGAAACGAAAAGCGCCTGGCTGCGGGAATCTGTAAAACGCAATTTTGCTGATGTAACCGGTTGCGTCCGAAAATCAGGTGCTGCTGATTCCGCAGCTTCTGCAACAATAGTAGTGTTATTTTTGATTACATATTTTATTTCGGCAGACACTCCCGTAACCGAGGCCACGGCAGGCGGATTACTACTAAATGAATACGATGGCGTTAATTGTTTCTGTCCTTTGTATAGTGTTATATAAAAATGATTGTGCTCGGGCCGGCCTTTACCCACCCTTGCCATATACATAAACTGTTTTGCAGCGTTGTAAAGAGGCAGCCCAAAATCACGGTAGCGGTAGTCAATTCCTCCAGCCGCAAATGCTGCATACACCCTATTGCTGCTGTACTCAAAATTTACTCCTTTTAAATTAATGTTCTTGCCTGTTAGCTCTGAATAATCAAGCCTGCTTCTGCCAATAGCAAACTGACGTATATCTAACAACCTGGTGTAAATGGATGGCAGTTTAAAACCCGGTTTGGTTTCTTCTAAAATTTTAGCTGCCATTTTCAATACAGCAGCGGGGTCTGAATTTATTTTTTGCAGATTTTTTATTTGTGCAATTTTATCTGTAACTCTTTTATATACCCGTTCCACTGAATCGTATATCTTTCTTGCCCGTTCTGTTATAACTTTTACACTGTCATAATAAATGAAAAAATTACGGGCCACTGTTTGAAGTGAATCACTGATTTTATTATTAATACTATCTGCTTTTCCTGGAGAATATCCAAAGTTTGGCAATTGCAGTATTTCTTTATACTCTTTATACTGTTGACCCAGCATTAAACTATTTAAAATATCCTTTAGGCGTAAATAATCAGCTATAGTAGGTTTATTAAATGTTGTAAGTTGATGCAGACTGTCTTTTAAACTGTTTATATACATGTCGACAATGCCTGTTAACCTGCCTGATATAGATTGTGCGAAGGCCGGGGCATCAAACTCAACCCTGACATCCGTAATATTTTTAAAGAGTGAATTGTTTGAACGGTTAATTATATAAAATACAGCTAACGGAATACCAAAGAACTTTACACCGGCATAGCCATTTGCAAAATGTTGGCGTACTGAAGATTGTGCAATTGGGGTATCTATATATCCATGAAAACTATACGTATAATTGTTGTACCCGCCTGCTATTCGGATTTTTTTGTCGAAAAAGGAGTTAGTCTTACTTTTCCATTTAACCTGATTGATTAAATCCTTTTCCAGGTTGTTGCCAAATACTGAAGTGTGCGTCTTAATTTTATTATCGATTGCGGTAAAGTATTTTTTAGGGAGTTCCTGTAATTTGTATAAAACTGAATCCGCTTTGGCTGTTAAAGCAGCAGTACTATCAAACTGCGCTGTGGATTGCAGCCATGCTGTTAGTGTTGCCAGTAAAAGAGTGAGCCGGATAGGACTCATAAGCCAGTTGGGTTTATTATTTTACAAAGGTTTTTAATGGATGTTATCTAACCATGGGGAAATCCTCAGCTTTTTCTGTTATTTTCCTGAAAAGATTTATTCATATATTCTAATAGCCCATTTATTTTCAATCATTACATCACATACGATTCCTGTTTGCTGTATATGCAGTTTTTGAACTGTACACAACATTATATTTTGCATAAAGCTGTTGCTCTATACCATTAGTATAACCTCTGTTTTAAGTAGTATTTTTCTTTGCTTGAAGGAGAAGATATCGCAAAATATCTTGTTTGTTTATATAAAGAAGCAAAATCTGCGTTTTTACATAAACATTGAATAAATGTAACACCAAATTTTATGTATACAATAATTTCATTGTTATTTTTTTAAAGTATTTTTTGTGTGTAGTAAAAATACTATGCACAGTTTTTATATACCCCTGTTCAATATTGTTCTTGGTTTAACTCCCTCTCTTATCTGCTTTCTTTCCCTGCTCTGCAATCGTTTTCATTTCCGCTGCATCTATTTGTTGCCATGCAAGGCTTAGTGCTTTTAAGTATACTTTTTCCAATTCTGATGATAGCGTATTATAAACCAGGTTATCTTGTTTAAGTTCGTCAGCCATAGTTGGAATACCTTTCCATACAGATTGACCAGCATACGTAAAGGATGAGGCATCAAGTGCAATACTCTTTGTCCAGAGTAATTCACCATATTGAGCTGATTTAGCTTTGATGACTAAGTTCCCTCCTAAGGTTACTTCCCCATTCATCTTATACAAATACGTTGTGGTAGCATTTTTATTTACCAATAATTCAGCAAAGCTTGGGGAATTGGTTATCGTAATATACTTCCTGTTGTATTGAGGGTTTAGTTCTATACCAATTTCTAAAATAAAGCTTGAGTTTACTTTGGCTTCATATACCATTTCATCTCTTGAACCAAAGGGGCCTCGAATAGTAAAGCCTTTTGCGGTTAAGAGTTCATCAAAGTCACTGGCCATACGTACGGCCATTTCATTAAAGGGATTGACAAAGTATTCCGGGTTTTTACCAACATAGGTTGGTTTAACCATTGCGATGGTAATACCTGTTGACCCAACCTGTACTCTTGATGGTGGACTATAATCAAACTTTGCCGGTATCCGTTGGGCTAGTGGAGGAGGTGCAGTTGTTGTCGTGTTTTTTGAGGAACCGCAACTGGCTAATATGAGTATAGCCGCTGCATAAAGTAACATTGTTCTCTTGTTCATAAACAGTTTGGTTTAGGTTAAAAAATAAGAGAGATGTCCTTTGAAGAAAAAACACGAAAATCGCTCAGTAGAGTATGAGGAAAAACATCCATCATCCTAAGGGTTATATATCAGACTTATGCTGTTTTATATCAAAGAGTGCCATTTCCGGTTCAAATATAAGTAATCATAAATGATTACCAAAATTATTTTGCTTGTTTGAGTTTGCAGGGTGTATTTACGCCATGCAACAGAAGGAATTTCAACTTAAACTCGGCAAGCAGATTGCCAAACTCCGGAAGCTGAAAAAGATTTCTCAGGTAGACTTTGCCTATATGCTGGATATGGAAAAACAGAACTTCAACAGGATAGAAAAAGGCAGAACAAATCCTACCAGTTGGACACTGCAGCAGATTGCGGTTTTATTAGAAGTACCTATACAGCGATTGTTTGATTGGGAGTAAGACACAATAAAATTGAGGGAATAAAAAAAGTGACTCTTTTCAGAATCACTTTTTCATGATTATAATCCCCGTTATACTTTTTAAATTTCGATAGCAGCATTTCCTGCATTTCTCATTACCGAAGTTATCCCGTTATCACAGGCTTTTTCTGATTCATACATTTCACTTTTGCCAATCACTTTCTTATTAACAGCTAACAACGTAAAAAAGAACTTGCCATTCTTGGCTGTCTTCTTTTCAAACTTTGTTTTGTCGATTCCGTTTTTCATTACAGAAGCTATTCCTTTTTTACAGCCTGTTAAGCCTGAATAGCCTTCGCTTGAAAGTATTATTTCTCCATTACCTGCCTTAAGGTTAAAATACCTTTGGCCGTCTTTACCGGTTTTGATGATGAACTTTCCCATGTGTAAATATTTTAGAAAAGGAAGATACAAATATTTTAAAAAATAAACCCGTATCGGTAAACACTACTTTTTTAAACGCTTTAAAACAACTTTGCCTGGCTGTGATTTTGATTCCTGTCTTTGTATCTCTGATAGATTTTATTTTCAACTTCTTCTTTTGTAGATGCATAGGTTTTTCTTGAGTGGCCAATAATTTCTTCTTTTGTAAATTCCCTATCCTTTGCAATTGGTAAAGTATATGCACTGAATGGTTCTGATGTAGTTCCATCAATTAACAGCTTTAAGTAGATAGCATATTGAGGTAGACGTATAAAATCTTCCACATCAAAGAGTGAATTAAACTCAGGCTTTAAGATTTCAGCATCATTGGCTCCAATACGGAATAAAATTATTGTTCCCACATTACCCAAAATGGCTTTTCTAATATCTTCATGTAATTGGTCAATGTATTGATGGGTTAGAAAGAGCGATAACCCATACTTTCTTGATTCAGCCAGGATATCAGCAAAGGACAGGGTTACAAAGGAATGCATCTCATCGATGTAGAGATAGAAAGGAGTACGGGTATGCATGGGTTGTTTGCTTCTTGCCAGTGCTGCAGTCTGGAATTGAGTAATGAGCATGCTTCCTAATAGTGTTGTTGCATCTTCTCCTAAATGCCCTTTTGAAAGATTGGCAATGAATATCTTCTTTTGATTCATTACTTCAGTAATGGTGAATGATGATACTTCCTGTCCTACAATATTTCTCAAATGTATATGTGTCTGAAACAACCCTATTTTATTTACTATCGGTGAAATAGCTTCACTCTTAAGCTGTGGTGACATAGCATTAAACTCCTTGTACCAGAAATCAAGTAAGGCTATATCTGTAACAAACTGTAATACTTTCTTTCGAAAATCATAGTCAAGTAGCAATGGTTGAATATCAAGCAATGTTGCATGAGGATAATGAACAAGTGTTAAGATGGTATTCCTTAGTATATGCTCCAGTCTTGGTCCCCAGGAGTCTATCCAGATGCGTTTGAGAGTTGAAATGATATTTGATGCTACTAAGTGGCGTTCTTCTGCTCCTACGTTGTATAGCGGGTTAA
>JAGOAX010000014.1 GCA_017983695.1 Ferruginibacter sp.
GAAGTGGCCATTGTGATTGGCGGTGGTAATATTTACAGGGGAATGAATGAAGCAGAAACCGGTATTGAAAGAGCACATGGCGATTATATGGGCATGCTGGCTACAGTAATTAATGGTATGGCCTTACAGGCTGGGCTTGAAAAAGCAGGCGTGTTTACCAGGCTACAAAGTGCTATAAAAATGGAGCAGATTGCCGAGCCATATATACGCCGCAGGGCAATGCGTCATTTAGAAAAACACCGTGTGGTGATTTTTGGTGCCGGAACGGGTAATCCATATTTTACTACCGATACCGCAGGTTCTTTAAGAGCTATAGAAATTAAGGCCGATGTAATTTTAAAAGGCACAAGGGTAGATGGTATTTATACCGCCGATCCGGAAAAGGATCCTTCAGCAACAAAATACGAAACCATTTCTTTTGCCGAGTGTATACAAAAAAATCTGAAAGTAATGGATATGACAGCCTTTACTTTGTGCATGGAAAATAAATTACCCATTATTGTTTTCGATATGAACAAAAAGGGAAATCTTTTAAGAGTGGTTAACGGCGAGCAGGTAGGAACCCTGGTAAGTTAAAAACACTAATCCTCATTATATAAAAGCGTCCCGTATTTACGGGACGCTTTTTCTTGCAAGTCTCCATTTGGTTTATAAGGTCGCCAAAAATGCTTTTATATCAGCCAGTGATGCTTTTATTGGTTTTAGTATCACTTTTTGAACATTAGAGGTGGTAACATTTACACCTGTTGTTATTGTTTCTTTGCCTAAAAAATAATCATTACCCTGTTTAGAAATAGCAACTACGGTAGCTGCTTTGCCATTGGGTACTTTACCGCTGATGAATCTTCTTTCAGTAACATCAGCATTCATTCTTAATACCGAGCGTAAATCTTTAAATACTAAAAAAGTTGAAGTATTAGCATTAGTATAATTGGAAGGTAAGTGAGCTGCTACAACAGAACGGGCAATACCAATTGTATCATAAAAATAATCAACATTTATCCAGCGCAGGTGAGAGGTAAACATTTCATACATCTGTGGCCCGGCAATTACAGAGTCTGTATTACTGTTGGTATTTGGTATCCAGTTAAATTGTTGTGGATTTGACTCATCACCAAAAAACAATTTCATATTGGGGTTGGTAGGAAAATCGGCAAAGCGGATATAAATTTTTGCATTGGGTACCAGTTTTAATTCCTGTCCATCTTTTAGTAAGCGAACAAAAAGTACACCTCCACTAACCAGCATATTTCCGTTTGATGTAGTAGGCTTATTCAGCAATACCATATCACCTTTCTTTTTTATCAGTAATACTTCTACAAACACTTTTCCGGTTACAGCCAGCCCGGCGTTAGTAACATAGCTGAGTGGCGGAAAACTAAGTTGCACACCGTTAGATGTGGTTATGTTTGCAATGTTGGCAGTTACTTCAAAACTATCTTTTGCAACCGGCTCTGCCTGTAATTGTAAATTAGTTTGTAAAGCAACAACGGGCATAGTATTGTTGATTGCATTCACCCACACTGTATCAGGCCCGTTTGTCTGTCCGGCATCCGGTACAAAAATGTCGGAATTTTTTTGGCATGCATTTAAAAAAAGTGCACCTGCTATTAATAATATTGTTGCTATTTTTTTATTCATGATTTTGTTGTTGTGGTTAGTTCAATTTAGATGCTTTAAAATTTGCCTGCGCTGCCTGTTACTGCAAATCAAAACGTATTCCTAATCGCAAACCAGCTGTATTATACTTTTGTTTAAAGGTTAAATTCTCTTTACTCATTGGCGAAAGACTGTAACGGAAATAAGGCTCTGCCAGGATATGAACTTTTTCATTTAGTTTATAATATGCAGAAATGCCCGTCATAAAACCTAACCCAATATTTGTTTTATATTGATAAGGAGAATTTGCTTTTCCTGTAGTAATGCTTACCGGTTTTAAAGATGCATCAAGTACTTCGCCCTTTTGCCAGCTGTAAGCATTAATGATAACCCCTGCATTAATATTTGCATGAAATTTTCCATTACCCAGTTCATAACCTATTAATAAAGGCACATCAATTGTTCTGAATTTATTGTGGGTGGTTTTGTAACGGGTACCGGTTGTTATATAACTGCCTGTTGTATCTCCATTAGCATCTATAATATAAGTTACCTGTACAAGATTACCCTGTACGTATGTAAATTTTTCATTTATCTGGCTGTAGTTAACTCCTGTACGTATGCTCATGCCGTTACCAAATACCCTGGTATAACGTATGCCGGCGCTGTATGCCGACGAAAATTTAGTACTTTCTTTTCTTTTTTGTAAATAGGTAGAGTTGCCGGTATCACTTAAACTGCGGAAAGCAATATCGGGGCCGCCATATATTTCAACATAGGTTTTATTACCGGCAGCATTTTCTTCTATTGAAGGGCAACCCGGTAAATTTACATTTGGTAAAAATCTTTTGCTCAATAACAGCTCTCCTTTTTTACTGCTGTTTTTTTGTGCAACAAAAAACAATTTGTTTAATGAATATTCCGGAGAAAGGCTGGTAGTATAAGTTAAAGCTGCATCTGCAATTGCATACTCATCATCTGCTGTACCTGCTGCATTATTTCTTTTTTTCTTATTGGGTGCAGCATTTTTATCATCAGTTTGTGCAATGGCCGAATAAATTTTTATTTTGGATTTTTTTGCGTTTGATAATACAATTGATTTGTTGATATTGTTGACAGTAACAGGGCTGTTATCATTTGCCGGAACTACTGATGCAATTTCAGTATCATTAGTGTTGTTACCTTCCTGGTTATTATTGTTGTTTTCATCAACCGGTGTAACAGTTGCTGTTTGTAATGTATTGTTTGGTGTAACGGCAATGTTTGTTTCTTGCTTGTCTGTAGTATTTTTTAACAGTAAATAAGCACCGCTTACCGAAGCAAGCAATAAAGTTGCCAGCAGCAAGGTATTTCTGCGGTTAAAAAAATTAACCCAAAAACCTGCCGGCCTTCTTTTTTCCCTTTCAGCAATTATATTTTCCCAAATGCGGGGATGCACCTGTGGCGTATAATCCTGGAACTGGTCCTTTATATGTTCGTCAAACTGCTGGTTATTGCTCATACAGCAACTTTTTGTAATTGTAAAATTTGTTTCTGTAACATACTCCTTGCTTTTACCAACTGGCTGCGGCTGGTGCCGGGTTGTATGCCCAGCAGTTCTGCTATTTCTTCATGTTGAAAACCTTCTATCACGTATAAATTAAAGATCAACCTGTAGCCATCGGGTAAGTTATTTATCAAATCCAGAATATCTTTTTGGCTAAGATGCGAATATGCCGACGGCTCCATCCCGCTTTCATCCCTGTCTTTTATTTCATAACCAACTACTTCCTTTTCATACCGCCGCAACGAATATTTTTTTAATGCCGTGTTCACCATTATTCTCCTTATCCAGCCTTCAAAAGAGCCTTCAAATTTAAACTGGTGTATCTTATCAAAAATCTTAATAAATGCATCCTGTAAAATATCCTCGGCATCTGCTGCATTACGGGCATAGCGGTTACAAACCCCCAGCATACGGCTGGCGTAACGGTTAAAAACCTCTCTTTGGCAGGAGGCCTCTTCCCTTATACATCCTCGTATGAGTTCCTCTTCAGTCAAATTACTTATAGGTTTGCACGGGTATTTTTTGTTAGATACCCGGATAGTTGATTACGCTGCCCGGCAGCTTTTATTGTATATAAGGTACAAAAAAGGGGCGATTTTGTGGTTTTTAGATAAATTTGGAGAAATAAGCCATTAGAACAAAGCATTGAGATGTTATCGGCAGATCAAATACAGCAATTAATAAAACAAAATGAAAGCCTGCAACTGGAGTTGCAGGAGGTGAACTATATTTTAGAAATCAAGGAACAGGAAATAGCCGAGCTTAAAAAAATAGCTGCCGCAACTACCGAAATGCGGAGCATGCTTGATAGCCGGCTGGATGAACTGGAGATGATGCAAAACCATATTGGCAAACAACAGCAACGGGCCGAGGGTGCCGAAGACCGGGAGCTGGAACTGCAGCAGGAACTAACTGGAGCCATAAAATTACAACATCAATACAATGATCTTTTTCAACAATATACTTATGTAAATACCCAGCTTACCGATGTGCAGGAAGAGCTTGCTGCTGTTAAAAAAAAGAATAAAATACTGCAGCAGATTGCCGTACAGGTGGGAGAGCTGGAAAGCACTCTCGAAAATCTTACCCTGGAAAGAGATGAACTGAAAAACAAAATTTATACCCTCGAAAACGAACAGGCATTGTAATCTTTCATAACCCAACACCTGCAAACCCAGTTCTTCATGTTTATTGGGTGTTTAAAACTAAACTGATAAACTATTGCAATCCTGCAATCCTTTTTCTACTTTACGTATCTAAAACATAAAACTTATGAATCTAGTTGAACGTGTTAAAAACATTTTGCTTACTCCCAAAACAGAATGGGATGTTATTAATGGCGAAACAGAAACTCCGGCTTCCTTATTGCCAAAGTATGTTGTTATAATGGCACTTATACCAGCCGTTGCAGCTTTTATAGGCTATGGCCTTATAGGTGTTAGCTTTCTTGGAGTAAAAGTTAGTGGAGTAAATTGGGGCATATCAATGGCAATACAAATGTTTGTACAAAGTATTCTCAGTTATTTTATTTGCACCTATGTTATTGATGCGTTGGCACCTACTTTTAAATCTGAAAAAAACCTTGGTAAATCTGCACAACTTGTGGCTTATGCAACTACCGCAAGTGCAGTTGCCGGAATATTTTACATTTTACCGGCGCTTTCTTTCCTGTTAATTTTAGGCCTTTACGGAATTTATCTTTTTTATATAGGGCTGCCAAAACTAAAAAAGACCCCCGAAGACCAGGTGGTGGTTTATATGATTGTAAGTGCTCTGGTAATTATTGTTGTAGGAATTGTTTTGGGCATTGTTTTACAAAAAATAATGTGGTCAATTTTTGGAAATCCGAATCCACTCGGGGGATTGGATAGTTTATTTAAATAGCATATAAATTTTAAACGTATGGAATTATGGGCTGTTTTCATAAACAGCCTTTTTTATTTGTTCTAATTAAAAGAACTTTGCATTTAAATTCAACCAATGAGCATAGCAGATATACGCAAAGATTATAAGTTGCAAACACTTTCAGAGGCTGATGTGGCTGCAGATCCTTTTTTACAATTTGATAAATGGTGGAATGAAGCCGTAAAAAGTGAAATTGACGAAGTAAATGCCATGACATTGGCAACGGTAGATGCCGAAGGGTTGCCTGCCGCAAGAATTGTTTTATTAAAGGGATACGATAAAAATGGTTTTGTTTTTTTTACCAATTACGATAGCAGTAAAGGGAAGGAGCTGGCGCAGCACCCTAATGCCTGTTTAGTTTTTTTCTGGAAAGAAATGGAGCGGCAGGTGCGTATTTGCGGTACAACAGAAAAGATAAGTACAGAAGAAAGCATAGCTTATTTTAACAGCAGGCCCGATGGTAGTAAAATAGGCGCATGGGCATCGCCGCAAAGTTTGGCGGTAGCCGGGCAGGCATGGTTAAAAGAAACTTTTAATTATTACCGGGAGCGTTTTAAGCATGGCGAAATTCCTAAGCCGCCACACTGGGGTGGCTACCGGGTAAAGCCATTTAAGATAGAATTTTGGCAGGGGCGCCCCAGTCGTTTGCACGACCGTATTCAATATATTTTACAGGCTGAAGGCGGCTGGAAAATTGAAAGGCTGGCACCATAAGAAGGAGCCGGGAATTTGTAATTAGTAATTTGGAAATGCACCTTTTTATTTTAGCCTGGTTATAAGTTCCTGATATTTTCAGGGTTAAAAAAAAGCTATTTTAAAATTAGTGAATACAATTTCGTATTTAACCCAATTCCTAATTACAAATTCCTGATTCCTTAAAGCTTATGCTTTCTTTTTAGGAGCAGCTTTTTTTACAACTTTAGCAGGCCTGGTTTTACCAAAAGAACCGCTGAAAGTTTTTCCTTTTTTTGTTTTAATATCTCCACGTCCCATAATAAATAAATTTTATTGTTTTAATAAATAAATACATTTCAACCGTTACAAAAAAAGCAAGGTACTTAGCACCTTGCTTTTTAAAGTGTTTAATACAGCATTACATTTTAGCTGATAATTCTTTACCGGCTTTAAATTTAGCAACTTTTTTTGCTTTGATTTTAATAACTGCACCAGTTTGCGGATTACGTCCGTTACGTGCAGCTCTTTTTGATACAGAGAAAGTACCAAATCCAACTAAAGTAACCTTACCACCTTTTTTTAAAGTAACTGTTACTGCTTCTACAAAAGAATCTAAAGCAGCATTTGCCTGAGTTTTTGTAATACCTGCATCGTCAGCAAGTTTCGAAATTAATTCAGCTTTGTTCATGATATTTTTTTTAAAATTTTTTACGAGTGACAAATATAGAGGCTTTTTAATTGCAACAAATTTTTTTTAATATTTTTTTTTGGTAGCAATAGGCTGTAAACCGCAAGGAATAAGGATTTGAAGAAATTGTTAAGTGAAGATCAGGAATTGAAAATTTAGCCCTTTTCGCTATAATCCTTTGTCAGCAAGGGTTGTAGCATATCGTTACTGCAATCCTTTGCCCAAGCGGCTTTTAGCGAAATATACAACTGCTTTTAATTTAACAAAATGTATTTTTATTTTTTACACATTTAGTTAATAACCTGCATTATGGAGCGGAAAGCAATGAATTGATCACCCCATTTTTCTATTGCTTTTTGCCGCATCAAGGGAGCAAATTTTTCAATATAAAAATTGTACTGCGATTTGCTTTCTGCAAAATACTGCACTGCATAGGTTGGTCCCTCACTGTCATCCACTTCCATCAATTGCAAAATTGTAGCATTGGTAAAACATCCTGTGTTGATAATGTCGGGTATATGCTCTTCTTTTATCCATTGCAGCCATTGCTGCTGAATGGTATGGGTAACTTTTGTGGTAACGTTATAAATAAACATAACAAAGCAGGTTCTTTTATTTTATTTCAACATAAATCGGGCAATGATCGCTGTGCTTAACATCAGGAAAAATATCAGCATCTTTTAATTGTTTTTTCAGCGGCTCTGTTACTGTAATATAATCTATACGCCAGCCTTTGTTATTCAGCCGCACAGTTGGAAAACGCTGACTCCACCAGCTGTAGCGATGTGGCTCGGGATGAAACTCCCGGAAAGTATCTATCCACCCACTGGCTAAAAATTTTGTCATCCATGCCCGCTCTTCTGGTAAAAAACCACTGCTGTTCTTATTTCCTTTCGGGTCGTGTATATCAATTTCGTTGTGGGCAATATTATAATCTCCCACTAAAACAATCTTAGGATATTTCTTTTTTAATTTGGTCAGATAAGTATGAAACTCATCGAGCCATACATATTTAAAAGCCTGCCGCTCATCTCCTGAAGTGCCGGAAGGAAAATAAGCATTGATCAAACGGATATCTCCAAAATCAAGTTGTATCACACGGCCTTCATCATCACTTGCTGCATGACCGTTTCCATATTCCACTTTATCTGGTTTTGTTTTAGAAAAAACTGCTACACCGCTATAACCTTTTTTTTGTGCACTGTACCAATGATGATGAAAACCTAATGCTTCCAGTTGCTTTACATCCACATCATCTTTAGTGGCTTTAGTTTCCTGCAGGCAAATAATATCTGCAGGGTTAGTTTTTAGCCAATCTATAAAACCTTTTTTAAAAGCGGCACGTATGCCATTAACATTGTAGGAGATGATACGCATTTAATTTATTTTAGTATTATTGTAATAATAAAGATATGATATGGAAGATAATAAACCGAATGAAATTACACCTGAAAGTAATGCCGAAACAATTTTTACCCCGGAAGAATTTTCGATGGAAGGGTATGATAAACATATCCGCCAGGCCAGAAATGCTTGTTTTATCGGCGCCGGATTATTATTGATCAATGCACTTCTGCTATTTTCTAAATATCCTTTTGATATAGAAATTTTTTGGCTGGATTATTTGTTATGGACAATATATATAGGTGGATTTATTGCTTGTGGCTTTTGGACAAAGCGTAAACCTTACTACGCAATAATTGGCGGCATGATAATACTGGCACTGTTTATAATTATAAATGCTATAATAGAACCAACCACTATTATAAGCGGATTGCTTTTTAAAATTGGTATTGCAGTAGTATTAATTAAAGGCTTGCAGGATGCAAAACAAGCACAGCAAATGAAAGACCAGTTTGGTAAAAATGAATAGTTATTCCAGTATCGGCCGCAACCATCTTGTAGCATCTTCAATACTCATTCCTTTCCTTGCCGCATAATCATGCAACTGATCTTTGTTTATTTTACCTATACCAAAATATTTACTTTCGGGGTTGGCAAAATACCAGCCACTTACTGATGATGCAGGATACATTGCTAAAGATTCTGTTAATGTAATACCGGTATTTTCTTTTCCGCCCAGCAATTGAAACAGTTTATATTTTTCGGTATGATCGGGGCAGGCAGGATAACCAGGCGCCGGCCTGATGCCTAAGTATTCTTCTTTAATTAATTGTTCGTTGGTAAGGTGTTCATCTGTGGCATAGCCCCAGTATTCCTGCCTTGTTTTTTTATGCAGCAGTTCTGCAAATGCTTCTGCCAACCGATCGGCTAAGGCCTGTAAAATTATTTTATTGTAATCGTCATGTCCGGCTTCAAATTTTTTGATGTGCGGTTCAATACCTTCTATAGTTACAGCAAAAGCACCGATGTAATCCTGGTAATTTTTTTCAGCAGGAGCAATATAATCTGCCAATGATAAATTAGGTTGGCCTGCTGCTTTTTTAATCTGCTGGCGCAAAAACTGTAATTTAATCACTTCTTTGTCTGCTAAAACATCAACCGAATCGGCAGTTACTTTATTGGCGGGCCAAAAACCAATAGCGCCTTTAGCATTCAGCCATTTCTCGTCGATGATCTGTTGTAATAATTTTTGTGCATCGTTGTATAATGTGGTGGCTTCTTTACCAATTATACTGTCGGTTAATATAGCAGGAAATTTGCCATGCATTTCCCATGCAATAAAGAAAGGCTGCCAATCGATATATTCAGCAATTTCTTTTAAATCGTAAGTAGTAAAAGTTTTTGTTCCGGTAAAAGTTGGTACAACGGGTGTAAAATTATCCCAGTCAATTACAGCGGTGTTTTTTTGCGCTTCTTCAAAACGTAAATAATTTTTCACTGTTTTTTTATTGGCAAAATCATCTCTTAATTTATCATACTCGCCTTTTATGCCCGATAAAAAATCCGCTTTTTGTTCTTTGCTTAATAAACTGCCGGCAACAGTTACGCTGCGGCTGGCATCCAGTACATGTATTACACCATTATCATATTGCTGTGCAATTTTTACTGCTGTATGCATACGGCTGGTAGTGGCACCGCCAATTAATAATGGTTGCGTCATTCCCCGGCGTTTCATTTCGTGTGCCACATGTACCATTTCATCCAGTGATGGTGTAATCAATCCGCTTAAGCCAATAATATCAGCATTTTCTTTTTGAGCGGTTTCTAAAATCTTATCTGTGGCAACCATCACACCAAGGTCAATAATATCATAACCGTTACAGCCCAATACCACGCCAACAATATTTTTTCCAATATCATGCACATCGCCTTTTACTGTTGCCAATAAAATTTTTGCAGCACCTGCAGCTTCTTCATTAATAGTGCCTGCGGCAAGATGAGCATTTTTCCGGTCTTCCTTTTCCTGCTCGATAAAAGGCGTTAATACAGCAACAGCCTTCTTCATCACCCTTGCGCTTTTTACCACCTGCGGTAAAAACATTTTTCCGGCACCAAATAAATCACCCACTATATTCATACCATCCATTAATGGCCCTTCAATAACATCTAATGGCTTTGGATATTTTTGCCTGGCTTCTTCAGTATCTGAATCAATATAATCGGTAATACCATTTACTAAAGAGTGCGATAATCTTTTTTCAACAGTTTCATTTCTCCACTTCTCATCTTTCACTTCTACCTTGCCTTTTGCTTTTACTGTTTCTGCAAAATTGATCAGCGCTTCTGTAGCTTCGTTGTTATCATTATTACGATTCAGTAAAACATCTTCGCATAAATTTCTAAGCGTGGGTTCAATTTCATCATACACCACCAATTGCCCGGCATTTACAATACCCATATCCATACCGGCTTTAATAGCATAGTATAGGAATACGGAGTGAATGGCTTCACGTACATGATCGTTACCACGGAAAGAAAAAGACACATTACTTACACCGCCACTAACTTTTGTAAGCGGCATCAATGTTTTAATCTCTCTTGTTGCTTCAATAAAATCAACGGCGTAATTATTGTGTTCTTCTATACCTGTTGCTACTGCAAAAATGTTAGGGTCAAAAATAATATCCTGCGGATGGTAGCCTACCTGCTCCGTTAAAATTTTATAGGCCCTGTGGCAGATTTCTATTTTACGTTTTTTGGTATCGGCTTGCCCTACTTCATCGAAAGCCATTACAATAACTGATGCACCATAGCTCTTACAAATGAATGCCTGTTCAATAAATTTTTCCTCTCCTTCTTTCATGGAGATAGAGTTAACTATACATTTCCCTTGCACACATTTTAAACCGGCTTCTATAATTTCAAATTTAGAAGAGTCGATCATGATGGGAATCTTCGCAATATCCGGCTCGGCCTGTACCAGGTTTAAAAAAGTGGTCATGGCGCTAACGCCTTCCAGCAAAGCATCGTCCATATTTACGTCAATGATCTGTGCGCCACTTTCTACCTGCTGTCTTGCAACAGATAATGCCTCTTCATATTGTCCATCACGGATAAGGCGAGCAAATTTTTTACTGCCGGTAACATTGGTACGTTCACCAACATTTACAAAATTTGTTTCGGGGCGAACGATCAACGGTTCCAGTCCGCTAAGGCGTAAAAAAGGTTTGATATGTATTAATTCACTCATAGTAGTATCTGTCTTAATCAACTAATGCTGTTTCTAAAACGGGTAATGCCCTCGGTTTAAATTTCTTTACTTCATCAGCAATATGCTTAATGTGATCTGGTGTGGTACCGCAACACCCCCCTACAATATTTAACCAACCATTTGCTGCCCACTCTTCAATAATATGTGCCGTTTCATGTGGTTGTTCATCATATTCGCCAAAGGCGTTTGGTAAACCGGCGTTGGGGTAAGCCGAAGTATAACAGCCTGCAATCTGCGCCAGCTCTTCCACATGGCTTCTCATTTCTTTTGCACCCAGTGCACAATTTAAACCTACACTTAAAGGATTGGCATGTGAAACGGAAATGTAAAAAGCTTCTAAAGTCTGTCCGCTTAATGTTCTGCCGCTTGCATCGGTAATAGTACCAGATATCATGATCGGCAGTTCTGCCAATTTATTTTGACGGAAGAATTTTTTTGCTGCATAGATCGCTGCCTTTGCATTCAATGTGTCAAAAATGGTTTCAATCAATAAGATATCTGCACCACCTTCAATCAATCCTTTTATCTGTTCGGTATAAGCAGCAGCCACTTCATCAAAAGTAACCGCACGGTAACCGGGGTTATTTACGTCAGGCGATAAACTCAAAGTTTTGTTTAACGGGCCAATGGCACCGGCAACAAACCTGGGTTTGGCAGGGTCTTTAGCAGTATATTCGTCTGCTGCCTTTCTTGCACATTGTGCAGATGCCACATTCATTTCGTAGGCTAATGACTGCATATCATAATCGGCCTGTGCAATTACAGTACTGCTGAAAGTATTGGTTTCAATAATATCGGCACCGGCTTCGAGGTATTGTTTGTGGATTCCAATAATAATATCGGGCTGAGTGATACTCAACAGGTCATTATTCCCTTTAACATCAGTATGCCAGTCTTTAAAACGTTCGCCGCGGTAATCTGCTTCCTGCAGTTTATGGCGTTGTATCATGGTGCCCATGGCGCCATCTATAATTAATATTCTTTCTTTTAGTGCTTTTTCAATTAAATGCATAGTGCAACGATTTTAATGCGTTGAATAATGAGCAACAGTACAAGAGTGCCCTTCATTCTTCAGGATAAACTCTGCCAATGAAGTTGCACAATGGTATGCTGCCGGGTTCACAAAAAATTAGCTGAACTGTTAAACGATTACGTATCCGTGAAGTTGTTTGGAATTGTTTTCGTTTATTAGTTCTGATTTTTACAGGCTGAACAATAAACAAATCTGCCTATTTATTACTGCAAAAGTAAAACATGTATGCCACAACACAAAATGTTATAGGCCGGGCTTATAAAGGAGAGCAGCGGTTTAATTACAATTTCTGGTCGAAATTACAGGCAACAGATATTTCTATTGTTTTAGAAATGTTGGCCTCATATATTTTAGGAACACTAATAGCATAATCGGAAAGCGAAACTGTAAATTTAGATGTGCCGGTAATTATACTGTTTTTAATAACGATACTGCTGTTTGCAGTTGCTTTTTTTGTAACGCCATGTATAGTAAGGTCGCCAGAAACGGTAATCGGGTAAATGCCGTCTTTTGTAAAATTAACTTTTGTTATATCAGTAATAATTCCTTTAAATGTTGATTTTGGAAATTTATCACTTTCTATATAATCTTTATTAAAGTGTTGTTCCATTAATGCTTTTTTAAAGTGAAAGCCTTTTGTAAGCAGTGAAAACTGCAATTCCCCAGTTTGGATATTTATTACACTCATCACCTGGTTGTTGTCAGCTTTAATATCTTCTACTGCAGTTTTTGAAAAAAAGGAAATGTTGCCGTTTTTGGTAAAATATTTTTGCGCCAAAATATTGGCAGGGCATGCAGCAATCATTAGCAGAGAAAAAATTATTTGTTTCATTTTTCGTTATTTTATTAGATAACACCTAGTTAAAATTACATCTCCGGGTATGCCCATATCTGCATCGAAATTGAAGCCAGTACAGATACCCTTTAGTACAATTTTATTGCCGGTATTTATGTTTTCAGCCTTTCCTTCCATTGTACAGTTTATAAATGCCCCATCCAGTGTTGTCTTTAACAAAACAATAGTATTACCCTGCTGATCTTTTCTAATTTCGGCAATTTCACCATCAACAGTTATAACTTTCTTGTTGTTTTCGTCGCCGGTAAATTTATTTTTAGCAAGCGATGAATCTGTTACAAAAGTTTGATGTAATACTGCAGCAGTAATTATGGCAGCAGGTTCTGCATCCTGCACACTAAAATGTTTTTTATTGAACATGTAATAACCAATGGCAGCGGCACATAATGCTATTACCAATATGGCTAACCAAATCTTTTTCTTCATAATCTTTTCTAAATAAATTGTATAAGTAAAACGTTTAAACTAATCAACAGGTTGCTTTATCAATAAAAAACAATGTTAATTGCCAGCAGTAATATAGTTTTCTACCGGAATACGGTTGCTGATGCTTTTGGCAAGGGTCATTTCATCGGCATATTCCAGCTCGCCGCCAAAGGCAATGCCACGGGCAATGGTGGTTATTTTTACGGGGTAAGATTTTAATTTTTTGCCAATATAATATATAGTGGTGTCGCCCTGAATATTTGGGTTTAACGCAAAAATTATCTCACTTATATTTTCTTTGCTGATGCGGTTTATCAGTGAATCAATCTGTAACTGATCGGGCCCAACACCATCTAAAGGAGAAATAATGCCGCCTAAAACATGGTACACCCCATTAAACTGCTGGGTACTTTCTATGGCAATTACATCCCTGATATTTTCCACTACACAAATCATTTCCTGCTTACGCATGTTATTGCTGCAGATATTACATAAATCCTTATCGGCAATATTGTGGCAACGGCTGCAAAATTTTATTTCTTCACGTAAAGTGGCAATGGCGGTACTAAAGTTGGCCACATCCTGTACATCCTGCTTAATAAGATGTAATACCAGGCGCAAGGCAGTTTTTTTTCCGATGCCCGGCAGCTTGGCAAATTCGTTTACCGCATTTTCTAAAAGTGAAGAAGAAAAAATCATGAAGCAAAAATAGGGTTTCTAAGGAGTTTATTTACATGAACCACCAACTATAAAATGATCTCACTTTCATTATCCCAGTTTTCCTTTACGGCAATCTTTTTGGGTATTGCAATTACCTTTTCGGGCTGTAATTTTTTTGTATAATCTCCGGGATCCCACTTACCATTATTATTATCATCGTATAAAATCCTTATTTCATACTCGCCGGGAGTAAATAATTTATTGCGCCACTCTTTATTGGTAATGGGGTACGATTCCTTTACATTATCATCCTGTGTAAACTGCAATACAGGATGTTTTGTAAAATCAATATTACTAAAACGTATTACCACATTACCATAATCAGTTGCTGTTTTTGTTTTAAATCTAAGGGTATCGGTTTTGGCCAGGGCACTGTCTATCTTATCTACAACAGCATCTTTAAAAATTATCAACCGGTAATCAGCACCCTCAACCCATTTGTTTTTAATAATAATTTTATTGCTGTCTGATTTAATAACGGTATTTGTAATAGGTATGTAATTAGTGTCTGTTAAAACGATTCTTGTGCTGTCAAATTTTTTCAGCTCATTGCTGAATTCCAGTTCCAGATCATATCTTATATCCTGTCTTTCGCTAACGGCTTTGGTAGTGTATTTTAGTTTTTTTTGTGCCGCCGTTTTGGCTTTAACTGTGGTGGCGGCCTGCGTTTTTTCTTTTTTTTCTTCGGCATAGGCATATAAACTTACCACTGCTGTATTTTCTGTAATGGTAATTGTGCTGTCAGCAAATGCAAATATTTCTGTTTTTGAATTATAGGTTTTTCCGCCGTCGCCATCATTTAATGCGTATACATTAAAATTTCCCGGTGGAAGATTATTGAATATAAAACTGCCATCGCCATTTACTGTAGCAATATAGGTTGGCCTTTTTTGTTGTACCGATGAGTCGTTGGCATTTCTGTACAACATCACCATCAGTGTGCTATCAACTTTTCCTGTTTCTGCAAGTATTACTTTGCCTGACAGGCTTAATGAATCGATAGTGTTACCGGTAGAAAAAACGTAAGTAAAACCTTTCAGTGGATTTCCCTCATTTACATCTTTTATGGCGCTGCCAAAATTAATTGCATAGGTGGTATTGGCTAATAAAGTATCTTTTAATTTTACAGTTACCGTTTTTAATTTGGTAGTTATTTCAGGATAAATTTTTGGATAAGGCGATACTAATACATTGGCCTGTATATCCTGCATCTCGGCAATATACTCATCAAAAGTGAGCGTTATTTTATTAGAGGAAATATTTGTAGTTAATAATTTAGGGCTGGAAGCAACCAGCACCGGAGCAATGGTGTCTTTTGTGCCGCCGGAAATAGCACCTATTTGTGCACACCCGCTGTTACTAATTGAAATGGTATATGCTGTAACAAAAAAGATAAAAGAATATAAAATGCTTTTTACGCTCATTAAAGTGTTTTGTATTGCAAACTTAACGGGTTTCTGTTATTCTATGGTTGGGTAAATCATAAAGTTCCCTTAATCCAAAAAAACAATAACGGAAATTGTTAGTATAAAGAATACAATGAAGCAGTTTAACCAATAACAACATTAGAAAACCCTTCTGAAAAGATTAGGTGGGCATGGTGTGGGGTTCCGGCTGCTGGAGTTGCATCTGTTGTCGGATGTAGCATCTTCATTATACAAATGCTCCCATGTAAATGCTCCTTCGCTACTGCCGCCTGTACGGGTAAAACCTGCACCATTAGTGGTGGCATCATAAGCAAAACCTGCCCGTAATTTATCCCGGCTATCGTAATTATGCCGGTTAAGAAAATTATCCAGCGTAATGGTTATTGAAAAAGCATCGCTGCGGCGGAAGTCTGTATTATTCCTGTACCACAGGCCAAGATTAATATAATGTGTTTTAATTTCAAGGCCCATGCTCAGGAATTTATTATTACGTTGTGCAGAATATATAGCACCGGGTACCAGGAAAACATCATCGTCCCATAATTTATTTTCACCTATCACCAGTGGAAAACGTGTGGTAAGGGTTAACCGCCTTGGCAATTTACTTTCCTCAGCATTAGAAAAAGATTCATCCGGCTGGTTAAGGTGATGCACACTGCCACCAATCATTAAACCCTTATTATGTATCCACATGGCTCCGGCAGCAAAATCTGGCAGCCACTTTTTATTATTTACATTAGGCGTTACCTGCGAGGGCAGGCCAATTACAATACCTTCATTATTGATCTGGTCTGCAAACCATAATTTGCCATAATCAACCTGCCGGTTAAACAAACCCCCTTGTATACCAAGGCTTAGCCTGTGGCTACCCAAACAAAGTATTTTTGCAAAAGTTCCATGTAGTCCTAGTTTTTTAATATAGCCTTCCTGTTCATTATTCACCATTAGCCCCACACCAATATTGTGTTCAAAAATATATTTATCTGCAGCTACTGTAAAATACTGCATGCCCGATGGTACCACAAGCCATTGCCTGCGGTAAACTGCCGATACCCTGAAATCATAATCGGCCATACCGGTGGCAGCAGGATTTAAATATACAGGAGCCATAAAACCTTGTGTGTACATAGGATCCTGCGCCTGCAACTTTAATACTGCTAAGGTTGCTGCTAAACAAACGGCTATAATTTTTTTCATCTTTTCATTTTTATTATAACTCAAAATGATACGGTTAAAATTTTATCTTATAATGGTAACAGTGCCTGCTCTTTTTTGCTGCGACTGATTTGGATACGACATTCCTTTCCACTCTGTACCGTTTTTAAATACGGCATCAATGCGCCATATGTAAGTATCCTGTTGTAAAGGATTGCCCTGGTTAAAATTATCTTTTCCATTATATAATCCGTTCCAGCCTTCGTTAGGAGCACCCTTTGCATCAAGGCTGGTAGTTTCAAAAACTTTTTGGCCCCATGTTGTAAATACCTGCAGGCGGTAAGTAGCTAACCCTGTTCCTATAGGTAAAAAAGTTTTTAATACCGGCTGCAAACTGCCGGGCTGAAATGCATTAGGTACATAAAGGTATCCGGGGAAGCCAGTGATTTGTACAAACTGGGCAATGGTATCACTGCAATTAGAAATATTGTCGAACACGCCAAGTTTAACCAGGTATCTTCCCGTATCCTGGTAGCGGTGCGATGCATCACGTGTGGTTGCAGGAATACTGTTATCACCAAAATTCCAGAAATACGTATAGTTATTATTTTGTGCTGTAGTATTAATAAAATTAAAAGTATAGTTGGGTACTGCAATAATATTACCCGGGCTTACCGAAAAACCGGGTACAGGTAGAGGCTTAGCCAAAACAAGGTTTGCCCTCACCAGAGAATCTTTACAACCATAAGTACCAGTAGCCACTAATTTAATATTGTAAGCTGTTGTTCTTGGCGGGAATATTTTTACAGGATTTGTTTGATTGCTGATTGTGCCATCTCCAAAATCCCACAAATATGTAGATGCAAGTGTGGTTAAATTAGTAAAGCTTACAGCAGCAGCACCACATTCTACTGTTTTGTTTACACTAAAGTTAACCACAGGTTTATTGGCTATCATAACATTTACTGTTGTGGTATCGCGGCATGTACCATCGCCTGCAATTAAAATAACAGGAAAATTACCCAGTGCAGTGTACAGGTGTGTAGGATTGCTGAAGTTGCTGTTGGGAGAACCATCACCCCATATCCAGGTATAATTTACAGCACCTGTGGTTTGATTATTAACTGCAATATTTAAAGATCCGGTACAACTTAAAGTATCGCTTACGGTAAACAGGGCTTTAGGTTTGGGTAAGCTGGTAAATGAAAGATTGAATGTATCGGGCTTACAGCCAAAATTGTTATCTGCAATTAAAGTAATGTTGTATAAGGTTGCAGGTTGAGTAATAGCAAATGTTGGCGAAACAGCAGTGCTTACCTGCACACCATTTAACAACCATCTGTATGATGTGGTGCCGGTAGTGGTATTGTTTAGTTGCAGATTAAAAGGTACACAGGTATTTTGATTATTGAAACTAAACAATGCCCTTGGTGGTTGTTGCATTATAAGAGTTCCTCTTGCAGTATCACTGCAGCCCAAAGTATTTGATGTAACCAAAAAGGTATTAAAAGTATAGGGTAAAGGAAATACACCCAACTGGTAACGGTGTGTAAAATTAACTGTACTGGCAATAAGCTGGTTATCTACAATCCACCTGTACTGTAACGGATCAATACCGGTATAAGTAGTACTGTTGATATGAGTAATAGTGGTATCATTTTTACAGGTGCTTATACTTAAGGGGCTAAATATAGATGTGGGTTTATTATTAACAGTAAAATTAATTACAGCACTGTCTTTACATCCGGCACTGTTTACCACAACTAATTTAGCACTGAAAGTACCTGGTTTAAGATATGTGTATTGTGCATTAGGGCCATTGATCACAATAACAGAAGGTGTTACCGTTGTATCAACAATGTACCAGGTTGCTATTTCATTACCAAGGCCTAAAGCAGCAGCATTTAAAGTATAGGGAATACAATGCACCCCGGCGCTGTTGTAAGCAATATTAGCCGGTGGTTTACTGGTTACTGTTATTGTAAATTGCCTGGTATCGCTGCAAACAATACCCTGTATGATTACTTTATCAGCAATTAAAGTAATGGTATAGGTTCCTCCGGTGGCATAAGTGTGTACAGGGTTTTGTAAAGATGAAGTAAAGCCATCACCAAAATCCCATCTCCAGGCATTTGCATTTTGAGAGAGGTTAGTGACCCTTACAGTATCGCCTGCACAAAAAATATTACCATTGGTTAAAAAGTCTGCAACTGGTTTTGCAAAAACTTCTACCTGTAAATTAATGGTGGTATCACTGCAGCCGTTTTGCAGCCGTACAGTTACTGGAAAAATACCTGCAATGTTATAGGTATGCGGTACGGCTGTTAGTTGCGGCGGGGTATTAAGCAACGGGCTGCCATCACCAAAATTCCATATTAAGTTGGTGGCGCCAGTACTTGCGTTGTTGAATATAACCGTATGAGGGGCGCAACCGAATAGTTGATTACCACTAACACTTATCTGCGGCGCAATACTATTAGGTGCAACCACCAGTGTTACATAGCTGGTATCACTTTTACATTCGTTTACAGCAATAAGCCTGATGGTAAATGTATCTGTTATACCAACATTGTATTGTATAGTAAAAGAACCGGTAGAAAAAGTAGTATCTGTGGTTCCGTTTCCAAAATCCCAATAATAGGTAGAAGGCCCGCCTAATGATGTATTATTAATATGAGCTGTAAACGGTGAGCAACCAAATGTGGTATCAAGACCAAACCTTGCCTTAGGGTTAGCCCTCACTTTTACACTATCTAACCAAATGGTGGTATCGCAACCATTGTATGCTTTTAAAGTAACGTAATAAGTAGAATCGTTAAAGAAAGGACTTACAGCATAAGTAATGGGACCGGGTTGTGCCAAAGTGCTGGTAATACCGTTGCCAAAATTCCAGAAAAATTCTGTGCCGGTAAATATATTGGAAGTGTTATTAAAAGTAACTGTTAATGGGCCACAACCATTTGCAGGTGTGCGGTTAAACTGTGCTATGGCAGTGGCAACAGTAATAAATTGCCGTTCAATACTATCTGCTTTGCAACCAAACTGGCTGGTAGTTACTAATTTAATAATAACAGTGTCACCAGGTATAGCCATAATAAATCCGGGGAAAATTCCGGTGCTGTTACTTCCAATAAGTACACCGTCTGCATACCAGGTATACAGCCCGTTTCTATCAGGGAAAGTAGAAACATTTATAACAGTAGACAGATTGAATGGAGCACAACCTATAAGCGGATTTGCTGTATATATTGCCCTGCTGTCTTCATTAACTGTAATAGTTACCGGTATAGAATTACTGGCCTGTGGCCCGGTACATAATGCACTACTCACTATCCGCCTGAATAATGTTGTTTGTGTTAAGATACCCGGGTTGTAATTAATATTTGTTGCCCCTGCAATTGTTGTCCATGTAGCTCCACCATCAATACTTTGTTCCCATTGGTAAGCAAAAATATTATTGCCACCTGTTGGCGTGCTGCCGTTAATTATTGCTGCGGCAGTATTTGTACAAATACTTTGGTTGGCAGAAATAAGATTATTAGCTATCGCATTTTGAACAGTAATGGAAATGATATTGCTGTAATTTTCGCAGGGTAATGAAGTAACTCTTCTCCTGAATTGGGTGGAGACATTTAATATAGCAGTATAACTCTGTAGTGTTGCGCCTGTAATTACAGTCCATGTTGTGCCCCCATCAATACTCTGTTCCCATTGATAAGTATATATGCCAGTACCGCCAGTTGGGATTGCACCGTTTATAGTAATGGATTGTCCTGCACAAATAGTTATAACCGGCGCACTTACCAGGTTTTGTAAAGCATTATAAACAGTTATCTGCACATTATCGGTAGTGGGTGGGCAAACACTGTTGGTTATCGTCCAGTTAAAAACATAGGTACCGGTAACTAACCCGGTAATAGTTGTTGCAGGTAATAATGGGTTGGTAATTATGTATCCACCAGGTCCGCTCACATAAGTCCAAATGCCGGTACCCACAATAGCGGTGTTGCCTGCAAGTGTAGTAGTGCTGCCATTACACAAATTTTGATCTGGGCCTGCTGCAGCCACTGTGGCCAAAGCCGCCACCTCAATTTGTACAGTATCATTACTGGCAGGGCAAGCACCATTGCTAATGTTCCATCTAAATGTATAAATACCGGGGGTTAAACCAGAAACTGTGGTAGTAGCTGCTAAAGGCGTAGTGATAACAGAGCCACCAGGCCCACTAATATAAAACCATTGCCCTGTACCAATTACAGGCACATTGCCCGAAAGTGTTGCAACAGCTGCACAAATAACCTGGTCATTACCTGCAGTTGCAGTGCTGGGGTTATCGTAAATGGTTATTTGTACATTACTTGTGCTGGGGGTGCAATTACTGTAGGTTGTTGTCCAGCTAAAAATATATACCCCAGGTATTAAACCGGTAACCGTAGTATTAGGCTGTGTAGCAGTTGTAATTACAGGTAAATTCGGGCCACTAACAAAAGTCCAGATGCCTGTACCAATTACAGGAGTATTGGCAGCCATGGTTGCACTGGTAGCTAAACATAAATTTTGATTAGGACCGGCTACAGCAGGTGTTGGCCCGGCTGCTATAATAATGGTAACATCTGCAGTGCTGGTACAGGTTCCGTTTACCACTGTCCATCTAAAAATATAAGTACCGGGTATCATACCGGTTATTGTAGTATTTGGAGAAGCAGGTGTTGTAATTGCGGGTGTATTGGGACCGCTAACCCATGACCAGGTGCCTGTACCAATAATGGGTGCAACTGCAGCCATGGTAATAGTTGTACCGCATAAGTTTTGCGCAGGGCCTGCATCTGCAGTTGAAATGGTGTCAATAGTAAATTGTATGTTCCTGTTAATTGTTCCGCACTCGTTGGTTACCGCTAAAGAAACATTGTGTACACCTGCTCCTGTAAAAATAACCGGCCCCGGGTTAAGGTTGGTAGATGTTGCCGGTACGCCACCCTGGAAAGTCCATAAATAAGTTGGAGCAATGGGGCTGCAGGCATCAACCAAAGCAGTCGGATTAACTGTAACTGTACCACATGCATTAAGAATTGGGTTGATGGTAGCTGTAGGTGGTTTTTTTACAATAATATTCTGATTACTTGTAAAACTTCCGCAAGGATTGATTACGGCAAGTGTAAGTGTATAAGTACCCGGACTGTTGAAAATAAAATTCGGGCTGATAGAATTTGCAGTAGTGCCATTGGTAAAATTCCATGATGGGGTTGTGCCGCAAAAACCTGCAGCATAAGTAACTGTCCACAAGTAAGTAGCATTGCCGCAATTTGCAGGGTCAGTACTGGTATTGGTGGTATTGACTGCAAAAGGAACACAACCGGTTGTATTATCTAACGTAAAAGACGGTGTTGGGGGGCTTGTAATACATATTTGGTGAGTTGCTATTGAAGAACCACAAAAGTTATTTCCGGTAAGTGTAACAGTATATGTACCCGGTAAAGCATAAACATGACATGGATTTGCTATATTACTTACAGGACTGCCATCCCCAAAATTCCAGGTATATCCCGTAGTAAGCGAACAGTTAACACCAGTACCCGGTATAGATGTATTAGTAAAGCAAACCGGCTGGCCTGCACAACCCGGACTGGGTGCAATAGTAAATTCAGCTGTAGGTTTTATTCTTACCTGTATATTTCCTGCAGTATAAGGAGTAGTTCCGCAGGAGTTGGTAATATTTAAAGTTGCAGTAAAGCTATTTGCAGGGCAGGATGTTGTTGTATAAGTATGATAGATAGTATCCGTTGTAAAACCAGGATTAAGCGGATGGATGAGTGTTACCTGTGTGCCATCGCCAAAATTTAAAACATAGATAGTACCTGTTGAATTGATTTGCCAATTGCTTATAGTAAAAGGCACAACTGTAGGTGCACATAAATTTGTAGTGGAGCCTAATGACCCAAGGCTGCCTGCCGGATTGGTTTGGTTGGCAACCGTATAAGTTTTAGTACTGTTACAACCATTGGCTCCAAAGGCAGTTACCACAAGGTTAAAAGATCCAATAGTTGTATAAAGATGAGTGAGAGGAAAACTTGCATTTGTTAAACCTGTTTGAACATTACCATCGCCCCAATTAATATTATAGGTATTGATACAGCCAGCACTTGGCGAAATATTATTGATGGTTATTAAAAAATTAGGATTCTCTAGTGTGGGAGAGTTTTCGCAGTTGCTGAATGGTGAGATTACATCGGGGTCTTCTAATTCAACATCGGGAGCCTGAAGGATATTTATGGGATGCGTTACAATTGTACTTGCACAACCTGTTGCATCGGTAACTGTAAGTGTATTATTAAAATTAACAGTACCACAACCCAACGAAGTAAAAGTGTGGGTTGGGTTGGCAAGGGTAGATGTGCCACCGCCGCCAAAGGTCCAGGCATAAGTGTAAGGGGGTGTTCCGCTACTGGCTGTAGATGTAAATTGTACTAAAGTGCCGGAACATACATTATTATTAAAAGTAAAATCTACAACAGGCTTTACATCGGTTACTCTTACTATAATAAAAAAGGTATCCGAAACAACACCATCAGAAACAATTTGAATGGTACTATCCAACCCATTAACATTATAAAATATTGCCGGAGGATTGGCAACAATAGATGTTGCAGGGGTACCTAAATGAAACTGCCAGTTAATAGTGGTATTGCCTGTTGCGGTACTTAAATAGGTAAGGCTGTTTAACCTGCATACATTAATGGTATCGCCTTCGGCAACGGCTTGTCCGTTTACAACAAATCCCGGTACTAATTGACTATAGGCAAACTGGCTGCAAAAAAGCAGTATGTTTAGTAAAAATAATTGCAGGCAGTAGCGCCCGATGGTGCGGTTAAATTTCAAAGCAGTCAGGTTTAAAGTTATAAGGGGGACTGTAAATATATTGCTTCCGGGCCTAATATCAAAGGGGGTTTTCACCCTTTTTGGTAAGAATGACGGAAATTTAATATTAAAAGGGGCTAAAATGTCAATCTGCTTCCTCTTCCTGCAGGTCGTGTAATGCTACAGCAAGGCTATTGTCTTTTACAAAATTACACCAGTGGCAATCTGGCTTGCCGCAGCCGGTATAAAAATCACGGGCTTGTATTTTTTGCCAGGTATCACTTATCTGTTGCTTTACGGTTTCGGTATCTGCGGGAGTAATTACAATTTTTTCTTTACGGTATGCTGCCTTCTTATCCGGCTCTACAAAGTCAAATTCGGTACTGATCACTTTCCAGTCTTTTTGCTCATAATTATCAACCAGTATTTTATAAAAAACTGCCTGCCGCCAATAACTGCCACCCTCGGGTTCTTTATCGTTTGGCCCTTTCATTTTAGGTACAGCTTTATCAATATCGCCACTTTTATAATCCACCACGTTTACATTTTTACCATCAAATTCCAGCTTATCTAACTTGCCTTTTAATGGTACGCCATTTACCACCACACCACGGATATTTCTTTCTACAGCCACCACTTTATTCCAGGTATTGATGTATTTATTATAATAGTTACGCAACACTTCGTCGCCATATTCAATGCGGCGGTCAAAAGCTTCTTTGGTAAAGTTTTCACGATGGCGGTGCATATACCAATTAAAGTCGGCAATCATTTCTGCAGCCGGCGGAAAGGTTTCTTTTTTACCATCCTGCATCTTGCGGAATAATTTTTCTAACGCATAATGTATGGCGCTGCCAAACTCTGTGGCTTCACTTTTGCCGGTAGGTATGCGGATAAGGTTTTTATAATAAAATCCCAGCGGACAATCCAGGTAATTATTTAATGCAGTTACGTTCATTACAAACTTGTCCAGCAATGCAGTTACAAAATCGGCTTCGGGCTTTTCAATTTCCGGTGCCTGGCTACTTAACTGCAATAAATCAAATGCCATTGTTTCTTCGGCAGATAATGATATTTTTTCAACAGCAATGGCATGCTCCTGTAAAATTTCTGCAATAAACATTGATGGTTCCATTTCTTTGCCATCATTTTTAAATTTGGCGTAAGAAATGTATAAATGTTTTTCGGCACGGGTTAATGCGACATAGAATAAACGGCGCAATTCCTCCTCGTCAGATGAAACAGGTTGCGAAGAAAACATAGTGTCCGGAAATTTATAACCACCACCGGGCTTGCGTTTCTTTTCCCAGCTGGAAGCATTTACGCCGGTAAAGAAAATGTATTCAAACTCGAGCCCTTTACTGCCGTGTGCTGTTAAAAGATTAACGCCTTTATCATTGCCTGCAACCTGTACCATAGGTAAAGGAAGGTTTTCCTTTTCCATCAGGTCTATAATAGCAATCAGGCCTTCTAAATTCAGTAACGGGTTACGGCTGGTTTCTTCTTTTATAAAATCGAATAAGGCGGTAAGTAATTGCAATAAGGAAATCTTTTCATTACTTTTTAAAACGTAGCCAATAACACCGGCATGCTGAATGAAATTGGCAAACAGTTGTTGTAAGGTAAGGTTTGATACATCGGCAATTAATTGTTCAATAACAGCACTGATATTTTTTAAAGAGCTGTTGATGCCGGTATCAAACAGATCTTTTGCAGGGGAGTTGGCTTTATCAAATAATAATTTACGGAGCGATGTTAATTCGCCGCTATATTTTTTTTGATTTACTTCCACTGTAAGTTTTGCAATTTCAATAGGAGGGATGGTATAAAAATCGTAATGCAGTATCTCAAAAAGCATTTCATCACCGCCATAAGGAATATCATGCTCGGCATTAAGGTAACGTAAAAGCTCAAGCAGTTTTTTTATAAAGGGATGCTCAAGGATATTAATATTGCGCTTGCTGTAAACGGGAATATTTTTTAACCTGAAATATTTTGCCAGCTCTTCGCCATATTTATTTTCTTTATAAATAACAGCAATCCTTCCGGGAGAAACATCCTGTTGTAGTAATACTGCAACCTGGTTGGTAATGCCCGCCATTTCTTCCTTAACAGAATTATATTCCTGTATTACAGGTTGGTTGGTTAAACCGTTAATTTTTGTATTGGAAGCAATCAACTCCTTACTCAATCCCTCAATTTTTTTTACTAAACGTTCTTCGTTTTTATTGATGAGTGTTTTTGAAATATCCAGTATAGGTTGTGTGCTGCGGTAATTATTGGTTAGTACTACCGTAAGTAATTCTTTTGTGTATGTGGTGGCAAAGCTCAGCATATTTTCCACATTAGCACCCTGAAAGCGGTAAATACTCTGGTCATCATCACCCACAACAAAAACATTGGGCTTATCCCAGTAATTAATAAGCAGCTGTACCAGCCTGTTTTGTGTACCACTTGTATCCTGGTATTCATCTACCAGTATGTATTGAAATTTTTCCTGGTAATTGGATAATACAGTTGCATTTTCTTCAAACACTTTTATCACCCAGTTTATCATATCATCAAAATCGTAGCGGTTTTTTTTACGCATCAGGTTTTGATAATTACCAAATTCATTTACTGCGGCACGCAGTTTTTCCATTTTCTCTTTTTCCTCTTCAATCTTATCGGTACGTACATCACCTTTTTTAAAGGTTGCTACGGCACGTTTGGCAACATACTCATCCCGGTTGGGCAGGTCGGTAATATACTCATCAATTTTCTGGCTGATAAAAGCCGGTGTCCATCCTTCCCGTTTCATGGCAGAGAATAAACCTTTTAAATTATTTATTTCAAAATAAACATCGCCACGGTATCTTTTAAGTGGATGATTTTTTGGAAAAGCATCGATCAATGTTTTAAACAACTGGATACTTTCCAGCTCGGAAATCGCATCCAGTGAATTTTTTTCAAACAGTGGTAAATTATCCTGTATAACATCATTGCAAAAAGCATGAAAAGTATAGATGTTTACTTTATAGGCATCGGCACCAATAAACTGCACCAATCTTTTACGCATAGCAATTGTACCGGCATCAGTATAGGTAAGGCATAAAATATTTTCGGGCAATACATCCGTGTCTAATAAGATCTTTCCAATACGTGCCGCCAGTATTTGCGTTTTACCGGTACCCGGGCCTGCAATTACCATTACGGGCCCTTCAATGGTATCCACAGCTTTGCGTTGCTCATCGTTTAGCTTTTTATATTCTTCACTAAATTTTTTTTGTAAGATGTTGCGGTAATCCTGCATTTACCAAAGATAAACCCCAAAGCCATCCCGAAAAAATAAGGATAAATACAGCTACTTTAAACAAAGTGAATACTTTTATGTTTTAAGATAAACCTGAACAGGAATTAATATGAGTAAAGTATACAGTTTTAAAACCATACAGCAATTACCTATTTCATTAGATGCGGCCTGGGATTTTTTCAGCAGCCCCGCCAATCTAAAAAAAATAACACCAGCCAATATGGGGTTTAATGTTGTTTCAAAATATCATGGTGAGAAAATGTATCCCGGCCAGATTATTGAATATAAGGTCAGTCCTGTTTTGAACATTCCTTTATACTGGATGACGGAGATAACTCATGTACAGGACAAAAAATATTTTGTGGATGAACAACGCTTTGGGCCTTACAGCATGTGGCATCACCAGCATCATTTTAAAGTAGTTGATGGCGGTGTTGAAGTGACAGATATTGTACATTACAAATTGCCGCTTTGGTTTTTGGGAGATATTGCCAATACCCTTTTTGTTAAAAAACAATTGCAACAAATTTTTGATTACAGGTATAAAATAGTGGAACAGCAATTTGCTGTAACTAAGCGGTAGATAATAAATTAACAAAAAGAATAGCGCTAATCGGTATCATTATTGCAGGAAGAAAGTCGTAAATTTAGCCGATGGTATTCCGGATGAAAAATGTAACCTCTTTTTTACTTATACTATTTTTTTTTAACAGCATTGCAGTTTCTGCAAGGGTCTATAATTTTCCAGCAACAGAAAAGCATACTGCTTACAGCGATTCATCACTTATATTGATTCCTTTTGAATATAAACAATCTGCCCTGTACCACGCCTTTACGTATGAAGTAATTGACAGCGTGGTGAATAAGTTATTAAAAAATGATGCCATAACGCTTTCTATAAACGGCTATGCACATTTTGATGAAGGAAGCGATACCATTTGTAAATACCTCTCGTTAAACAGGGCTTTATTTGTAAGAGATTATATACTGGGCCGTGGCATTAAAGAAAACAGGATAGTGGTTGTGCAGGGCATGGGGGCAACCAGATCGGGCAATAGTAATGTAAACAAAGATGGCCATGCATTAAATTGCAGGGCAGAGTTGATATTAAATTATCCTGCACCGCCACCACCGCCAAAAATTGTAGACAGGGATGAAGATGGTATTGTTGATTCTGCGGATGCCTGTGCCGATGAATTTGGATATGCCGCTAATAAGGGTTGTCCTGATAAAGCTGCAATAATTATACCTTTTGAAACTGAACAGGCGTCGCTGTCTGCTTCTGCCTATAAAATTTTAGATAGTGTTGTATGGGCATTAAAACAAGACCCTTCTTTCACCATAAATATCCAGGGACATGCTGACAAACAGGAAGGCATCAGGCAGGTTTGCGACCGCTTAGGAATGGAAAGAGCCACACTAGTAAAAGGATATTTACTATCCCGCTATGTCCCTCTCAGTCGTATTTTTTCAGTAGAAAATTTTGGTGCAACACGACCATTGAATACAGGAAAAAATCCACAGGAAAAAGGGCTTAATGCAAGAGTTCAGTTATTTCTTTTAAAGTAACCATTTTATAAAAGGCCCTTAAATTATTATCCGTTTACAGGTTGATTGGTTAAGATAGTTTCAAAATTAACAAGGCTGCCCATTGCAATTTTATTTTCTTCCAGTATTTTTTTTACAGAGAAAAAATATACTTCTTTTATCTGTGTAAATTCTTCAAATAATACCGGGTGAGTAAAATATTCTACCAGTATGGTATTACCGGTTTTATTTATTTCGGTAAGATGCACCGTGTATGAAGTGATATATTGTTTATCAGCTGCCAGTAATTCTTTTATTTTATTGATAACAGTTTGTATAGCTGCGGCAGATGTATTTACAGCCAGTTCTAATTTTATTTCTCCGCGGCGGTGTGTACGCATGCTCCAGTTATCTACCACACTATCTACCATTTGCTTATTAGGTACTGTAACCAATGTTTTATCAGCCGTACGGATACGTGTACTGCGTAAACCAATTCTTTCAACGCTGCCGGTTACAGTATTTACTTTTACGGTATCATCAACTGTAAAAGGTTTATCAAAGAAAATGATGAATGATGCAATTAAATTTTCCAGGCTTTCTTTTGCTGCTAATGCCACTGCGGCACCAACAAGACTAAGGCTGGTTAGCAGGCCGCCAATGGGTTGATTAAAGCAGGCTTTTATCAGCAACAGCACACCAATAATACCAACAATTACTTTTAAAAAATCACGAAAGAAAATTACCAGCTGATCGTCAGTTTTATCGGCAGTGCTGGCAGCATTATGCTCAAGCACCAGCGCAATAAAATCAATTATCCGCAATAAAAAACGGGTGAAGAAAATAATGATAACAGCAATCCCAACTTTGGTAAGAATTTCATCAATAGCATGGCCATAGATTTTATATTGCCAGGCTGAAGGAAAATTTAATTTATCAATAGCAAATACGGCAATTAAAATAACCAATAACCATTCCAGGGGTTCAATCACCAGGTCTACAAAATTTTTTTTACCAACAGTTTTCCAAACGTGGTGGAACAGGCGGTATAACAACGCTGCAATATACCTGGAAAAATAGCGCTTTAATACAAGCACCACTAAAATAATACCTGCAACAATGCAATAGCTTCTTACAGTGTTATCTAAAAAAATACGATCTAAAAATTCCATGGAATAAAATTACTGAAAAGTGCTGAATGGTGAATGAACAATGAGTTACAACTGAAAATTGAAATTATTTTACCTGGTAAATATAAACGCCATCATCTTTAAGCAGGTAAAGTTTTCCGTTGGCGGCTTTTATAGCATTATAACCTGCCAGATAACCCGGGAGTTGGTATTCTTTTAAAGTGAGCGATTGTAATTCGTAGCTGTATAATTTACTATTGCTGAAACCATACATGTTTTTTGCAGATACTGCGATGTTACTCCAGTTTAAAAATGGAAGCCTGTTTTTAAAGGCGCCATAATAATCAAAAATATAAAAGCCTTTTGCCGTATCGTACAGGTACACAAAATTATCTTTGTCTACCAGGTTACCTGGCGATGGTACAGAATCAAACAACATTCTAAAATCAGTTGTTTCCTGTAACAACCTGCCATCATCGTCAATTTTTTTAAGTTTATAATCCTGTTCATCAAACAGCCAGATATTATTATCGTAAGATGTGGTAATGCTTTGAACAGAGAAAATATTTTGTTTGCGGAAATTGATGGTGTTACGGGTATTAAGGAACCTGTCGAGCACAACTACAGTTGCAAAACTTTTATAGTACAATAAAATTTTTAAAGGGTTTGTTACATCAATAGCGGTAAGTGCCCCAAAACGTTTCACATCATTGAACACACCTGCAGAGTCTCCATTACCATTTATTTTTTTTAATTGATTGGTAGCAGTGATCAGGTAAATATTATCTAAATTATCTACTGTAAAAGAAGTGTATTTGCCTTTGATGGTTTTGATAAACTGAAATGCAGAATCACTTTGCGACTTTGCCGCAAAGGATATTGCCACTAAAGCACTGAAGCATAGAAGAAAGAATATGAAGTTTAATTTTTTCAATTCAATGTTTTAAAATTTAATCTTCTCCATTTCCCATTTAGGGGATAGGGGCGTAATATTTCAACTCTAAATCTGCATCTGCTCCATCAAAAACGGCATAGCTGTCATACTTTATCCAGTCGCCTAAATTAATGTAAAGGCTGTCTTGCGGTAAGTTAAAATTTATAGGTAAATGTCTGTGGCCAAAAATAAAGTAGTCGAATTTTTCTTTTTGTAAAATTTCTTTACAATACATGATCAGCCACTCTTTATCTTCTCCTAAAAATTTTTCATCGGTACTGCCGGTTTGTGCACGGCTGGTACGGCTGAAATAATTGGCAATGCCCATTCCAATATAGGGCGGAAGTATACCAAACAACCACTGGCATACTTTGTTGCGAAAAATTTTCTTTATGAATTTATAGCCATGATCACCGGGTCCTAAACCATCTCCATGACCCACTAAAAATTTTTTGCCATTAAATTCAAAAGGTACGGGTTGAAAATACACGGGTATGTTAAGCTCTTTTTGAAAATAATCTTTCATCCACATATCGTGGTTGCCCACAAAAAAATGAATGGGAATGCCACTGTCAGTAATTTCGGCGAGCTTGCCCAATATGCGTACATAACCTTTCGGTACTACGGTTTTGTATTCATACCAAAAGTCGAACAGGTCGCCAACAATAAAAATCTGTGCGGCGTCTGTTTTTATTTCATTTAAGAAAGTAATTATTTTTTTTTCCCGGATCAGGCTTGCTTCGGCTGTGGGAGCACCGAGGTGGAAATCGGACAGGAAGTAGATTTTTTTATTGGCAGCAACTTCCATCAATCTTATAATTTATTTTTCTGGCGCATAAATTCAAGCACATCGCCTGATTCAATTTCCTGCAGGTTGTTAACATTGCCGTTAAACCAATAGATCCATGCTGTTGATGACTGGCCGTTACAAAAAACGGTGGCCAGTTCTCTTTTATATAAAGGTGTTTCGCCTTCTTCGGCGTACAAACCTTCGTAATCATCCAGCTGGCCAATTACGTAAGAAAAATCATCGGCTTCGTTAAGGGTATATAATTCTCCCTGTATAAATTTTTCTTCTATTGTTGGTAAAGCCACAGGATAATCTCCCATATCGTATAGTTTACCTTTTACAGTAGCATGGCCCGATAACTGAAAATATTTAGCCATATACTGGTAAGCAGCATGTTGAAATCCACTGCGAAGTGAACCATATACAAATAGTTGCCGGCTTTCGTTCTTCATTGTACAATAAAGGTAAATGTAAAAATGCAATTATGACTGCACTAAAAAGCAATAGACTTCTTTAGGTCCGTGTACACCTGTAACCAGGGTTTTTTCAATATCGGCAGTGCGGCTTGGTCCGCTGGCAAAAGTAATCAGCGAAGGAATATTGCCTGTGTATTTTTCTTTAAGTGTTTGCAGGGCATCTTTAATATCGTACACCAACTGGTTGGTATAAGCAATACAAATATGAACAGGCGCATACACACTTACTGTTCGTCCGCTTTGCTGTGCAGCACTCATTACAATAGTTCCGGTACGGGCTACTAAAAATTCGCAACCGGTTATCGAAGCATCGCAGGTAGAAAGGCTGATGGTGTTACTGAAAGCTGCATTCCATTTATCTTCGTTACAATATATTTTTGTCCATTGCTTTTCCGTTAATAATTGCTGCAGCTGCTGTACCATATCTTCTTCGCCGGTACAAAATGCAAACCTGCCCTGTATTTTTACAAACTCCTGGGCAAACACCACTTCCAGGTCATCAGGCGCAGGTAAAAAAACTGAATTGGTACCTTCACTTTGAGGAAAAGGCAAAGGCACCGGATTACTCAGTGCCTGCCTTATGCGTTTTAAAATATTTTCTTTAGCCGGTGAAGTAGGCATAACAAAATTTAAATTGCTGGTGGTGTTTTAAATACTTCAGGCATTGCTGTGTCCGGCGCTTCACTTACTTCTTCTTTCGGATCAATAATTATATCTAAAGCTTTCTTTTCTTCGTACGGCCTTTTACCAATTAATGCCTCTACATCACTTTTAAACAATACTTCTTTTTTCAGTAATTCTTTTGCCAGTTTCTCTACGTCGCTCTTTTTTTCTATCAGTAATTTTTTAGTGATCTGGTAAGCATTTTCTATTAGTTTACGAACCTCTTCATCAATCATTTTACCAGTCTCTTCACTGAATGGTTTGGTAAACATATTTTCCTGGCTAGGGTCGTAATAACTGATATTACCCACTTTATCATTCATACCATATACGGTAATCATGCTGTAAGCAATTTTTGTTATCTGCTGTAAATCGTTGCTTGCACCGGTACTTATTTTTCCAAAGAAAATATCTTCACTTGCCCTGCCGCCCAATGTCATACATATCTGGTCCATCAGCTGGTCGGTATTGTACAGGTACTGTTCTTTCGGTGTGTACTGGGCGTAACCCAATGCAGCGCTTCCTCTTGGTACTACCGTAACTTTTAATAAAGGATAAGCATGCTCCAAGTACCAGCCGCAAATAGCATGGCCTGCTTCGTGGTAAGCAATAATTTCTTTTTCTTCCGGAGAAATAATTTTATTTCTCTTTTCCAATCCGCCAATTACCCTGTCGATAGCATCCTGAAAATCCTGCATATCTACTGCTTCCTTATTATTACGGGCAGCAATTAATGCGGCCTCGTTACACACATTGGCAATATCTGCACCTGCAAAGCCGGGTGTTTGTTCAGCCAGTTTATGTATATCTAATGTTTGAGAAATTTTTATCGGTTGCAAATGCACTTTAAAAATGGCTTCTCTTCCCACAAGATCCGGCCGGTCGATAGTTATTTGCCTGTCGAATCTTCCCGGACGTAATAAGGCAGTATCTAATACATCAGGCCGGTTGGTAGCTGCAAGAATTATAATGCCTAAGTCGGTACCAAATCCATCCATTTCCACAAGCAATTGGTTCAATGTGTTTTCTCTTTCATCATTGCTCATCATCACATTTTTTCCTCTTGCTCTTCCTATAGCGTCAATCTCATCAATAAAAATTATACAAGGTGCTTTTTCTCTTGCCTGTTTAAAAAGATCTCTTACACGACTGGCACCCACGCCTACAAACATTTCCACAAAATCACTTCCGCTTAAACTAAAGAAGGGAACCTGTGCTTCGCCGGCAACAGCTTTTGCCAATAATGTTTTACCAGTGCCCGGAGGGCCAACCAATAAAGCACCTTTTGGTATTTTACCACCAAGAGCGGTGTATTTTTTGGGATTTTTTAAGAAGTCAACAATTTCCATCACTTCCACTTTGGCTTCATCTAAACCAGCAACATCGCCAAAGTTTATATTAACCCTGGTGCCTTTATCAAATAAAGTAGCTTTAGATTTTCCGATATTAAAAATACCACCCGGCCCACCACCACCGCCTGGTCCGCCAACCTTACGCATCATTAACACAAATAATAAACCGATCAATAAAATGGGTAATAGTGTGCTGATGATCTGTCCAAATAACTCTCCTTCATCATCTGGAGAATCGGGAACTTCTTTTAGTTGAGGATTTTTTGCATAAAAATCTCCCAACTCTTTCGCATACGATTGAATTTCTTTAAAGCTGAAATATAGCTGTGGTTGATTTGCTTTTAGTGCAGATTCATATTTAGTTGGGTTTTCCTTATCAGCTAAAAGATTTTTGTAGAAAGCAGCTTTTTTTATCAGGCTGTCTTTATAAATAAATATCCTTACCCTTTTGGTGTTGCGGATAGTTTTTATTTTTTCCACATCACCCTGTTTTATCATTTCATAAAACTTCTGCTGATCAGTTTCCACGCCGGAAGAACCAACATTCCTGTACAGGTTCCAGGTTATAAGGCCAACAATAAAAATCCCATATACCCAGTATATATTGAACTTGCTTTTCTTTTTTTGCGGATCATCTCCAGTTGGAGGGGTATTATTATCAGGGCCGGGTTTCCTGTTACTGCTTTGTTGATTCATGTTATTGATTTGCTATGTTTTGTTCGTACTTAGAATTTACCAGCGGCTGGTAAGTTAAAGACGATTAGGTTTGAGTATTATTTTAAATGCAGGTAAAATTTATTTGCCAGTATTTTTAATCGTTATGTTCCATTACTGCTGCATCGCTCCACATTTCTTCCAGCTGGTAAAATTTTCTGGGTTCGGGCAGCATAATATGCACCACAATATTAATGTAGTCTATCAAAATCCACTGCTGTGCCTGTCTCCCTTCATGCTTGTATACTGCTTCACCACATTTATCTTTTACGTCTTCTTCTATAAAATCCGCAATGGCTTTTATTTGTGTATTGCTGTTGGCCTGGCAAATAATAAAAAAATCTGCAACGGCTTCAGGTATTTTTCTCAGGTCGAGGCTTACAATTTTTTCGCCTTTTTTCTCCTGAATAGCATTAATGATGGCTTTGAAAATTTTGCTGTTTCTGGTAAGTCGTACTACACTGCTTTTTTTTCTGGTATTTAAAACGTTCAGGTTGCTCAAATTGAAATTATATTTTTATTTTATGTTGTTTACAGCTGCAATATTACTTCTAATAACGGCTTAAGTAAACTTTTGTTATTTATAAACTAACCGTAGCTTGCAATTAATGGCAAAAATAACACTTCTTTGCCATTTAGATAATGATGTCTAAAGCCACTTTTATCAAAATATTAGACAGTGTGGATAGTACCAACAATTATGCCATGGCAAAGCTGCGTACCGGAATGGCGGAGCATGGCCAGGCCTTTGTTGCAAAGGAACAAACTGCAGGAAAAGGCCAGCGGGGAAAAACCTGGCAAATGGCGGCGGGACAAAACATAGCCCTCAGCCTTATAGTAAAGGCTGATAAACTAAAGCAGGAGCAGCAGTTTTTGCTAAGCATGGCGGTGTCTTTAGGGGTATATGATTTTTTTGAAAAATATGCCCGGCCAAACGACAGGGCTGCACAGGCCGGTGATCTAACTAAAATAAAATGGCCAAATGATTTGTACTGGCGTGACAGAAAGGCAGGGGGGATTTTGATAGAAACTGTTTTTAAAGGAATGCAATGGAAATGGGCCGTTGTGGGTATTGGTATAAATATTAATCAAACCCGGTTTAATAAATCGCTGCCCAACCCCATTTCGCTGCGGCAAATTACAGGTAATGAATATGACGTAATTGAAATGGCAACTGAGTTGTACAGTTTTGTAATGAAACGGATTGAAAAAATTTCAGCCCAGTCAACTAAAAAAATGGTTAAGGAATATAACCTTCACCTGTATAAACTGAACGAACCGGTAAAGCTGAAAAAAGCAAATGCTGTTTTTAAAACAACGGTTAAAGAAGTTTCGGTACATGGCCAACTGTGTACGGTTGATACCACTGAGCGCCATTTTGATTTTGGCGAAGTGGAGTGGGTGCTATAATTCTTCAGCTTCCCTTGCTTCTTTTTCGTACTTGTTATTATAGTATCCTTTTCTTAAACTCTCCCAAAGATATTTTACAGTAAAAATAAGGTATCCATGATCTTTAAATTGTTCTACATGGCAAAGCTCATGCTTTACCCATCTTTCGTCCTGTAAAAACTGTTCTTTAGTGGTATTGTGCAAATGAATAGTTTTGCCCAATACCATTGCAACACTTTTGCTGCGTAGTTTTTTTGCAGCAATTTTTGCAAGCCACGAATTTTCTTTTATTTGAAATGATGTTTTGCTCAAAGCAGTGCTTACTAATTATTTGGTGCACCACTATCTATCCAGCAAATGAATGCATTTACCTGCGCTTGAGATATAGAACCTGTTTGCGGCATTGTACCTGCAAGTATTGCTGCACGTATGTTCGATCTTTTTGCAAATACTTCGGCATAAGAAGTAAATGGCCCGCCGGAATTGGTGCTGCTGGCTGCATGGCAGTTACTGTTAATGGAACAAACTGTTGTAAGTATTGGCTGTACATCGGCAGCAAATTTTGGCGTAATACCTGCACAAGAAAATGTTCTTGTAGTACCACCACCACTACCTCCTCCGGAATTGGTGTTATCACCTTTGCTGCATGCAACAAAAGCAATTATTGTAATAAAAAGACCAATACAGGTGATGGTTATTTTCCTCATGTGTTAAATTTTAAACTTGTTATACAAGCTATAACGTATTTATTTTGCTGCAAGTTGCCAGGCGTTTAAAATTTCTTCGGTATGCTGCTTGCTTTTTGGTTTTAAAAATATTTTTTTAACAATACCTTTTTCATCTATTAAAAATGTGGTGCGGTGCAGCCCCATGTAATTTCTGCCATACAATTGTTTTTCGCCCCATACTCCGTATTTATCAATAATAGTATGTTTGGGGTCGGCAATTAAAATAAATGGCAGACCGTATTTGGCCTCAAATTTTTTATGCTTTTTTTCTTCATCGGGGCTTATGCCTAAAACCACAAAACCATTTTTTTTCAATACACTAAAATTATCCCTCAGGTTACAGGCCTGTACTGTACAGGTTGGGGTATCATCTTCAGGATAAAAATATAAAACCACTTTCTGTCCTTTAAAATCGGATAGCGAAACTGTATTGCCGTTTTGATCTTTTCCTTTAAATGCCGGTGCTTTTTGACCCTCTGTTACTGATGTCATAACTCTGGTTAATTGGTTTACTTGTTTATTGGTTAATCAGGAAAAGCATTTATACAAATTAACTGGTTAACTAATTAACCAATAAACTAACGTGTAAAATGATAAACTCTCTCCGTTACATTCCCCACCTGGTCTTCGGCTGTAATCTTTAGTTCATGTTCTCCGGCTGCACACATTTCATCAAAAGTATAAATAAATGTCCGCCCTTTATCATTACTAAACCGCAGCCAGTTACCATCTAATGTTGCCGTAAATTTTTTTATTTCTTCTGTATTATCAATAATAACAAAGGCAAGACGGTTTAGTTTAGCCGCATTCATCCCTTCTTTAAAACCAATAGCCGTAATTTTTGGTGCAATAGTATCTATCATCAGCTGAAAATTCCCGAACTCCCGGAAGCTGGCTTTATACCAGCCATTTTCAAATTCAGCCTTTGCATAGTCATCTTTACCGTTGGCAAAGCGGTGCATCACCATCTTACCAGGCAATGCCGATGTTGCTTTTGTTTTTACCGGAAAATAAGTATGCACCGGAACAGTTACGTTGTGTAATTGATAAATGGGATAACTCTGGCCGGGTATAATTTCATTATAGCGAAAACGGATAGAATCGTACAAAGCATTTTCGGGTAAATAAAAACTGATATTGCTGTTTTCAAATACATTAATAAAACCCGGATGAAATTCTTTGGGTTTAAAAAAAGCGGCGGCCCCTGGTTTTGTTGTTACAGCAGCCCCCGGTCCACGTTTTACCTGGAAATTCAGCACAGCCGTATTTCCATTAGCATCTTTTACAACTATTTTAATATTATGAATGCTGTCGTCTTCAAGAGAAATTACGCCATCGCCATTTACAGTTTCATATATACCATTAGTATAGCCGGGTAGTTTTGACAAATGCTGAAGAAAAGGCCCGCCGCTGCTTCTTAATTTATAATCGATATGGGCATTTAAATACCGGGTTTCATCGTAACTAACACTGTCCATCTCAAACCCAACGACCGGTGTTTCATCATTATACAAAACAGCTTGGTAAATGCCATTGCGGTTGGTGGAGCCGCTGTAACTGTCGAATGCCGAGATGGCAAAGCTTACTTTATCTGTATTACTTACTATTAAGACAGGCGAAGTAACATAAGTTCCGTTTACTTTTTTTATAGAATAGAGTTTAGGACTTTGTTCATAAGTGCTGATGCACCTGTCGTACACTGCTAAGCGTAAAATATTGGGCGGCACATTGTCGGCTATAGGAAAACCAAACAAAGACGGATTTAATACTTTATCTGTTTTGGTATCCCTTATTTCAAAATGTACATGTGGCCCCTGCGAACCACCAGTATTACCACTATAAGCAATAAACATCCCTTTTGTTACAGGAAATAAGTTTGCCGGGATATCTAAAAAAACCTTCCAGCTTTTTAATTTATACTGCTGCTCTTTTATATATTTTTCCAACTCCGGGGTAAAATCATTTAAATGAGCGTATAAAGTGGTTAGCCCATTGGGATGATTTATGTAAATAGCCCGTCCAAAACCATAGGGCTCAATTTTTACTTTGGCAATATAACCACCTGCAGCAGCCAGCACGGGCAAATTTTGCTTTTTATCGGTTTTACAATCCAGCCCCATGTGGTAATGGTTGGGCCTTAGCTCTCCAAAATTTGCAGCCAATGCTTTGGTGGCTACCACCGGCCATGTAAAATATCCCTGCGTATAATTTTTAGGGGGAAAAATCTGTGCGTTAACTGTAATAAAAACAAAAAATAATATAGAGAATGCAACTGCTTTTTGTAAATTCATATCCTGTTATAAGCAACAAATTTAATTTTAAAATCATTAATACAATCATTTACAATGAGCGTTAATTCAAAACACATTGCTACATTTTTATTGGGTGCGGCTGCAGCACTGGCAGCTTCAAAATATATGAGTATGACTCCCGAAGAAAAAGAAAAGCTGGCTGCCGATTTAAAAGACAAAGCCAATAAAATGAAAATCGAAGCCGAAAATTTTGCAGAAAAAGCGAAAGATTATTTTGAAGAATTAAAGACCAAGGGTACAGAAGCTTTTAAAGAGCATTTTTCCGAAGCCGAAAAAACAATGAGCGATCTATTTGGAAAGAAAGATAAAACCGCATCTAATCCTTCGTAGTATTTTTAGATAATTTCTAAAAAACTGTGCTTATCTACGCACAGTTTTTTTATTTACAGCATTTACAAGTACTTTTGCTCGCCTACAAGGGCAATATACATATGCCAATAGATAAATCCATTACATCAGTACTTATTATAGGCAGCGGACCAATTGTAATTGGCCAGGCCTGCGAATTTGATTACAGCGGTACCCAGGCTGCCCGTAGCATAAGAGAAGAGGGGATAAAAGTTATTTTGATCAACAGTAACCCGGCTACAATTATGACCGACCCAATGATGGCCGACAGAGTTTACCTGCTGCCATTAACGGTTGAAAGTATTGAACAGATTTTAGAAGAAAATAAAATTGATGCCGTATTGCCAACCATGGGTGGCCAAACGGCACTTAACCTTTGTAAGGAAGTGGATGAGCTGGGCATTTGGGAAAAACATAACGTAAAATTAGTTGGTGTTGATATTAAGGCAATTGACAAGGCAGAAGACAGGGAAAAATTCCGCCAGTGGATGATTGAAATGGGCATACCGGTTTGCGCTGCAAAAATTGCCAACTCATTTTTAGAGGGGAAAGAATTTGCGCAGGAAATTGGTTTTCCGTTGGTGCTTCGTCCATCATTTACCTTGGGGGGTAGCGGGGGAAGTATTGTATTTAAAAAAGACGAATTAGATGAAGCCCTGAACAGGGCGTTAACGGCAAGCCCGATACATGAAGTACTGGTAGAAAAAGCGGTACTGGGTTGGAAAGAGTTTGAGTTGGAATTATTAAGAGATGCTGCTGATAATGTAGCCATTATTTGTACGGTTGAAAATTTTGACCCGATGGGTGTACATACCGGCGATTCCATTACAGTTGCACCGGCTATGACGCTTAGCGATACCGCATTTCAATTAATGCGTAATACAGCCATTCGTATGATGAGGGCGTTAGGAAATTTTGCCGGTGGTTGTAATGTGCAGTTTGCATTAAATCCGCAAACAGAAGAAATAATTGTGGTGGAAATCAATCCAAGGGTTAGCCGCTCTTCTGCATTGGCAAGTAAAGCCACTGGTTACCCCATTGCAAAAATTGCTGCCAAATTAGCTATTGGCTATAATCTGGACGAATTGAAAAACCAGATCACTCAATCCACTTCGGCTTACTTTGAGCCGGTGCAGGATTATGTTATTGTAAAAATACCCCGTTGGAATTTTGATAAATTTAAAGGGGCCGATGATACATTAGGTTTTCAGATGAAATCCGTAGGTGAGGTTATGGGTATTGGTCGCAGTTTTGCCGAGGCGTTGCAAAAAGCCTGTCAGAGTTTAGAAAATGATGCATTAGGATTAGGGTATTATGGAAAAAGCCTGATGCAGTCAGATGCGCTGGTAGAGTATATTAAAATTCCAAAATGGGATAGGGTATTCCGTATAAAAGACGCCTTAATGTCCGGCGCCAGCATTAAGCGTATTTGCGAAAGCACAAAAATTGACAGATGGTTTATTTACCAGATACAAAAAATTTGTGATTGCGAAAAAATCATAGCTAGCTATAATTTTGAAACCTTGCCTGACGATGTTTTAAAGCAGGCAAAAATATTGGGTTTTAGCGATGAGCAGATAATGAAGATAATGAAAGAAGAAGATGCTGACCGGCTTTACGATAGAAGAAAAGCAATGGGGCTTACCCGTGTGTTTAAAATGGTAGATACCTGCGCCGCAGAGTTTGAAGCAAAAACGCCTTACTTCTACAGTACGTTTGAAAATAAGTAATATTGGTTTGCTTTACAAAGCAGGATGGCGGCATTATTTGCTGCCAATAAAACCAGCAGCATGAAATTGATATTAAAAAAATGCTTTTCAATTCTGTTTGGTTTACTCGTTGGTCTTATCATCTGCGAAATTGTATTACATTTTTACAATCCTTTGCCTTTTGCCATCTCTAAAGGGAAACTGGTATTGCCTGCCAACCAGGAAATGGTATTTAAAAATACCTGGATAAAAAAATTAGACAGCAACATTTATTATTCAAGGAATTCTTTAGGCTTTCGTGGGCCTGAGCCAACTGACAGTGTAAATAAATTATTTTCTCTTATCTGTATCGGTGGAAGTACAACCGAATGCCGCTTCATCAGCGATTCACTCACCTGGCCTTATCAATTATCTGCAAAAATTAAAGACAGCCTTCCCGGTATATGGCTAAACAACGCCGGTGTTGATGGTCATTCTACTTTTGGTCATTTACTGCTTTTAAAAGAATATATAACCCGGTTACAACCAAAATATGTAACCCTTCTTATTAGCGTAAATGATATTGAAAACAATAAACCGCAGCAGTACGATGTGATGAATGAGAAAAAGATCAATTATTTATCTGCAAAAAGTTTTTTTAAATCATTGCTCAATAAAACAGAACTGGGCTCCACATTTTTTCAGTTATATGCCATTAAGGGAGCCTATAGAAAAGGCCTTATTCATAAAGAAGTGGACTTTACTGCGCTTAAAGACACGGCATTAACAGAAGCGTATAAATCAGATTTTATAAAAAGACAGGCAGCTTATTTAGTACAATACAAACAAAGGATCAGCGATATGATTGCCATTTGCAAGGCTAATAATGTAACACCAATTCTGCTTACACAACCATCATTATTCGGAAATTTTACAGACAGCGCCACAATGATAAATATTGGTAATAAAATGATACCAGGCACAACGCCGGTTTGCAATGCTGCTTTAATGGGAAATGTGCTGGAACTGTATAATGATGTGGTAAGATCCTTTGGTAACCAGGCAAAAGTGGTAGACCTGGCCACTTTAATGCCTAAAAACAGTAATTATTACTACGATTTTATACATTATACCAATGCAGGGTGCGGTAAAATAGGCACAATACTGTCAAAAGAATTAGTTCCCTGGTTTAAAATGAATAATTAGTAGAAAATGTTATTTAAAAGCATAAAGCTGAGCAAAAAAAATTATTTTTGCAGCGCAATAAAAAACGGGAGCTATGAAAACTATAATTCCCTTTACAAATTCACTTTTTTAAACGCTACACATGCAGGCAGTTGCACACAACGAAAGTAAAGTATCAGCAAAAAAGAAAATAATTGTTTTAGGTAGTGGCCCCAATAGAATTGGCCAGGGTATTGAGTTTGACTATTGTTGTGTGCATGGCTTACTGGCTATTAAAGAAGCCGGTTACGAAGCTATTATGGTAAACTGCAATCCCGAAACGGTAAGTACCGATTTTGACATTGCTGATAAACTATATTTTGAACCGGTTTTCTGGGAGCATCTTTGGGAAATTGTAGAGCATGAAAAGCCTTATGGTGTAATTGTACAGCTGGGCGGACAAACTGCTTTAAAACTGGCTAAGCGTTTACATGAAAAAGGGATAAAGATCATCGGTACTTCGTTCGATAGCATGGATATAGCAGAAGACCGTGGCCGCTTTAGTGATATGCTGAAAGAGCTGGGTATTCCTTATCCAGACTATGGTACGGCCTTTAATACCGACGAAGCTATTGAAGTGGCTAATAAAGTAGGATACCCGGTTTTAATAAGACCAAGTTATGTATTGGGCGGACAAAGGATGCGTATTGTTATTAATGACGAAGATCTGGAAATAGGCGTATTGAGTTTAATTAAACATTTACCCGGTAATAAAATATTGATCGATCATTTTTTAGACAGGTGCCAGGAAGCAGAGATAGATGCCATTTTTGATGGAGATGATTTTCATGTAATGGGTGTGATGGAGCATATTGAGCCTGCAGGTATACATAGCGGCGATAGTAATGCAGTATTACCGCAATTTAATTTGTCGCCATTAATTGTGCATACAATGGAAGAGTATGCAGAGAAAATTGCAAGGGCATTAAATATAAAAGGTCTTATCAATATACAGTTTGCCATTAAAGATGGTAATGTTTTTGTAATTGAAGCCAACCCAAGAGCAAGCCGTACCACACCATTTATTGCTAAAGCCTATCAAATTCCTTATTTGAATATTGCTACCAAAATTATGATGGAAGCCAATAAGCTTAAAGATTTTACTTTTGAAAAAAAGCTTACCGGTTTTGCAATTAAAGAACCTGTTTTCTCTTTCAATAAATTTCCCGGTGTAAATAAAGAGCTAGGCCCCGAAATGAAAAGTACCGGGGAAGCTATACGCTTTATAAAAGATTTACGTGATCCCTATTTCCGCCAGTTGTATAAAGAAAGAAGTATGCACCTGAGTAAATAAAATATGGTGCGATAAAATATTGTAATTGAACCGCTACTTCATCATTAATAAGCCATACAATATGGTATCGCAGTTTATCAGTTCACACAAAGTGGGCTTACTCGGCGATCTTCATTTTAAATTCCCCGAAGGTACTCATGCCATTGGCAGGTTGGATAATGAATCGGAAGGGCTGCTGATTTTAACCACAGATAAAAGAGTAACCCGGTTATTATTTCTTGCAGCACAACCACACAAACGTACTTACCTGGTAATGGTGCAAAACGAAATTACCCCACAAACATTTAACCAGTTAAAAGAAGGCGTACCTATACGTATTGCGGCAGGTGAATATTATACTGCCAGGCCAGATGCAATTGAAATAATAAATAACCCCGGCGAATTATATCCATATGCAGGTGACCGAAGAGAAATTTATCCGCATACCTGGTTATTGATTACACTTACCGAAGGAAAATTTCGCCAGGTACGTAAAATGGTATTGGCCGTAAGGCACCGTTGCCTGCGGCTAATACGTTTATCAATCAGCGATTTAATGTTAGATAATTTAGAGCCGGGTGCTGTAAAAGAATTACAAAAAGAAGAGTTTTATAAAAAACTGGGTATTCATCAACCTGTGTAAATGCTTGCGTATTCCAGTTTGATTTTTTACATTAGTACATGCATCGTTTACCCGTTTGGAAAACAGCACCTTTTCTCCGGCTTTTGCTTCCTTTGGTTGCAGGCATTATTGTACAATGGTATTTTCAAATTTCGTTGCCGATAATTATAGTTACCATTATAAGTTTTACATTTTCTTACCTTCTTTTTTATTTTTTACCACTTGCTGTAAGGTTTAAAATACAAACATTGCAAGGTTTGCTGCTTAATTGTGTATTACTGAGTGTTGGCTTATTTATAACCTGGAATAAAGATACCCGGCATACTAATGACTGGTATGGTAATTATTACAAGGACTCTAATTTTATTGTTGTAAGAATTGACGAACCCTTAATTGAAAAAACTAAATCTTATAAAGCAGATGGTTTTGTAGAAACTGTAATGAATAATGATGAGGCTGTTGCCTGCAAAGGAAAATTACTACTATATTTTGCTAAGGACTCTTCGGTAAGCCAGTTACATTACGGCGATAAAATTCTTATCAATAAAAATTTACAACAGATAAAAAATTCCGGTAATCCCGGGGCATTTAATTACCAGCGTTATGCTGCATTTCAGCAAACCTTTCACAATGTATTTTTAAAAGAGAAGGATTGGGTGTTGTTAAAAGAAAAAAATGTAAACGGGTTTAAGCAATTCATTTTTACAGCAAGAGAAAAAATATTAGCAACCCTGCGTACAAATTTAAATACCGGCAAAGATGAATTAGGTATTGCAGAGGCCTTGCTTATTGGTTATACCCACGATCTGGATAAAGACCTGGTGCAGGCCTATAGCAATACCGGCGTAGTGCATATTATTGCCATATCCGGTATGCACCTGGGGTTGATTTATATAATGCTGGTATGGTTATTTGCAAGAACACCGGGTATAAAAAAATCAAAGTGGATGCAGGCAGTATTAATATTAAGTTGCCTGTGGTTATTTTCATTGCTTACCGGCGGTTCAGCTTCGGTATTGCGTTCTGCAGTTATGTTTTCGTTTATTACTTTGGGTAAAACAATATTTACAAAATATTCTTCCGTTTATAATTCTTTAGCGGCATCGGCTTTTGCCATGCTCATTTATAATCCATATTATTTATGGGATGTAGGTTTTCAGCTTTCCTATCTTGCAGTAACAGGTATTGTAATTTTTCAAAAGCCGATTTACAATTTGGCCTACATTAAAAATAAATGGGTTAATAAAATATGGGAAATGCTTGCCATTACGTTGGCTGCACAAATACTTACTTTCCCGGTTTGTATTTATTATTTTCACCAGTTCCCCAATTTGTTTTTAATTACTAATTTAATTGCAGTGCCATTATCAACCATCATCCTTGTTGCAGAAATTGCATTGGTGGCGTTTTCATGGATACCGTTTGTTGGTATTTATCTTGGTAAAATAACCGGCTGGCTGGTTTGGTTAATGAATAAAATTATTCTTTGGGTAAATGATTTTTCTTTTGCCGTTTGGGATAAAATTCCAGCCAATGTATTATCAACCTGGTTACTTTATGCGGTGGTAATCGGGATAAGTGTATGGCTCATTAATAAAAACAAAAAAATATTGCGCTTTTCGTTATTTGCATTCTTAGCTTTTGTAATGGTGCATGCTTATGGCAATTGGCAAATTAAAAATCAACAGAAAATAATTGTATATAATGTACCACAACACCAGGCCATTGATTTTGTACATGGCAATAATTATATTTTTCATGGCGATAGCGTTTTACTTGAAGACGGGATGCTTCAAAATTTTCACCTTAAACCCGGCCGCATAGCCTTGCAATTAAATAACAGAACCGACTCTATTCAATCTATAACATCTTATCAACCATTTTACCAGTTTGGCAATAAGAGGATTTTAATAATAGATAAACCACTGGTTTTTGAACCGCTGCAACAAAAAATTGATGTTGATATAATCATCATTTCTAAAAGCCCTAAGCTGTACATTTCGCAACTGGCAGCGGTTTTCAATTGCAACCAGTATGTGGTTGACGCTTCTAACAGTTTGTGGAAAATTGGCAAATGGAAAAAAGACTGTGAAGAGCTACATTTGCAACTTCATTCAATTCCCGAAAAAGGAGCATTTGTTCTGGATTTATAACCCCTTATTACATGCAAAAGAAAATTAGTGCTGCATTGATTTCCGTTTTTTATAAAGATGGTTTGGAAAATATTGTAACAGCATTACATCACCTTGGTGTAACTATTTACAGCACCGGCGGTACACAAAAATTTATTGAAGATTTGAAGGTACCCTGCGTTCCGGTGGAGTCATTAACTTCTTATCCCTCTATTTTGGGTGGCAGGGTAAAAACATTGCACCCATCTGTGTTTGGTGGAATTTTAGCAAAACGGGACGACGCACAGCATGTTTCTGAAATGAAGCAATACAATATTCCGGAAATTGACCTGGTTATTGTTGACTTATACCCGTTTGAAGAAACTGTAGCTTCAACTACCGATGAAAAACTGATCATAGAAAAGATTGATATTGGCGGACCAAGTATGATACGTGCTGCTGCAAAAAATCATAAAGATGTAGTGGTGGTAGCTGCAAAAAAAGATTATCACCAGCTGGAAGAAATTTTAAAAGAACAAAACGGAGAAACCACTTTAGAACAACGCCGCATGTTTGCCATCAAAGCATTTGATGTTTGTACAGGGTATGATCTTGCGATCTCTAATTATTTCAATCAAACCGACTTTATCAATCCATTTAATAAAACCAAAACTATTTTGCGTTACGGCGAAAATCCGCATCAGCAGGGTATATTTTATGGTAACCAGGAAGAAATATTTGATAAACTGCACGGCAAAGAATTATCGTATAATAACTTAGTTGATGTTGATGCTGCGGTACAACTCATCAATGAATTTAAATCAGCATCTAATTACCACGGTGCGGAAGTCCCCTCCGTGGGAGGGGATTTAGGGGAGGCTGTTTTTGCCATTATCAAACACACTAATGTTTGTGGTGTAGCACAAAGAGCTACGGTAAAAGAAGCATGGGATGTGGCTTTGGCAGGAGACCCGGAAAGTGCCTTTGGTGGTGTGTTAGTTTGCAATGCAACAATTGATAAAGCTACAGCTGTAGCTATTAATGAAATATTTTTTGAAGTATTGATTGCTCCGTCTTTTGATGGAGATGCGCTGGATATTCTTAAAACAAAAAAGAACCGTATTCTTTTAGTACAGAAAAAAAACCTGGATGCAACGCATCAATATAAGTCGGTACTGAATGGCTTATTAACCCAACAAAATGATGTGGGCAATTATACAGAATGGAAAGAGGCAGGAGGAAGAGAGACTACGGCTGCAGAAAAAGAAGATCTTATTTTTGCAAACATCATCTGTAAGCATTTAAAAAGTAATTCAATTGCTTTGGTAAAAGACAAACAATTAATCGGCAAGGGTTGCGGACAAACATCCCGTATAGATTCTTTACGCCAATCAATAGAAAAAGCAAAGCAGTTTAATTTTGATTTAAACGATGCCGTGCTTGCGAGTGATGCGTTTTTTCCTTTTGATGATTGTGTAAAAATTGCTCATGCCGCTGGTATCAGTTCTTTTATTCAGCCCGGTGGTTCTATCCGTGACAATGATTCTATTGAATATTGCAAACAAAATAATTTAGCCATGGTAATAACGGGCCTAAGGCATTTTAAACATTAGAAACCCCTTCCATCTCCCCTTGAACGGGGAGGGTTAACATGCTCTCATCTAAAACAACAAAACAAAAAGCGCTGCTGGCGCTTGCATGGGTGAGCTTTTTTTGGGGCACTACCTGGCTGGCTTCTAAAGTGGCGGTAAACCAAGGTGTACCCGGTTTGCAGGTGGCGGCCATCCGCCAATTTTTAGCAGGTATATTGTACATTATTTTTTTTGTTGTAAAAAAACAGCCATGGCCAAAAGGTAAACAATGGGGTATCATTATCATTTTGGCAGTTTTAAATTTTATGCTCAGCAATGGTTTAAGCTATTGGGGCTTACAATTTATTACCAGTGGGCTGGCAAGTATTATAGGCGCTATTTTTCCCTTGTGGATTGTACTGATAAATTTATTTGGGGGAGAGCGCATGCCGCCCAAAGCTCTTACCGGGTTAATTATGGGATTTGGTGGCGTATGTATAATTTTTGCCGACCACCTTCAGGATTTTTTAAATGCTGATTTTACGCTGGGGATTATTCTTTCGGTTTTAGCAACCATAAGCTGGGCAGCAGGCAGCCTCTATACAAAAAAACATGCGGCTAATTTTAATCCGTATTTCAGCCTGGGGCTGCAAATGATAATTTCGGGCATTGCATTAAGTGGTGTTATAAAAACAACCGGGCAGTATGTACCGCTGGCACAAATACCTGCAAATACCTGGTGGGCTATTTTGTATTTAATAATTATTGGCTCTATACTTACATTTATAGCTTACTTATACAGCCTGCAACATTTACCAACATCACTGGCATCGCTGTATGCATACATAAACCCTGTTGTGGCTGTATTACTGGGGGTGATAATTTTTAATGAAAAGCTCAATATGTTTGTGGCTGTTGGTGGGGCTGTTACCATTGCCGGGGTATATTTGGTAAATGATGCTTTTAGAAAACGGGTTTAAATTTTTACTGCAACTTTTCATTTACTTTGTTGTTTAAAGCATTCCGGATAAAGTATTTTATTTGAATACACACTATACATATTTTATAATTCTTGCAGCATCGCTTGCAGGGCCTTTATTATTAAGTTTTGATAAAAAAGTGGAATTCTATAAAAAATGGAAATACGTATTTCCGGCTATGATCATCCCGGCCTTATTGTATATTGCCTGGGATATCTTTTTTACAAGTAAAGGCGTTTGGAGTTTCAACGAAAATTATATTACCGGAATTAAGTTGTATAACCTGCCAATAGAAGAAGTACTGTTCTTTTTTGTAGTGCCTTATTGCTGTGTATTTATTTATGAGTGTATCCGGAGTTATTTCCCTTTTTTAAAAAATAAACCACTTGCTGAAATTATTTTAATAACCCTGGCTTGTATTTTATTGTTTACCGGAATTATTTTTTACAAGTATTATTATACTTCCTGGACTTTCATTCTTACTGCAGCATTTATAGGAATTATTTACTGGTATAAAAATTATTTTAAAAATTTTGATGCTGCATCCTTCCTTGTTGCTTATGGCATTATACTTATTCCATTTTTAATAGTAAATGGTTTTCTTACGGCCATACCAGTAGTATTATATAACAATGCCGAAAATTTGAGAGTAAGAATATATACCATACCTTTTGAAGATGTATTTTACGGTATGTTACTGGTATTGATGAATATTGCTATTTATGAAAAATTAAAAAATAAATAAACATGGAATTTGGACGTGTATTGGAAAATGAGTTAAACAGTATTAACTTTTCTTTACCGGAAGAACCTGCGTTTAATAAAAATATATTGAAAGGTAAGCCTGTAAAAAATGCTAAAGTTTATCTTGGCTGCGCCAAGTGGGGAAGAGAAGAGTGGGTGGGCAAAATTTATCCGCCCAAGACAAAAGAAAAAGATTTTTTACAGCACTATGTGCAACATTATAATAGTATAGAATTAAATGCCACTCATTATAAAGTATATGGTGAGGCCGGTATAAAAAAGTGGGTAGAAAAAGCCGAAGGCAGGGATTTTATGTTTTGTCCTAAAATGTACCAGGGCGTAACACATCGGGGCAGTTTAAAAGGAAAGGAATTTATCACCAATGAATTCTTCAGGGGCATTGTTTCTTTTGGCGAACATCTTGGCCCGGTATTTATCCAGGTAAGTGATACTTTTTCTCCTAAAAGAAAAGATGAATTATTTACCTATCTCAAATCATCACCTACTGATTTGCAATTTTTTTTAGAAGTGCGCCACCCTGATTGGTTTTTAAAGGAAGAAATAAGAAATGAATTGATGAGTACACTTGCTGCAATGAATATGGGTATTGTAATTACAGACACTGCCGGACGAAGGGAATGTGCCCATATGTACCTTACCATACCAAAAGTATTTATCCGTTATGTAGGCAACAGTTTACACGCTACTGATTATACCAGGTGCGATGCATGGATTGAACGTATGAAATACTGGCTGGATAATGGGTTACAGGAATTGTATTTTTTTATGCATATGCATGACGAGGCTACTTCGCCGGAGTTGACAGTTTATTTAGTGGACAAGATGAATGCAGCTTGTGGGTTGAATTTAATAAAGCCAACATTCGTTACACAACAAAAAGGTTTGTTTGATTAACGGATCATCTCACTTCAAACAACTCTTCCCACCTGGTAGTATATCTCGGGCTTCTTAATTCCATCCGCATTTTCCAGTCTCTTGTTGTTCCTGTTGCAGCAAACTTTACTATATCATCTCTCATAGCAAAGTTTACATTATCCAGCATATCCATCAACAACCGTTTGCCATTTTGTTTTTCGGGTATAAATAAGTTTCCCTGTATGGTTTCATCGGGCACCAGGCCACTAAGCATCACACCTGCTTTTTTATAAAGCCGTCCCTGCTCATATAATTTGTCTACCAGTTTTACTGCAGGTTTTATTAATTCGTTGGTGGCCGAAGTGGCTACAGGTAATGTAACATAACTGCTAACTGTAGGCCCATGCCTGAAGTAAGTATTATGGCTTTGCTCTTTTGGTACCACAAATACACTGATAATATTAGCGGCACTTCGCTGCCGGCGTAATTTTTCCGCTGCACGGGACGTATAAGTAGCCACAGCCTCTTTAATATCAGTAATATTATTTACGGCACTGCCAAACATTCTTGTAGTGGCAATCATTTTTTTTACTGTTAATTCTTTTTCCATTTCATTAACTGATTCTCCTTTCAATTCTTTCAGTAAACGGATGCCTACTACACCACCTAAATTTTTATGTGCCCACTCAGTTGTTTTTTTAGTCAGGTCAAATGCGGTGAATATCGCATTCATATCCGTTAATTTTTCTGCATATTGCCTGCCCACGCCCCATACTTCGCCAATGGGTGTGTTTTGTAAAGCATCTGCAATTTTTTCTTTTGTATCCAACACCACTACGCATTGTGTGGCCAGTTTATTTTTTTTGGCAAGATGGTTAGCTACTTTGGATAATACTTTTGTTGGTGCCACACCAACAGAAACTTTTATACCTGTCCATTCTTCAACGGTTGCTCTTATTTTCAATCCTGCTTTTTGTAAATCAGTTTCGGTAAACTCATCTAAATTTAAAAACGCTTCGTCAACAGAATATACTTCTACATTTTCTTTACCTACCAATATCCGTAATGTCTCCATTACCCGCCAGCTTAAATCGCCGTACAAATTATAATTAGAAGAAAATGTGGCCACACCATATTTTTCAATTAATGGTTTTGCTTTAAAATATGGCCCCGCCATTTCCACGCCCAATATTTTGGCTTCATCGCTCCGGGATATGATACAGCCATCGTTATTACTGAGTACAACAACAGGCTTATCATCTAAGTGCGGCTTAAATAATCTTTCGCAGCTGCAATAAAAACTGTTACAATCTACAATCGCTTTCATACGCTTCTTATAATATGTGCTACCACTCCCCAGATTTTAAAATCACTGAACTCACTCACATCAATCGGCGATAACCTGGGTGTTTCCGGTATCAATAACAATTTATTTAATGTTTTTTCGTAGCGTCGTATCAGCATTTCGCCATCAATTACAGCAATTACAATTTTACCGTTAACTGGTTTTATACTCCTGTCTACAATGGCAATATCACCATCAAAAATGCCGGCGTTTATCATACTGTTGCCGCTCACCTTCATAAAAAATGTTGCCGGTTTGTTGCGAATGAGCTGTTCGTTCAGGTCAATACCCCGTTCCATATAATCATCTGCCGCAGCACCAAAGCCGGTGGCATTGGCAGTAGGCACATCCCATTGCTTATAACCCTTGCTGCCATTGTAAGCAGCGCCAAAAAACTTTTCCACTTCCATATAAATAAATTTTGAATGACTAAATTATTTAGTAAATTTACACTAAAATAATTAGCTAACAAATTTAGTAACCATATATTTTCACAATCATGAAAGATTTAAGCAACACTATCCCAGGTTACCGGGTGTATGAATATCTTTTGGTATTAAATCCCCACGAAGAACTGCGGAATAAAATAACAGCAATAAAAGCTGAATTTTATAATACCTACCAGGCCGAACCGTCCCGAAAGCATTCGGGAGGAAAGCCACACCTCACCCTTGTAAATTTTCTGCAATACGGGTTGATGGAAGACCGTATCGTCAATCGTTTAAAAATGATTGCCATGGGTTATCATCCTGTAAAAATTGAATTAAAAGATTACGGCAGTTTTCCATCGCATACTATTTATATAAACGTAACCAGCAAAGTGCCGGTACAAAACCTGGTAAAGCAAATACGTGCCGAAGCACAGCGATTGATGAAACTGAATGAAGATAATAAACCGCATTTCATCATGGAACCACATATGACCGTTGCCCGGAGATTATTACCCTGGCAGTATGAAAAAGGCTGGCTCGAATACAGCCATAAACATTTTACGGGAAAATTTATTGCCGACAGTATGTTATTATTAAAGCGCCCTGTGTTCGAATTAAAATATGAGATAGTACAGCGTTTTGAATTTCAAAATTTACCGGTAAATACAACACAGGGAGAATTGTTTGGGACCCCTGTCCCCTAAAGGGGAACTTAGAATGTTATAGCATTAGCAAATTGAAAAAGCGTTAAAATTAAAAATGTTTTTTTTGGGACAAGCATTTTTTCTTTATTCAACTTCATTGGCGTCGCACTCTTGTACATTTTGTTCTTTATTCAACTGTTTGAATCTAAGAGTAGAATTGCCAATGCTGAAGCCACAGTAGCACAAAAGCCACATCAGGGAACCAAACCGAAATCGGGCTGTTTTCGATTTCGGGACTCTTTTTTTGTTTCTTTTTTGGAGAAGCAAAAAAGAAAACATTACTCAGAGAGTAGCAATAAATAAAGATCAATTAATCAGCAATAAAAATAATTAGTGCAATCAAAAAAACAAACTCAATGGAAAATAATAAACTGCAACAAGACCACCACAAAGTTTCTGTAAAAGAACAGAGCGAATCTGTACAATACGTACCCGGCCGCGGCGCACAATTCAATACTAAAAACCGGTTTTTTAAAGATGAAAAAACACAGGAGCATATTGAAGGCATCGACGATTGGGAAGCAACTAATATTGCCACACAATACATAGAGCAACAAAGCAAAACTATTGTAAACAAAGTAGAGAGTAAAGATGTGGGTATGAGTTACAGCATGAACCCTTATGCCGGTTGTGAGCATGGCTGCATTTACTGCTATGCCCGTAATGTGCATGAATACTGGGGCTACAGTGCTGGACTCGATTTTGAACAGAAGATCATCATCAAAAAAAATGCACCACAGCTGCTGCGTAAATTTTTAATGCATCCTAAATGGGATGCCACACCCATCATGCTAAGCGGTAATACCGATTGTTATCAACCCGCCGAACAAACCTATCGCTTAACAAGAGGATTACTGGAAGTATGTAATGAATTTAATCAGCCGGTAGGCATACTCACTAAAAATGCCTGGATATTAAAAGACAAAGATGTGTTGCAGGAAATGGCAAAGAAAAAAATTGTATCGGCAATGGTATCCATCACTTCTTTTAATGAAGATTTAAGAAGAACGATGGAGCCACGAACAGTAACTGCCAAACAAAAACTAAAAGTGATCAATGAACTCAGCAGTGCCGGTGTACGTATGGGTATAATGATGGGGCCAATGATACCGGGCCTGAATGAACACGAAATGCAACGCATTATGAAAGCCGCAGCAGACAATGGCGCTACATTTACCGCTTATACTTTTATCCGTTTAAATGGCGCTATTAAATTTTTGTTTCATGATTGGTTGTATAAAAACTTTCCCAACCACGCCGATAAAGTATGGCACTTAATTGAACAAAGCCACGATGGAAAAGTAAACGATACCCGTTGGGGCGTACGCATGCGTGGCGAAGGCAGTATTGCCGATATGGTGGCACAACAGTATAAAAAATATGGCAAGCTTTATCGCATGAATGCAGAAGAGTGGAGTTTGGATACCAGTAAGTTTAGAGTGCCGGGTGAGCAGGGGAGGTTGTTTTGAAAATTCTTTAAGCAACTAAATAAAAAAGCCGCCGGAACTCCGGCGGCTTTTTTATAAAAATACTTTTAATGACTTACTACAAATTTTTTCACATCAGTTATCACACCATTTTCAATTACCTGCAATAGGTAGGTACCTGCTGTAAATTTTTCAACATTTATTTTTTCAACAGCACTGCCTGCATTCATTTTAAATATTGTTTTACCCGACATATCAACAACCTGCAGTAAAGAATTTGCTACAACAGCATTACGCATTACCAGTAATTCATTACTTACCGGGTTAGGATAAATATTTACTTTGTTGGTAAACTTTAGCCCTGTGCCGTTATCAATCATCATTGATAATGGTGTTGATGATTTGGTAGTGGTGCCTGTTGCCATAGTAACATTGTTAGGATCGAAAGAAACAGTTGCAGGTGCAAAGGTTAAATTAAAGCTGGCTTTTTTTCCGGCAAAGCCGGCGCCAATACCATTGCCTGCAATAAAGATTGAATCACCTCTGTCGTACATTGTTAAAAATGTGCTTACAGTATTTCCTGAGTTGGCAACTTTTAATACTACCGGCATTGGAAAATAAGAGACTGAAGAGCCGGTGCTTCTTGTTTGATTTAATTGTACGGTAATATTATTTCCTGTGGTGCTCCAGTTTACAGTATATGATGGTGTGCCATAACCATATATCCAGGCATTATAGAAGTGGCTCATGTCGGCACCAAACTGGTTTTCAAAATTTCTTTCCACATCAGCAGTGCCTGCAGCTTTGTAAGCAAGTAAGGTATCATTTAAATAATCACGACATGCCTGAAAAAATTTAGTATCACCCAATAAAGTTCTCATCATAGAGACAACCATTGCCCCTCTTTCATAAACAGCGTTGTCATTATTGGTAGTCCAGATGGTATTGGAAGAACTTGCATCAACAATATAAATCGGTGTGGTAGTTACTGCCCTCGCAGCTGTTTTAATACTACCCCTGTATGTAACAGCATTGGTTAAACCTGTTACCAGTTCGGCAGCAAGTATTTCATTATATCTTGCAAAGCCTTCATTCACCCATAGGTCATTCCATGTGGCGCAGGTAACTTTATCGCCAAACCATTGATGTGATAATTCATGAGCAATAATACTCCAACTGGTTAATGCAGAGCTGCCCATACCGGCAAAAGTCTGGTGCTCCATTCCACCACCAAAACCAAATTCGTAATAGCCATGCTTTTCATTTTTAAAAGGATAGTCGCCATACTTGTTACTGAATTGCACTAACTCAGTTCTGCTTTTATCCAGTGCAGTTAAAATACTGTTTACCTTACTGGTGGTTTTTCCGGGAAATAAATTATAAACTACAGGTACATTAACACCGCCAATATTTACTGGTGTACGATAGTAACGATTATACTTGGCAACGCCAAGCGAAACAAGATAAGATGCAATTGGATAGCGATGCTTAAATTTAAAAATACGGCTTGTGCCGGAAATTGACGAGTCAATCAGTTTTCCATTTGCTGCTACCCAAAATGCACTGGGTACGCTTACAATTATATCCATCGAATCAATTTTGTCCTGCATATTATGTTTGCAGGGCCACCAGTCTCTGTCTTCGTATGACTCTGATAAAGTGTAAATATAATTATTGCTAGAGGTACCACCTTTTTGATATCCGAGAGCCTGGCCGCTTACTGCAGGAGGTGTGCCTCTGTAAAAAATAGTTAATGAATCCTGTGTGCCGGTTAATGCAATTGCAGCAGGAAATGTTAACTGTAAAATTTTTGATGTACTCCACATAATATTACCGGCAGTAAGTTTAGTGCCGTGATAAGTTACGGAGTCAATAGTATGTACATTATTAAAATCAAAACTAACCTGGCTTATATTGTCCAGTTTGGTTACAAAGTAGGTGGTAACATTTCCCTTTAGGTATTTTGCAGGCGAAGTAGCAGAGGGAGAGTCGGGGCTTATTCTCCAATAGCAACGATGATAAATAACATCGATGTTAGCAGCCTGGCCCGGAGCCTGAAGTTGAGGAATTGTTTTGTTTTGTAAAGGATGATGATAGAGCGCATTTTTTTGTGCAGAAATGTTTGTAGAAAAAACAGTGCAAAATAATAAAAGCACGAGCAGGTTTAATGAATAGCGTTTCATGTGAATTAGGTGGTTTAATGAATAAGGTTAGTTAGAGGAAGGAAAGGTAAGTGCAATTAAAATCAATAAAAAAATAAAATTATTTGGCAGTTTCAAAAAAATAACTTCATCTTTGCAGCGCAAATAAAATTAAAAACAACAAAACATGTTACGCACACAACTACATATTAAAGCGGTGAATTGTTTTAGTCCGAAGTCGGATTATGGCAATAGCGGGGCATGTTATGCTGCATCATAAAGTTTATCAAAACCAACTGATTCTAATAACGAGCCCCGACAAAAAGTTGGGGTTTTTTTATGCAATAAAATTAAACAGGCATCTAAGAAAAAAGTTAAAAGGCAAAACTTAAAAATAAAAATGCAACAGCTACAACATAAACAATTTACAACCTTGCCTACCGGCAGGCAGGTGCGGAATGAGCAATCAGCATTACGCATACGCTATTGTTATGTGCCGTTGAGTGCAGGTTTTACAGCAATTGGTAAAGTGAGTGATAATGATAAAATACGACCGTGGTTTAAACGACAGGAAGCATAATATGCTTCAATAAGTAAAACCCGGTCGCAAAATACGACCGGGTTTTTTTGTGCAGTTAAAATTATATGGGAAAGGAGGAAAGTAGCTGCTCCTTGTGAGATGCAACAAGGGCAGCTTTTTCTAAAAAGTTCTTTGATTGAAAAATATAGAAGTATTCCGATTGGCCGGATACTCCGCCTGGACCGGAGAGGCTGCAGGTTCGAATCCTGTCTTCTATACCATCGTTGATAACGAACGGTTCGTTAGTGTAACGGCTAACATTACAGATTGTCGATCTGTCGCTACGGGTTCGATTCCCGTACGAACCGCAAAAAATATTGAGTTGTGATCCCGATGCATCGGAATCAGAATTTGACTCTGAAGGAGATAGTTCGAGTCTATCCTCAATAACAAATGTTGACTTTAGCTTAACTGGTAAAGTATCACACTGTGAATGTGAAGAACAGGGTTCAAGTCCCGGAGTCAACCAATGCGGCTTGGTGTAACGGCAACATAATCATCTTCCTTTTTTTCTAAGAGGTAAACATAAGATGAATGTATTCAGTTCGAATCTGGAAGTCGTACAAAGATTGTCTGAACAGGGATTTTGGTGGATGAAAAGGATTAATAGGATTTGTATTGCGACTTGGTGTAACGCTAACATGCCGGCCTCATAAACCGGAGAATACAAGTTCGAGTCTTGTGGTCGCAACAAAAGATGACTTAACTCAATTGGCAGAGTGCTATCCTGATACGATAGTAGTTAAAGGTTCAAGTCCTTTAGTCATCACAAAACTGGTTCGTAACTCAATTGGTTTTAGAGTACCGGTCTTTTACACCGGGTGTTGTGAGTTCGAGTCTCACCGGGCCAACCAATGGATGAATAGCTCAACGGCAGAGCAGGTGTTTGTTAGGCACCAGGTTGAAAGTTCGAATCTTTCTTCATCCTCAAAAATATTCTGGAGAGTTGATCCCGATAATAATCGGGAGTAATGTAATGGTTTGCTAAACCATCGCCGTTAATTCGGTGCAAAGGTTCGAATCCTTTACTCTCCGCAAACGTCCTGCTGGCAGACATGGCTGTATGCATTCGACTGCAAATCGAAAGAAGGAAGCCTGCCTGCCGGCAGGCAGGTTCGAATCTTCCGCAGGACTCGGGAAAAAATGTGTGAACGGAGATGTAAAAAGATGGTAAGGATTAACAGGATTAAAAGCAAATCATTTTAATCCTGTTAATCTACCAAAATCATCGTTCAGACAAAAAAAATGGTGCTTTGGCAGAATGGATATATGCACCGGAGTGAAATCCCGGACATCGTGGTTCAATTCCACGGAGCACCACATTTATTAAAACAATAAAATTAAAGATCATGTTCACTCGTGTAATCAATTAGCTGTGTTTATCCTTAACCAGGATTTCAGATGATTAATTAACTATTTAAAAATTAAAAAATGGACAATTTATTCAACCAAAAGGTCATCAACACTAACAACCTGTTTGATGATACTTTTTTGGATACGAAAATATTATACCTGTATTGTTTTAACGGGCTGCCCTGTTTAAACTTTATAAATAATGTAGATGGCGAAAAAGCCTTTGCAATGTTTAAAGAAAAGTTTCAGCACCTTATCAGCAACGTACACCAATACAAATGGTATAAAAGAAAAAAAAAGAAATACCAGTTTGATAAAACAGTGGTCATTCTTAAAAACAATTGCCTGCTGGAGTTTGATGACAGCTATTGCGAAATATTGCATGATGGTACGCAGGCTGCTTTTATACAGGAGCTGACAGACCTGGTAAATCTTTTTAAAGAACGACAAAGAAAGCAGCCGCAGGAAATAAACCTGATCGTAAAAACGGGCAGGGGGCTGGACTTAAAAGCAATGGAAATAAAAAGAACAAAACTGGCGATTGAACTTTTTTACGAAAATGATTTTGCCGAAACAGATGCGCTGATACAAAAAAGGCTGAATGCTAAAAATGACAAAGGCATTGTGTTGCTGCACGGCTTACCGGGCACAGGCAAAACAACTTACCTGCGTTACCTGATCGGGAAGATAAAAAAACGGGTATTGTTTTTATCACCAACAGTGGCCGACAACCTGATGGATCCGGAGTTTGTGGAATTGCTGATCGATAACCCTAATACGGTGTTGATAATTGAAGATGCGGAAAATATTATTATGGACAGAAGGCAAAGCAACAGTTCATCAGTATCAAACCTGTTGAATATTTCCGACGGGTTGCTGGCAGATTTTTTAAATGTGCAACTCATCTGCACCTTCAATAATTCGCTAACACTTGTAGATAGTGCTTTAATGCGCAAGGGAAGATTGATAGCGAAATACGAATTTGGAAAACTGGGTGTAAAAAAATCGCAGGCATTAAGTGATCATTTCGGCAACAATACCATTATTAACAAACCCATGACGATTGCAGAAATTGCCAATCAGCATGAAAAAGACCAACAGCCACAAAAAATTGAAGTGCTGGGGTTCAGAAGAGAATTTATTGAAAATTAAAAAACCCTGTTGGGAAAACAATGCAACAGCAATGGAGAAAATTAAGCGGACAAAAAATTAACCGGCCAATTGAAGATGAGATAAGGGCAGTGATTGTAAAAGAAAAAGAAATGGGCCACCAGTTAAAAGTATGTATTGGTACCGATAGCCAGGTAAAAGCCTGTCCCGGTCGAAGCATCGGGAGTAAGGAGACTGAGTTTGCCACTGTAATTGTTTTTATACGGAAAGGTAAAGGAGGATTTATGTATATCAACAACGAAATTACTTTGCAAAAAATGAGCATTAAACAACGGATGCTTGCCGAAGTGGCAAAAAGTATTGAAGTAGCTTATGAGTTGTGCAGAATTTTTACGGTGTACAATGTAGATATGGAAGTGCACGCTGACATTAACACCAACCCGTCATTTAAAAGTAATGATGCGTTGAAAGAAGCGATGGGTTACATTATGGGAATGGGTTTTGCTTTTAAAGCCAAACCCGATGCTTTTGCAAGCAGCAGTTGTGCAAATAAAGTGGTACAGTAAGTTCATTAAAATATTGTTGAAGTAAAATTCAACACAAAAGCTTGCTTAACGGCAAGACGGATACATGCCTGTTACCAGCAAACCGGATGTGTGTTTTTAAAAAGCACCATAGTACAGACGTAGTAACTATCTGTATGCTGTTGCGGCAATAGTGCAATATCCGCCATCACCTACGGGACAGAGGTTCGACTCCTCTCGGGTTAAAACCTGGTAGCTCAGTTGGTTAGAGCAGTAGACAATTTGTGGGTTCGACTCCCACTTCTTCCTTGTGAAGAATGGCGAAAATGGTAGACGCAAAGCAATGAGGGATGCTTCGATTAAAGAAGAACACCACTTCTTAAAAAATGGTGAAAACAAAGCCAGTGTATTACCCTTTGTATGTTATGCCGGTGGCCCCATACAAAAACCGGGTAAATACCAGCAGGCACGAACTGAGGTAGGGCAGGTTTTTACAGCGCAGCAATAATAGTTTTTTACATCCGTGTAATTAATAAGGTATTGTAAATTGTATTAACCGAGACTATCAAATTCAGCTTCCGTATTTACCCGGTGGCGGTACCCTGGCTCTTTAAAAAATTAATTAATGCTTGCTGCAAAAACAGCGGGCAAAATAAAACAAAATGAAACAAATAAAAATTAACGCCTACCAAATAGCATTGGTATTTAAAAATGGCGAGTACAAAAAAGTATTGCAGGAAGGAAAATATTGGTTGTGGTATAACGAAACCATAATGGTATATGATGTAACCAAACCATTTACTGCGCCAATAGAATTAAACATTTTATTGCAGGATGCTGCATTGGCCAACGCCTTGCAGGTAATTGAAGTAAGCGACAACGAAATTGTGTTGCAGTACCAGGATGGTTTGTTGAAACAGGTATTAACTGCAGGCCGTTATGCTTTTTGGAAAAACGCAGTCAACAACTACGAATTTGTAAAAGCAGATATCAGCAAGATCGACATCATTGAAAACATCAGCCGTGCCGTGTTGCAAAACAAGTTGGTTGCGCCTTATGTGCGTAGCTATACTATAGAAAATTATGAACAGGGTATCTTGTTCATCGATGGTAAGTATGCACAGACTTTGCCAGCCGGTGTTTATTACTGGTGGAGGAACAATACCACTGTTGTTATTGGCAAAGCCGATACCCGTATGCAGCAAATAGAGATCAATGGACAGGAAATTTTAACCAAAGACAAAGCGGCATTGCGTATCAACGGTTATGCCCAATACAAAGTAGCCGATATTGAAAAAGCTTTGTTGCAAAACAAAGATTACGAACGGCAGTTGTATGTAGCTTTCCAGTTGGCATTGCGGGAGTATATTGGTGCGTTGGGCTTTGATGAATTGCTGGAGAAAAAAGATACCATTGTGCCATTTATTTTGGATGCGGTGAAAAACACTGCCAACGATTTGGGTGTTGCCGTAAATGGTTTCGGTATCCGGGATATCATTTTGCCAGGCGATGTGAAGGACATCATGAACAAAGTGTTGGTGGCCGAAAAAAATGCACAGGCCAACAGCATCATGCGGCGTGAAGAAACCGCCAGCACCCGTAGTTTGTTAAACACTGCCAAATTAATGGAAGACAATACCATGTTGTGGAAATTGAAAGAGATGGAATACGTAGAAAAAATTGCCGACAAGATCAGCAACATCAGCGTAAGTGGTAATGGCGCCTTGATGGAACAGTTGAAACAGATATTTGTGGCGCAGAAATAGTTTGAATGGGGATTTGGGTGGATTAACTAGATGATTAGGATTTAAATCCTTTTAATCTTTTCAATCTGCCCAAATCATAGTTCAGACTTTTTTGGAACAGGCTTTTGTAATTCTGCTCAGCATCGTTGTGTCACTCACTTGTACGGCATACCTTTATTGAGCTTTTATGGAAGCGGAGGAGGAAAATTAAATTGAACGAAATTATTTTTAAATTAAAATGTAGTTATGAATAAAATATATGAGCACTTAAACCTGATTTCTTCAACCTCATTAATTGCAATGCCCTTTTTTGAAGGAAAAAAGCAAAACGAACTGGATAGGTTTGTTTATGTTGGAATTAAAAAAATATCTAAAATTTCTTTGGCATTTCTAAGGCTTTATGAACAAATAGATGATTCTGAAGATTTAGAGTTTTCATTGGGTATTTTGTCAAGGTCGATTATGATGGATATTATTTTACATATGGGAATTCAAAAAATATCAATAAAATATAATGGAAATAATTACGATGAAGTTAAGGAGGAAATAAAAAATTACTGTTTAAAAATAATTTCAGATGGCACAGCGCATTTAATTGAACAAATACATGAATCGGAAATTCTTTCTATGCAAGAAAAAAGCGATGCTGCTATAAGATTAGCTTCTAAATTTCCTGATGTTTTTGATTTTTCTACCGATACGCCAAAAAGAAAAAGTGAATATAGGTTTACTCATAGTAAAATTTATAAGGAAAGTAAAGAGCTAAATACTGAACACAATAAATCGGTATATCACCTTTATGATTTTTATTCTAAATACGACCATTTAAGTCATTGGACTTCTGAGTTTGACAAAATTCCAATTGAAATCAGAAAAGGTAAGTTAGACTTATCAATACTTTATATGGGATATCATCTTAAAAATTTATTAGCAATAGCTTATGATTTTGCAGATGGATATACATCACTGTTGCCTTTAATTCATGATATAGAAAAAAGTGAAAATGAAAAATTTGATAATGCAGACTCTAAAGTTTTATAGTTTATCTTTTCTGATGTTCCAAATTGGTATGCCGTTGAAAGGATTGCGACGCAACGATGATGCCATAAAAAACTAAAGCTGGTATAAAAAATTAAACCACAAGGCACACAAAGGAAGGCAACACAAAGTTCACTAAACTACTTGTGTACTTAGTGAAAACCTTAGTGCCCTTTGTGGTTAAAAAAAACAAAAATGAGCAAACTAAAATTAACCGGAAAACAGATCCGTGCTATTGGTTACGAAGAAGGGCCGGTAGTAAGTGTGGCCATGCATACCATGTGTACACACTTTAAACATTCCACCGAAGATGAAGCACTGCAAATATTAAAAGATATTTTAGCTGCACCAGAAAATTATTTGGCAGATGAAGTATTAGGTAAAATTGCAGAGAAATTAATTGTAGTGGAAGAAGAAACAGTAACTGAAATAGCGCTGAATGAAAAAGGCGTAGCCTATAATGTGTTTGGCGCAAAACATATTGAAGATGGCGCTTTAGCACAAATGCAAATAGCCGCTAAATTACCTGTGGCGGTTGCCGGCGCATTAATGCCCGATGCACACCAGGGATATGGTTTACCAATTGGTGGTGTGCTGGCAACTAATAATGCCATCATTCCTTATGCCGTGGGTGTGGATATTGGATGCAGAATGTGTTTAAGCATTTTCGCTATTAACCCTGATGAGTTGAAAAAAAGAGAAGCTAATTTTCAAAGAGAATTAGTGGCTAATACTTTGTTTGGTGCCGGAAGAGAATTTGCAGAAAGAACAGAGCATGAAGTGCTGGATAGAAAAGAATTTACAGAAATTAATTTCTTACAACCATTGCAACATAAAGCATTAAAGCAATTAGGTTCCAGCGGCAGCGGTAATCATTTTGTGGAATTTGGCAAAGTAGAAATTACGGATGTAAACAATCCGATGCAATTACCAATTGGAAATTATGTTGGTTTATTAAGCCATAGCGGAAGCCGTGGATTAGGTGCCAACATTGCCAACCACTATACACAAATTGCCATGCAAAAAACCGTGTTGCCAAAAGAAGCCAAACATTTAGCCTGGCTGGATCTGGATACCGAAGCAGGAATAGAATACTGGTTAGCCATGAATTTGGCCGGCGATTATGCAAGTGCCTGTCACCATACCATACATGCAAAAATTGCAAAAGCCATTGGCGAAAAACCATTGGCCATGGTGGAGAATCACCACAACTTTGCATGGAAAGAAATGTACAAGGGTAACGAAGTAATTGTTCATCGTAAAGGTGCTACACCTGCAGGTAAAGATGTATTGGGAATTATTCCCGGCAGCATGACTGCACCAGGCTTTATTGTGAAAGGTAAAGGTGAAACGGCTGCATTAAATTCTGCTTCTCACGGAGCAGGAAGGAAAATGAGCCGAAGCAAAGCATTAGCCAACATTACTCATGAAGCGTTGAAAAAAGAATTAGCAGCGCATGGCGTAAAATTAATTGGCGGTGGGTTGGATGAAGCGCCATTTGCTTACAAAGATATTAACGAAGTGATGCAAAGCCAAACAACTTTGGTGGATGTATTGGGTAAGTTTTATCCCGCTATTGTGCAAATGGATGGCAGCGACCAGAAGAAATTCAGGAAGCGGAGAGAAGAGGTGGAGGGAGAGTAATTACACTTTAATATTTTAAACTGGCGAACATAATTATGTTCGCCAGTTTATTTTTTACAAACTAATTTCCAAACCTGCGGCAGCCGATAACTGTATTGTATTAGGTAACACCTGTACATACCTGTCAATACTGTACATGTTTCTTTGGTAATAGGCACTTACATTACAGTTTAGCCTGGTACGGTAACTGATAAAATAATTTAAACCGCAAAACAGATTTGTTGCTGTATAAAAATTTTCAGGGTTAATATCCTGGTAGCCAAATTCCGACTGAAGATTAAAATTAATTATGGTTCTGGTGTTGGGGTAAATGGCATGGCCATAAAATAAATTGGCACCAGCCTGTTTAATGATTGTTTTGCCTTTTATCTCATTTGTAATAATGCCATTGGTAAAATAACGATTCGTTAAATCGCCGGAAATATAAGCCAGCTTTAAAGAAGCACCGTAATTATTTTGATGAATAAGATTAACTGGTTTATATTTTTTGAAACCCGACGAAAGAATAACTGACTGGGAGGTAAAATTATGTTCAAATTTATCTATGCCATTATTTTGTACCTGGTTTATGTTTGAACCTTTTATGGAAGGCGTAAGCCGTATAAATTTTTCTGTACCGGCAAAGCGTGGACTGTTGAAAGCAAAAAATAAAATATCATTAAGGTTGCTGAAATAGGTAATATCTGTTTTACTGATTGCGCCTTTTTGTTGTAAATAATTATCAACTGTTGTTAGTAAAAATTGTGTTCTTTTCCTGCTGTCCAGTACACGGGTGTTATTGCCTTTAGTAATACTTCGGCCCAACGCAAGCAGGTCATCTGCCGATAGTATTGCTCCTAAACGGTCAACCTTAATTAATTCTTTGTACAACCACAAAGCATTCTGCATGTCGGTTACATTTTCCAGCCTTCCCTTTCCTATACCCATGGTAAGTTCGGTTGCATATTGTGTCTGGTTATTTTTTAATACAGAAATAATGGCTGTAGAGGTTTCTTTGCTATTAAAAAAATCGCCAGAAATATCAGCTCCCAATTCTGTAAAAATATTTTTAGCAAACCACTTGTTTAATACCACCACCCTTGGTGTAGAAAAAAAACTTTTATTGGTATTAGTAATGGTTGGGTCTTTTGCTTTTGATCTGAGATAAATCCCATTCATACTTGCAGAACCTGTCAATAATATCCTGTCGGTACTTTTAGTTATAAAATAGGTTGCGCCCAAACTACCTGAAGAGGCACCGTTCTTTTGCCTGCCGCTTCCTAAATCACGTTCGTTAAATTGACTACTGCCACTAAAATTAAAATTTAGAGCCTTCAAATTATCAATCCTGTATTTGAATTTTTTTAAGAGAGAATCGGGTTGTGCAAAAATAGAGAGCGCAAAAATGGATAGTAAAAGCAGGAGTAACGTTTTTTTCATATAGTTTGATTTGGTTGACTGAAGGTAATTGCTCTATTTTAAAAAACGATGTTAAATGCAGCCAACCTGTTGTTAATAAAACTAAAAATATTTTATCCAATATTGTACAATTAAGTTGCAATGGTTTGGGGGCTGTTTTATTTTAAACTATTTTTACCGCAACAAAATAACCCGATGCTTACAACAACCGATAAAATAAAAGAACTGTTTACTACTTTCTCAAAGGCTGAAATTACAAGTATTGATAAATTACCCCAGGCCGGCAGCGAACGGCATTACTTTCGTATTCATACCGTTGATAAAAATTATATTGCCACCTACGGCGCAAACATAAAAGAGAATGAATCTTTTATTTATTTTTCGGCACAGTTTAAAAAGAAAAACCTTGCCACGCCGCAGATACTTTGTATCAATGCCGAAAAAGATATTTATATACAGGATGATTTTGGTGATGTATCGCTGCTGAATGAATTGGAACAGCACGGTTATGTGGAAAGCGTTTATAATTTATATAAGGAAAGTCTGCACCAGCTGGCATTGCTGCAGGTAAAAGGCCACGAAGGGCTGGATTATAAAAAATGCCTTACCAACAGTTCGTTTGGCAAGGAAGCAATTATGGCCGACCTGCTGTATTTTAAATATTATTTTTTAGATGCTTTACGCAGGCCTTATGATAAACAAAAACTGATAAAAGATTTTGAAGCGCTGAGTAATTATCTTTCTCATACCGAGTATAAATTTTTTATGTTCCGTGATTTTCAAAGCAGGAACATTATGATAAAAAAAGACAGGACTGTTGGTTTTATAGATTACCAGGGTGGTATGAAAGGGGCACCGCAATATGATGTGGCTTCCCTGCTGTCGCAGGCAAAAGCTAATTTGCCCGAAGACTGGAAACATAACCTGCTGGAAGATTATATCAGCTCCTTTGAAAAAATTGTAGAAGAAACTGTTGACAGGGATGTTTTCCGCAGTCAGTATAACGGGTATGTATTAATAAGATTGCTGCAGGTATTAGGCGCTTATGGCTTCAGGGGTTTGTTTGAACGTAAAGCTCATTTTTTAACCAGCATACCTTTGGCATTGCAGAATTTAAAATCGTTTATCACTCACCAGAGTATTGGTATTGCGGTACCGGAATTTAAAAAAGTGCTTGAGCTTTGTATAAGCGATGAAGTGGTAAAAGAATTTACACCAATACAGGCAACCAGCGAAACACCACTGGTGGTTTCCATTAATAGTTTTTCTTTTATAAAAACGGGTTATCCAAAAGATGAAACAAAAAATGGGGGTGGTTTTGTTTTTGATATGAGAGGTATTTTAAACCCCGGCAGGTTTGATGACTACAAACATTTATCCGGGCTTGATAAACCGGTAAAGGATTTTTTAGAGCAGCAAACTAAAATGCCTGATTTTTTAAACAGTGTATACAGCATCATTGATATTTCGGTAGAGGATTATATTAAACGTGGCTTTGAAAGCCTGTGCATTAATTTTGGCTGCACCGGCGGACAGCACAGAAGTGTGTATGCAGCCGAAGCAATAGCAAGGCATTTAAGAAATAAGTTTAAAGTAAAAATAGAACTCAATCATACTAACAAGGAAAATTGGAAGACGGAAGCAATGCCCCCCCGCCCCTAAAGGGGAGCTTTGCCTTAAATTCGTTACAGGAATTAAAATAGAAAGCTAATTATAGATGAAGAGTGGAAATAGTAATATGTATTATGGAGCTTCTAAATTATTATTTCAGAGAGCAGAAGAGCTAAGAGAATTTTGTACATGGGAAGAGAAAATTGTATGGGGATATTTGTCAGGAAATAAATTGGGTGTAAAATTCAGAAGGCAACATCCAATGTTATTTTATATAGCCGATTTTTATTGCCATCAAATAAAATTGGTAATTGAAATCGATGGTTCAGTACATAACAAAGAAGATGTAAAAATAAATGATGCAATAAGGCAAAAAGAAATTGAAGCACTGGGAATATCAATCTTACGTTTCACAAACACACAAGTAAAAAATAATATCGAAAAGATAGTGGAAGACATTAGCAAAAAAATAAAAGAACTGCAAAGTATCAGCAACCAAAGCTCCCCTTTAGGGGCGGGGGGGCTTCATGCCATAATTTTCTCCGCAGGTTTAGGCACTCGTTTTAAACCATGGACCGATAAACACCCTAAAGCTTTAGCTGTAGTAAACGGCAAATCTTTATTGCAAAGAAATATTGAATACTTACAGCAATACGGAGTAAAAGATGTGGTGGTGAATGTGCATCATTTTCCTGAACAGATAATTACTGCAGTAAAAGAAAACAAAGGGTGGGGAAGCAATGTAATGATCAGTGATGAAAGTAATGAAGTTTTAGAAACGGGTGGCGGCCTGGTAAAAGCAAGAAAATTATTAGATGGTGATAAACCATTTATTTCATTGAATGTTGACATTCTCACTAATCTTGATTTAAATAAGCTGATGGCTTTTCATCAGCAGCATAAACCATTAGTTACATTTGGTGTAACCAACAGAAAATCGTCTAGGGTTTTATTATTTGATGAAGATAACCGTTTGTGCGGCTGGAAAAACCTTAGTACCGGCGAAACAAAAATTTCGATAGCCAAACCCGGCTTAAAAGAAATGGCGTACAGTTGTGTGGTAATTTATGAGCCTGAAATTTTTTCTTTAATAAAACAACAAGGAAAATTTTCTATTATGGATACTTACCTTGACCTTGCTGCAGATCATGTAATACTGGGTTACGACCACAGCGGTGATAATTTAGTAGATGTGGGCAAGCCGGAGAGTGTTGCTGTTGCGGAAAAATTATTCAAATAATTAATCCCGGAATTTTATTTGCAGCACAAAAGCAATTAATTCTTATCAAACAATTCTTTTTTGTCCACTACTTTTACTCTATCTCCTACTTTTAAAGTTTTGCTTACCACATCATAGGGGCCGGTAATAACCATTTCATCTTTACTAAGGCCCTCAGTAATTTCTATATTATTAATATCCTGGATGGCAGTTTTTACTTTTACCTTTTTTAGGGTATTGTCTTTATTTAATACAAATACCACCACTTCAAGGTCATCTTCGGCAGCGGCAACTGCTTTTGCATCTGTGGCATCAATTTTTTTCTTTTCGTTTTTTGAACTATCGTTTTTGTCACGGGTGGTAACAGCATTAATAGGTACGCTTAATACATTTGTATGTGTTTCTGTTTGTATATCGGCGCTGGCGCTCATGCCGGGGCGGAAGGGGAAAGTGCCTTTACCAATAAGATCCATATAACTTTCAGCAATCAGTAAAATATTTACCTTGTACTGTGTTACATCGTTAGATGATGTTAAGCCCGAAGTGGCAGCGCCATTATTGCTGCTGGCTATCTTTGTAACAATGCCTTTAAATTTTCTGTTGCTGTAAGCTTCCACTTCTATCAATGCAGTATCTCCCAGCTGTACTTTTACAATATCATTTTCCGGTACATCAACCCGTACTTCAATTTTATTCATATCGGCAATACGCATCATTTCGGTACCCACATTAAAACTGTTACCGGCAACTTTTTCACCTTTCTTTACATTTAGTAAAGAGATAACACCATCACTTGGTGCAACAATTATTGTACGGCCTAAATCTTTTTGTGCTTTTTGTAAACTTGCCCTTGCAGTTTGTACATTGGCCTGCCCGCCTTTAATACCCTGCGTTGCTGCATTGTAATTGGCTTTTGCAGTTTTATAGCTGGCATCTGCCACATTAAATTCGTTGCGGCTTATTACTTTATCATCAAACAATTCTTTTTGCATGTTGTAGGTTCTTTCTGCCTGTTCCAGTTGCGCTTTCAGTGCATCTAATGCCGCCTGCGAATTATCTACCTGAGCCTGGCTTTGTGCTACGCCGCTTGCTGCCTGGTTGCGTTGTATATCATAAATATCTGCATAAATACGTGCCAGCACCTGGCCTTTTTTTACCGTATCGCCTTCCTGTACATTCAGCTCAGTAATTTCACCGCTTATGTCGGGGCTTACTTTAACTTCCACCTCGGGATAAATTTTACCACTGGCATTTACAATTTCGGTAATGGTTCTTTGCTGCACTTTTTCTGCGGTAACTTTTGTGCCTTCATCTTTACCAAAAACACCGGTTTTGCTTAATACAACCAATACCACTAACAATATACCAAGGCTTATTAAAATCCATTTAAGTGACTTACTCATTGTTTATTTTTTTGTGAGCCCGGCCAAAGTTTTCCTTTCAACTTCATTGGCAACGGCTGTTTGTTAATTCATTTTTTTAGTAAAAAAGTGAATTAATCACTCTTGTACTGTATTTCTTTATTCAACTTTTTTAACTTGTAATCACTTTTCAAATTTCGTAAAAGCGGTAACAATAAACTTACACAAAGTTCCCCCTTCAGGGGGCGGAGGGGGCGCTTTACAACTTCAATCCTCTTCCTTTATAAAACTCCAGCACCTTCATTTTAAAAACATAATCAAACTGGTTTAAAGCATTCTCCAGTTTTGCTTTAAACAAATTATTTTGGTTGGTAACCAGTTCCAGCGTGGTTAACATGCCAACATCGTAACGCTTTTGTGCAAAGGCATAACTTCTTTCTGCAGCATCCACACTTTTTTTACCGGCGTTAAATTTTTCCAATGCCACTAAAGCGCTGTTATAGGCCAGGTAAATATCCTGTTTTGTTTTTTGATTGTCCAGTAACTGCTGCAATTTCAGGTTTTCAATATTTACTTTACTACGTTCGTAGCCGGTACGTAAATTACCACCATTAAAAATGGGTACGCTCAGGTTTAAACCAATTCCCTGGTTAAAATTTTGGTTGATTTGCGAAAAGAAAGGTTGTTTGCGATACGTGTAATCAGGAAAAGGAGTTAACCGGAAAACATTGTAATCGGTACCACTCACATTTACTTTTCCAATGGCAGGGTTTACCAGTGTAGAGCTGATCGCTTCTTCGGACCTGCTGTTGAACCTGCTTCCCAAACTTCCAAATGCCGAAAGCGTAGGATACAAAGCGCCCCTTGCCGCCATTGAATTTTTTTCAGCTGCTTTTATTTTGTAATCGTTTACTTTTTGTTGTGGTAAATTGGCAATAGCCGATGCATATACTGCATCAGGTTGCAGGTCGGCAATATCTTCAACCGGTATTTTTTCAACCGGTGGTATATCCACTTCAAAAGCAGCAGCAGCATCTAATGCCATAAAAGCTTTAAGATTTAATAAGTTTTGTGTGGTACTGCCTTTTGCACTAATCAGCGTGGCACTGTCCCTGGCTACCTGGGCTTCAAGTTCTGCTGCATTTAATTCGGGCAGCGATCCTGCTTTTACCAGTTTACGGGTATTAATTAATTGCGTTTGAGATTGCTGTAATTGCACCCCTGCAATTTTTTCCTGCTCTGCAGCCAACAGAATTTGCAGGTAAGCATTGGCAATGGTAAGGGCAATATCATTTCTTAATTTTTCCGAGCCGGCCATAGCTGCATGAAATTCCCATTCGTTGGCAGCAATGGTATTGCGCTTGCTGTACCAGTTAAAAATTTCGGCACTGGTTTGCAATTGCGTATTGGCTGATAAATAGCTTTGTGTTATAAGGCTGAAAGTAGTAGGATCCTGGTTGCGCCCATTATTAAAACTGGTACTGGTACTAAAACTGGCACGGGGATACATGCCCAGCTTACTTTGCTTTAATTGTAATGCCGCCAATCTTGCCTGCAGATCGGTTTGTTTAATGCTGATATTATTGGCAAGCGCATAATCAATGCAGCGGCGTAAGTCCCATTTTTGCTGAGCACTTACCTTCATGCCAATGGCAAACAGTAGGCTAAGAGTATAAATTTTATAACGCATACAACAAAAATAAACTATCCCTGCTAAAAGCAGGCAAACCATTTTTATAAACGGTAAAAAAGGTGATAAACGTTAAAGTTTTATAATAATACCAGGAGGTATTAATGACGACGGTAAACCCTTCCCCATTGAAAAAATAATTGAGTAATTACATTTTTTCAAAAGCCTGCTCCAGGTCTTTTATTAAATACTCCGGGTCTTCAAGCCCAACATACAGGCGCAGCATGCGGTGTTCTCTGTTGCTTGCATCAAAGTCGGCAGGCTGTATGCCACTGCATTTGGGTATTATCAAACTTTCATACCCACCCCAGCTTACTGCCATAAAAAAGTGTTGCAGGCTGTTGCAGAAATTTTCTATTTGTGTAATGGTATCTGCTTTAATAATAAAAGTAAATAAGCCGCAGGCGCCACTCATTTGTTGCTTGGCTAATTGGTATTGCGGAAAACTTTCATCAAAAGGAAAAATAATACGCTCCACTTTTGGGTGCTGTTTAATATATGCTACTACTTTTTTTGTTGAAGCTGTAATGCGGTCTAACCGGGCAGGTAAAGTTCTTAATCCCCTAATAAGCAACCATGCATTAAAGGGCTGAATGCCACTGCCGATATTCATATGTTCACTGTTGAATATTTTTTCAATCATTTGTTTACTGCCACTTAGTACGCCGCCCAGTGTATCGCTGTGGCCACCAATATATTTGGTGGCGGTTTGCATTACAAGGTCAATACCATACTCAATGGGTTTTTGATAGAGTGGGGTACAGTAACTGTTATCAATTATGGTAATAATGTTTTCTGCTTTGACTAATTCTGCAACGGCTTTTAAATCCTGCAGTTTATAATCCCAGCTGTTGGGGCTTTCTAAATAAATTAATGTAGTATTGGGTAAAATGGCTCTTTCAAAATTTTCAATGGATGTACCATCAATATAAGTAGTGCTTACATTAAACCGTGGTAAAATATCGTTGCATAATTTTTGTGTCCAGGTGTACGGCTTATCAACACATACAATATGATCACCGGCTTTTACATTGGCCAGCACGGCAGCAAAAGTAGCAGCAGCACCGTTGTTAAAAACCAGGCAATCTTCAGCACCATCTAATGCAGCCAGTTTTTTTCTTAGTATATCAACAGTTGGGTTTCGGCCACGGCTGTATAAATAAGTGCTGTATTCGTCAGCAAAGGCTTTACGCATGTCATCCACCGTTTTAAAAACAAAATTGCTGGTTTGCATTATCGGCGGCGAAACAGCGTTGAAATAATTTTCTCTTTCTTCGGCGAGCTCGTTAATGATAAAAGAAATATCCATTGTGATAAGTTAAAAGTCAAAAGTAAAAAATCAAAAAAAGACCGTGTTATCTGCTGTTTTTTTTCAGTTTGTCCAGCAAAAAATACAATCCTGTAAAAACTGCCATTACAGCAAGGCCGGTTAGAGCAGCATGCTTATTATCTTTATAATCAAGTGCAATGCTAATGGCCACAAAAATATAGGCGGCAATAAAAATAAGTGGCAATACAGGAAATAGTTTCATTTTATAAATGCCGGTATCATCTAGGTGCTTTGTTTTCTTTCTCAAAATAAAAATTGTAGCTGCAGATAATATCATACCAAAACAATCTAAAAAAATAGTAAAACTTAATATCCTGTCAAACTCCTTTGCCCAAAAAATAATAATGATACAAATAGCGGCAAATACAGAAAGTGAAACAGTCAATACATCTGTTTTGGGATTCCGCTTTTTAAAAACATCGGGTAAAATTTTATCCTCACTCATGGCATACATTACCCTGGGGTTACTCATCAGCAATACATTTACATAAGCCAGCACACTTAAAAATAAAAACCCCGATAAAACCCTTTCGGCATTTACACCAAATATTTTAGAAGCCATTATGGCTGCAATGTTTTTGGTTTCGGGTTGATGCAGTGTATCAAAACCAATTACTTTAATATAGGCGTAGTTAATGGTAAGGTATAAGCTTACAATTATGGCAATGCCAAAGAAAATACCACGGGGAACATTTTTTGGGGCATTATCTACCTCGGCACCAAAATTTATTGTTTGCTGATAGCCGCCATAAGTAAAGCTTACAGCCACCAACCCAATACCAAACGCTTTAATATATTCTTTAAAAGTGGGATTGATAGCAGATGGTGTTATTTGGCTAACAGCTGAATTGTCTGCAAAAAATAATGGCGCAATCAATAAAAGAATTAAAATGATCTTAATTACTGTTAATACATTTTGTGTTTTGGCACTCATTTTTAAACCGGCCAGGTTAACGCCATAAAAAATAACAATGGCAACAATGGCAATAATTATATGTATGGTTTGAATGTAGCTGATGTTTGCAGCAACCTTCATCCATTCAATATCTTTTGACAGCGGAATAAAAATACCGGTTATGTATTCTCCTCCAACCAATGCCACGGCAGCAAGCGATGCTGCATTGCTTACCAGTATTACACAGTTAATAGCAAAAGCAATAGAAGGGTGGTAAGCATAAGAAAATACTTTGTAGTAACCGCCTGTTACCGGTAAGCGGCTCCCTATTTCGGCATAGGTCAATGCGCCGCATAATGCCACTAAACCACCAGCGATCCATGCTGCAAAAAATAAAAAAGTATCCGGCGAAGCCTTGGCCACATTAGCCGGCGTACGAAAAATACCCATGCCAATTACAAGGCTTACCACAATCATGGTAAAATCGAAAAGATTAAGCTTGTTGGATTTTGCTGTCATGGTTTGAAGATACTGATAATTTATAAGCTGTAAAACCCGGCCAAACAAAAATCAGTTGTTACATGTGATTGTAATCATATTTTAATAAATGGTTTCAATTATCTTTGTGCCTGTGTTAAAGAATATAGCAGTCATACCATTATTAATTGCATTTGCAGCGCAAAGCTTTAGCGGTGCATTTATACAGTTGGGTTACGCAATTAACCCGGCAGTTTTTGCTAAGTATTGCGTAAACAAGGCAAAGCCCAAATTACAATGTAATGGTAAATGCCAGATGATGAAGAAAATGAAGGAGGAAGAAAAGAAAGAACAGGAAAACACAGAACGTAAATGGGAAAATAAAATCACGGTGCTTTCTTCAAAATCGTTCTTCTGCATTATTGAGTTTAATACAATACCGGTAATAAAACCTCTGCCGGTTGAAAATACTCCGGCAATAAAAGACATTTCACTCGCTGTATTCCAACCGCCGCAGGCATAGTTGGTTATATACTTCTACTCACTTTATTTAATCAACTTAAGACTAAAATTTATTAGTAATGAAAAAATCATTCCTGGTAATGCTGTTATCGGCATGTACCTGCACCAGTGTTATACTTACCTCATGCAAAAAAGACGACGTTACCGAAACCAACCCAACTGAAGGCTTAACCAAACAGGCTGAAGGTTATGCCGCCGGTGCTGCTATCAAAGTAATGGTATATACAAAAGAAACCACTGTCTACTCCGGTTATCAAAAATTTTATGTGGCCTTGTACGATTCTCTAAGTGGCAACATAATTGAAGACGCTCATGTAAAATTAACGCCTATGATGGATATGGGAATGATGCAACATTCTGCCCCTTACGAAAATCCGGCTTCAGAAGAAGCGGTGAATAAATTGTACCCCTGCAGTGTGTTTTTTGTAATGTCGTCAATGGGTGGTACATGGACGGTTAAGGTAAATGTACATAATCATAGCACCGGTAAAGAAGGAGCTGTTACGTTTCCATTTACTGTTGCTGAGCCAGCAAAGGCAAGAATGAAATCATTTACAGCTGCACATGATGGTGCTAAATATTTTGTTGCACTTATTGATCCATCCTATCCTAAAGTAGGCATTAATGATATGGAAATTGCCATTTATAAAAAAGTATCGATGATGAACTGGCCGGCAGACAGCAGCCTTTCTGTGGTGCTTACACCAGAAATGCCAACAATGGGGCATGGTTCTCCTAACAATATTAATCCCGTTCATATTGGTAATGGTCATTACAAAGGCAAGGTAAACTTTACCATGACGGGTTTATGGAAACTGAATATGGATTATATGGCAGGCGCTGCAGTTGCAGATACCACCACACAATTTTTTGAAGTACAATTTTAAGGGTTGGTTGCAGGCAGCAATCATTCACTGCCTGCATAAAATTTCTATTATGAAAAAAATTATAACCTTATTACTGATTACTTCAACCGCAATTGTGGTAAATGCACAAACAGTCAATGCAGATACCATTCGTATTGTTAACCTGCAGGAAATATCGGTAAACAGCATTAAAAAAACAGCACAGCAGCAATTGGTTAATTTTTTTAAAACCAATAATGCAGCTACGCTGGAAGATATACTTACACGTTTGCCCGAAGTATCATTAGTCCGCCGGGGTAGTTATGGTATGGAGCCATCCGTAAGATATTTTAACGGAGGACAAATTAATATACAGGTAGATGGTATGAAAATGCATGGTGCCTGTACAGATAAAATGGACCCGGCTACTATTTATATTGAACCCATTAACCTGAAAAATGTACAGGTGCAAACAGCCAACAATGGGTTTTTAAATGGATCTTCTATTGGGGGTACAGTAAATATGAAAATGGCAGAGCCGGATTATATAAATCGCAATAAAATTACTGGTGTGTTTAACAGTGGTTATCAAACAGCCGCAAAAAGTTTATATCAATCGCTGCGGTTAAATTATGCAACAGGTAAATGGGCTTTTGCTGCAAGCGGCACTTACCGCAATAATAAAAATTACCGCAGTGGCGGCGGTGCTGAAATTCCTTTTTCACAATTTGAAAAAACAAACGGTTCTTTATCTATAAAATTTCAGCAAAACTGCCATACTTATTTTAAAGCTGATGTACTGGCAGATGATGGATGGAATATTGGTTATCCTGCATTGCCTATGGATGTGGGTTATGCTGCTGCAAGAATAGCATCGTTGAGTATGCATAAGGAAAATGCGGCAAGGCAATTATATAAGTGGCAGGTAAAGATTTATGGCAACAGCATCCGTCATTTTATGGATGATTCCAAAAGGCCCGATGTGCCGATGCACATGGATATGCCCGGCTGGAGTAAAACATTTGGAATATATGGCGAGGGAGAATTGAAAATAAACAGCAAACAAAAACTGTTGCTGCGTACCGATGCTTCTTCATCTTTTTTAAAAGCATCTATGACAATGCATGATGCAGGCCAGCCAGACATGTTTATGCTTACCTGGCCCGATAACAGGCGCAATCAATCCGGGTTCGGCATGTCATGGTTATGGCAAGCCGATAGTTTACTGCAGCTTCAACTAAACGGACGGATGGATTTTATGAATACTGTATTAACCACAACTACGGCTAAAGAACACGTAAGTATTTTTAGTGCAGGATTTAACAGGCGTAACGATGTTTTGAAAAATATGAGCGTACAGCTTAGTAAAAGAATTAAACAGGTAAAAATAACAGCAGGTGCAACATACAGCGAACGGATGCCGACAGCTTCGGAGCTGTTTGGCTTTTATTTGTTTAACAGCAGCGATGGACATGATTATATTGGTAATCCATTGTTAAAAACAGAAAGGGCATTACAGGTAGATGTTGCTGCTGTTTACAGTTACAAACGCACCAGATTACAGTTGAGTGGTTATTATTCGAAAGTGATGAATTTTATAAGCGCTGAAGTTAACAGTGCTTACAGTGTAATGACTTTTGGTGCAACTGCTGTTAAAACATACAGCAATATTCCTTTTGCAACTGTTATGGGTGCAGAAGCCAGTGCTTTATGCTCTCCATTTAAAAAAGCTGAGGTTGTCTCAACATTTCGTTACACACTGGTAAATGATAATAATAACCAACCATTACCTTTTGTTTCGCCATTCAAAAACATAACATCAATTCGGTATCAGCCTGCAAAATTTTCTTTTCAGCTGGAAACTGAAACTGCGTTACGCCAAAACCGTGTAAGTATAAAATATGCAGAAGATATTACACCTGGTTATTTTTTGCTTCATACAAGACTGGGATATTATGCCACACTGTTTAAAAATTATACAGTATTACAACTTGGGGTAGAAAACCTGTTTGATAAAAACTACCACGAGCATTTAGACTGGAAAAATATTGCAAGGCCCGGCAGAAATATTTATGTGCAGTTAAAAATTAATTTTTAAAACAAAAATTCTTAAAAAAATCACACTGTTTATAAAACGCTATCAGATTCTGCTTATAAATGATAAAGGTTTATGTAACCTAAATAGTTTATTTCACTATCTAAAAACTAAAACAATGAAAAAGAAAATTCAATTACTGGCAGTTGCACTATTAACAATTATTACTGCAACAGTTGCACAAACCAAACCTGCCGCATGGGTCGAAATGAAAATATTTCACTCATTTATGTCCACTACCTTTCATCCATCAGAAGAAGGTAACTTGGCACCATTAAAACAAAAAGCCGATAGTATGTTTATTGCTGCAAAGCAATGGCAGGCTTCAGCCATACCAGATACCTATAAACCCAAAGAAACAACAAAGGCTTTAAAGCAACTGGTTAAAGAATGTAAGGGAATTAAGAATGCTGTTGCCGCTAACGCTACCGATGACGAACTGAAGAAAAAAATTGCTACAGCACATGATGTCTTTCATACCATTGTTAAAGAGTGTAAAAAAGAAGAAGAAAATCATTGATACTGGAATCACACTGGCCATAGTGTTTTTTGAAAGTATTAATAAATTGTACTTTTGCAATATAAATAAAACAGTATGAAAAAAATTATAAGCATTGTATTGCTGACGACAGCATTCAGTTGTAACCAACCAAAGTCAGTAATGCCCGAAAAGAAAATGGAAACAGTTGCTGCCGCAAAAGATTCTGTTGAAAATGATCTGACTAAATTAGCATTTGCCGTAAAGAAAGATCTTACCTGTGGTATGCCTGTTTCGGCCGGCGTTAGTGACACGGTTACTTATAAAGGCAAACTGTATGGTTTTTGCGCTAAAGAATGTAAAGAAGATTTTTTGAAAGATCCGGAAGGACATCTTGCAGCAAAATAAATTAAAATAGGGCTATAAATTGTTGCAATTTTTACAACAGTTTTGTTCTTAATTTATTGCCCGATAGTGTAACGGTAGCACATCAGATTCTGATTCTGCTTGTCTTGGTTCGAATCCAGGTCGGGTAACCGGTATTTATTTTAAAGCCAATCACTAAAGATTGGCTTTTTTATTTCTCCACATAGCATGTAGATAATTATTGCAGCAATAAAAATCAATCTCCCTAAATTTGCACCGAGTTTGGTTCCCGATGTCAAATCGGGATTAAAAGGGAATCCCGTTAAAATCGGGAGCTATCCCCGTAGCTGTAAACTCTGTAAACTGTTTGTTCTTCAAGCCACTGTTTTATTAATGACGGGAAGGCAACAAACAGGGAGTAAGCCAGAAGACCTGCCACGTTCAATTAACAATCATTCAAAGCTTTCGGGTGAAAGGCATGGAGTGTAAAAGCTGTAAGGCATTTATATTTCTTTCTTTTTTATTTTCTCGGAAGCAGTCACAAAAAAATTTTTTCAAAAATGAAAAAGAAAATTTTTATTGCGGCTGCTGTAATCATCAGCACCGCTGGGCAGGCACAACAAGACACAACAGACGCAAAACAATTAGACGAAGTGGTGGTAACCGCCACCAGGTTTGCAGTAAAGCAATCGCAAACAGGTAAAGTAATTAACGTGATTACAAAAGAACAAATTGAAAAAAGCAGCGGTAAAACGGTTGCCCAGTTATTAAATGAACAGGCAGGCATTACCATAAACGGTGCTTACAATGCATCCGGCAGTGTGCAAACTGTTTTTTTACGGGGTGCATCATCGGGCCGCACATTAATTTTATTAGATGGCATACCGGTAAACGACCCATCGATGATCAATAATGAGTTTGACCTTAATCTTTTTTCTATAAACGATATTGAGCGTATTGAAATATGCAAAGGCCCGCAATCAACTTTATATGGCAGCGATGCTGTAGCTGGTGTGGTAAATATTATTACAGTAAAAAAAGATGTCAACAAACCGTTTAACATTAAAGCCACCACAGGCTTTGGCAATAAAAATACAAGCCGCAATAATATCCAGGTGTATGGTAAGGAAGGTAAACTTACTTACAGCACCCGTTTTGCAAAAATAAAAACCAATGGTTTTTCTGCTGCGTACGACAGTACCGGCGCAAAAGATTTTGATAAAGACGGTTACGATGGCAATATCGTAAGTGCCGCAGTACAATATCAAATAATTCCTTCGCTATTGGTAAAAATATTTGTAATGCATAGTCAGTACAAAGCCGATATTGATGCCGGCGTTTTTGCAGATGAAAAAGATTACCGTATCCGCAACAGCAATTTATCATCTGGCGCAGGGTTGAATTTTAAGAAGGACATTATAAATATTACTGCCAATTACCAGTATGGAGAACTTACCCGCCGTTACACTAACGACAGTTTATTTGTTCGGCCTTTTGGTACAAAATACGAAAGCAATAAATACGGTGGCCGCACACAATATGCAGAACTGTTTGGCACGGTAACTGCCGAAAAATGGCTTAGTATTATTGCCGGTGCCGATTACAGGTGGAGCAATATGAACCAGCAATATTTTTCTTTAAGCAGCTTTGGGCCATACAGCAGCAGTTTTAAGGACACTTCCCTGCACCAAACTTCTTTTTATGCATCATTACTTTTTAATGCGTTAAATAAAAAATTAAATGTAGAAGTTGGTGGAAGAGCTAACAAACATTCCCGCTATGGCAGCAACAGCACTTTTACTTTTAATCCGTCTTACACCATCAATAAAAATTTCAGGGTGTTTGGAAGCATTGCGTCTGGTTTTAAAGCACCTTCTATTTTCCAGGTGTTTGATGCTTTTAGCGGCAACCTGAATCTGCAAGCCGAAAAATCTACTAACTACGAACTGGGTATACAGCAAAGCAGCGAAAAAATAAGCAGCCGTGTGGTATATTTTCACCGGGATATTAAAAACGGTATTGATTACGATTATGTGAATTTTAAATATTTCAATTTTGTAAAACAAATAGTGGATGGTGTTGAGCTGGAGGTAACAGCACAGCCGGCTAAAAACTTTTCCATAACCGCTAACTATACTGTAATTACGGGTGATGAACAAACACAAAGCAGAAAAAGTGTAAAGGATACCACCTATAGTTATTTACTGCGTCGCCCTAAAAATAATTTCAATATTACTACAGGCTACCAGCTTACTAAAGATTTTTTTGTAAGCATCACCGGTAAATCGGTAAGTAAAAGATATGATGTTGGCGGCTACAGAAAAGATGATCTGTTGTTAAACAGTTATTTTTTACTAAGTGCCTACGCAGAATACAAACACGGCAAACACGTTAAGTTTTTTGCAGATGCACAAAATTTAACCAATAAGAGATTTTTCGATCTAAGAGGCTATAATGCCATTCCATTTTTACTTAATGGTGGTGTAACTTTTAATTGGTAAACATAAAACTATGTGTGTTCACGAAGCTAAATATTGCCCACGTTGCAACCAATCGTTTGAGTGCAAGGTGGGTAATATTACCCACTGCCAGTGCTATGCTGTAAAACTATCAGACGATGAAAGGGATTTTATAAATAAAAGATTTAACGATTGCCTTTGTGCGGAATGTATGAAACTAATGAAAAGTGAATATAATATGCTACAAAGGGAATTACAGCTGAAAGTATTTTTTACAGGCCGCTAAAGCGGCCTGTTTTTTTATTTTGTATGCTGCGCCAGCAGCTAAAATGTATCTTTGCAAAAATTGCAATTCATGGATTTTTCTTCAATAGCTGTAAAAGAGATCATCTCTGTATCCTTTACATTATTTGCTGTAATCGATATCCTGGGCTCTATTCCTGTACTGGCATCGTTACGCCAAAAAATGGACGGCACTATAAAGTCCACTCAGGCAACACTGGTATCCGGTGGGTTGATGATACTGTTCTTATTTGCAGGCAAGGGCTTTTTAAATTTACTGGGGCTTGATGTATACAGCTTTGCAGTTGCCGGAAGTATTGTAATTTTTATTTTAGGGTTAGAGATGGTATTGGGCATGGAATTTTTTAAACCTGAGCAAGGCGCTAAAAGCGGCAGTGTGGTGCCCATTGCATTTCCTATAATTGCAGGCAGTGGTACCTTAACCACTATTATGAGCTTGAAAGCGAATTTTTACGATGTTAATATTTTTATAGGGATATTAATAAACTGCATTGTTATTTACCTGGTATTAAAATCGCTGAAGTGGATAGAAAAAGTTTTAGGGCCAAACGGAATGATGATAATAAGAAAATTTTTCGGCGTGATCTTATTGGCTATTGCTGTTAAAATTTTTGGTAGTAATATTGTAAAGTTTGGAAGATAAAATAGTTAACTGGTTTATTTGTTTATTAGTTAATTAGTTCAAATGCAAAGAAGGTTTAATTAGTTTGATGCTTACTAATTAACCAATAAACTAATTAACAAACCGGCCTCGTAGTACAATGGATAGTATAAGAGTTTCCGAAGCTCCAGATCCAGGTTCGATTCCTGGCGAGGCCACAACAATAAATACGCTTTCTTTTATACCGAATGCAACTTTAAGAAAGATTGGGCAACACCTGCCTGTATCACAACGATAGCCTGCTACCTGGTAATTTTAAACAGCTAATATGAGAGCAATAAATATATCGGCAGAGCAGCAGCGCCTTAATGACAATGCAGTTAAACAGATTCCACTTGAAAAATGGGGACCCTACTTAAGCGAAAGACAATGGGGTACGGTACGGGAAGATTACAGTCCAGGCGGCGATGCCTGGAATTATTTTCCACACGACCATGCACACTGCAGAGCTTACCGCTGGGGCGAAGATGGATTGGCCGGCATATCAGACTACTTTCAGAATTTGTGTTTTGCAATAGCATTGTGGAACGGTAAAGACCCAATTTTAAAAGAACGTTTATATGGCCTTACCAATGGTGAAGGCAACCATGGCGAAGATGTAAAGGAACTGTATTACTACCTCGATAATGTGCCCTCACATTATTACATGAAGTACCTGTATAAATATCCGCAGGTGGCTTTTCCATATGAACAATTAAAAAATACCAATAAAAACCGCAGCAAACAGGAAGTAGAATTTGAAATACTGGATACCGATGTTTTTAAAGACAATAAATATTTTGATGTTTTTGTAGAGTACGCCAAAAATAACAGTGAAGATATTTTTATTAAAATAGAAATAGTAAACCGCAGTGCGACAGCGGCACCCATTACAGTGTTGCCAATCTTGTGGTTTTATAACCGTTGGCAATACAGCAGTAAGGCAAGACAAAAACCGGGTATAGAATGGATAAATAAAGGAGCAGTAAAAGCCTCACATGAAAAATTGGGCAGCTACTATTTATATTTTCAAAATGCGGATGACCTTTATTTTACAGAAAATGAAACGGATACAGAAAAAATTTTAGGTGTACCCAACAAAACCCCTTTTGTAAAAAATGCTTTTCATGAAGCAGTTATTATGGGAAAAAATATAAAAGCATTAAGAGATAAAAAACAGGGTACCAAATGTGCACCGGTTTACAACCTCAACGTTAAAGGCAACGATACTGCAACAATTTATCTGCGGTTAAGTAATCATTTAAACGAAACACCTTTTGAAGATGGATTTGCAGCTATTTTTGAGCAACGTAAAAAAGAAGCCGATGAATTTTACCAGGATATTTTACCCAAAAACAGTTCAGCAGATTTAATAAATATTCAACGGCAGGCATTTGCCGGTTTATTGTGGAGCAAACAATTTTATCATTACGATGTGGAGCGCTGGGTAAGTACGAGTGATGGCATTACGCCTGTATCGGAACAAAGGTTAAAAGGCCGTAACCACAATTGGAAATATTTAAAGAACCAGGATATCATTATTATGCCCGATAAATGGGAGTATCCCTGGTATGCTGCATGGGACTCTGCTTTTCATTGTATTGCCATGAGTATTATTGATCCCTGTTTTGCAAAAAATCAATTGATATTATTGACCAGGGAATGGTATATGAACCCCAGCGGACAAATCCCAGCCTATGAATGGAACTTTAGTGATGTAAATCCTCCGGTACATGCTTTTGCTGCATTGCAGGTGTATCACAGAGAAAAAGAAATGAAAGGCGTGGGTGATATCCAGTTTTTAAAAAGAATATTTCAAAAACTCATTATCAATTTTACCTGGTGGATAAACCGTAAAGATGAAAATGGTAATAACATTTTTGGTGGCGGATTTTTGGGCCTTGATAATATTGGTGTTTTTAACAGGAGTATAAATGAGCACCATGATGATATTTCGATCGAGCAGGCCGACGGTACCAGCTGGATGGGTATGTATGCTTTGAACATGATGGATATTGCACTGGAGATCGCTATGACGGATAATTCTTTTGAAGATGCAGCAACAAAATTTTATGAGCATTTCGTAATTATTGGCGAAGCGCTGAATGAGCTGGGTCTGTGGAATAAGGAAGACAATTTCTTTTATGATGTATTATCATTACGACACGAAACCCCGGTTCCTTTAAAAGTACGTTCCATAGTTGGGGCAGCGCCATTATTTGCTGTTTCTATCATCGATAAAAAATCATTAGCTTCTTTAAATGATTTTAGAAAAAGAACAAACTGGTTTGATAATTACCGCATCAACAACAATTTATTTTTACCAAACGAAGAAACAAGTGATGGTAACGACCAGTTGCTGTCGCTGGTACTTAAAGAAAGACTGGTAGAGATACTTGATAAATTGCTGGACGAAAAAGAATTTTTATCTCCCGGTGGTATAAGGGCACTGTCTAAATTTCACCTGCTCAATCCTTATTCCATACATTTAAAAAGTACGGATTATTCTATTCAATATGATCCCGGAGATTCTACATCAGATTTTTATGGTGGCAACAGCAACTGGCGTGGCCCGGTATGGATGCCCATCAATTACCTCATCATTAAAGCCATAAAAAAATATGGCGAATTTTATGGCGACAGTTTAAAAGTAGAATGCCCCAAGGGCAGTGGCAATAAAATGAACCTGAAAGATGTGGCTGCCGAACTAACCAAACGTATTGCTTCTATTTTTGAGAAGGACGAAAAAGATAATCGCCATACCCACGGTATATACAATTCGTTTTACCAGCTGCCCGAAAATAAAGACCTGTTGTTATTTTACGAATATTTTCATGGCGATACCGGCAGTGGCTTGGGTGCAAGCCATCAAACCGGGTGGACGGCTGTGCTGGTGGATTTAATACGGGATTGATTTTAAACTGATAAATTTTGTTTGCTAACTTTAATATATGTTCTCGGTAAACACTAATACAGATAGCGGGTTTAATAAAATAATATTACAGGATGATGCAACTGGGACAACAGTAGCGATCATTCCTTCCTGCGGCGCAGTTTTACACGCCTTTACTGTTTTACACAATGGTAATTTACTCAATGTAATTGATGGCTACGATAACGAAGCCGATTTTAAAACCAATGTAGCAGCCAAAGGTTTTAAAAGTTGCAAACTATCTCCATTTGCCTGCAGGATAAATAATGCCACTTACAACTTTATCAAAAAAGATTACACCATTCAAAAATTTTTATTGAATGGCAGTGCTTTGCACGGATTATTGTATGATGTACCATTTACGGTATTAAAAACATGGGCAGGAGAAAATAGTGCCAGGCTTAGTTTATTGCATCAATATACCGGTACAGATAAAGGCTATCCTTTTACGTACGATTGCGAAGTGCAGTATGAATTAAAAACAGTAAACGCATTAACCATTACCACAACAGTAATTAATAAAGAGAAACATGAAATTCCTGTGCAGGATGGCTGGCACCCGTATTTTACTTTTGGAGGTGCTATTGATGAGCTGCAACTCGAATTTCAAAGTAAAGAAATACTGGAGTTTAATGATGCGCTGATACCAACTGGCAAACTATTGCCTTACGAGGAGTTTGGATCGCTTGAAAAATTAGGTGCCACAGAATTTGATAATTGTTTTACCGTAAATTTTGCCGAGTGCCAGCCCTTATGTGTGTTAAGAGATAAAGCACAAAAAATTCAGCTGGAAATTTATCCTGATAAAAGCTATCCTTATTTGCAGATTTATACACCACCGCACCGCAAAAGCATTGCCATTGAAAACTTAAGTGCAGCACCTGATGCTTTTAATAACAGTATGGGGCTTATTACACTTGCACCCGAAAGCTCAGCACACTTTACAACAACATATAAGATAACTTCGCTGCCATAAAATGATTGACATGAATAGTATTGCAACTGCTGTATTAAAAAGTTTCGATGAAAAATTTGCTACTCAACCCAACCTGTATTTTTCTCCCGGCCGTATTAATTTAATTGGCGAGCATATTGATTATAACGATGGCTACGTAATGCCGGCTGCAATAAACAAAGGCGTGTATTATGCAATAGCGCCCAACGAAACCGATACCATAAATTTTTACGCTTTGGATTTTGATGAATCATTATCCATAGCAATAGACCAAATAAAAAGTATTGACAACTGGAAAAATTATGTACTGAGTGTGGTGAACGAATTTTTGCTGGCAGGCAAACCTGTAAAAGGATTTGATTGTGTTTTTGGCGGCGATATTCCCCGTGGCTCGGGTATGAGCTCATCTGCAGCAGTTGAAGGAGGCCTGGCTTTTGCACTGAATGATATTTTTAATATACAGTTTAGCAGGGTAGAGCTTGCATTGCTATGCCAAAGGGCCGAACATAATTTCCCCAATGTTAAATGCGGCATAATGGATATGTATGCCAACCTGAATGGGAAAAAAGACAATGTTATTTTATTGGATTGTAAAAATATAACCCACCAGTATTTTCCCTTTGTTTTAAAAGAGTATAAAATTGTTTTAATAAATACTAAAGTGCATCACTCTTTAGCCAGCGGAGAATATAATGTACGCCGTAAAAGATGCGAAGAAGGCCTGGCTATTTTAAAAAGAGAATTACAGATAAAATCTTTCAGGGATATAAAAAGGGTGGAAGATGTGGAACTGCATAAAGATAAGATGACAACAGAAGTGTACCATTGCTGTAAATATGTTGTAGAAGAAATTATACGTACCAAACAGGCAGGCGAATTTTTGCAGCAGGATAATTTAATTGAATTTGGTAAGCTGATGTTTGCCACACATGAAGGACTGAGCAAACTGTACCAGGTTAGTTGTGCTGAGCTTGACTTTTTAGTGCATCAGGCAAAAGCCAATGCAGGTGTTATTGGCGCCAGGTTACTGGGTGGCGGCTTTGGCGGCTGCACTATTAATATTGTAAAAAATAATGCAGTAGATGATTTTATTGCGGAGGCGGCTGCAGCCTACCAGCAACAATTTAACATTGCACCCGAAGCTTATGTTATGGAAATAAGTGAAGGCACCGCAAGAATAAATGCATAGCCTGCTGTTTTCAATGATATATTAGCAGGATAAAATTTAAACTCTTAACCAGCCACGAAAAGCCCTGCCGGCATAATAAGATTCAGCGCCATTATGGTATACAAATACAGTATTGTAACGGCAGTCGCAAAA
>JAGOAX010000025.1 GCA_017983695.1 Ferruginibacter sp.
GTCCGCCAAAATTATTTGCAGGAAACCCAACAATAACCAATTTGTCTTTGTAGGTTTTGTATAACTTTTCCAATCCTTCATATTGAGGAGTGTAACCACATTCACTGGCTGTATTTACAATCAACAGTTTTTTACCTTTGAAAGTGGTAAAATCAATAGAGCCTCCATCCAGGGCTTCTACTTTAAAATCGTAAATAGATTTTGTGGTCGTATTGTTTATTGGAGTAGCAGTACTTACACCAGGGTTGTTTGTCTGTGAACCCAGGCACAAAAATGCTGTTGAAACCGCTAATAATTTTATCATAATGTACTGTTTTTAATAATAACGTATTAAATCCTGTATTGTTTAAATCAAAATTAAATTATTCCGGTAAGGAGGGGCTGGTAGAAATGATGAATGGCTATTGTTTTTCATAGCAACCCCTGTCGGTTAAGCCCACGTTCCTGTTATTATTATCCAGGTCTTTTAGAAAACCCGTTAATACACCGCTATTAATACCCGGAGCTGATGAATTCTTTGTTACCCTGAAATCAAAGAATCTTTTGGCTATATCAATACTGTCAAAAGAAGGGTTGAAGTTTTTTAAGTTAGCGGTCAGGGTGCTATTGCCGGGGTCATTTGTCGTTCTGTAAATATTTCTTTCAAATAAAACATTAAATAGATTAGCGCCTTGTTTGGTAACAACCACTTCGTCATTAACAATTCCTTCGTTGCCCCAGAATATACTGTTGCGGAAAACTGCATTCAGGTCAGCTGTAACAGCAACGCCGCCCTGAACAGCAAAGTTGTTTATACTAAGTACAGGGTTTTTATGATTGAGGTATAAATTTGAAAAAGCCGCCACGGTACAGTGGGTGAAATTATAGATACCCCCGTAGCTTAAAATAATATTGTTGCCACAGTTACTGATCAAACTATTGTCTGCCTGCAGGTTGCTGTTTACACAAAGTATACCTGCATCATAGGCATTGTCAACAATACATTGGTGCAGGATAAGTTTAGGATTTGTATTGATGGATGGTTTTTCAGTAACAATGGCCTGGTAAGCATTTTTTACCACAGCATAGGTAAGTACATTGTTCCTGCTGTTTCCACGGAAATAAATTCCGGGCCAGCTTGCCGGTAAGTCCTTATAAACATCATCAAGCCTGTCGCCGGCAAAAACAACATTCTCTGTTTTGGTCCCATTAACTGTTAATGTACCATCTACTATAAAAGGGGCATCAGCATGAGAATAAATCCTGCAACCGGGCTGAATAGTTAATGTGGCTGTTGTGTCAACCCTTATACTGCCAAGGATGACATAGGGCAGGTTATTTGTCCAAACCACATTGCCTGTGATCAGCCTGTTACTTAAAAAATTTGCATTTTGTCCGAACGACTGCAATTGAACATACCTGTTGTTGCCATTATAATTGAAGAGAATACTGTCGCTTACAATAAAAGGAAGATTTGCAGCATTTGGGTTGATGGCAACAGAGACAAAAACATAAATGCTGTCGTTGGCATCAATGTCCAGGTTATTGGCTTCTGTGGTCGCTATCCCATCCACATTCATCTTATATGCCGACCCTGTCCCACCCATTAATTTTACTTTGCTAAGGCGAAGTTTCTGGTTGTTTTCGTTAATGATCTTAAATGACTTTGTTATAGAGCCGGCGGTAGTAAAAACGGTATCGTATTTTAAAGTATCTGTAGTAATATTGAGCCTTGCATAAGCGCTATCAATAAATGAGTCTTTCCTGCATGAAGCTATAAAAAAGCAAAATGCAAAAATCAAAAGGCAAAAAAAGAAAGAGGATATCTTCATTTTTCAAATTTAGACTACAAACCACAAACGGCAAACTATTTAGCTGCATAGGCCAGGGTAGCAATACTCAACTTTACATTTTCCGCCTGCATGACGGCATTGCCACAGGCTTCAAGTGTGGCGCCTGTAGTTACCACATCATCTACCAATAGCACATGCTTATTTGCCAAAACATTTTTATTTACAATCCTGAAGCTTCCTTTCACGTTTTCCCATCGTTCGGTACGGTGTTTACGGGTTTGTGTTTCAGTGGCATGCTGACGAATAACCTGACCGTTTAAAACAGGGATGTTCATTACAGAAGATATGCCGTTGCAAATAACTGCTGCCTGGTTGTAGCCACGTTTATGCTCTTTATCGGCATAAAGAGGTAATGGTATCAATGCATCAACAGAACTGAAACGGGAACTGCTGAGCATAGTTTTTCCCATTAACTCACCCAGGTAGAATCCAATCTGAATATCGCCTTTGTATTTAAGCTGATGAATAAGATGCTGAATTAAAAACTCCTTTGAAAAGTAGAATTCGCTGTAGCCGGCTGTTAAAGGAAGCCTGCCCCAAAAATGTTTTTCTACCGGGTTGCCTTCAAAATTGGCGAAGTGGGTATGCGGCAGGTCATGAGTGCATTTCAGGCAAAGTAAATTACTCTCTTCCAGCAAATCGGATCCGCAACCTGTGCAAACATGCGGATAGAAAAGATGGAGGGTACTCTGGATGATATTTTTAATCGGGGCAATCATCTGTTATAAAGATAGAAATATATTTTATCTTTAAGTACAAAATACGGGGTATGAAAAAAAGTAAAATTATTTGGATCGCAATTTATTGTATAATGACCATTTGGTTTTTTTACCAGATTAATGTTTTAAAGGATGGATATCAACGATACTTTATAATGTTTTTGGCTTTTTGCAGTATTTTTTTAATCCTTGCTACGGTCTATGATATTAAGCCATTAAAAAAAGGAAAATAATATCAGCGCCTTTTGATTTACCAAAAAAATTAAATTTTTTTTAAAACAAATACTGGTACAATTCTTCAACTTTACTCAAAGGCACCACTTCAATATTGTATTTTAATTTATCCAGGGATTTAGAGTTGGATTTGGGAGTGCAACGGTTGGTTGCACCAGCACAACCATATTTTGAGGAGAAAGTTGTTGTACATATAGATTTTGGCTTATAAGGAGTGCTTGTGAAACCAGTTATGTTGGGCCGATTTAATTGATTGAATAGTAAAATAGAGTTAGCTAAGAGATAATTCAGTAAAATAATATTAAATTATAACGCTGATTTTAGTTGATTTTTTGAGGTGCAAATTTTTCTCATTATGCGATCGTTTAATATTATTTTACTTTTTTGTTTGTATAATTTTTCACCAGCTTATTCGCAAGAGAAATTAGACTTATTTATAAAAGATAATTTTGGAAAATCAATACCCTATGCATCTGTTTTCTGGAGCAGAAATTTGGGATTGGTTTCTGATACACTCGGATATTTGCAGATTCCTGATAAAAATAAAATTGATTCTTTAGTTATTACAGCTATAGGGTATCAAAAAGTAATCCTTAAGAAAGAGGACTTTATCAGTGATTCAAGACTTGACATCAGGTTACACAATACTCCAATTGAACTGCCGGAAGTCATTGTTGCAAAATATGACATTGAAAGTAATCTAGGCTGTACAGAAAAAAAGCAAGGCTTCTCCTATTTTAAAAACACGCTGTGTATTAATCTTCAAAGCGCTTTACTAATAAAATCGTATAATTATCCAGCTCAGTGTAAAAGTATAAACGTTTTTATTGCAAAGCAATCTTCCGGGGGTATTCCATATCGATTAAGGCTTTATGAAATTGGTGAAAATGATTTACCCGGTAAAGATTTGATATCCGAAAACCTAATAGTTACTTCTTATAAAACGAATTCTTGGAATACTTTTAACCTGGATTCAATCTTCGTTCAATTACCAACGAATGGATTTTTCGTAGCTATTGAATGGTTATGCACAGATATAAAATCTGAAAATGGGCTATGTGTTGGATTAACCAATAAAATTGATGAACCCTTAACTTTTTATAAATATGGAACTATTGGCTGGATACAACTGAAAAATAAAACAGATCTTATTAAGGATAATATTATGATTAATGTAAAAATAGCGTCACTAAAATAATTTTATGAGAGTTACCTTTTTTTACTGAACCCAATGAAATGTATCCCTAAAACCTGAAATATGAGTTTAACAGATTATTTAAATTGCTTTAATGATGAAGAAAATGTATGGTTAACAACACATACAAAAGTTAAAAATGAATTGTTTGCTGAAATTGAGGATATTTCTAATGTTAATCCTTTAGAAAATGGGGACCCTGATCTTGGTTCATTAAACATTGCCATACAGGCTGCTAAGTTTACAATATTTGTATCGAAAAATAAAATTTTGGCTGGCCCTTATGATACAAATCATTGCCAGCTGATAAAAAAATACTTTCCTTCTTTTAACTTAAGTGAAAAACTATTTTGGCAAATTTTTTCATTTGAATGTGCAAATAAAAAAGGGGAGGGGTTTAAAAATAAAGAAAGGATATATCTTTCTGCATTAACAGCCATGATTTTTAGAGAGGAATTGAGTGAAATTGATAAGCTCTCGTTGGGAGTATATAATATGAACACAGGGAAAATAGAGCAAATAAAAGGAGTGGGAGTAAATGCCAGAATGAGCTAAAATATTAACTCTTCTTTTGACTTTTCGAAAGGAGAGTTTTTTAAAACAAATACTGATACAATTCTTCAACCTTACCCAACGGCACCACTTCAATATTGTATTTTAATTTAACCAGGGATTTCGAATTGTATTTGCTCAGGATTATCTTTTCAAATCCCAGTTTTTCAGCTTCGGCAATACGTTGTTCAATCCGGTTTACAGCCCTTATTTCCCCGCTTAAACCAACTTCTCCTGCAAAACAATAATGCTGGTTTATGGGCACATCTTCATAGCTGCTTAGCAAGGCACTTACTATGGCCAGGTCAATAGACGGGTCTTCTACTTTTAATCCGCCGGCAATATTTATAAAAACATCTTTGACCCCAAAATGAAAACCCCCTCTTTTTTCCAGTACAGCCAATAATAATTGTAAACGCCGTAAATCAAAACCACTTACTGTTCGCTGTGGTGTTCCGTAAATGCTTTGTGTAACCAATGCCTGGCCTTCAATGAGCAATGGCCGCATGCCTTCCATAGTTGCAGCAATGGCAATGCCACTTAATTGTTCTTCTTTTTGTGTAATTAAAATTTCAGAAGGATTACTTACTGCCCTCATTCCTTCACCCGTCATCTCGTAAATCCCTAGCTCGGCAGTAGAGCCAAAGCGGTTTTTAAGTGTTCGTAAGATGCGGTAAGTATAATGCCTGTCTCCTTCAAATTGAAGAACAGTGTCCACCATATGTTCTAATATCTTGGGTCCGGCAATGGTTCCATCTTTGGTAATATGGCCAATCAGGAAAACAGGAGTGCCTGTTTCTTTAGCAAAACGCTGTAGTTCTGCCGCAGTTTCTCTAATCTGGCTTATACTGCCCGGGCTACTCTCTACAAAAGGCGATTGCAGGGTTTGAATAGAATCAACAATAACTAATTGGGGTTTTAGTTTTTTTATTTCCTGGAAAATAGTTTGTGTATTAGTTTCTGTAAGCAAATAGAAATTACTGTTACTGATACCAATCCGGTCAGCCCTCATTTTTATTTGCTGTTCACTTTCTTCACCACTTATATATAAGGTAACAATATCTTTTAGCTGCAGGCCGTTTTGCAGAAACAAAGTTGATTTACCAATACCTGGCTCCCCGGCAACCAAAACAATACTTCCTAAAACAATGCCACCGCCTAAAACACGGTTTAATTCTCCATCTGTAGTTATGATCCTTTTTTCTTCGGCACTGCTGACATCGTTAATAGATATTGTTTTTAGTTTGCCTAAACCGGCGTAATCCTTCCAATCATCTTTTTCCTTTTTAGCGGAGCCCTTCACAATTACTTCTTCCACAAAAGTATTCCAGTTATTACAGCTGGGGCATTTGCCCAGCCATTTGGCGCTTTCATAACCACAGTTCTGGCAAAAGAATGACGATTTGGTTTTGCTCATGACATAAATGTAGAATGGAAAAAGAAGAATGAAAAATCAAATAAAGCAGGGGGTACAATACGTGACTGAGAAATAATCTTTACAAAAATGGAAACTAAAAAACTGACGGTCAGTCAACTCAGTAGTCAAAGTAAAAGGGTCAACATTTCTGCTGACCCTTTGTACTTACTAACCCATTAAATTCTGTTGCTAAATTACAAATTGCCCCCACATAAAAAAATAAATTTTGGCCTATGTTGATAAGTTTGGGTCTAAACTAACGAGTAAGTATGGGCTAGTATAACGTCTTATACATGATTGATTATTAGGTATATAGGAGGGGTAAGTTTTTTAAATTTTATTCCGGTCAGGCAGGGTATAAAAAAATATTTCTTGTAAAATATTTGGTTTATTATATAAACTACTTTACGTTTGTATAAATTTTTGAAGAATGAAAAGGGTATTGAGTTTAG
>JAGOAX010000002.1 GCA_017983695.1 Ferruginibacter sp.
TCTTATACTTATTGTACCAAAACGCAAGTGAACACCTAATTGGGATGTTCCCTGTATTGCAGGAAAATTCCGTTGTTCCTGGTACTTTTTTACCAGCTCTTTATTTAAATTTTTTGACGGAAATGGTTTATCAACCGCATTAAAACCTATTGTTTGTAAAGATGGTATTGATACTGCCTGTTGTTTATAAAAATTATCAAAATACTTTTCGGTGGGATATGTTTTTAAATGAAAATCGGTTAATACTGCTTTCCATTTTCTGCTGTATGGGGTAAAAACAGTATAAGGTTTACCATCATCTTTAAGCACTTCATCTTTTTCCAACAGCACCTGATCCTTATATGTTACTAATTCTGCCCCGTTTACTTTCAACAAATCAGCAATCAGTTTTTCTCTTTCAAAAGCATAAGGCTCATAATCATGATTGGTAAAGACCCTTTCAATTTTATATTTACTTAATAAGGTTTTGTAAATTGATAATGGTGTACCATGGTATACTTCAAGAGACGAGTCTAATTGTATAAGCTGGGATTGCATTTCCTCCAATGCAGCATGGATAAATTCCACTCTTCTGTCTGACTTATCTTCCAGTTCATCCAGGATATTAGTATCAAAAATAAAAACCGGTACAACGGACTTATTACTTTTTAAAGCATGATACAGCCCGGCATTATCCTGCAGGCGCAAGTCCCTGCGAAACCAAAATATATTTACTGTTTGCATAAACCTGGAAGGTATTTTTTAAAAAACAAAAAAACTACAAAATGGTTGGCGTTACAGCGGCATAAATTTTTTGGGTAACCGTATTTGTAAATTCAGTATCGTTGATGCGTTGTACCCAACGCATATTGTAAATGGAGTTGGTTAAAAAAACTTCGTCAGCAGCTAATAACTCTTCAATGGTTATTTCTTTTTCTATACATGTAAAATCACAATCCCTCAACTGACGGATTAAATATTCTCTTAAAACACCTGCAACACACCCTTCGCTTAAGGCAGGTGTATAAATGATTTCATTTTTAACTAAAAAAATATTAGCAATGGTGGCATCACATACTCTCCCATAACTGTTTAACAGCACCGCATCATTCCATTTTTCTTTTTTTGCTTTTAAAGCAGCCATAACATAGGGCAGGTAATTATTGTGCTTAAGATTACTAAGTACATCGCAACTTTTTTTCACTTCATCATAAATACCTACTACCAGCCCATTACTATTCCATTCACCATTGCCTTCCGGTAATGCCCAGGTTTGAATAATATAATTAGGGAAATGATCTGCTGCATCGTACAGGCCACCATCGCCTCTAAATATTGTTATACGAATACGTGCAGCTTTTTCATGTCCATTTTTTTTTGCAAGCAATACAATTTCTTCAAGTAGTTTATCAGCATTAAAATGTTTGGGTATTACAAATTGCAGTACCTGCATACCCTTCCATAGCCGGGCAAAATGCTGATCTTCCATAATCAACTGCCCCTCTTTCATTTTTATAGTTTCAAACAAGCCATCTCCATAACGCAAGCCACGGCTGTCAGCTCCAATTACTGGTGTTTCTTCTTTATAAATTTTTCCATTAAAATTAAAAGATGCCATAGCGCAAATATACCATAAACGGCAGCAGCATATTTTGAATAGATTTATTTCAAAACAGGTAAGTTTAATAAAGTAAAATCCCGCCATTACTGGCGGGACTTACTTCTTCAATACAGTTATAAGAGGTGGTTTACGTATGGATATTTTGACTTTACAGTTCTTCGTTTAATATTTTATGTTTAACAGCATACATAATTAAACCTGCAGTGCTTTTAGCCCCGGTTTTAACTTTCAGTTTATCCCGGATAGCTTCCACTGTACGTGGGCTAAGGTCAACAATGTCTGCAATTTCCTTGGTACTTTTTTCTTCGCACATTAGTCTTAAGATCAGGGTTTCTTTGTCGTTAAGCTGTGCTTCCTGCTGCATTAGTTTTTGCGGACCAGGAAAATTTCTTTGTTTCAGATTGGTAAGTAAGGCCTTGTTGGTTAAAGAGTTGAAATAGTATTCCTGTTCGTAACAGGTTTTTATAGCTTCGTAAATAATTTCGCTGTCGCTGGTTTTGGTAAGATAGCTATTGGCTCCCAATTCCATTAATTTGGTAATCATGCTGTGATCGTCCATCATGGTCAGCATAATTATTTTAATATTGGGATAAAGCTTTTTTACTTCAGGCAAAGTGGCAATGCCATCCATAACAGGCATTTGTATATCCAGCAGTATTACATCGGCAGTTGTATTTTTAAGCATATTTAATAAATGCATGCCATTATCTGCTTCGGCAATTACTTTAATATCTTTTTTTGCACTTAAAGCAGTTTTAACACCAGCTCGGTATAAAACATGATCATCTGCTATAATCACCTGTATGGGTTCTGCGGTATCGTTTTTCTCAATCATAATTCGGGCTTTGGGATTAGTAGTTTTCTTATCTACTAACGCCGAAGTGCAAGATCAAATTATAATTATTGATAAGAAAGAGTGTAATTACCCTATGTTTAACATAGGAATTTTACGTTTAATAAAGGGAAATGTTCGTGTTGATACTAATCAGGCAAACACTTGGCTTAAATGTTTAAGCAAGGTCAAGGTTGAAAAACTATATACTGTTATTTACTCTATCAGCTTATTCCGCATACCATACATTATTAAACCGCCAATGGTTTTCGCATCCACTTTGGTTTTCATATTCTGGCGTATAGTTTCAATGGTTCTGGGGCTAAGGAAGATAATTTTGGATATTTCTTCGGTAGTTTTATCCTCGGCCAAAAGTTTCAATATTTTTATTTCCTTCTCGTTAAAATGTATTGGGGTATTAGTACCATAATGCTGGCGTACGTTCTTTTTCTGCATCAACTTACCCATTACAGCTTTGTTCACAAGGTCGTTAAAGTAAAAATCATCATTCATGCAGGTAAGTATCGCTTCATATATCTCTTCGGGGTCAGTGGTTTTGGTAAGATAGGCATTGGCACCCATTTCCATCATCTTGCTAATCATTTGCTGGTCGTCGTACATGGTAAGTACAATTATCTTAATATCCTCATATTCTTTACGTATCAGTTGAATACCATTTATACCATCTATCTCTGGCATACGGATATCCATTAATAACACTTCGGGCTTTTTAATGGCAATTTTATGCATCATATCCTTGCCATCCTCGGCTTCCCAAAGCATTTTTAGGTTTTCTTTACCGGACAGGGCCATTTTAATTCCATCTCTAAAAATCTTGTGGTCGTCGGCAATGGCAATTTTAATCAAATGATCGGTACTCATCGTTACTGAAAAAGGGGGTTAATACAAAAATCGTTTCAAGTTACAATTTTACGCTTAGTAAAAAGGATATTTTAAAAAACAGCGTGGTAAAAATTTTTTCCACACCCTGTTGATTGTCACATATTTTAAGCAATATTACTTAGTAATAGTACGGTAAAATTAATTAGTTAATTTACGTGCCCCATTTGCACAAACACTCGATAAAAAGTAATTGTTACAGTTTAAAAAAAGAGCAGTATTGCGCTTGTACACCACCTGGCTTCAGACTACTTTTGTACCAGTTGATTGACATTGGTTCACGGAAATATTTCGCAATCCAACTTATCCAAAAAACCAATAGTATTACCTGATATCCAAGAAGAACCTGTTTGTGCTTGTGTAACCTGTGTCAATCAACTAAATTTTAAAAGATCCCGTTTTATATCCAATACCTCTGACCAAGAAACAAGACCTTAAAAACTTATCAGGCTAATGCATCCGGCATTAGCCATTTGAAATTCTGTTTTAAGGGAGCCAATACCCTGCCAAACAAATCCCGGCACTAGATAAACCTCTTCTTTTTTTCTCTTCCATTAACTAAGTAAACTTACGATGGTAAAGCTACGATTTTTTGAATAGTAATTTTACTATTTTATTTCCGTACATTTACCCAATATTTTGTAGTTGATTTACTTGGTACAACTCCCAAAAACCTCTTCCACAAAGGATTTAAGGAACTTTTCCACATATCCACATTGTACTAAAGGGTTGCCGGGGAGGCTGTTTTGAGGGAAGTTTACATCACGAAATATTTCTAAACCACTAAAATTATTTAGCATGCACACACAATGGGATTTGGTAGAATGTCTTTTGGCAATGTTTGAGTAATTAAGACAGTTAGTACTTTAAGTACTTATTTTATTCTTGATTAGAATAATTATTTAGTTAAATTTGAAAAAAATAACTAAATATTATACAAAGTCTCAAATATCTTACCTTAGCTAGTGAGGTACTTCCATTTATTTTTCTATTGGTATTTCTCAAAAGAATATCAACGAGAGATAAATGGCTTTTTTTTTATTATGCTAGTCTGACCGCAGTACTTATTCTATTATTAGCCCTTTTTTACTATGTTTACCCATCAAAAGCATACTATTACTTCACAGGTAGAATTCATACAATAATAGAGTTTTCATTATTAACCTATATTTTTTCTTTTTCCATTTCCAATAAAAATGTAAGAAAAGCCATTCTTTTTTTAATAATTCCCTTTTTAATACTCAGTATTATTGATTATTTATCTTCAAAGGAACCTGCTGTAGCTTACATGCCTTTAATGACTGAGAGTTTATTTTTTATCATTTTGATTATTTATTTCTTTTTTGAAAAAATTAAGCATGACGTAAATGAGCCATTATTTAATAAGTTTATTTTTTGGTTTGCCGTAGCATTTTTATTAAATTTTGCAGGCAATTTTTTACTTTTTGTCTACTCGGAAACATCTAATAAAGAAGATGATTTTAAAACAAACTACACTATTATATATAGTATAGTAACCATAGTAAAAAACATCCTGCTATGCATTGCAGCTATAATTAAAGAACCTTTAAAACCTAAAACAGGCTTATACGATGGCTTAATCCCCGATGCCGATTTTAAGAATATTTTAAACACCCGCAAACCCTAATAACATCAAATAACCCAAACAGCGTTTATTAACTATGAATATTGTTTTACTTATTGGCACTATTGGTATGTTAATACTGGCAATTGCTATAGTTGGATTTATCATTTTTCACCAACGCAAAGTACTCCGCTACAACGACCAGCTAAAAAAACTAGAAGAAGAAAAGCAACAGATACTACTAAATGCCTCCATACGTTTTCAGGAAGAAGAAAGAAACCGCATTGCTGCCGATTTACATGATGATGCCGGTCCATTACTGGCAACTGCCCGGCTTTACCTTAATGAAAATTTAGTAAACCAGGAAAAAGCCCAGCAATTGCAAAGCATTTACAGCGCCAAGCAGATTATTGATGATGCTATATTACTTATACGCAATATCAGCCATAGCCTTATGCCGCCAACACTTAAAAACTTTGGTTTGGAAAGTGCAGTTACCGATCTTTTCCAAAAAATAAGCGGCAGTGGCAGTATTAATGCAAGCGCAAGGTTTCATGATTACCGTACCCGGCTTAAAGTAGAACAGGAATTACTGGTGTTCCGTATAATACAGGAGTTGGTAAACAATGTTTTTAAACACAGTAATGCAGGTTTTATACACCTCACTCAAAATGTAAGCGGCAGTAATATGTACCTGAGGTTACACCACGACGGAGCCGGTATTGTACAGGCTGACTTTGAAAAGCTAAACCATAGTGCACTTGGCCTGGGCTTAAAAAATATTGCAAGCAGGGTAAAAGTGCTTAATGGAAGAATATTTTTTGAAATAGACCCCAGCCACACTTACTATAAAGTAACAATTGAGGTACCAATGGACCCTGCTATATAAGTAAGACATTACAGACAGCAATCGATTTTATGTATTTCCCTGCTTAATAAAACAAAAATATTTACCGTTACCGTCTGTTAAATCCAACCAATAAATTTCAAATCGTAACCAGGCTTTAAATATCAAATTAGTTTACGTAATTTTACTGTATCCCAAAAACTATGGAAGAAACAAGAGAAGAAATAAGCGTTGCCATTGCAGATGATCATAAAATTTTCCGGAAAGGAGTAATTCTTTCCATGCGGGCCTACACAAATATTAAATTTGTGATGGAAGCCGAAAACGGAGAAGACCTGATTAACAAAATTCCGGAATCGAACCCTGACGTAATTTTATGTGATTTAAAAATGCCTATCAAAGACGGCATAGACACTACGAAGTACATTACTAAAAACTTCCCTAACATCCGCGTTATTATTCTTACCATGTACGAAGATGAACGTTTTGTGGGTCACCTGATGGACTGTGGTGCCGCCGGGTACTTATTAAAAAGTACTGAGCCCAGCGAAATACGAAAAGCAATAATGGATGTTATGCGTACAGGGTTTTATCTTAATCCGTTTGTAAACAAAGTACTTATTAAGAAAAATTATTCCAAGCAAAAATTCAGCCCCACTTTAACTACCGAAATTGTTTTAAGCGAAAGGGAAAAAGAAGTACTTACGTTGGTTTGTATGGAATTTACAGCATCGGAAATTGCTGCCAAAATGGAGATCAGCTCCAGAACAGTAGAAGCTATTAAAGACAGGTTAATGGAACGCTTTGGTGTTAAAAACTCGGTTGGCCTGGTTTTTTATGCCATGAAAAATTCGCTTATTGATTAGGCCGAATGCAAGCTGCCAGGGATATAGTTGCAAGGGATAAGCAATATAACACAAACTACTTTTTTAAATATTGTAACTGTATAATAAAATTATGTAACCAGAAAGTTACTCCCTTGAAGCTTGTGGCTTGAACCTGTTATAAAGACACCCTCTTAAAATAAGCCAAACAATTTACTATCTATACTTGTAATAATCTGCCCGAGATGTTCTTCATTCTCGGCAAATTTATTTTTATCAGCATCAATAATTAATAGCGGCCCTTCTTTATAATTGTCAATAAAAGAATTGTAATAGTCATTCAGTTTTTTTAAATAATCGAGGCGTATATTTTCTTCATACTCCCTGCCTCTTTTTTGTATTTGTGCAACCAAGGTTGGTACCGATGCTCTTAAATATATCAGCAGGTCTGGTGGTTGCACCATACTTTTAAGAGTTTCAAAAAATTTATAGTAATTATCAAAATCACGTTTTCCCATAAGGCCCATATCATGCAGGTTTGGCGCAAAAATATTGGCATCTTCATAAATAGTTCTGTCCTGTATCACTGTTTCGGTACCCCTGTGTATTTCCAGCAACTGGTTAAGGCGGCTATTTAAAAAATATATCTGCAGGTTAAAACTCCACCTGGGCATGTCTTCGTAAAAATCATTCAGGTACGGATTATGATCCACATCTTCAAACTGGGGAATCCATTTGTAATGCTTGCTCAGCATTTCTGTCAATGTAGTTTTACCGGCGCCAATATTTCCGGCTACAGCAATATGCTTTGGTTTTTTTGTCTTTGCCATTTGTACTTACTTTTATCTGCCCATGAAAAACGTCAGCCCATCACTGACGTTTGCACAAAATAATGAATATTCGATTTAAAAAATCAAATCTTTAATAATACTTTAAGCCTATTGCTTCCCTTACCAATTCCATAGTGGTATTGGCGCTTTTATTTGCTTTGGCTGCCCCTTGTTCCATCACGTCTTTTAAATATTTTTTATCCGGTAAAATGGCATTGATTTTACCCCTTATTGGTGCAATAAAACTTACCATATCTTCTCCCAGCTGCTTTTTTAAATCGCCATACCGTATGTTACAGTTATTATAATCAGTTTCAAATTTATTAACTACATCAGCCGGAGAAACCAATTTCATCAACCCGAAAATATTTTCAATATAATCCGGCTTGGCCGAATTCATTTCCGTGGGGCCGCCATCAGTTTTGGCTTTCATTACTTTCTTACGTATTGCATCATCATCATCTGCCAGATACAAAGTAGCCATTTGATTTTCGCTTTTACTCATCTTACCGCTTCCGTCAAGGCTGGGCACTTTTACCAGTTCAGCATTATCATTATAAGCAACAGGCTCAGGAAAAACCTCGCCATACCGGTGATTAAACCTGTTTACAAAATTTCTTGCCATCTCAAGATGTTGTTCCTGGTCCTTACCAACCGGTACATATTTAGCCCTGTGTATGATGATATCGGCAGTTTGCAACACCGGATAAGTTAACAGCCCGGCATTTACATTCTCCGGGTTTTGCCGTACTTTATCTTTAAATGTAACCGTCTTTTCTAATTCGCCTTTATAGGCAAGCATATTTAAATACAGGTACAGTTCGGCAGTTTCATGCACATGGCTTTGGCAATACAATGCCACCTTATCAGGATCTAAACCACAGGCAATATTTTCTGCCAAAACTCTCTCTACATTACTTTTGAGTTCTTTTGTGTCGGGATGTGTGGTTAACGAATGCAGGTCGGCAACCATAAAATAACACTCAAACTGTTCCTGCATCTTTACGTAATTACGAATAGCGCCAAAATAATTGCCTAAATGCAAAAAACCTGTTGGCCGTATGCCACTCATTACTATTTCTTTCTTCTTTTCCATCAGTTGGCGAAGATAGGAAAACTCGATAGTCAATGGTCAATCAGCAATAGAAAAATGAGCTGCCGTTTATGTAAAACAAAAAAGCTATGGCCCTAAACCTGTATTTTTGTACTATGGAAGTAAATGATGCATTGGTAGATAAATTGGCCAACCTGGCAAGGTTGCAATTTGATGCTGCAGAAAAAGAAGGTATTAAGACTGACCTGCAACGAATGATTCAGTTTGTAGAAAAGTTGAATGAACTGGATACCACCGGCGTAGCGCCATTATTGCACATGAGTGAGGAAGTAAATATTTTACGGGATGATGAGGTGAAAGGAAGCGTTAACAGGGCTGAAGGTTTAAAAAATGCCCCTGTGCATGACGAACAGTTTTTTAAAGTACCGAAAGTTATAAAGAAGGCTTAGGAGTTTAGACGTTTAGAGGTTTAGTTCTCACACTACTAAACGCTAAACTCCTAAACACCTAAAACGCTAAACCAAATACAACACATGCAAAGCATCATTCATCTCGAAAACATCCGCAAAAGCTATTACTTGGGCAAACAGGAATTACAGGTATTGAAAGGTATCAGCCTCGATGTTTTTAAGAATGAATACGTGGCATTAATGGGACCCAGCGGAAGCGGTAAATCTACCTTAATGAATATTTTAGGTTGCCTCGATTCTCCCTCCGGCGGCAGGTATATTTTAAATGGAAAAGATGTTAGCCGGATGCCTGATAATGACCTGGCCGAAGTTCGTAACCAGGAAATTGGTTTTGTATTTCAGCAATTTAATTTATTAGCCCGTTTAACTGCATTAGAAAATGTAGCATTACCATTAGTTTACAGCGGTGTAAGTAAAAAAGAAAGAATTGAAAGGGCAATGGAAGTAATGGTAAAAGTAAAATTAGACGACAGGAGCCATCATAAACCAAATGAATTAAGTGGCGGACAGTGCCAACGGGTTGCCATAGCCCGTGCTTTAATAAATAACCCTGCTATAATTTTAGCAGATGAGCCGACCGGTAATTTAGATAGCAAAACCAGTTACGAAATAATGGATATTTTGGGCAAGATACATGCTGATGGCAACACCGTGATTTTAGTAACACATGAAGAGGATATTTCGATGTTTGCCCACAGGGTGATACGGTTAAGAGACGGCGTAATTGAAACCGATAAACAAAATGCCAATCCTGCAACTATAGCACAACCTGCCTGATTGCTCCATTTATTTCTGTAAACTAATCCCGATTATTTTTGTTGCTTTGCAAAACAATCTCTTGCAACATTATGGCATTTAAAATTTATACTAAAACAGGCGACCTTGGTAAAACAAGTTTAATTGGTGGAACCAAAGTTCCTAAAAGCCATTTACGTATTGAAAGTTATGGTACAGTAGATGAACTGAATTCTTACATTGGTTTAGTAAGCGATCACCTTACACAGGAACACTCTAAAATTATTTTAAAAGAAATACAGGACAGGTTATTTACCATCGGCTCATCGCTTGCCTGCGACCCGGATAAAGAACCTAAAATGAAAATCCCCGATTTAAAAGAAGAAGATATTGTATTGCTTGAAAAAGAGATTGATGGTATGAATGAAGAATTGCCGGAGATGAAATCTTTTATATTACCCGGTGGGCATATTGCTGTTTCTACTGCACATATAGCCCGTTGCGTTTGTCGCCGTGCCGAAAGAATTTGTGTAAATATGCAGGTACAGGAATTATTTGTTGACCCCTTGGTTATAAAATATCTTAACCGTTTAAGTGATTATCTTTTTGTATTGGCAAGATATATTGGCCATTTGCTAGGTGCCGAAGAAATCCCCTGGAAACCGAGGGTTTAGTTAATTAAGAATTACTAATTATCCTCCCGTCTTTCATATGCACAATCCTGTCGCTCATTTTTGCAAGCTCCTCGTTATGTGTTACAATTAAAAAAGTTTGATTAAACTGGTTACGCAGATCTATAAAAAGCTGATGTAGTTCTTTTGCGTTAGCACTATCGAGGTTTCCTGTAGGCTCATCGGCCATTATTATTGATGGATTATTAATCAGTGCCCTTGCCACTGCCACCCGTTGTTGCTCCCCACCAGAAAGTTGCTGTGGTTTATTTTCAAGTCGGTTAGCCAGGCCCAGGGTTTTTAATAATTCTTCTGCCCTGGCCTGTACGGCCGCTTTTTTACCCCCGGCAATCCACCCGGGAATGCACACATTTTCCAAAGCAGTAAACTCCGGCAGCAGGTGGTGAAATTGAAATACAAACCCTATTTGCCGGTTGCGGAAGGCTGCTAATTTTTTACCCGTCAGCTTATCCACCCGCTCATTATTCAAAATAATCTGCCCGGCATCTGCATTATCCAAAGTACCCAAAATGTGCAGCAGTGTGCTTTTACCAGCCCCGGAACTGCCTACAATACTCACTATTTCTCCTTTATTAATACTGATATCCACCCCTTTTAATACCTGTAATTGCCCGTACTTTTTTTGAATATTTGTTGCTGATAACATGCTTTAAAAGTAAGTAATAATTACTAAACCAATTACGGACTTGTCGAAAATTAAAAGCATTTTACGGGGTAAAAATTGCAATTCCCCTTTAGGGGTTAGGGGCAAAAAACCGGCCTTGCAACTTTTAACCCTGTTTACACAACTTTCTTAAAAAACGGCCGTTAATAAAACACTTTTGGTTATTTCCACAGAACTTATACATTTGCGGAAAATTAAGGGGGAATAACCCGTAACCATTTACGAAAAAATTAAAGAGATAAGATATGTTTTGGACACTAGAATTAGCCTCTCATTTAGAAGACGCACCCTGGCCGGCAACAAAAGATGAGTTAATTGATTACTCTATCCGTAGCGGAGCGCCGCTTGAAGTTGTGGAGAATTTACAGGAACTGGAAGACGAGGGGGAAATTTATGAGAGCCTTGAAGACATCTGGCCGGATTATCCCAGCCATGAAGATTTCTTTTTTAACGAAGAGGAATACTAAGCAAGCTTAGAGCCTAAAGCTATAAGCTTAAAGCTTGTATCAGCAATATTAAAGAGCCTCCTGAAATTCAGGAGGCTTATTTATTTAAGCATACTTCAATAATAATTAACTTTCCTTCACTCCTAATTTTTCCATTACATAATTGCTTACACCAGTTGTAGAGTAGCCGCCATCATGAAATAAATTCTGCATGGTAACCATCCTGGTTAAATCGCTGAATAAAGTGATGCAATAGTTAGCACAATCTTCTGCAGTGGCATTACCTAATGGAGCAATGGCATTGGCATAATCGAAAAAATCGCCAAAGCCTTTAATGCCTGTACCTGCAGTAGTTTTGGTTGGCGACTGGGATACTGTATTGATTCGTACTTTTTTATCTACCCCATAATGATACCCAAAGCTACGTGCAATACTTTCCAACATGGCTTTAATGTCTGCCATATCGGTATAAAATGGGTACGTACGTTGCGCTGCCATATAAGTCAATGCAACAACACTTCCCCATTCGCTGATGGCATCTAATTTTTTTGCAACCGCAAGCATCTTATGAAAACTCATCGCACTTACATCAATACCTTTGGCAAAATAATCGTAGTTACTTTCTGTATAAGGAATTTTTTTACGAATGTTTACACTCATGCCAATAGAATGTAAAACAAAATCTATTTTACCACCCAGTACTTCCTGGCTTTGAGTAAATAAATTGGTCAGTTCTTCTACACTGGTAGCATCAGCGGGAATGATCTGGCTGCCTGTTTTCTCTGCCAGCTTATTTATTTCTCCCATACGCATGGCAATAGGAGCATTGGTTAAAACAAATGTTGCACCCTCTTCGTGAGCTTTTTCTGCCACTTTCCATGCAATAGAATTTTCATCCAGTGCACCGGTTATAATTCCACGTTTTCCTTTTAGTAAGTTGTATGCCATGTTTAAGTGTTTTGAAGAGTAAAAATAAGATTCTATTTGCTAAAGAAAAATTCTTTGAAATGAAATATAATAAAGCCAACAATAAATGCCACCATAAATATACCGGCAAGGTTCAGCAACATATAAGTTATAAAGTGTGCGAAGGAGCGACGTGGATTAATTTTCGTTGTTAAGAACTGATAAATGCCGTACCCTGCAAATATTGCGGCTATAATTATAACCAGTAGTAAAAGTTTTTGAACCATAGCTATATTCAGTTACCTACCATTTCCCTTGCATTTTGTAATGCAGCAGCGGTAGGTTTTTCGCCGCTTAGCATTTGCGCTATGGCAGTTATACGTTCGTCGTTACTTAACAATTTAACCGAGGTTATAATTTTGTCGCCGCTAATGGCTTTGTACACAAAATAATGGGCATCTGCCCTTGCAGCAATTTGAGGTTGGTGCGTTATGGAAATCAGTTGATGCCCTTTTGATAGCTCTTTCATGATATTGCCAACCTGCTTGGCAGCTTCGCCACTAATTCCGGTATCTATTTCATCAAAAATTAAAGTAGGCAACTGCAACTTTTTTGCCACCAGTGATTTTATACACAACATTAAGCGACTCAACTCGCCGCCACTGGCTACTTTATACAGCGGTTCAAAGCGGTTACTTTTGTTGGCATCAAATAAAAATTCAATAGCATCACAACCATATTGGTTTAATGCAACTGGATTCATTGTAATTTTTACCAATGCATTTGGCATACCAACCTGTTTTAATAAGCCATTTACTTTTTCTTCAAATGGTTTAATACTTTTATTTCTTTTAGATGAAATGGTGGTTGCGGCCTGTTCACATTGTTGCAGTAATTGCTTTGTAAGTTTTTCTTTTTGTTCTATCGCTTCGCTGATGTTTAATACATCATTTAATTTTTGTTGTAATGTTTCTTTTATAGCCAGTAATTCGCTGGTGGAATTAACGCTATGCTTTTTCATCAATTTATACCCTGCGGAAATTCTGTCGCCAACTATCTGGATGCGTTCGGCACTGTATTGCACTGTATCATTAATATTTTCCAGTTCGTCGGCAATATCCTGTAATTCAATTTGTGTACTTTGTAAACGCTTATGTAACCCATCAATATCCGGGTGATATTGTTGCAAACTGTGCAGGCGGTTAAGCAATGCTTTCACCTGTTGCACTATGGGCTGTTCGCTTTCTTTCAACTCAAAAAAAATGCTGTCCAATTGTTGTTTTATACTTTCTGCATTATTCAGCAATTTTAATTCTGCCTCCAGCTCTTCCAGTTCATTTTCATTTAATCCCAGTTCTTCCAGCTCGTCAAACAAAAATTTATTGTAGTCAAAACTGGCATTAGCTGTTGTTTGCTGCAATTGTAATTCTTCCAGTTGCTTTTTAGTTGAAATATACTGGTTAAATAACGCAACGTACTGCTGTAATAAAACCCCGTTATCTGCCAATGCATCCAGTACTTCTCTTTGAAAACCGGCATCGCCTAATTCAAGTGTATCAAACTGCTGGTGCAGATCAACCAGTGCAGCACTTAATGCCTTTAGCTGGTTTAAGTTAACAGGTGTGTCGTTTATAAATGCCCTCGATTTCCCATTTGCTGCTATCTCTCTTCTTACCACTAATTCTTCATAGGCATCCATGTCATTATCTGCCAAAAACTGTAAAACATTTTTTTTCTTTTCTGAATTAAAGAACCCCTCCACCACACATTTTTTTTCTTTTTGCTGCAGCACAGCACTGTCAGCCCTTTCGCCCAGTATAAGGCTTAATGCGCCCATTAAAATACTTTTTCCGGCACCTGTTTCCCCGGTAATAATATTAAGGTTGCTGTTGAAATCAATCGTCAGATCGTCGATGATGGCATAGTTCTGTATGTGTAACCTGGAAAGCATAATAGTAGAGCAAATTAGTTTTTTTGCCACGAATTACACAAATTTTTACGAATTAATACAAAAGAAAAAGCACTTCAAATATTGAAGTGCTTTACTTATTCCTAATTACTTATTACTAATTCCTTATTTTACTTCTACAGAATCATTTAAATCGGTATCCACCAATACACGGCCACAGTTTTCGCAAACCATAACTTTTTTACGCAGTTTTATTTCGCTTTGCTTTTGTGGTGGGATGGCATGAAAACAACCTCCACAGCTATCTCTTTCAACCGGTACCACAGCTAAACCATTGCGGTAATTTTTACGGATGCGGTCGTAGCTTAATAATAAACGTTCATCTACATGAGTTCTTGCATCAGCAGCTTCGCTATTATAATGTTTTTCTTCTTTCTCTGTTTCGTTAATAATTTTTTCCAACTCTCCTTTTTTCCCTGCAAGATTATTTTCTTTTGTACTTACTGCTTTCTTAGCACTTTCCAGTTGTCTTGCTTTATCCGAAATTTCTTCTGTAGCATCTTTAATATGCTTTTCGCAAAGTTTTACTTCCAGCGTCTGCATTTCAATCTCTTTGTTGATTGCTTCAAACTCACGATTGTTCTTTACGTTTTCACTTTGCTTCTCATATTTTTTAACCAGCGCTTCAGCATCTTTAATCCCTTGCTTCTTTTGTTCAATAAACTCCTGAATACCGTTTATTTCTTCTTCAACACGGGTTTGCCTTGCATGCAGGCCTTCAATTTCATCTTCAAGGTCTTTAACCTCCATAGGTAATTCACCTTTCAAAATCTGAATTTCATCCAGTTTGCAATCAACTTTTTGCAATCTAACTAAGGATTTTAATTTTTCTTCAACGGAGAAATCTGCAACTTTTGCCATGTTTATTGTTGTTTGATTTTTTTATGAAACGGGCTGCTGTAAATCTGTTCAACCCCGGTTGTGTCACTCACTTGTACCGCATCAATACTATTCAGCGGTTCAGGTGTAGTAGTTTACCGGGTTGGTTACAACTCCCGTTTTTAGGACGGCAAAGGTAGGGAATTTTTGCTGCAAAAACTCACTCAAAAGCCCAATGGTAAACTGTTCGCTTTCATAATGGCCAATATCTGCCACCACCAACCTGCCATTGGCATCAAAAAACTCGTGGTATTTTATGTCGGAACTTATGTAAAAGTCAGCCCCGGCAGCACTTGCAGCGCCAATTAAAAAGCTGCCTGCACCTCCGCAAAGGGCAACTTTTTTAACCTTCTGCCCGGTTAAAGTAGTATGTTTTATCACCGAAAGGTTAAAAATTCTTTTTATATCACTCAAAAAAGCAGCTTCGCTAACTGGTTCCGGCAATTCCCCAACCAAACCGCTGCCCACCTGCAGGCTTGTATTTTCCAGCTGTACGATATCATACGCCACTTCTTCGTAAGGATGTGCTGCTATCATGGCCTTATAAATCCCTTTTTCCAGCCAGGCAGGAAAGATTATTTCCATTTTAATTTCCGGCTCTGAATGCCTTTCCCCTATTTTTCCTGTAAAGGGGCTGCTACCTTCCCCGGCTTTATAAGTCCCTGTTCCTTCAGCATTAAAGCTGCATTCACTGTAATTACTTATTTGTCCGCCCCCGGCAGCAAAAATGGCATTACGTACTTTTTCGGCATGTTCAAGTGGCACAAAAGTGAATAATTTTTTAAGTAGGCTGTTTTTGGGTTGCAAAACCTGCCGGTTTATTAACCCTATCGCATCGGCAATTTTTCCGTTTACGCCCTGCAATACATTATCTAAATTGGTGTGAATGGCGTAAATGGCAATGTCATTTTTAATGGCAGTAATAATTGTTTGCTCTACATAATTTTTACCATTTAGCTTTTTTATTCCGCTAAATATAATGGGGTGGTGAGCAACAATTAAGTTGCACTTTTTTTCAATGGCTTCCAGCACCACAGCTTCTGTTGCATCTAAGGCTGTAATAACACCCGTGCATTCCCAATTGGCATTACCGGTTATCAATCCGGCATTATCATAATTTTCCTGTAAAGATGGTGGGGCAATTTTTTCTAAGAAAGATGTAATATCTTGAACTTTCATTGTATAAAATTAGAAAATGAATTCAACTGCATTATATAAAGAATACGTAACAAAGATGCAACAAATTGCCGATGTAAAATATGCATCAGCAGTTTTACAATGGGACCAGGAGACTTACCTGCCCTCAAAAGGCAACGCTATACGTGGGCAGCAAATTGCCACCCTCAACGAAATTGCTCATCAAAAATTTGCTACTGAAAAAACAGGTGCTTTGCTGAATGAACTGTTAGCTGCAAATAATTTAAGCGACGCACAAAACAAAAATGTACAACTAAGCCTTTATGATTATAACAGGGCCAATAAATTTACCAGCGATTTTGTACGTACCATGACAGAAACTGTAAACAAAAGTTTTCATGCATGGATACAGGCCCGTAAAGAAAATTCATTTGCTGCTTTTGAGCAACCACTTGATGAATTGATACAATTAAAAAAGCAGGAAGCTGATATTTTAGGCTACGCCAACCATCCTTACGATGCATTAATGAATGATTACGACAAAGGATTAACTGTTTCAATTACAGATAAAATATTTGCTGAACTTAAACCACAATTATCCAGCCTGCTAAATGAAATTGCAAATAAAACACAGGTAGATGATTCTTTTTTGCACCAGCATTTTAATAAGGATAGCCAATGGAAATTTGGTATGGAAATATTAAAGCGACTGAACTTTGATTTTGAAGCCGGCAGGCAGGATATCAGCGAACATCCATTTACCACCAATTTCAATAACGCAGATGTACGCATTACTACAAGGATTGACGAAAACGATTTCAACAATATGACCTGGAGTTGTTTACATGAGGCTGGCCATGCCTTATATGAGCAGGGATTACCGGGTGATGAATATGGCTTACCATTAAGTGAATACTGCAGCCTCAGTATTCATGAAAGCCAGAGCCGCCTTTGGGAAAACAATGTGGGCAGGGCTTTACCCTTTTGGCAGCACAATTTTTCGCTATTGCAAACGTTTTTTAAAAGGCAGTTAGGCAGTGTAAATATTGACCAGTTTTACAAAGCCATTAATAAAGTAACCCCTTCATTAATAAGAACTGAAGCAGATGAACTGACTTATCATTTTCATGTAATGATAAGGTACGAGATAGAGAAAATGCTTATCGATGGCAGCATATCAACAAAAGATATTCCGGCCTACTGGAATGAACATTACGAAAAATACCTGGGTATAAAAGTACCCGACGATAAAAGAGGATGTTTGCAGGATGTGCACTGGAGCCATGGCAGTTTTGGATATTTTGCTACTTATAGCCTGGGAAGTTTATACGCCGCACAATTGTATGCAGCAATTACAGGAGAAAATGCGTCTATAGAAAAAGAAATAGCCGCAGGTAACAACAAAAGCCTGCTGCAATGGTTAAACAAAAATATTCACCGGCACGCCAGGTATTATACATCGGAAGAGCTGTGCCGGAAAGCAACAGGAGAAACATTAAACAGTACCCATTTTATCCGTTATGCCACTAAAAAATACACAGCTATTTACATTTCTTAAGTCAGAGGATATGCCTAATCTTTTATACAGATCAAGATTTATTATAGCCATCCTTTTTGCTGTTATCTTATTATTAAGCAGTTGCAAAAAAATTACTGAAGCTGTTCAACCAAGCCAAACAGCCTTGCAGCAATATTTTGAAGAAAATATTTTAAACCGGGATTTTATTGTTCATTTAGCCACAGATAACGGCACCGACCTTACCACACAGTTCAGCGGTTTTAAATTCAAGCTTACAAAAAACACTTTACTGGATGGCCCGATGACAGCTATTAACAGCACCAATACCTATAACGGCACCTGGAGTTGTAATGATGATTACAGCAAATTGGTTATTACACTGCCTGCTGCTGTTACAGCATTTGGTTTTTTAAACAGGGAATGGCGTTTTACAAAAAAAACATTCCCAATAATGGAGCTGGCACCCTGGGGTACTACCGAGCCCAAAATTTTACATATGGAACGGTTGTAAATCTTAAAAAAAAGTAATACCTTACAATAGAATTATTTTTAGCTTACTACCTGAACCAGATTGTTTTTTACCACAAAGCAATATTTTTTGCTTTTTTATCTATTAGCGCAATTTTTTCCCGGGTTTTAAGTTATTAGAGATAGTACTAACATGTGGCTAAGGCCGCATTATCCAATTATCATAAAAAACAAAGCACTTACCAATGACTACCAGGTTTGGAGTCAAATACTGCCTTATCATTGTAATATTAGCTGCACTTAACTTTTCTGCCAAAGCCCAGTTAACTGCTAATTTTACAGGTTCACCCTTAGCTGGTTGTGCCCCCCTTGTTGTAAGTTTTACCGATCAATCTACCGGCGCTCCCACTCAATGGAAATGGGATTTAGGTAACGGAACAATTTCTTTTTTACAAAACCCTTCTGTTACTTATTTTAATCCCGGGCAATATACTATCAAGCTGGTTGTATATAATATTGCCGGAGATTCTGACGTGGTTATTAAAACACAATTCATTACGGTTTATGCTGCACCCAATGTGGCTTTTACAGGTAGTCCGTTAACAGGCTGCTTTCCATTACCGGTTAATTTTACCGATCAAAGTACTGCAGGCAGTGGTACTATAACACAATGGCAATGGGATTTTGGTGATGGCTCTTCCAGCAGCATTCCGAGCCCGTCGCATACTTATACAGCCGCAGGCAATTACAATGTAACGTTAAGACTGACCAATAGTTTTGGTTGCATTAAAGTTTTATCAAAACCACAATACATTAAAATAAGTAGTGGCGTACATGCCGATTTTTCAAATTCCAATCCCGGCAGTTGTAATCCACCTGTAAATATTAATTTTCAAAATTTATCAACAGGCACAGGTGTATTAAGTTATCAATGGAGTTTTGGTGATGGTGGCACTTCTGTTTTACCTAATCCATCACACACCTATAGTTTACCTGGAAATTATACCGTACGGTTAATAACAACCAATAGTACCGGCTGCACAGATACGATAACAAAAAACAATTTAATAATTATTGGAACTATTAATGCTGCATTTACAAGTGCAGACAATGTTTGTGTAAACAGCTCATTGGTTTTTACCAATACCTCTGCACCAGCACCTGTTGCAGCAGCCTGGGATTTTGGTGATGGTACTACCTCTACATCAATTAATGCCGTTAAAACTTATACCACCGCAGGAATTTACCAGGTACAATTAATTGCAGACTTTGGAGGCTGCTTTGACACCACTTATAAAACAATAACTGTGTTTGATAAACCCCTTGCTGATTTTACTGCACCGAATACAACATCGTGTAAAGCACCGCTTACAGTTAATTTTAATAATTTAACTACCGGTGTTACAGGATATAACTGGGATTTTGGCGATGGCAATACCTCCACTGTACGTAACCCGGTACATACCTATAATACAACCGGAAATTTTACAGTTACATTAATTGTAACCAATGCCAATGGATGCTCGGATACTTTACAAAAGCCAGGCTTTATTCAAATTCAACCGCCACAAGCCAGCATAAATAATTTACCCGTTTCATCATGTGCACCATTAAACTGGACATTTTCTTCAACAGTAAATTCTGTTGATCCTGTAATAAGTTATCAATGGGATTTTGGCGATGGCGCTACTTCAACTTTACAAAATCCGGTACATAATTTTGCTGCAGGAAGCTATGATATACAACTTATAGTTACAACTGCCGGAGGTTGTACCGATACGGTTATTGTAAGATCCGGAATTTTGGCAACTGTTAAGCCTGTTGCAAACTTTGTAGCAAATCCAAGAGATGTATGTGCATTTGTGCCGGTTAATTTTACAGATCTATCTACTGGTGCGGTAAGCAACTGGCGATGGCTTTTTGGCGATGGTAATACATCAACCGATAAAAATCCAATACATAATTACGAAGACACCGGGTATTTTGATGTAACCCTTATAGTATGTAATGGAGGTTGTTGCGATTCTGTAACGTTTGTAAAGTACATGCACATCAATCCGCCAATTGCTGCATTTACGCCATCATTTGATTGCAGTAAACCTAAAGAAAGAATATTTACCGATCAATCAATTGGTGCTGATGAGTGGAACTGGAATTTTGGGGATGGCAATACATCTACACAACAAAGCCCTGTGCATACTTATGCTGATACAGGAACATACACTATTACATTGCTGGTAAAAAATTATGCCACAGGCTGCGAACACACAACAACGAGAACAGTAAGAATACTTTTTGAAAAAGCAAATTTTACAGTAACTGATTCTGTAGTCTGTAAAAATAATCCTGTTACATTTACTGCTGTTGGTAACAATATCTCCAATGTTGCATTGTACGAATGGAGTTTTGGTGATGGAACTACGGCTGTCAACCCAATCATTGCACACTCTTACACACAAGCTGGTAAATACACGGTACAGTTAATTGTTACAGATATTTTAGGTTGCAAAGACACTTTAGTAAAACCATTATTTATACAGGTAGATGGACCTACTGCAGATTTTGCACCAAGTGTTCCCGGTAGTTGTTTATTAAGTGCAATAACATTTACAGATAATTCTGTAAGCGATGGCATACATCCTGTTATTACATGGATATGGAATTATGGAGATGGAATTACAGATACAGTAACAGCTCCTCCGTTTCAACACACTTATGCAAACCCCGGCACTTATACAGTTGCCTTAAAAATTGTTGACAACAAAGGTTGTATTGATTCAATTACCAAAACAAGTGCATTGATAATTTCAAAACCTGTTGCCGATCTTTCTACAACAGATACTTTATCATGCCCAACAAAGCCAATTAATTTTACAAATAAATCAACCGGCCCCGGCCTTATCTATAACTGGAATTTTGGAGATGGAAATACCAGTACCTCAACAAACCCTGTACACAGCTATGCTGCAGATGGTATATACACTATTAAACTACACATCACAGATCAATACGGTTGTACAGATTCAATTACCTATCCCAACTATGTTACCATTGTATCGCCACATGCAAACTTCAGCCTGAGTGATTCATTAGGAACATGTCCGCCTTTGTTTGTAAGTTTCACCAATACATCACAAAACTTTACAGCTGTTAGTTGGGATTTTGGAGATGGCACATCAACACAAACAGATAATCCGTCGCATTTTTACAATATTCCGGGAACATATATTGCCAGGCTCACTGTTACCAGCCCCGGTGGTTGCATAGATGTAAAACAAAAAATAATTACTGTAAGAGGTCCGTTAGGCACTTTTAATTATGGCCCTGTAAACGGTTGTAAACCTTTAACAGTAAACTTTACGGCATCAACACAAGACAGACTTTCCTTTATCTGGGATTTTAATGATGGTTCTACAAACTCAACTACAGACTCAATCGTTTCTCATACTTATACCATACCGGGTATTTATGTCCCTAAAATGATACTGGTTGATCCGGGTGGATGTGTGGTTCCAATTTCAGGGCCTGATACTATTGTGGTAAATGGTGTTAATGCCAACTTTGGTTTTATCAATAATACTTATTGCGATGCAGCTTCAATAAATTTTTCAGATTCCTCTTTCAGCAATGAAGTAATTACAAACTATGAGTGGAGTTTTGGTGATGGTAATTCATCACCGCTTCAAAATCCAACACATGCTTATAATGCTCCCGGATTATATTATCCGGAGTTAATAGTAACAACACAAAGTGGTTGTAAGGATACCATACAAAGCCCTGCGCCTGTAAAAATTGTTGCATCACCGCAGGCAGCTATTGCCAGTACAGCAAATGGATGTGCGCCGTTAACTGTAAACTTTAATGGGCAATTGATTATTCCCGATACTTCGGCCATCAGTTGGAACTGGAATTTTGCAAATGGTAATCTGTCAACATTACAAAATCCTCCTGCACAGATTTATACTACAGCAGGAACCTATACCATACAGGTAATAGCAGCTAACAGCAGCGGATGTAAAGACACTGCAACAAAAATCATTGATGCGTTTTTAGTACCAACCATTAGTGCAGGTGCAGACACTTTAGTGTGCAGGGGAAAAAGCACTACACTTACTGCTGCAGGCGCTGCAACATATACCTGGAGCCCAGCAACAGGTTTAAGTTGTGCAAATTGTATTGCACCTGTTGCCAGCCCCGATTCGGCTACTACTTATATTGTAAGAGGAACAACTGCAGAGGGTTGCAGTAATACAGACAGTGTTATAGTAAATGTAAAACAACCTTTTGCAATGAGTAACAGCAATGGCGATACATTGTGCAAAGGCAATGCAGTAAGATTATACGCAAGCGGTGCAGCTACTTATGTGTGGAGTCCGTCAACAGGTTTAAGCAGCACTACTTCGGCTACTCCATTAGCAAGCCCTTCTACCACTACAGCCTACCGTGTAATTGGAACCGATGATAAATCCTGTTTTAAAGATACCGGCTTTGTAATTGTAAAAGTTTATCCCATACCAACAGTTGAGGCCGGCCAGGATAAAACCATCAACATAGGTCAGACAGTTGAATTAAAGCCAATAGTTTCTGCTGATGTGATTACTGCCATTTGGTCGCCAACACAAAGTATTGTACAAACTAATTTCCCTGATGTAACTGTTAAACCAAAAGAAACTACAGAATACACTTTGGAAGTAAGAAATGCCGGAGGCTGCAAATCGAGAGACCATATAACCATTTTTGTGGTATGTAATGGTGCTAATATATTTATACCAAATACTTTCTCGCCAAACGGAGATGGAGCCAATGATATTTTTTATCCGAGAGGTACTGGATTATTCAGCATTAAAACACTACGCATATTTAACCGCTGGGGCGAAGTGGTGTTTGAAAAAAATAGTTTTACACCCAATGATGCATCGGCAGGATGGAACGGGACCTTTAAAGGATTAAAACTTACACCGGATGTATATGTGTATACAGTAGACATTATTTGCGATAATAGTACCACACTTACGTTGAAAGGAAATGTGGCGTTGATAAAGTAAAATTTATTTTATTCAACAATGAAAAATGCCGGAACTGATCCGGCATTTTTTTATAAGAAATCTTAAATTATCCTTTTAGCTTCTCCACCAGCGCCACATACTCTCCCATCGCTGTATCTTTTGCTTTCCCTTTCAGTGATGCCCATGCTTCGTATTTAGCTTTCCCCACAAAATCAAATGGGTTGGATGGTCCTTCGCTGCTAACATCGCCTTCAGTTGCTTGTTTGTACAAAGAATACAATTGTAGTAATGTTTCGTTATCGGGTTTAGCGCTGAGGTTTTTGCTATCTGCAGCTGCTTTTTCAAATTGTTCTTTTAGTTCCATGGTGATATATTTTTTACGAAACTACTTTTATTTTTTTTAGATTGATGGATTTATTAGTTAAAATTTAAGCCCACCTGTTTTTGTTTATATGCTTTTTCCATGCTGCGGATTTGTTTAAACGATCTGAAGCTCATGTACTCAAACCCTCTCTTTTTATTTTCCTTTGCAGCCCTATACATCATTTCGTAATGAGCGGTAATAACTTTTTGAGCCTTAAAAAAAGAAAAGCCTGGCTGATAAATATGTGCAGGCTCTGCCCCTGCACCATTCAATTCAAGTATAGCAAAATTTTTACCCTGTTTTAAATCTTCAATACTGGCACAACGCAGATCGTAGCGGCCAAAATAAAATCCACTAACGCTTTTACTGATAGTATCGAAAGTGTTAACCAACTGTTCGTCCACAATATTATTATAATCTAAAAACATAGCGCCCCGTACATGATTTCCGTACGGAACCAGTATTTCTTCCTGCCCATCCTTTAAAATGTGATCGAAATTTATCTGTTCATTTTGCTTGAGTGCTGCAGATTGGAGAAACGCACGGTCGTTACGTTCAATCAATTGTTCAATGGTGGAAACACCATCACCTGTAACACTCAATAATTTCTTTAGTGTTACCGATGTTACAGCGCCTCTATCGCTATTGGGATGGCGAAAATAAAAAATACTAAACTCCAAAGGATAGGCTGAATAAGCTTGTATAAGAAAGGGAATTACAACATATCTTTTATATGCTTCCAGTTCAATAACATTATTTATTTTTTTTACACACCAGCCTCTCTCTCCACGGTCTGGTTTGGCAATTACCGGAAATTCAATTGCGGCAGCAGCCATTTTTTGTATAGTTGATTGTAAGTCATCCGCTGCATCAACATAAATAATAGCGGGGTAGTATTGTTTTGGAATGAGTTCAAATATTTTCCATTTACTTTCAAAAAACATCCCCCCTGTTTCAATAGAAGGATTGGCGGCTGAAAAAAAGAACAATGATCTTGCTTTTAAACAGACGTAAACAAAATAAAAACTTGCCGGGAAATATACCACCCACATTGGCCAATACTCCCAGCTAAAAAATTTAATTCGTAAAACCCTGAATTTATATTTTAGTTTCTGCAAAAACATATACAGTTTTATATAAGGCCGGTATTTAAAACAAACAGGCTGGTGCATTTTTCTTAAGCGCTATTGCAACCGTTTTATCAGTTAAGCTCTGCAAATCTAAATAATTCATTACTGCTGCCTCGTTATCTGTCAACTCAACAAAAGAGTAACTCAGTGTTTTAATGCGCTCATTTCTATTTATAATAAATCCATTTTCATTATCTGCAACAGTATTAAAAAAATCAAGTACCGATGTTTTTGAAATTGCAGGGGTTGTTGCCATCCAGTTTTCAAATAGTTCCTTTCTGTATGTTTTAATTTTATTGTTGTACAGTGTTGATGAAGACCATAAATAAGGCGTATCCATAGCCAATCTTATCCTGTGTTTTTCAGTTCCATCCCAAACCAGCTGAAAGAGATTATTATCGGCCCATACAATTAACGTGTAAGGTTCAATATTTTCCATATCCATCAGCATCCAATCCACCACCGGCATTGCTACACCTAAAAGCTCCTTTACTATCACTCCCCTGCTTTTAAGGTATGGTCCACCTACCTGGTGTTTTTCAAAACCTCCGTTCAGCAGTATTATCACATGACCCATTTCATTCACACCAATCCATGTACCGCCACCCACAGGATCTACCGGAGACAAATACATCACTTCATTATTTGACTGCAATGTTGGTGTTACGGCTTTGGCACGTTTTGGATCCTCATCCCGTAGAGATGCGAAATAATATTTATTAGTACCCGGAACAAATACAACTGTACACATAAAGTAAATCTTATTTAGAAAAAAAGTTACGGTTTTTTTTGTCAATTAAATTTTGTGATCTAAGCATTGTTCATTGCCATTTTATATTTTAAAGTTGAGTTAGCCATTCCAAAATTTTTATCTACTATATTTAATTTCATTTCTATTAAAGCAACTTTAATTAATGCCAGGTGATGTACAGTGTGCTCAGTATTATAAACTATTTCCCTGTAATAAGTAGTAAACACTTCCGGGCAGGCGTCATCATCATTATCGGCATTTTCAACAATCATTTTCAATTGTACATCGTCATTCCGGATGTTATGAATAAGTTCCTGCAAAGTTGTATACGCCAACTCAATATCGGTTTCCAGTAAAAGATTGCGGGTGCGATTTATATAATCAACCGTACCTGTATAATAGCCATCAACCGCACACTGTAATAATTCAATGATATGTCTTGTATGACCTCCAATACTTGCATTACCCAGGTGTTCTATTTTTTTTATATACTGTTCTTTATTTAACAATAAAAGCAGATTACCCAATGATTGTAATTGCTGCGACAGCTGAAAAAAAATCATATCACTAAATATTTATTGTATTAATGCTGAACCAAAAAGATGATTAAATGCCACGCAGTGGATCGATATGTATTTATACTCCATAAAATCAGGCATACCTGTTACGTTATAAACCTGGTTGCCGTTAGTTGATTTTAATACGCCCAGGTCTATATAGTTTATCGGCATAGTTTCTTTAGATAAATAAACATGCAATGCCGGCCCGTTGTTGGTATTAAAGTTTGCAAGCTTAACTTTATAATCAGTACCATTTATATATACTTCGGCATTTCCGGTTACTGTACCAAAAGGGCCGGAAGTAAAACTGCCGGAATATTTTAATACCCCTGTTGTATCCACCATTTCATTAACAGTAACCGTGGATGCAAACGAATCCCTGTCCTTTTTACATGATTGAATTGCAGCAACAATTATTAAAACCGCAATTAATAAACGCATAAAACTAAATTTAAAAATTAAAAATACATTCTGGTGCTATTACAAATTTTCGGGTTAATCCGTCGGGTCTTACATCTCTTACAACAAATGGTACACCGCCTGTTAACCCAATTGAAAACTTATTACTTACCCTATACCATGCTGCTGCTGTACCATTAAGAGTTAAACCATCCGAGCCTTTAATTTCAATTGGTTTGTTACTTATATTGCCATCTATATAACTGTCTTTACCCAAATGATAAATACCTAATAAACCAAGATTGATATTGAGTTTTTTATTGGGCACAACATTATATCCTGCTCTTAGCAATACATCCCCTTTACGTTTAAAATCATTTGTTGCCGCATATTTTAACGCTGCTGCAGTATTCCAGTATGCAGGTAAAAAGGTATTTCTGTTTCTGCCACTTACCGGCTGCTGCAAAGCTGTTGCAAAAGCCCATTTATTATTGGTAATACTAAACCCGCCAATTATATCAACCGTACCTAAACTGCTTTGGTATTGCATTGGTAATGGTCTGGTTCCTTCCCGTATATCGCCATTGTTTAAAGGCAGTTTGGTTGCAACCAGAATTGATTTTTTCCAGTTGCTGTTATCCTTTATGCTGAAGGTTCCTGATAAATAAGCATCGCCTAAACCAAACGCATTACCCAAATTGCCGGAAGCATAATTAGCAGTAATTTTTGCCTGTATTGCCCACCGCTCAGATAATTGATTATCGTATTGAATACCCGGTGTAAAAACATATACACTTTCATCGCCTATGCCATTAACAAGTATTACAGTCAGTTTTTGCTTTTTTATATTTTGCAAGGCTGCACCCTGTGGCTTTATGCTTCCAATTGTACAGAAGCCTGCATCGCTGCAGCCCTGTGCGTAAGTTTGTAAATTGATTACTGTACCCACTAAAATTATAAACGCAATAACAGATTTTTTCATTTTATACTTTTTTTAAAAACATGGTTAAACAATAAAATGCCTTGATGCTTATGCAACAAAGTTGTTATAAAGCAACATATAAATACAATTATTGCCAAAATAAACAATTGCCCGCCATCACCTTTTGACTCGATACCAATTACAGCTATATGAGAAAGTATGGCTCCACTCATTAACCCTATGCCCAATGCAGCTCCAATGAAAGCAGTTGAAGGAATTAATAATAATATGCCGGTGATTAATTCAATAATACCGGTACCAATTCTACCCCAAGGCTCTACGCCAAGTTTTGTAAACAGTTCCACCGATTCTGGATGACTGGTGAATTTAAAATAAAGTGTTTGTAAAAGAATTACTGCTGCTGCAATCCTGAGCAACCACGAAATGATAGTTTTGAATGACATGTTTGTTTATATTGGTTAATAATTACTGATATAAAATCTGCCAGTTCTTATCTGCTTTAGCATTAAGACTTACTTCATCCTTATTCCACTTGGTAAGTGTATTATTCACCCATGAATGATAGAACAAATAAAGCTTGCCATCTTTTATTTTAAATGTTTCCGGGTCAATTTCCACTTTATCGTTACTGGCTCCCATTGCATAAGCACACCATCCACCATATTGTGGTTCATATTTTTTATAATCTTTACTAAATAAATCTTTGTTAACCGTAGTTGAAAAATAATAGATAACCCCTTCGGCAGAAATGGAAAATTGTTTGGTTCCTTTTACTGCTTTTTGCTGTGTAAAATAAGCAACAGGGTCGTAGCCTTGTATAGCTATTCCTTTTTGAAGGTTGAAATGTTTTTGCCGTAATGCATTTTGTGCATTTGTATTTGCAATTGTAAATACTGCAACAGCAATTGCCAAGATGATTGGTTTCATGTATTGAATAAGTTTATTTATTTAGTAATGGCCATTATTCGTTGGCTGTTTTAATACTACTGAAAGTATGTTTCATATGCCTCTAACAAAAATCAGCAATCCAGTTTTAACCTGAATAACAGGTTTTTTATACCTTATTATATACGTATTGAACAGCATTTTAGTTTTGCATAACCTGCAGTAACATAAATAACCCCCATAAAAAAGAATTGTGTAAAAGCTATACTTTAAAATTATGTATATGGAGAATTTCAGAATTGAACCGGTAAGCTCTTATTCTAACCATTTATTTTTTTAAAATTCAAAGCCCCGGATTTTCCGGGGCTTTGTGGAGAGTATCGGGGTCGAACCGACGACCTCTTGCATGCCATGCAAGCGCTCTAGCCAACTGAGCTAACCCCCCAAACGGATTGCAAATATATAGTGGCTATCAGTTGCAGCCAAAAATAAAAGCCCGGCGTTTTGCCAGGCTTTTGTTTTAAGAATTTATTTTTAATCCCCCCAGATTTCATCCTTCCCATCAATCCATTTTTTAACCAGGTCGGTAGTTACTGATTTTGGCCTTTCTAATGGGAAAGCAAGTGCCCTGTCCCATATTAAACTTGCCAATACACCCAACGCTCTTGATACGCCGAATAGCACGGTATAAAATTCATACTCCACCATACCATAATGAACCAATAGTGCACCGCTGTGTGCATCTACATTTGGCCAGGGGTTTTTTATTTTTCCTAATGATTGTAAAATAGGCGGAACCGCTTCATAGATATTCCAAACGGTTTGCACCAATGGATCATCAGCCATATGCTTTTTACCAAACTCCATTTGTGCAGTAAAACGTGGATCTGTTTTACGCAATACCGCATGGCCATAACCGGGTACAACTTTTCCTTCCGTTAAAGTTTTCTTTACATATTCTTCTATCTGTGTTTTAGAAGGAAGATCAGAACCTATTTCCTCTCTTAATTCATAGATCCATTTTATTACTTCCTGATTGGCCAAGCCATGTAAAGGACCTGCAAGGCCATTCATACCGGCAGCAAAACTTAAATAAGGATCGCTTAATGCAGACCCCACCAGGTGTGTGGTATGTGCAGAAACGTTTCCGCCTTCATGATCGGCATGAATCGTCATATACAAACGCATCAGTTCTTTAAAAGATTCATCATCGTATCCCATCATATGGGCAAAATTGCCCGACCAATCCAATAAACCATTTGGTTGAATATGATCTCCATTTTTATATTTACGGCGATAGATATAAGCTGCAACTCTTGGCAGTCGGGCAATCAGATCCATCGAATCGTCAAACACAGACTCCCAATAATCTTTTTTGCTCATGCCAGCTGCATAGTTTTTACTAAAGTGGCTTTCAGTTTGCAAGGCCATAATTGCAACTACGAACTGCGTCATGGGGTGCGTACCTACCGGTAATGCCTCGATAGTATCAAATACATGATTGGGTACATGGCTCCGGCGTTGCCATACATTGGTAATATGCTGTACATCCTCTTCTGTAGGTAATTCTCCCACCAGCATTAAATGAAACAGACCCTCGGGTAAAGGTTCTGAACCATTGGGTGCTTTTGGCAGTTTTTGCTGCAATTCCGGGATGGTGTATCCACGAAAGCGAATACCTTCCTGTGCATCAAGCAACGAGGTTTCGGTTACCAGCCCCGTCATACCTCGCATGCCCTGGTATATCTGGCTAAGTGTAACTTCTCCAATTTTTTTGTTGCCATGCTCTTTAAGCAGTGCTTTTATTTCAGCAGCTACTATATCAGATTTTTCCTTAAATGTGTCTTTGATAACTCCCATACCGCAAATGAAATTTATATTGTACCAGTATCTTATTTCTTAAAATACCATATGAAATTAAATCCAGAAAAGATGTTTAAAATTACGATGTGCAACCCTGTTAAACAAAACTTTTAAAAGAAAGTTTGCAGATTGTTGTTGAAGTATATTAAACAGGTAGGTTTTTACAGGAGTAAAGGCCATTCTTTATTTTGGCGCCCTTTTGTAAAGGTAAAAAGCAAGCACTCCAAAAATTATATTAGGCAACCAGGCAGCAAGCAGTGGAGTAAAATTTCCTTTGGTTGCAAACACAACCGAAAAACGGCTGAATAGTATGTACAATACACTTATTATAACCCCCATAGCAAGATGCAGCCCACTGCCGCCCCTTACTTTACGGGATGCCAGCACAACCCCGATTATTGTCAGGATGAGCACCGAGGCCGGTATGGCATCTCTGTTATACCGTTCTACCAGTAACGAACTTAATCCCTCAGAACCCCTTAAACGTTCCTGCTTTATAAACTGATCTAATGCCGGTGTTTGCATCTGATCTTTAAGGTATTCGTCTTTACGCAGATCGACCGGTTTAAAATTATAGGTCATCTGCAATTCAGGATAACGCTTAACATTTTCTGTAATGCCGTTCAATGTTCTTTCCATAACATTGGCCAGTTTCCACTTTTTAGTTGCGGTATCCCAGCTAAAATTATCTGCTCTTAAATTGTATAATAATTTGTTATTTGAAAAACGTTGCACAAAAAAACCATTACCGATTTTTGAAACGGTATCGTACCCCCTTATACCAATGTAAGTGTTGGAATCGTTGCGGAAGTAGAGGTGTTGCTTGTAAGTAGAGTTACCATTTGCATTGCCAAAGTTCGGGTCAATATATTTTTTTTCAAAATCGCCCCATTTTTTATTTGCTTTGGGCACCACATACTGGTAGCTCAGCCATAATAGCACAGATAAAAATAAACCACCAACGATATAAGGCAATAAAAAACGTCTGTAACTAACCCCGCTGCTTAAAATGGCTATTACCTCCGACCGGGTTGCCATTTTAGAGGTAAAAAATATTACACTGATAAAAACAAATAACGGAAATAACATGGCATCAATACGGGGAATAAACCCAAAATAAAAATCGGTAATGATTTTTGATGTCGGCAATTTAGATTTTACAAAGTCGTCAGTATGTTCACTTACATCAACCACCACCACAATTGCTGTTAACAACAACAGGCAAAAGAAAAATGTGGTAAGATATTTTGATATTATGTAACGGTCTAACTTTTTAAACATTGCAATGATGCTTTGGCTGTTGAATATTGCCAGCGCAAATGTAGATTAAAATGCTGTTGTGTAAAAATGAGTATTGATAAGTATTTGTGAAGAATTAGAAGAAGGTTTAGGGGTTTAGAAAGTTTAGAGGTTTAGAATAGAGCTCACTAAACTCCTAAACCACTTATAGCTTTAGCAGCTATCCACCCCGTGGTCCAAGCATTTTGAAAATTAAACCCTCCCGTTACACCATCTATGTTGAGTACTTCGCCGGCAAAAAACAAGCCGGGCAGTTTTTTACTCTGCATGGTGTTATGATCAATTTCATTTAACAGTACTCCCCCTGCGGTTACAAATTCTTCTTTAAAAGTAGTTTTACCTTTTACATCAAATTGCTGTGCACATAAATTTTTAATCAGTTTGTTTTGTTCTTTAGCAGGCAGGTCGGCCCAGCGTATGTCATCCTTTATACCGGACTGCTGTAATAAATATTCCCAAAACCGATTGGGTAAACTAAACGGATTTCTGTTTACAATTTTTTGGGTGGCAATTTCAAAACGAAGTTGCTGCATTTTTTCCCGTAATGTATTTTCATTGTACTGAGGCATCCAGTTTACCAGTATTGCAAACTGCCAGTTGCAGGCTGCCAATTCCCTCGCACCCCATGCAGAAAGTTTTAAAATTGCAGGTCCGCTCATTCCCCAATGTGTAATCAATAAAGGCCCCTGCTCCAGTAATTTTGTACCAACAATTTTTACAGCTGCATTTTCAACCACCACGCCCATTAAAGCAGTAATGGCATTGCCCGGCATATTAAATGTAAATAAAGATGGTACGGGTGCTTCAATATCATGCGTTGCCTGCTTCAGCCAGCCAAACTGAATTGTTTTTGGATAACCTCCACTGGCAATACAAACATAATCTGTTTCAATTATTGACTGAGTACAAACTACAGACCACAAGCCTGCTGCATTAATTGATAGATCCTTTACTTCCTTATTCATCAAAATTTCCACGCCATATTTGTTCGCTTCCTTCATCAGGCAATCAATAATAGTTTGAGAAGTATCTGTTACAGGAAACATTCTGCCATCGGTTTCAGTTTTTAATACCACCCCCCTTTGTTTAAACCATTCAATAGTATCTGTTGTAAAAAAATGGTGAAATGCTTTTTTTAAAAACGCAGCGCCACGGGGATATTTTTTAATCATATCTGCAATACTGAAGCAGGCATGGGTAACATTGCAGCGGCCGCCGCCACTTACTTTTACTTTACTTAATAATTTACCGGTCTTTTCAATTATAGTAACCTGTAGTGCAGGGTTCATCCTTGCAGCATTAACAGCGCAAAAAAAACCTGCGGCTCCACCACCAATTACCACCAAACGTTTTTTATTCATTTATTGAATTCGTATCTTGAATGCTAAAAGTAATTAGTAAATACTAAATTTAAAATTCTAAATCTTACATCACTTATTTATAATACAAAACGCAGGATTATCTCATGGCCAATTCAATTACAAAAAAGCAACTTAAAGAAATGCCTGTTATCCCTTACGAAAAAGTGAGGGCCTTTGTAAAAACAGGCGATATTTTTTTCAGTAGCGGCAGCTATGCTTTTTCCGGTATTATACAAAAGCTAACCAAAAGCACCTGGAGCCACGTAGCTGTGGTTTATAAAGATGAAGAATTAGGGCGGGTGTTGGTTTTAGAAGCAGAGCCTGCTGTTGGTATAAGACTTATTCCCTTATCAAAATATTTAAATGATTATAAAGATAAAAGGCGGCCCTACAAAGGGCAGATTGCAATTGCAAAACTGAATATTGATCTGGAAAAAGATAAATTAAACCGGGGAATAAGTTTTGGTTTGGATGAACTGGCCCGGCCTTACGACAATTTTGAAATTGTACGTATAATGATGCGTATCTTATTTCACATCAGTAAAAGAGAGAAAAACCGAAATTATATCTGCAGCGAACTGGTAAGAGATGTATTGGCAAAAGCAGGTATCATTATGCAATACAGAGACACTTATATAAGCCCTGATAATATCTGGAGCGATGAAAGGGTGCAATTGAAGTACAGGATTTTGTGATGGCTATCGTCAACCGTGAATGGTCATTTGTGAATAGCGAATATATTGTATGCACTAAAAAAACTGGCCTTATTAATTTATATAGTATACAATTATTTTCTTTTCCCTTTAAAAAAATAGTAGTACACTATGCATCCAGCCATAGAAATAGAAATTAGAATTAGAGATATATTTCTAATTTTGACTGGAATTAGAGGTTTGTTATCTAACCAGAAAGCGCCTAAAACAAAAACTATTAATAATAAATAAAATAAAAGTTGAACTATTTTTTCTGTTTTCATAATTATATTAAATTATTGCCACCATTTATTTATTTGTCTTAATAATCTACTTTAGATTAAATCCTCCAATCTCTACGAACGTTTTCTACTTTCGTATTAAACGATGATCCTTAAAACCCTCAATAATCCGAACAAAGAGCAGGATTTGCTTTTTCCGCAGCTTCAATTTCTGCAAAAGAAGATAATACATCGGCCTTGCCTCTTTGAATACAAACCACATGTTCGTAATGCGCTGCAGGTTTACCATCTTCGGTCCTTATTGTCCAGCCATCTTTATCGTGATACACATTTTTAGTACCCAGGTTTATCATAGGCTCAATGGCTATTACCATCCCTTCTTTTAATTTGGCTCCGGTGCCACGCTTGCCATAATTAGGCACTTGTGGCTCTTCATGTAATTTTCTGCCCAGCCCATGCCCTACTAATTCTCTTACCACACCATAACCATGTTCTTTTTCGGTATAGTTTTGAACAGCATATGCAATATCTCCGGTACGATTACCGTGTATTGCTTTTTCAATGCCTTTGTATAGAGATGCTTTTGTTACGCTTAGTAATTGTTTTATCTCATCGCTGATTTGGCCAATTGCAAAAGTATAAGCGCTGTCGCCATGAAAACCATTTTTAAAAACACCTACATCTACAGAAACTATATCTCCATCCTTTAATGCATCTTTTGTAGGAAAGCCATGTACCACAGCATCATTAACTGAAATGCAACAGGCAAAGGGAAAATCCTGGTAGCCTTTAAATGAAGGCGTAGCGCCATTTGACAGTATAAATTTTTCTGCATACTGATCCAGTTCAAAAGTAGAAATGCCTGGCTTAATGATCTTAGCCACTTCTGCTAATGTTTTACTCACCAGCAAACTGCTCTCTCTCATCAATTCAATCTCCTGCTTACTTTTATAATGAACCATGATTTACTTATTTAAAACAAACCCCGACTTTTCGGTCGGGGCTTAATATTATTTTGTTAAGTCCCCGCAAAAGGGGAAGAAAAATTAAATTGTTGTAGCAGCTTGTCTTCCCTGTATTCTTCCACTGCTCATTAAACCATCGTACTGGCGCATTAATAACTGCGTTTCTATTTGTTGTAAGGTATCTAAAATAACACCTACCATAATCAATAAAGATGTACCGCCAAAGAAAGTAGAGAAGCCCTGTGTCATACCTACAAAAGTCAATTGACAAAGACCGGGTAAAATACCTACCACCGCTAATAAAACTGCGCCTGGTAAAGTAATTCTATCCATGATGGTACCAATATAATCTGCAGTTGGCTGCCCTGGTTTTACCCCGGGAATGAAGCCATTATTACGCTTCAGTTCATCAGCCATTTGCTTTGGATTAAATATTAATGCTGTGTACAAAAAGGTAAAAGCAATTACCGCTACTGAATAAATCAGCATATACCAGCCATTGGTATGGTCATTTAAAAAGCTTGCCTGTGTTGTTTTTCCTAGGCCGGTAATAAATGCTATCAGGAATAATATTGCCTGTGCAAAAATGATCGGCATTACGCCAGAGGCATTTACTTTTAATGGTAAGAAATTTCTTGCTCCACCAAACTGGCGGTTGCCTACAATTTGTTTAGCATAGTTTACAGGCACTCTTCTTGTACCCTGTATCAACATGATCAAACCCATAATTACAGCGATCAAAAATACAATTTCGATCATCATAATTAATAATCCACCGGCACCTCTTGTTGTTCTTGTTGCCCATTCCTGAACAATAGACTGTGGCAATCTTCCTAAAATACCAATCATGATAATTATAGAAGTACCATTGCCTAAACCTTTATCAGTAATTTTTTCGCCCAGCCACATTACAAACAATGTACCTACGGTAAGAATAATTACAGTAGAAAGCCAGAAGTAATTTCCGTAAGCAGGAATTAAAGCACTGTTATAAGTTGTAGTTAAAAAGCTAATGTAGGCAATAGCCTGGAAAGCTGTTACACCCACAGTAAGATAACGTGTCCACTGGTTGATCTTCTTTCTTCCGCTTTCACCTTCCTTTTGAATTTTTGCAATTTGGGGAACCAGGATGGTCATCAACTGCATAAAAATTGATGCAGAAATGTAGGGCATGATGCCTAATGCAAAAATAGAAGCCCTGTTAAAGGAGCCTCCTACAAAAGTATCCAGCAGGCCTAATAAACCACCGGATGTTGTTGAATTACCTTTAGAAAGTTCTGCTAATACATTGGGGTCGATACCGGGCAACACGATATGTGTACCCACTATATAAATGAATATGAGCAATAACGTAAAAGTGATCTTATTACGCAACTCCTCTATGCTCCAGATATTCTTAAGTGTTTTTATTAACTTCTTCACAGATTTGAAACTATTTAATGTTTTGCGCTAAATTAAAAATGACCCAGCAAGTGTGGGTCTGCAAATATCGTGAAATTATTTAACTATCTCTACAGAACCTCCGGCAGCTTCAATAGCAGCTTTTGCTTTTTCACTTATCGCATTTACTTTAAAAGTAAATTTTCCTTTCAATTCGCCGTTACCCAAAATCTTTACACTATCAAACTGGCTAATTAAACCATTGATGTATAAATTCTGCAGGTTAAATTCTGTGATACCATATTTTTCAGAAAGATGATCGATCTGTCCAAGGTTTAATACTTTAAATTCGATACGGTTGTTATTTTTAAACCCACGCTTTGGTATACGACGTTGAATCGGCATCTGTCCACCTTCGTGAGCCATTTTACTTTTGTAACCTGCACGGCTTTGTCCACCTTTGTTACCTTTGGTAGATGTACCGCCTTTACCGCTTGCTTCACCACGACCAATTCTTTTTTCTTTGTGTGTAGCCCCTTTTGCAGGCTTAAGTGTATGTAATTTCATTGTACCTATTTTAAACTTACGCCCCGGGTAAACGGGGCTCGCTGTTAATAATATATTTTACTATAGTTTATGCTAACTCTTCTACTTTTATCAGGTGGCTTACTTTATTAACCATCCCCAATATCTGCGGAGTAGCTTCTACTTCAACAGAAGCGTTCATCTTTTTTAAACCTAAAGCTACCATTGTTCTTTTCTGGCGCTCCGATCTGTCGATTACACTTTTTACTTGTGTTACTTTTATCTTTTTCATGCCTTAATAAGTTTAAGGTTTAAGGTTTAAAGGTTTAAGGTTTTTGGAGTCTGCTGACTTGCAACTTTAAACTTTAAACATTAAACATTTATTATCCGTTAAATACTTTCTTTAATGAAACGCCACGTGTTTTTGCAACTGCAATTGGCTCACGTAAAGTAGCTAATGCTTTAAAGGTTGCTTTTACCACATTATGAGGATTGGCAGAACCGAGGTTTTTAGCTAATACGTCGGTAATACCTGCAGCTTCCAATACAGCTCTCATACTGCCTCCTGCAATTACACCAGTACCATGGGCAGCCGGTTTAATATATACTTTAGCAGCACCTTCTTTGCTTAACTGGTCGTGAGGTATAGTACCATGAGACAAAGGAATTTTTATTAAATTCTTCTTTGCATCTTCAATACCTTTTGTAATAGCTTCCTGTACTTCTTTGGCTTTACCTAAACCATGTCCTACAACACCAGCTTCGTTACCTACAACTACAAGAGCAGAAAAACTAAAAGCACGTCCGCCTTTGGTTGTTTTAACAACACGGTTTATAGCAACCACTTTGTCTTTTAACTCAAGATCGCCTGCCTTTACTTTGTTTAAAATTAAATTTGCCATTTATATTTTCTTATTAGAAAGTTTACAATTAAAAAACCAATCCGCCTTCTCTTGCACCTTCAGCAACTGCTTTTACACGGCCATGGTAGATATAACCACCACGATCAAATACTACAGTTGTAATACCTAACTCTTTTGCTTTTGTTGCAATTGCGGCACCAACTAATTTTCCTTTTTCAGACTTAGGAGCTTTTTGTGCAGCAATATCTTTTTGTCTTGATGAAGCTGCGGCTAATGTTACACCGTTGGCATCATCAATTAACTGTGCATAAATATCGCTGTTGCTTCTAAATACGCTCAGCCTTGGTTTTGCACTAACACCACTTATCTTTTTACGGATGCGGTATTTAATTTTTACTCTTGCGCTACCTTTTGAATTCATGATCTTTTATTTTAGTTGCTCCGATACTGCCGGAGCATGTGTTTATTAGTTTATTGGTTTACTGGTTAATTGGTTTTACTAATAAACTAATTAACCAATTAACTATTTTATTTACCAGCTGATTTACCTGCTTTTCTTCTTAACACTTCACCTGCAAATTTCACACCTTTACCTTTGTATGGTTCTGGTTTACGTAAGCTTCTGATCTTTGCACAAACCTGTCCAATCAATTGTTTATCGCTGCTTTCAAAGCTAATCATCGGGTTCTGGCCTTTTTCCTGGGATGTTGTAACTTTTAATTCTTTAGGAATTTCAAAAACAATATTATGAGAATACCCTAAAGCAAGATCCAGCAAATTGCCCTGGTTAGATGCTTTATAACCCACACCCACTAACTCCAGTTTCTTTGTAAACCCTTCTGTAACACCTGTTACCATGTTGTTGATTAAAGAACGGTACAAACCATGCATTGCACGGTGACGGATCTGTTCAGTTGGACGAACAATATCAACATTACCGTCTTTTACTTCAATCTTAATATCTCTGTCAACAGTTTGCTTTAATTCTCCTTTTGGGCCTTTTACGGTTACCACGTTTTCGCCATTAACTGTAACAGTTACACCACTTGGAATAGTTACCGGTTTTTTACCTATACGAGACATAATTTTTTATTTTTATTTTTCTTTCTGACCGGTCAGCCTGCTATAGGTCCGGCTTAATGTATCAGAAAATTATTTTTGTTATTAATAGATATTACAAAGTACTTCTCCACCTACGTTTTGAGATTTAGCTTCTTTATCTGTCATTACACCTTTAGATGTAGAAACAATAGCAATACCCAAACCATTCTTTACACGTTTAAATTCATCTGGTTTTGCATAAGTACGCAAACCCGGACGGCTTACTCTTTCTAAACTTTGGATAACAGGTAATTTGGTAGATTGATCATATTTTAATGCAATCTTAATAATACCCTGTTTTTTATCTTCTTCAAATTTGTATTTCAGGATGTATCCTTTATCGTACAAAATTTCAGTGATACGTTTTTTTAAATTACTTGCAGGTATTTCCACAACACGGTGATTAGCCATTTGTGCGTTACGTATTCTTGTTAAATAATCTGCTATAGGATCAGTAACCATTGTTATTTCAATTAGTTGTTTAATAAATTTATTTCAATGCGATATCCAGCTTAGTTGTTAGATGTCAGATGTTAGTTGTTAGATTTCTTAAGATGCTGTGAACTGTCATCTATCAACCACCAGCTTTTTACCAGCTTGCTTTTGTTACACCTGGTATTTTACCTTGTAAAGCCATGTCACGAAACTGGTTTCTGGAAATACCAAAATGCCTCATGTACCCTCTCGGCCTGCCTGTTAACTGACAACGGTTTCTTAAACGAACAGGTGAAGAGTTTTTTGGAAGTAAATCCAAAGCTGCATAATCACCGGCTGCTTTTAAAGCTGTTCTTTTTTCGGCATTCTTGGCAACCATTGCTTCACGCTTTCTTTGCCTGGCTTCAACTGATTTTTTTGCCATGTTTTATTACTATTATTTTTTAACATTTTTAAAAGGCATACCCAATTCTTTAAGCAATTCAAATGCTTCTTCGTTGGTGTTGGCTGTTGTTACAAAAGTGATATCCAACCCGGTAATTCTATTTACTTTATCGATATCAATTTCAGGAAAAATGATTTGCTCAGTTACACCCATTGTATAGTTACCGCGGCCATCAAATGATTTATCATTGATACCTTTAAAGTCACGTACACGTGGTAATGAAACAGAAACCAAACGATCTAAAAATTCATACATCTTAACTCCACGAAGTGTAACCCTTGCACCAATCGGCATGTTCTTACGCAACTTAAAGTTGGAGATATCTTTTTTAGACATCGTTGATACCGCCTTTTGACCGGTTATGTTTGATAACTCATCAATAGCAATATCAATCAGTTTTTTATCTGTTACAGCTCCGTTAACACCACGATTCAAACAAATCTTGGTTAATTTTGGCGCCTGCATTACAGTTTTATAACTGAATTTTTTCATTAAAGCAGGTACAACTTCTTTAGTGTACTTTTCTGCTAATCTTGCAGTGTTGGTTGTTGTGCTCATTATTTGATTACCTCCCCTGATTTTTTAGAAATTCTAACTAATTTTCCGTTATCCCTGGTACGCTTTACTTTAGTTGGCGTACTGGTTTTAGCATCCCAAAGCATTACATTGCTGATAGCAATTGGCGCTTCTTTTTTTACAATACCACCTTTCGTATTCTGCGATGTAGGTTTAGTGTGCTTGGTGATGATGTTTACACCTTCAACCAACACACGGCCTTTTTCCAAAATAATTTCCAGCACTTTCCGTGGCTTCTTCAGATCTTTATCTTCACCGGTAATAACCACTACGGTATCACCTTTTTTAATGCTGTACTTTGGTTTAAATCTTGTGCTCATTTTATTTTAGTTGTTAGTTGTTAGTTGTTAGATGTTAATTGTGTTTTCAACCTTTATCGTAAACTGCCAACTCTTTTATTAATTGTAGATGAAGTTTTCTAACAACTGTCATCTTTTATCTATCAACTTGTTTATAATACTTCTGGTGCTAATGAAATAATTTTCATGTAACCTTTATCACGTAATTCACGAGCCACCGGCCCAAAAATACGTGTACCTCTTGGTTCGTCAGATGCATTTAATAACACTACTGCATTATCATCAAAACGGATATAAGAACCATCTTTACGACGCAACTTGTTAGTTGTTCTTACTATAACAGCTTTACTAACTGTTCCTTTTTTAATACCACCTGCAGGCATGGCATCTTTAACAGTTACAACAATTTTATCACCAATTCTGGCATAATCCTGTCCGCTGTTTCCTAATACACGGATACATAACACCTGCTTTGCACCGCTGTTATCTGCTACGTTTAGTCTGCTTTCTTGCTGTATCATTTTATTTAAGCTTTAAGCCTCAAGCTACAAGCCACAAGTGGCGAAATGTAACTGCTGGCATTCTTAATATTTTTTCTTGAAGCTTGAAGCTAATTGCTTGAAGCTGTTTTATTATTTTACTTTTTCAACCACTTCAACCAGTCTCCAGCGTTTTGTTTTGCTTAAAGGACGGCTCTCCATTATTTTAACTGTATCGCCAATGCTGCACTCATTTTTTTCATCATGAGCATGAAACTTTGTACTTTTCTTTACAAACTTTCCGTAAAGCGGATGCTTTACTTTTCTTTCAACATTAACTGTGATGGTTTTATCCATTTTGTTACTGGATACCACACCTAATTTTGTTTTTCTTAAATTTCTTTCAGCCATTTGATATAAATTTTAGCTTTCGCTATTTTCAAACATAATCTTCTCCATTTCCCCTTCAGGGGATAGGGGCATTAAAAACCTAATTGTTGTTTTCTTAATGCAGTTTTCAATCTTGCTATATCCCTTCTTAATGAGCGGATACTTTGCGGATTCTCCAATGGAGCTATTGAGTGTGCAAATGAAAGCTTTTTCAAACGCAACTCATCTTCCTGGATCTTTGCTTTCAAATCAGCTTCTCCTAATCCACTTAGGCTTTTTACAAAATCAACTTTCTTTGCCATTGTATTATAATTTTCTATTTTCAGTTTTGTTTAACCAGCTTATGCCTTGAAATCGTGACGCACTACAAATTTGGTTAAGATCGGTAGTTTTTGTGCTGCCAGCGCAAATGCTTCTTTTGCAGTTTGCTCAGGTACGCCATCGCATTCAAAAATTATTCTTCCTGGTTGCACTACAGCACACCATCCTTCAGGGTTACCTTTACCTTTACCCATCCTCACCTCCGCAGGCTTGGCAGTCATCACTTTATCAGGAAATACCCTGATCCACACATTTCCTTCTCTCTTCATATGACGGGTTAATGCCTGACGGGCACTTTCTATTTGACGGTTGGTTAACCAAACACTATCCAGTGCTTTCAAACCAAATGTTCCAAAGGCCAACGTAGCTCCACGCTTGGTATCGCCTTTCATCATACCTCTTTGCGCCTTTCTGTATTTTGTTCTTTTCGGTGATAACATTTTATATCAGTTTAGAGTTCAGAGTTTAGAATAATCATCCTTTTTACTCCTCTAATTTTAAATTGTTGCTTTTACTTTTAAATTATCTTCTTCCTCCTTGTCCGCCGCCACGATTTCCACCGCCGCCTCTTCTATCTCCACCACCGCCACCTCTGCGGTCATCTCCACCTCTTCTATCGTCCCTTCTGTCAAATCCACCTTGTCTTTCACCAGGTCCGCCTTCTTTACCACCACCAGCTACTACATTCGGATTTAAATCTCTTTTACCCAAAACCTCACCTTTACAAATCCAAACCTTAACACCTATTTTACCATACACTGTTAAAGCAAATACGTTAGCGTAATCAATATCCATACGCAGTGTATGCAATGGTGTACGGCCTTGTTTAATTTCTTCGCTACGTGCAATTTCAGCACCGCCTAAACGGCCACCTACTTTAACTTTAATACCTTCTGCACCCATTCTTAAAGCAGATGCAATAGACATTTTAATTGCTCTCTTGTAATTGATACGGTTTTCCAACTGGCGGGCAATAGTATCGGCTACAATTGCAGCATCCAGTTCCGGACGGCGTATCTCTAAAATATTTATCTGCACATCTTCTTTACCACATAATTTTTTCAACTCTTCTTTAATCCTGTCAACCTCTCCACCACCTTTACCAATAATAATACCTGGCTTAGAAGTATGAATAGTTACAATAAGTTTATTAAGTGTACGCTCAATAACTATTTTAGCTATTCCACCCTTATTGATACGGGCATTAAGGTAATTTCTGATCTTATGATCTTCAATCAGTTTTTTTGGATAATCCGTTTTATTAGCGAACCAGTTACTATCCCAACCACGAATGATTCCTAACCTGGCACCTATTGGATTTGTTTTTTGACCCATATTACTTAGTTAAATCTTTTATTAATTTTTAGTTGCTTTAGTATCTACAATTACTGTTACGTGGTTGCTGCGTTTGCGAACCCTGTAACCACGGCCTTGCGGAGCAGGACGCATACGTTTGATAACTCTTGCTGCATCAACCATAATGGTTTTTACAACCAGTGAATTTTCATCCCCACCTTCATTTTTTGCTTTCCAGTTGCTGATGGCAGATACTACCAGTTTACGTAAAGGAACAGCCGGGTGTTTAGGATTGTGTTCCAAAACAGCCAATGCTTTTTCCACTTCCATACCACGGATCAGATCAACCAGTAAACGCATTTTACGTGGCGATGTGGGGTAATTGTTCAATTTTGCTACTGCTTCCATTTCTTTATAAGTTTTAAGTGGTAAGTTTTAAGTGGTAAGTTTTAAGCATTTTGCTTAGTACTTGATACTTATTACTTAGTACTTTAAGATATTTTTTTACTTGAGTGACCTTTAAAGTTTCTTGTTGGTGCAAATTCGCCTAATTTATGACCTACCATAAATTCAGTTACATAAACCGGGATGAATTTGTTGCCATTATGTACTGCAAAAGTTTGTCCTACAAAATCAGGAGTAATAGTGCTTCTTCTGCTCCATGTTTTAATAACACCTTTTTTTCCTTTTCCATCAATGATAGCCTGAACTTTTGCTTCAAGTTTTGCTTCTACATAAGGACCTTTTTTTAACGAACGAGCCATGTTTTATTTTTTTTGTTGATTTTCCCGATTAGTACCGGGACATTTTAACAATGATTAATAATTATTAACTGGGTAATTTCTTACCGTTTCTTCTTGTGATGATCAATTTGCTTGAACCTTTACCTTTTGTACGGGTAATCTGTCCTTTTGCATATTTACCTTTACGGCTACGAGGGTGACCTCCACTTGCTCTACCTTCACCACCACCCATCGGGTGATCTACCGGGTTCATCGCTACAGCTCTTGTTCTTGGACGGATACCTTTCCACCTGTTACGGCCGGCTTTACCCATGCTTTCCAAACTATGATCGCTGTTGCTTACCACACCTACTGTTGCATAACATTTTATCAATACTTTTCTTAACTCGCCGCTTGGCATTTTTAAGATGGCGTATTTTTCTTCTTTATTGCTTAACTGAGCTGATGTTCCTGCACTTCTTACCAAAATACCACCCTGACCAGGCTGCATTTCTATATTGTGAACATTCGTACCCAAAGGCATATTTTTCATCATCAACGCATTCCCTAATTCTGGTGCAACGTCATCTCCGCTTAATACAGTTTGTCCAACCTGCAAACCTTGTGGTGCAATGATGTAACGCTTTTCTCCATCAGCATAATTCAATAGTGCGATGAAAGCAGTACGGTTTGGATCGTATTCAATAGTTTTTACTACAGCAGGAATATTTTTCTTATCTCTTTTAAAATCCACAATACGGTACATGGTTTTGTTTCCACCACCCATATAGCGCATTGAACGCCTTCCCTGCACGTTACGTCCTGCAGTATTCTTTTGCTTTTCCAACAATGTTTTTTCAGGTACGTTGGTAGTAATCTCTTCGTACGCATTACCAATTCTCCACCTGGTACCTGCTGTTGTTGGTTTGTATTTTCTTAATGCCATTTTAATTTCTTTTTATATTGTCAAAACTTTGCGGTGCTGACCACCATTCATTAGTTAAATTATATTCCGCTGCCGTAAAGGTCAATTGTTTCACCTTCTGCAACAGTTACTATCGCTTTCTTTTTAGAAGCTTTACGGCCTACTATAAATCCTGCTTTTGTATATTTTGCTTTAGCCTTAGAAGGAACCACGATAGTGTTAACTTCTTTAACCTGCACACCATAGAATAATTCTACAGCTTTTTTAATTTCCAGTTTGTTAGCCTTTTTATCAACTACAAAAGAATAACGGTTTTGTTTTTCTGAAAGTTTGTTGGCTTTTTCAGATAAAATCGGCTTGATTAAAATATCAGACGGGTTCATGTCTATTAATTTGTTGTTGTAATAAATTATGCTTCTTCTGCTGTAAATACCTTAGCTGCTCCTTCAGTTAAAACCAACACGTTGGCATTAACAATATCGTATGTATTAATATCCCTTATTAAAGTACCATTCACTGTAGGAATATTACGGATACTTAAATACAGGTTATCTGCATCATCAGGAATTACAAACAAAGATTTTTTACCACCTACACCAATATTTTTTAAGATTGATGCAAACTGTTTTGTTTTAGGAGTAGCAATTTTAATATCTTCCAACACTACAATTGCATTTTCTTTTGCTTTATATGACAATGCACTCATTTTAGCCAAAGTCTTCACTTTCTGATTCAATTTGATATCATACTTATGCGGTTTTGGGCCAAATATAGTACCACCACCTTTATATAATGGGTTACGCAGGTTACCTTTACGGGCACCGCCTGTACCTTTTTGTTTGTGTAATTTTTTAGACGAACCGTGAACTTCCATACGGGTCTTTACTTTATGTGTACCCTGGCGCTGTGCACCCTGGTATTGCTTAACAGCAAGATAAATAACATGATCATTTGGTTCAATACCAAAAATCTCATCCGGTAACTCAACGGTTCTTCCGGTTTTCTTTCCTTCTATATTTAAAACGTCTACTTGCATTGTACTTATTTTTTAAAAGCCCAAAGGCTACTGTTAATTATTTTTGAATTAATACAATAGAACCATTGTGGCCCGGTACAGAACCGCTTACCAGTATATAATTTTTTTCAGCGAAAATTTTCACTACTTTCAAACCCTTCATAGTCACCCTGTCCTGCCCCATACGGCCACCCATTCTCATACCTTTAAATACACGACTGGCATCAGATGAGTTACCGATTGAACCCGGCGCTCTCTGACGATCGTGCTGTCCGTGAGATTGCTCACCAACACCACTAAAACCGTGACGTTTAACCACACCCTGGAAACCTTTACCTTTTGTGGTACCAACTACTTCTATGGCATCACCTTCAGCAAAGATGTCTACAGTGATAGTTTCACCTACAGCTTTATCAATTTCGCTATTGCGTATTTCCTGAACGAATTTTTTAGGAGAGGTTTGGGCTTTGGCGAAATGCCCTGTTTCTGACTTTAAGGAGTGCTTTTCTTTTTTATCGCCGAATGCAATCTGAAGTGCATTGTAGCCGTCTGTTTCAACGGTTTTCTTTTGTGTAACTACACATGGCCCTGCTTCTATAATAGTAACTGCAGTTTGCTTGCCAGTTGTATCGAAGATACTGGTCATACCAATCTTCTTTCCAATAATACTTTTCATTGTATCTTATTTTTATCCAGCGGTCCTTTTATTTAAGGACTTAGATGTTCATACTTTTTCTTTTTTAAGAACTTAGCTTCTGCTTTCTCCGGTTTAGCGGAGAAGTTCATTAAGCTTTGATCTCAACATCAACACCACTTGGTAAGTCTAACTTACTTAAAGCATCTACCGTACGGCTGCTGCTGGTGTAAATGTCTAATAAACGTTTGTGTGTACACAGCTGAAACTGTTCACGTGCCTTCTTATTAACGTGAGGCGCACGTAATACAGTGAAAATTTTCTTGTGTGTAGGTAAAGGAATTGGTCCTGTTACCACGGCACCTGTACTGCGTACAGTTTTTACAATCTTTTCGGCTGATTTATCAACTAAGTTGTGGTCGTAAGACTGTAATTTGATTCTGATTCTCTGTGACATATATAAAGAACTTTTGAATTACCGTTTTTTAATTTGGAGTGCAAAGGTAAGGGCTGCATTTGTAACAGCAAAGGAATTGGGAAAGTTTTTCAGAATTTATTTTGAAGGGGGATAAAAAGATAGCGATAAGCTGGTTATGCTTATTGCTATTATAATTAAATTACTGATAAATAACACATTAACTTAATCCTTGTTCACACTTCCTCCACTACTCTCTTCTTTATTAACTTCTCCATTTCCGCTGTATTTTACGCTCCCTCCGCTACTGGCATTAGCATTTATTCTTATACTTCCATATACATCCGCACTTCCGCCGCCGCTAGCAGTTGCACTTGTCGTTTCACTCAATAAATCAGCCGTTTTCAACCACCCACCACCAGAAGCATCAGCTGTATAATTCTTTGTTTTGCCGGTAAGTCTTATGCCAGCGCCGCCGCTGGCTTCGGTTTCTACCTCTGGCGCTTCTACTTCAGCATCAATTTCTGCCCCACCAGAAGCATTAAAATTTATTTTACCATTCCCCTTAATTACATCCAGCACTTTTACATTTGCTCCACCCGATGCATCAATACTGTTTAAATCTGTAACAGTGATATAAGCTTTTAAATGTGCGTTACTGATACTGTGCATGTCCTCCATTTTAATAGTTAATATACCACCAGAAACTTCAGTTTTAATATGCCCGATGATATTATCATCAGCTTCTATCTTCACTTCCGCAACAGGCCCGATTTTTACTTCTACCTCAAAACCATTACCTACATTAATACCTGTAAAATTGCCTACTGTTCTTTTTTCGTTTACAACATTGCCGCTTCCGGAAGAGTAGTCACAGGAATTCAACAGAAAGAAGGCTGACAAAAGAAATACTATTTGTTTCATGGCTTAAAATATTTTACAGCAAAGATAAAAACCTAAAACCCAAACATCCTACCATTCAACTATTTATTTACCTTCGCTGCTTATGACGGAAAAAATTCTTATTCTCGATTTTGGATCGCAATACACCCAATTAATTGCACGTACAGTAAGGGAAGCCAATGTTTATTGTGAGATTACACCTTATAACAAGGAAATTATTTACGACGCAGGCTTAAAAGGCATTATACTCGGCGGCTCTCCTTTTTCGGTTAATGAAGAAAAGGCGCTGCTGGTTGATGTAAAACTTATGGCTGAAAAAGTACCTGTACTTGGTATATGCTATGGCGCCCAGCTTACGGCTAAGCTATTTGGCGGCAGGGTAGACAAAAGTGAAAAAAGAGAATATGGCAGGGCCATCTTTACAAAAGAAAAGGAAGATACTTTACTAGAAAATGTTTCAGCTTCATCGCAGGTATGGATGAGCCACAGCGATACAATTAAAGTACTGCCTGATGGATTTGAATTGCTGGGAACAACTGAAAGTATTCCTGTTGCAGCCTTCAAACGTACAACTGGCAACGGGCAACCTTTGTACGGTTTACAGTTTCACCCGGAAGTTTATCATTCTGCCGAAGGCAAAAAAATAATTAAAAATTTTTTGGTGAATATTTGTGGCTGCACACAAGACTGGACACCGGAACACTTTATTACGGACACTGTTGCTGCTTTAAAAAAGCAAATAGGAAACAGAAAAGTGATTATGGCTTTAAGTGGTGGCGTGGATAGTACTGTTGCCGCAACACTTATTCATAAAGCTGTTGGCAAAAACCTGTATGGTATTTTTGTAGACAATGGCGTTTTACGTAAAGACGAATTTGAGCAGGTAATTGAAACCTATAACGAGATTGGTTTAAATGTAAAAGGTATTGATGCTAAAGAACATTTTTATACCAAGCTGGCCGGCAAAACAGATCCCGAAGCTAAACGAAAAGCCATTGGAGGTTCTTTTATAGACATATTTGATCAGGAGGCACATAAAATTGAAGGCGTAGAATTATTGGGGCAGGGAACCATTTATCCCGATGTAATTGAATCACTTTCGGTACATGGCCCGTCAGCAACTATTAAAAGCCATCATAATGTGGGCGGCTTACCAGACTCCATGAAACTGGAACTGGTTGAACCCCTTCGTTCATTATTTAAAGATGAAGTAAGGCGTGTAGGGCGGGAATTGGGCATACCCGATGCAATGATTGACCGCCACCCCTTTCCCGGGCCAGGACTTGCCATTAGAATTTTAGGAGAAGTTACAGAAGAAAAGGTACGGTTATTGCAAGAGGCAGATGCCATCTATGTTAATGGCTTGAAAAAATACAATTTGTATACAACTGTTTGGCAAGCAGGCACCATCTTACTTCCGGTAAAAAGTGTAGGTGTAATGGGAGATGAAAGAACATATGAATTTACAGTAGCTTTAAGAGCCGTAACTTCTGTAGATGGTATGACTGCAGACTGGGCGCATTTACCATATGAATTTTTAGCCGACATATCCAATGAAATAATCAACAACGTAAGAGGTATAAACCGTGTGGTGTATGATATAAGCAGTAAGCCCCCGGCAACTATTGAATGGGAATAATTTAGATTTATATGAATAAGAAATTTTTAGTTGGATTATTTTTTTTACTGGCATCTTCTTTTGCTTTTAAAGCAATTGCACAAACAGATTCTTTACAAAAAATGCCCACTTATAAAGTTGGAATTTTTGCACCTCTTTATTTAGATTCTGTTTTTACCAACAACAACTTTCGCTACAACCAGGGTGTACCTAAATTTATTGTTCCTGCAGTTGAATTTGTACAAGGCGCACAAATTGCGCTGGATTCCATGGTGATGGAAAAAGAAAATATTAATGCCAGCATTTACGATTCCAGGTCATACACACAAAGTATCAGCACACTTATTAAAAATAAAAAATTAGATAGTCTTAATCTTATTATTGGCTCTGTTAAAGATGCTGACTATAAACAATTAGCCGATTTTGCGCTGTTAAAAAACATTCCATTTATATCTGCAACGTACCCCAACGATGGTGGTGTTACAGGCAACCCTTTCACTGTAATTCTTAACTCTACACTTAAGGCACATTGCGAAGCTATTTACAGTTACCTGTTACAGAATCATGGTACTGACCTGATTTATTTATGCCGCAAAAAAGGAAGCCAGGAAGATAAAGTAGCAGCATATTTTAAAATGCTGAATGAACAAGACGGCAGGGCATTATTAAATATCCGAACACTTAATACGGATAGCGCATTTACAGTTGATTTTTTAAAACCTAAATTAGACAGCAACCGTCAGTCTGTAATAATCGGGGGCAGCTTGGAGGAAGGTTTTGCCACAAGCCTTGCAGTGGCCTGTTATAATTTATTCGAAACTTATCCTATCACATTAATAGGTATGCCAAACTGGGATGCATTTACATCTTTACAAAAGAAAGAGGATTTTGAAAGCTTCCCAGTCTATTTCACTTCTCCATATTTTAATACCAAATTGGATAACTATAGCAAAACGCTTACTGCAGCTTACTCAAAAAAATATAAAACAAAACCGAGTGATATGGCCTTTAAAGGTTTTGAATCGGTACAACTGTTTATTAAACTGCTGGCTAAATATCCGGATGATTTTATGAAACACATCAATGACAAATCGTTTAAAGTATTTTGCGATTATACAATAAGACCGGTATCATTAAAAAAAGAAAATCTTACACCGGATTATTTTGAAAACAAACATTTATATTTTATAAAACTATTAAATGGGGCAAAATCTAAAGCCTGGTAAAATTACTTAACTATACAGCAAAAAAAACCGAAGCGATAAACTTCGGTTTTTTTATATTTATTTTGTAAGGTATTTTCTTTGCATTGTGTAAAGTATTACAAAAACTACAGGAATGCCTATTCCAATAACAATACTCCATACACCCTGGTATTGGGTGCTCCCCATAATAAAAAACCCGGCTACTATTGGCGCTAACTCCCCTGCCACATAAAGCCAATACCCATCTTTTTTAAATTTACGCATCCACAAGGCTCCAACAAAACACAAGGCAATGCAAACAATTCCAACAATCATCAACGGGATCATGTTTTGTTTTGCCAACTCTAACGCTGCTTTACCTTTCTCCATCGATTCCAGTTCTTTTGCTGAAAACTCTTTACCAGAGCTGGCAGCTTTTTCTAATGCCTTTGAAAAAAAACTATTTATTGCCGGTGTAAACAAAGTGAGCAACCCAAAAATAGAGCACCCGATAAAAGTTAAAATGGTAAGCACATTTAGTCCTGATGGTAACTTTGGTTTACCATCCTCATATTGGAGTAAATCTTTTGTGGTATCCTGGTTCATACAAAATATTTTTTACCAAGATAAGTCGTTTATAAGTTATTTCAAAACTGTTTACAACTTGTTTACCGATGTTTCGCTTTTAGTTTCAGGTAATCTAAAAAGTAAACAATTTTAACCGTAAGCTCATTACTGTGTGGGTTGCTAACAGACTGGCCGAAGTTTTTAAAATAAGAAAGATTGCTGTACGGATCAATTAATACATTACTGCCTAAAGCATTTTTCCATGCTATGGTTATGCGGCTGCCCAATAAAAAATCCCAGGTATAAAACATGTCTATGTTAAATGTATTGTAGTTGATATTTTGATTGGGTATAAAAGCAATCTCATTCCAATAACCATCATTCTTTAAATTGTAAAAATTAGTATTCTGTAAAGCAGACCAGTAATGGCGCATGCGTACCGTCCAGTTCATGCGTTTTGTAAAACTATATTGTGCACTTACAATTCCTGTATTTCTTTTTAAGTTGCGGCGGGCTATAACCGGGGAGCCATTCATGTTGTTAATAAAAGCCCAGCCCCAATGGCCTTTATTCTGCTCTATCACCATATTGGCACTTACTTGAAACTTTTCGTTGAAACGATATCTTAATCCGGCTTCTGATGTCCAAAAAGGATCTCTGGGTAGTGGTGATTCTGCTCCGCCTATATTATAATTAAAGAACCATTTTTTTCTGCTGTCGGTACTGCCGTTTACAGCAAGGTAATAGTACGGCGACCGTTTAAGAAAAAAACCATTGTAAGTATTTGAGTTAACAAAATAATCATTCGTCCACAAAGGATTACTTTGAAAACTAACTGTTACATCCCAAAAGTTTTTGAATAAGAAAAAAGCTTTTGCGCCTACTTCCAGGCTCGTCCAGTTAAATGGTTTAAATAAATACCTGTTAACAAAACTCAAACTATACCGCTGGTTTATAAAATTCTTTGTAGGCTTAAGCAGGTTATAACTCACATTACCGGAATAATTAAACACATTATTGTTGGTTAAAAAACCTAAATCATTAGGGTCATATTTATCACTTAAAATATTAACTGCTGTTTTATATTGAATAAGGCCACTTACTTTACCAAAACCTGCGGCGGTGTTAAACCCATTCTTATTTAAATTTTTACCCCACACCGTGCTGTACTTTCCTGAAAGTATAAAATTATGAACGTTCTTTTTGTCGAATAAAGACAGATCGATACTGCTTACATTGGCATTGCGGCTATTGCCTTTACGCAATACATTGGTATTAGTAAAGCTAATAGTCGAACGGTTTTTTAAAGCCTGGTCTAAAACCAGAATATTGTAATTGGTTAGTGGCTCGGTTAAAATGCTGGAGTCAGCACCGGTATTTAAGTTTGTAATTTTTGCATACATAGGTACAGTTACCGAATTAAAAATCCCGATCCCCAGATTGTTTTTGTTTCGCCCCGAAAATTTTGTGGCATTATATAAACGGGTAATGCCGGGGTTTTTATTTATGCTGTAATTGGGATCGTTACCATATTTATTTAGTACCGCTGCAGCACTGCCTGGGGTGGCACCAACTCTCCTGGAATAAAATATTCCTGCTTTATTAAACAGCTCGGTTCCCTCTGTAAAAAACGGACGATAGTCATCGAACTTAACTTCGAATGGCGTAAGATTTAATAACAGGTTATCACTTTGCACCTGGGCAAAATCGGGTATCAAAGTCATATCTAATGTAAAACTCTCGTTAATACCATACTTAACATCCATGCCGCCACTTTTTAAAACTTCGGTAACATCTCCATTACTCGTTGGCGAAATTCTTACTCCACCAGATATATAAGGCAGAAAAGATAAACGCAATGGCGGGCTTATGTTTTTTAACCCGGTCCATGTTCCCCATTGGTTTATATCGCCGTTAACATTGGGATCCTCGGGGCTCCATATACTTGTTTCATTTATCTTACGTATAAATCGGGCAAAATTAATCCCCCAGTCCTGTACTTCTTTTTTTGAAAACCGTATTGCACTAAAAGGAATTTTTATTTCTGCAACCCATCCATCTTTTTTAATACTTGCCTTACTTTCCCAAACGGCATCCCAGGTAATATCATAAACAGATGCATTATTTTGTGTACCCTTGGCATCGCCCTGTACCCCAGCTGCGGTTAACCGAAAAAGAAATGCATTCTGCCTGTCGAGATAAGTATCAAAACCTATCGTAAACACATCTGCATCCTGCCTGTCAATAACATCTCTTGCTGTAATCTGCCTGCGTATATTTTCGGGGTTATCATACATATATGCTCCTATATAAACGGCTGAATTATCGTAGGTAATTTTAACTTCGGTTTTGTGAGAAGAAGACTTACCAAAATGAGGCGAAAAAGTAATAAAGTCTCCATTTGCCGGTATATTTTTCCAGGCTTCGTCTGTTAGGTTGCCGTCAATTTTTATTGCTTGAGTTATTTTAACAGCAGATATACTTCTCTTCTGTGCATAAGTAGCAGATAGGAGGAATAGTAAACAAACAGTTATAGTGAGCCGAAGATTAATAGCAGAAAATTTTCAAGTTAAAGGTAAAATATTTATATTAAACGTTAATACTGCTATTAGTATTTTATAAAATATAAATTTTATTTTTTACGTCTTGTAATTTCTTTGCTTATCAACCCTAATTCTCTGCCTGTTTGCCCGGCAACAGAACTGTTTTCCTGTGCACGGCGCATTAAATATGGTATAACGTCTGCGATTGGCCCAAAAGGTAAATACTTACTTACAGAACAACCAGATTTTGCAAGGTTAAATGTAATATTATCACTCATACCATATAACTGGCTAAAATGTACATGAGGATGATTATGGGGTAATGCTTTTTTATCCAATAATTCTGTTGTATACAAATTACTGTATTCGTTGTGAGATGCTACTATAACGCTGATCTGATCGAGATGCTCAATACAGAATTCAACAGCAGCATTATAATCCTTGTCGCTTGATGCTTTATCAGGTTGTATTGGTGATGGGTAATTCATTGCTGCAGCCCTGTTTCTTTCCTTCTCCATATATGCGCCTCTTACCAGCTTTGCTCCAAGAATAAATTTTCTTTCTGCAGCTGCCACATGGGAATCTTTTAAAAACTGCAACCTGTCGTGCCGGTACATTTGTAATGTATTAAATACAACTGCCTTTGTTTTATTAAAAGTATCCATCATTAAAATAGTAAGTGCATCAACAGGATCCTGTATCCATGTTTCTTCTGCATCAATTAACACACCTATATTTTTAGCCGTTGCCTCTTCACAAATATGCAACATGCGCAACCTTACCCTATGCCATTCTTCTTTTTCTGCCGGCGTTAATAATTCAACTGCCGTAAGGTATCTTTTCATCAACGTTCCCTCCGCAACATTCATAGCACTGTCTAATTTTTCCAGCAAAGCAAAACGGGCAAACCCTGTTACCTTAACACTCATAAACGGAATGTTTGCCTGTGTGGCAGCATATGCAATCACTTTTTTAAACTCATCCCTGGCATGTTCAAAATTCTCTTCCCCTTCTTTACCTTCTACACCATAATCCAAAATAACCTGCACTTTATATTCCTCCAGCTTATCCGCAACTTTAGCAGTTTCTTCTAAAGTTTCGCCGCCTACAAATTGTTGAAAAATAGTTTTCCTTATCACGGTTTTGGTGAAAGGCAGTTTCCATTTAATTGCAACTGGTGTAACTTTTAGTCCTAAATTAACCAGCCATGGTTTACCCATAGAAGAAAAAAGAAAATGTGCTTTTTGTAACTGGCTGTCGTTTTTATATTCAAATGCAATTTCGGTATTATCGAAAGAAATGGTTTTGTTGTTATTCATAATATACTATTCTGTAATCAAAATTCGATTAATGAATACGAACTACCAAATAAAACAATTAAATAGCCTGGTGATTGAACGGTTGCAATACCATTTCGCTTACCACGCCGCTGTCGGGCTGCTGGCATAAAAACCAAATTGCTTTAGCTGCTTCTTCTGTCTGCACCATTTTATCTCTTTGCACTCTTAAATCAATCGTATCCCAAAAAGGAGAATCCACACCACCTAAAAACAAATTGGTGATACGTATGTCTGTTCTTTTCAATTCTTCTCTTATACTTTGCATCATACCCACCAAACCATATTTACTGGCGCTATAGGCGGCGGCACCGGTCATGGGCACTTTACCCAATACACCCGGTATATTAATAATTAATCCTTTTTTTACTTCTTTCATAGCAGGCAAAAAAGCTTTAATCAATAAAAAAGGAGCATACAAATTATAGTTAATCGAACGCAGAAAATCCGTTTCATCCAGTGTCTCCATTGTTTTTATAATACCAATACCAGCGGCATTAACTAAAATATCTATACTGGTAAATTCCTGAAAATATTTTTCTTTTAATGCCTCTACTTCTGCCGGTTGAGAAATATCCAACACAAAAGTTCTTTCATCATGCACACCACAATCATTAGCTACCTGCTGCAGCTTTGTTTCATTTCTGCCTGTTAAAAAAACATTTGCTCCACCTGCTGCTAGTAGTTTAGCAGTTTTAGAACCTATACCACCAGTTGCACCAACCAACAGAACATTTTTTCCTTTTAAAGTTTCCATAATCAGTTATTTAAGATTAGTAAACAATGTCGCTGTCATTTTGTTTAATTACAATAAATAATTTAACGTAACCGCTCAATATAAATATCCGTAAACCCTAAAACATTTATTTATAATTGGTATTAAATGAAACAAAAAAAGAAAGCTGATCTGCCTGTAAAAATTTGTATTGCCTGCAACCGTTCTTTTACCTGGCGCAAAAAATGGGAAAAAGTGTGGGACAAAGTAAAATACTGCAGCGATAAATGCAGAAAAAATAAATCGTAAATGAGTACCGCAAGTTTAACTATAAAAGATACTGACCGCATAATAGAAATGGCATGGGAAGACCGTACAACTTTTGAAACCATTGAAATACAATTTGGTTTAAAAGAAAAAGAAGTGATCGCATTAATGCGGAAAGAAATGAAAGCCAGCAGTTTTAAAATGTGGCGTAAAAGAACCAATGGCAGAAACACCAAACATACCACACTACGCAACAATGCGGTAACCCGTTTTAAATGTAAACTGCAGAAAACAATAACCCTTAATAAAATATCAAAAAGATAAAATCAACTTGAGCTGCTAATTAAAATATTACAGGAGTAACTATTTTTTTAAATTTACAGGCAGGTGCCTTAGCCGTAAATCGGCTTATATTTGCAAAAATTTTTTATGGATAAGAAAGCTAGTGAATCGGTGGTGGTAATGACAGAATTGGTATTACCTAACGATACCAATACATTTGGTAATTTAATGGGTGGCCGTTTAATGTACTGGATGGACATCGCTGCTGCCCTGGCTGCCATGAAGCATTGCAGCGCTCCTGTTGTAACAGCATCTGTAGATAATATTTCATTTGAAAGCCCAATTAAATTAGGCAATGTGGTACATATTGAAGCCAAAGTAACAAGGGCATTTAACAGCAGCATGGAAGTACATATGAATGTTTGGGGCGAAGATGCCATTCAGCAATATAAATACAAGAGCAACGAAGCCTATTATACTTTTGTATCGCTTGATCCCAACAACAAACCAAGAAAAGTAAATCAACTGATCCCTGAAACTGAAGAAGAAAAAAAATTATTTGAAGGCGCTTTAAGAAGAAGGCAATTACGATTGGTATTAGGAGGAAAAATGAAAGCTCAGGATGCAGATGAATTGAAAGCATTATTTTCAAAAACATAATAGTTGTTCGGTACTATAATCAAAAAGTGATTGATAACTTACAGAGGAAAAAGCAAAAAGTACAGAGAGAATCAGTTTGAATATTGCATTTTATTTTTTCATCACTTCCTCTTTGTGATTTTCTTTAATCATAAATTTTTTACTTTGCTCAATAGCATCCATCACTGTTGCCAAAATATTTTCGGTAGTATCGTTGTAATCAATTTGCAAGGGTTCCTTAAAAGTAACTGTCAATAGCGTTCCTTTCTTTTTAAACTTCAACCCCTTTTTATTAAAGGCTCTCCAAAAACCACTTATAACAACCGGAATAACAACCGGCTTATGATGTTTAATTATAAATGCTGTACCCTTTCTGCCGGGAGCAAAAGGCTTTGTGGTACCCTGCGGAAAGGTAATCACCCAATTATTTTGTAAAGCTCTTTCTATTTTCCTGGTATCCGCAGGATCTAATCCACGTCTTACTTCCTGCCCCCCACTGTTCCATGTACGTTTAACAGTTATAGCTCCTGCCAGGCTGAATAATTTACTTATCAGGTTGCTTTTCATAGTTTCTTCTGCGGCTACATATTTTACTCTTGTAAATGGCCACAACAAATAATAAGGTATACCCAACTTATATTTTCTGCGCCAGCTTACTGCACAAAAAATATGTAAAAAAGTTATTACCTCCGCAAAATAAGTTTGATGATTACTTACAAATAAAACATTCTGTTTCGGGAGGTTTTGCAGACTTTCCATCCCTTTAATCTCAAGTTTGTTGATTAAATTAATTCCCGGGTAAGAAAATAAACCAATTATTGCATAAACAGTTCCTTTAACCAATTTCGATTCCTTAAAATCAGCAAGCCATTGTTTCATTGCAAATAAATTATTTTTCCTTACAGTTAATGTAAATTACCGGGCTGTTGTAAATGATAAAAATAGTTTAACCACCCAAACCTGTTTATGAAGTTAATATATTTGCAACTATGCAACTGAATACTGTAATTTTTGATATGGATGGCCTGTTGATAGATTCTGAACCGCTTTGGAATGAAGCCGCAGCAGAGATATTTTTCAGTTATGGAATAAAATTGACACCCCAACAATATGCCATAACAACCGGTTTACGAACCAAAGAATTTATTCAATTTTGGTTTAGTCATTTTAAAAACCCTCAACAAAATATTGATTCTGTTGAAAAAAATATAATAGAAAAAGTAATCGCACTCGTTTTACAAAAAGGAAAACCTATGGCAGGGCTTTCGCATATTTTTAATTTTTTTATTGACAGAAATTTTAAAATCGGCCTTGCCTCCTCTTCTCCTGTTAAATTAATAGATGTTGTTGTTGATCATTTGCAAATCCGCAACCACTTACATGCAATAGCCTCTGCAGAAAATTTATTACACGGTAAACCCCATCCGGAAGTTTATTTAAACTGTGCAGCAACATTAAGTACACCACCTGCTGCATGTATTTGTTTTGAAGATTCGTACTATGGCATGATTGCTGTAAAAGCAGCCGGGATGAAATGCATAGTTGTACCTGATGCTAAAACCAATAAAGACCCCAGGTGGGGTGCAGCCGATCTCAAAATTTCCTCTTTACTTAATTTTAACGAATTACTGTTACAGACAATTTAGATATATTCATTATATCATAAATACTTTATTGTAATAGGGTAAAGCCGGCTCAATATTATAAGTTGATAAAGCCTTTAAAAAATCGTTTGTAAAAAACAGAGGGAAATTTTTATAATTTTAAGTTAAAGTTATTACCTTTAGTTTCTCACTACAGAACAGCACTGCTTTAATACCAAAACAAGTACAAGTACTATCAAGGCATGCTTTCATGTAACAAATTAACTAAAACCATTTTATTATGCACAAAAAAACTACTTCAAAAGGCAGTAACGTCTTTTTGTTAAAAGCAATTTTAACAACGTTGATTTTAGGCTTTGCTTTTCAGTTTTCATTTGCCCAGAAACAGGCGGCCAGCGCCGGTAAATCGGCAGCTTTCCCCAACAAACAACAGAAAATAGCTGCAGCTAAGCCTGCTCCTGCACCAACAAAGGAGCAGATTAAAGCTAACCCAAAGCTTGAACAAAGCAATGCTGGTGTAACAGCTGCTTTTAGTGATGCAGTAAAAAATGAGCCGGCGCTTCAGGTTCAACCAGCAGCCAAAGACATCAGTAAAAAGAAAGGTGCTGTAAAACCTGTAGATAATAATGCAGCCCCTGCACCTGCTGCAAAAACTGCTGCCGAAATTGAAAAAAAGAAAGCTTTACACAAAGCGGCTTTTAAATCTAAAAGCAAATAATACTTTAACTCTCTTTATTTAACTAAAACTGAATTATGAAACTGACAACTACCTTAAATAAATTAAGGCCGTTCTTTGCAAAAATGCTGCCCCTATTGATTTTAGCAGCATTTTCTGTTTGTACAGTAAATGCCCAGCAATATATAAATGGTAACCTGGGTACCGGTACAACATCAAAGAGTGGAGTAGCAGCACCAGCTGGTACCCAATGGCATGAAATGCAAAACAATGCAGGAAACACAACTCAGACCAATGTTTCTATTGCGTTTGATAACTCCCCGGTACTTGGTAGTTCCAGGGTAGCAGATAACTTTACTGTACCTGCCGGTGTATCCTGGAATATTAATAAAATGACTTTTTACGCTGTGGTTTTACCACCGCCTCCGGGCACTTCTCCTATTACAGCGGTAAGAGTTATTATCCGTGATGCAAGCCCGGTTGGTGCATCTAATATTATTTATGGAGATTTGACAACAAACAGGTTGTCTGCATCTTCTTTTTCAAATGTTTATACAATTGCAAATTCCCAGGTACCAGCTCCTGGTACCACTCCAAATCAAAACTTTGTGGTTTGGAAAGTTGAGGCTGCAGTATCTGCAAACTTAGCTCCTGGAAATTATTGGGTAGAATGGCAATGCGTAGGTGGTACAGGGCAAAGAGTTTTTGCCTTGATGAGCCAGCCTGTTAATGCCAGAACATTACCTGGCTATAACGCCGTGAGTACATTTAATGGCGGCCCATGGCAAGCTGTACTGGATGGTGGTAACCCTGCCAGTGCACCGGATGTAGCTGTAGATTTCTGTTATGGAATAGATTATGTTGCTGCTCCTTGTCTTGATCCAACAGCATCTGTATTAAGCCAGGTTCAAATACCAACAGGTACTGTAAACTTGATCAATGAAGGTTTTGAAGGTGCTGTTCCGCCAGCTGGATGGAATGTTTTAAATAATAGTGCTCCGCTTGGAGTTACCGGTTGGTCACAAACCAATTCAACTGTATTTCCCCCTCAAAGCGGTGTAGGTAAAATCTCTGCCAACTTTAATAATACAGGTAATCTTGGAACAATCAGTAACTGGTTATTTGCACCAGCTGTAACTTTAAAAAATGGAGATAAATTCACGTTTTACACCCGTACAACTACCGGGGCATTCCCCGACAGGTTACAGGTTAGGATGAGTACCAACGGGGCAAGTACCAATGTTGGTGCTACTGCTACATCTGTTGGTGATTATACGAATTTATTATTGGACATTAACCCCACTTATACTTCTACCGGATATCCTACAGCATGGACTCAATTTACCCTTACTATGTCTGGTTTACCGGCAGCAGGTGTATCCGGCCGTTTAGCTTTCCGTTATTTTGTAGAGGGTGCAGGGCTTGCAGGTGCCAATTCTGATTTTATTGGTATTGATAATGCCGTGTATTCAACTCAAACATTTGGCGATCCTTTAACCTGTACAGGTTCTACAGCCAATTTAAAAGTTGATATTACAGGAGGAAACTCTCCATATAAAGTAGTTATTAATGCTGCTCCAGGAGGTAACTTTACTGTAAACAATTATATTAGTGGTTCAAGTATACCAGTAACACCAACAGCCAGCACAACATATACTTTGGTATCTGTTACAGGTTGCGGAGTTGGTACTGGTAATACCGGTACAGTAACCATTACACCAATAGCAACAACCACACAGCCATTAATAATTACTGCGGCACCCAGCACCACGCTATGTGCAGGCGACCCAACATTATTATCTGTTGCAGGCGCCCCAACAGCTGGAACTTCGGTTACTGCTTCAGGACCAATTGCTGTTGCAATCCCTGATAATAATGCAACAGGTGTATCTACAACTTTAAATGTTGCCGGTATTCCTCCAGCAGCTACTGCAACTGGCGTTGGTGTTTTATTTAATATTACACATACCTGGGATGGTGATTTGAGGATATTCCTGAAATCTCCAAATAACCAAGTATTAAACCTTGTAAATGCAAAAGGTGGATCAGCTAATAATTTTGTAAATACAAATATTACATCCACTGCTACTACACCTATCCCTGCTGCAGGTGCACCATATACAGGCACATATATGCCTGATGGTTCTTTGGCAGCACTTGCTCCTGCAGGATACACACCTACAGCAACTAACTTTACTCCGTTATATGCCACAAATGGTACATGGGGATTTGGGGTAAGAGATGGCGCTGGAGGTGATGTTGGAACAATTACAAACTGGACTTTGACCATTAATTATGCAATTCCTGCAGGACCACTTCCGGGAGGTTATACATTCTTATGGTCACCTGCGGCCGGTTTAAGTAGCACTACTTCAAATCCTACAGCTGCTTCTCCAATGACCACTACTACATATACGGTTATGGGTACAGCCCCGGGTGGTTGTCAAACAACAGCTACTTATACAGTTAATGTAAATCAGCTGCCGGCTATTACTTCTAATCCATCTAACCTTACGGTATGTGATGGTACAGTAGCTACATTTACTGCTGTAGGAACTGGTGCAGGTGCAGCCTTCCAATGGCAGGTTAGCACTAACAATGGTACTACATGGACAAATATTCCAGCTGGTGCTCCATATACAGGTATAAATTCAGGTACTTTAACCATTAGCCCGGCATCTACTTCAATGAGTGGTTACCGTTACCGTATGGTTGTTTCAGGTACTTGTCCACCTGCAGTTAACTCTACAGGCGCAATACTTACTGTTAATTCATTGCCGGTTATTACTTATACACCTGCAAGCCCAATTTGTGGCGGTATAGCAGGTGTTAATGGTACACAGATTACTGCAGGATCATCGGCTCCGCCAATACCTGGTTCGGTTACAGTAAGTTCAGGTACTATCAGCATTCCTGTTCCGGATAACTCTACAACAGGTGCTAATCATGTATTAAATGTTGCAACCGTACCAGCCAATGCAACTGTGGTTGGTGCAAGAGTAACGCTCAATATGACACATACCTGGAATGGTGATATGTTATTTAACCTGAAAGCTCCAAACGGTACCGTTTTAGCTTTGGATAAATACCTTACCGGAACTGGTGGTGCAGGCCCAACTACAGGTTTTGTAAACACAGTAATAAGTTCTGCCGGTGTTAATGCTCTAAGTACAGGTACAGGAACTTATACAGCTACATTTAAACCAGATTTAATTAATGGAAATGTTCCAGGCCCTACAGTTCAAAATCCTGCTGGTTTTGTATCTACAGCTACAGCATTTTCTGACTTGTATTCTACACCAAATGGTGCATGGACTTTAGCCATGGCAGATGGAGGTCCTGGTGATTTAGGTACTCTAACATCATGGTCACTTGTAATTGATTATACTACACCAGGTGGTGCAGGCGATCCACTTACTTATACATGGTCGCCAGCTCTCGGTCTGTATAATAATGCAACTGCAACTGCACCTTATGTAACAGGTACCCCAACAGGAACAGTTTATGCTGCCCCTGCAGTAAATACTGTTTATACCATTACTGGTACAAATGGAATTTCAGGCTGCCAAAACAGTGCAACAGTTCAGGTTGTTTATACACCTGCTGCGCCTGTAATTAGTCCTGCTGCTGCTGCTATGTGTTTAGGTGATGTTGCCATCCCATTAAGCATATCATCATCATTGGCTCCGTCTCCATTTACAAGCACTTACAGTTCAGGCCCAATCAGTGTTCCCGTTGCGGATAACACACCTGCCGGTTCTACAAGTGTTATTAATGTACCATTACCAGCAACTGCTCAAATCACTAACATGACAGTGGCAGTAAACATCGCTCATACTTGGGCTGGAGATATGGCTATAGCATTGAAGGCTCCAAATAACAATATCCTGAACCTGGATTATTTTATTTCAAATACCGGAGGTACAGGCTCAACAACAGGCTTTACCAATACCCGTTTCAGTTCTTCTTCAACCGCTGCAATAAGCACTGGAAGTAATCCTTATACAGGTGTATTTAAAGCAGATGCTGCACCTTCAACATCTAACCCTCCTGCTGGCCCTACAGGATTTATTCCAAACGTAACCGCATGGGGTTCTTTATATTCAGTTCCAAATGGCAACTGGACATTAGGTGTATATGATGCTTTTGCAGGTGATGCAGGTACACTTACATCATGGTCATTAACATTTGATTACTTATATGGTCCTCCTGCTCCCGGAGTATGGACACCAAATGGCGCAGGCTCTGGTTTATACCTTGATGCTGCTGCACAAAATCAATATACCGGCACATCAGTAAATACGGTTTATGCAAGACCAGGAGCAACCACTACTTACAATGTTACTGTTGCAAGTATAGGCTTTGATGCAACCAGAACCTTTACTAATGCTGCTCCTATTGCTATTAATGATAATGGACCAGGTTCGCCTTATCCTGCAAGCATTACAGTTAGCGGCTTACCAACAAGTGGAGCAAGGGTTCAATCAGTAAAACTTACCGGTATAAGCCATACCTGGTCAGATGATATTGATATCCTTTTACAATCTCCAACTGGTACCAATGTTACCTTAATGTCGGATGTTGGCGGTACAGGTATTTTAACTAATGTAGATTATACATTTAATGATGCTGCTACAGCAAGTATGAACGCCACTGCTCCTAATGCAACAGGCACTTACAAGCCAACCAATAATGGTGCTGCCGATACTTATGCAGCTCCTGTAGGCGCAATTACTGATGCAGCTCCTGCATTAGCCAATTTCACAGGCGATCCTAACGGCGCATGGAAACTGTATGTTATGGATGATGTTGCTGGTGATTTTGGAAGTATAAATGGTGGTTACAATATTACATTTGTATACCCAACTCCAGGTTGTCCATCTGCTCCCAAGCAAGTGACTGTTACTGTAAACATTCCGGTAACTATTACCACGCAACCGGTTAATGCTGCTGTATGTACCGATAAGGTAACCAGCTTTACTGTGGTAGCTGCCGGCACAACACCTACTTACAGGTGGCAGGTAAGTACTGATAATGGTAATAATTTTGCTAACGTTTCAAACGGTGGTGTTTATGCCGGTGCAACTACTGCAACATTAACCATTACCGCACCTCCGGTTTCTATGAGTGGATATTTATACCGTTGTGTGGTTACCGGCACTGCACCTTGTGGTCCTGTTAACACCGCACAGCGCTTGTTAACTGTTAATCCATTACCAACAATAACCATTGCGGCTTCTCTTTACAAAAAGCTGTTCCCTGGTTTAAGAACAACACTTTCATCTACTGTTAGTCCTATTGCAGCTACTTATACATGGCTGAAAAACGGAATTCCAGTGGGAAGCGCAAGTTCACAAGTTGTTGATATTGATGGATTGGGTGATTATACCTTAAGGGTTACAGATGTAAATGGTTGTACCAATACATCTAACCTTATATCAATTACAGATTCTGTAACTGGTAAAGTATTTATCTATCCTAATCCAAACAGTGGTCAATTCCAGGTTAGGTACCACAGTGTTATAAACAATACAGGATTACCTCGTGGTGTTAATGTTTATGATGCAAGAGGTAAAAGGATAGTTACAAAAACCTATTCTATTACTGCTCCTTATGGAAGAATGGATATCGATTTAAGAAACCATGGAACCGGTGTTTACTGGGTTGAAGTGGTTGACGTAAACGGTAACCGTTTGGCAATGGGCCGAGCAGAAGTACTGAGATAAAATCTCATTTCTGATAACTTTAAGTCCCCCGGAAAATCCGGGGGACTTTTTTTATCTGTTAGTTACTAGGGCTTTATAAAACAGATTACTGACAGATATCAGCAATAGTAAAAAAGGATGCTTTTAAAAGCCCGAAATAGCCTATGTTTTATTAACTTTGCCCTCCCGTTTAAAAAACCACGGGTTATTTTATGTCTTTCAATATTATTAAACAATTAAACGCAGATGCACAGGAAGGGTCGGCAGCCGATGCTGTTGAAACTGCTGCGATATCAAATGTGCCTGTAGAAACTCCGGTTGCAGAAACTGTGGCAACAGCTCACGATGATTTTGACTGGAGTGTTGATAAACGTAACGTAACAAGTTATACTGCTGCTGAAAAAGCAAAGTATGATACTGTTTACGATAACACGTTTAAACAAATTAATGATGGTGAAATGATACAGGCAACTGTTGAATCATTAACCAAAACCGACGCAGTTGTAAACATTGGTTTTAAAAGTGACGGTTTGATCTCTTTAAATGAATTCAGGGATATTCCTGGTGGCGTTAAAGTAGGTGATGTAATTGAAGTTATGGTGGTGGAAAAAGAAGACAGGGAAGGTAACCTGCACTTAAGCCGCAAAAATGCCCGTACTACAAGAGCATGGGAAAGAATTGTTGAAGTACACAAAACCGGTGAAATTGTTACAGGTTTGGTTACCAGCAAAACTAAAGGTGGTCTTATCGTTGATGTATTTGGTATGGAAACTTTCTTACCAGGTTCTCAAATTGATGTTAAACCAGTTACAGATTACGATCAGTTTGTAGGTAAAACAATGGAATTTAAAGTGGTTAAAATTAATGAAACCATTAAAAATGCTGTTGTATCTCACAAAGCATTAATTGAAAGCGATATTGAAGCTCAAAGAGCTGAGATTATGGGTAAACTGGAAAAAGGCCAGGTACTGGAAGGAACTATCAAGAACATCACTGATTTTGGTGCATTCCTTGACCTTGGTGGCTTAGATGGTTTATTATACATTACCGATATTTCATGGGGACGTATCAACCATCCTACTGAAGTATTGAAGATGGATCAGAAACTGAACGTTGTTGTATTGGATTTTGATGATGATAAAAAACGTATCAGCCTTGGTTTAAAACAATTGACTCCTCACCCTTGGGATACTTTATCTGAAGGACTGAAAGAAGGTGAAATTGTAAAAGGTAAAGTAGTAAACATAGAAGACTACGGTGCTTTCTTAGAAATTATGCCTGGTGTGGAAGGTTTGGTACACGTAAGTGAAATTACATGGGCTAATACTCCTATCAATGCAAAAGAATTCTTCAAACTGGGCGACGAACATGAAGCTAAAGTGGTAACACTGGATAAAGAAACCCGTAAAATGAGTCTTTCTATCAAACAAATGACAGAAGATCCATGGAGTACAATTGAAACAGTTTTCCCTGAGCACAGCAAACATAAAGGCACTGTTAAAAACATTACTCCTTATGGTGTATTTGTTGAATTAGCTACAGGCATTGGTGGCATGATACACATCAGCGATCTAAGCTGGTTGAAACGTTTCAACAACCCTAATGAATATACAAAGGTTGGCGAAACAATTGATGTGATCATCATGAACATTGATAAAGAAGGACGTAAATTACAATTAGGCCATAAGCAAATTGAAGAAGATCCATGGAATACTTTGGAATCTACTTTCCCTGTAGGTAGTGTACATGACGCAACTGTTGTTAAAAAAGATGACAAAGGCGCTGTGGTTCAGTTACCATATGGTTTAGAAGGATTTGCCCCAAGCCGTCATTTAGCTAAGGAAGATGGTAAAACAATTGGTGCTGATGAAACAGCTCAGTTTATGGTTATTGAATTTGACCGTAACGATAAGCGTATTGTTTTAAGCCATACCCGTATGTGGGAGCAGGTGATTGAAGAAGAAAAGCAGGCGGTAATGAAAGAAAAGAAAGCCGAAGCTGAAGTAACCAAAAAAGCTGTAAAAACTTTACAAAGCAAAGTAGAGAAATCAACTTTAGGTGACTTAGGTGTTCTGGCTAACTTAAAAGCAAAAATGGAAAGCGATGCTGCAGCAGAAAATACTGCACCAGAAGCTAAAGAAGAACCTAAAGCTGAATAAGTTCATTAATAGCTTATAAATAAAATCCCGCTGGTTAACCAGCGGGATTTTTTGTTTCTTAACATAATTCAATGGCTATTCTTTATCTGCCATTTAAGATATTATATAATCATGTTCAATATTAAAACGCCGATAAGACCAATAATAGAGATTACTGTTTCCATCACCGTCCAGGATAAAAAAGTTTGTTTTAAACTCAACTTGAAAAATTCTTTAAACATCCAGAATCCTGAATCGTTAATGTGAGAACCAAATACACTTCCGGTGCCAACTGCAAGTACCAATAACTCTGGTGATATATTGGTTGTAATAAGCAATGGAGATACAATACCTGCAGCTGTAATACCTGCAACAGATGCTGACCCGATTGCGACCCGTAATAATGCAGTAACCACCCATGCAAAAATCAATGGCGAAATATTCCACTGGCTTGCAAAACCAGTAATGTAAGTACCCGTGCCGCTATCAATAATTACCTGCTTAAAAACACCACCGGCTGTAATGATCAATAAAATCATGGCAATGCCGCTAATGGCATCCTGCAACCATTGCATTAATTGTGGCATTGTTTTTCCACGACGTATGCCTAAAAAATAAATAGCTGATAAAACGGAAACTAACATTGCTATTGTAGGATCACCTAAAAGGAGCAGCGTCTGTTTAGAAAAAATAAATTTGAGTTTAATAAATTTTAATGCAAAAGAAAAGTCGGGCAAAAGATAATTCCCAATAACTGCAAACGTAATTAATAGTACCGGCAACAATGCCATAAAAAAACTAAGTCCTGTACCGGGAGATTCCTTTACCGTTTCTTCTATCGTTGTTTGCTGTGGAATTTCAACAGTTATTTTTTTTAGCAGCCTTCCTAAAAAAGGCCCTGCAATAATTGCAGCAGGCATGGCAATGAGTAATCCATATAACAATGTTTTGCCCATATCTGCCTTAAAAGCATTTACCAGCAGCAATGGCCCTGGGTGCGGCGGCAAAAAACAATGTGTGGTACTTAATGATGCAGCCATTGGTATGGCCAGGTAAAGTAATGGTAAACCCGATGTACGAGCCAATGAAAAAACCAGTGGTACCAATATTACAAAGCCTGCATTATAGTATAGTGGAATCCCTACCAATATACCGGTAATCAACAATGCCCATTGAATATTTTTTTTACCAAATGTGTTAATCAGTGTTGTTGCAATTTTTTCTGCTGCACCGCTTAATTCTAAAATTTTCCCTAACACTGCACCTAAACATAAAATCAGTGCCAGCCCGCCGAGTGTAGAACCCACACCGATCTCAAAAGACTTAACTAGTGCTGCAGGTTGCATACCCAATAATAAACCTGCAATAGTTGCAACAATTAACAGCGACAAAAAAGGGCTGACCTTTTTTGCTGTTAAAAAAATCTGGATGAAAATAGCAAGAACAATTATTATCAGTTGCATGTAATTAATTTATTCAACAGTATTTACCAATACGCCAATTCCATCAATACTTATCTTTATTTCATCTCCGCTTTGTAATGTAAAATCACTCCCGGGCACAATGCCTGTACCTGTCATAATTAAGCAACCATTCGGAAAACTACTTTCCCGGTAAATAAAACCAACCAGTTCCTGCGGTGTACGTTTCATTTGGCTTAATGCAATAGTACCTTCAAATACAATAACGCTGTTTCTCTTTATATCAAGATGAATATTTGTAGCCGGCGATAATGATTCGTTGGTTAAATACACACAAGGGCCTACTGCTGCACAGCCATCATAAGTTTTAGCCTGTGGCAGATACAATGGATTTTCACCTTCAATACTTCGGCTACTCATATCATTACCAATAGTGTAGCCAATAATTTTTCCTGATGATGTTACCACTAATGTTAACTCCGGTTCGGGTACATCCCAGCTACTATCCTTTCTTATTCTTACCAAACCATTATTACCAACAACTCTGTGTGGTGTACTTTTAAAAAAACATTCCGGCCTTTCGGCTTCATATACTTTACCATAAAAATCGGCACCGCCTGCAGCTTTGCTTTCTTCCTGCCTGCCTACCATGCTGCGGTAATAAGTTACACCACATGCCCATAGTTCCTGATTGCTGCCAATGGTGGGTAATAAATTTGCTATGGCTGATTTATCAACTGCTGTGGCGGTTGCAATTGCTGCTGTTGCTTTTTGCAGCACAGCATCGTTGTTAATAAAAGTATTCCAATCTTCTTTTAATAAATAGAATTTTTCGTTTTGTTCAATTATAATTCCGTTTGTGGTGTTGTATAGTTTCATTAAAGTGAATTTTGTCCGTTGATTTTTATTGTTGACATTATTTAGTTACAGTAATTTTTAGCTGCCGCTGAAAAAAGCATTAATGGCCCTGTATCAGAAACAATTTCTTTTTCAAAACACAACCCCATTTTTTCAAGCAGTTTTACAGAGATGATATTACTGCTAATAACTGTTGCTAAAAATTGAGAGTGCTTACCTGTACCGGCATTATGCTTTAATACACACATGGCACCTTCATAAGCATATCCGCTGCCATGTTCTTGGGGTAATAATGCAAACCCAATATCCCAATGCTCCAGGTAATCTCTTTTAATAAAACTGATAACACCAATTGGTTTATTCAATTCTTTAATCCGAGCCACCCAGTAATTAATATTGGGGTTAGCAGCAATCTTTTCAATATAAGCTTCTGCATCGGTAACAGAATGTACACTACGGTCACCAATAAACTTTAGCCAACCTTCTGTGTTTACCAGTTGTTTAATAAAAACTGCATCATCCTTTTTTAATAAAGTAAGCGTAAGCCGTTCTGTATACAATTGTTCAAAAGCCATTAATTAAGTTTAATTCTCAACACATACATTTCTTTACTTACAAAATCTTGTCACCAGTATTTACTGCACAATTACTGGTGCATTCATCTAATTTTATTTTTTGGCTGATAATTTATTAACCTCCAGCCAATAGATAAAAGAGTCGAACCATTTGTTGCTTGTACGATTGGGATTTCCCAATCCAAATCCATGACCGCCATTTTGGTAAAGATGTAGCTCAACTGGTATGCCGGCTTTAAACCAGGATTCGATAACACCAAACTGCCCCCGGAATAAAAAATCATCTGTAGCAATGGCACAAAACATTGGTGGTGCATTTTTGGGAACATTTACTGTACCCATGCCTCCATAAATTGGACCTATAAAAGCCAGTTTCATTTTTTTTGAATTCAACGTAGCGTGCATTGTAAGACCAGCACCTGCGGAAAATCCAATCATACCAATTTTATTGGTGTCTACACCCCATTCTTTGGCTCTTTTCACAATCATATCATATGCGGCTTCTGCATCCTGCAGTTGATTACTTAAGTCCATTTGCATAGCATTATTTGTAGTAGGCTTATTGATTGCAGTATCTTTTGGAGGTGCAGGAAAGTTACGGGGCTTGCTCATCCAATCACTAAAATCTGTTAAGCTTGGGGTTGTTGGGCGCAAACGATACTTTAATACAAATGCTGTTATACCTTTTGCTGCCAGCGCTTCAGCCACTTCCCATCCTTCATTGCCCATTGAAAGCCACATAAAACCCCCACCTGGTGCAACAATTACTGTGGTTCCATTTGCCGTACCAGGTTTAGGAAAAAAAGGAGTTAATGTAGCTGTAGTAATATTTCTTGCCATCGGGTCGCCCCATTGCTTAAACCAACTTTCTGTAGCAGGTTGATTACTTACGCCACCGGTTCCCAAAGGAATTGCGTTCGGTTCTTTGGGAGCTTCCAATGGATAAATGGTACCGTCTTGCGCATGTGCAGATTGTGATAAAAATAAAATAAACAGATAAGTACTTATATGCAATAAATTGATGAGTCTCTTAGTCATTTTATAATAGATTTTCACTTTGAAAATTATTTGTTAGAGTTGTATTTGTTATTTTAAAGCAATTCTCAGTACGTACATATCATTCGTTACATACAACATTTTTTCATCCGGTGACAATGCACAATTACTTGTTGAGTTATCCAGTTTTATTAAACCCAGTTTCTTTCCTTCTTTGTTAAAGATATAAACACCGCCGGGGCCGGTAGCAAACACAATTCCCTGTTTGTTTATTTTAAAACCATCGGGCAGACCATGTTTCATTGTCTTTCTTTCTTCTGTGGCACTGTAAAATATTTTGCCATTACTCAGCGTATCACCTGCTAGATCAAAAATGTACCAATTGGGTTTATCAGGGTCACTGCATGCAACAAGCAATTGTTTTTCACCGGGCAAAAAAGCTAAGCCATTCGGACGGGTAATTGAGTCAACTAACAAAATAACAGTTCCATCTTTCTTTACTTTGTAAACGCCGTTGTGTTTTATTTCTTTTAATGAATCCGTATCATCTTGTGTTTGTAAACCATAAGGCGGGTCGGTAAAAAATAATTCGCCGCTGCTGTTGTACACACAATCATTGGGGCTGCTAAAACGTTTGCCTTCAAACTTATTGGCCAGTGTAATAAATTTTGCTGCTGGTTTATCTAATGGTGCATCCATTTTTCCCATTTGGCGGTCGCCGTGTTGGCACAATACTAAATTACCTTCGTTATCTAATGTTAACCCGTTACTGCCGGGCTCCTTGCATTTACTGGGTATTGTACCGGTGTAGCCACTGGGATTTAAATATACTTCTGCTCCGTTTGCTGCTGTCCATTTGTAAATGGTATTCTTCGGCACATCGCTGAACAAAAGCATATTGTGTTTTTCAATCCACAACGGGCCTTCGCTCCATTCGTAGTCTTCTGCAATAATTTCTGGTTTTGTGCTGGTGTCTATGATGGCGGTTAATGCCTCATCGTATTGAATAATGGTGCCGGTGGTTTTGTACATGGCTTGTTGAGTATTGCTGTTATTATTGCAAGATAATACTGTGATGATTAAAAATGCAGCAAGGTTTTGTTTCATATTTTATGTTTTAAGTGTTGAACCACATAAGACATATAAGAAACAGAAGAAAGCATGTTCTCTTAAATGCCTTATGTGTCTAATGTGGTTCAAAAAAAAGCTCAATAGAATTACAACAGTACAAGAGTGCGACGCCACTGAAGTTGATAGTAGTACTAAAGCCTGTTACATAAAAAAATTCGTGTTAATCAGTTTAATCAGCGTCATCAGTGTTCCAATCTAATGCGAATCTCTCGTTACTTCACTACCGCTGCTGCCTTGTAAAAAATCTAAATCGGCACCTTTATCACTACCCATAACATGCTTAATGTACATGCTTACATAGCCACGGGTTGCAGCAGGCGCAGGAGCAATCCATGCAGCTTTTCGTTTAGCCAACTCTTCGTCACTTACATGCAATTGCAATAAACGTTTCTCTACATTCAGTTCAATCATATCGCCATTTTGCACTAATGCCAGGTTGCCACCAATAGCACTTTCGGGGCTTACATGCAGCACTGCTGTGCCGTACGCTGTGCCACTCATACGTCCGTCACTTATGCGTACCATATCTTTAATACCTTTCTGTAATATTTTTTTAGGCAGCGCCATATTACCCACTTCGGGCATACCGGGGTAACCAACGGGACCAACATACTTCAACACCATCACACAGTTTTCATCAATATCTAAATTGGGGTCGTCAATTCTTTTGTTGTAATCTTCTATACTTTCAAACACCACAGCACGGCCTGTGTGTTTCAGTAATGCAGGAGTGGCAGCACTGGGTTTTATAACCGCACCATTCAATGCTAAATTTCCTTTTACCACCACACAGCCTGCTTCAGTTTGTATCGGCGAATTATATTTTGCAATCACTTCTTCATTGTAACAATCTGTATTGCCCTTTATATTTTCTGTATGATTTTTTCCGGTAACAGTAATTACGTTTTTATGCAGCTTGTCTTTTAATTCATTTAAAATAACAGGTAAACCACCGGCGTAATAAAAATCTTCCATCAAATATTTCCCCGACGGCATTAAGTTTAACAGTAAAGGGATTTTACTGCCGATGGTATCAAAATCTTCCAGTTTTAAATCAACACCAATTCTTCCGGCAATAGCCGTAAGGTGAATAATAAAATTAGATGAACCACCAACTGCCGCATTGGTGATGATGGCATTTTCAAAAGCCTCTCTGGTTAATACTTTATCAATGGTTAAATTTTCTTTTACCATTTCTACAATTCTTCTGCCGCTTAGTTGTGCCATTACTTTTTTGCGGCTATCCGCTGCAGGTATGGCAGATGCACCACTTAATGTTAATCCTAAACTTTCTACCATTACCGCCATGGTACTTGCTGTGCCCATCGTCATGCAATGGCCAATACTGCGGCTCATACAACTTTCTGCAAACTCACAATCTTCCTGCGTCATCTTTCCTGTCTTCATGTCTTCATCAAATTTCCATACATGGGTACCGCTGCCAATGGTTTGGCCTTTATATCTTCCGTTAAGCATCGGTCCGCCAGGAACAACAATGGTAGGTAAACCCACACTTGCTGCACCCATTACTGTACTTGGAGTTGTTTTATCGCAACCTGTTAATAAAACTACTCCGTCAATTGGATTGCCACGAATACTTTCTTCTGCATCCATACTTGCCAAATTTCTAAACAACATGGCCGTTGGTTTAAGCAATGTTTCTCCCAAACTCATAATAGGAAACTCTACCGGAAAACCACCAGCTTCCAGCACACCTTTTTTTACTGCTTCTGCATGGTCACGGAAATGTGCATTGCAGGGAGTGAGTTCGCTGAATGTATTGCAAATGCCAATCACCGGCCGGCCATCAAACATATCGGTGGGCATTCCCTGGTTTTTCATCCAGCTTCTGTAAATGATTCCATCTTTATCTTTTTTGCCAAACCAGCCCTGGCTGCGGAGTTTTTTACTCATAACGGATATTTTGTAACAACATCATTAATATTAGAAAACAGAAAGTTAATGCATGATTGTATATGTTCAATTAATACAGCACTTTTTTTTGTTTAAGCAGGAAAAAAGACCTGATGTAGATACAAAAGGTCTTCCTTGCTATACGAAATCAACTGCTGCGTTCATCATTTTTATGGTTTATCCCACCAAACTCTTGTACTTAATTTATCTGCCCCTTGCGCCGCTATTGCGGCGTTTACATTGGTAGTATTAATTGATAATTCGGTAGTGGGATATGTAAGTCTTCTGATAAAAGTTCCATTGGGTACATCGGGATTAGAAGGCTGCCCGTAAGGATTTGGAGTTAAAGCAGGGAATCCGCTTCTTCTGAAATTTGCAAATGCTTCAGGCCCGTTTAAAAAAGAAGCTATCCAGTATTGCGTATTAATTTGATTTAATTCGGTACCTGCACCCAATGGGTTTGCTGCTACATAAATATCTCTGGCTCCGCCAGTAACAGCAGCACCTGCATCATAAGTTACCATTTGATCCATGTGTGCCCTTATACCATCACTAAAATATTGTGCTGCAGTTCCTGCAGTTATCCATCCTCTAAATCTTGCTTCGGCCAATAGCAAATTTGTTTGCGCTGCCGAAACTAAAAATACAGGCGATGTTGTTTTCAATATTCTTCTTCTGTCTGCCTGGCTATAATCGTAAAAGCTGGCAAGGCCATCAGTAGCAGCCTGGGCTACTATTGTGCCATTATCTTTTCCCATAGGCATTCCTATTTGTTGTGCGGCATTGGTAGAACCAACAGCTACTGTTTGGCCATTGCCGGATGTAGCACCTACATAACGTATTGCTATTGCAGACAACCTTGGGTCATTAGTATTTTTTAATTGGTCTACAAATGGTTTTGTTAAATAAAAATTTGCTGCTTCGCTACCATTCAATGTACCGCCTAATGGCTGATTATAATTAGCATCATGCCTTATATAAGCATTATCTGCATTACCAAGTATTACACCTCCGGCAAATGCTGCTGCCACTGTTGTTTGAGCTTTAGCTGCATCTGCTTTACTAAGCCGCATGCCGGCTCTTAACAATAATGAGTAGCCAAATTTTTTCCATTTTGCAATATCCCCGCTGTACAAAACATCAGAACTTTCTATGGTGCCGCCAGCATTTAGTGCAGCAGATGCTTCTGTAAGCTCCTGTATCAGTTTTGTATAAATCCCTTGCTGGGCATCATATTTTGGTAACAATATTTGAGCAGAATAACCTGCGCCGGCTTCATTAAAAGGAATGTCGCCATATTCATCCGTTAAAATCATAAATGAATAAGCCTGGTAAATCCTTGCCATGTTATACAAATTACTTCTGGCAGGAACGCTTTTAGTATTCTGAATAACATCGTAAGTATATTTAATTACATTTTGATAATACGCTGCCCAAATTGGTGCTATGGTTACATCACGGCTATCCTGATTAAAATTTGCACCTGCAAGTACACCGCCATTTGGTGAAACCATTTGCTGTACAATTCCAATATCAAAAACCAATGATTTAACCGGGAATGATGAATTAATAACTGCATTGTTCAGTAAAAATGCAGGATCTACTGATGTGGGACTTGTTTTATTTTTATTTAATTCTTCCAATCCTTTATCACAGGAAAAAACAAATATTGATAATCCTATCAATAAACTATAGCTGAATATTTTTTTCATAATTATTAGTATTAAAATTTAATATTTAAATTCAAACCAATTCCTCTTGTTGTTGGTAAACCGGGTGATTCAAGGCCCACCTGGTTGTCGGATCCAAATCCAAAAGTTTCCGGATCAATATTATCTACCCATTTTTTAAGTATCAAAATATTATTGGCCACCAGGTCAAGTCTTACACCTTTAAAAGGCAATTTTGCAGGAATGTATTTTGTAAGATCGTAACCTAAGCTGATTTGGCGAAGCTTCCAGTAACCGCCATTATAAATAACAGATTCTATTATTTGCTGAGTTCTTAAATGCTCCCAATAAGTTTGAACAGGTGAAACTACCGTGTTTGTTGTTCCGCTTGGATTTACACCATTACCGATAACACCATTGGTTCTTCCTTCAAGTGTGTTTTTATGCAGGCCATGTCGGATAGCATTAAAGTTGGTACCGGAAAGCATTTTATTACCCAGTTTGTAATCTATAAAAACAGTAAGGCTGATGCCCTTATAATTAAATGAATTTAAAAAGCCACCAGTCCATTTTGGCAAAGCGCTGCCAAACATCACCAGATTGGTTGTACGAAGCGGCAAACCATTTGTCTGAAAAATTCTTTGATTACCTTTTGTAGCATCTGTTGCATATCCAAAGCCTGCAATCTGTCCCATTTCCTGTCCCACTACATGCCTTACTTCTCCGTTAAACACATGGGTACCAATGGTAATTCTTTCACCAGGCGTATTGGTAATAATGCTTAACACTTTTGTTTTGTTGTAAGAAGTGTTAGCAGTAAACTGCCAGGTAAAGTTTTTATTTTGAACTGGAATTAAATTCAACATAACTTCAAAACCTTTATTACTGCTTTCTCCACTATTAATACGGGTGTTTAAAAAACCTGATGCATCCGAAACCTGCACCTGAACAATCTGGTCTCTCGTTATTTTTTTGTATACCGCAACATCAAGATTCACCCTGCTTTTAAACATTTTTAATTCCAAACCAACTTCTGTTTCGGAAACCCTGCTTGGTTTTAAGTTGGGGTTGGGGATAGAATTGCCGCTGGTGGCAACAGGTACTGATGTGCCGGAAGAGTTGCTGATTAAATTTGCATTAACTGCATAAAAAAGCTGACCGGAATAAGGAGCCACATCACCATCACTACCCACTTCAGCATAACCTAATCTTAGTTTTCCAAAATTTAACCAGCTAAACTTGGTAAGGTTTTCAGAAAAAACATAGGCACCAGAAATGGAAGGATATAAAATGCTACGGTTTGCTGCGGATAATGTAGAGAACCAATCATTTCTTACTGTACCATTTAAATACAAAGTTTTGTTCCATGATACTTCTCCAGATGCATACAAAGAATTTACACCTTGTTCTATCAATGTATAAACAGGATCTTTTGCCCGGCCATTTTGTACACTATAAAGACCTCTTACAAAAAAATCTGTAACCTGTACATTGTTTACATCTAATACTCTCCGCAGTTGATTACCACCACCGGTAAGGGTGGCATCAAAGTCGCCAAATTTTTTGTTCGCCGAAATTAAAAAATCAAGATTGGTTTCTCTGCTACGGCGAGACTCCTGGGTATATATACCGTTTGCAAAACCGGTAACCAATGCCCTTGATGCCTGGCCAGTAGGGAAATTATTTACATCCTCATCCCTGCTTGAATAATCCTGTCCAAAACGGCCCTGTACAAAAAGCCATGACAGCAGATTATATTTCACAGCAACGTTTCCAAAAATCCTGTCTCTTTTTATATTATGAAATTGCTCTGCTAAAATCCAGTAAGGATTGGTACGGTTCGTAAACCGGGAGTAATTGTATTCGTTACCCAGCGCATTATATTTATTATCGTTAAATACGCTTAAAGGCATGGTGTTGGCCAGTGCCATTAAAGTAGTAGGTATCGAATTATCCTGGTTAGCTATGTTAGGGGGATTGGTATTTTTTTCATTGGTATAATTCATATTCCCTGTAAAACTTAATTTCTCTGTTAAATTATAGCTGAAGCCAAGATTTATTCCTTTACGATTAAATTTATTATTGGGCACAATACCTTTGTTATCTGTATTAGTTAATGACAAATGAAAACCACCTTTTTCATTACCTGTACTTAAAGTAATTGTATTACTCAGGTTTTGGCCATGCCTGTAAAATTCTTTTATCCGGCTCCCCTGCGCTACATAAGGAATACCAGTGGTGTTATATAACGTATGCGTCATGCCCGGCGCAATTTTTTCTCCAAATGACCATTGACCAGAAGTGGGGTTAACAGTTGTTGGCCGTACACCTCCTTCTCCCTGTCCGTATTCTGTTTGATAATCGGTATAATCCAATGGTGTTTCATTGGTATAATTCAAATTGTAGCTTACTCCTATTCCTTTACCCTTACCCCTTGTTTTTGTTGTAATCATTATTACACCGTCCTTAGCCCTTGAGCCATAAAGTGCAGCTGCTGCAGCTCCTTTTAATATGGTCATGTTTTCAATATCATCGGGGTTAATGCTTGATAAACCATCACCGCCATCAGAAAATACTCCACCACCTTTTACGCCAACAGAACTTCCGTTAACATTTCCTCCCGGTTCAGCATTACTATTAAAATTGGAGTTATCAACCGGCACACCATTAATAACTATCAGGGGGCTATTGTTTCCTGAAATAGAAGACTGCCCACGAATACGAATTTTTGATGAACCACCGGGGCCGGTACCCAGGCTTGATATGTTTACCCCGGCAACTTTTCCCTGTAAAGCATTCATTGGGTTTGCTGTTCGATTAATAGTGAGTTCGTCAGCTTTAATATTTGATGCTGCATAACCAAGTCCCCTTGATTGCTTACTGATGCCCAATGCTGTTACCACTACCTCACTAAGGCTACGGTTCTCCGCTACTAAAACCACGTCGATAACATTACGTCCGGACACTTGTATTTCCTGGGTAATAAAACCAACTGAGCTGAATAACAAAACAGCAGTTGAACCAGCTGTAATACTATACTGACCGGAAGCATTTGAAAAAGTGCCGGTACTGGTTCCTTTTACAGACACGGTGATGTTGGCAAGTGCTTTGCCTTCGGCATCTGTAAGTTTACCAGTAACAGTTTGAGAAATAGCCTGTAAAGAAAAAAATAATAAGAAAGAAAACGTAAAATGCATTTTACGCATTGCTGGCATTGATGCCAGGTGCAATCGTTTTTTCATAATAGCAAGTTATTTGGTTAATAATTTTAAAAAAACTTTTTAACAGACTACAAAATAGAGTTAAATAAAACCAATAAACTTCCAATATTAAACACCGTAGAATTTTGAACATTTGCTGTGCAAGGAAAGTTGATATTTGTAACAGGGCAGAAAGGAAAGCAGAAATAATAACTGTATTTTAGTAACCTTAATAACGATTGCATGAACCAGTTTTTTCTACAACAGGGAAATTCGAAAGAACTGCTTCCATTTGCACATATACTGGAGTTTGCTATAAAACGAAACAATGCCATTCAACTCAATTCACTTAATAAAGCGGCTACAGTAAGCATACGCATCTATTTTATTTTAGAAGGAAAATTTGAATGGGTCATCAACGATCATCATCATATTTTATATCCGGGAGATGTGGTAGTAATACAACCCGGCCATAATTTTGGTGGGCAAAAAGGCGTATTGGATATTGGGAAACTTTGCTGGTTGTATATTGAGGTAAACAAATCGATGCCAGATGAAAGAATGATGTTTGGCAAATGGAGCAGCCTGCCCAAAAATGAAATACTGGCTATCGGAAAAATATTAAGGCTTTGTAACACACCTGTACTTTCACGGGTAAAAGAGGCAGGTAGAATACTGTATGAAATACATCAGGAACTGTATAATCAGCAAATTGGATATACCACAAGAGTTAACCAGCTTATCGATGAGTTGTTTATTTTAATTGCCCGCAAGCTCACCCTGCAAAACAATACCCACAGAGATTTTCCGCAATCGTTTATGCAACTGGAACAGGCACTGCGGCAAAATCTTTCGCATACCTGGACGGTGGAAGAAATGGCAGCCATGGTGGGTTTGGGCACCACCACATTTACCGAAAAAGTAAAAAACTATTCCGGCTTTTCGCCATTAAACTATTTAATTACCATCCGCATTTCCGAAGCCATTAAATTATTAAAACGAAATGATTTAAGTGTAACAGATATCGCTTTGGATACCGGTTTTTATTCATCACAACATTTTGCCACCACATTTAAAAAACTCACAGGTTATACACCAAGTGATTTCAGAAAAAAAAATATTTCAAATGAGTAAGATCAATCACAACAGGAAAGATTGTGTTATCACAATTGAACTGGGTACAAATGCAGTAAGGGTTTTTGCATTTGATTTAACTGGCAATATAATTGGATCTGCAAAAGGAGCCTACCCTACTTTTCATCCTGAACCTGATTACAGCGAACAGGACCCTGAACAATTATTTATTACCATGCTGTATGTGCTCAAAAATTTTTTGAATGATACAGTATATGCCCAAAAATTTAAAGTAACCACGATTTGTTTTAGCGCAGCAATGCATAGTGTACTGGCTATTGATAAAAATGGTGTGCCGCTTGGTAATGTAATTACATGGGCAGATAACAGGGGGAAGAATGAAGCAAAGGCATTAAAGAACAGCTCCCCCGGAAAAACAATTTATAAAGCAACCGGCACACCCATTCACCCCATGTCGCCATTGGTAAAAATTACCTGGATGAAGAACAAGGATAAAGAGCGGTTTAAAAAAACCAGCAAATTTCTTTCTATCAAATCCTACATCATTCAGCAATTAACGGGTAATTATATTATTGATTACAGCCTTGCTTCTGCAACTGGCCTGTTTAATATTCATAAACTAAAATGGGATGCCGATGCTTTGGCGTATGCCGGTATTACTGCAGGTAAATTACCAGAGCTGGTTTCGGTTTTTCATCCGGCAGGCAAGCTGCGTAAAGAATATCAAACTTCGCTGGGGCTTAGTGCCGACACAAAAATTATTACCGGCTCAAGCGATGGCTGCATGGCAACATTAGGCGCAGGTGTGTGGGGCGAAGGAAAAGCAACTGTAACCATAGAAGATAGTGGAGCCATGAGAGTGGTAGGCAAAGAAATTTTAAAAGATGAAAAGCAACGCTTTTTTAATTATGTACTTACCGAAGGTTACTATGTTAGCGGTGGTCCTACCAATAATGGCGGAGTAATTTTTGAATGGTTTGCCAAACAGTTTGGTGTTTTTAAATATGCCTATGGAATAGAAAACTGTATGGAAGAATTGATCAATGATGCATCAAAAGTTGCAGCCGGTGCAGATGGGTTACTGTTTCTTCCGTATTTACTGGGCGAAAGAGCACCAATATGGAATGCCAATGCAAGAGGTGTTTATTTTGGATTAAATATTAATCATGAACAAAAACATTTTACACGTGCTACTATTGAAGGCATACTGTATGAAATGTACAGTATTGGAAAAACATTAGAAGAACACCGGAGTATTAAAAACCTTTCGGTAAATGGCAGTTTTGGTACCATTCCTTTTTGCAGCCAGTTAATTGCTGACATTTTTAATAAACCGGTTTCTATAAGTAAAAATACCAGCAGTGTGGCACAAGGAGCATTTTTATTGAGTGCTACTGATATGGGCATTTATAAAAATTTAGATGATGCTGCTAAAACTGTTGAGTTTGCAGAAACTTTTACTCCCAACAAACACAACAACGAAGTGTATAAAAAATATGCAGGCATATTTGAAAGTCTGAGTACAAAATTTAATGCAGAGTTTGAAGCGATAGCCAATCTCCAGGAAAAGAATAAATAAAAATAAAATCCTAATATCGAACTATAAGCAATACCGATTACTGAAAGGAGTATTAAAAATCAGGCATAATTAAATAACCGGGCTTTTATAATTAACAATAAAACAACTATTATGAATTCACGTCGTAATTTTTTACAGAAACTTACTGCATCTTTTATTGCAGTACCACTGTTATCAAAACAGAGTACAGCATCTTTTGATGACAGGGTAAATGATTTTTTTTATAATGGCCCGGTATTAAGAGTGGCTATTATGGGCCTGGGTAGTTATGGCACCCGTGTGGCCGATGCCATACAGGCGTGTACAAAAGTAAAATTGGTGGGTGCTATCAGCGGCACACCATCTAAACTAACGGCGTGGCAAACAAAATATAATATCCCCGAAAAAAATTGTTATAACTATGAAAATTTTGATGCCATAAAAAACAATGCCGATATTGATGCCGTTTATATTATTACACCCAACTCTTTACACAAAGATCAAACCATACGTGTGGCGCAAGCGGGCAAACATGTTATTTGCGAAAAGCCCATGGCAATAAATGCAAAAGAAGGCGAACAAATGATAGCAGCTTGTAAAAAAGCTAATGTAAAATTATTGATCGGTTACCGGATGCATTTTGAACCAAAAACATTAGAGGTCATTCGCATGAGAAATGCAGGAGAGTTGGGAAAAATAATGTTCTTCCAGGGATTAACAGGTTTTAGAATTGGCGATCCTACACAATGGCGTTTGAATAAACAATTAGCTGGCGGTGGTTCAATGATGGATATAGGAATTTATGCCGTTAATGGTGCCAGATACATGGTGGGTGAAGATCCGGTTTGGGTAACAGCGCAAGAAACAAAAACAGATAAAGCAAAATTCAAGGATGGTGTTGATGAAACCATTCAATTTCAATTAGGTTTTGCAAGCGGTGCGGTAGCTTCTTGTTTATCTACTTATGCCATGAATGGGTTGGATCGTTTTTACCTGAATGGCCAAACTGGTTTTGCTGAAATGCAGCCATCAACTAACTATGGCCCAATAAAAGGCAGAACCAATAAAGGGGAATTAACGCAGGAACATAAAACACACCAAACAGTACAGATGGATGAAATGGCAGCAATAATTCTGGAAGGTAAACAACCCATAGTACCGGTTGATGGAGAAGAAGGATTGAAAGACATGAAAATTATTGATGGTATTTATAAAGCTGTAAAAACCGGAAAAAAAGTTAGTTTGAATTTATAAATTACCACATGAAACAGTTTTGTGTTTTACTTAGTATGCTTCTTTTTATTTCATGCAACAAAAAAATTGTAGTGGAAAGAACAGCTTATTTTCCAAAACAAACTGAATTGATTACAGACGCAATGAATAAACAAAATGTTTGGGTGTTTATTTTAGCTGGTCAATCCAATATGGCAGGAAGAGGTATGGTAGAACAGCAGGATACCATTTCAAACAAAAGAATACTATCTATTAATAAAAACGGCCAGTTAATTATGGCTAAGGAACCATTACATTTTTATGAACCCAACCTGGCCGGGCTTGATTGCGGTTACTCTTTTGGAAAAGCAATGATCAAAAACATTCCCGACAGCATTTCTATTTTACTGCTTCCCACAGCGGTTGGTGGCAGTTCCATAAGTCAGTGGTTGGGTGATTCTCTTTTTCGTAATGTAAAATTATTTTCTAATTTCCTGGCTAAAGTGGAGATAGGAAAACAATACGGAACTATTAAAGGAATTTTATGGCACCAGGGCGAAAGCGATACTAATGAAAAAAATATTCCCCATTACAGCGAAAGGCTTTCAATACTATTCACGAGGTTCAGGAAGGCTATCGGCAATGATAAGTTACCAATACTGCTTGGAGAGCTGGGAAGTTTTTCGAAAAATAAAAATGGCTTTGAATTAATAAACAAAGCCATTCATAATTACTCCGCTCAAGATGTAAATACAGCCGTAATTGCTACTGGCGATTTAAAACATAAAGGCGATAGTTTGCATTTCAACTCAAAAGCACAACGAACAATGGGCAAAAGATTTGCAGCAGCGTATGTAAAGAAATTTCAATAGCAAATATTATTTATGCTTATCTGAGCAAAGCACTGGCACACCATAATACAGGTGCCTGTCCATGATAATCTCCGGTAATTTTTTTTCTATCTAAATAATATTGTTTGGTGTTACCTGCCCCCGTTCCTTCACACACATCGCTTATCTCTCCTTTATAATTAATGTAACCGGTTAAAGCAAGCCATGCCTTTTTAGCAGCAGGGGCAAATTGTTTTTTATTGAGCCGGCTATTTTTTACCCCTGTTATCATTGCATAAGCAAACATGCCCGTACAGGAAGTTTCTTTCCATGATGATGTATCATTCACTAACTGCCGCCACATACCATCTGTTGCCTGGTATTGCAATAAAGATTCCATCATGTTTTTATAACCCTGCATAATCTGTTTATGATAAGGATTATTTTTATCCAACACTTTTAAAATCTCCGTCATCCCAGCGGCCATCCATCCGTTTCCTCTTCCCCAAAAAAAAGGCGCCGATGGTGCATGATAAAACAAGCCATTGGGTTTTTGTAATGAGTCAAGATACAAGACCATTTCCTTAGCAGCACGATTTATATAATTTTTATTTTTTGTTACCCGGTAAGCCTGGCATTGCAGCAGGTTAATCATATACATATCATCAATCCATAACCGGGTTTGAAAGCTGTAACCTTTGTTATAATAATTAACAGCCACATCATTTACCCTTGGGCCAAAAGGTGCAGCCCATTGTGTATCGGCATACATTTTACCCTGTGTAAAATATTTTTCATTTTTTGTTTGTAAATAAATTTCAAGCGGCAGTACGCCAAATACATTGTAGTCCACATGGTCGGGGTAAGGCAATAAATCAGTTTCGTTTTCTACTACATTATCAAACCGTGCAATTAATTTTTTTTTAAGGGTATCATTGTTAGTTTGCTTAACAAAAGATAATGCACCATACCAATTGCAAACTTCAAAATAAGGAATATGTGGTTTTACATTACCGCCATATTTGCCATGCGGTGCTGAAAGAAACTGTTGCGTAAGCCGCAAGCCTATTTCTTGTGGTGACTTCCCTTTTGGCCAGTGTTTAAATCCAGGCTGGGCATTAAGAGTATAGCTGCATTGCAGCATTATTAATGAGTATGTCAGTAGTTTTTTAATCATGTCTGTACTGAAAAACTTATTTAAGTTGTGTATTACTTACAAAAGCAACCTTCTTTCCATCCGGCGACCAGCTTGGTACATTAATAGTGCCCTGCCCGCCATAAATATAAGCGATGGTTTTTGGTACTCCACCTGCAACAGGCATTAAGCGTAAATATATTTTTTTATAAAACGGATGGTCTGTGGGGTCGATATCTTTTGGAAAAGAAACATACACTATCCATTTACCATCGGGTGAAAAATGCGGAAACCAATCGTTGTACTCATCAAATGTAACCTGCTCCTGGTTACTCCCATCGGGTGTCATGCGCCATATCTTCATGGTGCCTGTTCTTACAGAATTAAAATATATCCACTTGCCATCCGGGCTATACTCTGGTCCGTCATCTAAAGTTGGCGTATTGGTTAATGCGGTTTCCTTTTTAGTAGCAATATCTATCGACCATATATCAAATTGATTTTTTCGCTGCCCGGTAAAAATTAGTTTCTTTCCATCCGGCGACCAGCTATGTAAATAAGAATGACCAGAATCTACCGAGGTAATTTGTACCGGCTTATCAGTACCGGTAACAGGCAATGTAAATAAAGTAGAAATTCTTTTTTCGCCCATGTGGTTACTAATAGCCATTTGCTTTCCATCAAATGATAATACATGATCGTTATTATTTTGATTGGCAGTACCAGTATTTAATACAGAGATAGCGCCACTGCTAAGTTCATATTTATACAAAAGCCCTTCTGAATTATAGATAAGCTGTTTGCCATCTTTTGTCCAGTTGGGTGCTTGTAATGAGTTGGGGGCACTGTGTAATATTTTTCTATGACCAGTAACTACATCCATCACTTCTAAATGGCTACCGATATAATCACGGTAAGGCCTGAAATTTTTTGCAGCAGGAATGATGATTTGTACATTACTGAAAACAGCTTGCTCCATTACATCTTCCTCATGTGAACAAATAAAAAGACCTGCATACAATTCTTCTGCAAGCGATACTTCTTTACTTATCGATTTATAGGTTTCGCCAAAAACAGCGGCAGAAAAAGTAAATGTATTGCCGCTGCGCTGCAATTCTATTTCTGTAGGATGGTAAGATGAAACAACCACCTGCCCTGTGGTATCATTATCAGCAAGCCGGTATTGCAAAGAAGATAATATATCACCATGTACACAGGCATCGGCATAGCGGGATCCTGTTGCCAGTGTTTCTCTTGCCATAATCCCAATTTTGCGATGCTCATTTTTACCCGTACCAATAAACCGAATGGTAGCCCTGATAATAAAATCGCCTTGTATTTTTTTCCAGGCAAAATGAAACTGATCTTCTTTTGCCCACATATTTTTACCTGCACCGGAGAATAAATAAGTTTGCTCATCTTTGTTATAAACTACGGCTCCTTTTATTTTAGGATTGCCAACATCTTCATGATTGTCGAATATACCAACCGATTCAGTTTGTGCCATAACAACAGATGATTGAAGAAAAAAAAGTACTGCAAGCTGGCAGCCTAAAGCTTTTACTGCGGCAATTATTTTTTTCATGATGATTAATATTGGGGTTTAGTTAAGTATGGTGAATGTTCAATCAGTTTTTATACTTACTCTTTTTCCTGTTCGCATGGCTTCATAAATTGCTGTAATAATTTTTACGTCTTTTCTTCCCATTTCTCCCGGGACAATACTGTTTTTATTATTTTTTACAGACAATGCGATACCATCCATTTGTTTTGCCTGCTGCGACAATGGTGGATAAGAAATTACTTTACCGTCTGCTGTACTGCCTCTAAGTCCGGCGTAATAAAATGCGGGGTCTAATTCAAACCAACCTTTTTCAGCCTCTGCCCTTATTGTATTTGCACTACCAGAATAGCTGGTTCTGCATGCTGCAATCATTCCATTCGGCATTTCCATTTGCCAGTCCAGCGTTTCTTCTATATCAGTAAATTTTTCTTTATCACTTACCGGAAATGTTTGTGCGGTAACTGCAACAGGTTCCATACCCGTTATATACATTACTGCCTGCATGCAATAAATTCCCAAATCCATTAATGGCCCGCCTCCGGAATATTTTTTGTCTAATCTCCATTCACCCTTAATGGATGGTTGTAAAAATTCAGTAACAATTTTTTTTATTTCGCCATATTCTTTTTGTGTGCCCATTCTTATCATATCTAAATGATAAGGGTCAAAATGCAAACGATACCCGATGGATAAAAATTTGCCTGCTTTTTTACAGGCGGCTATCATTGCATCACAATCCTCAACAGTTAAAGCCATTGGCTTTTCGCAGATAACATGTTTACCTGCCTGTGCTGCACGAATGGTATATTCTGCATGCATACTGTTGGGCAGTACCACATACACAATGTCAATATCCGGATTGTCTTTGATAGTATCGAAATTATTGTAGTTATAAATATTTGTACCAGGGATGTTATACTTATCTTTCCATAAAGGAATTTTTGATGGAGTTCCGGTTACAATTCCTGCCAGGTAACAATGCTTTGTTTGTTGCAATGCAGGCGCTAACTGCCCGGTTGCATAACTTCCTAACCCAACCAGTGCCACTCCTAATTTTTTATTACTCATGGTTTTTTATTAAAAATATCACTGCTGCCATAACGGTTTAGTTGCAGCGTTTTTCCCTCAGCAGAAAATTCCAGATTTAAAAACTCTGCATCGGAATAAAATTTATTTACAGCAGCTGCTTTTAATGGGTAACTATTCCATGCTGAATAATAAAGTACCAGCTTATTATTCTCTGCTTTTAGTTCAATACTATTTCCCTTTGCATTTGTATATTGGCCGGTATAGTTTTTAAGAACAGCATCATCTACTTTAATAGCTGGCTTTTCAAAAATAAACTGCAAACCCCTGTTGTATGTTTCGCTTTTAGTACCAGAGTGCCCTGTGTTTTCCAAAACTTTTGAGCGGATAGTTACGTTAGTGTAATTTTTATCCCTGATGTAATTGCTGAATTTCACAAATGAATTGCTGTTCCTTTCCACATCACCCACTGTTAAATAAAGCCGGATGGGTTTATTTAGTTTTATTGCATCAAACTGCTTTTCATATTTGTACAACACTTCTCTATCCCAGCCAATAGCAGGACTTGCGGCTGCATACCCCGTAAACATTTGGGTATGTGTAAACATGGCATAGAGTGTAATTAAACCGCCAAGTGAACAGCCCATTAAAGTTCTATTTTTATTATCTGCTTTGTAATTACTTTCAATAAAAGGAAACAGTTCATCTTTCACAAACTGCAAAAATTTATCTGCCCCACCACTTTGTATTTGTCTTGTTTCGTTAGTGGGTGTGTAATCTCTTGCCCGTAAACTATCGACATTGGGTCTTTCACCTCCCCATGTAACACCTACTATAATTACTTCGGGAATAAATCCATCATAATATTGCTGGCCATAAATAGATTTTACCAATGGGAAATCCCACTGAGAATCCATAACATATACTACAGGATATTTTTTATTACTGTTTTTATGACTGCCGGGTAATAAAATATGCAGTTCATACTCCTGCCCAGCTACAACTGCAGAAGTAATTTTTCTAACTTCAGTACCCGGTATGGTTACAGCAGGGTGCTGTGCTTTTACAAGAAAAGATGTAAAGACAATTACAAGAAATAAAAAGAGAGATTTCATTATATATTTTTTATGGCGCTAAATATTTTTTTGCAAATGCTAAAAAGTACAGCCAGTTTTACAAAACTGTATCAAACTCATACAAGTTAAACAGGCCAGAAATCTTAAACTACCAAAAAACCACAGCGAAGGATATTACACAAATGCCCGGAATTTTCTTTTTGTTGCCGTTAGAATGGATTACCAAAATCTTCTACTCATTTTTTATTTCTATTATGCTATAATATTTACCATCCTCTGTTTGTTTTTAATCTTCCGTTAATTTATTTGCTTAAAAGGTACATTCAACACTGCTTTCAAAGCAGGTTTGGGCTGTTTTTGTTTATCCCATAATAAAGGATAATTAGTCCTGCCTGGTATTGGATAATCATTTTTCCAGCTCATACCATCATGCACACCCCAAAGTGTTACTCTTGCTATCTTGTCTCTTCTGTTATAAAAAATGCGAAATAACTCTTCGTATCTATTTGCCAGCGCTGTTTCAATTTCAGCAGGTAAGCCATTCTGGTATGGATCAAAATAAGCTTTAAACTCTTCCAATTGAAATTGTTTGTCAGACATTCCCTGTCCAATAATCTGTCCTTCTTTAGTTAAAGGAAGTACGTCAACATCCAGTTCAGTGATCATTACTTTTACGCCGCATGCTGCATAAGCATCAATAGCATCTTCAATGTATTTGGTCTTTGGATAATTCAAACCCCAATGGCATTGCATCCCTATACCATCAATACGTATTCCTTCCTGCTGCAGCATTTTTATCATACGTACAATACCGTCTCTTTTTGCAGGCCGCCATTCATTAAAATCATTATAGTATAATTCTGTGCCAGGTGCATACCGTGCCGCAAACATGAATGCATATTTAACAAGCGTATCGCCATTACCAAAAGCATTTACCCATGTGGTGGGACGATAGTTACCATCTTCACCAATTACTTCATTTACCACATCCCAGGCATTTATACGGCCGGCATATCTGCCTGCAACAGTTTCTATATGGCTTCTTAGTCTTTCAATTTGTTCTTCTTTTGAATTAGGCTTGCCTGAGTTATTAGTAAAAAACCAGGGCGGACATTGATTATGCCAAACCAATGTGTGACCGATAATGAACATCTTATTCTTTTCACCAAAAGCCACATATTCATCTGAGGGTTCATAATTATAAACTCCGGGTTGAGGATTGATTAAAGCAGCTTTCATAACATTTTCAACAGTAATAGAATTGAAATGCTTTATCACAATATCTTGTGAAGCTTTGTCGCTTCCGGTTGTTATTGCAGGTGAAACTGCAACGCCAACAAGAAAAGCATCTTTATAAACATCTTTAAGCAATTGTTGATCTGCAGCAGGCTTGTTGTTATTTTTTGTTGCAGTGCAACCAAAAAATAAATAAAGAATTACAAATAGAAAAGGTTTCATTTAAAAAAATTTACTGCTTAAAATATCTTGATGCAAATTGTAAAAAGTACGGCCAGTTTGGTCCAACAGTGTGGCCGCCATTATGCTGACGAAAAGCAATATCTCCACTGTCGAGTAATGTTTGTTCGGCAGGATATTCGGTTGTACCTAAATCTTTTTTGCCCAGTAATGTATACACCGACCCTGCATGCACACCACCTAAAAACATTCCTTTAGCATCCACCCATTTACCTTCCACATTTGGTGAACCTGAACTGATGAACACCGGACGGGGTGCACAAAGCGCAACCAGTTCATGTGCATCAACCGGTAAATCGTTTTGTGTTAAAGGGTTTGCAGCATACTTAATAAAGTTGCCTGCAAACCAGTGATACTCTCCACTTGAAGCAAGGTTCTCTACCTGCTCGCCATAAATGCGGCGCAAAATTTTTGCACCACCTGCACCTGATGAACCAATACAACCAATAGCAATTCTTGGTTCAAAAGCCATTGTAACTAATGCTGCTTTCCCATATCTTGATAAACCTTCAATAGCAATTTTTTTTGCATCAACTGTTGCATCTGTTTCAAAATAATCTATTGCACGGCTAGCACCCCATGCCCATGCACGGAGTGTACCCCAATCATCTGGTTTTCTATGTTGCCCTTTATTTACCAAACCAATAATGCCTTGTGTTAAACCTGCACCATTATCAGCCTGGTAACTGGTGGGTACAATTATTGCAAAGCCCCATCCTTTTTCCAACACTTGTTCCTGCCAGCTTTTCTGCACCACTGTCCCTGCCGGCGGTTGTGGTAACCGAAACCCTGCTGGGAAAATAAAACCAAACTCCATTATTACCGGAACAGGCTTTGTATTGTTTTTTGGTGTGGTGAGTGAAAGTTGTATATCCACTTTCAGTTGTGGATACAATGAATTATCTACATGCCCCAATAAATTTTTTGTAACAGCTGCAATACCTCCAATAACAGTATCAATCGTACTTGTAACTTCCCATATTACTTTCGGTGTATTCTTTGGCACACGGCCATAAATTTCTTTATTAAAGTCTTCTGCAATTTCAGGCCTTCTTTTATTCCACCATGTTTTGGCATCAGTTACTTTTTTACCATTTTTTAAAACTAATGGGTCGGGCAATGAAGTGTACTGTGTTGCTTTTGCTTCATCGCTGTTAGCAGCATTGGGTGCAGCAGGGTTACCGGAAGGACCTGGTCTTTTATCAGCTATGTTTATATTGATTTGCGAAAGCATGTTTGTATAATCATCCTGTGTGGCCAGTTGCTGCAGCTTTGCTGCTTTATCATTAGTTTGCCATGTTCTAATATGTTCAGCAACTTCAATCATCGGTGCAATCATGATATCTTTTTCCTGCTGCTTAATGTAAGCAAGAATTTTTCGGTGGTCTTCAATGGTAACATTTAAACTGTTGCCACCACCCACACCATGAAATAAAATAACCAGTAAAGAGTTTGTTGTAATGGCTTTATCTACCCATTCCTTCATTTGCTCAAAACTGTGATTGTTTACAACATAGCAATCTGTATTATACAAATCCACTTCGTTTATTTTGTGCATTTCATTTCGTACGGCTCTTGCAGCAATAAAATCAGGTTTCATGCCGTTCATAAATAATGAGTCGTCAATCTTCATATCGCCGCAGGTAAATGCAAATGTTCTTTTTGTTTTGTTATCTATTGATTGCAGAAAAAGATTTGTCATTCTTGTTTCATCCACCATGCGTTTAACACTGTAATTGTTCAGGTCATAATCTTTGCTTACCCATTCTCTTCCTACCCCACCCATGCAGGGATGATATAAAGTATGATTACCAAGTTCATAACCTTTGGCGGCAAGATTTTTCCAGTCTTTAAGTCTTGTTTGCATAGAGGTTGAAAAAGCTGTAATATAAAATGTGGCTTTAAGCCCCAGCGAATCCAGCACAGGTACAGCATTATCCAGGTGTTCGTTGATGGCATCATCGTAAGTAATTACAACTGCAGCTTTTTTGCCACGCCATGCAGGGTTGAATTGTGCAAAGCTGCCAACACTGCTGAAGAAGAAAATAAGTGTAAATAAATTTTTCATTGTTACTCTTTTTTAAACACATAAGAAACATAAGACATTTAAGGAAGGTAATCTCTTTTCTTATGTTTCTTATCTGCCTTATGTGGTTAATTTTTTTGAACCACATAAGGCACATTAGGTAATAAAGAAATACAAAAGGGAACACAGTATTTTCTTCTTATGTTTCTTATTTGCCTTATGTGGTTAAATATTTTTTATTGTTCAATTTTAAACCAGTCAAAATCTGCAAAGCCACCGGTTTGTTTGGTTGCATAATTAAATAAGCCAAAACGGTAACCCATAAAATGAGGAAGGGTGTACCTCATATTAAGCGTTGTGCCTGCTGTAATCCAGTTTTTTCCATCCAGGCTGTAAAAAAAATGGGCTGTATCTTTTTTATTGGTAAAATCACATTGCGCTTTAAAATAAACTACGTTTTGTTTTAAGGGAGCAGATACTATTTCTTCGGCTTTACCACCGCTGGCATTTATCATTACAATTTGTTTATTACTGCCATTTAGTTTCACTCCTATTAAGCCATAATTTTTTTGCAATAAACACAGCCCGGCAAAGTCGCCATCTTTCATATTAGATACGTCCAATGCAATGCTGCCTGTACACATAGGGCCAATGGTCCGCTGTGTTAATGTATTTCGTGCCAGCAAAAATGATGTATCCAGCCTGCCGGTTTTAAGCCGTAGATAACCTTTTCTTTCTGTAACTGACCAAAGTTTATTATCAGGGTTATGATTCCATTGCCAAGCCAATGGTAATGCTCTTTCATTTTTTCTACGTTTAAAATCATCAGATGCAACAATGCCGGGAATTAAACTTTTGTTTGCAGGAAGATTTAATAGCTGCGCCACTTTACCATCTATACCAAGGACAGGCCAGCCATCTTCCCATTTTACAGGAACCAAATAAGGAATGCGGCCCACAGCGCCATAGTCCTGAAAAAGATATGCGTACCAATCGCCTTCGGGTGTTTCTATTAACCCTCCCTGTGCCACACCAATATCCTGCAGTGCTATTCTGCCTTCGTAAGGTCCGGTAATTTTATCTGCTCTATGAATAACAACAGTACGCATACCATCTTTGGGCCAAGTAATATTGAACAAATAATATTTGCCATCTTTTTTAAACAGTTGCGAACCTTCGCCTAATACGCTATTGCCTATACTTTGCGTGGGCTGTGTGGAATTTTCAACAACTACCTGGTTAATGCCACCTTCTTTAATACCTGAAACATCTGCATTCAATTCAACCAGTGTCAATTTACGGTTACCATACAACATATATACTTTACCATCATCATCAAAAAAAAGAGAATGGTCGTGCAGTGCCGGACGAAAAGTTTTTTCTTTCCAGATACCTTGCTCAATATTTTGTGTGGAATAGATATGTGTTTTACCGCTTGTTGCTGCAAATGTGCTTACATAAAAACTACCGTTATGGTAACGCATACTGCTTGCCCATGAACCACTACCGTATGTTGATTTACCGTTTACGAGATTCATGCCATCATTACTTACTAAAGTGTCATAGCAATAATTCACCAGCTTCCAGTTCACCAAATCTTTCGATTTCATTATGGGAACACCTGGACTCATGTGCATAGTGGTACTGCTCATATAGTAGGTATCACCCACTCTTATCATAGCCATATCAGGCACATCAGCAAAAAGTATTGGGTTATGCGCCTGCTTTACCTGTGCAAATGCACTACTAATAGTAAAGCATAGTGAAAAAGTAAAACCGGCTTTTAAAAATTGTATCCGCATTGCTGTAGCTATTTTATGGAAGCTGCTGTTTTTGTTTTTCTATTTTAGTTATCAGTTCTGAACGGAGAAGCCGGCAAATTTTCTTTGTTATATAAATTCGGATTCATCGGGTTATCCGACCATGCATAACGTACATGTATCGGATTGGCAACAGCATCATTCCAAATAATTATTTTATCGCCTTCTATTTTTGTTTTGGCCCAAACAAATTTTTTATCAGCCCCGGCTATGGCAAATTCTGCCGGGGCTTCGTTATCGTTGGTAGTTAAACCACTTCCTGTATTGCTAAAGCTGATAATTATTTTATTTCCTTCAATAGCATGTGATTGATAAATTGGACCGGAGTGAAAAATATTTTCTCCATAAGCATTTTTTAATGCTGCTAATGCAAGGCGTTCGCCAACTGTTTTTTTATTATCAGGATGAATGTCATTCCATTCGCCTAAATCAATAGCAACGGCCATTGCCGTATTGGTAACTGATAAAGATTTTAATTGTGCTTCCCGTAATTCTGCCCACTGACTTTCCGAAGGAATATAATTTGCATCCATATAATTGGGCAACTGTACAAATAAGAAAGGAATATCGCCTTGCTGCCACTTATTTCTCCAGTCAACTATTTGTGCCGGTTGCAACTTTGTATACTCTGCTGCCCTGCCGCTATTACTTTCCCCTTGGTACCAAACAAAACCTTTTATAGTATAATTAATAACAGGAGCTACCATGGCGTTATACAAGGCAGCTGGTTGATTTTGTGCAGCAATACCGCCGCCACCGCCAAATCCACCACGGGGAATAAACACATCACCCACTTTATATTGCCAGGTTCCTTTAAGGTCAACAGTATCGGTACCGGAAAAAATACAATAAGGTTTATCCGGAACAAATCCTCCTTTACCGTTTGTATTAGTTACCCGTATTACAAAAATATTTTTACCAGCTTTTAATACATCGTTTGGTACAGTGTATCTTCTTTGCGGATATTGATACGTAGTGTTACCAATTTTTTTTCCATTGATGTACAATTCATCAGCGTCAATAATTCTTCCTAAAAATACTTTGGCAGGTTTACTAATCATAGATGCAGGCACATCAATTTCTCTTCTGTACCATACCACTCCGTTTAAATCTTTAATGCCCTGGTCTTCCCAATAACCGGGAATATTGATATTCTTCCATCCTTTTGGTATGTAAGTTTCATCAAACCATTTTTTTTCTCCCGTTATTCCTGCATCTGTATTTTGTGCAATAGGGTTGCCAGCAGCAGGCCTGCGGTTAAAGCTGTTGATATAAGCAGTGTCTTTATTTTTTTTAATAGTGCTGGTTAACGAAGAAAAATCTTTCAACCCTTCTTCACTTGTCCATGCTTCAATAGGTGTGCCGCCCACACTGGCATTGATGATACCGATGGGTACTTTAAATTTTTCAAAAAGCTGCTTTGCAAAAAAATATGCCACGGCAGAAAATGGCCTCACTTCCTCACCCACAGCCGGTTTCCAATAACCCGTTGGTAAATTATTTTGCGGCCCTTGTAAATTTGTTAGTGTTGAAATTAAGAACTGCCTTATCTGCGGATTGTTTGCTTCAGCAATATCTTTTGCATAAGTAACATCATGAATATTCAACTGATGCACCATATTGCTTTGCCCGCTGCAAAACCATACATCACCAAACAAAATTTCTTTCAACGTAATTTTATTGCCGCCAATAATATCAATAGTGTAAGGGCCGCCTGCTTTAGTAGGTGGTAGTATTACTTTCCAGTTTCCGGCAGCATCGGCTTTTGTTTTGTAAGTTTTATTATTAAACCGTACACTCAGTTTTTCATTAGCAGCAGCCCAGCCCCATATATTTACTTTTGCATCCCGTTGCAAAATCATGCTGTCTCTTACCAATTGGGGAAGTTTTATTTGTGCTGATACACTAAAATATAAAACTGTGTTCAGCAGTAAAATAATAATTGATTTCATAATTTTTTATTCAAATTGAAAAGCGAAATATGTTGCCGGTTTGGTACCAATATTTTTTATAGCGTGAGATACATTACTGCCGAGATAATAAAAACCTCCGATATCTGTTTTAACAATACCATTGCCCAACTGCATTTCTGTATCCCCTTCCAGCATCCAAACAATTTCTTCGGCACGGTGGGTGTGGGGCTCATGGCTTTTTAACCCTTCTTTCAAAGTGGTTACATGCATTTCAAAACGCTTTTGCATGGGGGTGGGTTGTTCAAAAAAATCACGCCGGCTGCCGCCGTTGTTATTAGGTTTATACATTATTGTTTCCCATACTTTTACAATTGATTTATTGTTGCGCTGAGTATCTATTGGTTTTTTACTGCGGTATTTCATTGCAAAAAAACTGCACAATTCGTTGCCACTATTCTTTAATGAAAATTTTTGCCCGGGCATTAAAACTGCAACACTTCCGGGGGATAAATGAAAAATTGTATCTTTTATTCTTAAGTTACAATTTCCTGATTTAATAATCATAAGCTGCTCCTGATTGGATGGAATGAATTGCCTGCTATTTTTTTTACCTGATAATGTATTTGCACTTATTTGCATCCATTCAAAATCATGCACTTTGCCTTCCAGTAAAATACTTGTATTTATTGTATTCTTATTTATCTGCGGCTGTTTCCATTCATAACTGCCGGACAGTACAGAATCTTGTTGTGCCAGAACAAAATTGGGACTTAAAACAAAAAGTAGAAGTGTGCTTATTTTGAAATTCATAAAAATATTTTTTCAGTTTATTATTCTGGCAATTCAGTAAATAATTCATTTACCATTTGCTTACTTCCTCCATTAACAATGTTTGTACTATTAAAATTCAACAATACTCCTTTTGCTTTTTGCAACAACTTCATATAGGTGAGCAGCTGTGCTTCATGCACTGGGAGTATGCCATCCATTGCTTTTAATTCAACCACTATTAAATCTTCAACTAGAAAATCCAAGCGGTAATCAGTATCTAGTACAAGGCCTTTATAATTAACTGGCACCAGCAACTGGCTTTTGAAATTAATATTTCGCAGACTGAATTCTTTTTTCATGCAGTCGTGATAAACACTTTCAAGTAAACCCGGCCCTAAATGTTTATGCACCTCAATAGCGCAACCAATTATTTGGTAGGTGAGCTCACTTAATTGTTTTTTAGTAACCATGTTATTTTTTTTAACCACATAAGAAACAAAAGGCACATAAGGAAATGAGTTGTTGCTTTCTTATGTTTCTGATATGCCTTATGTGGTTTATTTTTTCCTCTTACTATTTCGTTTCAAACCCTTTCCGCTGCACCCTGCTCAACATCTTTGTTGCCTCCGCATCATCTTTAAATTTTTCTTTTTCAGGGTTCCAGTAAATTTTTCGGTTTAGTTTCATTGCAATGTGGTGCAACAAGCATGCACTGCAACTACGGTGTGCTTCCTCTGCCGGTGCAATAGTGGCTTTGTTATCTCTTATCGCTTCCAGCCAGTTGCCATGATGGCTTTTGCTTACGGTAAAATGAAATTCATTTTCGCCGATTACAGATGTGAGTAGATTTGGGTCGCTGGCATCTAATTTTTTTGCCTGCGTTGCTCCCTTATTTCCATCAGACGCAGTTACCTGGTAATCGCCTCTGCTAACAAATATCCAGCCCTTGGTGCCTTCAAACTTTATCCCGTTATCAAATTCATTACTCACAATCATGTGTACACCGTTTGCATATAGAGCATGTGTTTTAAAAATGCCATGCACATTCCATAATCCTCCGGTTGCAAATTCAGCTTTCTCACTCCAAATTTCTGTGGGGCCGCTGCGTTCCATACCCATGCCCCAATGTGCACTGTCAATATGATGACTGCCCCAACCGGTAATCATACCTGCACCAAATTGTTCGCAACGCAACCAGCCGGGTCTGCCGTAACCAACCTGCGGATGCACTCTCTCTTCGGTATAATACACATCCGGTGTTGATGCCAGCCACATATCGTAATTCAAATTTTTGGGAACAGGCATTTCATCTTTCTTGCCGCCAGCAGGGTCGCCGGGCAAGCCAACATAAATAGTTTTTAAATCGCCAATTCTTCCGTTGCGTACCAACTCTGCTGCATACCTGAATTGTTCTGTGCTGCGTTGCTGACTGCCTATTTGAAATTTTACACCGCTTTTATTTACCACATCGCTTATTATTCTTCCTTCGGCAATGGTAAGCGATGCAGGCTTCTGCATATAAATATGCTTTTTTGCTTTTGCAGCCGCCACACCAATCATAGCATGTGAGTGGTCGGGTGTGCTGATGATGACGGCATCAATATCTTTATTCAACAGCAGCTCTTTATAATCGCTGTACACTTTTACACCATCGTAAGGCGTACCATTTTTTTTGCTGTAATATTCATTCACTAATTTTTTTCCGTCTTCGGCTCTTAATGCATCTACATCACACACCGCCATTATCTGTGCAAAATCATGCTGCCATACGCCGGGCATATCATGCCCTCTTGAAATGCGGCCTGCACCAATGGCAGCTACATTAATTCTGTTGCTCGGCGCATTGCGGCCAAACACACTTGCAGGAACAATGGAAGGAAAACTAAATGCAATGCCGGTGCCGATGGCAGCTTTGGCAGAGTCGGTTAAAAATTTACGGCGGCCAATGTTTTGTTTTTTCATACAGCTTATTTTATTTGAGATATATTTTTTTTACCAGCTTTAGCTTTTCATAGCATCATCGTTGCGTCGCACTCTTCAACTGTTTGTTCTTTGTTCATCTTTTTTTGAACCACATAAGGCATATAAGAAACATAAGAAAATCTTATGTGCCTTTGTGTCTTAGGTGGTTCATTTTCTTTTTCTCACGGATAACACAGATTTTCACAAATTGATTTTCATCTGTGTTTATCAGCGCAATCTGTGAGCACTATTTCTTCAACTTCATCACCCTTGCATTCTTCTGCGCTTTCAACGCCAGCTCTGTTGCTAAAAAGCAATGCGCCTGGCTCATGGCAGTTTCTGTTCTGTTCAATACATCATCAACAAATAAACCCCCGAATGGTAATGTTTCATTATTGCAATCCATATGCAGGGTTTCTTTTTGATTTACCAGGTATAAATGATTGCCGCCTTTATTGCCAGAAAGAATATCTATGTTTTTTCTTACTTCAATATATCCATCCGTACCCAGTATGGTTAATCTTCCATCGCCCCAGCTATCCAATCCGTTTGGTGTAAACCAATCCACTCTTATATAACCGGTGCCGCCATTGCCGGTTAACATCACATCTCCAAAATCTTCAAACAGTGGTGCCTGCGTAAAATGTACATTACCCACCTGCGATGCTAAAATTTTTGCTTCTGTTGAGTTGGTAAAATGTAAAAACTGGTCGAACTGGTGAGAGCCGATATCGGTTATAATGCCACCATATCTTTTTTTATCCCAAAACCAATCGGGCCTTACTGCTAAGCCGGCAGTGCCGAACTTATTGCTGATTCTGTGCGGCGCTATATTTATGGTTTGTATTACCTGGCCAATGGCACCGGCCTTAACTAACTGGCTGGCTTTTTCTGTACCCCTGTTTTCCAAACGTTCGCTGTACATAATGGAGTAAATGCGTTTGGTTTCTTTTTGCACCTTCTTTACTTCGGCCAGTTGTTTTAAAGTGATAATGCCGGGCTTATCAGTTAAATAATCTTTACCATGCTGCATTACTTTAATACCCAGCGGTGCCCTTTCATCAGGAATGCCGGAACTTAACACCAACTGAATGGAAGTATCTTCTAAAATTTCAGTTTCGCTTTTAGCCTGTTTTACATCAGGGTATGCTTTTACAAAAGCCGCTAATAAATCAGCTTCTTTAGCATACACCGATACTAATTCGCCGCCGCCCCGTTTTATAGCATCCGTCATTCCATAAATATGCGGATGGTTGATATTGATGACCGAAAACTTTATTTTACCGGGGGGAATAACAACAGGGTTTTGTTTTTTAGTAGATTCAATATGTTTAAAATTAGCAGCGCCTGCCAATGGTGCCAACAGCATTAAGCCAGAGGCTTTTGTTACGTTCTGTAAAAATTTTCTGCGGCCTGTGTTTTGTTTTTTCATACAGCGTATTTTAAGAAGTTATTTTTTGTTACCGGCTTTTGTGATTCTATTTAGCATCGTTGCGAACTAGTTCTGTTATTCTTTTCTTTCAGTGAAAGGATAGAATAATCACTCTTGTACATTCTGTTCGTACTTCATCTTTTTTTAAACCACATAAGGCATATTAGGCATTTAAGGAAATCAAAGAATTTCTCTAATGTTTCTTATATGTCTTATGTGGTTCAACAAACTCGGCAGCTTCCAAGCTAAGCCTTTTCAATTTTATTTTGTAACAACTGCTATCAAACGCTGATTCATCATAAAATCGAAACGCCTTTACTCACCACCCCACTCGTCGTCTTATTCTTCACTCCCGGTTGCCCGCCACCCACACTAATCGTCAATTTTTCTTTAGGCTGGTAAGCATTACCTGCTTCATCAATTAACGACAGTTGTTCTGGTGTTAACGTAAAACTTATCTTTTTGCTCTCGCCTGCTTTTAGTGCAATGCGTTTAAATCCTTTTAATGCTTTCAGCGGATTCAGTTCTTTTAAATTATTATATGCTGTGTACAACTGCATCACTTCGTCGCCAGCTATTTTACCGGTGTTTTTTACGGTAACACTTACAGTAATATTTTTTCCTTTACCAACTGTTGCCGGAGCAGCCATTGCACTATACGTAAAGTTAGTGTAGCTTAAGCCATAACCAAAAGGATATAATGCATCACCTTTAAAGTAACGGTAGGTTCTTCCAGTCATGCTGTAATCACTAAAGCCGGGTAAGTCGTTATCGCTTTTGTAAAATGTAACGGGTAATCTTCCGGCAGGGTTGTAGTCGCCAAACAACACATCGGCTACTGCAGTGCCTGCACTTTGTCCGCCGTACCAGGCATTCATAATAGCAGGAATGTTTTCATCTTCCCAAGGTATAGCAATGGCACTGCCGGTAAGCATAACAAACACCACTGGCTTACCTGTTGCATACAGTGTTTTCATCATCTCGGTTTGCACGGCAGGCAAAAGTATTGTTGTACGGTCGCCACCATTAAACCCGGGTGCATTCACCGGCATTTCTTCACCTTCCAGTTGTGGAGAAATACCCCCAACATAAACAATCACATCAGCATCTTTTACACGGTTAGCAAGTGCATTGTAATTGGTGCGTTCAAAATTTCCTGCACGCAGTGTAATATTTGCTTTTCCTGCTCCCTGAAAATATTCTAACACTACTTTATAAACAGTATCTTTCTTTGTTTGTAATTTATATGTTCTTGCACCCATTCTATTGCGCAGCCATGTATTGATAACTTCTTTACCATTAATATTTAATTTATAGCCATCATCTCCGTCTACTTCAAACGTAATACTTCCATCGGCGGCAGCTGTATAATTAGTGGTGTAGCGTGCAGAAAAATTAGTGGCAATAATATTTCCAACAACGGTTTGTCCCTCCTGCCAAAAATGATCTATAGCAGTTTCTGTAATTGTTGATGCAGGTGTGCCACTAAGATCACGGTTATTAAAATACTCTGCTTTAAATCCCTGCTTACTTTCCCAGCTAAACTGTTTGCTGATATCGGCATAAACTAATAAAGTGTCATTTACAAAGGTGGTTCCTCTTTCAAACACTACCTCCACATTTTTACCCACTTTCGCTTTAATGCCATCCAGCACTGTTACTATTTGTGAGGGTATGCCATTATAGTTTCCAAGAACGGCAACACGGTTATCTGCATTTGGACCTACTACCACAATTTTTTTAATACTTTTTTTTAAGGGCAATGTGTTGTTATTATTTTTCAACAATACAATTGATTGCTGCGCCATTTTTAAAGCATGTGCTTTATGTGCATCGCTTTCTAAAACAGAAGATGGTGTTTGTGCATACTTCACCATGCTCACCGGGTCGAACATACCCAACTTGTAACGGATGGTGAATAATCTTTTTAAAGAAACATCTAACTGCGATTCTTTTATCAAACCTTTTTTCACCGCATCTATCAATGCTAAATAAACAGTGCGGCCACATTCCAGATCAGTGCCGTGTATCACCGCATCAATGGAAGAGCTGGTACTGTCTTTATGCGTTTTATGATAGCGGAAAAAATCATCAATAGCCCAGCAGTCGCTGGTAACATAGCCGGTAAAATTCCATTGCTTGCGTAAAATATCAATCATCAACTGGTCGTTGGCACAACAAGGTTGTTTATCAACCGCATTGTAAGCACACATTACACCGGCCACATCAGCGTTTACAATCAGTTCTTTAAAGGCAGGTAGATAAGTATCCCACAAATCATACGCAGTAGGATTAAAATTATCGCTGTGCCTGCTGGGCTCGGGGCCGCTGTGTACTGCAAAATGTTTGGCACATGCTGCAGCTTGTAAATATTTTTTATCATCGCCTTGTAAACCTCTTACAAACGATGCACCGAGTTTAGCAGTAAGAAAAGGGTCTTCGCCATAAGTTTCCTGGCCACGGCCCCAGCGGGGGTCACGGAAAATATTAATGTTCGGTGTCCAGTACGTTAACCCCACATAGCGGTCGCCGGTTTTGTTTAACTCAATAGATTTATTTTGAATGGCCCTGCCTTCTATTGCAGAATATTGCGCCATCATTTTTAAAGAAGCAGTATCCCATGTGGCTGCCATTGCGATGGCTTGTGGGTACGATGTTACTTTGTATGGCGTTCTTGCAACACCATGTAATGTTTCGTTCCACCAGTCGTATGCAAGAATGCCCAGCCTTGGTATGGCCGGTGTGGCATTCAGCATCTGGTTTACTTTTTCTTCCAGCGTTAAGCGGCTTACTACATCATTCACTCTTTGTTCAAAAGATAAATTGGTATTCCACATAGGGAATGATTTGTAGTCTTGTGCTGTTGCCTGTAATGCAAATAACAGCGTTGCAATTGAAATAACTTTTTTCATTGAAATATATTTTTTTAATACCAGCTTCAGTTTTTCATGGCATCATCGTTGCGTCGCAATCCTTTCATCGTTCTGCTCATTATTCATCTTTTTTTGAACCACATAAGGCACATTAGGCATTTAAGAAAAAATGTTGTTCTCTTATGTTCCTTATATGTCTTATGTGGTTTAATTGCTCAATAGATATTCTTCAGTTGAAGAGTGCGACGCAACGATGTTAAATCAAGGCGATGCAGCCCGTCAACAAAAATTATTTATACGGCTCAATCGTTTTAATCTTTCCATTTTCATCATGCACCAACTCTGTTACTTTCACACTACGTAAATGTGTTACACCTTTGCTTAAGCTGCTGTCGTGGTAAAACAAATACCACTTGCCTTTAAATTCACAGATGGAATGATGCGATGTCCATCCAACAACAGGCTCTAAAATTCTTCCTCCATACGTAAACGGCCCGTATGGATTATTTCCAATGGCGTAACACAAAAAATGTGTATCGCCGGTTGAATAAGAGAAATAGTATTTGCCGTTGTATTTGTGTAGCCAGGATGCTTCAAAAAATCTTCTGTCGGTATCGCCTTGTAAAAGTGGTTTTCCGTTTTCATCAAGGATGATAACATCACTTGGGTCCTCAGCAAACTCTAATAAATCGTCTGTAAGTTTTGCAATCTTTGCACACAATGCTGGTTCATTGGCTTCGGGTAAATGTGCAGTTGGACTTTCAGGTTGTGATGCATTAAACAATCCGTTTCTCCAGCGTTGTAATTGTCCGCCCCAAATACCACCGAAGTACATGTAGTAACTACTGTCGTCATCTTTATAAACTGCAGGGTCAATAGAAAAACTGTTTCTTATTGGCTCTTCCTCTGGTATAAAAGGCCCAACAGGCGAATCACTGATAGCCACACCAATTCTGAAAATATCATCATGCCCTTTTGCAGGAAAGAATAAATAATACTTGCCGTCTTTTTCATTAGCATCTGGTGCCCACATTTGTCTGGCTGCCCAAGGCACATCGTTTACATGCAATGCACAACCATTGTCTTTTGTTTCTGCAGCTGGCGAATCCATTGAAAGAATATGATAATCTTCCATGGCAAAGTGACTGCCTAAATCGTCAAAGGCATCACCTGCATCAATATCATGCGATGGGTAGATATAAATTTTACCATTAAACACATGTGCCGATGGGTCGGCAGTGTAAATATGTTTTACCAGCGGTTGCGAAATAGCCCGTTGGTTTAAATCATCAAAGTTGATATGGTCGATATTATCTTCTGGCATTTTATTTTTTTTGAACCACATAAGGAAAAAAGAAACATAAGAAAGCTTATGTGCCTTATATGTCTTATGTGGTTAGTTATTCCTCCTTGTTTTTAAATCATTTTCAATTTGTACTTCTTTTGTTTTTTGAACCACGTAAGGAAAAAAGAAACATAAGAAAGCTTATGTGCCTTATATGTCTTATGTGGTTAGCTATTCCTCCTTGCTTTTAAATCAGTTTCAATCTGCACTTCTTTTGCTTTATTTATTTTGTAAAAAAATAGTAGTGATGCCCCTATTAAAAATGGAATTGAAGGGAATATACTTACCAATAATTTAGTACCGTTAATGGCAGTTTCAGTTTGCCCGCTGGTAATATTGGGTATATAATTGTAAGTACCCAGTATCCAGGTAACTAATGAGCCTCCAATCGTTAGCCCTGCTTTTAAGCCCACCATCATTGCAGAAAAAATAATAGCTGTTGCTCGGCGGTTATTTTTCCATTCACTATAATCAGCCACATCGGCAATCATTGCCCATAAAATGGGAATGGTTACACCATAAAATAAACCATGCAGTATTTGTGAAGTAAACATTAGCCCAACTGATTTTGGTGGAAAGAAATAAAATATTAGTATGAAAAGGGTGGATATAACCAAAGCAATTCCAAAAACATTCCTCTTTCCATATTTATCCGCAAGCCTTTTAGAAAAGGTGATGCCTATAATCATACAAATAATTCCACCAGCATTAAATAATCCCATACCTGCAGAAACAGGGTCTTCTCCAAAAAAGTTCATTCCCAAATTTTTGAATGCATTTGTTACAGGTGTAATGAAATTAGCAAGGCTTTCTTTGTTTACATAGTTGTTGAAGTAATAAACATACGAGCCCCCTTTCATAGCCAGTGTAATAAATACCAATGTGGTAAGCACCAACATAATAAACCAAGGCATGTTTTTTACAAGGTCAGTCAAATCCTGTCCGAGAGTAGATTTCTGTTCAGGCTTTGGTACAATTCTTTCTTTTGTTGTAAGAAATGTAATAAACAACATTATGGTTCCGATTATGGCCATCCATAACATTACTTTTTCAATACCCACAGCTTTATCACCATTGCCAACATGCATAATGATTGGCAGCATAAATACCTGTACAAAAAATTGGGCAAACATTACGGCGACAAAGCGATAAGCAGATACACTATTCCGTTCTTTCATATTACCGGTTATTACTCCGCTTAATGCGCCATATGGTAAATTATTGGCTGCATATAACAGCAACAGTAAAGTATATGTAACTATTGCATAGGTTACTTTATCTGTAATACCCGTTGCCTTGAAGGCATAGACTGATACTATACCTAATGGTACTGCTGTCAATAAAACCCATGGCCGGAACTTCCCCCATCTTGTAGTTGTTCTGTCGGCAAGGGCGCCTAAAATGGGATTAAATACAAAGGCAGCGATGAGCCCAACTGTAAATGTAATAGCAGATGCCTGCTTGGCATCAAGTTTATAAATATCAGTATAAAAATAAGCCAGGTAAGTCACCAATGTTTGAAAAACTAAATTGGCAGCAAGGTCGCCAAGGCTATAACCAACTTTTTCTAAAACCGATAATTTTTGTTCGCTTGCAATCATGATATTTTTTTAGAGGTTATTATTTTTTTAGTGCAATTACTGCATCAAATGCAGGTTTGGGTTTAAAATTCCTGTCGAACAATAAAGGGTAATTTGTTCTGCCGTTTATTGGCCAGTCATTCAACCAGCTTTGCCCATCATTAATACCCCAAAGTGTTACACGGCTTACTTTGTCTTTATGTTTTAAAAACAGTTTAAACAATGCTGCATAACTTTCTGCCTGCTTTGCGGCAACAGTGTCGGGCAAACCAGTTGTATATGGATTCATTTTGGCACTGTATTCCGCTTTTAAATTCACATCAGCAGCATCTCCATCCCATGGATTAGGCAGCACACCTAAATCCAGTTCGGTAAACATTACTTTAATACCCAGTGCTGCAAATTCATTAATGGCATCTTCAATTTCTTTCATAGGCACTCTGTAACTTCTCCAGTGGCCCTGTATGCCTACACCATCTATACGTACACCGGCTGCCTGAATTTTTTTTATTAATGCAATAGCTCCTGCTCTTTTCTTTGGCTGTTCAATATTATAATCGTTATAATACAGTTCTGTATTAGGTGCCGCCTTTTGTGCAAGGCGAAATGCTTCTACTATATAATTGTCGCCCAGTTTATTTAAGAAGATGGATTTACGCAGGCTGCCGTCTTCTTCCAGTGCTTCATTCACCACATCCCATCCTTTTATTTTACCATCATATCTTGATGCTATGGTGGTAATATGATTGGTAAAAAATGTTTGCAGCGAATCTTTACTTTGAATTTTTTGTACAAAAGGAGAGAGCTGGCTGTGCCATATTAAAGTGTGGCCAATAACTGCCATGTTATTTTTTTGAGCAAGAGCCACCAGTTTATCAGGCAGTGTAAAATTATACCTGTCCCATTCCGGGTGTATGTGCATGCACTTCATGTTGTTTTCTGGAGTAACCGTATTAAACTGATGAGCAATTAATGAAGCAGTTACTGCATTTTTTTCTTCAATTTGTGCGGCACTTAATGCTGCACCAATTAAAAAACTGTTTTTGTAAGCTTCTTTTAAAGTAAGATTTACAGAGGCCACTTTTTTGCTTTGGGAACATGAAGCAAGAAACATAATAAAAGCTACTACAAGTGGTAAAAATTTATTTTTCATATTGCTGTTTATTTTTTTAAATTTAGTACCACTGCTGGCCTGGGTAATAAAAAAAAAGAGCTGACAATGAAATAATCATTATCAGCTCTGCAAATACCCGGATTTGGATAAAAAACGGAAAATATCAGCTTTGTAAAAGATTGCGCCAGCGAAGTGATAAAAGCTATTGATACTTTAATCATCAAATTCAATTTTTGCAATCTTTTCATTATTGTTTTTTTAAGTCATCCTGCTCAATGCATATTCAACACCCCGTATTTCTGCAAGGCCTTTTAATCTTCCTATTGCCGAATAGCCGGGATAGGTTTTCTTTTTTAAATCGTCCAACATCTGGTGGCCATGATCGGGCCGCATTGGTAAAGAAATATCTCTGCGTTTCATCAGCAGTAAAACTTCTTTTACAATTGCATACATATCTGCATCGCCACCCAAATGATTGGCCTCGTAAAAATTGCCACCACCATCACGTTTAGTATTTCTTAAATGCAAAAAGTGAATATGATCGCCAAAGCGCTGTATCATTTTTACCAAATCATTATCGGGCCTTGCACCAAATGAACCGGTGCAAAAACAAAAACCATTTGCCTGCGATGGTACTGCAGCAATTAAATCTGCCGCATCCTGCTCGGTACTCATTATCCTGGGCAATCCTAAAACCGAATATGGCGGATCATCAGGATGAATGGCCATTTTTAAACCACATTCGTCAACAACAGGCATTACCTGTTGCAAAAAATAGAACAAATGCTCTTTCAGTTTTTTTGCATCAATACCTTCATAGCTTTTTAATGCTGCCAAAACCTGTTCGGCTGTAAAAGCGTCGTCACTGCCTGGTAATCCCAACATGCAATTCTGAAATACGCCTGTCTTTTCCTCTTCTGTCATCAAAGCAAATTTTTGTTTTGCTTTTTCTATTTCTTCTGCACTGTAATCTTTTTCTGCATCCGGCCTTTTTAATAAAAAAAGATCAAACGCAACAAATGCAAGCCTGTCGAAATATAATGCAGTAGCACCATTGGGTAATTTATAATAAACATTTGTACGTAACCAATCCAGCACAGGCATAAAATTATACGTAACTACTTTTAAACCGCAAGCCGCTACATTACGCAAACTTGTTTTATAATTTTCTATATGCTGCAAATAATTGCCGGTATGCTTTTTTATATCGTCACTTACCGGCAGGCTTTCAATCACCGTCCAACTCATGCCGGCATCTTCCACCATTTTTTTTCTTTTCGTAATTTCTTCCACCGTCCAAACATCGCCTACCGGAATTTGGTGCAAGGCTGTTACCACGCCTTCGCAACCGGCCTGTAAAATATCCGAAAGACTTACCACATCATTTGGGCCATACCAGCGCATGGTTTGGTGCATTAACTTATTCATTGGTTTGATTTTTTTGTTTTAAAGAATTATCAAACGCAAAAATATTACTTATGGTCAAACTATGCTTCATTAAAAAGAATTAAAAAGGAAGGATGATAAATCATCCCCCCTTACCAACTGCTAAATGAGAAAACTCTTTCATTTATTACTATCTTAATTGCTTTTATACCAGGTTTTATTGCTCCACAAAAGTTACCACACTATTGGGTGGTATCGCATAAACAAAACTATTATTTGACAATGTAATGGCTATTCCCTGTTCCGCATTTTTTGATACCGTTGTTAAATACGGAACAACTGTTGTTGCAACCGCATCTTTAAATGCAATGGTTTGGTTTACCTGCCCAGACCCTGTATTAATAGCAACCACTACCTTCTTTGTTCCATTTTTGTATGCAGATATTAAAACATCCGGTCTTGAATTTGCTGCCACTCCTAAACGTACAGCACCTTCTTTAATAAAGCGTGCAAACTGTGACATAATGTATCCTCTTTTTGTAACGATCCCATCCTGACCAATGGCTCCATAAAATCTTTTTCCATACCACCAGATGTAGGCACTAAAATTTGCTTTTGTAAAGCAGTTGTGTATTTCAACAGCAGTATTAAGATTGGCGGTGTAAGTGGTATCTGTTTCCAGATGTTCAGTCATCCACACTTCTTTGTTTTTAGCTCTTGCATCCGCATTATCAACAATTCCTCCGCCATAAATATGCGTAGCTAAAATATCCAGGTTGGCAACCGCACCTGCATCGCCCAAAATAGTATTTACATAAGCTTGGTTATTATTCACCAGTTCCGGCGCCATTAAACGGGTAGCTGTAATTAAGCCGCCCTGGTTTTTTAAGAAATCTCTCATTTCAGTTGCAGTCCATACACAACCCTCGTAATCCGGTTCCCAGTCAGGTTCATTTTGAACAGATACCGCATACAAAGGAGCACCATTTGCAGCCATATAAATTGCAAAGTCATTCAGGTATTTTGCATAGGCTGCCGCACTATCGGCAATTAGTTTTCCTTTTATAATATTGTTGTTTGTTTTCATTCTTGCCGGTGGGCTCCAGGGGCTGGCAAAAACTTTTGCGCCACGCAGAATAGCAGCTTTCGCATGATTCAATTCTACAGCTCTCCATGCATCATCCGAAGCAATTCTTATTCTTAGAAAGTTTAAACCTACCTGGCCGGCTCCGGCACCAAATAACCTGTCAAATTCTTCAGTGGTTAAAGCTGTTGTGGCCGGTGGTGCAAAAACAGTGGCACAACCAAAGCCCTGAATGGTTTGATTATTTTCAGCAGCATTTATGGTTACCTGTGCTTCATAAACAGGCGGTGGTATTATTACAGGTGTACCACCACTGCCTGTACTACTTTTTTTAGAACAGGATATTGCAAACAAAAGCATAAATACCTGCAGCAATATCTGCTTTACAAGAATAGAAGAAGTGTTGCTCATACAAGTGAAAAATAGTTTTAAGATGTTTAATATTTATCCAGTAATACCTTATTTAGATTTTATCTCTACAGTTGCCGCTTTTTGCCCTGTTGAAGTTGCTTTAATTTTAATACCCCCCGGCTTTCCTTTCTGAGAACGTACAATCACCAATACCAATCCAAAATATGCTTCACGTTCTTTTGATGCGAATGAAACCAGGTTAGCCGGATCGCCATTATCTGTTGCAACAATTTCTCCCGGCCCTTCAATGCTAAAGATTACTTTATTGTTTGCATCTGGAACCATTGATCCATTTTTATCTGCGATTTTTACAGTTATAAATGAAAGGTCTGTTCCATCTGCGGTAATTACATTTCTATCTGCACTTATTAATAATTGACCAGCACCGCTGGTAGTTTTAATAATTTCTTCTGCCCATTGATTTCCATTTTTGTAAGCAATAACTTTTACTTCGCCGGGTTCATATTTTACATCATCCCAACGTAACCTGTATTCGTATATACCTTTTTTCTTTTTGCCAAGAGAACGGCCATTTAAAAAAAGTTCTGCCTCATCTCCAGATGTAAAAACATGTACCGGTGTTACTTTACCAATTCTATCAGGCCAATTCCAATGTGGCAGAATATGAACCATTGGTAAGCCAGGCTTCCATCTGGATTGATAGAGATAAAAACGGTCTTTCTTAAATCCTGCCAGGTCGATAATACCGCAGTAAGAACTTCTTGCAGAATAGTATGGAGTAGGCTCACCTAAATAATCCCAGCCACTCCATACAAACTCGCCTGCCACAAAAGGATGTTTATCCTGTGATGCAAAAACTTTATCGGCCGATGCACCAAATGGAGCAGTGTATAATTCGTAAGCACTCACATATTTATTTATAGGATCGCCACCGGTACTATCGCTAACCGGCGCACCAATACCATTTGTTACCGGAAAAATATATGTACCCCTTGTACTGAAAGCAGATGCTGTTTCGCTGCTCACAATTAATTTATCGGGAAACTGTTTTTGAAAAGCCGGATACAAAGGTGTTGTTCTTATACCTCTAAGATGTGCGTATGCAGGTGCATCTCTAATACCTTCGCCCTGGTAATTTAAACTTATTATGTCTGATTCTTTTGGAAAGGGCATGTGTGGCTTGGCATAATTCATAGATGCGGTCGCAGGTCTTGTATTATCCTCTTCTTTCACAATATCATGCAATCTTTTTGCAATAATAGCGCCGGTATCAGCCGTGTATTGTTCACCAACTTCATTTCCAAAACTCCATGCAATTACTGATGGGTGATTACGGTCTCGTCTTATAAAACTTCTTGTATCCGCTTCATACCAATCAGGAAAAATCAAGTGAAAATCATGCGGTGTTTTTTTACGTTCCCAGCTATCGAATATTTCATCCATCACTAAAAAACCCATACGGTCTGTAAGGTCAAGCAATTCCGAGGCCGGCGGATTGTGCGACATGCGAATAGCATTGCAGCCTAATTCCGCTAAAATTTCTAACTGCCTTTCTGCCGCTCTTGTATTAAAAGCGGCTCCTAATGCGCCTAAATCATGATGCTGATTTACGCCCTGAAAACGAACGGGCTTATCATTTACCAGCAAACCTTTTATGGGATCAAATTGTAATGATCGAATTCCAAAACGGGTTTCATATTCATCAATCTGTTTTCCGTTTGCAAACAATTTTGTAACTGCTACATAAAGATTTGGTTTTTGCGAAGGCGGCGGTCCCCACAATAATGGATTTTTTATACTAACCGAATTTCCCAATTTTATTTTTTTACCAGGCTGTACTACAGCAACCATTTTGGGAAAACTTACTATTTTATTTTTACGGCTTTGTAAATTATTTTGTAAAAAATATATTTCTGTTATTACTTCAATATTTTTATCAGTAGTTAATTTATTTTCAATTTCTACAGCAATATCAACCGTGGCAGCAGCTGCAGAAACATTTTTTGCGGTAACAAATGTTCCCCAATGCGCTATATGCACAGCGTTTACTTTTGTTAACCACACATTGCGGTATATGCCGCCGCCGGGATACCACCTGGCAGAATAGTTCGGATTATCAACCCGTATGGCCAATTGATTATCGTCACCGGATTTTAAATATGGTGTAAGGTTAAGGCGAAAAGAATTATAACCATAAGGCCATCCACCAACCAAATTACCATTAAGCCACACCATTGCGTATGACATGGCGCCATCTATATCCAGGTAAATATTTTTGCCTGCATCTGCAGCGGTAATGTTTATTTTTTTTCTGTACCAACCTACGCCTTGCACAGGAAGACGGCCCATACCGCCACCAACTGTTGCATTGGCTTCTTTATAAAATGGTCCTTTAATAGCCCAGTCATGCGGCAGGTTTACTTTTTCCCAGGCTGCATCGTTAAAATTATTTTGCACAAAAGCAAAATCATTACCAGGATTTCCTTCGGGGCGTTTGTAATGTTTTAATGGGTCTTTAATAAAATCATTTGCAACAGGTAAAATCCAGTTTTTCAACACCTGTTCAGAAGCCTTAATTATAACAGCCTCGGTAGGTTTTGAATCGGCAACTTTATTATCATTGCGGTCAGTAACTTCCGGACGGATATCATAAATTAATTTATCAGCACCTTCAGTATACCGCATAAATTTCCATCCTGTATTAATGCTAAGCCGTTCCCTTAATGGCAATGCATCTTTTTTAATTCCTTGTGCTATTACCATTAACGGTGCAACCAGTAAGATGACTAAAAACATCTTCTTGAATACAAGTCTGAAAAAATCCGAAAATGAATTTGTAAACATTAAATGCTGTTCTGTTTTTTTACTTTTTAAAAAAACAGGAGAGATTTGGTTGTCTCTCCTGTTTTCTAGTTTTTCAAAAAAGAAATTAATAATATTCAGTTGAATTAATAACCCGGATTTTGCGCTAATACGGCACCTCTGTTTCTTTCAATTTCTGACTGTGGTATTGGCCAAAGATTGTATTTGGTTAGTGCTGCACTGGCGTAAAATGGATTACATTTTACTACCCTGTCGTACCATTTGCCTAAACGCATTAAAGTAAACATTCTTTTTTCTTCTACACCCAATTCTCTAATTCTTTCATCCAAAATGTAATCAATATTAACATTGCCCGCTGCAACAGGAGCAGCATTAGACCTTGCCCTTACTACATTTATATCAGTAGCTGCTAAGCCTGGCTGACTTGCGCCAAGCTGTGCTTCCGCCCTTAGCAAATAAGTTTCTGCTAGTCTAAACAAATACTGGTCTTGATAGGTAAACCCTGCGCCATTTTTTAATCCTAACGGATATGACCCTGACAAAAGATTAGCAGGATGACCACCAGGTTCTGTACATTTTGTAGAGTAAGGATAGAAGGCTCTGCTGGGTACGCCAGAACTTAATGTAGCTCCGCTTGTACCTTTTGTGTTAGCAGGCATATTATGAAAATCAAGTATTGTATTAAATAAAGGGCTTGCAGGGTTATTGCATAAAAATCTTCTTACAAAATTATGATTGGCATTTCTGATATCATTTACAGGATCTGCTGCATAAACACTGTCTTGAAAATATTTAGACGGTGCAAAAAATCCTACACCTCTTCCACCTGTATAGTCGCTGGTAGGCCAACGGAAAGGAGACACACCATTAACGGTTACATCACGAATAAGCGGCGCATGTACTCTTTCTAAAGAAAAACCATCGCCACTTGCAAAACCTGTAGTAGAAATTGCTGCTCCACCAGGTATATCAGTTTCTAATTGAATTACCCAGATAGCCTCTGTATTATTAGTGCCGCCTTTTCTGTTCTGGTTGCCCTTGCGGAATAAATCCCAATACACATCACCGGGGGTTTCTGTTCTGCGGCTACCAAAGCGGCTGGTCATTAATGCCATACCGGGTGTGTTAATTACAGCCGTTGCAGCGGTAACAGCGTTTGTAAATTGTCCATCGGCAATATATACTTCGGCCAATAAATGATTGGCAGCCTGGCTGCTAATTTCTCCATCTCTTGTAGCAGGAATAGTAGTAATTGAAGGCAGGTTTGCTGCTGCAAAAACTAAATCGGAAATACATTGTGTATATACTTCTTTTCTGGTAGCTCTTGTATAATCAACTTTTGGAGCTGTTACTTCATTTATTTCTAACGGTACACCGCCCCATATATAAGCCAGACTTCTGTATGCAAAGGCTCTGAAAAATTTACCTCTTGCTTCAAACAATTTTTTATCTGCGTCACTCATTTGCGATGCCGGAATACGGGCTATAACTGTATTTGCCTCTGCCACAATTTTGTACAGGGCCGTCCAGTGGCCCGACATAATACTTGAAGTAGGGCTGAATTCACCAACCAAGTTTGCAGGAAAAGCAGCAGGCACATAAAATGCTATATCTGTTCTGTATGAATACGCCATAGGAGCATCATCGTTTAATGTATAAAACTCTTGCCGCACTAACCTGTACAGGTTATTTACAGATGCTGTAAAATCGGCTGAAGTTTTAAATGCATTAGTAGCACTTAAAAAGTCCTGCGGCGTTTCATCTAAAAATGTTTTTTTACAGGAAAATGTTCCGGTAAAAAGAACCAGTAGTATTAAATATGATTTTATTTTTTTCATTTCAGTATTTTTTAAACATCATTAATTAATAGGTAACATGTAATCCAATGGTAACGCCTCTTAATACCGGCCTTCCATCTAATTGCAGGCCCTGGCCTGTTTCTGGATCCCATCCTTCCCATTTAGTCCATGTAGCAAGGTTTTTTCCACTTACATAAAAGTTAATTGCCTGCGCTTTAATTTTATTAAGCATTTTAGCCCCCAATTGATAAGAAAGAGAAACATCCTGTAGCCTGATAAAACTTCTGCTTTCGTACAGAGCTGGGTCTATACTGGAGCGGCTGCCTGAAATATTTCTTGGATATTTACCGTTTGGATTACGAGGCGACCAAAAATCTGTTGCGGTAAATTCATTATTACGTACCGAATTATCTTCCCGGAAATAAGAGCGGGCACTATTACCCAAAAATCCATCTTTACCACCTTGAATGGAGTTTATGAAAAAACTAAGTGAAAAATTCTTATAGCTTACGGTATTAAAGAAACTAAACCTGTAAGCAGGCTCCTGTCTACCAAGAAACATTCTGTCTTCTGCAGTTATTGTACCTGATTTAAAATTATCAACTACTCTAAAACTACCGGTTTGAAAGCCAGGCAATCTTGTTTCGCCTAATTGATAAATACCATCAGCCTTATAATCAAAAATAGTTTGAATAGATTTACCAATAAACAATCCGCTTGATACTAAATCATCTTCTATACCATCTCCGTTTGCATCAACACCAGTAAGCGTTTTAATGATGTTTGTATTGGTCCAAAAATTAAAGGTTGCAGTCCATGAAAAATCTTTTTTGTTCATTATTTTGTAAGTCAAAGCTGCTTCAAATCCTTTGTTGTTAATTTTTCCAAGATTTGTCATAATTGTATCAAACCCTGTAACTGCCGGTATTCTTACGGGGAATAACAAATCGTTTGTATTATTATTGTAATAATCCAGAGAACCGGTTAAACGGTTACTGAGCAGCGTGAAATCCACTCCCACGTTCATGCCCTTTGTTTTTTCCCATTTAAGATTTGGGTTTTCAAGTGTTGCCACCTGCTGGCCAAATGCTGTACCACCTCCGTCGCCAAAAACATAAGAAGAGTTAGTACCAACACGAGCAAGTGATTGATATCGCTGTGTTTGATTACCGCTTAATCCATAACCAGCTCTTAGTTTAAGAAAATTAACAGCTTTTACATTAGCCATAAACGACTCACTCGAAATAATCCAGCCAAGAGCTACAGATGGAAAAATCGCACTTTTAAAGTTATTGGCAAAGCCAGAAAACCCATCTCTGCGTACTGTAGCGGTTAAGAGATACTTGTCATTGTATTTATAATTTACTCTCCCCATTTGATAATTTAATGCTTCTCTGAATGCATTAGTAGTTACTTTTTGAGTTGTAGCACTTTGTATGTCGTTATAACTCAGGTTAAGCCTTGCAAAACCAGTACCCTCTGCAAATGTTCTGCTGAATTTTCTTTCAATAGCACCATATAAAGCAGTGGCAGTTATATCATGACTGCGGTATTTTTTTGTGTAAGTAAGAATGTTATCAAAAGTATAATCGTAAGCATCCTGGTTTTCTTTATAGGCACGACCTGTTAAGCCACCATCAAACTGGCTGGCAAAATAGTGCTGGGATGTTCTGTAGTTATTACCAAAATTCATGCGGTAATTTAACCCCTTAATAAAAGGCACATCAATATCAGAATAAACATTAGCGAAGTAATACTGGTTTCTGTCTAAATCATCCACATAATAGGTTTGAAATGGATTTGGTACTACAGTACCGGTTGGAGAAGGTATTAAATTGCCATTGGCATCAAATGGTACATGCAATGGAGATGCAATAGTTAAATTACCTAAAGAAGGCTCTGCTCCATCTTGTTTAACAAAAGAGCCAGACCCTACCAAGCCAACTTTCCACCAGTTGGTTGCTTTAATTTCTAAATTGGCACGTAACGATTTTCTGTTAAAATAATCATTAATGATATAACCCTTTTGGTTTACCAGGCCACCAGAAAGTAAGTAAGTTACTCTGTCGCCACCACCAGATAGGCTAAGGTTATGTTCCCCAATTGAACCGGTTTTTACGCCTGCTTCCCACCAGTTAAAGTCATTAGGAAGCAGTGTAGTTGGAGTTGCTCTCATAGTTGGGTCTACAACAGTTGCCACGTTAAAGCTTGGATTGGGAGTTGTATAATCTGGTCCGGTAAAGGCCTGAGTATAAAAAGCATCTTTAAATTGTTCAAGATATTCCTCTCGGTTATGAGGCCTTAGGTTAACACTTGGGTTTTGAGTTGTATAAGCACTCGAATAAGCAATTCTTGGCTTTTGATTATATTTCCCTTTTCGTGATGTAATTAAGATAACACCATTGGCAGCCTGTGCACCATATACGGCTGTTGAACTGGCATCTTTTAATACATCAATGGATGCAATATCATCAGGATTTATTGATGATAAAGAACCGCTGTACTGAATTCCATCTAAAATAATTAAGGCATTTTGAGTACCGCCAATTGTAACTCTACCACGAATAGATATAGGAGGCGTACCCCCTGCAAATGTAGAAACACCCACATTTAAGCCGGGCACCGTGCCTTGCAAAAACTGGCCAATATTGGTATTGGGTGCATTGCCCATAGCTTCCAGGTTAACCCTGGAAACCGAACCGGTAACATCAATTTTCCTTTGCGTACCATAACCTACTACAACTACTTCGCCAAGTGCTTTATCAGATCTTATTAAAGTAGCGTTAATAGTATTGTCTTTACCTACAGTAAACTCCTGCAGTAAAAACTCTGCGGCAGAAATAATAATTTTAGCCCCAACTGCTGCCTGTATGGAAAAGTTACCGTTGGCATCTGTTGTGGTGCCTACCTTTCCTCCCTTAATACTTACAGAAGCTGCAACGGGTAAACCATTTTCGTTGGTAACATGGCCCGTGACTGTTTTTTGCTGGGCATACATTAAAGATGGCACTGCAATTAAAAGCAGCAGCAAAAAAGGCCTGCGAAAAAATGACTGCACTTTCTGTTTTACTGCAACAGAAAAGCCCATTTTGTTTTTTTGATGTTTCATTTTTTTCATAATTGTTGTTTTGGCATATTAATTTTGAAATAGCAAGGTTGTTAATATGGTGAATAATAGAATAGCAAAGCTTAATAAGCCTGGAGCAATACTGCTTAATACAGTATTACCGTTAACCGGCTTTGAATCAGTATAAAAAGAAGAAGTATTACTGCAGATAAATGCAGCACAGGTTGCAGCACCCAGCCTTAAATTGAGAAATGATACAAGGTTCATTTTCATATAGCAGCTTTTAGTTTAAAAGCAGGTTTTGAAGCAATAAACTTTTATGCAATCGGTTGCATAAAAGTTGCAAAAAAATAGCAAAAGTCAATTTATGCTATCAATCAAAAAATACTAATCGTCTTAAAAAATTTCCGGTGCTAAGCAATCTAAAATATAGCAACTACTTTTTAAAAGTGTTTACCAGCAAGGCTTTTAAAGCTATTTAAAAATCAAACTACCTTTTTTATCTGAATAAATTTTACTTTTAAAATGCTAATGTAAATATTTTTTTTTAAATTGCAATCGATTGCATAAAAATATTTAAAAAAAAGTAGACACTTAATTTTTGAACTTCGCTGCTATATGCGTAAAGAAATTACCATTTATGACCTTGCCAGGGAGTTAAACCTTTCTGCTGCCACCATAAGCCGGGCACTTAAAGACAATCCTGCCATAAATAAGAATACCAAAAAACGTATAGTAGAAAAAGCCGAAGAGCTTGGCTACCGGTCAAATAATTTTGCCAGCAACCTGCGCCGCCAAAAAAGCCATACTATTGGTGTAATGGTACACGAGCTGAACAGTAACTTTATTACATCCGTTTTAGCAGGTATAGAAAAAGTAACTACTGTAGCCAATTATGATCTTATCATTGGCCACTCCTCTGAATTATTTAATAAAGAAGTTGCCAATGCCCATAACCTTTTTCATAAAAGGGTGGATGGTTTGATTGCAGCATTAGCGTTTGATACAGAAAACCTGGACCACTTTGAACCATTTTTTGAAAGACATATTCCAGTTGTTTTTTTTGACCGTGTAGAAGAAGGCAGCAAAGGCACTAAAGTAACAATCGATAATTATAAGGCCGGATATGAAGCAACACAACATCTGATAGAACAGGGTTGCAAAAGAATTGTTCATATTACCTCCAACCTTAAAAGAAATGTGTATGCCCAAAGATACAATGGTTATGTGGCCGCTTTAAAAGATAATAATATCACTTTTGATGAAAGCCTGCTTTTTATTAACGATCTTAAAAAAGAATCCTGCATTGCCAGTGCCAACCAGATAGCAGCAATGCATCCTTTACCTGACGGCATTTTTACCACCAATGATTTAACTGCAGCACTCTGCATACAGGTATTAAAAGAAAAAGGAATTAAAATACCGGAAGATATTGCTGTAGTCGGTTTTAATAATGATACCATCAGTATTATTATTGAACCTAAATTAACTACTGTAAATTACCCGGGTATAGATATTGGCGAAGTTGCTGCCAGGCATTTAGTTAACCAGTTACAGGGTAAAAATGGCACTAACAACACTAATTCCATTGTATTAAAATCAGAATTAATTATAAGAGCTTCTTCTTTAAAGAAAGGTAAAATTTAAAATAACCTGCTGATGTTTATAAAAAAAATATTGCTGTTTTGCATTTTTATTGCAATAACAGTTGGGGCTTTTGCTGATGATGGTTACAGGCTTTGGCAGAGGTATGATAAATTACCCGCTAACCATTTAACAACACAATATAAAAAGCATTTACAGCAACTAATAATTTCCGGCTCATCTGCAACTATACAAAAAGCAACTGAAGAATTAAATAATGCACTTACCGGGTTACTCGGTAAAACTGCTGTTGCTGTTAAAGATTTAAAAACAAACGGTACACTAATTATTGGTACTCCTGCAAATAATAAAATTATTGCAGCACTTGATTTACAGGATCTAAAAAAAATAAATGACGAAGGGTTTGTAATTATAAGCAAAACGATACAAGGAAAACCCTGCACCATTATAAGCGCCAATACCGATATTGGAATTTTATATGGTACATTTAATTTTTTAAGATTGTTGCAAACCCAACAGGATATTTCAAACCTGAACATCTCTTCTACGCCTAAAATAAAATTCCGGTTATTAAACCATTGGGATAATTTAAACAGAATTGTAGAAAGAGGTTATGCCGGTGCTTCTATCTGGGATTGGCATAAACTACCCGATTATATTGACAAAAGATATATTGATTATGCACGGGCCAATGCATCAATAGGTATTAATGGCACTGTACTTACCAATGTAAATGCCAATGCTACTATACTTACCAAACCCTATTTAGAAAAAGTTGCTGCACTCGCTAACACTTTCAGGCCCTATGGCATAAAAGTTTACCTCACTGCTAGATTTAGTGCGCCAATAGAAATAGGTGGTTTAAAAACCGCAGATCCTTTAGATGCCGCTGTACAGCAATGGTGGAAACAAAAAGTAAAAGAAATTTATTCTTTCATTCCTGATTTTGGTGGTTTTTTAATTAAAGCTAACAGTGAAGGACAGCCCGGGCCGCAGGATTACAAACGCTCCCATGCCGATGGGGCAAATATGTTTGCAGATGCACTGGCGCCTTACAACGGCATTGTAATGTGGCGGGCATTTGTATACAGTCAACAATCTAACGACAGGTTTAAGCAGGCTTACGAAGAATTTAAACCACTCGACGGACAATTCAGAAAGAATGTAATACTGCAGGTAAAAAATGGCCCGATAGATTTTCAGCCCAGGGAACCTTTTTCTCCATTATTTGGTGCTATGCCACAAACACCGCTGGCAATGGAGTTTCAATTAACACAGGAGTATTTAGGCCAGGGAACACATTTAGTTTACGAAGCTCCAATGTTTAAAGAAGTATTAAATGCCGATACCTATGCAAAAGGAAAAGGTTCAACCGTAGCAAAAATAATTACTGGCAGCCTTGATAATTTTTCGCTTACCGTAATGGCAGGTGTAAGCAATATTGGTAATGATATTAACTGGTGCAGCCATCCTTTTGCTCAAGCCAATTGGTATGCTTTGGGCAGGTTGGCATGGGACTGCAATTTATCGAGTGAACAAATTGCTGAGGAATGGATAAGACAAACCTTTAGTAATAATAATACTTTTGTTGCAGCAACAAAAAATATCATGTTGCAGTCGCATGAAGCGATGGTGAATTATATGACACCATTAGGCCTTACGCATATTATGTACAATGGTCATCATTATGGCCCAATGCCCTGGGGCAATACCTTAGGCAGGCAAGACTGGAACCCCGTGTACTACCACAAAGCTGATTCATTTGGTATTGGCTTTAACAGAACTGCAACAGGCACCAATGCCCTGGCAGAATATGCATCTGAACTGAGTAATCAATACGGCAATATTGATAAATGTCCTGAAGAATATTTGCTTTGGTTTCATCATACTGCATGGAATCATAAAATGCATTCGGGAAAAACCCTTTGGAATGAATTGTGTTATAAGTACTATACCGGGGTAGATTCTATAAAGTCAATGCAGCAGCAATGGAACAGGCTTGAAAAATTTATAGATGCAGAACGTTTTAGCCAGGTAAAACAATTATTAAACATACAGGTTAAAGATGCCATATGGTGGCGCAATGCCTGTTTATTGTATTTTCAAACCTTTAGCAATATGCCCATACCTTCGATATATGAACAACCTGATAAAACATTAGAGTATTATAAAAGCCTGAGGTTTCCTTATGCACCCGGGAATTAATTGTTAGCAACAAAAATTTAAAAGACAAAACTACATGAGTATAGCAACTAAAAAAATCGCCATAGTAACCGGGGGCGGCTCCGGACTGGGATTTGCTATTGCAGAAAAATTTATACAAAATAATATTACAACTATTATTGTAGGAAGAGATGAACAAAAATTAAAAACTGCAAAAGAACAATTAGGTGAAAACTGTTTTTATAAAAGTTGTAACCTTACCGATCTTTCTTCCATACCTGCATTAATTGAAAACATTATTACAGAATTTGGACAAATTGATATTTTGGTAAATAACGCAGGAATCAATATGAAAAAAGAATTTACCGAAGTAACTGATGATGATTTTTTATCCGTAATAAATACCAATGTAGTTGCTGTATTTGCCATCAGCCGTGAAGTAGTAAAACAAATGTTGCTGCAACAAACCGGCAGCATAATAAATATAAGCTCTATGGCAGCGCAATACGGCTTACCGAAAGTAATTGCTTACAGCGCCAGCAAAACTGCAATAGACGGCATGACAAGAGCAATGGCAGTGGAACTTTCTCCAAAAGGAATTCGTGTAAATGCTATTGCACCCGGTTTTATTTATAGTGCAATGACTGATGCCGCTTTAAACAGTGACCCCGAACGCAAGGCAAAAGTATTTGGCAGAACGCCAATGGGAAAAATGGGGCAACCATCAGATATTGGAGACGCTGCATTGTTTTTAGCAACTGATGCATCTAAATATATTACCGGTGTTGTGTTGCCGGTAGATGGCGGCAATAGTATTGGGTTCTAAATGCCCCTATCCCCTAAAGGGGAAAATGTAGGAGATTATAAAAAAGATGATGTTATTAAAATGCCTGTACTTGTGTACAGGCATTGAGTTTTATTTATAGAAAATATTATTCTAAAATTTTTACTTCAGTCCTTCTGTTTTGCGCCTTGCCTGCTGCAGTTGTATTTGGTGCAATAGGTTTACTCATACCATATCCTTTTGCAGTTACTCTTGATGGATCGATACCTTTGGTTAGTAAATATGCCCTTACTGTATTGGCCCTGTCCTGCGATAGTTTTAAATTATTTGCTGCTGTTCCTACATTATCGGTATGGCCACCTAATTCTATTTTCTCATCATCTTTTCTTACTAAATATGCAACCAGTTCATCCAGTACTGCATAAGAGCTTTCCTGTAAGTTTGCTTTACCGGTTTCAAAATTACAATCTTCCAATACAAAACTTTTAGCCGGCATATGCTGTATATCTATAACAAAGGGATCTTTATAATATGCATTTCCTTTGAGGCCGGGTATCTCTAAAAAATTATAACTGGCAGAATCTTTAAACCCCAAAATAAAAATTTCATACGTATCACCTGATGGAAGGCGGATAGAAAATTTTCCTGCATCATCTGTTAAGCCCTGGTATTCTTTTCCATTTAATTTACTTTTAAAAACAACAATTTCATTATTTAAAACATTGTCTTTAAAATCCGTCATGGTAACATTTACAGGAGCATCTTTTGGTATAGCTGCATTTTGTACCGTTCCATTCTGGCTTATTGCAGCAAATGGCAATACTAAGGTGAGCAGGCAATAAATAAAATATTGTTTCATCTGGGTGTATTTAAAGTTGACATTAAAGATAAATAACTTATTCAGGTTTTCAATTATTGTGCCAGAGGGAGGGTTTATTTACCAGCATTACCATCGGAACAGCTGAAAAAATATATTTTTAACAAGATTGTGAGTTTGTATGAATAAAGACATAGGTGGCATTGTAATGGTTGCATAATGTATTACCTTGTCCTTAAATAAGTTTATAGAAAAAAGGGAAACTATCACTTAATATTTCTTTCTCCGTCCTAAATAATCTTTGCCAGTATATTCAAATAATTGTTTCATTTTGACATCAGAGACTCTTTCATTAAAAAAGTCGTCATATTTCTTTCCTGTAGTTTGAAGTATTTTTTTATCAACTGCTGAATTACTATAAGGAACTGAAGTAACACCTTGACTACCAGCTATAAATATTCTTAATGCAGACTTGATTGGAAAAATACCTTGTATCGCTACCATATTAGAAGCTAAAACATCAACACTCATTGCAATATTGCCTTTGTTATCTATAACTTCAAAACCAGTCTTGTCATAATTAAACTTTCCTGCATAGTTTTTATTAAGACGCCATTTATTGTTTTCAATTTCAGCGATTAAATTATCATTAATATCGTAAACTTTTGTGTTAATTAATAATTTATCATTTTGTATTCCTATATTGAAAGGCCGCTCATTCCCAATTTGTACACTTGCATCATCCATAGTCCCTCCTCCTAACATAAAAACTAGTTTTTGATTACCTATCGATTTAAAATTTAACTCAAGCTCTCCAGCACTTGTATTTTTGGCATATTCTTTATCTGCTTTAATGTCCATGCTCTCAATAATCTGTTTAGTTTGAGCTGATAATTTATTGACCTCTTCAATGAGTAAATTTGAATTAACTGTTAAGTTTTCAATACGATTAGTTACTTGTAAATTTACTTCCTGAAGATCTTTGATTTTATAGCCTAACTCTACATTCGTTTCTCCCAAATTATTACTTATTTCCCCTAACCTTTGAATTTGATCTTTTTGAGTTTGATCTTGCACTGAAGAATAATAAGCTGCAAAAACTGAAAGTGTTGAAGCTATCGTTATTACAAGCCCACAAGCCATTATTATAATCGTTGCATTTTGCTTAATAAATGCCATCATAGTTACAGTATTTTAGTTTGTTTAAATATTATCATATCCTAAATTAACCACATTTTTCGACTTATTACTACAGAAAAATTTGCAAGCTACTTGATGATTCCCCAATAAAAAATTCATTAATGCTCAACAAAATTTTATTGCTGAGCCTAGCCCGGATTGAAAAGCCGGAAACCAATGTTTAAGAAAGTACTTCTGTTCATGCTTCAAAAACTATAACCTCGTCTGCAACCTCACCACCATTTCATTTTTCCAGCTGTTAAAATCGCCTGCAATAATATGTTTACGGGCCTGGGTAACCAGCCATAAATAAAAAGCCAGGTTGTGTACACTTGCAATAGTAAGCCCTAAAAATTCTTTGGCCTTCATTAAGTGGCGTAAATAAGCTTTGCTGTAAAAATTACTTACCGGGCAATCAATACCGTCGTCAATAACAGAAAAATCTTTTTCCCATTTTTTGTTATCGATATTGATAATGCCTCTGGATGTAAACAGCATGGCATTGCGGCCGTTACGGGTGGGCATTACACAATCAAACATATCTATCCCCAATGCAATACCTTCTAAAATATTCCACGGTGTACCCACACCCATTAAATAACGGGGTTTATCTTTTGGTAAAATATCGCAGCATAGTTCGGTGTACTCGTACATCATTTCTGTTGGCTCACCAACACTTAACCCGCCAATGGCATTACCTGTTGCATTTTGCGATGCTATAAATTCTGCCGATGTGGTACGCAGATCTTTATAAGTACTCCCCTGCACAATAGGAAACAAATTTTGTGTGTACCCGTATTTATCTTCGGTAGCATTAAACCGTTTGAAACATCTTTCTAACCAGCGGTGCGTTAAATTCATAGAGTCTTTAGCGTATTTATAATCGCTGGGATATGGCGGGCATTCATCAAATGCCATAATGATATCGCCGCCAATAGTACGTTGAATATCCATTACATTTTCCGGCGTAAATAAATGTTTGCTACCATCAATATGACTTTGAAACAGTGCCCCTTCTTCAGTTAGCTTTCTGTTATTCGCTAAAGAAAAAACCTGGTAACCGCCGCTGTCGGTTAAAATGGGTTTATCCCATCCATTAAATTTGTGCAGGCCACCAGCAGCTTCCAAAACTTCCAGCCCGGGCCTTAAGTATAAATGATAAGTATTGCCCAAAATTATTTGTGCCTGCACATCGGTTTTTAATTGTTGCTGTGTTACTGCTTTTACACTGCCCACAGTACCTACCGGCATAAAAATAGGGGTTAGAATTTCGCCATGATCGGTGGTTATTTTGCCAGCCCTCGCCTTGGTTTGTGTATCGGTATGTTGTAAATCAAATTGTAATGCCGCCATGTAAATGGTTTAGTGTTTGTTGTTTTCGGTTTGTTGTTAGTTTTATGTTTGCTACTTTCCGGTGTTCATTCCTTATTCTTTACGCTCATTCCTTATTTTTGTCTTTATGAATTTTACCCATTGGTGGCAATTACTGTTTTATGGTTTTTGCCTCATCACCCTGATACAGCTTTTTTATTATTGTTTCTTTTTCATCCGCCTGGCTGTTTATAAGCCCGGCACCAAGGCTACTTCTCAAACACACCCGGTGTCGGTTATTATTTGTGCCAGGGATGAAGCGGCAAATTTAGCGAAAAATCTCCCCGGTTCGCTGGTACAGCAATACCGTACTACGCATGAGGTAATTGTGATAGATGATAATTCGTACGATGATACCAAATACCTGCTGGAAGAATTAAAAAAAACATTTAAGCAACTACATGTGGTACAGTTGAAACAGGAAGCTAAATTTATACCCGGCAAAAAATTTCCGTTAAGCATGGGCATTAAAACTGCCAAATACGAAGTAGTTTTATTGACCGATGCTGATTGTGTACCTGCCAGCGAATTCTGGATTGACAAAATGCAGGAAGCATATGATGACGGCACCGAAATTGTTTTGGGCTATGGCGCCTACCACAAAAAAAGCGGATTGCTGAATAAACTGATACGCTGGGAAACTTTTCATACTGCCCTGCAGTATCTTTCCTATGCCCTGGCAGGCAAACCGTATATGGGTGTTGGCCGCAACCTGAGTTATAAAAAATCGGTGTTTTTCAGGCATAAAGGTTTTACAGCACATAATAATATTGCCAGCGGCGATGATGACCTGTTTATAAAAACTGCCGCAACAAAAACCAATACAAAAATTAATATTGATGCTGATACTTTTACATTAAGTGAACCTGCAGGTAGTTTTGGACAATGGATAAAACAAAAAAGGCGCCACTACAGCACTGCTAAATATTACAAGCCTGTACATAAATTTTTGCTGGGCTTATACTCATTATCGCAGTTTTTGTTTTATCCCCTGTTTGCTGCAAGTATTATATTTTATGGCTGGCAATTTGCTTTAATTGTTTTTGGCATCAGGTTTTTAACACAGGCTGTTGTTTTTTATATGGTGATGAAAAAGCTTAATGAAAAAGATATGTGGCCCTGGTTTTTATTTTTTGATATCTGGATGTTTTTTTATTACATCATTTTTTCGGTAGCGTTAATTAAAAAGCCGGGTAAAGGATGGAAATAAAGCAGCAGCTAAATTTTTATTAATGGAAATTATTCAACAATATTTTACAGACTTTTCTCAAACGCAGACAACACAATTTGCTGCACTTAAAGATTTGTATACCGAATGGAATGAGAAGATAAATGTTATCAGCAGGAAGGATATGGATAATTTTTATGAACATCATGTATTACACTCCTTAACGATTGCAACACAATTTGAGTTTACAAAAGATATGCAGGTGATGGACCTGGGTTGTGGCGGCGGTTTTCCGGGAATACCTTTAGCCATACTTTTCCCGGATACCCATTTTCACCTGGTAGACAGTATCAATAAAAAACTAAAAGTTGTTGCAGAAATTGCAACTGCCATTGGCCTGCAAAATGTAACTACACAACATACCAGGGCCGAAGATATTAAGAACCGGAAATTTGATGCGGTAGTGAGCAGGGCGGTAGCCCCTTTAAAAGACCTATGGCACTGGAGCAGGCCCCTGTTGCAAAAAAATAAAAACACAGCGTATGGCGTAAATACACCCAACGGTTTAATATGCCTTAAAGGTGGCGACCTTGCCAAAGAAATATCTGAAAGCGGTTGTAAACCAAGAGTATGGGAAATTGAGAAACTGTTTGCAGATGATTTTTTTAAAGAAAAGTACCTGTTGTATGTTGGCCTGAAATAATAATTACCACTTTGTGGTATAGATTATATTGATTTTTTGAATCAACTTTGCAGTATAATGAAAATACCAGTTGCAATTGTAGAAGATAATAACGACATCCGCATGGCGCTGGAGCAAATTATTGCCATGGCAGATTATTGTGAACTGGCAGGCTCATGTATAAACGGCGAAGAAGCATTGGTGAAGATTCCCATATTAAAACCTAAAGTGGTATTAATGGACATCAGCCTTGGCGGCATAAACGGCATTGAAGTTGTGAGGGAACTAAAAATATCGCACCCCGAAATACTGTTTATGATGTGTACCATTTATGAAGATGATGAACAGATATTTGAAGCATTAAGTGCCGGTGCAAGCGGGTACATTTTAAAAAAGACCCCTCCGGGAAAACTTTTAGAAAGTATACAGGAGCTGATGGAAGGTGGCTCACCAATGAGCAGCCAGATAGCACGAAAAGTAGTTGCTGCTTTTCAAAATAAACAATCAAAAAGCCACCCTGCAGAATCTGCATTGGATATTTTATCAAAAAGAGAAAAGGAAATACTGGAAATGTTATCTAAAGGCCTTTTGTATAAAGAAATTGCAGAAGCCATGTTCATTAGTACTGAAACAGTACGCAAGCATGTTTATCATGTTTACGAAAAATTACACGTTACCAACCGGGTTGAAGCAGTAAATAAATTTTTTGGCAGGTAAAACTTATTCAGAACACAACAAGCACAAATCAATAACCCCTGGAAATTCCGGGGGTTATGTTTTATACCGATTTGATCTTTGAACTTAATCAAACCGGTATGTACCAAAGCCAAACGCACAAAAGCTTTAGAAATTTCAGCCCTGCACTTAGCTACAAATGAAATTTAGTTTGGTATCATAAAAACTTCCAAAACCAGCAATCGGTTTGTGGTGTGCTGCCAATAGGAAAATCATGTGTATGGCCGGAGTTTACAAAACCATATTTTTCATAAAACTTTTGTGCCCGTAAATTGTTTTCCCACACACCCAGCCAGATAACTTTATACCTGGCCTGCTGCGAAAATTCGATTATATAATCCATCAGTTTTTGTGCTATCCCTTTACCGTGATGCTCCTTTAACACATAAATGCGTTTTAATTCCATCGCTTTCCATTGTTTCATCAATGAAAAACTGCTGTAATCTTCCATAAAACGGGTATAACCAACAGGCACGCCATCAATTGCTGCAAAAAAACAATAATCGTTTACGTTTTCGATTTCTTTCGCCAGTTGTTCTTCGGTAAACACTTCATCTAAAAATTGCTGCATATCTGTTGCGGTACAGGTATTGGCAAACGTATCATAAAATGTTTGCCTGGCCATTGCAGATAAGGTGGGCACATCTGCTATAGTTACTCTTCTTATAGTTATTTGCATAATCGTTTACTACCACTTTAGTTCCAGTAAATTATTTCTTCGTTCTATATCAGCCAATCTTTTTGTCGGGTCTATGCTGGCTGCTGTTAACTCCATCAGGCTGCGTTTAAATTCTACAACATAAGTTGGATGTGTCCAACGCCATTCTTCATGCACTACTCTTTTTTGTGCTGGTTTTTCATTGGCTTTTTCACCAAACATCATACTCAGTGGTATGTAATGCATTTCGGTACTGCCATCTTTAAAAGTTAATTGCAGGTCAATCGGCATCGGCATTTCTCCATTTCTTCTTAAACGTAATTTAGAAACGCCACCTTCTTCCCATAAACTGTCGATAGCATAATCAACAGTTTTAAGTGTGTTCAACATGTATTCTTTATACCATTGCAACTGTATGCCGCTGGTATTTTCAGCCACACGGATAAAGTCATCGGGTTTAGGATGTTTAAAACGCCAAAGCCTGTAATACTCCAATAAAATTTTCTCCATGGTTGTTTCACCTACCACATAACCAAGCTGGCGTAAAAAAACAGCCCCTTTATAATACGAGTTAGTGTTATAAGCTAAATTGGTAGTAAAAAAATTAGCATGGGTACTCATGGGCTCATCAAAATTACTGGCAGCAAATTTAAAATACTCCCCATACTCTTCTGCTACAGCAAAAAAATCTTTGTGCCTTAACCATGCCAGTACTTTTGCTTCTGCATAGTTTGCAAAGCCTTCATCCAGCCAGCCATACAAATTTTCGTTGTTGCCCAGCATCATCTGGTACCAGCTATGGCACCATTCATGTACGGCTGTTTCAAGCGAATAATTTTTAATTAAAGTTGCCATTGGATATTCTGTACCACCACCGCCACCATGTAAAAACGAATACACAGGATAAGTATAGGCACCAAACGTTTTTGCCAGGTAAGGGTACATCATTGCACAGGTATCTGCAGTGGCTTGCCACTTAGCTTCGTCAGGGGTGTTGTTTTTATAAATAAAGTGCAGTAAAGGCCCGTCAGCAATTTTACGGGTAATGTGTTTATAATCCGGATCGGCAGCCCATACAAAATCATGCACATTTTTTGCAGCAAATTTCCAGGTGCGTACATCTGCGGATATATTTTTTAACGCAGAGCCTTCCTTATCATACCCCCATCCAATTACCGCAGCATTTTGTAATTCACCTGTAGCACCCAGCTTATAATTTTTATCTAAAGTTATATTCACTTCATAATCGCCCCACACGCCGTAAAATTCACGACTTATATAATCATCTGCATGCCATCCCTCATTATCATACTCCACCAGTTTTGGGTACCACTGCCCTAAACTATACCTTATGCCTTCGGGATTATCTCTTCCGCTGCGGCGTGAAAGTTTGGGCACCTGGCATTCAAATTCTGTATTAAATACCACTACAGACCTGGGCAATATTTTTTTATCAAGATTTACTTCCAGGATCGTTTCGTGCAGTTTGGTTTGCTGCAACCTACCATTTAAACTTATTTTTAAAACTTTACAATATCCCTGTTCTTCCGGCGTCATATCAATAATTCCTTTTTTAAACCGGCGGTCAAAATCTGTAACAGTATTTCCCGAAGCTGTTCTTCCTAAAACCAGGTTTTCGGTACTACGGCTGCTTACATCCATCATACTGTTTGGCTGAAAAGCATTCCAGAATAAATGAATAAAAACCCTGCTTAATGTATCAGGAGAATTATTGGTATAAGTAATGGTTTGTTTACCGGTAATAATGTTTGTGGCTACATTCAGGTTTACATCCATCACATATTTTATCCTTTGCTGCCAGCGGTCGGGCTGAGAAAAACCTGAAAGGGGTAAAAAGAAAAACAAAATATATAAACAGTTCTTCATAATTATTTTTTATAAAAATTTATTGATACTAAAAAAGGGGGGAGGTAATTTTATTCTCCCATTAATTTCTGATTGAATTTAACCAGCAATTTAAATAAATCTTCGTGTTCATTTAAAGGCAATGTTGCTGCTTTATCAAATACATCATGATAGGCTTTAATGCCACCTAAAGTATAAAAGAAAAAAGATGGCACACCTTTTTCGGCAAAAAAATAATGATCGCTGTTGGCAGCCTTACCCCTTGCATTTATTGCAAACAGTAAATTATTTTCTTTGTTTAGTTGTTGCATGGCGGCAAACTCTTTGGGGAATTCTGTGGCGTTAACAACAGTAATACCTTCCTCACCGGTGCCTGCCAAATCGGTATTAATTAAAAAGCGAATACTTTTTAACCGCACCAAGGGGTTTTCGGTAAAATATTTTGAACCGATCAAACCGGCTTCTTCACCTGCAAATAAAATAAACCCAATAGAATATTTTTGCGGATGCTGTGCATAATAATGCGCCAGGTTCAATAATAAAGCAACACCGCTGGCATTGTCATTAGCACCGGGAAAGTAAGTGTCCTTACCCATTCCGCCCAGGTGGTCGTAATGTGCAGTGATAAAAATTATTGAATCTGGTTTTAGTGTGCCTTTAACCAGGCCGCAAACATTTGCTGTTTTAAAATTACTGATGAGTTTGTTATCAATATTTACTTTAAATGTTTCTGGTCCCTTATCCAATGCTTTTTTATCTACCAGTAATAAAGAATAATCAGCAGCTTCTGTAGCTACACTCCAGGTGAGTTTATCCTGAATTTTTATTACCACCATTTCTTTTCGGTTGATAAACTGGAGGCTGTCTAATTGTTCAAAATCGCCGGATGCTTTTACACTTTTAGTTTCAGGACTTACAATAAAATCTTTACCCGGCACCAAATCTTTACCATTAATATTCAGTTCCATTTTACCCGGAAAAGTATTTACCGGATAACTGAAGGGTTGTAAATAATTTTTAGTCATTGGCTCCAGCCCGTAAGTTTTAAATTCATTGGCTAAAAAATCAGCGGCTTTTTTCATACCATCGTTGGTATAGCCACGCCCCCAGAAATACGGGGATGTAAGTGTATCCACCATTTTTCTGCCAAAGTCGATATTTTGTGAGAAGGCTGTAATTGAAAAGAAAATCAAAAATGCAGTTGCACCGGTTTTTTTCATTGCTTATGTTTACATTGTTATACTGACATCGTAAATTTCGACAAATAAAAGTTATGAAAAAAACAAAATTGATTAATGGCTTTCCTTTTACTGCTTACTCAAAAAATAGTTTTAATACAATTGAAATAAAAGAAACAAGTTCCAGTTTTTACAGTTGGATGAATGAAAGAAGAACCTGCCGTGATTTCAGCGACAAACCAATACCAAAAAAAGTTATAGAAAACATTGTACTTACCGCTTCTACCGCACCAAGTGGCGCACACAAACAACCCTGGACATTTTGTGTGGTAAGCAACCCCGAAATAAAAAAACAAATACGTATTGAAGCTGAAAAAGAAGAGTATGAAAGCTACAACAGTAGAATGCCCGAAGAATGGAAAAAAGATTTATTACCCCTGCAAACCGACTGGAAAAAAGAATTTTTAGAAGTTGCTCCCTACCTGATTATAGTTTTTAAAAAAAGTTATGACTTTGATAAAGCCGGAAATAAAACCAATACTTATTACGCTAACGAAAGTTGTGGTATTGCCTGTGGGTTTTTATTGGCTGCAATACATAATGCCGGGTTGGTAGCGCTTACCCATACACCAAGCCCCATGAATTTTTTGAGTACAATTTTAAACCGGCCAGCAAACGAAAAACCTTTTTTACTAATACCGGTTGGGTTTGCTGCAGAAGAATGCTGGGTGCCGGATATTAAAAGAAAGGAACTTAATGAAGTAGCAATTTTTTACTGATTGATTACCCTTTCCCACCTACTACAATCACAATTTCTCCCTTTACAGGCTTATCATTAAAGTAATCGTGTACCTGCTGTAAAGTTCCCCTTTTATTTTCTTCAAATTTTTTGGTGAGTTCACGACTTACACAACACAATCTTTCTGCACCAAAGTATTGCATAAAATCATTTAATGTTTTTACCAACCGCATGGGGCTTTCGTAAAATACCATCGTTCTTTCTTCATCAGCCAATTTTTTCATCATGGTTTGCCTGCCCTTTTTTAAAGGCAAAAAACCTTCGAAACAAAAACTGTTTATTGGCAAACCACTATTAACTAATGCAGGTACAAATGCTGTTGCACCAGGCAAACACTCTACTTTAATATCATGCTTCACACATTCCCTTATCAATAAAAAAGCCGGATCACTTATACCCGGTGTACCAGCATCGGTAAGTAAAGCAATTGTTTTTCCAGCCAGTAATTGTTCGGCTAAGTGTTGTACAATTTTATGCTCGTTATGCTGATGATATGGCGAGATAGGTTTTTGTACCTGGTAATGATTGAGTAAAACAGCAGACGTTCGGGTATCTTCTGCTAAGATTAAATCAACAGACTTTAAAACTTCCACGGCCCTGAAAGTGAAATCGGCCAGGTTACCGATTGGAGTGGGAACAATGTAAAGCATAGCCTATACAATTTTAGGCAACAGTAAGTTCAAAAAATTCCATAACAGGGTTGGCCAGTAATTTTTTTGCAGCTTCTTCTGCAACCGTCAAAGCAGCTTCTTTTGTATCAGCTTCAATTTGCAGGTCGATATGTTTACCAATTCTAACATCACCAACATTTTTGATCCCTAAGTTCTGTAAACCTCCCATCACGGCTTTACCCTGTGGGTCTAATAAATCTTTTAACGGCATCACTTTAACCTGTACTGTATAAGTCATAATTATTTTTGTTTGTATAGCAAAGATAAAATAATGTAGGCAATGAAAACCACCGGAACTGCCAGCCATTTTAAAAGAATGGCAGCAACAAGGGCAATTACCACCAGAATTATTTTAGGTAAATTATTTTTTATGGTAAAGTCTTTAAACTTTAAAGCCATTAATGGCAGTTTGGATACCATCAACCAGCTTACCAAAGCAATAACAATATACAAAACCCATTTATTGGTAAGCCATTCGCTTACATCAATAATACTGCTGCCATAATGTAATATTAATGGGAAAGAAGCAATTAATAAACCAGCTGCCGGTATCGGCACTCCCTTAAATCCATACGATTGCGTAGTATCTAAATTAAATCTTGCTAAACGATAGGCACCGGCGCAAGCCACAATAAATGCAGGAAACAAGGATGCTACAGATGTTTCAAGCCCTGTTTCTTCTTTAATAAAGCTGGTACGTAACAGCTGATATAAAATCATTGAAGGTGCTACACCAAAACTTACCACATCACTTAATGAATCCAGTTGTTTACCCATTTCGGATGTAGCATTTAATAATCTTGCTACAAAGCCATCTAAAAAGTCAACCACTGCTGCTGCAAAAATAAAATATGCAGCTACGGTTAATCTTTCGGGGATATTATAATGTGTACTCAGGTCATCTCCTACGTAAATAGAAATTGTTTCTGTTTGCAAAGCATACATTATTGAAATACAACCCAGGAAAAGATTGATTAAAGTAAAGATGTTTGGAATGTGTCGTTGCATATTGATTTACTGTACCTTAATAAATGTGTTGTGGTGATGCGTTGACGCAAATTTAACACATTATAGTATAGTAACACATCAAAATTTAGTTACCGCTGTGCGGTAACTGTAGCGGCCAAAGCAATTCCGTATTGCTAAGTGCTTTGTATAGAAAATTAATGTACTTACAAGTTCACCCTGTTCTTTTCCTCCTGTGAAGCCGAATTTCTTTGGCGGCTTGCTTTTACATTATTGTTGCCAAACTTATAATTAAAGCTGAGGCTTACCCGGCGGCCCTCCCACTGGTTAATCCATTTAATATTTAAGTTGTTGCTTAAATACCTTGCCCTGTATGCAGAAGGCCCAATGATGTTGTTGAAATTAATTTTAATAGAAGCTTTATTATTCCACAACGGTTTTTGAAGCCCGGCACTTACAATGTAGCTGGCACGTACCCTTGTAATGCCATCTCTGTAGGGGGTACTATAATAAGCACTGGTTTGAATTTTTATCATTTTAGGTAAAGTAAAAGCATGTTCTGTTCCTATATCCACGCCAAAAAAATTCTGGTTAAACTCATATTCCGGATAGGTAGATTTTGAATTACCACCGCCAAAACTAATATTATTGTCAATATTCCACCATTTGAAAGGTTGTACGCTGGCACTAAAATTCAACGACAGGTAAGATGAATTGCCGACATTGGCCGAAATATTCCGAATCCTTCCGGTAAGTTTATCTTGTAAAATAACGTTGGTACTTTGTGCCTTGGTGTAACTATAACTTACAGTGCTGTATAAAAAATCCTTATAACTATGCTTTACTTCTAAAGATTGCGTAAAGCTGGGTTTTAAATTGGGGTTGCCTTCAAATTGTGTGTAAGGATCAATAAAATTAATAAATGGATTTAATGATTGGTAAGATGGCCTGTTAATCCGACGGGAGTAACTTACATTCCACGTATTTTTTTCATTTTGTTTATACGTTACAAATGCACTGGGAAATAAATTGGTATAATTACTGTCCTTTACCTGGTTAAGTGTTACACTATTGCCGGAGTAATCAGTATGCTCTGCTCTTACGCCCAGTTGCAGACTGATCTTTTTCCAGTCTTTGGTAAAATTAAAATAGCCTGCAAAAATTCTTTCAGTATAAATAAAAGTATTAGTGCGGTTACTATCTTTTATCCAGACATTACTACTATTTAAAGAGTCAACCTGTAAATAATTTTTATTTTCTACATCACTGGCTTTAGCTCCGGTTTCAATTTTAAAAGTAGCGTTGTACACTTTTGCAAAATCTACTTTTGCAGTTTTAATTAAAATATCGGCTGGGCTGGCATTTCGGAATATGTATGGATTAAGGTAGCTGATGTTATTTGCATCCTTAAAATTATTGTAGTTATAATCTTCGGCTGTTCTTTTAAAAGTTACATAGTCAACATCAAAACTCAATTCGCTACCCAAGGTGTCAATTGTTGTTTTAAGATTTACATTATAGCTGATGCTGCTTGTTTTTTCATCATACTTTCTTTCGGTAATTATACTATTAAGTAATTGACTGTTCTGATTGCTGAAAATTGTGTTGTTATCAGTAACAGATTTCTCATGTTCGCCGTTACCCTTAATTAAAACTCCTATAACAGTTTTTTTACTAATATTGAGATCTGCACCAGCCTTAAATGAATTCCATACTGTTTTTGGATGCCAGTAATTATCTCTGTCCTGGTAAGTAAGTGTTCCATTGTTATCAACAATACTATTATAGGTAAGTTTATTAAAACTGTTGCTGTAACCAATATAACCATCGCTGAAAATATTGACGTTTTTATTACGATGATTTAATGATACCGAAGAATTTACTTTGGGATACTTGCCATACCCGGTACCAAAAGTAAAACTGCCATTAGTACCATATTGTTTATTTTTTTTAAGCCTGATATTAATTATACCTGTTAAGCCAGCTGCATCATATTTACTACCGGGGTTCCCTATAATTTCAATCTTACTGATGGCATCGGCCTGTAGGTTTTTTAAATACTGAGTGAGTTGTTCGCCGGATAAATAAAAGGGTTTACCATCAATATAAATTGTGGCTACTCCCCCTTTCAGTTTCAGGTTATCATCTTTGTCAACAGTTACTGACGGCGCCTTTTTTATTAATTCAAAAGCTGAATTGCCAACAGCTACAATACTGTTTTCAATATTTAAAACTGTTTTATCAGCCTGTATTTCTATAAATTTTTTTTTGGCCTGAACAATTACTGTCTTACTGGTTTCAAATTTTTCTGTTAAAGTAATAACCGGAATCTCCAATACATTTATTCCAGAATCAATAATTATTACTGCAGAAATATACTCATTAAACCCAGTATTAGAAACCTGCAATTTATAACTGCCATTTACTTTAACAACTATACTAAAATTACCAAGACTATCAGCAACTGAACCTTTTATAGCTTTATTATTTGCGGCATTTATCAAAGCGATATTGGCAAATAAAACAGGTTGGTTTCTAGTATCGGTTATTTTACCGGTAATTATTTTCTGCTGGCAAAAAACAGTTGCGCTGAAAAAGCTAAACAAGAGGGTAATTAATAATTTGTTCATGGCTATAATTTAGTGGCACTGTAAAATTGCAATATCTTTTTTTACTTTTGGGTACTTTTATACGAACCGTACCTTATCTCCGTTCAACTATTACTTTGGTACTCGTCGGGTAAAAAAGTGGGTTGGTAGATATTGTAGCGTAGTTAGACCTTTTGCCGCTATTTTTATAGCATGAAAAAATGGGTAAGGGTATTATTACATGCAGCCTTTTGGTTTTATATATTCGCCTGGCATAATGTCATTGGCAGCTTCTTTACAGAAGATGAACAGCTTGGTGTACGTTATTACTTAAATATCTTGTCTATAAGCCACTATATTTTATTTCCATCTACTTTTTATCTTAACTATTTTTATATTCTGCCGGTGTTTTATAAAACCAATAAAATAGCAAAAGCATGGATAGCATGGGTATTATTATTACTGGTTTTTATCGGACTCAGGTATTTATTCCAGGAAGTGCTATTTTTAAAATGGTTTGGAATAAAGAATTATTCAGACAAAACCACAATTGGTTATTACATTTATGACAATATTTATTTTGGCGGACTACTTATTGTTATGAGTGTATTGTTTTGGGTTATAGATGATAATATAAAATCACAAAAAGAAAGGTATATATTACTGGAAGAAAAAAAATCAGCTGAACTTGCTTTTTTAAAAAATCAGGTTAACCCACATTTTATTTTTAATACATTGAATAATATTTATGCATTGGTAAGCAGTAAATCTGACAAGGCATTGCCAAGTATTGAAAAACTATCGCACCTGATGCGGTACATGTATAAAGACAGCGATGCCAAACAGGTTAGTTTACAAAGAGAAATTGAATACATTAACAGTTTTATAGAATTGCAAACTATCAGACTGAGCCATAAAGAAAGTGTGCAATACCATTTTGAAGGAAATATTACCAATCAGGCTATTGCTCCTCTGTTGCTCATACCGTTTATTGAAAACATGTTTAAGCATGGTGTATTAAACAATCCTGAAAAATCTTTGCAAATAAAAATAAAAGTAGCGGGTAATAATTTAAGTTTACACACTATCAATTATATCAACAAGAATATTAAAGACAATTCATCTGGTATTGGCTTAAACAATGTTAAAAAAAGGCTTCAGTTGTTATATCCCGAACATACTTTAACCATACAACAGGATGAAAAAATTTATCAGTGTAAATTACAGTTAAACCTGGATAAAAAATGAACTGCGTAATTTTAGATGATGAGCCACTGGCAGTGGAACTATTAAGTAAGTATGTATCAGAAACAGAAAATTTATTCCTGAGTTTTGCTACTACTGACGCTTTTGCAGCAATACAATTTATTCAGAAAAACAAAGTAGATATTATTTTTTTAGATGTACAAATGCCGGAGCTGTCGGGTATACAGATGTTAAAAATTATCGGCAATAAGTATAAAGTAATATTTACCACAGCTTATACCGATTATGCCCTGGAAAGCTATGAATATAATATTACCGATTACTTGTTGAAACCAATTACGCAGGAACGTTTTTTAAAAGCCGTTGACAAAGCAACAACAACCGGCATTACTGTCCCATTAAAAAGCAACGGTATTGATAATGATTTTATTTTTATTAAATCTGATAGTAAAATAATTAAAGTCAATCTTACCGAAATTCTTTTTATAGAAGGTTTAAAAGATTATATCAGCATACAAACTACTAAAGAAAAACTGATAACCCTGCAAAATTTAAAAACACTGGAGCAACACCTGTCAGCCCATCAATTTATTAGAGTACACAAATCCTATATAGTAGCGCTTAATAAAATAGATACCATTGAAAAGAACAGGATATTTATTGCCACTACAGCCATTCCTGTTGGAGAAACCTACAGGGATGTATTTTTTAAACGTATAGAAGGCAACAGACTTTGATGTACAACAAGTTGTTACAGCGTAAACATGTTAAGCTTAAAAATTTAAACCCCTCACACTATTAAAAGTGCAAGGGGTTTAAATTTTATACAAGGATAAATTTTATTTTTTCATTAGTGCCTCGATATCTTCTGCAGTTATCGGAATGTTCTTCATCAGATCTTTATTACCATTTCTTGTTACCCAAAAATTATTTTCAATCCTTACGCCCATTTGTTCTTCTTCAATATAAATACCTGGTTCAATGGTAAATACCATTCCTGTTTTTATAGGTTCAGTTCTTGTTCCAAGATCATGCACATCAATACCTAAATGATGACTGATGCCATGGTATAAATATTTACGGTAGGCCCTGTCATTCGGGTCTTCATTTTTAATATCACTCTTTTTAAGTAAGCCTATCTTTTGAAAAATAATTGTTGCTTCATCACCAATTTTTTCAGTGTAATCAACAATACTGATACCTGGCTTTAAAATACTTGCTGCATAATGATGCAAATGAAGGCAGGCATTATATACAGTTTTTTGCCTGCGGCCAAACTTACCATTTACCGGAACTGTTCTTGTTAAATCAGCACAATAATTACCATACTCAGCGCCAAAATCCATCAATATCAATTCACCATCTTTACATTCACGGCTGTTCTCTACATAATGTAAAGTACGTGCCCTGTCGCCACTGGCAATAATACTGCCGTAGGCAGGCCCTGCACTCCGCTGCTTCATAAACTGGTGATAAATTTCTGCTTCAATTTCATACTCCATCACACCGGGTTTAATAAACTGCAGTAAGTGGCGGAAAGTAGTATCAGTAATGTCAATCGCTTTCTGCAATACTTCTACTTCCAATGCAGATTTTATTCCTCTCAATTCTTTCATCAACCTTGCACTGCGTTTATAATTATGTAAAGGATAACGCTTTTTTATAGCTTCGGCATAACGATAATCCCTTACCGGAACAAGATTTGCCTTGCGGTCGTTTTCGTTGGTATTTAAATAAATCGTATCACTCAAATGAATCCATGGCTGTAACATACCATCTAAAACATCTAACCAGATAATTGTTTTTATGCCGGAGATATCGGTTGCTTCATTAGTTCTTAAACGATGGCCATCCCATTTTTCTTTCAATGCATTTGGCCTTACCAACACCAGCACCTCCCTGTATTTAGGATCCGGATTATCGGGAAATAATACCAGCATACTGTCTTCCTGTTCAATACCTGTTAACCAAAGCAGGTCGCTGTTTTGTTTAAACTTATGAATAGCATCGCCGTTCATCGGCAGCTCATCATTGCTATTAAAAATGGCAATGGAATTCTTTTCCATCCGTTCTGTAAAGCGTTTACGGTTTTGAACGAATATGTCTGCATTAAGTGGTAGATATTTCATACAAAATATTTATTACTGCAATATACACAATAGCATTTTTAATACCATGCCTTATAAAAACAACAGAACCTTGATTTATACCACTACAAAACTTCAGTTTACCATACCTGCTACTCAGGCATTTTGCTTTCTTACATATTTGGTAAGTATCACAATTACCTGCCCTTCAATTTTACCTTCTATCTGTTCAATATTATCGGCTACCAAACGAATATTTTTTACAACGGTACCCAGCTTGGCATTTAGTGTGCTTCCTTTTACATCCAGCGATTTTATTAATGCAACGGAATCCCCGGTTTGCAGCACATTGCCATTACAATCCACATGTAATTCAACTGCCGAGTCGTTTTCATGATCTCCGGTAGCCTTGGCCCATGCCAGATTTTCATCATCAAGGTACATCATATCTAAATTTTCGCTTGCCCAGCTTTCACTTCTTAAGCGGTTTAGCAAACGCCACGATACTACCTGTACGACCGGTACTTCACTCCACATACTTGTTGTTAAACAGGCCCAGTGCTTACTGTCTAATGCCTCTTTTTTATCCAGTTGCGCCAAACATTTGGCACATAGCAGCAGGCTGTCTTCTTCCCTTCTGTCGGATTTTGGTGGTACCTCATAAATTTTCAAATCGTTTTCAGCTTTGCATAATTCGCATTGATCAGCAGCTCTTTTATTTAGTGTTTCTTCCAGGCTCATTTTAATATTTTTATGGTGGCGAAGGTATGGATTTTATATAACCCTGATAATGATGTAAGTTTTTGCAGGCCTGTTTGCAACAGGTGTAATCTTTGCAAAACTGTATTTTGATGCTGCCACAATATTCAAAACCGAGCCCTTGACTGTTTTGAGTCTTTGCCACAGAGGCTTTACCTGGAATACCTGCAACTGCTACGCTTTTTAGCTGAGAAAAAATCTACTGTTTTCGAAAAAATTCAACATATCCAAGTATTTCACGCCATTATTTAAAATTTTCCAACAAATAAGGCAATAATTGGATTTATGCAAACGTTTGCGTAAAACAAATTTAATCCTTTCAATTTCCGGGGCTGTGGTTAAAGAGCGCTAAAATTTACAAGGTTTACTTTTGTGGGAACGATTGCGTAAAACATTAAACCATTAATTACTTGCCATGTCAGTACCAACGATGATTGCCCTGCCCAAAACAGCACTTGAAGATTTGGGCTTAAAAATTTCTAATGATGTTCATTACCAATTATCTCCTCAGGAATTAACTGAGCAAACCATTAAGCGTGGAGAAGGTGTTTTGAATGATACCGGCGCCTTGGTAATTAAGACCGGGAAATTTACCGGCCGCAGCCCGAAAGATAAGTTTACCGTAAAAGATGCCATTACAGAAAATGCTGTACACTGGAACGATTTTAATATTGCTATTGAAGAAAAATATTTTTTTCAGCTTAAAGAAAAAATGCTGCAATATTTAAACGGTAAAGAAATTTGGGTACGTGATTGCTATGCCTGTGCTGATGAAAGTTACCGGCTGAGTTTACGGGTGATAAATGAAAACCCATGGAGCAATTTATTTTGCTACAACATGTTCATCCGCCCAGAGGAAGATCAACTGGAAAATTTTACACCACAATGGCATATTATACAAGCTCCCGGTTTTAAAGCCAACCCCGAAGTGGATGGCACGAGGGCAGAAAATTTTGCAATTTTAAGCTTTACACATAAAACCATTTTAATTGGCGGCACCGGCTATACCGGCGAAATGAAGAAAGGTATTTTTACCATGCTGAACTTTGTACTGCCACACAAAGCCAATGTATTAAGCATGCATTGCAGCGCCAACATGGGTAAAGATGGTGACACTGCTGTATTTTTTGGGCTAAGCGGTACCGGTAAAACAACTTTAAGCGCCGACCCCAATCGTTTTTTAATTGGAGATGATGAGCATGGCTGGACAGCAGACAGCGTATTTAATTTTGAAGGTGGCTGTTACGCTAAAACAATTGATTTAAGCGAAGAGAAAGAACCTGAAATTTTTAATGCTATCAAGCCCGGTGCTTTAGTAGAGAATGTAACTTTTATTGACGGCACCAATAAAATTGATTTCAGCAGTAAAAAAATTACAGAAAATACAAGGGTAAGTTATCCGCTTGATTTTATAAGTAATGCGTTAGAACCTTCGATTGGTAAAACGCCAAAAAATATTTTCTTTTTAACCTGCGATGCTTATGGTGTTTTACCACCCATAAGTAAATTAACGCCGGGGCAAACTATGTACCAGTTTATCAGTGGTTATACTGCAAAAGTTGCAGGTACCGAGGCTGGTGTTACCGAACCTAAATCAACATTCAGTGCCTGCTTTGGTGCACCTTTTTTACCATTGCACCCTGCAAAATATGCAGAGATGCTGGGTAAAAAAATGAAAGAACATAATGTAAATGTATGGCTGGTAAATACGGGTTGGAATGGTGGCCCTTATGGTGTAGGTAAAAGAATGAAATTAAGTTATACCAGGGCAATGATAACTGCTGCCATAGAAGGGAAATTGGATAAAGTGGAATACGATACTACGCCATGGTTTAAACTGCGTATTCCTAAAACATGCCCCAATGTACCTGCCGAAATTTTAAATGCACGTAATACCTGGCCAACACCTGAGGCTTTTGATAAAAAAGCGCAGGAACTGGCTACTGAATTTGTAAAAAACTTTGAAAAATATTCCAGCGGTGCTAATGAAGAAATTCTTGCCGCTGCTCCCCGGATCCTTTAATACCAACGCAAACTAAAACTAAATGCCAGCATCCCTCCGGATTAATTTTCGGGGGGATTTTTTGTGTCATGATAAATTCTAAGGAATAAAAAATCAAAATTTCATTTCAGAAATTTCTCCTTCAACAATTATTTTACCTGCTGTTTTTGCAACAATTTCTTCTACAGATACACCGGGCGCTCTTTCTAATAATTTAAACCCGTCAGCAGTAACGTCAAGTACAGCAAGTTCTGTCACAATTTTTTTTACGCATTGTTTACCGGTAAGTGGCAAAGTACATTTATGTAATAATTTACTTTCGCCTTTTGGGTTTGTATGCATCATGGCTACAATAATATTTTTTGCGCTGGCTACAAGGTCCATTGCGCCACCCATTCCTTTCACCATTTTGCCGGGTATTTTCCAATTAGCAATATCTCCGTTTTCACTTACTTCCATGGCACCCAAAACAGTAAGATCAACCTTACCAGCCCTTATCATTCCAAAACTCATGGCACTGTCGAAAAACGATGAGCCGGGCACTGTGGTAATAGTTTGTTTGCCGGCATTAATTAAATCGGGGTCCTCTTCTCCCTCAAAAGGAAAAGGCCCCATGCCCAATAAGCCGTTTTCACTTTGCAAAACTACATCAATTCCCTTAGGGATATAATTGGCTACCAGTGTGGGAATACCGATACCTAAATTTACATAGTAACCGTCTTTCAATTCACGGGCTATACGTTGTGCTATCTGGTTTTTATCTAAAGCCATTGATTGTTTTATGCTTTTTTCCTTACGGTACGCTGTTCAATCCGTTTCTCATAATTATCGCCTTTAAAAATTCGATGCACATAAATACCCGGAGTATGAATGTAATTTGGATCAAGCTCCCCGGCAGGTACCAGTTCTTCAACTTCGGCAATGGTTAATTTACCGGCCATTGCCATTAAGGGATTAAAATTTCTTGCAGTTTCCTTGTAGATCAAATTTCCGTCTGTGTCCCCCTTCCAGGCCTTTACAATGGCATAATCTGCATCAAAGGCATATTCCATTAAATATTCCTTATCATTAAAAATCCGGGTTTCTTTTCCGTCTGCAACTTCTGTTCCTACACCTGCTGGTGTAAAAATTGCAGGCATCCCGTATCCGGCTGCCATACACCTTGTTGCCAGCGTTCCCTGCGGTATCAGTTCCACTTCCAGTTCGCCGCTTAATAATTGTCTTTCAAATTCTGCATTTTCGCCAACATAAGAAGAGATCATTTTTTTCACTTGCTTTTGTTGCAGCATCATACCTATTCCAAAATCATCCACCCCTGCATTATTTGATATACACGTAAGATCTTTAACACCCTTTGTAACTAAAGCGGCAATGCAATTTTCGGGAATGCCGCATAAACCAAAACCACCTAACATTATCACTGCTCCATCAGCAATATCTGAAATTGCCTCCGCGGCATTTTTATACACTTTGTTCATCTCAATTTACTTTTAAAGTACTGGTATCTGGCTTTGAGTGAGTGGCCGGATATTTATCCCTTGTTTTCCTATTGATCATACTGTCTAACATGGGTTGCATTATTTCGGGATGTGTTTTGTAAAAATCATAGCTCCTGTAAAATTGCTCTTTAGAAACTTTATGTATTGCAAATATCTGTTGTTGTAGTTTTACTAATTCCTGTTCAGGTTTTTTAGTAGAGTCCTTCTTTATAAAATCATTGGTAAACACATCAGCCCGTAATACATCCCATAAAACAGCCTGCATTTTTTCTGGTTTTAAAATTTCTTTTGGAATGGTATTTTTATTTCCGCATGAAAATAAAAATAAAGTGCTTATTAATACAATCCGCTTCAGTATCATTTCAATTCGTCTTTATATTTATTGGCATTGGTAATATCCATTTTTTGTAATAATTCCGATGCCCTGGCTTTATCCTGCTGTGGTGCTTTAGAAAATAATTTTATCAGCTCTGTTGATTTTCCCTGGAAAAAGAACTGGTTGATCATTTTATTTGGGTTATCTGTATTAAAACTGTTCAACAGGTTTAATACATTCAACACTTCTGCTCTTGCCTGATTCTCATCTTCATAAAGCTTATCCATCCCCAGCCGGTAATAATTATAATACACATCATGCATTATAGTGTAACGGTTGTTCAACATATTCTCTGCCAGCCAGTAGCGGTTGCGTACTCCGTCAAATGCTTTCCACCCCGAAATGCCCCTGCCATCCGGTGCATTGTTAACGATGTTTTGTGCTTTTTGAAAGTACATATTGCCCCCATGTATTGAAAAAGAGGCATAATCAAACCCTAATATCATATAGGCATAATAAGCAAATACAGCAGTAAGGTTAGATACTGCAGCATCTGAACCCGATACCCTGTTTTCATTAAAATCCAGTTGCTGAAATTCGGTATACTTAAAAGTTATATTCTCATCCCTGTAGTTAATTATCGGAGAAAGATAGGAAGTGTTATAAATAGGCCTTGCAGCCTGTATGGTAAGACTGGCAGTGTACACATTAAGATCGGGTGTAGGTTCCAGGTTTAATAAAAAGTTACACGCAATCTTTTCGTTAGGTAAAAAATTATCTCCCGTCCATTTACGGTTATTCATAAAATTATTCAATGCCGTTTGCAGTGTACGGAATACGCTGGGGTTTACAGTGTTGCCTACCTGGCTGCTTATTACAGTTACCGTAGCTTTTAATTCCTGTGCCTGCCCAAACTGAGCAATAAAAATAAAGGAGAGTAGAAAAATAAGTTTACGCATGTAATAGTTTAATGATGGTATTTACAATATCTTTTGCCACTTCTTTTTTTGGTTTAATATCAAAAGGATATTCATTGCCCTTCTTATCAAAAATAGTGATTTTGTTGGTGTCGTGCCCAAATCCTGCACCTGTATCGTTCAGCGAATTTAAAATGATCATATCCGCATTTTTAGTTTGTAGTTTTTTTAGGGCGTACTCCTTTTCGTTGTTAGTTTCCAATGCAAACCCAACCAGCAGTTGTTTACCTGTTTTCTTTTCGCCAAGGCTTTTTAAAATATCTTTTGTTTTGGTGAGTTCCACATTAAAAACATCTTCTGTCTTTTTTATTTTTTCTTTTGCTGAGCTTACCGGTGTATAATCAGCTACTGCGGCACTCATTATAGCAATATCAATTGTATCAAAACATTTAATACATGCCTGGTACATTTCGTTTGCCGATTTAACTCTTATTACTTCAATATTTTCCGGTACCTGTATTGCCGATGGCCCCAGTACCAATACAACATCAGCACCCCTTTCTTTCATTTCTGCAGCAATTGCCACTCCCATTTTACCAGACGAGTGATTACCAATAAAGCGGACAGGGTCAATTGCTTCGTAAGTAGGGCCTGCTGTAACTAAAACTCTTTTCCCTTTTAATTCCAGCTTATTTAAAAAAAAATTATTAAGCCACGCCTCAATCGTTTCCGGCTCTGCCATCCTCCCGTCGCCAATTAACCCGCTGGCCAGTTCCCCTTTTTCAACAGGAATAATATCATTACCAAAAGATGTAATTTTTGAAAGATTATCTTTTGTTGACTGATGATGCCACATATCTTCATCCATAGCAGGCGCTGCAACAACAGGGCATGTAGCAGAAAGGTAAACCGCCATCAATAAATTATCACATAAGCCGTTAGCCATTTTAGCAAGCGTATTACAGCTTAACGGTGCCAGCAACATAATATCTGCCCAACGGCCGAGCATTACATGATTGGCCCATGTATCGTTATCTGCGATATCTGATAAAACATCGTTTTTTGAAAGTGTAGATAATGAAAGCGGGGTAACAAAATCTTTAGCAGCAGCAGTCATAATAATTTTTACTTCAGCTCCTTGCTTTACCAATAACCTTACCAGTATTGTGGCTTTATAAGCAGCAATACTTCCTGTAACACCCAGTAATATTTTTTTTCCTTGTAACATAAAAAAATCCCGTCGGTTATTGATACCAGACGGGATTAAAATTATAACTTCTTATTTAAAAAATATTGGTAATTATTCCTGTTGATTAACTAAACAGGTCTTCATCGTTTCTACGGAAATACACTTTATCTTCCATAAACTCGGTTGTAGCCAGTAAAGCTGGGTTAGGCATACGTTCGTAAGCTTTAGAAATTTCAATTTGTTCCTTATTTTCATGAATTTCCTCCAAACTGTCTGTGTGGCTGGCAAATTCTTCCAGTTTATTATGCAATTCCTCTTTTAGCGTAATATTTATCTGGTTGGCCCGCTTTGCAACTATTGCAATTGACTCGTACAGGTTACCTGTTTTTTCCTTTATGGCAGATAACTTTTTAGGTTCTACCGAACTGCTGGTGTTAGCGCTTAGCTGACGACGTAGTTTGCTCATTTTTTATTTCTTTAATATTATTTTGACTTAAAATACTGTAACTCTCTGCTTCTTTATACAATTTACTTTCAGGATACCTGTCGGCAAAATCCTGGAACTCACTTATCACTTTTTCATAGCGTTCAATCTGCTTGTCTATAAAACTCAACTTTGCAAATTTGTAATACGCTTTTACAATTGTTAATTTATATTCATCTCCCTTTTGCGATTCAGGGTAGCTATTTATTAAATTGGTGAATGCTATTGCTGCTGCCCTAAACTGTCCCAGGTTATAATATAACTCTGCAGACCTATACTCCTTCTGCTCCAGCTTTATCCTGCATTTATCTATAATTTCAGTAGCTTCTTTAATACGGGTTGATCCGGGGTGTGTATTAATAAAGGTCTGCATCATTCCTATAGCCTTAGTAGTATTTACCTGTTCCAGTTCCAGTTTTGGGGATTGTTTATAGAAACAATAAGCATGTAAATAGTCAACTTCTTCTGCTTTGGGGCTGTTAGGAAATACTTCTAAAAAGCCTTTAAATAATGATTGCGCCTGCAAATAATCTTTCGTGTAATAAAAGCAGAAAGCGTATTTATAATACAATTCTTCAAACTTAGCGGTTCCTTTAAAAACCGGGAATAATTCTTCATACAATTGCTGGGCAACCCTGTATTTCTTTTTAACAAACAACTCGTCTGCCATTTTAAGCTTATACTCGTAATCCTTGCTCTTATAAATCTTATTGTATTTATTGCAGGATGTTACAATAGTTAACAGAAACAACCCGGCCAATAAAAATTTAAATGCTCTCATCATAAAGGAATGCAAAATTAAAGGAATTTACTCAAAAATGCCAGTAAATAAACAATCTGCCAAAAATGAGTAGTTAAGACTTTGATAAATGCCCTTAAAAACTACTCTCCCAAAAAAAAGCCCTCCCGAAACCGGAAGGGCTATCATTGAGCAAAAAGTGAGAAACTTAAATAATATTATTAATTACATTTAACATCAACTGTATTCTTGTCGCCACCACCAATTTCGCAATTAGTAGTAATCCTGTCTGCACTTATTCCTTCTTTTTCAACAAGATAGGTTTTTATAGCATCTAATCTCTTCTGGCAATTTGCCTGAGAAGCTTTAGATGTTTCTGGATAACCGTTGATAGTAACACCGCAATTTGGATTAGCTTTCAATTTAGCAGCTGCAGTGGCCAACATTGCTTTTCCATCAGCACTTAATGCAGTTGCATTACCCTTATAAGAAAGGCTTGGGTAATCACAAGGACATGCAGGAGGTGGAGGTGGTATGTTTTTGCAGCACTCAGGGTCTGGGCATTTACCAATACCATCAGCATCAACTGGTTGGCAAGATGTAGGAGTTATTAACTCTTTATCCTTACAATCAGGAACACCATCACCATCAGTATCAGCAGTTACACCATGAGTGTTAACATTACAACCTGCAGGAGTATTTGGTTCTCTGTCTAAATGATCACAAACACCATCACCATCAGCATCAGGACACTCCATTTTTGGTATTTTAACATTGCGGTGATTCATTAACTCGTCATATGCATAATCCAAAGGATTCATCCACCATAATGGTTCAGTAGATTTAGCACCCAGATTAAAGTTTAAACCAACAGAAGCATAGTTGTATGAATCAAAATCACGGGTTAAAACAGCATCACCTGCTGCTTGTTCCTGCCAACGCTGACCGTCTAATAAATCATCTTTTACGAATGTCCACCTGTCTTCAATAGCCAGGTTAATTCTTTTGCCTAATTTAAATGCAACCCCGGCCAATACAGTACCAGAAGGTTTTAATGTGTTTTTACCAACTTTTGGACGACGTGTACCTTGATTTTCAGCTTCAGTTTCATAAGTCTTATCCATGTTGTCTTTCAAAGATTTCAACACGTCTTTACGTGAACTGCTTGTACCACTTACAGTGTTGTTAAATAAAGTTCTGTAGGGATTACCACTTGCGTCCAGTGCATTAACCATAGTATGGTATAAAGTTGCGCCAATACCACCACCGCCATAGATAACAATGCCTGTTTTCTGCTTATGGAAACGAATGTTGTTTAAGGTAACAATACCTTGTACACCCAAGTCCTGCACTTTAGCTTTGTAGTTGTAAAAAACTTTATCCGGAGTTGCAGATCTGGCAACACCTCCTTTGCCATCCGAGTAAACTATCTGGCCTGAATTTAATCTGTCAGGAGAAAAATAACGTTTACCTACAGGCAGGTTTGCATTCCAGGCTGCATTTTTACCAAAATTTTCTGAAGCTAACCAATGCATACCTTTACCGGTAGTATTGATGTATTGCAACCTTAAAGAGAAAATGTAACCAAAGGCTTTTCTTACATGTAAGCCAAAATTCGGGGCAGTCAATACTTTCGCAGGAATATCACCACTAACGGTGAATATACCAGTTGAAACACCTACTTCCCACATGTTACGTGGTTTAGCTGGAAAATTGTAGGATTTATTCCAGAATTCGTTTTGCTGTGGCATCCTTTTAGAGGAGATTACAGAGGAGTCATAGACGCTTCCACTTCCACCAACCTGGGCAAATGAGCCTAAGGTAAGCAGCATAAAAGCGGCTAATAATAAATTGTACTTTTTGCTTGTCATAATTTAATAATTAATAAAATTTCTAAATGTGTACGAGTTGATTTTACTGCAAAAATATTGAAAGCACGTTATAAACCAAATTTTTTAAGGTTTATTTTGGGTTTCCTATACTTAAAAACATCTTGTTTTGGTGTCTAAAGACATTAGTTAGAGGCAATCCGTTGCACTAAAGTTATAGTTTTTATTCATAATGCAGTAATAATTTAAAATTAATTTTAAGATATTCAAATTTTAAAATAATTTGATAAGGGTTTTTACTGGCTTATATTGCCTTCTTTTTGTGTATGAAATTTGTAACAAATATTATTGGTGCTGAACTGGATATTTTTGAAAAAAAATTTACTGAAGCTGTAAAAAGCAATACACCGTTGCTTGACCGGATAATGAAATACATCATTAAACGAAAAGGTAAACAGTTAAGGCCCATGTTTGTTTTTTTAAGCGCCAAACTACATGGCGATATTAACGAAAGTACCTACAGGGCTGCTGCATTGGTGGAATTATTACATACAGCAACGTTAGTGCATGATGATGTGGTTGATGAATCGCTGGAAAGAAGAGGCTTTTTTTCAATCAACGCCATCTGGAAAAATAAAATAGCAGTGCTTGTAGGTGATTACCTGCTTTCAAAAGGACTTTTATTATCAACTACAAACAATGATTTTGAACATCTGCATATCCTTTCCGAAGCTGTAAAACAAATGAGTGAAGGTGAATTGCTGCAAATAGAAAAATCCCGAAAATTGAACTTGAAAGAAGATATCTATTTTGAAATAATAAAAAACAAAACGGCCTCCTTACTTTCTTCAGCCTGTGCGGCAGGGGCTTATACCACCAGCAAAGATGAAACTACAACTGCAAAAATGAAATTATTTGGCGAGAAAGCTGGCATTGCATTTCAAATAAAAGATGATCTTTTTGACTATGGAAAAGAAGATATTGGAAAGCCTACAGGCAATGATATTAAAGAAAAAAAACTCACCCTGCCGTTGATTTATACACTAAATAATATTGATGCAAAAAAAAGAAGGGAATTGATCTACATCATTAAAAATGAAAATAAAAATGCTGAGAAAGTAAAGTTAGTGATAGACACTGTTGTAGCATGCGGAGGTATCAGCTATGCAACCGAAAAAATGAATGAATACAGGGATGAGGCTTTAAGCATATTATATGAGTTTGAAGACGGGGAAGTAAGGCAGGCACTGGAAGAACTTGTACGATATACTACCGACAGAAAATATTAATTATGCAATAGAAAATGCGATGTAACAATACATGGAAAAACGCTGGAACATATTACAGGCAGATGAAAGCAAAGTTGGAATTTTACACAACGCACTTAAAATTAATACCACCATTTGCAATATTTTAGCAGAAAGAGGTATTGATACATTTGAAAAAGCAAAACATTATTTCAGGCCACAGCTTAGCCATTTGCATGATCCGTGGCTGATGAAAGATATGAAAAAAGCTGTGGACAGAATTATAACAGCTTTTGAAAAGAAAGAGAAAATTTTAGTGTTTGGTGATTATGATGTTGATGGCACAACCAGCGTTGCCTGCATGTACCAGTTTTTATGTAAAATTTACGATGGATCATTGCTGGATTTCTATATCCCACACCGCTACAAAGAAGGTTATGGTGTAAGCAAAATGGGAATTGATTTTGCCGCAGCAAATGATTTCACTTTAATTATTTCTCTGGATTGCGGCATTAAATCCGTTGATCTTATTGCCTATGCAAAAACCCTCGCTATTGATTTTATAGTTTGTGATCATCATTTACCCGACGAGCAAATTCCCGATGCAGTTGCTATTCTTAATCCAAAACAAAAAGACTGCAATTATCCTTATAAAGAATTGTGTGGCTGTGGCGTGGGCTTTAAGTTAATTACAGCATTAGCACAGCATTTTAATATTGAAGAAGAACATTATTATTGTTACCTGGATTTGGTTGCCACTGCTATTGCCGCCGACATTGTACCCATGACAGATGAAAACAGGGTGATGGCCTTTTATGGATTAGAAAAAATAAACAGCAATCCAAATCCCGGTATAAAAGCATTAATTCAGTTAGGAGGCATTCAAAAAAAATTATCAATCAATAATGTGGTGTTTGTAATTGCACCAAGGGTAAATGCTGCAGGCCGGATGGATGATGCCCGTAAAGCAGTACAATTATTTATAGAACCTGAATATGATATAGCCTTAACAATTGCGGAACTGCTGCACAGCGATAACAGCGATAGAAAAGAAGCTGACAGCAGTATAACTGAAGAAGCACTTGCTATTATAAAAAACGATGATATTTTAAAAACAAAAAAAACAACCGTTGTTTTTAGAGATCATTGGCATAAAGGTGTGGTGGGTATTGTTGCCAGCCGTATGATTGAAAAATATTACAGGCCCACCGTTGTACTTACACAAAGTGGCAATATAGCCGCCGGTAGTGCCAGAAGCGTACCGGGTTTTAATTTGTACGAAGCTATACATGCCTGCCGTGAATATTTATTAGGTTATGGCGGCCATTTTGCAGCAGCAGGCATGTCTTTACTACCAGAAAATATAACTGCATTTACTGATAAATTTGAAGCCGTAGTTGCCGCTACAATTGAGCCACATTTATTAATACCTGAAATTATTATTGACAGCCCCGTTTCTTTTGCAAACATCAATGCTTCTTTTTACAACATCATTAGCCAGATGGAACCATTTGGCCCGGAAAATATGCGGCCGGTTTTTATTGCCAAAAATATTGAGGATACAGGCTATTCTAAAATTGTAAAAGACCTTCATGTGCGGTTTGTTGTAAAGCAACACAACATTACTTTTACAGGTATTGGATTTAATATGGCTGAAAAATTTTATTTATTGCAAATGAAAAAGCCATTGGATATTGTTTTTACCATTGATGAAAATGAATGGAATGGCAATACCAGTTTACAGCTGAAAGTAATTGACATAAGATTATCTGAGTAATGAAATTTTTCGCTTACATAAAATATTTTTTCTACTTAGCCTTTAACTGGAATATAAAAATTGCAGCACATATTTTATTGCAGGAAATTAAAGGCGAAAAAAAATACGGGATCACTACAACCGGTGCAGATGAATTAAAATCCTTAGAAAAAAAGGGTATTGAAACTGATCACTCCACTATTTATATGCCGGTGAGTTATGATCTTTTACAAGACCTGTTCAACCAATTAACCAATAAACCAATTAACCACTTTCTTGATATTGGCTGTGGCAAAGGCAGGGCTTTATGTGTTGCTGCTCACTATGGTTTCAACAAAATAACCGGTATTGATTTTTCTAAAGAGTTTTGTATTGCAGCAGAAGAAAATCTTGTAATTACTAAACAAAAAATACCCGGTCTGCAATACAGAGTAATTAACAACGATGCTTTTTATTTTGAAATACCCAACGATGTAGATTGCATTTTTATGTTCAACCCTTTTGATGATGTTATTTTAAACGGAGTGGCAGAAAATATTTTAGAAAGCTTTGAAATAAATCACAGAACTATTACACTTATTTATGTAAACCCAATGTATAAAGAAGAATTATTGGAAGTAGGTTTTAAGCAAATCTACCATACCCAAAAAATGAAGTATTTAGAAGCTACTATTTTTGAAATGAAATAAAAAGAGGGTCGCTTTAAAACGACCCTCTTTAATAAAATATGCTGCCTGCAGCTTTTACTAACTCATCATCTCCACACTTCTGTTTATAAAATTAGTAAGGCTGTTGCCTTTTAACAAGCCTTGAGAAAGCAATGCCAGGTCAGCCAGGTTATGTACTAATTTTTCCTGTTTTTCCTGTACACCGGCTGCTAAAATATTTTTATATACCGGATGATTACCATTTACGGTTAAAGTTACTTCATCAGGCATGTTAGCATAAAATGCACCCATACCTCCAGCACCCTGCATGGCAGCCATATCTTTCATGCGCCGCATAAATTCAGGCCGTGTAGCAACAACAGGTGGTGCATCATTACTCAAACCTTTTACTTCCACTGTTACATTTAATTCCGGAATTTTTACACCAAATAATTCTTTCAGTTTATCTGCGTCATCTTTACTCAACACACTCTCTCCTCCTTCCTGTTTATCAATCAGGTTATCTGTAATATCACTGTCAACTCTCACAAATTGTACCTTCTCCCATTTCATTTCCATTTGCTGTATAAAACCATTATCAATAATGGTTTCCATTTTTACAACTTTGTAACCTTTCGTAACAGCCTGTTGTATATAGGCATCCTGCTGCACAGGATTGGTACTGTACAAAATAATTAAGTTACCCTCTTTGTTTTTTTGCAAAGTTTCTGTTGCAAGCCTGTATTCTTCTAAAGTATAGAATTTACTATCGCCTGCATCCTGCAGAATATGAAATTTATTTGCTTTATCTAAAAACTTATCATCTGTCATCATACCATACTTAACAAACAAGCCCAGGCTTTCCCATTTTTCTTCAAACTGTGTTCTGTCATTTTTAAATATCTCTTCTAATTTGTCTGCCACTTTTTTAGTAATATGGCTGCTAATCCTTTTTACATTCTGATCGCCCTGTAAATAACTGCGGCTAACGTTTAGCGGAATATCCGGACTGTCGATAACACCATGCATCAACATTAAAAATTCCGGTACAATTTCTTTTACTTCATCGGTAACAAATACCTGGTTGCAGTACAATTGTATCTTATCCTTTTGTATTTCGTAGCTCTGCTTAATTTTAGGAAAATATAAAATTCCGGTAAGGTTAAATGGATAATCAACATTTAAATGAATCCAGAATAAAGGGGCTTCGCCATAAGGATATAATTCTTTATAAAAATTGATATAATCTTCGTCAGTTAATTCTGATGGCTTTTTTGTCCAGGCTGGCGTTGGGTTATTAATTGATTTTTCTTCGGGTGCAACTTCTCCTTCTTTAAGTTCAGCCGGTTTTTCGTTTTCATTTTTAAAATAAATGGGCACTGGTAAAAACCTGCAGAATTTTTGCAATATCGCTTCTATCCTGTAACTATCTAAAAACTCTTTGCTTTCCTCATTAATGTGCAGCACAATATCTGTTCCCCTCACATCCTTTTCTACTTCTTCCAAAGTAAATTCGGGGCTGCCGTCACACTCCCATCTTACAGCCCTGGCACCTTCCCTAAAACTCTTGCTAAACACTTCCACTTTATCACTTACCATAAAGGCTGAGTAAAAGCCCAACCCAAAATGCCCGATGATATTATTTTCGTTTTGCCCTTTGTATTTTTCTAAAAATTCTTCTGCTCCACTAAATGCCAGCTGGTTTAAATATTTATCAATTTCCTCAGCTGTCATACCTACACCTCTGTCACTAATGGTCAGTGTCTTTTTTTCAGTATCCAGTTTTACATCAATCCTCAATTCACCAATATCGCCTTTAGCCTCGCCAATAGAAGAGAGGGTTTTAAGTTTTTGTGTGGCATCTATAGCATTACTCACCAGTTCCCTTACAAAGATCTCGTGATCGCTATATAAGAATTTTTTAATAATCGGGAAGATATTTTCCGTTTGTACCCTTATGTTTCCTTTTTGCATATAACTGATGTTTATTATTTATGCCTCTTAGTCAAACAAAATGCCAGTTTTTAAGTGCTGACAGGATGGCAAATTGTTAATAAATTCTTTACACCAAAATGTAGATAAAATACTACAATGGAAGTAGTTTTGGCGGTTGCTAAAAACTAAACTAAAAGTATTTATGAGAAAATTATTTACAACCAAATTTCTATTGCCGTTATTATTTTTAGGTGTATCTGAAACAAAGGTTTTTGGGCAGGTAAGCATTCCTTCAGCAGGAGTGCCTGTTATAGAGAACTTTAATTCCCTTGCCTTATCTGGCACCACAAATACCTGGACTGATAATACCACAATAACAGGTTGGTATTCCAACAGGGTTGTTTACCTAGCAGATGCAGGAACTTCCACTACGGGAGGGTTATATAGTCACGGCACAGCAGCTGCCAGCGAAAGAGCACTTGGTGGTTTATCTTCTGGTTCTGCATCCCCAATTTTTGGTGTGCGGCTAGTGAATAATACAGGTGGGACAATTTCTGGACTAACCATTTCATTTCGTGGAGAACAATGGCGGCAAACTGCAAATGCACAAGCATTGGTTTTTGAATCTCAGGTTGGTGCTACTGCTTTAACTACAGGTACGTGGGTTGCTAATACGGCCTTTAATTTTACTGCTTTAAAAACCGGTACTGCTGGGGCCTTAGATGGTAATGCCGCAGGAAATTTTTCCGTAATTAATGGCACTTTAACTGCAACAGTTGCCAATGGCCAGGAAATATGGTTACGTTGGTCTAAAACCGGAACAACAAGTCCGGGTTTATCAATTGATGACATTAGCATTACTGCCAATGCTGCAATTTCATCTAACGCTGACCTTTCTAACATTACATTAAGTGCAGGCGCATTATCTCCGGTATTTGCACCGGCAACAACAAGCTATACTGCTAGTGTTGCAAATGCTGTTACTTCTATTACCCTTACGCCTACTGCTGCAGATGCTAATTCAACCATTACTGTTAACGGTAATGCTGTAGCAAGCGGTTCGCCATCGGGCTCAATTGCATTAGCAGTAGGGCCGAACGTAATAACAACTGTTGTAACCGCACAAGACGCTGTTACAACTAAAACATATACAGTAACGGTAACAAGAGCTGCTGCAGGTGTTGCAACAGTATCAATTACTACTTCGCTGCCCGATTTTGGAGCTGTTTGTATTAATACCACAACAAGCGCCGGTTCATTTAAAATTACCGGTACAGACTTAAATGGCAGCAATATCGACCTGGCAGCACTGCCCGGCTTTACTTATTGTGAAACTGTTGGAGGCACCTACACAAATACTTTAAATTTTACCTATACCGCCCCGGGCTTTACAGATAAAGAGATCTTTGTAAAATTTAACCCCACGGCTGTACAATCTTATAATGGAGATATTGTTTTAAGCGGTGGTGGCATTGCGGCAACCGTTCCTGTTCCTGCATCCGGTTCAGGAGTAAATACAACACTTACTATTACAACAGGCGGAAGTTCTCAGATTACAGCAACAAGTGGTACGGCGGCGGGTATAATTAATGTTGCCGGTTGTGCTGCTATTACTGCTTATGGTATCGAATACAGTACAACATCCGGTTTCGCCGATGGTACCGGTACTAAAGTAAATGCAACTAATTTAAGTGGTATAAATTATTCTGTTTCACTAACAGGCCTTATTCCAAATACCCGTTATTACTATAAAGCCTATGCAACTGTTGATGGTGGTGCAACTTTCACTTATGGTTTACAGCAGGCGTTTAACTGCTTACCATTAGCAGTTCCAATGATTGCACAATCTAATTTAACTTTTACCGAAACCTTTAGCGATATTGCCAACTGGAGCGATTTCTTTATTACAGGAGCAGGTGCTAATCACTGGGATGGTTTATCAAGTACTGCAACTGCACCTGCAAGTGGCATTCCAAATCCGATTATTTTTACCGCGGCAACTAATCAATTTCAAACAGCCTTTACACCCGGCACAAATATTACTTCTGGCGGTGTTCAAAGAGGAAGTGGTCAGTTACCCCCAATAGAATCAATAGTATTATTATCTACCGGTTCGCCTGATAACACCACTGCTACCGCACTAGATTTTTATTTAGATTTTACGGGTGTAAATGCAGGCACTTTAAGTTTTGATTATGCCACTTTAAATAATGCTACCGGCGACAGGAATGGATCTTTAAGGGTTTACGCCACAACTGATGGTGTAACCTATACTGAATTGACTTTTGCCAATGTTTTAAACTTTACTAATAATGTTCCCATCTCGGGTTCAAAAACAAATATCGTTTTACCGGCATCATTTAATAACAACGCCAATGCAATATTGAGATTTTATTATCATAATGGAAGCGGTGGTACAGGAACCGGTTCAAGGCCAAAAATATCGATTGATAATTTAAAGATCACTGCAGTTGCAACAACACCATGTGTAACTCCAACTGCCCCTGCAACAGCCTTAATTTTTGGTACAATAACAGATGTGTCGATTGCCGGAAATTTCACTGCTGCAAGTCCTGCAACAGATGGTTATATGGTGGTAATAAGTGCAAACAGCTCTCTTACCAGCAGCCCTGTAAACGGTACTATTTATAATATTGGAGACAATCTTGGTGATGGTACTGTTATAGCTAACGGCAGCTCAACAACATTTACAGCCACCGGCTTAACGCCGCTTACAACCTATTACTTTTTTGTTTATCCGGTAAACAGTATTTGTACCGGCGGGCCATTGTATTTTGGCACCTCTTTAGATGGTAACACCGCTACCATTGCAGGTTTACCACCATGTGTTGCCCCTGCAGGCCAACCATCAAACTACGTTGCAGGTACTACAACAGTTAATACAATCCAGGGTTCATTTACTTCTACAACAGCAAATGAATATCTTGTTTTAAGAACCACCACACCGCCATTAACCAATAACCCTGTAGATGCGGTTGTATATAATGCCGGTGATATTTTAGGCAATGCGGTTGTTGTGCAAAGAAGTGCAGCAACTTCATTTACTGCAACTGGGTTACTGCCAAACACAACCTACAATTTTTATGTGTTTGCTTTAAATTCGCAGGCATGTGTAAACGGGCCTGTGTATAATATTACGGCTCCATTACCAGGTGTACAGGCAACACAGCCATTACCATTATGTACCACACCTTCGGCACAACCAACTGTACTTACCTTAACACCAGCCAACACTTCTGTAGCCGGTACATTTACAGGTGTGGTTGATGCAGATGATTATTTAGTGGTGATAAGCACCAGTTCTACTTTATCAGCATCGCCTGCTGATAATACAGATTATAATGTGGGAGATGCTTTTGGAGGAGGTACTGTTATTGCAAATAGTGGAACCACCAGCTTTTTAGCAACCGGCCTTACACCTAATACCCTTTATTATTTCTTTGTTTTTGCAGCCAATAAAACCTGTTCGGGTGGTACAAAATATGTTAGTGCAAATCCTTTAACAGGAAACACCACAACAAGTAATACTGCCGTAAATAATGTTTATTTTGGTACGCTGCATTCTCACTCCGACTACTCTGATGGTAATACCGATAACCCCGGCCATACCCCGGCATTAGATTATGATTATGCAATGACGGCAGAGTGCATGGACTTTTTAGGAATATCTGAGCACAATCACTTTGATGCAGAGACTCTTTTATCTAACTACCATTTAGGCGTTAGCCAGGCTACTACGTTTTCAAATGCCCACCCTAACTTTTTAGCCCTTTACGGAATGGAATGGGGTACAATTGGCACAGGTGGCCATGTACTGATTTATGGAAACGGCATGGACGATTTATGGGGATGGCAAAGCGGAGCCGGCGCATGGGGCAGCAGTAACAATTATGATGTGTATGTGCCTAAGGGTGCTTACACTGGTGCTACAGGCGTATTTAAAACTACTAATGATAATATAGCAACCAATACATTTGTTACTTTAGCCCATCCGGGTTTAGGAGATTTTAATAACCTGGATGCAATTGCTTATGACGTTGCTGCCGATAATGCCATTGTAGCAACTGCAGTAGAAAGCGGCCCGTCAACTTCATCAAACACAACCTATTCCAATCCTGCCAGTTCAATGGGATATTTATGGTATTACCAGGCACTACTGGCAAAAGGTTATCATCTTGGCCCAACAGTTGACCATGATAATCATAAAACCACTTTTGGTAAAACCACCCGTTCAAGAACAGCCGTAATTGCGCCGGGGCCAACCTTAACAAAAGCAGCAATGATGACTGCAATGCGGAATATGAATTTTTATGCTACGCAGGATTGTGATACTAAAGTTGACTTCAGTATCAATACAAGAATAATGGGTAACATATTTACCGACAGGTTTGCACCCAATATTGCTGTTTCACTTACAGATGTTACAACAAGTACTGCAGCAGCAGTAATAAGAGTAATGTATGGTGTACCGGGCAGTGGTATATTGCCGGTAAAAATAGATTCTGCTATTGGTAGTTCATTAACCTTTACTGATAATAACCTGGCCAATAATGCCACCGGTTATTATTATATCGATATTACCAATGGCAGCAGCAGAATTGTTACCTCGCCAATTTGGTACACCCGGAATGATAATTTTGGTTTACTACCTGTTAAGTTGAGTTCGTTCCTTGTGCAAAAAACAGACAATGCTGTTAAAATAAGCTGGAGTACCGAACAGGAAATCAACAGCAGCTATTTTGTTGTTGAAAGATCGGCTGACGGAAGAAACTGGAACAATATTGCAACAGTTAACGCAGCAGGCAACAGCAGCATACGTATGGATTACAGCATTTACGATAATGCGCCAATGAAAGGCATTAATTACTACCGTTTAAAACTGGTTGATAAAGATGCCAAATACGATTACTCGGTTACAAGAACTGCTTTGTTCAGTACAAAATATGCGGTTGAAGTAGCGCCCAACCCTGCTAAAGATGTGGTGAATATCTATTTAGCAAAAACAAATAACCAGCCGGCAACAATACAATTACTGAATGCCGCAGGAAAAATTGTTTATACTGCCAGCTCTGCACAATCGCATGTACAAATAAATACAACCGGCTTTGGTAAAGGTTTGTATTTTGTAAAAGTGATAGCTGCAGATGATGTAACTACAATAAGAGTACTGGTACAATAATAAAACTTACTGATGTTTAAATAAAACTCCTGCTGCATTTGCAACAGGAGTTTTTATTTGTCATTTCGACGAAGGAGAAATCTGCCGGGCTTTTTACCACTGATGAACAGATTCCTCCTTCGTCGGAATGACAAAGCAAGTAGTATAACTACGGTGGATAAATATATTACGAAAAATGCTTTAGCGTTGATATTTATTGAAGTATATTAGTGTAATCATTCGTTATTATGAAGCAAATTACCCCCCCCCATATTGTTTTAATTTGCCATAAGAGTTGCGCTACGCCGCACCTCCAATGTTTTCAGCAACAGCATTTTCAACCACCATAGTGTTTTTATTTTCTGTTATTACCGCCGAAACCTTTCCAGCAAAGCATGAGGAAAATTTCGGTCTTTCATTAAATAACAGTTTAAATACAGATACAATGAAAACAATAACGCTCCCAAAGGTTGTAATAACCTTAATAACAATAGCTTTATTTGCGGTGGTTTTAAAAAGCTGTAAAAAGGTTGATAAAAATGCTGCAAATACAAAAGAGGTTGCTGCAAAAGAAGCAGTACTTAAAGCAATACAAAAAGAATACGGTAATGTAAGTGCTGGTATAATTATACCAGTAAACAAAGCTGCCGACGAATATTTTTACAGAGATGCCAGCGGAAATATGGTAAGCTTATACGGCAACCTAACAAGCCGTACCGGAATTAACGGGCCAAGTGTTTGTAAGGCTAATTGTAATACTACAAGTAACCCTGCCGACTTGAGAATTATTTATACTTTAGATTATGTACAGCGGTTATATATGTGTGAAAGCAGCAGTATTCCCGATCTGGCTAAAAGTATTGTATCTGTTAAATGGACGGTAAGTGTACCATTTAATTTTGGATATACAATTGGAAATGTACCACCTCTGCATTATGGTAATGTAGTATTCAAAAATTCTTCTGGTACACCAATAAATACATTAACAGCTAACAACAGCGAGGTAACTACAACAATGATTGGTGCCGACCCAAGTTGCCCTACATGGAATAATTTATGGGAAGTAACTTATAAGTTTACACAGGTAAGTGATGGTAATTTTGCATCTGGCAACACCATTGAAGCTTCCGTAAGTTTAGAAAACGACTGTGCCCTAGTTGGGAATGTAGTTGCATCCGGGTATGTAAGTGCTCCTGCTTTTTCACAAAATGCTTACTTACCTTGTAACAGGGTTGATATGGTTTATGCCTACTCGGGTATTACTACGGTTCTTGGCAATACAACAGCTATTTGTACCCATCCTTCAGGTTTTACTTATACGGATTACCACCAGTTAGAGTACAGGCAGGTTGTTGCTGCATCCGGTAGTCTTAAATGGGAGGATCAGATAGATATATTTGGTAACCCTAGTTCAATTAATTGGGGCATCCCTTTAGGTGGCAGCACTCCGTCTGCTACTTTTTTACCCAATGATGGAGTGACATTAGCCAATATAACATCAGGATCTGGTGCATGGCTTGTTAGATATAGGAACGTAAAAACAGGAAGTTGTAATGAAATTACACCTATTGGTTCTATATGGCCTACCCCAGGACTTTGGGTTACAAAGGCTTTGTATTTTTAACTATTAAAAAGCAGGGCTCTAATGCCCTGCTTTTATTTTTATATGATTTCAAAAATATGCTTTATTCCAATTTTATTATTTGTAACTGTATCTGCATGCAGCCAACAAAACTTTTGTGCAGACAGCAGTTACAGAATAAGATATCTATTCGATAATAACGGCGCATTTTTGTATAATAATCCCGACACTTCTGGCAAAAATTATTTTACTGGTGCAACCATGGGGGGACTTGCCCTTATGAAAACAAACTGGGGAGACAGCATTTATTGGGCTAAAAAAATTCTAATGGATGGTTATAGCTGGAACAGTTATTTTGCACCTAATGGTACAATTGTATGTACTGGTAACCGAGGCGGTTCATTAAGTTCTAATCCAGAGTTATTAATATGCAGGTTGGATACTAACGGGATAATGCTTTGGACAAAGCGTTATTGGTTAAGCAACAATCATCGCTACTACATATCGGGGAACTTTTATACCAAAAACCTTGTAATCACTGAAAATGCTATTTATGCAGTGGCACACTATGTTGACGGTGCTAATACTGACTATGACATCATTGTTAAGTTAGATTTAGATGGAAATATAATCTGGAGTAAATCATTTAACAATTATTATGCAGGTCCTTCTGGTTCACAAACACCAACATTTGCAAATAATAAATTTTATTTTTTTAGCAAAAGTGGTTTTACTAACACCACATCTGGCATTATAATTATTACGGCCTTAAATGATGCAGATGGCAGTATCAGTGAATCTTTTGGGTACAGAGCTGCTTCAGACACTCTGGTAAAACATATTATTCCCCAGCAAATTAAAATAAATGCAGACAACAGTTTTTCAATTACAGGCTTAATTGGGACATACTATATGGGAATGCCAAGTAGTTCAAATATTTTTTTCAATTCTTTACTCGATGTCGGTTTAAACCCCGTACATAATTATTATTATAAAAATAATATACCACTTTATACGCAAGAATTATATTTTGACATCAACAACAGAAAACAAAAAGCTATTTTATCTCCAAATCTCTGGAACCTTAATGAAAAATACTTTATTACATTTGGAAGCAATGATGAAGTACTACGCAGCAGAAAGTTAAATATTTCAACAACCCTTGGCACATTATACAGAAACTCACTCACTCTTGATGATAAGCAAAATCTCCATTTCGTTTACCAGTATTTACAAAGCGGTAAATATGTAAATGAATATGCCCGTATAAGTAATCTTGCACCCAACAGCACTTTAGGCTGCTTTGGAAAAGATACCAGCATACTTACCCGCTACCCATTTACACTTAACAAGGAACCTTTTACATGGGCTAATGTATTAGATAATGTAGTTAGTTCCAATAATGTGCCTTACACAGAGCAAAATGTTACGGTTACTAAAGAGGTGGTTTGCAAAATTGTAAGCTACTGCGATACCGTAAAAATTAGTGGCCCTACCACAGTATGTGTGGGTGTTCCGGTACGCTACACTATACGCCGCAACAATACCTGCCTTAAAAATACGGACTGGTTTATTGACACAGCAGTTGCCAATATTGTAAACCTTGAAGGCGATAGTGCCATTACCATCAACTTTAAAAAAGCATTTAACGGTTATATACGTGCCGCATTAACCGATTGTGTGGTTAAAGACAGTTTTTTAGTAAAAGCTGTTGTACCTAAAATGCTGCCATTAATAAAACGAACAGACAGTTTACTTTGCCCCGGCAAAACATTAGTGCTTGCCGCCAATAATGGATACAGTAATTATATTTGGCAGGGTAATACTGCAGGGCAGCAGTTTACAATTAATGCAATTGGTGTTTATACCATTACTGCTTTAGATAGTTGCGGCATTACCAAAACAGATAGTATAAGGGTAATACTTTCCGATACATCTTTAACCATTCCACAAACACAAACCATTTGCCTTTACGATACTGCGTTTATTACTTTACCCAACGATGTAAATAATATTACCTGGCAGCCAACAACCAACTCGTATCTTAACAATAAAACTTTATTATTTTACCCGCCGCAAACAACTTTGTACACCATTACTGCGGAGCGTTTACCTGCTTGCGGCATTTTAAAAACTACTACGGTTGTAATAAAAATCTGTCCGCAAACAGTTTTTATACCCAATGCTTTTACGCCGCAAAAAAATGGCCTTAACGATATTTTTAAACCAACTATCAGTCAGCCCTTACCATTTTACCGCCTACAAATATTTAATCGCTATGGCCAAACCATTTTTGAAAGCAGTAATCAAAATATTGGATGGGATGGCAGCTACAAAGGAAAACAACAGCCCATGGGTGGTTATATTTATCAGTGCAGTTACCGCTTTGCAGGCAAGCCAGAAAAAATGGTGAAGGGGTATTTTATTCTGGTGCGGTAGTCTATAAGATTGTCATTTCGACGAAGGAGAAATCTGCCCGGCTTTTTACCAATGCTCAACAGCTCCCTCCGCAGCCTGTACTGAGTAACGAAGTATCGGGATGACAGCATGTTTTTTATTTCACAATTACCACCTGTTCTTCTTTTAACAGTTCCATATTTTTAAACCGTAAAATTATATTGCCTGTTGTAACCACATCTTTCTGGCAATAGGTAACAATACGATCCAGGTTTTTTTCTTTCCAGTACACATCGGCCACCATGCTGCCGTCAATATCATCTTTTGGCGAAGGCACGCCCATTGCAGCTGCCAGTAACTTTAATGAGGTATAATTTTTATAATCGCCAAAGCGCCAGTATTGAAAAGTATCAACCATATTGGTATCCCATGGTTTCATATTCTGAAAATCGAGGTAAGGCGGAATGGGCAAGCTATTTACCAGCAGCCTGCGGCATATAAAAGGAATATCAAACTCTTTAATATTATGCCCGGCAAAACTCCATTTGTTATTTTTTGTTTCTACCTGGTTAAGTACAGTAACAAAACTCTTGAGTAATACTTTTTCATCATCGCCATAAAAAGATTTTAAACGCAGTTGTAACGCATTACCCTGTTTGGTAAAATAACCCATGCTGATGCAGATAATTTTTGCAAACTCTGCCATTACACCTGCCCGCTGCGGATAAAATTCGGCCGGCGAAGTAAAGTCAGGTAAAGAGCGTTGTGTTTTTTCCTGCCACAATTGTTTCCATTCATCGTTCAGCAAATCAAAATCGGGATGTTGCGGTACGGTTTCAATATCAATTAAAATTAAATTTTCCAGTACAATGTTTTGCATAGCGGAGTTATTAAGTACTTGTAAAATACAATCTACTTGTTAAAAAACAAATACCTGCACAAAAAAGCCCGGGAATTTACCCGGGCCCTCAAACTTACTATCTATGACCGTACAAAGTTTTACAGTAAATGAACTACCGCCAACGGCCGGGTATCCAAACCCATCCGCCTCTTCTGTGTTTCCAGTGGCCTTCAACCCAGCGGTTACCTAAACGTGGTGGTGTAGCCCAATAACCATCGGTATAAACATATTGCCCGCCACGCCAAACATAATTACCACCCACCCAAACATGTTTTGCTGAGGGGCTTAGTGGCCTTGCCCTGTAAGCTGGTGCCCCGGGGCGTATTTTTACAACAATTTGTGCATCTGCAACTGCAGCAAATGATATTGCGATTACCAACATCATTATAATTTTTGAGAGATACGTTTTCATATAATTTATTTTGTAAGCCTATGACCGGACAATTTCATAATGGTTTAATAGGCCAACCAAAAAAAGCGGCTTTAAGCCGCTTTAATAAAAGTTGATTGAATATATTTTATTTTGCCCCCGGCAAACAGTGTTGCCTTAAATAAGTACTGTACAGTGTAATTAAATGTTTGCCTGTTCCTTCTCCTTCTGATATACCATGCGTACGGTTGGGGTAAGGCATAAACTGAAACTGCTTATTGTATTTTATCAATTCATTCAGCAATTGTTCTGCATTACTGTAATGTACATTATCATCGCCGGTGCCATGTATATACAATAAATTACCCACTAAGTTTTTTGCAAAATAAATTGGTGAGCCTTTTACAAAATCTTCCCTGTTTTCCTGTGGTAAACCCATGTACCGCTCCTGGTAAATATTATCGTAATTTAACTGGTTGGTTACCGAAGCAATTGAAATACCCGTTTTAAAAATATCCGGGTATTGAAACATCAGATTTAGTGTAGATGTACCACCGCCGCTCCAGCCCCAAACTGCAACACGGTCTTTATCAAAGTATGATCTATCGGCTAATAATTTTTTCATACCCATTGCCAGGTCACGGATATTTATACTGCCAATTTTTCTGTAAATAGATTTACGCCACTTGGCACTTTTAAGCATTGGTGTACCACGGTTATCTATCGAAACCTGTATATATCCGTCTGCCCTCATATCACCATCATACAAAAAATTTGTGTGTGCACCATAGCTGTCCTGCACGGTAGAACTGGCGGGCTCGCCATACACATACATTACTACCGGGTATTTTTTTGCAGGATTAAAATTGGCAGGTTTATTTATCCATGCATCAAGTGTAACATTATCCTCGGTAGTTATCTGTAAATACTCCACATCGTTTTCGTTATCGGTTTTAATTTTACTGGCAATTGAACCTGTTGTGCCAAGAGGTTTATTATCCGGTAACAATATCCACTCGTCTACAGTAGGTGTATTGTAATTGCTGAATGAATGTGTTGCAAATTTTCCATGCGGAGAAATATTGTAATGATGTGTACCTTTTAAATTTTCGGCACTTACCAGTTCCATTTCTTCCTTAGGTTTTTGTGCAATGCTTTTTACTTTATCCAGCAGGCTTGTTTTATTTTCTATACGTAACCGGTATAAATACAATTGTGTGGCATTGGCAGGCGATGCCGTGAAATAAATATAATTATGTACTTCGTCAATACATTTTATTTCATCAATATCGAAATTGCCTTTTGTTAATAATGTTTCTGTTTTACCATCCCGGCTTATTTTATAAATATGACGCCAGCCGTCTTTTTCACTTACCCATATAAAATCCTGTTTATTATTTACCCAGTTCCACCCACTTGGGTCGCTGGCATTAAGGTCAACCCAGGCCTCATCATTTTCGGCCCAAAAAGTATGAGCACTTCCGTCGGTGGTATTGCAATACATTAATTTACTTTCCTGTTGCTTACGGTCCAGTTGCTGCACAATTAATTCGTTGCTGCCGCTCCATTCCATACGTGGCAGGTAATGTTGCTGCGGATCTCCTTCAATGGCCATCCACCGGGTTGCACCAGATGATACATCTATTACGCCGATCTTTACAGGTGACGGCGCTTCCCCAACTTTTGGGTACTCTACGGGAATAACTTTCGAATAATTACTGTCTGTGGTATTCAACATATAATAATCCCTGATCTTGTTGGCATCTACCTGCCAGAAAGCGATTTTACTACCATCGGGACTCCAGCGGAATCCATCACGGCAACCAAATTCTTCTTCATACACCCAGTCGAAAGTGCCGTTAATTAATTTTCTTGTGCCATCTGTAGTTAATTTTTTTACCATGCCCGAGGCTATATCTTCCAGGTATAAATTGTGTTCACTTACATAAGCCACTTTTGCGCCATCAGGCGAAAACTTGGCGAACATTAATGTTTGTGTTGGGCGGCTTTTTCCTATTTGTGTAAGTTTATTATTATCCATATCCAATACCCAATAATCGCCTTTGGTTCTGTAGCGCCATACTTTTGCAGTGTTTGTAAAAATGAGTAGACTGCTGTTATCGTTGCTGAACGTATAAGATTGTGGTACCAAAGCTTTACCACCCGGTGGTGTTAATTGTTCTTTTTTAATCAGGGTGGTTGAAGCACCGGTTTTAGGATCGGTCTTTACAATATTGCCTTGTGTAACCTGGGTATAAGCATTACCATCGCTGGTCCATTTAATTCCCCGTTGTGCAAAACTTATTTGTACAATAAAAATAAAAAGTACAACTATCTTAAGTATTCTCAAATTCATACTATATGTTTTAAGAAACTAAATTACACAATTACATGCAGTGATAAGCACCGTTGACATAAAAGGGTTTAATTTTATGTTATGGAGAAAGAAAAAATACGGGTGGATAAATACCTATGGGCCATCCGGCTGTTTAAAACCCGTAGCCAGGCGGCAGATGCCTGCGATAAAGGAAAGGTTAAATGCAACGGTGACAATATAAAAGCATCCAGAACAGTGACTGTGAATGATGAATATGAAGTAAAGACCGAAGCTAAACGTTGGGTAATAAAAGTAACAGCGCTTTTAGATCACCGGGTGCAATACAGCGAAGCCATAAAACATTATACCGATATTACACCTGCCGAAGAACTGGACCGCATTAAATTTCAGGCAGCAGTTTTTCATACCGGAAAACGTATGAGTAAACAGGGCAGGCCTACTAAAAAAGATAAAAGAGACCTGGATGAGTTTATGACTGAATGATGCTGAAGTTAATCAATACCAACTGTTTTTTCTGCGGTTAAACCGTTCAATACTTATTTTAAACTGAACAGGGTTTTTAAACTGGTTGGCCACACTACCTACTACATAAGTGCCAACTTTATACCGTTCCCGCCAAAAGCGGATAACTTTTTCAATACCGAAAAACGCTTCTGCATATTTTAAATTCCGCTCGGGCACATATAACACTCCTCCACCCGCCACTTCCAGCAAATTCAATTTTTTAAGGAAAGGAATTTTGTTGAGAATAGCACCATGAAACTGGTGCAGGTAATGCCCTTCGTAAAAACGTTTAAAAACAGGAAAGGAAGAATCCAGTGCCTGGAAACTTTTAGTGGGATTAGAAAAAAGGAATGGATCACCCTGCCGCAGGAATTTATAATCAACCAGGCGTAAATCTTTTTTAGTTAAAAAACTACCGCTGATAAAAGTATAATTGGCTTCGCCTGCCAAACCCATTTTTAGTTTCTGGCTGATGCCATACTCCAGGTAATCAAAATCAATATCGCTGTTTAAAAAACCTTTTACCCCTTTGCGCCAGGTTACAGAAAATGTGGGCCAGTTGCTGCCCAGTATAATTTTTTCTTTAGGCTCACGGATATATTTTTGCCTTGGCGTAAAATCCAATCCAACCGTATTATAAAATGCATTGTATGCAGGAAAATACACTGCCTGGTTATTGGTTAATGCATTGCCAAATAAGGAATCTATTTTATCGTTGGTTTTATAATCTGCCACACTTTTTCGTCCGGTTAGTTCTAATCGGTTTCTTAAAACCAGTCCATTAATTAATTCAACCGAATGGCTTAGTTCCACCCCATCTTTTAAATATGCATTGCTTCGCTTTATTTGGTTGATCCATGCATCGCCTTCAAAAATTTGCCCAAAGCTGCGGCCAACTGATATATAATACGAACCTCTGCTGAAAGGGTTGTATAGTTTTGAAAAGCTCACCGTGCCCTGAAAATCTTTATTACGCAGGCCATAGCTTAAATCCGTATTAAGCGTAATATGCTTTTTATTTTTGTAGCGCTTGCTCAAAAAGAAATCATTAGCAATACGGGCACCACCAAACTGTAGTGGTTGGTAAAAATCCGGAATAGTGGCAAAGGACATAAAACGTTCTTTACGCCAGTTATTATTGGTAACGCCGGCTATAAATAATTTTTTCAGTGTTATTTTGTTATTGTACCTGTCAACAGAATCCTGGTAAGCTGTTGTAGTGTGTGCCCTTACCACACTGTCCCTGTATTGAATAAAACGAATTTCTTTTTCTGAGAGCGGTTCTTTACGCACCGTATTCCAAAAGCTGCTGTCACGTTCATACGCCTGTTGCGATGTGCTGCTTATTTCTGTTGTAAAATGTTTTTTTGCAAAACTGGTATCAACATTGTAATTATTAAATAAAGCAATGGTGTTGCCGCTTTGTTTGCTTTTGCCTGCCTTGGTTAAATAGATAAACTGCTGCCGCACGGGCATCCATGCTTTATTATTTACCCATTCATATTTTTGATCCACAGCAAAATAATCATACTCCACTAAGTGATACTTCGGCATTTCAAAATGTGTTTTTAAAATAACCCATGCGCTGTCCATAATTTCCATTTCGCCACTTATTAATGCATTACCCAGTTTGGTAGGCGTTACTTTAATAGTGTAAATGTTGCGGCCTTTTTCTTTACGGGTATTAATGGTTTTGTATTTATACGCAACCAACCCACTATAACTTACCGGCGACAGCATAGGAATTTTTGCCAACGCCGGCAACTCTACCAGGTTTTTGTAAAAATTAAAATCGCCATCGGTGGTGGTTAAATAAAATAGTCCGTCCCGGCTGCCTCTTACTTTAACACCGGTTCTTTCCTCTTTAATTTTTCCGGGATAAGTGTAATCCACTTTTAAAAAAACTTCTGCCATATTCATGTTGGCAACAGGATCTTTTGCAACAGCGGTATCTTTTGCTTTCTTCTTTTTAACAAAATCGTTTTCATCGGTTGCTTTTATGTACACTTTGCAACTGTAACTGTGCGAAGCATCCAGTATACTTTCTTTATTGCGAATTACATTTCGTACATATTCTTCAGCTTTGTCTTTTTTTATTCCCAGCACTTCCACAGCTCCCATTAGTTTACCATCATCCTGCTCCAGTATAATATTTTGCTGGTAATGGTTTTTAATGGCCAGCGTAATTACCTGCGTTTTAAAACCCAGCATAGAAATTACCAGGTCGTATTTACCCGGTTCCAGTTGTAATTGAAAATTCCCATCTTTATCAGCTGTGGTGCCTGTTTGCAATTCTTTTACCCTTATGGAAGCATACGGAACGGGTTCTAATTTTGTGTTGGTAATTTTTCCTGTAAGCAGATACTCCTGTGCGCCTGATTTTGCTACTGTAAATACTGAAAACAATAAAGTAAGAGAAAGCAGTTTTGGAAGCACAGTAATGATTTATAGTAAAGAGGCACAAGCTATAAAAAAACTGATTTTTTTCCTGATACAGCTTTACAAGAATTTGTTAATTAAGTTTGCAGTATGAAAATTGACATTATATCTGTTGTGCCGGATTTATTGCAGGGCCCTTTTGCCCACTCTATTTTAAAGAGAGCAAAAGACAAAGGCCTGCTTGAAGTGAACGTAATTAATTTAAGAGATTATACCACTTATGCAAGGGCACAGGTAGATGATTATGCTTTTGGTGGCGGTGCCGGCATGGTAATGATGATTGAGCCGCTTGTAAATGCAATTGAAAGTTTGCAAAAAGAAACTTCATATGATGAAGTTATTTTTTTAACCCCTGATGGTAAAACACTCAATCAAAAAATGGCAAACAGTTTATCGTTAAAAAATAATTTATTAATGATATGCGGCCATTACAAAGGGATAGACCAACGCTTTAGAGATCATTTTATAACGAGTGAAATTTCTATTGGTGATTATGTATTGAGTGGCGGCGAACTGGCAGCTGCAGTATTAACTGATGCCATTGGCAGATTGATACCCGGTGTGTTGAATGATGAAACCAGTGCATTAACAGATTCTTTCCAGGATAATTTACTGGCGCCACCGGTGTACACCAGGCCTGAAGAATTTCGTGGCTGGAAAGTACCAGATGTATTAATGAGCGGCAATCATAAGCTGATTGATGAATGGCGGCACGAACAATCGGTACAACGTACAAAAGAAAAAAGGCCTGACCTTTTAGAAGAATAAAAAAGTCCCGCTGTTAACAGCGGGACTTTTTATTTAATCTTTTTTCAACCCAATCAGTGGTAAAGATTTTTCCCTGATCAGTTGGTTTAGTTTAACCAAATCTTCATCAAGAATTTTTTTAAGTTTATTCAATTGCTCATCTGCCTGCGCCGATAATTCTGTGTAGGCATCTTTTACCTGTTTTGCAGGCGCTGCATTTCCGCTTACTGCAAAATCATACAGTCCCGAAATTTTATCATCCAGCCTTATGGGGAAGTTCAATACATCCTGCCCGCTTTTGGCTTTTGTTTGATGCAGTGCTTCTTCAATTGCCGTCATTTGTTTATTGATGGTATCGGCCTGCTGTTTTATTTCTTTATCCAGGCCTTTTCCCTGTTTATCAGTAAAATCATTTATCTGCTTACGTACATCACGGATATTTTTCTGCGCTTTCTGCATTTCATTAAACTTATCTCTTATCGTAATTAAAAAATTAAATTGGTCTTCGTAATCCTGCTGCGACAATTTGTAAACAGGATTAGCTTTTATTACAAAGCTGCCTTCGGCAGAATCTTTATCTGCTTTTATTTTATAGAAGTATGTACCCGGAGCAGCTTTAGGCCCGCCCACTACTCCATGCCATAAAATCTGCCCTTCAATTCTATCCGCCGGCGTGTAATTCATATCCCATGCAAACTGATTCATTCCTTTACTTACTTCTATCTTACCTACCTGTCCGGCAGGCAGGTTCTCTTTTTCTTTAGCGTCAGTAGCAAATATTTTTATTTGCTTTTTATTCTTATCCAGTATTTCAATACTTGCTTTAGAAGAGTCAGTAATATTTTTCACATAATAATTTATCACCGATCCGTTTAACGGGTTCATGCCTGCATTTTTTGCATTTAAATTCTGATAGCCGTCGTAACGGTACGCATCATTCACCGGAAATACATGCAGGTTTTTATTGATTATGTTGGCAGCTTTTTGTTGCACCACAGTTAAATCATCCAGTACCCAAAAACTACGGCCTTGGGTGGCAACAATCAGATCATTTTCTTTTATAGTTAAATCTGTTATTGGCACCATCGGCAAATTCAACTGAAAAGATTTCCAGCTGGCACCATCATCATAACTTATGTACATACCATATTCTGTTCCGGCATACAACAGGCCTTTTACTTTTTTATCAGCACGTAAACATCTTGTAAAATGATTTGCTGCAATACCATTGGTAATCTTCACCCATGTTTTTCCATAATCTTCTGTCTTAAAAAGATAAGGTGTAAAATCGTCGCTTTTATATTTTGTACCGGCAAAATATGCTTTGCCTTTTACAAACGGATCCGTCTCCACACAATTCCACATCATCCATTGTCCGGCTTCTTTTGGCGTTACATTTTCCCAACTGCTACCACCGTCTTTACTTACATGTATCAGTCCGTCATCACTGCCTGTCCACAATAAATCTTTTTCTAAAGCAGATTCTGTTGCTGTAAACACCGTACAATATACTTCTACGCCGGTATTATCTTTTGTAATGGGGCCGCCGCTGCTGCGCTGCTTTGTTTTATCATTGGTGGTTAAATCTCCACCCAATGCTTTCCAGCTTGCACCTTCATTTTCGGTTACAAATAAATGATTGCCGCCTGCATATAATTTTTTTGGATTGTGCGGCGAAAAGAAAATAGGGAAGTTCCATTGAAAACGATATTTACTTACATCAGCACCAGCTCCCAACGGATCATCGGGCCATACACTTACAGCACGGTTCTCCCCGGTTTTATGATCTAAACGTGATAAGTAGCCGCTGTAATTACCGCCATACACCACATCTGGATTTAACGGATCTGCAACAACATACCCACTTTCTGAACCAGCCGTTTCCTGCCAGTCGTTTTGAGTAATTTGTCCGTCGGCACTTCTCGATAAAATACGAACGGTGCTATTATCCTGCTGAGCGCCCAATATGCGGTAAGGAAAATGATTATCGGTACTTACCCTGTAAAATTGTGCAGTAGGCTGGTTTTCATAAGTGCTGAAATTAGCCCCGCCATCAAAACTTATTTGGCCGCCACCATCATCAGCAACTATCATGCGGTTGCCGTCTTCAGGGTCAATCCATAAATCATGATGATCGCCATGTGGTGTATTTATATTTTTAAATGTTTTGCCACCATCCGTACTTTTCAAAAAATTTACATTCAGCACATACACATTGTTTTCATACTTGGGGTCAACAAAAAGTTTGGTGTAATACCATGCCCGCTGGCGGATATTATTATCGCTGCTTTGTAAGGTCCAGCTTTCGCCACCATCGGCACTTACAAATAAACCACCGTCTTTGTTTTCAACCAGTGTATAAATTTTATCTGTGTTAGACGGAGCAACCGTTACACCCACAATACCCCATAAACCTTTTGGTAATCCTTTACCTGCCGAAATATTTTTCCATGTTTCGCCACCATCTATACTTTTCCATAATCCACCGCCATCGCCACCGCTTTCTAAACTGTATGGTGTACGTTGTATGCGCCAGGTACCTGCATATAATACAGCAGGATTGCCAGGTTCCATTATCAAATCACTGCAACCGGTTTGATTATTTACATACAATACTTTTTTCCATGTTTTACCTCCATCTGTAGTTTTAAAAATGCCACGCTCTTCATTGGGCCCAAACAAATGGCCAATGGCTGCTACCCAAACCACATCAGGATTTTTTGGGTGAATTATAATACGGATAATATGACGGGTATCTTTTAAACCTAAATTTTTCCAGCTTCTGCCACCATCATCGCTGCGCCAGATGCCAAAGCCTTCGCTAACATTACCCCGTAAAGTATTTTCGCCTTCTCCAACATATAAAACGGTATTATCGCTTGGCGCAACAGCAACGCAACCAATACTACCGCCAAAATATTTATCACTGATGTTTTTCCAGTTGCTGCCGCCGTCAATAGTCTTCCATACGCCACCACCGGTGGCACCAAAATAAAAAGTATTTTTGTTTTTTGTATCGCCGACAGCAGCACCACTTCTTCCGCCACGGTATGGGCCAATAGAGCGGTACTTCACTTTACTAAATAAAATGCTGTCTTCATTAATAACAGCAACGGGTTGTTTTTTTTGTGAGAAGGATGTTATTGCAATTGATATTATTACAATAAGCAGTAGTAGTTTTTTCATACACTTTTAAATTAATTTTTTGAAGGTACAATAAAATTATGTTGGATATTTGTTTGCAGCTTCCATTTATCTGCTAACTTAAACCGTTCATCTTAAAAAGATTCAATTCAAACCATGGCATCATTTAAAATACAAGGCAATATTGTTGATATATTTAATAAAGAAATCTATTTCGGCACAGTAACTGTTGAAAATGAAAAAATAATCTCCATTCAACCCTCTGCAAACAATAAACCACAAACCGCAAACTATATTCTTCCGGGTTTTATCGACAGCCATGTACATATAGAAAGCAGTATGCTGGTACCTGCTGAGTTTGCAAAGCTGGCAGTAGTGCATGGCACAGTTGCCACCATCAGTGATCCACATGAAATTGCAAACGTATGCGGTATGGCAGGTGTGGAGTTTATGATTGCCAACGGAAAAACTGTTCCCTTTAAATTTCATTTTGGCGCACCAAGTTGCGTACCGGCCACAGTATTTGAAACCGCAGGTGCTGTATTAAATGTTGATGATGTGGATGCCTTGCTTAAAAACGAAGACATTTTTTATTTAAGTGAGATGATGAATTTTCCGGGGGTATTGAATAACGACCCTGATGTATTGGCAAAAATTGCTGCTGCAAAAAACTATAATAAACCGGTTGATGGCCATGCACCGGGATTGATGGGAGCTGCCGCAAAAAAATATATTGATGCAGGCATCAGCACCGACCATGAATGTTTTACCGCTGCCGAAGCATCGGATAAATTACAATACGGTATGAAGATTTTGATACGTGAAGGAAGCGCTGCTAAAAACTTTGAAGCACTTATAGATTTGATGCATGAATATTATGCCATGATGATGTTTTGCAGTGATGATAAACACCCCGACAGTTTAGCAGATGGACATATTAACCAGTTATGTGCAAGAGCTGTTGCTAAAGGCATTGATGTTTTTAAAGTACTACAGGCTGCCTGCATCAATCCTGTTTTGCATTACAATATGAAAGTGGGATTGTTGAGAGAAGGCGATGCTGCTGATTTTATTGTGGTGGAAGATTTGAAAAATTTTAAGGTTGTACAAACTTATATTAATGGAGCATTAGTTGCAGAAAAAGGAAAGTCAAAAATTAAAAGTGAAAAATCAAGAATTGTAAATCAGTTTAATTGCAGCAGTAAAATAATTGCGGATTTCAGGTTTACGGCCCCTCCTATCCTCCCCCAAGGGGAGGGAAATGGAGAAGATATTAGCGACGAGGTTTACGCAATTGAAGCTTTGGATGGACAGTTAATTACCAATAAAATTGTTTGTACCCCAATTATAAAAGAAGGCTTTTACGAAAGTGATATTGCAACCGACATTTTAAAGATAGTAGTGGTAAACCGTTACAACAATGCACCCATTGCAAAAGCTTTTATTAAAAATTTCGGTATACAACAAGGGGCTATTGCATCGAGTGTTGCACACGACAGCCATAATATAGTTGCTATTGGTGTAGATGACGAAAGTATTTGTAAAGCAGTAAACCTGGTTATTAAGGAGCAGGGCGGCATTAGTGCTGTAAGCAATACAAAAGAAATGGTACTCGGTTTACCCGTTGCCGGTTTAATGAGTAATGATGATGGCTATAAAGTTGCCGCTGCTTATACTGCTATTGATAAAATGGTGAAGGAAGAACTGGGCAGCTCATTATCTGCACCATTTATGACATTATCATTTATGGCATTACTGGTAATACCGCATTTAAAGCTGAGTGATATGGGTTTGTTTGATGGGGATAGTTTCAGTTTTGTATAATAGTTCAAAGGCTAGCGCAATTTTTTATATCATGGTAGTCTTTGGACATTTAAGCCACTTATTTTTCCTTTAGTAAAATATTTGCAGTTAGAATACTATCTGAAACAGCAACTGCAAAATTGGCTAAAGGCAGTGTGTCTATTTTTGACAGATCAAAGTTTTTCCATTTTCGTATATAAGGGTTACCCAAATTAACCGGCAAGGGAAAATTGGATACTGCAAAAGAATCTATTTTATTAGTAACACTGTCAAATTTAATTTTTATACTGAGTTGGTTTACAACATAACTTAAATCGAAAGCCATTCTCCTTTTCATTGATTCAAAATCTAGCATATTTTCGTCAGAATTGTTAAAATATTGACCTATTACACTTTTAACCTCTTGTTCAGATATATCCTTTGCATCTTGCCTGGAAATAATTTTTATGCCCTTAGTTTTTAAATATATAGAACAAAATACATAAAAATCATTTGTCTGGTAATTATTGATATCCAGACAAATAGGCAAGTATTTTTTTTCTTTACTTATTTCATAAATATCAGTCGGTTTTGGCTTAGATGCACCAATAGACATAGACATCACTAGAATAAAAGAAAAAGTTATTAAGGAGTATTTCATATATAAGTATTTATTTTTTCTAATTAATTGTCATTCTAATTTTTATATAAGTTTATATAAAAATTAGAATGACAATTAAAGATGCTCATTATTGTTCAGCAGTTACATAACATACTGAAAAAATTGCATCACATACAAAAAAACAAGTCCAATAATCATTTCCACCATCAGGATATGATATAGCGCAACCAGTAATACATGCTGTCCACCATGCCCAACAAGTATAATAAGTATGACTATAAATAGCCTTTTTAAATGATTCCTTTTTTGAAACTATTTCAAATGCACCTTGAATTATTTTTTTTCTTTCTTCATCTGTAGCTTTTGCAATTTTAGGGATATAGCTAAAAACAATTTTCGCATTATTTATTATGTCCTTCGAAATTTGATTGAACTCATTAATGTTTTTATAACCCAGTTTTTCTAGCAAAATATCTGTTTCAGTTTCTGTAGCTTGCTTTTTAATAAATTTCGAAAATAAATCCTGAGATTTCGAATCAATAATTTTATTAAACAAGTTAACTATACCTACCGTGTAGCTTTCGAAATTAGCATTTTGGGCTAACTGTTCGACTAAGCTTTTATCAATATTAGCATTATTAGAAACTGTCATCGGCATTCCGTATCCAATATTGGCGGCCAAAAAGAATAGTATAACAATTGATGCTTTGATAATTTTTTTCATAATTAAAAAATTTAAGTTAAAAAATAAATAGTAAAAACAAGTTATGTATTTATTTTCATATTTAGGCATATATGCTTAAATATTATTTTTAATATACTCGGAGTTTGCATCCGTGAATAAAATCAGGGATAAAAAGCTCTTAATCTCGTTCGGGAATCACCTGAGGCATTTACGTAAACAAAATAATTTATCACTTGAAGCCTTAGCGAATGAAGCTGATGTGGAGATCAGCCAGATATACAGAATAGAAAAAGGGTTGATTAATCCAACCCTGTCAACTTTAAAAATATTGGCAAATGCATTAAATATCCCCCTGCCTGAATTAATGGATTTCAAATAAGTTTACTCACTCTTTGCCCCCAGCACTTTTAATGCCACACTATCTGTACCCTTGGGCGCAAAGTATTTGGTTTTAAAGTCCGCATTTTTACCGGGGCCAATAGTTTCAAAAATGGTTTCTACATCTTTTTCCAGTAAAGCGCCGGTCTTACTGTAAAAACTCAATTCTACCTGTACATCTTTGTAAGCATTTATGGTGGCTTTGTTGGTTAGGGTGCCTTTTACAACAGTCTGGCCAACCAGATTTTTTTTATCATGCCCGTAAACGGATAAAAAACGGACAGGATTTTTCTTTTCTGTTTCAGCAAGGGTTTCTTTAGTCTCTTCGTATTTATCTTTTTTGCCTTCGCCTTTTTTATCGCTGCTGTTACAGGCGGCAGTAAACAAAAGAGCTGCAAATACAAATACCGGTAATTGTTTCATTGGTTTTATTTTGTGCACAATAAAAATACATTTTTCCGAAATGCTTTGTTAAAAAATATTACTACCTTACTTTTGAGTTGATTGACGACTGCGCAAAAACAACTGGTACCATGGTAATAAATTTAAGCGAACAGCATTCTTTGGTAAGCAACTGGGTAAGTGAATTACGCAATGTGGATGTGCAAAATGACCGCATGAGGTTTAGAAGAAACCTGGAACGTATTGCCGAAGTGATCGGTTATGAAATAAGCAAAAAAATGGACTGGGAGGAAAAAGAAATTACTACTCCTTTAGGCACTGCTGCTGCCAAACAACTTAAAGAGCAACCCGTGCTGGCAACAATTTTACGTGCCGGGCTGGCCATGCATAACGGTTTATTAAATTATTTCGACAAGGCTGATAACGCATTCATCAGCGCTTACCGCAAACACCAACCAGACGGATCATTTGAAATTAGCCTTGAATATATGAGTTGCCCCGATATTGAAGATCGTGTGCTGATCATTAGCGACCCCATGATTGCAACCGGCTCATCGTTGGTAAAATCTATCCAGTTTTTAAAAGAAGAGGGGAATATTAAAGAATTGCATATTGTTTGTGCCATTGCCTGCACGGTTGGTATAGAGTATGTGCTGAGGGCCCAACCTAAAGCTACTATCTGGTGCGGCGATATTGACGACGAGATTACTGCCAAAGGATATATTGTACCCGGACTTGGCGATGCCGGCGACCTGGCTTTTGGGGTAAAAATGCAGGGCTAATTCTCTTTTTGGTGCAGTTTTTGTATTTTAAGTGGTGTTCCGTACTATAATTTGCCCAACCTTACTAAAGATTTTCAGCCCCTTACACAAAAAGGCCTGTTAAAGCCGGAACAAATGAATTAATTCTACGCAGCTTTTTGCTGCAAATCCTTATCTTTAAACTTCTGAACTGTATAGTAAAATGAGAAAATTAATTGTTATTGTAAGTGCCCTGCTTTTGGCTTTTAGTGCTAATGCACAAGATCCACATTTTTCGCAATTCTTTGCTTCCCCACTAACTTTAAACCCTGCCTTTACCGGAAAGTTTAATGGTTTATGGCGTTTAGCTGCTAACCATAGAGATCAATGGCCATCTATTCCAAAAGCATATGTTACCTCAAGTGCTTCAATTGATTTTCCGATTTTAACCAGTAAGGTGCCGGAAAATGATATTTTTGGTGTTGGGCTTTCAGGCTTATCGGATGCCAGTGCCAACAGTATTTTAAAATTGAATTATGGTTCTGCTTCAATGTCGTACCACAAAGCTTTAGATGAAAATGGGTACAGTACTATTGGCGCAGGTTTCCAGGCAACTTATTCCAGCTTAAATTTAGATATTACCAAATTAACTTTTGAAGATATGCTTACCCAAAACGGGTTTACGGGTACCACAACGGATATTTTAACAAATGGCAGTAACCAAAGCTATTTTGATGTAAATGCCGGTGTATTATACTCCGGTTCAAGTAATGGTATCAACAACTATTATGCTGGTGTTTCAATGTACCATATCAACAGGCCGAAGGTTAGTTTTAAAGATAAAAACTGGTTTTTAAGCGGTCGTATTACAGTACATGGTGGTGGTTCTTTTCCTGTAAGTGATGTAATAACCATTCACAGTTCTGTAATTCATCAAATACAAAATAAAGCAAGTGAAACCACTATTGGTGCTGCCATTGCAGCTAATTTAAACCAGGATCAGGAAAAACCAACCAGTGTTTATTTAGGCAGCTGGGTGCGTTTTAATGATGCCGTGGTACCATATATCGGGCTTGAATTTGGCGGGTTAAGAATTGGAGCCAGTTACGATATGAATATCTCCAGTTTAAAAGCTGCAACTAATACACGTGGCGGTTCCGAGATTTCTTTGATCTACATTAAACAGCCTGCAGAGAACAAGGGGATTCCATGTCCTAAATTTTAGAGTAAACCACATATAATCCTTCAACAAAAAAAAATTTTGTATTGACCGGGATTTAGTTTTACAGCCGAGTAAAAACAGCAAAATATAACTGGCTGTATAAAATATTTCTGCGCCGTAAATACGTTTATTTTTATCAATTTATATCAGTAATTAAATATGAAAAAAAATTACCTGTCCCTTTTCCCGGTTTTATTTAGTATCGTTTTAAGTTTATCTTTTACAAGTTGTAACCAAAACACACAAAGAGAAGAAAATGAAGAATACGATAACCCTGATAAAGCTGCAGCCTGGCAATTTAAAAGAACAAAAGACCCTGCAACAGGAAAAGTACCCCAAGATATAATGTGGCAGTCTGTTTTACATACACAGGCTTTAAAAAATCAGTTTATTAACGCTCCAAATTCATCAACTGCATTAAACTGGACAGAAAGAGGCTCTTACACAGATGCTCCAGGTCCTTTTGGAAATTCAAGACCGCCAGGATCTGTTACAAGTGGCCGTATTGATGCCATATTGGTAGATAAAGCTGATCCAACTGGTAAAACCGTATTTATAGGTGGCGATATGGGTGGTCTTTGGAAAACTACAGATATAACAACTAACCCAGCCACATGGACCTTGATCAATGATTTTATGGGTAACCTTATAATTTCGGCAATAACACAAGACCCCACCAATAATGATATCATGTACTTTAGTACAGGTGAAGCATATTATGGTGGCGAACTTGGTATTGGTGTTTTTAAAAGTATTGACCATGGTGTTACCTGGAATTTATTACCCAGCACTGCAGCAGTAACAAGAAGTTCAAAAATCCTTTGCGATTTTCAGGGGAATGTTTATTTGGCTTCAAACGGCATCACCGGTGGCGGTGGTTTATTACGATCTACAAATGGAGGTACCAACTGGACGGATATTACACCTACAGGATTAAGCAACCGCATTTGTGATCTTGAAATCACATCTACTACAGGCCCAGGCCGTTTACATGTTGTTACCGGTATTTCTTCGGCCATGGGTTACAGGTTTACCGATAACCCTGCAACAGTAACCAGTGGCACGTGGACGACACCAACAACAAATTTTACTACCGCAGCTTTAAAAAGAGCAGAAATAGCAGTGAGTGGAAATACTTTATTTGCATTACCTGTAGATGCCAATAACGAAGTACCAACCATTTATAAATCTGTAGATGGAGGCGACAACTGGGCACCAACTGCAGGGCAACCGACGGCAGGCTGGGCTACAGGTCAGGGGTGGTATGCATTAGCTGCGGCAATAAATCCTTCGGATGCCAACCAATGTGTTATTGGTGGATTAGACAATTACAAAACAACCAATGGCGGCGCTAGCTGGACAAAAATTTCTGTATGGGTAGGTAATTCCGGAAACTATGTTCATGCTGATCAACATACAAGCATTTGGTACGACAATGGAAATAAATTTCTTTTTGGCAGTGATGGTGGTATTTTTTACTCTGCAGATGGAGGTATAACTGCAGTTAACAGAAATGTAGGCCTTCGTTTAAAAGAATTTTATTCCTGTGCAATTCATCCAACATTAACCAATTATTTTTTAGCCGGCGCACAAGACAACGGCACACACCAGTTTAATGGTGCAGGTTTAACCAGTTCAATTGAAATTACAGGAGGTGATGGTGCTTATGTTGATATAGACCAGGATCAGCCACAATACCAATTTGGGGCTTATATTTATAATCAGTACCGGAGAAGTACCAATGGTGGCACGAGTTGGAGCAGTATTAATTTTTCAAGTTCTGCAGGCGAATTTATAAACCCTTTTGATTATGATGACCTGGGCAACCGAATGTATTGTTGTTACTCAGCCGGGCAATATTTAAGATGGGAAAATCCACAAATCGGAAACACAACCACAACTGTTTCAATGCCTTTATTTAACGGAGGCCTTGCAGAAGCCATCTCTGTTTCACCTTATACGGCTAACCGTGTTTATTTTGGCACCAGTAATGGTCGTGTGATTAAAGTAGATAATGCAGAAGCAACAACGCCAACAGCTGTAAATATTACCGGTGCCGGAATGCCCGGTGGTGGCTTTGTAAACAGTATCAGTGTGGGCAGCAGTGATCAAAATTTAGTAGCCTGTTTTTCAAATTACGGTGTTACCAATGTTTGGGTATCGGCAGATGGTGGAACAACCTGGACCGGGCAAGACGGTACATTACCTAATATACCAGTTTACTGGGCTGTGTTTCATCCTGACGATAATAATAAAATGATTATTGCAACTGAAACGGGGGTGTGGGAAACAGATGCTTTAAATGGAGCCGCTACTGTTTGGATACCCAGCCCTAATTTTCCAACAGTAAGAACATCTATGCTTAAATACAGAAGCAGCGATCGTACTTTATTGGCTTCTACCTACGGCCGTGGTTTATGGACAACAACAATAGCAGCCGGTTGTACTTCTGCTGGTATTGCAACACAGCCTGCTAACACAGCTGCATGTGTTGCTGCAAATGCAACATTTACTTTGGCCGCAAGCGGTACAGGATATCAATGGGAGGAAAGCACCAACGGTGGTGGTACCTGGGCCAATATTACCAATGGTGGAATTTATGGCGGCGCTTTAACCACAACACTCACACTTACTGGTGTAACTGCCCTAATGAATACCTATCAATACCGTTGTGTGGTAACGGGTAACTGTGCCCCGTTAACTGCAACATCAACAAGTGCAATACTAACAGTAAATGCTTTAACAAATATTAGCAGCCAGCCAACACCAGTTACAATATGTGCAAATGCAAACACGTCATTTAGTGTTGCTGCAACTGGTACTGCTTTAACCTATCAATGGCAGGTAAGTACAAATGGTGGTGTTAGTTTTAGTAATTTAAGTAATGGAGCACCTTACTCTACTGTTACAACAAACACTTTAAATATAACTGCAGCTACTACAACGTTAAATACTTATCAATATCGCTGTGTTATAAGCGGCTTATGTACACCGGTAAATTCAACAGCAACTGTATTAACAGTAAATGCTGCGCCGACAGTAACCACTCAGCCAGCTAATACATCAATTTGTGCAGGCAATAATGTAAGCTTTAGTGTTGGAGCAGTTGGCGCAGGCTTAACTTATCAATGGCAACTTAGTACCGATGGAGGTGTAACATTTAATAATATTGGTGGAGCAACGGCTGTTACTTATAGCTTTGTCGCTTTACTGGCTCAAAATAATAATCAATACCGTTGTGTGGTAAGTGGTACCTGTACCCCTGCAGCCACATCGGCTGCTGCTATATTATCAGTAGGCACTACATTAATAATTAATTCTCAACCGGCTGCTGCAATAGTTTGTGCAGGGGCCAATACAGCTTACTCAGTTAATGTTTCGGGCACAGTAACCTATCAATGGCAGGTAAGCACCGATGGCGGTATTACTTATACCAACATTACCAATGGCGGTATTTATTCTAATGCTACCACGGCTACCTTAACATTAACAGGTGTTCCTGCAACAGCAAATAATAATTTATACCGTTGCGCTGTTTCCGGTAGTTGTCCTACCATCAACTCTAACAGTGCAATATTAACTGTAAACACCTCTCCTTCATTTACAACACAACCTGCAGCCAGCAGTACTATCTGTGCTGCACAAAACACTTCGTTTACAGTTGCTGCTGTTGGTACTGCTGTAACCTATCAATGGCAGGTAAGTACAAATGGCGGCGTAACTTTTGCCAATCTTACAAATGGAGGTGTATATAATAATGTTACTACCACAACCTTATCTATAACAGGTGCAACAGCAGCTATGAATACTTATAAATACAGGTGTATTGCAAATGGCACCTGTGCTCCTTATGATTCAAGCAGCATTGCCACATTAACAGTGCATACGCCTGTAGCTGTAAGTACTAATCCGACCGGTACAACTGTTTGTGAAAACAGTAATGCAAGCTTTACTGTTGTTGCAAGCGGTACAACCCCATCTTACCAATGGCAGGTAAGTACCGATGGCGGCGCAACATATAACAATGTTGCAAATAGTGGTGTTTACTCAGGCGCTACCACTCCTACATTAAATTTGGCCGGAGTAAACTTTGGCTTAAATAATACCCTTTACCGTTGTGTGATTAATGGCACAGCACTTTGTGGCGCTACCGTTTCCGGTATTGCATCACTGGTTGTAAATCCTGCACCACCTGCTGCTACCGTTACTGGTGGTGGTACGTATTGTGTGGGCAGCAATGGTGTTGCAGTTGGTTTAAGCAACTCTGCAACCGGAATTAATTATCAACTGCAACTGGCCGGTGTAAATACAGGAACACCGCTTGCTGGAACCGGTGGTGCATTAAATTTTGGTAACAAAACAACTGCTGGCATATACACAGTAATTGCTACCAATACCGCAACAGGATGTACAAAACAAATGACGGGTAATGTATCTGTAGTTATAAATCCGCTGCCAACAATAGCTTTGAATGCAGCCCCTTATAAAAATCTGTACCCAGGTTTACAAACCACAATTACTGCTACAGCAACTACAACAGCAACTCCAAATACCATTACTTATTTTTGGTTTAAAAATAATACGCCAATTGCAAATACATCTAACACTATTGCGGTAAATATCAGCAGCCTTGGTGATTACAGGGTTACAGTTATTGATGCTAACGGCTGTATTAACCAATCGCAGGTAGTTACAATTGCAGATTCCGCTAACAGTAACCTGTTTATTTTCCCAAGCCCCAACGACGGCTTGTTTAATATAGCTTATTATAACCAGGGTGGGGCCAGCTTAAAACGTACTGTAGCTATCTTTAGTAATAAAGGAGAAAAGGTGTACAACAAAGATTTTCAAATAACCCAGGCATATCAATTATTAAACATTGACATGCGGAAACATGGTGCCGGTATTTATTATGTTGTATTAAGTGATGCTAATAGCATTAAACTTAAAACCGGCAAAGTACTGGTCAGGTAATTTTTTATAAGGAATAAAAGCTCCCGACTTACAACGGGAGTTTTTTATTACCGAAATCTTCTTAATTAAAAAAAATATCCCTTTAAGTTTAACCATTACTTCAATTCTAATTTATAATGACGATTAAAATTGATACTGCTATTTCGTTAGAGTTGCTGGATAAAAAACATACAACAGCAACTTTTGAACTGATAACTACCAACAGGCATCATTTAAGAGAATGGTTACCCTGGGTAGATAACATGCGTAGCATAGAAAACTTTGAAGCATATATCCGCAAATCAAAAAAAGAAAAAGAGGAAGGAACAGATTTTGGTTTTGTTATCATTTTCAATAATGCTGTTGCCGGCAGAATTGGTTTACATAATATAGACCAGCAAAATAAAATAGCTTCAATCGGGTATTGGCTTGGAGCAGCATTTGAAAAAAAAGGTATAATAACAAAATGCTGTAGAGCAATTATTGATTTTGGTTTTACACAACTCAATCTTAACCGGATAGAAATAAGATGTGCAGTAGAAAATTTTAAAAGTAAGGCTGTACCAGAGCGGCTTAATTTTAAACAGGAAGGTATTTTAAATCAAGCTGAATTTGTAAATAATAAAATTCTTGACCTGTATGTTTATGCCTTACTTAAAGAGGAATGGCAGCATAAATCTATTTAACCGGTTTTACTTATTGGGATAGCCGCTTACATATTTATTCCCTTTTATAAAAAATCGGTAGGGATATAAAGCAGCAAGACCAGCACTTTCTACACCAATACGTTTACTTTCTCCAATAGTGTTGTCAATTTCCCAATCATCTTCCCCTATAAAAATTTTATTACCTGATAAATGTATTCCTGAGTGATCTTTTGAAATGCCCATCGCCTTTCCCACATTGCCCGGCCCCTTCGTTAAGGTATTATCTAATTTTATTTTACCGGTGCGTTGCAGCATGATATCAATACCCTGCAGCGGTTCTACTGCTCTTATTAAAACTGCATCGGGAATATTCTGTTTATTGGTAACTACATTAAACAAATGATGCATGCCGTAGCAGATATAAACATATGCCGTGCCTGGTGATGCATACATATGTTCATTACGTGCAGTACGCTTACCGCCAAAAGAATGAGAGGCTTTATCAGTAATTCCTATATAGGCTTCGGTTTCTACAATTCTGCCGCTTGTAACAAGGCCGTTAAGTTTTGTAATTATTATTTTACCTAATAGGTCTTTCGCAATCTGCACAACATCTTTCCTGTCATAAAATTCTATTGGTAATTTCTTCATTATATCTTTAACTTTAAAGCAAAAATAAAGAATAGCCAACAAGGATAAACAAGCATGCTCAAAGAAATCATAACAGCCATCCAGGCATATTTTCAAACACACCGGTTTATTATTAAGCACCGTTTGTGGAAATGGATATTCATCCCGGGCTTGATATATGCACTTCTTTTTTGCGTGGGTATTTATTTTTTCTGGAAGTCGAGCAACTATGCCATTGACTTTATGTTATTGAAAACTGGCGTTAAAGACTGGATTCAAAAAATGCAAAATGGCTGGTTAAGTTGGTTTATCATCTTTGCACAGTTAATGTTGCACATGGTTTTAATGCTGTTTTACTTTTCTTTATTTAAATACCTCTTCCTCATCATCGGCTCACCGCTGTTTGCTTTTTTAAGTGAAAAAACAGAAGCAATAATGGAAGGCAAAGATTTCCCGTTCAGCTTCACCCAATTAATTAAAGATATTATAAGAGGTATCCGTATTGCGCTACGTAATATGTTATGGCAAACTGTTTATGCAGTCTCCATTTTTATTTTAGCTTTTATACCTGTAATCGGCTGGATAACTCCATTAATTGCACTGATGGTAGAGTGTTATTACCTTGGTTTTTCCATGCTGGATTATAGTTGTGAAAGGCATAAATTATCAACATCGCAAAGCATTGCTTTTATTGGTAAACATAAAGGCCTTGCAATTGGTAACGGCATGATTTTTTTCCTAATGCACCTGATTCCTTTTTTAGGCTGGGTGCTGGCACCGGGCTATGCCGTAATTGCAGCTACAATAAGTTTATATGGCGATAAAGAAACCAAACTGACAGTATAACTAAATTTTTATAAAGCAAGATAATGAAGCCTGTTGTTTATTTAATTCCTTCGGTACTGGATGAAGTTGCCACTCAAACCATTCCTCCATACATTATTGATGCAGTAAAATACTGCCGGGTAATTTTTGCAGAAAACGAAAGAACAGCAAGGCGATTTTTAAAAAGTATTTGCAAAGAAATTGTAATTGACGATTATGAATGGTTTACTATACATAAAGCCGAAGAAGAATTAACAGCTACATTCAAACAAAAAATAAAAGAAGAAAAAAATATTGCCATTATCAGCGAAGCAGGTTGCCCGGGTATTGCCGACCCTGGGCAAATTTTAATTGCAGTAGCGCAACAGCTTGACGTAACAGTAAAACCCCTGGTAGGACCAAGTTCGATACTGCTGGCACTAATGGCAAGTGGTATGAACGGCCAGCAATTTGAATTTATTGGCTACCTGCCTATTGATAATATGGAACGGGTAAAACGCATTAAAGAGCTGGAAGTTGCATCTGAAAAAAATAACAGTACCAAAGTTTTTATTGAAACCCCTTACCGTAATAACCAGCTTATTGAAACGATTTTAAAAACCTGTAAACCTGCAACTAGGTTTTGTATTGCATCAGAACTTACAGGAATTAATGAGTATGTAAAAACAAAAACTGTAGCTGAATGGAGAAAAGAAAAAACCGACTTTCATAAAAAGCCGGTTATATTTTTAATACAAGTTTAGTAGTTTAAGGATTATTATCCAGTTCAACTCCATCAACAATATATTCACTTTCGCCACGCCATGGAAGAGTGCCGTTCTTTTGAAGGTAATGTAGTTTCACATTTTTTCCCTCAAAATTTTGCATTGCTTTGGCAACACTGTCATTTGCGACAGAAAAATAAAATTTTTCAGATGCTATACCAACATTAGCTGTCGACACTATACTACGCTGGACCAATTCACCTTCGTAGGTTTTAAAAATATTCCCCTTATGAGATAGTTTTTGCAATAAGCCACTTCTGTAACCATCACTATAAGTATAATAATATTTCCAATAGCCAAATAATAATATTACTACCAATAAAATAAATGTAAACCAACGTACAAATTTTTTAAACCCGTTTGCTTTTTTAGGGATTGGTTTAAGAGGGTCAGGGGTTTTTATGTCATCCATAATTGTATTTTTTTGTAAGATAATTATAATCCGTATTTATCAACCAAATAAACCATTGCAGCCATTACTGCTGCACCAAGGTGCAATTCCTGTGCATTTACGTTTTCAAAAACATCAATAGCAGAATGATGAAAATTAAAATACCGCTGGCCTGTTGTATGTAATCCAAATTGTGCTGTTTTAAAATTCGTTTGCAGGGGCCCAATATCTGCACCACCTCCGCCGCCTTCACTAAAAGAAAATTTATCGGCATCATAAGGTTCAAAATATTTTTTCCAGCCTTCTACTTTTGCATACTGTGTCCTAGTCATGCCGCATCCAAAACCACGTGGATATTCCGATCCTCCATCACTCTCCATGGCCATAATATGTTTTTCTTTTTTTGTCTTTGCTTCTTCTGCATATTTTGTTCCGCCACGTAACCCGTTTTCTTCGTTAGCAAATAAAACTATCCGTATAGTACGTTTGGGTTTATAGCCAATGGCATTAAATGCCCTTAATATCTCAATGCTCTGTACCATGCCGGCTCCATCATCATTAGCACCTTCTGCAGGATCCCAGCTGTCCATATGCCCGCCAATAGTGATGATCTCATCCGGAAATTCGGAGCCTTTTATTTCACCAATTACATTATTGCCTATTGTATCTGGCAACATTACACAATTGGTTCTTATAAAAAAATTGTCTGCTGCATATTTCCCTTTTAAGTGCTTGCTCAATTCATCAGCACCTTTAGTACTAATTGCTACAGCAGGAATTTTTGGAAATGAATCATTGTAACGTAATGCTCCTGTATGCGGATTATCATCATAAGCAGCCGTAACTGACCGAACGATTACTGCCACTGCTCCATATTTTGCAGCTGCCGATGCTCCGCCACCTCTAAACTTTACCGCATCGCCATAAGCACCCCTCAACAAAGTTTTATTAAAAGGATAATTATAGAACACGATCTTACCTTTTACTTCATCTTTTCTTTTATTCAATTCATCATAGCTTTTTACTTCTATCACTTTTGCCAACACCCCACTCTTTCCGGTACCGGCAGAATTACCCAATGCCAGGATATTAAAAGACGGGTCCATACTCCGTTTGCCGCTTTTAAAACGGGCATCCTCTTTTGCTCCCCGTACCCAATGTGGTACCATGCATTGCTGGCGGTAAACTTTTTCTGCTCCTGCATTATTTAATGTGGTGACACCCCAGTCCTCTCCCTTATACATACCGGCACTGCCACTAAGCCTTTGCCCTACTGATTTACATAGTATCCGCAAATTATCATAAGCCTTGCCATTAAGCAATATATCGTCAGTTATCTTTTTTATCATTACGGAATCTGCATCCTGCGAAAAAGCAACGACTGAGGCTAAAAGGAATGTTGCCCCCAAAATAGTTTTCTTACTAAACATATATCCAGTTTATCAACAAACTTAATGATTTATTACCAATACATGAACGGAACGGATAGAGAAAAATAATACACTAAATTGCACCTCGCAATCAGAAATCTGTTGTTACTACTTAAAGCACTTGTATATGAATATTGGAATTGTTTGTTACCCCACATTTGGCGGTAGTGGTGTATTGGCTACAGAATTGGGTAAAGCACTTGCAGATAAAGGGCATAATATTCATTTTATCACTTACCAGCAACCGGTAAGGCTGAGTGGCTTTCATGCTAATATTTTTTACCATGAAGTAAGGGTACCAACTTACCCGCTATTTGATTACCCGCCTTACGAAACTGCATTGGCCAGTACAATGGTGGATGTTATCAATAATAATAATGTGGAATTATTACATGTGCATTATGCCATCCCCCATGCATCGGCAGCATATATGGCCAAACAGATACTGGCAAAGCAGGGCAAGCATATACCGGTAATTACCACTTTGCACGGCACCGATATTACATTGGTAGGCCGGGATAAAACCTATAGCCCGGTTGTTACTTTTTCTATGAATGAAAGTGATGTACTTACGGCAGTATCAGATAATTTAAAAGAAGAAACGTATAAGAATTTTAATATAGAAAAAGAGATTGAAGTCATTCACAACTTTGTAGATGTGGATCGCTTTCACCGGAAACCGGTTGATGCATTTAAAAAATTAATTGCACCCAATGGCGAAAAGATAATTGTACATGCTTCCAATTTTAGAAAAGTAAAACGGGTGGAAGATGTTATTGCCACTTTTTTATTGATCAATAAAAAAATACCTTCTACACTATTATTATTGGGGGATGGCCCTGAAAGAACACATATTGAGGCCGACGCCAGGAATTGCGAATCGCATAGTGCGATAAAATTTTTAGGCAAACAGGAACAGATGGAAGATATTTTGCCCATTGCCGACCTGTTTTTGCTAACCAGTGACTATGAAAGTTTTGGTTTGGCTGCACTTGAGGCCATGGCAGCAGAAGTACCGGTAATATCGACCAATGCAGGAGGGTTGCCCGAAATAAATATTAACGGCTACAGTGGTTATATGAGTAATGTGGGAGATGTGGAGGATATGGCAAAAAATGCTTTATCTATTTTTAAAGATGATGCTACACTGTTACAATTTAAAGCCAATGCCCTGGCTCAGGCCAAAAAATTTGACATTGAAAACATTGTCCCGATTTATGAAGCTTTGTATAAGAGGGTGATTAAATAATATTACCTGCGGCGTAACCATTTTTCAGGATCAAAATTTACTTTTTCATCCTGTATGTATAAATCCACAGCACCAACACCATCTAAATTGGCTGCTGCTTTTCCTATTGCCTGTCCTGTTTTTACCTGTTGTCCACGTTGAACAGAAACACTTAATAAATTGCTGTACGTAGTAAAATATTTTCCATGCTGAATGATCACTACCTGCATATCATCTATATATACCACACTGGAAACGGTGCCATCAAAAATACATTTTACAGAAGAGCCTATATCTGTAGCAATTGTTAAGCCCGTTGTTACCAAAGTTGTACCACTTGGCAATTTATTAGGCCCATGATGCAACAATACATATCCCTTATCAACCGGCCATGGCAATGACCCCCTGTTACTGGTAAAATTGGCATTTACGGTAATATTTTCTGCATTTAACAACACACTTTCAGGAGCTTTTTTAGGCTCTGGCTTTTTTGCAGGAGTAACATTTGTTTTTGTTACAGGTGTTGTAGGGCTGGTATTGGTTTTTGCAGCAACCTTGTCTGCAGCTGCTTTTTCATCAGCTGCTTTTTTTATAGCCATTCTTTTAGCATCTTCCAATGCCCGTTTAATGGCAGCAGCAATGGCATTATCAACTTTTTTTAACTGCTTTCTTGTAGCTGTGGCTTTGTCATTTAATTGTTTCCCTTGTTTCTTCAGCTCACTTAAAATCCTGTCTTTTTCCTTTTGCTCTTTTTCAAGCACACTCATCTCTTTATCTTTCGATTGCAGTACAACAGTTTTCTTTTGCCTTGTTCCGGTAAGTTCTTCTATTCTTTTTTTACGCAACTCCTGTGTACGTAAAATATTTTCCCCCTGCATTTCCCTGTAATTACGATAACTCTTTAAGTAAGTAATACGTTTTATGGCATCATTAAAACTTGCAGCAGAAAAAATAAAATTCAAAAAGTCATAATTGCTCCTGTTCTTATAGGCATATACCATGCTTTTGGCATATTCCTGTTTAAGTGTATCCAGCAACCTGTCGTAGCGGTTAATATCTTTTTGTGTGGTGTATAAATTATTATCCAGCAGGTTGATATCACGGTTAATATTATCAATAATCCTGTCCTGTATATTTACTTTATCATTAATGAGTTTCCACTGTACATAATTCTCTTTTGATTTTGCTTTATTGTCGTTAAGCATCCTTTCGGTTTGTTCCAGTTCTTTTTTCAATTGTTGGCGTTGCTTCTCCAGTTCTTCACGTGTACCGGGTTGTGCATTTGCAACAATGCTAAAGAGTAATACAACAGCAGTGAAAATAATTTTTACCATGAGCTGAATTTGGATATTTATCAAAAATACAATTGATACAGGCAATATAAGCAGGGTTAAAACCCACACCTGTGTATAATTATCAATAACGCTTACTTCACTTTAAAATTTTTGGGTACTTTAAGATGCACTGATAATTCTTTGTTAAACTCATATTGCTTATAATTAAGCCTGATATCGAGCCTGTTTTTTTCTGATACAGTTATTTCCCTGTAGGTGGAAAAATCAACACCACTTTTATTTTCAAAATTATCATAGGTAATATCCGCTGTTCTGTTACGTGTTACATCCACATCATCCAGTTTACTATGCAGCAATAAATTATTATCTAAAGAAAGTGTAAGCAGGTGTTTAAAAAAACCTCCGATCGTAGATACCAGTACCCTTGAATCTGTTTTCTTGTAAGAAACAACTGTTGTATCCAGAAAGATTGGATTACCGACCAGGAGATCCTGTATGGTTTTATAATCAAAGGGAATTTCTGTAACTTCCTGAAGGTAATCGAGTGACCGGTACTGTACTTCTTTTTCCCTCATGTTCATCAATATTACACTGTCTTTAGTAATCAGCATCCGGTACACTTCCACATTAAAAATAGATGCAGAAAGTGACACCCAAATTGCACTGTCTTTCATCAACCTCACCACTGCAATTATATCAGGTTGCTTTCCTTTGCTATCCTCATACTCCACTTTTATTTTAGCACTAAAAGTTTTATAATCTATATTATGGCTGCGCAACCGCATCATTGTTTCACTTATCATTCTTAATGAATCGGCAACAGATTCGTTAGGAATTATGCTTACAGTAGTATCCTTGGTTGCAATGACTTTATTAATCTGTTTTGTGGTACGGCAACTTTGTATTGCAAACATTGCAATTGCTGCAAAACATATAGCTGTTAAATTTTTCATCGCTTGGTTTATATTTCCTGTTAGAATATTCATTTTACCCCTGTATGGCCAAAGCCACCATCTCCTCTTACAGTATCATTCAATTGCTGTACCACAAATAATTCTGCTATTGCTGTTTTTGCAATTACCATTTGTGCAATGCGGTCACCATTATTTATTACCTGCGTGGTATTACTCAGGTTTATAAGTATTACTTTCAATTCTCCCCTGTAATCACTATCAACTGTTCCGGGAGAATTTAAACAGGTAATGCCCTGTTTTAATGCCAGTCCGCTTCTGGGTCTTATTTGTGCTTCATATCCCTCTGGTAATTCGATAAATAAACCGGTAGGTACGAGGTAACGTTCTAATGGCTCTAATGTTATTGGTAATTCCACATTAGCCCTTATGTCCATACCTGCCGATCCTGAGGTAGCATAAGAAGGTAATGGGTTAGCTGATTTATTAACGATGTTAACAGAAACTATTTGCATGAGCGCAAAGGTACTAATGTAGCCAAATAATTAAAGATAGTTTTTGCTTATTGTGTTAATGGAGTACTAAAACTGAACCTCTTAACCATTTGGTATAACCCTGCCCATTAATATACACAATAGACCATGGATAGGCGCCGACAGGAACAGCTTTGCCTTTATATTTACCATCCCATTTATCTGTAATGTTATTGGCGCTGAAAATAACCTGCCCATAGCGGTTATATATTTTCATTGAGAAATTAAGTAAGGAGAACCCATTCAGAACACCGAAATAGTCATTTTTACTATCGTCATTTGGAGTAAATGCATTTGGAATAAAAAACGGGCAATCGCCCCACACAATGTTTACGGTATCGGTTGCCTCACATGTATTTTCTGTTATTTTTACACTGTATGAACCTGGACTATTTACCTGTATTGTTGGGGTGGTTTCGCCGGTATTCCATAAATATGTACTGGCATTCGCATTTCCCGAACGTAGTGTAACGGGCTGGCTTGAACAAACGGATGTATCTTTTCCAATATTTACAAATGGTGCAGCTTTTACTGTTATATTAATGGTATCTGCAAGTTTGCAACCCTGCTGTTCAATCTCCACCCAATATTTTCCGGGGCTTGTAATGGCTACAGTATTATTGTTACTGCCATTACTCCATAAATAATTTACACCTGTTACGTTTACTGTTAATTGTAAATTTTCGAATGAACATGCTTCAATATCATTTCCTAAAAGTGTTACGGCGCCATCGGGAAGCCAGATTATTTTTTGTATAGTTGTATTAGCTGTTCCCGAACAATCGGTTGAAAATACCCTTAACGTAATCGTGTAAAAACCCGATGCTGTATAGGTATGCAATGGAGATAATGCCTGTGATTGTTGCATATCGCCAAAGTCCCACTTTACTGAATCGATGCCCGATAACCTGTTAATATTAAATTGAACGTTATAATCTAAACAATTACCAGACCTGGTAAAATCGTAAGGAACAAGATTTATATTTAAATCGGATTGTATTAATGTAGGCAATCCAAATTGTACCGGCTCTCCCCTGCTGCCAAATGAAATTTTATTAAGCCTGAAATTACACCCCGGGCCATAAACATCAGGGTTATCTATTACAGAAACAGCTGTATCCTTCCACATGGCCATATATATTCGCAAGTCGGGCCCTGTTTGCAAACCACCGGCAAACCACTGTGTTGGTTGAGCTATAATTTGCTTTGATGCTTCAATTGTTACAGCATTGTTAGAGGTAATATCAAACTGGAATAATGAACATGGATCTGTTGCGGAATTATTTGCGGATACATAAAGCAGGTTACCACTCGGAGAAAATTCAGCTGCATATACACCAGTAAAGGAAAGTGGATGTGGTGTGGTATTCGGTTTTAAAATAATTGGATTAGTGATTTGCCCTGTTGCATTATCAAAGTTCATTAATTCTACAGCATCATTTTCTGTAGAATGGACTGCTGCAAGCTTTTTGCCATCCATAGAAAATTTGAGGGTACCTATTGCATTATTAGGGATACCGCCAATTGTTAAACCGGTATGACTGATAACAGGAACGGCATTAAAACCCGATGAAGTAAGCAGGTAACTGTCATATTCATCTGACTCCCATTTTCTAATTACAATCCATACATCCCTGTTATTGCAATGCCTTACAGCGGCAAGCTTTTCATAAGCTTCATCAACAAAAGTATTTTTTACAGTAACTTCTCCAAAACCACCATCCCCTTTTATATTAATGATGTTATAACGAAACCCCTTGTTTAATTGAGCTGTAGCACCTACAGTAAAGAGATAATAAATACTATCGTTACCAGGTAAAGGAACTATAATAGCATTACTGGTGCTGCTTAAATCACCCCTTAGGTTATTGCCGTTTAACATTATCTCATGCTTGCGATTCAATACTGAAAGGCCATTTGTATAAAACAATAGCTTGCCATTATTATCAGCAATTGAAGCACTACCTTCCTGGGAGTTAGCCAGGTTATTATTTAGCGTACCTGGCGGCGACTGGTTAAAATCTAGTCCCACACCGGTTCCAAAGTACCAGATATTGGATTGTTTTTGAGCCATCCCCGGCATTGTAAACAAAATCAGAATATATATGACAAATATTTTATTCAAACTAACTCTTTCTAACTCATGGACTCTTTGCAGAGTAATATTGTTGCATAAGCCACCAAACCTTCTTCTCGTCCTATAAAACCCAGTTGTTCGGTGGTGGTTGCTTTTATAGAAATATCGGCAATTGTTATTTTAAGTATTGTAGCAATTGCCTGCTGCATTTGTAAAACGTAGGGTTTTATTTTGGGTGCCTGCAGGCAAAGTGTACTATCTATATTTACAATTTTATAGCCCTTGCTTTTTATAAGGTTAAAGCTTTTTGCTAGTAATATTTTACTGTCGATATTTTTAAAAGCAATATCTGTATCGGGGAAATGAACGCCAATATCGCCAAGGCTTAACGCTCCCAGCATGGCATCACAAATTGCATGCAACAATACATCGGCATCGCTATGCCCCAAGGCCCCTTTGGTATGTGGTATTTTTATACCTCCAATCCATAAATCCCTGCCTGGCACTAATTGATGAAAATCGACACCTGAACCAATTCTATAAGACATTAAATTAATTTTAAGGTGTAAATATCTGCTATTTGCCCGGTACTAAAAACAAAAAAGCGTTCCGCTGTTGGCGGAACGCTTTAAAATATGTTATGCTTTATTTTGAACCGTCGAAATCAAATACTAAACCAAAACGGTAAGTATTAGATAATGGATTACGGGTTGAGCCGTTACCAGATGGGAAAATATAAGCAAAGTTTAATCCAAATACATTATATTTTAAACCTGCACCAACTGAAAGGAATTTTCTGTTTCCTTTAGTAGGATTTTCGTAAAAATAACCTGCTCTGAAAGCGAACTGATTATTGTACCAATATTCAAGGCCTAAAGAAGCAGTTACTTCCTGTATTTCTTCTGAAATACCATCAGGAGCATCTCCAAAAGATTTAAACCAGCTGCTAACAACACTTTGTGTACGATACTTGTTTAAAGCACCAGGAGTTGTATCTCCAGGAGTTGGAACCATTAGTTTATTTAAATCCAAAGCAAAAGTCATTTTGTTATCTTCATCAAATACTTTTGTATAAGCACCGCCTATACCAAAGTTAGCAGGTATATAATCCTTTTGATTAGCATCGCTGGTATAAGAAATTTTTGAACCAAGGTTGCTTAAAGCTACACCCCAGTTAAATCCTTCTCCGTTTTCCTTTGCTCCATTATGGAAGAAATGTAAATCACCGGCTACTGCAGAAGCTTTTTTGTAGGTAACATTATTAACTGTTCCGGCTAAATTTGAACTGATATAGCGTATAGCTAAACCAATGCTGTTTTTAGAAGAAAGTTTTCTTGAATAACCTGCATCAATAGCCATTTCACGAGGCCTGTATGAACCTTGTGGATCACCAATGCTGTTTGTAAATTCAATACTTCCTAAGCTAAAATATCTTAAAGAACCAGAAATAGCCGATTCTTCGTCAAGTTTATAATAACCATTTAGTGCAGCAACATAAACATCACTTATTCCCAAATCTCTTAACCAAGGAGTATATGATGCACCAAATCCTGCCTGACTGGTACTAAAAGGTAATTTAGCTATATTGGCATATCCTGAATTAGCATCAGCTGTAGTTGCTATTCCCACATCACCCATACCGGCACCTCTGATATCTGGAGAGATACGTAAAAATGGCACCGCAGATGTCACGACGTTGATTTTTGTTGACTGGGCATTAGATACAGTAATTGCTCCTCCCAGTAACATAACTAAAGTAGTTAGTTTTAAAGTTACTCTTTTCATGCGTTTTGTTTTGTCTTGGTTAGGTAGAACTCACCTCAATAAGCGATAGTTTAATGGTTTTAATCTGTTGTAAAAATAGTAGTTTTCCTGAAACGAACAACTAAATTATAAAATCTTGTTAAAAAAAAATAAAAAATCTGGTTAAAGGTACTTACTTTTTTAGAAAATAAATAAAGTACGGTACGAAATCATGCACCTGCTTTATAAAATCATCCTCTATACTTTGAATAAGCAAACGGGATTTGTTACCAATTATTGTTTGCCAGTTTACTTTATTATCTATCGTTATTTACTATAAAATCGGAAAGATTTACAAGTCTGTATTAAACAGACAAACGGTTTTGCTTATTTGTTGCATCGCATGATTTTAATTATTTAACATTTTCTTTTGTTGCCAACACCTTCCTTTTCAAAAACTAACCCGTACAATAAAATTTATAAGAAAACAGTTATGTAGAATAAATTCGCAGTATTTAGTTTTATTATACCTGCTGTGCAAAAAATGAAGCCTTGTTAAGCCGTATGTCGCTTAAAGTATTTATATTCGCAGCCAGTATAACCCCATATACAATAAAAAAGAAAACCTTTCGTTAAACAATTTGATAAACGAACGAACATGTTAAAATTATTTTCAAGTAAAAGTCTTATTATTCTTGTTGCCGCAGCAGTTTCATTAAGTGCCTGTAAAAACGGTGGCTTATTTAAAAAGAAAAGCGCCAAATCATCGGCTACCGGTTGGAACTACGATGATAAGAACATGGGTAATTTCCATGTAGCAAAAGTAAAGTATCCCAAAGCCGGACCAGGGCTCGTTTTTGTTCAGGGTGGTTCATTTGTAATGGGCGCCAAAGATGAAGATGTAATGGGTGACTGGAACAATGTTCCCCGCCGTATTACTGTTCCTTCTTTCTTTATTGACGAAACAGAAGTAGCCAACGTACATTACAGGGAGTACCTGTACTGGCTTGAAAATACATTTTCTGGAGATACTGCAATTATGAGAAAAGCACTTCCCGATACTTTGGTATGGCGTGAAGAGCTGGCTTATAACGAACCTTACGTTGAATATTATTTCCGTTACCCATCATATAACTATTATCCCGTTGTAGGTGTTAGCTGGCAACAGGCTCATGATTTTTGTGTTTGGAGAACAGACAGGGTAAATGAACTGAATCTTATTCAAAAGGGCTATCTGAAAAAAGATGCGGCAAAAAAAGAAATGAAAGGTGCTGCAGCTGATGCCTTTAATACAGAAACCTACTTAATGGCTCCGGACATGATCCAGAGCAGGAGCAAACCTAAAAAGTCTGATTTAAAAGATGTTAATGGCAAGCCAAGAGGTTTAGTACGTATGGAAGACGGTATTTTAAACATGGGTTACCGCCTGCCGACTGAAGCAGAATGGGAATATGCAGCTTATGGAATTTATGCACAAAACCCTTCTCCCCGTAAAAAAGAAGGAAAAGCCGGTGAAGAATTACTGAGTAATCAACAAATATATTCCTGGAGCAATAATCCTAATGGATTACGTGATAACCGCCGTGGAAGCTGGCAGGGGAAATTTCTGGCCAACTTTAAACGTGGTAGTGGTGATAACATGGGTGTTGCAGGTGGTTTGAATGACCGTGCAGCAATACCTGGCCCGGTAAAAGCATTCTATCCTAATGCATTTGGCTTATATAATATGAGTGGTAATGTAAGTGAGTGGGTAGGTGATGTATACAGGCCGTTAACACCAAGCGATGGCCAGGATTTCAACTATTTCCGTGGTAACAAATTCCAGAAATATTATAAGAACAGCGGTGGGGATTATGAAAAAGACAGCGTTAATGGTGTACAAGTTAACCGTTTAAAGAAAGTTGACATTTCTGATGACGAGGTTAAGAACCGCAGTAACTATCAAAAAAATAATGTTATTAATTACTTAGATGGAGACTCTGCAAGTGGTGTTTACTACGGATACGGTGTTTCTTCTTTAATTAACGATGAATCAAGGGTAATTAAAGGAGGTAGCTGGAACGACAGGCCTTACTGGTTATCACCAGGCAGCCGCCGTTTTATGCAGGAAGACCAGGGTGCAAGCACAGTAGGTTTTCGTTGTGCACAAACTTATCTTGGCCCACCTGAAGGACCAGGTTTTAAAGACGGTAATATTTTTGGAAGCCGCAAACAGAATTCAAGAAAAAAGAAAAAATAAGTTCCTTATAAATTATTTAAACCTCCTGAAAAATCAGGAGGTTTTTTTATGATTAGACATTAAGTGTAATGAAAAAAAATATGGCACATATGTGGTTCTACCCTAATTTTGAAACATGCAAATTGAACAGTTATATAAAATATTTTTAGCTCACCCCTCTATACAAACTGATACCAGAAAACTTAAAGCTGGTGATCTATTTTTTGCACTAAAAGGGCCTAATTTTAATGGTAACTTATTTGCAAAACAGGCTTTAGAAGCCGGTGCTGCATACGCAATAACCGATGAACCGGTAAATTTTGAAAGCGAAAAAATTATACAGGTGGACGATGTTTTAACCACGCTGCAATTGTTGGCAAAACACCATCGACAACAATTTACAATACCATTTATTGCCATTACTGGCAGCAACGGAAAAACCACTACCAAGGAGCTGCTGCATGAAGTATTATCCACTACTTATAAAACCTATACTACAGAGGGCAATCTTAATAACCATATTGGTATTCCAATAACTATTTTAAAAGTAAAGGCAGGCGCCGATATTGCTGTTATTGAAATGGGGGCTAATCATCAAAAAGAAATTGAAAGCTACTGTGCGTATACATTGCCGACCCACGGTTTAATTACAAATTGCGGCAAAGCACATTTAGAAGGATTTGGTGGCGAGGAAGGCGTTAAAAAAGGCAAGGGTGAATTATTTGATTACCTGAGAACTAATAATGGAATTGCATTTATAATGAATGATTATGATTATTTAAATGATATGAGTAAAGGTATCGGTTCCATTTTTACTTATGGAACCAATGATGCCGATGTGACTGGTGTAATAAAAAACAGTACCGGTTTTTTAAATGTTTCAATTACAAAAGGTGCGGCAATTGATACCATACAAACACAGTTAGTTGGAGAATATAATTTGCCCAATGTACTGGCTTCAGTTGCAGCAGGAAAATATTTTAAAGTACCGGATGATAAAATAAAATGGGCGCTGGAAAATTACAGCCCCAGTAACAGCCGCAGTCAGTTAATAGAAATGGGCTCAAATAAATTTATTCTGGATGCTTATAATGCCAACCCCAGCAGCATGAAGGCAGCAATAGAAAATTTTGCAAAAATGGAAGGTAATAAAAAGGTATTGTTGCTTGGGGGAATGATGGAATTAGGAACAGAAAGTATTACTGAGCATCAATCAATAATTAATGTGATTGATAATTATAAGTGGCAGACAGTTGTTTTAGTTGGAGGAGATTATCACAAACTAAATCATCAATACATTAATTTAGAAAATTCCTTACAGGCTAAAGATTGGTTTAACCAGCAGCAATTTGAAAATACACAGGTTTTAATAAAAGGCAGCAGGAGTATGCAGATGGAAAAAGTAATAAGTTAATATTTCCAACTGCATATCCGCCTGAAAAAATCAGAAAGTGTATCTTATCCCAAAGCCACCCCAGTTACCCGTAAACCCTCGGCCGGTACCAAATTCAAAAGATGGTTGCCAGTCTATTGAAAGATTAAGTGGTGCATTATTTATTTTATAATCAAGCCCCAACACTCCATCAATACCAGCCCAGCTACCGCCGCCGTTTTTGGTATTGTAAAAACCAATATGAACACCGGGCCCTACATACCATTTTAATCCTGGGGCGCCATTTATATCGTAATGCAGTTCATATAGTCCGGTAATTCTTGCTCCCTGGTTCCAGAAAAAGCCAATACCTTCCAATGCGTCTCTTTCGCTTATAAAATGTTTTAATGTAATGCCTGCGCCATCTAAAAATTTTACACCCAGTGCTGTTGTATAAGTTCGCCCTTTGCTTTGCGCTGAAGCAGTTGTAATAAAAATTACCAGGGTAAGCATACTTAAAATAATTTGCTTTTTCATCTTGCTGTTGTTTATTAGTTAAGTAAAAGCAATCCAAACGGATTGATGTAATATAATTGCAGTAATTAATTTCAAGTAATAATTCTCCGGGCACCGAAAACAATAATTATACCAATTATTTTTTACTACAGTACTATTATATATTATTACCACTTAAAGATTTTATTTTAATAGACCATATATGTCTTTATAATACTTTACCCGGTCTATACTATCTATTTCTGCCATACTATAAATTACAAAAACCGGTATGGGTTTAAGCAGGTCTACCGGCACAGGCAGCTGTTCTTTATAACATGATTGGAGGAATGTGGTATCTAAACGGTTATTGAGTAAAAGATTGCCCAATTCAATTGGTTGCTCGAGCCTGATGCAGCCATGACTATAAAAACGGGAGGCGGACAGAAAAGCCGTTTTGTTATTAGTGTCGTGCATATACACGCTAAATGGGCTGGTTATATTAAATTTTATTACCCCTAAAGAATTATCGCAACCCGTACTTTGGCGGAAACGATATGGAAAATAATATCTACTATAACTATGCCAGTTCAATTTATAATGATTAACCACTTTTCCATTACCATCAACTACCTGCATATTCATTGCATCAATTGCTGAAGGATTGCGTTTGAATTTTGGCAATAATTCGTTTAATGCAATACTTGAAGGAACATTCCAATAGGGATACAATATAAGCTGATTGCAATACGCAGCAAATCTCGGAGTTTTTGTAGCGGGTTTACCAACAACAACTTTCATTTTAAGCTTTACACTATCATATTCGTAATAGCGCAATGTAGCAGAAGCAATATTGATTACAATACATTTATCAAAACGAAAATGATGTATCCACCTGTAATAATTAAATGAGTTGGCCAACTGTTGAATCTGAAAGCGTGTTTTTTCATTAAAATGATCCTTTAATTCATTTTTCATTAATATATACTCTTTTTCCTTCGGCTCTAACAAGGCCATAAGTTGTAAAAAAGAATCTCCTGATTGAACTGTTATTAAACGGCTAAGCAAATACTCATCATCAACATTTGAGTATTTTGACGATACTTCATCGTAGCTTATTAAACTGCCAATATTTCCCCCCTGGTAAATATCTTTACAAATCGCAATAGCAGCATCTGTAAATACTTTATCCACAACCATGGCTTCAAGGCTATCTTTTTCTGTATAGTTGTTTTTTATTACCGCAATAATTTCGTTGTAATGATATTTATTTACAGAAAGCCCCGCATTTACAGCGCTGTCAATACAATTTTTTAATGCAAGCCTTAAATCAAGCGACTGAATACGTGGAGTAAACCAAAATAAATGATAACTATTAAGTTGGTAAAATTTTGCTGTCAGTAAAGGATGTAGCAGTACTGTTGTAACAGGTGGCCTTTCGTATGCTGTACTAAAAAGTAACTCTTTTTGTGCAATTGAATTATTGAGGTTAAAAAAAAAACCAAAATAATGCCAGGGATAATCTTATATCTCATTGAAAAAAAAATCTTTCAGCATTGTCTAATCCATATCGATTCTGCGATTTTCAAAACCTTCTTCTATAGACCCCACATTCTCGTTAGTACTAAAAAACTCCCCTTCGCTGTTTTGTCTTTCCAGTGTCCAGGCATCAGTTAACGATGTCTCTATCCACATATCCATCGATTTTCTAAATACCTGTACAGATAGCCTGAACTTATTCCAAAAGTCCTTTTCAAGCTCATTAACAGTTGTATTTTTATTTATCTCAATAGTTATACTACCTTCAAATTGCGCAACCGTTGAAAGGGTTTTATCTCCACTGATTTTGTCTTTATCCACTGACAACTTATTCTCTGCATGAGGTTTTTTAAAAAATTCTATTTTTAAAAAAGGATATACATCGGAAAACTGCTTTTTAATATCACTTAATTTACTGTTATTATCAATTATAAGGTTCATACAAACAATTTAATATTCTGTAATCATAAGTCCGGTTTTTTACTTCATCATTCAATAAGTGGTTTCTTTGCCAAAACATTGTTCTTTAGCATATTTCTTACAATCATTTTCCCGTATTCATGCCCCAGGATTTCAGATGAAGCAGGATCGAAGGATTGTGTCTGTGCAGAATACAACAAGTTCAGCGAATGCATATCATACAAGTTGCTCTCCCAAAAATATTTGGTACTTGTTTCGTAATACCCTGGAGAATAAATCCTGTCGGAAACTGTGGTATAATACCCAAAAAACCGATTGTACCTTGATGCAAAAGGAGAGTACATCATCGCCCCGGGTTTATATCGACTTTCTTTTTCTTTATCCAATAATACAATTGTAATGACTGCATCGATATTGCTGCTTTTAAGTTTTTCAATAAGTGTTTTTTCATCAATATTAGTAAAAGCTTTGGGACCATATTCCCTGTAAGCAGAAACTGCGTTATAACCCATATCCTTTAAATCTCCAATCATATGTTCCTCCATCTTTTCTCTTATTGTCCGGTCTGCTTCACGTATTAAACCTACTACCATTATTTTATTAATTGTGGTAGCAGTAGCAGCTGATGCTCTCCAGGTGGAAGTAATTTTTGAACTTGAACAACCCGTTGCAAGCAAAAAGATAAATAGTATAATGATTAATTTAAATCGTTTCATATAATCACCTTCTTTGTTTTAGATCAAAACAAGATGCATATCAAAAGTATATTTATTAATAAGGTCAGATAAGGACGTTAGTCAACCAAACAGATGAACTTGGTCATATGCTGAAATTGGTTAAACTACGAGTGATAAAAAAGAAGGAGTAATGAAATTTTAAAACTATAGTATACATCAAAAGAAAAATCCTTCAGATTTTGAAGGAAATACATTTAAAAGATAAAAATTTGCGGAGACGAAGGGATTCGAACCCTTGATAGAGTTTCCCCTATACACACTTTCCAGGCGTGCTCCTTCAACCACTCGGACACGTCTCCATTTTTAAAGGAGGGCAAAAATACGGTTTCAACCTTATATGCCGAATATTTTTTCAGCATTTGCTGTTGTTACAGCCGCCAGTTCTTCTTTAGCAACATTCTTTATAGCCGCAATTGCATCTGCAACATATTTTAAATAGCTGCTTTCATTCCTTTTCCCTCTAAATGGAACAGGTGTTAAATAAGGTGCATCCGTTTCTAACACCAAATGCTGCATATCAATTTTTTGTATCACTTGTGCCAACCCGGAGTTTTTATAGGTTACCACACCCCCAATTCCCAGGTAAAAGCCCATATCAATAATATCTACCGCATCTTGATAAGTACCGCCAAAACAATGAAAAATTCCATGAAGCCCTTTACCTGCATACTCCTTAACTACGGCAATTGTTTCGGCCATTGCGTTACGGGTATGAATTACAATTGGTAGTTTATAACGTAATGCCAATTCTATTTGTTTCCTAAAAGCATCATATTGCTGGACAGTAAATGTTTTATCCCAATAAAAATCGAGGCCAATTTCTCCTACGGCTGCAAACCTTTTTTTAGCAAGCCACTCTTCTACTATCTGTAATTCCGTTAAGTAATTTTCTTTAACACTACAGGGATGCAGCCCCATCATGGCAATACACTTACCGGGAAATTTTTCTTCCAGCAGCAACATAGCATTATGTGTGGTACTATCTATCCCAGGCAGGTAAAATTTAGTAACCTGCTCATTTGTTGCCCTTTCTATTATGGCATCTATGTCCGTTATAAGTTCATCTGAATACAAATGACAATGGGTGTCTGTTAAGTGCATATTATTAATTGAAATGCAAAAATCATTAAAAAAAATTTAACAGTGCTTTAAACTCTGTTGTGCAACCTAAGTCTTAAAAGCGTATTTATTATTCACCTTTATTTAAACACATTTATTATGAAAACGAAAATTAATCTTTCCATGTGGCTTGCTGCCTTTGCAGTATTGGGAGCCCTTACATTTACCAGTTGTAAAAAAGAAACCAGTGCAGGTACTGTATCAGATAACAGTACCCCTGCAGAAGTTGCTGCCACAGTAAATGCCTCAACTGAAGATGCAGAGTCAGAAGAACAATTTGACGATGTATTTAACATTACTGCCAGTATAAGTGCAGAAGATGCAGGCGAAGATTTAGGCATGGGCACCAATGTATCTGCAGGATTAGGGGAACCAGGCATCAGGCTTACTCCAACAACGCCACGCTGCTATACAGTTACTGTAGTACCAAGGCAGCCCGGTGTTTTTCCAAAAACAGTGACCATTGATTTTGGTACTGGCTGTTTAGGCCGGGATGGTAAGTTCCGTAAAGGAAAAATTGTAACGATTTATACCAACAGAATGCTTGTACCCGGCGCAAAAATCAGCACTACATTTGTTGGCTATTCTGTTGACAGCTTTAGTATTGAGGGTACTCATATTACAGAAAATACCAGCACTTCTAATATGCAGGGGTTAAAAGTAAGTGTAATAGATGGCAAGATTACCAATACCAACACTGGTAACTGGCGTAAATGGAACAGCACTAAAAATATACTGCAGATCGAAGGCAACGGTACACCAAACTTCCCTATAGATGATGTTTATAAAATAACCGGCGGGGCAAGAGGTTCTAATTCTTTCGGCCATAACTGGGCTTCAACCATTGTTGAGCCACTGATTAAGAAGTTTACCTGCCGTTGGATTGTTAAAGGTACCGTTCGCCTTATAAGAGATGGTCGTGAAGCCTTGATAGATTATGGAAATGGTAACTGCGATAACCTTGCTATTATCTACATTAATGGTGTTGGACATACAATTAGATTATAATGTAAAAAAAAATATTGCTTTTTTGAAAACTAGGTTGTACATTTATCCTAGTTTTCATAGGGTACGGATTAAAAACGGGCCAGGGTTTCTACCCAGGCCCAATTTTTTTTAGCTATTTCTTCGCTTTAAATGCCCCATTTATAAAGATATTTTTAATCAATCTAAACTCTTTTTTCAAGCCTTTATAGTTCAATTTGTTTAAACCTATAGCCCAAATGGTTAAAATGTTCAAGTACTTTGGGTAAAGCATAATGCATACGATCATATGCTTTTTCACTATCGTGAAAAACAATGATAGAGCCAGGATATACATTATTCTTAACCTGCTCAAAACATTTTTGTGGCGTAAGGCTGGTCACCCAATCGCCTGCCAGAACAGACCACATTATAGTTGACAATTTATAATTTGTAGTTGGCAACTGGCGGAGTTGAGATTTTTTAATACGGCCATAGGGTGGTCGGAATAATGGAGAACTGATATATTTTTTTGCTGCTGTAATGTCATTTAAATAATCTTCATCTGTACTTTTCCAACCATTTATATGGTGCATGGTATGATTACCAATAGTATGCCCTTCATTAATGACCTGTTGATATATATCAGGAAATTTCTGCACATTATCACCAATGCAGAAAAAAGTGGCTTTTGCATTATATTTTTTTAATTCGTTTAATACAAAAGGAGTAATTGTGGGGTGAGGTCCATCATCAAAACTGAGATAAATAGTTTTTTCTGTTGTTTTTATATCCCAGATACAACCAGGAAAAAATTTACGCAACCACCATGGTGTAGTAGTGAAGTATAGATCTTTCTTTAAGAATCTGGCCTTCAATTCCTGCCAAAATTGTGGTGTAACATTACTCATATCTCAAATTTACATTCAAATACCTTTAAAATTAAATGTAAGTGTATGATTTTGAGTATAAAAAACTCATTTTCAGGCACAATTTTTACCCTGTTTCAGCGTTTTAACCTATAATATCCATCCTATAATCCGTCATAGGTATTAAAACTAATTCTATGAAAACGAAAAACCTTCTTACCATATTAGCAGTTATTGTTATGCTGTTAACCTTTACTTCCTGCAAAAAAGAAAATACTGTTATTGTTACCTCCGAAGAAAAGGAAACTACAATTGAACTGGGTACCGGCCAGGCTGTTGCAGATAATATTACCGAAGATGCCAATGAAGCATTTATGGAAGCCGCAGCAAATAAAAATCTGCTGGGAAATATTTTAACTAATCAAATTGTTACTACAACAAATATTTTATCCTGCGCATCTGTAAGTGTTAATCCTGGATCAGGTTTTCCAAAAAATATTATTATAGATTTTGGCAATGGCAGCTGCACTTCATCAAATGGTATTGTTCGGAAAGGAAAAATAAATATTGTACTTTCTGATTCTGTAAGAAAGGCCGGCAGTACAGCTGTAATAACTTTTAATAATTTTTATATAAATGGCTTTAAAAAAGAAGGCACTGTAACCTGGACGAACACCAGTACTATAACCACTAAAGGTTGGCAGCGCAAAGTAGAAAATGGGAAAATAATAGCTCCCGATGGAAGGTATTGGTTACATAGTGGTATAAGGGATGCAGTACAAATTGCCGGTACCACCACTCCAAATACCTTATTAGATGATGCATATTTAATTACCGGTAACCATACTGTAACGAATTCAAGTGGTAAAACAAGAAATTGCTATATAACTGAGGCGTTGCAAAAGAAAACTGCTTGCGAAAACATCGGTAGTGGAAAATTAAAAATAGAAGGTAATAACCATAACGCCATAATCAATTTTGGCGATGGTACCTGTGATAAAATAGCCACTATATCAATTGATGGTAATGCCCCAATAACAATTCAATTACGATAAATAGTACTTACTGTAATTCTTTATACATATTTTCTAAAAAAATGATTTGAATTTAAACTTAGTGATTTGAAGATGGTCTTATCCCGAAATTATCAAATCACAAAAAATGAAAACCAGTATGAAAACCGGAAATTATTTATTAGCAGCTGCATTGGCGGTATTTTCTTTAACTGCATGCAAAAAAACAAATACAGCTGCTGCACTTGAAGAAATTGAAACCACGTTTGACATAAGTACCAAACAGGCTATTGCCGACAATCTTACCCAGGATGATAACGATATTTTAGATGAAGTAGCTGCAAGTAATGATTTAAGTGGCAATTATACAATGGGGCCAATTATAGTAATGGATATTATAGGCAGTTGTGCCGTGATTACCATTAGCGGAAATTTTCCGGCAAAGAATATTAAAATTGATTTTGGTGCCGGTTGTACCAATGGCGCTGGCGTAACACGTAAAGGAATTATAAATATTGTACTAACCGATTCCATACGCAAAACAGGAAGCATTGCAACTGTTACATTTAATAACTACTATATAAATAACTTCAAAAAAGAAGGCACTATAACCTGGACAAACACTACAGTTGCAGGGTCTAATACCCCTAGCTGGAACCGGAAAGTAGAAAATGGAAAAATTTCTGCTCCATCCGGTGATTTTTGGTTACACACTGCCAATATCAGCATCACACAAACTGCAGGAGCAAATACACCTAACAACTTAACAGATGATATTTTTACCATAAGCGGTACAAGAACCACCAGCAATGCTGCAGGCAGGTCTCGTACTGCAACAACAATAACAGCTTTACAAAAGAAAACTGCATGCAGCAATATAGATAAAGGCCAGCTGCAGGTACAAGGGGCAAACCATATTGCTGTTATAGATTTTGGTGATGGCAGCTGCGACAGGTTAGCTACTATTTCAATTGATGGCAACACCCCAAGAACTATACTACTACGTTAAATTTTTTGGATTGATATTTAAAGACCGTTCCTGTTAAAGGGCGGTTTTTTTATTTATACAAATCAGGTTTATTATAGTTATTCCGCATTGTATCTTTGCCGCATGAGTAAAGTAAGAGTTCGTTTTGCACCAAGCCCTACGGGTGGTTTGCATTTAGGCGGGGTACGTACCGTGTTATATAATTATTTGTTTGCAAAAAATAAAGGCGGCAGTTTTATTGTTCGTATTGAAGATACCGACCAGACAAGATTTGTAGCTGGTGCTGAGCAATATATTTTTGATTGTCTTAAATGGTGCGGTATTGAACCTGATGAAAGTCCGTTGCATGGCGGCGAATACGGACCTTACCGCCAAAGCGAAAGAAAAGAAGCCGGTATTTACCAGGAGTATGCTGATAAATTAATTAAAGATGGTCATGCTTATTATGCATTTGATACGCCGGAAGAATTGGAGCAGATGCGTAACGAATATAAATCAGCAGAAAATCCTTCACCGCAATACGATCATCATTTGCGTATGAAAATGAAAAACTCATTAACGCTGATGCCGGATGAAGTAGAAAAACTATTAGCTGCAGGCACAAGGCATGTAATAAGAATTAAAATGCCGGAGCATGAAATAGTATCGTTCACTGATATGATACGTGGCGAAATTAAAAATGAAACCAGCCTGGTAGATGATAAAGTATTATTGAAAGCTGATGGTATGCCCACATACCATTTAGCGGTAGTTGTTGATGATTATTTAATGGAGATTACCCACGCATTCAGGGGTGAAGAATGGTTACCCAGCGCCCCGGTACATGTATTGCTTTGGAAATATTTATTTGGATTAGATAAAATGCCCGAATGGGCTCACTTACCATTGATATTAGGCCCAAGTGGCAAACTGAGTAAACGTGATGGGGCTAAATATGGTTTCCCTGTTTTTGCAATGAACTGGACAGACCCAAAAACAAATGAACTTACTGAAGGGTTTAAAGAAAAAGGATTTTTACCGGAAGCCTTTATTAACCTGCTGGCATTACTGGGCTGGAATGCCGGTACAGAACAGGAAATGTTTACCAAAGAAGAATTGATTGAAAAATTCAGCATTGACAGGGTACACAGTGGTGGTGCTAAATTCGATTATGAAAAAGCAAAATGGTTTAACCATGAGTGGATTAAAAAAATGACAGTTGATAGTTTAAAGCTAAATGTTAAGAAGCTGTTTGATGCAAAGAATATTACCATTACTGATGAATCGTATTTTGAAAAAGCAATTGAACTGGTAAAAGACAGGTGTACTTTAATTCCTGATTTTTACGAGCAGAGTATTTTCCTGTTCAATACTCCCGCCACTTTAGATCTGGATACTGTAAAACCAAAATGGAATGACGACAAAAAACAATTTTTTGTTGATTGGATAAACAAATTAAAAGATATCAGCGACTGGAATGCTGTTACCCTGGAAAATGATTTTAAAGAACTGGCCACATCAAAAAATATTAAACCCGGCGAATTGCAATTACCACTTAGAATAATGCTGGTAGGGGGAAAATTCGGGCCACCAGTTTTTATTATTGCCGCAATGATTGAAAAAGAAGAAACTATTAAGAGAATTGAAAACGCTTTAAAAGCACTATAAAAAACTGGGCAGTTTTAAAAACTGCCCAGTTACTATTTTATTCTTCCGGTGCAGCATACCATTTTCGGTATAATTTTCTAAACAAGGGTTCCAACAAAATCAGTAAGATAAGGCTTCCTGCTATTTCGGCTATTAAGAAATATAAAGCGGTATTATCCGGTGCTGTTGTTATTTGATTATTATATCCCGGCTCGTAATAGCGGCGGTATTTCATGGCTTCGTTTAATGCCACAAAAACCAAGGGAATAAATGGCGTCATAAATAAAAACAAATTCAATGCAATACCCTGCACTGCCCGGCGTATTGTAGCCCCATATATAGAAAGTGCAATGCCTGCAAATAATACATAGTACACAATCATAAAAGAAAGAACAGCGGTTTCTTCCCCATTGCTCATCACCATCATCAACGCTGTAAAAATGGCTAAAACAACAGCAGTTAAAACACCAAGAAAAAATGTTTTTACAGTAGAATGGCGGAAAATAAATACCAGTAATGTTAACCCCAGGGTAATATAATAAAACACCCGCAGGTAAATATCCCAATCTTCTATCCAGGCATATTTCTTTTGTACAATATTATCAATACCATAATTAATGCTGTATAAGGAATATTTCTTTTTAATCTTTACTTCGTAAGAATCATTCTCATTATAAGTAACATTATAATCGCTGTAAGTGTACCGCCTGCTGGAAGCATATTTTATTTTAAATGCCTCCATACGTTTTAATAACGCTGCCCTGTCAGGCTTTTGGTAATTCCTTATAATGGCACGGTACATATCTGCTGAAGACAATATTTTTTTCGCTGAATGAGTATCTCCACTGTAAGAATTTACAAAAACATAGCCAGGGCATCTAAAAAAAACATAAAGAGAGTCGGTAATTTTTACTACACTATCTGTTTCATTGAACTTTCTTCTCAGCTCTGCTGTATCAATGTATTGAAACGATGGACGGTCAACATAAACTATTTCTGAAATGACTGTGTCCACCATATCCTGCATTTCGACTGGCGGTGCTGGCAACGGCCTGTTTACAAGCCTGCAGGTATCATCATTCCATTGCAATGGCAGCATACCATATTCAAGTTTACATACATTGGTATTTATCTCGTTAATATCATTTACAATTTCATCGTTACCGTATTGCTGGTTAGCCCTGAATGTTTCCACCGCCGAAGGGATAAAACAAACCGCCACCATAGCGCCAATACTTATAAAATACAGCATAAAACTTTTTAGCCCGTCCCACACAAACCAGTTACCATACCGTTTAAATACATTAAAGCGCAACAAAAAAATCAGCCAGAAAACAAAACCAATAAAAGCAATAAGTCCAATAAAAGTATTCCAACCGCTAAGGTTACTGTATTGCTTGGCATCAAAAAAAACTAAAAAACAAAATCCAGTTAATACCAAAGCAAACAACACAGCAAAGTACACTACCAAATGTGTTCTTGCAGCCCATGTAGTTGGCTTATTACGTAATAACCTGTTATCAAGCTTTTGTATAAAAGATGGTACTAGCGGCCTTTTAATATTCATTATAAATGATGTTGCTGTATTTTAAAAAAATCGTTTGGTGCTGTAAGTAATATCCCTGAAATAAGTAACGGCTATACCGGCAGCAATCATCTTACCTATTATTTCCTGTGCAGACAATGCAGATGAAATGATGGTATAAAAACAGCCGTTAAACTGCAGTTCAATATTTCCTCCGCCAAATAAGTTTATGATGCTGTCCCTGTCGGCAGTTGTTTCAAACTCAACTGCATTGCTGGTGATTTTTTCCTCTTTATCATTACTGCTGTATAAACAATTACCCTGCTTAATAAAAATTACGGTATCTGCAACTTTTTCCACTTCATGCAATTGCTGGGAGCTGAGTATAATGCCCATGGGGTTATGTGCACCCTTGGCCATAAAAATCAAATCGGTTAAAATGGTTTGTTGTGCATTAATATCCAGGTTAGCCAGTGGCTCATCTAAAATTAATAACCTTGGCTTTTGCAATAATATCCGTGCAATTTCAAAACGGGTGCGGTAACCGCTGCTTATCTGGTTCCAGGTAAGATGTGCGTAGCTGCTGAGGTTTAAACGCTCCAGCATAAAATTTACCATCAAATCATTTTTTGCACCATACACGCCTGCAATAGAAGCGCTGAAATGTAAATTATCTTTCAGCCTGCCGTACCATTTGGGAATGCGCTGCGGAATAAATGCAATATGATTTTTTATGGCATAGTGATCGGGCTTCTGCAATAAATGATATTTTATTTCGCCATTATTTAACGCCAATTGCCCGGCAAGGCAACGCAGTAAAGTTGTTTTACCATTACCGTTTTCTCCAACTACCCCCAACACATTGCCTGTATTTATGGCAAGGGAAATTGGCTTTAAACTAAAATTTCCACCGCTGTATGTTTTAGAAATTTTATCAGCATTTATCAATGGATATTTTTGATAGCTGCTGCCTGTATGTAATGCTGCTGCCTGGCCTAAAATATTTTCTGCGGTAGCAATAAAATCTCCAGGCAGGTTTTTAGTATCTTTCGAATTTTCATATTCATGATATTGCCTGCTCCAGCGGATAGCATTTTCAATAAGGGGATCACTCCCGGTATCCAGGCAGAAGTCCAGCGTTCGTCTAACTGCAACAGAGTAATCGCCATGTTTTAAATAAGATGAAATTTCGGCAGCTGCTGGTGCATTCATAAAATAAAAATGAAGGGTAAATTAGTAATACACAAAATAGGAAACTATTGCAGATATTTACCGATTAGATTTACTTTTACAAAACTTTAATAATTGCTGTTATGAAAAAAGACAGGCCCGTAAGGGTTTTAGTAGCCAAAGTAGGCCTTGATGGTCATGACCGTGGCGCAAAAGTTATTGCAACAGCATTACGTGATGCTGGTATGGAAGTAATTTATACCGGCCTGCGCCAAACACCGGAAATGGTGGTGAATGCAGCTTTACAGGAAGATGTGGACGCCATCGGCATCAGCATTTTAAGTGGTGCACACAATACTGTTTTTCCAAAAGTAATTGCATTGATGAAGGAAAAAGAAATGAATGATGTGCTGCTTACAGGCGGCGGCATTATTCCCGAAGATGATATGAAAACATTACATGCAATGGGTGTTGGAAAATTATTTGCCCCAGGTACCAATACACATGAAATTGCTGATTATATAAAAGCTTGGGTTAAAGAGAACAGGAATTTTTAAATATCCGGCAACATCAACCGCTTTCTTTTTGAATAGATACGTATTCCCATTACGAGTACAACACAGATGGTTAAATTAAGGTTAGTTGGTATGGCCGTATGTTTTAATGCCACATAAATAAAACCTCCTATGGCACAGGCAGTAGCATATAATTCTCCTCTTTTAAATAAATTAGGTACTGCATTACAAAAAATATCAGCTATCAATCCTCCAAATGTAGCAGTTATTACACCCATAATTACTGCATACAGTTCATTCAAACCATTACGCATGGCCACTTCTATTCCTGCTGCGGTAAATAAACCCAGCCCAGCAGCATCGGTATAAAAAATTGTTCTTTTAAAACGGTTCACATTTTCTTTTAAAAAGAAAGTAAATACAGCTCCTGCAAAAACCAATATAAATGCTGTGTTATCATTGATCCAGTTTACCGGCCTTATGCCAATAAGCAGATCCCTTAATGTACCACCGCCGTATGCAGAAACAAATGCCACCACTACTCCACCGAAAATATCCATCTTAAAAGTACGTGCCTTAAATGCACCCGTAAGTGCAAAAACAAATATTCCTGTATAAGCTATAATATCCAGCACAGTCATACAATAAAGATAAACATATAGAATTTATTACCTTCGGTACTTCTAAAACTATTAACGATATGAGCTATTCAACTTTGCTGACCCATTTAGATAACGGCATCTTTACCATTACCATTAACCGGACCGATAAATTAAACGCATTGAATGCACAGGTTTTTACCGACCTCGATCATGCAATTGACGAAGTTTATAACAATAAAGAAATTAAAGCAGTGATCATTACCGGTGCCGGGCCAAAAGCATTTGTTGCAGGTGCCGACATTACAGAATTTGGAGGATTGAATAAAGAAGAAGCAATGGAACTTGCCCGTCGTGGCCAGCTGGTATTTTTTAAAATCGAAAACAGCAAAAAACCTGTTGTAGCTGCTGTAAACGGATTTGCTTTAGGCGGCGGATGTGAACTGGCAATGGCCTGCCATTTCAGGCTGTGTAGTGATAATGCAAAGTTTGGTCAACCGGAGGTTAATTTAGGTTTGATACCAGGTTACGGCGGTACACAACGTTTAACACAGCTGGTGGGAAAAGGAAAAAGTATGGAACTGCAAATGACTGCTCAACTGGTTGATGCCAACGAGGCATTGCAATTAAAATTAGTAAATCATATTACTACTGCAGAAAACCTATTACCAAAAACAATAGAGATTTTAAATGTAATAATGACTAAAGCGCCTATTGCTATTGGTAAAATTATTGAGTGTGTAAATGTGGCTGTATTAAGCGACAGCTCTTACAACAATGGTAAAAGTGGTTACGCTAAAGAAATAGAATCTTTTGGCGATTGCTTTATTACAGAAGACATGAAAGAAGGCACTACTGCCTTTTTAGAAAAACGTAAACCAAATTTTATAGGGAGGTAATTATTTTATTCATCCCCATTTTTAACTATAATGGTTACCCTTTTTTTTAAATTTGTAGTTAATACCCCGTCTTTAATTGTAAAGTTACTGGGTTTTACTCCTTCAATTATCCAGGTTTTAAAAGGTAATTTTATTTTTAATAGCCCACCTTGCTCTGCAATAATTTTAATCAATGTTACTACACCCTTTTCTTTTTTTGCACTTACTAAAAAAGCTCCTTCTGTTCTTAAGGTGTTAAATGCAACAGTTTTCCATTGTGTGGGAATGGCAGGAAAAATTTCGATGATGCCATTATCAGTTTGCAATAGCAATTGATGAATGCCTTGTGCAAAAGCAAAGTTGCCTTCTAATGTAAAAGGGCGGTATTTAAAATCAGAATACTGACCACCCTTTTGGTCTCCATTTAAATGAAAACTATTAATACTACAAAAATTAGTGGTAAATTTTTGCAACATGCTTATTGCGCTATCTGCTTCTTTTGCTCTTGCGTAAATACAAGCTGCCCAGCTAAAAGAGTAACCGCACCATTGCCTAGTTCCTTTTTTTTGTAGCCAGTGTAACGATGCGTTGATAATATTTTTTTGTGCCGAATCTGCTACACTTAACAATTGCAATGGATAGATAGCCATTAACTGTGCATGATGGCGGTGTGATTCCTCTAAATTTTGGCCCGGGGCAATAGTAAGGCCGGTTTCATTTGTATTATAATCGGGATAATTATCTTGCCAAAATGTGGGCTTGGTAATTTTTTTATTTTTCAATCCCTCTCTACTACCCCCTACTACCTTTGCATTTTTATAAAAAAAATGTAAGAGTGCTAAATCATAATTTGTATAATTCTTAAACCAGGCGTTGCTGTTATTATCGTTATACTCTGGGCTGCTACTTATTGCAAAGCCGTTCGTTTTTTTGTTATTTGTAAGCATGTTGATATAAGTTTCCACTTCTTTAAAATATACTGATGCCCTGGTTTTTAAAAATGTTTTATTCATGCTATATTGCCATTGCCAATAAAAATGTTGTGCTAGCCATAAAGCAGTAGTTGGGCTCATGGCATACTGTATCCACCCGCCCATTGGCTTACCACTAATGGTGGTTACACCTGGCACATTCAATCCATCTACTTCAAAATATTGTTTAGTCCATTTTTTATTTTCTGGTCTTATTTTCCAAAGCCAGTTAGTAAACCCATTTGTTAAGTTAAGGTGGTTGCTTGTGTACCCAGGCCAATAACTTAATTCGGTATTTAAATCATGATGAAAATCACCTTTCCATGGTGGCAAATTCCCATTGTCGGCGGTCCATATTGCTTGTAGTGAAATGGGTGGCGTATTGCTTCTTGCTACGCAGGCAAACTTATACATATCTAAGTAATATTGCTTTTCCAAAACAGTATCGGGCAAACTAATAGATGAACGTAACCAATAATTGTTCCACCATTGTGTGTGTGTTGGCCAATTGGTAGGCTCGGTTAATGCAAAATTTGGTGTACCTAACACCGCCGATTTATTATTACTAATTGTCCATTGACCAATAATTTTATTTTGGGGTAATACAAACCATTGCACCAATACTTCGTAATAATTTCCATCCCAAGTTGGTTGATGATAACGGATAGTATTAGTTGTTTTTACAATAGTTCCATTTTTATACCCCAGGTTTTGTAAGCCTTGCCCTGCTACACTATTAGCTGCTCCATTATTTTTGCCAGAGTTATATTCAGGAATGGCAATCATAGGTTCAAAATCTGTAGTAGGTAAATTTTCAAATCCAAAATAACCTATTTCATTTACAGCATGTATATAATTGTTAAGTACAATTCCGTTATCAAACCGTATTGTGCTCAAGCCATTTTTTATATCTAATTTGTTTGAAACTACAGTACCCAATTTTTCCAAATCAAATTCAATGGCAGCAGCAGGTATTTTTGTAGGTGCCGCATTTTTTTCATACGGCTCATCGCCAATTTTTTGTACCGAATCGTATTGATTTAATTCCACTTTTTTTATTACCCAACTAAATTTTAACTTATCAATTTCGGGCATTGGCCTATCGTCCCATAAGTCCACTCTGTCTAGCGATAAGCGCAATTTATTTTCCTTTTGCCATATTAATACTCCCAGCCATCCATTGCCGAGTGGTATAGCTTCGTCCCAACGTTTTGCTAAAGAAGAAAATTGCAGATTATGCACAGCCTTTGGCTGAGAAAAAACAAAATGAGAGGATACTACTATAAAAATAAAAAGATATAGTTTCTGCATTATATTAATTTAATGAAACAAAATAGCAGCAGGAATTTCCAATTTATTTTTTCCCTGCAAACTAAAACTAACCTTTAAACCATTGGCGCCTCCTGCATCATAATGCATTACTTTTATTGTATGATAGCCTTTCGTCAAGTATGCTTTATCAGATTTTTCTTCCATACCATGGTTGCCATCGTTATTTACAATTAACCCGCCGTCGATATATAGCATACTGCCATCATCGCTGATGGTATAAAAATCGTACATGCCGGTTTTATTAATTTGAATAAAGCCTTCAAATACAAATCCATATTTTTCTTTCCGGTTTTTGTTATCAGTATTAAAATCGTTTACGATACCGCTCTTTACAGGTTGCAGCTGTTCGGTTTTTGATATACTTATTGCATCAGCTTCGTAATATTTATACTGTAAGCCGGCTGCTAATTTACCAGTCGTTACCGGTTTCATAAGTGCATAAGCTTTTACCGTTGTTTCCAACACGTCGCTATTGATCAATCCGTCTTTTACTGCTATTGCTTTTACAATTGTTGTAGCATTTACTGTAAAAGGTTTGCTGTACAATGTAGATTGCTGGCCTGGCACTGTACCATCTGTAGTATAATAAACAGCAACCCCTTCTGCCGGCGTGCTGATGCTTACCATTGGTTGTAATAATTTATTATAAGATACATTTACTTTAGGCTTACCAACAAACTTTCCATAATTATCAATTTTAACAGCAAAAGCATAAGGAGATTTTATTTTATTAGGATTATAATCCGAGAACGTCACTTCTACATTATCGCCAACTTTTTTCCATTGCAATTTTTCTTTGGTCGACAGGAAACTGATATTTGTACCGGCAGCCAATTGTATATTTTTCAATACCATTTTTTTGCTATCGGGATATTTTGGTAAGATGGCGTACAAAGCATTTGTACCTGCATTGTAAGTATAAAAAACTTCTTTTACTGCATAACCCGGATCGGGATCGATAGTGATTTTCAACAGCATATCGCCACTCCTGTCTTTATATTCCCTGTTACCATCGCTCCATTGTGAATGTGTTTTCCATCTTGTGGTATTGTAAATGGCTTCGCCATTTATTTTCAACCACTCTCCCATCTGTAATAAACGTTCCTGCATTATGGGTGGAATTTTTCCATGCTCATCGGGGCCAATATCCAGTAAAAAATTTCCGCCGCGGCTTACCTTATCTATTAATTGCAATACCAGCGATTGCGTAGAGTTATAATCCCATGCATCTTCTTCCCTGTTATATCCATAACTATAGCCCATACCACGGCTTTCTTCCCAGGCATGATCTTCAAAATCCAGATCAGGTTGATACTCGGGTGTATAAATACCACCGTGCTTAAAACGAATGCCTGCACCCCAACGGTCGTTTACAATAACTTTATTCTTTACAGGGCTTTCATTATACAGCCAGGTTAAAAATTCTTTGCTTTTCCAAACCGAATCACTGGCTTCCCAATCGCCATCCGTCCAAAAAACATCGGGTTGATAATTATTGATCAGTTCTTTCATTTGCGGCCAGGTATGTTCGGTAGCAAATTTATTTTTATCAGCTTTCCAAAGTGGGTTAAACCATTCGTACAGAGAGTAATACATACCTGCATGTACAGAAGTTTTACGTACTGCTTTAAACAGATCATTGATTAAATCTCTTTTTGGCCCCACATCAACTGCATTCCATTTAAAGCCCCAAGTTTTATCAGTTTCTTTATTTGGCCATAATGTAAATCCATCATGATGTTTAGAGGTAAGCACAATATATTTTGCGCCACTTTGTTCAAATACTTTCGCCCATTCATCGGGGTTAAATAGTTCTGCTTTAAAATCATTTGCCAGGTCGTAATAAGTACGGTTACCAAATTTTGCTTTATGAAATTTTTGCCGTGCAGTATCATTGTTTTGTAAGCCTTGCTGGTACCATTCTGCATATTGTCCTTTACTGCTCCAGCCCGGCACGGCATAAACACCCCAATGAATGAAGATGCCAAATTTAGCATCGGTGAACCATTGTGGTATTGGTCGTTTGTCTAAACTTTCCCAGGAGGGTTGATAGGTTTGTGCAAAACATTGCAGGGTATAACAGGCAATCAGTGTAGCAAGCAATCTTTTCATTAGTGTGATTTTATTTTTCAATGAGGTTATCATTAATTAAATATCCTTCTATCTCGGTAATTAAAGTATGCCCTTTCTGCCCTTCAATTGTTAATTCAATGGTGCTGATGTCAACCGCCGGAAATGTAAGTATCCTTTTTCTGCCAATGGTAGTTCCATGAATTTCTTTGACCAGTTCTTCTTTTTTATTAAACAAGAGCAATTTAAACCCGCCGCAATTTTGCCCGGCCTGTATATTTTCATACAACACTATACAGTTTACTTTTTTATTTTCTTTTATTTCTACCCCAACAGATTCCCTGTTCATTGCAGTAAACTTTTCGGCTGTGGCAAAATTGCCATCACTTATTTTAAATGCCTTCTTTAAAATGCCACCAAACAAATGATACGTACCGGCATGCTTAAAAATATTGGTGCCGAAGCTTTTGTCTTTTAATTTTTTAAAGTCTGTTAACGCAGCCGAATCAAACTTAGTTATCAATCCTCTTCCATCCGGCGGTACATTCAATAATAAATTTGCACCACGGCCTACACTCTTTAAATACAGCCGAAATAATTGTTCCGGTGTTTTTACTTTATCATCTTCTGCTTTATGATAAAACCATCCCGGCCTTATACTTACATCACACTCGGCAGGTATCCAGTATTTGCCGTTTATATTTCCCTTGTTTAAAGTATCTGTTACCGGCGCCAGCAAGCCGGGTTCAAAACCATCAATATCTAAAGTATTCCAGTTGGTTGCTCCTGCAATGCCGTTTTCATTTCCTACCCAGCGTATATCAGGGCCAACATCAGAAAATATAACTGCGTTGGGAGAAAGTTTTCTTGCCGTTGCTTTAAAACGTTTCCAGTCGTACACCTGTTTTTTTCCATTAGGTCCTTCGCCATTGGCGCCATCCCACCACAATTCCCAAATGGGGCCATAGTTAGTAAACAATTCCTGCATCATCCCCACAAAAACATCATTGTATTTTTCTGTCCCATAATCAGGATGATTTCTGTCCCATGGAGAAATGTACACTCCAAATTTTAACCCATACTTTTTACATGCTGCAGATAATTCTTTTAACACATCACCCTTACCGTCTTTCCATTTACTTTCTCTCACCGTATGTTTACTGAATTTGCTGGGCCATAAACAAAACCCGTCGTGGTGCTTTGCGGTAATAATTATTCCCTTAGCACCAGAAGCTTTGGCTACACGGCACCATTGGTCGCAATCTAATTGCGTGGGGTTAAACACTTCTTCTTTTTCATTGCCATGCCCCCACTCCAGGTCGGTAAATGTATTAGGGCCAAAATGCATAAACAAATAAAATTCCATATTATGCCAGGCCAGTTGTGCAGCAGAGGGTTTGGGTAAATTATTTTGTGCATACCCACAAACCGAAAGTAGTAAAAAGAAGATTATTTTTTTAGTTGACCGGGCAATTGAATTACTATTAAGCTTCGGTGGCGTCGCACTCTTGTACTTCACATCTTTATTGAACAATGCGTACATACTTATACATTTTCTCACAAGTTAATAATGTTTTTGAATGTAACTTTGCAAAAATTTATCATCATGGAATACAGAATAGAAAAAGACACAATGGGTGAAGTAATGGTACCCGTAAATGCCTATTACGGTGCACAAACCCAGCGCAGCATCGACAATTTTAAAATTGCACAGGACATCAACAAAATGCCCAAAGAAATTATTGCAGCCTTTGCTTATTTAAAACATGCGGCAGCACTGACCAATTACGATGCAGGTATTTTAACTAAAAAGAAAGCAGATTTAATTGGCAGAGTTTGTAAAGAAATACTGGATGGCAAACTGAATGATTTTTTCCCATTGGTAGTTTGGCAAACCGGCAGCGGTACCCAAAGTAATATGAACGTAAATGAAGTGGTGGCTTACCGTGGGCATGTATTAAACGGAGGTAAATTATCCGATAAAGAAAAATACCTGCATCCTAACGATGATGTAAACAAAAGCCAGAGCAGCAACGATACTTTCCCTACGGCAATGCATATTGCTGCCTATAAAATTTTAATTGAAACCACTATACCCGGCATTACCAAACTACGTAATACGTTAGATAAAAAAGCTAAAGCATTTAAAAAAGTAGTAAAGATCGGCCGCACACATTTTATGGATGCCACACCTTTAACCCTGGGCCAGGAATTCAGTGGTTATGTATCTCAATTAGACCATGGCTTAAAAGCCATTAAAAATACATTAGCGCATTTAAGCGAACTGGCATTAGGCGGCACTGCTGTTGGTACAGGTATCAACACGCCTCCAAAGTATGATGTAAATGTGGCTAAACACATTGCAAAGCTTACCAAATTACCTTTTAGAACTGCTGACAATAAATTTGAAGCTTTAGCAGCACACGATGCTATTGTAGAAGCTCATGGTGCTTTAAAAACTGTTGCTGTAAGCCTGATGAAGATTGCAAATGATGTTCGTATGTTGTCGAGCGGACCAAGAAGTGGCATCGGGGAGATTCATATTCCAGATAACGAACCGGGTTCTTCAATAATGCCCGGCAAAGTAAATCCTACACAATGCGAAGCATTAACGATGATTGCAGCACAGGTAATGGGTAATGATGTTACTATTGGTATTGGTGGCAGCAATGGCCATTTTGAATTGAACGTTTTTAAACCGGTAATGATCTATAATTTTTTACACAGTGCAAGATTGATCGGTGATGGTTGTGTAAGCTTTAATGATAAATGTGCCGTGGGTATTGAACCTTTAAAAGCAAATATTAAAAAGCATGTTGACAATTCTTTAATGCTGGTTACAGCCCTCAACACAAAAATTGGGTATTATAAAGCTGCAGAAATTGCACAAAAAGCACATAAGGAAGGAACCACATTAAAAGCAATGGCCGTTAAGCTTGGCTATGTTACCCCTAAAGAATTTGACGAATGGGTAATACCTGCAAACATGGTAGGAAAAATATAATAAACTGTTTTATTAAAAAGCCCCCGATTTATCGGGGGCTTTTTAATTGAATTATTTTTTTATTTGCATTTATAAGAAAAACTCAGCTTGCCTTCTGCAGCAGGAATACTTACCTGGTCATCACCTGTCATTATCACACTGAGTACATAATTATCACGGCTCATGATATAACTACCAAATACAGATGAAGCAGAATCAGCCGGTACATTACCCGGATCGTAATACCGTATTTTTAAACTCTGCACAGCATTAATACTCTTTTTTCCAAAACTATAAAACTGGTTAAACTCTGAGTAAGCATCTTCATCAGGAAAAAGGTTGATGTAATTTTTTGGAGCAATATTGGTAAAATAAGTAAGGTCGGCATCCTTTATCATATCGCCTGTAAATAAATCATCGGTAACCATGTGTGTTAAATTACCACCTGTGTAAGTGTAGGTAACCTGCTGGTACGGAATGCCCGGTAACAAAGAAAAACTATAAAATTTATTGATAAGATAACCGGATGCATCATACACATAATCCACATCAAACTCGGGAGAACCCGGCACTGTAGGATCAAAAAAACCATGAAACAATCTTACACGTTTAGTAGCATTATCCAATACAAAATACTGATCGGGGTCAATTGCAACAGTATCGCCAAAATATTGTGGTGCCGAATTAAAATCTAAGGTAAGGCTGAGGCTGTCGAACAAGGTAATGTCTGTTGCATTATCAGCTCCGTTAATAATTGCACTTATTGAACCTATTCCAAAACCAGCAGCACTGTCAGCAAAGGCAATCTTGCTGATGCGGCAATCGGCACCAATAATTACTGCACCGCCAGATCCGCTACCGCCATTTTCTGTACTGTATTCTTTTTGACAGGATACCAACATAATACTACCTGCAATAAAAAAAGATAGGAGTAATTTTTTCATTTATATTTTTTAAAAGTATTATCGTTATATCAAAAATCTAAACCCTTACGTTTATGCTATTGAAGTGTTGCCCTGAATTTTCCGTTAGTAATTGTTTTGACTCCGATTAATCCCTTCGCTGTACCGCTAAATGTGCCACTTACAATCTTATTTACTGTATCAATAACGTCAAACTTAACCACTATATTTTGGCCCACTGTACTAAAGTCGGCCTGGTATACTTGCCCATTGGTTGTAGAAAGCACATTAAACATCGCCATTGGAAATAGAACAGAAGTACTGTAGTTAACACCTGTTTGTGTATTACCAGTAGTTGATACGGCAATTGAAAAAGCTGAATCGCCTGTAACAGAAAATGCATTTACACTTAATGCCACAACTCCTGCATTAGAAATAGACAGTGCCACTACAGTGCCCGTATCTGCTGCAATTAAATTGGCGCCATCATTAAACTGAAAATAATAAGTTGAACTTGTACCACCTCCGCCGCTGCCGGCCAATACCGGAATAGTATAAGTACAGGTGCTTGCAAAATTACTTATTGTAATTGCTGAAGGACCAGCTGTTAAAGGAGTTCCAATTCCGTTTAATGTTACATTTTGCAAACCAAGTGTGCTGAATGTTCCGTTTGCAGCAAAACCAAAACCATTGGTGCTTACTGCACCAAAACCATAAGTACCTAATTTGGTAACATTTACCCTGATGGTAAGTGTATTGGTAAAGTCGAGTGGCGTACCAACAGTATAAGTACCTGCGGCTGTAACACCGGTACAGGTAAGTGGTGCCCCGTCAATTGTATACTCCGATGTACCAACAGATCCTGTAACTGTTACATCAAAACTACAGGTGCTGGTACCATATTTAATGGTAAATGTATTAGTGCCAGGTGCAATGGCTTTGCCGCTTGCATAAAGGCGTATGGTATTAATTCCAAAAACCACACTCCCCGCCTTACTAAAGGCATATCCGTTAACAGTGTCAGATCTTATATCAAATGTGCCGGGAGAGGATACGGTAACCTGCACATCAACATAGTTGGCATTGGTTAAAACAGAGTCTTTTTTAAAATCACCATTAACAACTACTGGTAAACAATCTCCAGCAACATCTTTTTTTAACAGCCCGACAGATACGCCGTTATTATCGAAATTGATCTCTTTTTGACAGGAAAAAAAAGCCAGGATGGGTATCACAATAATAATAGCTGACTTAAAAATTTTCATAACCCGGTATAAATTTTTGTATAATTATAAAGATAGGTCTTTTATGAAACCTGCGATTCATCACTCACCAATGCCTTTGTTTCCACCGTATGATTAGATTCATCATCTTTACGCTGCTTAAAAAACCGCTTTTGAAAAACTAAAATTGTAATAACCCCGGTCGATATGGCTGCATCGGCCAGGTTGAATATCGGTCTGAAAAATTCAAAATCTTCGCCACCCCAAAAGGGCATCCATTTTGGAAATTGCCCTTTTATAACCGGGAAGTACAGCATATCTACCACATTACCGTGTAAAAAAGAAGCGTATCCCTGTTTTGCAAATACGGCCAGCCCGCTGTAACCACCATACTCCTTCGTAAGCGGATCTATAGTCATTCCCTTATCAAAAATTAATCCATAAAATGCAGAGTCAATTAAATTGCCCAGCGCACCTGCATAAATTAATGCTGCACAAACAATAAAACCCTTATGATATTTTTGTTTGATGATATTACCCATATACCAGGTACCGAATATTACTGCAGCAAAACGAAATATAGTAAGGGCCAATTTACCCCAGTTACCCCCAAACTTCCAGCCATAGGCCATACCTGGGTTTTCAACAAAATATAATTGAAATTTGTCACCTAAAATATTGTGAGACTCATTTAAAGCGTAATGTGTTTTGATATACAGCTTAAGCGCCTGATCGGCAATTACAACCAGTGCAATAATAAATGCTACGTGTTTTGCTTTCATAATAAGGCGCAAATATAAGACGAAAAGGGTGATAGATGTTGGATGTTAGTTGACAGATGACAGTTAATGAAAAGAATATTATATGCTGGAATTCAACAATTTTCTATTCCTTATTCCTCAAAATAAACCCTTTTTACCCGTTGAGATATGCCGGTTAAAATTTCGTAGGCTATGGTATTGGCCCGGTCTGCCAGATCGGTTACAGGCAGTTGCTCGCCAAAAACAATTACATCATCGCCTTCTGCTGCATCTGCACCGGTAATATCAAGCATCGTCATGTCCATACACACATTACCAATTACAGGAACCAGCTTTCCTTTAATCCACATTTTTCCAATACCATTACTCAGGTTGCGGGGGTAACCATCTGCATAACCAATACGTACGGTGGCAATACTACTGTCTTTTTCAGCAATGCCTTTTCGGCTGTAACCAATGCTTTCGCCTTTTTTTATTTTTTTTATTTGTGAGATGGTGGTTTTTAAAGTACTTACATTTTTTAACTGCGATTGCATGACTTCATTTCCATCTACACCATACAAACCAATACCCAGCCGAACCATATCCAGCTGCAAACTTTTATGCCGGTAAATTGCAGATGTATTGGCAATATGTTTTATAAACGGGTAGGGGATATTTTTTTCAAGCACTTTACAGGCTTTTAAAAATGCTGCCGATTGTTGTTTGGTAAAATCGTCATGCACGGGGTTATCGCTTGCTGCTAAATGCGAAAAAACCGATTGAATTTTAAATTGCCCCGAATTTTTTAAGCGGTTACATAACTCTTCTGTTTCTGTTGCAACAAAACCCAGGCGGTGCATGCCGGTATCTAACTTAATATGCACGGGATAATTTGTAATGGCCGATTGCTGTAAATAGTTTTCAAATGCATTTAAAATACCGAAAGCATACAACTCAGGCTCCAGGTTAAATTGTACCAGCATATCAAAAGTAGCTTCCTCAGCATTCATTACCATTATCGGCAAAGTAATACCGGCTTTGCGTAATTCAATACCTTCATCAGCATAAGCAACAGCCAGGTAATCTACTTTATGAAATTGCAACAGGTTAGCTATTTCAAAACTGCCGCTACCATAACTGAATGCTTTTACCATCGCCATCATTTTAACACCCGGATTCAATTGCTGCTGGTAGGCTTTTAAATTCTGGGTTATGGCATTTAAATTTATTTCTAAAACCGTTTGGTGGCTTTTCTGCTCCAGCAAATGGCTTATCTGTTCAAATTCAAAAACCCTGGCACCTTTTAATAAAATGGTTTCGTTATAAAAGTGCAGTGTTGAAAATTGTTTAATGAATTCTGCAGTGTCTTTAAAAAATATTTTATCTGGTATCGATACAAAGCAATCCTGGTATTTTGAAATTTCTGAACCAACGCCTATGAAACGGTTAATATTCTTTTGTTGCAGGATATCTGCCACTTCAGTATATAATTGCTGATTATTTTTTCCGCTTTGTAAAATATCGCTGATAATTACTGTACGTTTTGGATGCTGCTGTTGCTGTTGCAAAAAATCCAGCGCTATTGATAAAGAAGTAATATCTGCACTATAGCTATCATTAATAACAGAACAATTATTAATACCTTCCTTCAATTCAAGCCGCATTTCCACAGGTTTTAACTGCAGCATGCGTTCAGAAATTATTTCATCGGCAATAGCAAGGTGCAGCAAAACGCACCAGCAAGTGATTGCATTTTTTATAGCGGCGTCATTGGTAAAAGGTATTGAAATGCTGATCTTCCGTTCGTTAAATACCGCTTTAATAACTGTATTAAAAGCCTGCACCTGTATTGTAGTTATACAAAGTGTGGCAGTTTCATTTTGGCCCCAGCTGAATAAAAAAGCATTGCCTTTCTGTTGTAATGTCAATATCGCCTCATCAATAATCGTTTCGTCTTTACAATAAATAACGGCAGCAGCATTGCAAAAAAGATTTATTTTTTCCTGTACTTTTTGCGTAATACTTTCAAAACCCTCGCTATGTGCCTGGCCTATATTTGTAATTACACCAATGGTTGGTTGAATTATCTTTTGCAGTCTTTCCATTTCTCCGGGCATGGAAATACCGGCTTCAAAAATACCGAGCGAATGCGTTCCATTCATTTGCCATACACTAAGCGGCACACCTATTTGAGAGTTATAACTTTTAGGACTTCTTACAATGGTATAATCGTTATGCAATAACTGGTACAACCATTCTTTTACAATAGTTTTTCCGTTACTACCTGTTATACCAATAACAGGAACCTGCCTGCCGTCAGGCATGGTATTAAACTGTGCCCTGTGGTGAGCCGTTACTTTTTGCAACGCATCCAGCACTGATGACACTGTAATAACATTGGCATCCACATACTCCTGTGTTTCAAATTTAAAAGACGCATCTACAATAAAATTTCTAACGCCTTTATTATACAGGTCTTTTACAAAAGCATTGCCCTGGCGGCGTGGCCCGGCAATAGCAAAAAATAATGTAGTGGAGGGAAATAATAATTTACGGCTGTCTATCAACAAATGCTCAATAGCTGCTGCTTCGTTTTTATTTACTAAAAACCTGCCACCTGTTATTGTTACTATTTCAGCAATGGTGTACATCTGAATATTTCGTATGAAATTATTTATTACTCAATGATATCTTTTGGCACCCCTTTCCGTTTGTGATAAATAGAATAAAAAATAGAACCTGATATACAGCATACTATCACCAGCAGCGAAACCCAAACAGGAATATGAAGATAATGACCGTCAACCCCTGCGTATTGCAGTAAAGGCAGCAACATTTTTATCCCTATAAAAATCAATACAATTGCAATACCCTGTTGCAGAAAATCAAATTTACTTGCAGCACCACGCAGTAAAAAAAACAAACTGCGTAAACCCAATACTGCAAAAATATTTGAGGAGTAAATCAATAATTTTTTATTGGGATCGGGGATGATTGAAAATACTGCAGGAATAGAATCTAATGCAAATACAATATCAATTAATCCCAGCATTATTACCACCATCGATAATTTGGTAAAATAGGCTTTATTATGTTTTGTAATTATAAAACGGCCGTTGGGTTCTTCATCGGTAGTACGCATAAACTTGCGCATAAACTTAAATGCCCAGTTTTCCTGCGGATTAAATTCGGCTTCTTCGCTGCTGCTAAACATTTTTATTCCGGTATATGCTAAAAACGCCCCGAACAGGTACATTACCCAGCCATATTTTGCAACAACTGCACTGCCCACAGCAATAAATATAATCCGGAAAACTATAGCCATCAAAATACCCAGCAACAATACTCTTGAATACGAGTTTTCTTTTACCTTAAAAAAAGAAAAGATGATAATGAACACAAAGATATTGTCTATTGAAAGCGACCACTCTAAAAGATAAGCTGAAATATAAGCGATAGCATCTTCTTTTCCATTACCTCCATCATTTTCGTACCAGATAAAACCGCAAAAGACAAAGGACAGCAATACCCAAAATGTAGTTTGCAGCAAAGCTGTTTTTAAACTGATGACCTGGTTTTTTTTACTCAACAACCCAAGGTCAAAAATCAATGCAATGATTATTACAGCACTAAAAACAATATATATTAACTGAGTTTTATCCATTTTTTTTATTTTGTATACTTTCTTTTACACCTCCATTGATAAACAATTGCAAATAAAAATACCAGTAAAACGGGCACAGCAATATTTATTAACTGCCAGGTGGTTTTTTGTTCTGTTATTTTTTTTGTATCCAGTAAACGCAAGGTATAATCTTTTGCTTTCGCTTCTGCCAGGCCCGATGGATTAATTAAATAATCGAGGCAGTTTTGTAAAAAGTCTTTATTGGCAAACTCGTATTGATATTGCGAACCATATGTGTATGGATTGACACCCATTGGTAAAGGTTCATTTTTTTGTACCGAATTCAATACCATATCCCCATCTGCCACTACAATAATTTTATTATCAGTTAATGCCTGTTGCTGAAAAAATGCTCCGTATTTTTCCAATGAATCTTTCATTGCCTGGGAAACCCTGTTGGAATAAAGCGATTGAAATTTTCCTTCGAGCAAAACTGCAACAGGGATATTTGACTTTTTATACTTTTCATCTTCTGCTGCATTTATATTTTCTTTACCACTGATGAGTGCAGGTGTGGCAATAGTTCTGGCGTTTGGAGATGAGCTGAGTAAAACTGTTTTTTTAATTCCTTCAGCTTCTACCGTATCAATGGAGTTTACAAATTTACCGGCAACAAGGCCCAGGTTTTTATTAATAAGATGATTTGACTTTGAATCGAATAAAGGGAAATAATTCCAGTGCAGATATTCCATTTGCTCACTACCGTTTACCACGAAGGGTAAAAAATCGCATTGCAGATCCATTACCAGATCCGGATTTATTCTTGCTCCATATTTAAATAACAGATCATCGAGTCCAAGATTCCTGTCGAATGCAACAACCTGATTACTCATACTTTTAAGGCTGTCCAACTCTGCTTCCAGCTTGTCTTGAAAAACTAATAGTTTTCCTCCCCGCATTACAAATTGATCGATCTTTAATTTTTCTTCGTCAGTAAAAGGTTGTGTGGGCTTTACGATCATCAACAATTTAAAAGTGTCGGGTATCAACGCATTTATTTTAAGATTGAATTGCTTTAGATTATAATCGGGCCTTAAAACATTTTCCGCCAGATCGTAACTTCTTACATCCTGTGGTTCGCCATTACCAGAAGAATAAGCAATCATTGGTTTTTCTGCTTGAGATAACTTATTAATAGCATCTGCAAACTTAAATTCCATTAAAGCTTCTGCACTATTTAGCTCTGCCGGCGAAATAAAAGTTTTGTTACCGGAATATAAATTAACAGGTAACACACCATCTTTATAATGAACCAGCGCAACAGGAAAAACCAATTGCTGTTGCTCACCTGCTTTTAACTGCGATTTTAAATTGATGGGATATAAGCCCAATGCACTTAATGTATCGCCCCACTTTACGGCAGCACCTTCCATCTCATCGTCGGGGCTAACAAAATTGTATTGCAATTTATTACCGGACACCTCTTTAAATTCATTTAAAGTTTCGGCAGTGCTGTTGGCCAACTTTTTAAATCCGCTGGGAAATTCTCCTTTTAAAAAAATATCAACCTGTACTGCATCATCAATATTTTTTAAAATCTTCTTTGTTGGTTTTGATAAGGTAAAGCGTTTTTCGTCAGTAAAATCAAGCCTTGTATGATACAGTGATGCCAGCCAGTTAACTAAAACCAGTACTGCTATTACTATCGGTAACCAAAGTTTACTTGTCCATATTTTATTTACCACACGCATTTATTTTTTATGGAGGTTTTTAACAGTGATCAAAAGAAATAAAAAGATAAGGCTGGCAAAATAAATAACATCCCTGCTATCCAATACCCCACGACTGATGCTCCGGTAATGAAAATCAATACCCAGCATTTCTACATAATAATCTAACCCATTTGTAAAAAAAGATAATTTACTTAAAGCGCTAAAACCAAAAAATAAAATAAGGCAGGCAAAAGCACTTATTAAAAAGGCTACAACAGCATTATTGGTAAAACCGCTGCAGCACAAGCCAATGGCTGCAAAAGCAGCAGCTAAAAAAAACAGGCCAATATAACTGCCAGTTATACCGCCACTGTCTACACCACCCAACACACTTAACTTTTTTATGGTAAAAACATAGATGAAGGTGGGCAGAATTACAAAAAACAGCACTATAAGTATGGAAAAATATTTACCCAGCACTATCTGCCATTTGGTAAGTGGCCTGGTTTGTAAAATTTCAAATGTGCCTCCTTTAAATTCGTCAGCTAGTAAACGCATGGTTATTGCCGGAACCAGAAAGAGCAGTATCCATGGAGCCAGCTCAAAAAATTTGTCGAGCGTGGCATAGCCAAAGTCGAAAATATTACTGTCTTTAAGTACAAATAAAAACAGCCCGTTAACCAACAGAAATAAAATAATGGCAATATAACCTGTAAGATTGCTGAAAAATTGCTGTAATTCCTTTTTACAAATACTCCACATGTAGTTTTAAAATTGCTGCAATTTACTATTTAACCGCTTAATTTACAGGTATAAAATGCGGTATATTATATTTTACTCCGATGCCAACCCGGGCTTTTGCCCCTATTTGTTAAAAAAGATAAAATAAATTTTACACCATTAAGCAGCGCTTTATTAAAAGCCCTTGTCTTTGACTTTGGATATGCTGTTTAACAACTGACAGCAGGTATTACTCCTGAATCTTTAAGCTGGGTTAAGTTTTTTAGTATTCTGCCTGCAAACAATCGCTTAAAGATTTAAAAAGGTTGTTTACCCAAAACCAACTGCTGAAAAGCCCTGCCACCAAGCGGGGCTTTTTTATGGAATAAAATCTTCCCTGCATCTAAGCAAAAAAATTTTTATGAAAAAACTGATTATTGTATTGGCCGTTGGTATGCTGGCTGGCGATGGCATGGCGCAAACAGGCACAAAAGCAGGCGTACCTCCACCACCACCGCCAATGGAAATAAAAGACATGCCTGCTCCCCCACCTCCGCCGCCACTGCCGCCAAAGGGCGTAAAGTTTACCCCTCCTGTAATTGTAAATGATAAAGGCTATACCATTACTGTACAGCCTACAACAGAGGAACCGGTTATTTTATTAAGAAAAAAAGGCGTTACGCAAAAAATAAGAATGAGTGTATGGAATGCCAAGCCGGAATATTTTGAAAACAAATACGGGCAGTTGCCACCGCCTCCGCCACCTGCCCCGCCAATGCCAGCCAAACCTCCTAAAGCCCCGGTTCCACCAGTTAAGGAATAAATAATACAACCTATTAAAAGCAAAAGCCCTCCAAAATGGAGGGCTTAATTATTTTAAAAATGGACTGCTTTATACTGCAAAACTTTCGCCACAACCACAGCTACGGCTGGCATTAGGGTTATTAAAGAAAAATCCTTTGCCATTTAGGCCATCGCTAAAATCCAACTCTGTATTTACCAGGTACAGGAAGCTTTTAAGGTCGCAAACAATTTTTACTCCCTTATCTTCAAAAACCTGATCCATTGGTTTTACCTCGTTGTCAAAATCCATTTTGTAGCTAAGGCCGCTGCATCCTCCGCCAACAACACCTACTCTCAAAAAGTAAGAACTGTCATCCGCAACACCTGCATCCGTCATCAGGTTAATTACTTTAGCTTTTGCCTTATCGCTTACAAATATGCTGTTTTCTGTTGCTACCATTTTGCCCCTGTCCCCTAAAGGGGAACTTAGATTGTTACTTAATAATTTATTTGTTTATCGTTTTAAATTTGAAGTAGTAAAAAATGGAACATTCAATTTTCTTATTCGCTTAAATCTCCTCCATGGTTCCCCTTTAGGGGCGGAGGGGCTCTTAATGAACAACACTTTCTTCAAACTTAATAGCGTCCATACCGTTTTTAACACGATAGTCGTTGATGGCCGCTTTAATAGCATCTTCTGCCAAAACCGAACAGTGAATTTTTACCGGGGGAAGATTTAATTCTTCCACGATATCCATATTATCGATTTTTAAAGCTTCGTCAACAGATTTACCTTTAAGCCATTCTGTAGCCAACGAAGAAGATGCAATGGCTGATCCGCAACCAAAGGTTTTAAATTTAGCATCGGTGATCATGCCGGTAGCATCATCAACTTCAATTTGTAAACGCATAACGTCTCCGCATTCCGGTGCCCCTACTAAACCGGTACCTACGTTTTTACTGCCTTTATCCAGCGTCCCAACATTTTTTGGGTTTTGGTAGTGGTCGATTACTTTTTCTGAGTATGCCATTTTATGTTAGATTTTAGATGTTTGATGTACGACAGTAAATTTATTTGAATGAGTGAAGCATGTCGTACATCGTACTTCACACATTGTACATTTTAGTGGTGTGCCCACTCAATTGTACTTAAATCAATTCCTTCTTTATACATTTCCCATAACGGGCTCATTTCTCTTAACTTCAATACTGTTTCGCTTATTGCTTTTATAGTGTATTCAATTTCTTCATCGGTAGTAAACCTGCTTAATCCAAAACGCAGCGAACTGTGTGCCAGGTCATCTCCCAAACCTAATGCCTTTAAAACATAGCTTGGTTCAAGCGAGGCAGAGGTACAGGCACTTCCGCTGCTTAAGGCAATATTTTTATTAAAGCCCATCAATAACCCTTCTCCTTCTACATGTTTAAAACTAATATTAGTTACATGTGGCAAACGATGTTCGGTGCTACCATTTATATATGCCTCTTCCAACTTCATTAATTCCGTTTCTAAATGATCTCTCATTTTAATAATGCGTTTGCTATCTGCTTCCATATCCAGCATACATATTTCGCAGGCTTTACCAAAGCCTACAATGCCGGGTACATTTAAAGTTCCGCTTCTCATGCCTCTTTCGTGGCCGCCACCATCCATTTGAGCGGTTACTTTTACCCTTGGATTTTTACGACGTACGTATAATGCACCCACGCCTTTTGGTCCGTACATTTTATGTGCAGTAAAAGCCATCAGGTCAATACCATCTTTATTAACATCCACCGGAATTTTACCTACAGCCTGCGTACCATCAGTAAAAACCAACACCCCATGTTTGCGGGCAATAGCACTGATCTCTTTTACCGGCATTACAGTACCAATTTCGTTATTGGCATACATAATGGCAATTAAAATAGTGGTTGGTTTTATAGCTGCTTCCAGTTCTTTCAAATCAATTAAACCATCTGGTTTAACCTGCAGATAAGTTACTTCGCCACCTGTTTTTTCTATGTGTTTACAGGTATCTAAAACCGCTTTATGTTCGGTAGTAGCTGTAATAATGTGATTGCCTTTACTGGCATACATTTCATACACACCTTTTATACCAAGGTTATCACCTTCGGTAGCACCACTGGTAAAAATGATCTCTTTAGGATCGGCACCAATTAATTTAGCCACCTGCTCACGGGCATAGTCCACAGCTTCTTCAGCCTCCCATCCAAAAGGGTGGTTACGACTTGCAGCATTTCCAAAATGCTGCATAAAATAAGGTGTCATTGCTTCCAAAACCCTTGGGTCCATGGGTGTTGTAGCATTATTGTCTAAGTATATAGGTAATTTCAGCATAATATTTTGTTCTGTCTAATAACGCAAATTTACTGCAAAAGGTTCTATTTTAGCTATCTGATTTAATAGTAACATTCATTTTACGTATTTCGTAAATCACTGGGGATAAACGATCGTTTTTTATGCTAAAAACTGAACATATTGGTATTGCTGTAAAAGATCTGGCAATTTCTATTCCGTTATTTGAAAAACTGCTGAATAGTCAGTGTTATAAAACCGAACAGGTAGAAAGTGAGAGCGTGAATACTGCTTTTTTTAAAAAAGGCGAAACCAAAATTGAACTTTTGGAAAGCACCAATTCTAATGGGGTAATTGCAAAATTCATTGAAAAAAAAGGCGAAGGGTTGCACCATATTGCTTTTGAAGTGGCAGATATTTATGCAGAAATGGAACGGTTAAAAAACGAAGGATTTGTATTACTGAATGAAACACCAAAAGAAGGTGCCGACAATAAATTGGTTTGTTTTTTACACCCCAAAAGCACCAATGGTGTGCTGGTGGAATTATGTATGACCAGAAAATAATTATTCGGCCTTAAAAGATTTTACCTGCCCGGTTAATTAACAATAAACTTTATACTTCTTTTTTCTTTGTTATTTATTAAATGCAATACATAAACACCTTTATGCAACTGTTTATTTAAAGTAACATCAATAACGCCAATATTTGTTTGTATCGTTTGTTCCCAATGTTTTCTTCCGGTAATATCATAAATAATGCAATCATATTTTTTACTCTTTACAGTTCCAATTCTGACTGTAATTTTTTTATTTTCTATTGCAGGATTGGGCAATAAAACAATATAGTCATGATTACTGTTTAACTGGTATAAGTTGTAGTTGAAATTTTTCTCACAGCCAATACTGTCTTTTACTTTTAAAGTATAATTACCTTCTGATACATTGTTTAAATTTTTTGTAGTATCGCCTGTACTCCAGGTAAATTTATATTTTCCTGCTCCGCCTGAAACATTTTTAACTATGATCTTTCCTGGGGTAGCATCAACAGGATGCACAATACTGTCTGATACAATAATATCATCATTAACTTTAAGGTTTACTGTGGTTACACTATCGCATCCGCCCGCTGTAATATTCTTTTTAAAATAAGTTTCTGTTTTATTGTGGCCGTCATAACTGCTACCAAAACAAATTTGCTTGTTAACAACAACTGTATCTTTCCCCTGCCATGCTATAGCCGACGAAAAGGTAAAATCTTTTTGCTGATGAGAAAAACGAACCAAATCCAAAGCTCCTTCAAAACTTTTTAAATAAAACGCAGCCCCATACCCAACAATCCTTCCGGTATGAGTACCGAAATGAAACCTTCCTAATAAAGCAGCATGTGCGGAGTCAATAATATGTGGATCGGATGCAAATAGTTTCCCATTAAGCATAACATGAATACCTTTATCGCCATAACTAATACCGATATTATTCCATTCGTTTAGCCTTAGCGGTCCTGCAACACCGTTTGCTATATTACCCAGCACAACAGAATCCACTGCCACTTGCAAACCACCCCATTTGCTAAAATTTAAAAAAAAAGTATTTCTCTCATTATTAACAGAAAAAGATACATTTAACACGTAGCCAGTATCACTTTGCAATACATCGGTATAATTTCCCCTAGCTTTAATTAAACCTCTTTGCGGATAAAGTTTAAATTCAATAGTGCCTGTCTTAGGTGTCGAAAAAAGAGTATTTCCAATTCCGGAGAGGTAGCGCAAAAATGGATTTGCTACCACTGTAGCAGAACCATTTTTAAATAGCGTGTCTGCGTTAAAAAAAGCAACGCTTCTGCATGCAAAATCGGTATAATTTACAGCACCAGATTGCCCAAATTGGGTAGCCCCATTCAAACTATCAATATACTCGTCAAAAAGGTGCAATGGCTTTTGTACCTGCTCCATATTTCCATCGGCATCCCAAACTGTTAACGTTATTATGTAGATACCCTTAGAAGCATACACATGTGTAACCTGGTCAAGATTGCTTTGCAAACCATCGCCAAAATCCCACAGCACGTTTTTGGTGCATGAGGAACTCCTTATAAAATTTGCATTTAAGCCGCTAGCGTTTACAGTAATTCGGGGATTTTGCGCTACTCTGAATATGGTAAATGTATCTGAATAATAATCGCAGCCATTTACAGTTGTTATGGCATTGTATTTACCTGCTTTTTTTGCAAAAATACTGTCTGAAGTAAACTGGGTTTGTAATACCCCGTTAACATACCAGCGATACACATAATTTGAATCGGGACTAGCAGAGAGTAAAACCGAATCGCCAGCGCATAAAGAAATCGATGAACCATTAAAGAAAGCTATTTTAATTTTTAGCTGTATCGCTTTTGCATCTCCCAATGTAGAAAAATAACTAATGCCGTATTTATTTAGTGACGCACAAAAAGGCGTTATAGAAAATTCGTATAAAGCCTCGCAGGCTGTTTTAGCAAGTATAAAGCTATCTGCATTTACAACTTCATAATGTTGCCATTGCTGTGTAGTATTTGGTTTCAATCCAATTCTGTATTTAGGCGCTTCTTTTATCCATTTTAGTTTTATTGTTGAAGTGCTAATTGTTGCTTCCACTCCTTTTAATTGTACGTTGCTACAAACAGTATCCTCACATGAACTTATACAGGGTATTCCTTCTATCTGATCTCTTATCAGTGCTGAAGGCAACGGGCCAAAGCCATTTAAAAAATTTACCCCATATGGAGAATTATAACAATAGCTCATTATTGTGCCGCCTGTAACGGGCGGCGGCCCTGGTAAACAAATACCTTCCGGTGTGGCACAATCATCAATAGCACCACCTGGCCAACTGCAACTTTGTGTATGCGGACTGCCCAACATGTGACCCGTTTCATGAGCAAACGTGAATACTGCAAATGAAAATGCCGGTAAAGCTGGAAAAGGCCGTATTGAACTGGAAGCAGCCGAAGTTAATACCCCATTTACTTTACCACAATTATTTATAATTCCTATGCCTGTAGCTGCACCGCCACTAAAATTCAGATTAGTAATTAAGTGAGCAATATCTGCATTTACGCTGTTACCTTGCTGGTATTCCATGGCAAGTTTGTTTTGCAGAGCCTGGGCAAGGGCTGGTGTATTAGTTATCCCTGCATAAATATCCGGCTGGTTCCAGATAAACAATTCTGATAGTTGAATATTGATGCCATCGTTTTTGAAAATTGCTGAGGAAGCATTAAAAAGTGTAAATACAAAATTGATTACACTATCAATATTAGAATTATGAGACAGGTACATTGCATAGGTACATTCAATGTACATCTTTACCGTTTTACAGGATTGAGGTGATTGAATTATTGAAAGCCCGGAATTTTTGAATTCATTTTTCAGATCAGCGTCTTCGTCAATTACACAATTTAGTTTTTGCTTAGTAATTATATCATTATCGTTATATAAAATCTGCAAACCATTTTTACCGGCAGGTTCTATTACAGTATTACCAGAAGCATCGGAAACAATGCCGGTAACCCCATGCCGGTTAAAAGAAACTGCTGCAATTGAATTGTTGTTACCCGCAGCCACACCTAAAAAATGGTTATTAATGCCTGCAGGATTTTTTATTAATTTACCATCACTGGTTTTCACAAAAAAATCTGCCGTGGTAATTTGATTATGTATTAGTTTAAGATCAACACTTTTGTTTTTTGCAATCGGAAAACTTATACTCACCTTATCAGTTGCTGCAATTTGCTTTTGCAGTACATTATAGTTATTGCTGAGTTTAAACAGTGAAAAGTTTTTGACAGCCCCTGATAGCTCTTGCTTTTCTGCTTTCAGGAGTTTCTCATTTTCATTTATGCTTTGAAAAAGTTTAATGGCATCATTAGTATCTGCTGCAAAAGATTGCTTAATAAGCCCCGGAATTATTTTTTCTTCCTGGGCAGTACAGACCAAATGAAAACAACAGGAGAATATTAAAAAGCAGCAGATCAGTTTCATAAAAAGCCGGTTGTTATATTAAAGATACAATTTATATGCACTTTACATAACCGGGCTATGACAAATATGGGTTTTCCCTCTTTTCCTCTCCTATTGTTGTTACCGGCCCATGGCCGCTGTACACCACCGTTGCATCGGGCAGCACAAATAATTTTTCCTTTATATTTTTTATCAATTGTGCATGATTGCCACCCGGCAAATCGGTACGGCCAATACTGCGGTTAAACAGAACATCGCCGCCAATTAAAAAATTTTGTTTGGGGCTGTAAAAACAAATATGACCGGGAGAATGGCCGGGGGCTTCTATCACATCCAGTTCGTCTTCTCCGATATTTATTTTATCTCCCTCCTTTAAAAAAATGAATTCGCCGGTATAATTATCAAAAGGCATATCCCACATTAAGCCGCTGGCAGGCGCAAATTCCAGCACCGGCTTTTCCTTTTCATGTATCTGAGCAACCAGGCCAAAGGTTTCGGCGATATGCTTATTACCAAATACATGATCTAAATGGCAATGGGTGTTGAGCAGCATTTTTGGCTCCAAACCGTTCTTTTTAATAAACCCCACCAGTTGTTCTTTTTCGGCATCAAAGTAACAGCCGGGGTCAATAATGGCACAATTATTAAACTCATCGTACAGTAAATACGTATTTTCCTGTATGGGGCTGAAAACAAAGGATTTTATTTTTAACATTCAATGATTATTTTGATGGTTTGGATTTACCGTAAAACAACTAATTTTATTGTACAAACGATGGTTATGCAAAGTAATAACACTTTAGTACCCCAAAACCTTAAAGGCACTTTTGATAAACCACTTAACAACACAAAAATAATGCACAAGAAAGTAAGAATGATACAATTGACAGGCGCAGGAAAATTGAACACACGTTCAATAAAAAAATTAATATATGCAGCAGCCTTTATTTTTTGCGTTTTGCCTTTTGCATTAAACGCACAGGTTAATGCCGTAGAGTTTGGAAAAAACAGGGTGCAGTTTAAAAAGTTTAAGTGGGAATACTATCAAACCAAAAACTTTAATGTTTACTATAACCAGGGTGGGCAGGAGTTGGCAAAATTTGTTGCCCAAAGTGCAGAAAAAGAATTACCCCAAATAGAAACCGCAGCAGAATACAGCCTGCAACGCCGTGCCAATATTGTTTTATACAACAGCTATGCCGATATGCAGCAGAGTAATATCGGGCTGGGGTTCGACTGGCAAAATACCAGCGGCAGTACAAAACTGGTAAATAATAAAATGGTAATTTATTTTGATGCCGACCACAATAAACTCCGCCTGCAGATACGTGGTGGCATTGCACAAATTTTAACCGATAATGTTTTGTTTGGAGATGACCTTGGAGAATTTGCCGGCAACCAGGCATTACTGGATTTACCCAAATGGCTTACCGATGGCTATGTGGCTTATTTAGCAGAGAACTGGAGTACCGATAAAGACGATGAATTGAAAAGCGAAATATTGAGTAACAATTATAAAAACTTCAACCGTTTTGTTTTTGAAAAACCCGTAATTGCCGGCCATGCTTTTTGGTACTACATTGAAGAACGCTACAAAAAAGAAAATGTTACTTACCTATTATACCTGGCACGAATTTATAAAAATTTAAATAAAGCCTGCCTGCAGATATGCAAAAAGAAATTTAAAGATTTGCTGAATGAATTTATGGAGTACGAGGATGATAAGTATTACAAAGATATTTCTAAACGTAAGGCCTACCCCAAAGGAAGTTATGTAGAAGGTTTTGATGTTAATAAGCGGCTGGATTATTACCGCTTTAATGTAAACCCCAACAAACGCAGCCGCAGTTACGTGGTAACACAATTTAAAAAAGGTATTGTACGGGTTATTTATAATGATGAAGATGTAAATAAAACCTTATTAAAATACGGCGTCCGGTCATACAGGAACGAAGTAAACCCCAATTACCCTTTAATGGCATGGGACCCAAAAGGCACCCGTATTACAGTACTGTACACCATCGAAGGAAAGATAAATATGTTTGTGTACGATCTTGTAACCAAAATAAAACAATATAAACTTGACCTTACCAGAGAGTTTGACCTGGTGCAGGACATCAGTTATATGAATAACAGCAATACCTTATTAATTACTGCTGTTAAAAACGGCCATACCGATATTTTTACACTGGATCTGCAAAAAGAAAAAGTAAAACAGGTTACCAATGATGTGTACGATGACCTTGATGCATCGTTTGTAGCTTTCCCCAATAAAACAGGAATTATTTTTGTAAGCAACAGGCCTACGCCTTATGCAAAAGGAGGAGACACCTCTTTACCAAGTGATAACCACTACAATGTTTTTTTAATTACCAACTTTGGCGATAAACCCGAATTGAACCAGGTTACACAACTATCGCATTTAAAATATGGTAATGCCCGTTCGCCAATGCAGTACAATCAAAATCATTTTACTTTTGTAAGTGATGAAAATGGTATTGGTAACAGGTATGCCGGTTTCTTTACCACAAAAGCAGAAGGCCTGGATACACTGGTTTTAATTGGTGATGAAATTTTACGCAACCCTTCTGTAAAAGAAGTGGACAGTACTTTAAGAGCAAATAAAAAAACGGATGTTGATTCTGTAGCTGTTGTTGCAGTATCTGCTGATTCGGCTTATACTTTTCCGCTAAGTAATTACGAAAGCCGATTGTATGAAACCAGGATTGCAGGTGATAATAACCAGGTAAGTGAAGTAACCCGCCAAAGTGATGAAAAAGTTTTGTATAAATTAAAAATTGACGAAACCACTTTACGCCGCCGCAACATTACCGCCCAGCCTACAGAGTACATGAAAAAGAAAATGGCAGAATATAAAATTGCCAATGCAGGAAAAGGCTTAATGCCCGATAACCCGGTTACTGATACTGCAAAAAAACAGGACGACTTTTTTCAAAGCGAATTTGCCAACGAAAAAAAGGACAGCAGTACATCAACCATTACAGAAACAGAAAATGAAGCTGTATTAAAATCTATAAAATTATATCCTTACAAACCACCTAAATTTTATGTAGAGAATGGTTCGGCAGGATTTAATAATTCGGTAATAATAAACCGCTATCAAACTTTTGCAGGCGCAAACCAACCCGGCCCCATAAGGCTTAATTCCTCTACACCACTTAATGGCCTGGTTCGTATTGGTACATCAGAATTAATGGAAGATGTAAAAATAACCGGAGCTTATAAAATATCCAGCAACCTGAAAGATAATGAGTGGTATATAAATTATCAGAATTTAAAAAGAAGAATTGACTGGGGCGGCTCCTACTATAGAAACGTACAACAATATGCTATTGATGGCACACCGTATAGCGGCAGAACTTTTACTAATTTATACCAGGTTAATATTACCTATCCTTTTGATGTTCATAAAAGTGTTCGCCTTACAACCGGTATAAGATCCGACAGGGATGTACTAAGTGCATTTGATCCATTATCATTAACAGAGCCTGATATTAAGACTTTATATTCTGTTACACATTTGGAGTTTGTTTATGACAATACATTAAACCCAACAATGAATATCTGGAATGGCCTGCGCTATAAAGCTTATTTTGACTGGAACCGGCAGGCAAATAAAGTACAAACCACTGATGGACCCGCCACTTATAATGCAGGTTTTGATGCCCGTTATTATTACCCCATCTTCCAGAATTTTATTTGGGCAGGAAGGGCTTCAGGTGATTTTAGCTTTGGTAATCAAAAGTTGGTTTATTATTTGGGTGGAGTGGATGGCTGGTTGATGTTTGGTAATAATATAAAAAGTGATGGCAGCTTCCGGTATTTTAATGCTAACACCCCAACAGCCAACGACCAGGATTATGCATTTCAAAGTCTTGCTGTAAATATGAGGGGCTTTATACAAAATGTGGCCAACGGAAATAATGTCGTTGTTATGAACAGCGAATTCAGGTTACCCGTTTTCAGTACTTTGTTTAAGCGGCCTATAAACAATGCATTTTTACGCAACTTTCAGTTGGTACAATTTACCGATTTTGGTACTGCCTGGAATGGTGGATATAATCAACTGAAAAGGCCCGAAGTAATTTATGGTAATAGTCCTGTTCAGGTAAAAGTAAAAGCAGGTGGTGTTGGTCCTTTTGCTGGTGGTTATGGTTTTGGTGCAAGGAGTACCTTGTTAGGTTACTTTTTAAAACTTGATGCCGGTTGGCCAATGGATGGATTTTTTAAAGGCAAACCCATCATGTACTTTGCAATGGGGCTGGATTTCTAAATAAAAAAATAATAAATTATACAGTTGCCTGGTTTAAATAACCGGGCAATTTTTTTATAATCAGGTACAGTAAATAAAAAGTTATAGTAAGTATAATGGTGATACCCCAGGTTTGTACATGCTGCAATGGAAAAACAAAACGCTGCCCGATTGAAGACAATAAACCAAGTGGGTTGCTCACAATATCCCAACTATTCCATCTTAAAAACCGGCCCAGGTAAACACCAAAAGAGCCTAAAAATAAAATGACGAAAACAATAAACTCCACCAGCCGGTGATTGAATTTAAAAGCCAAAAATTTTTCTATACGCAGCAAAGAAACAAATGCCATAATTACACCGATTGCCGAAGAAGAAAACAGCAATACTGCATCGTACCATTTCGGTACAGATGTTTCCTGCTCCAGATGAATTAAATCAGTAACAATGTACAGCGCATTAGGAAAGAACAGTATCCATGCTATAAAAACAATTACCTGTTTCCATTTAGCGGCATTAACTAATCCTTTAAACAATCCACTTACCATAAATGGGATCCATGCTAAAAATAAATTCCACACTAAAAAAATAAAAGCATACTTACCGGTATAAATAAATCTTATCAAAATCATCCCGCCAATAAAAGCAAAGAATATCCATAATATTTTTTGAAATGACAGTACGGTTTTCAATTTATAATGATTTTAATAATGCAATAATTTTAGGCAGAAAAATAATAACCGCAATAACGAAGCTGCAAACTGCTGCCAGCAATACAGCACCGGCTGCAATGTCTTTTACTTTTTTAATACCGGGATGAAAGTCCTTTTGGGCCACATCACATAATTTTTCGATAGCTGTATTTATCATTTCCAGTGCTGTAACAAAAGCAATACAAAAAATTATTGCCCCCCATTCTGTATTGGAAATAGAAAATCCAATCCCCAGCCCTATTGCAACAGCTGCAAGGGCTGCATGAATTTTAAAATTGGTTTCAGAGGTAAAACAAATTTTCAATCCATTGAAAGCAAAAACAAAAGAATTAATCAATCTCATTAACATTTATTATTTAATTCTCTTAAATATTTCAGTCACTATTACGGTTATCAATACAATTGCCAAAAGACCTACACCGAATAAAAAAAAAAGGGACAAGCAGCATAAAATAACCCATGCAGGCAAACCCATCGCAATCCGGATTGATAGATAACAAAATAAAAAATCCGGCTACCGCAATCCCAATGGGTATCAATGCAACACCTATCCATCGATATACAGATTTCGTAAATGAACTTGTCATAAAATATTTTACATAATAGTATTTTCAATTATAGACTACGGTTACTTGTTTAATACTGAGGTAAACGTTGCTGATATTAATTTTCCCTTTACATAAGCATCTGCGCCATTCCACGATAACCAGGATAATTTCTTTTGTTCATCAATAAAATTTCTTTTCCGTTCTTCAAATAATTGCCGCGGAGTAAGTACAGAGCGATACAAATATTCCCCCTCACCTCTGATGGTATCAGCCTTATTATCCAGTACATCGGGGTTTTGCTCCAGTAGTGGTAATGTTTTATCAGAAAGCGTTAATAAAAATTTCACATCTACCGGAATAGTTTTCTTTCTTGCCAGGTTATAGCTGGCGATGGTTTCATCCCAATGTACACAGGAAGCCGCTACCAGTAATATAATAGCAAACCATCCATTTACCCTTAATAAGTAATACGCAGTTTTCTTTTGATGAATTTTGATCAGCACAGTAAACAATCCCACTAATACCATAGTTAAAAACACCAGCACTCCAATTCTTTTGTAAGCAAGGCCCATGTGCTGTATATAATAATAGTCACGCAGTAAAACAGATATTACCAACACAGCATTTTGTATTATCCAGCCATAAGCACCATAGCGCAGCCATTTATTCTTTTTGTAAAAATTAAGATTACCCCTGAAGAAAAACAACAATACCATCATCGCCAGTACAATAGAAAATATTAACATACCGGCTCCTTCATGAACATAATCTTTAAGGTTTACATCAGCGGTATAGGTAAACCCAAACCATACATACACTACATCAATAGTATTGATAAATAGCAGTAATATATTCAGCATAAGTAAACTGATCATACCAACAGTATTTTCATTCCGCAAGGCCATTATGCCGTTGGCAAAGCGACCCATAAAAAGGCTCAGCACATCAAACAGCGCACTCTGTTTCCATTTTATTAAATCGTTTTTTCTGCGCCACATATCGTTGTGTTGGGTATAATCCTTTTCTGAAAAGTAATTGTATTTACTCTTCAGCAGCAAACCTCCGGTTACAAATAAACCCAGTAATAAAAATCCGAAACGTTGCCAACCAAACCAGTCAAAAAATTTGTTGAAAAAATTTTCAAGCGCAATGCCCATATCTTTTACCACATTTTGAAACACAGCATTGGAAACAGCATACAACAAAAAGAAAACACCTGCTAAAAGCAAAGGGATAATTAAAAATCGTAAGGCCTTTCTGATACCCAATGATTTTATGCCACCGGTTTTTACCTGCTGTACATTTTCTAAAAAAGAAAAAATAAACAACACGTAATTACCTGCTGCAGATGCCGCCGCATACCAAACAGAGCGATGAAGGTATTGTGTAAACACCACTACCAGTAAAAGTGTAACACTAAATGCCATTTTACTAAGCACTGTGTTATGCACTATTACTGTGGTCAATGCTACTACATGAGCCAGTAACAACCACTTCATTGCCGGTTTGGTAAAAGCAGCAGGGTACAGATAAAAAACAGACCATAAAACAAAGGCATCAAAGAGTAAGGCGTTAATAGCAAGTTTCTCCTGCCAGAAAATTATATTGAATAAAACAGCTCCGGCTGTAACTAAAATCATTTTAAGAGTTGCTGCTTTCATATTCCTATTTTTTTATCAGTTGAATAAAATATAATTCGATACTGTAGTAATAAGCTAAAATTTTATACCGCATTACTTTTAATTTTTTGAATGAGTGAGGCTGTAGGTTCCTCCAGTATTTCAAACCATTTCCAGTCAGCAATGTGTATGCTTTGTTTTCCACGCCGGTAAGCCGCAGTAAATTTCTTCCAATGCTCCGGCATTGTTACAAAGCCATAAAATACTGTTGCCGCTACCGGAAAGGAAAGATGACCGTTACCAAGCATAAAACATTGCAGGCATACCTCACCATCATCAGTGGTATCGTACTGCAATAAAATATGTTTAATATCATGTTTGGCATAATGCGGTAAGAGTTGCAATTTTTTTTCTTCTAAAAAAATAATTATATCTTTTCCCAGCGTACCGGAAGGAAAATGAAGCAACTGCTCTTTTGTATAAGGAAATATTTTTGGCTTACGTATAAAACGCAGCACCGGCAATGCCATATTATGCGTAAGAAAAACCAAAATATCCGAACGCAGCCTGATTAAAAAACGATAAACTTTATTCATAACCTTTCAATTGATTTCTAAAAAATAAGACCGCACTTAATGCCGCAATAATTATACAAAGCCCCACTGCAAAACGGGCTTCTTTAAATTCTGTACCGATGGTACAAATAAAAAATACCGCACCAATTGCAGAGCAAACCAGTGCTGTACCCAATATTGTTTGAAACAGTGAGTGCCCTTTACTGCCGTTGACCTGGGCAATTGTGGTAACCAGCCAAACAATACCTACCAATGGGGCGCTGAATATGAAAGACATTATCATAGCCAATCCAACTGTACCGATACCATCTTTACTAGAACTGAACACAGCTATGCAAATACCACTCAGCAATCCGTTGAGCAGGGAGGCTATAAACCATACCCCAAAAAATGTAAAGAATGTTTGTATGTATTTATTCATTTTTTTAAAAGTACTTTGTATTTCAAAGTGAAAGTACAAAAAAAATTATTTTACTGATCCAATCATTTTTTCCAATGCTGTTAAATGTGTCTTAAAAGCTTTCTCTCCCGCCTTGGTAACCGAGTAAGTAGTATTGGTTTTACGGCCTATAAATCCCTTCTGGATTTTTACATAACCACTCTCTTCCAGTGTTTTTAAATGGCTTGCCAGGTTACCGTCTGTTATATTAAGCAGTTCTTTCAACTCATTAAAATTCACTTCCGCATTAACCATCAGGGCACTCATTATACCCAGGCGAATACGGCTGTCAAAAATTTTATTTAAGTTTTCAATTAAGTTCATATCAACCTTATAACTTTAGTAAAAGCAAAAACTTTAAGCGCTAGGCTTTTAGCTTTTAACTTTTCTCTCATATTTATTCCACATCACAATTCCGTAAACAATATGCAATACTCCAAAGCCCATTGCCCAAAAATGTAAGCCATAGCCTACATACCACAAATTAATTATACCCAACAATAAATTACCGTAGCCTAAATATTTTATTTCTCCCAAAGTATATTTACTGCCATTAATTAAAGCCAGGCCATAAAATATTAAACAGCCCGGAGCAATCAGATCAAACTGCCCCATTTGCAACATCCTGAACAAAAAGATAGCGCCGGCTATTAAAGGCACTGCAGTATTCCATAATAAACGCAGTGTACTGCCGCCCCACATTGGCGTACCGGTTTTTTTGCTGCGTAAAAAAGTAAACAAAAAAGCTAAAGCAAATGCTGCCACAAAAGTTAATGTGGCAATCCAGAACAGCTCATTCATTAACTGCCTGCCACCGCTATAAATTAAATTACTTAACTGGCAATCGCCTTTTACCCAGCAATTAATTTTTTGGCCGGCTAACCATGCCCCTGCCAGGGCACATATACCTGCGGCTATACCGCTTAACCCGCTGAGACTGATGAAACGGCTGCTGCGTTCCATCATCTTTTTAATGTGTTGCAGGTCTTCTAATGACTGTTGTGGACTGTTCATACAAAAGCACTTTGAAATACAAAGTAAATGATTGCTTTGCATAAATGCAAATTATTTTAAGAAATAATTTAAAGGCGTATTGTTCTGAAAGTAAGGTTTACCCTTGGCTGGTGTATTTTTTTTGTGGGTGGTAGCCGGTGTAACCAATTGGTTTGTGTAGCGCCTTTCATTACCAGGAGACTGCCGTTTTCTAATACTAAAGAAACGGTTTCTTTAGTTTGTTTATGTTTAAAAGAGAACTTTCGCTCTGCACCAAAGCTTAATGAGGCAATAGCCCCATTTTTTTCTAAAGTCTTCTCATCGTCGCTATGCCAGGCCATGCCCTCATCTCCATCGTGGTACAAATTTAAAAGGCAGGAATTATAGGTTGCCTCAGTGAGTTTTTCTGCTATTGCTTTTAATTCTAATAGTTCCTTCGTCCAGGGCAAAGCATACTTTGTTGCATTAGAATAGGTATAGGCATAATTACTATCGCCATACCAGGCTGCTTTGCGTTTGGTAATAATATGCTTATTAAAAATGATCGCCTCGTCATTCTTCCATTCAATAGTTTTTAATAAAATATCATAATAAAACTGTGCTTTAATATAATTGAATATGGGACCATAATAATTTACTACCCCATCGTTGGGTAACCAGTTAAAAGTTGGGTCAATTAGGGTAGAGAATAAATCCATCTTTCCAGTTTTTATATTTTTCTTTCATACAATGTCCGCAAGGACGGTACTCATTTTCAACCGCACTATTTTCTGATTCAAAAAACACACGGTTTGCGTTATGCATTCTTTTGCCCGATCTGCAAGATAACGATCCATAAATTTTAAGCTTCCGGTTTCCTGCTAAAACAATTTCTTTTTTCCTGATCCTGCTTCTTAAAATAACAGGATTTGTTTCATTATGTTTTATCAATTGCCTGATTATTTTACAGTTTGTGCTTTAGCAGCCTCCCAACCAATAATAGCAGTTTTTCTTGTTGGCCCCCACATATAGCCGCCAAATATACCGGTAGCTTGTATAACCCGGTGACAGGGAATTAAAAATGCTACAGGGTTACTACCGATGGCTGTGCCTACTGCCCTGGATGCGTTGGGATTTTTAATTTTTTCTGCAATGGTGCCATAAGTAGATAATTGTCCCAATGGAATTTTTAATAAAGTTTCCCATACTTTTAACTGAAAGTCTGTTCCCCTGAGATGCAATTTTATTTGATGCAGTTTACTCCAGTCATGTGCAAAAATGTATAATGCATTCTGTTGTATAATATCCAGCATCTGTTTAAAATGTGCTTTGGGGAAATGGTGTTGCAGGTCGATTAATGCCTGTTGTTCATCATCGGCAAATGCCATATAGCAAATACCTTTTGGTGTTGATGCCACTAAAATATTTCCAAAAGGAGTTTCGGCATAGCTGTAATTTATAAAAAGATTTACGCCGCCATTTTTAAATTCTCCGGGTGTCATTCCTTCTATCTTAATAAATAAGTCGTGCAACCTGCCGGTGCCGGAAAGCCCGGTTTCGTAAGCAGCATCAAACAATGTAGCCTGGTTATCTTTTAAAATGTTTTTTGCATATTGAATGCTGGTGTATTGCAGAAATTTTTTGGGACTGACTCCCGCCCAATCTGTAAATAAACGTTGAAAATGAAACGGGCTTAAATGCAGTTTTGCTGCTACTGCATCCAGGTCTGGCTGCTCTTTAAAATGGGTTTTTATATAATCTATAGCTTCGGCAATGCGATTATAATTGATTTGTTCCTGTTCGCTCATTGTAAATTATTTTACACAAAAGTATTTTGTTCATAAAATTTATAAAACCCGAATCTTGCTGAAATTTTTCACTTATATTTAAAGATGAATATTATTGTGCCAAATATCACTCATTTAACTGCATAGCTTTAAACAATAACAGGTTTAATTAATACAATGAAATATCTTTTTTTCAACCTTATATGTTGCTTTTTTATTACTGCCGGTTTTTGTCAAACTAAAATTAATCCTTCGGCAATTGATATTGTAAGAGATAGTTTTGGCGTGCCGCATATTTTTGCAAAAACTGATGCTGAAGTTGCTTACGGATTAGCATGGGCTGAAGCGGAAGATGATTTTGAAAGCATGCAACAGGTAATTTTACCTACCAAAGGTTTAATGGGTAAAGTGCTGGGTAAGCCGGGAGCCGCAGGTGATTATGCTTTTGCCCTTTTTCGCTGCAGGGAAATAACCGAAGAAAAGTGGAATACACTTTCGCCGGAATTCATACAATTGATCGATGGCTATGTAGCCGGGTTAAATGATTATGCCGCCAAACATCCGGGTGAAGTATTGCATAAAAAAATATTTCCCGTAACGGTAAAAGATTATATCTCTTCAGCAGTATTGGCACTTACTGTTTTTAATGGCGCCGACGGCGCATTGCAAAGAATTTTTAATAATGCAGAATGGGAAGCTCCTGAGTTAAATAAAAAAGGGAGTAATTCAGCTGCTATACATCCATCTAAAACAACAACAGGCGAAGCCTTTCTTTTAATTAATGCCCACCAGCCCAATACCGGTTCGCAGGCGTTTTACGAAGCACATTTATGCAGCGAAGAAGGCTTAAATATTATTGGTGGTCTGCTTGCAGGCGGTCCCTGTATTTTACATGGCGTTAACGAAAATTTAGGTTGGGCTCATACTGTAAATTTTTGCGACCGTATGGATGAATATCAACTGGAAATGAATCCTGATAATGCATTGCAATACAAATTTGACGGGCAATGGATAAATCTTGAAGTAAAAACCATTAAACTAAAAATTAAAGGCATTCCAATTGGCATAAAAAGAAAATTGTATTGGAGTAAGTATGGCGCCACAATGAAAAACAAGCAGGGATTTTTTTCTATCAGGCTTGGTGCCAACATGAAGATTGGTGTATTGCAGCAATGGTACGAAATGAATAAAGCAAAAAACTTTACCCAGTTTTATGCCGCATTAAGCAAACAGGAGTTGAGTATGTTTAATATTATGTATGCTGATAAGCATGACACAGTTTTTTACATTAATAATGCTTTAATGCCCATAAGAGAAGAGGGATTTAACTGGAAGAGGACTGTACCGGGAAACACCTCCAAAACGCTTTGGACAAATTTCAGAACATTAAAAGAATTGCCACAGTATATAAATCCCAAAAGCGGTTTTTTATTCAACACCAATCATTCTTCTTTTTTAGCAACTGCAAAAGAAGATAATTTAAACCCCAAAATATTTAAACCGCAAGATGGATGGGAGCAATACCACCTCAACAGGAGTGTTCGTTTCCTGGAGCTGTTTCCTCAAACTGAACAGCTGAGTTTTGAAAAATTCAAACAAATAAAATTTGATAAACAACTACCTGCTACATTACAGTATTCTTACAAATTAGATTCGATGTACCTCGTGAACGAAACTGATTATCCTGAATATGCCGCGGTGATAACCACATTTAAAAAATGGGATAAACGTGGTGATGCTGATAATAAAGGTGCGGCTATTTTTTTATTAACCTATGAGTATGTTAAAAAGACTTTAAAGGCACGTGAGAACGGACAGGTTACCATGCCTGAGGCAATTGAAATTTATAAACATGTTACTACCTATATGCAAACAAATTTTGGGGGTACAGATATTACATTAGGCAATCTGCAAAAATTGGTAAGGGGAGATAAGGATTGGCCACTGGGTGGTTTTCCCGACCTGTTATCACCGCAATGGACAGCTCCCTATAAAGATGGAAAATTAAAATCCATTGGTGGTGATGGGCTCATTATGTTTGTGCGGTTTCCAAAACAAGGCTTGCCTGTAATTGAAACTGTAAATATGTATGGCGCATCTGCACATGCCGGCAATAAACATTTTGATGACCAGGTGGATATGTATTTGCACCAGCAAACAAAAAAGATGACACTGGATAAAGCTGAAGTATATAAAAAAGCAGAAAAGATATACCACCCGCTTTAACCATATCATTCAATGCAACTGAATAAATTAACCTGATGCTGTTCAATTCAATTGTATTCCTTATTTTCTTTTCAATATTTTTTTTCCTGTTCTATTTTTTAAATGGTAACAACAGGAAGATATTGCTGTTGCTGGGCAGTTGTGTTTTTTACATGTGGTTTATTCCTGTATATATTTTAATATTGTTTTTAACGATCCTCATTGATTATTATGCCGCTATAAAAATAGAAGACAGTACTTCACAAGCTGCAAAGAAAAGGCTTTTGCTTTTTGGTATTATAAACACCTGCCTTGTTTTATTTGTTTTTAAGTATTTTATTTTTTTTACAGATAATTTTAATGCTTTAGGATTTCATCAATTGCCGCATTGGAATATCATTCTGCCCATCGGCCTTTCCTTTCATACCTTTCAAAGCCTCAGTTATGTAATTGAAGTGTACCGTGGCAATATAAAAGCCGAAAGAAACCCATTAAACTATTCCAACTTTGTAATGATGTTTCCGCAGCTTGTTGCCGGACCGATTGAACGTGCCAACAACTTATTACCTCAATTAAAAACCTGCGATCATACAATTACCTACAAAGATTTTTCAACAGGCCTGCACAGGTTTTTCTGGGGGTTGTTTAAAAAAGTTGTTGTAGCTGATACCTTAAGCAGGTTTGTAGATGCTGCGTATAATAATTACCAGTTTCAGCCGGGCTCAATGTTATTGGTTGCTACTATCTTTTTTTCAATCCAGATATATTGTGATTTTTCGGGTTATTCGGATATGGCGATTGGTGTTGCCAGGATGCTGGGTTTTAAATTCAGGGAAAATTTCACACTGCCTTATTTTTCCAAAAGCATTACAGCGTTTTGGAAGCGATGGCATATATCTTTATCTACCTGGTTAAAAGATTATATCTACATATCATTAGGCGGAAACAAGTTTGGAAAATGGTTAACCTACAGAAACCTTATGCTTACTATGCTCATTGGTGGGTTTTGGCATGGCGCTTCATGGAATTTTATTATCTGGGGAGGATTAAACGGGTTATTTCTTTCAGTAGAAAAGTTTTTCAATTTTTCGAAATCCTATTCAGGGAATATAATTGCTAAGGGTATAAAAGTATTTTATGTATTTACACTCATTTCATTTTCATGGGTATTTTTCAGGGCAGCAACTTTTCAGCAATCGGCTGCAATTATTAAAACCATTGTTACAGATTTCAGCATTAGTAAATTTCATTTTTGGGATCTTAGTATTTATCCTGCTGTTATTTTTGGAATAGTTGTACTGGTAAGCTTTGAGTATTTTGTTTTAAGGCGATATAGTTTTGATGAGTTATTTGAAAAGAAAAATGGTGATCTTTTACTTTCTGGCTTTACGCTTTTTCTTATTTTCCTCATCCTGTTCCTCGGTAATTCCAACGGCAGTCAATTTATTTATTTTCAATTTTAGGTATGAAAAAAATATTGATCAAATTATTTATACTGCTTACTGTACTGATAATAACAGACAGGGTATTGATCTATTTTTTTACAAAATTTATTTATGCCAATACAATCAGTGGCGAAGGCACAGGTTCTGTTAACTATCTGTTGCAAAAGGAAAAAAATACAGATTTTATTATCCTGGGTAATTCAAGAGCAAAACACCAGATCAACCCGGCACTACTCACCAATTTATATAATGGCAATGGATTTAATGCAGGCATTAATGGTGTTGGCGGAATAGTATATAACAACATCTTACTTCATTTACTTTTAAGCAAGGGCATTAAACCAAAAGCAATCCTGCTGGAAGCAGATGCTTATCCTTATTTTACCACTAAAGATGAGAACGTTGCAGATGAACTGATACCACTTTATCCATTTATAAATGAAAGTAAAGTTTTAAGAAGCTACATTAAAAAAAACACCGATTATGCTGAAAAATTCAAGCTGCTCTTTCATTCATACAGGTATAACGGCATGTTCTTCAGGGTGCTTTTTAATTATATAAAGCAACATGGAATTACCGACAATAATGGTTTTGAAGGATTACAGGGAAAACTTGATACTGCAGGATTTAAGTTACCGGATGATATTGACAAACCACAATTTTACTCTCCATTAAAACTTACTGCACTGGTTGATGTGGTACAAATCTGCAAGGCAAATAATATTAAACTGCTTGTGGTTTTTGCACCTTCGTATAAAAACAGCCTTATTTTAAAAGAAGGTAATGAAATGATGATTGAACTGCTTCGTAAAAACGGGGTTACTGCTGTTTATGATTTTTCAGCAATTGAAAAAATTCCCCAGCTCCAGTCAAACAACATGTGGAGGAATGCCACGCATTTAAACAGTGATGGTGCAATAATTTTTTCCAGGCTACTGAACGAAGCCATGGTTGCAATACCGTAAGCACTTAATATGCTGTTGCTGCCAGTGCTGCAAATTTTACCAATTGCCAATAAGGAGGACGGTAACCATACTGTTTTAAAAAGTCTGCAGCCATTTGTTCTGTTTTATTTTTTACTGACTTATGCATAGCAACAAAAGTCTGGTTCTTTAATGCACGGGTTGCATTCATTCCTTCTGGAATAATACCGGTTTTACCAAAACGGTTTTTTATCCAGCAGTAAGCTTTCATAATTCTTGCAACAGGCAACATCCATATATTATACCCTACTGCTGTTCCGTTATTGGCTTGTTCCAGTAAAGCATCCATCGCCGCATTATCAATATGGTCTTTATACCATGTTTCCGGGTCACGCCATTCTGCAACAATTGATAATTGCGGATCATACTCAAGGTCGGATGGCATTTGTGTAACAAAATTCTCTACACCAAAATCCTTTAACCAGTTTACTACACCGGTTGATGAAATAGTGGAAATATTCTGCCACAACTGTACACCCTGTTTTTTATAGGCATAGGATGCCACTTCGGAACAGAACAAAGCCGATGAATCATAAAAATTCATTTTAAAGTCGTAAGGAAAATGACGGCGCAAGGTTTCGTCAAACATAAATTGTGCTGCTCTTTGCGGCAACATACTGTCATGTTGCATAATAGGTAAATCTCTTCTTAACCGTAACACCATAAACCGCAGCTTTTCATCTTTTGTATACTGTGCAACAGATGAAACAGCCACACCTTTTTCAATATGTGCTTCAATTAAATAAGGAGTATTGGTTTTTGTATCAATATAAATCAATGCTACATGAGAAAAATTTCCGGGGTAATCATTTCCTCTTGATATTAATGCAGAAACTTCTGCACCACCACGGGACACCAGCATATCTCCGCTATGCACTTCAATACCAAAAATAACAGTGTGTGGTGTTGCAGATATTTCCTGCTGCACCAGCATGGCCGGCGAAATTGTTACTGAATCAGTTTGTAATAACACTTCTTCGGTGGCAGCACGTAAGCCGTACATTAAGGCGTAGATATAATTTTTTGCTGCCGTATCCTTCATATTCCATTGCTGCGATGCTGTTTTTATACAAACCCTTAGCCTGTTGTAATAGCCGGCCAGCCATTTTACTTCAGCCGGTTTTGCAGCAATAAATGAAGCCAGCCTGAAAAAATTATTTTCTATAGCAGTTAACCTTATATCGCCTGCAGCAAAATTTTCTTTTTCAATAACAGCCAGTTTATTTTCTGCAATATTTTTTAAATCCTGTATTGATGAATCTAATATTGCTGGCGGCATTTGTTTGGCATGTTTAAAATTTTCTTCCATCAACTGCCAAAAATTATCCCTGTTCCAGAAGAATGGCTTTTTACCTGCCTGTGCAATTTTGTTATTGCTGCCCGGATCAGGGATGAGTAATACCGTATAAAGTACAGCTAAAATAAGCAGGAGGTTTAGCGATACTTTCTTAAATTTTTTCATAGTGGCAATTAATTCAAATAGTCTCTACTGCTTTAATGATTTTTTTACAAGCCATAGTTATTTCGCTGGTACTGATTGTTAACGGCGGTACAATACGTAAACAATTGGCGGCAAATAAAAACCAATCGGTAAACACGCCTTCTTTAATTAATTCGTCGATGATCTGCTTATTCATTTCAAAGCTCTCAAATTCCACAGCAATCATTAAACCACAACTGCGTACTGCTTTTATTTTTGGATATTGTAAAAGAGATTGAAATAAATCTTGCTTTTCTTTTACTCCCTCAATTAATTTCTCTTCCAGTAAAACATTAAATGCTGCAAGCCCGGCGGCGCAGCAAACGGGGTGGCCACCAAAAGTATTGATATGCCCCAACACAGGATTATGGGAAAGGCTGTCCATTATTTTTTTATCGGCAACAAAAGCACCCAATGGCATACCGCCACCCAATGCTTTACCAAGTAATAAAATATCAGGTACTACGCCAAACTGTTCAAATGCCCATAAGGTGCCGTTGCGGCCAAAGCCACATTGTATCTCATCAAAAACCAAAATGGTTCCTGTTTGTGTACATTTTTCTCTTAATGCTTTCAGCCAGTTATTTTGTGGCACTAAAACTCCAGCTTCTGCCTGTACAGTTTCTGCAATTACACAAGCCGTACGTTCAGTTATATTTTCTAAATCTTCAAAAGAATTATAATTGAGTTGCATAGTATCAGGCAACAGCGGACGGAATGCATTGCGCCAGTACTCATCTCCCATTATGCTTAAGGCACCTTGTGTGCTGCCGTGATAAGAATTTTTAAACGAGATAATTTGTGTGCGGTTGCTGAAACGTTTCGCCAGTTTCATAGCGCCTTCTGTGGCTTCGCTGCCGCTGGCAGTAAAAAAAACAGAATTTAGTGAAGCAGGTAAATGCTGTGTAAGCACTGTGGCATATTGTACCTGCGGACTTTGCACCAGCTCGCCATACACCATGATGTGCATATAATCATCCAGCTGATTTTTTATGGCTTCAATAACTTTGGGGTGGCGGTGGCCCACATTACAAACGCTGATGCCGCCAATCAAATCAATATATTCTTTACCTTCTGCATCAAATAATTTGCAGCCTTCTGCTTTTACAATTTCTAAAGCTAAGGGAGCTTCGGAGGTTTGGCCCACATGCCGTAAAAATAAATTACGAGTATTGCCCCCTGTCCCCCTGAAGGGGGAACTTAGATTGTTACTATCTTCATTATTCATATCGTTGCAAATTTCGTGAAGATTGTTGGATATTTGTATAGCAACGTTGGTAATTACAAAAAGAAGATTTGAATAAAAGAAGTTGAATAAAGTTATTCTGTTGAAGAGTGCGACGCCAATGCAGCTAAATAGAAATTCTAAAGTTGGGTTCAAAAAAAATATTTAACCACTGCCGAAGGCAGCAATAAAAATTAACTATGCCAGTAATTCTTCCCGTAAAAGGAGTGATGCCAGTAATGGGTAACAATTGTTTTATAGCCCCCAATGCCACCATTGTTGGCGAAGTAATAATGGGTGATGAATGCAGTGTGTGGTTTAATGCCGTACTGCGTGGCGACGTGAATTTTATACGTATGGGTAACAAGGTAAATGTGCAGGATGGCGCCATAATACACTGTACTTACCAGAAATTTGGCACCACAATCGGAAATAATGTTAGCATCGGACACAATGCAATTGTACATGGCTGCGTTATAGATGATAATGTGCTGGTGGGAATGGGTGCTATTGTGATGGATAATTGCCATATAGGCAGCAATAGCATTATAGCAGCAGGCGCAGTAGTGCTGGAAAACACCGTTGTTGACCCCGGCTCCATTTATGCCGGCATACCTGCAAAAAAAGTAAAAGACATTAGCCAGGACCTGATACATGGCGAAATAAACCGGATTGCAGATAACTATGTGATGTACAGCGGGTGGTTTGCCCCTAACCCCTAAAGGGGAAAATGTAGTGGAGATTGAAGCGAAATATTACAGATAAATTACTGCCCATTCGAGTTCCTTCTCCTTTGGAGAAGGGTTGGGTTGAGGTCATTTTTTGAAACGAGCTATTGTTCTATGATGTGACATTTGTGGCGACGCTCCGTTCAACTAAGAATTATTATTTAGCTTTTTTTGAAGCGGAGAAAAATATATCTTTAAGAAATGAAAAAGGCAGTACTGTCCATATTTTTAGCATCGTTTTTATTAAGCGGCTGCTTTATTACCAATCTTTTTAGAAAGAAAGATAAATATGGTTGCCCAAGTGATGGTAGAAATGTAGGTGCAGAAAAAATACTGGCAGGTGAAAAGGTGAAGAAAGCAAAATACAGGGGTGGCAAGAAAAGTGCAGGTGAATAAGCAGATTATTTTCAGCATGGCTGAACAGTAATACAAATCTATACCAAACCGAAAACTTAAACCATACCTCTATGTGCTACCAATTAAAAACCAATAATGGCGCCACCGAAGCTGTTATTGATGACAACTGCGGCATTTCTAAATTTTATGCCATTGCCACCACACTTGCAGAAGACCTCCAGGTAAAATTTTTAAACCAGATTGATGATGCGGAAACACTTGACTGGGATTTTCAGTACAAGGATTATTTTTTAACCCTGCATTACAGCATTTTTAATGGTGTAAGTATTTTTCCGCAGCAAGTAAAAAGTGTTAAAAAAGATAATAAAGCCGTGATGGAAGTAGCTAATTATTTAGAAAAAAAGGCTTACTAAATAATTACGGGTTAAATAAAGCAGTTAGTATTTTTTTTCGTCGATACTGTCTAAAATATTACGGTAGCTGATATAGCGGTCGGCAGATATTTCATTTTCATTTACTGCTCTTTTAACGGCACAGTTTGGTTCTTCGGTATGCATACAGTTATTAAACTGGCAGTCATTTATTAAAGCCCTCATCTCCGGAAAGTAATGTGATAATTCCTGTTTTGGAATATCCACCAATCCCAATTCTCTTATTCCGGGGGTATCGATAATTTTTCCTCCAAAAGGAACACCTGCCTGTCCGGCAGGCAGGTCAAACATTTCAGCAAATGTGGTAGTGTGTAATCCCTTACCACTCCAGCCACTTACATCCTGTGTCTTCAATTTCATCTCAGGAAATATCTTATTGAGGAAAGAAGATTTGCCTACGCCGCTGTGACCACTCAGCAACGTTACTTTATCCTTGAGTAAAGTTCTTACTTCTTCTACACCTTCGTTAGTTTGTACACTTATCTTTTTTACACTGTATCCAATCGTTTCATAAATTGCTTTCAGCTCTTCAAATTTTTCTTCTTCCTTTTTTTTATACAGGTCGGCTTTATTAAAAACAATAATGGTGGGTATATGAAAAGATTCGGATGAAATTAAAAACCTGTCTATAAACCCCTGCGATGTTTTAGGATCTTTAAGTGTGGCGAATAAAAGTGATTGATCTAAATTAGAAGCAATAATATGGTGCTGGTGTTTATTGGCAGGCGAAGTACGGGTAATGTAATTTTTCCGTTGATGAATAGTGGTAATGGTTACGCCTTTTTCCAGTTCATTCTCCATTACTATTTCCACTTCATCGCCTACCGCAATGGGATTGGTACTGGTCAATCCTTCAATTTTAAATTTACCCAGTATACGGGCATTATAGGTATTGCCCTGCTCATCTTTTACAATGTACCAGCTGCCGGTGCTTTTATAAACAGTTGCTCTCATTGTGGCAAATTTCATTAAATAAAACGAATTACACTAATTAAGGAAATTTGCGGAATACCAGGTAACGTAACAACACTTCCAAAAGCAGTAACGCCAGTGCCGCCATTACAAAAGGGAAATATTTTTCGGTATAGCGTGATAATGTAGAAATTTCAACTTTTGATTTTTCCAAAGCATCAATATCTGTATAAATTTTTGCCAGGCTTTCATTATCTTTTGCACGGAAATATTTACCGCCGGTTTCGGTGGCTATTTCTGTCATCAGTTTTTCATCAATTGTAACTTTTACCATTTGTGTTTGTACACCCAGCGGTGAGTTATAAGGCTGTGGTGCATATCCATCGGTACCTACACCAATTGTGTAAACTTTAATACCGAATGCCTTGGCAATTTCTTTTGCAGTTTTAGGATCTATCAGCCCGCCATTGTTTTCTCCATCCGTTAATAAAATAATGATCCTCGATTTTGTTTTGCTGTTGCGTATACGGTCAACACTGGTGCCAAGACCGCTGCCAATAGCTGTACCATCTTCCAGCAAACCATTATGAATATTTTCAATAGCCGTTAATAAAACCCTGTGGTCGGTTGTAATAGGGCATTGTGTAAAACTTTCTCCGGCAAAAATTACTATACCAATTCTGTCGGCCACCCTGCTGTTCACAAAATCGGCTGCTACTTTCTTTGCAGCTTCAAGCCTGTTGGGCTTCAGGTCCTGCGCCGTCATACTGCCGCTTACATCCATACATAAAATGATATCCACGCCCTCGCCTTCGGCTTGTTGTAATTCAAATTTGGTTTGTGGTTTTGCCAGTGCTGTTATTATGCAGCTTAAAGCCAGTAATCTTATTACAAATGGTAAATGGCGCAGCGTTGTCTTTAACGAGCCTAATCCCCTGGCTGCAATATCAGAAATCATTATTGCCCCCTGCTGTTTATTATTTTTAAACAGGTACCAAATAATTAACACCGGCAGCACTGCAAACAGTACAAAAAACCAGGGTTGGCTAAAAGTTATATCATTAAAATAGTCGAACAGCAAAATGGTTTATTGGTTAATTGGTTTATTAGTATGTATAGTATTTATTGCGTCTTTTATTTTATTAAAACACTCTTCATTTTCTGCAGGTGCAGGTAAAAATTTTGCAAACTTTACCGCATCGCCACAGCGCAATGCTGTAGCAGTTGATGTAATAGTATCTTTAGACAAGTTATTTTCCGTAAGCAATACCAATACATCGCTGGTGGTTCTGTTCATAATACTTATCCTTTGTTTGCGGCTGATGTACCATTTAAAAATTTCCGCCAGTTTACTATGGAACTGTTTTAATGCATCGGGCTTTTGCAGGTCGAGTGTTTTTAATTGTTCAAGCGACTGCATGGCTTCGTCATAAGGCGATAGCCGGGAAGAGAACCCTGGTGATGGACTTTTCTTTTTATTCTTAAAATATTTCCACAGTAAAAATGCAGCTACAAGCAGCAGTAAAATTCCGCCACCAATATAATACCATAAATAATTTGTTATGGTTACTTCCAGTATTGGTTTTATATCACGTAGCTGGTTGGTACTGTCGGCCGGGGCATACCCAACATTAACAGCAACAGAATCTGTAAATAAATTTATAGTAGTATCACCCTTTCCCGAATTAAAATTGATAGCTAAAGCCGGTGTATTCCACCTGCCCGAATCGAAGCTGGTAAGTGTGATGGTTTGCTCAAAAATGGTATTATTATTTTCAGATGAGGTATCTATTTTACTTCTCTCAACTATTTCGAAATGTGCCACAGAATCGGGTAACGTAAACCAGTTTACCTTAAAACCTGCAGATGGAAAACTTGCTTTTACTTTATACTGTACCTGCTCGCCAATTAAAATATCGGTCTTGTCAACAAAAGTTTGCACTAAAGGCTTTTGAGAAAAAACAAAAACAGGCGACAGGCAAAAAGCAAAAAGCAAAAAGCAAAATAATTTTATCCCTGTATTTATGCTGTTAAACCCCATTAATTTCTTTTAATAAAAAATTGCTGCAATATTTTTACATAATCATCATCGGTACGTACATGCAGCAACTCTGCTCCTGCTTTTCTAAAAAATGTTTTACAGGTTTCACTTTGCTGCATAAAATGCTGCTGGTAATTATACCGCACCATGGCATTGCTGCTGTCAACCCATTTACTTCCCCCTGTTTCTGCATCCTCAACCTGTATTAATCCTGCTTCGGGCAACTGCATATCCATTTTATCGTACACTCTTATACCGATAACATCATGCTTATTGCCAATTACTTTTAAATCGTTTTCATAACCGGTATCTAAAAAATCGCTTAGTAAAAAAGCAATACTTTTTTGTTTAATAGAAGTAGTAAAATATTTAATGGCTTCATCTAGATTGGTACCCTTTTTTGTCGGCTCAACAGTAAGCAATTCTCTTACAATATATAGTGCATGTTTCCTGCCTTTTTTGGGTGCAATATATTTATCTATCTTATCGCTGAAGAATATCACACCTACCTTATCGTTATTGCTGACAGCGCTGAATGTAAGTACAGCAGCCATTTCCACTATCAAATCTTTTTTCTGCCGGGCTACTGTTCCAAATAAGTTACTGGCACTGGTATCAATCAATAACATTACGGTCAGTTCCCGTTCTTCTTCAAATACTTTTGTAAACGGATGACTGAACCTTGCACTCACATTCCAGTCAATAAATCTCACATCGTCGCCTGCATAATATTCCCTTACTTCTCTAAAGCTCATTCCCTTTCCTTTAAAAGCAGAATGATACTCCCCCGTAAATAAATGCGTGGTGATCTTTTTGCTCTTAATTTCAAGCTCTCTTACTTTGCGTTGTATTTCTTCAGTTGTGAGCATTTTTTTGTTTGTGGTTTATGGTTGGTTGTTTGGAGTTAACGGCATATCCAACTCACTTATGGATTTGAATCTAAAAAACCACAAACCTTAAACTACCAACCACAAACTCTTATGGTACATTAACCGTTCTCAATATCTCGTCAATAATCTGTTCTACATTTATATTTTCTGCTTCTGCTTCATAAGTCAACCCAATACGATGGCGCAATACATCTTTACAAATACTCCGCACATCTTCGGGAATAACATAACCACGTTTATTTAAAAATGCATAAGCTTTTGCGGCCAACGCTAAATTTATACTTGCCCTTGGGCTTCCGCCAAAACCAATTAATGGTTTTAGTTTAGGCATATTATATTTTTCAGGAAAACGGGTGGCGAAAACAATATCCAGGATATAATTTTCCACTTTCTCATCCAGGTATACCTGCCTTACCAATTCTTTAGCGGTTAAAATTTCGCTGGTAGATGCAACAGGATTGATTACCGGTGCTACCAGGCCCAGGGTATTTTGCCTGATGATCAGTTGTTCTTCTGGTTTTGAAGGATAGTTGATTACTACTTTCAACATAAACCTGTCCACTTGTGCTTCGGGCAGTGGATATGTTCCTTCCTGCTCAATGGGATTTTGTGTAGCCAATACTAAAAATGGTTCAGGCAATTTATAAGTGGTGTCGCCAATTGTTACCTGTCTTTCCTGCATAGCTTCAAGCAAGGCACTTTGCACTTTTGCCGGTGCCCGGTTTATTTCATCTGCCAAAATAAAATTTGAAAAGATGGGCCCCTTACGAACAACAAATTCATTCTTTGCCTGGTTGTAGATCATAGTACCAACAACATCTGCAGGTAACAAATCGGGGGTAAACTGAATACGGCTGAAATTAGCCATTACCGATTGCGCCAGTGATTTTATTGCTAATGTTTTTGCAAGTCCGGGCACACCTTCCAGCAATACGTGTCCATTGCTTAACAGGCCAATCAGCAAGCGCTCAATCATGCCGTGCTGGCCAACAATTACTTTACTCAGTTCATCATTTATCCTTGTTACAAATCCGGAAGCATGATTAATTTTTTCATTCAGCAAACGGATGTCTTCTGCAGTTTGTAGCATATGTTATTTTTTGCCCCCTCCGCTCCACCAACTGGCGGAGAACTAATTATGGAGAAGATTATGTTTTATTTTTTTATTTCGAATTTGATGACCCCTCTATAATATAAATATACGCTCTAATCTTCGCTATTACCCCTTTAGGGGATAGGGGTTGCAAATTACGAACTCTGCCTGAACAAAAATTTTGCCATCTTGATGAATGGGGCAAAAATCTGTTAAAATCAGGGTAACTTTATAGAAAAAAAATTATGATAGAGCAGCAATTAATTACGTCATCAACCATGCTGGAAGGGTATCGCATCACTAAACATTTAGGTGTTGTTAGAGGTATTACCGTACGCAGCCGCAGCCTGTTTGGAAATATTGCAGGCATGTTTCAAACCTTATTTGGCGGAAAGATCTCTATTTATGTAGAACTCTGCGAAAAAACAAGGGAAGAAGCTTTTCAACTAATGATACAACATGCCAACGAACGTGGTGCCAATGCCATCATCAACATGCGTTACGATGCCAATGAAGTAATGAATGGTGTTACAGAAGTATTGGCTTATGGTACGGCTGTGTGGGTGGAGAAGATTTAAGAAAGGTATTTCCCAACAATCGGCACTCTTCTGCCAACACCAAATGCTTTGGGTGAAATGCGTATAATTGGGCAAAACTGGTTGCGTTTATATTCGTTGATGTTTACCATTTTCAAAACCCTGTCTACCAAAGCTGCGTCAAATCCCTGTGCTTTTATTTCTTTAGGCCCCTGCCTTCTTTCAATGTATTGAAATAAAATTTTATCAAGAATAGCATAGTCGGGTAATGAATCAGAATCCTTTTGCCCCGGCCTTAACTCTGCGCTTGGTGCTTTGGTAATAATATTATTGGGAATAACAACTCCGTTACGATTGATGTATTGTGCCAATGCATACACCTGTTGCTTATAGCAATCTCCCAATACGCCAAGACCACCGGCCATATCGCCATATAAAGTGCCGTAACCTGTTGCCAGCTCACTTTTATTAGAGGTATTTAATAAGATATAACCAAACTTGTTTGCAATAGCCATTAGTAAATTGCCTCTTGTACGGCTTTGAATATTTTCTTCTGCAATACTAAAGGGCAGGTCTTTAAAAATGGGGTTTAATTCGCTTAAAAAACTTTGATAAATATTTTTTATAGCAATGATATCATAAGGGTTTTCCAAATTCAAACTCAGCTGTTCGGCATCATCAACAGAATGTGAGGTGGAAAATTCTGACGGCATTAAAACAGCCCGTACATTTTCTTTTCCCAATGCGGTACAGGCCAAAGCCAGTGTTACTGCACTATCAATACCACCGCTGCTGCCTAAGATGGCTTTTGTAAAACCCATCTTGGTAAAATAATCTTTAATACCCATTACAATGGCATCATGCACCTCTGCAATGTTTAAATTTTCTTCAAATGCAGTTGGGTTTAGTTCTTTATCGGGCACACGGCCTGAAGGTTCAATTACCGGGGCATCAATAGTGCCATCATCATTTAAAATAAAAGATTGCAATGCTGATTGAAAAGACGGTAACCTGCCGCAGAGATTGGCGTACTTATCAAATACCAGCGAAGTACCATCAAAAACCACTTCTGTCTGGCTGCCTACTGCATTGCAATAAAATAAGGGCAGTTTATATTTTGTAACATTGGCCTTAATAGTTGCTTTCCTGTCTTCGTCATGCGTATAATCAAATGGCGAGGCAGATAAATTCAGCATTACATCCGGCTGCTGTTTCATCAGTTCATCCATTGGGCAAATGCGGTACATAGGATTATCGCCAAGGTTCCAGATGTCTTCACAAATTGTTACTGCAAGTTTTTTTCCTTTAAACGGTATTACCTGCCAGTCGTAAGCAGGTTCAAAATAACGGTACTCATCAAATACATCATAATTAGGCAGGCAGGTTTTATGAGCCACGGCCTTAATTTCTTTTTCAAATAAAAAATAGGCTGCATTAAATAAATCTTTGCCTTCCCTAACCGGGTTACGATCCGGCGCACCAACTAATACGCCAATGGTATCTGCATGTTGTTTTATTTCATCAATGGCTTTGTAGCATTTATTAATAAAGTCTTCAAACTCTAAAAAATCTTTAGGGGCATAGCCACAAACACTCAGTTCGCTGAATACAATTATATCGCCGCCCTGCTTTTTTGCTTCATCAATAGCACAAATGATTTTTTGTGTATTGCTTTCAAAATTGCCGATGTGATAGTTTTGTTGTGCTAAAAATATTTTCATAAACGTTGCCACTAATTACACGAATTTACACGAATAAATGCATTTTCATATTCTTAATTAAAATTTAGAAATTTGTAAAAAATAATATGTTATGAGTGAATTAATATATAAAGAAGAGGCTTATGAAATTACTGGCATTTGTATGGAAGTACATAATGAATTGGGGCCAGGTTTATTGGAAATAATTTATAAAGATGCTATTGAATGGGAAACTGACAGTCGTTTTATTTCGTATGAAAGAGAAAAAGAATATCCTGTTTATTACAAACAGCATCTTTTACGAAGGAAATTTAATGCAGACTTTGTTTTATATGACAAAATTATTCTGGAGGTAAAAGCAAAGGAAAGCATTTCAAATGAAGATATTGCCCAAACAATTAATTATCTTAAATTATCCGGTTGTAAACTTGGTCTTTTAATAAATTTTGGCAGAAGTCGATTAGAAGTAAAAAGACTTGTGTATTAAACATTCGTGTAAATTCGTGTAATTAGTGGCAAAAAATAAAAGTATGAAATATTTTTTTTTAATTCTTGTTTTGATAGTTTTAAATTCCTGCAACAACGGCGAAAAGACTCCGGATGTATCAAATATCAAGGTTGATATTACCACCGAAAGATTTGAAAAAGATTTTTTTAAACTGGATACTGCTAATCCTATTGATGCCTTACGGAAGTTACAGGAAAAGTATCCTGATTTTAGCAGTTATTATTATGAAAGGGTTTTAGGTATTGATGGAAGTGGTAATGCCGGTAATGCAATCAGCCCATTTTTATTCAGCTACCGCTCAATTTATGACAGTGCCCAGTTTATCTTTTCAGACTTTTCCAAATATGAAAAAGAAATAAAAAAAGGGTTGCAATTTGTCAAATACTATTTTCCTTCTTACAAACTGCCTTCTAAAATCATCACGTTCATTGGACCACTCGATGCTTCTTATAAAACCTCTTTTGGTTTACAGGGAGATATTATAACCAATGATGCCATTGGTATCGGCCTGCAGCTACACCTGGGAAAAGATTTTTCTTTTTATAAATCCGAGCAGGGTATACAAATGTATCCCGAATATATTTCCAATCGTTTTGAACCTGGCACTATTGCAGTAAATGCACTGCGGAATATTACAGACGACCTGTATTCCGAAAAAACGGATGATAAACCCCTGGTGCAGCAAATGGTGGAAAAGGGAAAACGTTTATACCTGCTACAGAAATTTTTACCCTATGCCGAAGAATATAAACTGATTGGTTATACTACGGAACAATTCAAACAAGCCATTGCGCATGAGAAAGAAATATGGAACATGTTTGTGCAAAATGGATCTCTGCAGTCGATAGATGAGAACATTATAAAAAACTATATCGGCGAATCGCCAAAAACACAGGAACTTGGTGATGCATCACCGGGCAATATTGGCTCCTTTGCCGGCTGGCAAATTGTAAAAAAGTACATGCAAAAAAATCCGGAAATCACTTTACAAAAATTAATGGCGACAGATGCCGATACCATTTTTCAGGAAGCTAAGTATAAACCATAAAACAATCTTCTGCTTTTCCCCTTTAGAGGATTGGGGCATTAAGCCGCAATCTGCTGCTGCATTTCCGCAGGTTTTTTACCTAAATATTTCATAACCCTGAAATGAGAAGCTACTGCCTGTAACATGGTATGATATTGATTATACGGCAAATTATATTCAGCACATTTTTGCTGTACAATTTTACTGATAGCAGGATAATGTACATGGCTTACTTTAGGGAAAAGGTGGTGCTCAATTTGAAAATTAAGGCCGCCTACAAACCATGATATTACTTTACTGCCCATTGCAAAATTAGAAGTTGTTTTTAATTCATGTACAGCCCATGCAGTTTCCACATGCTTGGTTTCATCAAGGTCAACATGTTCAAACTCGGTATTCTCAACCACGTGTGCCAACTGAAATACGATTGACAGGGTTAAGCCCATTGCAGCATGCAGCAATAAAAAACCACCCAACCATGGGAGGAACCCCCACTTAACAATTGGTAACACAATATAAAAAGTCAGATACCCTGCTTTTGTCAACCAAAAAATAGTTTTGTTTTTAGCTGACATTTTCCAGGCATCGGTAGTATATATTTTACCGGTAAAATATTTGGTAAAATCCATAAAGAATATCCAGAAGATAGATGACAAAGCATATACCGGTAATAAATACAGATGTTGAATTTTATGTGCAGGTACCCAACGCTGGCTTTCGCATTGGCGTATGATAGGGCTTTTAGCAATATCGTCATCCAGCCCATCAACATTAGTATAGGTATGATGCAGGATATTATGTTTTTGTTTCCAGAAAAAAGAGCTTGCACCCAGGGCATTGGCAGTAAGCCCCATCATATCATTTAACCATGGTTTTGTTGAATAGCTGCCGTGGTTGGCATCATGCATAACAGAAAAACCAATACAGGCAAACACATAACCAAGGCCTGCGCAAATTAATAAAGCAGGTATAGCAGTTAAATTCGTCAGCATTAAAAAACAGTATCCTGTAATTGCTGCACCAATTAAAATAATTGTTTTGCTGTACAGCCTCCAGTCTCCGGTTTTTTTAATTTTATTTTTTTCGAAATATTCATCAACAGCGATTTTAAGGCTTTGATAAAATTCGTTGTTACGGTTGGAAAAAGTAATTTTTGGCATAGCAACTTATTGGGGCGATAAAAAATACCGCACTGGTTTTTTATTTCAACAAACTTTATATTGACAGAAATGGTTTTATTAGTACTGCGGTTAAAGGTACGCTTAAAACGGATATAAAGCACCGGCTATCTGTTAATTCAGCTTAAAGGGGGTGCTCATTTGAAAGGAAGGAATTGAAGCCGTAAATGTTCTTTTATTAGTCATATTTTCCATAAGATAAGTCCCGTACATTTTGCCAATTTCTGTACGCAGGTTACAACCGCTGATGTACTGATATTGTTCACCGGGATTAATCTGTGGTTGTACCCCCACCACACCTTCTCCCTCTACTTCTCTTGTACTGCCGTTACTATCATAGATATGCCAGTGGCGGCTTAACAGTTTTACAGGAAAACTATTGTGATTTTCTATGGTGATCTTATACGCAAACATAAACTCACTGTTAACCGGGTTGCTATAATCCGGCTGGTAGTATGTTTCCACACTTATCTTTATCCCTTCAGATATTTTAGAAACCATTTTGTGAATTTGCAGTAAAAATAATGATAAAAATTAGGCTTTTATTGTAAATTAGTTTTGTCTTCAACATAAAACTTAACAGATGCCCATAAAAACACATAAGTATACCAACGGGGAAATTACTGTAATCTGGAAACCCGAAACCTGTATTCACTCGGGTATTTGCTTTAAAGGGCTTGCCCCGGTATTTGACCCCAGGCGCAAACCCTGGATTGAAATGGACAAGGCCACTACTGAACAAATAATTGAACAGGTTAAAAAATGCCCGAGTGGGGCATTGAGTATTGCAGAGAAAGAGGAATAAACATATTCGTCCTTTATAAAATAACTTATCTTCATTCTGTATATTGATATTGCAGACACAAATTTTTGCCTTATGAAGAAATTACTATGGTTTTTAATTCTTTCACTGGTCTGCAAAAATGCCATTTCCCAGGTTCAATTTCAAAACCTTACTTACAGCGAAGCACTTAAAAAAGCTGCCATAAATAACCGTATGGTTTTTTTACAGTTTGAAAGCGAAAAATGCATACAATGTAATGTAGTTGCCAATAAAGCTTTTGAAAACGAAGAATTAGCTGCACAGCTTAATGAAACCTTTGTATCCATTGCTATAAATGCCACTCACCCCGACAGAGAAACTGTTAGTAATTTCTTAAATGCAAAACAAAGTTTCGGATCATTTTTTTTTGACCATAATGGTGTTTTGCTGCATAGTTATAAAATGAGTACAACACAGGCTTCAAAGTATAAAGAACAAATTGGTATCGCACTTTTTAAATCCAGTGAGGGCATTAGAATAAGTGAACTGGAAAAAGAATATAGAGAAGGAGATAAAAGTATTGATATGTTGCAGGCAATATTACTTAAAAGAAAAAGCCTTAGCCTTGAAACCGATTCTTTATTAGAAGTATATGTTTCAAATCTTCCATCCGATTCTTTAAAATCTGTCACCACACTTAGTTTTATTGCTAAAATGGCTCCGCTAATTGGCAGCAATGCCGACAACCAGTTACGCAAAGATTACTCACTCTTTAATAAAGCATGGTATGCACTTCCGCTTGCTGAACGTGTTTTCATCAACAACAGAATAATTGCTAAATCAATAAATAAAGCTGTCAGTGAAAAAAACAAGGCGTTTGCATACCGGGTCGCCTACTTTAGTAAATCAACCTATAATAACAATGTACAGGCCGGTGAAAAAGCATTTGACAAAAATATATTGGACTTTTTATATGAAACAAAAGATACTTTCAATTATTTGGTAAGTGCAGTAAATTATTACGACAAATATTACATGACAGTATCTGTCGATACTATAACAAAGCAAGATTCTCTACGCAGAAATAAAATGTTTGCAACCGCTAAAGGTGATACTGTATCGAGAACGGACAGCACATTGAGAATCAGAAAGAGTATTACATTTTCGCCCCAAACACAAATAATTACCCAGGCACTTAATACCGGCGCATGGAATTTTTATAAAATGAGTAGCGACACTATGTATCTGAGCAAAGCTTTGCAATGGGTAAAACGTGGCTTAGAATTTTATGAACCAGCTGAAGCAATGGATACATATGCAAGACTGCTTTACAAAACAGGCAAAAAAGAAGAAGCAGTTTTTTGGGAACTAAAAACAATTGCACTTAAACAAAAAATGGGGTACCCAACTGTTGAGTTTGAGGCTGTGCTAAATAAAATGAAAGTCGGTGAAGTAAAAATTGATTAATTAAATTTTCTTAGCAGCAGTATACCCATTTTTCTGCAGCCACTGCAGCACTTTATCCCTGTTATCGCCCTGCACAATTATTTCACCATCTTTTACCGAGCCGCCTGTACCGCAAAAAGTTTTTATTTTTTTGCCAAGCTCTTCCATGTTTGCTGTTGTACCAGCAAAACCTGTAATTAAAGTAACCATTTTGCCGGCACGCTGCTTTTTATCTAACAGTATCCGCAGCAGCTGCTGCTGGGGCGGTAAGGTCTCCTGCTCTTCGTTAGGGGTGTCATCTATTCTAAAATCAGGATCAGTTGAGTAAACCAATCCGCCCAATGAACTGAAACTGTTTTTCTTCTTGCTCATATTTGTAAATAAAAAAATTAAATGATCTTAGCCTTTAAGCTTAAATCTAAACTTTTTGCCTGGTGAATTACAGCGCCGCTGCTGATATAGTCAACACCGGTGGCAGCATAACTTTCAATATTCTCTAAATTAATACCGCCGCTGGCTTCGGTTTCATACTTACCATTAATCAAATGCAATGCTTCGGTAATTTTTTCGGGTGTAAAATTGTCCAGCATTATCCGGTTTATTTTTCCGGTAGCCAATACTTTTTTTACATCATCAATACTCCTGGTTTCCACTTCTATTTTTAACCCCGGCTTTTTTACCTGCACATAATCGTATGCCTTATCAATTGCTTTTTCAATACCACCGCAGTAATCAATATGGTTATCCTTCAGCATAATCATATCATACAAACCAAAGCGGTGGTTTACGCCGCCGCCAATTTTTACCGCTTCTTTTTCCAACAAACGAAAGTTGGGTGTGGTTTTACGGGTATCTAATAATTGGGTTTTATAGCCTTTTAATTTATCAACATATTGCCGGGTTAAAGTAGCAATGCCACTCATGCGCTGCATACTGTTTAGCACTAAGCGTTCGCACTGCAAAATCGTATGCACATTTGCTTCCACATCAAATGCCAGTTCTCCATACACCATTACATCCCCATCTTTTTTATAGGCGTTAAAAATAATATCAGGCTGCATGTAACGGAAAATCTTTTCGGCTACATCCATTCCAGCCAGTACCCCATCCTGTTTAATTTTTAAAACGGCTTTACCTTTTGCCGCTGCATCAATACAGCAAAGTGTTGAGTGGTCTCCATCGCCTATATCTTCCTGCAGGGCATTTTTTATCAGCAGTTCCAGTTGTTCGTCGTTATTCATAACAACAAAGCTAAGAAAGAACATAAAAAGAAACCCCCGAAATAATCGGGGGTTTAATATATCATTGGGGATTGGAAATTAACGGTTCTCGAATCTTATTTCCTGCAGCAACTGCTTATCATTTTTTTGCTTCATAAAAACGGTGGTTCTAAAGGAACCATTTTTTGTAACCAAAGTGCCAATACAGTATTGAGACCCTGCATTTTCTCCTTTATGAATCACCTCAAAAGTTTTTACCCCGTTGGTGGTAAAAAAATCTTTCAATACTATTTCAGCCTGGTTTTTACTGTAATTATTACTTTTATCGGGCATAGTTATCTCTACAGTATTGTCAAAAAAACGGGCTATCTGGGCGGCATCGCCATTCTTCATAGCCGTTACCACCTCATCTATGCTTATTAAAAAGGTAAAAGATGATAACAAAACTGTAGTTGTAATAAGGGTAAAAAATCGCTTCATTTAAGGTATTTTAATCATTGAGTAAGTTCGCTAAAACTATGCCAACCTATGTTAAAACAAGAGCCGGCAAAGCAAATTTTATACATTATTTGTCCGCAATAAAGGGTAATTAGGGTCAAATATTTTAGTTTTACCAAATGATACAGAAGAAAGTTATACTGATAATTATGGATGGATGGGGCCTTGGCAAGGTAAAAAGCAGCGATGCTATTCAACATGCTAAAACGCCTTTTGTTAGCTCTTTATATGCAAAATACCCCAATACCACGCTGGTTACCTGTGGCGAAGATGTAGGCCTGCCCGAGGGTCAAATGGGTAATAGCGAAGTTGGCCACCTTAATTTGGGTGCCGGCCGTATTGTGTATCAGGAATTGCAACGTATTAATGTAGCCATTAAAACCGGCGAATTTGCTGCCAACGCAACTTTACTGGCAGCCATTGATTTTGCCAAACAAAACAATAAGCCTCTGCACCTGATTGGCCTTGTAAGTGATGGCGGGGTACACTCACATACCAGTCACCTTAAAGCCTTAACATCGCTTTGTGCAGCACAGGGATTGAGCAATGTATTGATTCATGCTTTTACCGATGGCCGGGATACCGATCCCAAAAGCGGGTTGGGCTTTTTATCCGATCTGCAAAACCATTTAGAAAAATCAACCGGCAGTATTGCCTCCGTTACTGGCAGGTATTATGCCATGGACCGTGATAAACGCTGGGAAAGGGTGAAGCTGGCCTACGACGGAATGGTGAAGGGTATTGGCTTAAAGACAGCGGATATACTGGAAGCTGTAAAAAAATCTTACGAAGAAGGTGTAACGGATGAATTTATAAAACCCATTATAAACTCCAATGTACAAAACACTTCAATTAAAGATGGTGATGTGGTGATCTGTTTTAACTTTAGAACAGACCGCTGCCGGGAAATTACACAGGCATTAACCCAAACCGATTTCCCTGATTTTGGAATGAAGAAACTGAACCTGCATTATACCACCATGACACAGTACGATCAAACATATAAGAACGTGCATGTGGTTTTTGAAAATGATGATTTAAAAAATACTCTCGGCGAAATTTTAGAACAGCATAATAAAACACAGATACGCATTGCTGAAACTGAAAAATATCCGCATGTGAGTTTCTTTTTTAGCGGAGGCAGAGAAAAAGAATTTGCAGGAGAAAGGCGCATTATGGTACAATCGCCAAAAGTTGCTACTTACGATTTACAACCGGAGATGAGTGCATACGAGGTTGCCGATGCTATTGTAAAAGAAATAGAAAATGACCCAACCGATTTTATCTGCCTCAATTTTGCCAATGCCGATATGGTAGGCCATACCGGTGTTTGGGAAGCTGTAATAAAGGCAGTGGAAACTGTAGATACCTGTGTTGAAAAAGTAGTAGCTGCTGCACTTAAACAGGATTATACAGTTTTTATTTTAGCAGATCATGGCAATGCGGATTACGAAATAAATGAAGATGGAACACCTAATACAGCACACACCTTAAATCTTGTTCCGTTTTTTATTGTAGATAATGAATGGAAGGGAGTTGTAAAAAATGGTAAACTGGGTGATATAGCGCCAACAATTTTAACCATGATGCAATTACCTTTACCAAAAGAAATGACGGGCAATATTTTAATTTAACCACTAATAACACCATCAATGAAAAAATTCTTTAAAAGATTTTTATTACTGCTGTTGCTGGTATTTATTGTGATACAGTTTTTCCGGCCTGCAAAAAACAAATCGGAGGGCATTAGCGCAAATGATATTACAAAGTTGTATGCCGTGCCGCAAGATGTACAAAACATTCTTAAAACCAGCTGTTACGATTGCCACAGCAATAACACTGCTTACCCCTGGTACAATAATATTCAGCCGGTGGCCTGGTGGTTAAAAGATCATGTGGACGAAGGAAAAAGAGGGTTGAATTTTTCTGAATTTGCAAGCTACCGCATAGGAAAGCAATATAGAAAACTGGAAGAAATTAATGGCGAGATTAATGACGGCAAAATGCCGCTGGCATCTTATACCCTGATTCATGGAGACGCCAAACTAAATGAACAGCAAAAATCAGCCGTTGCCAATTGGGTTACTGCTTTAAGAGACAGTATTAAAGCACAATACCCCGAAGACAGTTTAAAACGGCCGCAGCAACCTAATGCAGCTCCGTCAAAATAATTTGATTAACTTTACCGCATGCTTATAAGAAAAATAACAGGTATATTTTTGCTGCTGCTGGTGGCGGTACCTTTATTTTTTTCTATAGGCTTTATCATCAAACAGAAAAGCATACAGGCAGAAATGAAGCAGCAACTTAAAACGGCTTTGCTGCAAACGGTTGTAGTGCCCGCCCGGGATGTTAAATGGGTAAAAAAAGGCAAAGAAATTTTAGTTTACGGACACATGTTTGATGTAAAAACCAGTGTAAAGTCAGGCGAAAATATTGTTTTTACCGGTCTTTATGATGAAGATGAACAAAAGCTGCATAAAGATTTAAAAGGCTTTATGGACAATAATGACGAAGAATCGGCGCCTTTGAACGAATTACTTGCTAAGTTTTTTTCAACCGCAGTAACAATTGCGGCTATTGATTACAATACAACCGCAGAGTGGAAACATATTGCAGCCCAATATTTTTACCCCTCAGAAAAAATCCCTTTCGCTTACGGCATTTCAATTTACCAGCCACCACGTATTTAAGTAAACAGCTTTTTATTTATTTTTTACTGCATCAAATAAAAGTATGCAGTTGCTGTGTTTTTATGGCACAGCGTTAATTTTTCTATTTACTCAAAACTAATTCTCATGAACAAGATGTTTATGTTAATGGCTTTTTTTGCCATTACTATTACAGGTTATTCTCAAAATAAAAAACTGCCGGCAGATACAACAAAAAAAGAGATCAGCCTGGATGAAGTTGTTATCTCTATAAATAAATGGGAGCAAAAACTTAATGAAGTGCCCAATAAAATAACAAAGATTACACAGGCACAAATATTCCGCAACAATCCACAAACTTCAGCCGACCTGTTGGCACAAACCGGGGCGGTTTTTGTACAAAAAAGCCAGTTAGGTGGCGGCAGCCCAATGATACGTGGTTTTGCTACCAACAGGGTATTGTTGGTAGTTGACGGAGTAAGAATGAATAATGCCATTTACCGCAGCGGTAACCTGCAAAATATTATAAGTATAGATCCTTTAAGTACTCAAACTGCAGAAGTAATTTTTGGCCCCGGCTCTTTAATCTATGGCAGCGATGCCATTGGAGGTGTAATGGATTTTCATACGCTGGATGCCCGTTTTTCAAAAGATAACAAAATGCTGGTAAAAGGCAGTGCCCTGGCACGTTATTCTACCGCTAATAAAGAAAATACTTTTCATGCTGATATCAATTTAGGTTGGAAGAAATGGTCGTTGCTGTCTTCTTTCAGTTACAGCAAATTTGATGATTTGAAAATGGGTAAAAATGGCGGACAGGACAGTTACCTGCGGCCGCAATATGTAGAAAGAATTAATGGTATTGACAGCATTGTAAAAAATGCAGACCCAAGAGTACAGCGCTTTAGTGGGTATGATCAAATTAACTTTTTGCAAAAAGTTCGTTTTAAACCCACTGAAAAACTGGATATCCAATACAGTTTTACTTATGCAGGTACCGGCGATGCCCCACGCTACGACAGGCTGATACAGTACCGTAATGGTAATTTACGTTTTGCAGAGTGGAACTATGGCCCAATGCTGTGGAGAATGCACAACCTGCAAATGCTTCATAATAAAAAAAATGCCCTGTATGATGAATCCAGAATTACTGTTGCTTATCAAAATTATGATGAAAGCCGTATTGACAGAACAAGAGCCAACAACACCAGAAATATTCAAGCGGAAAAAGTAAATGCGGTAAGCATTAATGCTGATGCCAGCAAAAAACTGGGTAAAGGCGAACTGTTTTACGGGCTTGAATATGTGTACAACAAAGTGGGCTCGTTTGGCGAAAAAACAAACATTAGCACAAATGTTACAACGCCTCTCGTAACACGTTATCCTAACGGGAGTACCTGGAGTACAACCGGTGTTTACGGAAGTTATAAAGTTAACCTGCATACAAAATTTACTTTAACAACAGGTTTACGCTACAGTTACAATATGCTTGATGCAACTTTCGACACCACCTTTATTAAGTTCCCTTATAAAGAAGCAAAACTGAGAGATGGTGCATTAACAGGTAATGCAGGCCTTGTTTTTCGTCCGGCAGATGGTTGGCAGTTGAATGGAAATATTTCTACAGGTTACCGTATGCCCAATGTAGATGATATTGGAAAACTATTTGAAAGTGTACCGGGTAATGTAACAATTCCAAATCCAGACCTCACTCCTGAATATGCATGGAATTTTGAAGTGGGCATTGTAAAAAATATTGTAAAAAAATTCAGGATTGAATTAAATGCTTTTCATACAATCCTTAATGATGCCATAGTACGCCGGCCAACCACTTTTAACGGGCAGGACAGTATTGTTTTTGGTGGAGTTAAAAGCAGGGTGGAAGCCCTGCAGAATGTTGCGAAAGCAACTGTGTCAGGATTTCAGGTAAGTACCGAATATTATTTTATTGACGGACTTTCGCTGCAAACACACGCCAACTGGATTACAGGAAAAGAAACAGACGATACAAAAAATGAGCAGGTTGCACTACGGCATGCTCCACCATTTTATGGAAGTACATTGCTGAAATACCAGAACAAAAAGCTTTTTATAGAAGCTTCTGCATACTATAACAGCCAAATAAAAAATGAAGATTTAGCACCATCAGAACAAGCCAAAACTGATATTTATGCTAAAGATGCTGGTGGAAAACCCTACTCACCGGGTTGGTACACACTTAATTTTAAAACTTCTTACCAATTCACCAAAAACCTGATGGTAACTGCAGGCTGGGAAAATGTAACCAACCAGCGATACAGACCTTATTCGTCGGGAATTGTAGCTGCAGGAAGTAATTTCATTTTTTCGATTAGAACAAGTTTATAGTTATAATTTATTGCTGGTTTACGCATGTAACAGTAATGTCGAGGTTTAGAATGAAACGGCCGGATGTTCTCATCTGGCCGTTATTTTATCTATACCCTTGCCTACACATAAAACAAATGCGTAATTTATGAGACTTAAAGCCGATTTATCAGTACCAGATATACCCCTGGCGAATGTTAAAATTTTAACGTTTTTGCCTTATATGCAGCAATAGTTAAAAGTATTTTGTCTATATTTATAGGGTAATCAAAGCACAAATATGACGGAAGAGCTAATGCTAGCCGGATGTCTTAAAAATAATGCCGCAGCGCAGGAAGCTCTGTATGCACGTTTCAGTCCCCGGATGCTTGGGGTTTGTTATCGCTTTGGAAAAAACCGTGAAGATGCTGAAGATATGTTGCAGGAAGGTTTTATAAAAGTGTTTACCCAAATGCACCAGTACAGAAATGAAGGTGCTCTGGAAGGTTGGATCAGGAGAATTATTGTGCATACCTGTATTAACCACCTGAAAAAAAATAAAAAGTTCTCTGAAAGTTTAGATATTATCCATGCCAACAGCATGCATATAAATGAAGAAATGATTCCTTCTATAATGCAGGCAAAGCAGGTAGTTGAATGTATAAGAATGTTGCCATTAGGGTACAGAACAGTGCTTAACCTTTATGCTATTGAGGGATTTCCGCATAAAGAAATTGCAGCTATACTGGATATTGAAGAAAGCACCAGCCGCAGTCAATATACCAGGGCAAAAGCTATGCTGGAGGAAATTTTAATAAGAAAAAAGATTATTCAAAAACCAAAAACAAGAGCGGGGCTTTTTGCTTCGGGGGCACAAGGGTAAATTACAGGTTATAAATTTTGTGAGTTACCAATAACTAATAGCTTTTTTGTGAAAGATGGAAAGAAAATTTTACACTGACGATTTTGAGCAACTGTTAAAGGAAAGATCGGACGAATTCAGGATGTATCCTTCAAAACGGGTTTGGCACAGCATTTACAACGACTTACACCCAGGGCGCAAATGGCCTTCTGTTGCGGTAAGTATGGTTTTAATAATTGCATTGCTTTTAGTAAGCTACTGGAACAGTAACGATAATAATTCTTCAAAAGTAACAACTGCCTCAACTATCGATGGCTCACAAAATATATCTATTGCAGATAATTCGGTTTTGCAACAGAATTTTCCTGCTATTACTTTTAACAATCAAGATGTATTACTTAATCCGGTTGTTTCCAGTAACAAAGCCAATATTGCAGAGCCAAGGTTGCAGCCTGAAACTACAATTGCACCTCAAAAATCTAATGGTGTAAATAATTTAAACTTACCAGCGATTCCTGCCCAAAAGACTTATTCAAAAAATCGCACTGCAAAAAACAATACTACTGCAACAGCAAGTGAATACCCGGAACAGAATTCTAATAGTATTTCTCTCTTTTCAATAAACAATGCTTTAAGAGCAACTGAGAATACAACTGTAGATGAGGGAAAAGTAATTACAGATAACTCCACTGTTAAAGAAACAAACATCACTTTTGACAATACAATAAACAGTACTGAAATAAATACAGTGCCTGTTAAAAATATACCTGAAGAAAACTTAACAGCTACTAAAAAAGAGAATACGCCTGAAGTAATTAATACTGCTGCCCCTACCAAAAAAGATGCTTTGTCTGCAGAAGATAAAGCCTGGATAGAAGATTATGCTTTACACAATAAGGCACAGCGAGGCAAATGGAAAGATCGTTTAGCAATGGAGTTTTATGTTACACCAAGTATTGGCTACCGTAAACTTGCAAGTAATTCTACAATGGCTACAAACACAGGAAACTATATTGCACAATCTGCATCACCATCAGGTGTTAACCCGATGGATCATAAACCGGGTTTAGGGCTTGAAGCTGGGTTAGGATTGGTTTATGCTGCAGCAAAAAATATCCGGTTAAAAGCTGGTGTGCAGGCAAATATTACCAATTATATAATTAATGCTGATGAAACCAATCACCCGATATTAACTACTTTGTTATTGAACGAACTGAATACCGGCTATCCAAATATGGTGACCCGTACTTCAACAGTTGCCAACACATCAGGTCTGCAGCCCGTGAAATTGCATAATAAAACCTATCAGGTTTCAATCCCTGTTGGTTTTGCTTTAAAACTTTCTGGAAACAGTAAATTTGATTGGTATGCCGGTGCTGCTGCACAACCTACATTTGTTATTGGCGGAAAGGCTAATCTTATTTCGGCCGATAAAAGAAACTACGTTTCGGACCCAACATTTATACGGCACTGGAGTTTAAATGCAGCATTGGAAACATATGTACAATATAAATTCAATGGTTATACCTTACAGGTTGGGCCCCAGTTACGCTATCAGTTAGTTTCTACTTACTCTAAGCAGTTTTCGCTTAACGAAAATTTGTATAATACCGGTTTAAAAATAGGCGTGCTGAAGAATTTTTAATTCATTCGATTATAAATTATAGTGTAACAATATAAAAATTTGTTACACTTTTTTTATTGCCTAAACTTTGCCGTGCCCATACAATAATACCGCTTTTTGCAGTACCGCTTATTCGATTTACTTTTGAAATATGAGACTATACTTATTTGCCGCTTTGTTTATTTTATTGAATGCCTGTAATAATAATATTCCTGAGAAAAAAATAACACAGGATAATACCGATACTGTTCAGGAGAGGCCAAGTTTTATTCCGGTAACAGCATATATTAAAGGGCAGATTTTTGAAATTAAACAAAAAGGATTAGCCCCTAAGAAATATACCACTATTAATAATCATACAGATTCGGTACTGCTAAAATTAGAAACGCTTGGGGAAATACTGTCTGCATATTTACACCCCGAAATTGATTCTGTTAACCTGGTTTCTTTTTTTACAGAAACAAAATTTCTTGACCAAAGTATTGAAGCCTTTACATTTACCTATGATCCAAAACCAGGAATTTCCGATTCGATACCACTGCTGCACTGGGATGTATATGTAGAACCCGAAACACATAAAGTAAAAAGGGTTTACATGGTAAAGAAAATTGAAGGAAATAAAACCCTACAACTAACCTGGCAAAGCAACCAGTGGTGTAAAACAACAACGATTATCAACAATGCCGACGGAACATCTGCGGTTGAAAAAGAAGAAAAAATATCCTGGGATTATTAACAGACCATGACACAAAAAGAGTTTTCCGTAATTGCTCACACAATACCAATACAACCCGGCATCTATAAATATTATAATGCCGAAAATGAATTGTTGTACGTGGGAAAAGCCAAGCACCTTCGCAAAAGAGTAAGCTCCTATTTTTCCAAAACCTTTACCAGTTACAAAACTCATGAACTGGTACAACGCATTCATCATATAGAATTTACTATAGTAAACAATGAGCAGGATGCCTTTCTTTTAGAAAACACATTAATCAAAGAATTTCAGCCAAAATTTAACATCAATCTTAAAGACGATAAAACCTATCCCTATATTGTTATCAAAAAAGAACCTTTCCCCAGGGTATTTTTTACAAGAAGAAAAATAAGTGACGGCTCTACGTATTTCGGTCCTTACACTTCTGTAAATAAAGTAAAAGAGTTACTGGACTTTATAAAAGAAAACATTTTATTACGTACCTGTAAACTCAACTTAACCGAAAAAAATATTAACAAAGGGAAGTTTAAAGTTTGCTTAGAGTATCATTTAGGAAATTGTAAAGGCCCGTGTGAGGGTTTACAAACTATTGAAGATTATAATGAAGAGTTGAATCAATTAGCTAATCTTTTAAAAGGAAACCTTTCTTCAGTAATACAGCATTTTAAAAAAGAAATAAAAGATCATTCTGAAAAACTGGAATTTGAAAAAGCTGCTATCTACCAGAAAAAAATTGAACACCTGCAAAATTATCAATCAAAATCAACTGTCGTAAATACTAATATAGGAACTGTAGATGTATTTTCCATACTGAAAGATGGGGATATTGCCTATGTAAATTATTTAGCGGTAAGTAATGGTACAATTGTACAAACCAAAACCATTACGCTTGAAAAAAGATTGGATGAAAGTGAAGCAGAAGTATTAGCATTTGGCATTGCGCAATTACGTGCTGTTTTTGCAAGCAGTACAAAAGAAATTATTATACCCTTTGAAATTGATTACCCTGAACCAGAGATTAAAATAACCGTTCCAAAAGGAGGAGACCGGAAAAAATTATTAGAGCTTTCGGAAAAGAATGTAAACTACTTTAAGGAAGACCTGAAACGAAAAAAAATGCTGAACCTGGAAGAAAAGACAACAGGTGAGAAGCTACAGGTATTGAGCCAGCTGCAGAAAGACCTGCAATTACCAAACCTGCCAATACATATTGAATGTTTTGACAACTCCAATTTCCAGGGAAGTTACCCGGTATCGGCAATGGTATGTTTTAAAAATGGCCAACCGGCTAAAGCGGAGTACAGAAGATATAAAGTAAAAACTGTTACCGGCATAAATGACTTTGCATCAATGAAAGAAGTTGTTTACCGGCGTTACAAACGCCTTTTAAATGAAAACCAGCTATTGCCACAGTTAGTTATTATTGATGGGGGTAAGGGCCAACTTAGCGCCGCCATGCAAAGTGTAGCGGATTTAAACTTACCGGCTTCCACTACTGTAGTGGGGCTTGCAAAAAACGAAGAGGAGATTTTTTTTCCGGGAGATACACAATCGATAAAATTACCCTGGGATAGTGAAAGCCTTAAATTAATACGCCGCATAAGGGATGAAGTACACAATCATGGCATTACCTTTCATCGTAATTTAAGAAGCAAGGGCACTTTTAAAAACGAACTGGAGCAAATAAAGGGAATTGGTGAGGCAACTGCAGATATCCTTTTAAAACAATTTAAATCGGTTAAAAACATTAAACTTAAGGCTGAGGAAGAACTTGCAGCTGTTATTGGAAAGGCTAAAACCAAAATCCTTTTAGACTATTTTCGAAACTCCTGATTCAGAAAAAACTAAGGGGCTGGATAGAAATCCTGCCCCGTTTTAAAATCCAATATCCTATGAAAAACCGAAACGAAGATATACAGTGTGTGCAGTATAAACAATACCCTGAAAGTGGTATTTTTCAAATGGTAGGTTACAATTAGCAAATGGCAGCCATATGGCATATAATACATAAAATAAAAGCCCCCGAATTATCGGGGGCTTTCTAAATTTATTATTAATTCTTTATTAATAACTCCACAAGTCCTGCTCGTAGTTAAATATTTTTTCTTTTATATTTTCTCCTTCCAGTAACTGAAGAATAGGTTTATCGCCTAAACCGCTGTAATTTTTTATTAACTGGTCATAAGGATTGTCAATGGTACTTTTAACAATACGTCCGTAGAACATGCGGCTTTCAAATAATTCTTCCCAGCTCATACGGGCTCCAAAGTTTTTACCATTATACACTTCATATTTGGCAAATATTGGCCTCATATCAGGATAGTAAACCCAGAATAATTCAGTTTCTCCAAGATTTATACCTTGTGAATTGATAACATTCATAACCGGGGCAATACCTAATATTCTCCAGAACAAACGGGAACTTTCTTTATCAAAGATTACTTCTTCCTTTACGTGAAATTTGTAAATAGAATCAAGGTTAATTTCTCTCGGAGTCATTTTAACACCTATTTCATTACCCAATGAGTCAAATATCTTTACCGGTATTGGATCTCCTCCAATTGCTTTAACAACTTCTCCTCTTGTCATTGGAGTGGTAAATCTGTCGTCGATATTACTAAACACTGTTACAGCGCTATCTTGTATTGCCTGCAGCAGAATTGAAATGAAACGCTGGTTACCATTATTATCATCGGCAGAGTAACGGAAAGGAAGGTTTATTTTTTCCCTGATATCAATTTCTCTCCAAACTTTATGGCGAAACAATGCATCGTCAGCCCTAAGATTTTCGTAAGGCAGCGGGGTCCTGTCCCTTAAACTTGAAGTTTCAACTGCTTCATCCGGACGCAATGACTTCTTTACCATTTTAATGGGAATACTATCATTAACAACGACAGGAGCAGCAACTGCAACTACGTTTTTAACAGTATCTGTAACTGCAACAGTTGGTTTTATTTTTGCCTTTGTTTTTCCCTTTGCAGTTTTACTAGTAGAGGCACGCTTGGTGCTTTTTCTTGGAGCTGCTTTCTTTTGGGCATCTGCCGCATTAACAAATATGCCAAGGCATATTGCCAATAAAAGAAATTTTACAAAACTTTTTTTCATATTGTGTAAATTAAAATACTATTAATACAGAGCGAAAGATTTTCCTTCAATTACTCTTACGCCATCAGGCCCGTTAACTTTTATATTATCGAAAGTAATTACCGAACCAGGACCACAACGCTTAACATAAGCGTCAAGGGAAGCTAAACTATTACCAGTTATTGACGATGTAACAACATTAGGGAAATTAGCTCCTGAAAAATATACAGTTGCACTTACCACTGAATAACGAACATCATAAATAAAATCTGGTCCCATATCTGCCCTGCAGAATTGCTGTCCTTTAAAATCTACTGATGGCATCCTTGGTTTACCGGAACCTACCATAAATGAAGGCTCTGGAATTCTTTTTATTCTGAATGTTTTAACCAATGGTTGACTACCCTGCGGAGATACTGTTATAGAACATTCGCCTGAACCAGATACAGAAACTGTTCTGCTTGCTCCGGAACCATTGATTTTACAGTTATTACCAGTTACCCCGGTTTTTTCCATACCAGTTGGTGATCCTATTGTGATTGGATTATCCAATCCAACATAAAAAACATTCATTTTATCAAGAGATATTGCTGCACTGCTAGGTTGCCCTACACTATATGGGATATCTTTTTCAACGGTACCATCAGTACCATCTGGCTTTTTGAAATTAATCTTAACACGAACTGAACCAGAACCTGATACTTTAAATGTATTAGTTACAACACCCTCTGCATCTGCCTGCTTGGTAACTCCATTAATTGTAATTGTTGGATTTGCAGCACTACTGAAAGAACCGATACCAGCTGTTACTGTCATATCTTCTCCAGGCATTAAATAAGTTGAGCTTGTACCAATAATTGGTTTAAACTGATCATATACATATTCTACTGCACCAACTTTACTTTGGCAATAACTTACCACCTGGCTTTCAGCATTTTTAATATTGTTTTGAAACTTACTTAACATTGTCAATGCTGCTACGGTTGGTGTCATGTGAAAATAACCGGTAGTGAAGTCTTTTTCTTTGCCATCCCTTCCAACTACTGGTGACAGGTCAACAGGGAAATTTTTTGAAAATTTTGCATCAATCTCCTTATCAATACCTAAAACATTCTTTTTATAATCCAGCAAGGCTTGTTCTAATTTTTTACCTTCGCCGTTGGTTTCAAATATCCGTGTAGAGGCATCCAAATTATCTTCTTTAAAATCTTCAACCTGCTTGCCATCTTTAGTAACAATTTTTAAGCCAGCTCCTTCTTTTAATTTTACTTTAAGGCCTTCGATATAATCATTTAAAGTTTTTGTGTAACCAATTACCTTGTCAGCATTTGGCTGCCATACTTTTGCCTGCTCTGCAGTTTTAGCTTCTGTCATTTGTTTTGTTAATGACTGAAAAGTAGCATTTGTAGATGTGCTAAGGCTGCCGTTTGATCCTTGCAGACTTTTGTCAACTGTTTTAAACGCCTCAATTACTTCGTTTGAAACGTTCAGCGCCAAAATAGCTGTCAACACCAAATACATAATGTTGATCATCTTTTGCCGGGGCTCTTTAGGTAAAGCCATAATATTTTAAATTTACGGTTGTTTAATTTAATTGTTTTCTATTAGATTGGGGGTTTATAAGTTTAGGGGTTAGGAGTTAGAGCTTTAGTTAAAACACTCTGTTTCCAAAAACCAAAAACTACAAACCGTAAACGTTATTATCTGCCCTGCATTGCACTTAGCATATTGCCATATACCGAGTTTAATTTGCCCAGATTATTTGCCAATGCACCAATTTGCTCTTTAGCTTTAGTTGCATCATCCACACTTGCCATCATAGTAGCACTGGCTTCATTTAATTTACCATAGAAATTGTTTAAGGATTTCAAGTGGTTGTTGGCTTCTTTTAATTCAAGTTCGTAAATAGTATTTAAAGAACTCAGGTTTTTAGTTAACCCCTGTACCTGCTCGTGAAAACCTTTTGCAGATTCTGAAGCAGTGTTAAATGAAGACATTGTATTTGCACTGGCAGTAAATGCTGCACTCATGCTTCCAATAGCTGTTGTTGCTTCTTTTGTTTTAGCACCAAAATCGCTGGTGCTTTTTACCACATCACTAACGTCGGCAATATTGGCTACAGTACCTTGTAATTTATTAAAGCTTTCGCCTAATTTCTTTAAGTTAGAAGGATTGATCTCTGCTTCCTGCATCATTTTATCCATAGATAATAATGGATTGGTGCCGGCTACCGCTACTGCAGCAATATCATCATCTTCTTCATGGTGTTTAGGTTTCATCCACTCAATTGCAGCGTATACAAGAAAGATGGCAGTCTCTGTCCACATACCAACTGTTAATAAAGTGTCAGCATAAGACTGGTGTGTAATTTTAGCCCATGCGGCAAATATAATTACGGCAGCTCCTGCGCTTACCAATACATCAATCAGAGTTAAAAAGGTTCTTTTTCTGTGAGCCATGGTTGTAAAATTTTAAATTGTTTTAACTGGGGGTTGTTTATTATAGTTTGAATTACACAAAAGTTAACGACAAGCCCGTAATTTTAGTATCACGGGCAGTCTCTAATAAGTTTTTAATTTTGGAAATGTTTTATTTTTTGCCTTTTTTGGGTGCCGGTGGCAAATCAATCACACAACGGAATCCGATATAGGATTTTGCAGTATCCTGGTATTCGTAGCTACGTGTACCGCATCTTAATAATGCACCTACATCTTTCCAGCTGCCGCCACGTAATACTTTACGCTTGTCACGTGGTTTGTCTGTTTCTTTAGCGTTATATCTGATATCCGGGTTTAAATCATGTTGAAAATTATAAGCACCTTCATAATATAAAGAAGAAGTCCATTCTGCAACATTACCAGCCATGTTATACAAACCGAAATCGTTTGGCCAGTAAGCATCAGCTCTTACTGTATATAAACCGCCATCTTCTGGGTAATTACCACGGCCTGGTTTAAAGTTGGCCAACAAACAGCCTTTTTTATTTCTAAGATAATAACCTCCCCATGGATAAGCAGCCTGAGATCTTCCGCCACGAGCTGCATATTCCCATTGTGCTTCTGTAGGTAAACGAAAATCAGATTCAGGAGTTCTTTTCTTTCCTTCAAGGAAGGCATTCAAATAATGTGTTCTCCATTCGCAAAATGCTGTAGCCTGTTTCCAGCTAACACCTACTACTGGATAATTTCCAAATGCAGGGTGGCTGTAATATTGTTTTGCCATTGGCTCATTATAAGAGTATGAGAAATCCCTGATCCAGCAAAGTGTATCAGGATATATCTTTATTGCCTTTTTAATGATGAATTTAGAACGTGGAATGTTTATATCCCTGTTTTGAGCAGCGGCTTTATAATCAAAAACCTCTGATTGATACTCTAATTTATTGGCGTCAATCTCTTTTTTGCCAAAAATGCGGTTATCGGGGGTTAAGATCATCGCATCAATTTTTTCCATTGTCGATTTATCGCCCCATTTAATTGTTTTTATTTTTTTCCAGTCAAGTTCTGTATTTCCATTAGCCCCCTGTTTTTCAAAGCCCATTAAATGACCAGCGATAGAGTCTTTAACCCAGTTGGTGAACTGGCGGTACTCGTTATTGGTTATTTCTGTGGCATCCATCCAGAAACCACTAATAGAAACAGCTTTGTTACGGGCAGTGTAGGCATAGCTTACATCTTCATCGCTTGGGCCCATGTGAAAGGTACCTGGATTAACATAAACCATTCCTGGAGGCTTGGGTAAACTCCATCTTGAAGCAGGAGCTACGCCATGTAACTGGCCATCGTTGGGAAGAGACCCACCTTTATTTTTTCCGCCAAGCATTTTACAGCTCGTTGTAGTAGATATGATAGCTATTACTGCTATCATGTAGAACAACTTGTTCTTCATTGTTTTTAACTTTGAGGGTGATGAGCAAATGTAATGATTATTTTGAATTAACTTCATTTTGTGCCCGTTTCTCGGATTAATTTTTTGGTTAAAATGTAGTCCTGAAATTGATAAACGAAAGAAAAATTCAATTATTGTGATTACGTTTCTATTTTTATTCCCGCTTTCATTTGCCGCATTAGTTTCTCTACACTGTTAACGGGTGCATTGCAGCTATATTGCCTGCACCAGTAAATAAGGGTTTCATTGCACGGGTTTTTACCTTTTAACATTGGAAAATTACTATTCCCGCCGGTTCCGCTTTGTAGAATTACTTCTGGTAAATACTTTAAAAGCAGTTCATTTCGCAAGGCCGGAAAATTATTGCCAACAACAACCAGCTCATTTATTCCAAACGTATGTTTTAGCAATAAAGATGCCCAAATTGCAAAAGAAGTTGGGTGTCGCAAAATTGCAGGTGCCAATGCGTTGGTTATTTTATCGGCAATCTGGTGCCAAACCGCATTATCAAAAACTACAGACAGGTAATACAGGTTTTCTGCCATAATGCTGTTGCCTGAGGGTGTAGCTCCGTCATACACTTCTTTTTTACGTAAAACAATATCCTGTTGGTTTTTATGGGTAAAGAAAAAGTAACCGGTAGTGTCATCCATAAAATTATCAATTACAAATTGGGTTATCTCTTTTGCAAAATCAAGGTATTTTACGTTTGATGTAATTTCCTGCAACTTAATACAGGCCTGAATAAGGCATGCATAATCGTCTAAAAAAGCAGGGTATTTGGCAGAGCCTTGTTTGTAAGTATGAAAGCATTCAAAGCTGTCGTCATTGTTCTTAAAAGCTTTAAAAACAAATTCCATTGTTGTTTCGGCAAGCACTCTGTAATTATCCTCGCCTAAAGCGGCGGCGGCTTTACAAAGAGCGGTTACCATTAAAGCATTCCACCCCAATAAAATTTTATCATCCGTAATTGGACGGATGCGTTTACTGCGCTGGCTTAATAATTTTTGCAGGCAATTTTTTAATGTAGTTTCCAGATCGGCTGTAGCAATTCCTTTTTCTGCAGCAAAAATTTCAATAGTTTTTAGAATACGGAGTATGTTTTTCTCTTCCCAATTACCTTTTTCAGTTACATCATAAAACTCACAAAACACATCTGCATCTGGGCCTAAGAGCTGTTGTATTTCCGCTTTACTCCAAACATAAAACTTCCCTTCTTCCCCTTCGCTATCGGCATCCAGAGCAGCATAAAAACCACCTGCCGCATCTGATAATTCCCTTACTGCAAAATCAATTATTTCTCTAATGGCCCGTTCGTATTTTTTTTGCTTTGTAATTTGATAAGCGTCGCAAAGTATATTCAGGAGTAAAGCATTATCGTACAGCATTTTTTCAAAATGCGGCGCCAGCCATTCGGCATCGGTACTGTATCGGGAAAACCCGCCACCAACATGATCATAAATACCACCTTCAAGCATTTTGTTTAACGAGAGAAGTGCCTGGTCTAAAGCAGCCGCATCCCCAGTAAAATAATGGTATTGGAAGAGGTATTGAATAGTGAAAGTTTGAGGAAATTTAGGCGCTTTACCAAAGCCTCCCCAAACTGTATCGGCCTGTTTTAAGATATTTTCTGCTATCAGTTTGCAATTTTCTTTTGTGAAAATATTGTTGTTTGCAGGTGCTGCTATATTGCCAAAATTATTTGATTGCTGTATATGTGCAAGAAGATTTTCTGCCTGCGATTCTATTTCATTTTTCCTTTCGTTCCAGGCTTTAGTTATGCCATGTAAAGTTTCTGTCCACGATGCCCGGTTATATGCATTAACTGGCGGAAAGTAAGTGCCTCCATAAAAAGGCTTTGCTTCCGGAGTTAAAAAAACATTCAATGGCCATCCCCCGCTTCCGGTCATAGCCTGCACGGCATCCATATAAATATGGTCCAGGTCTGGCCGCTCTTCCCTGTCAATTTTAATATTGATGAAATTTTCATTCATTTGTTTGGCCACTGCTTCGTTTTCAAAACTTTCTTTTTCCATTACATGACACCAATGGCAGGCAGCATAACCAATGCTTACCAGTATTACTTTATTTTCGGCTTTAGCTTTTTGCAAAGCCTCATCGCCCCATGGATACCAGTTAACCGGGTTATGGGCATGTTGTAAAAGATAAGGACTACTTTCTTTAATTAACCTATTTGTAAAATTGTGAGCCATTTTCAATATTTTAAATTGCTGTAACCCGTATATGAACTGCAAATATCATTCTAAATATTGTGTTTGTTTACAACAGATATTTAAAACCAAAAGCGGCCTTTTTTAAGCCGCTTTAAATTATTTATACAGTAAACTTTATTTTTTCTTATAAGTAGAAAGGAATAATTCCAACGCACTAACCATACTCGGCGCTTTTGGCTGTGGCGCCTTTATCTCCAATATTAAACCAGCTTCCTCAGCTGCCTTAAGTGTATTTGCACCAAAAGCGCCAATCCTGGTACCGTTTTGTTTAAACTTAGGGAAATTTTCCATCAGGCTTTTAACACCTCCGGGGGTAAAGAAACAGATTACATCATAATTTCTTTCCACCACCTCTTTTATGTCATTACTGATGATCCGGTATAATACAGGGGTTGCATAACCACAATTATTTCCTTTTAACCAGTTGGTTATTTCGCTGTCAAAAGATTCCGAACAGGGGTAAAGAAATTTTTCATTATCCTTATGCTTATTAATTACATCAAACAGGCTTTTATTGGTACCATCGGCACCATAAAAAACTTTACGCTTTCGGTACAAAATAAATTTTTGTAAATAAAGGGCCACAGCCTCTGTTATGCAGAAATATTTGGTATCCTGTGAAATATTGATCTTCATTTCGTGGCAAACCCTGAAAAAATGATCGATGGCATGCCTGCTGGTAAATATTACTGCAGAGTACTGTGCAATATCTATTTTTTGCTTTCTGAAGTCTTTTGCTATAATGCCTTCCACTACTATAAAAGGATGGAAATCAAGGGTAATACCATGTTTTTTAGCCAAATCAAAATACGGAGATTTTTCGCCATCCGGTTTAGGTTGGGCTATAAGTATTTTTTTGACTTTATGAACTGGATTATCAGCCTTAGTTGAAGCGTTTTTAACCATACTATTTGGGCAAATGGTTTTGCAAAATTACAGATTTTTACTTAATAAAAACAATAAGCCCTTGTAAATCAACAAAAGGGGTAAGATTTCGACACCTGCTATGTATAAAAAAAAATGAAACCTGCTGACTTTCAATTGATTTTGAAGCAGACCGTAGGATCTTAAAAAACGCAATAAAAGCAGGAGTACTATTATTAATAAAGAAGCCAGGGCACTACCTTTAGCAATTGCCGCATCTGTAAAGGCCATTAAAATAATGAATGGAACCAGAAGCACACCAATGATTTTACAAATTAAAAAGATAACAAAAACATAGGCGTCAGTTACTTCCTTATATCCGGTTACCCACCCTGTAAACTTAAGTGTGCTGAATTTTGCCAGGTAAACAAGCCCTAAAATCAAAATACAGGAAGCTAATATTGTCCATTGATGAATGTCGGTGATAAATTTATACTGCAACAATAGAAAATAAATATAAACGCCCCCACTTATAATAAAGAAGGCATTAAAAAATAGTGAAGGCAGTTTTGCCTGTAATAACTGATCGGCAAGCTGGCTTTGCCTGAAAGATGTATTGAAGAACACTTTAAAAAGGTTGGTAAAATAACGGGCAAAGAAAACCTTTATCAATCCCATTAAAAAAACCAGTGCTGCCAGCAAATAAAATACAGTATCGGTAGATTTTGTTTTTTTAATTTTTACAGCCATCGTTACAGGTGTACCCTCGCTGTTTAAAAAAGTATTTTGTTTTAGTATAGTTTGTAATGCACGTTCATACTGGTTGGCAATAGTAATTACAGGAACTTGTAAAGAATCATTTTGAATAAATACAGAGTCTGGCTTTTGCGCAATAACCAAAGCCGGCACACCTATCATTAAAAAAAAGAAACCAAATAATTTTCCCACTTTAAATAAAAAATTTTTACAAAAGTAATTGTAGCGAAGCAGATAATTAAAAGTAATTCACATATCCAAAATGTATTTTGGATGCTTCCCGGATATTAAATTTAATATCATCTCTCTTACCGAGGGCATAACTAATGTTAAGCAAGCCAAATTTTGTTTCAAAAGCCATTCCAAGGCCCGTAGAAATAAAGTTATTATTAAGATTGATGTTTTGATATTTATTTTTTACCAATCCGGCATCTGTAAAAGCAAATAAAAATGAATTAAGGCCCACCCTGTAACGATATTCTGCTGTGGCAACACCATATTGAGTAGCATAAATACTTTCCTCATTAAACCCACGCAACAGTCGGTAACCGCCAATTTGAAACAATTCATTCCGGAAAATACTCTGGCTGTTAAACACCCCAATATTAAGGACTGTTTTAAACGTACCCTGTTTACCCACAGGAAAATAATGTGCGGCTGATAATTTTATGCGGAACTGGTAAGAACGTTCTTTTAGTGAATCGTACAGGCTTGCAAAATTGAAGGAAGGGTCTTTTATTGAAACGATATCATTATTTCTTTTTATTTTTTTTAGCCCGGCCATAGCAGTCAGTTTTATTTCATTACCACTGCGTGGGTTTAACCTGTAGTCTGTTTTAACCCATTCATAATCCACACCAAAATTAACAGCACTTACATCAATATTAGGCGGCAATTGCTTTGTTGCTTTTACAAGATTGGTATCAACTCCATTAGCCAGTAAAAAACTATTCTGCCATTGCATAAAAACTTTGCCTGATTGATTGGCAGACACAATATATTGCAAACCCAATTGCCCGTTTACCTGTAAAAAACTCGAGTCTTTTTTAAACAGGTCAAATAAGAAGTCAATGCCAAATTTAGAGTTGAAAATATAGGGTTGCTGATAACCTAAGTTTAAGCGTGGCGATTTTTTTTGCAGCTGCTGCCAGTTTAATAAAATAGTTTCGCCATTGTTTAGTGCATTTTTAAGATTAAGATTTACATCGGCCGTTAACTGAAATTTGCTGGCCAGGTTTGCTTCCGGCAGCACACCCAGCAAAAAATTAAACTGGCTGCTTTTTTTGGGTGCCAGGTAAAGATTAAGTACAGAGCCTGCCCCAAGCATGGTAATATCATTAGGTTGCACTTCCTGCAAATACGGCAATTCTAAAATCCGTTTACTAACCTGTTGCAGTTTTTCTTTATTGTAAATACCGCCATTGGGAATGCTTAAATAATGTTGCAGGAAATTTTTAGAAATTTTTACTTTGCCCAAAACCCTTATGCTGTCTATATGATACAGTACCCCGGTATTTACTTTTAATAATGCTGTTATTTTTTCTTCTTCCAGGCGGATACTGTCTAAAAATACTTTTGCAAATGGATAGCCGTTATTTTCATAATAATTTAATATCCGCAACTGCATACTTTGCAATTGCTCCATATTCAACACTTTGTTGGAGAAGTTTTTTTCAAAATAACCACTCTCGGCAATGGCTTTTTTATCAATGCTATCAGTTACTAATTTTATCCAGTGGTATTGTTTGCCTAAAAAAAGTTTTATGCCGGTAGTATCTTTAGTTTCCCAGATACTATCTACAGATGCAGCAGGATAACCCTTGCTGCCTAAAAGCGAAGGAATACTGTTTATATATGCCCTGCATTTAATAACATCACTGAAGATAGTTTGCAATTTTAAGTCCTGCGAAGTAAAGGAACTATCTTTGTCAACAAAGTAAATACTTAACTGGTACTTTACCGTTGATTGCTGGCAGTTAACCGTTGGCAGAAAAAAAACGGCCTGCAAAATTAGCAGCAGTAAAAGCTTTGAGTTCAATAATTTTATTTTGTTCATTAATAATCAAATCTAAAATTTTATCCTGACAGTTATCGGGATGTAAACCAGAAATATTTGCCGGGCATTTATATACATATCCCTTTTTGCAAACAGGCTTGCCATTATTGCAATTTCCATTTCTCTGTTTCATTACAATTAAAAGCAGACATGATGGCCGCTTTGGCCAGAGAGATCAGTTTATCTCCCTCACTCAATAACGAAACTGAAAAGGAAATTATTTCAACACTTTATTTTGGTGGCGGCACACCAAGTATTTTAACTGCTGATGACCTGAAATTTATTTTTAATGCCCTGCAAAAAAGATTTGAATTTGCAGATGACATAGAAATTACTTTAGAAGCTAATCCAGATGATATTACTGATACAAAATTACAGGAATGGAAAGCCATTGGCATAAACAGGCTTAGCGTAGGCATCCAAAGTTTTTTAGAAGATGAATTGAAATGGATGAACCGGGCACATACTGCAACAGAATCATTGATCTGTATTGATAAAATTAAAAATGCAGGCTATGATAATTTTTCTATTGACCTTATCTATGGCTCTCCATTACTGAATGACGGGGACTGGAAAAGAAATGCAGAACTGGTAATTGAAAAAAATATTCCGCACATCAGTTGTTATGCCTTAACAGTAGAACCAAAAACGGCATTGAACAAAATGATACTGCTTAAGAAAAAGGAAAATGTAGATAGTGAAAAACAGGCCCGCCAGTTTTTATCATTGATGCAATGGATGGAAGAAGCCGGTTATGAACATTATGAAATAAGCAATTTTGCAAAACCGGGCATGCGCAGCAAACACAACAGCAGCTACTGGAGCGGCTCCACCTATTATGGTTTTGGCCCTTCGGCACATTCTTTTAATGGCAAAAGCAGGAAATGGAATATTGCCAATAATGCACTCTACATTACATCGCTGCAAAAAAATATAATTCCTTTTGAAGAAGAAATACTGACAGCAACACAACAGCTTAATGAATACATCATGACATCATTAAGAACAATGGAAGGTTTGGATTTAGCATTGATAGCTGAAAAATTCGGGAATGATGCCAAATTGAAATTACAAGCCGCAGGTAAAAAGTGGGAGGCCGGAGAAAAGTTAAAAACCGAAAACGAAAAAATTATTTTAACTAAAGAAGGGAAATTGTTTGCCGATGGAATTGCAGCAGATTTATTTTTCTGAGTGGTGGAAATTTTTTCTCAAATACTTCACCAATTCTGCAATTACCAAACACCCAATCATGAGCAGGATTGCAGTACTACCAATATTTGAAAATGAAAAAGGCATGTTGTTATTCGTTGTATAAAGATAACACAAATGCTACACCAGCGTTGCTTCTATTTCGTTAAATCCTTCGGCTACTGGCAGGTTTTCCCATAAAATTTTATAGATGGTTGTTGCTATCGGCATATCGGCCTTAATAGTCTGATTAATGGTAAACATACACTTGCTGGCATTATACCCCTCGGCTACCATCCTCATTTCCAGCTGGGCAGCTTTTACGGCATATCCTTTCCCTATCATATTGCCAAACGACCGGTTTCGGCTGTGTAAAGAATAACAGGTAACCAACAGATCGCCAAGGTAAACTGAAGCGGCATAGTTTATTGGCCGGTGTTCGTTAACTGTTTCCTGGTATTCGGTATGCCCCACTTCAATATTTTTAACCCCCGACTTGCGTAAAAAACTTGCCATTTCATCGGCGCTGTTGGCAATCAATACGCTTAAAAAATTATCACCATAATCCAACCCATGAGCCATGCCCGACCCTACTGCATAAATATTTTTTAAAATAGCAGCATACTGAACGCCGTAAATATCTGTATTCTCAATTGTGTTGAGATAATCTGTTTTAAAATAAGCAGCCAGATGTTTTGTTACCGTTTCATCTATGCCCGAAAATGTTAAGTAAGATAATTTTTCTGCTGCCACTTCTTCGGCATGGCAGGGGCCCAGTACAGCAAAATAATCTTTCAGATCGAAGTTAAATTCCTGCTTAAGGTAATCGTTTAATAATACATTCTGTTCGGGTAAGATGCCTTTAATGGCAGATATTATTTTTTTGCCGGTAAAGATATTTTTATCCAGTTGCTGCAACACTTCGGCAGCATAGGCAGATGGTACAGCAATTACAATACAATCAGAATTTTTGATGACTTCTGCTGCATCGGTGGTTAATTTAAGCCTGGTAACATCAAAACCTGCGGTTGGTAAATATTGTGGATTGTGGTGACGGGTTTGTATATACTTAATGGCAGCCTCACTCCTGTTCCACCAAAAAATTGTATTACCGTTATCGGTTAAAATTTTTGCCAGGGCTGTTCCCCAACTGCCGCTTCCTAGTATTCCGAAAGTCATATTAAAAGTTTGTGGTTGATTGTTTATTGTTGGTGGTTAGCTGACTTTACAATTTTTCAGCACAATGCATAACTACAAACGACTAACCATAAACAACAAACTTATTAAAGTCCTAATTTTTCAACCGCCAACTGTGCTGCAATCTGGCTGGCATCTTTTTTATTATATCCTTTTGCTTCGGCAATTAATTCTCCATCAACAGTAGCGCCAATAGTAAATAGGCGGCGGCCGTTTTCAAATTTTTCACTTAGTGTTTCAAACTCCAGCGCTTTACCATTTTTATTGGCCCAGCCGTATAGCCTGTTTTTAATATTTATCTCAATTATTTCCAGATCGTCGATAAATAAGTGAGGCATGATAATACATTTCTCCACCCATTTTTGTGTACCTGCATAACCTTTATCTAAATACACGGCGCCAATTAATGCCTCTAAAGTATTACCAAATATCTGCGAAATTTTAAGTGAGTTATCGTACTTGTTGTAAAAGGTAATTTTTTTAAGCCCCATCTTTAATGCAATATCATTCAGCATCTGGCGGTTTACCATTTTACTCCGCATCTCGGTTAAAAAGCCTTCGCCTTTGTAAGGATATTTTCTAAACAGGTAATGTGCAATAACAGAACTTAATACAGCATCGCCTAAAAACTCCAGGCGTTCATTGTTTTCATCGGCACCTTCCCTAACGCTGCGATGACTGAGTGCTGTTTTATACAAATCAATTTCGCCGGGTGTAAAACCCAGTATATTGTTGAGTTGCTTTTTAAACTCCCGGTTTTTGTCTTGGCTTTTAAAAAAATTTTTTATGAATTGCAAAGCGGCGTAGAAATTATTTTAGTGAAATTAAAGTTTTTTTAATTCAAAATAAAAGAAAGAATTATTAAGGTAGTGAAGTATATAACACTGAAGTGCAGCAGTAAACAGGCTTAGATAAATCTTGAATAATGGTATTTAGTTGATGTGAGCCCCGCCATGGCGGGGACGATGATGAACAGCATTGCCAAAGCTTGTTACCAAAAACTATGGTTTATATTTTTTTACTATCACACTGGCGTTGTGCCCGCCAAAACCAAACGTATTGCTGAGGGCAGCATTTACAGTGCGGTGTTGTGCTTTGTTAAAAGTAAAATTAAGATTTGCATCCAGGTCAGGATCATCTGTAAAGTGGTTAATGGTTGGCGGTACCATATCTTTTGTTACAGCCATAATACAAGCCAATGCTTCTAAAGCACCGGCGGCTCCAAGGCAGTGGCCGGTCATACTTTTGGTACTGCTGATATTGAGTTTATACGCATGGTCACCAAAAACTTTTTTTATGGCTTTCGTCTCCGCAATATCACCAAGCGGCGTGCTGGTACCATGTACATTTATGTAGTCAATATCTTCAGGTTTTAAGCCTGCATCTTTTAATGCTGCCTTCATTACATTATTTGCGCCCAGCCCTTCGGGATGTGGAGCAGTAATATGATGAGCATCAGCAGTAGCACCACCGCCAGCTATTTCGCAGTAAATTTTTGCGCCTCTTGCCAAAGCATGGTCAAGACTTTCCAGCACTAAAACGCCTGCACCTTCTCCCATTACAAAGCCATCTCTGTCTTTATCAAATGGGCGGCTGGCTGTTTCGGGACTGTCATTTCTTTCGCTTAAAGCCTTCATAGCATTAAAACCACCAAGGCCTGCAGCACTAACCACCGCTTCACTTCCGCCGGTAATAACAATATCTGCTTTGTCAAGCCTGATATTATCAAAAGCATCGATTATTGCATTGGTTGATGAGGCACATGCAGAAACAACAGCAAAATTGGGCCCACGGAAACCATGACGCATCGAGATTTGCCCTGCGGCAATATCCAAAATCATTTTAGGGATAAAGAAGGGATTGAAACGTGGTGTACCATCGCCAAGAGCAAAATTGGTAACTTCTTCCTGGAAAGTAATTAAACCGCCGATGCCGCTGGCAAAAATTACACCTACCCTGTCTGCATCAACATTTTCTTTGGTGATGCCTGCATCTTTAACCGCTTCATCGCTGGCTATTAATGCAAATTGACAGTAGCGGTCCATTTTCCGGGCCTCTTTACGGTCTAAATAAGTGGTGGGATCAAAGTCTTTAACTTCACAGGCAAACCTTGTTTTAAACTTACTGCAATCAAATTGTTGAATAAAATCGCAACCACTTACCCCGTCAGCCAAACCCTGCCAATAGTCAGCAACAGTTTTGCCTAACGGTGTAAGGGCGCCCAATCCGGTTACTACAACACGTTTAAAAGCCATAAAGTTTACCTGTGATAGTTAATGTCCGCCTGGCTGAATGCCATTCAGACGGGAAAATTACTTAGCATGCTCCTCTAAGTAAGCAACAGCCTGGCCAACAGTAGTGATGGTTTCAGCTTGCTCATCCGGAATAGAGATGTTGAATTCCTTTTCAAATTCCATAATTAGTTCTACGGTGTCTAAGCTATCGGCACCTAAATCATTAGTAAAAGAAGCTTCAGTGGTTACTTCGGCTTCATCAACTCCTAACTTGTCAACAATTATCTTTTTTACCCTTGTTGCAATGTCTGACATAATTTTAAAATTTAGTTTGTCTGGCTGCAAAAATATACATTTTGCAATAATTACAAAGAAATATAAATAGACGGGAAAATAGTTAGTTTTTATGTTATTTATTATACTTATAAGCCGGCGGTTATTTCTTCGGTCACACTTACCCTGAACGACAGGATTGGAAGCCCCCTTATCCCCATATAGCAACCAGATTTTTATTGAATGCAGGTAAACGAGATTAAAATTATGGCAGTGGAAGCTAAAGTAGTTTTCAAAAAAATTGTATATTGTAATTCCTTCCCGACATAAGCATCAAACCTTTTTTAAAAACAACTGATATGGCCTTAAAACAAATATACCATGGCTCTAAAGAATACCAGCAAATGGTTGACTTACGCATGGAAATATTACGTAAACCGCTTGGCCTTAGTTTTAACCCCGATGAATTAGCTAAAGAAAAAGACGATATTTTAATTGGCGCTTTTGATGAAGAAATACTGCTGGCCTGCTGCCTGCTTACTAAAATTGATAATAAATGTATTAAGCTGCGGCAAATGGCAGTGCAAAATAATCAGCAGGGTAAAGGCATTGGCGCCAGTATGATGAATTTTGCCGAACTGGTTGCCCGTGATAAAGGTTTTAAAAAATTAAGTATGCATGCCCGGAAAACTGCAGTAGGCTTTTACGAAAAACTGGGCTACAAAACCACCGGCGATGAATTTGAAGAAGTAACCATACCGCATTTTGTGATGGAAAAAAATCTGTAATAATTAAATACAAATACTTCCCTGCATCAGCTTTTAACTATTTTTTCCTGTAATATCTTCCTGGCCTCAAATACATCATCGCCTTCAAAGGCATCTTTGGGTATAATAAAAAAAGAACGGCTGTTAAAGTATAAATGAAAAAAATGAGGGCTCTCCATCCAGGTACTAAACTCGGCCCATGGCCAGCTTCTACCCCCCCTGCTGTTTTCAATCCTGAATTCGCTGGCTGTTAATATTGCCTGCAGCCTGTCTTTAAAAGTATCGGCTTTTCTATAGATCATTTGTGGCAGCAGGAACCAAAAAATAACCATCAGTGCAAACCATAATATAGAGCTTACCAAAAAAGCCAGCGGATCAACTTTTTTAAAGAAAAACAAACCTGCCGAAATAATGGCAAAAACATTTACCAGTATCATCATTACTTTAATTTCCCGCCGGGTTATAAAATGATAACGTAAAGCCTGTATTACTTTGGGTTTGTTGTAAGTAAAGTATTGTGAAGTCATAAGCAAAGATACTGGATACAGTTATTGGGCACAACTATCGCCGGCAACTTTACCACCACCATCAACAGGCATGCCACCGATAGGATGATTGCGTAAAGCAGCATTTATAAAACTTACCCGGCGGTTTTGTGCCTTGCCCGTTGGTGTGCTGTTTTCCGCAACAGGTTTTGTGCTGCCAAAGCCGACGGCTAAAAGCCTTTTACAATCCACTCCCATTTTTACCAATGCTTTGCAAAGGGCCATGGCCCTTTTTTCTGATAATACCTGGCTGGTGTTTTCATCACTGGCATTATCGGTATGGCATTCCACCCGCAATAAACTGATGTATGATTTATCGGTAAGGTATTTTTTTATGATCTCCAGTGCGGCAGTACTTTCTTCTTTAAGTTTATCCGATGCTGTTTCAAATAATACCGGTTTGTCAATTTTTACTTCGTTGCCTTCCAGTTTATATTCCTGTGCGGTTAGCGATACACTTATCACTAATAAAAAAGCAAGCAGCTGCATTTTCATAATTAATTGTTTTATACAAATATCCAAACAAACAATGCCATTTACAATACCCTTTCATGGGTAGTTTGTTTTTTATTTCACCTATTTTTGAAATTATGTTGCTTAAAATGAAGGCGGGTAAATACAAATTTTACAACAGTATGGTAAAACTGCTGTTGCCTGCTTTGGCTTGTTTAATATTTTCCTGCAACGATAAAAAAGCTGCAAGAACTGTTGAGCCTTCTTTTTATTACTGGAAATCTGTTTTTAAATTATCTGGCTTTGAAAAGCAACGGCTTGATTCTTTACACATAAAAACGATTTACATTAAATTTTTTGATGTGGATTGGGAGGCTGCCACCCAGCAGCCCCTACCTGTTGCAAAAATCAGTTTTGCAGATACAGCATACCACTCTTTCAATATTATTCCCACCATTTTTATAACCAACGAATGCATACAAAAAATTGATTCCTTTCAAATCAATTCTCTTGCAGAAAAAATAATGCAGTTAACAAAGCAGCTGATCTTTAACAATAACTTTAAAGCAATACCGGAAGTACAATTTGATTGCGACTGGACGGCTACAACAAAAACAAAATATTTTTCGCTGCTGCAAAGTTTTAAAAAACTAAAACCCAATGCAGTTATTTCGGCAACTATCCGCCTGCACCAGATTAAATATCTTTCTAAAACCGGCGTACCGCCTGTTGACAAAGGTTTACTTATGTGCTACAACATGGGCAACTTAAAAAACCCGGCCACAAAAAATTCTATTATTCAAACGGAAGAATTAAAAAAATATATTGATAATCTTGCTGCTTACCCATTACCGCTTGATGTTGCCCTGCCATTATTTAACTGGAAAGTATTATTCCGCAACAATACTTACGCAGGCCTTATTCAAAATTTACCCGACAGTTTACTCACCAACCCATTCATCAGTAAAAACGGTAACCGGTATTTGTTTTTAAAAGACAGTTTACTGGCAGGCTACCCATTTAAAAAAGGCGATGTATTACGCAACGAACAAAGTGAGTACAGCGAAATAATTTCCACCGCCGGAGCCATCAGCAAAAAACTGAAAAATACCACATTGAGGGTATCACTCTACCATCTGGATTCCCTACTTTTAAGCAAATATTCTTTACATGAACTGGAAACTATTTATAACAGCCTGCGCTAGTGCAGCACTTGTTTCTTTCCCTCAAAATATTATTGGTTGCGGCCCCGATGCCGACCCCTATGATTATTATACGTCCTTCTTTCACCAGAATTTGCCCGATGCTAAAAATTACAGGCCCTTTTATTATACCAGCTATAATTTTTTATACGACGATAACGAGCCGGTACAAAGTGTTGATGTGCTTTGTAAAGAATGGAGTGCTTACTGCGGCACACCCGTAACACCAAAAGATGCAAAAGATTTTTTAGCCTGGTTTGATGGCAAGGATATTAATAACCTGTACTACCACCTCGAAAAAAATCAACCGCTTAAAATTCCCGACTCTGTTAAAAAGAACAGCATGACGGGTTATTTTATGAAGAATAAGAATTTTGAAGTGCTGGGTTATATCCTCTATGCAAAAAAAACAGAACCATTTGTAGTTGGCGGTTCTGAGTATTGGGATACACCGGAAAGAGATTCGGTAAAAATGGACAAGCTGATAAAGAACGGGTTTCAGTTGCTGAATGTTGCCAAGGAAGATTTTATTAAACTGCGGTATGTGTACCAGGTATTGCGGTTGGCGCATTACAGCGGCCGCTATAAAGATGTTATCAGCTGGTATGATAAATATATGCTTTACGAACAAAGTACTTCGCCGGTTAAAAACCTGTGTACGGCATTAAAGGCTGGTGCATTATTCCGTACCGGGCAAAATAAAGAAGCGGCTTATTTATTCAGTAAGGTTTTTGCAGCAAGTGAAGATAAACGCATCAGCAATTTTTTAGGCTTTACCTGGAGTGTAAAAAGAGATGAGGCAAGGGCCGATTATTTATCGCTTTGTAAAAGCGATGCAGAAAAAGCCACCATGCTGTCGCTGTTTGCCATGAACAGTTTAAACAGCGAAGTAGGTACGCTGAAAGAAATTTATAAACTCAACCCTGCCAATGACGCACTGGAAGTTTTAGCCGTACGGGAAATAAACAAACTGGAAGAAAAATACCTTACGCCTTTATTAAGTCAGCAAAAAGGTGGCAAGGCATTATATTTTTCGTGGGGCGATAAAGTAAACGACAGCGCTGTTGCCGAAAATATTTTAATGGCAAAAATTTTAATGAACTTTTTACATGATGCTGCCACAAAGGGCAATGTAAAAAATGCAGGCTTATTTGAAACCGGCGCAGCCTACACGGCTTACATGCTAAAAGATTATACCACAGCAAAAAAATATTTAGCTGCTGCAGATAAAATGAATCTTACCCAAAAAGTAAAAGACCAATGGGCATTAACCAATTTACTGGTGGCCATAAATGAAAAAGAAAAAATAGATGCCGCTTTTGAAGAACAGGTTTTACCATCTATACAATGGCTGGAAGAAAAAGCAAAATCTGAAAAGCCTGTAACAGCAGGCTACTCCGAAATACAGCAATGGAAAACATTTTACCGTAACCTCATGAGTGAAGTATTGGCGGCACGCTATCACCAGCAGGGCGACCTGCATAAAGAAACGCTGGCCATTGGCGCTGCCGATTATATTATGCAGGGAAAAACGGAATATTATGTGCCCGGTACTGCCATCGATTTTTTAAGAAATAGTTTGGTAAGTAAAGATGTAGAAAGATTGTATGCGCTGATGGACAGCAAACAACCCAACAAATTTGAGGCCTACCTTATTAGCCATAACGCAGTTAAAAAAACTGATGTGATCGATTTTGCCGGCACTGCCTTTTTACGGGACTACGATTATGCCAATGCCATTACCTGGTTTAAAAAATCGGCTGATAAAAAAACAGGTGTTATTAATACCAATCCTTTTATTGATTTGCTGTACGACCGGGAAGAAGTTTTACCGGCCGAAGCAAAGTTTACCACCACCAAACTGGCTTTTGCTGATGAAATGCTGCGCCTGCAAAAACTGGCCGAAACCGACAAAGCCAATGCGGCAAAACATTTATATAAAATGGCTACCGGCTTTTACAATATGACTTATTATGGCCACGCCTGGAAACTGGTACAGTATTACCGCAGCGGCAGCGATGGTTATTATATACCTAATGATGCTACAGCTTTTAAAAAAGAATATTATGGTTGCTTTAAGGCGAAGGAATATTTTGAAAAAGCCATGACGGCCAGTGCCGATAAAAATTTTAAAGCCAGGTGTTTGTTTATGATGGCCAAATGTGCACAAAAGCAATTGCACCGGCCGCAATATGATGAGTATGCCAGCAACTACGATAAAATGGATGCCGCTGAACAAAAATATTTTTGGGATTTTAAACGCAGCAAATACTTTCCGCAGTTTGTAAAAGAATACAGCAGCACACCATTTTATAAAGAGGCTTTTAGCAGCTGCAGTTATTTAAGGGATTTTGTGAAGAAGAAGTAGCATTTTTTTATTGTGGTGAGGTGGACAATAACGGTGGAATTTCGTATTTAATATTGTTTTTAATGTATTAAATTTATAACTCGTAGAAAACGCAAGTTTTGAACTTGATGTATTTATGACTTATATGCAATTATGGAAGTCCCTAAAAACATAAAGCTTCGACTTATCCTTTCATTTGAAGAAACTATTCTACGTAAATTCTATTGGTTTGAAATGAAAGAAAATGATTTTTATTGGGGTTCAGCGTATAAATCAGCTAGGTTTGAAAATACAAACATGAAGAAAGGAGATGAAAAAGTAGTTTTCACAATTCCTGATGATTTTGATTTGCTTCCGAAACTTCCTGGCAAATATTCATATCATGAAAGTGGCAAGACACATTATAAAAGCCATTCACTAGATGGAAGTTCAAATTTTGAAGAGCATGCAATTTGGAAAGTAAAAGACAAAATAACAGAGCCTGTTAGGTTTTATGCAACAATAGGACGCACTTTAGAAAATTATTCAGAGCTAATTGCAAATCCTACAAAAGGAAAATCAAATGCTTTAATTCTGAAGTTCCCATCGAATAGTGCAAGCAAAAGAGTTTACTTTGAGTTTTTCCTTTCACCCATTGGGACTTTCCCAACACCCGAAACTCTGCTAAAATTTGACGCTGGAAACATGGAAATGACTACACATACTATGAGTGATAATCTTGTTTTAATAATACGTTACGGAGTAATGTCTAATGTAAATGATTGGCATCCTGATAAAGAAATAGCAATAATTCCAGACACTCTAAATTAACGGCATATATCATATAACTTCATCAAAATATTTTCAATCAGAAGCGGTTTGGGCAGACGGAATTCTAATTCCCAACCTGCATAAAGCCCTGCCCGTTAGCGGCAATTTGTGGAAACTTCACACTTCAGTGTCATAGTGGAAAATAACTTATGAGATTTCTATTTGTTTCAACAATCTTTATTCTATTGTTTGCTTCATGCACCCAAAAAAGTAATCATAAATCTCTTCTTACAAATAACAATCTGAAGTTTTGGGACATTTCAACCGTTCCTGGCTATTGCTATGAATTTTCAAATAATGGTGTTTGCCGTTATTACGTTTGGATGAATCGCAATGGCAAATCTATAAGAGAATTATTTGATTTTGGCGATGTTGTATATCCGAACACATGGGAATTTGTCAACGATACCACGATCAACATTCAAGGTTTTAATTACTTTTATAAATTTATCAACACCGATTCTGTAAAACTTGTGAATGTTAAAAGACCAAGTGATACATTTTTTCTTACGTCTTCGCCAAATCAATAACTAATAAACTGCATTAACATAGGTTTACCGCAATTTTCGTCCCTATAGGTTTTCGCACTATTACTATTTAAATAAAAAAGCTTTACAAGCGAAACCCTGCCGCAGTGATATATTTAAATAATTTTACAGCCGCAGTTCTTATTGCAAAAGTAGGCTGCATTACAATACTGCCTCTTTTCAACAGCGGGGTTTCACAGAGGGCTTTTAAATGTTACAACAACATGCAGTGAAAACCCCGCTGGGACAAAGCATTATGGTGCCAACAAAATAGTGTAAATTTGAGTATCTAAATTTAAAGCTATGAACACACGTGTAATAAATATAGACCCGGAAATTTTAGGGGGAACTCCTGTATTTTTTGGAACCAGGGTGCCAATAAAAAATCTTTTCGACTATTTAGAGACTGGTGACACCATCGGGATTTTTCTTGAAGACTTTGAAGGTGTAAGCAGGGAGCAGGTTATAAAAGTCCTTGAAATGTCGCAGAAGCTAATTGAAACATCATCAAATATTCTCAATGAAAATACTGCTTGACGAATGCGTTACTAAACGCCTGAAAAAGTATTTAGATGAATTTGAAGTTTTTACAGTTACTGAATTAGAGTTGAGTGGGATTAAAAATGGCAGGTTGATGGCTTATTGCGTCGAAAATAAATTTGACGTTTTACTGACTATTGATAAAAACTTAATGCACCAGCAGAATCTTGATAAATATCCGGTTACAATAGTTGTTCTTAATTGCTTCACAAGTAAAATAGAAGAGCTATTAACTTTTCTGCCATCCTTCAAATTGCAAGTAGATGTATTACAAAAACATAAAGCTTACATCATTGACAAATAGTGTGAATGCACACAACAACTGTCTCGTTCTGAAATAGATTGCCTCTAAATCCCCTCCCCATTCATAACATCACCCCGGCGAAGGGTTTGCCTGCCTTTACCAGTAAGAGATTCCGGCGGAAAAATTTCATATATTTATAGGCAGTACATCATTTAAACAACCAGTATGCGTAGATTTAGTTTCGCTGTTATATTCTTTTTTTTCGTTTGTATAGCCAACGCTCAGCAGTCAGCAAATGAAGTTGAGCTGAAATTAAACATAAATACAACAGCTGGATTAATGGCAAGTCATTTTAAAAAGAAAGACTTTAAGGAATTTATAAAGTTTCTGTATGAACCAATGTTAAAATTTAACGGAGGTGCAGAAAAAGTGATAAGTGATTTAGAAAATGAAATAAACGATTTTGAGAAAGATAGCCTCAAAATTTCAAATATAACATTTGATACCATCTCGAAACTAATTCATATAAAGGGCCAGATTCAATGTACAATTGTTGAGAAGATGGAACTTACAACAGCTGATCTACTAATGACTTTGAAATCGACTCTAATTGCTATTTCTGGCGATCAAGGTAAGACCTGGAAATTTATAGATCCATTTGGTATGTCGTTAAAACAATTACGAGCTTATTTACCTGAACTTAGTCCGGATATTATCCTGCCAAAACAGGAAGAGCCAATAATAACGGAGAAGTAAAACAAACGTACAACAAAAGTATTGCCTTAGGTAAGGTAGCAGTTTCGGGCTGGACATTATAAAATACAAGCACAGTTGCAAGATAAATATTTTAAAAGCATATAAAATGGGATACATAAAAGAACCAGCAGGCATTGACTTCGTAGTTGACCCAACACCACTGACAACGGCAGACAGAAAAAAAATTAGTGAGATAATTGCTTATTACAAAGCAACGGGCAAAAAAATGCCATTTACAAAATCTGCAACAAAAGCCCGTTTGAAAAGTACAATCAGGAAAAAGGTATTGGCGTAATCTAACTTACCAGCATCCTGCATACCAACTCACAACATTACCTCGGCGAAGGATTCACTGTTTGCACCGGTATGCCATGCTTTTGGGCATAAGCTGTACCTGATTTTACAACAGCATTGTACAGTGTTTCAAATTTTGCAGCGTAGGTATCTGTAATATTTTTTTCGGCTGCGGCAATTTTTTCTGCAGGTGCATTGGCATCGTACAATGCTGCCAGGGCAGTATACTCATTTTTATAAACCGGCAATACAAATTCGTACAATGCAATTGATGCAGTCAGCATTTCTTTATTGTCGTCGTTGCTGCTGAGGCCTTTTACCTGTGCAAAATTTTCTTCCACCCTTTTCAGTTTATCTTTTACCACTTCGGCTCTTGTCATGGGTGCAGTAGCCAATGTTTTTTCGTCTACTAATTTTTCGGCGGGGGTGGCAAGGTCACGTTTCAATTCATACCCTGCAAAGCCAAACAGCATATTGCAGTTGAGTGAGGCAATACCAAAAGTTTTTTCCGGCGAAGTGCTGCAGGAGCTTAACAGGCAACAGGCAATAAATAATAGTGCAAGTATTTTTTTCATGGTGTTTGTTTGTACAGTAACGATTATGTAAGATAATATACCGGTGCAATTTATTATAATGGATTGCCGGTTTATTTTTTAAACAGTTGCTCCTGCTTTGCTGATCTTATCAAACAAAAAACCACCAGCTTTTACACTGATGGTTTTTTTATGTGCTTGTGTGTTCTTTTGTTTTTATTCCCCTTCAGGGGTTAGGGGCTTAACTGCAACCCATGCTGTTACCGCAGTTCAAACATTTGTAGCAGGTACCGCTGCGTACAGTAATGTGGCCGCAGGTGTTACAAGCCGGTGCATCGCTCTGCATGGTTTTAGCAGCACGGTTTACCGCATCCATACCATTATTCTGGCGTGGTGATGCAACCTGGCGGTGTTCTGCTTTTGCAGGTTGTGGTGTTACTGCTGCAGTACCCACTACCCTTACTTCGCTTAACTCGGGTTTGCGGTCGCCAATGGTTGGCGTGTTGGCATCCCACTCTTCGTTACCCAGGTTTTGCACTTCGGGTTTATCCAGTACATGAACTAAGTCGTTACGGCCTAAATATTCGTAAGCCAGTGAGCGGAACATAAAGTCAACAATTGAAGTGGTTGATTTAATGTTTGGATGCTCTACCATACCACTTGGTTCAAAACGGGTGAACACAAATTTTTCTACATACTCTTCTAAAGGCACACCGTATTGCAGGCCGATAGAAATAGCAATGGCAAAACAGTTGAGCATACTACGCATGGTAGCACCTTCCTTAGCCATATCAATAAATATTTCTCCTAAGGTTCCGTCGCTGTATTCGCCGGTACGTAAAAATAAAGTTTGCCCGTTTATTTTTGCTTTTTGGTTAAAGCCCCTGCGTTTGGCAGGTAATGCACGGCGCTCCACTATCATTGCCAGCTGGCGTTTTAATGTAGTATCGGCACTGCTTTGTACACGTTTATTCATTTCATCCAGCAAATCATCAATAGTTAATTTACCCATATCAACCATGGTAGAAATATCTGCTGCAAGTGATGCTGCATTTTCTTCGCTGATGGTTTCGTCCAGTTTCTTTTTCTTATCGCTCTTATTGCTTAATGGCTGGCTCAGTTTACTACCATCACGGTATAATGCGCAGGCTTTTAAACCCAGCTCCCAGCTCATGCGGTAAGCATCTGCTATTTCTGCCTGTGTAGCTTCGTTTGGCAGGTTGATGGTTTTACTGATAGCACCACTTAAGAAAGGTTGTGCAGCACCCATCATGCGTATGTGGCCATGTGCATGAATGTAACGCTGACCAATCTGTCCGCATTTATTGGCACAATCAAAAACAGAAAGATGTTCGTCTTTTAAATAAGGTGCACCTTCTACTGTCATTGTTCCGCAGATGTAAATATTTGCTGCTTCAATTTCTTCATCACTAAAGCCTAAGGCTTCCAGTAAGTTCCAGCCAAAATCGTTGTATTGTTCCGGTTTAAATCCTAAGCGCTCTAAACACTCTTCGCCTAAAGTGTATACATTAAATACAAAGCCAATTTCAAATGCTGCACCTAAAACTTTATTTACTTTTTCAATGTCTTCTGTTGTAAATCCTTTTTCCATCAATGTTTTTGCATTGATAAAAGGTGAGCTGTTTAAAGATGCATGGCCTTTTGCATAGTTTACAATTTCTTCAATTTCGCTTTCGCTGTATTTTAAATTGCGCAATGCTGCAGGCACACTCTGGTTGATTATTTTGAAATAACCACCACCGCTTAATTTTTTAAACTTCACTAAAGCAAAATCTGGTTCAACACCGGTGGTATCGCAATCCATTACCAAACCAATGGTACCTGTTGGTGCAATTACTGTTGTTTGTGCATTACGGTAGCCGTATTTTTCGCCCAGTTGCACTGCATCATCCCATGCTTTGGTAGCAGCTTTCAATAAATAATCAGGACAATATTTTGCGTTAATACCTTGTGGTTTTATTTCAATGCCTTCGTAAGCATCTGCAGCATCGTAAGCAGCAGCACGGTGGTTACGCATTACACGTAACATATGTGTTTTGTTTTCTTCGTACTTATCAAAAGCTCCCAGGAAGCCGGCCATTTCTGCCGATGTGGTGTATGCCACACCTGTCATGATTGCGGTGATAGCTCCTGCAATACCTCTTGCTTCTTCACTATCATAAGCAATACCGCTTACCATTAACATAGAACCAAGGTTTGCAAAACCTAATCCTAATGTTCTGTAATCGTAACTTAATTGCGCTACTTCTTTACTTGGGAATTGTGCCATCAATACAGACACTTCCAACACTACGGTCCATAAACGGCAGGTATGTTCAAAACCTTTTACATCAAAAGTGTTGGTGCTTTCTTCAAAGAACTGGCGCAGGTTAACGCTGGCTAAATTACAAGCTGTGTTATCCAGAAACATGTATTCACTACATGGATTACTTGCCCTTATAGGTCCTCCTTCGGGACAGGTATGCCACTCATTAATAGTAGTATCATATTGTGTACCTGGGTCAGCACAACGCCATGCGGCATAGTTAATCTGGTCCCACAATTCTCTTGCTTTTACTTTTCTCATCACACGGCCATCGCTTCTGCCTTTTAATTCCCATTCTCCGTCTTCATCTAAAACTTTAAAGAATGAGTTAGGCACACGAACAGAGTTGTTACTGTTTTGTCCGCTTACGGTTCTGTAGGCTTCGCCTTCATAATCGCTGGCGTAACCGGCAGCAATTAAAGCTGCTACTTTATCTTCTTCTTTTGTTTTCCAGTTTACAAATTCTACAACCTCAGGATGATCCAGATCTAAACAAACCATTTTAGCGGCTCTTCTTGTTGTGCCACCACTTTTAATTGCACCTGCTGCCCTGTCACCAATTTTTAAAAAACTCATCAAGCCACTTGAAGTACCACCACCACTTAATTTTTCACCTTCGCCACGGATACTGCTGAAGTTGGTTCCCACACCACTGCCATATTTAAATATCCTTGCTTCACGTACCCACAGGTCCATGATGCCGCCTTCGTTCACCAGATCATCATTCACACTTAATATAAAGCATGCATGTGGTTGCGGACGTTCGTAAGCATTGGCAGATTTTTTCAATTGTCCGTCAACAACATCTACATAATAATGTCCCTGTGGTTTGCCGGTAATGCCATACACTTCATGTAAGCCGGTATTAAACCATTGCGGACTGTTAGGTACACAAGCCTGGTTTAAAATAGAATACACCAATTCATCATAAAACACTTCTGCATCTTTGGGAGTTGCAAAATAATTATATCGTTCGCCCCACACCCGCCAGCAATGTGCCATGCGGTGAGCCACCTGTTTAACTGTTGTTTCTCTTCCCGTAGTACCATCAGCCTGCGGTACACCGGCTTTTCTAAAATATTTCTGTGCAAGAATATCAGTAGCAATCTGGCTCCACTGTTTCGGTACTTCCACATTATCCATTTGAAATACCACTTCTCCTGTAGGATTCTTGATTACAGAGGTACGATAATCGTATTCGAACATATCGTAGGGACTAACACCATCCCTTGTAAACTGGCGACTAAACTGCAGCGCCTTCGCAGAGGTTTTTTTTGTAGACATGATATAAATAGTGCTTGATTGGTGGGTTAAGTAATTGTTAAGCCAACGAAAATATTTGTTACCTGCGAACAAACAAACTCTTAAATATTAACACTTGTGGACAAAATTGGTGGATAATTTAACAGACGCAATACGGTATTGGATTTGCTCACTTTTCCCCATCTTTTTATAAAAATGTTCGTTTAAAGTCTTGGTTTTTTCATTAAAAGTTCAATGGGTTGATTTTAGGGCATTTTTCAATTTTGAGCGGCTAAAATTATTTTTGGATTGCTGGTGCAAATTAGTTAACTCCGCTTTTTTTTCTCAATACCTTTACTTTAAGCAATTGTAACTATGAGAGCAGTAATACAAAGAGTAACCAGTGCAAGTGTAGCTATAGATGGTACTGTAAAGTCGGCCATACAAAACGGGTTGCTGGTGTTGGTTGGTATTGAAGATGCCGATACTAATGAAGATATTGAGTGGCTGAGCAACAAAATAATAAATCTGCGCATTTTTGATGATGAAAACAAAGTGCCCAATATTTCGGTAAAAGATATTGGCGGCGATATTTTACTGGTAAGCCAGTTTACTTTACACGCTGCTACTAAAAAAGGCAACCGGCCTTCTTACATCAAAGCCAGCAAACCCGATGTGGCCATTCCATTATATGAAAAGATGATTGTGCAGTTAGAAAAAGATTTGGGTAAGGAAATATTAACAGGTGAGTTTGGCGCAGATATGAAAGTGGAGTTGGTGAATGATGGGCCGGTGACGATTTGGATTGATACTAAGAACAAAGACTAATTTTATTACACGGATTTTTACGAATTACACTAATTAGGTTATTATGGCTGAGTTATTGTTTAAAGAAGAGTCATTTAAAATTATTGGCGTATGTATGGAGATACATAAGAGTTTGGGTATGGGTTTGAAAGAAGTAAATTATAAAGATGCTATGGAAATTGATTTTATTGAAGCAGGCATCCCTTTTAAAAGAGAACAAAAATTTATTGTAAAATATAAAGACAAAGTACTTCGCAATCCATACTATGCAGATTTTGTTGTTTTTGATTCGTTGGTAATTGAAGTAAAATCAGCTTCAGCAATAATTGATACACATATGGCTCAGGCATTGAGTTATCTTGCTGTTTCAGGAATGAAGTTAGCATTAGTGATTAATTTTGGAGAAAGGTCTTTAACATGGAAAAGAATTGTATTATAATTCGTGTAATTAGTAAAAATCAGTGTAATCATGACAATACAAGAAGCACAAACACAAGTGGATGAATGGATAAAAACCGTTGGCGTAAAATATTTTAGCGAACTCACTAATCTTGGCATATTAATGGAAGAAGTAGGTGAGTTAAGCAGATTGATGGTGCGTAAATACGGTGAGCAATCTTTTAAAGAAACCGATAAAGGAAAAGAACTGAGCGACGAGATGGCAGATGTATTATGGGTATTAATTTGTTTAGCCAACCAAACTGGTGTAGATTTAACGGAAGCCCTGCAAAAGAATTTTGAAAAGAAAAATATGAGGGATGTGGAAAGACATAAGAACAATGAAAAGTTGAAATAATGCTTGATTTTCTAAAAATATTAACCGGCTATTTTGAAGAAAATAAAATTTCCTACATGCTTTCGGGCAGTGTAGCAATGAGTATTTATTCTTTACCAAGATTTACGAGAGACTTTGACTTTGTTGTTCATTTACAACCTGAAGATGTACCACCTCTTATGGAATGTTTTAAAGAAGGGTATTATTGTGATGAAGATGCTGTAAAAGAAGCCATCAAAAACAAAGGCATGTTTAACATTATCGACCACAAAAGTGGTTATAAAGCAGATTTAATTATTTTAAAAGATGAACCCTACAGGCTTACCGAATTTGAAAGAAGAAAACCTGTTGCGTTTCTCAATTCCCAAATCTATATCGTTTCGCCTGAAGATTTAATTATTTCTAAATTAATATGGATTCAACAAAGCCGCAGCAGCCTGCAAATGGAAGATATAAAGTCTCTATTGGAATTGAAGGATTTGGATACTGCATATATTAGAAAATGGATAACTGCTTTAAAAATAAGTACCTTTAACCTTCTATAACAATATCAATGACTGATACACCGCAGCATATAAAGGAACTGCAATTACAAATATGGCTTACCAAAAGCCCTGCAGAACGGCTGCTGCAATACCTAAAAGATAATGATACATTATATAAAGGTATTTTGCAGGCTAAGCGTAATGCTGCAAAGGGCGTAGAAAAAACTGTCGGTAAATAATAAAAATCCCTTCTACATTTTGTATATGGCTATATCTTTGCAGCCTTATGGCAAACGAACAAAACAATTTTGCGGCACTTATAGCGCATTGCAAAGAATACGGGTACATTTTTCAATCGAGTGAAATTTATGATGGCCTGGCGGCTGTATACGACTATGGCCAAAACGGCGCCCAGTTAAAAAAGAACATACGGGATTACTGGTGGAAAAGCATGACGCAACTGCATGATAATATTGTAGGCATAGATGCTGCCATCTTTATGCACCCTACTACCTGGAAGGCCAGCGGACACGTAGATAATTTCAGCGACCCGATGATTGATAATAAAGACAGTAACAAAAGATACCGGGTAGATCATTTGATTGAAGGTTTTGCTGAAGAGCAAAAGGCAATTGGCAATGAGCAATTGGCAAGTGATACACTTGAAGCTATGGATGCGTTGCTTGCGAAGGATGATTATGCAGGCCTTAAAAAATTAATTGAAGACAATAAAATAAAATGCGCTGTTAGCAAAACCAGCAACTGGACAGATGTGCGCCAGTTTAACCTGATGTTTAAAACAGAATTTGGTGCCGTGGTAGCAGATAATCCTGATGAAAATATTGTTTACCTGCGCCCCGAAACTGCACAGGGTATTTTTGTAAATTTTTTAAATGTGCAAAAAACCGGCCGCATGAAAATACCTTTTGGTATTGCACAAACGGGCAAGGCTTTTAGAAATGAAATTGTAGCAAGACAATTTATTTTTAGAATGAGGGAGTTTGAGCAGATGGAAATGCAGTTCTTCATTCGTCCCGGTACACAAATGGAATGGTATAACTTTTGGAAAACTGAAAGAAAAAACTGGCATGAGAGCTTAGGCATTCCTGCAGAAAAATTACGTTACCACGATCATGTTAAATTAGCGCATTATGCCGATGCTGCACTTGATATTGAATTTGAATTCCCATTTGGCTGGAAAGAACTGGAAGGCATTCATAGCCGTACCGATTTTGATCTGACACAACATCAAACCTTCAGCAAAAAGAAAATGCAGTATTTCGATAATGATATCGATCCTGCAACAGGTAAAGCCTATGGTAATTATGTGCCGTACGTTTTAGAAACTTCTGTGGGTTTAGACCGTTTGTTTTTAACCATCATCAGCCTGGCATACGCCGAAGAAAAATGGGCCAAAGAAGATGGTACCGAAGACAGCCGTGTGGTATTACGCATTCCTGCAAAAATTGCCCCAATCAAACTGGCTATACTTCCCTTAATTAAAAAAGATGGCCTACCCGAAATTGCCAGGGAAATAATGGATGATTGCAAAGGCAGCTTTATGTGTTTTTACGAAGAGAAAGATGCGATTGGGAAACGCTACAGGAGAATGGATGCGATTGGTACGCCATTCTGCGTAACCATCGATCATCAAACCAAAGAAGATAATACCGTTACCATTCGTTACAGGGATACGATGACACAGGAAAGAATTGCAATTAAAGATTTAAAGGAATTAGTGATGGAGAAGATTGGGTGAGGAAATATCACTTTTAGATTTATAAAACCCATTGCATTGATTTTGCAATGGGTTTGTTATATTTATAATCATGAAAAAAAGTATTTGCATAACATTGTATTTGTTGATTACACTTTTTGTTGCAGCACAACAACCCAAGCCCGGTTATATTGATGTTATTAAACTTTTTTGCAGCAATTATCAAACATCTGAAGATTATGAAGATTATACTGCCTTTGCAAAAAAGAAAGATGGCTGGTATGTAATCCAGGTTAATAAAATTAAATCGGATTCAATATTGGGCGAAAAACTCTTTTTTTCTTTCTCTGAAAATAAATACTACGACTTAAGCGCTTACTATAATAAATCAAGTGAAACCGATATAGAAAAACAACTTGAAAAATACCTCAACTATGGTGGTAGTACCACTGACTGGTATGGATTTGAACGTATTGCCTATTACGGTTATAATGGATGGTACGATGATGTAATAAAAGATTTTGGGAATCAACAAAACCTGACTGATACTGTGTGTGATGGTCTTGGCAGAGCATATGTAAATCTTGCTAACAGCTATTTATGGTATCAAAGTGGGGGCATTTCTGCTGAGCATGATACACTTCGCAGAAAATTGGGCAGATTGGAATATCCAATATTAAAAAGAATTGAAAAAGTTAGAGAAACAATTAATAAGGCAATTCTTCAATTTGAAAAATTAAATAATCTTAACCCAAGTTACAAAACAGTAGTTGGCAATGCTACACTAAAGTTATTTAATGAGTATATGCACGGGTACAATCAGATGATAATGTGTGGAAATGATGTACTGGCAAATGAATATTTACAAAAAGCCCCAATACCTGAAGCATACATCCGGCAGGCAAAAAATTACCTCAATTCCTGTGAACAGAACGCTATTTTATTTTCATACGGCGATAATGATACCTATCAACTCTGGTATGTACAAGAAAAATTTAATTTAAGAAAAGATATTCTGGTAATAAATAACAGCCTTTTGGGGTTACCAGTTTATATTGATATGTACAGAAGAAAAAAACTCCTAAATATTTCAATTCCTGATGCATATTTGAAAGATCCGGTTAATGACATTGCTTATTTTTCTGAAAACAAAAAAGTTTCTGATTTAAAAAAAGTAATCTCTCTAAAGGATTTTTTGAAAATACTTTATTCAAAAAAGCATTCTTCATTGTCTTCTGTAGGGACTACCTATCCTACTTATCCTTATTTAACAGTTTCGTTAACCTTACCAGTTTATAAAAGTAAAGTCGCAGCCACGTCGCTAAATAAAAATATATTTTTGGGGCTTAATAAAAATTATTACTTCATTAATGACATAGCAATGCTTGATATTATTTGTAACAATATAAACAAAAGGCCTATTTATTTTACAAGTACGTCTGATGTTACTTTTGAAAAAAATCTTATCCAAAAAGGTATTGTTTACAAATTGATTGCTGAAAATGTAAACACACCAGCACAACGTAAAATAGAAGTAAAAGAACTTGAAAAATTTATAGATGAAAAATATATCCCTGTATTAAGCAATGATTCTGACTTGATATCTTTTGACGGCGATAATACTTTTTTTGGGATATATTACCAGATATTTAATTACTACCTGGAGAAAAAAGATACGGCAACTTTTAGAAAATGGCTACATAAATTAGATGCAGTTTGTTCCAAAATAAATTCTGCTCAAATAAATACAGGAAGGCATCTTGCCTATTATTTTATTGAAGCCGGAGAAACGGATAAGGGATTAGCTATTGCAAATCAGTTCGCTCAATGGCTTTACAATGCTTATACAAATCCAAGTGCCTTAACAGGATTTTACGCTAAAGAAAAATATATTGATGTATTAACCAGGACAAATAAATATCTTTTATCTAAGAACCTTTCAAGCAGTGTAATTGAAGATTTATTGGAAAAATAAAGGCTATTCGTTTGTATTTTAATTGATATAATTATCCATACAATTCCTGGTGTATCGCCTTTCTGTCGTACCCCAAAGCTGTAATAGTTGCTTTGGCTTCATCAATCATATTCTTCCAGCCACATAAATAAAAATGTGCAGGAGGTAATGTATCACCATTCCTTTTTTCTGCAATCAGTTTTTTATATACTTCATGCACATAACCTATTGCGCCATCCCACGCTTCTCTTGATAAAACAGGTATATAATGAAGGCCGGGGTTTGCAGCAGTTAAATTTTTCAGCTCTTCGTAATACAACAGGTTTTCTCTTTTCCGGGTGCCGAAAATTAAATATACACTGGTATGCGGCGTTGCCTTTAAAGCAATACTGTGCAACATGCTTCTGAAAGGAGCAATGCCTGTGCCGGTACAAATTAAATAGTAATCGGTATCCATTACGTCGGGCAGGGTAAACACACCTACGGGGCCACGAAAAGTTAATTCATCACCTACTTTTACTTCCTTAAATAAATAGGATGTGCCGGCACCATCTTCCATTAAAACAATCACCAGTTCAAAAATATTGCTACCATCGGGCCAGCTTGCAATAGAGTAACTGCGCCAACGCTTGTTCTTTTTTTCATGTATAGGTAAATCGAGGGTTACAAACTGCCCGGGTATAAAATCAAACCGTTCCAGTTCATCAACCTGCAACCAATACCTGCGGGTGTTAGCTGTTTCATTTTCAATACGGATAACTTTAGCAATGCGCCAGGGTTCAATAGCCATATCGTTATTTTTTTAGAAAGGTAAATTAAATACTTAATTATTGCAATTAACCCGTATAAATTAATGATAGATTTTTTACATAGCCTTATCTTTGCGGCCGATGAACCTGGAAGTGTTGTTGAAAGAATATACAAATGACCCCCGCTGTTTTCAAATAGCGGACCGGATAACTTTGTCCCGGCCCCAACGAATTCATCTTTCCGGACTACAGGGAAGCGCTGCTCAATTTATTATTGCAACGGTTTTTAACCACCCGGCAACAAGCCAGCTTAACCACTTAATTGTTTTACGTGATGCAGAAGAAGCTGCATACGTACATAACACCCTGGAAAATTTAACGGGTGCATTAGACCTTTTCTATTTCCCGTCTTCTTTTAAAAACAATAAAAATTTCCGGCTGTTGAACAGCAGTCATGTAATGTTGCGGACTGAGGCGCTTACAAGGATTGCAGCAGGCGGCAATAAAAAAATTATTATAAGCTATCCCGAAGCATTGTTTGAAAAAGTAGTGCTGTCAAAAGTACTGACTGATAATATTCTTTCTATAAAACAGGGCGATACTATTGATGTAAATGGTATACTGGAAAAATTTGTATCGCATGGCTTTGAAAGAACTGATTTTGTGTATGAGCCCGGGCAGTTTGCCATACGTGGCGGCATCCTGGATATTTATTCCTTTGGCAATGAAAAACCTTACCGTATAGAGTTGTTTGGAAACGAAGTAGACAGTATAAGAATATTCGACCCGGAATCGCAATTAAGCGAAAGAAAATTATTGCAGGTAAATATTATTCCCAACGTAGAAACACAGTTTGAGAGCGGAGAAAAAGTTTCGTTACTGGAATTTGTAACGGAGCAAACCGTTGTATGGACAGCAGACTGGAATTTTATTAAAGAAAAAATTGAACAGCAGGAGGAGGATTTTGGCATCTGGAATTCGGAGGTAGTAACAAAATCCAAATCAACCGATGTTGAAGATACTTTAAACACTAAAGATTTTACAGTAAATGATTTTGTAAATGCTGCTGCTGTTGAAGAACAAATACAATTACGACATATCCTAGAGTTTGGCAATAAAGCTTTCTTTGCAAATAACACCATCATAAATTTTACAACCAAAGAGCAACCTGCATTTAACCGCCAATTCGATATCTTAATAAGAAATTTAAAAGAGTACGAGGCGAAGAAATACAACATTTATTTATTTGCCGAAAATCCAAAACAATTAGAAAGACTTCATGTAATCTTTACGGATTTAAAAGCGGAGATAAATGTAATACCTGTTCCCACTTCTATTCATGAAGGATTTATTGATGATGACCTGAAAACCGTTTGTTATACTGATCACCAGATTTTTCAGCGCTATCATAAATACAAAGTAAAACAGGCTTTCAGCAAAAACAAGGCGCTTACTTTAAAAACATTAAGAGAATTACAACCGGGAGATTATGTAACCCATATCGATCATGGTGTGGGTGTGTATAGTGGCCTGCAAAAAATTGAGGCTAACGGCAGATTGCAGGAAGCCGTTCGTATTCAATACAAAGATGGCGACCTGTTGTATGTAAACATTTCTTCTTTACACAAAATAGGCAAGTACAGTGGTAAGGAAGGCTCCATTCCTAAAATGAATAAACTGGGTAGTGATGTTTGGAGTAAATTAAAAGACAAAACCAAGAAGCAGGTAAAAGATATTGCCACCGATTTAATAAAATTATACGCACAAAGAAAAAGCCAGGAAGGTTTTGCATTCAGCCCCGATAATTATATGCAAACCGAACTGGAGGCAAGTTTTATTTATGAAGATACTCCCGACCAGGGAAAGGCGACGGAAGATGTAAAACGAGATATGGAAAAACCAAGCCCGATGGACAGGTTGGTTTGTGGCGATGTTGGTTTTGGCAAAACAGAAATTGCCATACGGGCCGCATTTAAAGCTTGCTGCGATGGTAAGCAGGCTGCCGTGTTGGTGCCCACAACAATTTTAGCTTACCAGCATTATAAAACTTTTGGCGAAAGGTTAAAAGATTTTCCGGTTACGGTAGATTTTATTAACCGTTTTAAATCATCTAAAGAAAAAAAAGAAACCCTTGCAAAACTGGCAGAAGGAAAAATAGACATTATCATTGGCACCCATGCCTTGCTGGGCAAAGATGTAAAGTTTAAAGACCTGGGTGTAATGATAATTGATGAAGAACAAAAATTTGGTGTGGCAGCAAAAGAAAAATTAAAAGCTATCAGAGCTACTGTTGATTCGCTTACACTAACTGCAACACCAATACCAAGAACATTGCAATTCAGTTTAATGGGGGCAAGAGATTTAAGCATTATCAATACACCGCCACCCAACCGACAGCCTATACAAACTGAAGTGATGGTATTTAATGAAGATGCTATCAGGGATACTATTTATTATGAAACAGAAAGAGGTGGGCAGGTTTTCTTTATTCATAATCGTGTGAATGGTTTATCAGAAATGAAAGGTTTGATACAGGGACTTTGTCCGGACCTGAGCATTGCTTTTGCACACGGGCAAATGGATGGTGATGAGCTGGAAGATACCATACTGGATTTTATGGATAAGAAATATGATGTGCTGGTATGTACCAATATTGTTGAAAGTGGTGTGGACATTCCCAATGTAAATACCATCATTGTAAACAATGCACACCAATTTGGGTTAAGCGATCTGCACCAGTTAAGAGGTCGTGTTGGCCGCAGTAATAAAAAAGCATTCTGCTATTTATTGGCGCCACCGATGAGTACGCTGCCGCCAGACAGCAGAAAACGTTTATCAACCTTAGAACAATACAGCGACCTTGGCAGTGGTTTTCAAATTGCGATGAGAGACCTGGATATACGTGGTGCAGGCAATATGCTGGGTGGCGAGCAAAGTGGTTTTATTGCAGAGATAGGTTTTGAAATGTACCAGAAAATTTTAGATGAAGCTATACGTGAATTAAAACGCACCGCCTTTAAAGAATTATACAAGGAAGAAATTTCGCAGCAGGATGATTTTGTAAGTGACTGCAGTATTGATACGGATTTGGAAATTCTAATTCCGGATGATTATGTAGAAAGTATTACCGAACGCTTAAGTTTATACAGCCGCCTCGATAATTGTGAGAATGAAAAAGAACTCCAGGACTTTCATACTGAAATGACAGACCGCTTTGGCCCGATACCACCACAGGTAGAAGATCTGTTTACTACCGTGCGCTGCAGAAAATTGGCCATTGAGCTAGGCTTTGAAAAAATGTTCATGAAAAATGAAACATTGAAATGCTTCTTTGTAAGCAATCCTGATTCTCCTTATTTCCAGAGTGATATTTTTAATGGCATTTTGCAATTTTTACAAAAAGGCACTAATAAAGCTAAACTAAAGCAAGTAGGTAAAAACGGTATTTTGGTTGTGGACAATGTAAAAACGATGAATGATCTGTGGGATTTTTTAAAGCGTATGAGAGAAAATATTTCTGCTTAAATTTGGCAATAACTATTTCTTCTTGCTATAATTCATCTTTATGACAAAAAAAGAATACGGCCTGTTTTCACTTCCTGTAATTGTTGCTGCATTGGGTTTTTTTGTTGACATTTTTGATTTGCTGCTTTTTGGAGTGGTGCGTAAACCAAGTTTTAGAGAGCTGGGCTTATCCGAAGCTGAAATTTTAACTAAAGGTGAATTAACCATCAGCATACAATTAATTGGGATGGTCATTGGTGGTATTATATGGGGCATTATCGGTGATAAATTTGGCAGGTTAAAAGTTTTATTTGGTTCTATTATATTGTATTCGCTTGCCAATATTGCCAATGGTTTTGTGCAGGATATAAATACGTACATTATCATCCGGTTTATTGCTGGGGTTGGATTGGCTGGTGAACTGGGTGCAGGTATTACACTGGTATCAGAAATTTTACCTAAAGAAAAAAGAGGTTTGGCCGGAACGATCATTGCCACATGCGGTGTACTGGGCGGTATCAGTGCAGCCTTATTATCTAAAGTAATAACCGATTGGCGAACACTTTATTTTATTGGCGGCGGCATTGGGCTGGTACTATTGGTACTAAGGGTATCTGTTGCAGAAAGTACTATGTTTTCTACTTTAGAAAAAACAACAGTACGGCGGGGCAATTACCTGCAGTTCTTTACTAACAAAGACCGTTTTTTTCGCTACGCAAAAGGAATGCTTATTGGTATGCCGGTTTGGTATTGCATTGGCATACTCATATTTTTTGCAGATGAATTTGCAAAACGTATGGGCATCAATGGCATTACTCCCGGCAATGCTATCCTGTTTCAATACATCGGTCTGGGTTTTGGCGATGTTGCAGCAGGCTTGCTAAGCCATCAACTAAAAAGCAGGAAAAAAGCCCTGTACATTTTCTATTTTATTTTTACTGTTTTCATCATTCTCTTTTTTACACAACACAACAGTTCACCGGCATGGTTTTATTTTATTTGTGCAGGGCTGGGCTTCGGTTCAGGTATTTCGGTGTTATATATTATTACAAGTGCAGAACAGTTTGGCACAAACTTAAGAGCATCCGCTGCTACTTCTATAACCAATTTTGTAAGAGGATTTACGCCTTTATTATTACTGATCTTTACACAACTGAGAAATTATAACAGCATTGGTTATATAAAAGGTGCCTGGATGATTGGTATTGCAGTAATGCTGATCTCCCTATCAGCTTTGTATTTTACCAGGGAGAGTTATGGTAAGGATTTAGATTTTGTGGAAGAGTAAAAATATTACCGGATCAACATCACGGTACTTTTTTTATCAATAATATTTCCTTTAAAATCTATACCGTTGGCAAGTACAATATATACACCACCGGGTTGTTGCTGGCCTTTCCACATACCATCCCAGCCTTTGTTATAATCTGTTGCATAAAATACCAACTGCCCCCAGCGGTTGTACACCTTAAGATAATTGAATTGCTTTATGCCTACTGCTATTCCCTTGAACACATCGTTTTTTGTATCTCCGTTTGGCGTAAAGGCGTTGGGTAAATAGATACCGGGGCCATTATAAATCTTAACCGTTACATCATCATAACTTTCGCAACCTTCGGGTGTAAAAGCTTTTACCGAAAATGTTTGTGTGGTTGTAAGTATTGTAACGGGGTTAGCAATATTGGGATCATTTAATGATGCAGCCGGGCTCCAGGTATAACTTAGTCCACCGCTTGCTTTTAACTGCACCGGTTGGCCTGCTGCTGCAATAGTATCGTTACCTGCAAAAGCATTGGTACCATAAATAATAATATCTTTTTGTAAAGAATCGGAGTAACAACCATTTGATGCCGTTGCAAATAATTTTACTTTGTAGGTACCGTTGGCCGTATAAGTATGTTGTGCATTTTGTGTGGTGGCAACAGCACCGTCGCCAAATACCCATTTCCATTGTGTTACAGTACCGGAGTTATCAACAGCAGTAAAATTAACAGGCGCATTTTTACAGGAGTTATTAAAACTCATGGTAACATCTGGCAAAGGACTTACAAATAAGGTTTTAAATGCTGTATCACTTGCGCAACCCAATACACTTGTTGCCACCAATCCAACCATTGGATTAAAAACAACAAAGCTGCGGTTTGCATTTTGGCTTGCACTCCACTCTGTGTTATTTAAGGTCCACGACCATTTATTTACAACACTGCCCGTTACAACAGACGAATCGGAAAACTGTACCGGTAATCCATAACATATCGGAGCAGTATACCCAAAATTGGCAAAAGGTTTTGGATTGATTACAATGGGTTGCTTTAAAGTATCCGATACACAACCTTTATCGTCGGTTACAACGAGATAAACCGTATTTGATAAATTATTGTAGATAGCACCTGGATTTTGAAGTACAGATAAGTTACCATTACCTAAATTCCACCACCATTTATTAACTGAAAATCCATGTTGAGAATAAGAGGAGTCTGTTAAAATGGTTGGCGCCGATTGACAAATAGTATTAGTTTTAAAATACGCAGTTGGTTTACTTAAAACAAATACTGATTTTTGTCGTATTTCAATACATGCTGAATTACTATCAATAACTGCCAGTAAAATAACCGACTGGTTACCCGGGTTTGTAAAAATGTGTGCTGAATTTTGCGTACGTATTGGATAAATTGAATCTGTAAAAATCCATACCCAGCCGTTTACTGTACCTCCAGCAGGTGCTGTGCTATTATCATAAAAAAAAGTTGGTGTACCCAAACAAACCGAATCTGTAAAAGTAAAATCAACATTTGGACTTGGGGCAATAATAAAAGTTTTGGAGCTTAAAAGTGATTCGCAACCTTCAATTGTTTTAACTGTTAAATTAACAGTTTTACTACTGGCAGTTGTATAAGTTTTGATGGTGTTTTGAGATGTAGCAGTGGTCCCATCGTCAAATTGCCAAAGCCAGCTGTTAATTGTACCAACAGTAACTGAAGATACATCAGTAAAAGTAACCGGTTTACCAGTACAGGCTGCATTACTGTTTGTAAAAGTAACTACAAAATCAGCAAATGGAATACTACCAACCCTTACCGTTTGCGTATTAGTAGCTTCACACCCATCAGCACCAATAACTCTTTGTTTCACTATAAAATCGTTCGCTGTGGTATAAATATGTACCGGATTCAAATTAACAGAGTCTATCGGGCTGCCATCACCAAAATCCCAATAAAATTTTGCAATGTTGGTAAAGGAAACAGTGGTGCTGATAAAAGTTATAGGTTCATTGATACATCTGTTTTGTGTAGGGCCAAAACTAAAAGATGGATTTAATGCAGTACGGAACTGCTGGTGATTATTTGCCCCGCCTGTACTTCCGGTAAAGCCCCAAAACACCAATGGGTTACCTGCGAAAACATTAGTTACAAAATCATTTACCGCACTTACCCTAAGGCTGCCATCTATATAGGCAGATAATGTTCTGGTGGCAGCATCCCATTGAATACGCAGCGAATGCCAGGCACCATCTTCAATATTATCGTTACCGTTTATAGCTGTAACCGGACCGGCAATATTGTTGGCAACATTGTGGTTTAAATTACCATTCAGCTGGATGGCAATATGATCAAAGGCCGGATCATTATCATTACCATTTTGCCAGGTATCAATAGTAACGCCAACAGCAGGGGTAATACCGTCATAGCCCAAACCACCCCCGGTAGATCCTACACTGGTACTTATAGGTTGCAGCACAAATACAATACCATCTGCACCTGCATCATTACTCCCCAAAAAAACATCAAAATTAAAATCGAAAGACTGACTAAGGTCTATTTTATTATTATTCCATACCGATCCACTTTGATTACCTGCTGCCTGTGTTAATGAATAAGCATTACAGGCATCCTGTGTAGCATTGCCGTTTAGTGTGTACTGTGCTAAAAGCCCCTGGCAAAACAGAAAAAATAATATGGTGTTTAAAATTTGCTTCATGTTGTTATACCAATACTGTAAAATTAAACCTATTTCCCCTACCCCATAAACCGGTACAATAAAAAAAGCTATCCGCTGGGCGGATAGCCTTATAAATTTAATTGGTTAAGATTACCAGCCTTTTTTAGCTACACCATCGGCTACAGCTTTTAATGCAGTGGCTTCGCTAAGCATGGTGGTCATTTTATTGCCTTTACCATCGTGGCCCTGTGCCATATAACCGCCACGGCTTGTTTTAGTAATATTTGCATCCTGCATGGGAACGTTCTTTTCTTTGGTTTTCATGCAATAGGCTGTTAACATGTTGCTCATCTTTTTAGAATTTATAGTTAGTAAAATGAAATGAAGTAGTAAACTTCAGGCTACAAGCTACCTAAATTAGCCCATTTACCCAAACCGCCCCGTTGAAACCGGGTGTTTATAACCTGTTTTTAGCCCCGCCTTTTAAATATGGAACTTGTGGTTTTGAAGCGCCGAACTACTATGCTGACCAAAGGATTTTAAGCTAAAGGGCCGGCAAATAGCAGTGCAAATCCTTTTACCACGTGGGTTTTACGTATTATTCTATAGGCTTGACTGAATAGCTCCTGCCCACCTGCGATTGAGAATGGGAGCCGAAGCTCCCATCCTGTTTTAATATAATAATGTGATTAATAATCTTAATAACTTTTTTTGACCAGGCCCTTTTTCAAGGCTAATTCAAGCTGATTACACGTCAATTTTAGCGTATTTGGCGTGTGTTTCTATAAATTCCCGGCGTGGTGGTACTTCGTCTCCCATCAGCATACTAAACACACGGTCAGCTTCAGCTGCGCTTTCAATAGTTACCTGTTTTAAAGTCCTGGTCAACGGGTTCATAGTAGTTTCCCAAAGTTGCTCGGCATTCATTTCTCCTAAACCTTTATAGCGTTGGGTGTTCACACTTTCGTCCTTCCCTTGTCCAAACAACTGTATTAACGCCTTGCGTTCCTCATCTGTCCAGGCATATTCCTGGTCTTTCCCTTTTTTAACAAGGTACAATGGTGGTTGGGCTATATATACATTGCCCTGCTCTACCAGTTCCTTCATATACCTGAAAATAAATGTAAGGATCAATGTAGCAATATGGCTTCCATCCACATCGGCATCCGTCATAATGATCAGCTTATGATACCTCAGCTTGGAAACATCAAGTGCTTTAGGATCTTCGGGTGTACCAATTTTTACACCCAATGCAGTAAACATGTTGCGTATCTCCTCGTTATCATAAATTTTATGTTCCATTGCCTTTTCCACATTCAATATTTTACCACGTAATGGTAAAATGGCCTGGTAACTTCTGTCACGGCCTTGCTTAGCCGTACCACCTGCCGAGTCTCCTTCCACCAAAAACAACTCACATTTTCCGGGATCTTTATCACTGCAATCGGCTAATTTACCGGGTAAGCCGCCACCGGTAAGTACGCTTTTACGCTGTACCATTTCTCTTGCCTTACGTGCCGCTGCCCTTGCCTGCGCCGCCAGTATTACTTTTTGAATAATAGTTTTTGCTTCACGTGGATTTTCTTCTAAAAATGCTTCCAGCACACGGCTTAAAGTAGAATCAACAACACCCATTACTTCGTTGTTGCCCAACTTGGTTTTTGTTTGTCCTTCAAACTGTGGCTCGGGTACTTTTACAGATATAATTGCAGATAAACCTTCCCTGAAATCATCGCCTTCAATTTCCACTTTGGCCTTGCTGAACATATCCTGCTTTTCGCCATAGCTTTTAAATACACGGGTAATACTGCGGCGGAAGCCTGCCACATGTGTACCACCTTCAATAGTGTTGATATTATTTACATAGCTGAAAATATGCTCCTGGTAACCGGCGTTGTACATCATGGCCACTTCCACCATTACATTGCTTCCGGTATCAAGTCCTTCGCAATAAATAGCCTGGGGTATTAAAGGCAAGCGATTGGCATTTTTATCAATCAGTTGTACAAATTCCACTATACCACCTTCGCTGTAAAAAGTTTTGGTATAGGTTTTACCATCATCATCTTTTTCTCTTAAGTCATTAATGTGGATGGTTATTTTTCTATTTAAGAAAGCCAGTTCCCTTAATCGGCTTTCTAAAATATCTCTGTTATAAATACCTGATGTAAAAATGGTAAGGTCGGGCCAAAACTGAACTCTGGTGCCATGAGTATTTGAAATTCCAATTTCTCTTACCGAATATTGAGGAATACCAGTTGCGTATTCCTGTTCAAATGTTTTACCATCCCTGTTAACGGTAACGATCAATTTACTACTTAATGCATTTACACAACTCACACCCACACCGTGTAAACCACCCGATACTTTATAGGAGTCTTTATCAAACTTACCACCAGCATGAAGCACTGTCATCACCACCTCCAAGGCGCTTCGGTTTTCTTTGGTGTGCATTCCTGTGGGGATACCACGGCCATCATCTTCTACAGTAATGGAATTATCTTCATTAATAGTTACAGTTATATTTTTACAATGCCCGGCAAGTGCTTCGTCAATTGAATTATCTACTACTTCGTAAACAAGGTGGTGTAATCCTTTTACGCCAATATCGCCAATATACATAGCAGGGCGTTTACGTACTGCTTCCAATCCCTCTAAAACCTGGATACTATCGGCGCCATAACTGGCTTTTTGCGCTGCGGTTCTTTCAATCGTTTCTGTGCTCATAAATAGGTGAAAATCGGTTTATTCTTTTGTGAATTTGATTATGAGCAAATATAAGAAAAAGCAAGGGTTTAAGGCTTATAAAACAGTGTTATAACCGGGCTATTTATAGATATTTTGTCCACAATAAGGGAATTGCCGAAAAGCGGAAAAATTTATGCCCGATACCCTGCTGCTTTACCCTTCGCCTTTTGTTCCGTATCTTTGTTGTTGAAACAATGAAAGAGCATACCGACATATTACAAATGGCTTATAAACAACCGATGATGCATGACCAGTTGCAGCTATTGCAACATAAGGAAAAGCAGATACCGGGCAGTATAACCTATTCTATAAAAAGATATGCCAGAAATACGCAGTGGAATATTGAAGATGTAGGCATGATTACTTATCATACCGAAAAAAATAACCCTGCCGAAAATTATATAGAACTTAAATTTTGTGTGAGCGGTAATGTGTACTGCCGTGAAAAAAAGACGGAATGCGATTATTGTAAATTCAATTCATCAAAAACCTGTGTTGAAAAAGTGGACAGTGTGGATGTACTGAGTTTCAGTTTTTCACCTTCTTACCTGAAACAATTTGCCAGTGGCAAAAAAGACGCTACGCTATCCGATAATGTTTTGTCGTTTAAACACAACACATCTTTTAGTAAAACTTTACCCCTATGTGGTAAAACACGCCTAGCCATTGAAGCCTTATTAAATCATACCTATACTGACAGCTTAGAAAATATTTTTTTAAATGCCCAGACACATATCCTTTTGCTGTACAGCATGGATTGTATGATGGGTGACCCTGAAGAAAAATTTACCTGTAAGTTTTTAGCTAATTCGGATGACAGGGAAAAAATATCTAAAGCAAGAGAAATTTTACTGCAGCATATCGGCGAACCTTTAACCATTAAGGCACTCAGCCGTAAAGTAGCCATCAACGAATGTTATCTTAAAAAAGGATTTAAAGAATTATTCGGCACCACCATATTTGATTTTTATCAAACACAAAGAATGGAACATGCCAAATATTTATTGTACGATAAAGGATTAAGTGTAACTGAAGTATCTTCTTTACTAGGTTACTCTTCTATCTCTCACTTCAGCACTGCTTTTAAAAAGCATACAGGCATTAAACCTTGCGAATTACTCCTGCACTAATACTTATTTTTCCGTTTTATGTAAACTGAGTTACCGATTGCGTAACCTTTATCAAGCCGGATTAAATTTTCTTTGCATTCATTTTAAATCAATAGAAAATTTAATTATGGCTTTTGCAAAATATAAGACTGCATTATTAGCAGGTATAGTATTTCTTTTTTCAGCAACAATAAACGCACAATCTTTATTTATTAAAGGAACTGTAACAACCAGCGACGGAAAGCCGGCAGCACAGGTAAATGTGCAGTTGACGGAATTGAATAAAACTATCGTAACCGATGAAAATGGCGTTTTTAATTTTTTAAACCTAGCGGAAGGAAAGTATAACCTGATAGTTTCATACATTGGACTTGCTACTCAAACAAAACGCCTTGTTTTATCTGATAATAATTCTTCAGCAGTATTAAATATTGTACTACTCGAAAATCAAAAAGAGCTGAAAGAAATTATCGTATCGGCATCATTAACCAAACTAGACCGCACAGCTTCTATTGGCAAACTGCCCATTAAACCAATGGATCTGCCACAAGCCACAGCTGTTATAGAAAGACAAGTGCTGGAACGCCAGCAGGTACAAACTTTAGGCGATGCCGTGCAAAACTTAAATGGTGTATATGTAATGGGTACAACAGGTGGATACCAGGAAGAACTGGCCAGTAGAGGTTTTGCGTTTAACAGTAACAATACTTTTAAAAACGGCGTACGTTTCAACAACAGCATTATGCCCGAAGTAAGCGGTATAGAAACCGTTGAAGTGCTTAAAGGTGGCAATGCTATTTTGTTTGGTACTGTTGGTGCAGGCGGCGTATTAAATATTGTAACTAAAAAGCCAAAATTTAATCAAGGTGGTATTGTAAGTTTTCAAACGGGCAGTTACGATTATTATAAACCTGCCATTGATGTGTATGGCGCTATTAACAACAGCAAGCATTTTGCTTATCGCATTAACAGCAGCTTTACCAAAGCTGCCAGTTACAGAGATAATGTAAAGTCAGAACGCTTTTATATTAACCCTTCATTTTTAATAAATATTGGTGCTAAAACCGAAGTATTATTAGAAGGCGATTATACACAAGACAAACGCAATTTAGATTTTGGAACCGGTGCCATTTATTATAAAATTGCCAATACACCCCGTAACCTTTATTTAAATTTACCCTGGAGTTATAATAATGCTGAGCAAATTGCTGCCACCGCAACTGTAACACACAAATTAAATAACAACTGGCAGGCAAAAGCAGTAGTAAGTTCAAGAAAATACAACAATGATTTATTTGGTACCACAAGGCCAAACTCAAACAGTCAGTTTGTAGATTCTTCTGCTGCAAATTATGGCAGGTGGATAAGAGGTTTGGTAAAAAATAAATTAGAAGAACAATACAAGTTTGCCTCATTAGATATCACGGGTAAATTCAATACAGGAAAAATACACCATACTTTACTTACCGGCATTGATGCTGATAAAATAGAAAGCAGCAATTATATTTTTGATTTTACACAATACAGCAGCGATAAAAAAAATATTTACGATACGGTTAATATTTTTGGAACAAAGCAATACAGTCAGCGAAATGATATACCAAATGTACCCTGGACATTTTATACCGTTGCTCCCGTAAGCAGGTTGGGTATTTATGTTCAGGATTTTATTAGCATATCCAATAAATTTAAAGCATTAGCAGGAGTACGTTACACCGTTTCTTCAATTGAAACCAGTGATAGTATTTATGTTGATGGTACACAAAAGATAAACAGTAAAAAAAGAAAAGATGATGCTTTTAGTCCACGACTGGGATTAGTATACCAACCCTCCAAAAATATTTCAGTATTCGCCAGTTATACCAATACTTACGATTTAAATACGGCTATTGATACTTTTGCAAAAGTGCTGCCCCCGTCAATAATAGATCAGTACGAATTGGGCATAAAAACATTATTATTTAAAAATAAAATTTCGGTAAACCTTACTGCCTACCTCATAAATAATAATAATACACTGCAAAGCTATCCTAACCTTGCAGCAACCGATAGCCGCCGTGAAGCCGGCGGACAAACACAAAGCAAAGGTTTTGAGCTGGACATTGCCACAAAAAATGTATATGGTTTTACAATAAATGCAGGTTACAGCTATAACGACACCCGTTATACAAAAAGCACCCTGTATGTACCCGGCAGTAAACTCAGGTATAACCCAAATCATACCGCCAATACACATATTTATTATACTGTAAAACCTACTTATAAACTAAATGGTTTAAATGCAGGCATGGGTATTTATTATGTTGGTGGAAGAGTAGCCGGCAGAAGCACCACTAAAGCAAATCCCGGCTATGCCTTAATACCGTTACCCAATTACTTTTTATTAGAAGCAAGTGTGGGTTACGCTTTTAAAAACTTAGGTGTACGCTTTAAAGTAAATAATATTTTAAATGAGTTTAGTTACAATGTACATGATGACAATAGTGTAAATCCTATTGCACCAAGGCAATTTGCAGCAACCATCAGTTATAAATTTTAATCCTGGGCTGCTAAAATTTCTGTTATTATTATTTTGTATGATACTGCTCATGTACAAAAATGAGTTTTGTTATCCTCTCTGTCACTAAACTGTAAAAGCTGTATGACATATCTCAGCTATCAGGCTAAATGACAATTCTGTGATAATCCTGTGATATTGTGAAAATAGTTTTGCGGTATAAAATTATTTGCAATGAAGAAAATATACATGATTACTGCAGCGCTAGTTTCAATATCAGTAATCAATGCTCAAACCAAACCGGTAACTGATACTACTACTTTTTCAAAAAATCTTTCTGAATTAATTGTAACCGGCCAGTACAAACCCCAGTCGGTTAAAAATTCAGTTTACCAGGTACGGGTAATAAATAGCGAACGCATCCGCATCAGCGGTGCCGCCAATGTACAACAGGTGCTTAATACACAATTAGGTTTTCGTTTTAGTAACGATAATACATTGGGTACAACCGATGTAAAGCTGATGGGTATGAGTGGCCGCAATGTAAAAATATTGTTAGATGGTGTTCCGATGCTTGACCGTGGCGACACCAGGGAAAGTTTAAATCAAATTGATGTAAACAGTATTGAACGCATTGAAATTGTAGAAGGTCCCATGTCGGTTAGTTATGGTTCAGATGCATTGGCCGGCGTTATAAATATCATTACTAAAAAAAATACACCATATAATATTAGCGTTACAGCAAAGCTGCAGGAAGAAACTGCAGGAAGTGAATATCATCCTTTTAATTATAAAGGATTGCATACACAAAATATTGGTGTGAGCCTGAAAAAAAATAACTGGTACACTTCTTTTGGCGGCACACATATTGAATTTGATGGTTTTGGTGGTGATGATTATGGCAGAGGCAAAACATGGAAACCAAAAGAACAATGGATGGGCAATGCAAAAATTGGCTATACCAAGGGTGGTTTTAATGTGTACTACAGGCTTGATGGTTTAGATGAAACCATTACAATACGCAACCCTATAAATTATAACACTGATAAAGCGATTGACCAGCGGTATATTACTAACCGCCTGTTACACCAGGTACAAGGCAGTTATACTTTTAATCCTAAACTGCAGTTATCGTCATTGATAGGCTACACAGATTACAGCCGCATTACAAGAACCACCCGCCACGATTTTGAAAAAAATACTGAGGAGTTAACCACAGGTGATGGCGAACAGGATATTTCAAAATTCAACAGCTTTGTATTCCGCAATACACTTTACTGGCAGCTTTCATCTAAAGTTTCTTTACAACCCGGCATCGATATTAACAGTGATAAGGCAAGTGGCCAGAGAATTGAAGGAAGCCCGGTTATTACCGACATCGCTTTATTTGCTTCAGCAGAAATAAAACCAACTGATAAAATCAATATCAGGCCAGGTGTACGCTTTATTAAAAATTCAGTATATAATGCCCCGCCTGCTATTCCTTCTGTTAATGCAAAATTCAATTTAAGCAAACAGCTTGATCTGCGTTTTGCTTATGCCTATGGTTTCCGTTCCCCTGCTTTAAGAGAATTGTATTTTTATTATGTAGATGTTAACCACAATATTGTTGGCAACCCCGATCTTAAGGCAGAAAATTCAAATAATTTTTCTGCCGGCCTGCACTGGACTGCTGTACCCAAAAACGATATTACTTACAATGCATCGTTAACTACTTTTTACAATGTATTTAATAACCAGATCGATTTTGCACTGGCATCTGCAAGCTCAAATCAATACACCTATTTTAATGTAAACAAAGCAAAAACAACAGGAGCCAATTTTGAAAACAGGATATCATGGAAAAAAATTGATGCAGCTTTTGGCCTTTCTTACATTGGCTATTACAGAAAACAATCCGACGATAAAGATTATACAAAAATTGATACCAAAGATTTTTTATGGAGTCCCGAAATAAATGCAGTTATCAGTTACAATGCTGCTGCATTAAAAACAAAATTCAATGTATTGTATAAGCACACCGGTAAAAAACCACAATACGTTTATGGCACCAACAGCAGCAATCAGTCTGTTTTATACATAGCCAATATTTCTTCTTTTAACTGGGCCGATTTTACAGCTACCACAACAGTTAATAAATACGTTGCTGTAAGTGCAGGTGTTAAAAATATTTTTGATGTAAACAATATCAATAATACCGCTACCAGTTCGGGCAGTATTCATAGCGGTGCAGGCCCCGTACCGGTTAGTTATGGCCGCAGTTATTTTATAGGACTGAATTTTCAATGGAATAAAAATAAATTTTTACTTTTTTAAATATCGAATAATGAAACACTTTACAACAATACTGATAATTGCAGCCGTTGCCTTTACATTTACTGCCTGCAAGAAAGATATCGATCCCGTTTTCCCTCCTGCTACAGATGCAGAAATACAACTAAATGGAATTGCTGCAGCTGAACCTGGTAGTGCTGCCGGCAATTCGGTATATCTTGATTTATCCGGTGCCAAACAAAAAACAGTATTACGCTCCGGCTGGGATATAGGTTTTTATTGTGGCGCAGATTTCAGGGTAATATTAAACAGCACTTCAGTTGCAGGTGCAAAAGTGCTTGCTGCAAATGATATTACAGCCGTTGGTGCAGCAGATACCATTGGCCTAGTATTAAATACAAGCCAAACAAATCCTTTACCCGAACAGATGATTTTTTTTGACGACATAAGTGGCGATATTACAAAAACTGTTATCCCTGCTGTTTCAGCTGTTGATGCAGATAATAAAGTGATTATTATAAACCGTGGTAATGGTGGCGGCATTGCAGCAAGGCCATGGATAAAAATAAGAATATTGCGTAACGGCAGCAACGCTTATACCTTGCAATATGCCCGTATAACTGAAACTACGTTTAAAACATTGCAGATAGCAAAAGATGCTGTTAATCATTTCAGGCAGGTATCATTTGATGATGGTATTGTAGATAATCAACCTGAAAAAGACAAATGGGATATTGGCTGGACCTATACTTTATACCAGGCAAATTTTGGTGCTGGCTTGGTGCCTTACAATTTTTCCGACATGATAGTTGTAAATCATTTGTCGGGAGTAACAGTAGCACAAAAAATTTATGCTGATGCAGCAACCGCCCTTGCAGCATACAATGCTTTTAATGCAGACAGTGCTGCTGCAACAACATTGGTTTCTGGCAAATGGACCATTGCAGGAAGTTGGCGCAGCACACAACCGGCTACCGGTGCAAGACTCGATAGGTTTTATGTAATTAAAGATGCCAGCGGCAACTATTATAAATTAAAATGCCTTGCCATGGGTGTTGGTACTGATGGTGGCACAAGAGGTAAACCACAATTTAAATATGCGTTGATTAAATAACAGAAAAATTAAAACTTCCTTGTTAAAGCCGGTATTTAAAAATGCCGGCTTTCCTTTTACAATTTTTATCAAAAAAAAGGCATCCGGAAATTCCGGGTGCCTTTTTTAAAAGTTTAGCCAAGCACAAATTGGCATTTTGCTTTTGGAAGGATAGATTTTATTGGTTGATCTGGATATTGAATACAAGTTCTTCGGGATACGGATTTTAAAAACGGAACCTTTTCTTGCTGAATACAGTTTTAAAATGTGACGGGAGTAGGAATACTCCCGTCTTTACCCTAATAAAACCCTAAACCAGCAAAAAATTTAAACGCATTACTATTAAATTAATGCTGTACTTCATTGGTATTGGAAAACTACGATTACTTTATTTTGAGCTTTTTTTCAATATGTTATGTACAAAAAAAAGCGTCCATTTAATTAATGCAACGCTGTATAATTTACCAATATTATGCCAATGGCTTAAAATGTGGATAACTCAACGTAAAAAGCAATACCAACAAAGGTTTCAGGGGATTTTACTATTTAAAATATACCAATAAAAATTGCTATATCGTATTTATCCTAATTACAAAACAGTTGTTTAAGCAGGGTAGTTTTACAGCCCTGTTTTAATATTAAATAAAATACCTGTACTACTTTATAATAATGTATCGGCTGCAAGGCCTGTTTTTACTACCTTTGCACACTTATTTTAAAGACGTATTTCCAAAAATTTTATGAGTACCAGGTACAAAGAATATCAGCAATTGAATCTGCCTTCCATCAGCGAAGAAATATTGGCAAAATGGAATGCTGACCAGGCTTTTGAGAAAAGTGTTTCATTAAGAGATGGCCATAAGCCTTTTGTTTTTTATGAAGGACCGCCAAGTGCCAACGGCATGCCCGGTATTCATCATGTTATCAGCCGTACTTTAAAAGACCTTGTTTGCCGCTACAAAACCATGCAGGGTTTCCAGGTAAAACGTAAAGGTGGCTGGGATACCCACGGTCTGCCAATTGAACTGGGTGTAGAAAAAGAGCTGGGTATTACTAAAGAAGATATTGGTAAAAAAATAACTGTAGAAGATTATAATAAAAAGTGCCGTGAAGTGGTAATGCGGTACAAAGACAAATGGGATGAAATAACACAAAAGATGGGTTATTGGGTAGACCTGAATAACCCCTACATCACTTTTGAAAATAACTACATTGAAACCTTATGGTGGTGCTTAAGTGAATTGTATAAGAAAGGTTATTTGTATGAAAGTGTAAGTATACAACCTTATTCGCCTGCTGCTGGTACAGGTTTAAGTAGTCATGAATTAAACCAGCCGGGTACTTATAAGGATGTGAAGGATACTTCTGCTGTTGCTATGTTCAAAGTAGTGAGAGATACTAAATCAGAGTTTTTATTTAAAGCAATTGAGGCCGAAGGGCAGGTTGACTTCACACAGATGTCAGACCTCAAACAGATGCTCGACCCCAAATCCCAGACTTCGGACACCTTTTTCTTAGCATGGACTACAACACCATGGACACTCCCCTCTAATCTTGGTTTAACGGTTGGCCCGAATATCGATTACGTCCTTGTAGAAACTTACAATCCATACTTGCACGTTCCTGTTAATGTTATTCTTGCCAAACAATTATTGAACAAATACTTCGAAATAACTGGTATCGATATCAATTCTATAAAAACCGGATTTAATTTAGTTAGCCACTCTGACACTAAGAAAATATCGAAGTTGAAAATATTGGCAGAATTCAAAGGCTCAGAAATCGAAGGCTGCGAATACGAACAACTCCTACCCTCCGAAGCAAATACACTGGAAAAAGTACAGGAAATCACCCCAGGAGCAGAACCTTTTAGAATTATTATCGGCGATTTTGTTACCACCGAAGATGGTACCGGTATTGTACACACTGCTCCTGCTTTTGGTGCAGATGATTTTAGGGTAGGTAAGAAAAATAACCTGGGCATTTTAACCCTGGTTGATAAACAGGGGAAATTTGTAGATGGTGTAGGCGAATTCAGCGGCCGTTATGTAAAGAATTATAAAGACGAGAAGGATTATGTAGATGTAAATGTTGACATTGCTGTAAAATTAAAATTAGAAAACCGGGCTTTTAAAGTAGAAAAATACGAACATAACTATCCACATTGCTGGCGTACCGATAAACCCATCATTTATTATCCGCTTGATGCATGGTTCATTAAAACCACAGCTGTAAAAGAGCGCATGGTGGAACTGAATAAAACCATCAACTGGAAACCTGCTGCCACCGGCACAGGTCGCTTTGGTAATTGGTTAGAGAATATGGTGGACTGGAACCTGAGCCGCAGCCGTTTTTGGGGAACACCTTTACCCATCTGGAAAACTGATGATGAAGAAAACCCCGAACAGAAATGTATTGGCAGTATTGAAGAACTGAATGCCGAAATAAGAAAAGCTGCAGAAGTATTAGGCGGCGAAACCAACAAACATTATTTACACGAAGGCATATTAGATCTGCATAAACCCTATGTAGATGATATCGTTTTGGTATCTGCCGGAGGCAAACCAATGAAACGTGTGCCCGACCTGATTGATGTGTGGTTCGACAGTGGTGCCATGCCTTATGCCCAGCAACATTTTCCTTTTGAAAATAAAGAAGCATTTGAACAATCCTTCCCCGCTGATTTTATTGCCGAAGGTGTTGACCAGACAAGAGGATGGTTTTACACTTTACATGCACTGGGCGTTTTATTGTTCGATTCTGTTGCGTATAAAACAGTGGTGAGTAATGGTTTGGTTTTAGATAAGAACGGTAACAAAATGAGCAAACGCTTAGGAAACGTTGTTGACCCTTTTGAAACCATTAATAAATATGGTGCAGATGCCACACGCTGGTACTTAATTACCAACGCAAGTCCGTGGGACAGTTTAAAATTTGATATCGGCGGTATACAGGAAGTACAGCGTAAATTTTTTGGTACATTATATAATACCTACCAATTCTTTGCATTGTATGCCAATGTAGATGGCTTTGCTTTTAAAGAAGCATACATTCCTGTAAAAGAAAGGCCTGAGATAGACCAATGGATATTATCTTCCCTTAACACATTAATAAAAGCGGTGCAGCAAAGTATGGACGATTACGAGCCCACACAGGCCGGACGTGCCATTGAAGATTTTGTTGATGCCCATTTAAGCAACTGGTACGTACGCCTTTGCCGCCGCCGGTTTTGGAAAGGTGAGTATGAACAGGATAAGATCTGTGCTTATCAAACCCTGTACGAGTGTCTAGAAACCCTGTCATTATTAATAGCCCCAATTGCTCCTTTCTTTGCAGACTGGTTATTCAACAACCTGAATGAAGTGAGCGGCCGTTATCAGAATGAATCGGTACACCATGTACTTTTTCCAAAAGCGAAAGATGCAGTGATTAATGCAGACCTGGAAAAAAGAATGCAACTGGCACAGGATGCTTCATCCTTAATATTATCGCTGCGTAAAAAAGTAAATATAAAAGTGCGCCAGCCATTACAAAAAGTAAGTATCCCGGCAATTGATAAAGACATGCCGGAAAGAATTCAGCTGGTGGCAGACATTATAAAGGCCGAAACCAATATCAAAGAAATAGAATTGCTGGCAGCAGATAATGATTTCATCCGAAAAAAAGCTAAGGCTAATTTTAAAACTCTGGGCAAAAAACTGGGGCAAAAAATGAAATGGGCAGCCGATGAAATTGCAAAGTTTGATAATACGGCAATTGATAAAGTACAGGAAGGCCCCTATTTATTAAACACAGATTATGAAGCAACCGGAGAAACACCTATTTATATAGAGTCGGAAGACCTGGAAATTTCAACCGATGAGATACCGGGTTTTGAAATTGCCAACAAAGGCTCTTTAACTGTGGCACTCGATATTACCATTACAGATGAATTGAAAAAGGAAGGTGATGCCAGGGAATTTGTAAACCGTATTCAAAACATACGTAAAGACAGTGCTTTTGAGTTAACGGACAGGATAAGTGTAAAAGTATTGGAAAATGCAGACCTGCAAGCTTCTTTAATGCAATATAAAACCTATATTTGCGCCGAAATTCTGGCAGATTCGCTTGCTTTTGCGCCGGTTTTAAACGACGGTATCGAGGTCGAAGTGAATAATGTCATATTAAAAGTGAACGTACTAAAAAATTAGTGTAGTATGGCTACAAAAAAGAAAGTGGTTAAACCAGCTGCTAAAAAAGCAGCCAAACCTGCCGCTAAAAAACCGGTAAAGGCAGCTAAACCTGCTCCTAAAAAAGTAGTAAAAAAAGCAGCACCTGCTAAAAAATCAGCGCCTGTTAAAAAGGTGGCTCCCAAAAAAGTGGCCAAGCCTGTAGCAAAAAAGCCAGCTAAAGCAGTTAAACCAGCGCCTAAAAAGGCAGCACCTGCTAAAAAAATAATAAAATCAGTACCAAAGAAACCGGAAACTGTAAAAAAACCGGTACCAAAACCTATGGCAAAAAAAGTTGAAGTAAAGAAAGTGGAAGTAAAACCCGTCCCCGTAAAAGTTGCAGCACCTGTAAAATCGATAGCTCCTGTAAAAGCAAAAGATATTAAAGTGGCGCCACCAAAACCTGTGGTTATTCCAAAAATAAATACCAAAACCACCCGTAAATATCAGCCTGATTTTACAAAATCTGTATTGGACCAGCCGGCCCACGACCCCGGTGCTCCGCTTGTTAGATATAATGACACGGACCTTGCCGAATTCAGAGATCTGATTCAGCGCAAGCTGGAATCGGCCAAAAAAGAACTGGGTTATTTACAGGGTTTAATTACCCGTAAAGACGAAATGGGTGGCGATAATGATGATGCCCGTTACATGACCATGGAAGATGGCAGCATGAGTATGGAAAGAGAACAACTGAGCCAGATGGCCAGCCGCCAGATCACTTTTATTGATCACCTGGAAAAAGCATTGATGCGTATTGAAAATAAAACTTACGGTATTTGCCGCATTACCGGAAAGCTGATTGATAAAGCCCGTTTACGTGCAGTACCACATGCTACCTTAAGTATTGAGGCTAAGATGGGTGGAGGTAAGTAGAAAGTTTTAAGTAATAAATTATAAAGTAAAGGAGAATGAGTAATCGTTCTCCTTTTTTGTTTTGGTACAATTCGCTATTTTGTACACATGAAAAAAATCCGCTGGGGAATATTAAGCACTGCAAAAATTGCAAGGGAAAAAGTAATACCCTCCATGCAACAGGCTGAATTTTGTGAGGTGGTGGCCATTGCATCGAGAAATATTGAGCAGGCAAAAACTCTGGCTGCACAACTACACATCAGTAAAGCTTATGGCAGTTACGAAGCACTATTAAATGATACTGAAATAGATGCCGTTTATATTCCTTTACCCAATCACCTGCATGTACCATGGGCAATAAAAGCCATTGCTGCCAACAAGCATGTGTTATGCGAAAAACCCATTGCACTGTCGGCCGCACAGGCAAAAGAATTATTTGAAGCTGCAAAACAAAAGCCCCATTTAAAAGTGATGGAAGCTTTTATGTACCGTTTTCATCCGCAATGGATACAGGCAAAAAAACTGGTTGATGAAGGCGCTGTTGGCGAATTAAAAACCATTCAATCCTTTTTTTCTTACTACAATACCGACCCCAATAATATCCGCAATAATAAAGCAATTGGTGGTGGCGGATTAATGGATATTGGTTGCTACTGCATTTCCTTATCCCGTTTTATTTTTAGTAAAGAGCCCGAAAGTGTTTTTGCCAATATTGAATTTGACCCTGTGATGCATACCGACAGTTATGCATCGGGTATTTTAAATTTTTCTGCAGGCACATCTACTTTTACCTGCTCTACACAACTGGCGCCTTACCAGCGGGTAAATATTTTAGGCACCACTGCAAGAATAGAAATTGAAATTCCATTCAACGCACCGCCTGATGCATCCACACGTATGTGGCTGCACAAAAAAAATTCTACAGAAGAAATTATTTTTGATACAGTAGATCAATATACCCTGCAGGGCAATTTATTCAGCCAGGCAATTATTAACGGTACTGATACACCTACACCTTTACAGGATGCGGTAAATAATATGACAGTAATTGATGCGGTTTTTAAAAGTGTGGAAGAAGGCCGGTGGATTAAAATACCTTCTTAACGGTATTCTGGCATCACTGTTTTTCATCTTTCTTTACAGAAAAAAATCATGAAATATTTATTGGTCATTTTATTGTTGGGTGCATCCGTTGCCCATGCACAGCTTACCGATAAGCAATTACAGGAAATGCGTAACAATGCAGCAAAATTGGAAAGCACCACTGCAAAATTTAATAATGTTATTGAAGACAACACGAGGGTGAGAGATTCTTTAAACATGGAGGAATTCAGCAAACAAAATGCCCGGAACCTTGATGCATTTATGGCTCAAAGGCGGGAACAGGAAAAGAAAACCACCACACGTATATACTGGCGCATTGGTTTTGGTGTTTTAATGCTGGTAATACTGGGTGCTGGTATGGCAAGAAAGAAAAAACAAAAGAGTTAAATGATATTACACTTCCCATTGCTTTTCATAATTTGCAAATAACAGAATAGGATGCTTGTGATTAGACAAATCCAGTTGTAAGCTGCCATAAATAGCGACACCATACATGACAATAACTTTTCGACTTTGCTTAATTGGGACACTTATTTTGCTTTTTAGTTGCAAGGCAAAGACCGACTATACTAAAAACTACAACAACACAAGTACTGTTGCATTTAAGTTACTAAAGCAATGTGTTGACACAATGACAAACATAAAGCCGTCAATTAATACCGTGAATTATGTTCTCGACTTGAGTAGCATTGACACCTTAAATAAGCAAGGCGTAGACAGTTTTCTTCAAATTAAAAACTTGAACTTGCCGACAACATTAGATGACTCGACAATGATTTTTAAAGACGGAGATCCTTCAAATTTTCATATGAAACAAAGTATGATAATAAAAATTAGAACAATAACTTACAAAAGCGACAAAGTCGTGTTGGTGACGGCAAGCAAAATAAAATCTACAAATGAAATTATTGACGCAACAATAGAATTAGAGCGACAAGTAGAAGGCTACAAAATTAATAATTTCAAAATTACAAATTGACCTTTTACGGCAGCTTACATGGGTTTTGCGTCAGCGGAGCGACGAATAAAGACTCATCGGCAGTACAATTATCAGCGGCATATCGGGCTGACCGAACACGAATCCTGCTACCAGTTTTTTAATACTACTTAATCTCACTTCGGCAGTATCGAAAAATTCAAACTGAAAATAGTTCCGTTTTGGTCAACCTTTACTTTTCCACCACGGGTACCTAATGCATTACTATCCGACTCTTTAAATATGGTAGCCAGGTTATTTAATACACCACGGGTTTTGTTGTTGGTATCGGTATTGGTGGTTAGTATTTCTTCAAGGTCGAGGATGGTAGCAGAAAGAAATACTTTAAATGTTTCTTCGCCATAAGGCGGGCCGATTATTATCTGCATTGTTTCCAGGTTGCCGGCATTTTTACCAGCAGCTACTTTACAGGCATCAACAAATACCCCTTCTTTTTTATTGGGCACAATTGGGTTAATCTTTCCATCGGGTTGTATATCAACAATATTAATATAAAAATCTTTGGTGCCGGTATTGATGATCCTTAAATACAAAACATCATCTTCTTTTACTTCCAGTCGGCCAAATTTTGTACGCTCTTTTATTTTGTTGCTGTCTATCGCTCCTTTTTCATCCAGGTAAATCAAATCAATTTTTGCAGATAAACTTTTATCTGTAAAACTAAGGTTGCGTAAATAGCGGTAACGGTCAAAGCGTTTTAACGCATCAGCAATACCAACAGGATTATTGACATCAAGGCCGTCTGTAAACACAGTACCTGTTCCCGGAAACATCAATGCCAGGCCATCACCAACCGGTGGTTTGCCAAGATACAAATCGCTTTTGGCGTTAACCTCTACCAGTTTTAAATCTTTTAATCCATCTTTTACCTTTTGCTGTATTTCATTTGCAAGCGAATCAACACTTAAAATAATTTTATTTTTTCCGTAACTCATTTCACTAACAAATGCCCATGGTTTCTTTTTTAACAGCTCATCGTTTTTGGTATCTAATTTCACTACCGACTCAAAGTTGTCTGCTTTAATAACAGTTCCTTTTTGTATCGGCGTTTTTCCTGCAGGGTCATCAGTGCCTCCGGGGAAAAAATTGATCACCGAGCCAACAGCAACACCCGATACCGCACCTCCGTTTAATGTAATAGTATCGTTACTGCTTTTTTCCAGGTTCACTTCAAAATATGGTTGCTGGCGTTTATAGTTTCCTCCAAACAATTCCCTGTCGAGTCCATCGCCTTCTATCGCAGGTTTTTGCTTCGGTGCCTTGCCCCTCATCACATCTTCTACCTGTGCAAATAAATTACGGTAGGTTACATTGCCATCCATGGTTGACAATGTTTTGCTTAATGCATACGATAATGACCCTACGGGAATGCCACGATCATCCCTGCATTCCGAATTTAATTCCTGTGCCTGTGCTCCGGAAATAATTACATAAGTTGCAGCATCATTTTTTAATCTCACTTTTGTGTTTTCCTTAAATACACCGCTATTGTCTTTTCCATTTAGTTTATTCCTATCAAAATTTTTGCTTACCATGGGGCTTTGATTTCCCCTTACTTTTTCTGTACCGCCCCTTGTTCCACTTGCAGAGTGACAGGCATCAAGAATAACCAACAAATCGCCGCTCTTGCCTAATTTATTCCGCAACAAAATAACTTTATCGCCAAACTCATCATCTCTGAAAAATGCCGGTGCCAGTTTTTTAAACTCCGCTTCGTTATGAGAAAATACCGCATCAAACGGAACAATACATTCGTCCAATCCGTCAGTTTCGTCTTCATTATCATCTTCGATCTGTTCGCCATGCGATGAAAAATGAATGACCACAATATCTCCTGCTTTCGAGCTTTCAATTAAAGCATCTATCGCTTTTACAATAGCAACCTTTGTAGCCTGTTCATCTTTTAAAATATTGATATCGCTTTCTTTAAAATCCTGTTTAAGCAAAGCATTTTTTATCAGCGGCACATCATTACCCGAGCTGATCTGTTTAAAATTACTTTCTTCGGGATACTTGCCAATGGCAACAATTAATGCATGCTTGGTTTGTGCACCGGAGTAAGATCCATAACAAATAATTACTGTAAGCAGTACCAGGAATTTTTTCATAATTACTTCTTCAATAAGATTAATGGCAAAGGAAAAACAAATTTTTTTGTATAGATACCATATTAAATTTAGAAATGCAATTTTTTACCACACATTCCAATCTACTGCAATAGTCTCATTACGTGTGGTGGGTTTTTGCAAACCATTAGTAAGTTGCAGCACCCTGTCGCCGATATATTTTTTCAGTTCCGATACTTTAATATTGGGGTATTTATTCATTGCTTCAATAATACTGTAAGTAAATACGCCATGGCCAAGCTCACTCCGTTCCTGTGCAAACTGCACACCACCCGATGCTGATATAATGATGGCTCCTGTTCCTTTACCAACATTTACAAATAAAGATTGCATCAGTTCAAAACTATTTACCAGGCCAAGCTTTGCCGAATCTTTATTGATATACTTTACCCTTCCTCCTCTTATTGCGGTATCGGCTGTAACGTTATTATTATTAAGCTCGGGTGCAGCCATTGTTATCTTCTGCATCTCTTCCTTATCCACTTCGCCGCTGTGGCAGGCATCTAATAATAAAAGTCTTTCTCTTGCAGGAATGGAGTCTAACAAATTTTCAAACTCATCGTAAGGGATGCCGCCTTCTTCAGGTTTTTCAAAATTTACATTGTATGATGACAGATAATAATCATACGCTTTGGATAATAATCCATGACCGGAGTATGATATAATGACTTTATCATTGATACCTGTTTGTAATAATTTTTGTTTGAGTAATTTAATATTGGAATAGGTAACACGTTCATTAAAAATTGTATCGAGTATAATAAACTGATTAGCGTACCTGGCTTGCATGGTTTTGGTAAGATCTCTTATATCCTGCACACACCATTTTAAATTATTACTGCTGTCGGCAAAATTATTAATACCAATGCCAATGAAGTAAGTTTTAGGTAATTGCGTTTTATCATGGATATACTTTACCAATAATGGTTTGCGATAGCTTTCTGTTCCGTTAACGTTTGTAATGGAAGTTTCAATTTTGTTTTCTCCAACAGACAAATTAACTGTAAAACTGGTATCTAATTTATTATTGTTTCGTTTATTTATGCTAACACCCTTTAAACCAAATAAAGGCACTTCATTTATCCAGCAGTTAAACCGGTCTAATTTAAATGTACTGTCCATACCTTTTACATGAATTAAAAGCTTTCCCGTTTTTTGTCCGTATTCAATCATATTCCTGTTTGCAAAATCTGCTTCGGGCACACTGTAACCATCACGAAATGAAGTCGTGTCAATACCAAGTTTTCTAATTCTTTTTTCATATGCTTTATGATATGACTCTATCAAAGCAGTATCTGTACTACCCATTGCTTTTAATACTATATCTGGCCGGTTATATTTTACATCCAGTTGAGCAAAAGAAATTATTTTTAAATCTTTAGTAACGTAATGCAGCAGTTTAGCTGCGTTGGGTGTGCTTTTATAATAACCTGTATTGGTTAATACAATATTATCTGTACTGTCCAGCACAATAAATGTATATAACAATTGCTGGGTTGCAATATCAATTAATTTTATAGTATTATTTTTTGTAGTGGCTAAAAGTTTTTTACTATCGGGGCTAAACTGAATATCATTATATACCTCTTTTTCTTTACTCCAGAAATTGAAGGCACTGCCGGAATTAACACTGTCTAAATTAATAATATCTACAGCCCAGATAAGCCGCAGTGTGCTGTCGGGGCTGTAATGTTCAAGAGAATACATGGGGTACTTATTCATATCCATACTGTCTGTTACAGCAGGAAGTAGGTATACCAATCTGCCAGTTTGAGTACTCCAGCCATATTCACTACTAGCAGTTGATGTTACCAGGTACTTGCCATCTGCACTGTACCCGGCTTTGGCAAAGTTAATAGTACGTCCTTTTAATTCACTTATTACCCTGCCCGATTCTCCATCCCATATTCTTGCAGTCTGGTCATCTGAAACTGAAATGATCTTTTTTCCATCCCCACTAAAAAAAGCATCATACACCGGACCAGCATGCCCACTCAAATCTGTAATTAGTTTTCCAGTAACTGCATTATATATTTTAACTGAACTATCATACGAAGCGGTTACTATTTTTTTTCCATCGGCGCTAAGCCGGGCTGTACTTACAATATTTTTAAAACCTTTAATTTCAGATAGCATTTTTCCGGTTGATACTTCCAGTGTTTTTATAGTATTATCGCCGCACGGCACAATAATTTTTTTTCCATCGCTACTAAAAGAGGGTGCATTATTGAACACTACAATATTTTCTTTTTTTAAAACCTTTTTTCCGGTTTGTGCATCCCATACTGTAAGTGTATTGGCATACTCTAATGATGGATGCTCCATCGAGTCGATATATTGAGATCCCGAAAAGGCAATTATCCATTTACCACCGGGGCTAAACCTGAAATATTTTTTATACTCCGTTTCAGTATCCAACGCCAATGCAGAAATTTGTTTACCTGTAGCAACATCAAAAATTATTGCACTATTATCTGTAGCAAATAATATTTTTTTACTATCCGTGCTAAAAAAAATCTCTGGCCTTAGCATATCTGCTTCCAGTTTTCTATCAGCAGTCAACGGTTTTCCACTTAAGGCGTCAAATATTTTTATATAATACTTGTAAAAAATTGACCCGGTGCTTCCCGTATCCGGCACTTCTTTGTTCTTGCTATTGACTATGATGTAGAAAATGGTCACAATTTTTTTTCCATCCGGAGTATATGCTGCTGATGAAATTGTACCTCTATAATTTTTTAATGCCAATACAGCCCTTTTTTCAGGCCCCGTAGTATATACCGTTGCAACATTTTCACTATCAGAAGAAATAATTTTTTTCCCATCAGGGCTAAAAATATGTTGCATATTATTACCTGAAATGTCTCCTAAGGAAGAATATTCCTCATCCCATAAGTCTACACCCGAATAAGTTGCTACTATCCGCCGGTATGAATTTTCATAACTAAGAATAATATTATTTCCATCGGGGCTAAAATGAGCAGCAGTAATATTAACTATAGAAGCATCGCCACCGGGTTTAAAATCATGGAGTAATTTTCCAGAGCCGGCCTCCCAAAGTTTTGCTGTTCCATCAGCAGATACTGTAATTACATTTTTTCCATCAGGGCTTATTGCTGCAGATGTTACCTGTTTAGTATGCCCTAATGGCAACCCCAATTTTAGCTGCTGTGCTACAACTTCGTTATTGCATAGCAGCAATAACAACACAAAAAAATAAAATATTTTTTTTGCTATCATTTAAAAAATTGGGTCTTTTATTTTTTACCCGAAGCCCATGCTTCAGTTTTGCTTGCAATTAATACCGCCAGTTCTTTCAGGTTATCTTTTGTACCAGCCAAATCAATTTTTTGTTTTACTTCATTTTTTTGGCGAATAAATATTTTAATACTGATGTTGTTGCCTGTAACAGTGTACCGGCCGCTTAAAGTATATGCATCTGGCGAAGCCGAACCTGCAACATAGGTAATAGCTGCATTTGCTCCCCTGGCAGATAATTCATTCAACTGCTGGTCTATGAGTTTATTCAACCCCAAATCATCTGCTGCAATTTCTTCGGCTGCATTTTGAAAATTGCTGCCGGAAAATAATGGTTTTTCCTGCGGCAATACAATTTGCGACATCACTTCCTGGTCAACAATTCCAATATTAAAATTGGTGTTGGTTACAATCTGAGGGTCCTGTCTTGCGCCGCTTTCTTTAGAAATTTCGGTAACAGTTTTTTCAGCTGCATTAAACCAGCGGCTGATATCAAGATATTTTCCGTCCTCTAAAATATCAGGTTGCTGCTTAATGGCTTTTAATAAAGAATAAGTTAATAATCCCTGTGAGTACCTGCCCATTTCATAAGCGCTTTGATCGCTGGCAGATGCAGATAAAATAAACAAGCCTGATTTTTCATTTAGTTTATCAATAGCTTTTACCTGCTGCGATTTATCATCATTACGTGCAGCCACAAAATTCTGGTTATCGTTACCCAGTTTTACAAAATCCTTAATAGCCTGGCCGCTGTTGCAGGCATCAAAAATTAATATCCGCTTTTGTGCTTTTATGTTTTGAGGATTTATCCAGTCAGTAAGTTCACTGGTACTAATGCCTACTTCCTTTACTGCATCTGTTGAAGAAAGTGTAGATGCATCGGCAGTTAAAAAATAAAATTGTTCTTTATCAGCTTCGCCTGCCATAACACCATGGCCTGCAAAAAAGATGAGCAGTACATCATTGGCTGTTGTTTTTTTACCAATGTCTTCCAGTAATTTTTGTATTGCTTTTTTTTCGGGTAACTGGTAGCGCTCTTTATTGGTGGTAAGGTTATACATAAACACATGATCCTTATCATCTGTATTTAATAATTTTTTTGCTGTGCTGCCAATAGCACCGGAAATATCTGTGGCATCTTTTGCAGCGTATTTTAAATCCAGTTCATCGCCTTTATAATCGCTTACACCAATCATTACTGCATATAAATTGGGTGGCGTAATATTTTCTTTGGTTTTATCTACCTTAATAACTACACCACGGGAGGCAATGCTGTTATCATTTGTATAGGCTTTTACACTTACCGGGTTTTCTTTTCCTGCAATAAAAAAATCTTTTAAGTCATTTTTATTTATCACAAGTTCATAAACCCCGGCATTATTTTTTAACTCACCGGCCTTGTAACGTTTTGCTTCTATGCCATTTACAAATACCACTGTTTCGCCAATACCGCCTTTGCGTGGGCTTATATTAAACCGGTACTCATCACTGGTGGTGCTTACATCTTCTACCTGCGGTGTAAAATTAAATACGTTAAGTTCTGTAAGCGTTTTTGCATGAATTTCTTCGCCTCTGTTGATACGTTCGGCAAGGCCCGGTATCCATAACTGGTCTTTCAGCTGGCTAAGTTCTATTACTTCGCCCTGGTAATTAAAGTATAATAGTTTAAGTGCTGCCTGGCTGCCATCGTAATGGTTGGCTTTATCAACAATTAAATAATCATTAAAATCAATAGCCATAAAAGTGTACAGTAATTCGCCGGTTTGGGCATTCCATACTTTACAGGTGTTATCGCTGGATGAGGTAATAACTCTTTTCCCATCTGGCGTAAATTCTCCATCAGTAACATCGCCTTCGTGACCTTTTAATATAAATAAAAGTTGTCCGGTGGCTGCATCCCAAATTTTAGAAGTATTATCCCAAGACGAGGTAAGAATCTGTTTCCCATCCGGGCTATACGTTGCAGATAGTACATAATCGGTATGGCCTTTCAGCTGCATTACCTGCTTGCCCGTAACAGCATCCCATATTACAGCCATTCTGTTGTGGCATGCCGTAACTATGTTTTTTCCATTGGGGCTGAATGCTGCAGTATTTATGTAATCGTTTTGTTTAAATTGCACCAGCATTTTACCGGTAAGAGTACTCCATATTCTTGCTGTTCCGTCTGCTGAAGCTGTAACTACTTTTTTACCATCGGGGCTAAATTCTGCATACAAAACTTCAGCAGCATGCCCCCTTAAATCAACCAGCCATTTACTTGAATTAGGCCCCCATATTTTAGCCGTTTTATCATAAGAAGCGGTTACCACTTTTGTTCCTGCTGCGTTAAACCTTGCTGAGGTTAAATCTCCTTTATGGCCTTTTAATGTTGTTAAAATTTCACCGGTATTATTATCCCATATTTTTGCTGTTGAATCTGATAAAGCTGTAATAAACATACTGCTTGCAAACCCTGAATCGCTGATTTCAACAGGGCCGTATGCAGTATAATTAACATAGGCCGCCTTAGGTACTCTTAAAGCATTAAGCAGGTTGCCGGAAATAGCATCCCAGGTTCGTACCACGCCGTCTTCAGAAGATGTAATGATCTCGTTTCCATCGGAGCTTATTTGTATGGATCCTATATAACTGCTATGGCCGAGCAAATCAACTGGTGGTTTATTCGACCCACTTGTCCAAATAACAGCAGATCTGTCTGAAGAGGCTGTGACAATTTTTTTTCCATCGGGGCTGTATTGTACATAATTAACAATATTATCATGCACCAAAGTATCTAATAATTTTCCAGTAACAGCATCCCATTCTTTTGCTGTAAAATCCCATGCTGCAGTAATAATTTTTTTACTATCGGGGCTAAATTGTGCAGCTACAATATTTCCAGTATGCCCTTTTAAATCAACTAATAACCTACCGGTTGCTGCATCCCAAACTTTACCTATTTTATCAGCAGAAGCAGTAATAATCATTTTTCCGTCAGGGCTAAATTCAGCAGCATTAACATCTTCGGTATGCCCTTTTAAATCAAACAGAAGCATCCCGGTTACAGCATTCCATACCTTGGCCGTTCTGTCATAAGAAGCTGTAATAATTTTTGTTCCATCGGGACTAAACATTGCAGAATGCACCGGGCTTTTATGGCCTATTAATTCTTTGAGTAATTTACCGGTTGCTGCATCCCAAATCATAGCTACCTTGTCTTCAGATGCTGTAACAACTTTTGTTCCGTCGGGGCTAAATTGTACATTATTAACCTGTGCAAAATGTTCTTTTAAATCTAATAATAATTTACCGGTTGTTGCATCCCAGATCTTTACAGTAGTGTCACCAGATGCTGTTACTACTTTTTTTCCATCGGGGCTAAATTGTACAGTACTAATATACCCTTTATGCCCTTTTAGATCAATCAATAATTTTCCGGTAACAGCATCCCATATTTTAGCAGTGCTGTCATCAGATGCTGTTGCCACTTTTTTCCCATCGGGGCTAAACTTGCCAACGGTTATATAATTAGTATGCCCTGTTAAATCTGCCAGTATCGACCCGGTAATAACATCCCATATCTTAACAGTTTTATCGTTTGAAAAAGTAACTATTTTTTTTCCATCGGGGCTGAATTGTACATAGTTTACTGATTTAGTATGGCCAATAGGTAGTACCAGTTTTGGTTCCTGTGCAAAAACAATGTTTGTTGTAAAGAGAAAACAACAAAAGATAAAGTGCTTTATTCTTTTAGCCTGCATACCAAAACTTTTAGAAAAGTTACCATTATAAATTGAGTTATACAATAGTGGAGTTTACCATACTTCCCAATACTCAAAAATGGTTTTGTTACAGGTTACAGTTTTCCAGTACGTTGGTAAATTATATGAAGTGGCTTAATGCAAACAAAAAGACCCGATCCTTATTTTACCTCCTGCATATCCACCAACCGTTTATAAAATCCATTTTGGGTAATTAAGCTATCATGCGTTCCTCTTTCCACAATTTCTCCTTTTTGTAAAACAATGATCTCATCCGCATGGCGGATGGTGCTGAGGCGATGTGCAATAACAATAGAAGTTCGGTTGTTCATTAAATTATTTATGGCATCCTGTACCAGCCTTTCGCTTTCTGTATCAAGGGCAGATGTGGCTTCATCTAAAATTAATATCGGTGGATTTTTTAAAACTGCCCGGGCAATGGTCATACGCTGGCGTTCGCCGCCACTCAGTTTCATACCACGGTCGCCAATATTGGTTTCGTAACCTTCTTCTTTTGAATTGATAAAGTTGGCGGCATTGGCAATAGTAGCAGCGTTAATGATCTCGTCTTTTGCAGCATTATCTTTTGCCAGTGCAATATTATTGGCAATGGTATCATTGAATAAAATGGCTTCCTGTGTTACAATACCCATCTGGTTGCGGATAGAATGCAGCGTGTAATTTTTTATATTAACCCCATCTATTAAAACCTCACCTTCTCCGGCATCAATAAATCTTGGAATAAGATCGGCCAGTGTGCTTTTACCTGCACCGCTACTACCCACCAATGCAACGGTTTTTCCTTTTTTAATGGTAAGATCAATGTTCTTCAATATCACCGTATCCTCGTAACTGAAACTTACATTTTTCAGTTCAATAGAATCGGAGAAAGTTTTTAATTCTTTTGCATCGGGCAATTCTTTAATGCCTACATTTTCGTTGATGAGGTTTTCTATTCTTTCAATACTTGCTGCGCCTTTTTGAATATTGTATGATGCACTGGAAAGAGATTTCAATGGCTGAATCAACTGTGTAAAAATGGCAATGTAGGCCAGAAAGTCGCCGGCGTTTAATGTAAAGGAAGGATCGCCGCTTAAAACCAATCTTCCGCCATACAAAAGAATACATAACACAGCTGTAACACCCAATGCTTCTGAAACCGGTGAAGCCAGATCTCTTCTGCGATTTGCTTTATTCTTTAAATGATACATGGCTTCGTTCTCCTGTTCAAACTTTCGCTGTATCTTTTTCTCTGCATTAAATGCCTTGATAATTCTTATTCCGCCCAATGTTTCTTCAATGGTTGAAAAAAGTTTTCCAAATTGCTGCAAAACATTTTTGTTTTCTTTTTTTAAAGAGCGTCCAATTCTACCTAAAATTAATCCGGCTACCGGTAAAAAAATTACAAGAAATAAAGTAAGTTGCGGACTAAGGATTACCATGTAGGTAAAAAACAAAATAATTGTTATTGGTTCCCTGAATACACTTTCCAGTACACTTACAGTAGAGCCTTCCACATCGCCAAGGTCGTTCGAAAGTTTGCTCATGATATCACCCTTGCGCTGTTCGCTGAAATAACCGATTGGCAGCTGCAGTATTTTTGCATACATGCTGCTCCGCATATCATTCAGTATCCGGTTGCGGATGGGGTTTAAAAAATACATGCTTAAATAAGCAAAAAGATTCTTCAGCAAAATGGCCACAAATACCACCAGGCAAATCACCATTAAGGCTTTTATATTGCCCCCCGGCTCATTTATTACTTTGTACAGCCATTCTTTAAAATAATTAACCGGGTTAATGCCGTTAAAAAAACCGGTACCGGTTACGGCTTTAAAAGCATCGCCCTGTTTAAAAATGAGCATTAAAAACGGGCTTAGCAGTCCTAATGATAGCACGCCAAAAATGGCCGACAGTATATTAAATCCAAAATAGCTGATAAGCAGTCGTGGATATTTTTTGATGTATTTAAAAATCGTAAGTAAACTCTTCATGCCTGTGGTAAATATAAAAGCTGATAAAACGTAGCAAAGTAACTAATTTTACATCGAACAAAACCAATTTGATATGTTGGAAGGTAAAAGACAAAAACAAGTGGCCGGTTTATTAAATAAGGAACTGAATGATATTTTTCAGCGGATGGGTATAAGTATGATGGATGGTGGAATGATCTCCATTTCATCTGTAAAAATTACTCCCGACCTGTTTGATGCCCGTATTTACCTGAGTTTTTTTAAAGTTGCAGACCCCATAGCTGCATTAAAAAAAATTGAAGAACGCAGTTGGGAAATAAAAAAAGAACTTACCGAAAGAATCCGGCGGCAGTTACGCAGTATGCCCAAACTTACTTTTTATATTGACGATACGCTGGATTATGTAGATAAAATAGAAGAGCTTTTTAAAGAGATAAAAAAAGATAAGGATAATTAAGAGTTTGTGGTTGGTGGTTTGTAGTTAGTGGTTTTTTAACAGCAGGCTGCCCTTAACAACAAACCAAAAACCACAAATGATAAACCGAGATGTATTTAACCTTTGCCTGGAGATATTTTAAAGCAAAAAAAAGTGCCAATGCCATCAACATCATTGCATGGGTAACAGTTGGTGTAATTGCTTTTGCAACCTGCTGCCAGGTATTGGTGTTAAGTGTTTTTAATGGATTTGAAGACCTGGTAAAATCGTTATACGCTTCTTTTTACACCGATATTAAAATTGTGCCTGCAAAGGGAAAAACATTTTTTCTTACCGCAGAACAATTAGTGCAGCTAAAGCAACAACCTTTTGTTCAGGCTTTTTCTTTAATAGCTGAAGAAAAAGCCCTGTTGCAAAACAATGACGGCGAAAATGCTCAAACAGTTATTTATTTAAAAGGAGTGGATAATAATTACAGCCTTGTATGTGGGGTGGCTGACAAAACAAGCAAAGGTGAATTTAACACGGGTACTGTTGATGAGCCGGGCTTAATATTAGGTGCCGGAATACAATATGCTGTTGGTGTAAATATGAACCCGGCTTTCCCCAGTAATAACCTCACTGTTATTTTGCCAAAAAAAAACGGGGGCGGCAGCGACCCACTGCAATCTTTAAGCGAAGGGAATGCAGCTCCAACCGGTGTGTTTACAATTCAGCAGGATTTTGACAATAAATATGCCATAACAAATATTGATTTTGTAAAACAGCAGATGGGGCTTGCAGCAAATGAATACAGTGCCCTGGAGTTAAAACTAAAGCCTAAAAGCGATATAAAAGAAGCACAGGAAAAATTAGCTGTATTGTTAGGCAGTAGTTATAAGGTGCAAACACTCTATCAGCAAAATATGAGTTTGTACAATACGATGAGAATGGAAAAATGGATCATTTATGCGGTGTTTACACTCATATTAATTGTATCCGCATTTACCATGATAAGTGCATTAACCATGCTGGTGCTGGAAAAACAAAAAGACATTAGTGTTTTACAAAGTATGGGTGCCCATCGAACCACTATAAAAAAAATATTTTTAAGTGAGGGATTATTACTTGGTGCTATTGGTGCTGTAATCGGAATTTGCGTGGCTGTAATAATCTGCCTGCTGCAAATAAAATTCAAATTCCTTAAAATAGGCGGCGGTTCTTTTTTGATAGATTATTTTCCGGTAAAGCTGGTAACTGCCGATTTTATACTGGTAGCAACAACAGCCGGTTTTATAGCTTTTATTGCTGCCTGGTTTCCGGCACATAAAGCCAGCAGGCAAAATTTTCAGCTAAAGTAGCTGATTAATAATCTCCCAGGGTTTCGGGTAATTGCGCCAGGGCTTTTTGTAATTGATCGTCATTAGGCGCAATACCATGCCACTCGTGGCTGCCTTCCATAAAATCAATACCTTTTCCCATCGCTGTTTTCATTAAAATAACAATGGGTTTTCCTTTGCCAACAAAGGTTTTGGCATTATTTAATCCGGCAACTACAGCATCCATATCATTACCTTCCATTTCCAGTACCTGCCAGTTAAAGGCTTCAAATTTTGCCCTTAAATTATCTAAACCCATTATTTTCTTAGTGGGGCCGTCAATTTGCTGGCCATTCCAGTCAATAGTGGCAATAAGGTTATCCACATTTTTATGGGCTGCAAACATAATGGCCTCCCAGTTCTGGCCTTCATCCAGTTCTCCATCACCATGCAGAGAAAACACAATATTGTCGTCGTTATTCAATTTTTTTGCCAATGCGGCTCCAATAGCAACACTCATGCCCTGCCCTAATGAACCACTTGCAATACGTACACCGGGCAAATGCTCATGTGTTGTAGGATGGCCCTGTAAACGGGAATCCAGCTTTCTGAAAGTGGCTAATTCTTTAACCGGAAAATATCCGCTCCGTGCCAATGTACTATAAAATACAGGGGAGATATGACCATTGCTTAAAAAGAAAAGGTCTTCGCCAATGCCATCCATGGAAAAGGCCGGGTTATGCTTCATTACACTAAAATAGAGTGCCGTAAAATACTCGGCACAACCTAAAGATCCACCGGGATGGCCGCTTTGCACCCCATGTACCATCCTTACAATATCTCTGCGTATCTGTGATGCTGTTGCTGTAAGATTACTCATAATATTTTTTTTATTCTTTTATAGCAAAAAAATTGCCTGAAAAACAATTTTTGTTTTTATGCGCTGCAAACCTACTTTAAATCAATTGATAGAACAATTAAAAAAAGGGCGTCCGGATCAAATAGTTAATAATAAGTTTATAATTTCTGCGTTATTTTGATTGATTAGCCCGGGAAACCCAATTTTAAACAAATCTCCCGAAATAAATTTAACAGGCAACTTATTCACAAAAGGCAGGGTCTTAAGTAAAATGTTATAAGTATTAGATAAAATATTAGGTTTACTTAAAACATATTTAATACTTTTGCAGTGTAATAGATTTTTGTACCATAATGATTGCCAATAATTAAATTGAATGGATAATATTTTACTTAGTGCAGCACTTGCATTTTTAATAACTTTTTTTGCCATACCTATCATTATTCAGGTTGCTAAAGACAAAAAACTGTTTGATGAACCTGATGAGCGCAAAGTACACAAAGCTGTTATCCCTACTTTAGGCGGTATAGGTATTTTTGCCGGTTTTATTATAGCCACTTTAATGGGGGTTCCTGCAGGCATTGCTTCAGAGCTTCAATATTTTGCTGCTGCTGCCACAGTAATTTTCTTCTTAGGTCTTAAAGACGATATTCTTATTCTATCTGCAAGTAAAAAATTTATTGGCCAGTTAATTGCCGCAGGCATTATTATTAAATTTGGCGGTGTTCAGTTGCATAATATGCATGGTTTTTTAGGCATTTATGAAATACCTCATATTGCAAGCATTGTACTTACCATATTTACTATAATTGTCATTACTAATTCTTTTAACCTTATTGATGGTGTTGATGGACTGGCTGGAAGTTTAGGGGTATTAACCACGCTTGTTTTTGGAACTTACTTTTTTATTGCCGGGCAGCTGGCTTATGCTGTTATGGCTTTTGCACTTGCAGGCAGCATCATTGCGTTTTTAATTTATAATTTTTCGCCGGCAAAAATATTTATGGGTGATACAGGTTCTCTACTGTTAGGCCTGATAAATTCAATATTGGTTATTAAGTTCATTAATATTGCCGGAAACCCTGTTGCTGCATTTGGCCTTGAGGCTTCTCCAGCAATTGGATTTGCAATTTTAATGATCCCACTTTTTGACACTTTACGTGTATTTGCTTTACGCATTTTAGACAGGCGATCTCCATTTAGCCCCGACAGAACGCATGTTCATCATTTTTTACTTGATCTTGGCCTTAACCACCGCATGGTAACCTTTACTTGTGTGGCTGCAAATATTGTATTTATTGCACTGGCTTATTTTTTACGCCACCTGGGAACTACAACACTATTAGGGATTTTACTGGTATCGGCATTTATTTTTATTGGCGCTATTTATTACAGCAGACCCAAAAACAGGGCAATTGCAAAAAACAAGAGCAATACCAGTATTCCAGGTACTTCAATAATTAAGTCTCATAAAATCCTTTCTTTAGCTCCGGAAAGTGTTGAAGCCGAATAAGTTTACCATTAATTTTATTGAGTAACTACTTCCGTGATATACAAATTACGGTACTTTTATATAGCTTTGCATCCACTTAATATTTTCAATTATGCCAGAAGGATTGGATAAAATACACAGCGATACGGAATCCATAATGACCAAGGCTCTTAACCATCTTGAAGCAGAATTGGTTAAAATACGTGCCGGAAAAGCAAATCCCAATATGCTGGATGGTATTGTTGCAGACTATTATGGCAATCCAACTCCCATTAACCAGGTAGCCAATGTTTCTGTGCTGGATGCCCGTACAATTTCGGTACAACCATGGGAAAAAAATATGCTGCAGCCAATTGAAAGAGCCATCATTATGGCTAATATTGGTATTAACCCACAAAATGATGGTACCGTTATCCGCTTGTATTTACCTCCACTAACTGAAGAAAGAAGAAAAGAGCTGGTAAAGCGTTGTAATGGCGAAGGTGAACATGCTAAAGTTGCAGTTCGCAATATCCGCAGAGATAGTATTGAAGCCATAAAAAAATTACAAAAAGATGGCCTGAGTGAAGATGCCTGTAAAGATGCTGAAAAAGATGTGCAGGATGTAACTGATAAATTTATTTCGCTTATAGAAAAACATTTAGCGGCTAAAGAAAAAGAAATAATGGCTGTATAGTTTTTTATTCTTTGCCCTTTCTGTTAGCAACATATACACCTGCTAAAATAAGTATTAAGCAGAGCACTTGTTTCCAACCAACTTCTTCTTTATAAATAACACCCCAAATAATGGCAACAACTGGTATGCCGTACGTAACCATCGATGCAAAAATTGCCCCGGCACGTTTTACCAGCATATAAAAAATTACAGAAGCCACAGCCGTACCAAAAATACCAAGCAATGCTGCTGCACCTGTTGATAATAGTACACCTCTATCACTAAAAGATAAATTAAAATAACCGGTAGCCATTAAAACTATTGCTGCCGGAATTGCATTTAAAGTAAGCGCCAATGCTGCAATTTTTAAAGAGCCTATCTGGCTTAAATGGCGATGTACCATATTTACATTAATGCCATAAAAAGCGGTGGCCAGTACCACATAACTTATATACAAAAGGTTTTGGTTTTCCTGCATATGCCCTTTGCTGAGTAATAATAAGATGCTGCCCGTAAATGAAATAAAAATACCTAATACCTTGTTTGTGGTTGTTTTTGATTTAAAAAATAATGCGCCTGTTATAATTACAAAAATGGGCGTAAGTGAGTTAAGGGTTCCGGCCAAAGCACTGTCAATACCTTCTTCGGCAATACAAAACAGGTAAGCCGGTAACAGGCTGCCTAGCAAACCCGAAAGGAAAATGATGCCTATTTTGGCTTTTGGTATAGTACGATAATGTTTTAATGCAGTTGGTAATAAAACAATACCCGAGAAAACAATACGCAGGGATGCTACCTGGTAAGCAGATAAATGCAGTAACCCTTCTTTCATTAAAACAAAACTGCTGCCCCATATTACAGAAAGAACTATAAAGATGAACCAGTTTAAAAACCCTTTACCCACGGCTAAAAATTTAAGGAGCAAAGTTGTAGATTTTAAATGAGATAGCTTAAAAAGATATTTTTATTCAGTATTTCCCGCAGTTATTAAAGTTTTTATTAAAAAATTTTGAATTTATGTGTAGTAAATTATACTTTTAACCCCTAACCTCTTCTTATGATAAATTAATTTATCATTTTTTAAACCATTTAAAATTTACAAACATGGGATTTATTAAAGAATTTAAAGAGTTTGCAGCTACAGGCAATTTTGTTGATTTGGCTGTAGGTGTTGTTATGGGTGCTGCTGTTGGCAAAGTAGTATCTGCTTTTATTGATGGTATGGTTATGCCGGCAATTGGTATGTTAACCGGAGGGGTTGACTTTAGTAAATTAGCTATAACACTAAAGGACGCTGTTGCGGAAGATAAGGCTGCTGGCATAAAAGCAGCAGAGGCTGTTACAGTAAAATATGGCGCATTTATTACCCAATTTATTGAATTCTTGATTGTAGCCATAGTTGTATTTATGGTAATTAAAGCGCTCAATAAAATGAAAAAAGCTAAAGCCGCAGAAGCTCCTGCCGGTCCATCTTCTACAGATGCACTGCTTATGGAAATAAGGGATTCTTTAAAGAAATAAATAAATTTTCATACAACCTTATATCAGCATTGTTTGTCTAAGTGGCAGCAATGCTTTTTTATTAAAACAATTATCATGAAAAAAATTTTTTTAGTAACTGCAATATCAGTTACCGCAGTTAGTGTACTTGCACAAGATGCAACAGTAAAAGACCTGCAAAATGCTGCAGGTAAAGAAGTAAAAAGTGCCGAAAAAGACGGCTGGAAAAAGGGTGGCACATTAATCATAAACATTAACCAGGGAAGCCTGAGTAACTGGGCTGGTGGTGGTGAACAAAATACGCTGGGAATAAACGGCATTTTTAATTACGGCATTAATTACCGTAAAGGCAAAAATACCTGGGATAATTATTTTGACCTGGCCCTGGGTATACAGAATGCCACCAGTTACAGCAAATTCCGTAAAACCGACGACCGTATTGATATTACAAGCAAATATGGTTACCAGGTTTCAAAAAAATGGTATGCTACTGCATTAATAAATTTTAATAGCCAGGCTTTAGAAGGATTTGACTATGGTGCTATAACCAATACAAAAATTTCAAATTTCTTAGCACCGGGTAAATTATTACTCTCTTTAGGTATGGATTACAGGCCAAATGAACACTTTTCGTTGTTTCTTTCTCCTTTAACCACCCGATGGGTATTTAAAAAAGACCCCGATTTTTATGCCCTGGCTAAATTTGGCGTTCCGGCATTACAGAAAACCTATAATGAGCTGGGTGCTTATCTTACGGCAAAATATAATGTTCCATTGGCAAAATGGGCTACGTATACCACCCGGCTTGATTTATTCAGCAATTATAAAAGGAAGCCTCAAAATGTGGACGTATTTTTTACTAACCTGCTTACCATGAAATTTAATAAATGGCTGGGAACCACAATAAGTGTTGATGTAGTGTATGATGACGATGTAATTAAAAAAACACAGCTTAAGGAAATTTTGGGTGTTGGTTTAACGGTAAAGCTGTAAATAATTGTGGAATAGTTATGTGTTTATCTTAAGTATTAATTGATATTTTTGCCCCTCCCGGTTAAACCGGGAGGTTTTTTTAATGTAATAATTCAGTTATTGTGAATGCACCATCATACCAGATAAAGCTAGATGAATTTGAAGGTCCGTTTGACCTGTTGCTTTTTTTTATAGAAAGGGATGAACTTGATATTTATAATATCCCCATCACAAAAATAACCAACGATTTTTTAGCATTCATCCATGCGTCTGAAAAGCTGAATATTGAATTAAGCAGTGAGTTTATTCTTTTTATAAGCACATTAATGCGCATTAAAGCAAAAATGTTGCTGCCCCGTAAAGAAATTGATGCCCTTGGAAATGAGATTGATCCCCGCCAGGAACTAATAGATAAAATTCTGGAGTATAAAAGATTTAAGGAAGCATCGGCAAAAATGGCCGAAATGGAAGCCCAACGCATGCTGGTGGTAAAAAGAGGTAACCTGCAAAAGGAACTTTCGATAATTGGAGAAGAAGCCGGCGAAGGAACCGAAATACAAGCCGTTACACTTTTTAAATTAATGAAGGCTTTTGAAAGAGTAGTGGCAAAATTACAGGAGCGTAATAACAAGCCGGTACATACCGTGGTACAATATAATTACACCATGGAAGGTAGCAGGGAATACATGCTTGACATCTGCAGCAGGGAAAAAACACTTTCATTTGAAAAAATATTTGAAGTATGTGAAAACCGAATACATGCACTCTTTTTGTTCTTAAATATGCTGGAGATGACACAAGCGAAGTATATTTCACTTTTAGTGGGAGAAGGCAAAAACAATTTTATAGTGGAATGGAATGAAAACCGGGAAGAAGATATTGTAGGGCTTTTACCCAACGACAACCCAACCGTCTGGAATTAATTTAAATCTGCTGCGCAGATAGATTGCCACTGAGGCACTGAAACACTGAACCTATATTGTATTTTTCTGTGCTTCTGTGTAATCAGTGGCAATATTTTTTGCTAGAGGCGAAATATTTTATCTGCTCTGCAGATGCGATTACATAAATCGCCACGGATTTTTTCAGTGCCTCAGTGGCAATGCCTTTTTGCCGAAGGCAAAACAGGCAATTTTGTCAGTTTTTAAACTGGCATTTAATTTGGTGTTTAAACATTAAATATTTAAAAATGAAAACAATAGTATACAAAGCAGCAGACAGGGGTGCTGCAGACTATGGTTGGTTAAAACCTAATTATTATTTCAGTTTCAGCCAATACCATAACCCTGAGAAAGTACATTTTGGTTTGTTACGGGTTTTAAATGACGACTTTATTGCTGGTGGCGGGGCTTTTCCTACGCACCCACATGATAATATGGAAATTGTTACCATTCCATTTACCGGTGCGTTGCAACATAAAGACAGCACAGGCGGGCAGGGCATAATAAAAGCCGGGGATATACAGATTATGAGTGCAGGCAGTGGTGTACAACATTCCGAAGCCAATGCATCTGCAACAGACCCGGTAACACTGTTCCAGGTTTGGGTTTTTCCAAAAGAAAGAAATATAAAGCCCCGTTACGATCAAAAAACATTTGATGTAACTGAAAGAATAAATCAATGGCAAACTGTTGTTTCGCCAATTGAAGCTGATAAAGCTTTATGGATAAACCAGGATGCAAGATTTTCGCTGGTAAAACTGGAAGCTGGAAAAACCATTGATTATATCAATGCTTTTGAAGGCAATGGTGTCTTCCTCGTTAATATCAGTGGAACAGTAAAAGTGGGAGACATTAATTTAAGCAAGAGAGATGCTGCAGGTATTTCGGAAGCAGATAATTTTTCTGTTACTGCAACTGAAGACGCTGAATTGCTGGCAATTGAAATACCTATGAACCTGAACTAATTAACGATTAGTAGTAAATAGAAAGCAAAACCGGTCTTTCTGATTTTTCAATATAAGTTTTTAATTCTTGTAAAAAAGCCGGGGCTACCGTAGGGCAGCCCCAGCTTTCGCATATTGAAAAAGGGGCAGTTTCTTCATTTGGCACACAGGGGTGGGCATGTAATACCACAAACCGGTTAAAGGCATTACTATTCGTATTATCAAGACCATATAACTTAAAGGCTAATCCAAATTTTCCTGTATAAGCATTACCGATTTTATATCTCCCCAATGATGTACATAAACTATTAGCTGTGTTGGAAAACTGTATTTCGTTACTTTGGATCTTTCCACTTCCATGCGTTACCAGTCCAGCTAATTCAATTGAATCAGTTTTTAAATTGTACACGAAAAACCTTTTTTTCCCGGATTCAATTTTCATATCTACCATAAAACAGTAGGAACTATTACAGCCATGTTCCTTTGCATACTCACTAATTTCTGCTGCTTTTAGCTTTAACCGGGCCACAAATTTTTTTGCAGCTGCATCACTATTTACAGTAAAAATTTTTTTGGATACTTTGGTATTGAATTTTGGCTTATACCAAAAAAAATATGCCAGTGCAGATATACTGGCAATCAGCAACAGCAATGTTGCAGTAAGTTTTATAAAAAATTTCATGGAAGTTTTACCAGGCTTTGATGCCTAACGCAACTATTTCCATAAAAATTATTTTAAACAATGTTAAAGAAAACAGAATTATTCCACAGCAAATGCAAACACCGGGTAAGAGCCATCCATAGCTGCCCCCGACATTAAAATAAATGCATACTCCCCTTTCGGTAATTCCTTATCAACAATCATTTGATAATAACTGTCTTTAATTTTTTTTACGCTGATAGTGTACACTGTACTTGTTTTTTTCGATTTACCCATTAACCCCATTGATTGTAACATCACCTTCCTGCTTCCTTTAGCAGATTGGGTATTGTATAGTGTTATGGTTTTGGCAGGATCTTCCATCATTGACATAGGGTTTGACATTGCAGACATATCAATACCATTGGCTTTCATCAGTGAATCGGATACAGGGTTTGACGCTGTACTGCCAACTGCACCGGTATAATAAATAAATACCAAATTGCTGCCACTGCTTAAACGAACGGTTGATTTCTCACCTTCCAGTTCGTATCCATTATCCATACCACCCATACCCATCATTTTTACTTTCATTTCTTTTTTGGCACTACCTTTCTCAAGGCGCTGCAGAGTAAGACTATCGTCGCTTTTTTTCAATAAGTTTATTTCGTTACTGTATTCGGGGATGGGATATTTTTCTACCTCTATCTGGGCATTAAGGTTTATGGTAATACATATAGCTGCTGCGAAAAAAAGGAATTGCTTTGTCATAAAAATTATTTTGATGCTTATAGTTAGTTGTTATCTTTCTTCTTTTTACTTTCTGTTTTACCAAACCGCCATCCTGCAAATATTTGCACCACATTATTTTTAGCATCTTCGCTGCTAAATGATGGCCGCTGAAAACTTTGAATATCTTTATATACTTTGGCTAAACTTACATTATACCTTGCGCCAATAACTAATCCCGATACAGGGTGCACTTCGGCACCTAAAGCATACCCATAATCTATGCGGTTGTATAAATTCATTATATTATTGTAAGAGCCTGATGAACCACCGCTGGTTTTTGTACTATCTGCTTGTGCACTTATAAGATATGCGGTTTGTGCGCCAAACAACAGCGAAACATACTTGGTAATATTTATCGATGCTAACTGGCCCATCTGTATATAATCAAGATTTACATTACCGGTGTTGCTGCTGGTTTTATAATCATAACCCTGGCGGGAGAAAACTAATTCTGTTCGGGAGCTAAGGATTTTTTTTGATAGAGGTGCTAAAAATAACCCAACATTAAAGCCCGATTTATTGCTGCTGTTAATGGATGCTGCGTTGCTTACTTTGGCAAAGTTGAGTCCTGCTTTTATGCCAAATTGTGCAAGTGCAAAGTATGGAGTAATGAGGATGATACTAAAGAATATCTTTTTCATAATCATTTTTTTAAAGGTTAAATTATTTTTGATAGCGCACAATAGAACAAAAGTTAGTTGTACAGCACTACTCTTCCCGTAATTGCTTAACCGTAAATTTTGTATAAATAAGCCCGCCGGGGTTTCCGTGTTCAATAATAACCTGTTCACCTTCTTTTGCTTCAAACCTTATATACTCAGGTAGAGCTGCAAGAAACCTTGCCATCATTACAATACCTTTGGCATTGGTAGAGGTGATAGGGCCACCCGGAGCATCATCACACTTGCAGGTAATCTGAAACAATGGGAATATGGCCGGGGTCCTGCTAAAACTAATTTCAATCCATGCACCTCTTCCGGGTACCGAGGGAGGAGTTACTTTTATAACAGGGGATCCGGCAATATGTATGTTGCCAGTACCGGGTTTTAAATTTGTATAACCCCAGCATTTTCCTCCGGAATAATTTAAAACTGCAGCCGTATTTCTATTCACCCTTTCAATTAATCTTGCTTCTCTGCCGTTTAGTGATACTACAAAGCTGCCGGTATCTTTATAATTTGTAGCACCCATACAAACTCCGGAAGGGTCCTGTACTTCGCTTATCATTGTTACTTCATATGCATTATCATAAATAAGCAGGTTGCTTACTAATTTCAAATCAGTAAAAGTTATAGCCTGTCCTCTTACGTTGGTGGTGTAGTTAAGCCCCCTTAAGTCTGCTGTAACTGCCACAGGATTTCGCTCTGGCACTTTGGCCGGAGCTTTATAAGTTGCCTTTACTTTAGATTGGGGAGTAATAGTTCCAACAACAGTGTTACCATTTAATATTTCATTTGCTCGCCAGCTTGATGTCCATGATATATTTCGCCTTCTAAGTGGTGCAAGCATTGGATCATTGTTAAGCTGCATCACTTCTTCCTCTTCACTTGCTACGAGGTCAATTGTTAAATCCAGCTCTTTGTTAACTTTTACCCTGGCATAGGTCGGGTATAACTTAATTGCCGAAAAATTTGACCAGTCGCTAAAGTGATTAATAGTTCCGCTGATTGTTTTTGCCGTAACATCCAGCTCAAAATTTTTAAGGCTAAGCCATTGTCCTTTATCATTCTGCATAGCAATACCCATCAGTAACTGCATGCTGTCTTTTATTTCTTCCTCATCGTAATGAAAAATAAGCTGCATTGGTTTTTGAAACTGAATGCCGGATGGTTCAAAACGATAGGCTTTTCCATTACCATTGGGCATCAGGTTGGTAATGGGTTGTATGCTGATGACTGTTTTTTTAGGTACTGCCCCTTCAGGAATAATTAACTCCACTACTCCATCTGATGACCTTAAACTGCTACCGTCTTTATTAATTTTGATTTCTGTTTTATTGCCGACGGGTTTTCCGACTGCAGTTATAACAGGCCCTGCAGCAGCATCTTCCAGAGTTTTATTTTGTGCTAAAGCCGGAACAGCAAATAAAAGAAAAGCAAAGGGAATTATTGTTTTCATAATTTTTTTATTGCTGCTCTTTAATCGCTGTTCTTCCAATTGATACCAAAAGCAAATACATTAAATTCTTTCAACTCCATATTTTTTACCCAAACAAAACCATACTCTCCTGCTTCCAGCGGTTGCGAAAATTCAATCATGTAATTATCCTTCGATAATGTTTTTACACTCATCGTTATAAATTTCCCTTTCTCTTCTTCCTTATCGCTTAATACACCTTCTTTGGATGTAATGGTTACCTCACGTTTTTCGTTGTTAGACACAAACCTGTATAATTTAATGTAAGAGGTAAGGTCAATTACATCGCCACTTGTTTTTATAATAAAATTGATATGTGCTTTTGCAGTAAACCGAATTTTGGATGAAGCCTCGTTCATACTGAAATATTGTTTGGCTCCCTTTAACCCCAGCGTTTTCTTTTTAGTAATAAGCTGTGCTGTGGTGTTTTCTAACTTTATAAGTTTATTATCAGTCTGATCATAATAATAAGGTTGGTTAATAAATTCGGGGATGGGTATAATAATAGCCTTGGGAGGTTCTACTTTAAGCGCCGTTTTTGCTTTAACGGTTTTACTTTTTGCACTGTCTTTTTTAACGGCTACGGTTTGCGAATAGGCAAAACTACAGCAGGCAATCAGCAGCAAACAAAAAAATGTATATTTTTTCATGCGTTGATAATTAATGATAAGGAGGTTAAATTAATTTCTGCTTTGTATACAAACCTATTGTAGTGCAGTAAGGATAACAATAGCACAAAAGTTATAGCAGCAGCTAAGACGGTTAATTTCTTCCGTAAGCTTTATTAATGGCTTCGGTACGGTTCTGCACATGCAGTTTTTCGTAAATACGGTGAATGTGCTGGCGCACTGTATCGGTGGCAATAAGAAGTTTATCGGCAATTTCTTTATACAATAAACCTTTGGCAAGCAATTGTAATACTTCATTCTCTCTTGCAGAAAGCACTTTAATTTCTGCAGAGGGTTTATCATTTTGTAAACGACTGATTACCTTACGGGCAATTTGTGTACTCATAGGGGAGCCCCCGGAATGCAATTCCAATAAAGAGTCGGTAATTTTACCCAATGGTGTTTTTTTAAGCAGGTAACCACTTGCCCCTGCAGTTAATGCTTCAAATACTTTTTCATCATCTTCGTAAATAGTAAACATCATAAACTGACTGGCAGGACATTGTGGCTTTACTTTTTTAATACATTCAATACCATTCATGCCCGGCAGGTTTATATCCATAATGATAATATCGGGTTGCCAGGCCGGCAATTCATCAGCTGCTTTTTCTGCATCAGCAAATGTTGCCAGTACCTCAAAGCGTTCATCTAAAGTAAGCAGGCTGGTCATTCCATCCCTTACTTCTTTTAAATCTTCTACAATACAAATTTTAATTTGTGGCATAATGTAAATGTAACATACTACTATATGGTAACAATAGCACAAAAGTTATACCCGCTGTTGCTGAAATAGCGGTACAGCTATTTTCACCTCCACACCATTTTTATTTACTACTTCCAAACTGCCTCCAACAGACAGTATTCTTTTTTGCATATTTCTTAACCCATTGCCATCACCTTTTGCATTTTCGGCAAACCCAATTCCATCATCTTTTAAAATTATCAGTAAATTTTTATTTATACCGATAGTTATAGATATACTTTTTGCCTGCGCATGCTTTACAATATTATGAAGCGCCTCCTTAACAGTTAAAAAAACATTTCTTCTCACTTCTCCGCTGATTATTATTTCAGGAACCGATTCAGGCAGATCCATATTAAACCGGAGGTTATTTTCTTCGGCATATTCAGCTGCATAAGAACGGGTGTAAAACAGCAAATCCTCCAGCGTATCATTTTTCTCATTCATTGCCCAGATGAGTTCATTCATTTTTTGCACCAGTTCGTTTGAATTGTTTACAATTTTTTCTGCATCGGTTTTTGTTACATCGCTAAAAGAGTTACGTTTTACTTTTTCACTGAGGAAACGGATGGTGGAAAGCCCTGCTCCCAGGTCATCGTGAATATCTGCGGCAATTCTTGTTCTTTCTTTTTCAACCAGCTGTTGCTTTTCCAGCAGGTTTTTTTGTTTTTCTAATTTTCTGTTGTAGTACGTTCTTATAAGCAGTACCAGCAATCCAAGCGTAAATAATCCTATCAGTATACGGAACCACCAGGTTTGCCACCATGGTGGAAGAATAACAAAAGAAAACTCGATTTGGCTTGAAGCATATGCTGTAGAAAGAAAAAAAGCTTTCGCCTGCAGGGTATACTTTCCCGGCGAAAGATTAAGCAGGTTGATGTCGGACACAACCGAAGTATCGCTCCATTCTTTTGTACCACTGCCGGATAAAAGATAACTGAACTTTACCTGCTTTTCATCTAAAAAAGCAGGTGCTGCCAGGCTAAAAGTAATATTCCGTTGTAAATGCTGCAACTGCAGCGGTATATTGTAATCAGGCATTACTTTACCGTTTACTTTTATTTCTTCAATCAGTAACTGCGGTTGGTACGTAACGTCCGTAATTTTAGCTGGCTCAACTTTATACACCAAACCGGCATTAGTAAAAGCAAAAGCATTGTTATCTGCATCTGCCCATAAATTAGTGATGTAAGAAAAAATATTATTACCCTTAGTAACATTCTCTATCCTGTAAATATTATCTTTTGATTTTAACAAGCGGTCTAAGCCGGTTTGTGTACCAATAAGTATATTATCATTTTTATCGCAGGCAAGCGATGTAATAAAATTATCTGTCAACCCATTTTGTGTTTGAAAATGATATTTTTTTATGAGTTGATTATTTTTATACTCAAACCCTATCAAGCCGTCATACCTTGTGCCAACCCATAGTATTTCGTTACTGTCAACAGTAATACAACGGGGCGATGCCTGTTCAAATTCTTTTACAAAACCAATTTTTTTTGTGAGGTAGTTGGCCGGATCATTGGGATGCAGAGAAAAAACCTGTAACCCCTGGCTACGGCTAACCACACACAATTCTTTATTGCTGTTAATGTACATTCCCTCAATAAGGTCGTAGGAACCTGATGGATAGGTAAATAATAATTTTTCATTGTTAAGTACTCCAATATTTCCCGTTTCAAAAAAAATAACATTACCGTATGGGTCGTTTACAAACCTGCCACCAAAAAAAGCGCTGTCGGGTATGGTAAGTATTTGTTTTAACCGGATCGTACTTTCCTGCCTGCCGGGTATTGACCCAACGTACAGTTTATGATATTCAGCAGCGTACAGTTGTTTATTGTTAACGTATAAAGTATAAGCATTAATTGAATGAGGAATAGAAAAAGTCTTACTTTTCGATGAACTATGCAATACTACCTGGCCGTTGTTCATCAGTATCCAGCAGGAATCCGGACTATCTGCTTTTACCGATCTTACGCCAGATTTATTTCCGCCAAAAAAGGAAGTAACCGATTGAAGTTTTGTATCAGGCAGTTTATAAACACCATTACCATCGTGACAAATCCAAAGCACATCTTCATGATCAACAAAAAAATTCTCTACTGCAAAATCAGATGGCTCGGGAGAACCTATATGTAATGTTGTGCCATCTTTCAGATACCGGATAACACCGGCACTTCCTGAAGATATAAAAAGTTCGTTGCTGAGGTTAAAAGCAATATTACCGGAGCCATGTTTTCCTGATTTTATAAACGATGCATAAGGCTTTATTAATACCAGTTTTCCTGTATTAAGTGCTGCGGTATCTAAGTTCTGCAGCTGATCGGATGTACTGATCCACACCATGCCTTTACGGTCGCATTTTAAACTAAATACTTTTAATTGCGGTAAAACATCTGTTACAGCATTAGTTTTTTTATTATAAAGATAAAGGCCTGTATAACGCCGCAGGTCGTTGGTGGTAAATATCAAAAAGTCTTTGTACTCTGCAATAATACCTAAGTACACAGCCGGATCTTTTTGAGGAGAAATAAATGCCGGGAGTTTTTCGACGCTGTTTTGTTTTATCCTGTATAAGCCATCATCTGCGGTAGCATAAACAGTACCATCGTTACTTTTAAGCAGTTGGTTAATAACGACGCAACTATTTTTTTCAACAGCCATTTTTTTCATCTGGCCACGAACCAGCATATTTAATCCACAGGTATTAACGGCTACCAATAAAGAATCTTCACCTACTTCCAGCACATCATTCACCAGGTTACTCAATAACCCGTTTTGTAAAGTGTAGTTTTTAAATCTTGCACCATCATACATACTAAGGCCACCAAATGTCATAAAATACATCCGGCCTTTACTATCCTGGTAAGCCCTGCGTACACGGCTGTTTACCAGGCCGTCTTTAGGTGTGTAATGAACAAAGGGATATTGCTGTGCCGTTAAATTACTTATAGCACAAAAAAATAAGTATGCACTTATTGATATGTATTTCAATATTTGCATACTTAAAAGTATAATAAATTATCTGCCCGGAGAATTATCGAATCAGCTGCTGTACACTTATTGCTGCCATCTCTCTCAGTACTTCAGCAATGGCATTGGCATCAAAACCTGCCTCGTCGTATAATTGTTTAGGTGCACCATGTTCTATCAACCTGTCAGGTATACCCATTATTTTTACATCGGCCTTATAGCCATGCTCATTCATAAATTCTAAAACTGCACTGCCAAAACCACCCACCACCGTTCCATCTTCTACAGTAATTATTTTATTAAAGCTGGCAAACACTTCATGCAGCATTGCTTCATCTAATGGTTTGGCAAAACGCATATCGTAATGTGCCGGGTTTATACCATCAGCTTTTACATCACGTATGGCAGCGGCAGCAAAATTACCGGGATGCCCGAATGAAAGTATGGCAATATCTTTTCCGTCTTTCAATTTACGTCCCTTACCAATTGTAATTTCTTCAAAAGGAAATTTTTCGGCCATCGTATCTTTTTGCAAATCTGCTATCATGCCTTCGCCACGAGGATAGCGAATTACAATGGGCAATTGCAAGGTATCCAATTGTGCAGTGTACATCAGGTTACGCAATTCCCTTTCGTTCATAGGTGCACTTACAATAATGTTGGGTATGCAACGCATATAAGCAATATCGTAACAACCATGATGTGTTGGCCCATCTTCGCCAACAAGGCCTGCCCTGTCTAAACAAAAAACTACCGGCAGTTTTTGCGTAGCTACATCATGCACCACCATATCGTAAGCCCTTTGCATAAAGGAAGAATAGATGTTGCAAAAAACCTTCATGCCCTGTGTAGCCATACCTGCACTTAATGTAACGGCATGCTGCTCTGCAATACCTACATCAAAAGCCCTGTCGGGCATTTCGGCCATCATGTATTTTAAAGAAGAGCCGGAAGGCATTGCCGGGGTGATACCAAATATTTTTTTATTTTGTTTCGCCAGTTCAATAATGGTGTAACCAAATACATCCTGGTATTTCATTGGCTGCGGTACATCAAATGCTTTCTTTTGTATTTGACCGGTTACTTTATCAAATAACCCGGGTGCATGCCAAAGGGTTTGGTCTTTTTCTGCAAGATCGTATCCCTTACCTTTTGTGGTAATGATGTGTAATATTTTGGGGCCTGATATATGTTGCAGATCCTGTAAAGTATCTACCAATTTGGAAATATTATGCCCGTCAATAGGACCAAAATAACGCAGCTTTAAAGATTCGAATAAATTGCTTTTGCTGCTAACCATACCTTTTACCCCTTCGGTAAGTTTATGCGCCATGGTACGGCTAAAGGTTTTTCCTACAGGGAGCTTACCAAGTAAATTCCAAACTTCGTCTTTTACTTTATTATAAGTTTGAGAAGTGGTAATATCAGTTAAGTATTCTTTTAGTGCACCAACATTAGGGTCGATGCTCATACAGTTATCATTCAAAATAATCAACACATCGGCATCGGCAACGCCGGCATGGTTCATGGCTTCAAAAGGAAGCCCCGCCGTCATGGCGCCATCACCAATTACTGCAATTGATTTTCTTTTTTCACCTTTAAACTTTGCTGCCATGGCCATACCCAATGCAGCTGATATTGATGTGGAAGAGTGCCCCACACCAAAAGTATCGTATTCACTTTCGCTGCGCTTGGGGAAACCACTTAAACCTTTATATTTTCTGTTGGTTGGAAACTGGTCCCGGCGGCCGGTAAGAATTTTATGGCCGTAAGCCTGGTGGCCTACATCCCATACCAACTGATCGTATGGGGTATTGTAAACATAATGCAAAGCTGTTGTAAGTTCCACCACACCAAGACTGGCACCAAAATGGCCGCCATGTACACTTACCACGTCAATAATATACTGGCGCAGTTCGTCACAAACCTTGTGTAAATCTTCCCGGCTGATTTTTTTTAAATCATCAGGAGAATTGATGGTACTTAATAGTGAACCGGGCTTTATTTCCATGGTTTTTATTTATACCGCTCTGGTTTTAAATTTAATAAGATACAATATTTGCGGCGGCATGATACGTTACCTTAAAATTGAACTGGCATTTTATACAGTTGTTTTATTCAATTTTGTATCACCGGGCAAAGGTACATTTTTTATTTACCCCTTAAGGGAGATTAAACAATTTTTAACGGCAAAGGTTCAGGTCATTTTTTACAGCCTAATCAGGATTGTAAGTGATGATAACCACGGCATGTTTTTCAAAACCGGCGCTCAGCCTTACTTCATAACGCTTATGAGCCGTTTCTATTATCATTACGGCTGTATTTGGCGGAATACTCCCCAGGTTTTCGGCCTGCATGATAACTTCAAATGGCTTACCCGGCTCGGTAAGTACAATATTAAAACTAAGTGGTTTTGTACTGATACGCTGCCGCAGTAATACCGGCTTTTTGTTTAAAAAAACAGACACCGTATCGTCATCCACTATGGCATTATCGTACAGCGTAATTTTTACAGTGGTATCTGCCAGGTTTATTATTTCCTGTATGTCTAATTTACGGTCTGCCGGCGCAATGTCATGAGTAGAAACCGTAACGGACTCAGTAATCTCCGGTTCAGGGTCTGGCACCACATCAGGTTGTGTATTACGCCATAAAATCTGATCGGTAATTTTTTTCTGTACAAAACTTTCAATGGGGTATTCTGGTTTTTTAATTTTTTGAAGTACCACCAGTAACTCTTCGCCAGGAAAACAGGAAGTGTCAATCCCCTGACCTGTCCAGGTACCAGACAAGTACTGCGTTTTACCAATTTTATAATATTTAAGGTTGAAGATTTTTTCACAAGGCCAGAAGTTGGGCGGCATTAAATAATATAAATATTTCAGTTCCCGTATATAGATGCTTTGAGTACGTCTACTCCTGTTTCCGGCCATATTAAACAATACAAAACGGCTGGTATCTTTAAAGGCAAATGTATATCCCCGTAACTGTTTTCCTTCCTGGTAAATTTGTATTTCAATATTTTCCACACCACTGTAGCCAGAACCTTTACGACTTATTTTACCGCTCCATATTCCGGCAAGTTGCTGTGCCTGAACCTGCAATCCAGCAAAAAAAAATAATAAAAAGCAAAGAAATGTTTTATGCATACATTGCAATTTTACCACTTTTTAGTTAACAAGTTTGTGTGGTATCATATTCAATATCATATCTGCATCGGGGCAGTTACGCAAATACTTTTCTCTTTCAGATAATTTACATACGCCGGGGTAATCCCCTTCCTTCATTTCCATATCTTCAATTATTTGAAAATGGAGGTGTGGTGGCCAGTTGCCGTTTTCGAAACTATTACCAAAATGTGCAAAGCATTGCCCACGGGTAACAAACTGCCCCGGTTTTAATTGTATAATATCTTTTAAGGCTAAATGCCCGTAAAGCGTATGAAAAACCACGGTCTCCAGCTGGTGTTGTAAAATGATAGTAGCGCCATAATCGCCAAAATTTTCATTGTTGGCAAAACTGTGTACCATACCGCCGAGTGGTGCAAAAATTTTGGTATCTGCTGCTCCCCAAATATCGATACCAAGATGAAGGCGCCGGGGTTCGGTTTCTATTGCATCAGTTTTACCGGTATCAACCTGCGAACGTAAATTGTCATTTACAAAATTGAATAACGCACTGCGTTTGTACATTGCCCTTAACTCTTTGTAGCCGCCAATTAAAAATTTTGCATTGGCAGCTTTCCGTTCTGCATCTATGTAATCAGAAAAAACTTTGGTGTTGCTGAAAATATCTTCGGTAAGTGCTGTGTTGGATTCGGATAAATTTACAACGGCAATTTTTTCTGTTGCAGCATCAAAATTTACAACAGGATGGAATTGAGTTTGATGTTTCAGCAATATATTTTCTACGGCGCTATTCATGTAGTGAAGATACGCATAACAATTATCAGATTAACAATTTCAGATTGCAGTCATCAGTTATAATACAAAGAGGTTGTTAAAATTGCAGCAATACTAACTTTTCACTTTTATTCTGTTACCATCGCCATTGGTTTCTCTTTCTCTTTCTTTAAAACTTGTTTTACCAAAACTCCAGCTGAATTGCAACCTCACTCCGCGGCTTTCCCATTTGCGGCGGTAACTAAAATCCATATTGGCAAATTGTACCGTTTGCTTCCAGCGTTGTGTATTAAAAATATCTGCCACAGATAAACGTAACGAACCTTTGTTTTTTAAAATATTTTTCCGCACCCCTGCATCTAAACTACCCAGTGATTTACTTTTAAAAATAGCTTCCCTGGTAGCGGCATTAAACCAACTGCTTATCTGTGTACTCCACCCTTTACCCAATGTAAAATTTTGTTGTATGTAATAGTTCAAGCCAAAGGTTTTTTCATTTAATAATCCATTGGATAAAACACCTTTGTAATGATTAAAAAAGCCGGTGATATTGACATAACTATTCCACCATTTTGTAATAGGCAATGGGGTACTGATGTTTAAATAACTATTATCTAAACTGCCAATATTGGCAGGTGTACCAGTTGTTTGCTGCCCGGTTTGTGTAGTAATAGTTTGGCTGTAATCTTTAGTATGATTGTACCCATACGAAATACCAAGTGCATAGCGATAAGTGTATTTTACTTCGAAATTATTGGTGTACTGGGGCTTTAAAAAAGGATTGCCTTTTTCGCTGGTATAAATATCATAAATGGTTTCAAAAGGATTTAAGGATTGATAGTCGGGGCGGTTAATTCTTTTGCTGTAAGAAATAGCGAAGCTGTTTTTTTCGTTGGGCTTATAACTTACAAATGCTGTAGGGAAAATATTTACATAATTAGTATCCGGATTGTTGATGCTGGTATTTTTTAAATCAACCGAGGTGCCCTTTATCGCCGCATTTTCTATCCTGATGCCCAACTGGTACTCAAACTTTTTTATTTGCCTGCTAAAATTGGCATAAGCAGCATATACATTTTCTTTGTAAGTAAAATAATTACTTCTGCCTGTATCGGCTTTCATTACGTTGCCTGCCAAAGTGGTGGCCAATAAATTATTGCTGGTTGCTACGTTACTTATTTTAAAACCGCTTTCAAACTTTGCACTTATCGTTTTTATCTGCTTTGTATAATCTGCTTTTACGGCATAAATATTAATTTGGGTAGCCACATCCAAATCGTTAGCCGTATAATTGTATTTTGTATTTGACTGATCTAAATAATCTGTACCAAGATTAGTAATATTGGTGTTTTTAAAATAAGTATAGTCGGCATCAATATTTAATTCGTTGCCCAAAGTATCTTCGTACTTATAATTTAAGTTGGTATTGTAACGGCGGTTTTTATACAAGTTATCATTGGTGGTTATTAAAGCAGAGTCAATTTTACCATTGTTGCTTATATTGGTTATACCCGGTGTATTAAAAGGATTGCGGTTGCCGCTGCTGGTAAATAAAAAGCCAAAAGTGTTTTTTTTGTTTTGATAAAAATCGATACCCCACTTTGTATTATTGCTTACATTTCTATCAATATCGATGGTAACGTTGTTGAAATTTTTAATACTATTACCCACCTGTACATTTCTGTTAATAACACCATCGGTATGCTGCAGATTATTATTTACACTTAGGTTGGCAAAAGCATTTATTTTTCCCTGGCGGTGATTAATACTAAATGCCCCGTTGCTGCGGTAATGCACCTGCTGCTGGTAGCCTGCAGTAATATTTCCATTAGTACCTTTAATTTTATTTTTTTTCAGCCTGATATTTATGATACCAGCATTACCCTGTGCATCAAAACGGGAAGAGGGATTGGTTATGAGTTCAATTTTATCGATAGTGCTGCCGGGCATACCACGTAAAAAATTTGCCAGTTCTTTAGCACTCATTTGTGTGGGGCGGCCATCTATCAGCACATTTACCCCAGCCTTACCACTCATATTAATTACATCTTCGCCGGTTATATTTATGCCCGGTGCTTTTTGTAAAATTTCAAAAACACTGCTGCCAATGGCTATTATATCTGCCTGCACATTTATTACAGTTTTGTCTATTTGCATTTCTACAAATGGCTTTTTGCTTTTAATTACCACTTCATTCAGTTTTTTTATTTGGTTAAAAGTGGAACTGTCTTTTTGGCGAAGACTGTCTGTTTGCTGGCCAAAAGCCGGCAGGTAAAAAAGTGAGATCAAAATTGGCAGTAGCTGTTTCATAAATTGTTGTTGATTAACAATACAAAGATGATTCAGCTGTAAGGCGCAGTCGCTGCAAATGATAATTTGAGGCGGAGTAAAATGGTATCAAAAAATAAAAAACCGTCTCAATAGTGATTTGAGACGGTTGATCCTGAACAATAAATACTATTTCTTACGCTGTCCCCGCCATGGTAGTGCAAACTTCCTGCTTTCGTTCAGCGTAATACCATAAACTTTATCGCCTTCAATATAGCCAGAGTGAAAATAAGTACTGCCCTGATCGCTGGTGGTAAAGGCAAAGTAAATCTTATCCCAGTCTACATTTAAAAATCCGCCGCCAAAAGGGTATCCGTAAAATTCCCCATCAAAAATTTTACCTTCAATTTTTGTGAATTTAAATTCCTTAAGATAGGGTTCGCTTTCGGGTGTTGGCCGCAGATCAATGATCCAGATGCCAAGTGCGCTGTCAGCAACTGGTTTTGGTGCTGCTATTTTTTGTGCTGCTGCTGAAAAAGCCATTACAAGAAAAACGGAAGTAAGAAGTTGTTTCATATTTTTTTATTGTAAAACTATATTAAGTAAATGCGGCAATCGCTTCAAATTGTAATTTGACACTGTTAAACAAAGTATCAAATCATAAATTATGCTTTTGCAGCCATTCTTTAGGACTTAACCCGGTTGTTTTTTTAAAGGCCCGGTTAAACGTGGCCTTGCTGTTAAAGCCGCAATCGTAAGCAATACCTAAAAGTGTCTGTGTTTTTTGTTCGCCGGATTGGAGTTTTTCTTTTACTGCATTTATCCGGTATTCGTTTATAAAATCATTAAAGCTGGCATTAAAGCCCTGGTTGATAACACGGCTTAAAACAGATGTATTGGTATTCATTTTTTTTGCAAGAGAAGAAAGTGTAAGCTCAGGTTCTTCATACAACTTTTCATCTTCCACCAAAGATTTTACTTTTTGTTTCCATGTGGCCAGGACAATATCTTCCTTTTTTTCTTCCACCACTTCAAAGGCTACATCTTCTGTAACTGCAGCACCTGCCAACAATTTGGGTGAGTGATAGTATTGTAATAATAATTGCGGCTGAAAACGTAACCGGTGCAGCGGAATATTTACTGCACTGTACCCGTTTATGGCAATATAATATACAACCACGGCAAAGGCCAGAAAATAATACCATGAAGTAATGTATTGATTAATGTTTTGTAAGGCAGGAAGCAGGGATGCAATTTCCAGCAGCAAGGGCAATATGGTAAGTACTGCAAAGGCAATTAAAAAATTACGCAGCCAGCGCAGGCTGGCCATCTCTACAAAACTGGTCTCTAAAAAAACATATTGTTTATACTTGCGGTAATAGCGGATGCTTGCTACCAGGTAAATGATGATACTTGTTTTTTGCGACCATTGATACCAGGTATCAAAATCAGGGTCTGCTTCGCCATTCATTAGGTAGTACTCTTTAACCACTGCTTTATCAACTACCACAACAACAATGCACCAGATAATGTATAATACACCCGGCACAAAATGCAGGACATCTTTTTTTGTAAGTGCATAATTAAAATTGGTTATAGCTTTTACATACAGAAATAAAACGGGGCCTATAAACAAACCAAGAATAAATGGCGTGTAAAATAAAATATCACGATAAGGCTGGTTATCGTACCATCCTGCAAAGCCCACCATCCAGGGAATAACATATAATGCAGCAAGCAATAAAAAAGAACCCATGAACTTATCTGCTGTACTCTCCTGCTTTATTCCACGGCGCCACAACATAATTGCATATACAGTTATATGCACAAAAAAAATAAGCAGTAAAGAACTGTAAATATTAAACTGAAAAAGCATAAGCTGTATTATTTATACTGTAGCTGTAATTTTAAAATAAGGATTTATAGTAAAACAGCTTTACATAACAATCTCACGCAATTTTTGTTTAAGCAATTTTTTTTTGCCGCTGAATGAGTTAACAAAATAGCTTCTGCAAAATACACTTTAGCAGTATCAGAATCGAACTTCCTCACCCTGGTCGTTGTCTCCACCGATTAGGGTGAGGAAGTTGAAGCGAAAATTATTTATGGTAAATAAGTTGCTTGATTAGTGAATTGTAGAGATCTTTAATAACTGTATATACAGTAAATAACATAAGAGATGAGTTGTGCTTGTAACTTATATTTTTATAGTCCAATACAGTTTCTTCCGTTGCAAAGGGCAAAAAATCTTTGCTTTCATAATAGCCTCGGCTTATAAAAGTAAGGTTAGCATGCGCCGGATGTAAAAGCATAAGGGTATCATAACGAACTTTATTGTCTTTTGCATGCTCATAAACAAAAGGAGCGAAATATTCATTTTGTACTTTTGCCCACGATTGCCGGAGCTTATCTATCACTGGTTTTTCTTTTATTAGTATGCGGTTAGAAATCGCAATTCCAGAATCATAGTATGTCATACATATTACAAAGCAAGAATCATTTTTAAAGCAAACCAGAGAAGCATCATCGTAATGAGACTTGTTGTTTAAACTTTCTAAAGTTACTGGTACTGGCGGTGGCGGCGGATCAAGGCTTTGATGAAATGAAAAGGCTATAATTGAATCATAATCTTTATTTTCAATGAGGAGCTTTATTCTTTTTTTATACCCGCTAAAATAACTCTCCGCTTGAGCAAAGCTCTTTTTTGCAAAGAAAATCCACGAACAGATAATTATAATGCGGAATATTGTTTTCATACCTTTTTCATTTTGTATTGAAGCAATTTCTTTTCAGCGGCAGAACTTGTTAACTGTATTGCTTCCGCAAAATACTCATTTGCCTGCTCATAATGTTGTAACTGCAAATGCAGTTCGCCAAGTGTGGCAGGCAACAGGTAATATTTTTTTAAGGAAGAAAGGTTTTCAATTGCTTCAATAATCTTAATGGCTTCAGCAGGCCCATACAGTTCGCTGATAACTATTGCCCGGTTTAATTCAACCACCGGCGATGGATATAATTGGCACATCAGATCATAACACTGCAGAATATTTTTCCAGTTAGTTGATGCGTAATTACCCGCCCTTGCATGCTCGTAAGCAATACCTGCTTCTAACTGGTACCTGCTCACTTGTTCCCCCGGTGCAGATGCTTCAAGGTGAAAAATTCCTTTATCAATCAGCGCTTCGTTCCATTTATTTCTATCCTGCTGTTTCAACAACAAAATATTACCGTCCGCATCCTGTCTTGCTTCGTTACGGGATGCTGTAAAACAAATTAATGCCATTAATGCATGTGCTTTAAAATGATCTACTGCCGGACTGCGGCAAATTAACTCACACAATTGCATGGCTTCATACATCAAATCTTTTCTTATCAGATCTTCGTGCTGGGTGGAATTATATCCTTCATTAAACAACAAATAGATTGCCAGTAAAACATTATCCAGTCTGCTATCTAATTCTGTTGCAGCAGGTAATTCAAATTGTACATTGTGCTCCCTAAAACTTTGCCTGGCCCTGGTTAATCTTTTTTCGATGGTATCGTAACCGGTTACAAATGCTTTTGCAATTTCTGTTACATTAAAACCACAGAGTGTTTTTAAAATCAGCGATACCTGTGCTTCGGTTGAAAGCGCCGGATGGCAACAGACAAACATCATCCGCAGCTGGTCATCATCAATGGTATTGGTATTTACCAGTTCCTGTACGGTTGGTACCAGGCTATATTCTGATTGCAGTAATGGTGTTAGATTTTTTGAAACCTCATTTTGCCTTTTTTGTTGCCGCAAAACATCAATGGCTTTATTACGGGCTACGGTAAATAACCAGGCGGTAGGATTTTGAGGAAGGCCATTTATTTTCCAGGTATTAAATGCTTTCAGCAAAGTGTCCTGTACTACATCTTCTGCCAGTTGCAGGTTTTGCGGACCAAATAATTTGGTGAGTACGGCAACCAGCTTTCCCCATTCCTGACGAAAGAGATGCTCAACTGTTTGTTCTATTTGAGAAGAATTATCCAGCGGGATTTTTTCTGTAAGCTAATTATAAATTTAAGCACCTGCGGTGCTTTTTTGGGAACGCAGATTTTTATGATAAATATGATTTTCGCAGACAGATCATAGTTAATCTTAATCATCATAAAAATCTGCGTTCCTTTAAAAAATCGCCTGCGGCGATAAAAGCTTTAAGATGACATATCCATTTTCATGATCTGTCTTACAATCACGGTTCCTCCATTTTCATAATCGGGATAGTCGTCGCACAAAGCAACCGCTTCATTGTAATCAGCTGCATTCACAATAAAATATCCGCCAATAATTTCTTTGCCTTCGGCAAAAGCCGCATCAGTAACAGTTTTATTTTTACCGCTGATAACTTTACCGGTTGGTAACAAGGGTTCGCCGGCATCATATTTTCCGGCTTTGGCCAATTTGTCTATCCAGGCCATCCAAAGACCCATATTTTTTTGCATTTGCTCTGCAGAAGGCTGCTCGGCAGCTTTAACACCCTGAAAAATAAGCATGAACTTTTCCATAATTTTTGTTTTAATAATTTATAATGATTTTACTAATGACGAACGGGTTTTTAGAATCCGGACAGCTAAAATAATTTTTTGAAAATTATTTTAATTGCTTTAAAATTTCCTCAACAGCCTTGTCGAGTTGCGGATCCCTTCCTTCCAGTTTATCTGTAAAACTATTTATTATCAGTATATCCGGCTGTACCCCCGTTTTTTCCAGATCTTTCCCACCCAGTGTATAACAACCCCATGCAGGCATACGTACAGATGAACCATCAACCAAAGAAACACCACTGGTAAAAATTATCCAGCGGTAAGTTTCGTTACCTACAATTTTACCCAGCTTTAGTGCTTTAAATCCTTCCGATGTCATTTCTGCATCACTTAACGATTGCTCATTAGTTAATAATATGATGGGTTTATCGGCAGGAGAAAAATTAGGCTGGTTGGTTAATTTCCCTTCCCGGTATTTCCATTGTAAATAAGATCGCTGACTTAAAAATTTCAATACCTCATCATGCACATTACCGCCGGTATTATACCGAAGATCAAATATCAATGCCTCTTTTTTATTGAGCTCCTGCGTCATATCAATTATAAATTGCTCCAGTTCGCCCTGGCCCATATTTTTCATATACCCATAAGCAATTTTTCCCTTACCTTTTTCATCCACTCTTTTCTGATTGTCATCGATCCATTCGTCATACAGGTTGTTAGCCAGTGTAGCTTGTGGATGAATTTTTACATGTACCTGTTGCCCGTTCCTGTTAAATGTAAGTTTCAGCTCTTTGTCTAAAGAAGGTTGGGTAAAATAAAAATTACGGTCTTTGTTTTGTTCCGTGGTTACATCATTTACTTTCATCAATATATCGCCGGGTTGTATAGCTATACTTTTACGATCGGCGGCAGAACGTTTTACTACATACTTTACTTTATAAGGTTCTGCTGTTTCAAAAACAATACCTGTTTCCATTGTACGGTTTTGCAATGCAATAGCTTCATCATCGCCAAATGTACCAAAACCCTGGTGCGATGAATTTAATTCCCCCAACATATCGTTTTGCAGCAACCTTAAATCTGCACGGGTATTTAATTGTGGCAAAAACTGTTTATAGTAGTCCCTGGTTTTTTCCCAGTTAAGGCCATGAAATTTTTCATCGTAATAATTTTCTTCCATTTGCGCCCATGCTTCATAAAACATCTGGTTAAATTCTTCTGCCAGGTTTCGGCGGAAAGTGTAACTGATATTGATGGGCTCAGCTTTATTACCATCAAGATTAAGTTTATTAATAGTGCCATTGGTTAACACATATAATTTATCGCTTACCTCTGTTATTTCAAAACCAAAGCTGCCATCGGTGCCTGCAATTTTTTCAGTTTTATTTTGTTCAAACGGTTCAATCACTGTTTTCCATAAAGCGCTTTTCCCTTCGCCATGATTACTTGCGTACAACACAGTTGTTTTATCTCCCTTTTGATATACATTCTGTAGAAATTGTGTACCAAATGACGGGCTAACCTGTTCCAGTCTTTCCATTATTAGATCAGTATCGATTGCGATTGGTTTAGGCGCAACTGCATCTGCTACTTTTTTTGCAGTATCCTTTTTTTCTTCTTTAAACAGTTCATTAAATTTATCGGTACGGTAAGGTTCATCCAGTTTTTCCAATGGTAATCGATACACCTTTGCATTGGGCATACCAAAAGGATAGGAAGGTTTTAACCTTTGCGAAGTGAAGTAAATATATTTACCATCTCCACTCCACAACGGATCAGTTTCTGTAATGCCTGTATTGGTAAGGTTAGAGGTTTTGTTATCTTTTATATGATGTATAAAAATATCCTGTTCGAAATTTCTATAGGCAGTAAATACCACATACTCTTCATTGGGCGAAAAACCAGGGTTACTGTTTTGAAAACCCCATACCTCATCTTTTACAATAGTTTTAGGTTGCAGGGTTTTTAAATCCATCAGCCGCACTTCATCCCTACCGCATAAAAAAACTGCCTGTGTTCTTTTTTTATTCACTACAATACTCCGGTTATTTTTTTATCGGATGTTAATTGTTTGGGTAATCCGCTACTGTCGACACGTATGGTATAGCAATTGGTGTAACCATCCAGTGTTTGTGTAAACAGCAGGGTTTTATTATCACTCATCCATTTTACTTCTGTTACCCTTTCTGTCGTTTTCCTGTTTACCTGCTGCACAAATTTTCCTTCCACATCGCTTACAAATAATTCGCCACGGGAAATAAATACCAGTTTTTTCCCGTCGGGAGAAACATCAAATGCTGAAATACTTCCTTTTACTTCAAAATCTTTTTCCTTTGGCAGGATATTATTTCTTATTACAGCTACATTAAGTTTTTCGGTTTTATCGGTACGTACATCATACAACCACAACTGGTAATCTTTTTCAAATACCACTTTTCCACCATTGGCATTAACTAAAGGTGTTTTTATAGAAGAAGAAAAATTGGTGAGGGCCTTTTTCTTTCCATTATCAAAAGTGTAGAGGTTGTACTCGTCATTACCTTCATCAGAAATAAAATATACAGCCCCGTTCTTATCAATGGATGCCGAAAAATCTTTTCCCTGCCAGCTGGTATATTTTTTATGCTGCTTTGTTTTAAAATTATACGATTGTATATCCGGGTTAAATGCTCCTTTATATCTTTTGCGCTGCACCTGGTTATTACTCTCCCAGGTATCGTTAAAAAATATTTCGCCGCTGGTGGGATGCTCCACTAAATTATGATCGAACTGAAAAAAATAATTACCAAATACCCGTTGTGGTGTACCACCGATAGCAGCAACTTTAAATCCTGCTACCTGCCCCATGCGGTTGCTGTTGAAATAAATAGTTTTTGCATCCCAGCTCCAGCTGGTTACTTCATCATTTCCACTGTGGTAAGTAATTTGTTTTACTTCGCCGCCGCTTACCGGCATTATAAATACATCTGCATTGCCATATTGCCTGCCGGTAAATGCGATCCATTTTCCATCAGGCGAAACCCTTGGGCTGGTTTCGTATCCCTGCATAGCAGTAAGGCGGGTTGCCTGGCCATCTTTTACATCTGTCTTCCACAGGTCGCCTTCGAAACTAAAGATAACAGTAAGCCCGTCGGGTGTAAGACAGGGGTTAGATAAAAAATAAGCCTGCTGGCCCTGTACATTGATGAACGCAAGCAGCATTAAAGCAATAACACATAAATATCGGTTCATAAAAAAACGGTTTTGGGTAATCAAGTTACACCCAAAACCGTTTGCAGATATACCGTTTGTAAAAAAATATACAGTTTATTCGCTCTTAATTACACCAGCACATTTACACCTTCGGCTACTCTCTATTTCTCCCCAAAAAGGATGAAATGAAGTAAGTTTAGCAAAGATTGCCGTTTGATATTTTTGAAAATAAATTTTAAGGCGGCATATCCATTTCATCATTTGTCTTACAATAACGCTTCCGCCATTTTCATAATCAGGATAAATATATTTCTGCAGTATTAAATATGCAGTATTGGTTAATCCTATATTTTTACAAAAATTTGTTTAATGGAGTATAAAGTGAGTAATGTTAAACCTGCCGTACAAATCCATACCTGCCGCAATTGTAAACACACATTTACCGGAAAAATATGCAACCACTGCGGCGAAAAGCTTTTTAATGAAAAACAATTAACTGCCAAACATTTTTTTCACCAGGTAATTGATTTTTTCTGGCATTGGGAAAACAAAGTTTTAAAAACCATTAAACTCAATTTTTTTAAACCCGGCTTTGTAACAAAAGAAAATATAAATGGTATAAGAGTGCCCTATGCCAATCCGGTACAATTATATTTAGTGGTAAGCCTTGTTTTTTACCTTGTAGTTACAAAAGTGGGTGTATCTGATTATACACCCAGCTTCGGTGACCATCATTACTACGGACTATCTGGCTATGCTGCATTTAAATGGGCAAGACCATTAGATGAAAAAGTGGTGAATGCTATTGACAGTGCATGGACACGTAAAGGCCGTATTATGCAGCGTGAAATACAAGATGAATTGAGCAGTAATTTACAGGCAGATGGCAGCTTTAAATTAACGGGAAGGAATAATACAGACAGTTTTTATATTCCGGGTAATAAAACTAATGTTTATGCATTCCGGCAAATGATGGGTGCAAGATGGACCTTGTTTCATTCTACAGTAGGTACTTACGGTAAAACACTCATTTTTTTACTATTGCCTGTAATTGCAGCTTTATTGTTATTGCTTTTTTTTAAAAAATTAAAATACTATGGAGCAGCTTTAATATTCAGTACACATTTTATGGTGTATAACCTTTGCTTTTTTATGCTTCATGCACTTATAAATGTAGCCCCCAGATATATTAGTGAAAATTTAGGAGGCTGGATGTTGAAGCCTTTTTTGTATGTTTTTTATAATGACTGGATAAGCCCGGTAACTAATTTTATTTTTGGCAGCGAATTTGAATTTATGCATTTTCTGTTTTGGATGCCATGGCTGTTTGTTGCAATAAAAAGGCTTTTTAATACCCCCTGGTGGAAAAACTTACTGATAAGTTTCTTCTTAAGCAAAGTGTTTTACTTTTTAATTTATGGAGTGCTTAAAAAAATTGTAATTGCAGTTACTATCTGGAGTATGCACTAACAAAAACACGAATGGATGAACTCCATTCGTGTTTTTGTATCATTAGTATTTATACCACCACGTTTATCATCTTATTCTTTACATAGATAATTTTCTTAGGTGCTTTACCTTCAAGCCATTTTTGCACCACTTCATTTTCCGTAATAATTTTTTCTACATCGGCCTGTTGCAGATCTAAAGAAAGATTGATATTGGTTCTTACTTTACCATTAATGGAAACCGGGTATTCTTTACTGCTTTCCACTAACAAGGCTGGATTGAAAACAGGATATGCCGCATCTAATATCGTTCCTTCATTACCCAACTGGCTCCACAACTCTTCTGCAATATGCGGTGCATAAGGCACCAGTAAGATCAATATTTTTTCCAGCACTTCTTTTTTATGGCACTTTACATCAAACAAATCATTTACACAAATCATAAAGGCACTTACTGCGGTGTTGAAAGAAAACTTCTCGGTATCTTCTTCTATTTTTTTAATGGTGCGGTGTAATATTTTTACTTCAGCATCGGTGGCTTTGTCGTTAGTCCATACTTTGCCTTTTAATTCATCATTAAACAAGCGCCATAGCTTGCGTAAAAAACGATGTACACCTTCAATCCCTTTGGTATCCCATGGTTTGCTAGCTTCTACCGGGCCGAGGAACATTTCATACATGCGGAATGTATCGGCGCCATATTTATCACATAAATCAGCAGGATCAACCGTATTATAATACCGTTTGCTCATCTTCTCTGTCTCAACGCCACAGATGTATTTGCCCTCTTCTAAGATAAATTCAGCGTCAGCAAATTCGGGTTTCCATTTTTTAAATGCTTGCGTATCCAATTCGAAACCATCAACAATGTTTACATCAACATGTAAGTCGGAAATTGTGTATTCAATAAACTTAAAATCTGGATAATTCTTTTTTACCTGCTCTATAAAAGCCTTATAAATTACTTCATCAGGGGTTTTAGAAATGGCTAATTCCATTATTTTTTTTACATACCCGTTTGAAACAAAATAATTATTCAGTTTAATATTTTGATTATTGCTTACACCTTCTATATTTATCCTATACACAAACCTGCTACTCCCCTGTATCATCCCCTGATTCAACAATCTCTTAAACGGTTCATCATAACCAATCAATCCCAAATCAAATAATACTTTCGTCCATAAGCGGCTGTATAATAAATGGCCAACCGCATGTTCGGTACCACCAATGTATAAATCTACCTGGTTCCAGTAATCACTTGCTTTCCTATCACAAAATGTTTCGGTATTGTGTGGGTCCATGTAGCGTAAAAAATACCAACTACTACCGGCATAACCCGGCATCGTGGAAGTTTCTCGTTTTCCATTGCTCACACTTACCCAATCTGTTAAATTCGATAACGGCCCTTCACCTTCTCTTCCCGGCCCGTATTTATCTACATGCGGTAATTGCAATGGTAATTCATCAGCATCCAAAGGCACAGCAATACCATCACTCCAGATAATAGGAAATGGCTCACCCCAATAACGCTGGCGGCTGAAGCCTGCATCTCTCATCCGGTAATTCACTTTTCTTTTACCAATGCCTTTTTCTTCTAATTTTTGTAATACTATTTCTGCAGCCTCCATCATCTTCACCCCATTTAAAAAACCACTGTTCTCTAAAATGGCTTCTTTGGTGGCATTGGCTTCCGTGCCATTAAAATAACTGCCAATAATATTGGTGATGGGAATATTAAAATGCTGTGCAAATTTAAAATCCCTTTCATCGCCGCAGGGCACAGCCATAATTGCGCCGGTGCCATAGCCCGCCAAAACATATTCGCTTATCCATATAGGAATTTGTTTTCCATCAAAAGGATTGATGGCATAAGCACCCGTAAAACATCCGGTAATTTTTTTCTCCGCCATTCTATCCACATCACTGCGGCTTTTTACATAAGCAATGTATTCATTAACGGCTGCGGTTTGTTCTGCTGTTTTTATTTGTTGTACCAAGTCCAGTTCGGGTGCTACTACCATAAAGTCAACACCAAAAATGGTATCGGGCCTTGTAGTGTAAACCGTCAGGCGTGAGTGGTGAGACGTGAGTGGAGTATTCGAATTCGCAGGCGCTTTACTCACGCCTGACGATTCACTACTCACGACATCAAATGTAATTTCAGCACCACTAGATTTCCCAATCCAGTTGCGCTGCATTTCTTTCATGCTGTCGCTGAAGTCTACGGTTTCCAATCCTTCAAGCAATCTGTCAGCATAAGATGTAATACGCAAATACCATTGGCGCATTTTCTTTTTTTCTACCGGGTGGCCGCCACGTTCGCTTACACCGTTCACCACTTCATCATTGGCTAATACAGTGCCTAATGCTTCACACCAGTTTACTTCGCCGTATTTGCTGAATGCTAAACGGCGGTTCATTAAAATTTCTTCCTGCTGTTGTTTGCTATAGCTATTCCATTCTTCAGCAGAAAATTTATTGCAGCCTTTTGTTTCGTACTTTTTTATTAATTGCGAAATGGGTAATGCCTTCTTCTCCGTATTGCAGAAATAACTGTTGAACAATTGTAAAAAAATCCACTGCGTCCATTTATAATAATTGGGGTCGCTGGTTTGCACTTCACGTTCCCAATCGTAACAAAAACCAATTTTATCCAGCTGTGCTTTAAAAGTGGCTATATTTTTTTTGGTGGTCTCTGCGGGGTGTTGCCCTGTTTCCAATGCATATTGTTCTGCCGGTAAACCAAAACTGTCAAAGCCCATCGGGTGCAGCACATTAAAACCTTTCAATCTTTTATAGCGGCTGTAAATATCGCTGGCAATATAACCCAGCGGGTGGCCCACATGCAATCCTGCACCACTGGGGTAAGGAAACATATCCAGCACATAATATTTTGGCTTAGTACTCTCGTTACTTACACGGTACACTTTTTTTTCTTTCCAGTGATCCTGCCACTTTTTTTCAATCTCGTTAAATTTATATTCCATTTTTTATTCCGCCTGTGGCGTAATTTTTATTTTGTAATCAGCATTAAATCTTTATTCAATTTCATTGGCGCCTGTCCCGAGTAAGATTTGTGTGCTGCCTCGGGATCGCACTCTTCAGCAATATATCTTTATTGAACGCCTTTATTTTTTACTTTACTTATTTCATAAAAATGTGAAAGAAAAGTTATTTAACCCCCATTCACACCACAACATATCCACTCATAAAAATAAATACGGCAGGCTTTCGTTTTGTAGTGGGCAAAAATAACGTAATACCCGCAAATTGAATTAATTTGCAGCCTGTTAATCAAATACTACCTAATCCATTATAATAAATCATATTCAGTATGGCGCAATTTGGAAAATCGAGCAGCAAACGTGGAAAACCCAGTTATATGAATGCCATTATTGGTGTGTCGCTGGTATTGTTCCTGTTTGGCATTGTGGGCTGGTTCTTTTTAAATTTAAGAAACACCGGTACTTTACTTAAAGAAAAGATACAGGTGCATGCCTGGTTATCGCCAACTACCTCTCCAAAACAAATTGACAGCATTAAGGCCTATATTACCGGCCTGCCTTATACAAAAACTGTAGAATACGTTACCAAAGAAATGGCTGCGGCCAACTGGAATAATGAAAACGACAGCAGCTGGAAAAAAATATTAGACAATAACCCCCTGCCGGAAAGTATTGATTTTTATGTAAAAGCCGGTTATGTGCAGCAGGATAGCCTGAATGCGCTTTCGGCCAGCATCATGGAAAAATTTCCCAATACCATTAAGGAATTTCAATTTCCAACCGAAACAGTAAGCAAGGTTGGTTATTTTGTAAAATGGGCTGCCATTATAGTGCTTACACTGGCTATTATACTCACTATTCTTGTAATTTTCCTGATAGATAATACCATCCGCCTGGCCATGTACAGCAACCGCTTTTTGGTAAAAACCATGCAAATGGTTGGCGCAACACGGGGCTTTATTTCAAAACCAATGAATATACGGGCTGTAATAAACGGGTTAATAGCTTCGGCCATTGCCATTGTATTATTATGGGTATCGGTAATGATACTGGAAACCACGGTGCCGGTATTTAAATTACTGCACGATACCAAAACAATGCTGCTGCTTTTCCTGGCCATGATAGTGATAGGTATTTCCATTACGTATTTCAGCACACAGCGGTCGATACTGAAATATTTGAAGATGAAATTGGACGATTTATATTAAGTTTGCACTTCAATAAAAACTCATGAGTAAAGATAAAAAACAGGTTCAGCCAGCTTCGGGCAACAGTTTATTTACAAAAGACAATCATATATGGATGGCTGCCGGCTTGCTGGTAATGGCATTGGGTTTCATTTTAATGAGCGGCGGTAAAAGCCCCGACCCAAAAGTTTTTAACGACAGTGATGTGTACAGCACCACCCGTATTACCATTGCCCCGCTTTTAATTGTTGCCGGCCTAATAATTGAAATTTTTGCCATTATGAAAAAACCGAAGGAAAGTTGAGCCTGATAAGTTATAAGTAATAAGTTTGCGAAGTTTTAAGCTTCGCATTTTTTTTAGGATTTTAAAATAAAGCAATGACCACAATACAATCCATCATCATTGGCATAGTGGAAGGCCTTACAGAGTTTTTACCCATCTCGTCCACGGCACACATGCGTATTACCGAAAACCTTTTAGGCATCAGCAATACCGATAAATTTACACAGGTATTTACTGTGGCCATTCAGTTGGGCGCTATACTTTCTGTAGTAGTATTGTACTGGAAAAAATTCTTCGACTTCAGCCGCTGGCAGTTTTATGTAAAATTAATAGTGGCTGTAATACCTGCATTACTGTTTGGCAAACTCTTTAGCGAAAAGATAGACCTGCTTTTAGAAAAACCCATATTCATTGCAGCAATAATGATTGCAGGTGGCGTGGTTTTTCTTTTTATAGATAATATTTTTAAAGTACATACCATCGACAGTGAAGAAAAAGTGAGTTATGCCACTGCATTAAAGATTGGTTTGTTTCAATGCCTGGCCATTTTATTTCCGGGCCTTAGCCGCAGTGCCGCAACTATTATTGGTGGTATGAGTTTAAAGCTTACAAGAAATGCTGCCGCAGAATTTTCATTTTTCCTGGCGGTACCTACCATGCTTGCTGCAACAGGCTATAAGTTGTTGGAGTATTACAATAAAAATGGCGGTTTCTCCTCAAACGAAATTAAACAGTTAGCCATTGGTAATGCAGTTGCTTTTATAGTAGCCTTGTTAGCCATAAAATTTTTTATAGGCTTTTTAAAAAAGCATGGCTTTAAAGTATGGGGCTGGTACCGCATCATCGTTGGTATCATCTTATTGTTACTTATCTGGAAGGGTGTTATTACCCAGTGATTTTAATTTGTTTATTTATTTTGGTGATTAATTGTTAATTTTCCTTTTAGCCAAAAGGCAGATCATCCTGATAAATACAACCAATGCAAACTGCATCAAAAAAAGTTATTCACGGCTGGGCCATGTACGACTGGGCCAACAGCGTATATAATTTAGTAATTACCACTACATTTTTTCCGGCCTATTATGCGGCAGTTACATCACTTAAAAATTTCCCTGATGGTATTACATTTTTAGGCCGGCGCTTTGTAAATACCGAACTTAAGGATTATGTGCTGGCATTGGCTTTTTTAGTTATTGCTATACTCTCTCCTATCCTTTCTTCTATTGCAGACTACAAAGGCAACAAGAAAAACTTTATGCGTTTTTTTTGTTACATGGGCGCTTTAAGCTGTTCCTTACTCTTCTTTTTCGACAAAAACCATGTAACGCTGGGGCTGATGTGTTTTATGCTTGCAGGGATTGGCTTTTACGGCAGCCAGGTTTTTTATAATTCATATTTACCCGAAATAGCTGCTGAAAAAGACATGGACAGGATAAGTGCCAGGGGGTATTCAATGGGCTACATTGGAAGTGTATTGATGCAGCTGGTGGGGTTTGCTTTAGTGATGCTGATGGAAGATAAAGGGCTTGCGCTAACCATTACCTTTTTATTAGTAGGTGTCTGGTGGGTTGGGTTTGCACAAATTACATTTAACCGTTTACCCATCAGCCCAAAAAGTGAGCGTAAATCTAAAAAACATGTATTAATAAATGGGTTTCATGAATTACAGATTGTTTGGCGGCAGGTAGCAGGCCTGCCTGTTTTAAAAAGATTTTTAGCTGCATTCTTTTTTTACAGCATGGGTGTACAAACGGTAATGCTGGTAGCAATAGATTTTGGCATTAAAGAATTAAAACTGGCAGATGATAAACTGATCATCACTGCAGTGATTATTCAGTTAGTTGCAATTGCTGGAGCGGTGGCCATGTCGAAGCTTTCTGCAAAATACGGGAATATCAAAGTGTTGCTATTTACAGTATTGCTGTGGATTGGTGTTTGTATTACCGGGTATTTTATAACTACCGAATTGCATTTTTATATACTGGCATCACTGGTGGGGTTGGTTATGGGAGGCATACAATCCTTAAGTCGCAGCACCTATTCCAAGCTAATGCCCGAAACAAAAGACACTGCTTCGTTCTTTAGCTTTTATGATGTAACAGAAAAACTTGCCATAGTGATAGGCCTGTTTACATTTGGAGTAATTGAAGGATTGTACAACATCAGGCAATCTATATTATCGCTGGTGGTATTTTTTGCAATAGGATTCATCTTCCTATTATTTACTGCTGCTAAGGAAAAAAAATATTTGTAATACAATAGATACTCTATATGAATCTTTATACTATTAACGCCGGTTATTTTAAATTAGATGGTGGCGCTATGTTTGGCGTGGTACCCAAAAGCATGTGGAATAAATTAAACCCTGCCGATGAAAATAATATGTGCAGCTGGGCACTGCGTTGTTTATTGATTGAAGATGAGGGCAAACTTATTTTGATTGATAATGGCATGGGTGATAAACAGGATGCCAAATTTTTTGGCCATTACTATTTGCACGGCGATGACAGTTTAGATAAATCTTTGGCCCAACATGGTTTTACAAAAGATGATATTACTGATGTTTTTTTAACCCACCTGCATTTTGACCATTGTGGCGGAAGTATAATCAGGGATGGAGACAAATTAGTTCCTGCTTTTAAAAATGCTGTTTACTGGAGTAACGAACAGCATTGGGAATGGGCCACCAAGCCCAACGATAGGGAGAGAGCAAGTTTTTTAAAAGAAAATATTGTACCCATTAAAGAAAGCGGGCAATTAAAAATGGTTGATAGTATAAAGGTGACAGATGACAGTAAAGACAATACAAATACTGTCATCTGTCATCCAACAACTATTTTACCTGATTTGTCTTTTTATACCGTTAACGGGCATACCGGGGCTATGATGTTACCTGTAATTAAATACAACGACAAAACAATTGTATATATGGCCGACCTGTTGCCATCTGTTGCTCATATTCCTTTACCCTATGTTATGGGATACGATATGTTTCCGCTTACAACATTGAACGAAAAGAAAATTTTTTTGATAGAAGCACTGGAAAATAATTACACCTTGTTTTTTGAGCATGACCCGGTAAATGAATGCTGCAATTTACAAATGACCGAAAAGGGAATACGGGTCAAAGATGTTTTTAAGCTAAATCAGATTTAACAATACAAGCATGCAATTATTCTCAAAAAAAATTATAAAAAAATATGGCGTAATCCTGCTGGTTATAATTGTAAGTATAATTGCTTTTGTTGCTGCATATCGCTTAACAAATTCCTAGAAATTATCTTTGGTTATTGTTGGGATTCCAGTTGTTTATCTGATTGTAACTATAGGAGAATTTATTGAGTCACTAAAATCAAGTAAAGAAGAGTCAGAAAAAGAATTCAGATCTATAAAAAAACAGCATCTTAAAGAAACAAAAGACAACCCGACATTACGATAAATGAAAAATATCAGACTATCTGCCACATGATAAAAGTTCAATAAAGATTTACAGTTGAAGAGTGCGACGCCAATGAAGCTAAATAGCAATTCAAAAGTCCGGTTCAAAAAAAACAATACGCACAATCTCCGCAATTACCCCTTTAGGGGATAGGGGTTACCGCACACTCACCAACGATGTTAAAGGATAGCGCAGATTTTTATAGCCCATCATATCTACTTTAATGCTGCCCACACTTATCGGGCTTTCTACACGTAATAATAAATGATTGGGATCATCACTTACCCAGGCATTCATTTTTTCGCCGCCTTCAAAAATGGTTCCTTTAATTAACAGGGGCTTAAATTTTATGGCATTAAATTTTCCATACCGGGTTTTAATTTTTTCTTTACCCATATAGCGGATGTATAAATGATATACTTCATCATCTAAAAACATATCAAAGGGAATTTTATCGTTCACTTTATATTTAGAGAAATCGATATTACGTGCATAATATACCGCACTTACCACATCCTGTATACAATTGGTAACTTTAAAAACACCATTGGTGCTTACTGCAGTACCGGCAGTTTGGTTAAAGGTTACGTTATTGTATTTCTTATATCCACCCTCATCTACATTGCGTATAAATTTATACGGCACCATATTAGTGGTATCAATATAACTTTCGTACCTGTCCCTTACTTTAAAAAAATTATCGAAGAAGGAATATGATTTTCCCTCGCCAACACAATGGTATACAGGTTTGCCATTAAAGCGTTCCAGCGTGGTGGTAAAAGTGGCTTCGCCTGCACCAATAAATGCTCCCATAGCATTGTAAAACACTTTCATGGTAACTACTTCATCCGCCTTAAATGCATTATTCTTAATGCCACAGGGTTCTTCGTAACCTGCTTTAAAACTTAAGCAGCATAAACCCACCACCAATAACCCAAACTTTGTGTAACGTATCATTTTTCTTTAACTATTTTAATGCCTAAAATTAATAAACTGCCGATTAGCGCAGGTATTACCAGGTTAATAATCCATATACCTAATGCAGCTGTTTGAATGCCAACAATATTTGTACTGTACAGCTGCATCAGTTCTATACTTGCTTTAGCCCTTATCGGCATTTCTAAAAAACCAATGGTAGGTGCTACTGCCATTACCAGGTAAAAAACTGTTATCAGCCAAAAACTCAGCCAAACTTCAATACCCACCTGCATTACCTGCAGCAATAATACATATTGCAACACAAATACTGCGTATCGTAACAGCGACAGTAGTAATAGCTGCACCAGCTGTTTTCCTTCAAATTCATCCAGCACAGTTATATGCTTTACCACTTTTCCAAAAGCAGCCACTTTTTCCATTAAACGTACCAGCCAGCCCAAACGTATATAAAATAAAAAGAGCAGTAATGTACAGACCACACTAAAATAAATCAGTACGTCTCCCCAAAAGTGGGGTAAAACGTTTAAAGCGTTGCTATTGGTATGTGAAAAAAACCTTAAAAAAAATAAACCCAGGCAGCCCATTATCATTGTTACCAGTAATTGACTGAGGCTGCCCACGATGGTGAGTGAAATTCCTTTTATACGGTTAGCTTCATCTAAAAACAAAACCCGCCCGCCATATTCACCTATGCGGTTTGGTGTAAGCATGGTAATACTGCAACCGGATAATACAGATTTTAGTGCCCGGATAAAGGAGAATTGTTGCACATGGCGTACCAACAACTGCCATTTCCTGGCTTCGATACCCCAATTTAAAAACATTAAAAAAATAACAGCAAAAAATTTCCAGCTTAGCCAGCTGCTTTTAATCTGTTGCCAGCGTTGTTCCAGGTCGGTCTGCTGCATTAATTGACGGTATAAACTAAAGCATAATACCACCAGCAACACAGGCCCTAAAAAATAGTTGATTAATATTTTAATACTTTTGTTCAATACGCAATGTTACTTCAATTATTAAACAGAAAAAACTATTAAGGGTGCCGAAAAACAAACCAACCATTATTTTAGGAATTGACCCGGGCACCATTATTATGGGTTATGGTTTAATTGAAGTAAATCAAAACAACATTTCGTTGCTGGATATGGGTGTGCTGCAGCCCGGCAAAGTAAAAGATACCTATAAAAAACTGCAGCTGATATTTAACACCGTAAGTGGTTTAATTACCAAATACGAACCCACATCTTTTGCAATTGAAGCTCCATTTTTTGGCAAGAATGTACAAAGTACGCTTAAACTGGGCAGGGCACAGGGCGTGGCTATTGCTGCTGCCATGCGTCATGGTATTGAGGTAACTGAATATTCGCCAAAAAAAGTAAAACAATCTGTTACCGGTAATGGCAATGCCAGTAAAGAACAGGTGATGAAGATGCTGCAGCAAATTTTAAATTTTAAAGACGATCCCAAACATTTTGATGCTACTGATGCATTAGCAGTTGCACTATGTCATCATTTTCAGCAAAGATCTCCGCTGGCATCTGCTGCAACAAAACTTAAGGGCTGGGAGGCATTTGTTGCACAAAATCCGGGAAGGGTGAAAAAGAAATAGTTTGAGGTTTATAGTTTGTTGTTGTTGGTTAGCAGCTGCATATTGGTTAGTAACTGCTTTTCAGCAGCAAAAACATTTAATTAACATAACTGTTTATCATCTTTGCAAATAAAATAAATACATCCAAAAATAGTTTAGGGTTAAACAACTACAAACCATAAACCTCAAACTAAAAACACTTCATGATCATCCGTTCAAAAACATTGCGGTTAGTAATTCTTACCAGTATGGTACTGGTTACTATAATTATAGCAGTGCAATTGTTTTGGCTGCAAAAAGTGTATCGGTACGAGGAGAAACAATTTAATATCAATGTATCTAAAAGTATCCGTGGTCTTTATCGTGATATGCAATTGGTAAACGACGTATCAGATAATGCACAAAAAGAAATTGATAATCCTAAACCCGACCTGTATTTATTAAAAATAGATTGCACCCCTCATTTAGACAGCCTGTGGCTGAACCTTAAAGCAGAGCTTACAGATTTTGATGTGTACACCGATTGCAAAGCCGCAATCTACAGTCATGAAAAAAATATTTTTACAGTTGAAGAGTATATCGATCTGCCCGATGCTTACCATAACCCAAAAGCATCTACCTCCATCCCTTTAGTAAAAAGAGATCATAATTATATCGCTTTATTTTTCCCTCACCGTGGGCAGTATATTTTAAAACAAATGTATTTCTGGATGGCTTCAGGAGGATTGTTGCTGCTGGTGTTAATAGCATTTGGTGCCAGTATTTTTTACCTGTACCGGCAAAAATTTTTAAACGAAACACAAAAAGATTTTGTAAACAATTTTACACATGAGTTTAAAACACCGCTGGCAGTTATAAAAATTGCTGCCGAGGTTTTACAACAACCCAATATTGCAGATAAACCCGAACGCTTAAAAAACTATGCAGGCATAGTTGGTGAACAAACTACCCATTTACAAAGCCAGATACAAAAGCTTTTGGAAATTACCTACACCGACAGAAGTTCCCTGCCGCTTGAAAAAGAAAAATTTGATGTGAATGTTGTTTTACAACAGGCTGTTAACGACCTGCTACCCCTGGCTGAGCAGAAAAATGCCATTATAAAAACAGCTTTTTCCACGGCATCAACTATTGTAACAGCAGATAAAAATTATATGCTGCTTACTTTTATCAATCTTATAGAAAACGCTATAAAATATTCACCTGCACCAGAAATATCTATTGCCACATATACAGAAGGGAATGATTGTTGCGTTGTTATAAAAGATAACGGTATTGGTATCAGCGAAGAAAACCATAAAAAAATATTCGACCGTTTTTTCAGGGTTACCAAAGGCGATTTGCATACCGTTAAAGGTTTTGGATTGGGGTTGAGTTTTGTAAAAAAAGTGGTGGATACACATGGCGGCAAAATTGAAGTACAAAGCGAACCGGGAAAAGGAAGTACTTTTATTGTAAAAATTCCAAAGGATTAAAACAGGTAATAATGAGCAAGGCAAAAGTTTTACTGGCAGAAGATGACCTTGCGTTAAGCTTTGTTATTAAAGACAATTTGCAGGATGCCGGCTACGAAGTTACCCATTGTGCCGATGGCGAGCTGGCCTGGCAGCAGTTTCAAAAAAAGGACTTTGATATTTGTTTGCTTGATGTTAATATGCCGGTAAGAGATGGTTTTTCGTTGGCAAAAAAAATAAGGCAGCAAAGCGATATGATTCCTGTGCTTTTTATTACTGCAAAGAGCATGGAAGAAGATAAACTAAAAGGGTTTATGGCGGGTGCCGATGATTATATTACCAAGCCCTTCAGCATGCAGGAATTAATGCTGCGGATGGAAGTTTTTTTACGCCGTACAAAAAAACTGCAATCGGATGCCGCAGAAGAATACCATCTTGGTAAATTGAGATTTGCTTACAACGAATTGAAAATTTACACCGACAGTGAAGCTCTATCGCTTACACAACGTGAAGCCGACCTGTTGAAATTTTTTGCACTGCACCTTAATAAAATTTTAAAACGTGAAGAACTGCTGCTGAATGTTTGGGGTAAAGATGATTATTTTTTAGGACGCAGTATGGATGTATTCATTACCAAACTGCGTAAACATTTAAAAGCCGATCCGGCTATTTCTCTTGAAACAATACATGGAGTAGGTTTCAGGTTGCAGATAAAATAATTGTATTACAGGTTACCTGTTATTTTTTGTTGTATTTCTTTTAATTCATCCGCACTCAGTTTTAATTTACCCCTGGTAAAATTTAAATCATCAGCACTTTTAATGGGCAGCAGGTGCATGTGTGCATGAGGCACTTCTAAACCCACCACACTAATACCGCAGCGGTTACAATCAAATGCTTTTTCAATAGCATGGGCAATGGGTTTTGCAAATAATAACCATTCACTTAACAGATCATCGGGTAGATCAAAAAATTTATCTGTTTCAATTTTTGGCACTACCAGTACATGGCCTTTTACCAAAGGAAAAATATCGAGGAAAGCATAAAATTTTTCATCTTCTGCAATTTTATAAGATGGTATCTGGCCGGCAATTATTTTAGAAAAGATGGTCATAAAAGAGTTTTATCAAAAGTACAATAGAAAAAGCCCATTCAAAAAAAGAATGGGCTTAAAAAATACGATGTTATAATACTAGGCTGTAATACCTTCTATTCTGAATTTTAAAACTCCTGCAGGCACCTGCACTTCTACTTCTTCGCCAACAATTTTACCCAGCAAGCTTTTACCAATTGGTGATGTAACAGAAATTTTGCCCAGTTTTAGATCGGCTTCTTTTTCTGAAACGATCTGGTAAGTCACATTTTTTTTAGTACCTAAATTAGTAAGCGCTACTTTGGTAAGGATGCTTACTTTACTGGTATCAATATTGTTTTCGTCTAAAATACGAGCTGTGGCAATAACTCCTTCGAGGTATTTTATTTTAGCTTCCAGCATACCTTGTGCTTCTTTTGCAGCATCGTATTCTGCATTTTCCTTTAAATCACCTTTTTCACGGGCCTCTGCAATTGCCTTACTTGCCGCAGGCCGGTCAACACTCTTCATGCCATGCAGCTCTTCCTTCATTTTATCAAAGGTGTCCTGGGTTACATAATTAGTTGTACTCATAAAAATTCTTTTAGGTAAGAGAAAAAAAATACAACGCCCCAGATTGACTAAGGCGTTGCATGTAACACAAAAGTAGTAAAAATTTTAGATACCCAGCTTTTCCAGCACTACAGCACTCATTTTAAGAAATGCTTCGTGTGAGTAGCCGGCAATATGTGGGGTTACAATAACATTAGCCTGACCGGTTAAAAAATTCAATTGTTCTTTTTCAGTATCAGATAAGGTTGCAATTTTTTCATTCTCCAGTACATCTAACGCTGCTGCCGAAATTTTATTTTCTTTTAGAGCGTTTATCAGGGCACTGGTATCAACCACTTTGCCCCTTGCAGTATTAATCAATATTGGTTTCTGCGTAAGGGCATTAAAAAATTCTTCGTTGGCCATATGGCTGGTTTCATCGGTTAAAGGAACATGAAAACTTACCACATCTGCATAGCGGCAAATCTGTTCCAGGCTTGCTTCCTTAATATACCCGGCAGCAAAATCAAATTTGTATTTATCGTATGCTAAAACCGTAACATTAAAAGCCGCCAGTAATTTTGCAAAAGTACTGCCCGTATTACCAAAGCCGATGATGCCCACAGTTTTACCACTTAACTCTGTACCACGGTTTGCATCCCTGATCCACTCACCGTTTTTAACCTGCAAAAAACTACTGTTTATTTTGTGTAATAAACCCAGCAACATACCCATCGCATGTTCGGCCACAGCATTTCTATTGCCTTCAGGGCTGCTTACACATTGTATCCCTTTTGTTGCTGCATAATCCACATCTATTATTTCCATGCCACTCCCCAGCCTGCCAATCCATTTTAATTTACCTGCCTTATCTAACAGATTCTTATCAATTGCCAGCCTTGTTGTAACAATCAACCCTTCAGCGCCATCAATTAACGCCCCTAATTCATCATAAGTTACTGCAGGAAGGTACAGCACCTTGTACTGTCTTTTTTCCAGCGTTTCAATCAGGTACTCAGGAGCTGTAGCAGTAATTATTACCAATCTTTCGTTACTCATTCTTTTAAAATTGTTTTATCTTACCTGTAAAATTAAAGCTAGTTTATGGTTAGCAGAATTTCTTTTTTACTATTCAGCATTTTATTTTCCGCAGTTCAATCTATTGCCCAGATGACTGACCTGGAAGAAAAAAAACCAGCAATCATTGATGAAATTGAATACGGCTATTTTATAAAGAACGAGCAGGTAAAAAACGTAAAAGATGAGGAATACAGCCGTTTTGAAATTACCTTATATGCCACTAATAAAAGTGGGTGTACAAAACTGTATGCCGAAAAAGTTTCAATCCTTTCTTCCGAAACGCCAAACTTAATCGTGTCTTTCAACTGCACCAATGCCAATGGCAAACGCTTAACTGCAAAAAGTGGCACTGTAAAAGCCCGTGATTTTTATGTAAATGCAAAAGTGCAGGAAAACGGAAAAGAAGTTACCAGGACCGTTAAAGCCGGTTATATTTTCCGTAATGGCGAAACACTAAAAAATAATATTATTGTTTTAGTACCCAAAGGAGAACGTCCCGTAATACAATGCACTGTAAATAATTTGCCTGAGCTGTAATTATTATTTTGCTGCAATCATACTAATCTCAACATTCACATTTTTAGGCAGGCCTTTTACAGCAACAGTTTCTCTTGCAGGAAAATCGCCGCTAAAATATTTGCCGTAAATTTCATTTACCTGGCCAAACAGATCCATATCGCTTAAAAATATAGTGGTTTTTACCACGTTGCTAAAATCCATTTCAGCTTCTGTCAATACAGCTTTTAAATTCTGCATTACCTGGTGGGTTTCTTCAATAATATCAGCTGTGGCTAATTCGCCTGTACCGGGCTTTAGTGCTACCTGCCCCGAAATAAAAAGTAAATTACCCGTTAATACCGCCTGGTTGTATGGCCCGATTGGTGCCGGTGCATTAGAAGTATTGATAATTGTTTTTGCCATTGCCATTTATTTTATTAGAAATGCAAATATATCTTTTTGCAACCACCTATTTTTGTAAAAAATAATAAATGCAGATTGTTGTATTAGCATCCGATGAGCAATGGGAATCTTTAACAGGTAATATTACCGATATTGAATGGGTAAAAGGAAAAGCATCTTTTTCTTTTACTGATTATATCCATGCCGAGGCTTATATTATTTTAGATACAACTCATCAACTGGATTATACCCAAACAACAAAGCCTGTTTTTATTAATAGTGTTACCCACACTTTAAAAGAATTAAATACACCAAAACATGTGTTGCGCATTAATGGGTGGAATAGTTTTTTAAACAGAGCAAGCTGGGAAATTGCAGGAATATTAGACCCTGCTGCAAATATTATTTTAGAAAAGTTGAATAAAAAACCAATAGCTGTTGCAGATGAACCGGGGTTTGTTGCTGCAAAAATTATTGCCATGATAATAAACGAAGCCTGGTTTGCATTGGGTAATGGTGTAAGTGATAAACCTGCTATTGATATTGCCATGAAATTAGGTACCAATTATCCTTACGGGCCATTTGAATGGGCTGAGAAAATAGGATTGAATAATATTTATACGCTTTTACAAAAATTAAGTTTAACAGATACACGTTACCAACCTGCACCAATGCTGGTTGCAGCGGCAGGCCAAAATAAATAATGAGCTACATAATAAATATAGATACCGCTACAGCAACTGCACACGTAAGTATTGCGCAGGATGGCAAGCTATTACAAGCTTTACAAAATGAGTCGCAAAAAGACCATGGGGCTTTTGTACAAACAGCTATTCAGCAATTATTAAAAACTGTTGCCTTATCTTTTGCAGATATTGATGCCATTGCTGTTACGGCAGGGCCTGGCTCATATACAGGATTACGTGTGGGGCTTGCCAGTGCAAAAGGATTATGCTATGCCTTAAACAAGCCATTACTTACTTTAAATACGTTGGAGGTTTTAACAACAGCTGCCAAAAAGCTTTCCAATAATGAGAAGGGTATTTTATACTGCCCTATGATAGATGCCCGAAGAATGGAAGTATTTACAGCACTTTATACTGATACATTAACAGCCATGCTGCCACCCTGTGCCATGATATTGAATGACACATCATTTTTAACTACCCTTGAAAATGAAAAGATCGTATTCTTTGGCAACGGTGCCGCTAAATGGCAACAGGTTTGTACACATCCAAATGCCTCATTCACAACGCATTTGGCACTTCCGGAAGCGATGGTTGATTTATCTTATCAATATTTTTTAGAACAGCGCTTTGCCGACCTGGCTTATAGCGAGCCCTTTTACCTGAAAGAGTTTCAAAATAACGTTTATTAAATTAAGGTTAAGAATAACCGTAAAAGGCATTTTTTAAATAAAACAGATTAAGCAATAGTTGCATAAACAATTATTTGTATATTTGCTCGTTCAAATATTGTTTCAAGCATAATTAAAATTTAATTCTTATGATGGTTGCAGCTCAATCACATGAGTCGGCTATTCCGACTAGTAAAACCCCGTCCGAGTCTTCTATTAATGTGGATTATCACGCTTTAAAAAAAGCAGCGCTTGTTTTAAGAGCGTTAAACCACAAACTTCGCCAGCAGTTACTTAAACTTATTGAAGAAGAAAAAAAGATTACGGTTACCGAAATTTATGTTCGTTTACGACTGGAGCAATCTGTTGCTTCGCAACACCTGGCTATTTTAAGAAAAGCCGGTATTGTTATTACACAGCGTGATGGTAAATTTATTTACTATGCTGTAAATTTTAAACGTATAGAAGAGATTGACACTTTTGTAAAACAATTAGTTGGCTAATTTTTTTTAGCGTAGGTAAAAAGCGTCACGCCTTAGGCATGACGCTTTTTTATTTTATCTTTGTATACAAATAGATTTTTATGTTTATTAAACAATTATATACAGGCTGCCTTAGTGAAGCTGCTTATTATATTGAAAGTGAAGGAGAAGCAGCAATAATAGATCCCCTGAGGGATATTGATGAATACATTGCACTTGCAAAAGAAAGAAATGCAGACATTAAATATATTTTCGAAACACATTTTCATGCAGATTTTGTAAGTGGTCATTTGGATTTAAGTAAACAAACCGGAGCCCCTATTATTTACGGGCCAGGTGCGAAAACAGATTTTAAAGTTCACAACAGTAAAGACGGGGAAATATTTAAACTGGGTAAAATTAGTTTTGAAGTATTACACACACCTGGTCATACTTTAGAAAGTGCTTGTTATTTATTGAAAGATGAAAATGATAAGGCGCATGCCCTTTTTACAGGCGATACTTTATTTGTAGGTGACGTAGGCAGGCCGGATTTAAGCAGCGGCAATATGAGTAGTGAAGAGCTGGCAGGCATTATGTATGATACAATTCAAAATAAGATATTGCCTTTGGCAGATGATGTAATTGTTTACCCGGCACATGGTGCAGGTAGCAGCTGTGGTAAAAATTTAGGGCCCAATACCTTTAGTACTATTGGCGAAGAAAGACAAACCAACTATGCATTACAACCACAAACAAAAGAAGAGTTTATTAAAGTGGTTACAGAAGGTTTGGCTGAAGCGCCAAAATATTTTGCTATAAATGCAAAAATAAATATGCAGGGCTACGATAGTATTGAAGAAGTAAAGCAAAAAGGTCTTACTCCTTTAAGCCTTGGTGCTTTTAAAAAATTAATGACTGAGGATGTTTTGATTTTAGATACCAGGCATGCAGATAAATTTACTGAAGGCTTTATACCAGGCTCCATTTTTATTGGCCTCGAAGGCAGGTTTGCTGAATGGGCTGGAGCTTTGCTGCCATTTGATAAACCTATAATATTAGTTACTGAACCCGGTATGGAAGAAGAAACTGTTATCCGTTTATCGAGAGTGGGTTTTGATAAAATGCTTGGTTTTTTACAAGGGAGCTTTGAAGCATGGAGTAATGCAGGTGAAAAAGTGGATATGATAATTAATATTGAAGCAGATGAACTGGCAATGGATATTCCACACGACCCCAACCTTGTGGTGGTGGATGTAAGAAGAGAAACTGAATATGCAGACGGTCATGTGAAAGATGCACTAAACATTCCTTTAAATGAAATGACGGATGTTGCTGCTATTGCAGGATTTGAAGACAGTCAGAATTTATATGTGCATTGTGCCGGTGGCTACCGCAGTGTAATTGCATCATCAATATTAAAACGCCAGGGCATACATAATTTAAGGAATGTACTGGGTGGCTGGGGTAAAATAAAAGAAGAAAAAAATATCACTGTAGAAAAAGATACCAGCGTATTAAATTAAGTAGTTAAGCCCTGAAGTATCAGGGCTTTTTTATTGTTGCGGTGCAGCATTTTTTTTATCTACCCATAAATTTCTGTATTCTTCTTTCCACTCAAATTTAAAGCGGCGGTGACTCCATAAATAATTGGCCGGATCCTCTTTAATTGTTTTTTCCAGTACATCACGATACATACAGGTAAGTTCGCCTGTTTCGGTAGCAGCACTTTGTTCTGTAAGCAGTGTTGCTTCAAAATGATAATAGCCACGTTTTATTTTTTTAAAGCCTACATAAACCACTGCAGCATTATTTTTAACAGCTCCTTTCTCCGGGCCGGTTACAAAGGGTGTTGGTCTTCCAAAAAAATTTAGCCAGTAACCTGATAATGCAGCGCCGGGATTTTGATCTGCTGCAAGTGCCAGCATATATTGTTTTTTAAAAACATCATGCATCTTGTTTTTAAAATCTGTAGCGCTTATTAAAATTGTACCATAGCGGCTTCGCATATCAAAAAATATTTTGTCAAAAATTTTATTTTTAACAGGCATATAAATACCTACAAATGGAATTTTTAAATTTATCGCATACAATAAATTAGCATACTCCCAATTAAATTGATGCCCTGCCATAAGATTGATACTATATCCTTTATCAATCAGATTATTGATTATATCAAAAGTTCCCGTGCTTCTTTTTAAGAGTTGCTTTTTTGAAATAGAGGTAAACTTCAAGCTTTCTATCATAGTATCTGTAAAATACTGATAGAATTTTTTTGCGATCTTTTTTCTTTCCTCATCTGATTTTCCGGGAAAAGCTATTGTAAGATTACCGAACACCACATCCCGGCGATACTTTATTACATGATATAACAGGAAGGCAAAAAAATCACTGATTCCATATAAAATAAAAAAAGGTAATAACGAAACTAAATACAGTAGTGGATATATAATATAGTACATCAGGTAAATTTGTTGAACAAAGGTATGACGTTGAAGTGTGCGACGCAAGAATGTAGCTTAAAGTTGTAAAAGCCAGTTACAAAAAAAGTCACAACACTATATTCTGTATCATATCACTCTTGTTGGGATAATCGGTATTAAAATGCAATCCCCTGCTCTCCTGCCTGAACTCCGCACTTTTTACAATTAAAAATGCTACTGTTATCATATTTCTCAGCTCACATAATTGTGGCGATACTATTGTTTTTTTATACAGCTCTTCGGTTTCTGCAAATAACAGATCAAGTCTTTTCATTGCTCTTTGTAAACGTGCATTGTTTCTTACTATACCAACATAATCACTCATCAGCAATTTTAATTCTTTTACACTTTGCGTTATTAGAATCATTTCTTTTGGTGCATTAGTACCATCGGCTTTCCAATCTGGAATGGCCCCCTCAAACGAACTATGTTCCTTCCCTTCGCCTTGCTCGGGAACCCCCGTGGGGGAGACTTTGCGAAGATTAATGTTTGAGACCGAATCAAGATATGCCCTGTGTGCAAACACCATTGCTTCTAAAAGCGAATTGCTTGCCAGGCGATTAGCACCATGCAGCCCGGTACTGGCACACTCCCCTGCAGCATATAAATTGTTGATTGATGTTCTTCCCCATTCATCAGTTTTTATACCGCCGCAACTGTAATGTGCAGCAGGCGCAACAGGTATCATGTGCTGCGTAATATCAATACCAATGCTCAAACACTTTGCATAAATATTCGGGAAATGCTCTATAAATTTTTCTTTGCTGAAATGGCGACAATCTAAAAAAACATTTTCGGTACCTCCCACTTTCATTTCATTATCTATTGCCCGGGCAACAATATCACGTGGGGCAAGGTCTTTTCTTTCATCATAACGTTCCATAAAAGCTTCGCCGTTATGGTTACGTAAAATTCCGCCATCGCCACGAACGGCTTCAGTAATTAAAAAGCTTTGCCCTCTAACGCCTGGTTCATATAAAGCAGTCGGGTGAAATTGTATGAACTCCATATTCTCTATACGACCCTTGGCTCTGTAAACCATTGCCACACCATCACCAGTGGCAATTGCAGGATTGGTTGTAGTACGATAGACCTGCCCGTTGCCACCTGTTGCCAGCAAAATTATTTTAGAAAGTATTTTTTCAATTTTATTACTGGCAAGATTCAATACATATACTCCATAACATTCTACATCAGGGGTAGCTTTAGTAATCAGGTAACCTAAATGATGCTGTGTAATAATATCCACCACAAAACAATGGCTGATGAGTTCAATATTTTTTTGTTTTGCAATGGCTGCCAGTAAGGCCCGTTCCATTTCCTTTCCTGTTACATCTTTATGATGCAAAATCCTGAATTCGCTATGCCCACCTTCTTTCCCCAATTTAAAATCACCATCAGGTTCTTTATCGAACTGTGCACCCCATTCAATTATTTCTTTAATCCTGTCCACGCCTTCTTTTACTACAATTTCTACTGTACTCCGGTTACACAAACCATCACCTGCAATCATGGTGTCTTCAATATGCTTTGCAAAACTATCATTATCAAAATCAAACACGCCGGCAATACCACCCTGTGCATATTTGGTATTGGTTTCATCGCTTTGTGTTTTGGTAAGCACCATTACTTTTTTATCCGGGCAATCCTGCGCCACTTTGAGTGCATAGGTTAAACCTGCAATACCGCTACCAATAACAAGAAAATCTGTTTGCATAAATAAGTCAAAATTAAAAAATCAAAAAGTCAAAAAAAAGGAGTTAAAGAAATTGCAGCGTAATGCTTTTAGTTTTCTACCCAAGCCTCATTCTCCTTCAATAAATTGATCAATTCATCCACAGCAATAGCACTATCAATATTTCTTTTCACAACTTCTTTGCCCCTGTACAATGTTATTTTACCAACACCACTGCCTACATAACCAAAATCTGCATCAGCCATTTCACCGGGGCCATTTACAATGCAGCCCATAATAGCAATCTTTACGCCTTTTAAGTGATTGGTAACTGCACGGATCTTTGCAGTGGTTTCCTGCAAATCGAATAATGTTCGGCCACAGCTTGGGCAACTGATGTATTCTGTTTTAGAAATTCTTGTACGCACTGCCTGCAGAATAGAAAAAGAAGTATTGTTGATAAACTGGTGATTACTTTTTGTTTCCAGATAAGTTCTGCCCGACACTTTTTTATTTTCCAGTTTTGATGGATCGTTGATCAGCCAGATACCATCACCCATCCCATCTAAAAATAAAGCCCCGCTTTCAGTTGCAAAATGTATCAATTGTTCATCAATAGAAGTATGATAACTTTCTACAGCTAAAATTACAGGTGTTTTAACTTGTTGCCCCATCAATTCGTTTATAAAAGCTCTTATTGATTGCATACTGTTAGCCGCTGAAGAATATAAACACAGCACAACCGTGTTATCAGCTTTTATTTTTTCTGTTAGTGCTGCATTGGCTTTAGCCGCATCAACGGCAACAAAATTAATTGTGGTTGATTTTTTTGCTGCATCAATAAATTCATTACCCTGGAAAAGCGGGGAAAATTTTTCTTTATCACTTACTGTTAACCAGGTTTTATAATCACACATCACCTTTAATGTACCCGGCAGCGCAAAGTCAATTACTTTACTGGCAGTATAAATATAATCGGCAGCAGCATCGCCTATATTCCATTTGTCTGTAGCAGTATCATAAGTATAGCCAATAGCCTGTAAATCCTGGTAAACAATATTTTCAGCCAGCATATAATCTGCTATTACAACCGGTACATGTTTTTTTCCAATGTTTGAAACTTCTGTTGTTTCCCTTCGCTTGTATTCAAATGGAGAGTATTCCAACTTAGCAGTAACAGGAGTTTCGGCTTTCGGTTGTTGGTCGCCGGCATATCGTTTCACTATATCTTTACAAACAGGTATCTCCAGTTCCGGATCTTCAGTTAACGAAACTCTTATTGTATCGCCAATACCATCTTCCAGTAAAGTTCCAATGCCAATAGCAGATTTTATTCTGCCATCCTCTCCATCACCTGCTTCCGTTACACCTAAATGCAAAGGATAACATTCACCAAACTCTTCCATCATGTGATTAATGAGTAAGCGGTAAGCCTGTACCATTACTAAAGGATTACTGCTCTTCATACTTAAAATTACCTGGTGATAATCTTCACTTCTTGCAATACGCAAAAATTCCATTGCACTTTCCACCATGCCCTTTGCCGTATCGCCATAGCGGCTCATTATCCTGTCACTCAAACTTCCATGATTGGTGCCAATACGCATTGCAGTGCCATATTCTTTACAAATTAAAACAAGCGGTGTAAAACGTTCTCTTATCCTTTCAATCTCTTCTGCATATTCTGCATCAGTATATTCTATCTGCTCAAATTTTTTCTTGTCAACATAATTCCCCGGGTTAACCCTTACTTTTTCTACAATCCTGGCAGCAATTTCTGCTGCATTGGGTGTAAAATGAATATCTGCTACCAATGGCGTATTATATCCTCTTTTCCTTAATTCATCTTTAATAAGCTGTAAATTCTCTGCTTCTTTTTTTGATGGTGCTGTTATACGAACCAACTCTGCGCCAGCCTCAATACAGCGTATAGATTGCTCTACAGTAGCCATGGTATCCATAGTGTCGGTCGTCGTCATGGTTTGCACACGTATGGGATGGTTATTGCCTAATAAAAGGTTACCCACTTTTACTTCTCTTGTAGTAAGACGTTTGTATTCCTTTAATGATTCACAATATAATTGCATAGTTTATTTTGTTACTGCAAAATAACAACAAAAATGGTTGGTTATAGTTGAGGAGAGAATAAAATAATCATAATCGGCAAGGTTTAGTACAGATTGGGAAATAGAATTCCTCTTGCCAAACTTGCAGAGTTCATGTTGTACGCAGACTATTTGATATTAACCATACCTAACCAGTAGGTCATCATTTCATTATTTTTTATCGTACCAATTGCTAACATTGCTGTATCACCTTTTACAAATCCAGCAAAACTTTTATTCCTTTCGTCAAATGATTGCATTGTCGAATTGTCGATAATGGTCTGTCCTTGGGCATTAAGTTTTACTGTAAATGTTCCAGCCTTTGACACTATATGCACTTGGTCTGGGAGTCTATTGTCATTCATTGTTTTTATTACTGAAAAGTCATAGTTAGAACAATCGATTATTAAACCTTGCAATGACTTGAGTTCATAATTTTGTGGAATTACCTTAGAATTTTCTTTTTGAATTTGATTGTACTTATCATCCAAAACAAAAGTTGGATACGATTTTTTACTTTGCCCACTACAACTAATTATAAAAAGTGAGATAATAGAAATTAACGCATAGATAATTTTCATAAAAGGTCTGCTTTAGAATTTAGAATATGTTACCGCTTTCAGTTTATATTTTTTTCTGTACTTTGAAACTGTCAGCAAATAACTTACAATAGTAGTTTGAAGCACCTTTACCAATCCTTCTCGGGCTTATTTGGAGAAGCCGTATTAACTTTCCGCAGTTTATCCTGTAGATTTTTTTCCTGCTGCAACAACGCTTTTAGTTTTTCCTCTGCGTCCTTTTTTGTAATTTTTGATGGCTGCGGCTTTGGCTGTTCCTGCTCTTTTTGTTTTTGCTGTTCTTTTTTCTTTTCGTCTTCTTTAGGCTTCTTCTGTTGCTTATTATCCTTTTTCTGCTCTTCCTGTTGTTGCTTTAACTGTTGCAATGCCTTTTGCAGGTTTTGCCTGGCATCGTCATCCTGCGGATCTAATTTCAGTGCATTTTTATAGGCATCAATACATTCCGGCAATTTTTTATTGTTCTGCAATACCACACCTTTATTATAAAACGCTTTCGATTTTTCACCTTTGGCCGGAGCATTAGCTACAGCATTTTCGTAAGCACTAATGGCTTCGTCTTTTTTATCAGTTTTATATAAGGCATTGCCCAGATTAAATTGAGCTGTTGCATTAGCAGGAGTTTTTGTGGTTACTTTTTGATATTGTTCTGCCGCTTTATCAAATTCATTTTTATTATAGGCATCATTACCCTTTTTTATAATTGTCTTATCATCCTGGGCAACCGAAAAGAAAGGTAAAATACAAAAAGCAAGAGGCAAAAATGCAGCTTTGTTAACTGCTATCCCTTTAATCTTACTTATACTAATTCTCTCTGAAATAAAAGATTCAATAACCAATAACAACAATGATAATAAAAGAAAATACTGGAAAAAACTTTCGTAGTTAACCAATGAATCTTCGGTAACTGTACGCTGGTCCATACTGCTTAGCTGTGCATCTAATTTAGCAACTACATCATCGGAATTATTATACAGCTGATAAATTCCATTCCCTTTTTCTGCAATTGCCTGCAGCCCTGCTTCATTTAATTTTGTAATAACAATATTGCCTTCATTATCCTTTTTAGCTTCATTAGTGGCGGCATCAATAATTTCAGCGCCTTCTACAGAGCCGATGCCCACTGTATTTATCATTACCCCTTCTGCTGCCATTTGGCCGGCAACTTTTGTTGCCTCTTCATCATGGTCTTCGCCATCACTAATTAAAATAACAGATTTATACTTTTTCTCTTTGGTATTAAATGAGGCATAACACATTTTTAAAGCCTCGCCAATTACCGTGCCTTGTGTTGGCACAATATCCGGCGTTGCAGAAGACAGATACATTTTTGCAGCACCATGATCGCCTGTGAGTGGCATTTGTAAATAAGCTTTGCCTGCAAAAACAACAATACCAATTCTGTCGTTGTTTAATTTATCAATCAGTTTTCCAATAGCCTGTTTTGCCCTGTCTAATCTTGTGGGTTTAATATCCTGCGCCAGCATGCTTTTGCTAACGTCCAAAGCAATCATCACATCAATACCATTACGGCTTACTTTTTCACTTCCTTTTGGTGAACGAAGGTTGGCCAGCGCAAATGCTGTGGAGGCAAATGCAGTAATAATTAAAAGAAATTTTACAGCAAAACGCTGCGGAGAATAATTTTTGATCATCTCTTTCACGAGCCTTTCATCGCCAATTTTTTTAATGGTTTTCTTTTTCCATCTTAAGGCTATAAAGTACAGCAATACCAAAACAGGTATAGCTGCAAGTGCCAGTAAATATTCGGTATGTTGAAAGCGGAGCATTTAATTAATCTGGCAAATTAGCCAATAACAAAACATAGTAATTGTTAAAAATTTATTTCTTCCCTTCAAAAAAGCCCAGTTGCTTTAAAATACCTTTGGTAATATTCATTCTTATATTACGCATATCAACATCACCCGTTCCTGCTTTTACAAAAGTTACAAAAAAGTACACATGGTTATTCTCTTCAATCCAACCCACCATCCAGCCAATATTATTTTTTTGTTCATCAAATCCCCAGCCGGTTTTATAACTCAATTTGTATGCCGTATTATCTTCCTGCAGCATTACACCCTTTACCATTTCATGCACACTTTTTCTAAATGGCAATTGATCAAAGTACAATCTTTTCACCAACCCCAATTGTTCGTCAGGCGAAATTTTTAATGTATTGTTCAGCCAGAAAGAATCAACAGGGCCGCTTATATTTCTATTACCATACCCAATACTGTCAATCCATTTTTGCATGGTATCTTTTCCAATCCGCCTGGCTACTTCCTGGTAATAAGGTACGCTGCTTACTTTAAAAGCTTCCGTCATACCCATATCTTTATTCAATTCCTCTCTGTCACGTTTTACACCATCCCATTTTATCACCATGGTATCATTGGTTATTACACCGGTTTGTAAACCAATTAACGAGTTTACAATTTTAAAAGTAGAGGCCGGTGAAAAACGCTGTGTATCTAATGCCATATTATAAACGGTAACTTTTCCGTCGGCATTATTTAATAATGTAAAGCAACCGTCAACCTTATTGTCATCAAAATATTTTTTAAGGCTGTTATCAATTTTTGCCTTGTTTACGCTGCAGGAAGTAAATAAAATTATAAATACTGCGAATGAAAGAAGATTTTGTAACCGAAATAATTTCGTCATAAAAAGATATGCATTTTAAGCCCCTTTTGGGGGTTGGGGTTTGTTTAAATGTTTTGCAGTAGCATCCAGTGCATCATAAAATTTTTGTCCAAACTTTCTTACCAGTGCTTCCTTTAAAAAAACATATACGGGCACTTTTAATTTTTTGCCCAGGCTGCAGGCAGCTTTGCAACTGTCTTCCCGTGGCTCGTAGTTTACATACACATTATCACTGCGCTTGCTTTCCTTAGTTATTACCGGAAACAAATGACAACTGATTGGTTTTTTCCATTCCACTTTTCCATCAAGATAAGCCTGTTCAATCCCACACTTTACAATACCGGCAGCATCTTTTATACCATACACACAAACTTTACTTTTAATAGTTGGTGTAACCCAGCCAAATTCTCTGTCGTAAACATACCTGCCCTGCCGCTCTATTTCTTTTTTGCTTTCTGCATTTAAATAGGGCAGCACCACATCAAACACTTCGTTAATTTTTTCCAGCTCGGCTTTGGCCAGCGGTGCACCGGCATCACCGTCTACACAACAGGCGCCTTTACATTTTCCCAGGTCGCAAACAAATTGCTCCTTCACAATTTCGTCGCTAACCAAAATATTATCTATTGCAATCATGGGCGCAAATTTACAACAATCGTCAGCATAATTTTTTAAATTATGGAACACCAGCAAACTTTTCCTGTTCAACTGCTGTCCCGCTATCCGCTGCAAGTCCTCACCACGCTGTTGGCGTGTTTCCGGGCTTTCCGCTGCTATCGGGTGTAGGTTTTCAACAGTAACAATCAGCTCAACATTTTTGCAGCAAAAACCCTTAACAAATTTGTAACATCTTTTTTTATGGATATGTTTTTACACAGCCATCCTTAACCTCAAACCAACCTTTATGCCCAACAGCCGCCAGTTAACCCTGCAAAGCAGCGTTCGCTATTTTTTTGCTGCACTTCTGTGGATCCCTATAGTTTTCTTCAGCTTGCTTTTGGTAAAAAACACACTGCCTTATTTCAGCTTCAGCACAAATTTTAGTTTTATAGAAGAACGGGCCCTGTTGTTTTTAAAACCGGTGTACAAAGCCAGTTTTTACATTCACATTTTTGCAGGCATGTTTTGTATTACGGCTGCACTTACACAATTCTCATCCTATATTTTAAAGAAGCGGAAAGCTATACATATCTGGATGGGTAAAATTTATGTGCTGGTGGTATTGGTTTTAGGAGCTCCTACCGGCCTGTACATGAGTTTTTTTGCAAAAGGAAGTTTTTGGGAAAGAGGCCTGTTTTTATTTATGGCTATCTATTGGTTTTACAGCACTACAAAAGGCTTGCAGATGATAAAACTTAAAAATGTACTGGCACATAAAAACTGGATGATACGCAGTTACAGCATGGCCATGACAGCAGTTACATTCCGGATTTATCATATCCTGTTTTATTATTTTGGTGTAGATCATTTACGCAACTACGAAATATCGCTTTGGATAAGTGTGCTGGGCAATATGCTGATAGCAGAGTATTTTATTTTCAGGAAAAGTAAATCTTACTTAAAAACATTTTATACCAATTAAACCATTAATCATTTAAAAAATAAAAAACATGAAAGCAATTATTTATGCCGGTATCGGGCTTTTTTCCGCTGCTACAGTTTATGGTGTGGCGGATTATTACGGAACAAAGAAAACAGGAACATTAGACAAAATGTACAAGGAAGAAGAGCCGATTGTACCAGTTAAAGAAGAAACTATTAACACAGTTGAATTACCGGTTAAAAACGAACCGGTTAAAACTACAGTAGCTAAAACCAAAATTGCCACTACAAAAAGCAGTAAAGCAATAAGAACTTTTCCGTATAAATCCAAAATACGAGAAGTAAAGTTTTCTGATTTTTCAAGAGGTAGAATTGTACCAAAAAAAGTTGCAGAAGATTCAAAAACTGTAAAGCCGGTTATTGAACAGGAAGACAAATAATTTACTTAGGATTTTTAATTTCTGTTGAAGGCAATTTTAATACTGCCGCAGGCAATTTTTCTGTAGCAGTATTTTTATTTGTCCAGCGAAAAGTGTTTATCATATGCTCAATATCAACCTGTAAAAAATCCTGTACAGGTTTTAAAGAATCTGCATTGGGGGTTACATCAAAATATAAAGCGCCCCTGATAAAATTTTTAGTGGTATCACTTAAAAAAAACTGTTTAGCTGTTGCAGCATTGCCGCCTACTTTAAAAAAAATACCGGTAACACCGTTTGGCGTATGCATCAGGCTGTCTTTAATAGCTGTGGTTATGGCCTGGTTTTTATTGGTAAGGTTAAAAGCATCTGCCACCATATTATCAAACACATTAGTACCAGCTGAATCCCTGTAAGTACCATCAGCTTTTTTTAGTTTATAAACGGCTTTACCGCCAACAATTTTATAGCTTAAAAAAATGCGGCCGCCAAACTGCGGAAAATCAATATTTACCCAATAAGGGTTTTCGGGATTGCTGTCGAAATAAGTACTGTCTTTAATAACAGTTGCATAAGCCGGGTATTCAAATGTATAAGGAAAATCTTCCTGCTGAAAAGCTATGTATTTTCTTTCGGGAAAATCTATTTTATAATATGCTTTCTTTTTAGAAGTATAGGTTGAATTGCAACTATAAAAAGTAAAAAGTAAAAGGTAAAAAGTAAAAAAGAGTACTGTATTTTTTAAACAGGGCTTCTGGTTAAAAAAAACAATCGCTATATTTTGAATTTTGAATTTTGAATTTTGAATTTTTCCCATTTTACTTCTCCGCTTGTTTAATACTAACTTTTACTTTGTCAATCCTGTTCTTATTTATTTCTAGTGGTATAAATATAAAATCGCCGCTTACCACCTCTTCATTTACTTGTGGAAATTCGCCGGCAATTTCCAATACCAGTCCGGCAAGTGAATCGCTGTCACCTCTTACGGTATCGAAAGTGTCAACAGGTAAATTTAATGCCTTACACACATCATTGATCATTGTTTTGCCTTCAAAAATATAATTGAAATCATCCAGTTTTTTATTCCCACTTTCTTCGTCATCAAATTCGTCTTTAATATCTCCGATTATTTCTTCCATTATATCTTCCAGCGTAACAATGCCCGAAGTGCCGCCAAATTCATCCACCACTATTGCAAAATGATTTCTCCGGTTCCTGAATTCCTGTAACAGGTCTTCAATCAGTTTTTGTTCATGTACAAAATAAGGCTGCCGCATTAACTTATGCCAGTCGTAATTATCGGGTTCATTTAAAAGGGGCAATAAATCTTTCGTGTGTAACATACCCACTACTTCATCAAGATTATTTTTATATACCGGCAATCTTGAATAATGTAATTCTTCTATTTTTTTAATGGTATTGGCAAAACTACTGTTATAGTCAATACCGCTTACATCAAGCCTGGTACGCATAATTTGTTTTACCGTAGTATCGCCAAACTTTCTTATCCCCTTTAATATTTTCTTTTCTTCAAAACTGGCTTCATTTTCCGGAAGCAGATCAATAGCATAGTCTAGATGGCTGCTATCCATTGCCGCAGTATTATCCGATGAAAATTTCTTTTCAACGCCATCGCTGAATTTAACCATGCGTTTACTGAAGCGGTAAAAAAGGCTGTTGAAAATTTCAACAATAAGCGAAGCAGTTGCTGCAAACCATATTTTATGATGAGTGGCCCAAACTTTTGGCAACACCTCTGCAAATAATACCAGTAAAAAAGTAACTGCAACAACTTTAATTAAAAACACTGTCAAAAAATTAAAGTGCGATGCACTTATCCAGCCTTCAATTAAAATGTTGGAGATTAAAATAATACCAATGTTTACAAAGCTGTTGGTAATTAGCATTGAAGCCAATAAAGTTTTGGGCTGCTCCAGCAAACTTACAATGCGCCTGTAAGCAGGTTGTTGTTTTGTTTTAAGAATATTGATATCCTTATAGGTAAGTGAAAAAAAAGCTACTTCGGAACCTGCAAGCAAAAATGAAACAACCAATAACAACAGTGCTAAAAAAATAAGTACAATATTAGCTGCCGGTGTAATTGCTAATAATGTGGATGGAAAAAAATTATTAAACCCGATAACCGAATGATAATCCAAAATAAAATATTTAAATAAAGAATGGTATCAAAAAAGATACGTTTACTATCTCCCCCAATTAAAAGGGTAACCTTTCTGCGCCATCATCAATAGGTGGAATGTCTGGTCCACCCAAACCTTCTATACCTTCTATACCTGCACCAGGGCTACTGCCATCACTTCTTTTTTCCAGCATTATCAGGTTGTCTCCGACTACTTCTGTTGCAAATTTTTTATTCCCGTCCTTATCTTCCCAGCTACGTGTTTTTAAACGGCCTTCTATATAAACCAAACTTCCTTTATGCAAATATTTTTGTGCCAGGTCAGCAAGCCCTCTCCATAATACTACAGTATGCCATTCTGTTTGTGAAATTAATTTACCACTCCTGTCTTTAAAGGTTTCTGTAGTAGCCAGGGAAAATTTAGCTACGCCAATATTTCCTTCCAGGTATTGTATATCCGGGTCTTTACCCAAATTGCCAATTAACATTACCCTGTTTACACCTCTCATAAACTAAGTTTTAATAATCTATACTGTTTGCTATACATTATATCAAATTTAAAGATACATTTTTATCTTTCAAATAGGTGGTAATAAATTTAGGAAAAGGCAGTGTAGATAATTTCTTTTTTGAAACCAATTGGTAGCCCTCCAGCATCGGTTGTTGCCGCAATTTTATTTTAACAAACTGCCCATAAATTGTTTGATGGGTTAATTTTTGCTGGTACATTTTAGAAACCCATTCCACGGTAAAGGCATTTTTACCTGGCAGATTTTTAAGAACAGATAATTTTTTAACCTCGTCAATTTCAAGCGATTTTAATTTTTCTTCTAAAATAAATTCGTAAAGATTTTCCCAAATATCCCCGGCACCACGTTTTCGTATCAAAATTTTGTCTTCAAATTCTGCCACTACGTAATAAAACCAGCGGTTTTTCTGTGCGATCTTTTTTTCTTTAACCGGAAGTATTTCCACCATCCCCTTCAAATTAGCCACACACTTACTTTTTAATGGACAGGTTGTACAAGCCGGTAGTTTAGGTTTACAGACTACTGCACCAAAATCCATTAATGCCTGATTGTAAATACCTGGCTGTTTACTGTCTAGCAGTTCATTTGCCAATGCCGCAAATATTTTTTTCCCTGCTGTACTGTCTATAGCAGTATTGTCTCCAAAAAATCGTGACAATACCCTGAATACATTTCCATCTAAAACAGCATAAGGTAAATCAAAAGCAAAAGACGCAATAGCAGCAGCTGTATAGGGGCCAACGCCTTTCAAATTTAAAATATCTTGATACTTATCCGGAAATTTTCCTTTGTATTTACTGGTAATAATTTTTGCAGTAGCAATTAAATTTTTGCACCTGGTATAATATCCCAAACCTTCCCAAAGTTTAAATACTTTAGTTTCGGGAGCATTAGCCAATTTATCAATTGTAGGGAAGGTTTTTACAAAACGGTTATAATAATCCCAGCCTTGTTCTACTCTTGTTTGTTGTAAAATGATTTCACTTAGCCATATTTTATATGGATCCTTTTCGCCTTTCCAGGGCATAGGACGATTATTTTCAATGGCATTCCATCGTAAAAGCGATTTCGTAAAATATTTTTTTTCTTTTCGCATTTATTTAAACTCTTTTTATAAAGATATTATCTTAAGTATATTTACACATGTCAAATAAAGCACATTCTACTAATAATCAATTAGTTATTTCTTTTTTTATAAAAGATATTTATCTTTAGGTTGAACAAAGTAATTGATAATCATCAACTTGTTTGGAATTTTAAACCATTTTTTGTATTTTTCTAAAGAAATATAAAAACCTATTATGAGAAAAGCAGACCTTATTAATCAAATTTCAGAAAAAACCGGCATTCCTAAAGTGGATGTTTTGGTTACTCTTGAAACAATGTTTAAAGAAGTAAAACAATCACTTGCGGCTGGCGAAAACATTTACATAAGAGGATTCGGCAGTTTTATTACTAAAAAAAGAGCCGCTAAAATTGGGCGTAATATTAAAAAAAATATAGCTGTTGAAATTCCTGAACACTTTATACCGGCATTTAAGCCAGCTAAAGAATTTATGCAGGAAATAAAATTGTCTAAAAACATTAAAGAGAGTACAGAAACCCCAGATGAAAGCGAAGACTAATGTACCTTTGCGCTCTAAATTTAAAAGGTGAATAAAAAATTAGTACTTGCAGCATCAGGGATTATTTTGGTTGTAGTTTTATTTTTTTTTGGAAAGACAGTTCCAAAAAAAAATAAAACTGAAACTGCGGCACCTGCAGTTGCTGCCAAAACATTAAATATCTCCGAATACATAAGCTCACTCAAACAGAAACTCACTCCTGTTCAGTTGCTTACACTTGGTAAATTAGAGAATAGTGTAACCCGTGGCGATGTGCTTACCCAGCAAATACAGGCCAATAATCAAATGGCAAACTTCTGGAAAGACAGTGCTCATGCTTTTGAGCCTTATGTTTATTATTTATCTGCAGGCGCTAAATTGGATAATTCAGAAAAAAACCTCACCTTTGCTGCCCAATTAATTTTAGATAACCTTAGAGGTGAGCAAGACGAAGCAAAGTTGAATTGGAAAACAGAACAGGCAGTAGCATTATTTGAACAGGCGTTACAACTGAACCCCGAGAATGCAGATTTGAAGATTGGCTTAGGCAGTTGTTACATATATGGCAAAGGCCGTATGGGAAAGCCCGAAGAAACGATGAAAGGTATTCAGCAGTTGCTAAGTGTGGTAAGAAAAGACTCGGCAAACATGAAAGCGCAATTGGTATTAGGTGTAGGTGGTTATCTTTCAGGGCAATATGATAAGGCTATTGATCGTTTACAAAAAGTAGTAACCGCAGAGCCTGGTAATATTGAAGCAATTGCATTTATGGCAGATGCTTATGCTGCAAAGGGTGATAAAGCCGAAGCTATTAAGTGGTACCAGGTATTAAAAAGAGTTGCTAATAACAGGCAATATGACCTGGAAGTAGATGAGAGAATAAAGCAGTTAAAGTAAATAGAATACAACGCATTAAAAATATTATTAAAAACAAAAAAGACTAGTTATGCCTTGTGGTAAAAAGAGAAAACGTCATAAAATTGCAACACACAAGCGTAAAAAACGTTTAAGAAAGAACCGTCATAAGAAGAAGTAATTTCTTTTTATAACCGGTGCCGGGGAGCCTCATCCTGGCACATTTTACCTGTATATAGTACAGCTTGCCGCTATTTACCCAGCGATGTCGGTGGTATGCAGGTATGTTTCTTTACATGATGTAAGGGTCTTATCAAAAAATTACGTTTGAACAAGGAACTCATTATTAATGCTGCGCCACAAGGGGTTGAGATTGCCCTTTTGGAGGATAAAAAACTCGTGGAGCTGCACAACGAAAAAGTTGATGCCAGCTTTGGTGTGGGAGATTTGTATCTTGGAAAAGTTAAAAAACTAATTCCGGGATTAAACGCTGCATTTGTTGACGTAGGTTTTGAAAAAGATGCTTTTTTACATTATACAGATCTTAGCCCCTATGTACGTTCCATTTTAAAATTTACCAACGAAGCTATTAACGATAAAACCGAAGGTGGTTTTGATTTTAGTAAATTTAAAGTAGAACCTGAAATTGTAAAGACAGGAAAAATTACCGAAGTACTTAATGGCCGTCCCAATATTTTAGTGCAGATTTTAAAAGAACCTATTGCTGCAAAAGGGCCACGCCTTAGTTGCGAATTATCATTACCAGGCCGTTTCGTTGTTGTTACACCTTTTAATGATATTGTTGCTGTTTCCCGTAAAATACATTCTTCGGATGAAAGAAAAAGGTTGCAAAAAATTATAGAAGCAATTAAACCTAAAAATTTAGGCGTAATTGTACGTACTGCTGCTGAAGGTAAACACACAGCAGAACTACATGAAGATTTGCTAAGCCTTATTGCAACATGGAAGGCCATACAAACCAATTTAAGTAATGCTGTACCTCCTGCAAAAATTTTAAGTGAGCAGGGTAAAACCACAAGTATATTAAGGGATCTGTTAAACGAAGATTTTAATAAAATTGTAGTTAACGATAAAAATATATTTGCAGACGCAAAAACTTATATACAACGTATTGCTCCCGATAAAACAGAAATAGTTTCTTATTACAATAATGGCTCGCCGATTTTTGACAGTTTTGGTATTACCAAGCAGGTAAAAGCTGCTTTTGGCAAAACCGTAAATATGCCAAGCGGTGCTTACCTTATTGTAGAACATACCGAAGCTTTACATGTAATTGATGTAAACAGCGGCTACAAAAGTGTAAGTAATAACCAGGAACAGAATGCACTGGAAACTAACCTGGAAGCAGCAGAAGAAATTGCCAGGCAATTGCGGCTTAGAGATTTAGGCGGTATAATTGTTGTTGACTTTATTGATATGAAGTTGATGGAGAACAAGAAAAAACTGGCCGATGCAATGGAACAGTTTATGCGTACAGACAGGGCTAAACATGCTGTATTACCTATCAGCAAGTTTGGGTTAATGCAAATTACCCGCCAGCGTATGAAGCCCGAAATGAACATTAACACCACTGAGATTTGCCCCAGCTGTAATGGTACCGGAAAAATTTCGAGCACACTTATTTTAGAAGACGAGATAGAAAAGAACCTCAGCTATTTGATTATGCAAAAGCATAAAGGCTTAACTGTTGAAGTGCACCCTATTTTATATGCCTACCTCACCAAAGGTATTTTCACTTCTAAATTGGGTAAATGGAAACGCAAATACAAACAGCGTATTAAGCTTAAAGAAAATACCAACTACCATCTTACCGAGTTTCACTTTTTTGATGAGAGTGATGAGGAGATAAAGTTGTAAGATTAAAATTATAAACTCCTCCGTTGCATACAGTTGTCTAATCGTCCTGTTGCACTAAAACATTTTTACCCTGATAATTGTGAAAGAATAAGGAGCCAAAACAGTATTTATTTTTTTACCTTTTATAGTAATTACAGATTCCAAAGGGCTTACTGCCATTGGTCCATCAAAAGAGTTTACCTGGTTTAAATCATTTTTCAACACCATTAATTTGCCTGCTGAAGCCAGTTTTTTTACTCCGTCTATAGTAATGTCTTTTGCAATGTCTTTATCGGTGGTATTAACCAGTTTTACTATTACCTCGTTTGTGGCTTTGTCAATACAGGATGTTGCGTATAATCCATCTTGCCCGGTTAATGGTGCATTGTTTGCCAAAGCAGGCACTACCTGTGTGCCTTTATTAAGCGAAAATATTTTTTGTACATAATAACCAGGTGTACCATAAATGCGTAAATTATCTACCCAAATTAAATCGGGGGCCCATTGCCAGCCTTCAGCATGTGCAAACAGAGGCGCATACGAAGCCATCTCCACCACGTCAGCATTTCTTTCAAGTCCGGTCATAAATGCCGCTTCTGCAATTGCTGCACTCCAGTTATTTCTTCTTAAGCCTGGCGTATCCCAGTTAACATGTGCCGCATATTCTCCGGCAAAAATTTTAGTTCCACTGCGTTCGTAGGTATCGTATCGGGCAGCATTACTTAAAAACCAATCAGGTTTGCGGTAATAATGTTCGTCTATAAAATCAGTTTTCATTTTACGCAGTTCGGTGTTTAAGTAATTAAAGCGCCCCCCATCAGGGTCGGTACCTGAGCTGCTTACAATTTTAAAATCAGGATATCTTGCTTTGATGGCTTTACTAAAAAGTTGTAACCGCTCTACATATTGTGGTCCCCAGTTTTCGTTACCCACACCCATCATTTTTAAATTGAAAGGTTGCGGATGCCCCATATCAGCACGTATCTTCCCCCATTGTGTTGTCATAGCTCCATTTGCGAATTCAATAAGGTCCAGTGCATCCTGTATGTAAGGATCCAACTGGTCAATCGGTACAACTTCTGCACTGTTAAACTGGCAAGCCATGCCGCAATTTAAAATGGGTAATGGTGCAGCACCAATATCTTCTGCCAGTTGAAAATATTCAAAAAAGCCTAACCCAAATGTTTGAAAATAATCTGGTGTTTGCCGACTGGCAAATTCTGTATTCCACCTGTTAATAATTAATTGACGCTCTTCAATCGGTCCAATAGTTTTTTTCCATTGATAACGCCTTGCCAAATCAAAGCCTTCTACAATGCATCCTCCAGGAAACCGTATAAATCCGGGACGCATATCAGCCAAAAGCTGAATCATATCTGCCCTCATACCTCCCGGCCTTTTTTTCCAAGTGTCTTCAGGAAATAAAGAAATCATATCTATATCCAATTCTCCATCTCCCTCCAGCCAGATATTAAATTTAGCTTTTGGTTCTGTTGTTGTGGCAGTAAAACTAGTGGTTACTTTTTTCCATTCCGAGTTGGTTGCTGAAACAGCAATATCTGTTTGCCCTATTATTTCATCTTTACCGTTTACCAGTTCAATATGCATTTTAATATTGCTGTTGGCACTGCGAACTAATACCGAAAAATCGTAACGCAGATCTTTTTTAATACCCATACCTCTAAAGCCTTCATTATTTAAGCCAATAGTTTTTGCTGCATTATTGTGCAGGGTTACTCTTAAAAAACGTGGGTTATTAGTGTTTGCATCATTACGGTTGATAACTAAAAAATCACCTTCAGTTTTTGGCTTACCCAAAACCTTCCAGCCCATCATAGGTTTAGTAAATTCAAAAGAGCGGTTCTTTACGAGTTCTGCGTAAATGCCCCCATCGGCACCCAAGTTAATATCTTCAAAAAAAACACCCCACATAGTAGGCTGTATATTAGCCGTAGGTTGGTTGGCTTTAATGGTAATAGTATTGCTTTGCGCCTGCAACTGGGTACCCAAATAAACAAAACAAAATACAGCAACAACAATCTTCCTTAAACTCATAGCGTGTAAATTTTTACTTAATTCAATCATTTTTCTCAAAACTGGTTCTTCGGTTATTTTGATTTAATAAAAATAACGGTGTTCTTTTTATTATCCCAATTCTCTGCATTTATTGGTAATATCCTTTTGCATTAGAATAGCTGGCATAATTGGCTATTTGCCCCATAAACCCTTCCGTTTATCATTTATTATATCCATTTGTACAATATTGAAAATATTTTTTACTCAGTTTATATTACTCAAAATATTGATTATCAATGTTTACAACTAATAAACGTCGTAAACTACTATAATTTAATTAGTATTATGTTTTGCATAGTACTAAAATGTTTATATCTTTGTGTAACAAAAGGGAAAAACAAAAAACCTTAAAACAATTTTAAAAAATTATAAACTCAAAAATCATGAAACAACAATCAACAGCTTTATTTACACAGTTAAATAAACAAGAAGTAGAAAACCTTACAATGGTGGTAAAAGAAACTTTAGCTACAGAATTTGTAGGTCAAACCAAAACCTTTAGCTCTGTAGATCTTTGGAACATACAACGCCAGCGCAAAGGTTTTTCAGGAAGAAGATGTTTTGCGTAATTATAAAAAGTATTGCCAACTTTAATTACACCAGCATTGTGAAGTAACGCTCTTATACCAGGAGCGTTTTTTATTTTTACTAACTTTTATTCCTTATAAAAAAAGCGGCAGTTCTTGAAACTGCCGCTCTCAAAAAAATTATCATTGTTTAATGGTGATGATTATGCATCATACCATTCAATTCTTCACCGGTTACTTCTTTTTCTTTTGGTTTTACCTGTGCCTCTACCCATGAAAATAATTTATCGGTAATAAGGCGGCGATAGCTGGCATCAACTTGTTTTTCGTCTTTCATCATACGGTCGATATAGCTTTCTAAAAAGCTGGTATCATCCCCCAGGTTCATACTGCCGAAGTAACGCATTATCTCAACTTTCATACTATCCCTTAACTCTTCGTTAGTTACCTGCAGCTTATTATCCTGTACCAGTTTATCACTTATCAGAGTCCATTTTAACTGGTTGCTGAAAGAAGGAAATTCTGCTTCAGCTTCTTCTGCAGTTTTAGGCTTTTCGCCACCGGTTTGCAACCAGCGCTTTAAAAAATCTGCAGGAAACTCCATTTTAGTTTCATCAATTAAATAATGATATAACTGGTCCTGTAATTGGTTTTTACTTTGTGCATCCCAGTACTGCTGTATCTCTTCTTTAATTGCAGCTTTTAATTCTTCTGCTGTTTTAATATCTTTTGCAGGATAAATCTCTTTAAAAAATTCTTCAGTTAACTCCCGCTTTTCAACCAACCCGATTTTTACAATGGCCAGGTTAAAATATTTTTTTGCAGCGTCTTTATCACTTTCTTCAAAACCCAGATCGTGTAAAATTGCAGTCAATTTATCTTCGTCAAAAGCTTTGCTGAGCTGTACAGTAACCGCATCACCAACTTTTTTGCCCATGAATTTTTTCTGAGTGGCAGCGGTTAAATATTTAAGTATTACAGAGTTTTCTTTTGTTGCGCCGCCTTCAACTATAGTACCATCTTTATCACTTTCAGTAAATAATATATTCAATACATTTTCTTCATTATCTACGGTTTCGGGCTCTGTCATTTTACCCCCTTTAATCTGCATGCGGCTTATTTCTCCGTCAACCATTGTATCTGTTGCAACAACTTTGTGTAAAGTAACTTTTGCCTTGGCAATATCAATGATGGTATAATCCGGTTTTAACCCCATCTCAAAACCAAACTCATAATCAGCAGGATTATTAATATCCATTTTAGCCAGATCACTTGTTAATGGAAGCGGTTGGGCAAAAATTTCAGGTTTCTCATTATTCAGGTAAGTGTACAATTCCTTCTCCACTGTTTTAATTACTTCATCAGTAAAAATAGAATTGCCATACATTTTTTTAATCATGCCTGCAGGCACCATTCCCTTTCTAAAGCCTGGAATATTTGCTGTTTTGCTGTATTCTTTCAGCTTTTTATCAAATGAAGGAAAATAATCATCCTTAGTTACTTTCACCGTTAATTTATCGTGTAATAAACCGATGTTTTCTCTTACTACTGTAGCCATTTTATAAATATTTATCTGTTTAATAAAGAACAAGGAACAAGGAATATAGAATTTTGAAGTTCTTTATTCATCATTCCTTGTTCCCTGGTCGATATTCTATTGTCCGGATGATAGGGGTCGAACCTACATGGATTACTCCGCCAGATCCTAAGTCTGGTGCGTCTGCCAATTTCGCCACATCCGGTAAAGGGTTGCAAAAGTAAGGGTTTTCCGTAAAAAATGGAAACGAATTGTTTTCCGTAAATTCGTTTTATCAGTTTATGGAAACCACAATAGACATACCTAAATATAACCTCACCGAGGAAGAAGAAAAAAAAGAGATATTACGGCAATACCGTGGTTTGTTACGTGTATTAAAACCCAAATTAAAACCCGGCGATAAAGAACTGGTACGTATTGCTTTTGAAATGGCTGCCGAAGCCCACAAAACCATGCGCCGTAAAAGCGGCGAACCTTATATTTTACACCCCCTGGCTGTTGCCAAAATTTGTGTAGAAGAAATAGGCCTTGGTGTACGTAGTACTATTTGTGCATTATTGCACGACACCGTTGAAGATACTGATGTTAGCCTGGAAGATATACAAAGAGAATTTGGCAATGAAATTGCAAAAATTGTAGATGGCCTTACCAAAATAAGCACGGTAATGGACACCAATACTACCCAGCAAGCCGAAAATTTTAAAAAAATATTACTTACTCTTACTGATGACCCCCGGGTAATTTTAATAAAGCTGAGTGACCGCTTACATAACATGCGTACCATGGACAGCATGAAACGGGAAAAGCAATTAAAAATAAGCAGCGAAACCGTTTATGTTTATGCCCCATTGGCTCACCGTATGGGATTGTATAATATTAAAACTGAAATGGAAGACCTGTCCATGAAGTATATGGAGCCGGATACTTACCGTTACATTGCCCAAAAATTAAGCGATACTAAAAGAGAACGCACTAAATACATCAATGATTTTATAAGGCCGATAAAAGAAAAACTGGAAAAAGCAGATTTTGATTTTGAAATTTATGGACGGCCTAAAAGCATCCACTCCATCTGGACAAAGATGAAAAAGAAAGGCGTGAGCTTTGAGGAAGTGTATGATCTTTTTGCCATCCGTATTTTAGTAAATTCATCTGTTGAAAAAGAAAAAGAAGATTGCTGGAAAGTGTACAGCATTATTACTGACGCCTACAATCCATCGCCGGAAAGATTAAGAGATTGGTTAAGCAACCCAAAAAGCAATGGTTACGAAGCATTACACACCACTGTAATGGGACCGCAAGGTAAATGGGTAGAAGTGCAGATACGTACCAAACGTATGAATGAAATTGCTGAAAAAGGTTTGGCTGCACATTGGAAATATAAAGAAGGTGCTGCTGATGAAAGTCGCTTTGATACCTGGTTTCAGCAAATACGGGAAGCACTGGGCAACCAGGATACCAACTCACTTGATTTTTTACAGGATTTTAAAACCTCTTTTCTTGCCGAAGAAATTTATGTGTACACCCCAAAAGGCGATATTAAAATGTTACCTGTTGGTGCTACCGCATTAGATTTTGCTTTTAATGTACATACTGCAGTTGGCAGCCGCTGTATTGGCGCCAAAGTAAATCATAAACTGGTACCCATTGGCCATAAACTCCGCAGTGGCGACCAGATAGAAATTATTACCAGTGCCAAGCAAAAGCCCAACCAGGAATGGTTGAACCTTGTAGTTACCACTAAGGCCAAAACAAAAATTAAAGACACTTTAAAAGAAGAAAAAAGAAAAGTTGCCGAAGATGGCAAATACATCTTACAGAAAAAATTAGATGCTATTGGCGGTATGATGACGCAGCATAACCTGGAAGAGCTGGCATCTTTTTACAAGGTTAATTCTTCGCTTGATTTACTGTATGAAATTGCCACAAAGAAGATTGACCTTAAGGAAATAAAAGATTTTACTGCATCAGGCGACAGGCTGTTTATTCCCAAGCCGGTTAAACACGAACATGAAGATAAACATGATACTGACCATCATGCAAAACACACTGCAAAAAAAGATAAGGATGCAGAACTTATAATTTTTGGCGAAAGCAGTGATAAAATACAATACACACTGGCCAATTGCTGCAAGCCCATACCCGGTGATGATGTGTTTGGTTTTGTTACCACCGGCGAAGGATTAAAAATACACCGTACCAATTGTCCTAATGCTACCAGATTGCTTTCTAACTATGGGCACCGGGTAGTAAAAACCAAGTGGGCAAAAAATAAAGAGATCTCTTTTTTAACCGGTTTAAAAATTATTGGTTTGGATGATGTGGGTGTTATTCATAAAATAACCAACCTTATCAGTGGCGAAATGAAATTTAATATTGCTGCCATGACGATTGAAGCAGCCGAAGGAATATTCAGGGGCAACATAAAAATATTTGTACATGATAAAGATGAGCTGGATGAACTGGTAAAACGCCTTGTTGAATTACCCGGTATTGAAAGGGTGGACAGGTATGATACAGAATAGGCAGCAAACAATACTTCGCCATCAATTTAACAATTAGTTTATCAACGTATACAACCATTTCTTATCAAAACACATCATATTTGTAATTCAAAAAATTAAAACTAAAAATCATGCAGGAGTTAATTAACCGCCTTACCGAAAAAGCCGGCATTAGTGCAGAGCAAGCCACTAAAAGCCTTGAAACCATAAAAGACTTTGTAAAAGAAAAATTTCCGATGTTAGGCGGTGCGGTTGACAATATGTTTGCTGCCGCTCCTGAAACTGTTGCAGCTGCTGCTCCAAAAGCAGAGGTTAAAAAAGAAGAAAGTGTAATGGATAAAATCAGCGATGTAATTCCCGGTCAGGCTGGCGAAAAAATTGAAGCATTTGCTAAAAATGCAGCCGATAAAGCTGAAGATGTTTTTGACAATGTAAAAGATAAACTGAGCGGTATGTTTGGCGGCGATAAAAAATAATTTCCCTTGAAAATTGTACCAGCCCTGCAGCATAACTGTGGGGCTTTTTTATATCCGCCGCTTTACTTAAAAGAAGCAGCTGTAAATTAGTTAATGCTATCTTGTTGCCGTCCATGTACCGGTTGAAACACCAGCATCTCCCACAGCAGTACCACTTAAACTGTTGTCCGTTATTTTAGTGCCAGTATAGCTTGCCAATCCGGAAAAGTTAAACACAAAATTGATGTTATTGCCCGAAGATGTCCATGTACCTGCATCAGTCTTACTAAAGCTACCTTCTACATAATCCCATTTACCATCTGTCTTTAAAGTAGCTGTAAAAGTTCCCTTGGCCATAGAGCCTGTGGTGAAGTTGTAAGCCACAGTCCATTTGCCTGTATAAGTAAATGCCGCAGGTGCAGTTTTTTCCTTTTTACAGGAAGATAAGTTGAAGAATACTGCTGATAAAAATAACAGCGAAAACAGTGGCGTAGTGTTTTTAATTTTTAATAAATGTAACATTGGTTATAGTGTTTTATTTTTGTTATTTATTTAATGGCTTCCAGTTTTGTGTATCACTCAATTCCACATTGGGGTTAAATGCAGGATTGTTACTCATTATATAACTTCCATCTCCCTTACTCCAGGCATTGGTGTAACCGCTTGTTAATTCTATTTTATTACCTCTTTCATCGGTATAATTTTCTACACCACGTAAATATTGGCCAAACCCATCAGTATCTGTTTTTGCAGTACTGCTGCCGGTATTATTTCTTGCTTCCCAGCTTCGTATAATATTATTGCCAATTTCCTGCTGTGCCTTTTGAGTAATTTGTATTTGTTTCCATAATTCGTTTTGAGCATTAGAAGTTATAGCAGCATAAAAAGCCTGCACACCACCTATCCATTGTGGATTTATTCTTGTACTGCTGAAAAAAGTACTCATAATTTTTCGGGCCATTTCATTATTGCCAGCCTTATATTTTAAAACAATACGCATACCTGCATAGCATTGAATATTGCTGGCCATACCGCCTTGTGTACCCGGCATGGTTACAATGGTTTGCATAATGGTGCAAAAAGCAAGGCCTTCTTTTCCATCTTCAAATTGCAATACACCTTCGGCTGCACTGCCCCGGTGGCTGTATGCATTGTTTCCCGCCTGCCTTGCAGTATTGGTCATTTGCTGGGCACCTGCATCCATTTGCTGTTGCAGCTCTTGTATAACACTGGCAGATTTTACTTGTGCTTTTACATAAGGCGCTAATCCATATTTTATGTAGCCTGCAGCATCTGTTGGCTGGGAAATGTAACAGGCATGAGGATAAAATCCCCTGCGCATGGCATCTAACTGTACCGCATCGGTACTCCAGTCAAATTGTGTTACTGGTAACATTGTCAATTCATAATCACCATCAGGCGATGTTGCTTTAACAGATGCCTGTATCATTTCCGGAAAACACTTTTTGGTAGCATCCCATTGAACACTGCTGTTTACCTGCCAACTTGCAGGCAAAACAAAAGAACTCACTTCCAGGGGTTGATTAAAGCCATATTTGTCTTCTACCCTGAATCTCTTTAAAATAACATAGTCTTTCCCCTCAACCATATTTGAAGATTTATTTGCACTTGCATTGCTTTTATTTTTTTGCGATGGTTGTGCATTGCAGGAAAATAAAAATGAAATTAAACCTGCAGCAATTAATATTTTATACATAATTAGTTTTATAGTTCAAGATAGTATTTTGCCCAAGTACCTTTTAGTAAATGTTAATAACTGTTGATTAAAATTTAAAACTGGTTAATATCCTGTCAGCTGTAAGAAGCGTTATTTGCAGCTAAAAAAAGACTTCCTGCTATTACAAACAGCAGAACATACAAAAGCATATTCATATTTACCGGTTTAAAAATTTAAAAACTATTTTAGCTGTGTAAATATGCGTAACCAGGGCAGAAGTTATTATACTCCATTTGGATAGATTTTTATTAAAAAATGTGATGTACATTTAAATTATTGTTAGCAGAACTTTGGGAATACGTGGCTAAACCTATACACAATGAATCGCTTTTTATTTGTTTTACTGTTACTTTTTTCAGTTAATAAGAAACAATGTATTGCACAAACCCCTAAAATAGATTCTTTAAAAAAAATCAGCTACTCTGACAAAGATGCAAGCACAAGGTTGGAAGCTATTTTATTATTGCTAAGGGAAAGCGACTCTATGCCTTTTGAAGAGTGGGTCAGATTTTTGAATGATGCCGAAGCGTTGCTTAAGCAGGTAAATACACCTGCCACTAATTGTGCTTTTGCATTTAGCAAATCAAAATATTTTATAAGTAATGGCAATGCAGATAGTGCCCGAGACTTAGTATCTTCTACATTAGAAAAATACAAAACTAACAATACCATAAAACAACAATTATTATTACTTGAGTTCAGACTTGCCGCCTTTCTTGTAGATGATGGAAAATATAAAGATGGTATTGAAGCAATGTTGACAATAGTAAAAAAAGCGGAAGAGCAAAAAGATAATAAAGTATGGTGCTATGCTTGTAACAGTATTGGTTTTTGCTATATGGATATGGGCAGGTATGATGAAGCTATAGTTTGGTTTAGAAAAGTCGTACAGTTAAAAGTGTTTCCCAATGAAAGGCTCAATATTGCAAAAGAGATAAATAATTTAGCCTCCTGTTTAAACAATATTAAACAGTACGACTCTGCCTTATATTATATTACAATGGGAATTGAAAAAGCAAAAGCAGAACAAAACCTTAGAGCACTTGCTAATGGATATAACATAAAAGCAGATATTCTGATAAATATTGGGCAAAAAGAAAATGCTGAACCTTTGTTGATGGATGCAATTAAAATACGTAAACAAATTGGTAATGCCGATTTTATAGCATCCGATATGGCTCAGCTTTCTATTTATTATGCCACGATTGGACAATACGAGAAAGGGATAAGTACAGCAAACGAAGCCCTGAAAATTTTTAATGAAAATAAGTTAATTACAAAAACAATGTTTGCCTTTGAGGCCTTAAGATTGAACTACAAAAATAAGGGAGACAATAAAAATTATGCCCTTGTACTTGAACAAATGTTAGCGCTAAAAGACTCTTTATACACCACTAATTCTGCTGAGGCACTAACGGAATTACAACAAAAATTTGAGGTAGAAAAAAAAGAGAAAACAATTGCACAGCAACAATTAGATTTGGTTAAACGCAAAATTTTATTGTACAGCGCCGCAATTGGCACATTATTTTTACTGCTGATTTTTGGTTACCGGTTTAAAAAATATCAACAAAAACAAAAATTACTTGCAGAGGAAAAAAGAATACAAAACGAGTTGGCTGTAAAAGATGCCGCAGAAAAAGAACGTAAACGCATTGCTGCAGAGCTGCATGACAATTTAGGCGTACAGGCAAATGCCATTTTACACAACAGCACTTTACTAAAAACAGCCAATGAAAACCAACAAACTGTTGTTGAAGACTTACAGGATACTGCCAAAGAAATGCTATTGAACCTGAGAGAAACCCTTTGGGCAATGAAAACCAGTGATGTACCGGCAACCGATTTGTGGCTGCGGATTATAAATTTTATGAAACAGATGGGGAGGCATTACACAACCATAAATTTTAAAATAGAAGGAGAAGCCCCTGATGATTTTATAATCCCTTCCAGTAAAGCATTGAATATGGTGTTGATGCTGCAGGAGGCCGTTAACAATGCCGTAAAGCATGCAGCTGCCACCGAAATAAAAGCAACAAGTAATACAGCAGCTAATGAATGGCGTATTGCAATATCAGATAACGGTAAAGGTTTTAACCTGCCGCTTGTTAAAACTGAAAAAAAAGATAGCTATGGCTTAGGCAATATGCAGGAAAGAGCCACAGCATCTGCTATTGCCCTTTCCATAAACAGTGAAACAGGAAACGGAACCAGCGTAATACTTACCATATAATACAGTTACTGCAATACTTCTGTATATGACTGGCCAGCCACATACAATATATTACGGTAAACAATGGTGGTGCATGCCATATTTACGGGTTGCCCTGCCACACAAACTATTGCGGTATAAATTTTTCTTTTCCCCACTGGTACATCCGTTCTTGTAACCGAGGTTTTTGCTTTTACATCTATATCAATCACTTTGTTTGGAAAAGGGAAAAGTGTATCGGCACTGCCTGTACCAGTTATAATAAGGCGTTGTTCATAGGCCTGATTGTTTGTAAATGTTACTGTTGCTGTGTTTCCTGTGCTGCCGTTATCAGATGTGTTAGATTTTTTACAGGCAATAAAGGTAACTACCGTAAATAATGCAGGTAACAAAACTTTTTTCATTTTTATAAAATTTAGAAAAGCAATGTCCCTTTTTAGTTTATGCCACAGTTTACTCCTTTTGGATAGTTTTTAAAGAGTACCTGAATGGAGTATAATTTTATGACTAACTTCATTTGATATTAGTAAATCAATTATGATAAGAGTAGCCATTGCCGATGATAAAATAAACAACCGTAAGGTTATTACCGATAAACTGCTGCGCAATAATTTTTTCACACTATCATTTCAGGCGGTAAACGGTGAAGATTTTTTAACCCAAATGCGCAGTTTGCCAACGCAGGATTTACCGCATATTGTATTAATGGATTTAGAAATGCCCGAGGTCGATGGTGTATCTGCTATTGGCACTGCATCATCGCTTTACCCAAACGTAAAATTTGTGGTACTTACTATTTTTGATGATGATGATAAAATTTTTCGTGCCATACGTGCAGGTGCCTGCGGCTATTTATTAAAAGAAGAAAGTGGTGAGGTGATAACAGATATGCTGATGAATTTATGGGAAAGCGGCGCCGGCCCCATATCACCCAGCATAGCTTATAAAATATTGCAAATGGTGCAGCAGCCTGCTACTACAAAACCAGAAAAAGAAACCGACAATATTTTTCAACTAAGCGAACGTGAAAAAGAAATTTTACAACTGTTAAGCCAGGGTTTGGAGTATAAAGAAATTGGCAGTAAAATTTTTATCAGCCCCAATACAGTAAAAAAACACTGCATCAACATTTATCAAAAGCTTCATGTAAACAGCAAGGCACAGGCATTGCGGATTGCTTATACTAAAGGGTTGATCTGATTACTTCAAAGCTTCCCTGGCAATTACAATCTTCTGTATCTCACTCGTACCTTCTCCAATAGTACACAATTTGCTATCCCTGTAAAATTTCTCTACCGGAAAATCTTTGGTGTAACCGTATCCGCCAAAAATCTGCACCGCATCGGTACTAACTTTTACAGCTACCTCGCTGGCATAATATTTTGCCATGGCTGCTTCTTTGGTCATAGGCAGACCCTTCATTTTTAAGTAGCAGGCATTATCAATTAATAATTCGGCAGCAGCAATTTCTGTTGCCATATCTGCAATTTTAAAACTTATACCCTGAAAATTTGCAATAGGCTGATCGAACTGGTACCGCTCTTTTGAATATTGTACCGATGCCTCATAAGCACCTTTTGCAATGCCCAATCCCAATGCTGCAATGGAAATTCTGCCACCATCTAAAACCTTCATGCTTTGTTTAAACCCTGCTCCAATTTCACCTAAACGGTTTGCATCCGGTATCCTGCAATTATCAAAAATCATCTCAGCTGTTTCGCTGGCCCTCATGCCCAGTTTGTTTTCTTTTTTACCACCACTAAAACCCGGCGTTCCTCTTTCTACTACAAATGCTGTAGCATTATCTTTTGTACGGGGTTCGCCGGTACGGCAAATCACTACGGCAATATCTCCTGATTTACCATGGGTAATCCAGTTTTTAGTGCCATTCAATACCCAGTCGTTACCATCTTTTACTGCCGTGGTTTTCATATTACCGGCATCACTTCCGGTATTGGCTTCGGTTAAACCCCATGCCCCTAAATGTTCGGCAGTAGCTAATTTGGGTAAATACTTTTTCTTTTGTTCTTCACTACCAAAATTTAAAATATGCCCTGTGCATAATGAGTTATGTGCCGCCAGCGACAAGCCGATTGAACCGCATACTTTGGCAATTTCCTGTATAATAACATTGTATTCAAAATAACCCATGCCACTTCCACCATATTGTTCCGGAACAAATACACCCATTAAGCCCAGCTTGCCCATTTCTTTAAAAATGTGCAGCGGAAATTCCTGGCTTTCATCCCACTCCATCAGGTGCGGTTTAATATATTGCAACGCAAAATCCCTGGCTGTTTGGGCTACCTGTTGCGTAAGTTCACTTTGCTGAAAATTCATCTTAAAATATCTTTGAAATACAAACTTAAGGAATTTAAAATACTGCTATCCATTAACCATTATTAAAGGCTGAGATAAGGCGAAACTTTATTATACACTTCATCAGTAATCATCATTATCTTTTTTATATCTGCAAGCGATAAAAAATTACCATGCTGGCTGCGGTATTGTACAATAGCGTTGGCAATATTATAACGGATATACGGATGAGTTTTCATTTCATCAACAGTTGCCGTATTAATATTAAACTGTTTAACTGCTGTATTGTTCAATACTAATCTTGATTTTATTTTGGTAAAGGTAGAATCGGGTAAACCAAAAGTCTCAGCCACCTGTTCTGCTTTATAAAAGCCGCCCAGTTTATCCCTGAAGTTAATAATACGCTGCGCCAGTTTACTGCCAATGCCCGGCAATGCAATAAGGGCGGATGTATCGGCAGTATTTACGTCAATAACTGCATAGCTGCGTTCAGGTTTTTCATAGGTTTTTGTGTCGTAATTTTTTGGCGGATAATTATTTTCTTTTGCCGCTATTTGCACATAAGGTATCAACCGCTGCACTTCATCTGCATGCAGCCCCCATATCTTACCAATATCTTCCGGCTTATAAAACCTGCCGCCTTTTGATAAATAGTTTTGAATGGTGGCAATGGTTTTGTCCCTCAGCCCCAACCTTTGCCAGTCGGCAGCAGTAGCTGTGTTAGGATCAAAATAAAAAAGTTCGCCTTTAAAATTTTTCGCATAATTCTTTTCAGATGGCTGGTAATAATTTTGATAATTATCCTCATCAAAATTTCGTTGGGCAAACTGTTTTACAGTATCCTGCTGTTTAATTTTAAGTGTAGCTATTTCTTTTTTAAATGCTGCTGCATCAGCAGGTCTGGATTTAATGAACAAAGGGTATAAAAAAGGAAGGCTGACAAAAAATAAGATTAGCAATAGCAGTACAATAGTACCCCTTCTTTCTTTTTTGGTAAATGTAAAATAATCAGCAAATATTTTCTTGAGCATACAGCAACAGAATTGGCTGTAAAATAGCTGTTGCTGCTAAAGCTGGCAATACCCTAAAGTGGTAATTCTTCAAACAAAAGTTCCATTCCGTCCCATGCAAGTTCAATCCCTTTTGGCAAAACAGCATTTACATCCTGGTGCCTGCCTAATTGATGACTGATATGTGTAAAATAACTTTGTGCAATCTGCAGGCCCTGCACTTCTGCCACAGCTTCATCAAGGTTATAATGAGAGATATGTTTTTCTTTTCGCAATGCATTTAATACCAATACATCAGTTCCTTTTATCTTCTCCTGCTCTGCCACTTCTATTCTGTTAGCATCGGTTATGTAGGTAAATCTTCCAAAACGAAAACCGAGTACAGGCATTTTATGATGCCATACTTCAATGGGAAGTACCGGAATATCTCCAATATAAAATGGCTGATCATTAATAGTAATCAAATTTAATTCGGGCACGCCGGGATATTTTTTATCTGAAAAAGCATAAGCAAATTCTCTTTTCAACGCTTCTTCGGTTAAAGAGTTGGAATAAACGGGCATGGCTTTTTGCTGAAAAAAATTAAATGCCCTTACATCATCCAGCCCGGCCACATGATCTTTATGCGGATGTGTAAATAATACAGCGTCTAATTTTTTTACATTGGCCCTAAGCATCTGGTAGCGAAAATCGGGTGTAGTATCCACAACAAAGCTGGTGCTATCACTTTCAACCAAAATACTGCTGCGTAAACGTTTGTCTTTTTTATCGGCTGAGGTACATACAGTACAATTACAGGCAATCATGGGAACACCACTGCTGGTGCCGGTACCGAGAAATGTTATTTTTAAAGGAGGACAATGCACCCGGCAAAAATAGCGATTTGGGAATTAGGAATTTGTAATTGGTAATTAGTGTGCTGGATAAACTCTGCAAATATTTTGAAACGGTATTTAAACTAAAGAGAGTCTGAATTGAAAACCCAATTCCCAATTACTTTGCAGCCTCAAAAGTCATCACTTCATCATACATCTTCTGGCTTTCCAGTGTAAGGGCATCAAAATTTATTTCCAGTTGTGGTAACAGGTCAATTAAAGTGTTTATCCTGCCTTCTGTTTGAAAAAACTTATTAAGTACGATCACTTTTTTGGCTTGCAAAATACAATAGCCGCTTTGAAAATTTCCCCTTTCGTACCGGATTACGTAGCCCACTTCTTCGGCAATACGTTCTATTTTATCTAATATGTTTTGTGTGTATTTCATTCCCTTGAATCGTCAATGATGAATCGTGAATTTTAAGCACTACAAAAGTAAAGCAGTAAGGTAGTTATACTTGTTTTACTTTTCAACAAACGTTGATAAATAAAAGCTGTTAAAATATTTATACACTTCGCAGTTCCCCCTTCAGGGGGCGGAGGGGGCTCTATTTATTTATTCGTCATCCTTATCACCGGCACAATCATCTCCTCTAAACTTACCCCGCCATGCTGAAAGGTGTTTTTATAATAGTTTACAAAATGATTGTAGTTATTGGGGTAGCACAAAAACAGATCGCCTTTTGCAAATATGAACGATGAGTTTACATTTGGTACCGGCAAACCTGCCTCCCTTGGATCTCTGAAAGCCAATACTTCTTTTGCCTCGTAATTTAAATTGCGGCCATGTTTATACCGCAGGTTGGCCGTGGTTTGTTTATCGCCAATTACTTTGGCCGGTGTTTTCACCCTTACGCTGCCATGGTCTGTTGCAACGATCATCGTTATTTTTTTATCGGCAATTTTTTTAAGGGCTGCATACAAAGGCGAATGCTCAAACCAGCTTGCAGTAATGCTGCGGTAACTAGTTTCGTCGCCGGCCAGTTCTTTCAGCACTTCCATTTCGGTACGGGCATGGCTCAGCATATCTACAAAATTGTAAACAATAATATTTATATCATTCTGCAACATGTTATGAATATTATCCACCAGTTTTTGTCCATCGTTGTTATTGGTGATCTTGGTGTAGGAATATTTTAAATCTGCTTTACCAAGTCGCTTTAACTGGGCTTTAAAAAAATCTTCTTCAAACATATTTTTACCACCTTCTTCATCATCATTTTTCCATTGCACCGGAAATTGTTTTTCAATATCCACAGGCAGCAGCCCGGCAAAAATTGCATTACGGGCATATTGTGTAGCAGTGGGTAATATCGAATAAAAAGTTTCTTCTTCATGTATACGGAAGCTTTCTGCAAAAATGGGCTGTATGGTCTTCCATTGGTCAAACCGTAAATTATCTATCAGCACAAAAAATAAAGGTGTGCCTTTTTCCAGGTGCGGAAATACTTTGTACTTCATTAAAGTATTACTCATTATTGGCGCTCCGGTACTTTTGGGGCCAACCCACGAAGCATAATTTTTAGAAATGAATTTAAAAAAGTCAGTATTGGCTTCACTCTTCTGCGACTGAAATACTTCAATCATTTCCGGACTGTCACTCTTCTTCATCTCCAGTTCCCAATACACCAGTTTTTTATAAATATCCATCCACCCGTTATAATCCGGGTTATCGCTTAAAGCCATAAACAAACTACGGAACTCCTGCTGGTATGCCGATGTTGTTTTTTCTGCAACCAGCCTTTTATTGTCAATCAGTTTTTTTAAACTCAGCCAAACCTGGTTGGGGTTTACCGGCTTAATTAAATAATCGCTTATCTGGCTGCCAATAGCTTCGTCCATCAAATTCTCGGCTTCGTTTTTTGTAATCAGCACCACAGGTAAATTGCTGTTCACTTCTTTTATCTGCTGTAAAGTTTGCAGGCCAGTTAATCCCGGCATACTTTCATCCATTAGCACCACATCCACAACATTTTCCTTTACAAATTCCACGGCATCAAAACCATTGGTTTTGGTTTGCACTTCATAACCTTTGTTTTCTAAAAACATTATTTGCGATGTAAGGCTGTCAATCTCATCATCTACCCAAAGTATTTTTGCTATGCTCATAATAACTGTTTGCTGTTTATTATTGGTGGTTTTTGTTCCTGTCTATATTCATACTAATCATCTTCATTGGCGTCGCACTCTTCAACTTTCTACTCTTATTGAGCTTTATCTAAGCGTATAAAGCTATTTTTAAAAACGAGTACCTTTTCAATCCGTACAAATTTAATTTTTTATATCAATGATGGAGTGCTTTATTTAGCTTTGTACATCTTTTAACATATATGGCCTATGCCAAAGGCATAACCATAAACAACAAACCCCAAACATCAAACCTTCATGCTTTTCCGCAAAATAATTAACGATCCCATTTACGGATTTATTACCATAGATGATGAATTGATCTTTCAGATCATTGCACATCCATACTATCAAAGATTACGCCGCATTAACCAGATGGCAATGGCTTACCTGGTTTATCCCGGTGGTGTGCATACCAGGTTACATCACTCATTAGGGGCTTATCATTTAATGTATAATGCACTTAATGAGTTAAAAAGTAAAGGTGTAGATATTACTCCACAAGAAGAGCAAGCCTCAAAAATTGCCATTTTATTACACGATATTGGCCATGGTCCTTTTAGCCATGCGCTGGAAAATGTTTTGGTTGAAGGAATGCATCACGAAGAAATTTCGCTGATGATAATGAAAGAACTGAACCAGCAGTTTAACGGAAAGCTGCAATTGGCGATGGATATTTTTACCGGCAGTCACCCTAAAAAATTTTTACACCAGCTCATTAGTGGGCAGCTTGATGTAGACCGCATGGATTATTTAACCCGTGACAGTTTTTTTACCGGTGTAAGTGAAGGCGTTATTGGTTACGACCGTATTTTAAAAATGCTTACAGTACACAACGGTGAGTTAATGGTCGAAGAAAAAGGAATTTACTCTATCGAAAAATTTTTAGTGTCACGACGCCTTATGTACTGGCAGGTATATTTACATAAAACAGTGTTATGTGCCGAGCAAATGCTGCAACGCATTATTAAAAGAGCCAAACAAATAAAAGCTGTTGCCCCTTTGCCGTTAAACAAATTTATTAACGAACCCATAAACAAGGTAACAATTGAAGAGTTTTGCGGATTAGATGATTATGATGTACTGGCGGCCATTAAACTCTGGAGTACCCATGAAGATATTATTTTATCAACCCTGTGCAGGGGTATTATTAACAGGCAACTATTAAAAGTTAAATATTTTGGCATACCTGTTGATAAAAGCCTGCTGGAAGAAAAAACAAAGGAAGCCTGTGCCAGGCTGAATATCAGCGAAGCAGATGCCCACTGGCTGGTATTTACCGGGGAAGCAGTAAGCAGTACGTATAATTTTGAAGACGAACACATTTATATTTTATTTAAAGACAATACAGTTAAAGATATATCTGAAGTTGATAATGCCCTTATCAACCAAAATTTAAAAGGTAAGATTAAAAAATATTACATTTGTTATACAAGATAGTTTCAAGCCAGGAGCCAAAAGCCTGAGGCTTGCTGCTTAAATTTTTTATATGCAATTTTCTGCAACACAAATAGCGTTAATGATTGGCGGCAAGGTGGAAGGCAATGGCGATAACACTGTTGATTCATTTGGCAAAATAGAAGAAGCCCAGGCCGGGCAGCTGGCTTTTTTGGCAAACCCAAAATACGAAGAGCATTTATACAACACCAAAGCTTCTATAATAATTGTAAATGAAACACAGGAGCTAAAGCAACCCATTGCAGCAACACTTGTACGTGTGCCCGATGCCTACCTGGCTTTTGCTTCTCTATTAGATAAATACCAGCAATTAAAAACACAGCAGTTAACCGGCATTCAGCAACCGGTTTATATAGATGCAACAGCAAAAATTGGCGACAATGTTTTTGTTGGTGCTTTTGCCTATATAAGCGAAAAAGTTATTGTAGGTAATGGCGTAAAAATTTATCCCAATGCTTTTTTAGGTAATAATGTTATTGTGGGAGAGAATACAATCATACATCCCGGTGTAAAAATTTATCATGATTGTGTGATTGGAAAAAATGTGGTGATACATGCAGGCACTGTTATTGGTGGCGATGGATTTGGCTTTGCGCCTATGGCAGATGGTACCTTTAAAAAAATACCCCAGCTGGGCAATGTAATTATTGAAGATAATGTTGAAATTGGTTCCAACACCACAATTGACAGGGCAACAATTGGCAGTACCTTGATTAAAGCTGGTGCAAAACTGGATAACCTGTTACAAATTGGCCATAATGCCGAAATAGGGAATAACACCATTATTGCTGCACAATCGGGCATAAGTGGCAGCACAAAAGTTGGCAACAATGTTATGATTGGCGGACAGGTTGGTATCGTAGGTCATATTTCAATTGGGGATGGTGCAAAAATAAATGCACAAAGCGGTGTAAGTAAATCGTTGGGGGCAGGTAAAACAGTTACCGGTTCACCCGCTTATGAATTTACTGCTGCATTACGCAGCCAGGCTGCAAGCCGTAAATTACCCGAACTGGAAAAACGCATTTATGAATTGGAGAAAATTATCGCAAGCCTGACTGTAAATAAATAGGTTTATTAAACTTGTTTTAGTTTGCCAACCATCTCACAGCTTTTGTAATCTAATTAATCAGTATCAATCTAAATAACACCATTGAAATTATTTCGTTTTCCATTATTCTTTATTGCGTTTGTTTTTTTAACAACAGGTATATATGCCCAGGGCATCAGCTTTAAAGGTATCATACAGGATGCACATACTAAAGAGCCGGTAAGTTATGCTTCTATCTATTTCACCAGGTCAGGCATTGGAAAAACATCCGATAGCGCCGGCAATTTTTCTTTTAACATCAGCAAATTTTTAAAAGACACCTTAGTGGTAAGTTATGTGGGTTATGAATTATACAGGCTTGCCATTACTGATTCTGTAAATAATAAATCCATAGTTATACCATTACAAAGAGGTGCTGCCACAGGCGGAGTTACAGTAAAATCAAAATTTAATAAGGGTTTGTTTTTGTGGAAAAAGATAATGAGCAAAAAGAAACAGTACAACCGGTATAACCTGCCCAACTTTGGCTACGAGGCATACAATAAACTTGAAATAGACATCAAAAATTTTAAGCCCGAGAAAGCCAAAAAGAATTTTCTGCTAAAACCGTTTGCGTTCGTTTTTGATAACATAGACAGTACCAGTGAAAAAGAACCTTTTTTACCGGCTTATCTTTTAGAAAGTGTAAGCGATTATGCTTTTCAGCGCAATACCAAAAAGTTTTTTGAAAACATTAAAGCCAGCAACCAAAAGGGCTTGGAAAATGAAAGCCTTACCAAACTGATGGGTGTAATGAACCAAAATGTAAATGTGTACGGCAATTTTGTTAATGTAATGGACAAGGATTTTATTGGCCCTTTTAACGATAATGCCGATGTGTACTATAATTTTTTTGTACCAGATACCCAGGTGGTAGGCGGAAAAAAAATATTTCATTTTGTTTTTGCGCCAAAACACACCGGGCAAAATACATTCGAAGGCGATGCCTGGGTAACGGCACAAACTTTTCAAATACAAAAAATAAGTTTGTACCTGGGTAAAGATGCCAATATCAATTATATCGACAGGATAAGTGTGTTCCAGGAATTTATTCCCTTAAGTGACAGTGTGTATTTTTTAAACCGGGATAAATTTTTTGCCGACTTTAAAGTTTTGGGGAAACAATCGCTCACTTTAATAGGACGAAAAACAACATCATACCGTAATATTATTATCAACAGCGATTCTATTACCAATTTATTTAAAAAACAACCGGTTGAAGAAGTAATAAAAACAGAACCGGGCAGTAGTGCTAAAACAGATTCTGTATGGAACACACTCCGGCACGACACTTTATCTGCCAACGAAAAAGCAATTTACAGCACAGTTGATAAGTTATTGCAAATGCCCAAATTTCAGCGGCTGCAAAACACCTTGAAATTTATAGGCACAGGATATAAAACCTTAACCAATTTTGAAATTGGCCCGTGGTTTAACTGGATAAGCAGTAATAACTGGGAAGGCACCCGTCTACGTTTCGACCTGGGAACAACCACCGGTTTTAATAAACATATTTACCTGCACACCTATTTAGCGTACGGCTTTAGTGATAAGAAATTTAAAGGCAAAGCCGAAGCTTACTGGATTGTAACAAGAGATCCAAAACGTTTTCGGCTCCATCTTTCCTATAGTGATGATATTGATAACGGCATTAACCAGATTGGCGATGTGGGACAGGACAATATTTTTTCTTTGGCCATACGCAAACCCAACACCACCCGAAAATTTCTTCAACTTAAAGATCTGCGTTTTGAAGTATTTAATGAATTGGGCAAGGGTTTTTCTACCGAATGGTTTATTTCTCACAGGCAGTATAACCCATTAAAAAATTTACCTTTTAAAACCACCTTTCCTGTAACCAGCGGCCAATCCTTAACAAATTTTGAAGTAGCGCTAAAATTACGTTTTGCTTACCTGGAGCAATTTGTTGAAGGAGATTACTTTCGCTATTCGCTGGGCACAAAATATCCTGTTGCAGAACTTATGGTAGCAAAAGGATTTTCCGGCGTATTAAACAGTGCTTACAGTTATAACAAAATAACTGCATCGGTTAAGGATTATATGAAGATCTCACCCTACGGTTCCTTTTCTTATAAAGTTTATGCAGGAAAAATTAATGGCACGTTACCTTTTACTTTTTTAGAAAACCATCCGGGTAACGACATTTACTATTATAACCCCGGAAGTTTTAACCTGATGAACCGCTTTGAGTATTTAAGTGATAAATATGCCGGTGTTAATGTAGAGCATAATGTAGGCTCGGGCCTGTTCCGGTTTATTCCAATTACCCGTAAATTAAAATGGCGACAATTCTGGAATGCAAAAGCAGTTTGGGGCTCGTTAAATACAGCAAATACAGTACTCAATAACAGCACCGGGGCTTTTAAAACATTAAACAACACTACGTATTTAGAAGTCGGCACCGGCATTGATAATATTTTAAAAATACTCCGTCTCGATTTTGTATGGCGTATTTTGCCAAGGCCATTACCGGTAAATAAAACTTCCCGGTTTGGAATTTTTGGCAGCTTCCAGTTTCAGTTTTAATATCTCCCGCTGATTACGCAAATACAGCAGATAATTAATTTTATCAGCGACAGCAGCGTAATCAGCGGGCTAACCAAAAATCAAATATCTTTGGAGCCAAAATTTTCAGTATTGATGGACAAAAACTTTAACCCCGATAAACAGCATACCCTTTCCGCAGCGGTAAGCATTTCGGGCACCGGTTTGCATACCGGCATTAATGTAGATATGACGCTTAAACCCGCCAACCCGGGTTTTGGTTTCCAGTTTCAGCGTATTGATTTACCGGGGATGCCTGTAATTAAAGCCGATTGCGACCTGGTAACCGACACATCAAGAGGTACAACTTTAGAGCAGGGCGAAGTTAAAGTAAGCACTGTTGAACATATATTAGCAGCGTTGGTAGGCATGGGCGTTGACAATTGTTTGATTGAAATTAACGGCCCCGAAATACCAATTATTGACGGAAGTAGCGAACCTTTTGTAGAAATAATTGAAGAAACCGGTGTAACGGAACAGGATGCTGCTAAAGTATGGTACACCATTGATACCAATATTTCTCATTACGATGATGTAAAAAGGGTGGAGATGACTGCCCTGCCGGCAACACAATACCATATTACCACTTTAATAGATTTTAACAGCCCGGTTTTAGGCACACAACATGCCAGTATAAAATCAATAAAAGAATTTAAAACCGAAATTGCCCCCTGCCGCACATTTTGTTTTTTGCATGAGCTGGAAATGCTGCTGGATAATAACCTGGTAAAAGGCGGCGATATCAATAACGCCATTGTGGTGGTGGACAGGCCTGTTACCGAAGCAGAAATGAACCGGCTGGCCAAAGCATTTAAAAGAGAAAAGGTAGAAGTAAAAAGCGAAGGTTATTTAAACAATCTTGAACTGCGTTTTCCTAACGAACCGGCCCGTCATAAATTACTGGATGTTATTGGCGACCTTGCTTTAATAGGTTATCCCATTAAAGCACATATTATTGCCAACAGGCCTGGGCACAGCAGTAATGTAGAGTTTGCAAAAAAGATAAAACAGTACATCAAAAAAAATAAGCACACCCGGGATATTCCTATTTACAATCCTAATCAGCAACCTGTTTACACACAACAGCAAATTGAAAAAACATTACCTCACCGTTTTCCTTTTTTGTTTGTTGATAAGATAATTGAGCTGACCGATAAACAAATTGTAGGTATAAAAAATGTAACTTTTAACGAGTTTTTCTTCCAGGGTCATTTTCCCGGCAACCCTGTAATGCCGGGTGTTTTGCAAATTGAAGCACTGGCACAAACCGGTGGTATACTTTGTATAAATGCCATGCCCGAAGGACAATATGATACTTATTTTTTAAAAATAGAGAATTGTAAATTCAAACAAAAAGTAGTGCCGGGTGATACCATGCTGTTAAAAATGGAACTGATAGAACCTATACGCCGTGGTATTTGTATTATGAGGGGCAGTGTGTATGTAGGCAATAAACTGTGTACCGAAGCAGATTTAACCGCACAGCTGGTAAAGCGCAATTAGCCAATTCGATAATGTGCTAATGTGCTAATACAGTAATTATCATTAGTTACAAGCAAAAATTAGCAAATAAATGCATTATAAAATTAAAAAGTATCTTTAAATCAAAAATTAGCACATTAGCAAATCAGCTAATTAGCAAATTAAAACCAATGATTCATCCACACACATACATACACCCCAACGCAAAGCTGGCCACTAATGTTAAGATAGATCCCTTTAGTGTATTGCATCAAAATGTAGAAATTGGTGAGGGCACATGGATTGGCAGTAATGTTACCATTATGGATGGTGCAAGAATCGGGAAAAACTGCCGCATCTTTCCAGGCGCAGTTATAGCAGCAATACCACAAGATCTCAAATATGAAGGCGAACAAACTACCGTGGAAATTGGCGACAACACTACCATAAGGGAGTTTGTAACTGTTAACCGTGGTAGTAAAGACCGGTGGACAACCAAAGTAGGCAACAACTGTTTAATAATGGCTTACAGCCATATAGCACACGATTGTATTGTAGGCAACAATTGTATTATGAGTAATAATACCCAAATGGCCGGCCACGTAACTATGGGTGATAATGCAATACTTGCAGGTATGTGTGCCGTACACCAGTTTGTGCAAATTGGCCAGCATGCATTTATTGCAGGCGGCAGTTTGGTAAGTAAAGATGTACCACCCTATATTAAGGCTGGACGTACACCATTAAGTTATGCAGGCGTAAATTCTGTAGGCTTAAAACGCCGTGGTTTTTCTTTAGACCGTATTAACCAGATACTGGATATTTACCGCATCATTTACAATAAAGGAATGAACACCTCCCAGGCATTAAACTATATTGAAGAAGAATTTCCGGCCACCGATGAACGTGATGAAATAGTAACTTTTATCCGTGACAGCGGCAGGGGAATAATAAAACGTTTTACCAAGGGAAGTATGGATGATGAGTAAGGGCGTCCCCTCCGCCCCCTAAAGGGGGAACTAATTATGGAGAAGAAGGTGTTGTTTATTTTTTTGAAACAGGCTTTGGTAATTCTGCTCATCTCCATTGGCGTCGCACTCTTGTACTATATATCTTTATTCAACTTTTATCTAAGCGTATAATAAACAATTTCACTAAAGATACATGAGCCAAAAAGAATTGAACTCCCCAATCGAGTTCCCTCTCCTTGGGAGAGGGGTTGGGGTGAGGCTTAACAACGTTGGCAAAAGATTTAACCGGGAGTGGATATTCCGGCATTGCAGTTACACATTTGTTTCAGGTAAAAGCTATGCAATTACCGGCTCCAATGGTTCGGGCAAATCAACATTACTGCAGGTAATAGCTGGCTCACTCACTCACAACGAAGGAACAATTGAGGTAACAGCTTTACAAACACAAACTATAAACAACGAACAACTTTACCAACACATTTCCATTGCTGCACCTTATTTAGAATTAGTAGAAGAAATGTCGGCCAGGGAAATGCTGGAATTTCATGCACAATTTAAACCGCTTGTTTTACCAATTGCCGAAGCACTGCAAATAGTTGGATTAGAAAAAGCAACCGACAAACAAATACGTTATTACAGCAGCGGCATGAAACAACGTTTAAAACTGGCCCAGGCCTTCTTCAGCAATACACCAGTTTTGTTATTAGATGAACCCACCACCAATTTAGATGCTGATGGCATTGCATTGTACCATCATTTAATTGATAACTATACTTCCGGTAAATTAATTATTGTAAGCAGTAATGATGCACAGGAGTATGATTTTTGTAAAGAAGTGATTAAGATTGGGGAGTATAAGTAAGTTTAACTTGCAATTATTTTATATCTACTACCCTTTAATAATATCTCAGCTCCTGTTTTTGGGTTTTTTATTTTTAAATCTTCAATAATTATTGAGGCACCAACTCTTAGCTTGTCCTTAAAATAAATTAATGGGTACCCTCCAGTACCACTACTAACAGCAAGTTGCACAACAATTGTTGGTGGGTATCCAAGATCAGTTAAATATATAGTAACAGTGTTGTGATTTAAAGGCAAATCAATTGTTGTAATTAATTTAATAGAAGTATCCGTCAATTGGCTCAATTTAATCTCATTGCCATCTATTCCTTTTAAATATATTCTATTTTGTACCTGCGAAAAAGCAACTACAGATGTTGAAATTAAAACTAGAACAATGAAAAATATTCTTTTAAACATAACTATATCTCTTATAGAAACGCTTTACTTACCTTCTGCTTGCAATCAGCAAATTCAAATCAGTATATTTTAAATCAAACCTTTCGCTTAAATAAAAATTAGTTAGGCTGCCTTTAAATAAATAAATACCACTGCGGATATTTATTTTGTACCAGATCAGTTTGTCAACGCCGCCTTCCGCTGCCGTTTCAAGCAGTAAAGGCATAAGCACATTACTTATTGCCTGCGATGCAGTACGGGCAAAGCCGCTTGGTATATTGGGCACACCGTAATGTATTACATCATACTTTTTAAATACCGGTTTTTCATGTGTGGTTACTTCACTGGTTTCAAAACAACCACCACGGTCAATGCTTACATCCACAATTACACTGCCCGGCCGCATCTGGCTCACCATTTCTTCTGTAACTATTAATGGTGTACGGCCGCCATCGCTGCTTAATGCTCCAACGGCCACATCGCAGGTTTTTAATTGCTTCGATAATATCTTAGGTTCAATCACACTCGTCCACATACGTACACCAATATTATTCTGCATGCGTTTTAAGCGGTAAATATCATTATCAAAAACTTTTACACTGGCACCCATGGCCAATGCTGTACGGGCAGCATATTCCCCTACTATCCCGGCACCAATTATAATAACTTTTGTTGGCGGTATGCCACTTATTCCCCCAACCAAAACACCCTTACCATTGTTGGCATTACTTAAATATTGCCCTGCAATAAGCATTACCGCACTGCCTGCAATTTCGCTCATACTGCGTACAATGGGGTTATGCCCGGTTTCGTCTTTCAGGTTTTCAAAACTCAGTGCCGTAATTTTTTTATCCATCATCTTTTGCAGTATCTCACTTTTCATTACGGCTAAATGTATGGGAGAAATGATGTATTGGTTATACTTCAGCAATTCACACTCACTGTCGCTTACCGGTGCACTTTTTACCAGTATATCACATTCGTACACTTCTTTTTTATCGTAGGCAATTTTAGCTCCTGCTTCGCTGTAATCCTTATCAGTGTAACTCGATCCGTGGCCGGCTTTTGTTTCCACCACTACCCGGTGGCCGTTAGCCACCATTACACTTACTGCTTCGGGTGTAAGTGCAATACGGTTTTCGCTAAAAGAAGTTTCTTTAGGAATACCGATAAACAATTCTGCTCCTTTAGGCTTAACATCCAGCGTTTCTTCCAGCGTTTCGTAAGTAAATGAGGGTGATACAAAAGGTCTTGATGTAGCCACAGTAATGAAAAATTGAAGTTTAAAATTTGATAGTTCTTAACCCTGAAATTACAAATTTATTTGCAGCTTTCTGGTATTTGTATTTATTGCAATAATGGTAATATGTAAAGTGTCATCAGGGAAAATGCCCGGTGCTTTTTCAGGCCATTCCACCAAACAGGTATTACCCGAATACAAACAATCTTCAACACCGGTATTAACAGCTTCCTGTTCGTCTTTCAATCGGTACAGATCCATATGGTAAATCGTTTTACCGGTTACAGTTGCATACTGGTTAATAATAGAAAATGTAGGGCTGGAGATAGTGTCTTTTACTTCCATTACTTCACATAATGCATGAATAAAGGTGGTTTTACCTGCACCCATCTCACCATGAAAGGCAAAAACAGTTTTTGTACCTGCCGCTGTTAAAAACTGTTCGGCAGCGCTTTTAATATTTTCCAGCTTAAAATTTAAATCCATGTTGCAAAGATATTTTCCTTGTTTGGTAATTGGCTGATTAAAACAGGTAATAATTTTGCAGTATGGAAAAAGTTGAATGGAAGGTAGAAGGAATGGACTGTACCAATTGTGCATTAACCATCACAAAATATTTACAAAAAGAAGGTTTAAAGGAGGTAAAAGTAAATTTTATTGGTGGAGATGTAAGCTTTGAGATGAATGAAACTGTGAAAAAAGAAAGTATAGCTAAAGGAATAGAAGACTTAGGATATAAAGTACAAAACGAAAAAACAGGAGCATCAAACCTCAAACCTCAAACAAAATTCTTATCTAACCACCTGCAACGCTTCCTTTTCTGCCTGCCTTTTACATTGGTGTTGATGTTACACATGTTACCCTGGCATATTCATTTTTTAATGAACCCATGGATTCAGTTCGCCATTTGTTTACCGGTTTATATTGTGGGCATGAGTTATTTTGGCATAAGTGCTGTTAAAAGTTTACGCAGGGGAATTCCGAATATGAATGTACTTATTGCTGTAGGAGCTACTGCAGCATTTGTATATAGCCTGATTGGCACGTTGGGCAATATGGGAATGGATTATGTTTTCTATGAAACCACCGCTACAATAATCACCCTTGTATTTTTAGGAGAATGGATAGAACATAAATCAGTTTCCACTACACAAAAAGCATTGAACCAACTTGCCGGCAAACAAAAAGTAATGGCCAATATGATTGCTTTTGATGACGAACATAAAGAACAGATTTTTCCGGTGGAAAACAATCAGCTTCGTGTCGGGGATTTGATCCTGATAAAAACAGGAGAACAGATACCAACAGATTGTAAAATCTTATGGGGCGATATGCATGTAAGCGAAGCCCTGTTAACAGGCGAAAGCAAAGCCATACGCAAACAAAAAAAAGATAGTTTAATTGGAGGAAGCCTGGTAGTTGACGGCACAGTAAAAGCACAGGTAACAGCTGTAGGAAAAGATACTGTGCTCAGCAATATTTTAAATTTAGTAAAACAGGCACAGGGAGAAAAACCTCCTATACAACAACTGGCAGATAAGATAAGCGCCATATTTGTTCCGGCAGTTATTGCAATTGCAGTACTTACATTTTTAATCAATTATTTTATTGTTGATGTTACTGCCACCAGCTCCCTAATGCGGAGTATTGCAGTATTGGTCATCAGTTGCCCCTGTGCCATGGGACTGGCAACACCTGCTGCCATTGCAGTTGGGCTGGGCAGGGCAACAAAAAGTGGTATTTTATTTCGCAATGCAAAAAGCCTGGAACTGTTTAAAAATATTAAAACTGTTGTATTTGATAAAACAGGTACTTTAACTAAAGGGCAATTAAAAATATCAGCATTTGAATACAAAGACATAAGCGAAGAAGATTTTAAACGCCTGATATTTTCTTTAGAGAAATTCTCTAACCACCCAATTGCGAAAACAATAACTGAAGAATGGAAAATAAACAATCCTGTTCAGTGGAAAAAGATAGAAGAGATAAAAGGCCTGGGCATAACCGCCGAAGATGCAGAAGGAAATATTTATCAGCTGGGCTCATATAAATTAGCTGCTGCTTATACCCCTACAGCAACACATACTGCTTATCTATTAAAAAATAATTCTTTAGCAGGGTGGTTTAATATGGACGATCAAATAAGAGAAGAAGCTAAAGATGTGATCAGTTACCTGCATTCAAAAAATATAAAAACAGTTTTGTTAAGTGGCGATAGTATAGATAGATGTAAAAAAGTCGCTGCCCAATTAGGCATTGATCAGGTTGAAGCAGAAAAATCTCCCGAAGAAAAATTGATCATTATAGAAAGGCTGAATAATGAAGCTCCGGTTGCAATGATCGGTGATGGTATTAATGACGCCCCTGCCCTTGCAAAAGCTACCATTGGTATTTCATTGGCAGAAGCTTCGCAACTGGCCATGCAAACCGCCCAGGTAGTTTTAATGAATAAGGGTATTCAGCATTTACCATTGGCACTGGGCCTGGGCAAACATACTTTCATTACTATTAAAGAAAACCTGTTTTGGGCATTCATTTATAATATTGTAGCTATCCCGGTTGCTGCCGCAGGATTTTTACATCCCGGTATTGCCGCACTGGCAATGGGTTTTAGTGATGTGGTACTGGCTATAAATTCAATCCGTTTAAATTACAAGAAAGTCATTTAATTTCAAGCCAAATTACCGGTTTTGACAGCGCAGCAAATATTGAAACAATATTGGGGTTATGATGCATTCCGTCCTTTACAGGAAGAAATAATTACTACTGTACTGGAAGGAAAAGATGCCCTGGCTTTATTACCCACCGGTGGAGGAAAATCCATTTGCTTCCAGGTTCCTGCAATGGCCAAAGATGGGCTATGCCTGGTAGTAAGTCCTTTGATTGCGTTAATGAAAGACCAGGTGGAACAGTTGAAACGCAGGGGCATTCCGGCATTGGCTGTATATAGTGGTATGAGTTTTATAGAAGTAAAAAAAACATTACAGAATGCAGCCTATGGTAATTTTAAATTTTTATATGTTTCGCCGGAAAGGTTGGAAACGAAGCTGTTTTTAGAGTATCTGCCTTCTATGAACATCAGTTTACTGGCCGTTGACGAAGCTCATTGTGTTTCTCAATGGGGATATGATTTCAGGCCGCCTTACCTGCGTATTGCCAACCTGAGAGAATGGTTGCCTGGTGTTCCTGTATTGGCATTAACTGCATCGGCTACAAAGGTTGTTCAGGATGACATTTGTGATAAATTATTATTCAAAAAAGATCATCAACGCTTTCAGCAATCGTTTGAAAGGCCCAATCTGTCTTACAGCGTTTTTAATGTGGCCGGTAAACAAAATAAATTACTGGAGATTTTAAAGAATGTACCCGGTACTGCAATCGTGTATTGTAAAAGCAGGAAGCACACCAAAGAAATTGCAGACTTACTTCGGATGCATACAATTAATGCTGATTTCTACCATGCAGGACTAAGCAATGATGAAAGAAATACAAAACAGGAAAATTGGATTACCAATAAAACGAGGGTAATTGTTTGTACCAACGCATTTGGCATGGGGATAGATAAGCCCGATGTACGTGTGGTAGTACATTACGATGTACCTGACTGCCTTGAAAATTATTACCAGGAAGCTGGAAGAGCAGGCAGAGATGGTAAAAAGGCTTATGCAGTTTTGCTGTACAGCAATAAAGAACTTAATGATTTACAAAACCAAAGCGACATTCGTTTTCCTAAAGAGGCTGACATAAAAATTATTTATACCGCTTTAATGAATCACCTGCAAATTGCCGCAGGCTCAGGTGAAGGAGTAAATTTTGATTTTGATATTGCTGGTTTTGCAAACGCATTTAAACAAAACATTCTTACGGTTACCTATGCAATTAAAGCATTGGAGCAGGAAGATATCATCAGCTTTAATGAAATGGTCTTTAAACCTTCCAGTGTATTATTTACAGCAAACCGTAGCGACCTTACCGAGTTTGAAAAAATACATCCTGAATTGGAACCCATGATAAAAGGCCTGCTTCGCAGTTACGAAGGCATTTTTGATTACCCCGCTACTGTTTATGAAAGCCAGTTGGCAAAATTCATAAGGAAAGATATTGAATCGGTTAAGAAAGAACTGAGAATGCTTAATGATTACAGCATTATAGCTTATACTCCCCAGAAAGATAAGCCGCAATTAACCCTTTTGCAAAACAGGATGTATGCCGACAACTACGCTGTAAATATGGCCAGCTACTTACAGCGAAAGAAAAATTTTGAACAGCGGGTTGCAGTAATGCTTGACTATATAAAAAACACCGCCAATTGCAGAAGTAAATTAATTGCAACCTATTTTAACGCCCCTACCAATAAATCCTGCGGTTGCTGCGATAATTGCATTAATGAAAAAGATCTGGTTATATCAATGGAGGAGTTTGAAAGCATCTCTGCAGGTATTTTTCAATTAGTAAAATCAACAGCGTTGCCTGTTAAAGAAATCCAAAATCAGTTAAAGGGAGTAAAGAAAGAAAAGCTTTGGAAAGTGATTAATTATTTACAGGCAGAAAATAAATTATCAGTAACTAAAGAAGGGTATCTCTTTTTATAACCGCTTGTTTTAAAGAAAGTTACCAATGTTCCGACATTAAACCACCACTTCGGAAGGGGTATAAAATAAAAAAAGGGACCAAGATAGAAATCTAGTCCCGCTTTAAAATCCAATATCCTATGAAAAACCAAAACGAAGATAATGCGGATTTTACTATTCCACAACATTTTTTTAAATATTTTAAAACTATTTTATTGTGTTGTGAGAAAATTATTCGTGTGTAATAGACACAACACAAATAATTAATCGATTGATTGTCAATAATATGAGAAGGGTAATATTTTTATTTTATTTGCCTGTAACCACCCGTTTTATATAGGTAATTAGCTCCTTGGTACCACGCAATTGCTTCGTTAATCAAGCTATCCTTAGTCGGTATTTTTAAAGCTGCCCCAGTAATATAGTCTGGCTGAAACATGGCGATTTTTTGCTGGGGCGATAAGATCACCAGTTTTCCTTCCCGGATATATCCCATATCCTGGTAAGTACTAATAAAAGCCCTTTCCTTACCCGGAAATATTTTGAAGACATCATACCCCAAAAAGCGGCTGGTATAGTTAAGATTCAGCATCCCTAAAACTGTTGGGGCTAAATCAATCTGACTGGTAAGGCGTTGTTCAATTGAGGCTTTGATTAAATTAGGTGCATAAATAAAGCAGGGAATATGGTACCGGTTAACCGGCAAATCGGTTTTACCTGCACTTTTACTACAATGATCTGCCACAATAACAAACAATGTGCTATTAAACCATGGCTTTTTTTCAGCATCTTTTAAAAATTTATTAATAGCGTAGTCAGTATACTTTACACCTCCGGCAATGGATTGTGAAGCTGAAGGAATATCAATTCTGCCTTCAGGATAGGTGTAAGGCCGGTGGTTACTTACCGTCATCATGTGGTTAAAAAACAGCTTACCCTGATTAAAGCTTTTATCGCATTGTTGCAATGTATAATTAAACACACCTTCATCATCTGCCCCCCAGGCTGTGGTATGATTTATTAAGCTATCAGGAATATCTCTTTTATCCAGCACAGTATAACCATTGCCTCCAAAATATTTCCCCATATTGTCAAAAAAGGCATTGCCGCCATAAATATAATTTACATCATAGCCTTTTGTTTTTAAAACACTGCCCATAGTAAACAGATCACCATTATCCGGTCGCCGTACAATAGATTGGCCTGGAGTTGGTGGTATGGCCAATGATATTGCCTCCAACCCCCTTACAGTTCTTGTGCCACTGGCATAAAAATTTTCGAAGAATAAACTATGCGGTATCAGCGAATCTAAAAATGGAGTGATATTTTCCTTATTCCCAAAATGTTTTAAATAATCCCCACTTAAACTTTCAACACTGATCAATACTATATTCCATTTATGTTCGGGGCTGTCATTCTTAATTATCCTTTCTATACTTAATGGATTATTAGTAAATGTAGCGTTGGGTGCCTGCAATAAATCCTTCAGAATTTTAAAATTTGCAGTGTCATTCCTGGTAGCATAAAAACGGTTGTAATCAATTTCGTTGTTCCAGTAGGCAGTGCCAAATTCATAAATACCATTACCCCCCAACTCATTCACATAATTATTATTGCCCGTATTCTTTATCCGGTTGTTAACCAAAAAATAAGCAGCAACAGGAAAGAGCAGGAATATGCAAAAGAAAATACTGCGCCTGGCAAAACGCATACTTACCTGTTGCGATGCAATAATCTTTTTTCTTACTAAAAATAAAATGAGCCCGGTTGTTAACACAACACCTGTTGCAATTACCGGAATGTTATACGACTCCCAAATATTACCCAACACTTCTGTTGTGTAAATCAAATAATCTACTGCAATAAAATTATAGCGTACGCTAAACTCATCCCAAAAAACAATTTCAGATCCGGCATTTAATACTAAAATAAAACTGATGATAAAAAATAAAATAAACAAAGGGATACGGTGCCAGCTTTTTTGATAGATAGAATCCTTCATTAACCAGCAATACAACGCTACCGGAATAGCAAAAAAGCTGCTTACCACCAGGTCGTATAAAAAACCAATAAGAAATATACCGATGACATTCAGAATTGTCAACTCCAGGTTTGTCCAGCTCTTTATCATTAATGCAACACGGGTAATAAAACTAAGACTGCATACAAGTATTACCACAACTGCCAACGGGCCAAAACGATGCCTAAAAACAGGCTGCAACTTTATCATTGGGCAAAAATACGGATGCCGGCTTTTATACCGGCACCTTATCTTTATAATCTTGTTGAACTAGAGAGTAAGTATAAAATAATTTATACACTGATTTTCTTAAATTAAAACCAACTTTTGCTTTTTGATGACCTGCTTCTTCCTCCTAAACCCAACGCCCCCAATAAAGAACGTACAATGGTGTTACCGGCAGTACGCACCATACTTTTTACAATGGTGTTGTCCGCAACTTTTTCCAATGTAGATTTTTCTTCTTTCACAGATTTTTTTCCTCTCGCCGGTTCTTCATCCTGCGATTTTTCTGCGGCCTCCTCCAGTTTAGCAGTTAAAATTTCGTATGCACTTTCGCTATCGATAGCTTGATTATACTTTGCTACCAGTTTCGATTTTCCCGCTATTGCATCAATTTCTCCATCAGTCAACACATCCATGCGGCTGCGTGGGGTACACAGCATTACATGTGCCAGTGGTGTAGGAATACCTTTTTCGTTAAGCATGGTTACCAACGCTTCGCCAATACCTAACTGTGTAATCAGATCTTCAGTTTTATAATATTCTGTTTCAGGATAATTCTCTGCTGTTTGTTTAATTACTTTTCTGTCGGCAGCAGTAAAGGCCCGTAAAGCATGCTGCACTTTTAAACCCAGCTGCCCCAGCACACTTGCAGGTACATCCATCGGGTTTTGTGTACAAAAGAAAATACCAATTCCTTTTGAGCGGATCAGTTTTATAATAGTTTCAATCTGTTGCAAAAGTGCCGGGCTTGCTTCCTGGAAAATAAGATGAGCCTCGTCAATAAACATCACCAGTTTGGGTTTATCCAAGTCTCCTTCTTCCGGGCAAACAGCATATAATTCCGCCAGCATCTGCAGCATAAAAGTGCTGAACAGTTTAGGCTTGTCCTGCAGATCGGTAACCCGTAAAATATTTATCATCCCCCGTCCGTCGTTACTCATCCGCATCAGGTCTTCTACTTCAAAACTCTTTTCGCCAAAAAAAATATCGGCTCCCTGCTGCTGCAGTTCAATTACTTTACGCAAAATAGTTCCAGTACTGGTGGTACTGATTTTACCATAAGTTTTTTCTATCTCTGCCTTACCCTCGTCGCCAATGTATTGCAGCACCTTAATAAAATCTTTTAAATCAAGTAAGGGCAGTTTTGTATCATCACAGTATTTAAACAGCATTGCTACAACTCCACCTTGTGTATCGTTCAAGCCTAAAATCTTACTTAGTAATACAGGGCCAAATTCGCTTACTGTTGCCCGCAGGTGAATACCCTTTTGCCCGGTCAGTGTCATTAACTCTGCAGGAAACAAAGCCGGCTTGTATTCCATATTCAGTTTTGTATAACGGTCTTTCACTTTATCATTGATTGCACCTTCAGCCGCAATGCCACTTAGGTCTCCTTTAATATCCATCAGTAAAACCGGTACACTATTATCGCTCAGCAACTCACTTATCATTTGCAGGGTTTTGGTTTTACCGGTACCGGTAGCACCTGCAATTAATCCATGACGGTTCATGGTTTTTAACGGCAGGTTAACTGCAGCATCTGCAACCACTTCGCCATCTAAAACAGCAGCACCAATTTTTACTGCCTCTCCTTTAAAAGTATAGCCGTTGTTGATGGCCTGTATAAACGCTTCTTTACTGGGCATTGTTTTAAATTTTGAGGGAAGTTACGAAGGCTGGCGCAAATAGATTATGCGTTATAAAAAATAGTAGAATAACAATCCGGCAACATCCCCCGAATTACAAATAACAAGGATTATGAAAGTTGATGGAGCAAATTATCTGTATTGCCATCATTACAAGTTAATAACCACTCATCAAGAATTTAAGTTTTTACATTACATCCGTGTTTAACTCCATATTTTTGCCTTCTCAATTTTAATAATATGAAAAAAGGATTTTTTTATGTGTTGCTTTCAGCCGCAGCTTTGCCTGCGCTGGCGCAAAAGGTAGCTTATACAGAGTATAAACTTAAAAATGGGTTGGGTGTCATCCTCCATCAGGACAAAAGTGCACCGGTGGTAGCCGTATCAGTAATGTACCATGTGGGTAGTAAAAATGAACTTACCAACCGCACAGGTTTTGCTCATTTTTTTGAGCACCTGCTGTTTGAAGGATCTGAAAATATAAAGCGTGGTGAGTTTATGAAAATTGTGAGTGCCAATGGCGGTCAAAATAATGCCAACACATCGCAGGACAGAACTTTTTATTATGAAGTGTTTCCCAGTAACCAATTGGCAACAGGCTTGTGGCTGGAGAGTGAAAGAATGCTGCACCCGATAATAAATGAAGTGGGCGTAAAAACCCAAAACGAAGTGGTTAAAGAAGAAAAAAGATTAAGGGTGGATAATCAGCCTTATGGAAATTTTGTTAGCGAAATAATGAGACGGCTGTTTACCAAACACCCTTACAATTGGGTACCCATTGGAAGTATGGCCGATCTTGATGCCGCCACACTGGAAGAGTTCAGGGCTTTTAATAAAAAATATTATGTACCCAATAATGCTGTACTGGTAATTGCCGGAGATATTGATATCGCCAAAACCAAACAACTGGTAGAAGCTTATTTTGGGGCAGTACCTGCCGGTGCACCGGTAGTGCAACCACAAATAAAAGATGTACCCATTTCCAAAGAAGTAATTGATACCGCTTATGATAATAATATACAAATACCGGCAATAATGGCTGCTTACCGCATTCCGGGAATGACCAATAAAGAATCGAAAGCACTGGAAATGGGATCGGCAGTATTAAGCCAGGGCAACAGCAGCCGCATGTTTAAAAAAATGGTTGATGATAAAAAGAATTCTTTACAGGTTGGTTCTTTTAATTATGCTTTAGAAGATTATGGCGCTTATATTACTTACGCATTACCTAATGCAGAAACCCCTTTGGATACTTTATTAAAAGATATTGATGATGAAGTGGTGAAACTGCAGAACCAACTGATAAGTGTGGAGGAATTTACTAAAATACAGAACCAGTTTGAAAATGCTTTTGTAGATAAAAATAACCGCATGTTAGGTGTGGCAGAAAACCTTGCCGATGGTTATACTTTTTATAAAAACACCAATAACCTGAACACAGAATTGGATGAAATAAGAAAGGTTACCCGGCAGGATATTATGAATGCTGCAAAAAAATACCTGAACAGGAACCAGCGGGTGGTATTATATTATCTACCAAAAAAATAATTTCATAAACGCATTATAAAAGAGAATACAATGAAAAGAATAATAATAGCTGCACTAAGTATTTTGATATTGCAAAATGCCACTGCACAAATTAAAATTGACCGCTCTAAAAAACCGGCAGCAGGCCCGGCCCCGGTAATTTCTATAAAAGACCCGGTAATTTTTACCATGCCTAATGGTATGACAGTACTGGTTGTAGAAAATCATAAACTGCCAAAAGTAAGAACCACATTAAGCATTGATGCAGGCCCTGTTAAAGAAGGTAAAAAAGCCGGTATTATGGATATGATGGGTGGCATGCTTGGCGAAGGCACTACAACCATGAGCAAAGATAAATTTGATGAAGCGGTAGATATGATTGGTGCTGATGTAGGTTTATCCTGGTCTGGTGGTTACGCTTCTGCATTAACTAAATATTTTGATAAAGCATTTATGCTGATGGCAGATGGATTAAGAAATCCATCTTTTCCACAAGCCTCTTTCGACAAATTAAAATCTCAAACCATAACCGGTTTGAAGTCAAATGAAAAAAGTACCTCTGCCATTGCCACAAGAGTTTCTATGGCATTAAATTATGGCAAGCAAACTGCTATGGGTGAGTTTACTACAGAAGAATCTGTAAAAGGTTTAAGTTTGGCTGATGTGCAGGATGCTTATAAAAATTATATCACTCCCTCACGTTCATACTTAACTTTTGTAGGAGATATTACACCTGCTGCTGCAAAAGCATTGGTAACAAAAGCATTTGGTAACTGGACAGGAAAAAAATTAGATCAGCCTTCTTCAGGCGATGTTACCAACCCCGAAAAAACAGAAATTGATTTTGTAGATCTGCCAACGGCTGTACAGGGAGAATTAAGCATGGGCAACCTTATAAAAAACCCTATGAATGGTGCCGATTATCATGCCTTATTATTAGCCAATCAAATTTTGGGTGGTGGTGCCGACAGTAAATTATTTATGAACCTGAGAGAAAAACACGGCTTTACTTATGGTGCTTATTCCAGTGTGGGCAGCGGCCGTTTTCAAAGTATGTTTAAAGCAGGTGCAGCTGTGCGTACCGAAAAAGTAGACAGCGCCATAAATGAAATGGTAAAAGAAATTATAAACATGCGGGATGGAAAAATTACGGAAGAAGAATTAACCATTGCAAAAGCAAAATATAATGGCTCTTATGCTTTAAGAATGGAAGACCCTGCCACTACAGCAACTTACGCTTCAAATATTCTTATTAATAATTTACCAAAAGATTTTTACAAAACTTACCTGCAGAAAATAAACAGTGTAACAATTGATGATATTAAAAGAGTTTCCAACGCTTACTTTAATGAAAGTAATTCCCGTATTGTAATTGTAGGCAATGGTAAAAAAATATTACCTGGCCTTGCAAAACTGGGTTTCCCTATAAAAAAATATGATAAATATGCTGAGCCTGTAGTAGATGAAATTAAAGAAGTAAAAGCAGATGAAACAGCTAAAACTTCTGATGGCATATCGGGCTACAGCATTATTGAAGATTATTTAAAAGCAATTGGTGGAAAAGAAGAAGTGAAAAAAATAAATACCATTATGGCTGATATGAGCCTTGAAATGATGGGAAGGAATTTTACCGGGGTTGATAAACACATGAATCCTAATAAATCTTTAGCCGAGTTAAAAATGGGGACAATGGTGGTATTTAAAGCCCTGTTTGATGGCACAACAGGTTACCAGCAGCAGGGGCCTGGTAAAAAAGATATGACGCCTGAAGAAATAAAAGAACAACAGGATGACAGAGGTGTTATTCCGCAATTATATTACAATACTGCAGATTATAAAACCGAATACCTTGGTAAAGGAAAAGTTGAAAATGAGGAAACCTACCGTTTAAAAGTAGTAATGCCAAGCGGCCGTACATCTGTACAGCAATATTCAATGAAATCGGGCTTATTATTACAGGAAGAAACCACCAGTAAACAAGGCGATACTGATATTCCAACTGTTGTTGAATATAAGAACTATCAAAAATTTGGAAGCGTCATGTTTCCAACAGAAGTAACCAGGAGTGCAGCCGGGCAGGACCTGGTTTTTAAATTCTCTAACGTAAAATTTAATGAAGGCGTTACAGAAGCCGATTTTAAATAAACTAATTCTTAATTATTTTAAAACAGCCGCTCAAATACAGAGTGGCTGTTTTATTTTTACAGTATGAGGTTTTTAAAAGCAACAGTAGTTTTATTGGCCACAGTAAGTGTACTTGCTTTTAGCATTTACCCGCCACCTGTTTACACAAAAGAAGCGCTGGGTAAAAAATTATTCTCCGAAAAAATATTATCGAAAGATTCCACCGTTAGTTGTGCCAGTTGCCATAAACCAAATTTTGCTTTTGCCGATACAGCAGCTTTTAGTACCGGTATTGAAGGCAAGCTTACCAAACGCAACACGCCTTCTGTTTTAAATATGAAGAACAGGCCGTATTTTTTTTGGGATGGCAGGGCTGCATCGCTGGAAGAACAGGCATTGATGCCTATTCAAAATCCTGATGAAATGGGATTGCCCATAGATGAAGCGGTGAACCGATTAAACCAGTCTGCTGAATACAAAACGCTTTTTAAAAAAATATTTAAGCAGGTTCCTACTGCAAAAAATTTAGCTGCTGCATTTGCTGCGTATGAAAAAACACTGGAAACTGTTGACAGCAAATTTGATGATTGGAGTAATAATTTAAAAAAACTTACTGCACAGGAAGAAAGAGGCAGGGAATTATTTGTTGGCGATAAAGCAAAATGCTTTGATTGCCACCGTATGGAAGATTTTACTACAGATGAGTTTAAGAACATAGGATTATACAACGAAAAAGAATTGAATGATGCCGGCCTATTCAATATCACCAAAAAAGAAACAGATAAAGGAAAGTTTAAAATACCCGGCTTACGTAATATTGGAGTAACTGCACCTTATATGCACAATGGAATGTTTAAAACGTTGGAAGAAGTGGTGGAATACTACAACGATCCTCAAAAATTTGTAACCGGCGCAATTAATATTGATGATGTACTTAAAACACCACTTCATCTTTCTGAAAAAGAGAAAAAAGATCTGGTTGCCTTTTTAAAAACTTTGAGCGATAAAAAGTATCTAAAAAAATAGTTTTCGCCTGCGGCGAAAAGAGTTGACACTGAAACACTGAGGCACAGAAAAACACAAATTCAGTGTTTCAGTGCCTCAGTGGCAAAAAAATTTGTGCGAAGCACAAATACATTCACTCCATGAAGCAATAAACTACCTTTAACAAAAAATTAGGCACTATATTCGCTTTAACAAAAATGAATTAATTTTATTTGCTAATAAACTAATAAAAACATGGAAGCAGTAAAACCTAAAATATTACTTTGCGAAGATGACACCAACCTTGGCATGGTACTTAAGAATTACCTGGAATTAAACGATTACGATGTAACACTGGAAAGAGACGGAAGATTGGGCTTAGCTGCTTTTCAAAGAGAAAAATTCGACATCTGCCTGCTGGATGTAATGATGCCGAATATGGATGGCTTTACATTGGGTGAAGAAATAAGGGATGTAAATCCTGATGTGCCTTTATTCTTTTTAAGTGCTAAAACCATGAAGGATGATATTATACAAGGCTATAAATTAGGTGCCGATGATTATATCACCAAACCTTTTGACAGCGAAGTGTTGCTGCACAAGATAAAAGCCATTTTAAAACGTAATGAAGAAATGCACCGGGAAGAGGTAAATGCCGAATTTGATTTGGGTAATTACCATTTTAACCCACGTTTACGTGAACTTACCATTGCCGGTAAGGTGCAGGTGTTATCGCCAAAAGAAAATGAATTGCTTAAAATGCTGAGCGAATACAAAAATGATTTGCTGAGCCGTGAAATTGCATTGAAAAAAATATGGGGCAGCGATACTTATTTTAACGGCCGCAGTATGGATGTATATATTGCAAAACTGCGTAAGTATTTAAAAGAAGATGCTGCCATAGAAATTGTAAATATCCATGGCAATGGTTTCAGGCTGGTAGTTGCAGAATAAATATGCCCCATGCCCTGAAGAGGTGAAATAATTATAAAGCTGTTCGTATACCGAACAGCTTTTTTTATGAAAACAATGTGTTTGAAGAATTATTAGGTTGTGTTTTTCCCAAATGCTTGTAAGCTTTTTCTGTAGCCTCCCTTCCCCTGGCAGTACGTTGTAAAAAACCTTCCTGTATTAAAAATGGTTCATACACTTCTTCCAATGTACCGGCTTCTTCGCCAACAGCAGTGGCAATGGTGGTAATACCTACCGGGCCTCCCTTAAATTTTTCTATAATGGTCGATAAGATACGATTGTCCATTTCATCCAGCCCGTAAGCATCTACATTTAATGCTTTAAGCGAATGTTCGGTAATGCCTAAATCAATAACACCGTTGCCAATTACCTGTGCAAAATCCCTTACCCTTCTTAATAAGCCATTGGCAATACGTGGTGTGCCACGGCTGCGGCCCGATATTTCTGCAGCAGCATCGCTGGTAATTTTTGTACCTAAAATTTTTGATGAACGGAGAATAATATTCTTCAGTGTCGTGGCATCATAATATTCCAGCCTCGATTTTATACCAAACCTGCTTAATAGCGGCGCTGTTAATAAACCGCTTCGGGTGGTTGCGCCAATTAAAGTAAACGGATTTAAATTCAGTTGTACACTTCTTGCATTGGGGCCACTATCAATCATAATATCAATACGGTAATCTTCCATAGCAGCATACAGGTATTCTTCCACAACGGTACTCAACCGGTGTATCTCATCTATAAACAACACATCGTACGGTTCTAAATTAGTAAGCAGGCCTGCAAGGTCGCCAGGCTTCTCAATAACCGGGCCGCTGGTTTCTTTTATGCTTACGCCCAACTCATTGGCAACAATGCGGCTTAAAGTTGTTTTACCCAAACCGGGTGGGCCATGAAATAAAATATGGTCCAATGCCTCACCCCTAAGCTTTGCAGCTTTTATAAAAATGGTAATGTTTTCTATAATCTGTGGCTGCCCGCTAAAATCATCAATCACCGATGGCCGGATAGTGTTTTCAAATTCCTTATCTGCAAATGCGGTTTCTTTATTTAAATTTGGATTAGCCATGAACAATTTTTTATCACTTTTGTAAAACTAATCATTAATCAGCAAAATTTATTTTTATGAAAATAGGAATTATTGGAAGTGGTGATGTTGGCCGTGTGCTTGGCGCCGGATTTATTAAAGAAGGACACGAAGTGATGTTAGGCACAAGAGACATTAATAAAGAAACTGTGGTAAACTGGCTGGCCAATAACCCAAACTCACAAGTGGGATCGTTTGCAGATGCAGCAGCATTTGGGGAGTTTATTGTATTGGCAACTGCCGGCGATATTACCGAAGCCGTAATAGAAAGTGCAGGCATTACAAATTTTGGCAGTAAAATAGTAATAGATGCCACCAACCCCATCAGCCATACAAAGCCACTGGTTAATGGTGTACTGCAATTTTTTAATACAGCAGCCGGATCGTTGATGGAGCATTTACAAAACCTGGTGCCCAATGCAAAATTTGTAAAAGCTTTTAACAGTGTGGGCAATGCATTAATGTACAAACCCGATTTACCCGGCGGTAAACCCACCATGTTTATTTGTGGCAATGATGACCTGGCAAAAAAAACAGTTACAGAAATTTTAGATGCTTTTGGATGGGAAACAGAAGATATGGGACAGGCCAATGCAGCAGGAGTAATAGAAGCACTTTGTATTTTGTGGTGCATCCCCGGTTTTTTACGCAACGACTGGATGCATGCCTTTAAACTGCTGAAAAAATAATTACAATAAAAAACCCCCGCAAAAACGGGGGCCTTTTATTTTTATCATGCTTGAAAAAATTATTTCGCTTTTACATTTACTGCAACCCTGCGGTTTTGTGCTCTTCCTTCTTCAGTTGCATTATCAGCGATCGGGTGTTCGGGGCCATAGCCTTTAGCACCGGCAATTGAAGCTGCTGCTGCACCTAACTTTTGCAACATGCTAACTACCGCCTCTGCTCTTTTTTGAGATAAAGCCACATTTCCTGCAGCGCTACCCGTGTTATCAGTATATCCGCCTAATTTAAATTGTGCAGTTGGATAAGCTTTGCTGATAGCAACCATATTCTTCAACTGTACCATCGACTCATCTGTAATTACTGAGCTTCCTGTTTTAAATCTTACGTTGGTAAATTCAAACCAGTTGCCTTTTACGGTATCAATAACCGAACCAGAGTTAGATAAAAATTTATACAATTTATTTTCGGTTGAGTTTTCGCCAACCTCAAGTTTACCGGCACCATTTGGTAAATCGATGGTTACAGTATTGCCCAGGTTGTAATTAAATTCGCCTGTTAATGAATCTAATTTACCAACGCTGGTAACAACAGCATCTTTTACATCACCTGCCACCTGCTCAGTTTTTGAGTGTAATGAATCTGCACCATCAGGCATTACTTCTGTAGTGTTATTGCAGCCATTCCCAAACAAATAAAATGCACCCATTGCTGCAAGTGCCAATAAAAGCAGGGGTAATAAAATGCGTAAGCCACTTCCTTTATTTTCTACTGTCTCATTTGCATAATGCGTTGCAGTAGCTTTAGTGCTGCTGCTGATATCACTTACTTTACCACCAAAATTTCCTAGTACACTGCTAAGATTTAAACCAGCAGGTATTGCAGCAGCAATATTATCTTTCTGGCTGCTTAGTAACGAAGCGATACCACTTGCCCCGTTACCTGCCGAATGCTTGCCTAATAAGCCTAAAACAGCAGGAACTGCCATGCTTAATAAAGAAGAAGCTGAAGATGATTTAACACCTGCAAAATTTGAAATAAGGTTTGTAACAGTATTTGAATTGCCGCCAAATAAACCACTTAATAAGTTAGCACCTTTATTCAATAACCCGCCATTATCATTACCAAAAAAACCACCCAGGTTGTTTAAAATGCCTGAGCTGTGATTTTCTTCAACCATATCCGCTACCGTACCTGCCCCTTCGTGTGTAGCAGTTTTATTTACAAGGCTGCTTAAAACCGTTGGCAATATACCACTGATGGCTTTAGTTACCCCGGCTTCGCTTTCGCCTAAATATGCACCTGCTTTATTTACCAATTCGTTGGTGAACAGGCCTTTTGCTGCATCAATAAGATTAAATGACATGCTGATCGTTTTTAGATTTTTAGTTAATATTCCTTAGATTGGATTATACTAAAAAGGGTTGTATAAGTCTGAAAAAATATTAACAAATCCATGCGCAGGGTACAGTTTATTTATACCAACCTCCCAAACCACCATTTCGCCATTAATCAAATGGCACCGTAATTTCACTATATTGTAGCATAGTTTTGCAGCATGGGTAAGGTTAATATCAGATATTGGTTGTGCCAGATTTTGGGCTGGGGCATATATGGGCTTACATTGGTTTATTTTACGCTGGTGGTGTTCAGGGAGCAGTTTGCACAGCATGGCGGAGAGAATGAATACCTGGTAAGCCTTGTTATTTTCTTATTGGCCGGTATGCTGTCTACCCATCTTTTACGAACCATCGTAAAAAAAACGCACTGGCTTAAATTTTCCTTTAATAAATTTTTAGTGTTGTTTATTATTGGCATTGTAGGTGCCGCCTTACTGCAATCTTATGGCGGTAATGCAATAGAACATAATACTCCTTACTCTTTCGATAATTATATCAAAAAATTTAAATTAGCCAAAGCCCAAAAAGCCGAAGCAGATGCAGGGCTTAATAAAATATCTTATTACAGCAATGCGCCTTTAAAAGATTCTGTAAGCCTTAAAACTATATCGGATATTAAAAAAAATACCGGCTGGCACAGGGATAATAAAGGAGAATGGAAATACGAAGATAAAACAGAACTCATTGGCATTTATCAAAACATTTTATTGATTGCCCTCTGGTTTTTGATCTACATCGTTTATCATTATGTTGAAAAAAACCGTAAAGATCAGCTGGACCGGCTGAAATTAGAAAGCACGGTGAAGGAGCTGGAATTAAAAACCATCAAATCGCATATCAATCCGCACTTCATCTTTAATTCTTTAAACAGTATAAGGGCATTGGTAGATGAAAACCCCGAACGGGCAAGAAAAGCAATTACCGAACTGAGCAATATTTTACGCAGCAGTATGCAGGCCGAAAAATCAGAAACGGTTACTTTGCAAAGAGAATTAAATATTGTAGAAGATTACCTTGCACTGGAGCACATGCGTTTTGAAGAAAGACTGAAAGTGGAAATGGATATTGATCCCGATACGCTTAATCACCAGGTGCCGCCAATGATGTTGCAAACCCTGGTAGAAAATTCTATAAAACATGGTATAAGCAAACTGGTACATGGTGGCGTGGTACGCATTGTTGCCGATTTTAAAGAAGACCACCTGGAATTGCTGGTACAAAACACCGGCCAGTTAAACCTGAATATTAATGGTGATGGGTTTGGTATTAAAAGTACGCAGGACCGACTTAACCTGATGTACCAGGGTAAAGCTACCTTTGCGATAAGAAATATGGGTACCAATATGGTAGAATCTAAAGTAACCATGCCGGTTGTTATTTAAAAAATTCAATAAAACATACCAATATGCAAAAAGCTGTGATTATTGATGATGAACGTTTGGCAAGAAATGAATTGAAAAAACTGTTACTCGATTTTCCGGAAATAGAAGTAATTGGCGAAGCTGCCAACGCAGCAGAAGGATTAGAGAAAATTGAGAACCTTTCTCCCGATCTTATTTTTCTGGATATACAGATGCCCGGTAAAACCGGTTTTGATATGCTTACCGAACTTGAAAGGGCACCACATGTAATTTTTACCACGGCTTATGATGAGTATGCACTAAAAGCATTTGAAGTAAATGCACTCGATTATTTAATGAAGCCGGTAGAACCTAAACGCCTGGCCGATGCCTTGCAAAAATTACACCAGGCCGAAGAAAAAGAAATGGCCGCTACAATGGCGGGCATTAACCGTGGCATGCTTACAGAAGCCGACCAGGTTTTTGTAAAAGACGGCGAACGCTGCTGGTTTGTAAAACTGGGCGAAGTACGTTTGTTTGAAAGTGTGGGCAATTATGCCAAAGTTTTTTTTGGCGCCAATAAACCCCTCATTTTAAAATCATTAAATGCACTGGAAGAAAGGCTGGATGAAAAAGTTTTCTTTCGTGCCAACCGCAAGCATATTGTAAACCTGCGCATGATTGAAAAAATAGAGCCTTACTTTAATGGCGGTTTATTACTGGAACTGCAGGGTGGCGAAAAAATAGAAGTTAGCCGCAGGCAGGCGGTAAAGTTTAAAGAGATGATGAGCCTTTGATAATTAATAATGAATAATTAAAAATTAATAATGAAGAAATTACTGTTAACACTTACGGCAGGCTTTATATGCCTGCTTTCTTTTGCACAAAAAATAAATAAAGTAATAAATGCCAAAGAAGTAGAACGCATAGAAAGCATTCTTGCTGCAGATGATATGCAGGGGCGTAAAACCTTTACACCGGGCATTGATAAAGCAGCTGATTTTATTGCAGCCGAATTTGCAAAAAGCAAACTGCAGTTTTTGGGTACTAACAAAACCTACTTCCAGGAATTTATAATGACCAAAGCAAAACCGGTTGCAGTGTCCGGTACGCTTGACACAGAAAACCTGGATATAAACAATATAGCTGCAAACACTACTGCCGCAGCAATCGACATCAGTTCTTTAAAAGATTATGAAATTGTGGTGGTAAAAAAAGAAGATGATTTTTCTAAAAAGATTTTCCCGGTATTTGATATCGACAAAAATGTAATTGTGTTGGTTGATACTGCCCATGCCCGCAGGTTTAAAGGCATACAGCGTTTTACAGGCAATGCAAAATTTCAATCGGCGGTATCGCAGGTGTTTATTTTAACGGCTAACCTTAACCCAACAGCAATAAACCTGCACATACAAAACCAGTTAACCGAGCAGCAGCTTAAAAATGTTGTTGGTGTTATACCCGGCAAAAGTAAAAAAGATGAGTATGTTGTTTTTAGCGGACACTACGATCATTTAGGCATTGGCAAGCCCGATGCTAAAGGCGACAGTATTTACAATGGCGCTAACGACGATGCTGCCGGCACCACGGCAGTAATGATGTTGGCAAAATATTTCGGTGCACAAAAAAATAATGAACGCACGTTAATATTTGTTGCTTTTACTGCAGAAGAAATTGGTGGCTTTGGCAGCCGCTACTTCAGCAAACAATTAAATGCCGATAAAGTAGTGGCCATGTTTAATATTGAAATGATTGGCACCACCAGTAAATGGGGAACCAACAGCGCTTATATTACCGGCTACGAAAAAAGCGATATGGGTAAAATTTTACAGTCCAACCTAACAGGTTCTAAATTTCATTTTGAACCTGACCCCTATCCCAAACAAAATTTGTTTTACCGCAGCGATAATGCCACCCTTGCAGAATTGGGTGTTCCTGCACACACCATCTCCACATCAAAAATGGAAGAGGCACCGAATGATGAACCCAACTACCACAAACAAAGTGATGAGATTGGTACGCTTGATATGAAGAATATGGCAGAGATCATTAAAGCCGTTGCCATCAGCAGCAAAACAATTGTAAGTGGAAAAGATACACCAACAAGGGTGGAGAAGGAGAAATAGGGAATTAGGGATTGGGAATTAGGAATTAAGTTTACTCTCCCTTGTAACTGCCTTTTAAACTGAATGCATAAAAAACTATGCCTGCAAACAAAGCCTCAGCTTCTGAGGCTTTGTTTATAAATAAAATAATTGCAGTAATGATCAATAATCAAACTGACGGTTATCGCCAATGCAGATTTTATTTTTATACACCCAGCATTTTAATATAAGGCCGTCATTCAGTTTAATTTTCCAACTCAAAGGAAATCATTTTTCCACTGCATTGGGGGTTTTATACAATTGCTTTGCAATGGCAATGGCTTTTGCTGTGCTTTTGTACTCAATTATAAATTCATATACGGCACTGTCATCACCTGCGGTTTGATAGGTAATGTCTGTAATATCGCCGGTGGTAAAATTTTCTTCGTAATTACCCAGCACCGCATCTGCAGGAATATTGGCATTGGGCCGGGCAGCTTTCAGTGCCGTTATGGTCATCCCAATATTCAGTCCCTTTACCTCGTTGGGTAAATACTTTTGCTGTAAAGCAGGATCGATAGTAATAGTTTGCGCAGCAACATTAAGTGTAAGCAAACATAAAAAAGCAAGGAAGATATTTTTCATTTTATTCTTTTTGTAAAAAGAACAAAAAACAAACTGAAAAACTATACCCTTTGGCGGGTATTTTATTTTCATGTGGCCGAATCTGCAGCATTGCTCATAAACACTAACAGCCAAATGGCCCGATAGATCGGGTTTTATTAAGCCGGAATTTTTTGCATTTTAAATTAGGAAAATATTTTTAAATTTAAGTATGCAAACCGTAACCTTAAAAGCATTTGTACACCGCAACCAGGAATGTATTGGTATTTATTTTATTAATACAGCTGTACTTAGCCTTGCTATTAGAAAGATACCCGGCATAAAATGGAGCCAAACTAATAAATGCTGGTGGCTGCCATTAAATAAACAGAGTGTATCAGCAATTACAAAAGCCGTAGATAAAAATGCAGCAATAGAAACCGGCAACCTTAAAACCTATTTACAAAAAAGAAAAGATATTACTGCAACGCTTGCCGGGCCAGTAAAAAAAACGGCTCCGCAAAAAATACCATTATCCACAGCACCAGTTTACCAGCTGGGTAAAGAAAACCTGGCTGCACTGGAACAATTTATGCAGCAGCTTAAATTAAAAGCATACAGCCCCTCCACCATACGCACTTACCGCAATGAATTTTTACAATTACTAAAACTGTTAAAAGCCACCCCGGTAAATAACCTTACTGCTGCCGACCTTAAACGATACCTGGTATATACCATCGAAAAAGAAGGTATCAGCGAACACACTGCCCACAGCCGCTTAAATGCACTGAAGTTTTATTTTGAACAGGTGCTGAACAGAGAGAAATTTTTTTGGGAGATTCCCAGACCAAAAAAACAACAGCAAAACCCTCATTTTTTTAACCAGGATGAGATAACAAGAATTATTAAACAAACCAGCAATGTAAAGCATAAAACCATGCTGATGCTGGCTTACGCAACAGGTATGCGGGTAAGTGAAGTAACTGCACTAAAAGTATGGCAAATTGATAGTAAAAGAATGCAGATAATAATTGAAAGGGCAAAAGGCAAAAAAGATAGAATAACAACATTAAGCCCTGTATTGCTTGTAATGCTTAGAGAATATTTTACTGCTTATAAACCTAAAAAAGAAGGTTATCTTTTTTGCGGGCAAAATGCAGATGAGCCATATAGCCCCAGAAGCCTGCAACTGGTATTACAAGCGGCAAAGCAAAGAGCAGGCATATTAAAACCCGGAAGTGTACATGCATTACGGCACAGTTTTGCCACACATTTATTAGATAAAGGCACCGATGTAACCATGATTATGAAACTTTTAGGCCACAATGATATTAAAACCACGTTACGCTACTTACATGTTACCAACAGAGATGTATTACAAATAATAAGCCCCTTAGACCATTTAAATTTAGGTGACTAAATTATTTACCGCTCAATATAAATGCAAAAAATAAACAATACCTTTAATTTATTATTTGTTCGTTCCTTATTGTAAGTAAGGTTGGCGAAGCCATAAACACCCCAAACCAACTAATACATTTAATAAATAAATCACATCGCATTTACGAAAGCCATATTAGCAAAAAACACTTTCGTATATTTTTTTAACCCATTAAAAATTAACAACTTAAAAATATTGCCGCAAGTTTGACTTATACAAAACCTTCGCATATTTTTGAGTT